>NZ_JANQDU010000001.1 GCF_024723735.1 Frigidibacter sp. ROC022
CCCCCCCCCCCCCCCGGGGGGCCCCCCCCCCCGGGGGCCCGCCCCCCCCCCCCCCCCGCCCGGGCGGGGGCCCTGCCCCCGCACCCCCGGAGTATTTGCCACCCAAAGATGGGATGGAGCGCGCGGGGGCGCCGGTTCAGACGCTGTCGGGAAAGCCGACCGCGCCGGTATTGGCGCCGCAGAGCAGCACCCCGACCCGCTCTCCGGGCTCCGGGACATAGGCCCCCGACAGAAGCGCGGCCATCGCGGTGGCGCCGCCCGGTTCGACAACCAACCGCAGCACCCGCCACAGGGTCTTCTGCGCTTCCAGGATCGCGGCGTCCGGGACCAGCACCGCCCGCCCGACATGCGCGGCGGCCAGCGGATACATCAGCCGGCCGACCTGCCGCGGCGCCAGGCTGTCGGCGGCGATGCCGCCCGCCGGCGCGTCCACCGGCCCGCCCGCCGCCAGCGCCGCATGCAGGGTGGGCGCCGCCTCCGGCTCGACCGAGACCAGCCGCGGCCTGCCCCGGCACCAGGCCGCCATCCCGCCGATCAGCCCGCCGCCCCCGGTCGCCACCAGGATCGTGTCCGGCGCCGCCTGCTCGGCGAATTCCATCGCCACCGAGCCCTGCCCGGCCAGGGTTGCCTCCTGATCGTAGGCATGGATCGGCAGGGCCCCGGTCTCGGCCTCGCAGGCCTGGGCGGCGGCCAGCGCTTCGGGATAGAGCGCGCCGGCCACGGTCAGCTCGGCGCCATGGCTGCGGATCTGGGCCCGCTTCGCCTCGGGCGAGGTGGCGGGCACGAAGATCCGCGCCTTGATCCCCAGCCGTCCGGCGGCAAAGGCCACCGCCGCGCCGTGGTTGCCGCCCGAGGCCGCGATGACCCCCGCCGCCGGCACTTCGCGCGACAGCAGGCTGTTGAACGCCCCGCGCGACTTGAACGAGCCGGCGTGTTGCAGGAACTCGAGCTTGAAGACCAGGCTCCCCTCCGGCAGCCCGAAATCGCGGGCCGCGACCTCGATCACCGGGGTTCTGCGGATATGCGGCCGGATCCGTTCCGCGGCGGCTTCGACATCGGCCCGGCTGACCGCGGGCTGGGACTGGGGCATCTGGAACCTCGACTTCTCGGTTTCGGCGCCGCGATCCGGCGGCGCCTGCCGGACCAAGTGAGATCATGCAAGCCCGGCACTTGCAAACCGATCCGGCGCGAAAGACCTAGAGCGCCAGCAACTCGGTCAGGGGCAGGATCGCGGCATGATCCTCGGCCCGGCAGAGATCGGTGGCCGGGGTCAGCACCGCCGCCGAGGCCGCCGCCGCGCCGTGGCGCAGGGCCTCGGGCAGGGTCTCGCCGCGTGCCAGCGCCAATGTCAGCCCGGCAACGAAACTGTCGCCGGCGCCGACCGCGCTGGTCACCTCGCGCTTCGGGCAGCGGGCCGCCCAGGCACCGTCCTCCGCGGCCAGGACATTGCCCTCGGCGCCGCGCGCCAGCACCACCACCCGGGCCACCCCCCGCGCCACCAGGCTGCGGGCGTATCCGGCGGTCGCGGCCAGGTCGGGCAGCGGCGCACCGGCGAGTTCGGTGGCCTCGGCCCCGTCCATCCGCAACAGGAACAGCCCGGCAGGCTCGGCGGCCAGCCGGCGCAACGGCGCCCCCGAGGTATCGACCAGCAGCCGCGCGCCGGTCGGCGCCAGCCGGGCCGCCAGCAACGCCGCCAGGTCTTCGGGCACCCCGGGGGGCAGGCTGCCGCTGAGCACCACCAGGCTGTCTGCCGCGGCCTCGGCCACGATCCGGTCGAGAGCCCGGGCCAGGTCGGTCCCGGCCCAGGCCGGGCCGGGCATCACGAAACGGTACTGGGCGCCGCTCGCGGTCTCGGTGACGGCCAGGCTTTCGCGGGTCTCCCCCGGCGCATCGAGTGGCAGAACGGTGATTCCCTCTTCCGCCAGCAGCGCCGCCATCCGCATCCCGCAGGCCCCGCCCAGGGCCACCAGCGCCCGGCTGTCGCCGCCGAGATTGCGCAGCGCGCGCGACACGTTCACCCCGCCGCCGCCCGGATCGACCCGCGGCGCGGCGCAGCGCAGCTTGGGGCCGGGGCGGATGCTCTCGGTCTCGGTCGAGAGATCGAGCGCCGGGTTCAGGGTCACGGTCAGGATTGTCGGCATCGCGGACTCGGGTGTTTCGGGGTCGTGCCAGCTTGCGCCAGACCGCGGCCCCCCTGCAACGGTGTTCGGCGGCTAATCCTGCCAGGGCGCGATCTGCGCGATCTCGTCATCCGACCAGCCGAAGTGATGTGCGAATTCATGGATCACCACATGCGCCACCAGTTCGTCCAGCGGCACCTCGGCCCGCTCGATCCATTCGTCCAGGATCGGGCGCCGGAACAGCCAGACGGTATCGGGGCGCGGGAACGGGTCCGAGACCGATTTCTCGGTCAGCGGCACCCCGTCATAGAGACCCGATAGCTGGAACGGGTCTTCGATGCCGAGATCGCGCAGCACCTCTTCCCCGGCAAAATCCTCGACGATCAGCGCCACCGCGCCGGCCAGGCCGCGAAACGGCTCGGGCAGGTCGGCGACGGCGGCAAGGGCGAGGCGTTCGATATCGGCCAGCGAGGGCGGCAGGACATGCGCGGGGGGCGGTGCTGTGGTCATGCCCGGACTATCGGTGCGATGCGGAGGCGCGGCAAGGGGGGCGGGCGCGGCGATCCGGGCGGGGTCCGGAGGCCGGGGTCTCTTGCGGTCCGGTCCGGCCTGTGGCCATCTGCGCGGCGCCAGGACAGGAGAGCCGATGCCGCAGCCAATCCGACCCGTCGCAGCCAGGCGGATGCTGGATCTTGCGCTGGCCTTCGGCTCGGGCGGGATCCTGACGCTCATGATCCTGTGCAACGGCACCGTGGCCGGGGTGACGAACGGCCATTTCGCCTCGCTTGCCGCCCATGGCACCGGCACTGTCGCGGCGCTGGCCTTTCTGGCGCTGCTGCCGCGACGCCGCAGCGGGGCCGGGCCGGGGCGGGCGCCGCTCTGGGCCTATCTCGGCGGGCTCGCCGGGGCGGTCACGGTGATCGTCGGCTCGATCGCGATGAATTCGGCGCTGGCGCTGTCGGGGATGCTGGCGCTCGGACTGGCGGGGCAGACGGCGTTCAGCCTTGCGGTGGACCGTTTCGGCTGGTTCGGGATGCCGCGCCGCTCGCCGGATCTGCGCGATGCGGCGACGGTCGTGCTGATACTGGCGGGCTGCCTGGTGATCATCTTCGGGGGCACCGGCGGATGACGCTGATGGTTTTCTATGCCCTGGCCGCGGGGATGCTGGTGGCGGTGTCGCGCGGGGTCAACGGGCGGCTGGCGCTGGCCACCTCGCCGCTGGTGGCTTCGTTCTGGAACCACCTGGTCGGGCTGCTGGTGCTGATCGCCGTGGGCCTGGCCGGCGCCGGTCTCTGGCCCGAGCGCGTGTCGGCGGTGCCGGTCTGGGCCTGGGCGGGCGGATCGCTCGGCGTCGTCTTCGTCGCTTCGGGCAGCTGGCTGGTGGCGCGGATCGGGGCGGTTCTGACCGCGATGCTGGTGATCGCCGGGCAGATGATCTCGGGCGTGCTGCTGGACATCCTGCGCGATGCGCCGGGCAGCGGCTGGGCGCGGGCCGCGGGCGTGGTGCTGATCCTGGCGGGCATGGTGGTGGCGCAGAGCCGGAAGTAGCCGGATTTCTGGACAAGTCGCCCTGCCTGTGAGACAGAGCGCCGCCAGGAGATACCCCATGACAACCACCCGTTTCGCCCCTTCGCCCACCGGCTATCTGCATATCGGCAATCTGCGCGCCGCGCTGTTCAACTGGATGATCGCCCGCAAGGCCGGCGGCACCTTCATCCTGCGGCTCGATGACACCGACCCGGAACGCTCGACCGAGGCCTATGCCGACGCCGTCCGCGAGGACCTCGAATGGCTTGGCCTGACCTGGGACCGGTTCGAGCGCCAGTCGCTGCGGCTCGACCGCTACGAGGCGGCGGCACAGGAGCTGCGCGAGAAGGGCCGGCTCTACGAGGCCTTCGAGACTCCGGTGGAACTGGACCTCAAGCGCAAGAAGCAACTCAACATGGGCAAGCCGCCGGTCTACGACCGCGCGGCGCTGAACCTGAGCGAGGCCGAGCGCGCCGCGCTGCGGGCCGAGCGTTCGGGGCATTGGCGGTTTCTGCTGGAGCTGGAGCGGATCGAGTGGACCGACGGAATCCTGGGGCCGGTGTCGATCGACGCGGCTTCGGTGTCGGACCCGGTGCTGATCCGCGGCGATGGCCAGATGCTCTATACCATGGCCTCGGTGGTCGATGACGTCGAGATGGGGGTCACCGACATCGTGCGCGGTTCGGATCACGTCACCAATACCGCGACCCAGATCCAGATCATCGCGGCGCTTGGCGGCACCGCGCCGCGCTTTGCGCATCACTCGCTGCTGACCGGTCCGGGCGGCGAGGGGTTGTCGAAACGGCTCGGCACGCTGTCGCTGCGCGACCTGCGGGCGCAGGGTGTGGAGCCGATGGCGGTGCTGTCGCTGATGGCGCGGCTGGGATCGTCGGACCCGGTGGAGCCGCGGCTGACGCTGGAGGAACTGGCCGAGGGGTTCGACATCTCGCATTTCGGCGCCGCGCCGACCAAGTTCGATCCGGACGATCTCTGGCCGATGACCTCGAAGGTGCTGTCGGCAATGCCGGTGACATCGGTGGCGGAAGACCTGGCGAAGCTGGGCGTGCCCGAGGCGATCCGCGAGCCGTTCTGGAACGCGGTGAAGGACAATATCGGCAAGCGGAGCGAGCTGGCCGACTGGTGGGCGCTGTTCCGCGACGGGGCGACGCCGCTGGTCGCCGAGGAGGACCGGGATTTCGTCGCGCAGGCCTTTGCCGTGCTGCCCGAGGGACCGTTCGGGCCCGAGACCTGGGCCGAGTGGACCGCGGCGGTCAAGGCCGCCACGGGGCGCAAGGGCCGGGGCCTGTTCATGCCGCTGAGAAAGGCCGTGACCGGGCGCGAGAAGGGCCCGGAAATGGCCGATGTGATGCAGCTTCTGCAGGTCCGCCCCAGCCTCTGAAACCGGTCCTTGAGGCGGGTATTTCGACCTGTCCCCATGGGGACGGGGGGTCAAGATATTGGAATCGTTGCAAAAGCCGTGGGGACGGCTGTCTTGGTTAATGGGATGTTACCGGGACAGCGGGGCCAGCGGGGTGCAGCGTGCGGGCAGGCAGCCTAGACCGTCAGGTGCCGCACCCTTGCGCCCCATTCGATCGCCGCCGCGTGCAGGCGGTCGATGGTCAGCTCGTCGCGGATCGCTTCCAGCATCCGCAATTCGCCCTGGCCCAGCTTGCCGTCCGATACCGCCACGTCGCAACAGAAGGCATAGGCGGTCTCCCAGAGCTTTTCCGGCAGGTTGTCGCGGACCAGGCCGAACAGCGCGTCGAGACCGTCCTCGTCGGTGAACAGGTCCAGCACCGTCTGGGTCACGGTGGTGATCCGGTCGGGATCGTAGTTTCCGAACACCGGCAGGTGGTTGACCAGGGTCTCGATCCGGATCAGCTCGGCGGTGCGCAGCGCCTCGTCCGAGGCCGAGACCGCGAACATCAGCGCCACCAGCGCATCCTGCGGGGTCCAGGAATGGGATATGTCGTTCACGGCGCGCCTCCGGTGCTTCCCGTCGACAATATTGACGTCATGCCGGTGCGGCAATAGGGAGTGACCCCTGCCGGGATGCGGCCCGAGACCGGGCCCGGGCAATGAGGATATGACGATGAGCGACTTGCGCGAAGCTGGAATGCGATCGAAGGCCTGGCCTTTCGAGGAGGCGCGTCGGCTGCTCAAACGCTTCGACAAGGCGCCGCCCGAGAAGGGCCATGTCCTGTTCGAGACCGGCTATGGCCCCTCGGGCCTGCCGCATATCGGCACTTTCGGAGAGGTTCAGCGGACCACGATGATCCGCCGCGCCTTCGAGGTGATCAGCGACATTCCGACGCGGCTGGTCTGTTTCTCGGACGACATGGACGGGATGCGCAAGGTGCCCGAGAACGTGCCGCAGCAGGAGATGATGCAGGAGAACCTGCAAAAGCCGCTGACCGCCGTCCCCGATCCGTTCGGAGAATTCGACAGTTTCGGCGCCCATAACAACGCCATGCTGCGGCGGTTCCTCGATACTTTCGGCTTCGAATACGAATTCATCAGCGCCACCGAGTTCTACAAGTCGGGCCGCTTCGACGAGACGCTGCTGCGCTGCTGCGAGCGCTATGACGCGATCATGGAGATCATGCTGGCGAGCCTGCGCGAGGAACGCCAGCAGAGCTATTCCTGCTTCCTGCCGATCCATCCCGAGACCGGGCGGGTGCTTTATGTGCCGATGAAGGAGGTCAATGCCAAGGAGGGCACGATCACCTTCGACGACGAGGACGGCCGGGAATGGACCCTGCCGGTCACCGGCGGCCGGGTGAAGCTGCAATGGAAGCCCGATTTCGGCGCCCGCTGGGCGGCGCTGGGGGTCGATTTCGAGATGTACGGCAAGGACCACAGCACCAATACGCCGATCTATGACGGCATCTGCCGGGCGCTGGGGGGCAAGGCGCCGGAGCATTTCACCTATGAGCTGTTCCTGGACGACAAGGGCCAGAAAATCTCGAAATCGAAGGGCAACGGTCTGACCATCGACGAATGGCTGAGCTATGCGGCCTCGGAATCGCTGGGCTATTTCATGTATCAGAAGCCCAAGACCGCCAAGCGGATGTGGTTCGACGTGATCCCGAAGGCGGTGGACGAGTATCATCAGCAGCTTCGGGCCTATCCGGGCCAGTCGCTGGAGCAGAAGCTGGCCAATCCGGTCTGGCATATCCATCACGGCGAGCCGCCGGAAAGCGGCATGGTGGTGCCCTTCGCGATGCTTCTGAACCTCGCCTCGGTGAGCCATGCGCAGGACAAGGAGGCGCTCTGGGGCTTCATCCGGCGCTATGCGCCCGAGGCGACGCCCGAGAAGAACCCCGATCTGGACGCGGCGGCGGGCTATGCGCTGCGCTATTACGAGGATCGGGTGAAACCCTTCGTGTCCTACCGGGCGCCGAGCGACAAGGAGCGGGCGGCGCTGGAGGATCTGGCGGCGCGGCTGGCGGCCTGGGAGGGCGCGGCGGAACCCGAAGCCCTGCAGACCATGGTCTTCGCGGTCGGCACCGAACACGGGTTCGAGCCGTTGCGCGACTGGTTCAAGGCGCTCTACGAGGTGTTGCTGGGCGCCAGCCAGGGGCCGCGTTTCGGCGGTTTCATCGCGCTCTACGGGGTCAAGGCGACCGAGGCGCTGATCGGCAAGGCCCTGGCCGGAGAGCTGACGGCCGGCTGAGGGCGGGCGCTCTCAGACCCTTGGCAGGGCCGGGTCGGCGGCCTTCCAGTATTTTCGCCAGCGTGCGGCCAGCGCCGCGCCGGGTTCGGCATAGAGCCGGGTCGCCTGGGGCAGGGCGTCGGCGAGGATCGCGCCGCGCTGCTGCCGGGCCAGCGCCAGCAGCGGGCGCAGGTTCGGCAGGTTGCCCAGTACCGGTTCCAGCATGGCAAGGTCCTGGTGCCGGCCCAGAGCCTCGCCCAGATCGCCGGCCAGCTGCCGGTGCAGGCCGATCATCGCAGGCCAGGCCGGGGCCAGAAGGCGGGCGTGATACCAGTGGTCCTTGAGCCGCTTGCGCAATTCGTGGATCGCTTCCGGGGTGCCGTGCCGGCGGGCCCGTTTCAGCGCCTTGCGGCCGTCGTCCCAGCTGCGGGCCAGCCCGCGCTCCAGCGCCTCGAAGCCCTGCGCGTCGAGCTTCCAGCCCCTGGCACGCTGGCGGAGCGCCTTGAGACCGGCGATGGCGGTTTGCAGCCGGGTCTCGACCTCGGCCGGGGTCAGCGGCGCGGCGCCGGGCGGCAGGTCGGGCACCGGCAGACCGGTCTCGGCGGCCAGGTCGGCAAGAAGCCCGGTGGTCACATCGGCATCGCGCAGCGGCGCCAGGCCGCGGCCGATGTCGCGCAGGGCCCTGTTCTCGCGTCTGAAGCGGGGAAAGGCGGGGCGGAAGAGGCGCAGCAGGGCGCGCAGTTTCTTGATCGCCTTGCGGGCCTCGTGGACACGCGCCGCGCGGTTCGGGCCGCTGACGCTCAGCGCGGCGATGGCATGGCCGCTCTGTTCGACCGCGATGCGGCGGAAGGCGGCGCGGATCGTGGCATCGCCGGGCTGGAAGGCATAGGGCATGGCGGGCTCCTGTGCCGTGATCCTAGGCGGCGGCGCCGGGCGGGACAATCCATTGCCGGGATCGGGCGGAAGGTCATGGTGACGGATGCCGCCGGCGCCGTGCAGGGTCCGGATTGCGGGATCGTCGCCACCCACGGGGGCCGCGGGCCGGCGGTGCCGATCTGCTGTGGCGGACAGGCAGGCCTGCCCCACCGTGCGCCGGCTTAAGCGCCGCTCAACATCCCCCGTGCTACGCCCCGCGCCGGTTTTCGGGCCGGGAGCCTGCGCGGGTCCGGCCGGTGCCGGGCCCGGCGCCCCGGTCCGCTGCGGAAGTGAAAGGGGTTCCGATGAACAAAGCGATTACCGATGGCATCATCTTCATGCCGCCGCCCTTTGCCGACGGGCTGAACGTCTGGTCGAGCGAGGACGGCACCCCCGGTTCGGCCACCTATCAGGGCGCGGGCAATGCGGCGCTGGTTCCCGCCGATCAGGATTTCGGCGGCTGCCTGGAACTGGTCAAGACCGCCGCGACGCAGAAGCTGCGCTTTACCGGCAACACGCCGATCCTGCCGGGCTGCTACCTGCGGGTCCGGGCGCGGGTCAAGGCGGTCTCGGGCAACCAGCCCGCAGTGCGGATCGCGGGCTGGGCCGGCACGTCGGGCGGGGTGCATGTCGGGGGGGCTGACCGAGGTTGGCCCTGCCGTCACGCTGACCAGCTATGGCGAGGTGGTCGAGGTCTCGGCCATCCTGGGCACCGGCAATCGCGGCGGGGTCGACATGGTCTGGGGCGGCGATACCGCCATCGGTCATCTGGGGCTGGACCTGACCGGGCCGAACGGCGGCGTGGTGCGGATCGACGATCTGATCGTCGAGGATGTGACCGAGGCCTTCCTGCGCAGCATGCTGGGCTGGGTCGATGTGCGCGACTACGGGGCGATCGGCGACGGCGTGACCGATGACCGCGCCGCCTTTCTGGCCGCCGATGCCGATGCCGACGGCCGCGACATCGTGGTGCCCGTGGGGGATTTCTACCTGTCCGAGAGCGTGACGATCAACGCCCAGATCCGCTTTGAGGGTCGGGTCATCCTGCCGGCGGCCAAGCGTCTGGTGCTGCGGCAGAATTTCGATCTGCCGACCTATATCGACGCCTTCGGCGGCGACGAGATGGAGGGGTTTCGCCGGGCGGTGCAGGCGCTTCTGAACTACAACGACCACGAGAGCCTCGACATGGGCGGGCGCCGCATCGAGGTGACAGAGCCGATCGACATCCAGGCCGCCGAGGGCACGCTGAACACCTTCGAGGTCCGGCGGGTGATCCGCAACGGCCAGTTCAATGTCATCGACGGCCCGGCCTGGGAGACCGCGACGGCGACATCGACCGGGTCCTACAGCGCCAGCAATCCGAAGAAGCTGACAAATGTCGCCAATGTGGCCAATATCGAGATCGGCAGCCGGGTCTCGGGCAATGGCGTCGGGCGCGAGGTCTATGTGACCGACCGCAATGTCGGGCAGCAGTCGCTGAGCCTGTCGCAGCCACTCTACGGGGCCGCGGCGACCCAGAGCTACAGCTTCAGCCGCTATCGCTATGTGCTGGATTTCTCGGGCTTCCAGAAGGTCTCGAAATTCACGCTGGAAGACATCGAGCTGCAGTGCAACGGGTTTGCCAGCGGCATCCTGCTGGCCCCCGATGGCGAGACATTCCACATCCGCGACAGCTCGATCAACCGGCCGAAGGATCGCGGCATCACCAGCCACGGCACCGGCTGCCAGGACCTGCAGATCGACCGCTGCCATTTCAACTCGAACGAGCAGAACGTGGCGATCCAGGACCGGACCACGGTGGCCTTCAACGTCAACGCCAATGACGCGAAGATCCGCGAGAACCGGTTCCAGAGGTTCCTGCATACCGGGCTGCTGTTCGGCTCGGGCCATGTGGTGATCGGCAATCACTGGTTCCAGGGCGACGGCATCGTCGGCTCGGGCCGGGTCGGCGGGCTGATCTTCACCTATCCGAACTGCAAGTCGGTGCTGGTCGGGAACTACATCGACAACTGCTATGTCGAGATGACCAACGAGCATGACGCCAATCCGGAGTTCTCTTCCGAATTCTCCTTTGGCGGGCTGACGATCACCGGCAACAGCTTCACCGTCTCGAACGCGGCGCCGGATTCGGCCTGCATCGTGGTGAAGCCCCACGGACCGGGGCATTTCCTGCACGGGCTGACGGTGACCGGCAATGTGTTCAAGGCGACCGGCGGCAACATCGCCCGGATCGAGAAGGTCGATACCACGATCGCGGGGCTGGATTTCGGCCGGACCCGCAACGTGGTCTTCGACGGCAACACGTTCAACGGCATCAACGCGATCACGGCGAACCCGGCGGTGCTGGAGTTCCAGCAGGTATCGGCGGCGAAGACCTGGGTGCTGGATGCCGGGGACTACCTGCCCTTCGGCGGTTATGCGCGGACGGTGCCTTCGGTATCGAGCGAGGGGCCGATCACGAATGGATCGGGGACCGAGATCCACACCATGCCCTATGCGACGCCGAATTACGGCCCCGGCAATCAGGTGCGGCTGACATGGTCCGAGCCGGTGAAGGGACGGGTGCAGCTGGTGGTGCGGGCCGACAACCCGGTCTGAGGCCGGCTCAGACCTGCGGCAGGTCGAGGTCTTCCGGACCCAGCCGGAAGGCCTTGCCGAAGCCGCCGTTGAGAAAGCCGGCAAGGACCGCGAAGCGGACGAAGCGGAAATCGGCCAGCCCGGCATAGACGGCGGCCTTGGGATGCTGCGCCAGCCAGGCCTGCATCAGGGCCGGACGGTCGGGCGACCCGGGGCTGACGAAGGCGGCGCGGGCCTCGATCGTCAGCCGCGGATGGGTCAGCGGGTCGCCCTTTGGGCCGGGTTCGCCGACCAGCAGCGAGGCGCGGGGATCCGAGCGCAGCGCCCGGCTGTGCGCCGCGAGGTCCGAGATCAGCGCCAGCGGCGCGCCATCCGGCGCAAGACCCAATGCGATCCGGGTGACCTGCGGCCGGCCATCCTCCAGCACGACCGCCAGGGCCGCGAACCGGGCCTGCGCCAGAAGCGATTGCGCCAGCGCCCTTGCATCGTCGTCGGTGGGTCGGATCGGGTCGATCGCCATGGTGGTTCCTGTTGGGGGCGGGGAGTCCGGGTGGCGGGCGGCTATCTTTTGAGGATCAGTATCCAGAACGCATAGACCGCCGCCGCGCCGGACAGCAACGCCCAGCCGGGGGAGCCGTAGAAGAGCTCTGCCACGGCCCAGATCGCCGGCACCAGGACGGTGCCCCAGCGGGCCCAGGGCCGGGCGAAGAACGGGTGGTCGGGGTCGATCAGCTTCATGCCGGGCCGCGCCGCCTGTTCATGCCGTCACCGCCAGCGCCCTCTGCACGGCGGGGCGGGCCTCGACCCGGGCCATATGGGCGGCGATCTTCGGCAGGCCGGCCAGGTCCACCCCGTCGCCGGGCAGCCAGCGCTCCATGGTGAAGAGATAGGCATCGGCCAGCGAATATTGCTCTCCGAGATACCACGGCCCGCGCAACTGTCCGGAAAGATACGAGAAATGCGCCGCCATGTTGCTGGGCACCTTTAGCTTCAGCGCCTCGATCACCGCGGGATCGTCGCTCCACCTTGCGCCGCGGGCGCGATGCGCGTGGCTGACATGGACGGTGGCGCTGAGATAGGCGCAAAGCTCGTCCACCCGGGCGGCCTCGCGCGGGTCGGAAGGGAGCAGCCCGGCCTCGGGGTACAGGGCCGCGATGTAGCGCAGGATTGCCGGGGTCTCGGTCAGCACCCCGTCGTCGGTGACCAGCGCCGGGACCCGGCCCTTGGGGTTCACTGCCAGATAGGCGGGTTGCAGCTGATCGCCATCGGCGAAGGACAGGCGCAGCGGATCATAGGCCGCCCCGGCCTCTTCCAGCGCGATCACCGCGGCCAGCGCGACGGTTCCGGGCGCGTAGTAGAGCTGCATCAGATCAGCGGCACGAAGGGCACGCCGTTGCAGGCGGCGAGCAGGGCCAGGGAAAGCAGGGCAATGTAACGCATGTCAGGGGTCTCGCCTTGTGGGTCGGCTCTTGATAGCATTCCGGCAGTCAAGGCGGAAGGGAACAGCGGATGCT
Organism: Frigidibacter sp. ROC022; assembly: GCF_024723735.1. GTDB lineage: Bacteria > Pseudomonadota > Alphaproteobacteria > Rhodobacterales > Rhodobacteraceae > SLM-1. The sequence continues at coordinate 12,309 of NZ_JANQDU010000001.1, forward strand.
TGCACTCGACACGGCGTTTCAGGGACAGACCGTCATCACCACCTTCGATGTCACGCCGGGCACCTGCCAGGACCTGGTCGAGGCCCTGTCATCGGCCCATGCCGAGGTGATCTCGAAATGCCCGGGGTTTCTCGGCTCGGCCCTGCATGTCAACGATGCGCAGACGCGGGTGGCGAGCTATTCGCAATGGACCTCGCGCAATGACTTCCAGGCGATGTTGCGGCTGCCCGAGATGCGCGAGCGCAACCGGCGGCTGAACGAGCTGTGCAAGAGTTTCGAGCCGGTGATGTACGAGGTGGCCGTCACCTATTAGGGCAGGCGGCGCCCGGACTCAGGTCTTGCAGTCGGCGTTGCCGTAGCGGGCCTGGCAGGCCTGGGCGGTGCAGAGCCGGATCTGTGCATCGCGGCGCGGCTTGTTGCGATCGACCGTCTCGACATCGGTATAGGGGATCGGGACCGAGATCATCTCGTCCACGCAGGTGGTCGTGTTGCCGGTGGTGGTGCAGGTGGACTTGCCGCTGGGGCGCTGTTCGTACCGGGTTCGCTGGACCAGTCTCTGATAGAGGTCCTGCGGAATCTTCACATTCCATTCCGCGGTGCAGGCCCGGCGCTCGGTCTGGTATTCCGGGGTGCCGCAGGCGACGAGAAGTGGCAGAAGAAGAAGGGCGCGGCGCATCGGTTGTCCTCTGGGGCTGTGCGGATTGCGGCGAACTCGCGGTGAACTCTCAACAGGCCGCCCGTCCGGTCCGGGGCGAGGCCGCCATTGCCAGGCGCCAGCCGAGAGCCCCGAGGGCGGACCAACCGGCCCCAGAATGCCCGCGGCGCCGATCATAGTCGAGACCCGATTGCCCGAGCGGATCGGGGGCGGCGCCGCGGGACGTCCCGGATGCGCCGATGCCTGCCGGGCCGGGGGGCGGGGCGTTATCGTTCAATGGCGCCATATCGACCTTTGAACGCAACAGCTTCAAGCGCGGCCGATCGGCAAGAGCGGATGGGGGGCTTGCGCCTTGTCGGGTGAGTGGCGCGGTCCGGCCATGCGCCCGTCCGGCGCCGGGTCCGGGGGCGAGAGGGCCCGCATCGCTGCCGCGGACCGCTCCCCTGTGTCGGTGGCGCCCTGCCTGTCCGGCAGGGCGCCGACCGGATGGCATGCTAGTGGCAGGCCGGGCGGGTGCCGGGCAGCAGCACCTTGTCCACGACATGGATGACGCCATTGTCGGTCATGATGTCGGCAATCACGACATTGGCCATGTCCCCGGTTCCGTCGGCAATCGTCACGCCGCCGGCGCCCGAGGTGATGCACAGGCGCTCGCTGGTCAGGACCGGTTGGAAATAGTTCGAGCCGGCCGGAATCATGCCGGCGGTCAGCTTGCGGTCATCGACATGATAGAGAAGGATATCGGTCAGCTGGCCCTTGTTTTCGGGTTTCAGCAGCGTCTCGACCGTGCCGTCCGGAAGCGCGGCAAAGGCATCGTTCAGCGGCGCGTAGACCGTGAAGGGCCCCGGGCCCGAGAGGGTTTCGGCCAGGCCGGCGGCGTTTACCGCGGCGACAAGCGTGGAGAAGCGTTCGTCGGCCGCGGCGACTTCGACGATGTTGGCCGCGTTGGCGCTGGCAGCGGCAAGGCCCAGGGCCAGGGCGGTCGCGGTGGCTTTGAATTTCATTCCCATGAGACGTCTCCGAGTTGGCGGACCGGTTTGGCTTGGTCCAGTTTCTGGTCACATGAGAGTTACGGAGGGGGGGATGGTCCGGATCACTTGTTTTTCGGAAAGCCGTGAACCCCATGCCTGCGGAGGGCCGTGGCCGCGGGAGAAATGCGGAGACCCGACCGGGCCCGCAGGACGGGCGGTCAGAGGTCCGCGTCGGCGTCTTCCCGGGCGTTCCGGCAATCGGGCCGGGTCTGGGGGGCCATGTCCAGCAGGGCCGAGAGGCCGCAGTTGCCCTTCACCAGATCCGCCAGGGTGACCATGTCGAGCTCGTGATAGAAGGCCTCGACCGCGCGGGTGATGTAGTTGCGAAGGCGGCAGATATCGGACAGCGGGCAGGTGTTGGTTTCCGGGTCGAAACATTCCGCGAAGGCGGCCGAGGTCTCGAAGACCCGGAACACCTGGCCGATGGAAATCTCCTCCATCGGACGCGCCAGGCGCAATCCGCCGCTGCGGCCCCGGAGCGTTTCCACGAAGCCGTTGCTCTGCAGCATGTTCACCACCTGTTGCAGGTGATTGATCGATGCGTTGCATTTCTCGGCGATATCGGCCGTGCGCACGATGGCCCTGTCGTTCACGGCGCAGGCCATGAGAATCCGCGAGGCCAGGTTTGTCCTTGTGGTCAGGCGCATGAAAGTCTCATCTGGGAGTCCAGTTTTAGTCTACAATCACCAGAGGCAGAGGGCCTGTATTTGATCCAGATCAGTTCAATGCCGGGCGGGGCTGAATATCTGGTATCCGCAAGTCAAGTTTCAGGGCGCGGTTCGTGACAGAGGATACCCCGGACAGGGATGAGGCGCGGGCCGAACCGGCGGGCGGCGCAGAGCCGATCCTGGCGGCCGGGCGCGACCGGCTGCGGCGAGCGGCGCTTCTGTCGGTGCTGGCGGCGCTGATCTGGCCGTTGCAGGCGGCGCTGGTGGCGCATGCCCTGGGCGGCCTGCTGACCGGGGCCGACGTCTCGCCGCTGACCGTCGCCTTGGGATTTGCCGCCCTCGGGGCCGGGCGGGCGATTCTGGGCGTGCTGAGCGAGACGCAATCGCAGCTGGCGGCCGAGACGGTGATCCATGCCGCCCGCGCCCGGGTGGTGGCACAGGAGGCGCGGCGGGCCGGGGACAGCCCTTTTGGCGGCGCCGGCAGCCTGGCCGCCCTGGCCGGTGAGAAGCTCGACCTGCTGGCGCCCTATCTGACCCGTTATGCCCCGGCACGGGCGCGGGTGATGGTCCTGCCCCTGGTGATCCTGGCCCTGGCGCTGTGGCAGTCCTGGGCGGTGGCGCTGGTCCTGATCGTCTCGGGGCCGCTGATCCCGGTCTTCATGGCGCTGGTCGGGATGGCGGCCAAGGAGGCCAGCCAGAGGCAGATGGTCGAGATCGGCGGTCTCAACGACCTGCTGGTCGAGCGGCTTTCGGCGCTGGTCGATATCCGGCTGCTCGGCGCCGGGGCGGCGGTGCGCGACGGCTTTGCGGCCAAGGCCGGCGACCTGCGCCGGCGCACCATGGCGGTGCTGCAGATCGCCTTCCTGTCCTCGACGGTGCTGGAGCTCTTTGCCGCGATCGGCGTCGCGATGGTCGCGGTCTATATCGGGTTCTCGCTGCTCGGTGAGCTTTCCTTCGGCAGCTGGGGCGGTCCGATTTCGGCGCAGGCCGGGATCTTCCTGCTGCTGCTGGCGCCGGAGTTCTACCAGCCGATGCGGGATCTCTCGGCGGCCTGGCACGACAAGGCGGCGGCGGATGCGGTGCTGAAGGAGATGGAGGCCTGGCAGAGCGCCGGCACCGACAGCCTGCTGGGGCAGGGCGGCCGGGCGGAGCCGCTGCCCGGGGCGCCGGCCATATCGCTGCGGGGCTGCCGGTTGCCGGGGGGGACGACCCTGCCCGATATCGACATCGCGCCCGGGGAAAGCGTCGCCCTCACCGGGCCCAGCGGCGCCGGCAAGACCACAACGCTGCGGATGATCGCCGGGCTGGTGGTGCCCGGCTCGGGTCAGGTCCGGGTGGCGGGGCAGGAACTGAGCGATGCGACCGCCGATGGCTGGCGGGCGCGGCTGGGCTGGATGCCGCAGGCGCCGCATTTCCTCAACGCCAGCCTGCGGCGCAACCTGACGCTGGAGCGTGAGGGCGACCTTCCGGCGGCGCTGACCCAGTCGGCGGTGCGCGAGGTGGTCGAAGCGCTGCCGCAGGGGCTGAACACGCGGCTGGGGGAAACCGGGGGCGGCCTGTCGGGCGGCGAGGCCCGGCGGCTGACCCTGGCCCGCGCCATCTATGGCGGGCCGGAGGTGATCCTGGCGGACGAGCCGACCGCCGATCTGGACAGCCGAACCGCGCAGGCGGTGATCGAGGGGCTGATGGCCGAAGTGGCCCGCGGCGCGACCCTGATCGTGGCCACGCATGACCCGGCGCTGGCGGCGCGGATGGACCGGGTCATTCCGATCGGGGCAGGCGCATGAGACCGCTCTGGCAGATATTCCGGGTCATCCTGCGCGACCAGCGCCTGTCGCTGAGCCGGGGCGCGGTGCTGAGCTTCGTGGTGCTGGCCATGGGCGCGGCGCTGCTGGGACTGTCGGGCTGGTTCATCACCGCCGCCGCCGCCGCCGGGCTGGCCGGGATGGGCACCGTCTTCGATGTCTTCCGGCCCTCGGCCATGGTCCGGTTCCTGGCCCTGGGACGCGCCGCGGCCCGCTATGGCGAACGCCTGCTGACCCATGACGCCACCCTGCGGGCGCTGGAAGGGCTGCGGTTGCGGCTGCTCGACGGGCTGGTGGCGGCGCCGCACGGCCGGATGGTGCGGCTGCGGGCGGCGCAGGCGCTGAACCGCCTGACCTCGGACATCGACGCGCTCGACGGGGTGCCGCTGCGGTTGGTGCTGCCGGTGCTGGCCGGGCTGGCGACCCTGCTGGCGGCCTCTGCGGTGCTCTGGGCGCTGGTCGGCCCGAGCGTCGCCCTGTGGGTGTTTCTCGGTTTCAGCCTGGGGGCCGGGCTGATCTTCTGGCAGACGACCCGGCAGACGGCGTCGCTCTCGCGCAGGGCCGAGGCCGCCGGGCAGGCCTTCCGTGCCCGGCTGATCGACCTGATCCGGGCCCGCGGCGATCTGGCCGTGCAGGGCCGCCTGACCGCGCAGGCCGAACACGCGCTGGCGGCGGATGAGCGGCGGCGCCTGCTGCGCCGTGCCCAGGACCGGGCCGAGCGGCTGGCCGGGGCCGCGATCCAGATGCTCGGCACGCTTGTGGCGGCGGGCGTGCTGTGGCTGGGCATCTCGCTGGTCCGGTCGGGCGTCATCGCCCCTGCCTTTGCCGCGCTCGGGTTCCTGACCGCGCTGGCGCTGGCCGAGACCGTGGCGCCGCTGCGCCGGGCGGCCAGCGATCTCGGGCGGATGGCCGAGGCGGCGCGGCGGGTCTCGCGCGATATTGCCGGCGCCCTGCCGGAGGAGCGGAGGGCAAGCGGCACCACGGAGGCGCCGCTCTGCATCGACTCGGTCACGCTGCACCGGGTGCAATCGGCGGTGCCGATCATCCGCGACCTGTCGCTGACGGTTCGATATGGCGAGACGGTCGCCCTCACCGGGCCGAGCGGGGTGGGCAAATCGACGCTTCTGCTGGCGGTCGCGGCGCTGCATCCGGTCGCGGCGGGGCGGATCACGCTCGGCGGGCTTCCGGTCGCGGACTGGGGCGAGGCCGAGCTGCGCCGGGCGGTGACGATGCTGCCGCAGCGCAGTGCCCTGATGACCGGAACCGTGGCCGAGGCGCTGCGGCTTGCCGATCCCGATGCCGATGACGAGGCCCTGTGGGAGGTGCTCGAACGGGCGCAGCTGGCGCAGACCCTGCGCGGGCGGGACGGTCTGCAAACCATGATCGCGGCGCGCGGCAGCGGCCTGTCGGGGGGCGAGGCGCGCCGCCTGACCCTGGCCCGCGCCCTGCTGCGGCGGCCGCGGGTGCTGCTGCTGGACGAACCGACGGAAGGGCTGGACCGGCCCACCGCCGAGGCAGTGCTTGAAGGGGTCCGGACATACCTGCCGGAGGCCGCCGTTCTGATCGCCGCGCATCGTGCGGCGGAGCAGCGCTTTGCAGACCGGACCCTTGCACTGAGTTAAGTCGTATCTTTGATACTGGTTTTTGATTCAGATCAATGTATCGGCCCGGCACCGGGCAGATACATCTTCCAATTGGAATACTATGGGCGGTGGAGAGTCGTCGCCCGGTAGCTGGAGCTGAGCAAATGGAATTCGGTATCGTCGAGCTGTCGCGCCTGCAATTCGCGATGACAGCCATGTATCACTTCCTCTTCGTGCCGCTCACACTGGGTCTGTCGATCCTCGTGGCGATCATGGAGACGGTCTATGTCATGACCAACCGCCCGATCTGGCGGCAGATGACCAAGTTCTGGGGGACCCTGTTCGGGATCAACTTCGTTCTTGGCGTCGCCACGGGCATCACCATGGAATTCCAGTTCGGGATGAACTGGAGCTACTACAGCCACTATGTCGGCGACATCTTCGGGGCGCCGCTGGCGATCGAAGGGCTGATGGCCTTCTTCCTGGAGGCGACCTTCGTCGGCCTGTTCTTCTTCGGCTGGGACAAGCTGAGCAAGGTCGCGCACCTGATCGTGACGTGGCTGGTCGCCATCGGGTCGAACTTCTCGGCGCTGTGGATCCTGATCGCCAACGGCTGGATGCAGAATCCGGTGGGTGCCGAGTTCAACCCGATGACGATGCGCATGGAGATGACGGATTTCTTCTCGGTGCTGTTCAACGAGGTCGCACAGGCCAAGTTCGTGCATACCGTCTCTGCCGGATATGTCACCGCCTCGGTCTTCGTGATCGGCGTCTCGGCCTGGTACCTGCTGCGCGGCCGCCATTCCGAGCTGGCGCGACGTTCCATCACGGTCGGGGCCGCCTTCGGTGTCGCCGCGGCCTTTTCGGTCGTCCTGCTGGGTGACGAATCCGGCTATTCCGCGACCCACAGCCAGAAGATGAAACTGGCTGCGATCGAGGGCATGTGGGAGACCCATCCGGCGCCGGCGCCCTTCAACCTGATCGGCTTCCCGGATCAGCAGGCGCGCGAGACGCAATATGCCATCGAGGTGCCCTGGGTGATGGGGCTGATCGGAACCCGGTCACTGACCACGGTGATCCCGGGCATCAACGAACTGGTGGCGACCGCGGAAGAACGCATCCGCTCGGGCCAGATCGCCTACAAGGCGCTGCTGGACATCCGCGAGGCCCGCGATGCCGCCGATCCCGAGACCAAGGCCGCCTTCGAGGAGCATTCGGCCGATCTGGGCTTTGCCTTCCTGCTGAAGAAATACGTCGATAACCCGCTGGACGCGACCGACGAGCAGATCGTTGCGGCCGCGAATGACACCGTGCCGACGGTCTGGCCGCTGTTCTGGGCCTTCCGCCTGATGGTCGGGCTGGGCTTCGGCTTCATCGGAACGATGCTGTATTTCTTCTATCGTGCCTCGTTCCGGGGAATGAGCTTCCCCCGCCCGGCGCTGCATCTGGCGGTCTGGATGATCCCGGCGCCCTGGCTTGCCGCCGAGCTCGGCTGGTTCGTCGCCGAATTCGGACGCCAGCCCTGGACGGTTGACGGCGTGCTGCCGACCGCGATGTCGGTCTCGGCGCTGTCGGTGACCGAGGTGACGATGACCCTGCTGGGCTTCGTGCTCTTCTACACCGTCCTGTTCATCATCGAGATGGGCCTGATGCTGAAATACATCCGCAAGGGCCCCTACATGGACGTCGAAGAGACCGAGGCCTGGAACGAACGTCACAACAATCGCCTGGCCGGCCGGAAGAATGCCGATGCCATCGCCATGCCTGCGGAGTAAGACTGATGATCCTGCATGACCTTGTAAGTTACGAATTCCTGCGTGTGGTCTGGTGGGGCCTGTTGGGGGTGTTGCTGATCGGCTTTGCCCTGACCGACGGGTTCGACATGGGGGTCGGCGCCCTGCTGCCCTTCGTCGGCCAGACCGATGTCGAGCGCCGGGTGGCGATCAACACCGTCGGCCCGGTCTGGGAAGGCAACCAGGTCTGGTTCATCCTCGGGGGCGGCGCGATCTTTGCCGCATGGCCGCCGCTCTATGCGGTCAGTTTCTCGGGGTTCTACCTGGCCATGTTCGTGGTGCTGGCGGCCTTCATCGTGCGGCCGGTGGCGTTCAAATACCGCTCGAAGCGCGACGATCCGCGCTGGCGCAACGCCTGGGACTGGGCCCTGTTCGCCAGCGGCGCCGTCCCGGCCCTGCTGTTCGGCGTGGCCGTCGGCAACGTGATCCAGGGCGTGCCCTTCCACTTCACCGACGACCTGCACACCATCTACGAGGGTGCCTGGTACATGAAGTTCATCGGCCTGCTCGACCCGTTCTCGATCCTGGCCGGCGTGGTCTCGCTGTCGATGCTGGTCATGCATGGCGGGGCCTGGCTGACGCTCAAGACCGATGGCGTGGTTCAGGACCGGGCCCGCGACATCGGAGCCATCGCGGCGCTTGTCGCGGTCGGCACCTATGTGCTGGCCGGGCTGTGGATGGCGGTGGGCATCGACGGTTTCCGCATCGTCGGTGACTATGTGACCAACGGCCCCTCGAACCCGCTGCATTTCGAGGTCGAGCGCACGTCCAGCTGGCTGACGGCCTATGCCGACCGTCCCTGGATCGCCATCGCGCCGATCATGGGCGTCGTCGGCGGGCTGCTGACCTATCTGGGGCTGAAGGCGGGGCGCGAGGTCTCGACCCTGCTGACATCGAAGATGGCCATCCTCGGGGTGATCTCTTCGGTCGGCCTGACGATGTTCCCCTTCATCATGCCGAGCTCCAGCAATCCGCAGTCCTCGCTGACCGTCTGGAACAGCTCGTCCTCGCATCTGACCCTGTTCATCATGCTGGTGGTCACGGTGATCTTCGTGCCGCTGATCCTGATGTACACCGCCTGGGTCTACAAGGTGCTCTGGGGCAAGGTCACCGTTGCCGATGTCACCGACAACTCCAATTCCGCTTACTGAAGGAGGGAAATCCCATGTGGTATTTCGCCTGGATTCTGGGACTTCCGCTGGCCGCCATCTTCGCCGTGATGAACGCGATGTGGCTTGAGCTGAAGGAAGACGAACGCAAGATGGCCGAGGGCATCCCGGTGCCGCCCGGCGAGTCCAAGGGCTGACCCGGCCGGGGTGCGGCACCGGCCGCACCCCGATGACCGGGACCGAAATCAGAAAGGTCGGACCATGTCAGTTTCCGCAGCAGTGCCCGCGGCCCAGTCGCGGCCCGCAAACTACCCCGTCACATTCTTTGCCGTCGGCATGGGCATGTTGGGACTCACCCTGGCCGTGCGGGCGGCGGAAACGGCCTATGCGCTTGGCCATGGTGCCTCGCAGGCGGTGCTGATCCTGTCTGTGCTGATGCTCGCGGCGGTCGCGGCCGGGTATCTGACCAAGGCATTCCTGCATCCCGCCGAGGTCGCGGCCGAATGGCACCACCCGGTGCGGATCGCCTTCTTCCCGGCGATCTCGATCTCGCTGCTGCTTCTGGCCACGACCCTTCTCGAGATCGCGCCGCGCTCGGCCGAAGCGATCTGGCTGCTGGCGACCCTGTTGCAGGGCGTGCTGGCGCTGGCGGTGATCTCGGCCTGGATCGGGCATCGTCCGTTCCAGACCGGGATGATGACCCCGGCCTGGTTCATCCCCGCCGTGGGCAACGTGATCGTGCCGCTGGCCGGGGCGCAGCTGGGCTATGTCGAACTGTCCTGGCTGTTCTTTTCCGGAGGGCTGATCTTCTGGATCGTCCTGCTGACCCTGGTGATGAACCGGCTGATGTTCCACGACCCGATGCCGGGCAAGATGGTGCCGACGCTGATGATCCTGGTGGCCCCGCCCGCCGTGGCCTTCGTCGCCTGGGTTCGTCTGACCGGGGAACCGGGGCTGTTCGGGCATTTCCTGCTGAGCACGGCCTATGTCTTTGCGCTGATCGTGGCGACGCAGGTGGCCAAGCTGCGCCGGCTGCCCTTTGCGCTGTCGTGGTGGGCCCTGTCCTTCCCGCTGGCGGCGCTGTCCATCGCCAGCTTCCTCTACGCTCATGTGACCGGCTCGGAGGCGCATCGCTGGATCGGCGCCGGGCTGCTGGCCCTGCTGGTCGTGGTGGTGGCCGGGCTGATCCTGCGCACCGCCATGGCGATCCGGTCCCGGGCGATCTGCGTGCCGGAATGAGTGCCGCCGCGACCCCCCCCGGCCCGTGTGGAGGCCCCGAGAGGGCACCCCGCGGCCCGGCGGGGGCCCGCTATTGACTTCCGACGCCGCGACCGGCCGGTCCCGACCCCCCGGCGCGCATTTTCAGGAGATGACAGATGAAGGACTTAGAGACATTGCAGACCTCGCGGCGGGCCTTTCTGGGGCTGGCGGCCGGCGGGCTTGCCACCGTGGCCGCGGTTCGCCCGGCCGAGGCGGTGAAGGTGCAGACCAAGGCCCGCATCGTGATCATCGGCGCCGGGGCCGCCGGCACCGCGCTGGTCAACCGGCTGGTGGGCCGGCTCGACGGCGCCGACATCACCATTCTCGACCCCAGTGCGGTGCATCTCTATCAGCCCGGGCTGTCGCTGGTGGCGGCGGGGCTGAAACCGGCCGCCTATACCCGGTCCGAGACCGCCGAATGGCTGCCGAAGGGCATCACCCTGATCACCGAGGGCGCCGCGGCGGTCGATCCGCTGGCCAAGACGGTCGCCACCACCGGCGGCCAGTCTTTGCCCTATGACTTCCTGATCGTCGCGCCGGGCCTGGTGCTGGATCACGACGCCATCGAGGGCTTCTCGCTGGATCTGGTCGGCAGCAACGGCATCGGCGCGCTCTATGCCGGCCCGCAATATGCCGCCAAGACCTGGGAGGCGGCGCAGAAATTCACCGAGGAAGGCGGCGTGGGCCTGTTCACCCGGCCCGCGACCGAGATGAAATGCGCCGGTGCGCCGCTCAAGCACACCTTCCTGATCGAAGACATCGCCACCCGCACCGCCGGCCCGGGCAAGCACGAGATCCATTACGCCTCGAACAACAACAGCCTGTTCGGGGTGCCGATCGTGTCGGAAAAGGTGCGGATGCTGTTCGAGAGTCGCGGCATCACCCCGCAGTACAGCCATGTGCTGAAGGCCGTCGATCCGGGGCAGAAGCGCGCCACCTTCGCCACGCCCGATGGCGACACCGAGATGGACTATGACTACCTGCATGTGATCCCGCCGCAGCGCGCGCCCGAATTCGTGCGCCAGTCCGGGTTGAGCTGGGCCGACAAATGGACCGATCAGGGCTGGGTCGAGGTCGATCAGAAGACCCTGCGGCATCTGCGCTATCCGGAAATCTTCGCCCTGGGCGATGTCGCCGGGGTGCCCAAGGGCAAGACCGCCGCCTCGGTCAAATGGCAGGTGCCGGTGGTCGAGGATCACCTGGTTGCCGCCATCGACGGGCGCGAGGGAACCGCCATCTACGACGGCTATACCTCCTGCCCGCTGATCACCCGCGTCGGCCGGGCGATGCTGATCGAATTCGACTATCACAACAACCTGACACCGTCCTTCCCGGGCGTGATCGCGCCGCTGGAAGAGTTGTGGATCAGCTGGCTGATGAAGGAGGTCGCGCTGAAGGCGACCTACAACGCCATGCTGCGTGGCAAGGCCTGAGGAGGGCAGATCATGGAACAACTGACTTTCGAGACGATGATCGCCGTGTTCGAGGAAATCTTCGGGCGCGTCCTGTTCTGGGCCATGGTCGCGGCAGCTGTCGTGGTGACGGTCGCCTATCTCTATGTCCTGATCCGCGACCGGTCGATGTCGATGCGCAAGTTCCTGCTGGCGCAGCTGTCGATGCCCTTCGGCGCGGTGGCCGCGGTGGTCTTCGTGATGGCGATGACGCATTCCAGCCTGAGCGACATGGGGGGCGCGATCGACGTGATCGTGCTGCTCGGCATCGCCGCCATGGGCGCCGCCGGTTCGGCGATCCTGGTCTACACCGCGCAGAGCCTGTTCCGCGGGCCGAAGGAACCCTGACGACAACCGGCCGGGGCGGCGGGCCATGCCGGCGTCCCGACCGGCCGCGCCCGGTCATCACCGACTGGTGAAGAGACCGGGCTTCCCCCATTGATCTGCATCAATGTGACTTGTCGGACGGGGTCTAACCTTTCCTCGGTGGCGCCCGAGCGCCGTAACCGGGGATTGGAGGGTTCGCATGCAACCGTCGAAGGAACAGTCACTGTGGATGTATGAAACCATGATGGTCAGTCGGCGCTTCGAGGAAGCGATCGAGAAGATCTATCTGGAAGGCAAGACACCCGCATTCAACATGGCCAGCGGCCCGATTCCGGGCGAGATGCACCTGTCGAACGGGCAGGAGCCGGTCGCCGTCGGGGTCTGCGCGCATCTCGAGGCCGATGACACCGTCACCGCGACCCACCGCCCGCACCATCAGGCCATTGCCAAGGGCGTGGACCTCAAGAAGATGGCGGCCGAGATCTTCGGCAAGGCGACCGGGCTTTCGGGGGGGCGCGGCGGCCACATGCACCTGTTCGATCCCTCGGTGCATTTCGCCTGTTCGGGGATCATCGGCGAAAGCTGCGGTCCGGCCTGCGGCGCCGCCCTGTCGCGAAAGCTGCAAGGCAAGCCGGGGGTCGCGGTCGCCTTCCTGGGCGAAGGCGCGGCGAACCAAGGGGCGTTCCACGAGGCGCTCAACCTGGCCGGGGTCTGGAAACTGCCGGTCGTCTTCGTCATCGAGGACAACTCCTGGGGCATCTCGGTGCCGAAGTCGGAAGCCACCGCCGTGGCGCGCAATGACGTGCGGGCGGCGGGCTACGGGATGCCGGGCCACTACATCCCCGGCAACGATCCCTATGCGATCTTCGATATCGCCGGCGAGGCGATCGCGCGGGCCCGTGCCGGCAAGGGTCCGACCCTGATCGAGGTCGAGACCTACCGTCTGGCCGGGCATTTCATGGGCGATGCCGAGCAGTATCGCCCCAAGGGCGAGAAGGACGCGCTGTTCGCCAAGGACCCGCTGCCGAAGATGCGCGAGCGCCTGCTGGCCGAGGGCATGGCGGCCGGGGAGCTCGACGAGATCGAGAAGCGGGCCGAGGCACGGGTCGCCGAGGCGATCGACTTTGCCCGCGACAGCGCCCCGGCGCCGGACAGCGATGCGCTGACCGCAGTCTTCGTCTGATTTTCCGACTTCCACCGCGAGTGGTATGAAAGGATCATAGCCATGCTTGACCAACCGACAAACGAACGCCGCCTGACCATCGCCCGCGCCATGGCCGAGGCGATGCAGCAGGAAATGCAGCGCGACCCCTCGGTCTTCGTGATGGGCGAGGATGTCGCCGGGTTCGGCGGCATCTTCGGCAATACCCGTGGCCTGTTCGACGAATTCGGCAAGGAACGGGTCCGCGACACGCCGATTTCCGAAACCGGCTTCATCAGCGCCGCCGTGGGCGCCGCGATGGACGGGATGCGGCCGATCGTCGAGCTGATGTTCGTCGATTTCTTCGGCGTCTGCTTCGATGCGATCTACAACCAGATGGCCAAGAACACCTATTTCGCCGGCGGCAATGCCTCGGTGCCGATGGTGCTGATGACCTCGACCGGCGGCGGTTATTCCGACGCCGGCCAGCATTCGCAATGCCTCTACGGCACCTTCGCGCACCTGCCGGGGATGAAGGTGGTCTCGCCCTCGAACGCCTATGACGCCAAGGGGCTGATGACCGCCGCGATCCGCGACGACAACCCGGTGGTCTACATGTTCCACAAGGGACTGCAGGGGATGGGCTGGCTCGGGACCGAGCCGCGGGCGACCGTCAACACGCCGGAGGAAGGCTATACGGTCGAGATCGGCAAGGCCAAGGTGGTCCGCGAAGGCACCGACGTGACGCTGGTCGGGCTGGCGATGGGCGTGCACAACGCGCTGAAGGCCGCCGACAAGCTGGCCGAGGAGGGCGTCAGCGCCGAGGTCGTCGATCTGGTGTCGCTGGTCCCGCTGGACCGCGAGACGGTGATCAACTCGGTCGCCAAGACCGGCCGACTGATCGTGGTGGACGAGGACTATCACAGCTACGGCGTGTCGGGCGAGATCATCGCGACGGTGACCGAGCACGACATCTCGAAGCTGAAAGCCTCTCCGGCGCGGGTCACCTTCCCGGATGTGCCGATCCCCTACGCGCGCAACATGGAGCAGTTCTGCCTGCCCAATCCGGACAAGATCATCGCTGCATACCGCAACATGTAGCAGGTGTCGGACAACGGAAGGAGCGCGCGCATGGCGACCGATGTGAAAGTGCCGCAGGATCTGTGGCAGGACGACAGCATGGAAGCTGTCATCACCAACTGGCTGGCCTCGGACGGGGCGACGGTGAAGAAGGGGGCGCTTCTGGCCGAGATCATGGTCGAGAAGTCGCAGTTCGAGGTGGCCGCGCCCGCCGACGGGGTTCTGAAGATCACCCGTCAGGCCGACGCCATCGTGCGCAAGGGAGACGTGATCGGGCAGATCACTTGAGCGAGACGGCGGCGCCCGGTCCGGTGCGGGAAATGCCCCTGGCCGAGGCCCTGGACTGGGAGGCGGCGCGCCTGGCCGATATCGCCGAGGGGCGCGCCGCCGCCGCTGCCCTGCTCTGGTCCTGCGAACCGGCGCTGGTCGCGCCGAAGCGGCTGGGCGGGTTGCCCGGATTTGCCCGCGCCGGCGCCGCGGCCGCCGAGGCCGGGTGGCCGGTGCATCTGCGCGCCACCGGCGGGGATCTGGTGCCGCAGGGGCCCGGGGTCACAAACCTGACGCTGCTGTTTCGTGCGCCGCCCGGGCCGGCCCCCGGGCTGGACGATGCCTACCGGCACCTGACCGCGCCGATCCGCGCGGCCCTTGCCGATCTGGGCATCGACTCCTGCCACGGCTCGGTGCCCGGGGCCTTTTGCGATGGCCGGTTCAATGTCACCGTCGCGGGCCGGAAATTTGCCGGAACCGCGCAGCGCTGGCGCCCTGTCGCGGCCGGGCACGCGGTGCAGAGCCATGCGATGATGCTGATGCGCGGCCCGGACCCGGACATGATCGCGACGCTGAACCGGTTCTACCGCGATTGCGGGATCGACCGGCGGATCGAGGCCGCGGCACATGTCGGATTGCACGACCTGGCCGGGCCCGGACAGGCCGATGCCATGCAGGGGCGCTTCCTTGCCGGCCTTGCCGAGCGGGTGCTGCCGCGATCGCGGTTTCGTGCTCGGCGCGGTTAGGCAGCTAACAGCGTCCCGGATTGATTTGCGGCAGGGAGCAACCTGTCGAGGACATCAATTCCGAAATCGCCCTCGACCGCAAATCGAGGAGAAAGACATGTCAACACCATCTCCATCGGATGCGCCCGCCAAGGCGCATCGTTTCACGGTCTGGGGCGTCGCCCTGATGACCGCCGCCGCCGTTCTCAGCCTGCGCGGCCTGCCGATGATGGCCCAGGAAGGGCTGACGATGTGGTTCTACATCGGCTTCGCGACGCTGTTCTTCCTGATCCCCGGTGCCTTCGTCTCGGCCGAGCTGGGCGGGATGTTCACCCGGGACAAGGGCGGCGTCTACACCTGGGTCAAGGAAGCCTTCGGCAGTTCCTGGGGGCTTGCCGCGGTCTGGCTGCAATGGATTCAGAATGTTGTCTGGTACCCGGTGGCCCTAGGCTTTACGGCGGGGGCGCTGGCCTATGTGGCCGGGCGGCCCGATCTGGCCTCCAGCCCGTTCTTCAATTTCGCCGTCGTGGTCGTCGTCTATTGGCTGGCCACCTTGATCGCCATGTTCGGAGAGAAATCCTATGGCAGTTTCAGCCAGTGGCTCTTCGTGCTCGGCACCGTCCTGCCGGGTCTGTTCCTGATGGTCCTCGCGGTGGTCTGGATTGCGCTCGGCAATCCGATCGAGCTGATTTCGGCCTCGGCCGTCGTCACCGATGCCACCTCCAGTGCGGGCCATCAGGTGCACCCCTGGCTGCCGCAGATATCGGGTCTCGGCTCGATCGCCTTTCTTGCCGGTACGGTCCTGCTGTTTGCCGGGGTCGAGGTGCAGGGCGTGCGGGCGGGCCAGATGAAACGCCCCTCGCGTGAATTCCCCGAGGCGATGATCCTGGCCGCGATCATCGTCTTCGTCATCTTCACCTTCGGTTCGCTGGCCATCGCGACGATGTTCCCGGTCAAGGAGCTGAGCCTGACCGCCGGGATCATGCAGGCCTACAAGGCCGCATTGGACAAGTTCCATCTCGGCTGGATGGTGCCCGTCATCGCCGCCTTCCTGGCGGCCGGGGCCCTGGGCCAGATCGTCACCTGGATCGGCGGGCCGAGCCGGGCCCTGTTGCAAACCGCCGAGAACGGAGAGATCCCGCCCCATTTCGCGGTCACCAACCGGTCCGGGGCGCCGAGGATGATCCTTCTGCTCCAGGCGCTGATCGTCACCGTTCTGGGCAGCTTCTACCTGATCTTCCCCAACCCTTCGGCGGCGTTCTATCTTCTCAGCGCGATGACGGTGTCGTTGTACCTGCTGATGTATCTGATGATGTATGCCGCCGCGATCCGGCTGCGCTACACTGCGCCCGATGCCGAGCGGCATTTCCGCGTGCCCGGCGGGAGCCTGGGGATGTGGCTGATCGCCGGCTTCGGCTTCCTCGCCGTGGCCTTCGCGCTGGTCGTCTCGTTCTTCCCGCCCAGCCAGGTGCCGGTCGGGTCGCCGATGCTCTACACCGGGCTGGTGATCGCCGGGCTGGTGGTGTTCGGCGCCGCGCCCTTCCTCATCCATGCCGCGAAGAAACCCGAATGGGTGCAGCCCGCCGCCTCTCCCGAGGCCGCCGGCTGAACCCCCTGCGGGCGGCCCTGCAAGGGGCCGCCCACCGGAATGTCACCAATCGAAGGATCACCTCCATGTCTCTTCACCGCAGAAACGACATCCGCGACGCCCTGCTCGACGATGTCTATGCCTCTCCCGACCTGTCGCATTCGCTGCCCAAATACCGGATGCCGGCCGAGGAACGCGAACCGCGCCATGCCTATGCGCTGATCCATGACGAGCTGATGATGGACGGCAACGCGCGCCAGAACCTGGCCACCTTCTGCACCACCTGGATGGAGCCCGAAGTGCGTGCGCTGATGGCCGAGAGCGTCGACAAGAACATGATCGACAAGGACGAATACCCGCAGACCGCCGAGATCGAGTCGCGTTGTGTCCACATCCTTGCCGATCTGTGGAACTCTCCCGAGGCGGCCGACACGATGGGCTGTTCGACCACCGGATCGTCCGAAGCCGCGATGCTGGCCGGGATGGCGCTGAAATGGCGCTGGCGGGATCGGCAGCGCAAGGCCGGCAAGCCGGTCGACAGGCCCAATCTGGTGACCGGGCCGGTGCAGGTCTGCTGGCACAAGTTCGCCCGCTACTGGGACATCGAGCTGCGCGAAATCCCGATGCAGGGCGAGCGGCTGCTGATGAGCCCGGAAACCGTGCTTGAACGCTGCGACGAGAACACCATCGGCGTGGTGCCGACGCTGGGCGTCACCTTCACCGGCCAGTACGAGGACGTGAAGGGGGTGAGCGATGCGCTCGACAAGCTGCAGGCCGAGACCGGGCTCGACATCCCCATCCATGTCGATGCGGCCTCGGGCGGTTTCCTGGCGCCCTTCATCACGCCCGAGCTCGAATGGGATTTCCGCCTGCCCCGGGTCAAGTCGATCAACGCCTCGGGGCACAAGTTCGGCCTGGCGCCGCTCGGTGTCGGCTGGGTGGTCTGGCGCGACAGCGCCGAACTGCCCGAAGACCTCATCTTCCGGGTCAACTATCTGGGCGGCGACATGCCGACCTTCGCGCTGAACTTCTCGCGCCCCGGGGGAGAGATCATCGCGCAATACTACAACTTCCTGCGGCTGGGTCGCGAAGGCTACCGCAAGGTGCAGCAGGCCTGCCACGACATCGCCTTCCGGCTGTCCGAGGCGATCGACCGGATGGAGCTGTTCGACATCATCCACGACGGCGGCACCTCGGGCATCCCGGCGGTGTCCTGGCGGTTCAAGCCCGATGCCCATCCCGGTTTCAGCCTCTACGATCTGGCCGACCGGCTGCGCACCCGCGGCTGGCTGGTGCCCGCCTATTCCATGCCGCCGGACCGTGAAGACCTCGTGGTGCAGCGTATCCTGGTGCGGCACGGGTTCAGCGAGGACATGGGCAACCTGCTGATCGAGGACATGCGCGCCGCACTGGCGCATTTCGAACGGCATCCGGTCGGGGTGCCGCTGACCGCTTTCGAGACCGGCAGTTTCGACCACAGCGGCCGCTAAGGCATCGCCCCGCCAGGGCCGGCCCCTGGCGGGGTGCTCCGTTCCCGGACCGGGGGGCACCCGGAAGCGACGTTTTGTCCCCGGCGGCCCCGATCGGTTTCATTTTCCCGCAACGCTCCTATGCTGGCCGCCGAGGCTGTCGCGGGAGAATTCCCTGACCCACTGGCACTATGAACGCATCGACCCGCTTGCCGGGGTTCCAGAGCCGGCGCTGTCGGAACTCCGGGCAAGGGCGACCCGGCTGACCGTCAGCCGCGGCCGGACCATCTTTGCCCCGAACCCGGCCCCGGATGCGGTCTTCATCCTCGAGACGGGGCTGGTCCGGATCTACCGGCTGTCCGAGGAGGGCCATGAATTCACCCTGAATTTCGTCAAGCCCGGCGAAGTCTTCGGGGAAATGGCGGCGTTCAGCGATCAGCCTTGCGATAACTTCGCCCAGGCGATCGATCGCTGCATCGTCCTGAAAGTGCCCGTGCCGGCATTCTCGGAACTTCTGCGCAGCGTGCCCGAGCTGTGTTTTTCCGTCACCCGGCAGATCGTCCAGCGCTTCAAGCGGGTCATGATCCGCACCGAAGACCTGGTGTTCCGCTCGGTCGCGGCGCGGCTGGCGGATGTGCTGTTGATGCTGAACGAGGATTTCGGCGACGAGCTGCGCGGCCGCCGGTTCATCCGGGTGCACCTGTCGCAGACAGAGCTTGCCACCCTGGTCGGGGCCTCGCGCCCCAGCACCAACCAGGCCTTCAAGCAATTCCGCGAACAAGGGCTGGCCACTTTCGAGAAGGGCCATGTGGTCATCCTCGACCTCGAGCGGTTGCGCCGCCTGGCGCATGACGACGCCTAGCCGACCGGCGCCTTCGGGCGTCGCGGCTAGCGCGGGTCGATCGGCGTGGTGATGGTCGCGTCGAGTTCGGACTCGATGAAGGCGGCATAGGAAAGCAGGTCATGCTCGGCACGGGGCCGCGCCACGACCTGCAGGCCGACGGGCAGACCCTCGGCGGTGAAGCCGCAGGGCATGGACAGCGCCGGCGCGGTGGTCAGGGTGATCGCATAGGCGATGGCCAGCCAGTCGATGTAGGTCTCGAATTCATGGCCGGCGCAGCGCTCGACATAGCGGTTCTCGATCGGGAAGGGCGGCACGATCGTTGCCGGGGTCAGCAGCAGGTCGAAGTCGTCGAAGAACGCGACCGTCCGCGCCACCATTTCGGCGCGTTGTTCTTCGGCCTTCAGGTGTTCGGCGGCCGTCAGCTTCAGCCCCTTCTCGACGTTCCAGACCATTTCCGGCTTCAGCAGCTCGGGGAAATCCCGCAGCTTCTGCGCGTGCGAGGCGGCGAAGTGGAAGGCGCGCAGGGTCTGGAAGGCCTCATGCGCCTCGGAGAGGTCCGGATGGGTCTCTTCCACCAGCACCCCGTCCCCGGCGAGCTTCTCCGCCGCCGCCCGGCAGATGGCCGCGACCTCGGGATCGACCGGGGTGATGCCCAGATCGGCGCTGAAGGCGATGCGCCGCGGCATCCGCGGCTGGCTGGCGTGCTCGCGATAGCTCAGTGAGAGACGCGGCAGCGAACGCGGATCGGCCGGATTTTCGCCGCACATCGCATCGAGCAGCAGGCCGGTGTCGGCGACGTTTCGGGCCATCGGACCGTCGGCGGCCAGCAGGTTGTCCACCAGCGTGCCGGGGTCGCGGGCCACTCTGCCGGGGGTCGGGCGCAGACCGACGATCCCGCAGAAGCTTGCCGGGTTGCGCAGCGAGCCGCCCATGTCATTGCCATGCGCGACCCAGGCCATGCCGGTCGCCAGCGCCACCGCCGCCCCGCCCGAGGACCCGGAGGCCGAGCGGCTGCGGTTCCACGGGTTCAGCGTCGCGCCGAATACCTCGTTGAACGTGTTGCCGCCGGCGCCGAATTCCGGCACCGCGCTCTTGCCATAGACCACGCCGCCCTCGGCCTCGATATTCTGCACCAGGATGTTGGAGCGTGCCGGAATGTGGTCGGCATAGATCGGAGAGCCATGCGTGGTGCGCACGCCCTCGACTTCGGTCAGATCCTTGATCGGCAGCGGCATTCCCGCCAGGCGTCCGCGTTCCCCGGCCGGCTTGTCCATCAGCCGCCGCGCGCAATCGCGGGCACGATCGAAGCACAGCGTCGGCAGTGCATTCACGCCGGGATCGACCGCGGCGATGCGCGCCTCCAGGGCATCGAGCAGATCGAGCGTGGTGATCTCTCCCTGCCGGAGGGCGTCGACGATGGCGCAGGCGGTGCGGTCGATCAGTTCGGGACGGGACGACATGGGGGCGGCTCCTGGGAGATGGCGGATGGGCGAACGGCTAGACGGCGAAATCCTTCGATTCCGGCAGCGTCTGGCCGCCGTCCACGATGATCGACGTGCCGGTGATGTAGCACGCATCGTCCGAGGCAAGGAAGGCGACGGCATTGGCGACATCTTCCGGGTCGCCCAGCCGGCCGAGCGGGACCGCCGCGCTCATGCTGTCGATGAAGGCCTGGGTGCGCCCGGCCTTGAGCCCTTCGGTCAGGATGTTGCCGGGCTCGACCGAATTCACGGTGATGCCGAGCGAGGAATACTCGATCGCCGCCGTGCGCACGAAGCCGTTGATCCCCGCCTTGCTGGCCGCATAATGCGCGTGGCCGGGGCTCGACACGCGCGGGCCGGTGATCGAGGAGATGAAGATCAGCCGCCCGCCGCCGCCCGCCGCCATCGGATCACGCGCGGCCCGCGCGGTCAGGAATGCGCCGCGCAAATTGACGCCCAGCACCGAGTCCCATTCCTCGGCGCTGATGTCCTGGATCAGGGTCCAGGGATAGATTGCCGCGTTCTGCACCAGGATGTCGAGCCGGCCGAAGCTCTGCATCGCCCTGTCCACGATCGTGGCCGCGGCATCGGGTTGGGAGATGTCCACCTCCACCGCCATGACCCGGTCGGCGGGTCCGATGGAGGCCGCCGTCTTGCGGGCCAGGTCGATATTGGTGTCGCCGAGGATGACCCGGGCGCCTTCGTCGAACAGGCGCTTTCCGATCGCCGCACCGATGCCGCGCGCCCCGCCGACCACGATCGCGACGCGGTCGATCAGCTTCGCGGGGCGCAGATACTCGGCGGTGCTTGCCGGCTCGGTGTTCAGGGTCATGTTGGCTCCAGTGGATGGCGTGGAATTCTAGCGGCTCGGCTCTGCCTCTGGCCCGGGGGCGAGCTCGACCAGACGGCCCTCGCGGATGCTCTCGTCGGCGGCCAGCACGATGCGCATGCTGTCGACGGCGCGGCGCATGTGCTCGGACATGTCGCGGTCCTCGCGGATCGCGTCCAGCAGGGCCTGCTGCTTGCGGTCGCAGATCTGGTCGTGGGTCAGCGCCTCGTCGATCTCGATGTCCTCGTCGCCCTCGACGAGTTCGTTTCCGGGGCCGAGCGCGGCATGGTGCAGGCGCAGCGGCCGGATTCTGGAATGGGTCGAGATTTCCGACGAGGTGGCCTGGGTTGCGCCTTTCGGCGTCGGCGGCACGGTTTCGGGCGACAGCACGCTGACCGAGCCTTTCGGGCCGATGATGTCCTTCACGATGAAGGCCGACTGGCTGATCATCGGGCCCCAGCCGGCCTCGTACCAGCCGACCGAGCCATCGTCGAAGATCACCTGCAGCTGACCGTAATTGTACATGCCGGGCGGGATGTCCTCGGTCAGCCGGGCGCCGATGGCATGAACCCTGATCGGCCGCGCCCCGGTCATGGCGCACATCGCATCGACATAGTGCACGCCGCAATCGACCACCGGTGAAGAGGATTCCATCAGGTCGCGATGCCAGTTCCACGCCGGGCCAATGGATTGCTGGTTGAGGTTCATCCGCATGACCAGCGGTTTGCCGAGAGTCCTGGCAAGCGCCTCCATCCTGATCCACATCGGGCTGTGCGGCGGCGAAATGCCGACCAGCAGCTTGCGGTCGGCCCGCCTGGCCGCAGCCACGACGCGCTCGGAATCCTCGACCGTCTGCGCGATCGGCTTTTCGAGAAAGACATGCGCACCGGCCTCGAAGGCGGCGATGGCGAATTCGGCATGGGTGTTCGGCCAGGTGCAGACCGCCACGACATCCGGCCGCACTTCGGCAAGCGCCTGGTGGAAATCGGCGAAACGCGGGATCTCGGCCCAGGCCTCGGGCAGATCGTCGCGCCCGGCGATGCTGCGCGCGCAAAGGCCGGCAAGCCTGTATCCGTCGAGCCGGTCATAGGCCCTGGCATGGGCAAGCCCCATATGCCCCAATCCGACAACCAGAACTTTCAACTGCTGGGTCATGGCGTGACCTTCCGTCTGTCCTGCGACCGCGCAGCGGTCCTCCCAAGGCCCGTCCGGGCGAGGCTTCATTTGCGCATAGGTCATTTCATTTGTAAAGGACCCGGACTAATAAGCGCCGCATCCAATCGTCCCGCCGCGGCGGGGAAGGCGGTGTCAGGCGGGCGTTTTCGGCGAAATGGCCGCTTCAGAGGGTTTCATGTCGGCTAGGTTGTGGTTTACGTGCTAAAGTAACGCTCTGGCGGCCCGGGCCCGCGCCGCGCCGGATGACGGCCGGAAAGGAAGAGTTCGTCCGTGACACTTACGTATGAGGTATCCATGAAGAAGCCAGCGCCGGCCACCCCGCCCGTCGCCCGCCAGCTGTCGCTTCAGGCCGTCATAGATGCCGTTCTGGAGCATGGGCCGATCAGCCGGGTGCAGCTGGCCAAGGTGACCGGGCTTTCGAAACAGACCATGTCCGAGGTCGTCCGCGACCTTGAAAACGAAGGCTGGTTGCGGGTTGGCGGCCGGGGGACCGGCTCGGTCGGGCGGCGTGCCGTCATGTATGAATTCGACGAGGCGGCCTGCTATGTCGTCGGGGTCGATCTGGGCGGTTCGAGCCTGCGGGTGGCCATCGCCTCGATGAGCGGCAAGATCGCGGTCGAGGCCGAGGAGGATACCGACCGCAGGGGCGGTCTCTTCGCCCTCGACCAGATCGCCGAGCTCGTGTCCCGGCTG
Source organism: Frigidibacter sp. ROC022 (assembly GCF_024723735.1). GTDB lineage: Bacteria > Pseudomonadota > Alphaproteobacteria > Rhodobacterales > Rhodobacteraceae > SLM-1. The sequence goes on from NZ_JANQDU010000001.1 coordinate 35,284, forward strand.
ATCCGCGAGACCGGCATCGACCGCAGCCGGCTGCGGCGCGGGGTCATCGCGGTCTCGGGCTTTGTTCATCACGGCACCGGGGCGGTGCTGGCGGCCTCGAACATTCCCGGCATCGGCACGATCAATTTCGCCGGGGAACTGGAAGCCCGCCTGGGCATCCCGCTGACCGTCGAGAACGCCGTGGACATGGCGACGCGCGGCGAACAGTGGCAGGGAAGCGCCCGGGGAATCGACAACTTCTGCTTTGTCGCGCATGGCGCCGGCATCGGCATGGGCGCCATCATCGGCGGCAAGCTGCTGAAGGGCCGCAAGGGGGCGGTGGGCGAGATCGCCTTTCTTCCGATTGGCGCCAACCCCTTTGATTCACGCAAGTTTTCTGCCGGAACGCTGGAAAGCGAGGTCGGCGCCGCGGCGATGGTCGAGAAATTCGAGTCATATGGAGGCTTCTCGGGAGCGAGCGTGCGCGACATCTTCGATGCGGCGCAGAAGGCCTATGATCCCGCCGTTGCGGTGGTCGCGGAGTCGGCGCGGATGGTGGCGCTGGCCATCGCCTCGGTCGTCGCGGTCCTGGACCCGGAGGTCGTCATCATGGGCGGGCAGATCGGTGTGCGGCCCGAGATGATCGACGCCGTGCGGCGCTATATCCCGCGCTGCACGCCGCTGGCGCCAGAGATCAATCCGACGGCGCTCGGTGCGCGTGCGCAGCTGGTCGGCGCCGTCTTCACCGCCTCGGAACTGGCCTATGAGGAGACTTTCGGCGTGTCGGCGGGAAATTCCGTGCGGCTGGCGCCCCGCAACGGCGCATAGCGCCGATGGCGCAGCCGGGAATTTTGCCCATCCCCCGAACAAATGAACGCGGAAAGCCCCCGGAATCGCCCGGATTCCGGCTTTCCGGGCGGTCGTTCCAATTTATTAGTCTGGGTTGTTGACAAATAGGTGGCTTCACCTGATCCTCTTTCCAAGTCATCCGGCACAAGGACGTGGCACCGGATGACGGGGGGAGAGCATGGAGAGATACGCAGTCCGCCAATTTCTCTTGTCCGCCGCAGTTCTTGTGGTCGTGTCCGTCGTCGGATTCGTCCTGCTGCGGGCCTCCGGCGATCTGGCGCAGCGCATTGCCGGGTCGGAAGCGCTGGCCGCCGATGTCGAGAAGGTCCGCATCGCATACGGGCTCGACCGGCCGCTGCCGATCCAGTATCTCGACTGGGCGCTGAATGCGCTGCGCGGCGATCTCGGCCGCTCGCTCTTCTTCCCCGAGGATGTCAGCACGCTGATCGCCCGCCGGTTGCCGATCACCCTGGGCCTCGCCGCGCTCGGCCTCGGCACCGCGATCATCTTCGGCATCCTGCTCGGCACGATCTCGGCGCTGAAGCCCAACGGCCTGTTCGACAGGCTGGCACTGGGCGGCGCGGTGCTCGGTCAGGCGATGCCGCCCTTCTGGCTCGGCCTGCTGTTCATCATCTTCTTCGGTCTGCACCTTGGCTGGCTGCCGGTGTCGGGTTCCGAGACCTGGCGCCATTTCGTGCTGCCGACCGCGGTCCTGGCCATCGCCACCATGCCCACCATCATGCGCCTGACCCGTTCGGGCATGATCGACGCCCTGCGCGCCGACTACGTCCGCACCGCCCGTGCCAAGGGGCTGTTCCCCTTCACGATCGTCTTCAAGCACGCCCTGCGCAACGCCCTGATCCCGGTCGTCGCCATCGCCGCCGTCCAGCTCGGCGCACTGATGGGCGGCTCGGTGGTGCTAGAGACCGTCTTCGGCGTGCAGGGCCTGGGCTATCTTGCCTGGGAATCGATCAACCGTGCCGACTACCCGGTCGTGCAGGCGATCGTCCTGGTGCTTGGCGGCATCTACTGCATCCTCACCTTCATCAGCGATCTTCTGCATGCCGCGCTTGACCCGCGGATGAGGGCGCAGTGATGGCCGGCAAAGCGGAAACCGAAGCCTTGCCGCAACCCGATGCTGCCCCGGCGGCGGCGTCGGGCGGCCGCACGACGCTTCGGCGCTGGCTGTCGAACACCGGCATTACCATCGGCGGCGGCCTGTTCCTCCTGATCCTGTTCCTGACCATGATCGGCCCCTTCCTGGTGCCGCACAGCGCCTTCGACCAGAGCCTCGTCAGCCGGCTGCGCCCGCCGGTCTGGGCCGGGGGAACCGCCGAGCATCCGCTGGGCACCGACCATCTCGGGCGCGACTACCTGGCCCGGCTTCTGTGGGGCGGGCGGATCTCGCTGCTGATCGGCTTCAGCACCATCGCCGTGGCCGGCATCTTCGGCACCGTCATCGGCGTTCTGGCCGGCTATTTCGGCGGCACGCTGGATTTCGCCGTCCGTTTCCTCATCATGGTCCGCCTGGCGCTGCCGGCGGTGCTCATCGCGCTGGCGGTCGCCTTCATCGCCGGGCCGTCGCTCAAGCTGCTGATCATCGTTCTGGGGCTGCTGCTCTGGGACCGCTTCGCGGTCATCGCACGGGCCACGACGATGCAACTCCGCAGCAGCGAGTTCGTGGTCGCCGCCCGCGCCACCGGGGCGTCGAACTTCACCATCCTGCGCCGCGACATCCTGCCGAACATCGTCAACCAGCTGATCGTCATCGCGACGGTCGAACTGGCCAATGCGGTGCTCATCGCCGCGGCGCTGTCGTTCCTTGGGCTCGGGGTCCAGCCGCCGACGCCGGACTGGGGCCTGATGATCGCCGAGGGCAAGCAGTACCTGCTGTTCTCGCCCTATCTGATCACGCTGCCCGGCATCGCGATGATGGTGCTGGTGCTCTCGGTCAACCTGCTTGGCGACGGGATTCGCGACGTGACCGATCCGGAGGCGAGGGGCCGATGAGAACCGATGGCACAGTGCTGTCGATCGAGGGGCTGAAGGTCAGCCTGCCGCATCGCGAGGGCACCATTCATGCGGTGCGCGATGTCTCTTTCGACATCGGTCGTGGCGAGACCGTCTGTGTCGTGGGCGAAAGCGGCTGCGGCAAGTCCATGACCGCGATGGCGGTGCTCAACCTTCTGCCGCGCGGCGCACGGCGCGAGGCGCGCGGTCTGCACTGGCGCGACGAGGATATCCTCAAGGCCGGCGAGCGCCGGATGCGCGACCTGCGCGGCGACCGGATCGGGATGATCTTCCAGGAACCGCTCACCGCATTGAACCCGTCGCTGCCGATCGGTGAACAGCTGATGGAGGTCTACCGCCGCCATCGCCCGCGGCAGAAGCGCGAAGCCCGCGCCCGCGCCATCGACATGCTGGGGCAGGTCGGGATTCCGAACCCGGAAGAGCGGCTCAGCCAGTTCCCCTATCAGCTCTCGGGCGGCCTGCGGCAGCGTGTGGTCATCGCCATGGCGCTGATGTGCGAGCCGGAACTGATCATCGCCGACGAGCCGACCACGGCGCTGGATGTCACCATCCAGGCGCAGATCCTGCGGCTGCTGATCGACCTCAAGGATCGCTTCGGTCTGGCGCTGATGCTGATCACCCATGATCTTGCCGTCGCCTCCCGGGTCGCTGACCGGATCGTGGTCATGTATGCCGGCGAAGTGGTCGAGGAAGCGGCGACCGCCGAGTTCTTTGCCCGGCCCCTGCATCCCTATGCCCGCGGCCTGCTCGGCTGCCTGCCCTCGGCCCATGCCGGCCAGCGCGATGCGCCGCTTCAGGTCATTCCCGGCACCGTGCCGAGCCTGATCGGCGAGCTGACCGGCTGCGCCTTCCGGGACAGGTGCGCCCTGGCCGAACCGGCCTGCCGCGCCAGGATCCCGCTGACCGATCTCGGCGGCCACAAGGTCCGCTGCATCAGGGCCGATGCAGAGGAGGGGGCGTCATGACCGGCCGCCGCGAGGTTCTGCGCGCCGACGCCGTCGGCAAGACCTACCGGGTCTCGGCCGGCAAGTTCGGCCGCCGCCGCACCGTGGAGGCCGTGCGCAATGTCTCGATCTCGCTTGGCGAGAGCGAAATCCTCGGCCTGATCGGCGAGAGCGGTTGCGGCAAGTCCACCCTGTCGCGCCTGCTGCTCGGGCTGGAGCCGCCGACGCGCGGCGAGGTCTTCCTCGATGGCGCGCCGATCTCGGGGCTGGGTCGCAAGGGCATCGCCCGGGTCCTGCAACCGGTGTTCCAGGACCCCTATTCCTCGTTGAACCCGCGCGAGACGGTGGGCGAGGCCGTGCGCCGGCCGCTTCAGGTGCACGGGCTTGGCAACCGATCCGAGATGGAAGAGAAGGTTGCCGCCACCGTCGATGCCGTCGGCCTGCCGCGCCGGGTGCTGAGCAGCTTTCCGAACCAGCTGTCCGGCGGCCAGCGTCAGCGCGTTGCCATTGCCCGGGCCCTGGTGCTGGAGCCGCGCATCCTGATCTGCGACGAGCCGACATCGGCGCTGGACGTTTCGGTTCAGGCGCAGATCCTGAACCTGCTGCGCGAACTGCGCGAGCGGATGAAGGTTTCTCTCATCCTGATCAGCCACAACCTGCAGGTCGTGCAGTTCCTCGCCGACCGGGTTGCCGTCATGTATTTCGGCGACATCGTCGAGGAGGGCGATGCCGCCACCGTCCTGGCCGCGCCGCAGCATGCCTATACCCGCAGACTACTTGCCTCGGCGCTCGATGTGGCGCCGGGCGCGGGGATCCCGCTGCTTGCATCCACCGAAGAGGGAAGCCCCGACACGAAGCCATGAACAGGTTCAACCCAAGGAGTCTCACGTCCGACGAATTACCCCGGCCGAACGGAAAAAAGCACGGATTCCGGCGGCGTAAATATCGAGAAAGGAGCCTTGTGCGATGAAGAGTAAATTTCTTCTGGCGGCCGTCGCCGCCCTGGGACTGGTCAGCGCCGGCGCGGTGCCGAGCTATGCCGACAAGTCCGACGACACCCTGCATATCGTGTGGAGGGAGTCGGTCCCCAACGTCGATCCCTACTTCAACCAGTTGCGTTCCGGCTTCATCATGGCCGGGCTGGTGATGGACACGCTGGTGTTCAAGCACCCGGACACGGGTGAATTCGAGCCGCTGCTTGCCACCAGCTGGGAATGGCTCGACGACAACCATCTGCGTTTCAAGCTGCGCGAGGGCGTGACCTTCCACAACGGCGAGAAGTTCGACGCCGATGACGTGGCCTATACGCTGAACTTCGTCGCCGACCCCGAGAGCAAGATCCTCATTCCCAATCTCGGCTTCCTCAAATCCGCCAGCAAGGTCGATGAATACACCGTCGATGTCGAACTGAACTCGGCCTTCCCGGCCGCGCTCGACTACTTCTCCAGCGTTCTGCCGATGTATCCGAACGAATACCATTCGGAAGTCGGGCCCGAGGGGATGGGCAAGAACATGGTCGGCACCGGCCCCTACAAGATGACGCTCATCGACGGGGTCAGCCACTATGTGATGGAGCGCAACGAAGGCTATTTCGACAGCCCGAAAGGCCCGGCGAAGATCGGCACCATCGATGTCCGCGTCGTCAATGACGAATCCACCGAGCTTGTCGAACTGATCTCGGGCAAGGCCGACTGGATCTGGAAATACAACGCCGACCAGGTCGAGCAGCTCAACGCCCAGCCGAACATCACCGCCAACCTGTCGGAATCGATGCGCATCGGCTTCCTCAACTTCAACATCATCGGCAAGGCCGGCGAGGATCCGAAGGACAACCCGATTGCCAATGTGAAGGTGCGTCAGGCCCTCGCCCATGCCATCAACAAGGCCGATCTGGTCGAGTATCTCGTCGGCGGCGACGCCCGCGTGATCGACACGCCCTGTTTCCCGGACCAGTTCGGCTGCGACGTGGATGCCGCGGTGAAATATGACTACGATCCAGAAAAGGCGAAGGCGCTTCTGGCCGAGGCCGGCTATCCGGATGGCTTCAAGACCAAGGTCATCGGTGCGCGGAATGCCCAGTGGGTCGCGGCGGTGCAGGCGGATCTCCAGAAGGTCGGCATCGACGCGGAAGCGACGGTGATGCAGGGGGCCACGCTGGTCGATCTCTTCGGCCAGGGCGAAGTGCCGATCGGCTACTGGGACTGGGGCTCCTACTCGATCATGGACGCGGCGGCGATCCTGCCCGCCTTCTTCGGCGGCGTGTCCTCGTCCGACCGCGTCGGTGACGCCGAGGTTGCCGACCTGGTCGACAGGGCCGGCAAGGAGATCGACGTCGAGGCCCGCAAGGCGCTCTACTCGGAAGCGATCCGTCTGATCACCGAACGTGCGCTCACGGTGCCGATCCACAGCTTCGTCACACCCTATGCCTATCGCTCGGATCTCGAGTTCACGGCCTATCCCGACGAGCAGCCCCGATTCTACTGGGCCAGCTGGAAGTAACACGCCCGCAGCCGGCTGCCTCCTCAGGCCGGCTGCCACCTTCGGTCCCGCCCCGGGAACCCGGGGCGGGCTTTTTCACCCAGCCGACGACAAGTGCCATGACATCAGCAGATTTCCCGCGCGAGACGATCCGGGTTTCCGGCCTGAAGGACGACGTCGAGATCGTCATAGACCGTTGGGGCGTTCCCCATATCTATGCCGCCGATGCCGCCGACGCCTATCTGGCCCAGGGCTTCGCGGTGGCGCGCGATCGTCTCTGGCAGATCGATCTCTGGCGCAAGCGCGGGCTCGGCAGGCTTTCCGAGGATTTCGGCGCCGCCTATGTCGAGGCCGACCGCGCCGCACGGCTGCTGCTCTATCGCGGCGACATGGATGCCGAATGGGCGAGCTATGGCGCGGAGGCCCGCCAGGCGGCGGAGGCCTTCACCCGCGGCATCAATGCCTTCATCGCCTTCCTCGACCTGCGCCCCGAGAAAATGCCCCTCGAATTCATCCGGACCGGCACCCGGCCGGCCCGCTGGCAGGCCGAGGATTGCGTGCGCATCCGCAGCCATGGCCCGCTGTTCAATTTCGACCGCGAACTGGCGCGTGCCGATGTGGTGTCCCGTTTCGGCCTTGAAGGCGAGGCCGCGCGCCGCCGCCCCGAACCGGACTGGACCATCAACCTGCCCCGGGGCGTCGCGGCCGAGCCGGTCCCGCCCGAGGTGAAGCGCACCTTCGTGCTCGGCACCAACCAGCCGGCCTTTCCCGCATCCGGGGACGGCCCGGCGCCGGTCGATGGCGGCAGCAACAACTGGGCGGTTGCGGGCTCGCGCACCGGGACCGGCCGCCCGATCCTGGCCAGCGATCCGCATCGGCTGCTGTTCCTGCCCTCGCTGCGCTATGTCTCGCATCTGAACGCACCCGGTCTCGATGTCATCGGCGCCGGAGAACCGGCGGTTCCCGGCATCGCCGTCGGTCACAACCCGACCAGCGCCTTCTGCTTCACCATCCATCCCGCCGACCAGTCGGACCTCTATGTCTACGAACTCGACCCCGACGACCCGCGACGCTATCGCCACGGCACCGGCTGGGAGAGGATGCAGAGCATCCGCGAGACCGTGCAGGTCCGCGACGGCGCCCCGGAAGAGATCGAACTGCTCTTCACCCGCCACGGGCCGGTGCTCCATCTCGACCCCGCCCGCCAGCGTGCCTATGCGCTCCGCTCGATCTGGTCCGAGCCCGGCTCGGCGCCCTATCTGTGTTCTCTGCGATACATGCGCGTCGAAAGCTGGGCGGAGTTCGTCGAGGCACGGTCGCACTGGAAGTCGCCGACGATGAACCATGTCTACGCCGACACCCATGGCGATATCGGCTGGATCATGTCCGGCCATATCCCGGTAAGGCCGAACTGGGACGGGCTGTTGCCGGTGCCCGGCGACGGCAGCCATGAATGGGCCGGCTTCGCCCCGTCGGATGCGCAGCCGCGCAGCCACAACCCGGCGCAGGGCTGGGTCGCCACCGCCAACGAGATGAACCTGCCCGAGGATTTCGACAACGCCATGCACAAGTTCGGTTTCGAATGGTGCGACCCGTCGCGCTACCGGGTGATCGCCGAGGTGCTGGACGCCCAGCCGAAACACGCCCTGTCCGACAGTGTCGCGCTGCAGACCAGTTTCGTCTCCGATCCGGCCCGCCGCCTGGTCCGGCTGCTTGCCGATGTCGTCACCGACGATCCGGTCGCCGGCCGTGCCATCGCGCTGCTGTCCGGCTGGGACGGCGACTGCACGGCCGATTCGGCCCCGGCGCTGCTGTTCGAGATCTGGTTCCGCAAGCATCTGATCGAAGCCGTCAGCGAGGCCCTGATGCCCGGCGCCTTCGCTCATTTCGATCCGGGCAGCATCGCCCATTTCGACACGCTCCAGATCGTCGATCTGCTGACCGCGCCCGATACCCGGTTCGGCGCCACCCCGGTTGCGGTCCGCGACACGCTGATCGTGCGCACCCTGGTCGATGCCTGGGCGGAAGCCGTTGACCGAGCCGGCGACGATCCGGCCCGCTGGCGTTGGGGCGATCTGCACCACGCCCGCTTCACCCATCCCCTGTCCGGGATGCTGGGCGACGCGACGCTCGACACCCGCCGGGTGCCCAAGGGCGGCTCGGGCCTGACGCCGAATGCCGCCGATTATGATCCGGCCGATTTCCGGATGACCGTCGGCGCCTCGTTCCGCATGGTTCTGGATGTCGGCGACTGGGACAAGGCGCTGTTCATCAACGCGCCCGGCCAGTCCGGCGATCCGCTCAGCCGGCATTACGACGATCATCTCGATGCCTGGCAGAACGAAAGCTACTTCCCGCTGCTGTTCAGCCGCGAGTCGGTCGAGGCCGCGGCAAGCCGGCGACTGCTGCTGGTTCCGGCCTGAGCGGAGCGGCGCGACCGGGCAGGGCCGTCTATTGCAGCTTCCCGCGCGAGGTGATCCGGGCCTCGCGTTCCACCTGATCGCCGCGGATCAGATAGACCCGGTCGTGCAGGTTGGTGACGACGCAGGCGTGGTTCGGGATCACCCGCACGGTTTCGCCGACGCGGGGCCGGGCGTCGCAGGCCGACAGGTCCACCACGGCATGTTCCTCGGACAGGGCCTGAACGATGGCGTCGGGGTACTCGACGATATGGCCATGCCCGCGCATCGGCGCCGGGGCAGGATCGGCGGCCAGCGCCTTGGACCCGGTATCGAGCACGGCACGGTCCCCGGTCGGGCGGCTGACGACGGTGGCCTTCACCGTCAGCGCGCAATCGTCCAGCGTTCCGTGCCCCAGGGCGACCTGCATCCGGTCGGAATAGATATAGGTCCCGGGCCGGTATTCGGTGGTGACAGAGCCTTCGGCGGCCTTCATCAGGTCCGGCGTGCCGCCCGAAGAGATGGTCTCCGGTGGCAGCCCGGCGGCCTCCAGCGCCGTCTTCGCCTCTTTCAGCCAGGCATCGGCCCGGGCGACACCGCCCTTCGGCGGATAGGTCATCAGCCCGCCGAAGATCAGCCCGGGCGCCGCCGCGATCTGGCGGGCCAGGGCGACGGCCTGCCCGGCGGTCTGCACGCCGCAGCGGCCCGCCCCGGTGTCGCATTCCACCAGCACCTTCAGCGGCGCGTCCTTGCCGAACCTGGCCGCATAGCCGGCGACCGTTTCGGCGCTGTCGGCGGTGACGGCCAGGGTGACGCGATCGTTCAGCGCCGCCAGGCGATCCAGCTTGGCCGCGCCCAGGATGTTGTAGGGCAGGAAGATGTCGGTCAGCCCGCCGTCGGCCATGGCCTCGGCCTCGCCGAGCTTCTGGCAGGTGATCCCGACGGCGCCGAGCGCCACCTGCTTCAGCGCCATCTCGGGCAGCTTGTGGGTCTTTACATGCGGTCGCAGCGGCAGCCCGTTGGCATCGGCATAGGCCTGTGCCCGGGCCAGGTTCGCCTCGACCCTGTCCATGTCGATCAGGACGGCGGGCGTGTCGATCTCGTCAATGTGCATCCGGGATGCTCCAGCTAGGTTATGGCTTCGATGAAGGGCAGGTTTCCGGCCATCAGCCCGGCATCCACGTTCAGCGAGGTTCCAGTTATGCCGCTGGCCAGCGGCGAGGCAAGGAACAGCACCGCATTGGCGACCTCTTGCGGCGTGACGATGCGGCCCAGCGGATACAGTGCGGACAGGCGGTTCAGCACCTCGGGGTCGGCCGCGATGCGATGTGTCCAGGCATTGGTCCGGATCGAGGCGGGAATGACCGCGTTGGCGCGAATGCCGTGGCGGCCCTCCTCGGCGGCGATCGCCCGGACCCAGGCCATGCCGGCCGCCTTGGCCGCGGCATAGACCGGGTTGCCGAAATGCGCCTGCGCGTTGACCGACAGCACGAAGACGATGCTGCGGTTGCCGGGCGCCTCGCGCATCGCCGGCAACAGGTCCATGCACAGCCGGGCCGGGCCGCTGAAGTTGCCGTCCATCTCGGCGGTGAACGCGTCGGGGGTGACGTCCTTCAGCACTTCCGCCCGGGTCCAGCCCGCGTTGCTGATCAGCACGTCGGGAACACCCCCGGCCAGGATCGCCTGCCCGGCGGCGGCGACCGCATCGGCATCGGCGAGGTCGAAGCCATGCGACTCGGCGCAGAGTTCGGGGATTCCATCGGTCGTCCGGTCGCAGCCGACGATCCTTGCGCCGGTTGCCGCGAAGGACCGGCACAGCGCGCCGCCGACACCGCCCGCCGCGCCGGTAATCACCACCCTGGCTCCGTTCATTTCAAACATCGTCTTGGCCTTCGCTGCAGATTCTGTTCATGTTCGCCGCGACCGTAACAAGGAGAATTCCATGTCCAAACAGTTCTTTGGCGAATCCCATGTCCCGCTGACGCCTGCCGTCCGTGCCGGCGATTTCGTGTTCGTTTCGGGCCAGGTCCCGGTCGGTGACGACAAGAAGGTCGTCGAGGGCGGCGTCGGTGCCGAAACCCGCCAGGTCCTGGAAAACATCCGCAAATGCCTGCAACAGGCGGGCTGCGACCTCGAGGATGTCGTCAAGACCACCGTCTGGCTGAAGGACCGCGACGATTTCGCAGAGTTCAACGCGGCATATGGCGAGTTCTTCCCGACCAATCCGCCGGCCCGCTCGACCGCGGAATCGCGGCTGATGATCGACATTCGTGTCGAGATCGAGGCCATCGCCTACAAACCGCTCTGACAGGGCGCGGGGCGGGCATAGACCGGCGTGTCGATGCCCGCCTGCCGTGCCTTGAGCTGCATCGCGACGAATTTCGAATAGAACCGCGACAGCGCCAGGTTGCCGCCGTGGAACCACAGCGCCGGATGCGCGGTCGGGCCCCACATGTTGCGCAACTCGCCCAGCCAGGGGCCGGGGTCGCCGCGGACCCCCGAACCGAGCCCCCAGCAGGGCCCCAGCCGGTCGGCGGTTTCGCGGTCCACCAGCCCGGCCACCGCCTCGTTCATCGACTGATAGCCGGTGCAGGCGACGATCACGTCGGCCTGAACCTCGCGGCCCGAGGCAAAGCGCACGCCGCTCGGGGTCAGGCACTCGATCTCGTCATTCGAGATGATCGGGATGTCGCCGTTGGCAATCAGCGTCGAGGCGCCGACGTCGATGTAATAGCCCGACGCAGTGCGCAGGGCGCGCATCATCAGGCCGGTGTCGTCCTCGCCGAAGTCATATGCGAAGCCGGCCTTGTCCAGTGCGGCATAGAAATCGGCATCGCGCTCGCGGATGGTCTTGTACAGCCGCTTCTGCTTGTCCGCGAACAGCGCGTAGGGGGTCGCGGCGCCCAGCAGGTCGGCTTTCTCGGTGGTCAGGCCCTTCTCGATCGCATCCTCGGAATAGATGTCGAACGCCAGCTCCATCAGGGTCTCGGACCGGACCACGATCGAGGCGCGGCGCTGGAACATCGATACCTCGGCCCCGGCCTCCCACAGGTCCACGGCCACGTCATGCGCGGAACTGCCGGCACCGATGACCAGCGCCCGCTTGCCCTTGAACGGTGCGCCCTCGGAATATTGCGAGGAATGCAGCAGCACGCCCTGATAGTCCTCCTGTCCGGCAAAGTCGGGCAGGCGCGGCGGGCCATAGGCGCCGGTGCAGAACACCAGTTGCCGCGGTGACAGGGTGGTTTCCTCGCCGTCCGCGCGGCGCACCCTGACGGTCCACTGCCCGCTGGCGGCATCCCAGTCGGCTTTCTCGCAGGTGGTGCCGGTCCAGGCGTCGAGTTCGAAGATAGTCGCGTAGGCTTCCAGCCAGTCGCCCATCTTGTCCTTCGGGCAGAATACCGGCCAGGTGTCGGGGAAGGGCAGGTAGGGCAGGTGGTCGTACCAGACCGGATCATGCAGCACGAGGCTGCGGTAGCGGTTGCGCCAGCTGTCGCCGATGCGCGGGTTCTTCTCGATGATCAGGGCCGGGACGCCCAGCTGTTTCAGCCGCGCCGCCAGCGCCACGCCGCCCTGGCCGCCGCCGATGATCACCACCTCGGGCTGATCCTCGTGGCCCAGCCGGGCCCTGGTGGCGGCGCGCTGTTCCGCCCAGGTCTTGCGGTTGCGGTCGGCCCGATGCTCGATCCCTTTCGGACGGCGTCTGCCCCTGGGATCCTCGTGGCCCTTCAGGTCCTCCATCGTGGTCAGCAGGATGTGGCACAGCCCGTCCCGGATCGTGACCCGTCCGGTGCCCCAGGCGGTCGCGGTCTCGAAGGTGATCCAGGCCGCGGCGCCGTCCTCGGTCTGTTCGGCGGGTCCGCTGCGTTTCCAGTCCGATGGCGCGGTCCGGTCCAGGCAGGCGGTCAGCATGTCCTCGATGGCGTCGCGGCCTTCCATCGTCTTGATGTTCCAGGTGAAGGTCAGCAGGTCACGCCAGTAGCTCTCGATCTCGAACAGCGCGGCCGCCGCCGCGATATCGCGGCGTTGCAGCGCGCCGTCCAGCGCCGCAAGCCATTTGTCGATTTCCTGTTCCATGCGGCGCTCCTTCGGCCCGGTTCGTGTTGCGGCAGGTGCGGCCCTGGTTGACGCGGGGTGATTTGCGGGCAGTTTCCTGTAATTCACTTACAAATGAAAGAAGAATTCTGCCCTTCGGGGGCGAAATTGCTCGGTCTGCCGGTAATTCTTGACAGAAATGTAAGTGAGTTACACTCTCGAAAGAGTGAGTCGTAGGGCAAGCGGTTCGACGGTCAAAGGGAAGATCATGACGCAGGGCGATGCCGGCGGAACAAAGCTTGCGGTCAAGGCCGCGACCAAGCGCTATGGCGATTTCCATGCGCTGAAGGACTGTTCGCTGGATATCGGTGCCAACAGCGTCGTTTCCATCGTCGGGCCGTCGGGATGCGGCAAGACCACGCTGCTCTGGGCGATGTCGGGCCTGAACCCGTTGACCTCCGGCGAGGTCCTGCTGGACGGCACCCCGATCGACCGCCCGCGTCCCGAGGTCGGGCTGGTCTTTCAGGAGGCCAATCTGCTGCCCTGGCGCAACCTGATGGACAACATCCTGTTTCCCTTCGAGATCAAGCGCCAGCAACCGGACCGGGCCTGGATCGACCATCTGCTGGACCGGGTCAGCCTGAAAGGGTTCGAGAAGAGTTTTCCCAACGAGTTGTCGGGCGGCATGCAGCAGCGCGGCTCGATCGTGCGGGCGCTGTCGCTGCAACCCTCGGTCCTGCTGATGGATGAACCCTTCGGGGCGCTGGATGCCTTCACCCGAGAAGAGATGAACCAACTGGTCGAGGAGATCTGGTTGGAGACCAAGACGACGATCGTCTTCATCACCCATTCCATCGAAGAGGCGCTGTTCCTGTCCGATCAGGTCGTGGTGCTGACGCCGCGACCGGGGCGGGTGCTGAATGTCTATGATGTGCCGTTCGAGCGCCCCAGGACGATGGAGATCATGGCGAGCAAGGAGGTCTTCGATCTGACCAACCAGATCAAGGCGGACATCTACGGCCAGCAGATCGCGGGCCGCGCCGCGGCGGAATGACGGAGACAGGGATGAGCGAAGACGTTGTCGGCGGAAAGGTCGGAAAAGGGCTGCAATCGCTGTCCACCTTCGGGGCGGGGACCAGCCGGCTCGAGGTTCTGGCGATCATCGCCACCGCCGTCATCGTGATCGGCGGGCTGGAACTGGTGCTGCGCTGGTTCGAGGTGCCCCATTACATCCTGCCGCCGCCCTCGGCCATCGTGGCGGCCCTGTGGACGGATTTTCCGCTGATCCTGCCGCATCTGGGCTATACGCTGGTGGTGCTGCTCTCGGGCTTTGCCATCGGTGCCGGGATCGGGCTGATCTTGGCCGCCGTCATCACCCAGTTTCCCTTCGCGGAAAAGATCATCGCGCCCTATATCCTGATCCTCGTCACCACGCCGATGCTGGCGCTGGTGCCGCTGCTGATCCTCTGGTTCGGCTTCGGATACGAGCCTCGGATCATCGCGGTGGCGCTGGCGACCGGGCCGATGGTGATGATCAACTCGGCCACCGGGTTCCGCCGGGTGGATGCCAACAAGATCGCCCTGGCGCGGTCCTATGGCGCCTCGACCCTGCAGATTTTCTGGAAGGTCCGCGCACCGATGGCACTGCCGATGATCCTGGTCGGGCTGATGATCGGGGCGATCTTCGGCCTGCTGACGGCGGTGGGCGCGGAAATGGTCGGCGGCGGCTTCGGGCTGGGCAACCGGCTGACGACCTATTCGTCGATGATCCGGATGCCGCAGTTCTTCGGGGTCGTGCTGATCCTGTCGCTCCTGGGCATCCTGATCTACGTGATCTTCTTTCTCATCGGCAAGAAATGGACAAGTTGGGAGACCTGAGCGGCTCCGGACTCGATAACTGAACAACAGGGAGAAAAAACATGAAAAGATTTATGAATTCGGGCCTTACCCGTCGCCGGATGCTGCAGGTCACGGCCGGTGGCGTGGTGGTTTCCGGCCTCGGGATGGGCCGCGCGACGGCCGAACCCTATGACGGCACCTTCACCTGGATCAGCCCCCGCGGCACCCTGGAAGTGCTGGACGATTACGGCTTCTGGGTCGGCAAGAAGATGGGCTATTTCGGCGATCTCGACGTCGAGATGCAGCCCGGCCCGTCGGACGGCACCGCGACGGTGAAATTCGTCGCCGTGGGGCAGGCCGACATGGGCTTCCCCAGCCCCGGCGTGTTCTCCTTTGCCATCGAAAACGGCATGGACCTGAAGTCGGTGTTCCACATGGGCGCCCGCGACACCTTCAGCCTGGCGTTCCGCAAGGGCGAGGGGCCGTCGGATATCAAGGACATCGAGGGCAAGACGATCCTCCTGGGCTCGGCCGCCTGGCAGCCGATCGTCGATCCGATGCTGGCGGCGCAGGGCGTCGATGTCTCGACCATCACCTATGTCGAGGCCGGCTGGCCCACCTGGGGCACCGCGCTGTCGGCGGGCCAGGGCGATGCCGCGCTGGCCTGGGAAGGTCTGCGGGCCGAATGGATCGCCTCGGGACTGGAGTTCGAATACTGGCTCGGCGTGCAGAACTCGCCGCTGCCGGCGAACACCTTCGTCACCCGCGCCGCCGACCTGGAGGACCCCGACAAGGTCGCCTTCCTGGAACAGTATCTGATGGGCTGGGCCAAGGGCATGGAATTTGCCGAGGCCAACCCGGCCGCCGCCGTGCAGGCGGTGTTCGAGCAGTTCCCGACCCTGGGCTCGAACCTCGGGCCCGAACTGGGGCTGATGTCGATCCTGCAGCAGATGAACGTCTTCCGGGGCGACATGTCCAAGCGCGAAGGCTGGGGCTGGCACGACATGGACAGCTGGCAGACCTTCTTCGACCTGTCGGCGCAGATCGGCCAGAACGCAAAGCCGATCCAGGCCGCCGAAGTCTGCACCAACCAGCTGATCGCGGGGGCCAATGCCTTCGACCACGATCAGGTCAAGGCAGATGCCGCGGCCGCCGAGGTCAATGCCGATCTCGCGGCGGTCGATGTCGAAGCGCTGAAGGCCAGCATGTTCGATCAGGCCATCTAGGCAGAAATCCGGCCGGGCGGTCGCATCGCCCGGCCCGCAACTACTAAGGGAGGACCGGCGGATGACTGACCCGGTGCGCATACTTGTCGTGGGATTGGGAAACATGGGCGCGTCCCATGCCAGCGCCTATCATCGCATGGATGGCTTCGAAATCGTGGGCCTGTGCTCGCGCACCATCAAGTCCAAGGAGATTCCTGCGGAACTGCAAGGCTATCCGCTTTTTGAGAACTACGAGGCCGCACTGGCCGAGCTGAAGCCCGACGCGGTCTCGATCAACACCTGGCCCAACACCCATGCCGATTACGCGATCAAGGCGATGGATGCGGGCGCGCATGTGTTCATGGAAAAGCCGATCGGCACCACCAACGAAGAGGCGCGCGCGGTCGTCGACAAGGCCAAGGCGACGGGCCGCAAGCTGGTGCTGGGCTATATCCTGCGGGTGCATCCGTCGTGGATCAAGTTCATCGAGCTGGGCAAGACGCTGGGCAAGCCGCTGGTCATGCGGCTGAACCTGAACCAGCAGTCCTCCGGCGATGCCTGGGCCTGGCACAAGAACCTGATCGACAGCCTGATCCCGATCGTCGATTGCGGCGTGCATTACGTTGACGTGATGTGCCAGCTGACCGGAGCGAAACCGGTCCGCGTGCATGGCATCGGCGCCGGTCTCTGGGCCGAGGCGGACAAGCAGAACTACGGCCATCTGCACGTCACCTTCGACGACGGCTCCGTCGGCTGGTACGAAGCCGGCTGGGGGCCGATGATGTCGGAAACCGCCTTCTTCGTGAAGGACATCGTCGGGCCGAAGGGCTCGGTCTCGCTGGTGCCGAACGACGAGGCGCGGCACGACGCCGACGAGTTGTCCGACAGCGCCGATATCGACAAGCACACCAAGACCGACGCGATCCGCCTGCACCATGCCGAGGTCGATGCGAACAAGAACTTCGTGAAGCCGGACGACGTGATGTCGATGGACGACGAACCGGGCCACCAGGAGCTTTGCGACCGCGAGCAGGAATTCTTCCTGCGGGCGATCCGCGAGGATCTGGACCTGACCGACTCGATGGAGGCGGCGGTGGACAGCCTGCGCATCGTGCTGGCGGCGGAACAGAGCATCCGGGAAGAGCGCGTCATCAGGCTGGATTGACCCATGGATGACATCGACAAGCTGTATCGGACTTCGGACGCGGTCGGTCTGGCGGATCATGTGAAGGCGGGCGACGTGACGCCCGCCGAGCTGGTCGAGGCCGGGGTGCGCGCCATCGAAGAGATGAACCCGCGCCTGAACGCGGTGATCCACAAGCTCTACGACATGGCGCGCGAGGGCGCGAAGGAGGTGCAGCCGGGCAGCAGCCCGCTGGCCGGGGTGCCGTTCCTGCTGAAGGAGCTTGCCTCGTCCTGGACCGGCGCGCCGCTGACCAATTCCTCGCGCTTCCTGAAGGACCAGGTGGCCGAGGGCGACAGCGAGATCAGCCGCCGATTGCGCAAGGCCGGGCTGCTGTTGATGGGCAAGTCCAACGCGCCGGAAAACGGCTGGGCGATCACCACCGAACCGGCGCTCTACGGTGCCACCGTCAACCCGTGGAACCCCGCGGTCACGGCGGGAGGCTCCAGCGGCGGAACCGCGACCGCGGTCGCCACCGGCATGATCCCGGTGGCCGAGGCCAGCGACGGCGCAGGCTCGATCCGGGTTCCGGCCTCCTGCTGCGGCGTCGTCGGGCTGAAGCCCTCGCGCGGGCGGACCACCCTGGCCCCCTTCGCGGACTACTGGGCGGGCTGCGCCTATTTCCTTTGCAATTCCAGAACGGTGCGCGACACGGCCGCCTATCTCGACGTGACCGGCGGCGCCTTGCCCGGCGATCCCTACGGCATTCCCATGCCGTCAGAGCCCTATCTGAGGCTGATGCAACGCGCGCCGAAGAAACTGCGGGTCGGGCTGGTCACGACGCCCCCCGATGGCGGCCCGATCGACCCCGGGATTCGCGCTCTGGTCGAAAAGGTCGGCCAGACCCTGCAAGCCATGGGCCACGAGGTAGAGCCGCACGAGATGGCGCTGGACGCGGGCCCGGCCTGGAAGACCTATACCGACATGACCTGCGTCGAGACGGCGGGCATGTTCGACTTCATGGAAACCGTTGTGGGCCGTCCCGTCACGCCCGAGGACGTGGAGCCGGTGACCTGGGCGATCATCCAGCGCGGGCGCGAGACCAAGGCGACCGCCCACGCCTTCCGGATCGAGCAGGTCCGGCAGATGGCGCGCAGCATCGTGCAGGACCTGGAGCCGTTCGATCTGGTGCTGACGCCGACGCTGACCCAGCCGCCGCGTCCGGTGGGCTTCTACGACATGGGCCTGACCGACCTCGACGCCTATAACGCGCTCTGGGCCGACAGCGTCTTCCAGTTCCCGTTCAACATGTCCGGCCAGCCGGCGATTTCCCTGCCGCTGGGCGAGGTGGCAGGGTTGCCCGCAGGCGTGCAGCTGGTAGGTCGCTACGGCGACGAGGCCGGGCTGCTGGCGGTCTCGGCGGTGCTGGAAACCGAAATGCCCTGGTCCGGCCGCCGGCCGCCGACAGCCTGATTTCCAATCATCGGGAAGGAGCCCGAGAGTGACCCATGATCTTGTATTGACCGGCGGGCATGTGCTCGACCCGGCCAGCGGGCTCGACCGGAAAACGGATGTCGCGTTCCATCAGGGCCGGCTTGCCGAAATCGGCGACGGGCTGTCGGGGCGCGAGGTGCAGGACGTCTCGGGCGCGCTGGTGATGCCGGGGCTGATCGACCTGCATACCCATGTCTACTGGGGCGGCACCTCGCTCAGCGTCGCACCCGAACCCTATGCCCGCCGCTCGGCCATCACCACGCTGGTGGATACCGGCAGCGCCGGCCCGGGGAACTTCGCCGGCTTCAAGGCGCATGTCGTCGATCGGTCGCAGACCCGCATCCTGGTCTATCTGCACATTTCCTTTGCCGGGATCTTCGCCTTTTCGCCGACGATCATGGTCGGGGAAAGCCAGGACCTGCGCCTGATGGCGGCGCGCGAGGCGGTGGCGGTGGCGCGGGAACACCCCGAGGATATCATCGGCATCAAGGTCAGGGTCGGAAAGCACACCAGCGGGCAGAACGGCATCGCGCCGCTGGAACTGGCGCTGGAGGCGGCGGACCAATGCGGCCTGCCGGTGATGGCGCATATCGACGAACCCTCGCCGACCTACGAGGATGTCGTGAACATGCTGCGGCCCGGCGATATCCTGACCCATTGCTTCCGCCCGTTCCCCAATGCCCCGGTCCATGCCGACGGCTCGGTGAAGGAGGCGCTGCTGCGGGGCCGCGAGCGCGGGGTTCTGTTCGACATCGGCCATGGCATGGGCGCGTTTTCTTGGGACTCGGCGCGGGCGATGATGGCGGCTGGGTTTCCGCCGGATTCGATCTCGTCGGACGTCCATACGCTCTGCATCGACGGCCCGGCCTATGATCTGGTGCGCACGATGAACAAGCTGCTGGCGCTGGACATGCCTCTGGCCGATGTCGTCTCCGCCGTCACTTCGGCTCCGGCCAGGGCCCTGCGGCGGCCGGACCTGGGGCGGCTGGTGCTCGGCGGGGTCGGCGATGCCAGCGTGATCGCATTGACCGACGAGCCGATCGTGCTGGAAGATGTGAGGGGCGAGACCCTGACCTGCCCGCAACGGCTCACGGCGCGGGGCATGGTCAGCGGCGGGCAATGGGTGGACGCGGCGGCATGACAGAGGTTTCGGTTTGGGCCTATCCCTGGGACCTGCACGACATCGGGGCGGATGCAGCCGCAACCGCGCTACAGGCCCAGGGTGCCAACACGATCAGCATGGCGACCTCCTATCATGCCGGCCGGTTCCTGCAGCCGGGCAACCCGAAGCGCCGGATCTGGTTCCCGCAGGATGGCACGGTCTATTACTCCGTCGATGAGTCACGCTGGGCCGATGCCGAGATCAAGCCCCTGCAGGCCGACATCGTGGCGAGCGAGGGCGATTACCTGGCAAAGCTGGTGGCGCGGCGTGATGCCGGCGGGCCCGGGGTGTCCTGCTGGACCGTCTGCCTGCACAACACCCGCCTGGGCATGGCGCATCCCGACCACGTCATGCGGACCGCGCAGGGCGATGCGCATCTCTATGCGCTATGTCCCTCCAGCCCCGCGGCGCGGGCCTATGTGACCGGCATGGCGGCGGAGATCTCCGAACGCTACCGGCCCGACCGGATCGAACTGGAAAGCCCCGACTTCATGGGGTTCGATCACGGGTTCCACCATGAAAAGGACGGGCTTGGCCTGCTGCCCGAGGACCGCTTCCTGCTGGGCGTCTGTTTCTGCGATCATTGCATGGCCCGCGCCCGCTCTGCCGGGGTGCCCGCAGACGCTGCGCGGGACAAGGTGAAGGGGCTGCTGGACGCGGCCTTTGCCCGGGAACTGCCCGAGCCGCAATTCCCCGACTTCCCGGATCGGGCGTTGGAGTCCTTCCGCTCGATCCCCGAGCTTCACGCCTATCTGCTGTGGCGGAGCGAGCCTGTGACCTCGCTGATCGCCGAAATCCGGGCCGCGACCCACCCGGACACCCGCGTGCTGGTGATCGATTTCGCAGGCAGCTGGTGGGGCGGGGTGGACCTGGCGCAGGTCGCACCGCAGTGCGACGGCGTGCTCTACTGCATCTATACCGTCCCGGCCGAGGAGATTGCGCCCCGGCTGGACGAGGTGCGCAGGGTGATCGGCCCCGACAAGACCCTGATCGCCGGTCTGCACCTGTTTCACCCCGATGTCGCGGGTGCGGCCGATCTGCGCGGCCGGGTCAGGGCGGCGGCCGACACGGCGGACGGGTTCAACTTCTACAACCTCGGCCTGGTCCCGGCGCGGCGGCTGAACTGGATCGGGGCGGCGCTGGCCGGGCCGGGCTGACCGCACCGCAGCCCCGCGCATCGACCGTGGTCAATCGCCCAGCGGCTCCAGCATGTTGCCCGAGCGGTGGTTCAGCGCGGCATATTTGATCCGCCGCAGGCTTTCGCGGGCCTTCGGCCCCAGCGTGTAGCCGGTGGCGGCAGACAGTAGATCGACCACCGCCAGATAGGCGAACCGGACCGAGGTCGGGGTCAGCGTGTCATGCGTCTCGGCCACCGCCACGGTCAGCGGATGGTCCACCGCATCGGCCAGCGGGCTTGCCGTCGCGGTGACCGCGATCGTCGTGGCGCCATAGCCGCGTGCCAGGCTGACCGCCTCGATCAGTTCCGCGGTCTTTCCCGAGGCCGAAATCGCCAGCACCACGTCTTCCGAGCCCAGCGTGGCGGCGGTCATGCGCATGAAATAGGCTTCGGGACAGCAGGCGACGTTCACGCCATAGCGAAACAGCCTGTATTGCGCCTCCTCCGCCAGGATCGCGGCGCTGCCGCCCAGGCCGAAGGTGACGACCTGCCGTGCGCCGGCCACCGCCTCGGCCGCGCGCTGGACCTTGGACGGCGACAATTGCCGCTCGA
This sequence comes from Frigidibacter sp. ROC022, assembly GCF_024723735.1. Taxonomy (GTDB): domain Bacteria; phylum Pseudomonadota; class Alphaproteobacteria; order Rhodobacterales; family Rhodobacteraceae; genus SLM-1. The sequence continues at coordinate 56,551 of NZ_JANQDU010000001.1, forward strand.
CCTCGCGCAGGGCGCCATGCGCCTCGGAAAGGATCGGGCCCCAATAGGCCGGGGCATCGGAATCCGCCGCATCGGGCGCCGCGTCGGCGTTCAGATACAGCTCGCCCACCACAAGGCTCTGCGCCAGCTTCAGCTTGAAATCGCGCACCCCCTGGCAGCCGATCGCCCGGCAGAACCGGGTCACGCTGGGTTCACTGACGCCGGCACGCTGGGCGAGGCTGGCGATGCTGTCCTCGACCGCATGCGGCACATCGGTCAGAACCGCGGCGCCGACCTTGCGCTCGGCCGGGCTGAGGGAATCCAGCTGATCCTTGATGCGGCCCAGGATGTCCACGACATGGCCATGCGACCGCGCGCCGTGCGAGGGCGTGATGGACTCCGCGGACTCGACAGAATTGGCGGCCATTCACGACTCCCGATACAGCTGCAATTGTCGCCACGCCGCCCGGGAAGGTCAAGTATTTTACAATATCACAGCAATACCCCATGCTCAGATCATTGAAAATCAGTAACTATTTTGAAACTCATCAAAAGTGTTGACAGCTATGTAGCTAAATTACACACTTCAAGGGTGACGATTGCCTGTCCGCTTGGCCGCTCTGGCAGGGTGGTTCCATGGATGCGGTCTTGATGGGGGAATGTCACGGGTGGAGAGCCGAATGGGTCATCGCGTCCTGTCACGCCGGGCCGCTCGACGTCTCGCGCCGGGGCTGCGGCGCAGGCCTGTCGCGTGCCGCGCGGCTTCCCCTTCGCGGACACCCGATCCCGGGCCCGCGATCCCGGGCCTGACCGGCCCGCATCCTTCAACTGCCGGAGCGACGCACCGATGAGCAGCAATCTGGTCCTGCGCGGCGGGCGCGTCATCGACCCGTCGCAGGGGATCGACAAACTGGCCGATGTGGTCATCACGGATGGCAGGGTGGCCGGCCTGGATGTCGCGCCGCCGGCAGGGGCCGAGACCGTCGATGCGACCGGAGCGATCGTGACGCCGGGCCTGATCGACCTGCACACCCATGTCTACTGGGGCGGCACCTCGCTGGGGGTCGATCCCGATGCCTATGCGCTGAAATCGGCCAGCCCGCTGCTGGTCGATGCCGGCAGCGCCGGGCCGGGCAACTATGCGGGGTTCTCCAGGCATGTGATCGGGCCGGCCTTTCCGCGCATCCTGTCCTTCCTGCACATCAGCTTCGCCGGCATCTACGCCTTTTCGGATACGGTGAAGGTCGGCGAAAGCCACGACATGCGCCTGATGGCGGCCCGGGATTCGGTGCGGGTCGTCGCGGAGAATCCCGACACGATCGTCGGCATCAAGGTGCGGATCGGCGCCAATGCCAGCGGGCCGTCGGGCATCGCGCCGATGGATGTGGCGATGGCCGTCGCGGAAGAGACGCGCCTGCCGCTGATGGTGCATATCGACGAGCCGCCGCCCAGCTATGGCGAGGTCGTCGCGCGCCTGCGCAAGGGCGATGTCCTGACCCATTGCTTCCGGCCCTTCCCGAACGCGCCGGTGGACGGCGAAGGCAATGTCCGGCCGCAGGTCCGCGAAGCGCGCGAGCGCGGCGTGATCTTCGACATTGCCCACGGCATGGGCTCCTTCTCGTGGAAATCCGCCCGCGCGATGCTGGCGCAGGACTTCCGGCCCGACGTCATCTCTTCGGATGTCCATGCGTTCTGCCTGGACGGCCCGGCGCATGACAACCTGCATGTGATGACCAAGTTCATGGCCCTCGGCTGGACGCTGCCCGAGGTGATCGAGGCCGCAAGCGCCGCCCCGGCGCGGGTGCTGGGCCTGCAGGACCGGGGCCATCTGCGCCCCGGCGCCCTGGGGGATGTCAGCGTGTTCCGCGAAGCCGAAGGCCCCGTCGATCTGGTCGATGTGCGTGGCGAGGTGGTGCCCTTCGACCGCCGCCTGACCCCGGTCGGCATCGCCGTCGGCGGCGAATGGAGAGCCGCATGAGCTTTGTCATCGACCTGGCCGGAAGACGTGCGTTCCTGACCGGCGGCAGCCGCGGGCTGGGCCGGGAAATGGCGCTCGCCCTGGCCCGGGCCGGGGCCGACATCGCGCTGGTGGCCCGGCCCTCGGATGCCTTGCAGGCGACCGCGGCAGAGATCGGCGCATTGGGCCGCCGGGTCTGGACCTTCGAGGCCGACATGGGCCTTCCGGACGAGGCCGAGGCGGTCTGCCGCCGGGCCCTGGCCGAGGTCGGCAGCTTCGAGATCCTGGTCAACAATGTCGGCGGTCGGCGGGTGAACGTGCCGACCGAGACGCTGGATCTGGCGACCTGGCAGCAGCTCTTCGACCTGAACCTGACCTCGACCTTCATCTGCTCGCGCGAAATCGGCGCCGCGATGATCGCCGCCGGGAAGGGCGGGCGAATCCTGAACGTGGCTTCGATCAACGGCCTGGTGGCCGGGCGCGGGATCGGTGGGCGGCACTACGAGGCCGCCAAGGCCGCCGTCATCCAGTTCACCCGCACCCTCGCCGTGGACTGGGCCAGACACGGCATCACCGCGAACGCGATCAGCCCGGGCCTGTTCGCGACCGCGCCGAACATGAAGTGGAAAGAGAGCAACCCGGAGATCATCGACGGATTGGTTGCGGACATACCCATGGGAACAATGGGAGATCCCGCCGATCTGGGGGCGCTGGCCGTCTATCTCGCATCGGATGCGGCCCGGTTCATGACCGGCGCCAATCTGGTCATCGACGGCGGCCAGACCTGCCAATGACTTGAAATACAACAGGGAGACTGACTGATGAAACTGAGAAGCCTCTTTGCCGGACTCGCGCTGGCGGCGCTGACGTCGGCGCCGGTGTCGGCGCAGACATTGCGCTATGCCACCATCGGCGAACCACCCAGCCTCGATGCGCAAATGGGCACGGCCACCCTGGCCTCGACCATCTCGCAGCACATGTTCGAAACGCTCTACGCCTTCGACTCGGCCAATGCGCCGCAGCCCTATCTGGCGACTGGCGAGACGATGTCCGAGGATGGCAAGGTCATCACCATCAGCCTGCGGGACGGGGTGAAGTTCCACAACGGCGACATCATGGATGCCGGGGACGTGGCGGCCTCGCTCAACCGCTGGGCCGAATTCGGTTCCCGCGGCAAGCTGCTGGGCCTGGTCAGCGCCGAGGCCACCGGCGACCTGGAAGTGACGCTGACCCTCGATGCGAAGAACGGCGCGTGGAAAAGCATCCTCGCCTATGTGAACGGCGGCCCGGTCATCTATCCGGCCGAGATCGTCACCGCCGCGGGCGGAGAGCCGATCGCCGCCGAGAACTATGTCGGCACCGGCCCCTACAAGTTCGGCGAGCTGCGTCCGAACCGCTATGTCGAGCTGGTGCGGTTCGACGATTTCACGCCCAATCCCGGCCCCAGCGATGGCGAAGCCGGCCAGCGGGTCGCGAATTTCGAGAAGCTGCGCTTCATCCCGGTTCCGGATGTCGGCACCCGTGTCAGCGGCATTCAGGCCGGTGACTACGACTATGCCGAATACATCTCGGGCGACCTCTACGGGCAGGTGCGCGACGACCCGGCGATCCAGGTCAAGATCAGCACCGCGCCGATCTTCGGGCTGATGTTCATGAACTCGGCCGCCGGTCCGCTGGCGACGAACACCAAGCTGCGCCAGGCGATCATGGCGGCGCTGAACATGGAACAGGCCCTGCAGGTCTCGGTCGGTGAACCGGAGCTGTTCGAAGCCAACGGCGCCTATTTCCCCGACGGGAATGTCTGGCACACCACCGCCGGCACCGAGTTCTACAGTCAGGGCGACCCCGAAAAGGCCCGCGCCCTGGCCGAGGAAGCCGGCTATGACGGCACCCCGATCAAGCTGCTGGTCTCGACCAACTACAAGGCGCATTTCGACGATGCCAGCGTCTTCACCCGGCAGCTGGCGGATGCCGGGATCAACGTGCAGATGGTCGTGGTCGACTGGGCGACGCTGCTGCAATTGCGCGGCCAGCCCGATCAATGGGACATGTTCATGACCCACCACGGCAGCATTCCCGACCCGGTCCTGCTGACGGTGCTGAACGACAGCTACCCGGGCTGGTGGAAGAGCGACGAGAAGCACGCTCTGATGGCAGAGTTCACCGGCACCTCGGACCTCGCGGCCCGGCAGGCGGCCTGGTCGAAGCTGCAGGAGCTGATCTACACGCAGCTTCCGGTCGTGAAGGTGGGCAACATCTTCTCCTATGACATCGCCTCGCCGGACCTGGTGACGCCATGGGAACGTGCCCCGGCCTTCCCCCATTTCTGGGGTGCCTCGACGAAGTAGGGCTGGCGCGTGGGTCGCTATTTCCTCAAACGCACCGGCGCGGCGATCATTACCCTGATCGCCGCGTCGATCATCATCTTCGGATTCATCCATCTGATTCCGGGCGACCCGGTCTATGTGATGCTGGGCGACGGCGCGACCCCGGAACAGGTGGCCCTGCTGCGCGACCGGCTGGGTCTGGATGAGCCGCTGGTGGTCCAGTATCTGATCTGGGTCGGCAACGCCCTGCAGGGCGATCTGGGACAGTCGATCTTCTTCGAGACGCCGGTGACCCAGGTCATCCGGGAAGGCGCCGAAACCTCGATCCTGCTGGCGACGATCACGATGATCTGGATCGTCGTCATCGGGGTGCCGATCGGCATCCTCTCCGCGATCCGCCAGGGCAGCTGGATCGACCAGGGCCTGTCCGGGCTGGCGATGCTCATGGCCTCGGTCCCGACATTCTGGGTCGGCCTCTACCTGATCCTGATCTTCGCCGCCGGGCTGGGCTGGTTTCCCAGCTCCGGCTACCCCTCGATCTTCGAGGAGGGCGGGCTGTCGAACCTGCGCTACCTGCTGCTGCCCAGCATCGCGCTGGCGGCGCCCAACGCGGCGCTGATCCTGCGGCTGACCCGCGCCTCCATGCTGGACGTCGCGCGCGAGGACTATGTGCGCACCGCCCGGGCCAAGGGCATCCGGCCCTATCGCGTCGTGCTGCGGCATATCCTGCGCAACGCGCTGCTGGCGGTGGTCTCGGCCTTCGGCTTCACCTTCGCGGCGCTGATCTCCGAGGCGGTCGTCACCGAGACGGTCTTTGCGCTGCCCGGCATCGGGCGCACCGTGGTGCAGTCGATCATGCGCCGGGACTATCCGGTAATCCAGGGCGTGATCCTGATCACCGTCTGCCTCTACCTCGTCATCAATCTGCTGGTCGATCTGTCCTATCGGCTGCTCGATCCAAGGGTGGAACTGGAATGATGCGGGCCCTGTCAGGATGGCGGCGACTGGCGGTCTCGCGTCCGCTCACCATGCTGGGGGTGATCTTCCTGCTGACGATCGTCGTCTTCGCGGCCTTCTCGCCCTGGATCGCCCCCTATCCGCCCGAGCAGATCGACCCGGTGAACCGCCTGCTGCCGCCCGGCGGCGCGCATCTCCTGGGCACCGACCATTTCGGCCGCGACACCTTCAGCCGCCTGGTCTACGGCGCCCGCCTTGCGCTGCTGATCGGCGTCGGCGTCGTCACCTTCGCGCTGGCCTCGGGGGTGCCCATCGGCATCCTGTCGGCGCTCTACCCGGCGCTGGGCCGGGTGCTGATGCGGATGGTCGATGTGCTGATGTCCTTCCCGTCGCTGCTGCTGGCGCTGGGCCTGATCGTCATCCTGGGGCAGGGGGTGTTCAACGCCATCCTGGCCATCGGCCTGATCTACCTGACCACCACGGCCCGCATCGTCTATGGCGTGGCGCTGCGGCTGCGGGCCGAACCCTATGTCGAGGCCGCGCGCAGCGCCGGGGCCGGGACCTGGTGGATCATCACCCGGCATATCCTGCCCAACATGGTCTCGCCGCTGCTGGTGCAGGCCAGCTTCGTCTTCGCCTTCGCCCAGCTGGGCGCCGCCTCGCTGGACTTCCTCGGGCTGGGGGCGCCGCCCGAGATTCCGTCCTGGGGCAACATGCTGGCGGAATCGCGCATCTACATCACCCGCGCCTCGTGGCTGCTGCTGTGGCCGGGGCTGATGATCGTGCTGACGGCCTTTTCGCTGAATCTCGTCGGCGATGCGATCCGCGACCGGATGGACCCGCGATTCCGCGAGATGGTGAGGAAGTGAGGCCGCGATGCTGAATGTCGATGACATCGTCGTATCGGTGCAGGGCGGGCCCGACATCGTGCGCGGGGTCTCGTTCCGGATCGAGCCGGGCGAGATTCTGGGGCTGGTCGGCGAATCGGGCTCGGGCAAGAGCATGACCTCGCTGGCGCTGATGGGGCTGCTGCCGCCGGGCCTCGCCCTGACCGGCGGCAGGGTCACGCTGGACGGGGCCGATATCACCCATCTGGCGCCGCATCAGCGCGTGCGCCGGGAAGGGTGCGGCAAGATGGCGATGGTGTTCCAGGAGCCGATGACCTCGCTGAACCCGGTGCTGCGGATCGCCGAGCAGATCGAAGAGGCGGTACGGGTCCACGATCCCGACATCGACCCCGGCCCCCGCGCGCGGGAGCTTCTGGACATGGTGCGGATTCCCGATGCGGCGCATCAGCTGCGCGCCTTCCCGCACGAATTGTCCGGCGGCATGCGGCAGCGGGTGATGATCGCCATCGCGCTGGCCTGCCGGCCGCAGGTGCTGATCGCGGACGAGCCGACGACGGCGCTGGATGTCACCGTGCAGCTGCAGGTGCTGGGCCTGATCCGCGACCTCTGCGACCGGCTCGACATGGGGGTGCTGTTCATCACCCATGACCTGGGGGTGGTGGCGCAGCTGGTCGATCGGGTGGCGGTGATGTATGCCGGCAAGCTGGTCGAGACCGCCGATGTCGGGCCCCTGTTCCGGGCGCCGCTGCATCCCTATACCGGCGCGCTGATGGCCTGCCTGCCGGACCCGGAATCCGATGATCCGCTGCTGGCCACGATCCCCGGATCGGCGCCGCGCCCGATCGCGATTCCGCCCGGCTGCCCGTTCTCGCCGCGCTGCGCGCGGGCGACGGACCTGTGCCGGTCCGGCCCGGTTCCGCTGGTCCATGGCGCAGCCGGCCAGACGGCGCTGTGCCACTTTCCGCTGACCGAAAGAGCCACCGCATGAGCGCCGGGACCGACATCATTCTGGACATCCGCGAGCTGCGGAAGGTGTTCAAGGTGCAGCGCAAGGGCAAGACCCACGCGGTGCACGCGGTCAACGGCATCTCGCTGGCGGTGCGGCGCGGAGAGACCCTCGGCATCGTCGGAGAATCGGGCTGCGGCAAGTCCACCCTGGCCCGCGTGCTGCTGGGGCTGACCGGGGCCGACGGCGGCAGCGTCACGCTGGACGGCGCCGACCTGCTGGGCCGCAATCGCCGCAACATGGCCGAGACCCGGCTCAACGTCCGCATGGTGTTCCAGGACCCCTATGCCTCGCTCAATCCACGCCGCTCGGTGGGCGATTCGGTGGCGGAAACCGGCGACATCCACCGCATCTTCAAGAGCCGGCAGGAGCGCGCCGAAAGGGTCGGCAAGGCGCTGGACATGGTCGGCCTCGGCGCCGGATTCGCGGGCAGCTATCCGCATGAGCTGTCCGGCGGTCAGCGCCAGCGCGTCGGCATCGCCCGCGCCATCCTGCCGGAACCGGAACTGGTGATCGCGGATGAACCGGTGTCGGCGCTGGACGTGTCGATCCAGGCCCAGGTCCTGAACCTGCTGGCCGATCTGAAGACGCGGCTGGGCCTGACGCTGATGTTCATCAGCCACGATCTGGGGGTGGTGGCCAAGATCTCGGACCGGGTCGCGGTGCTCTACATGGGCGAACTGGTGGAACTGGCCCCGGCGCGGGCGCTGTTCACCGACCCGCGCCATCCCTATACCGAACTGCTGCTGACCGCGATCCCGCGCCCCGACCCGTCGAAACGGATCACCGGCGCCGTCGATGTCAGCGAACCGCCCAGCCGCCTGCGGGAACTGGTCGGCTGCCCGTTCCGCGAACGCTGCCCCCGTGCCACCGGGATCTGCGCCAGCGAGGCGCCGAAGCTGCGCCCGGTCGCACCCGAACGATTCGTCTCCTGCCACCATGCCTGAGACCCGGCCCCGACCCCGCCGCGGGGTCAGCCCGCCGCGACCACATTCACGCTCAGCGCCACGACCCCGACATTGAAGATGAAGGCGATCAGCCCGTGCAGCAGCGCCGTGGTGCGGATTTCGCGGCTCTCGATCAGGATGTCCGACACCTGGAAGGTCATCCCGATGGTGAAGGCGAAATAGCAGAAATCCAGATAGGTCGGCGCCGAATTGTCCGGCAGTCTCAACCCCTTGGCATCGGTGTTGCCGCTCTGCCGGTAATAGAGATGGGCATAGTGCAGGGCGAAGACCAGATTGCCGAAGGCCCAGGCGATGGCCAGGCTCAGCAGCGGCAGCAGCTTGGTGGACAGCGCCCCGCTGGTCGAGTTGACCTCGACCCAGACCGCGACCAGCACCACCGCCAGCAGGAATCCGGTGACGGCGATCAGCCAGCCGCGTCCGGCGTCGTTGCGCGCCGCCCGCTGTCGCATCTCGGCGTGATCGGCGCTGCGGAAGGACAGATAGGTCAGGGTCAGGAAGACCAGCGCCGCCAGGTCGAAGCCGACCAGCAGCGCATCGGCCGGCCGCAGCAGGCTCCAGCAGGCCGGCACGACAAGCAGCAGCGACAGGCCGAAGGCCCAGAACAGACCGTGCGGAAGTTGGATCAGCCGTGCAATCATGGGACCGCCTGACATGGGCTCGGGACCCTGTCACTATCGCCGCCACCGCCGCGAAGTCCATAAGCCGGCGGCGCCGGCCCGCTGCCGTGACGCCAGCGCTTGAAGCAGCCGCCGAAGCCGCTAGTATGCGCCCGCAACGCAAGGACCACACGCATGCCCATTCCCCCGCCCGAAACCCAGATCGTCACCGAATGGCGCGTCGCCTGCGACGGCGGCGAGGGCGCATTGGGCCATCCCCGTGTCTGGCTCTCGATCCCGCATGACACCGGGGTGGTGGAATGCGGCTATTGCGACAAGCGCTATGTCCACAGCTCGGTGGCCGACACCGAGGCCGACGAGGTTCAGGCCCCGGGCTGACCCGCGCCTGCCCATCTCCGGGTCCCAAATACTCCCGCCGGAGGCTCCCGCCCCCGCCGCCGCGCCGGCGCTGGCCGGTGTCGCGCAGCCGGGCCGCGGCTCCGGCATGGCGGCCGGGGCGCAGGGCGGTGGCGCAAGACCCGCGAACATGTCAGAAAACATCCGACACCAGGACGCGAGGGCAGCGGCATGACATTCGGCAAGGGCCATAACCTGACGCTGATCGACGGATCGGCCTTCATCTTCCGCGCCTATCACGCGCTGCCGCCGCTGACCCGCAAGTCCGACGGGCTCCCGGTCGGCGCCGTCGCGGGCTTCGTCAACATGCTGTTCAAGCTGGTCGAGGACGCCTCGGGCGACGATGCGCCGACCCATTGCGCGGTGATCTTCGACTATTCCGGCAAGAGCTTCCGCAACGACATCTACCCGCTCTACAAGGCTCAGCGGCCCCCGGCGCCCGAGGATCTGGTGCCGCAGTTCCCGCTGACCCGCGACGCCACCCGCGCCTTCAACGTCGCCTGCATCGAGATCGAGGGCTACGAGGCCGACGACATCATCGCCTGCCTCTCCTGCCGGGCCCGCGCCGCCGGCGGCCGCGCCACCATCGTCTCGTCCGACAAGGACCTGATGCAGCTGGTCGGCGACGGGGTGGTGATGTTCGACCCGATGAAGAACAAGGTGATCGACCGCGAGGGCGTGCACGAGAAATTCGGCGTCTATCCCGAACGGGTGGTCGATGTGCAGGCGCTGGCCGGCGATTCGGTCGACAACGTGCCCGGCGCCCCCGGCATCGGGATCAAGACCGCGGCGCTGCTGATCAACGAATACGGCGATCTCGACACGCTTCTGGAACGCGCCGGGGAAATCAAGCAACCCAAGCGCCGCCAGACCCTGATCGACAATGCCGAGCAGATCCGCACCTCCAGACGCCTGGTGCAGCTCGATTGCGACATGCCGCTCGACGTCACCATGGAAGAGCTCGAGGTGAAGGACCCCGATCCGGAGGTGCTGCTGCCCTTCCTCGCCTCGATGGAGTTCCGCACCCTCTCGAAACGTGTCGCCGACAAGCTGGGCGTCGAAAGCCCGGCGATCCCCGACACCACCCCCGGCGGCGCCGATCCCGAATCCCCCGGCCAGATCGCCGAGCAGCCGCCGTTCCGGCCCGAGGACTATGTCTGGGTCCGGGATGCCGAAGGGCTGCAACCCTGGATCGACCGCGCCCGCGCCACCGGCGTCGTGGCGGTCGATACCGAAACCACGGCGCTGGACGAGATGCGGGCCGAGCTGGTCGGAATCTCGCTGGCCACCGCTCCCGGCGAGGCCTGCTACATTCCGCTGCTGCACAAGAAGGGCGTGGCCGACGATCTCTTCGGCTCGGACGCCCTGGCCGAGGGCCAGATGAAACCCGCCGAGGCGATCGGCCTTCTGAAGCCGCTGCTGGAGGACCCGGCGGTGCTGAAGGTCGGCCAGAACATCAAGTACGACGCCAAGATCTTCGCCCGCAACGGCATCGACATCGGCCCCTTCGACGACACCATGCTGATGAGCTACGCGATGAACGCGGGGCTGCACAACCACGGCATGGACCTCTTGAGCGAGCAGTATCTGCTGCATGTCCCGATCCCGATCAAGTCGCTGCTGGGCACCGGGAAATCGCAGATCACCTTCGACCGGGTGCCGATCGCGGATGCGGTGAAATACGCCGCCGAGGATGCCGACATCACCCTGCGGCTCTGGCGGTTGTTCAAGCCGCAGCTGCACGAAAAGAAGGTCACCACCGTCTACGAGACCCTGGAACGGCCGCTGGTGGACGTGCTGAAGACGATGGAGATGACCGGCATCATGGTCGACCGCGAGGTGCTGTCGCGGATGTCCAACGCCTTCGCGCAGAAGATGGCCCGGCTGGAAGAAGAGATCCACGAACTGGCGGGCGAGAAATTCAACGTCGGCTCGCCGAAGCAGCTGGGCGAAATCCTGTTCGACAAGATGGGCCTCGCCGGCGGCAAGACCGGCAAGACCGGCGCCTACGCGACCGGGGCCGACGTGCTGGAAGACCTCGCCGCCGAGGGCCACGACCTGCCGGCCAGGGTGCTCGACTGGCGCCAGGTCTCGAAGCTGAAATCGACCTATACCGACGCCCTGCAGGAACATATCCACCCCGATACCGGCCGGGTCCATACCTCCTATTCGATCGCCGGGGCCAATACCGGGCGGCTCGCCTCGACCGACCCGAACCTGCAGAACATCCCGGTCCGCACCGAGGAGGGCCGCCGCATCCGCGAGGCTTTCGTCGCGCCGCCGGGAACCCGGCTGATCTCGCTCGACTATTCCCAGATCGAACTGCGGCTGCTGGCCGAGGTCGCCGGGCTGGCCGAACTGAAACAGGCCTTCCGCGACGGCCAGGACATCCATGCGATCACCGCCTCGGAGATGTTCAACGTGCCGCTGGACCAGATGACTCCGGATATCCGGCGCCAGGCCAAGGCGATCAACTTCGGCGTGATCTACGGCATTTCCGGCTTTGGTCTGGCCCGCAACCTGCGCATCCCCCGGGCCGAGGCGCAGGGCTTCATCGACCGCTATTTCGAGCGTTTCCCGGGGATTCGCGCCTATATGGATCAGACCGTCGAATTCGCGAAGCGCGAAGGCTATGTGCAGACCCTGTTCGGCCGCAGGATCCATACGCCCGAGATCAATTCCAAGGGCCCGACCGCCGGCTTCGCCCGCCGCGCCGCGATCAACGCGCCGATCCAGGGTGCGGCGGCCGACGTGATCCGCCGCGCGATGATCCGGATGCCGGCGGCGATTGCGGACCTTCCGGCGAAGATGCTGTTGCAGGTGCATGACGAACTGCTGTTCGAGGTCGAGGAGGGCGCCGAGGACCAGGTGATCGCCGTGGTCCGCGAGGTCATGGAACACGCCGCCGAACCGGCCCTGAAACTCGACGTGCCCTTGACTGTCGATGCCGGAACCGGCGCGAACTGGGCCGAGGCGCATTAGAAAGATGCTATTTTAGGTGACTTATCCGTCACTTGCAGACGCGAATAAGTCGATTTGCTACAGTGACCCGCAAGCCGTGTTTCTTATCCCCTAAGAGCCCCCACTCAAACTCAATGGTGGGCAGAGCAACCTTCATTCTGTCTACAGATTCGACTTGATGGCATTCCATCTCGATCCTGCACAACTTGTCCGGTTGACCTGTCTTGTATTCTTCCTTTTGAGAAATCGCCTTGAAGTGCTTAACATTGTGGGTAACCAACACCCATCCAGCCTCACGACACGCTGCGGCCACGACCGGGTCAGGTGAATCCGTGAGCATCTCGTCTCGCAACCTCACCAAGCCGTGACCCGAATCTCTGAGGAAGTCACCGAGCGCGTCATCGACGTCGTTGTCGGTGAAAAAAAGGAATTATTGCCTTTCGGCTGGTCAAGCCGCTCCCTTGTGGTCGTGGCGAGCGCGAGCCGCATCAATATCTTCTGACAACAAGGTTGGGAACCTTCTCAAGATTTCCGAGTCATCAAATCCCGCTTCGATGTAGCCTTCAATAGCAGTTACGGGAATTCTGGTGCCGGAAAAGACCTCTTCTGAACTATGAAGCTGCCTTTTCTTGACAATCTCGCCGGCGACATCATCCCGCTGATTCATCTTGCTGATATCTGATCTCGCGTCGCTGGTCACGACACTCAGAGGTATTTCTGCGATGTACTGTTTGCTGGCTATCTCGCGCTTTCTGCTGGATTCTGGTTCTTCAAAGACAACCCTTCTATTGAGAACCCACAGCCTCTGTGAAGTCCACTTCTCGTCTCCAAGGTGCTCCAACTCTTTGGAAACCCGACGAAGCTCATGCATGGGGACACGGTAAACGTTCCTCAGTTGATTGAGGATTCGTAGGCGCAATAGATCCCTGAACGAATAAATGCGCGAGAACGTGCGTGCGCCTTTGTTGAGGTATTCGGGTTGGATGAAACCGGTTCTGTTCCAGCTTCTCAATTGACCAACGGTCAGTCCGGTCAGCCTGGAAACCTGATCTTCGCTAAATGCCGAAACAGTATTAGACATCTTTGTTGCCTTGAGTCTTAGAAATACGTTTGACTGCCTTCTTAAACGCTTTCTCCGCCTTTGTGACGGTTAGTTTGCCAGCGTTGATCATGTCTCGCACGGCCCTTTCGATTCTGGCCGGCCGCTTTTTCTGGCTTGCATTTTTCCTGCTTCGTCATTGGGCACCAGCTGTGTGGTTGGTCAGGCGCTTTTCCGACGATGCCGATCAGCGCATTGTCTGCGCGCTCGGTGTCGCCAGTCCCCAAAGCCTGACGGTTGTGGAAACGGAAGTCAAATTCGGCAAGATGTCTGTCCCCGGCTCAGGCGTGGCAGGTGGCGCGGCCGGGCGGGGCGGGACCGGGGCTGATTCCCGAAAGGTTTGATTAACCATACTGGCGTCCCCACGGGATGCCTGTTTGATATCAATGGCTTGACCCCCCGTCCCCATGGGGACACCGGCTCCGGGCCGAAAAATCCGCCGATCCGCCAAGGATTGACCCCCCGCCTGCGTCACAGTCATTGATATGCGCATGGACAGCGACGACGAAGCCCTTGCCCTGGCCGCCGCCGATGGCGACCGAGTTGCCTTCTCGGCGCTGCTCGGGCGCCATTACGACCGGCTGTTCGGTCTCGCCTTCCGCCTCACCGGCCGCCGGGCCGAGGCCGAGGACCTGACCCATGACATCTGTCTCGCGCTGCCGGCCAAGCTGGCGGGCTTTCGCGGTCAGGCGCGGTTCACCACCTGGCTCTACCGGGTCGTCGTCAATGCCGCGCATGACCGCCGCCGCCGCGCCGCGACCCGGGCCCGCGCCGCAACCGGATGGGGCGACTGGGAGTTGAACCGGCAGGCGGCGATGGCCGAACAGCGCGACGCCGTGGACTGGCTGACCGAAGCGATGCGGGCGCTGCCCGAAGAACTGCGCGACACCGCGGCGCTGGTGCTGGACGGCGAGATGACTCAGGCGCAGGCCGCCGAGGTGCTGGGCATCGCCGCGGGCACGCTGGCCTGGCGGATGAGCGAAGTGAAAAAGCGCCTGCGGGCGCTGCACGAAAAGGAGCAGGGCGCATGAGCGACGAGCTCGACGATCTTCGCGCGGCGATGAAAGCCGCAACGCCCCGGCCCGACCCGGAGCTGAAGGCCGCGCATCTGCGCGCGGCGCAGGAAATTTTCGACCGACACCAAGAAAGCGCCGACCCCGGGCGTCTCACTTCCGATAGCCGCCCGGCAGTCGGGTGGTTCGCAAAGGGAATGGACGCCATGATCCACAAGCTGAGCACGATGAAGGCCACCCTTGCCGCGACCACCGCCCTGGTGGCGGTCGGCGTGGTGGTGATGGTCCCCGAAACCCGCGACCTGCTGACCTCGCCGCTGAGCGGACTGACCACGCCGGACGAGGAGACGCCGATCCCCGCGAGCGGATCCGGGGACGAGGGGGCGGGCAGCGATGCCGACGCCGAAAAACCGGTGCTGGCCGAAGCCGACGACGCCGGGCGCGAGCGGCTTGCCGAAGAGCTGGTGAAACCCGCGCCCGCCGCCAAGAAGGCCGCGCCCGAGCCGCAGCCCCGCACCGAGATCGCCGCAGCCGAGCCGGCCCCTGCGCCGGCGCCCGCCGACGCGGTCCGGCGTGGCGTGACGCTGCCCGGCGAGCAGGAGTCGGGCTATGCCCCGGCCTCGGTCGCGCCACCCGATCCGATGATCGCCCCCGAGCCCGACACCGAAGCCTATGCCAACGAGGCGCCGAACCCGGTCAAGGTGGTGACCGAAGAGCCGGTCTCGACCTTCTCGATCGACGTCGATACGGCGGCCTGGGGCGTTGTGCGCTCTTCCCTGATGGGCGGCTATCTGCCGCCGCCGGACGCGGTCCGGGTCGAGGAGATGGTGAACTATTTCCCCTATGCCTATCCGGCGCCAGAGGGCGAGCACCCGTTCCAGCCCACGGTCAGCGTCATGCCGACGCCATGGAACCCCGGCACCCAGCTGGTCCATATCGCCTTGCAGGGCGAGATGCCCGACATCGCCGACCGGCCGCCGCTGAACCTGGTGTTCCTGATCGACACCTCGGGTTCGATGCAGGACGCCAACAAGCTGCCGCTGCTGATCCAGTCCTTCCGGCTGATGCTGAACGAGCTGCGCCCCGAGGACGAGGTGGCGATCGTCACCTATGCCGGGTCCGCCGGGCAGGTGCTGGCCCCGACCAAGGCCGCCGACAAGGAGAAGATACTTGCGGCCCTGACGCATCTGACCGCCGGAGGCTCGACCGCCGGGCAGGCCGGGCTGGAACAGGCCTATGCGGTGGCCGAGAGCATGACCGCGGATGGCGAGGTGAGCCGCATCCTGCTGGCCACCGATGGCGATTTCAACGTCGGGATATCGGATGTCGAGGGGCTGGAAGACTATATCGCCCGGAAGCGCGAGAGCGGCACCTACCTGTCGGTTCTGGGCTTCGGCCGCGGCAATCTGGACGACGCGACGATGCAGGCTCTGGCGCAGAACGGCAATGGCACCGCCGCCTATATCGACACGCTGAGCGAGGCGCGGAAGGTGCTGGTCGACGAGCTGACCGGTGCGCTGTTCCCGATCGCCGATGACGTGAAGATCCAGGTCGAATGGAATCCCGCCACGGTCGCCGAATACCGGCTGATCGGCTACGAGACCCGCGGCCTGCGCCGCGAGGATTTCAACAATGACAAGGTGGATGCCGGAGAGATCGGCGCCGGTGTGCAGGTCACCGCGATCTACGAGGTGACACCTGTCGGCAGCCCGGCGATCCTGAACGATCCGCTGCGCTACCAGCCCGAGACTGTCGCGGCGGGCGATGCCGAAGAGCTGGGCTTCCTGCGGCTGCGCTACAAGAAACCCGGCGAGGACAGCTCGATCCTGATCGAGACGCCGATCCCGGTGACAGCGGCCGAGGCGGGCGACGAACAGCGCTTTGCGGTGGCTATTGCCGGCTTTGGCCAGCTGCTGCGCGGTTCGACCTATCTGGGCGACTGGACCTATGCCGATGCCATCGCCTTGGCCAATGGCGCCAAGGGGGCGGACGAATTCGGCTACCGGGCCGAGGCGGTGTCGCTGATGCGGCTGGCCGAGAGCCTTTCGGGGAACTGAGCAGGGCCGGGGGCGGGCCTTCCCATCCCGTTTCTCCCACGCCTCCCCGATGGGGCGTCTTCCTCCCGCAGGCGCCCCGATCCGGCGCGCGACCCGTCCCGGTCGCGCGTCGTTTCTTCACACAGGCTTCACAGAGCTGTGACAAAGCCCGGCGAAAGCGGGCGGACAGACAATTCTCTCGGGGGACCCCATGTTCAGAACGTCACTTGCCACCGTCTCGGTGCTGGCACTTGCCTGCGGTGCCGGCCTTGCCGAGACCGCCTTCAACCGCATCTCCTCCTTCCCGGTCGCCAGCAATGCCGGCCCCGGTGACGATCCGGCCGCCGAAACCTCGTCCGAAATCATCTCGGCCAGCAAGGACGGGATGACCCTTGTCTATACCGATAGCCCGGCGGGGGTGATCGGCATGGTCGACATCACCGATCCGGCGGCGCCGAAGCCGCTGGGCCGGGTCGCAATGGGCGGTGAGCCGACGTCGGTCAAGGTCTTCGGCGCGACCGCCATGGTCGCGGTGAACACTTCGGAAAACTATGTCGATGTCGGGGGTAAGCTGGTCGCGGTCGAGATCGGCAGCGGCAAGGAACTGGCCTCCTGCGACCTGGGCGGCCAGCCGGATTCCATCGCCGGGGCCCGCGACGGCAGCTTTCTGGCCATCGCCATCGAGAACGAGCGCGACGAGGATCTGAACGGTGGTGCGCTGCCGCAGATGCCGGCCGGGTCGCTGGTGATCCTGCCGGTGGCGGCCGGGCTGCCGGAATGTTCCGCGATGAAGGTGGTCGATCTGACCGGCCTGGCCGAGATTGCCCCCGAAGACCCCGAGCCGGAATTCGTCGATGTGAACGGGTCGGGCGAGATCGTCGTGACGTTGCAGGAAAACAACCACATCGTGGTCGTCGGCGCCGATGGCACGATCCTGTCGCATTTTCCTGCCGGAACCGTGGACCTGACCGGGATCGATGCCACCGACGAGAAGGCCGCGCTGATCTTCGACGAGGATCAGCCGGGGCGCCGGCGCGAGCCGGATGCGGTGCGCTGGCTGGATGACACGCATCTGGTGACCGCCAACGAGGGCGATTATCAGGGCGGTTCGCGCAGCTGGACGATCTTTGCCAAGGACGGCACCGTGGTGCATGAGGATGGCGGCGCCCTGGAACGCGCGGTGATCCGGATCGGCCATTACCCCGATCGGCGCTCGGACGCCAAGGGGATCGAGCCGGAAGGCATGGAGGTCGGATATTACGACGGTGTTCCGATGATCTTCGTCGGCGCCGAACGGGCCAGCGTGGTCGGTGTCTATGACGCGACCGACCCCGCCGCGCCGGTGCTGAAGCAAATCCTGCCTTCGGGCATCGGGCCGGAGGGGCTGCTGGCGATCCCCGAGCGCGGGCTCTTCGTCACCGCCAATGAAACCGATCTGGGCGAGGATGGCGCGGCGCGCAGCCATGTCATGATCTACGCCCTGCAGGACGGGGCGCCGGCCTATCCGATGCTGACCTCGGAAGGCATGGAGCCGCTGACCGGCTGGGGCGCGATCTCGGGCCTGGTGGCCGAGGGCGAAGACACGCTCTGGGCGGTGAACGACAGCTTCTACAGCTACCAGCCGCGGCTGTTCCGGATCGACACCAGCCGCAGCCCGGCCCATATCGTCGAGGCGATCGACGTGACCCGCGCCGGTCGCCCGGCGCAGAAGCTGGACATGGAAGGCGTCACCCTGGACGGCAAGGGCGGCTTCTGGGTCGCTTCGGAAGGCCGTAGCGACCGCCTGGTGCCGCATGCGCTCTATCACCTGAACGCCGGCGGCGAGATCACGGAAGAGGTCGCCCTGCCGCCCGAGTTGCTGGCCCAGGAAAAGCGCTTCGGCTTCGAAGGCATCACCCTGGTCGGTTCGACCCTGTGGATGGCGGTGCAGCGTGAATGGGGCGACGATCCGAAGGGCCAGGTCAAGCTGGTCGCCTATGACACCGAAAGCAAGGAATGGGGCGCGGTGCGCTATCCGCTGGATGCGCCGACCGTGGGCTGGGTCGGGCTCAGCGAGATCGCGGTGCATGGCGACTGGGTCTATGTCGTCGAGAGGGACAACCAACTGGGTGATCTGGCGGTGACCAAGAGGATTTACCGGGTCGCGCTGGACGAGATGGTGCCCGCCGCACCGGGCGGCGAGTTGCCGCTGGTCGAAAAGGAACTGGTCCGCGACCTGATCCCCGATCTGAAGGCGACCGGCGGCTTCGTGCTCGACAAGGTCGAAGGTCTGGCGATCACCCCCGAGGGCACGATCTGGGTGGCGACCGACAATGACGGAGTCGATGACCACAGCGGCGAGACGATGCTGTTCACGGCCGGAACCGCCGACCAGTGATCCCCGGACAACCGGAAACGGAACAGGGCGCCCCGCGGGGTGCCCTGAACCTTTGTCACAGTCGGGGATCCGGAACGAATCAGTTGACGCTGGCAGCCTCTTCGACCGCCTCGGCCTCCACCGTCTCGCCGGTGCTCTTCGGCCCGGCAATGGCGATGCGGCGCGGTTTCAGCGCCTCGGGAACCTGACGTACCAGATCGACATTCAGGAGCCCGTGCTCATGGCTGGCGCCGGTCACGTTTACATGGTCGGCGAGGGTGAAGCGGCGTTCGAAGGCGCGGTTGGCGATCCCGCGATGCAGCCAGACGCGTTCACCTTCGGCTTCCTTCCCGGATTTCTCCTCGGACTTGCGGGCCGAGATCACGAGCGCGTTCTCGCGCTGTTCGACGGTGAGTTCCTCGGGGCTGAATCCGGCCACGGCAACCGAGATTCGCCAGGCATCTTCGCCGGTCTTTTCGATGTTGTAGGGGGGATAGCTCTGATTGCCGACGTCGTTCGAAAGGACGCGGTCCATCAGGTTGGCCACCTGGTCGAAGCCGACAGTGGCACGGTAAAGCGGGGCAAGGTCAAAAGTTCGCATGTGGTCATCCTCCATTGAGCGATAACGTTGTTTGGCCGTCCCGGAATGGGACCGGCCCTGGTTTCGTCGGGCCCGTCAGTGGCACCCGACATCATCGAGATAGGAAGCGGTTTGCGGCGGTTCAAGACCCCTTGCGAGCTGCGTCGCAGGGCGGTGGCACATGCCGGGGCGGCGCGGCTCAGGGCCGGACGAACTTGGCCCCCGACACGGTGCGGTCGCTGTCCAGCATCAGCCGCCGGACATTGGGCGCCTCGGTCGGAACCCGGTCGTCGGCATGGTCTATCATTGTGCGCAGATCGGCCAGCGGACCTTCCAGATCGGTGCCCAGGGCCACCTTCTGACCATCGGTCTCGGCCTTGGCCGAGATCACCGAGACGACATGCGGGGTGCCGTCCTCGAGCACGAAGACCGGTGAGCCGGAGGACCCGAAATCGATGTCGCAGCTCAGCACCAGAACCCCGGATTGCCGGGCCAGAACCCGGCACTGATCCTGCAACGAGGGGCTATCGGCCCGGTCGAAGGCATAGGAGACCACGCCGACGGCATCCCCTTCGTGCGGCCGCCCCTCGGTCAGGAAAGGCACGACCGATCCGTTCGACACCGGCTGGGTCAGTTTCAGCAGCGCCAGGTCATGGGCGATGCGGCGGTTGCCCTCGGGCTCGCCCTTGAAGTCGGGATGCGCGATGGCCTGCGCGACCGAGCGGGTGGCGGTGGCGCGGCCGTTGCGCCAGCCGGCCAGAAACCGGATGTCGCCGGTCGCAAAGGGCTTGCCGGTCTCGTCGAACAGGCAATGCGCCGCGGTCAGCACCAGATCGGCCGAGATCAGGCTGCCGGTGCAGAAGGCCCGGCCGCCGAATTCGATCCGCCCGACCGCCTCGAAACCGCGGCTGTCGGCGCCGGTCAGCAGCGTCTTGAGCGCTGCGTCCGATTGCGCCTTGCCGCCGAACAGCAGGATCGCCAGCACGGTCAGTTTGAGAAGTAGCCGCATGTGGTCTTCTGCCCAGATGGATCGTTGCTTGCCCGGATAGTGGCCCAGTCGGGCCGGATTATGTCGGCATTTTGATCAAAGCGGGCGGCTTGGGCCCGCCGCTCGCCCAGTCGAGCAGCTGCACGGTATGGACCACAGGCACCCCGGTGCCCTGGCCGATCTGCATCATGCAGCCGATATTTCCCGCGGCGATGACCTGTGGTTGCCGCGCCTCCAGCGTCGCCACCTTGCGCCGCCGCAGCTCGCCCGACAGCTCTGGCTGCATCAGGTTGTAGGTTCCCGCTGAGCCGCAGCACAGATGGCTGTCGACGGGTTCGACCACCTCGAATCCGGCCGCCTTCAGCAGGGCCTTCGGCGCATCCTTGATCTTCTGGCCGTGCTGCAGCGAGCAGGCGGCGTGATAGGCGACCCGAATGCCCCGTGCCGGGGCCGGAGCGCGGTCGGCGGACAGCTGTTCCAGCACCTCGCTCACGTCCCGCGCCAGCCCCGCCACCGTCGCGGCGTCCCCGGCCAGCGCCGGATCGTTGCGGAACATGTGGCCGTAGTCCTTGACGGTCGTGCCGCAACCCGAGGTGTTGATCACCACCGCATCCAGCCCCTCGCCGCGCACCTCGGCCATGAAGGCGGCGATGTTGCGGGCGGCGGCGCGGTGGCTGTCGGCCTCGCGGCCCATGTGATGGGTCAGCGCGCCGCAGCAGCCCTGGCCCCGGGCAATCACCACCTCGGCGCCGAGCCGGGTCAGCAGCCGGATCGTCGAATCGTTGATCTCGGTATCCAGCGCCTTCTGCGCGCAGCCGGTCATCAGCGCCACCCGCATCCGGCGCGGGCCTTCCGCCGGAAACACCTGCGGATCGTCGTTGCGGCTGACCGGGGGCACCTGTTTCGGCGCCATCTCCACCATGGCGCGCAGCCGCGCGTCGGGCAGCAGGCGCCGGAACGGCCGCGCCATCTTTGCACCCAGCAGCGCCAGCCGGAACCGCCCCGGATAGGGCAGCACCCTGGCCAGAATCCAGCGCAGCATCCGGTCCGACAAGGGGCGCTTGTAGGTCTTCTCGATATGGGCCCGGGCGTGATCGACCAGATGCATGTAATGCACCCCCGAGGGGCAGGTCGTCATGCAGGCCAGGCAGGACAGGCAGCGGTCCACATGCTTGACGGTCCGGGCATCCGCCGGACGGTCGTTCTCGAGCATCTCCTTGATCAGGTAGATCCGGCCGCGGGGGCTGTCCAGCTCGTCGCCCAGCACCTGATAGGTCGGGCAAGTGGCGGTGCAGAAACCGCAATGCACACAGGCGCGGAGGATCTCGTTGGCCCGGGCGATGCCGGGGTCACGCAGCTGTTCGTCGGTGAAATTGGTCTGCATCGGATGTCCTAGGCTGCCAGGGTCTCTGCCGGCGCGGGCGCCGGGGTCCCCGTCATTTGCGGATTGACAGATGATGCCGCGTCACCTTCGCTGGCTGGTGCGACATTCATATTGTGAGATTTCAGATGCCCGATCCCGCGAAAGACGCGCTGCTGGCCTTCATCAAATTTGCCAGGCAACACAAGAAGGGGCATCTGGCCATTGCCCCGAAGACCGGAAGACCGCCGCTGACGGTCACCTTCGACAAGAAGAAGGTGATCGCCAGGGACGTGCAGCACGCCGAGTTCCGCTTTGCGGACGACAGGTTTCTCGTCCTGGGCCGCGGGCTGACCCCGGTCCATGTCAAGGGCCTGATCAAGACGTTCAGGGACAACGGGCTGTCGAAATACGACGTGGTCCTGGACCAGCCCCGGGACGACAACGACGACACCGAGTCCGTCGCGACCGAATATGGCGAGCTTCTGGATGACGAGACCCTGGCGGCCCGCGCCGGCGACGACAACGACAATCCCTACGACACCGTCAGCTATGAATCGGAGGATCAGCGCAAGGCGCTCGAGGCCCGTACCGCAGCCGAGGAGGCCGAGGCCCTGAAACGGGACCGCGCCCTGGCCGCCAGGCAGAAGCAGCTCAAGGCCAACATGCTGCTTCGCTGGGAGCCCTTCTACAACAAGATCCAGCGCATCGGCGGCCAGACCCCGAAGATGAGCCAGGACATCTTCACCGTCGAAAGCCTCCTTCGTTCCGACAAGCCCATCAACATCGATTACGTCAAGGGGCTGATCGCGGGTCTGGTGAAATGGGCCAATCACTACGACAGCGAGGACCCGCAGTCGAAATCCGTCGCCGGATCCTCGCAGGACGCCGGGAACGGCCAGCCCTCGCGCAAGGAAGCGCAGCTTGCCGCGCTTGGCAAACGCTGGGACGAGCATGTGAAGCCCTATCTGTCGCAGATCATCGACAGCCAGCCGGCCGAGGCCCGGGCCGGCCTGCGCAGCCTGCAGGCCGCCTTTGCCAAGGCCAGCGATCCGGCCGGCGGCAATGTCCTGCAGGGCACGAAGATTCTGCAGAAATTCCTCGAGATCCGGACCAGGCAGTCGATCTAGGCCGCTCACGCCGCGGCTCCGGCAAAGAGACCGCGCGGGTCGAACCGCGCCCGCAGCCCCGTCACCAGCGCCTCGACGGCGGGCTGCTGCGGCTGCAGCGTCGCGATCCGGGCCCGGGTCTCGGGCGCCGCGCGCATCAGGGTCGCATGGCCGGCGAACGGGCCCAGCCGGGCCCGGGCATCGGTACCCTCGGGCAGCAGCGCCCAGATCAGCCCGCCGCCCCAGTCGAACAGCAGCGACTCGGCCTCGAGCCGTGCCGCCAGCCCGGGCGCGTCCGAGGGTTTCACCGACAGCCGCCAGACGTCCCCTGCCTTGCCCTGGAAAGGCGCCACGTCGCGGATGTCGCGCCAGAGCGCCGCCACCGCATCGGCATCGCTTTCGACCGAGACCGCGCCGGCCGGGGCCAGCAACCGCTCCAGCTCCCGGGCCCGATAGGCGACCGAACCGGCAAAGCCCTCGATCCGGACCAGCGCCCCGCGGCCCGGCCAATAGGCGGCGCCGGTCACGTCATAGGGAGAGCCGAGCGCCGCCGACAGCGCCGAGACCGCGGCCGCCGCATCCGGCACCTCGATCGTGATGGTCGCCGCCGCCTCCGGCCTGGGCAGGACCTTCAGCGCCACTTCCGTGATCACCCCCAGGGCGCCGCGGCTGCCCGCCACCAGCCGGGCCAGATCGTAGCCGGTGACGTTCTTCATCACCCGGCCGCCGTTCTTGATCACCGTTCCGGCGCCATCTACGAAGCGCAGCCCGAGCAGGAAGTCCCGCGCCGCCCCGACCTGAACCCGGCGCGGCCCCGAGACATTGGCCGCCACCACGCCGCCGATCGTCGGCTCGCCGCCGGTGCCCAGCAAGCCGCGATGGTCCATCGGCTCGAAGGCCAGCCGCTGCCCTTCCGCCGCCAGTTCGGCCTCCAGCCCGGCCAGCGGCGTTCCCGCCGCCGCCACCACCGTCAGCGCCCCAGGTTCGTAGAGCCGGACCCCGCAGATCGCGGCGACCGACAGCGGCTCGCCCGCGCCGGCCATGCCGCGGGTATTGCCGCCGCGCACCGACAGCGGCGCCTGCGCCGTCCGCAGGGCCTCGGCCAGTTCGGTTTCGTCGGTCGGTGTCAGCATGGGCCGGCGGCTCCCTTCACCTTGCAAATATCCCGGGGGGTGAGGCCGCAGGCCGAGGGGGGCAGCGCCCCCCTGCGGCACCCGCGGCTCATGCCGCCCTCCGGGGCGCCGAGACGGTCAGCGGAAACACCTTGGCCGGGTTCAGCAGCCAGGACGGGTCGAAGACATCCTTGACCCGCATCTGCGCCTCGAGGTCCTCCGGCGCGAACTGGGTCTGCATCAGCTCGCGCTTCTCGACCCCGACACCGTGTTCGCCGGTCAGGCAGCCACCGACCTCGACGCAGAGCTTCAGCACCTCGGCGCCCATGGCCTCGCAGGTTTCCAGGTCGCCGGGCTTGTTGGCGTCGAACAGGATCAGGGGATGCATGTTGCCGTCACCGGCGTGAAACACATTGGCGACCTTCAGGCCGAACTGGTCGGAGAGCTCGCCGATCCGGCCCAGAACCCTGGGAAGGGCCGAGACCGGGATGGTTCCGTCCAGGCAGATGTAATCCGAGATCTGGCCCATTGCGCCGAAGGCCGATTTCCGGCCCAGCCAGATCTTGGCGCTTTCCTCGGCGCTGCGGCTTTCGCGGAACTCGACCGGATCGTGCTTGCCGGCGATCTGCCGGATCAGGCCGAGCTGCAGGTCGATCTCGTCCGGCGCCCCTTCGACCTCGACGATCAGCAGGGCCTCGCAATCGGGATAGCCGGCATGGGCAAAGGCCTCGGTCGCCTCGATGCAGGGCCGGTCCATGAACTCGATCGCCACCGGCAGCACGCCAGCCTTGATGATGTCCGAGACGCAGGCCCCCGCGACCTCGTTGGACCGGAAGCCGATCAGCACCGGCCGGGCACCCTCGGGCCTGGCCAGGATGCGCAGCGTCGCCTCGGTTACCACGCCCAGCTGCCCCTCGCTGCCGCAGATCACCCCCAGCAGGTCCAGGCCCGGCGCGTCCAGATGGGCGCCGCCGATCTCGACCACGGTGCCGTCCATCTGGACCAGCGTGACCCCCATCAGGTTGTTGGTCGTCACCCCGTATTTCAGGCAATGCGCGCCGCCCGAGTTCATCGCGATATTGCCGGCGATGGCGCAGGCGAGCTGGCTCGACGGGTCGGGGGCGTAGAAGAAGCCGTCGGCCTCGACCGCGCCGGTCACGCTCAGGTTGGTGCGGCCGGTCTGCACCCGGATGACGCGGTTCGGATAGTCGGCCTCCAGCACCGCGTTCATCCTTGCGACTCCGAGGATCACGCAATCCGCCGTCGGCAGGGCCCCGCCGGCCAGCGAGGTGCCCGACCCGCGCGGCACCACCGGCACGCCCATCGCATGGCATTCGCGCAGCACCGTCGAGACTTCCGCGGTCGAACCGGGCAGCACCACCGCCAGCGGCGGGCAGCGATAGGCGGTCAGCGCGTCGCATTCATAGGCCCGGGTCTCGGTCGGGTCGTCGATCACCCCGTCGGGCAGGACGCTGCGCAGGCGGGCGACGATCTCGGCCTTGCGGGCCAGAAGCGCGGAATTCGGCTCGGGCATCTGCATTTGCGGTCTTCCCCCCTGGTGTTTTCGGGTAATTGGTCAGGAATTATAACCAATTTCGGGCATAGGCAAGCGACGGCCTGCCACGGCCCCTCTGCACACTATCGTGACACGACCTTTGCGCCGGTCAATGGCAGGATGGGCCCATGCGTATATTCCTTGCTCTTCTTCTGCTCTGCACTCCAGCCCTGGCCGACCCGCCGCGGATCGTTTCGGCCCGGCTCGACGGGTCCAGCCTGTCTGTGACCCTGCTGCATCCCGATTCGGGGTGGGATCATTATGCCGATGCCTGGCGCGCCGAATTGCCGGACGGGACGGTGCTGGCGACGCGGGTGCTGGCGCATCCGCATGAGACCGAGCAGCCCTTCACCCGGTCGCAGAGAATCGACCTGCCGCCGGACACGGATTATCTGACGATCCGCGCCCGCTGCCTGGTCGATGGCTGGTCCGACGAGACCTTCCGGCTCGACCTGGACTGAGCCCTTCGGGCCGGGGCCCCGCCGGTCCGCGGCCGGTCAGGCCACCAGCATCCGCAGGCCCTGCGTCACGTCGGCGCGCACCGCCAGCCGCAGGCCGGGCTCGTCGCCGGCCCTGAGCGCGGCGATGATCGTGCGGTGATGCTGCGGCACCTCGCTGCGGCTGCGGTGGGCATAGAGCTTGCGCATCGTCGGGCCGAGCTGCAGCCAGACCGTCTCGGTCATCGCCAGGATCGCCGGGGCCTGGGCGCGCAGGTAGAGCGTGCGGTGAAACTCGAGGTTGGTGCGGATGTAGCCGATCGCATCCTGCTTGGCGACGACCTCGGACAGGCTGTTGTTGATGGCCTGGAGCCGCTCGATCAGGGCGCCATGGGCGCGGGGCAGGGCGCGGCTGGCCAGTTCCGGTTCCAGCAGCGCCCGCAGCGCCGCAAGTTCCTCGATCCGCTCGTTGGTCGGGTCGGGGGTCGAGACCCGGCCCGAGGCGGTCATGGTCAGCGCCCCTTCCGCGACCAGCCGGCGCAGCGCCTCGCGGGCCGGGGTCATCGAGACCTCGAAGCTGGCGGCGATGCCGCGCAGGGTCAGCGGTTCGCCGGGCGGGATCTCGCCATGCAGGATCCGGGTGCGCAGGGCGCGATAGACCCGGTCATGCGCCACCGAGGCCGCCGGTTCCGGGCCGCGGGGCAGCGGCGACAGGGGGGCGGGCCGTTTCATGGGGCGGTGAACTGCCAGCGGTGCAGATGCTGGCCGTTCTGCTTCAGCCAGGCGCGCTGGCGTTTGTGGTCGGGGAACAGCTGCGCCACCACCGACCAGAAGGCCGGCGAATGGTTCATCTCGGCCAGATGCGCCACCTCATGCGCGGCGACATAGTCGAGCACCTCCGGCGGCGCCATGACCAGCCGCCAGGAATACATCAGACGCCCGTCCGGCGCGCAGGAGCCCCAGCGGGACCTCGTGTCGCGCAGGGTCAGCCCGGTGTAGCGGCGGCCCAGGGCGGCGGCATGGCGGTCCGAGGCTGCGGCCAGCCGGTCGCGGGCCAGCAGCTTGAGCCAGGCGGCGATCCGGATCCCGACCCGCTCGGGCTCATCCGGCAGCACCAGGCCCTCGGCGGTCAGGCTGACGCGGCGTCCCGGCCCGGCAAGGATCGGCAATGGCTGCCCCTCGACCGGGATGGTGCCGCCGATGCGGGGCCGTTCCGGCGCAACCTGGCCGGCCAGCATCCGGCGCAGCCAGTCCTCCTTGGCGCGGGCGAAGGCCAGCGCTTCCGATGTCGGCGTGTGATCGGGCAGCGACAGCGTGACCCGGCCGTCCAGCCGTGACACCCGCAGCGAAATCCGCCGCGCCCGGCCGGTGCGTCTGAGGCTGATCTCGATCGGCGGGTCGCCGGGAAGGATGGCCTGGCCCATGGGGATTCGCCCGGTTTGCTCTGCGCCCCGGGGGATCGAAAGGATGCCGGGGCCGGTGGCCGGCAGACTAGCCCAGACCGGCCGGGGGGCGCCAGTCCTGTCCGGGCTTTGGCCCGGCATCATTCCGGGCTTTCGGGAAAAGGGCTTTGACACGCCCCGGTGACTGTGGCAACTGGCGGCGATTCAAAGACACAGTGATGATTCACGAGAGGTTCTGGCATGCCCAAGACAGAGTGGGGCACCAAGCGGGTCTGCCCGGTGACCGGCAAGAGGTTCTACGACATGAACCGCGACCCGGTCGTGAGCCCCTATACCGGAGAGGTCGTCAACATCGATACGGCCGGCCGGAACCGGGTGCTGGTGGCCGACAAGGCCGACAAGAAGGCCGTGGTTGCCGAGGAAGAGGAAGAAGTCGTCCTGGAAGACGACGCCGATGACGTCGCGGATGCCGAGATCGACGACGATCTGCTGGAAGACGATGACGACGACGACAGCGTCTCGCTGGACGAAATCGCCGATGTCCCGGGCGACGACGACGACAGCTGATCGATCCTGCGGCGCAGGGTGAACCACGCGGGCCGGTTTTCCGGCCCGTTTTCTTTTGTCCGGCCCCGGGCGGTTCCGCGCCTGCCGATCCGCCGCCCGGAGGCGCGCCCCGGCCCTTGCCGCGCCTGTCCCGGAAGCCCGGAAACCGTCGCGCCGCAAAGCCCGGCCCCGGGCAGAATTTTCTGCTTGCATGGCGCCCGGGCCTTCCCTAGATAGGCGCGGATCGACGGGGCAGCCCGTTCGGTTACCGGTGGGGCCATAGCTCAGCTGGGAGAGCGCTTGCATGGCATGCAAGAGGTCAGGGGTTCGATCCCCCTTGGCTCCACCAATCTCCCGAATTATCGCGCGCAATTTCAATTGGTTACGAAAGCACCTGCTGGCAGCTACCAACTGTGCTAACTAGATTGATCTTGCGTCGGGTGCCCTGCCCGCTGAAAATCGGTCCGTTCGAATCTGGAGTTTTCCGTTAGGTTTTCCTGGCGGGGAGAGGAGCGGAAACGCATGAAGGCGTCGAGGGTTACGGAAGCGCAGTAGGCGTCCATCCTGAAGCAGGGCGAGCAAGGCACGCCGGTTGCGGAGATTTGCCGCACGGCCGGGATCAGCCAGTCGACCGACTTCAACTGGAAGAAGAAGTCTGGCGGTCTGCTGCCGGACGATATGCGCCGGCCGAAGAAGATCGTCGCGGGCCGACGCTTGACCGCGAGATGTTGCAGGACGTGATCCGGCGAAAGCTCGGAAGCCTGGCCGGTTGCGCGTACGGGTTCGCGGGCTGTGCATCGATTGCGGCGTGTCGATCCGCGGGGCTTGTGGGATCCTTCGCTTCGACACCTCGACGTTCCGCGACAAATCCCGGCGCACAGACCGGGCGGCCGTCGAGCGACGGATCAAGGAGATTTGCGAGACAGACGTGCGCTATGGATAATCTTAGACGACCTGCTCGCCGCGGCTCTGCTGTGTTCCGGGTTTCTGCCTCATCTCCACTCCTTGCTGGTTACGATGTGCCAGAAACCCTCTCTTATCAAATCACCCTAAACTGTCTCATTGGCGCTGACGTCAGACAGAACCAGTCCCTTGTAACAGCGCACTTGCGGTTTCGGCGTCGGTTACAAGTATTTCGGTCGTTACGGCTTTGAGTGCTGCGTGTATGGCGTCGACCTTGTGCAATCCTCCCGCTGCAAGGACGACCCGTGGAATCGCCGCGACTTCGTGGGGGGTAAGCGCCATGACACGTGAGTTGATTTCATGATCGACCAGATTGCCTTCCGCATCGATGAAATAGCACAAAATGTTGGCGACCGCCTGCTTTGCGCGAAGTTCGTCGGCGGTATCCGCGGGAACAATTCCGTGGTTGAACACGGTGGCGCTCGGGGCAATCTCGCCGACCGTCAGAAGGGCGAGATCAGCTTTCTTGGCGCGTGCGCGCACGTCGCTCAGAAGGGGTTGGTCCCAAAGTCGTTGGCATAGTTTTGCGCTGTCGACCAGAACCGGTGCCGTGATCTGATAGCTATCGACGCCAAGCCGCGCCGCCATGCTAGACGCGACAATCGACGGGTTGATCCATTGCGAATGGGGCAGGGACCCGACGAGCCCGACGACAGTTGCATCCCGCAACTCGCGCCGATGCATGAACCCGAGGCTTGAGTGAAGTGTGGCACCGCCGCCAACAGCCAGGGTCATGCCGTCGGTCATGGCCGTGTTAAGGAAATTCGCCACGGCATGACCGATATAGCGTTCGATGTGGCGTGTATCATGGGGCGTGGGTACGACGATGGCACTTTCCAGGTTCCAGCGGTCTTCCAGCTGGCGTTCAAGAGCAATCTGTTCTGATGAGGCGGCGTTGATTGTCGTCACCACCACGTTCCGCTCGATGCTTGCGGCGAGTGAGCGGACAACTTTGATTCGGCTGACTTGCAATTCGCCAGCGATCGCTTCTTGTGTCATCCCTTCGACATGATACAGCCACGCGATTTTTACATCGATGTCGGAAGACGCCAGCGGGCCGCCTGTGGCCTTGATTCGTGATGTCATTGCTCCCGCCCTTTGTCCCTTCGCAACCGTCTTAGAGCGTATGGCGCCGATTCTACAGGGTTCATCGGAAGTTCCCCGATCTTCGAATGATTGATCATTTGTATTTGACTTGCATCAAATGTTCGTATTTCCTCTTGTCTGTCCCGATCTCACCAGCGGGACAAAACTGGTGGCACTGTGCCGCCGTCGACAGTGGGAGGATCTACCGAATGATCGACAAATTCAAACTGAAGCGCGCACTTCTGGCGAGCACCATGGTGGCCGCGATCACGTTTGCGAGCGCGGCTTCAGCCGAGAAACTGGTTCTCTACACCTCGCAGCCCGATGCCGATGCCGCAGCGACCGTGGCGGCCTTCGAGGCGCAGAACCCCGACATTGACGTCGAGGTGTTCCGCTCGGGGACCAGCGATCTGCTCAGCAAGCTGGCGGCCGAGTTTGCCGCTGACAGCCCGCAACCGGACGTGCTGCTGATTGCCGATGCCGTCAGCATGGAAGTTCTGAAAGCCGACAACCGGCTGATGGCATACCCGGAGGCCAACACCGAGGGCTTTGACCCGAACGCGATCGACCCCGACAAGTACTATTTTGGCAGCAAACTGATCACCACCGGGATCGCCTACAACACCGGCGCAAGTGAGCAGCCCGAGCATTGGTCGGATCTGACCGGCGAAGCCTACAAGAACCTCGTTGTCATGCCGAGCCCGCTCTATTCTGGCGCGGCGGCCTTCCTGCTGTCGACATTTGTCGAGCGCGATGATCTCGGCTGGAAGTATTTCGAGGATATGCAGGCAAACGGTCTGTCGGCCGTTCGCGGCAATGGATCTGTCCTGAAATCCGTGGCGACTGGCGAAAACGCCTATGGGATCCTGGTCGATTTCCTTGCGATGAACGCGATCAAGGACGGCTCTCCGATCAAGTTCGTCTTTCCGGAAGAGGGCGTCCCCGCTGTGACCGAGCCGGTGGCCATCATGGCGACCGCATCCAATGTGGACGGTGCCAAGAAGTTCGTCGATTTCATTCTTTCCGACGAGGGACAGAAGCTGGCGCTGAGCCAGGGCTATCTGCCTGCCAAGGCTAGTGTCGGAACCCCCGACTGGTTGCCTGAAGGCGTCGAGGTGAAGGTGATGGATGCCAATGTCGGCGAGATCGTCACCAAGATCGACGACAACAAGAAACGCTTTTCTACGCTGTTTGGCGGATAAGGCAAAACAATGCAGCTGATTGCAAGGGACGGTCGGGGCCAGTCAATGGCCCTGACAACGATGATATTTGGCATCATCGCCCTATTTTCCCTCCTTCCCATGATCCGTCTTTTGCAGGAAGTCATCCTGCCCGGCGGAAAGTTCTCGACGGAGGCAATCCGTTCGGGACTGGGCGATCCGGTTGTCTGGCGTGCGACGTGGAATAGCATCGTCGTCGGGATCGGTGGCACCGTCTTCGCAGTCGTGTTGGGAGTGGTTGTTTCGGTCATCGTCACGCTCACCAACATTCGGATGACGCAGACGCTGATCCTGTTCTTCGTCACGCCGCTGATGATCGCGCCGCAGGTGACCGCGCTTGCCTGGTTGCAACTCTTCGGTCCGTCCAGCGCCTTTCTCAACGCATTCGGTCTGGCCCCGCCGCTGGGGACGCCGAACCCGCTATATTCTGCCGGAGGCATCATAGCGCTCCTTGGAATTCAATATGCGCCGTTGGTCTTTCTCATTCTTCGTGCCGGCCTGCGAAAGCTTCCGCGGGAACTGGTGGAGGCCGCACAAGCCGGCGGAGCAGGGCCGTTCCGCGTCATCGGCACGGTTGTTCTGCCGCTGATGACACCGTCAATCGTCGGTGCCGCGGCACTGACCTTCGTTTCCTGTGTCGGCAACTTCGGAATTCCCGCTTTTCTTGGTATTCCGGCCAACTACCTAGTCCTGCCGACGCTGATCTTTCAGCGCCTCGCTGGTGGCGGTCCTGCCGTCTTGTCAGATGTGGCTTATCTTTCGGCGCTTATCGGCGTGCTGGCCATGGCAGGCATCGTGCTTCAGGACTATATCAGCCGTCGCCGCGACTTCCGCATCACGACGACATCGCTTCCGATTGATCGCTACGATCTCGGCATCTGGCGCCTCCCGATGGAAGTGGCGATGTGGATGCTGATCGCCGTGATCCTTGTCTTGCCGATGTGTGGGCTGATTCTAACGTCTCTGGTGCGCGGCTATGGTGTCGTTCTGAGCGCGGATACCGTGACACTCGAGAACTACCGTTTCATCCTGTTCGAACACGCTGCTGCCCGAAGAGCGTTCGTCAACAGTCTCATGTTGTCGGTTACTGCTGCGGTCTTTGCCGTCTTCGTGGCCGTGCCTGTTGGCTATCTGATCGCCTGGGGCAAGAAGAAATGGATAAGGTGGCTGAACTTCGCGATCGAGCTGCCCTATGCCTTGCCGGGCGTGGTGTTGGCAATCGCGTCGCTCTTGCTCTTCCTGAAGCCTATCCCGGTCCTGGGTGTCCAGATCTACAACACGGTTTGGATCATCCTGTTCGCCTACCTGGCGCGGTTCCTGGTGCTGGCGATCCGTCCTACGGTGAATGGATTCGCGCAACTTGATCGCACATTGGAAGAAGCGGCCGAGATCGCCGGCGCCAGCCTGTTCATGCGATTGCGGACCATCGTCTTTCCATTGGTGGCTCCGGCCGCGATGGCCGGCGGGTTGTTGATTTTCATGACAGCGCTGAGCGAGCTTACCGTGTCCGCGTTGCTGTGGTCCTCGGGCTCTGAAACTATCGGTGTCGTGATCTTTTCGTTCGAGCAGGGAGGCGATTCAAAATATGCCTCGGCGCTCTCTGCGGTGATCGTTTTTGTCACCTTCCTCATAATGCTGGGTGCAAACACCTTCGCAGACAAACTACCAGACGGAGTGCTGCCATGGCGGGACTAACCATCCGAAATCTGTCCAAGACTTTTGGCCAGTTCGAGGCACTGAAAGACGTGTCGATTACAGTCAAGCCCGGAGAATTCCTAGCCGTACTCGGGCCGTCGGGCTGCGGCAAGACCACGCTCTTGCGCATGATTGCGGGCTTTGAACATGTGAGTGGCGGCGAAATCGAAATTGACGGTCAGATTGTTTCTCGACCAGGCAAGGAAGTGCCGCCGAACGAGCGCCGTATCGGGATCGTGTTCCAGAACTACGCGCTCTGGCCTCATATGACCGTGGCAGAGAACGTCGGATATTCGCTTCGGGTGGCAAAGGTCGAAGCTGCAGAAGCCAAACGCAGGGTCGATGACGCGCTGGCCTTGGTCAATCTGGATGGCATGGGGGACCGTGCACCGGCCAATCTGTCTGGTGGACAACGCCAACGGGTCGCGCTGGCGCGCTGTCTGGTAGCCGAGCCCAAGCTTGTTCTGTTTGATGAGCCGCTGGCCAACCTAGATGTGCATCTGCGCGCCTCCATGGAAGACGAGTTTGCCGCATTCCATGAACGCACAGGTACCACGGTTGTATACATCACACACGATCAGGCCGAAGCGATGGCGCTGGCTGATCGAATTGCCGTCATGGATCACGGCAAGCTGATGCAGCTTGATACGCCACAAACGATCTATCACCGCCCGGCAAACGAGATGGTCGCCTCGTTTATTTCGCAAGGCATGGTAATGCCGGTCACCGTGACCAGTGCCGAGGTTGACGGTTTCTGTAATGCGACGCTGCTTGGCCAACCGATCCGGTTGAGTTGTGCGCCCGGTGATGGTCCGCGTGATGGAGCGTCGGTTTGCTGTCGGGCAGAGCACGTGCGCATTGCGGAACCTGGCAGTGACGGTATCGACGGTCGCATCAAGCGGGTTGTCTATCAGGGCGGGGCCGCCCGGATCGAGTTCGTGCCGGATGCCGATGCCGAAATGTCGATTCAATTCGATCAACCCGATCCACAGCCCTTCGCAACCGGGGACCGGGCCCGCATTCAGCTGACCGGCGGCTGGTTGATCCCTGCGAAAAGTGCTGACTGATGCAAAGACTGCACTTGCAAGGAGGTTTTGGAGAGAAGGGCCGCACGAGTGTCCTTGTTGATGACGGCGAAAGTCGCGTCATGCTCGATGCCGGAATCAAGGTTGGCGCTCCACCAGAGGACTATCACCCTCAGCTCGCTTTCCCTGCTAACGAGATCGACGCGCTTTTTATCACCCATGCCCATGAAGACCACATCGGCGCACTTTGCTGGCTGATCGGGAAGGGTTTCGATGGCCCGGTTTTCATGACGCCGACGACGCGTTCAGAGATGGACGCGACGCTTGAGAAATATGCCAATACCCTTGATCTTGCCGCACATCCGGCCTCCAAGGCGGCAATAGAGCTGTTCCAGCCCGGCGACGAGCTTTCGGTTTCTGGTCAGAAGATCACGACCGGCCATACCGGTCACGTGGCTGGCGGCGTTTGGTTTGCGGTTCAAAGCGGTGGAAAGCGGACGGTTTATTGCGGGGACGTGGTGCCGGAAAGCGCGGTCTTTCCGATGAGCCAGATGCCTGAATGCGACATGATGCTTCTCGATTGCTCCTATGGAGATGATCGCACCACCTCGTCCGAGCGGGCAGAGCGGATTATCGAGTGGGTCGCGGCGCGGCCAGATGGAAGCGTTCTGCCCACGCCGCTGTCGGGACGCTCGCTGGAACTATTGACAATATTGCCGGGTCGGTTGGCGATTGCCGATCTGATGTATGAGCCGCTCAAGGCCCAGATTTCCGACCCAGAACTGCTCCGGCCGGGTGCTGCGGAACGTATAGCGGTGCGGATTGATTCCGTGCTTCGCTGGAGCCCCGGCAGCGCGTTGCCCGATTGTCCGCTGCTTGTGCATGACGGGATGGGGTCCGCCGGACCGGCGGCCTTGGCGATGGAAATGGCAGAGAAGATCGGGCATCCCGTACTTCTTTCCGGTCACCTGCCCGAAGGCTCTCCGGGTCATCGGATGTACCGGGAAGGCAGCGCCGATTGGCTGCGCCTGCCGACCCATCCGACCCTGCCGCAAAACAAGCTGCTTTGGGAAAGCGCCGGCCGCCCGCGCCTGATCGGGCATTCCTGTGATGCAAGAGCGCTGGACGCCATGCACAGCACCTTACCGGCCTTGAACACAACTGCCGCCACTGGCGGCAGCACAGAAATCTGACTGGAAACATCATGAAAATCTTGATTGCGAATGACGACGGGATAGATGCGCCTGGCCTGGCTCTGCTTGAGAAGGCCGCGCGCAGGTTAAGCGATGATATCTGGGTCGTCGCACCCTCCGCCAAACGTACGGCGGCTGGAAACTCGCTGACCATCGCTCGCCCGCTCACGATGACTCGTTTGGCAGAGCAGCGGTATTCCTGTTCCGGGACGCCTGCCGATTGCGTGCTTACGGCAATGACCTGGCTGTTCAAGGATGACAAACGCCCGGATCTGGTTCTTTCAGGTGTCAATGATGGGCGCAACGTGGGTGAGGATCTTGCCTATTCGGGCACGCTCGGCGTGGCGCGCGAGGCGACGTTCTGGGGCATTCCCGCGATTGCCTTTTCCCGGGTGAAGAACGCCGAGACCGCTGAGAGTGATGCGGACCATTTGGCCGAGATGATTGAGGTGCTCTGGAGGCGGCGGGCTGATTGGGTGGCCGAGGGGGAATGGCTTTCGATCAACCTGCCATGCCGTTTGCCAGCGCCCCTGCGCACCGCCCGTATCGGACGCGACAAGGTCGGGGTCTCCAGCGTCGTCTTGAACGAAGACGGTGATGTGACAGAGATCATGGTGCCGCGCGGTCGGCAGGACAGTTCGACACCGGGCGACGAGAACTCCGTGATGGCGGATGGATGCGCAGCCATCAATCGCCTAAAATGGGCTGGAGAGTCGGTATTGCCAAAAGAGTTTCTTGACGGGTTGGCGTCCCTTTCGCGAAAGGGGTAGGCGGACTGACAAAATACACGAGGGTTGGTGATGCCCTGAGGGGGGGGCAAGTCATGGCGGCGTCGAGCCGCCGTCAATTCCTCGCGGGGAGCGGGATATACGCGACCCAGTTCATGCCTGGCGCGCCCTGCGGCAGTGCTCAGATACGTCCCGGGGCCGATCAGCGGGACGGGAACGGGAAGTCCGACAATGACGCGATGGTTTCGCCGGGGTATTCGGGCATGCGCCTCGCAGGCACCTTGATGCCCAGGGCGTGGAACCCGCAGCGTTCAGCCGATTGCAGTCGGGTACTATCCGTGCTTACCCAGAGCGATGTCTTGTCCTTCTTGTCCACCTGTTCCGGCTCCACCGTGCCGCACAGTTCGGCCAAACCATCGATATCGAGCAGTTTCGCCAGGTCGGGCCCGGATGCCTTGTCGTCGTTGACAGCAATCAGGACCTTGACCCCCTGGGTGGTGAGCCTTGCAAGAGTTGCACGTGCCGAGGGTGCAAGCTGTAGCTGATCCGCGAAAATTTTCGCGATGGCGTTGCGGAAATGGTCGATGAAGCCGCGGGGGCATAGCTGTCCACTCCGCATGGCCACATATGTCATTGAAGCGGCGAGCGGTTGGTCGATCAGGTCATCCGTAAGAGCGTACCCGTACAGACCAAGGACATGCGTCAGTGCCTCGGCCACCAGTTCACGGCTGTTGGAAATCGCATCCAGATCGAACACTGCCATGGCGAAATCAGCCGGTAATGATTGCCGTGGTGCTGGCCCGGTGTGGCGTTCCGACGGGTGCACCAGTGTCAGCTGTGGCTGGGGCGTGCGGGGCGAGGTCCGAAACAGGTCAGGGAACTGCCAGTCTGGTTCAAGCCCCGCAAAGTGCTGCAGGTAGCTTATGGCGATTTCAGGTCGTTCGGCTACGCTATCGCGAAAGCTCATCCAGTCGCGGAGGTTGTTCATCTGAGGCGCGTCTTCGACCGTTTCACCGAAATCCTGGGCAAGAACCGCGGCGCGCACGTTCAGGCAGAAGACCACGCAAGCATAGCCTTCCGGCCAGAACTGGGCAGCGCTATCGGGGTTCTCGACGTTTTCGTGGTGCCGTGCAGAGAGCGGCGCCTTGCGCAACAAACGATCCAGCATCAGCCCTGAGACATGATCGACATAGCGGCGCTTGTCGTGCTGCGCGGTTGGCTTTCTGCTTTCGAACGCAGCGCTCCATTCGACGAAGGCTTCTGCCAGGCGAATGGTGTCGACATCGAAGGCAATGCCGCTGTCCTCGGAGACAACAGCAATCTGTTCAAGGAAGGCCCGGCGGAACCACCGCAAACGCCGAACCGCACGTCTGACTTGTGTGTCTGGTGCAGTGAGAAGTTGGGGGGCGGGGAGTGTCATGGGCAAACCTCTCAAATCAACCGCGCGCAATCCGCGATGGCGGTGCGTATGGCGGACCGTTCGTCGGGATGGAAACCGAATTTCCGCACGATCAGCGGAGCGGTGTCACAACATAGGTCCAGAAGATCAGTGTGTTCGCTCTCGGCGTCGCGGTCTATGCACAACAGGATCACAAATGCGGTGTAGGCCAGGATGGCAGAACGGTCTTTCGGAGCGGAGGGCAGGGCAAAGGGAGCGTAACGAATGACCCTTGCGCTCTTGAGTTGGAGGAGCATCTCGGCGGGCAGTTCCGTTCTGTCCTGGTATGTCGCCGCCATTGCCGTTTGAAAGGTCTGCGCGGCAAGGGTTTCGCTGACCAATACGGGTCGGTCCGAAAATCTCTTGTAAGCGGCGCCGAGGACGCCATAGGCCAACTGGGCAAAGACCGTCGGCCCGCTCGGATGCGTTGCCAGAGCCTGAAGGGTCCAGAAATGGCCCTTCTGCAAGGTTTCACCTTCATCGAAAATGCTGTGCGCCAAACGGGATGTCGTTGCCTCGAGCCGCGATGCTATGATATCGAGACCATCTACCACGCCGCGCAAGGGACCGTGCAACTCCCGGCTCAGGGGATCAATGGCTACCCGCCCGGCCGTCATGCCAGAGCGCAGGCCGCGCAGGAGGTCTTTGAGAGGCAAGGCACCCGACATTATCGAACTCTCTGTGCTTGTCGTTCTGCAAGTCGACGAACAATCGTTTCCCTAGCATACTAATGTTCGAGATTTGGGGTTCGGTCAAGCTTTGCGCCATATTCGCCGGGATCGGGCCCGGCTTCAATGGCGTACGCCCGGCGTTGCAGAAATTGCCTCAGCTCGATGCCGACCGTGCGCTGGCCAGCAGACTTCATTGCAGGCGCGAGGCGCTGGAATGGGCCCGGAACAACAATCGGGCCGGACCAGTTGACGATCTGCTTGGTCGTGGCGCTTTCATCGCTGGTTTCGGCGGGCTGAGCGAGCGCGCCCGCGACGCGATGGCCGATGTCTTCGAAGTGCCACGCGACGCAGCCTTTGCAGGCCGTCATCACGGATTGTCGACGGCCTCCAACAGGCTGGCGCCGGTCATCTCGTCCGTGATCAAGACCGATGGCCTCAGCGATTTCAATGTTGCCAGCATGGTGCCGACCTTTTCCGAACCGCCCGAAATCAGCACCTTTTCGCGCACCCGCTTGAGGCGTGCCATCGACATCGAAATGGCGCGGTCGTTTACCGGGTTTTTGACCGGCTCGCCTTCTGCGTCGATGAAATTGTACAGTACATCGCCGATCGCCCCGGCTTCGATCATCGACTGTCGTTCGGCTTCGGTCACGTGGCCAAGCCGATATGACGTTGTCAGCGACGATATACCGCCGCAGGAGATAAGCGCCACGTCGCAGTTTTCGGCCATCTCGAGGATTTGATCCAACCCGCAATGTTCCAGCAGAGCGTGTCGCGTCTGGGGGGAATCGACAATAGCCGGTGCAGAGATCAGGTAGCCTTCGGCATCGAAAAGTTCGGCAAACTGCCAGGCGAATTCCGCCGGGTTGAAACGCCGCGCCTGTGCGATCCCACCAAGGAGAGACACCACCCGCACGCCTTCGAGCGATCGGCCCTCGATAAAGGGCAGCATGGCGTGCAGCGTACGTCCCCAGCCCACGCCCACCGTGATGTTCGATCGCATGATGCCAGACACATAGGTGCCGGCGGCATAGGCAATGACCCGGGTCGGATCGCCTGCGGGGTCGGAAAAGGGGGCGACGATGGCCTGTTTCAGTCCAAACTGATCTTCAAGCTGCTTTTGCATGGCGGCAATCGGGGCGAGATCCGATTGAATGCGGATCACTACCTCGCCGCGGCGCTTGGCCTCGGACAGCAGGCGGGTAATCATGATGCGGTTGACACCAAGAGACTTGGCCACATCCGATTGGGTCATCCCCTCGATATAATAAAGCCAGGCCGCCCGGACCCGGATCTGGCTGTTCGGATCGGACGCCTTGTCACGGTTGCCGGGATCGCTCGGTCTGGATGTGTCGGGCATCGTGCCGCCTTTCGCCGTGGCTCATGGGCTCTGCCTCATACATGAGACCGGAGGATATTTCCAACCTCCTCTGCCGCTTCGAATTGCGGCATGTGGCCGACCCCGTCAAACAGGTGAAGCGCCATACGCCCCGGCGCCCTCAGGGCGTGCTTCCAGGGAATGATGGCGTCGGCCTTGCCCCACAGGATGCGGGTCGGTGTCCGGATCCGCTCCAGCGCAGCGCGCAGATCAAACGCCTGCACCCCGTCCGGGAACAGCACGTCCGCCATGGCCGCCTGCGCGGCGCGCAGGTTGGCGTCACTGCGGGACTGCATCGCCAAGCGCGCGTATGCGTCTGTGATGAGGTCTTCATTGGCTACGAGGCTGCGCAACCAGGGCTTCAGGCTTTCGGTCCGTGTCGCCTTGCAGATACCACTCAACGCCTCGCCGTTGATCTGTGGACCAAGTCCCGCGGGCGCGATGAGGTTGAGCGAAGCTAGCTGCCGTTCGCGAGTGTCGGCTAGAGCGATACAAAGCGCACCGCCAAGACTGTGGCCCAACAGGTGTGCCCTGTCGAGCTGAAGCGCATCGAAGGCCTGGCGAACCTCTCTTGCCAACATGGCGAAATCTCGGATACGCAGTTTCGGTGACCTGCCATGGCCCGGCAGATGTATGCGGATGAGCGGCCGGTGCCGCAGGGACGGTTCCAGCGGGGCCCAGGAGGTCGTGTCGTTGGCGAATCCGTGGATCATCAGGATCGGCGTGCCCTTGCCGCCCTTGCTGCGGGTGACAACCAGCGGGCCGGTTTCCGGGCGGAAGGTCGCGGGGGCCGATGGTGTGGTGAGGCCCTTAAGATATTCGCGCACGTCGAAAGCTTGCACCCGGCCGCGCGGGCCGGTGCCGTGCAGGCTGGCGAGGGGCACGCCCTCATCTCGGGCAAGCCTGCGAGCGGCTGGTGTGGCACGGATGCCTTCGCCCGCGCCATCAGCAAAGGCCATCTCGCGTTCGGTTTCCGGCTCGGGGTCGGCATCGGTGGACAGCGCTTCCGGCGCTGCCTCTGGATCGGGCAGGGGGCCCGCCGTCGGTTCGCCGACCGAGGCGAAAGAACTGGGTTGCTCTCCCACGTCTTCGCCTTCCGCATACAGCCAGGCGACCGCCTTGCCGATGGGAATTTCGGCGCCCTCGGGAGCGGCGTGGTGCAGTATGCCGCTGGCGGGGGCTTCGACCTCCATCGCGGCCTTGTCGGTTTCAATATCAAAGAGCGGATCGCCCTTTTCCACTCGGTTCCCAACAGCGACATGCCAGCACATGATCTTGCCACTCGCCATGTCCATGTCGACCTTGGGCATAATGACTTCGACGGGCATCAAACACGCCCCTTCACAATATCACGTGCCGCCGCAAGGATATCCGGCATCTGCGGTACAACCGCCTTTTCCAACTCGGGATTGTAGGGGATCGGGCACTCCGCGCCGCCCAACCGCACGATCGGCGCGTCGAGGAAGTCGAACGCATCGCTTTCCGCGACCATTGCCGAAATCTCGGCCCCCACACCAAGGGTCTTCACCCCTTCATAGACACAAATCAGCCGCCCGGTTTTGCGAACCGAGGAAAGCACGGTGTCGCGGTCCATCGGGCGCACGGTGCGCAGATCGATGACTTCGGCATCAATGTCGTCTGCCCTTAGCTGTTCGGCCGCCTCCATTGCTTTGTGTACCATGATCGAGGTGGCGACGATGGTCACATCCTTGCCGACCCTCCGGATCGCGGCCTTGCCGATGGGGGTGGTGTAATGACCTCCGGGCACCTGGCCCTTCATCTTGTAGAGGAGCTTGTGTTCGAAAATCATCACCGGATCGGGATCCGCGACCGCTGCAAGCAGCAAGCCTTTGGCATCCTCTGGCGTGCTTGGCTGCACGACCTTCAGGCCGGGCACGTGGCCGAGCCAAGCCTCGATGCTTTGCGAATGCTGCGCGGCTGCGCCTGTGCCGGACCCGGCCGGAAAACGCATGACCAGCGGTACCGACACCGACCCACCCAGCATGAAGCGGACCTTTGCGGCCTGATTGACGATCTGTTCCATTGCCAGCGCGGCAAAATCCGAGAACTGGAATTCGAAGATCGGCTTGAGACCGGTCAACGCGGCCCCCACCGCCACACCGGCGCCGCCGAGCTCGGAAATGGGCGTGTCCATCACCCGGTCGGTGCCGTATTTCTCGACGAGATCACCGGTCACCTGAAAGGCGCCGCCGTAGACACCGATGTCTTCGCCCATAAGCAGCACCGACGGGTCGGCCTCAAGAGCGATGTCCATCGCTTCGCGGATAGCCTCGGCATAGGACAATTCGCGAATCTCGGGCTCGTTCTGGGCGTTCATGCGGTGGCCTCCGTGGTGTAGACGTCGCGGGTCACTGCTTCGACCTTCGGGTCGGGGCCGTTGGTGGCAAACTCTATGGCGTCTTTGATGATTTTCTCTGCCTCGGCCTCGATGGCAGCCACGCCGTCTTCGGTAATGATATGATGCTCCATCAGCAGCTTGGCCATTGCGGGGATGGGATCGCGGCCCATCCATTCGTTGATCTCTTCCTTGGTCCGGTAGCGGTTGCGGTCAGACTTGGAATGCCCGCGCCAGCGGTAGGTGAGGTTCTCGACCAAGCTGGGCCCGTCTCCCGCACGGGCGCGTTCCACGGCAGCGTCCACGGCTTCGGTGACTGCCGAGAAGTCGTTGCCATCGACAGTGACGCCGGGCATCGAATAGGCCGCTGCCCGCTCGGCGATGTTCTTTACTGCAGTGGAGCGTTCGGTAGAAGTTGACATGCCGTATTTGTTGTTCTCGCACACGAAAACCACGGGCAGCTTCCAGATTGACGCCATGTTCAGAGCTTCGTGAAAGGCGCCTTCGTTGTTCGCGCCGTCTCCGAAGAAGCAGATCGTAACCGCGCCGGTGCCCAGTCGTTTGGCCGACAGCGCAGCACCCACGGCGATCGGCAGCCCGCCGCCAACGATACCGTTGGCACCAAGGTTGCCCTTGGAGGGATCGGCGATGTGCATCGAGCCACCGCGGCCCTTGCAATAGCCGGTTTCCTTGCCAAAGAACTCGGCAAACATCTTGCCAAGGTCTGCACCCTTGCCGACGCAATGGCCGTGGCCACGGTGGGTCGAGGTAATCTTGTCCTCGTCGGTCAGTGCCATGGTCGAGCCGATGGCCGAAGCCTCTTGCCCGATGCTAAGATGCATGGTTCCGTGGATAAGCCCCCGCATATAGCTGT
The DNA here is from genome assembly GCF_024723735.1 of Frigidibacter sp. ROC022. GTDB lineage: Bacteria > Pseudomonadota > Alphaproteobacteria > Rhodobacterales > Rhodobacteraceae > SLM-1. The sequence continues at coordinate 98,788 of NZ_JANQDU010000001.1, forward strand.
CTTCGGCGCCTTCTTCGAATTTGCGTACAAGGTACATCTTCTTGAGGGCCTCGCGCAGCCGTTCGGGGCTGTACGCGCGGATGGCATACGGAAGGTTGGTATTCTGAGGCGTCTCAGGCATCGAGCAGGTCCTTGCCGTAGATCATTTTGTCCTGACGCTTGCGCATTTCGAGCAACCGGGAATTTGGCAGACGCGCGTTGTGCGCAGTGATGAGCTGGCCCTTGCGGATCGGTGAGGTGACGACCGCACCAGTCAGCATGCCTGCAGGCAGCGCCTGTGCTTCCTGCGCGCGCCCGACTTCCATCGCCCAGGCGCGGTAGGTGTATTCCCCGATCTGGTCCAGCGTGTCTCCGGGGGCGAGGTCCTTCTTTGCCAGTGCGCAGGCCTCGACCACGGGCTTGTCCAGCGGCACCATGTCTGCCTTGCCGTAGAGCACCGCGCGGGCGCAGGTCAGTGGTACTTCCAGCGATGTCAGGTGATAGGGGCGTATGAACTCGTAGTAGGGGCCGTCGCCCATCTTGAGATCCTTCATCCGCTCGTGGACGCGGGGGTGTTCCGCCTCGACGATGCAGAAGACTCCCGGGCTCACACCTTTGCCGATCGAAAAATCAACCCGGCCGATGCCCGAAAGCAGCCCGCCGTCCTTTTCGGGGATCAGCACCTTGGCAAGTTCCTTGGGGCCTGCGGCAGGGCCGTGCATGCCATCTACGTCGGGGATGAGGCCGGTGGCGTTGCCGATGGCGGTCATTTCCACAGCTGTCTTGGAGCCGTCGACGAATTCCACCAGCAGGCGCGCGTTCATGTTCCGGCGCGTGGCTTCGTCCAAGTAGAGGTCTGGGGTGGCGTCGATGTTGAGCGGGTTGTTCTTGCCCTTGCCCGCGCATACGACCTTGTGGCCCATGGCAGACACAAACTCGATGAGTTCCATGCAGGAAGACGGTTCGTCGCCCGCGCCGAGGCTGTAGACCACGCCAAGACGTTCCGCTTCGCGTCGAAGGTAGGCGCCGATAGTGATGTCCGCCTCGACGTTCATCATGACCAGGTGCTTGCCGTGCTCCATGGCGCGCAAGCCTATTTCCGCGCCAACGGCTGGGATGCCGGTGGCGTCAATCACTACGTCAATCAGCCCCGAGTTGAGGATTGCGTCGGCATTGTCGGTGATTGCCACCTTGCCGTCTTCAATGGTCGCGTTGATTTCGTCGGAGGTAAGGGCATCACGGCTGTGCCCGTCGCCGCGATAGGCGATTTCGACCGCCTTGTGGGCATTGGGGGTCCGCAACTCCGAGATGGCGGCGACGTCCACGCCATCCATCATGGCGGCGCGGGTCACGATGTCGGTGCCCATTTCTCCGGATCCGATAAGCCCGATGCGAACCGGTTTTCCGGCGGCACTGCGGGCAGCTAGATCCTTGGCCAGCCCCGTCAATGCGATATTCGAAGCCATATTGGTACCCTCCTCCGGCGTCTTAGCTTGCGCCTAATGTGAGTGAACTTTTGCTATTATGTCAATCATAATGTTCTGGCGCGATGCCGGTCGGACAAAGACATATACATGTTTTTTGTTGACCTGCGTCGCGAAGCAGAACAATTATGGTCTTGTGTATGATTTTGTTCACGCGGCCTCAGGGCCCTGCCCGGGAGGGGCACGGGGGAGAGGCCAGTACACGACCATCAAGGGAGGATACTCGATGGATATCAGCGGAAATCTCTCACGGCGCTCGTTCATGAAGAGCTCATCGGCCTGCGGCATCATTGCGGCAAGCGCGGGCTGGACAGGGCGCGGCCTGGCCCAAGGGTCTTTGCCGGACCCGCAGAGCATCCTGAACGAAATCTCGATCGCAAAATACGTACGCCAGGACTATCAGGACCTTTACGGCATGTCCGACGACAGGCCGATCTGGGACAATTCCAAGGACTGGATTCGCACCGTCGATTGGGAAGAGGTTCGCGCGCAGCTTGCGGGCACAACGGTGCGCTTTGCGGTCGGTGCCGCAGATGCGGAATCAGCTGCCGACGGGCTGGTCCCGTTCGAGCAACTCTCGGGCATCAAGGTCGAGTTGGTGCCGATTCCTGATGACAGTTTCTATGACAAGGCGCTGGCTGAATTCATCTCGGGAAATGCCGCCTTTGACGCGCTTCAGTTCTTTTCGCCGTGGATTGGCGATTTCGCTGCGCCGGGCTTCCTCCATCCGCTTCAGGACTTTGCCGACAAATGGAACCTGCCGCTGGATGATTTCTACGACACCTACCGGCTCAACTACGGCTACTTCAACGGCGAAATGTACGGCATCCCCTTCGACTGCGACGTGCAGATGGTCCACCTGCGCAAGAGCTATGTCGAGCAAGTTCTTGGTGGCCCTATCGACCTTGCACAATCGGTGCCGACTTATGACGAACTGATCCGCCTATCCGGCGAGTTGAACAATATCGAACCTGGCGTATCGGGCGTGGGCCTGATGTGCGCGCCCGGCATGTGGTCGACCTATACTTGGGAACATATCTCGGCGCAGGCAGGTATGATGCTCTTCGACGAAAACTGGGAGCCGATCTTCAATGGCGACGCCGGCCAAAAGGGCATGGATATCATCATGGCCTTGTCCAAGAACGCCAACGAAGGTTTTGCGGGATCCGGCTGGTCGGAAAACCGCGCGGGCTGGCTAGGCGGGCAGGTCGCAACCAACATCAGCTGGCAGGACAGCGGCACCCAGGCCATGCGCCCAGACCAGAGCCAGATCGTAGGCGATTTCGTCACCATCTACGAGCCGCGGATATCAAATGGCCGGTTCGCACCGCCTAACGTCGCGGGGTCGACCTCCTGCGTGGCGGCGTCGGCGCAAAACCCGGAAGGGGCGTTCCTGATGCTGGCATTTCTGACCACCGCGTCGATCATGGCGATGAACGAGGCCAACGCCAACGGCGTGGCTCCGGGGTATAAGTCCGTGCTTCGGAATCCCAACCTGCAAGCAGTGTCGCAACCTGCGAAGGTCTGGGGCGAAAGCCTCGAGCACGCCTGGTGCGCCCCGCGCATTCCCGGCGCTTTCCCCATTGAGCAGGCGATTGGCAACGAGATCAACCGCGCCGTGGTCGGCCAGATCTCTGGCAAGGAAGCGCTCGACAACGCTGCAGCAGCGGTGCGCGACATCATGGCTTCGAACGGGTTCTATCAAGGCGCTGACCCGGTCGAATATGCCTCTGTACTGCCCGGCCTCTACGTCGGCGAAGGACGCGACCTGCCCTTCTGAGGGCATACTTTTGGGCCAAGGACAGTGCAAAGGAGCTCATCATGAGCAACTCCTCCCTGCCGGCGTCCGGGGCGGCGACAGCCGCCCCGGGCAATTCGGCGCGACCCGCTTTCAAGCGCCGCAGCAAGCGTCTGAAGGCCGCCTTGCCATACTTGCTGGTGGCGCCTGCGGTTCTCTACCTGCTGCTGATAACGCTCTATCCGGGGGTCTACGCGATCATCCAGAGCTTCCACCAGGTGAAGTTTGGTCCGTGGCGGCCGATCGGCTTGGGAAATTACGAGAAGCTGCTCACCGACTACCAGTTCTGGGGGGCTCTCTGGAACACGCTTGTTATCGGCTCGATCAGCTTGGTGTTGCAATGCGTGCTGGCGCTGGCGCTGGCGTTCTACGCGTACCGGGATCCCTGGGTGAAGGGCTGGAGGATCATCTTCCTTATTCCTATGCTGTTCATGCCCTCGGCGGTGGCCTTCATCTACAAGCTGTTCTTCCTTGATGGCCGAGTGTTCGCAGACATTCTGATGAAACTGGGGCTGGTGGATGGAAACATCGCCTTCCAGTCATCTATCTGGATGAGCAGGGTGATCTTGATTCTTGCCGACGTGTGGCAATGGACACCTTTTCTGTTCATCATCTTCGTTGCTGGCCTTCAGGGGCAGGATGAAGAAGTCGAAGAGGCCGCCAGGTTGGACGGCGCATCGTGGTACGCGATCTTCTGGAATATCTCGCTGCCAATGATGAAACCGATCATCGCCGTAGCGCTGATTTTGCGGGCGATCGACATCACCACGATGTTCACCAACGTCTTCATCATCACCAAGGGTGGTCCTGCCTTTGGCACTGAGACGATCAGCTATTTCATCTATCGCACCGGCTTCAAATTCTTCAATTTCGGCTATGCCTCGGCTGCGTCGGTGATCATGCTGATCATTACCATTCTCGTCGCGCAGCTTGTCGTGAAGCGCGCATTCGTGTCGTCGAGGAGCTGACCCATGGCATCCCAACGGAAAAGATCCAAGGGCGAGAGCCTGACGCTTCGTTACCTGATCCTTGGTGGATGGGCATTGTTCTGCCTCGCACCCGTGCTGTGGTTTCTATCCATCGGGTTGCGCCCGCGGATCGAAATCATTACGCCGCAGCCGATCTACATCCCCAGCTTCTCTCTTGATGCCTGGCATATGATCTGGGACGACTGGCCGATGGCGGCCTATCTGCGCAACTCGGTCGCGGCAATCATCGGGTCTGTGATCATTGACTTGGTGTTGGCAATCCCGGCGGCCTATTCGTTGGCACGCTTCCGCTACAGGGGCCGCGATGACATCGGCTTTTATATCCTGTCCACCCGGATGATGGCCCCGGCCATCGTTGCCGTGCCGATCTTCTTTCTGTTCCGCAATCTCGGGCTGCTCGACACGATCTGGGCACTGATGCTGATCTACGCCGCGATCAACCTGAGCTTCGTCACCTGGATTATCCGCAGTTACATGCTGGACATCCCCAAGGAACTCGAGGACGCCGCCAAGACTGACGGAGCGGGCGAGATCCGCATTCTGTGGGAAATCATCATCCCCGCCGTCCTTCCGGGGATCATCACGGCGTCGGTGATTGCCATGATCTTCGCGATCAACGAGTTCCTGTTCACACTTCTCATTGCCTCGACCCCGGACGCCTACACCATGTCTGTCGCCCTATCGAATTTCACCGGCGGGTCTGACGGGGTCATCTACAACGCAATTGCACTTGTCGCCTTCCTAGCCTTCGTGCCGGTCTTTCTGGTGGTTGTCGCCATCCAGAAGCACCTGTCGCGCGGGCTGACAATGGGCGCGGTGAAAGGGTAACGACAATGGCACGTATCGAACTGACCGAAATCCAGAAAAGCTGGGGCCCCATAATAGGGGTGCGCGATGTCAATATCGAGATCGCCGACGAGGAGTTCGTCGTTTTCCTTGGCCCGTCGGGCTGCGGCAAGACCACTACCATGCGGATGATCGCCGGCCTAGAGGATCCTTCCGAGGGGCGCATCGTGATGGATGGCGAGGTGATGAACGACATAGACGCGCGTGACCGCGACGTGGCCATGGTCTTTCAGGGTTACGCGCTGTACCCCAACATGACCATCTACGAGAATATCCGCTTCCCGCTGCGTATGCGTGGTGTGCCGCGCGACCAGCACGAGGGCAAGGTGAGACGCGCGGCCGAACTCGTGGAGCTGACCGACTACCTCGATCGCAAGCCGGGGGCGCTCTCGGGAGGTCAGCGGCAGCGGGCGGCGCTGGCCCGCGCGATCGTGCGCCAGCCGCAGGTCTTCCTGATGGACGAACCTCTGTCGAACCTTGACGCGAAATTGCGGCAGGCCATGCGGGTGCAGATCAAACACATACAGCGCGAACTGAAGATCACCACCGTCTATGTGACACATGACCAGATTGAGGCGATGACCCTCGCCGACCGCATCGTGATCATGGACAAGGGGGCGATTCAGCAGATCGGCACGCCGGACCAGATCTACAACGATCCGGCCAACACCTTCGTGGCCGGCTTCATCGGGTCTCCGCCCATGAATCTGGTCGAAGGCGCGCTTGAGGGCGGCACCTTTCGTGCGCCGGGAATCGAAGTTGGAAACCTGCCCACCCGCCATTCCGGCGCTGTTACGCTGGGTGTACGCCCCGAGGATTGTACCGTCGCAGGCATGTCGTCCCACCTGTCGGGCACGGTCTATGGTGTTGAGCCCACTGGCGACATAACCTACCTGACACTCAAAGCTGGTGAGAAACTCGTAGAAGTCAAAGCCGACCGAGACTACCGCGCCCCGCTCAACAAACCCGAGACAGTCGCTTTCGATCCGTCGCGGATTCATCTCTTCGACACAGCCACCGGGCAGAGGCTAAGCTGACCCAGGTGGTCCCCGTACAGAGGTGGAACTGCAGGAGAAAGACGCAGGAGGAGACATCATGACGTTCGACTACACGGCCCTTGGGTTCCACACCTTTGATGCGCTCTGCCGCCCGGTCAGTGCCCTCTCGCCAGACGGCAGCACGACTTTCGTCGAGGATTTCGCCATTGCGATTTCGGGGGCCGCCGGGTCTGCGGCCGTTGTCGCCGCCAAGCATGGGCTTTCGGTGCAAGCGGTCGGCGGGGTCGGCAACGACCTCATGGGGGATTGGGTGCTACGCCGTTTTGCCGATTTCGGCGTCGACACTGAAATGATGCAGCGTTGCGACGGCGTCGCCACCTCGTCAAGTATTGTCACAACCCGTCCGGACGGCCAGCGCCCTGCGCTGCACAAGCTGGGCGCCACAGGGGCCTTCTATGTCGATGATGCGCAGGTGGACCGCGTGCTCGATACCCGTATTCTGCACGTTGGCGGCGTTGGCCTGATGGATGCCATGGATCGCGGCCGCAATGCCGAAATCATGGCCGAAGCCAGCAAACGCGGCATAACCACAACACTTGACGTCTTCGCCTCCAAGCCCGAGGACTTCGCGCGCGTGCAGCCGCTTTTGCCTCACACGGACTACTTCATGCCGTCCGAAGAAGAAGCCGCAGCCCTCTCTGGCCTGACCGATCTCGAAGACATTGCCAGTTTTCTGCTGGACCAGGGCACCGGGGCGGTTATCCTGACACTTGGGCCGAACGGTGCCATGTATCGTGGCCAGGATGGCACCCGCATAGATCTGCCCGCCTATGCTATAGACATGGTCTGTTCATGTGGCTGCGGTGACTGCTTCAACGCGGGATTCGCGACCGGATTGCATTTGGGGCGGAGCCTGACCGATTGCATTCGCATTGCTCAGGCCACGTCGGCGCTGAACGCCACGGGTCTGGGATCGCAGGCCGGGGTAACCTCGCTTGAAGAGACACTGAAATTCATGGAGACCGCCCCTCTTCGAGGCTATGATGACGACATCACCACAGGACGCCATGATGAAACCGACGCCATTCCTTCCCGACCCGAAGATGCCTCTGCGCGACATGTTCCGCGGGGCAGCTAGTCTCGCGGACGGCACACATCAGGCACTCGAACCGGCCGCACGGATGTTGCCCAAGCTACTGCGCGACGAGCTATCGACTGCCTTCCAGTCGATCCGTTCGACAGGGAAGCGCCTGGTGATGACGCCGGTCAGCCTAGAGCAGATTGCGCTGGCTGGACGTGTTGTTCAGGGTCTCGCGCAAGACCCGGCTGCCGCCGCGACCTGTGCCACTGTGATCGGCCGCGCTTGGCACCACCTGAGCCATGCTCCCGATGGTAAGACGCACCACCATCTGCTGAGCGAAACCCTCTTGACGGCGCAGCTTGCCCAATTGCCCAAGGGCGTGGCGACGCCTGCGGATCACGCGGCGCAGCTGGTTCGGCGGGTGCTCGACGGCGGCGCCATCGGGGCCGCGCCGGGGCTCTTCATCCCTCTCGGCGCCGAGGAAAAGGCCGAGATATCTCTGTCGCTACTGGCCATCACGGTCTGGCTGCTGTCAGAGCGCTGCGACAGTCTTGATGAGGAAGACCGCCTTGTAGATCTTGCGGCGGCGCTGGTGTTGGCCACCCGCGACGATGCGCTTGAGGCCATGCGCGGCGAGACAACGCTCTCGGCCTATCTCGCCCGGGCCTCGGATCATCTATAGTAGCATGCCATGAGCCTTCCTCTGACGAGATCCGCCGACCAAGAGCTGGTGCATAAGTCTGCCCAGCGTCTGCGCTGGTTCGTGCGCGCATTCGAGACGCAACTTGAAGAGACCGAGGCCGAGACCAACAACCGCTTTACTCTGGACCGCGCTGCGCTTGCGGCCGTCTTCGCCGAGTGGCTGCGCGCGTTCGAGGCCCAGAAACCGGTCTCTGCCGATGACAAGCAGGCCTATGTCGGATTTGCCGCGGGGCTGATGCTGCGCACCCTGATCACGCGCAAGCCTGTTACCCTGCAATCGTGCGCCGAAGGCGCGGACCGGTCGAACCCTGCCTATTTCTGGCCCGAAGGCTACCTTTACGTAACCTATTGCCTGAATGTGCGCGGGACCGTGCTTAAGAACGATTTTCATCACGAGCAGCACAACAGCCCCACCATGGACGAAATCCGCACATGGTGGAGCTTCCGCGAGAACGTGGAACAGGATCCGTCACTGGCCATCGCTTTCCTCGATCTCTTCGCGGGAGACGAGCCCGAATGGACCATGCCCGAGCTCTTTCGTTCAGGAAAGCTGTCCGAGATCGCCTCACGCTTCTATCCCACACCAACCATCGACGGCGCCCACTGAGCAGCGGTTACCCGGGCGTTGTCGACAAAACTGGCCTGAGACGGGCTGAATGGTTTCGTCGCTTCTGCCAAGGGTCGCCTTTGCTGCCAACGTGATGCCGTGGCTTTGACGCTCCATGCGTTTGGGCACTAGTATGATGACATGACAAGAATTCGTCCCGGAGGCGACTTTGCAATGAACCAATCCGAGCCCATCAAGCGCCGCAAGCTCTCCCATGAAGTCCTCCAGCGCCTCGAGGACATGATCATGTCGGGCGAGTTGCAGCCGGGTGATGTCATGCCCTCGGAACGCGCTCTCATGGACCGGTTCCAGGTTGGTCGGCCGGCCATTCGCGAAGCCATGCAGGCGATGGAAGGCAAGGGTCTTGTCTCGATTTCACATGGGGAGCGCGCCAAGGTTCTTGAACTGAACGCTCAGTCCATCATCAGGCAGGTCGATACCACGGCGAAGCTGATGCTCGCCTTGTCCGGGGACTCGCTGGAACATCTCAAGAGCGCGCGTGTCTTTTTCGAACGGGGCATCGTGCGTGAAGCGGCCATCCGTGCGACGCCCGCGGACGTGGAACGTCTTCGTTCGGCGCTGAGAGCCCAGCAGGCCGCCCTTGGTGACTCCAAGGCCTTCATCCATGCCGACATGCGCTTTCACATGAATATCGCGCAGATTTCCAGCAATCCGATCTTTGTCGCCGTGAGCGAGGCCATGCTGAGCTGGCTGGAAGAATACCATACAGAGCTGCTGATCTGGTCCGGGAAGGAGAACATCACGCTGGTCGAGCATGAAGAGATCATCGACCGTATCGCCCGGCAGGATGCGCCGGGCGCCGAAGAGGTGATGGTCCGACATCTCGAGCGATCCCGGAATCTCTATCAGAACCCTGCCGGGCAGGCCGAGCCTAGGTGATCCGCCGAATACTGTCGGCGATTTCCTGAGGCTCGAAGACGCGTTTCCAGTCATCCCGCATCAGGGCCGGTTTGCCGAACTCGATCGCCTTGTTGCACGCGTCCGAAAACACGCCCGGGGTTTCTTCGAAAATGACGGACGCAAGTACATTCATGTGCCCGAGCAGGAAATCCCGCGCCGTGACCTCGTTCACGCCGCGTCGGACGACCTCGTCCATGGCCTCGCGCATAGCGACAAGCAGGGAGGCGCAGACCGTCTCGGACAGGCCAGGCTCCAGCAGCGCCATCTGCTCGACCGTCACCCGATGGGACCGCATCACCGGCGCCCAGATCACCTTGGCGATTTCCTCGCCCTTGGCGTAGTCCTCCTCCGGGCCCTGCATCAGCGCGCTGACGATATGCTGCCGCGCCTTGAGTCCACCGAAAAAGTCCCGCTTCGCCTCCAGTTCGGTCTCGTCGTTGAATATCGGCGGGTGACATGGATGGGTCACGAAATAGGTCAGATCCGGGCGATCCGGCAAATGGCCCGCAAAGGGTGCGGCGGCGTCCAGTGCCACGACCATCGTGCCCGCGGGCAGCGATTCATGGATCTGGCCCATCACCTGCCCGATATGCGTGTCGGGGACAGCCAGGATCACCACTTCCGCGCGCGAAAGGGCTTCCGACGACGGAACAGTCTCGATGCCCAGGTTCGTCTTCAGGCGGTCGATTCCGGCCGGATTGATCTCTACATGGTCGACCTCAAATCGCGTGCCCTGCAAATTGAGGGCGAGGCGGTATCCCATTTTGCCGCCTGCACCAAAAAGGGCGATGTTTGTCATGTCCAGTTTCCTTGCTTGCCAGTATGTTGGTGCGGGCAGGGCGCGTGCCCCGATCTCCCGCTATTCATGAGGTGCTTCGTCCGGTTCCGTTTCCGGCGAGAGGGGTTGCTTGCGCGTGGCTGATGCGGCGCTCGGCGCGATCAATGGGGCACCATTGGCCAGGAACAGAACCGTGAGCACCAGAAAGCCCTTCAGGATATTCTGGCCGGCATAGCTCCATCCGATCAGGTTCAGGAGCCCGTCCAGCAGGATAAAGAACAACGCGCCGCCCCAGACCCCGAGAGGCACGGCGCGTCCGCCCGACATCAACGTGCCGCCAATCACCACCACCGCTATGGAATCGAGCAGATAATCATTTCCCAATTCGACATTCGGCGCCGAGAAAGATGCGCGCAGGGCCCCGGCCAGCGCAGCCAGGATGCCCGAGACGAGGTAGACGACCACCAGTATTCGGGTGGCGCGGATTCCCGCAAATTGCGCGGCGCGCCGGGCTTGACCGAAGGCCAGCAGCTGCGCCCCCCACACGGTGCGGGCGAGTATCCACGACACCGCGAGGGTGAAGGCCGCCACGACGACCGCAAAGGCGGGCACGCCAAGCGGGCTCCAGTTCAGGAAGGCGCGCAAGTCGGGATGGGCCGAGCCCTGGAACCCTTGCGCCAGTGTCAACGAAATGGCCGAGGCAATCAGGCTGGTTGCCAGTGTTGCCACGATTGGCGGTATGCGGACCAGGAGGATCGCGATCACCGATATGCTCGCCATGCACAGCCCCACACCGCAGGCTGCCCCAAGGCCCAGGAGCCAGGAGCCGGTCGATTCAGCTACGGCGATCGACAGCAGGCCCCCCAGGGAGAACACCTTTGCAACCGACACGTCGATGTTGCCCGGGCCTGCGGTCATCACCAGCATCTGGCCCAGTCCGACCAGCACCAGATATGGCGCAACGGTCAAGGCAAGCGTGATGGTCTGTCCGTCTCCCTGACCGGAAATCCCGTATGTCAGGATCAGCACAAGCACGGCGGCCAGGAAGGACCACGCCCAGGGCGGCATGCCGTTTAGCGCGCGCAGGTTCATCGGGCCACCCGTTCGACAAGGAGCCGCCCGGCCAGGACCGCGATCACGATACCGCCCTGGACAGCTGGTTGCAGATTGGACGACAGGTTGAGCAGGGTGAGCAGCACGGTCAGCAGTCCCAGAGTGACCGCGCCAGCCAGGGTCCCCCAGGCGACGGCGCGCCCTCCGGTGAACATGCCGCCGCCCAGGATCACCGCTGCAACCGTCGTCAGCGTGTAGCCTGGCACCGCATTCACATCCCCGCCGCCGATTTCGCCCGTCAGCGCCAGCCCGGCCGCGACGCCCAGGCATCCCACGACGCCGTAGGCAAGCATACGCGTGACCACAAGGGACCCGCCCGCGCGTGCCAGCGCAGCCGGGTTGCTGCCGAGCGTCCGGAACCGTACCCCCAGGCCACTGCGTTGCATCATCCACCACGTGATCGCGGTCGCGACCGCCATGGTGACCAGCGGAACCGGAATGCCGAAGGGCGGGGTCCAGAAGACGTAGGCAGACAGCCAGCCCGGCGCCGTGCCGCCGGGCACCGGCAGGATGACCATGCCGATCCCCAGCCAGATGAAGGATGCTCCCAGCGTGGCAATGAGCGAGGGCACGCCGCGCAATTGCACGATCGCACCGAGCGCCGCATAGGCCAGAACCGACCCGATGAGGGCGAGCGCGCCGAAGACGGGCGTGTCACGGAGCAGCGTGGCGGCAATCGTTGTCACCATGCCGACAAAGAATCCGACCCCCAGATCGATGTCGCCGATGCTCATCATCACCATCTGCGCCATGGAGGCGATGGCCAGTGCGACGATCGGCGAGAAGATCAGCGTAAAGCCGATCTGCGACCAGATCCGAGGCTGCAGCGTGCCGCAGATCAGCAGGATCAGCACAAGGGCGACAAGTGTCAGCAGGGCCGGAAGCAACCGGCGGACCCTTCCCTTGGGAAAGGTGATGCCGAACAGGTTTGTCCGCGTGGTTTGCGATGTCATGTCGTGGATTCCCGCGCTTCGGCAAAGGAAAGCCCGATAATGTGCTCGTCGGAGATCTCGGCCCCCGCGAGTTCGCCCGCGACCAGGCCCCGGCGCAGCACATAGGCTCGATCGCAATGCTGCATTTCGGCGTTCTCGCTCGAGTACCAGATGATGGACCGACCCGCTTCCGCCTCTGCCTTTATCATCTGATAGAGTTCTGCCTTCGTGTGGATATCGACGCCGCGGAAAGGATCATCGAGCAGGATCGTCTCTGCATCCGAGCAGAAGGCGCGCGCGACGATGACCTTTTGCTGGTTGCCGCCCGAGAGCGAGGTGATCGGTGCCTCGGCGCCACCGCGCACCGATAGCCGTGCGACCCAATCGGTCACCAGCGCGGTCTCGGCCGCCATTTGCCGCACCCCGAACCGGCTCAGCCCCGCCATGGCGCTGATCGACAGGTTCCGCGCAACGCTCCAGATCGGCAGAATCCCTGACTTCTGGCGATCGCCGGGGACATAGGCCAGCCCGCCTTCGATCCGCACATCGCGGTTTCGGCGCCAGAGCCGGTCGAGAACCTGCTCCTGCCCTTGCCCTGCAATCCCGGCCAGCCCGACAATCTCGCCCTTCCGCGCGGTGATCCGGGTGGGTGCGCCCTCGACGGTCTGCATCGGCACCTCGAGCACGATGGGCCGCATCTCCTTTGTCGCCGCCGCGTTGCCGGCGCGCTTGGTCTCTTGCAATACTTCGCCGCCCATCGCGCGCAGCAGGCTGGTCTCGCTCTCGTTCCGCGCCTTGTGCATCGAGACGATCCTGCCTTCTTTCATCACCCCGATCCGGTCGCTGACAGCGAGGACCTCGGTCAGGCGGTGCGAGACCAGGATGATGGCCTTGCCGGAGCGGCACAGGGCGCGGACATAATCGTAGAAAGTCTCGACATCCTTGCCGCCGAGCGACTCCGTAGGCTCGTCGAGGATCAGAAGCGCCAGGTCCTCGGACAGGCTGGCGCGCGCAATCTCGACCATCTGCCGTTCCGACAGGGTCAGGTCGTCCACGTAATCCGACGGATCGATTCCGTGATCGGGGAAGATTTCCGTCAGCCGCGTTTCGACCATTCGCGATGCCATGGTACGCCAGCGCTTCGCGTCGATATCCTGTCTGCTGGACAGAAACACGTTTTCGAAGACACAGAGTTCCGCAGCGAGAGAGCCTTCCTGAAAGGACATCCGCACGCCCGGATACCCGTGCCGGTCCGGATCGGATCTGCCGCATATGCTGAGCGTGCCGTCGTCGATACGCTCCATGCCGCTGAGCACGCGCATCAGCGTGCTCTTGCCTGCGCCGTTGTGACCGACGATCCCGAGCACCTCTCCGGGAAAGACATCAAGGCTCACTGCGGCCAGGGCCTGCGTGGCGCCATACCGCTTGGAGACATTGCGCGCCGAAGCAACTGGCGCGCCGTGCGTGAGGTCGGTCTGCATGGGATGCAAGCTCAGATCATCGAGAGATTGGGGGTGCTCCGCGCCGCGGCTGCGGCGCGGAGCCTTGGCCGTTTACCTGACCGGAACGGGCGGCAAGGGCGCGCCGGCAACGTCGCCGGCGATATTCGCCGCGAGTTGCACATCGACGAGTTCCTGGGTCCACTGCCAGGACGCGATTTCGTCATCGTCGACAGCCGCGATCCAGGCATCTCGCGCGTCATCGCTCACGACCACCGGCGGAAAATAGGTGGTCCGCGGGATTTCCGCGCCATTGTAGATCTTGATCGCGGTGAACATCGCGGCAACCCCTTGACCGGGGTCAGACATCACTGCGACCGACCCGGGTGCGCCGTTGCCTTCGCCCCAGAAGGTCAGCGCCCGGCCACTCGGAGCAAATGCGACGACAGGGACATCGCGACCAGCGGTCTGGAATGCCTGGACGACCCCAAGCCCCTCGCCGCAACCGATCACACCGTCCACCTCCGGAAGGCTCGCAAGGATGCCAAGGATGGCCTCTTGTGCGCGGGCGCTGTCACAGAAGGTGAAGATCTCGCTCACGACGTTGACGTCCGGGTACTCCGCCAGGATTTCCGTTTGCACGTCATACATTTCGATCTCGGGCGGCGAGCCCTGCACGCCGCGCGCCAGAATGACGTTTCCTTCACCGCCAATCGCGTCGATCACAGCCTGGGTCGAGAGCCGCGCCCAGTCGCCGAAGCTGTTGGTGACGATGTGCACGCATTCGACGTCGGTCGAACTGTCGAACACGACCACGATGATGCCAAGGTCGCAAGCCTGCTGAAGTGTCGGGTTGAGCGCCGTGGGCGAAGCCGGGTTGACCAGCAGAATATCGGGCTGATCGAGAAGAAGTGCCCGAAGCTGTGCGATCTGCTCGGTGGCCGAGTTCTCGCCCGGGGCATTCAGGATTTGGAACGAGGATATCTGCCCTTGTTCCTGCGCCAGCTTGGCTGCCTCTTCAAAGGCCGTGATCATGGATCGGCGCCAGGCATTCCCCAGGAAGGCGTTGCTCAGCGCGACGGATGGCGCCTCCTGTGCATGAACCGGCGGCGCCAGCAATGCAGCGGTCACAAGTGCCGCACTGAGGGCGGTCGACGAGACGAATTTGTTCATTTCTTTCCTCCCTAACGACCAATTTGAAGATGCCGTCATCGGCAAGTTGGTCATCACCTTGTTATACCAGTTGCATTCTCAAGCAAGAAAAAATATTCTTGGCAAGACAACAGGTCCGATGAGCAGGAAGGCTTGGAGCAATGAATCTTTCAGCAAGCGAAGCCTGCTTTGAAACGCTAAGCCCCAGATTCCAGGCACTTTTTGCGCCGCATATCCATGTAGAGAGGCTCTGGACCGGCGCGCGTTGGTGCGAGGGCCCGGCGTGGTTTGCCGCCGGCCGTTATCTCGTGTGGAGCGACATTCCCAACAACCGAATGATGCGTTGGGACGAGACCGACGGTTCGGTTTCCGTGTTCAGATCGCCGTCCAACAATGCCAATGGCAACACGGTGGATCGGCAGGGGCGCCTGATCACCTGCGAGCAGGGGACCCGCCGCGTGACCCGCACGGAACATGACGGTTCGATCTCGGTCCTGGCGGAAAGGTTCGAGGGGCGGCGACTGAACTCGCCCAACGATGTCGTCGTGCACTCCGATGGCTCGATCTGGTTTACCGACCCCACCTATGGAATCCTGACCGACTATGAGGGCGACAAGGCCGAGCCGGAGCTGGCCGGGTGTCACGTCTATCGCCTCAGCAATAGCGGCGACCTGACCCAGGTGACGGACGACTTCGTCAAACCCAACGGGCTGGCCTTTTCGCCCAGTGAGGACGCACTCTACATTTCCGACTCGGGCGCGACCCATGATCCCGAAGGACCGGCCCATATCCGGCGTTTCGAAGTGCAGGCCGACGGAACCTTGCGGGGCGGAGAGATCATTGCGGAGTGCCAGACCGGCATTTTCGACGGTTTCCGGCTCGATCAGGAAGGACGTATCTGGACCAGCGCCTTCGACGGAGTCCACTGCTATGAACCCAATGGTGACTTGATCGGCAAGATTCGGATTCCGGAGATTGTCGGCAATCTCACCTTCGGCGGGCCCAAGCGAAACCGGCTGTTCATCTGCGGCACGACCTCGCTCTATTCCGTATATGTCTTCACAAGGGGCGTGGCGATCGGATGACGAACGACGGCCCAGCGACAGACATCCGCCTGATTGAATCGGGTACGGCCGAGGTCCAGCCCGAGCCGCTGACGGTCAGGCGCGGACAGATGACCGCCAGCATATCCTCCGGAGCCCTACGTTCCCTGAGGTTCGGCGGAGTCGAGGTGCTGCGCCAGATCGACTTCCCTGTCCGCGACGTCAACTGGGCCACGCTTCCGCCGGAGAACGTGACGGAGTCGATTTCCGAAAGGGCAGAAGAGACGCTCTACTCGCGATCCTTCGACGTGTCCGATGGCGCGCTGAGTTGCACCGTGACCTACGCCCTGCGCGACGACGACACGCTTGTGGCACGTGGCGTTGCCAGGGCGAACCGCGACTTCGAGACCAATCGGACCGGTTTCACGCTGTTGCATCCCTTGGCGGGTGTGGCGGGTCGGCCGGTGTGGGTCAGCCATTCCGACGGCGCCGAGCGGCAACACACCATGCCCGCGCTGATCTCGCCCGGGCAACCCATGCTGGACATCGCGGGCATGCGGTTCCGGATCGACGGGGTCGATCTCGATATCCGCTTGTCCGGGGACGTGTTCGAGATGGAGGACCAGCGCAACTGGACCGACGCTTCCTTCAAGACCTATTCGCGCCCGCTTGCCATGCCGTTTCCGTACCGCCTGCGCGCCGGGGAGACCGAGGCTCAGGAGATTGTGCTGACCATGTCGGGTGAGCCAGCGGCCGCTGCTGTCGCCGGGCATCGCCCGCTCTCCATCGGGCCGGCAAAGGCCGAAAGGCTGCCGACATTGCTGCTTGCGGCGCAGCATGACTGGTTGCCAGAGGTCGAAAGGGCCATTCCAGCGCTGGCATCCATCGCCGGGGGCGGCATCCTCTATCGGCTGCATGCCGCGCAGGCCCCGTCGGAATTGCCGGTTCTGGGGCCTTGGCTCGCCCCGCTGCAGGCGCCTTTGAATCTGGAGATCGTTCTGGAGGATTCACAGCCGGCGCTGCCGCAACTGGAGACGGTGGCGGAGCAGTGCCGGAACGCGGGCCTTGATCCGACGCATGTCATTGCCTTGCCCGCCGCCTATCTGGACAGCTACCAGCCGACCGGAGAATGGCCGTCCGGTCTGTCATCCGAAGAATCCGTCGCGGCCGCCGCCACCGCGTTTCCCCGTGCGAAGATCGGCGCAGGCATGTTGACCAATTTCACCGAGTTCAATCGCTGCCGACCTGAAAAGAGCGGGTCCGACTACATCACTCACGGCAATAGCGCGACCGTCCATGCAGCAGACGACGACAGCGTTTCCCAGACCCTGGAGTCGCTGCCTGACATCTTCAGAACCGCGGCGGAAATCGGCGCGGGCCGTGCCTATCGCCTTGGGCTGACCTCTATCGGAATGCGGACAAACCCCTATGGCGGCGCCCTGTCGCCAAATCCAGAGCAAGTGCGGCGCACCATGACCGATTGGGACCCCCGTGCCCGCGCGCTCTTCGGAGCGGCGTGGTCCGTCGGAGTTCTGGCCCAGACGGACACGTTCGGGATCGAGGCCATGGCGCTGGCGGCTCCGTGCGGCCCGTTTGGCGTCCTGTCCGTTCCCTCTGCCGTCGAAAGGCCGTGGTATGCCGATATGCCCCAGGCCGTGGTCTATCCGCTCTACCACGTTCTGAGGTTCGCGGCGCCCGGCGGTGCGCGATGCGAGATTGAAGGCGTCCCGGCAGGACTGCATGCGGTGGCGTTCGAGGTCAACGGTGAGACCCGTCTGATGGTTGCCAACAATGGAGCCGCACCGGTGGCGCTTTCGTTGCCCGGGGGCGGACAGATCGCCAGCCTGGATTGCGCGACCTTCTCCACGGCAGTCTGCGATCCCGCCTGGCTTGATCGCGCCTTTTCGGAGATTGCGGAAACACAGGTCCCCATGGCTCCGAGGAGCGTGATCTTTGGGCGCTATAGAAAAGGGGCAACCGGATGACCACGCAGCACGACCCTGATCGGATCGAAGCGGACTACCTGTTCGAGACTGCGCAGGATCCGGAGCGCGCCGCCGAGATCATGGCGGGTGAACAATCGTCGGGCACCTTCCTGTCCGTGCCCGGCGAGACTGCGGAACTCAAGGAACGATCCGCCGCGCGCGTGGAGCGGCTGGAGGTTCTTGAGGAGGTGCAGGAGGCAACTCTTTCCGGTGCCACACCGCCACGGGACGGGGGCAGGATCGTCAGGGCGCGCGCCACATTGTCCTGGCCATTGAACAATATCGGCGTTTCGCTGCCCGCGCTGGTCACGACGATCTCTGGCAATCTCTTCGAGCTGAAGCCCTTTTCAGGGCTGCGGCTCTTGGATCTGCGTCTGCCCTCCGAATTCGCTGCCCGGTATCCGGGGCCGAAATTCGGGGTGGAAGGAACCCGCAGGCTGGCCGGGGTCGAGGGCCGGCCGCTGATCGGAACGATCATCAAACCGAGTATCGGTCTGTCGGCCCAGGACACGGGCACTCTGGTGGGCGAATTGGCCGCGGGTGGAATCGACTTCGTAAAGGACGACGAATTGCAGATGGACGGCCCGTCCTGTCCGTTCGAGGCGCGCGTGAAGGCCGTCATGGCTGCCGTCAATCGTGAGGCAGATCGAACAGGCAAGAAGACCATGGTTGCCTTCAATCTGACCGGTGAAGTCGACGAGATGCGACGCCGGCACGATTTCGTCGTCAGTCAGGGCGGCACCTGCGTGATGGTCAATCTTCTTGCCGTCGGACATGCAGGCGTGATCGAGCTTGCACGCCATTCCGAAGTGCCGATCCACGCCCACCGCTCTGGTTGGGGTGCGCTGACACGCGCGCCACTTCTGGGTTGGTCCTATCCAGCCTGGTCCAAGCTGTGGCGGCTTGCCGGCTGCGACCACATGCATGTCAACGGATTGCAGAACAAGTTCTCCGAAAGTGACGACAGCGTCGTCGCCTCTGCACGTTCGCTGGCGGAGCCGCTGTTCGAGTCGACGCCCATGCGCGCGGTGCCGGTCTTTTCCTCGGGGCAGACGATCCATCAGGCCGAGGGCACCTGGAAGGCCCTGCGGACACCGGACCTGATCTTTACCGCAGGTGGCGGCGTGATGGCGCATCCCGGTGGCCCGGGCGCGGGTGCCGCTGCCCTGCGCGATGCCTGGGACGCGGCCATGAAGGATGTTCCGCTGGAAACATATGCCGCCGACCGGCCCGCCTTGCGGGCGGCCCTGCAGGCCTATCCGGTGTCCCGATGAAGGACGGTCGGCCACTGGTCGCCTTCTATGGCGACGATTTCACGGGGTCCTCCGCCGTGATGGAGGTGCTGGAGTTCGCGGGCGTCCCGACAACCCTGTTCCTTGCGCCCCCGAGCGCGGCGGAGCTTGCAGCCCTTCGCGAACGTGGCCAGAGCGGAGCGGCGATCGGAATCGCCGGTCTCGCCCGGTCCCGTGATCCCGCCTGGATGGACGCGAACCTGCCCGAAGTCTTTCGCGCGCTGGATGGTCTCGGGGCCCATGTCACCCACTACAAGGTGTGCTCCACCTTCGATTCCTCACCGGAGGTCGGCTCCATCGGCCGAGCCATAGATATCGCGGCGCCAATTCTCGGCGGCAGGTGGCATCCCCTTGTCGTGGGTTGTCCGGAACTCCGGCGATACCAGGTCTTCGGGACGCTTTTTGCCGGAACCGACGACGGCGTGTATCGCCTCGATCGTTACCCGGTGATGCGGCGTCACCCCGTGACACCCATGGACGAAGCGGATCTGGGCCGACATCTTGCGCGACAAACCGATCGGGCGATCGGCTTGGTCGATCTTGCGCAGATGAAGGCCGGGCAGGCGAAAGGCGCACTCGACCGCAACCTAGAGGAAGGTGCCGAAATCATTGCGCTCGATGCAATGGACGACGAGACCATGCGCGAAGCGGGCCGCCTGATCTGGGAGGCGCGGCGCGGCAAGGTCTTTGCCGTCGGCTCCCAGGGGGTCGAATACGCCCTGGTTGCCTATTGGCGGGAAACCGGACTTCTCGGGCCGGCGAGCCCCGCGCCATTTCCAAAGCCTGCCAAGCAGATCTTTGCCGTGTCAGGCTCGTGTTCGGCGATCACCTCGGCACAGATCCGGCACGCCCAGTCCAATGGATTTGCGGTGCTGGATCTCGAGGCGTCTCTGGCCGTGGATCAGAAGGCCTGGAACGCTCATCTCGACATGGCCCATGCGCAGATCCTGTCCGAACTTTCCTCCGGACAGAGCGTCATCGCCGCCACGGCGCGCGGGCCGGACGATCCGGCCCTGGCGCGGGTGGCGGACGCGACAGAGGCCTCGGGACAGTCGAAGGCCGAGGTGAATGAGCGGATCAGCGTCGGCCTGGGACGATTGGCGCGCAACGTCGTGCAGGCCACCAAACTGACCAGGATCGTCGTGGCCGGCGGCGATACGTCTGGCCACGCGATGGTCCAGATGGGCGTGCGTTCGATTTCCGCCATCGCGCAAGTCACCGCCGGTGCCCCGCTTTGCCGTGTCCAGGCACCGGACGGGCCGCTGGATGGCCTGGAAGTCGTCCTGAAGGGCGGTCAGATGGGAGGAAGAGATCTGTTCTCTCTTGTCCGAGACGGCCGTCAGGCGGCGCAGAGCCTACCAGCGTAGACGGCACATTCCTCGGACTTCAGCGATGGGTCCGTGCCGGCTCTGCCAGTGGAACCTGGCTTGAGCCGGGCAGGGCGGGCACTTGGCGTCGCCGGATGACCAGATTCGGCCCTTTCGGGAAGCTCAAGACCAGCCCCGAAATCAGCCGCTTGTCCGTGATGATGTACATTCGGCTCGGCAAGAATGCCCACCTCATCTATCGCCGCGAAGTGCTCGACGTCCTCTGAAACACCCGCACCGGCCCTCGGGACGGTGTTCTTCGTCTGATCCCGGGCAGGGTTTGCGGCAGAAATGGACAGACCACTGCGCGAACCGAAATCGAGCGCACTGATCTCATTGGGTTTTCGCAGCGGGAAATGGAACAACCGCGAGGTGACTTTCTCACCCTCGCCAGTGTCTTCGTGCGGGCGACCACGGCGCGGGCCCGCCTAGCTGCGCCAGAACCTCGGCAGCAGCAGCACGATCATCGGCATCATCCCCAGCCGGCCCATCAGCATGGCGGTGATCAGCACCCATTTGTCGGAGGTCGGCACGTCGATCATCGTGCCGGTCCGGCTGACGATGGCGCCGAAGCCGTAGCCGATGTTGCCCAGCGAGGTCCAGACCGCGAAGATCGCCGACATCGTGTCGATGCCCGAGAAGCAGAGCATCACGCTCATGATGCCGAAGCACAGGACGAAGGCGGTGAAGAAGGCGATGGTCGGGTTCAGCACCTCGTCCTCGACCACCCGGCCTTCATATTTCAGCGCCTCGACACGCGACGGCGAATGCAGCTTGCGGACCTGGAGCCTGATCGCGGCCAGCAGGATCTGCCAGCGGAAGATCGAGATCGAGGCCGAGGTCGAGGACGTGCACCCGCCGATCATCCCGACCAGGAAGGCCACCGCCACCGCGAAGGCCCCCCATGAGGCGACATCCGCGGTGCCGAAGCCGGTGCCCGAGAAGATCGAGATCATGTTGAACAGCGATGTGCGCAGGATCGGCTCGAACCCGTCCTCGGTGGTGGCCAGGCGCCACAGCACGACGGCGCCCACGGCGGCGGCGGTCCAGGTCAGATAGGCCCGCACCTGGCGGTCGTGCAGCATCGGGCGGGGCACCCCCTGCAGCAGCTGCACGAACCGGATGAAGGGCAGGCTGGCCAGGAACATGAACAGCGCCCCGGCATATTCGATCAGCCCGTGATAGCGGCCGAAGGAATCGTCGGTGGTCGAGAACCCGCCGCAGGAGACGGTGGCGAATGTGTGCACCGCGGCGTCCAGCAGGCTCATCCCGAAGCTGAAATAGGTGACGAAGACCACCAGGCTCAGCAGCAGGTAGAACCGCAGCAGCGCCCCGGCGATGTCGCTGGCCCGCGGCAGGACCTTGCCCAGCGTGTCGAAGCCCTGGGTCTGGAAGAACATCATCCCGCCGACCCGCAGGAACGGCAGGAACACCATGGCGACGAAGGAGAACCCCAGCCCGCCCATCCAGTTCAGCAAGCCGCGCCAGAGGTTGGCGCCGGGGGTCAGGGTCTCGAGATGGTCGATCACCGTCGATCCGGTCGTGGTGATCCCCGAGACCGATTCGAAATAGGCGTCGGTGAAGGAGAGATAGGGATCGCCCTCGATCAGCGGCAGGGCGCCGAACAGCGGCACCAGTATCCAGACGGCGGCGGTCATCAGGAACGCCTGCCGGATCGACAGCGTCGGGGTCATCCCGTTGCGGCAGGCCAGCGCCATCATCGCGCCGGCGAAGACGGTGAACAGCGCGCTTTCGGTGAAGGCGTCCCAGTTGTCGTTCCCTGCCGCCAGTTCGGTCAGCGCCGGGATCAGCATCGCGGCCCCGGTGGCGATCAACAGAAGCCCGACGATGTAGAATGGCGGGCGGAGATCGAACATCGGCATTCCAGCGCGGCGGGCGGGGGCCCAGACTACCGGGAAAGCCATGGCATGGCCATCCTGTCGCCGCAAGCGCTGCACGGTTTGCGGTCAGTCTGGGCCCCGGGGCCGGCCATTCCTGCCGGTCGCAAAGCCTGCTGGAGACGATATGCCGAGACTGCGCAGCGTGATTCTGACCGTGATGCCCCCCAGGTGGCGGGCCGAGGCGCAACGGGAATCGCGCCAATGGATGGCCACCTGCCGGTCCTGCGGCCATGAACAGTCGATCTGGGACCATGGCGGGCTGCGCTGGAAGTCGGCCGGTCAGCCCGGCATGCTGCTGGTCTGCCCGGACTGCCGCGGCAAGCGAAACCACCGCATCTGGCGCGATCCGAGCGCCGCCTGAGACGGGCCGCAGCGAGATCAGCCGCCGGTCAGGGCCGCGACCAGGCTGCTGCCGGACTCCTCATAGGCCTCGATCACGTCGAAATGGTGCCGCGCCTCGGCGACCTGCAGCCGCGCCTGCGGCCAGGCCGCGACCAGAGCCCTGGCCTGCTCCAGGAAGGCCGGCCGCTCGGCGCTGCCGACCCGGACCGTGGTCGGAACCGGCGCCACCTCTGCCGCCAGGGCCGGGCTTTCCGCGCCGGCGGTTTCGGCAACCAGCCGCAGATCGACGTTCATCGAGGTCTCGATCAGCGGGCGCAGGTCCGAGAGCGGCGAGACCGGGACGCAGGCGCTCAGCCGGTCGCGCACCGGCAGCGGCACATCGGTGCAGAGCATCCGCGCCGCCAGATGGCCGCCCGCCGAATGGCCGGTGACCGATACCGGGCCGGCGACCAGCCCTGCGGCGGCGGTGACGGCCCGGGCGATCTCGGCGGTGATCTGCGGGATCGTCGCTTCGGGCGCCAGCGTGTAGGAGGGCAGCGCCACGGCCCGGCCCGCCCCGGTGCAGCCCCGCGCCAGATGCGAGAAATCCTCGCACCCGAAACCGACCCAGTAGCCGCCGTGAATCAGCACCACCAGCCCGGTGGGGTCCGCCTCGGGCAGGAACAGGTCGAAGGCGTTGCGCGGCTTCGGCCCGTAGCGCAGCCCCAGCCGGGCGCGGTCGCGGGACAGGGCCTCGGACCGGAAGGCGGCGGCGGCCCGGGCCCAGTGGTCGGGATAGGCGGCACCGCCCGGGATGAAATCGCTGTTGGCATAGGCTTCGTCGTTCTGTGGCACTTGGCGCCCCTCGCATCTGGTGACGGGCAGGCTATATCTGTGAGCGACGCGCCGCCATTGGGGGCGGCAGGAAATGATGAGGCCCGCCATGCCCGACCAGACCACCAATCTTGCAAGCCTGCTGAACGACCCCGGGCTTCTTGCCACCCGCGCCTATCTGGGCGGCGAGTGGTGCGATGCGGCCGACGGTTCGACCTTCCCGGTCACCAACCCGGCCCGCGGCGATGTCATCGCCGAGGTGGCGGACCTGAGCCGGGCCGAGGTCGCCCGGGCGATCGACCTGGCCCATGCGGCGCAGAAGGACTGGGCCGGCTGGACCGGCAAGGAACGCGCGGCGGTGCTGCGCAAATGGTTCGACCTGATGGTCGAACATGCCGATGACCTGGGCCGTATCCTGACCGCCGAACAGGGCAAACCCTTTGCCGAGGCGCGGGGCGAGATCCTCTATGGCGCTTCCTTCGTGGAGTGGTTTGCCGAAGAGGCCAAGCGGCTCTACGGCGAAACCGTGCCGGGCCACCAGCGCGACAAGCGGATCATGGTCATCAAGCAGCCGATCGGCGTCGCGGCCAGCATCACGCCCTGGAACTTCCCCAATGCGATGATCACCCGCAAGGCCGCACCGGCGCTGGCGGCGGGCTGCGCCTTCGTCTCGCGCCCGGCGGCCGAGACCCCGCTCTCGGCGCTGGCGCTCGGGGTGCTGGCGGACCGGGCCGGGATCCCGAAGGGCGTGCTGTCCTTCCTGCCGTCGAAACGCTCCAGCGAGATCGGCAAGGAGTTTTGCGAGAATCCCAAGGTGCGGAAGCTGACCTTCACCGGCTCGACCGAAGTGGGCCGCATCCTGCTGCGGCAGGCGGCCGATCAGGTGATGAAATGCTCGATGGAGCTGGGCGGCAATGCGCCGTTCATCGTCTTCGACGACGCCGATCTGGATGCCGCCGTCGAAGGCGCGATCATCTGCAAGTTCCGCAACAACGGCCAGACCTGCGTCTGCGCCAACCGGATCTACGTGCAGGCCGGGGTCTATGACGCCTTTGCCGAGAAGCTGGCGGCGGCACTGAAGAAGCAGAAGATCGGCGACGGGCTGGAGCAGGGGACCACGCTGGGACCGCTGATCAATGCCGACGCGGTCGCCAAGGTCGAGGAGCATCTGGCCGACGCCACCGCCAAGGGCGGCAAGGTGCTGACCGGCGGCAAGCGCAGCAATCTGGGCGGCACCTTCTTCGAGCCGACCATCGTCACCGGCGCCACCCGCGAGATGGCCTTTGCCGAGGAAGAGACCTTCGGTCCGCTGGCGCCGCTGTTCAGGTTCGAGACCGTCGACGAGGTGATCGAGCTGGCCAATGACACGATCTTCGGGCTGGCGTCCTATTTCTACGCCAAGGACCTGAGCCGGGTCTGGAAGGTCGCCGAGGCGCTGGAATACGGCATGGTCGGGGTCAACACCGGGCTGATCTCGACCGAGGTGGCGCCGTTCGGCGGGGTCAAGCAATCCGGGCTGGGGCGCGAGGGGTCGCGGCACGGAATCGACGAGTTCACCGAGATGAAATACGTCTGCCTGTCGGTGTGAATCGGGGCGTCCCCATGGGGACGCCTTGCAAGTCATTGAAAATACACGTGTATTCCAAAGAACCCCTCTAGGGCGCGCTGCGATAGGCCAGAAAGCCGTTGTCATGGGCCGGAGCAAAGTCCTCGGCGCAGCCTGCGGTGGCGGCGGTGAAGGTCAGGGTCCGGCCCGGCGCGGCGGCCCGGGTCTCGATGAAATGGCCGTAGCAGCTGGACGAGCACCAGAAGATCGCGCCGTCCACCGTGGCCGGGTGCGCGATCGAGCCATCGGGCCTTGCAAGCTGTTCGTCGCGCAGCGTGCCGCTCATGATCTGGCAACTGCCCTGCTGGCTGTAGGCGGTGACGGCCATCGGCACCGGAATGCCGACGATGTCGCGGCCATCGGCATCCTTGCGGGGGCTCCAGCCGTCGCGGCTGATACGCTGCTCGCGGCCCGAGAAGCAGTCGAGCACGGCCTGGTCGCCGTCATGTTCGACGTTGTAGAAATACCGCCCGGCGGCATCGGTGGCCCCCCGGCAGGCGTCGAGCTTGTCCTCGATGTCATGGTCCGGATCGAACCAGCCGAGCGCCAGGATCGGGAAGCCGTCGGCGGCATAGCCGATCGGTTGCAGCTGCTGTTCGACCGCCTCGGCGCCAAGTTCCTCGATCAGGCAGTTCGGCGCCCGGTGGTAATGATAGTCGTCGCCGCGCCCGGCATGGCCGCCGCAGCTGTCCAGCTCGCCGGCCTCGGCGGCGCTGACCGGGCGGCCCGAGGCCTGGACCGGGCCCTGGGTATCGGGGCTGAAGATCGGCACGCCGTTGACCGCGACGCCGATCGCGCCGGGGCGGGTCTCGCTGGGGTGGCTGGCCAGTTCCGGGTCGCGGGGCAGGGTGAAGTGATAGCTGTGCGGCCGCGGGAACTGCTGGTTATGCGCGGTCATCCCGGTCATCAACGTATGGCTGGCATCGGGCAGGCCGATGCTTTCGAAGCTGAAGCGGGCGGTCGTGCAGCCCAGCCCCTGCACCTCGTCGGTGAAACAGGCCGCGTCGCAGGCGCAATCGGCGATCTCTTCATCCAGCGTATGGGCCAGGGCCGGGGCGGCGCCGGACAGCGTCAGGCCGAGGGTCAGGCCAAGGCCATGGCAGAGGGGGGCGATGCGGGTCATTCTGGTTCCTTCCGTGCAGGACAATGCAGGCGCCGGGACGATATCGTGCCGTCGGCGACGGGAATTGAACGGCCGCGCGCCGGGGGTCCGTCGCTGCGGCCGCTTCAGCGCCGAAAGGGTTTCAGCCAGCCAAGCCCTTCCGAGGTGCGTTTCGCGGGCCGGTATTCGGCCGAGACCCAGCCCGTGTAGCCATCCGAATCGAGCCGGTCGAAGAAGGCCGGATAGTCGATCTCTCCCTTCACCGGCTCGTGCCGGCCGGGCGTGCCCGCGATCTGGACATGACGTGCCAGCCGGCCCCATCGGTCCCAGGCGGCGGGCACGTCCCCGGTGATGATCCGGGCATGATAGGCGTCGAACTGCAACCCCAGGTTGGGCGCGTCGATCTCGTCCAGCAGGTCGGCGGCCTGCCCGAAATCGTTCAGGAAGTAGCCGGGCATGTCGATCGGGTTCAGCGGCTCGATGGTCAGCGACTGCCGGGGCGCCTCGGCAGCGGCCCAGGCGAGGTTGTCGGCGAAGGTCGCGCGCGCCGCGGGCCCTTCTGCGACACCGGCCATGATGTGGATATGCTGCGGCTTCATCGCCCGGGCAAAGCGCAGGGCGCGGCGGAAATCCGAGCGGAACCGCTCTTCGCGTCCCGGCACTGCCGCGAAACCGCGCTCGCCCCCGGCCCAGTTCGGCGGCGGCGCGTTGATCAACACCAGCGGCAGACCCAGCCGGGTCAGCCGTTCGGTGATCTCCTTGACCGGATCGTCATAGGGAAACAGGATCTCGACGGCCTCGAACCCGTCCGCCCTGGCCTCGTCGAACCGTTCGAGGAAGGGAAACTCCGGGTAGAGCATCGTCAGGTTGGCGGCGAAACGGGGCATTCAGAACCTTTCGACCCAGGGGCGCAGCGACAGTTCCTCGGACCAGGCCGAACGGTCCTGGCGGATCAGCGACAGGTAGCTGCGGGCGATGGCGTCCGGGTCCAGGTTGGCGTCCGGCCCGGGTTCGTCCCGACCGGGCGCGCGGATCCGGCCGTCGATGTTGATCCAGGCGACATGGATGCCCTGCGGATGCAACTCGCGTGCCATGGATTGCGCCAGGCCGCGTTGGGCGAACTTTCCCATCGCGAAACCGGCCGAGCGGGCAAAGCCCTTCACCCCCGCCGAGGCGCCGGTGAACAGGATGGTGCCGCGACATCCGGAGACCGGCTCTTGCGCCAGCATCCGGCGGGCGGCGGCCTGCCCCATGAGGAAGGCCCCGAAGGCGGTGACGTCCATGGCCTGCCGGACGGCTTCCGGATCGACCTCGGTGATCGGGCCGCGGACCCGCGCCGAGGGGTTGTAGACGGCCACCGCCAGCCGGCCGGGAATCGCCGCCACGATCCCGGCCATCGCCGCGGCATCCTGCGCATCTGCGGCATGCAGCGTGGCGCCGGTCTCGGTCGCCAGCCCGGCCAGCTTGCCGGTATTGCGGGCGACCAGATGGATGGCATGGCCTTCGCCTGCCAGCAGCCGGGCCAGCGCCGCCGAGAGCCCCGCCCCCGCGCCGACGATCAGCGCCGCGCCGGGGCCGCTCACGGCAGCTCTTCCGAGGGGATGATCGGAAAGAACGCGCCGCCGGACCAGAGCCCGAACCAGTTCTGCCCGTCGTGTTTCTCGTGACTGCCCAGATCGACGAGCCGGTAGAAGCTCTTCCGGTCGATCAGGGCTTCGAGGTTGCTGCGGATCAGCACATAGGGCGAGGGTTCGCCGGTCTCGGGGTCGCGCTCGACCCGAATCGGATGTTCGGGCCCGGCGGTGGCCGTGTCGCCGACATTGGTGGTGAAGGTCAGCGACTGGTCGCACCCGTCGCCGCTGGCGCTGAAATCCACCGCCACGAAGGGCGCGTCATCGACGGTGATTCCCACCTTCTCGACCGGGGTGACGAGGAAATACGAGTCGCCTTCGCGCTTGAGGATGGTCGAAAACAGCCGCACCATCGGCGCCCGGCCGATCGGTGTGCCGAGGTAGTACCAGGTGCCGTCGCGGGCGATCCGCATGTCGATATCGCCGCAGAACTCCGGATTCCAAAGGTGCACAGGCGGCAGACCCTTCCCTTTCGCGGCCCGCGATGCCGAAGCCGCGAGGCTTTCGGCACTGGGAGTCACGATCTTTTGTGGCTGTATCGACTTTGCCATTTGTCCATGCCCGGTTTACCCCCGATAATGCCAAGATATACCGCAAAGAGGAGCCATGCCATGGCCGAGCCCGAAAACCTGGTTGCCGAGATCGAAGCACTGGGGGGCGTCCTGGCCGAAGCCAGGGCCTCGATCACCCGCCGCTTCATCGGGCAGGAGCAGGTCGTGGACCTCGTCCTGTCGACGCTTCTGTGCGGCGGCCACGGGCTGCTGATCGGTCTGCCGGGGCTGGGCAAGACCCGGCTGGTCGAGACGCTTTCGACCGTCATGGGGCTGGACGGCGCCCGGGTGCAGTTCACCCCCGACCTGATGCCGGCCGATATCCTCGGCTCGGAAGTGCTGGAAACCGCCGCCGACGGCAGCCGGGCGTTCCGCTTCGTCGAAGGGCCGGTGTTCTGCCAGCTTCTGATGGCGGACGAGATCAACCGGGCCTCGCCCCGGACCCAGTCGGCGCTGCTGCAGGCGATGCAGGAGCGTTCGGTGACCATCGCCGGGCAGCCGCATGACCTGCCGCGGCCGTTCCACGTGCTGGCGACCCAGAACCCGATCGAGCAGGAGGGCACCTATCCGCTGCCCGAGGCGCAGCTCGACCGGTTCCTGGTGCAGATCGACGTGCCCTATCCGGATCGCCAGACCGAGCGCGACATCCTGATGGCGACCACCGGGATTGCCGAGGAGGAAGCCCACGCGGTCTTTACCCCCGACAGCCTGATGGCGGCGCAGGAGCTGGTGCGGCGGATGCCGGTCGGCGAGGCGGTGATCGAGACCATCCTCGATCTGGTCCGCGCCTTCCGTCCCGAGGCCGAGGAAGCCGGCGAGACGGTCCGGGATGCCGTCGGCTGGGGCCCGGGTCCGCGCGCCGCGCAGGCGCTGATGATGACGGTGCGGGCGCGGGCGCTGCTTCAGGGCCGTCTGGCGCCCTCGACCGAGGATGTCGTGGCGCTGGCCCGCCCGGTGCTGACCCATCGGATGGCACTGACCTATGCGGCGCGTGCGCGGGGTGAGGCGCTTGGTCCGCTGATCGACCGGATCGCCGCCGAGGTCACCCGGACCGAGGCCGCGGCGTGAGCCCATCTGCCGACCTGCGTTCCGGCGCCGAGGCGCTGGCGGGCGGCTTGCCGCCGCTGCTGGCCGAGGCGCAGCAACTGGCCTCGACCGTCCTGCTCGGAGAGCACGGGCGGCGGCGGGCCGGGGTCGGCAGCGAGTTCTGGCAGTATCGCCCGGCCCATGGCGGCGACGAGGCGCGGCTGATCGACTGGCGGCGTTCGGCGCGGTCCGACACCCAGTTCGTGCGCGAGCGTGAATGGCAGGCTGCGCAATCGGTGATGATCTGGGCCGATGGCGGCCAGTCGATGCGGTTTGCCTCGGAAAAGGGCCTGCCGCAGAAGGCCGACCGTGCGGCACTGCTGGCCATGGCCTCGGCGGTTCTGCTGATCCGCGGTGGCGAGCGGGTCGGGCTGACCCGCCTGGGCACGCCGCCGCGTTCGGGAGAGCTGCAATTGCTGAGAATTGCCGAGTCGCTGTCGGGTGCCGGCGAGGCGGCGGAATATGCCGCCCCCAGCCTGCGCGGCCTGCCGGCCCACGCCCGCGCCCTGTTCCTTTCGGATTTTCTGGGCGACCCCGAAGCCCTGTCGCAAGCCCTGACCAAGGCGGCCGATCGCGGCGTGAAAGGCACCCTGCTGATGGTGCTCGACCCGCAGGAAGAGGCCTTTCCCTTTGACGGCCGGACGGTCTTTGAAAGCATGGGCCACACGATGCGCTACGAGACCCAGAAGGCCCGCGACCTGAAGGACCGTTACCTGGAGCGGCTGGCCGAACGCAAGGATCTGCTGGCACGCCTGGCGGCGCGGACCGGCTGGCAATTCTCGGTGCATCACACCGACAGCCCTGCGCAAGGCGCGCTGCTCTGGCTGCATGGCGCCATCGGAGGGCGGGTCTGATGTGGATGCTGGGTCCGATCGGTTTTACAGCGCCCTGGCTGCTTCTGGGGCTGATCGTGTTGCCGGTCCTCTGGCTGCTGCTGCGCGCGGTGCCGCCGGCGCCGGTGCGGCGGCTGTTCCCGGGGGTCGTGCTGCTGTTCGGCCTGAAGGACGAGGAGCACGAGGCCGACAAGACCCCTTGGTGGCTGCTCTTGTTGCGGATGCTGGCGGTGGCGGCGGTGATCGTCGGCTTTGCCGGGCCGGTGCTGAATCCGGACCGCACGCAGGAAGGGCAGGGGCCGCTGCTGATCCTTGCCGACGGGACCTGGGCCGATGCCGCCGACTGGCAGCGCCGGATCGAGCGGATCGGCGTGGCGCTGGACGAGGCGGCAAGGGCCGGGCGTCCGGCGGCGGTGGTCAGCCTGACCGACCTGCCCGAGGGGCCGCTGCCGTTTCAGGCCGCCGAGGCCTGGACGCAGCGCCTGCCGGGCCTGACGCCGCACCCCTGGGCGCCCTCGCCCGAGGCGCTGGCCGCCTGGATCAAGGGATGGGAGCCGGGAAGTTTCGACAGCCTCTGGCTGTCCGACGGGCTGGCGCACCCCGGGCGCGAGGACCTGCTGGCGGCGCTGGAAGCGCGCGGCACGGTGCGGGTCTTCGAAAGCCCGCGCCCGGTGGCGGTGCTGCTGCCGCCGCTGTTCAAGGATGGCGCCATCGCCCTGACCGCGCGCCGCAGCCGCACGGCGGGTGCCGCCGAGGTGACGGTATCGGCCCAGGGTCCCGGCCCGAACGGGGTCGAGGCCGAGCTGTCGCGCGTCACCTTCGGCTTCGAGGATGGCAAGTCCGAGGCCAGCATCGACCTGTCGCTGCCTCCGGAACTGCGCAACCGGATCACCCGGTTCGAGATCGTCGGGCTGCGCTCGGCCGGGGCCGTCAGCCTGACCGACGACACGCTGAAACGCCGCGAGGTGGCGCTGATCGCCGGCAGCGAGGACCGCGAGGGGCTGGAGCTGCTGTCGCCGACGCACTACCTCGAACAGGCCCTTGCCCCGACCGCCGATCTGATCCATGGCACGCTGGGCGATGTCATACTGGCCAATCCGGATGCGATCATCCTGGCCGATGTGGCGACGCTGGCCGAAGGCGAGGCCGGGCCGCTGCTGGACTGGGTCGAAAGGGGCGGGCTTCTGATCCGCTTTGCCGGGCCGCGGCTGGCCGCCAGCAGTGTCTCGCGCGAAACCGAGGATCCGCTGATGCCGGTGCGACTGCGGGTCGGGGGGCGCTCGGTCGGCGGTGCGATGAGCTGGGGCGAACCCAAGGCGCTGGCGCCGTTTCCCGAGAACAGCCCCTTTGCCGGGCTGCCGGTGCCCGAGGACGTGACCGTGACCTCGCAGGTCATGGCGCAGCCCGATCCGCAGCTGTCCTCGCGGGTGATCGCCGAGCTGGCCGACGGCACGCCGCTGGTGACCCGGAAAGAGGTCGGTCTGGGCCAGGTGGTGCTGTTCCATGTCACCGCCAATGCCGAATGGTCCACGCTGCCCCTGTCGGGGCTCTTCGTGCAGATGCTGGAACGGCTGGCGGTGTCGAGCCGGCCGCAACGGCCTTCGTCCGAGGAACTGGCGGGCACCACCTGGGTGCCCGAGGAGGTGATCGACGCTTTCGGGCGGATCAAGGACGCCGGGACGTTGCCGGGGATTCCGGGCGAGGAGCTGGCGGTCGCCGAGGCGGGCCCGGCGACGCCGCCCGGGCTCTATGCCGGAGAGGACCGGCGGCTTGCGCTGAACGTGGCCGGGGCCGGGATCGAGCTGACCCCGACGGCCTGGCCGGCGCGGATCGTGGTCGAGGGGCTGGCAGTGGCGCGGACCCTGCCGCTGAAGGGCTGGTTGCTGGCGCTGGCGCTGGCGCTGCTGGCGCTTGACGCGGTGGCCTCGCTGGCCCTGGGCGGCCGGCTGCGCGGCGCCCGCGGGTTGACGACGGCGCTGATGCTGGGCCTGCTGCTGCCGGGTCTGGCCGGTCCGGCGCGGGCCCAGGACGCGGCGGCGGACGCCTTTGCGATCGAGGCGACCTCGCGCGTGGTGCTTGCCCATGTCATCACCGGCGACAAGAAGCTGGACGATCTGGCCCAGGCCGGGCTGCTCGGGCTGAGCGAGACGTTGTTCGCCCGCACTTCGGTCGAGCCGGGCCTGCCGATCGGGGTCGATCTGGAGACCGACGAACTGTCCTTCTTCCCCTTCCTCTACTGGCCGATCTCGCCGGACCAGAAGACGCCCTCTTCCGAGGCCTATGCCAAGCTGAACCGCTATCTGCGGGCCGGCGGGATGATCCTGTTCGACACCCGCGACGGCGACGTGGCGGGTTTCGGCAGCAGCACCCCCGAGGGCCGCAAGCTGAAGGTCCTGGCCGCGCCGCTGGACATTCCGCCGCTGGAGCCGATCCCGGCCGACCACGTGCTGACCCGCACCTTCTACCTGCTGCAGGACTTTCCGGGCCGGTTCCAGAGCCGCGATGTCTGGGTCGAGGCGGCGCCGCCCGATGCCGAGCAGGTCGAGGGCATGCCGTTCCGCAACCTCAACGACGGGGTGACGCCGGTGGTGATCGGCGGCAATGACTGGGCCTCGGCCTGGGCGGTGGATTCGCGCGGCGCACCGCTGGTGCCGATCGGGCGCGGCTTCGCGGGCGAGCGGCAGCGCGAGATGGCCAAACGGTTCGGTGTCAACCTGATCATGCATGTGCTGACCGGCAACTATAAGTCCGATCAGGTCCATGTCCCGGCGCTGCTGGAAAGGCTGGGCCAATGAGCGCCGCGCAGGTGATCTTCGACCCGCTGCTGCCCTGGCCGCTGGTCTGGGCCGCGGCGGCGCTGATGGTGCTGGTGGTGGCGCTGGCGCTCTGGCGCGGCCTTTCCGGCTGGCCGTTTCGTGCCCTGGCCGCGGCGCTGCTGCTGCTGGCGCTGGCCAATCCCTCGTTCCAGAAAGAGGACCGCGAGGCGCTGAGCGACATCGTGATTCTGGTGGTTGACGACAGCGCCAGCCAGAAGATCTCGGACCGCCCGGCCCAGGTTGCGCGGGCCACGGCGCAGGTCGAGGCGGCGGTGGCGGCGCTGCCCAATACCGAGTTGCGGGTGGTGCATCTGGCCGATGCCGAGGATGACGAAGGCACGCTGCTGATGACCCGGCTGGCTGAGGCGATGGCCGAGGAGCCGCGGGCCCGGATCGCCGGGGCGATCCTGCTCTCGGACGGCCAGTTGCACGACATCGACCGCGCCCCCGATCTGCCGGCGCCGCTGCATCTGCTGCTGACCGGCCATGCCAGCGACTGGGACCGCCGCCTGGTGGTCAAGAACGCCCCCGCCTTCGCGATCCTGGGCGAGCCGGTGACGCTGACCCTCGCCATCGAGGATCAGGGCGCGGTGCCGCCCGCCGTCTCGGGCCGGGCACGGCTG
The DNA here is from genome assembly GCF_024723735.1 of Frigidibacter sp. ROC022. Taxonomy (GTDB): domain Bacteria; phylum Pseudomonadota; class Alphaproteobacteria; order Rhodobacterales; family Rhodobacteraceae; genus SLM-1. The sequence goes on from NZ_JANQDU010000001.1 coordinate 132,598, forward strand.
TCGATCGCGGTCGACGGCGCGACGCCGCAGGTCTTCGAAGTGCCGGTGGGCGAGGACCTGGAACTGCCGCTGGTGCTGCCGCATGGCGGCATGAACGTGGTGCAGGCCCAGGTCGAGCTGACGGAGGGCGAGATCACCGACCGCAACAATGCCGCCGTGATCCAGATCAACGCGGTGCGCGACCGGCTGCGGGTGTTGCTGGTCTCGGGCGAGCCGCATGCCGGCGAACGCACCTGGCGCAACCTGCTGAAGTCCGACAGCTCTGTCGATCTGGTGCATTTCACCATCCTGCGGCCGCCGGAGAAGCAGGACGGGGTGCCGGTCACAGAGCTCTCGCTGATCGCCTTTCCGACCCGCGAACTGTTCCTCGACAAGATCGACGAATTCGACCTTATCATCTTCGACCGCTACCGGCTGCGCGGCATCCTGCCCTCGATCTATCTCGAGAACGTGCGGAACTACGTCGAGAAGGGCGGCGCGGTGCTTGTCGCGGCGGGGCCGGAATATGCCAGTGCCGAAAGCCTGTTCCGCTCGCCGCTGGGCGCCATCCTTCCCGCCGGGCCGACCGGCCTGGTGGTCGAGCGGCCGTTCCGCCCGAAGATCACCGATCTCGGCCAGCGCCATCCGGTGACCGAGGGGCTGGAGGCCTTTGCCCCGCGTCCCGCCGATGACGAGGGCCCCGGCTGGGGCCGCTGGTTCCGCCGGATCGAGGTCGAGCCCTATGGCGGCGAGACGGTGATGAGCGCCGAGGGCGAGCCGCTGTTGACCCTGGCCCGGGTCGGCGAGGGGCGGGTGGCGTTGCTGGCCTCGGATCAGGCCTGGCTCTGGACCCGGGGCTATGAAGGCGGCGGCCCGCAGCTGGAACTGCTGCGGCGGCTGGCGCATTGGATGATGAAGGAACCGGAACTGGAGGAAGAGGCGCTGACCGCCACGGCGAAGGGCCAGAACATGGTCATCACCCGCCGCACCCTCACCGAGGGCCCGCGCAGCGTTACCGTCACCGGCCCTGACGGCGCCGAGGTCGAGCTGCCGATGGTCGAGGTCTCGCCGGGCCGCTACGAGGCGCGCTACCTGGGGCCGGACATCGGGCTCTACCGGCTCAGGGATGACGATCAGGAGGCGGTGGTGGCGCTCGGCCCCTCGGCGCCGAAGGAGTTCGAGGAGACCATTGCCAGCGGCGACAAGCTGGCGCCGCTGATCGAAACCGTGCGTGGCGGCGTGGCGGCGCTGGAGGACGGGATGCCCTCGCTGCGCCGGGTCTCGGCCGGACGCCCGGCGGCGGGGCGCGGCTGGATCGGCATCACCCCGCGTGGGGCCTATCTGACCGCCGACGTGACGGTGACGCCGCTGATCCGGGCCTGGCTGCTGCTGCTGCTCTCGGGGCTTCTGATCGTCGGTGCCTGGCTCTACGAAGGCCGGCGCAGCGCCTGACCTGCCGGCTGTGCTGCTCCCATGCCGCAGCCGGGGGCCGTCTCCCCGGCCCGCGCCGCGGCGATCCCCCGGAATCGGTGCCGTCGGCGGCAGCCGCCGGCCTTTGTCTCACAGACCTCAGCCCGGACGATAGCGGTCCATCACCGCGTCCAGCCCGTCATTGGTGATCTCGGGGTTGGCGGCCTGCAGGCAGGGCAGAAGCACCGCCTTGTTGGCCTCTTCCTGCGCCCTGGTTGGTTTGAAATCCGGGTCCGGTTCGACGTTGTAGAAGCAGGCGATGAACTGGTCCTGCGACACCCCGAGATCGGCGGCGATCAGCTCGGTCGGCCGGTTCGGATCGTTGCGCAGCTGCGCCTGGGCAAGGGCCGCCCCGGTCGCTCCCAGGGTCAGAACAAACGTCATCGTGGCCATGCGGGTCATGTTGTCCTCCCGTCGCAATGCCCAGAAAGAACGCGCCGGCCCGGCAGTTCCGTCGCCGCGCGCGGGCTCACGCCTCGGGCTTTGGCGATACCGGTGCCGCCGCGCCGACCCGTGGCGTCGGGCTGCCGGCCAGGATCGCCACGCAGATCACCATCAGCCCCGCCGACAGCAGGAAGGGCGCACCGGGGGCGTAGATCGGCGCCCCCTCGCGGGTGAAGGCCCAGAACACCGGGGTCAGGATCAGCGGCGCCAGGGCCATCGCCACCGCCGAGACGGAACCGAGCACCCCCTGCAACTCGCCCTGCTGGTCGTCCGGCGTGGCATTGGCCATCAGCCCCTGGATCGCCGGTCCCGCCACCCCCGACAGGGCCGAAACCGGAGTCAGCGCCAGCGCCCAGCTGCCCGAGCGGATCAGGCCGAGCAGGACAAAGACCACCGTATCCAGCATCATGCCGTAGATTCCGGTCCTGGTCTCGCCCCAGGCCCGGATCGCCGGGGCGACCAGAAAGGCCTGGGTCAGGGCCATGCTCAGCCCGAAGATGGTCAGCGAGATCCCGATCCACCAGCCGTCCCAGCCAAAGCGGGCGGCGCCGTAATAGGACCAGATCGCGGGGTAGGAGGTCATCGCCAGGGTGAACAGGAAGATCAGCACGAGATAGCGTCTCAGCCCCGGCAGCCGGCCGATCGCCCGGAAGGCCGCCAGCGGATTGGCGCGGCGCCAGGAGAAGGCCCGACGCTTGCCGGGTGCAAGGCTTTCGGGCAGGGCCAGGCAGCCAAAGACGAAATTGACCCCGGCCAGCGCGGCGGCAATCGCGAACGGCGCCCTGATGTCGATCACCGAGGCGGCCCCGCCGATCATCGGCCCGAGGACAAAGCCGATGCCGAAGGCGGCGCCGATCAGGCCGAAGTTGCGTGCCCGCGCTTCCGGGGCCGAGACATCGGCCACATAGGCCGTCGCCGTGGCGGCGGTGGCGGCGGTGATCCCGGCGATGATCCGTCCGGCCAGCAGCAACCAGACGCTCTGCGCCAGGGCCATGACCGCATAGTCCAGTGCCATTGTCGCCAGCGCGATCAGCATGATCGGCCGCCGCCCGTAGCGATCCGACAGATTGCCGATCACCGGGCCGAAGACGAATTGCATCACCGAGAAGGCCGCTGCCAGCACCCCGCCCCAGACCGCCGCATTGGCCAGCCCCTCGTGCAGCACATCGCGCATCAGGTCCGGCATCACCGGGAAGATCAGCCCGATCCCGATCGCGTCCAGCGCGACGGTCAGCAGGATGAACACCAGGGCAAGGGGCATCGGTCGGGGCTCCGCGGGCAGCGCGCCCGTCCGGCGCTCTTACCCGTGCCCCGGTGCAGAGAAAAGCGTTTCCTGGCTACAGCGCCGCCGCCGCCCGGGCAAAGGCCCGCGCCTCGGCCGGGGCCTGGCCCAGCTGCGCCGCCTCGGGGAAGACCAGATCGGGCCAGCGGGCCCGCGCCTCGGCGACCAGATGCCGGGAGCTGCCGGCGATCTCCGCGACCAGCGCCTTGACCGCCGCCTGCGCCTCGGGGCGGGGCATCCGCGCCGCCAGGGCGAAGCTCAGCGCCTCGGCATGGATCAGGCCCGAGCCGTCGTCGAGCAGCGCCGCCATCCGGTCCGGGTCGGGGCGCGCGGTCTCGGTCAGTTCCAGCGCCGCGCTGGTGGCCCGCCCGGTGGCCAGCAGCAGGCCCGGCAGGCTCAGCCATTCGGTGATCCAGGCGGCGCCGTCCCTCTGCTGCCGGTGCAGGGCGCCGCCCTGCAGCGTCGCCGCCAGTCCCAGCCCGTAACGGGCCAGCGCCACCAGCACCGAGGGCAGCACCGGATTGACCTTCTGCGGCATGGTCGAGGAGCCGCCGCCCAGGCTCAGCCGCAGCTCGCCGATGCCGGACTGGGTCATGGTCAGCGCATCCTCGCCCAGCTTGCCCAGGCTTCCCAGCACCAGCGCCAGCCAGCCCGCCAGCTCGCCGATCCGGTCGCGCCCGGCGTGCCAGCTGGCGCCGGGGTCGCTCAGCCCCAGTTCGGCGGCCAGCGCGGCGCGGACCTTCGGCCCCTCGGGCCCCATCGCCGACAGGGTGCCGGCCGCGCCCGAGAGCGAGACGCAGAGCAGCCGCCCGCGCAGCCCTTCCAGCCGTTCCAGATGCCGCAGCAGCGGCGCCCCCCAGCCGGCCACCACCGCGCCGAAGGAGGTCGGCGTCGCGATCTGGCCATAGGTCCGCGCCGCCATCGGCATCTCGGCATGATCCGCCGCCATCCGGCCCAGGGCCTTGGTCAGCGCCACCAGCCTGCCTTCGAGAATGGCCAGGGCCTGGCGCAGCCGCAGCATCTGGCCGGTCTCGGAAATGTCCTGCGAGGTGACGCCCCAATGCAGGTAGCGGGCATGATCCGGCGCCTGCAGGACCTTGCGCATCGTTTCGACCAGCGCCGGGACCGGCACCGCGCTGCGCCCGGTCTCCTCTGCCAGCGCCGCCGGATCGATCTGGATTTCCATCGCCGCCCGGTGCAGGAAGCTGCCCGCCGTCTCGGGGATCAGGCCGAGCCGGCCCTGGACCAGCGCAAGGGTCCCCTCGACCAGCATCATCGCCCGCAATTCGGCGCTGTCGGTGAACAGCCGGGCGATCTCGGGATCCCCCAGAAGGTCGCGGTAGATGGCACTGTCGAACGGGGTGGCAGGCACGGGCGCCTCCTCTTTACCTTGAAAATATCCCGGGGGGCCGCAGGCGGGGGCAGAGCCCCCTCTCAGGCCGCCACCGGGCGCAGACCCAGTATGTCGCGCGCCTGCTGCCAGGTGGCAACCGGGCGCCGATACCTGTCGCACAGCTCCACCGTGCGGCGCACCAGCGCGGCATTGGAGGGCGCCAGCGTCTCGCGGTCCAGTTTCAGATTGTCCTCCAGCCCGGTGCGGCAATGGCCGCCCAGGGCGATGCACCATTCGTTCAGCCGGATCTGTGCCGCACCGATTCCCGCGGCGCACCATTCGGCATCGGGGGCCAGCCGGTTCAGCGTCTCGATGTAGAAATCGAACACCGGCCGGTCTACCGGCATGGCGTTCTTCACACCCATGACGAACTGCACATAGAGCGGCCCCGCCAGCCGCCCGTCCTGCTGCATCCGCGCCGCCTGCAGGATATGCGACAGGTCGAAGGCCTCGATCTCGGGCTTCACCCCGTAGGCCCGCATTTCCGAGGCCAGCCAGTCCACGAGGTCGGGCGGGTTCTCGTAGACCCGGGTCGGGAAGTTGTTCGAGCCGACGGTGAGCGAGGCCATGTCGGGGGCCAGCGGCAGCATCCCGCCGCGCGCCCGTCCCGCGCCCGAGCGGCCGCCGGTGGACAGCTGGACGATCATCCCGGGGCAGTGTTTCTCGATTCCCGCCTTCAGCTCCGCGAACAGCTCGGGGTCCGAGGTCGGTGCGCCCCGGGCGTCGCGGACATGGCAATGCGCGATGCTGGCGCCGGCCTCGAAGGCCTCATGGGTCGATTCGATCTGTTCGGCGATCGTCACCGGCACCGCCGGGTTGTCTTCCTTGGTCGCGACCGAGCCGGTGATGGCGACGCAGATGATGCAGGGTTTGGTCTGTGGTTTGGTCTGTGGGGATTGGGTCACTGGGCGATCCGGTTCAGGACTTGGGCCAACCCGTCCGGGTCGGCGAAGAAGGGTGAATGGCCGCAGGTCATCTCGTGGACCCGTTCGGCGGGCCAGTCGCGCGACATCACGGCCTGCGCCTCGGGCGCGATGACCCGGTCGGCAAGGCAGCGGACATAGTCGCGCGGAAGGCTGTGGTAGCGGTCGGTCAGGGCCAGCGGTTCCTGCGTCGGCCGGATCGGCTCGGGGCAGAGATGCTGGCGGGCATAGGCCGTCGTTCCGGCCGGGCAGTCGTGGTAGAACAGCGGTTCCAGCGCCGGCTCCGAGAACTCGGTCGCCAGCCCGTCCGCGGTGAAGTCTATGGCCGCCTTCAGCGACCCGGTGACCGAGGCCCGGCGCAGATCGTGCAGCGAGCGCCCGGCGACCGGGGCGAAGGCGGTCAGATAGACAAGCCCGGCGAAGGCCCCGGGCGCGGCCTCTCCGGCAGCGGAAATCCAGAGCCCGCCCATCGAGTGGCCGACCAGCAGCGGCGGACTTCCCGCGCGCGCCGCCGCGAGGATGGCCCCGACATAGGCCGCCAGCGTCGCTTCGGCCCGCGGTGTCGGATCGGTGCCATGCGCCGGCAGGTCCAGTGCCGTCACCCGATGGCCACGGCCCTGAAGCTGCGGCACCAGGTCGCGCCAGCACCAGGCGCCGTGGCAGGCGCCATGAACCAGAAGGATATCGGTCATCACATGTCGAGAAAGACGGTTTCGCCGGGCCCTTGCAAGCGGATATCGAAGCGATAGGCACCGGGGCCGGTCCGTTTCGCGATCAGGGTCTCGACCCGCTCGCGATGCTCGATCCGGCCCAGAAGCGGGTCGGCGCCGTTGTCCTCGTCGTCGAAATAGATCCGGGTCTGCAGGCCGATGTTGATGCCGCGTGCCACGATCCACAGCGCGATATGCGGCGCCTGCATCCGGCCATCGGGCCAGGGAACCGCGCCCGGCTTGACGGTGCGCAGGCGAAACTCTCCGGTCTCGCCGTCGGCGGCAAAGCGGCAGAACCCGTTCACTTCGGGGTCGGCGCCCGGCTGGCCGGGAAACACCCCGGCCGCGTCCGGCTGCCAGCTTTCGATCATCGCGTCGCGCAGGGCCATGCCGGTGCCGTCAAGGACCGAGCCGGTGATCTCGATCACCTCGCCCTTCGGATTGTCGCCGATGGCGCGCAGGCCGAGGTCTTCGGGATAGATCCCCGCCAGCCCGGCGAAGGAGGGGATGCAGCCGATATGCACATAGGGGCCGCCGGTCTGCGACGCGGTTTCTCTCAGTCGGTTCAGGGGCTGGGTCATCTTACATCCCGTCCTTGCGATTTTCGAAGAATGTCTGCCGGGTGCCGCGCAGCACCACGTCGAACTTGTAGGCGAGGAAATCCATCGGCCGCGACGCCGCCATGTCCAGCGGCGCCACCAGCGCCTCGAGCTGGCCGCGATCCTTGACCGTCGCCGCGATCGGGCAGAGCGCGATCAGCGGGTCGCCCTCGAAATAGAGCTGGGTGATCAGCCGCTGCGCGAAGGCATGGCCGAAGATCGACATATGGATATGCATCGGCCGCCAGTCGTTGCCCCGGTTCGGCCAGGGATAGGCGCCGGGCCGGATGGTCAGGAACTGGTAATAGCCCTGCTCGTCGGTCAGGGTCCGGCCGCAACCGCCGAAATTCGGATCGAGCGGCGCGAAATAGCTGTCCTTCACATGCCGGTAGCGGCCCCCGGCATTGGCCTGCCAGATTTCCACCAGGGTGTTCGGCACCGGCCGGGCGTTTTCGTCCAGCACCCGGCCATGAAGCAGGATGCGCTCGCCGATCGCCGGGCTTTCGCCGCGGGTCCAGTTCAGGATCAGATTGTTGTCCAGGGGGCCGATCAGCCCGTGCCCGAAGGTCGGGCCGGTCTCTTCGGTGATGCTCGAGTCCAGCGCCAGCAACGGCAGGTTCGGCGAGCGGGTGACGCTCGTCTTGTAGCCCGGATCTAGGGCGGGCGGATGCGCGCTGCGGTCACGGGGGATCAAGCTCATGTCTTTGCCTCCATTTCTTCGTAGATCGTCTTGGCCAGCTTGATGGCATGGTTGGCGCGCGGGACCCCGGCGTAGATCGCGACATGCAGGAGCACGTCCAGGACGTCCTCGCGCGTGGCCCCGGTGTTGGCGGTGGCCCGTAGGTGCAGTTCGAATTCCTCGAAATTGCCCAGCCCGGCCAGCAGCGCCAGGGTGATCAGCGAGCGCTCGCGCAGCGGCAGCGTGCCGCGCGACCAGGTATGGCCCCAGGCGGCGTCGGTGATCAGGTCGATGAAGGGCGCCTCCCAGGCGTCGGGATCGGCGCGCGAGCGATCGACATGGGCATCGCCCAGCACCCGGCGCCGGGTCGCGTCCCCGGCCTTGCGCTGCGGCGAGGTCGCGTCAGACATGGCCGATCTCCTGCAGGAAGACGCTCAGCAACTCGGCATAATCCTCGGGCTTCTCCACGCAGGGCAGGTGCCCGGCGCCGCGGATCAGGCGAAAGCGGCTGCCCTTGATCAACTCGGCCGTCTCGCGCACCAGATCGGGCGGGGTCGAGCCGTCTTCCGACCCGGCAATCGCCAGGGTCGGCAGGGTCAGCGCCGCGGTGGTGCTGTAGAAATCGGTGCCCTGGATTGCCGCCGAGCAGCCGGCATAGCCATCGACCGGCTGGCGTTCCAGCATGTTCTTCCACAGCATCATCTCGGGCTTGTCGCGGAAGGCGCGCGAGAACCAGCGCACCATGACTTCCTTCGACAGGCTCGCGATGCCCTCGGCATTGACCTCGGCAATCCGCCGGTCCCAGATCTCGGCGGTGCCGATCTTGGTGGCGGTGTTCGACAGAACCAGCGCCCGCACCAGGTCCAGCCGCTTCACCGCCAGCCCCTGCGCGATCAGCCCGCCGATCGACAGACCGACAAAGACCGCATCCTTGATCTCGAGGAAATCCATCAGCCGTTCGGCATCGCCGACCAGCTGTCCCATCCGATAGGGCTGTTTCGGCGCGCTGGTCAGCCCGTGGCCGCGCATGTCGTAACGGATGTAGCGGCAAGAGGCGGGCAGGAGCGGCAGCACCTTGTCCCAGAGCCGCAGATCGGTGCCGAGCGAATTGGCAAAGACCACCGGCGGCCCGGAGGCGGGCCCGGTATCAGTGTAATGGACGCAGAGTCCATCGAGAACGGCGACCTGCATGATTTTCTCCCTAGAACGGTAGACCTACGTAGTTTTCCGCCAGCGCGGTCTGTGCGGCGGTGGACTGTTCGAGATAGGCCAGCTCGCTGTCCTGCATCTTCTGTGCGAAGCCGCCGCCATCGGGGAACCGGTGCAGCATCGTCGTCATTGACCAGGAGAAGCGCTCGGATTTCCAGACCCGTGCCAGGGCGCGTTCGGAATAGCTGTCCAGTGCCCGCGAGTCGCCCTGATAGTGCCGGGTCAGGCCGTCATGCAGGTAATGCACGTCCGAGAATGCCAGGTTCAGCCCCTTGGCGCCGGTCGGCGGCACGATATGCGCCGCGTCGCCGACCAGGAACAGCCGGCCCCATCGCATCGGCTCGGCGACGAAGCTGCGCAGCGGCGCAATGCTCTTCTCGACCGAAGGGCCGGTGACCAGCGCCTCGGCCGATTCGGTCGGGATCCGGCGGCGCAGTTCCTCCCAGAAGGCGCTGTCCGTCCAGGCCTCGACCCGATCCCCGAGCGGCACCTGCAGATAGTGGCGCGACAGCTGGTCGGACCGCATCGAGCAGAGCGCGAAACCACGTTCGTGATTGGCATAGATCAACTCGTCCGAGACCGGCGGGGTCTCGGAGAGGATGCCGAGCCAGCCGAACGGATAGACCCGTTCGTATTCGCGCAGAACCTCGGCCGGAATCGCCTGGCGCGAGGGGCCGTGGAACCCGTCGCAGCCGGCAACAAAATCGCAGTCGATCCGATGTTCGGCGCCGTCCAGGGTATAGGTGACATAGGGCGCATCGCTGTCGAGATCATGCGGCGCGACGCCCTCGACCCCGCAGATCACCGGATCGCCGGCCGCATCGCGGGCCTCGTAGAGGTCGCGGGTCACCTCGGTCTGTCCCCAGACCATCACCGACTTGCCCGTCAGTTTCTTGAAATCGATCCGGAATCCCTTGTTCCGGGAGGCCAGGTAGATGCCTTCGTGAACATGGCCCTGCGCATCCATCCTTGCCCCGACTCCGGCCAGGCGCAGCAGTTCGACGCTGCCCCATTCCAGCACCCCGGCACGGATCCGGCCCAGCACATGGGCGCGGCTCCTGCGTTCCAGCACCACCGAGGCGATGCCGACCCGATGCAACAGCTGCGCCAGAAGCAGCCCGGATGGTCCACCGCCGATGATGCAGATCTGCGTGCGCACGAACGCCCTCCCTGGGCGCCCAGAGTGCCAATTGTAGTTTGCAGTGTCAACTAAGTGAGGCCGGATGCCGCCTCGGGCCGCAAGCCCCACCCTGCCGCCGGCCACCGGCGCAGATGCTCTCGCACGGATCGGGACAACTCGCGGGATGCCAGCGGTGCGGAAAAGTTACGGCGGCCCGCATAATGAGTGCGGGCCGCCGTAACCAGATGTCGAAATGGAGTCTTCCAAACAGTCGTCTGGTGCCGAGAATACGTCACGCGCGGCCCCCCGTCGGAGCCTGTCGCCGAAATACCGGGCGCGGTCGTCTGCAATGCAATCGTCTGTAACTGAGCGCACTCTAGCCGCAGCGGCGCCGCGGCCCCAGTCCGGGAAACCATACCCCGCCGGGGGTTGAATCGCGCCGCGGCCGCATTCCGGCGCCGCTCAGACCCCGCTGCCGAACCGGGTCAGCGCCTCGGCCAGCATTTCGGGGTCCGCGTTGCCGCCCGAGGCCACCACGATCACCGCGTCGCCCTCGATCTCGTCGGCGCGGAACAGTGCCGCCGCCAGCGCCGCCGCGCCGCCCGGCTCGACCCCGATCTTCAGCCGCACCAGCGCCGCCGCCATCGCCTGCAGGGCCTCGTCATCGCTGACGCTCAGCCCGGGGCCGCAATGGGCCTTCAGGATCGGAAAGGTCAGATCGCCCGGCTGCGGGGTGATGATCGCGTCCTGGATCGACCCGGTCAGCCGCTCGTTGCGCCGGATTTCCCCGGCGGCCAGCGAGCGTTTGACATCGTCGAAGCCCTGCGGCTCGGCCGGGCGAACCCGCAGCCCGGGCGCGTCGGCGGCCAGCGCCAGCGCGATTCCCGAGGTCAGCCCGCCGCCCCCGCAGGGCACCAGCACGTCCGCCTTGGTGACGCCAAGCGCCGCAGCCTGGGTCGCGATTTCCAGCCCCGCCGTGCCCTGTCCCGCGATCACCTGCGGATTGTCGAAGGGCTTGATCAGGGTCAGCCCGCGTTCCTCGGCCAGCGCCGCGCCCAAGGCATCCCGATCCTCGCTGGCGCGGTCGTAAAGCACGACCTCGGCGCCCAGGGCCCTGGTATTCGCGATCTTCAGCGCCGGCGCGTCGCGCGGCATCACGATCACCGCCGAAACCCCGGACAGCGCCGCCGCGCGCGCCACGCCCTGCGCATGGTTGCCCGAGGAAAAGGCGATCACCCCGCGGGCCCGCACCTCGGGGTCCAGCGCGCTCAGCGCCGACCAGGCGCCGCGAAACTTGAAACTGCCGGTCTCCTGCAGGCATTCCGCCTTGACCAGCACCCGCCGCCCGGCCGCCGCGTCCAGAAAGGGCGAGCTCAGCATCGGGGTTTCGCGGGCCCGTCCCCTGAGCCGTTCGGCAGCGGCGCGGATCATTTCGATATTCATGGCATCAACTCCAGCCAGGCGGTGATTGCGGCCAGAGACTCCGGCTCGTCCAGAAAGGGGATATGGCCGCGGTCCGGCACCTCGGCAAAGATCATGTCGGGCCGGCGGCGGCGCATCTCGGCGGCGGTCTCGCGGCCCAGAAGGTCCGAGTTCGCGCCCCGCAGCAGGGCCAGCGGCAGGCCCTCGAACGCGTCGAACAGCGGCCAGAGATCGGGCTGCGGGCCTTCGAAGGCCGCCAGCACCGCCTCGCGCAGGCGCGGATCATAGGTCAGGCCCAGGCCTGTCCCGGTCTGCACCGTGTGATGCGAGACTTCCTCGGCCCAGCGTGAAGCCGGAACACCAACGAACTCGGGAAACAGCCCCGGCATCGCCGCTGCCATCTCGGCCTGGCTGCGGAACTTGGGCGCCCGGCCGATATAGGCCTTGATCTTGTCCAGCCCGCCCTTTTCGATCACCGGGCCGACATCGTTCAGGCAGACACCCAGCAGCCGGTCCTTGGCAAAGCCGGCCAGCCCCATGGCGATCAGCCCGCCGCGCGAAGTGCCCAGCACCGCGGCCTTGTCGATGCCCAGATGATCCAGCAAGGCCAGCGCGTCCTTCGCCTCGACCGGGGGGGTATAGGTCGCGGGATCGGCATGGGCCGAGCTGCCGCGGCCCCGATAATCGGGCCGGATCAGCCGCAGGGGCGGAAGATGCGGCACCAGGTAATCGAAATCGCGCCCGTCCCGGGTCAGCCCGGCCAGGCACAGCAGCGGCAACCCGGCCCCTTCGTCCCGATATGCAAGACGGGTGCCGTCGGCGGCGTCGAAATATTTCAGGCTCATAGGGTCTCCACGAGGTCGGGAATGCCGGTCAGGTCGCGCAGCTGGTGGCCGGGCCGGGCGGGCAGGCGGTCAACCGGCTCTCCGGCGCGATTGACCCAGACGCTGGCAAAGCCGAACCCGGCACCGAAGGCCACGTCCCAGCCGTTCGACGAGACGAACAGGACTTCGGGCGCTGTGCAGCCGAAGGCTTCGGGCACCAGGGCATAGACCGAGGGATGCGGCTTGAAGACCCGGGTGCTTTCGACCGAGAGCACATGGTCGAGACTGGCGCCGATGCCGGCCGAGGCGACGGCGCCCTCCAGCATCTCGGGCGAGCCGTTCGACAGGATGCCGGTGCCGTAGCCGGCGGCCTTCAGCGCGGTCAGCATCGCGGGCACTTCCGGATAGGCCGGAAGCTCCCAGTAGAGTGCCAGCAACCGCGCCCGCAGGGCAGGATCGTTCAGGCCGGCGGCCTCCATCGACCAGTCCAGCGCGTCCTGTGTCACCTGCCAGAAGTCGCAATGCTGCCCGGCGGCGGCGCGCAGCCAGGAATAGCCCAGCTGCTTGGCCCGCCAGTCGGCGGCCAGGCGCGGCCAGAGCTCGGCCAGTTGGTCCTGTCCCGGCTCGGCCGCGGCCAGGCGGGCGGCGGCTGCGACATCGAACAGGGTACCGTAGGCGTCGAAGACGCAGGCGCGAATGGTCATGGGTAGGGCCCCTTTCGTGGCAGAGACTGGCGCGGCCTCGGGGCAGGTGCAAGGGCGATTGCCCGTCACAAATCCGCGCAGCGGGGCCGGAACCGGCTCGGCAACCGTGGCGGGGGGCTAGAGAGTCGCGGTCACGATCAGCGCGCCGCCCGAAACATGGGTGGCCAGCAGCGCGCACCAGGCGGCAAAGGCCAGCCCCGCCTCGCGGGCCGACATCGCATGGGTGCGGGGCCGGCTGGGCCGCAGAAGCAGGCCCAGAATGCCCAGTGCGGCGACGAAATAGGTCCAGGGAAGCCCGGTCGAGAGTCCGGCCAGGCCCAGTCCGGCCACCGCCGAGGCGACCGCCAGATAATGCACCGAGGGCGACAGCACCCGCGCCACCGCCTCGATTGTCCGGCCACCGTCCAGCAGCCGGAACGGCAGCAGGTTCAGCACGTTCAGCAGGCACAGGCTGAAGGTCAGCGCCGCCAGGAAGTCGGCCGCACCGGGGGCCAGATCCTGCAGTGCCAGGGTCAGCGCCAGGGTCAGCACCATCGGCGCCACCGCCAGCCCGGGCCCCATCAGCGCGTGAAAGGTCGCCTCGCCGTCATGGTCGAAACTGTCGTGAATTTCGGGATTCAGCGCCGGGAATAGCCGGAATGTCGCATCCCCGCGGCCGATGATCCTGAGCGCCAGCCAATGCCCGGCCTCATGCAGCAGCAACGCCAGTATGACCGACAAGCCGTTGATCGGGCCGAACAGCAGCGCCGCACCGCAGCTCAGCACGAATCCGGTCAGCACACCCAGCCCGTCGAACCCTTCCAGGGCGACACGGCCGCCCGACACAAAACCCTGCCGGAGCCCGACAATGGACAGCAGGCACAGCAAGGCTGCGCAGAGAATCAACAACATTCGGACATGTCCCCCCGGACATAGGCTGGCTCTGTGGCTAGGGGGCAATTGTGGCAAAATCTGGGCAATACCGGCAGAATTGGGGCGGAAATTCTTTGTTTCGCGGGCCGGCGAAAACCCGCGTGTTCGGCTGACAGCGCCGCAAAAACCTCTAGACTGGCCGGACGTCAATTTCGGGCGTCAGAGAACGGAGGGCGCATGGCCGCCAGCAACAGATTTTCGCTTTCCGGCTTCGTCCGACGCCGCCGGCCCTGGGAGGCGATCACCATTCCCTTCATCTTCGCGATGATCATTCCCTTCGTCTTTCTCGACCTGGCGGTAACGATTTATCAACGCTTCAGTTTCCCGCTCTACGGCATCCCGGTTGTGCGGCGCCGCGACTACATCGTCATCGACCGGCACCGGCTGAGCTACCTGCATTTCATGCGCAAGCTCTGGTGTGTCTACTGCGGCTACTGCAACGGCGTGCTGCCCTATGTGCAGGAGGTCGCGGCCAGGACCGAGCACTACTGGTGCCCGGTCAAACATGCCCGGATGCCGAAGGACGCGCATCGGTTCCAGAAGGATTTCCTGCCCTATGGCGAGGGAGAGGATTTCCTGAACAACTGGTTCGACATGCGCGACAAGGCGCGGGCCTGTGAGGATTGCGACAGCTGCGGCCCCGACGCCGCGGCGCCCGGGGCCCGGGTGGCCTCGGTCAGCCCAGATTCTCGGGCTGCAGCATTCCCAGGACGTGATAGCCGCCGTCCACGTGAATGATGTCGCCGCTGGTCGAGGCTGAATAGTCCGAGCACAGCCAGACCGCCGCGCCGCCGACATCCTCCAGCGTCGGATTGGCGCGCAGCGGGGCGTTCATCTCGGTCGCCTTGAAGGTCTTGCGGGCGCCGCCGATCGCCGCGCCGGCCAGGGTCCGCATCGGCCCCGGCGAGATCGCGTTGACCCGGATCCGGTCCGGCCCCAGATCGTTCGCCAGATAGCGCACCGCCGCTTCGAGCCCTGCCTTCGCCACCCCCATCACGTTGTAATAGGGCATGACCTGCTGCGACCCCTGGAAGGTCAGGGTCAGGATCGAGCCGCCCTGCGGCATCAGCTGCGCGGCCCGCCGCGACAGGTCGATCAGCGAATAGCAGGAGATCGCCATCGAGGTCTTGAAGTTCTCGAGGCTGGTGTTGATGAAACGGCCCGACAGCTCGCTCTTGTCCGACCAGGCAATCGCGTGGATCAGGAAATCCAGCGTGCCCCATTCGTCCTTCAGGGTCTGGAACCCGGTATCGAGCGAGGCTTCGTCGGTCACGTCCATGTCCAGCAGCAGCGGAGTGCCCAGGCTTTCGGCCAGCGGCCGGACCCGCCTTTCGAAGGCTTCGCCCTGGTAGGAGAACGCCAGTTCGGCGCCCTCGGCGGACAGGGACTTGGCGATGCCCCAGGCGATCGAGTGGTCGTTTGCCACCCCCATCACCAGCCCGCGCTTGCCCCGCATCAATTCAGCCATGTCGGATCACTCCCGATATCTGGACAGCAGCATCGAGCCGTTGGTGCCGCCGAAACCGAAACTGTTGGTCATCACGGTGTCGAGCCCCGCCGAGTCGACACGGGTCGTGGCGATCTCGCCGGGGTCGATGGCCGGGTCGAGCGTCTCGACATTGATCGAGGGGGCAATGAAATCATGTTGCAGCATCAGCAGGCAGTAAATCGCCTCCTGCGCACCGGTGGCACCCTGGCTGTGGCCGGTCATCGACTTGGTGGAAGAGACCGGCGGCGTAGTGCCCCGGCCGAAGACCCGGCGCACCGCCTCGATCTCGCCGACATCGCCGACCGGGGTCGAGGTGCCATGTGCGTTGATGTAGCCGACCTTGCGGTCCTCGGGCAGGGTGGCCAGGGCCAGCCGCATCGCCCGCTCGCCGCCTTCGCCCGACGGCGCGACCATGTCATGCCCGTCCGAGGTGGCGGCATAGCCGGTGACCTCGGCATAGATTTTGGCGCCGCGGGCCTTGGCATGTTCCAGCTCTTCCAGAACCACGATCCCGCCGCCGCCGCCGATCACGAAACCGTCGCGGTCGGCGTCGAAGGCGCGCGAGGCCTTCTCCGGCGTGTCATTGTATTTCGACGACATCGCGCCCATCGCGTCGAACAGGCAGGACAGGGTCCAGTCCAGCTCTTCCGCGCCACCGGCAAACATCACGTCCTGCTTGCCCAGCATGATCTGTTCGGCCGCGTTGCCGATGCAATGCAGGCTGGTCGAGCAGGCCGAGGTGATCGAATAGTTGATGCCCTTGATCCTGAAGGCGGTGGCGAGGTTGGCCGAGATCGTCGAGGACATGCATTTCGGCACTGCGAAGGGCCCGATCCGCTTGGTCCCGCCCGAGTTCAGCACCGTCTGATGTGCCGCGAACATGGCGCTGGTCGAAGGCCCGCCCGACCCGGCCACAAGCCCGGTGCGCGGGTTGACGATGTCGCTCTCTTCCAGCCCGGCGTCGGCGATCGCCTGGGTCATCGCGATATAGCCATAGGCCGCACCGGGGCCCATGAAGCGCAGGGTGCGCTTCTCGACATGGTCGGTCACGTCCAGCTTCAGATCGCCGGCGACCTGGCTGCGGAACCCGCGTTCGGCCATGTCGGCATTGGCGGTGATGCCGGATCTTCCGGCCTTGAGCGATTCCAGGACCTCGTCGACGTTGTTGCCGATCGACGAAACGATCCCCAGCCCGGTGATGACGACGCGGCGCATGGCGCACTCCTAACCTGCCCTTCGGATCAGCTTTCCGACAGGGCGACCTTCATGTCTTTGACGAGATAGATGGTTTCGCCGTCGGCTTCGACCCGTCCGTCCGCGACGCCCATGGTCAGGCGGCGGGTCTGGATGGCCTTGGTGAAATCGACGAAATAGGTGATCCGCTTGCGCTCGGGCCGGACCATGCCGGTCAGCTTGACCTCGCCCACCCCCAGAGCATAGCCGCGCCCCTGCCAGCCGCGCCAGCCCAGGTTGAAACCGGTGAGCTGCCATAGCCCGTCCAGTCCCAGGCAGCCGGGCATGATCGGGTTGCCGGGGAAATGGCACTTGAAGAACCACAGGTCGGGATGGATATCGAACTCGGCCACCACATGGCCCTTGCCGTGTTCGCCCTCGTCACCGCTGATGTCGGTGATCCGGTCCATCATCAGCATCGGAGGTTCGGGCAACTGCGCATTGCCGGGGCCGAACAACTCGCCGCGGGCGCATTTCAGCAGGCCCTCCTTGTCAAACTGACGCGGATATTCCGCCATAAACCCGATGCTCCCCAAAGCTGCGGCGCGACCAGAGCCGGCTCCGCATTTGTTTCCAACCCTGTAACATCCGTGAAACCGGCCGCGCAAGGGCGCGGCTCTCGGGCGGGGCCGATGGACCCCGCGCAGCCGTGATGGCCGGAACGATTGAATTTCCGGTGAATTCAGCCGTAGAGTGGCAATGGAAGCAGGGACGGAGACCAATGGAGCAATCCGCAGTCACTCGGGGTGTGGCATGGCTGGCGGGGGCGGGCCTGCGCCCGACCCGGCAGCGCGTGACGCTGGCGACGTTGCTGGTCGGCGACGGGCGTGACCGGCATGTTTCGGCGGAAAGCCTGTTCGAGGCGGCCCGCGGCGCCGGGCACAGTGTGTCGCTGGCGACCGTCTACAACACGCTCCGGGCCTTCTGTCAGGTCGGGCTGGTGCAGGAGATCACCGTGGACGGGTCGAAGAGCTATTTCGACACCCGCACCGACGATCACCCGCATTTCTACTGGGAAGAGACCGGCGAGCTGACCGATGCCCCGGCCGCCGACCTGCGGGTCGCACGGCTGCCGGAGCCGCCGCCGGGGACCGAGATTGCCAAGCTCGACATCGTGATCCGCCTGCGCCGCAGCGCTGCCGGTCGCGGGCAGGGGCCGGAAACCTCTTCTTAAGCAAACTGCGCAACCCTGCGCGGGCCGCTGCCAGAAGGGCCGCCCGCCATGTTTCGCGCATATCCCGCCGTCTTCCTGACCCTGCTGCTTGCCAGCGCCCTGCCTGTCCGGTCCGAGCGGGGCGGGGTGACGCTCGGCTGGCTGGTCGCGCCGGCCCCCGATCCTGCCGCCGCCACCGCGCCCCCCGTG
Source organism: Frigidibacter sp. ROC022 (assembly GCF_024723735.1). Lineage (GTDB taxonomy): Bacteria > Pseudomonadota > Alphaproteobacteria > Rhodobacterales > Rhodobacteraceae > SLM-1. The sequence continues at coordinate 150,353 of NZ_JANQDU010000001.1, forward strand.
ACAGGCGCGGCGCTGTTGCCCGTCTCCGGTGCTGCGCTGACCCGGGGCGCAGGCGGGCAGGATCGCACCGATGCCGCCGCCATGCGCCTGTCGCTGGGCGCCGCCTTCGATGCCGAGGTACTGCGCTACCGCCGGAGCCGTCCGCTGCCCGAACGTCCGGATGACGCCGCCGCCTTCCGCGCCCTGGGCATCTCCGGCCTGCGCGACCTGATCGCCAGCGTCGAATCGGGCCGGGCGGGCTATGACGCGATTCACCATGCGGCGACGCGGCTGCCGGCCAAGAGACCCAGCCGGATGACCATTGCCGAAATCCGGCAATGGATCGCCGACACGCCCGGTCAGCATCACGCCATCGGTCGCTATCAGGTGGTGCCCAAGACCCTGCGGATGCTGACCGCCCGGCTGAATGTCCCCGAAACCGCGGTCTATTCCCCGGCCCTGCAGGATCGCTTCGCCGATGCGCTTCTGGCCGATGCCGGGCTGGCCGAGTTCCTGGCCGGCACCCTGGACCGCGACCGCTTCATGACCAATGTGGCGACGATCTGGGCCGGGCTTCCGGCCCCGGACGGCCGGTCGGTCTATCACGGCATCGCCGGAAACCGCGCCGGGATGAGTTGGGCCGACTACCGGGACCGGCTGGCCGAGGTCTTCCCGCGCTGACCCGCGGCTTGCCGCCCGCCGCGCCGCTGCCTATCCTCTCCGCCGAGGACGACCTCGACCCGCCCAGCGGGTGCCAGCAGCCGGGACGACCCGCGCCCATTCTCGCGGAGCCTTGCATGCGCAGCCCCTTCGACCGAATTCGCCAGGCCGTCAGCTTCGAGCTGATCGGCCTGATCCTCGTCACCACGCTCGGCGCCGCCGTCTTCGACCATGGCGCGGCGGAACTCGGCGGCATCGCCGTCATCGGCGCGACCCTGGCGATGCTGTGGAACTACCTCTACAACCTCGGCTTCGATCACCTGCTGCTGCGGACCCGGCGCAGCACAAGGAAGACGCTGCCGCTGCGGGTGGTCCATGCGCTGGCATTCGAGGCCGGGCTTCTGCTGGCGATGATGCCGATCATCGCCTGGTGGCTGGGCGTCGGCCTGATCGAGGCGCTGGTGATGGACCTCGCCTTCGCGGGCTTCTACCTGGTCTACGCCTTCCTCTTCACCTGGGCCTATGACCGGCTGTTTCCGGTGCCCGATCCCGCGCCCCGGTCGTTCAGAACCACTGCCCCGGCTCCATCAGACCGAGATCCAGCAACTGCTGCGAATGCCATTCGAAATCGGTCGAATTGTGCCAGGTGAAGGTCTGGATGTCGAAGGTCGATCCGGCATTGGTCTTCAGCGCCTTGGCGGTGCGGAAACTGCCGATCGCCACGGTGATGTTGTGATGCCAGGGGCAGGCGTAGGTGTTGTATTCCTCGTCGTTGAACGTGTGATCGTCGCGCAGCTTCAGCCCCGGCTTGGCGCGGAAGATCGAGATCCGGTCGATCTTGCGGCGCGGCTCGGGGATATGTTCCTCGAACCGCCAGCGCAGCCCGCCGTAGAAGTTCAGTTGCCGTTCCTTGGGGTGGTTGTGATTGTCCGGATCGGGCCGGGCCAGCGCGTAATAGCCCGACCGGTCCAGATGTGCGTCCTCCAGGCTGACGGCATTCGGATACTCCTCCAGATCGTCGGCATAGAGGTCGATCACATAGGTCAGCACCGAATCGCGCCGCTCTTCGGTCTGGAAGGTCAGCATCTCGCCGATGGTCCGGGTCTCCGAGAACGGGTAGAACAGGTATTCGGCGTTGTAGCAGTAATAGAGCCACAGCCCCGGGGCCGCCGCGATCACCGCGTTGACCGCCGTTTCCAGGGCCTGTTCGCGGGCCATGTCATAGTCGATCCGGTGAATCTCGGCGTCCAGCTTGTCCGGCAGTTCCAGCTCGACCGGGGCAAAGACCAGCATCTGCCGGAACCCCAGCCTGCGGTGATGCCGGATCGTGGTATCGACCTCGACTAGGTCCTCGACAAAGACCATCGCCACCGGCCCCCTGGCCAGCGCGGCCTTGCCGGTCTTCAGGAAGGTCTCGAGGCTGTTGTAGCGCATCGGTTCTCCCGTTCGGGGCCATGCAGGCGCATGGCGGTCTGGCCAGGGCGCCGCCGGGCATCCGGAACGATCACTCTCGGGCCAGCGCCCAAGGATGCCGCAAGGCCGGACCGGAAGGCAAGGGCCGGCGGCCGGATCGGCCGGTCTTGCCGTCCGCCGGGCGCCGGCGGCACGGTTGCCCGACCCCGGGCTTTCGGCTAAGTCGCAGACTTGCCCGGAGGCCGCGCGATGTCCGATCCCAAGACGCCAGATCCCAAGAAGCTCTACATCAAGACCTACGGCTGTCAGATGAACGTCTATGACAGCGAGCGGATGGCCGAGGCGCTGGCGCCCTCGGGCTATGTCACCACGGATCAGGCCGACGAGGCCGACATGATCCTGCTCAACACCTGCCATATCCGCGAGAAGGCCGCCGAAAAGACCTATCACGAGCTTGGCCGTCTGCGCCCGCTGAAGGAGGAGCGGCCCGACCTCAGGATCGGCGTGACCGGCTGTGTGGCCCAGGCAGAAGGTGCCGAGATCATCGCCCGCCAGCCGCTGGTCGATCTGGTGGTCGGCCCGCAAAGCTATCACCGGCTACCCGAAATGCTGGCCCGCGGCATCGCGGTCGAGACCGAGTTCCCCGAAGAGGACAAGTTCGACCGCCTGCCGCAGCGGCCGAAGGCGCAACGCGGCCCGACCGCCTTTCTGACCGTGCAGGAAGGCTGCGACAAGTTCTGCGCCTTCTGCGTCGTGCCCTATACGCGAGGTGCCGAGGTCTCGCGTCCGGTCGAACGCATCCTGGCCGAGGCCCGCGATCTGGTGGACCGCGGGGTGCGCGAGATCACCCTGCTGGGACAGAACGTCAACGCCTACCACGGGGATGGCGAGGGCGGAGACTGGGGCCTTGCCCGGCTGATCCGCGAGCTTGCCCGGATCGACGGGCTGGAGCGGCTGCGCTATACCACCTCGCATCCCAACGACATGGACGACGACCTGATCGCCGCGCATGGCGACGAACCGAAGCTGATGCCCTATCTGCATCTGCCGGTGCAATCGGGATCGGACCGTATCCTCAAGGCGATGAACCGGCGCCACACCGCCGCCGACTATCTGGCGCTGGTCGAGCGGATCCGCGCCGCCCGGCCCGACATCCTGCTGACCTCCGATTTCATCACCGGTTTCCCGGGCGAGACCGAGGCGGATTTCCAGGCCACGATGGACCTTGTCGAGGCGGTCGGTTTCGGCACCGCCTTCACCTTCCGCTATTCGGCCCGGCCGGGCACGCCTGCGGCCGAGAAACCGCCGGTGCCCAAGCCCGAGGCCGAGGATCGGCTGCACCGGCTTCAGGCCCTGATCGCCCGCCAGCAACGCGCCGCGCAAGAGGCGATGGTGGGCCGCGAGGTCGGGGTGCTGTTCGAAAAGCCGGGCCGCCAGGCCGGGCAGTTGGTCGGCAAGTCGGACCATCTCCACGCCGTCCATGTCGCCGGCCCCGACGCCAGGATCGGTGATCTTGCCCGGGTCAGAATCATCGCCTCCGGCGCCAATTCGCTGCAGGGCCAGCTGATCTGACCGGGCCGCTCGCGCGAAAGACAGCCGGCGCGCCGCCCGGGAATTCTGTCCGAATTGTGGCATAATCTGGACAATCCGGGGACGGTCTTGGCACTGATGCTCCGACGGACACAATATCTGGTAATTGTCGCTTTCAAATCCCCTGAAACTTGGTAGCATTCGCCCCATGCTGTGAGGGGGCTGCGGTGGATTGCCGCGTCAGGAGTCCTGCAAGGATGAGAAAGGGCAAGCCGTGGTAGGCATGATCTTGCGCAAGGCCGGACGCGCGCTGATGGCCGGCGGGCTGGCGCTGGTGGCCGCGTTGGTGGTTTCGGTCGTGCCGGCCGCCGCGGATGACGGCCAGGCCGTCAAGGGGCAGAAATATGTTCCGACCATCTGGATCGATCCCGATGGCTGCGAGCACTGGGTGATGGACGATGGCTGGGAGGGCTATATGGACATCCGCCTGACCCGCGACGGAAAGCCGGTCTGCCACCGTTCGGAAGTCTGCGGCGTGATGAGCACCGACCAGCTCTTCGCCACCGACAAGTACTCGATCTCGGCTTCGGGCCGCGCGGCGCTGCAGCAGTTCTTCAAATCGGCGCAGGCCTATGGCTTCCTGGTGATCGGGCATACCGACAGCCGCGCCAGCGATGCCTACAACATGCGCCTCAGCCAGAACCGCGCCAATGCGGTCGCCGCGGTCGGCCAGTCGGTCGGCGCCAGGATCGTCGGAGTCCGGGGCATGGGCGAGCGTGAGCCGCGCGCCAGCAACGCCACCGCCGCCGGGATGCAGCAGAATCGCCGCGTCGAAATCGTCTGCATCAAGTAAGGGGGCAGGTTCATGACACTGACCAAGACAATCGCCCTGATCGCCGTTGCCGCAGGGCTTGCCGCCTGCGACATCCCGAAACAGGACAAGACCGTCGACAACTGGGTCGACAAGAAACATCTCAGCCAGCTCAAGGCCGGAATCTGGGTCGATCCCACCGGCTGCGATCACTGGATCATCGACGATGGCGCCGAGGGCTATCTGTCGCAGCGGCTCGACCCTTATGGCAAGCCGGTCTGCTCGGGCGTCGCCCCGCCCTCGACAGCGGTCGGCCCCTACCGGTCCGGCACATCGGTTTCGGACCCGGTCTGAGTGACGCCTGAATTTCCATCGCACGGCCGCCGGATGCCCTCTGGCGGCCGTTTGCGTTGCGGCAGGCGCTTCTGTTGCGGAAGTTTCACAAAAGCGGTGCTTGCGCTGCCGCCCGGCAGGCGTCAGCATCGGACCATGAGACCAGTCACGGCCACCTTCTGACGGAGAGATTGTTGGGATTAAGCGCGTTCACATCACCGCCCGCACCGGATGCTGCCCACGAGACGCTTCTGGAGTTCCCCGACAATCGCCTGCTGATCGGCCTCTGCGGAGAGCATGATCGCAACCTCGCCCAGATCGAACAGCGCCTGTCGGTGCAGATCATCCGCCGCGGCAACCAGCTTGCGGTGATGGGCGCGCGCGGCGACCGGTCGCGGGCCGTGTCCCTGCTGCAGTCGCTCTATGCGCGGCTGGAAGCCGGGCGCGAGCTGGATGCCGGCGACATCGAGGGTCATATCCGCATGGGCGAGGAAACCACCGCCGACCAGTTGCAGATGTTTCCCGGCGGCAGGTTCGAACTGCGCACCCGCAAGAAGCATGTCGAACCCAGGACCGAGGCGCAGAAGGCCTATGTCGGCAATCTTTTCACCCATGACCTGAGCTTCGGCATCGGCCCGGCGGGCACCGGCAAGACCTATCTGGCGGTGGCGGTCGGGGTGACGATGTTCCTCGGCGGCCATGTCGACAAGATCATCCTCAGCCGTCCGGCGGTCGAGGCGGGTGAGCGGCTGGGCTTCCTGCCCGGCGACATGAAGGACAAGGTCGATCCCTACATGCAGCCGCTCTACGACGCGCTGAGCGACTTCCTGCCCGGCAAGCAGATGCAGAAACTGATGGAAGACAAGCAGATCGAGATCGCGCCCCTGGCCTTCATGCGCGGCCGCACCCTGTCGAACGCCTTCGTGGTGCTGGACGAGGCGCAGAACGCCACCGCGATGCAGATGAAGATGTTCCTGACCCGTCTGGGAGAGGGCAGCCGCATGGTCATCACCGGCGACCGCAGCCAGGTCGATCTGCCCAAGGGCATCGCCTCGGGCCTCAGCGAGGCCGAGCGGCTGCTCGACGGGATCGACGCGATCAGCTTCAACTACTTCACGTCGAAGGATGTGGTCCGGCACCCGCTGGTGGCGCGGATCATCGAAGCCTACGACGCCGGCGGCGCCTGACGGGCATGGCCGATCTCGTCGAACTGGTGGTCGAGGACGACCGCTGGGCCGGGCTGGACCTCCCGGCTCTGGCAGAGAGGGCCGCGCGCGCGGCGCTGGCCGAACTGGGGCTTCCGCCCGAAGGTTTCCTGATCGCGCTGCTCGCCGCCGACGATGCCCGCATCGCCGCGTTGAACGCCGATTTCCGTGGCAAACCGCAGCCGACCAATGTGCTGTCCTGGCCCTCGGAAGAGCGCGGCGCCGCCCCGGGAGAGCGCCCGGACCTGCCCGAACCCGGGCCCGCCGACGATCCGGAAGAGCTGGGCGACATCGCGCTGGCCTGGGAAACCTGTGCGCGCGAAGCCGCCGAGGCCGGCAAGCCGCTGCCGGAACATCTGAGCCATCTGGTCGTGCACGCGGTGCTGCATTTGCTGGGATATGACCATCAGCACGATGCAGATGCGGAACTGATGGAAGGAATCGAAGTGCAGGCCCTTGCCCGAATGGGGTTCGAGGACCCATATTAGAGCCGGGCCGGATTTCGGGCCCGTACCTTGGAAAGGACCCATGGGAGACGCCGAAGAAGGGTCGTCTGAAGGCGAAAGCCCGGACGACCAGCGAAGAACCGGGCAGCGCGGCTTTTTGAGCCGGATCATCGGTGCCCTCAGCCCTCAAGACAACGAGACAGTCGCGGCCCCGGCCGTGAACGGCAATCACGCTGCGCCTCTGTCCCTGCCGGGACTGGGCAATCTGCGCCGTTTGCGTGTCGAGGACGTGATGATCCCGAAGGCCGAGATCGTCTCGGTCCCCCTGGACGTCAAGAAAGACGCCCTGGTCAAGGTCTTCTCGGACAGCGGCCTGACCCGGCTGCCGGTCTACGAAGGCACGCTCGACACCCCGGTCGGGCTGATCCACCTCAAGGATTTCGCCCTGATGCACGGCTTCACCGGCCGCGCCCGGCCCGCCTTCGCGCTGAAGGAGATGCTGCGACCGCTGCTCTTCGTGCCGCCGTCGATGCCGCTGGGCGTCCTGCTGCAGAAGATGCAGGCCGAGCGGATGCACATGGCGCTGGTGATCGACGAATATGGCGGCGTTGACGGTCTGGTGACGATCGAGGATCTGATCGAGCAGGTGGTGGGAGAGATCGAGGACGAACACGACGTGGCCGAGGACCCCTCGTTCGTTCAGGAAAAGCCGGGCGTCTATTTCGCCAAATCGACGACCCCGCTGGACGAATTCGAACTCGAGGTCGGGCGCAAGCTGGCCGATGCCGAGGACGAGGAAGAGATCGACACATTGGGCGGCCTGGTCTTCATGCTGGCCGGCCATGTTCCGGCACGGGGCGAGGTGGTGCTGCATCCCGACGGGCATGAGTTCGAGGTGGTCGAGGCCGATCCGCGCCGGATCAAGCGGCTTCGGGTGCGGATGAAGACGCCGGACAATGCGATCCAGTAGCGCGGTGCCGGCCGGTTGTGCCCGGCGCCCGGCACGGGCGCGGCAATGACGGCAGAGAGCGCCGTAGGCCCGCGGCCCGCGGGCCCGCGCCGCAGGGTGGCCCTTGCGCTTGGCGCCGGGCTGCTGGCGGCCCTGGGCCACCCGCCGTTCTCGGCGCTCTGGGCGGCGCTGCCGGGGCTGGCGCTGGCCGTCTGGCTGTTCGATCGCGCCGCGACGCCGCGGCGGGCCGGCTGGACGCTCTGGTGGGTCGGGCTGGGATATTTCGGCCTGGCGCTCAGCTGGATCGTGCAGCCCTTCTTCGTCGATCCGGCCCGGCATGGCTGGATGGCGCCTTTCGCCATCGTGTTCATGGCCGGCGGTCTGGCGCTGTTCTGGGGGCTGGCGGCGGTGCTGGCCTGGTGGCTGGGCGGCGACAGCCGGCCGCGCCGCCGCTGGGCGCTGGTCCTGGCCCTGACCGGGTCCGAACTCCTGCGCGGCTACATCTTCACCGGCTTCCCCTGGGCGACGATCGGCCATGTCTGGATCGGCTGGCCGGGGATGCAGGCCGCCGCCTGGGTCGGGGCAGGGGGGCTCAGCCTGCTGGCCCTCAGCGTGGCGGCGCTGGCCGCCTCGGCCCGGCTTCCCGGCCTCGTCGCGGCACTGGCGCTGGCGGGCGGCGTCACCGGCTTGGGCTTCTGGCGCCAGGCCCAGCCGCTGCCCCCCGATGCCGGCCCGGTGGTGCGGCTGGTGCAGCCCGACATCCCCCAGTCGCTGAAATGGGACGCCGAGACCGCCGCCAATACCTTCGACACCCTGCTGGCCCTGACCGCGGCCCCGGCCGACTCCTCGGCGCCGCCGCCGGATGTGGTGATCTGGCCGGAAACCGCCTTGCCCTATCTGCTCGACGGCGCCGGGCCGCTTCTGGAGCAGGCCCGGGGGGCCTCGGGTGATGCCCGCCTGCTGATCGGCGCGATCCGGGTCGAGGGCTCGCGGGGCTTCAACTCGCTGGTCGAGATCGAGCCGGGCGGTGTGCCGGGCGCGATCTACGACAAGCACCATCTGGTGCCCTTCGGGGAATATGTGCCGCTCGACTTCGTGCTGGGCTGGGTCGGTCTCTCCGCGATGACCGCGCAGGAAGGCTTCGGCTATACGCCCGGCCCCGGCGCGCGGGTGCTGGACCTCGGCAAGCTGGGCCGGATGCTGCCGCTGATCTGCTACGAGGCGATCTTTCCGCAGGACATCCTCTCGGCCCCCGAACGGCCCGACTGGCTGTTGCAGATCACCAATGACGCCTGGTTCGGCACCTTCTCGGGCCCCTATCAGCACCTGGCCCAGGCCCGGCTGCGGGCGGTGGAGTTCGGCCTGCCGCTGATCCGGGTCGCCAATACCGGGGTCTCGGCGGTGATCGACGCGCATGGCGGCATCCGCGCCAGCCTGCCGCTCGGCCGGCGCGGCCATCTCGACGCGCCGCTGCCGGCGCCGCTGCCCCCGACGCCCTATGCCCGGACCGGGGACTGGCCGCTGGCGGTCCTTGTCTTGCTGGCCCTGGCGGGGCTGGGCCTGACCCGGCGCCGATTATCCGATTGACCCTGCCCCGGGCGGCATTTACCCAGTCCGGACATCGTCACAACGGCTTCCTGGCGTGGCGAGAGGTATCAACGGAGCGATTCATGTCTCGAGCGAACTACATTTTCACCTCCGAGAGCGTCTCGGAGGGGCATCCCGACAAGGTGTGCGATCGGATTTCCGACGCGGTGCTGGACGCCTTGCTGACCGAAGAGCCCGAGGCACGTGTCGCCTGCGAAACCTTCGCCACCACCAACCGCGTGGTGATCGGCGGCGAGGTCGGCCTGTCCGACCAGGACAAGCTGCACGACTACATGGGCCGGATCGACCAGATCGCCCGCGACTGCATCCGCGACATCGGCTACGAGCAGGACAAGTTCCACTGGAACACCGTCGAGGTGACCAACCTGCTGCACGAACAGTCGGCGCATATCGCCCAGGGCGTCAACGCCTCGGGCAACAAGGACGAGGGCGCCGGCGACCAGGGGATCATGTTCGGCTATGCCACCGACGAGACCGAGGCGCTGATGCCGGCGCCGGTCCAGTATGCCCATGCGATCCTGCGGCGCCTGGCCGAGGTCCGCAAATCGGGCCAGGAACCGGACCTGCGCCCGGACGCCAAGTCGCAACTCTCGCTGCGCTATGTCGACGGCAGGCCGGTCGAGGTGAGCTCGATCGTGCTCTCGACCCAGCACGCGCATGAGGGCCAGAGCTCGGCCGACATCCGTGCCATCGTCGAGCCGCATATCCGCGACGTGCTGCCCGAGGGCTGGCTGACCGCCGACACCGAATGGTGGGTGAACCCGACCGGCACCTTCGTCATCGGCGGCCCCGACGGCGACGCCGGCCTGACCGGCCGCAAGATCATCGTCGACACCTACGGCGGCGCGGCCCCGCATGGCGGCGGCGCCTTCTCGGGCAAGGACCCCACCAAGGTCGACCGCTCGGCCGCCTATGCCGCCCGCTATCTGGCCAAGAACGTCGTCGCCGCCGGGCTGGCCAGACGTTGCCTGATCCAGGTCTCCTACGCGATCGGCGTCGCCAAGCCGCTGTCGATCTATGTCGATGACTACGGCACCGGCGACGTGGAATCGGCGGCGATCGAGGCCGCGATCCCCAAGGTCATGGATCTGACCCCGCGCGGCATCCGCGAGCATCTGGAACTGAACAAGCCGATCTACCAGCGCACCGCGGCCTATGGCCATTTCGGCCGCCAGCCCGAGGCCGACGGCGGTTTCTCCTGGGAGCGGACCGACCTTGCCGAGGCGCTGAAGAAGGCGATCTGAACCGGGGCGGGCAGGCGGCTTCGGCCCTGCCTGCCCGTTCCGGCCGCGGTCCGGCTTGACCCGGGCGCCCGCGAAAGGCATCAGCGCCGATGATGAAACCCACCGAGAACACCCACCGGAACTTCTACGGACGCCGCGCCGGCAAGACCCTGCGCCCGACCCAGAAGGCGCATCTGGCCGAAGACCTCGCCGCGCTCTCGCCCGGCGCCGTCAGCCTGGCCGAGAACCCGGAACGGCGGCCGCTCGACCTTGCCGCGCGCTTCGGCCCCCGCCCGGTCTGGGTCGAGATCGGCTTTGGCGGCGGCGAACACATGGTTCACCAGGCGGCCCGCAACCCCGAGGTCGCGGTGATCGGCTGCGAGCCCTTCATCAACGGCGTGGCGATGCTGCTGGGCAAGATCCGCAAGGCCGGGGTGAGCAATGTCGCGGTCTATCCCGGCGATGCCCGCGATCTGTTCGACGTGCTGCCGGCCGGATCGGTGGCGCGGGCCTTCCTGCTCTATCCCGACCCCTGGCCGAAACGCCGGCATCATCAGCGCCGCTTCGTCAACCAGAGCCATCTGGCGCCGCTGGTCGAGGTGCTGGCGCCGGGGGCCGAGTTCCGGATCGCCACCGATATTCCCGATTACACCCGGCAGGCGCTGATCGAGGTGCCGAAGGCCGGCTTCGTGCTCGAAAGCCACTCGGGCACCGCCTGGGAGGACTGGATATCGACCCGCTACGAACAGAAGGCGCTGCGCGAAGGCCGGACGCCCGAATATCTGACCTTCCGCAAGCCCTGAGGGCGGAGCCTCCGGCGGGAAATTTGAAAGATGAAGCGGGCCCGGCCGCCGGGTCAGAGCGGTTTCTTGTAGCCGATATGCGACGGCACCATGCCGGCCTGTTCGTAGAAGGCCTGGGCGCGGCCACGGCTGGCGTTGCTGGTCAGTTGCAGCAGGCTGCAGCCGGCGGCGCGGGCCCGCGCCTCGGCTTCGGCCATCAGCGCCGCGCCGATGCCGTGGCCGCGCAGATCGGCGGCGACCCGGACGCTCTCGATCTGGGCGCGCCGCGCCGCCCGCAGCGACAGGCCGGCAATCACGGTGAACTGGAAGGTGGCGACGATCCGGCCCGTCGCGTCCTCGCCCACCACCAGCCGGTTTCGCGGGTCGGCGGCCATCTCGTCGAAGGCGGCCAGATAGGTCTCGGGCCCGGCGGTCTCGCGCCCGGCGCCCAGGGCGTCGTCGCGCAGCAGTGCCACCACCGCCGGGACATCGGCGCGGCGGGCATCGCGGAACCGCAGGGTCATCGCGCCGCGCTCAGGAAGGCCCGGATCAGCCCGGCGTCCTTGACCCCCGGCGCGGTCTCGACCCCGCTCGAGACATCGACCTGCTTTGCCCCGGTCAGCCGGATCGCCTCGGCGACATTGTCGGGCGTCAGCCCGCCTGCCAGCATCCAGGGCCGGGGCCAGCGCCGGGCCGAGATCAGCCGCCAGTCGAAGGCGACCCCGTTGCCGCCGGGCAGGGCGCCGCCCTTCGGGCGCTTGGCATCGACCAGGATCTGGTCGGCGACCTTCAGATGCGCGTCCAGCAGCGGCAGGTCATCCTCGGAGGCGATGCCCACCGCCTTCATCACCGGCAGCCCGTAGCGCTCCCGGATTTCGGCCACCCGCTCGGGCGACTCGCGGCCATGGAGTTGCAGCATGTCCAGCGGCACCCGGTCGAGGATCGCATCCAGCGTCGCGTCGTCGGCATCGACGGTCAGCGCGACCTTGGCGATGCCCGGCGGCACGTCGATGGCCAGCAGCTGGGCCTGTTCCGGGGTCAGGTGGCGCGGCGACCTGGCAAAGAAGACGAAGCCGACATAGGCCGCACCGGCCTGTACCGCCGCCTCGACATGCGCCGGTTCGCGCAGCCCGCAGATTTTGACCCGTGTCGCCATGCCGCAGCCCTAGCGCCCCGGTCGCCGGGGTTCAAGCGCCATTCCGGCCGCTCCCGCAGGCCCGCTCAGGTCTTGGCGGGGCCGTCCAGCAGGGCCAGGATCTCGTCGCCCTTGTCCGCCTCGGTGCCCTTGATCCGCTCGACCTCGCGCTTCAGCTTGACGGCCTCGCGGCTCTTCCGGTCGGCGGTGGCGCGGTATTTGTGCTCGCGCAGCCACTCCCAGACGAAACCGATGGCGACCCCGGCGATGATCGCGCCGAAGATGACCAGGAACAGCGGCAGCTCGATCACCCGGCCCCAGGGCAGCAGCCCGGCCAGGTCGTCGGGCATCAGCCGCAGGGTGACGGGATCGCGGTTGGCGAAGGCGATGGTGACCAGGACAAGGCCCAGACCCAGAAGGAAGGCGTAACGGATGTATCGCATGATGCGGGCAGTCTACCCGCCGTTCAGCTGGTCCCGCAATGCCTTGCCGGTCTTAAAGAACGGCACATGCTTCTCTTCGACCCGGACGCTTTCGCCGGTGCGCGGATTGCGGCCGATCCGGCCGTCGCGTTTCTTGACCGAGAATGCCCCGAAGCCCCGCAGTTCGACGCGGTCGCCCCGCGCCATGGCCTCGATGATCTGATCGAATATCGTGCTTACAATTCGTTCCACATCACGCTGAAACAGATGTGGATTGGCGTCGGCGATCTTCTGAACCAGTTCTGACCGGATCATCCAGCGACTCCCCATCCCTCTTGTCACCCGATCATGGCAGCGCCGGGCCTCGAGGCGACTATAGGCGCAAACATTGCGTTCATGAAAGTTCTAACACGGCGATAATCACGACTTTTTTGTCGCTTTCGCAAGCGTCTAGGCGTTTCCGGCCCGGCCGGGACCCGGCTTTGCGCGGGAATCCGGGGTCGCTGCGCAGCAGCAATCGCGGCGGGTCCGGGCTGATTCGGAGCGTCTTTTTCGCCCCGGATCGGTGCCGGTCGCGACCCCGCCGGACAGGAAAAGGGCCCGCCGGTCCTGCGACCGGCGAGCCCCCGATGTTTCCGATCGCGCCGCGATCAGTCCTTGTCGCCGCCCTTCAACGCCGCGCCAAGGATGTCGCCCAGCGAGGCGCCCGAATCGGACGAGCCATACTGTTCGACGGCTTCCTTCTCTTCGGCGATCTCGCGGGCCTTGATCGACAGGCCCAGCTTGCGGGCCTTGGAATCGACATTGGTGACCCGGACATCGACATGGTCGCCGACGCCGAACCGCTCCGGCCGCTGCTCGGAACGGTCGCGCGACAGGTCCGAGCGCCGGATGAAGGACTTCATGCCCTCGTATTCGACCTCGATGCCGCCGTCCTCGATCTTGGTCACCGTCACGGTGATCACCGATCCGCGCTTCACGTCGCCGATCGCATCGGCGAACTTGTCGCCGCCCAGGGCCTTGATCGACAGCGAGATGCGTTCCTTCTCGACATCGACCTCGGTGACCACGGCCTTGACCACGTCGTTCTTGTGGTAGTGCTGGATCGCATCCTCGCCGCGCTCGTCCCAGGACAGGTCGCTGAGGTGGACCATGCCGTCGATGTCGCCGTTGAGGCCGATGAACAGACCGAATTCGGTGATGTTCTTGACCTCGCCCTCGACCTCGGTGCCCTCGGGATGCGTTTCCGCGAAGACTTCCCAGGGGTTGCGCATGGTCTGCTTCAGGCCCAGCGACACCCGCCGCTTGGCGCCGTCGATCTCCAGCACCATGACTTCGACTTCCTGCGAGGTCGAGACGATCTTGCCGGGATGGACGTTCTTCTTGGTCCAGGACATTTCCGAAACGTGGACCAGGCCTTCGACGCCCGGCTCCAGTTCCACGAAGGCACCGTAGTCGGTGATGTTCGTGACCCGGCCGGTATGCACCGACTCGATCGGATAGTTCTTCTCGACCGAATCCCAGGGATCGTCCTGCAGCTGCTTCATGCCGAGGCTGATGCGATGGGTTTCCTTGTTGATCTTGATGACCTGAACCTTGATGGTCTCGCCGATCGACAGGATTTCCGACGGGTGGTTGACCCGGCGCCAGGCCATGTCGGTGACGTGCAGCAGGCCGTCGACACCGCCGAGATCGACGAAGGCGCCGTATTCGGTGATGTTCTTGACCACGCCGTCCACCGCCTGACCCTCGGCCAGGTTGCTGATGACCTCGGCGCGCTGTTCGGCGCGGCTCTCTTCCAGGATGGCGCGGCGCGAGACCACGATGTTGCCGCGGCGACGGTCCATCTTGAGGATCTGGAACGGCTGCTTCAGACCCATCAGCGGGCCGGCATCGCGCACCGGGCGCACATCGACCTGCGACCCGGGCAGGAAGGCCACGGCGCCGCCGAGATCGACGGTGAAGCCGCCCTTGACCCGGCCGAAGATCGCGCCTTCGACCCGCTCTTCCTTCTCGTAGGCTTTCTCCAGCCGATCCCAGGCTTCTTCCCGGCGCGCCATCTCGCGGCTGATGACGGCTTCGCCACGCGCGTTCTCGACGTTGCGCAGGAAGACCTCGACCTCGTCGCCGACCGAGATGTCGGGCTGTTCACCGGGGTTTGCGAATTCCTTGAGCTCGACGCGGCCTTCCATCTTGTAGCCGACGTCGATGATGGCCTGGCCCGCCTCGATGGCGATGACCTTGCCCTTGACGACGCTGCCTTCTTGCGGCGTGTCGATTTCGAAGCTTTCGTTCAGGAGGGCTTCGAACTCCTCCATGGTTGCTTTAGCGCACATGCGTAGGTTGGTTCCTTTTGATGCGTTTACTGGCCATGCGGTTGGCTCCGCCGGTCTTTGGGTTTGGTCCCTTGCCGCGCCGCCGTCGGGTCTGCCCAAAGCAATAAGGGCCGGACGCTGCCGACCCTGCCTGAGTTCTCCGACGACGGGCTCTCGCGGCCCGTTCGACAGGGCGCTCTATAAGGCGGAACGCGCTGGCTGGCAAGGCGATTGCGCCGACCGGCGGGCCGGGTGCTTGATCGCCGGGCCGGGGAGGGGCAGGCTGCGGCTGCGGAGGAGGGCCGCCATGACGCTGTTCGAAACCATCGCCCGGGGCCCGGTCTGGGTCATGGTCTGGCTGAACTGGATGCTGGTCGGTGTCGTCCTGCTGCCCGCCCTGCTGCTGATCTGGCGCCCCAGCCGGCGCGCCGGCCTGCTGACCCTGCTCGGTGCCGTGGCCGGTGGCGCCGCCGTCACGCTGATGTATCAGCGGATGGGCTATGTGCGGCTGCTGGGCCTGCCGCATCTGGTCTTCTGGACGCCGCTCGCGGCCTATCTCTTCGCCCGGCTCCGCAGGCCGGGGCTGCCGAAACTGCCGCGCCGGATCATGGCGGTGACGCTGGCGACGATCCTGATCTCGCTGGCCTTCGACTATGCCGATGTGCTGCGCTACCTGCTGGGAGAGCGCGGCCCGATGGTCCCGACGGCGCCCGGCTGAACCGCCGCCTCAGATCATCAGCTGGCCGCCGTTCACCTGCAGTTCCTGGCCGATCACATAGGCCGAGAGGCCGGGCGAGGCGAGGAACAGATAGGCGCCGACGCAGTCCTCGGCGCTGCCCAGCCGCCCGGCGGGGACCGAGGCCGCGACATCGGCCAGCTGTCCGGGCAGCGCGAACCGATCCTGGAACGGGGTCTCGATCACGCCGGGCGCCACCGCGTTGACCCGGATGCCGAAGGGCGCCAGCTCCTTGGCCATGCCGCGGGTGACATTGGCGACAAAGGCCTTGGACGAGCCGTAGAGTCCGGCCCCGCCGCTGGCGCCGTTGCGCCCCGCGATCGAGGTGGTGTTGATGATGAAGCCTGAATTGCCGCCCGCCGCGGCCGCCTTCAGATGCGGGATCGCGGCGCGGCTGGCCACCACGACCGAGCGCGCGTTCAGATCCATGACCGCCGCGTAATCCTCGATGCCGGCCTCGGCGTAATCCACCCGCCGCACCATCGAGCCGGCATTGTTGATCAGCCCGTCCAGCCGGCCCAGCCCCGTCGCCGCCTCCTCGACCGCCGCCGCCAGCGCCTCGGGGTCCGCCGCGTCGGCGCGGATCAGCCGCACCGTGCCGCCCGCCGCCTCGATCCCGGCCGCGACCGCCTCGGCCGCCGCCCCGGAGCTGTTGTAATGCAGCCCGACCTTCGCCCCCTGCGCCGCGAAGCCGCGCGCCAGTGCCGCGCCGATCCCCGTCGATGCGCCGGTGATCAGCACCGCCCGACCCTCCAGATCCGGAATCCTCAGCATCCTGTTCCTCCGCTTTACCTGTCAAATATCCTGGGGGTCCGGGGGCAAGGCCCCCGGGGCCGAAGGCAGGGCCCGGAGCACCGCTTCCGAGGCCCGCGCAACCGCCTCGTCGATCGTCATTTCCGAAGTGTCCAGCACAAGCGCCCCTTCCGCCGCCCGCAACGGCGACACCGCCCGCTCGCTGTCGCGCCGGTCGCGGGCCTCGACATCGGCCAGCACCTCGGCCAGGTCGCCGCCCAGCTCGCGCCAGCGCCGTTCGGCCCGGACCTGCGGCGAGGCGGTGACGAAGAGCTTCACCTCGGCCTCGGGGCAGATCACCGTGCCGATGTCGCGCCCGTCCAGCACCGCGCCGCCGTCCTGCCGCGCGAAGCGGCGCTGGAACTCGGTGAGCGCGGCCCGCACCTCGGGGATCGCCGCCACCTTGCTGGCCGCCTGGCCGGCCGCATTGCTGCGCAGCCCGGGCCGTTCCAGATCGGCCTCGCTCAGCCCCCGCGCCGCCGCCACCGGATCGCCGCCCTTGGCGGCCACCGCGCGATAGAGTAGCCCGGTATCCAGGTGCCGCAGCCCGAAGCGCACCGCCAGCGCCCGTGCCACCGTGCCCTTGCCGGCCGCCGCCGGCCCGTCGATTGCCACCGTGAATGCCATTGATCCGCGTCCCAGCCCTGTCGGGGGCTTGTCCCCGATCGTCCCGATGCTGTCAAACCGCGGCACCGGGCGCACTCCGGTAAGGTTTCGTTAACCATACTCGGGCCATTTTTCGAAAGTGCGGACTTTTCAATGGGTTGGACCCCCGTCCCCATGGGGACGCCCGGAAATCGCCGCTCAATCCCGCGAAATTGCCGCGCCCAGCCCGGTCATCAGCGGCTCGAACACCGGGAAGGAGGTGGCGATCGGGCTGCCGTCATCCAGCGATACCGGCGCCCGCGTGGCCAGCCCCAGCACCAGGAAGCTCATCGCGATCCGGTGGTCCAGATGGGTGACGCAGCGCGCCCCGCCCGGCACCGCCCCGGCGCCCATGCCGTGCACCGTCATCGTGTCCTCGGTCTCGTCCACCGAGACGCCGCAGGCCCGCAACCCGACCGCCATCGCGTCGATCCGGTCGCTCTCCTTGACCCGCAGTTCCCTGACCCCGCGCATCACGGTGCTGCCCTCGGCAAAGCTCGCCACCACCGACAGCACCGGGAATTCGTCGATCATCGACGCCGCGCGCTCCGGCGGCACCTCGACGCCTTTCAGCTCCGAGTACCGCACCCGCAGATCCGCCACCGGCTCGCCGCCCTCCTCGCGCGGGTTTTCGAAGGCGATGTCGGCGCCCATTTCCAGCAGCGTGACGTAAAGCCCGTCGCGCGTCGCGTTGCGGCTGACCCCCGGCACGGTGATCTCGGAACCTTCGACGATCAGCGCGGCGCAGACCGGGAACGCCGCCGAAGAGGGATCGCGCGGCACCGCCACCTTCTGCGGTCGCAACTCGGGCTGTCCGGTCAGGGTGATCAGGTTGCCCTCGTCCGTCTTCTCCACCGTGACCTCGGCGCCGAAACCGCGCAGCATCCGCTCGGTATGGTCGCGGGTCGGGTCGGGTTCGATCACCCGGGTCTGGCCCGGCGCGTTCAGCCCCGCCAGCAGCACGGCCGATTTCACCTGCGCCGAAGGCACCGTCATACGGAAGGTCACCGGCACCGGATCGGCGGCGCCGATCAGGGTCAGCGGCAGCCGTCCCTTCGAGCGGCCATGCGCCCGGGCGCCGAACAGCGCCAGCGGATCGGTGATCCGGCCCATCGGGCGTTTGCGCAGGCTGGCGTCACCGGTGAAGGTCGCGGCGATCGGCGTCGTCGCCATCGCCCCCATCACCAGCCGCACCCCGGTGCCGGAATTGCCGAAGTCGATCACGTCCTCGGGTTCCGAGAATCCGCCGACCCCGACGCCATGCACGCTCCAGTCGCCCGGTCCCAGCCTGGTGACCTCGGCCCCGAAGGCACGCATGGCCTTGGCAGTGTCGAGAACGTCCTCGCCTTCCAGTAGCCCGGTGATCCGCGTCTCGCCGACGGTCAGGGCGCCGAAGATCAGCGAGCGGTGGCTGATCGACTTGTCGCCGGGCACCGCCGCCTCTCCGGTCAGCGGGCCGGAGGCGCGGGCGGTCATCGGGATCGGCTGGCCGTGGGCGGACATCTGGACATCTCCGTTCGGGGTGCGGTCTGGGTTCTAGCGGCGGGCCGGGGCGGGGTCCATGGGCAATGGTACCGTCCCCTGATCCGCCACGACCGGACCCCGGGGCCGGATTGCGCCCGCCGGTCAGGCATCCTACCTTGGCCTCCAACAGGAGGACTGCGATGCGGCTGTTTGTCGGCCTTGGAAACCCCGGCGGGCAATATGCCCGCAACCGGCACAATGTCGGCTTCATGGCGGTTGACCGGATCGCCGAGGATCACGGGTTCGCGCCCTGGCGGAGCCGCTTTCAGGGGCTGCTTGCCGAGGGGATGCTGGGCGATTCCAAGGTGGTGCTGCTCAAGCCGCAGACCTTCATGAATCTCTCGGGCCAGTCGGTCGGCGAGGCGATGCGGTTCTGGAAGCTGGCCCCGAACGAGGTGACGGTCTTTCACGACGAGCTTGACCTGTCCCCTGGCAAGGTGCGGGTCAAGACCGGCGGTGGCCATGCCGGGCACAACGGGCTGCGCTCGATCCATGCCCATATCGGAGACGCCTATCACCGGGTCCGGATCGGCATCGGCCATCCCGGCCACAAGGATCGGGTCGCGGGCTATGTGCTGTCGGATTTCGCCAAGGCCGAGGCCGAGGGGCTGGACGACCTGCTGCGCGGCATCTCGGACGGCGCAAAGGCGCTGGCCCTGGGCGAGACCGGCAAGTTCCTGAACGCGGTCAGCCTGCGGACCGCGCCGCCGCGTTCGGGGACCGGAACCGGCGGCGGCAAGGGCAAGCCGGGCGCGGCGGCGAAACCGGCCGCAAAGCCGGAGCCGAAACCCGAACCGGAGCAGAAATCCGAACCGGAGCCCGACACCCGCTCGGCCCTGCAAAAGCTGGCGGACCGGTTCCGATGAGCCTGGCCGCGGCGCTGGAAGGTCAGGCCCGGGCCTGCGACGAGCTCGGCTCCCCCTTCACGGCGCGGCTCTGCCGGTCATTGGCGCGGGTGATCCGGCCCGGAACGGCGCTGACCGACCGGCTGCTGGGCTGGGCGGGCGATCTGGGCGGCAGTGGCGATTCGGTACCGTTGCGGCTGACCGGGGCGCTGCATGCGCTGGTCCTTCAGGGAAGCGATGCCGGGCTGACGGCGGTCTATCCGCCGCGCGAGGCCGGAGATGCGGCGCTGGACCGGGCGGTGGCCGGGGCGCTGGCACGCCATGCCGGGTTCATCGACCGCTTCATCGACTCGCCGCCACAGACCAACGAGGTCGGCCGCTCGGCGGTGCTGATCGCGGCCGGGCATTTCCTGGCGGCGCGGTTCGGCCTGCCGATGGCGCTGTCGGAACTCGGGGCCAGCGCCGGGCTGAACCTGAACTGGGACCGCTACGCGCTGCGGCTGGGCGATGCCCGCCTTGGTCCGCGCGATGCGGCGCTGGAACTGACGCCCGAGCGCCGCGGCGGCCTGCCGCCCGAAGCCGCGCCCGAGGTGATCGAACGGCGCGGGGTGGATCTCAACCCGATCGACCTGGGTGACCCGGCGCAGCGGCTGCGGCTGCAGGCCTATGTCTGGCCCGATCAGCCGGCACGGCTGGACCGGCTGCGCCGGGCGCTGGCACTGCCGCCGGCGCCGCTGGATCGGGGCGACGCCGCCGCCTGGCTGGAGGCGCGGCTGGCCGGAACCGGTCCGGGCCGGCTGCACCTGGTCTATCACACCATCGCCTGGCAGTATTTCCCGGCCGAGACCCGGGCCGCCTGTTCGGCGGCGCTGGAGGCGGCGGGGGCGCGGGCGACGGCGCAGGCGCCCCTGGCGCATCTGGCAATGGAGGCCGACCAGGACGGTCCCGGCGCCGGGCTGACGCTGCGGTTCTGGGCCGGGCAGGGGCCGATCACGATCCCGCTGGGTCGGGCCGATTTCCACGGCCGCTGGCTGGACTGGCAGCCGCAGACCGGGGCATGATGGCGCCATGAGTCATGACATGGACCCCAGCCTGAACGTGCTTGGCGAACCGCTCGAACCCTGTTCGGGCAAGCCCCTGACCGGCTATTTTCGCGATGCCCATTGCAACACCTGTGCCGAGGATGCCGGCAGCCACACCGTCTGCGCGGTGATGACGGCCGAATTCCTGGCCTATTCCAAATATGTCGGCAACGATCTGACCACGCCGCGCCCCGAACTGGGCTTTCCGGGGCTGAAGCCCGGCGACCGCTGGTGCCTCTGCGCCGGCCGGTTCCTGCAGGCCCATGACGAAGGCTGCGCCCCGGCGGTCTGTCTGGAAGCCACCCATGCCCGCGCCACCGAGATCGTGCCCTTCGAGGTGCTCGAGGCCAATTCGGCCCCGGTTCAGGGCAGCGGCTCGGCGCGGCCCCGGTAACGGCTGAGCAGTTCCTCGGGGATCTGTTCGTCGCCATAGACCCCCTGCAGGATGCCCCGGCGCCGCGATGCGCCGCGGCGGGCCACGATCTCGGCATCCGAGATCGCGGTGCGCTGCGACATCCGCCGCGCCCAGGCGAAGAGCAGGTCATAGAGCTGCGCGATGGTCCCGGCCCGGGCCGGGTCGGCGCCGAGATCGTGCAGCTCGTCGGGGTCGTTGGCCAGATCGAACAGCATCGGCCGGAAGCCGCCCTCGGCATGCATCAGCTTCCAGTCCCGGGTGGCGACCATGAACAGGCGGCAGTCGCGCGGTTCCAGCCCCAGCTTGACCGCCACCGGGGTGCCCGAGAAATCGTATTCGCTGATCGCCGCCTGGCGCCAGTCCTCGGGCGTCTCGCCGCGCAGCCAGGGCCGCAGAGAGCGGCCTTCCAGGATATGCGAGGGCGGCGTGCCCCCGGCCCAGTCGACGAAGGTCGGGGCCAGGTCGATCGCCTCGACCAGGGCGTCGCAGGTCTGGCCGCGGGTGGCGTCGGCCTCGGGGCGCGGGTCCATGATGATCAGTGGCACCCGGGCCGAGGCATCGTGGAACAGGTCCTTCTCTCCCATCCAGTGATCGCCCAGGTAGTCGCCGTGATCCGAGGTCAGGACGATGATCGTCTGCTCGGCGCGGCCGGTCTCTTCCAGCCAGTCCAGCAGCCGCCCGAGCTGGTCGTCGCATTGCGCGATCAGGCCCATGTAGGCGGGGATCACCGTTTCCCGCACCTCGTCGCGCGAGAAGGCCTGTCCGATCTGCCCCGACATGAAGGCGTCGTAGACCGGGTGCGGGTTCTCGCGCTCGCTCTCGGCCCGGACCGGGGGCGGCACGTCCTCGGGGCCGTAGAGGTCGTGATAGGGCGCCGGGACGATATAGGGCCAATGCGGCTTGATGTAGCTGAGATGGCAGAGCCAGGGGCTGTCGCCCTGCGCCTCGATGAACTGCATCGCCTGTCCGGTCAGCCAGGGCGTCTCGCTGTCCTCCTCGCGGATATGCGCGGGTTTGCGGGCGTTCTGCATCAGGAAGCCCGAGGCGACCTCGCCATCGGTCGCGGCGGCATTGGCATTGTCGTGCCAGGGGTTGCCGGACCGGTAGCCGCGCGACTTGAGATATTCGTTGTAGGGCGAGCGGCGGCTGTCGTAGAAACCGTCCGGCCCCTCGGCCCAGAGCCCGTCGTCGCGGGCCCAGATGTCGAAGCCGCATTCCGCGACCCGGGCCCCGATGACCCCGTCGCGGGAAATCCCCAGCCGGTCCATGCCGGCCAGGTCGGCCTGCATATGGGTCTTGCCGACCAGCCAGCAGCCCATGCCCAGCGGGCGCAGGTGGTCGCCCAGGGTCTGCTCGCCGACCTTCAGCGGATAGTTGTTCCAGCTGGCGCCGTGGCTCGATGTATAGCGGCCGGTATAGCTGCTCATCCGGCTGGCGCCGCAGACCGGCGACTGGACATAGGCGCGGGTGAAGCGCAGGCCCCGTGCCGCAAGCCGGTCGAAATTCGGGGTCTTGAGGCTGGGGTGACCGGCGCAGCCCAGGTAGTCGTGCCGGAGCTGGTCATACATGATGTAGAGGATGTTCATGCGCATTTGTCGCCCGGCGGCGGAAGCGATGCAAGCGCGGCGGGCAGGGGGCTGTCCGCCCCCTCTGCGCCTGCGGCGCATTCACCCCCGAGGATATTTCCGCGGTGAAGCGGCAGAGCGGCCCGGGAACCGGGCGCCATGGTCTTTACCGAGGCGGTCCGAGCCGCTACACCGCGCCGGTCAGGGGAGCGCTTTGCATGGCCGACGAACTATTCAACTCTTTCATGAACGGTCCCGACGAGCGGGGCCGGTTCGGGCAATTCGGCGGGCGCTTCGTCTCGGAAACGCTGATGCCGCTGATTCTGGCGCTGGAGGCGGAATACGAGAAGGCCAAGACCGACCCGACCTTCTGGGCCGAGATGGACGATCTGTGGAAGCATTACGTCGGCCGGCCCAGCCCGCTCTACCATGCCGAGCGGCTGACCCGGCACCTGGGCGGCGCCAAGATCTATCTCAAGCGCGACGAGCTGAACCACACCGGCGCGCACAAGATCAACAACGTGCTGGGCCAGATCATCCTGGCCCGCCGGATGGGCAAGACGAGGATCATCGCCGAGACCGGGGCCGGGCAGCATGGCGTGGCCACCGCCACGGTCTGCGCCAAGTTCGGGCTGAAATGCGTCGTCTACATGGGCGCCCATGATGTCGAACGGCAGGCGCCGAACGTGTTCCGGATGCGGCTGCTGGGCGCCGAGGTCCATGCCGTCACCTCGGGGCGCGGCACCCTGAAGGACGCGATGAACGACGCGCTGCGCGACTGGGTGACCAATGTCCGCGACACCTTCTATTGCATCGGCACCGTGGCCGGGCCGCATCCCTATCCGGCGATGGTGCGCGATTTCCAGTCGATCATCGGCAAGGAGGTGCGCTGGCAGCTGGCCGAGCAGGAGGGCGAGGGCCGCCTGCCCGATACGGTGATCGCGGCGATCGGCGGCGGCTCGAACGCGATGGGCCTGTTCCATCCCTTCCTCGACGATGCCTCGGTGCGGATCATCGGGGTCGAGGCCGGCGGCAAGGGCGTCAACGACCGCTACGAGCATTGCGCCAGCCTGACCGGCGGCCGGCCCGGCGTGCTGCATGGCAACAAGACCTATCTGCTGCAGGATGCAGACGGGCAGATCCTGGAAGGCTTCTCGATCTCGGCGGGGCTCGACTACCCCGGCATCGGGCCCGAGCACGCCTGGCTGCGCGACATCGGCCGCGCCGAATATGTGGCGATCACCGATGCCGAGGCGCTGGAGGCGTTCCAGCTCTCCTGCAAGCTGGAGGGGATCATCCCGGCCCTGGAGCCGAGCCACGCGCTGGCGCATGTGATGAAGATCGCGCCCGACCTGCCGAAGGACCACATCATCGTGATGAACATGTGCGGCCGGGGCGACAAGGACATCTTCACCGTGGCCAAGCATCTCGGCTTCGACATGAAGCTCTGATCGGGGCGCGGTTCGGGCTCCGGCAGGATATAGACCTCGGGTTTATGGCCGCTGGCCCGGGGTTTATGGACCGGCGCCTAAACCCTGGCCCAATGGACCGGCAGCGCGGCCCATGGTCGCCTGATCGCGCCACCACGTCCCGTCGGTGGTGATCCAACGATCAGAGAAAGGTCCAGACCCATGAAACGCACCATCCCCACGGTCGCCGCGCTGCTCATCGCCTCCGGGCTGTCGTTCGGCCTGGCTTCGGGCGTTGCCCATGCCGATGTCACCGATGCGGTGATCGCCGAGCTGCAGGCGCAGGGCTATAGGCATATCGAGATACGCCGGACGGCCACGCGGCTCAGGGTCGAGGCGATCCTGGACGGCACCAGGATCGAGCGGCTGATCGACCGCGAGACGGGCGCCGTCCTGAAGGTGGAAACGGTCCGGATCGGGACCGAGGAGCCGGGCGCGGTCGGGGCCGGAGACAACCGCAACGGCGGCGATGATGACAGCGACGACGATGTCGGCGATGATGACGACGACGATGGATCGGACAGCGCCGGCGACGATGATGACGACGGCAGCGATGACGACAGTGATGACGACGGCGGTAGCGACGATGATGGCGGCGATGACGACGGCGACGACGACTGAACCGTCGCGGGATGACGGCAGGCGGCTGGCGCGAACCGCGCCGGCCGGCAGGGCCGTGCCCGTGCCGATGTCGAGATGAAGCGCAGGGCATTCCTTCTGTCCGCGGCTGCCGGCCTGGTCCCGGCCGGGATGGCCCTGGGCGCCAGTTTTACCGATCAGATCGTGGCGCAGCTTCGGGCGCAGGGCTATCGCCAGATCAAGGTGGCGCGCACCTTGCTGGGCCGGGTGCGGATCACCGCGATCTCGTCCCGGCACCGCCGCGAAATCATCTTCAACCCGCGCAGCGGGGAAATCCTGCGCGATTACTGGGAGTCGCTCGGGGACAGCGACGATCACGGCGACATGCTGATCAATCCGGAACATGACGGCGGCGCGGACGGCGGCAGCGGCGACGATGGGCACGACGACGGGGACGATGGCGGTGGCGATGGCGGTGGCGACGACGGATCGGACGATGGCGAGGATGACCGCGAGGACGATCCGTCCGACGACAATGAGACCGAAGACCGTGAGACCGAACACGAGTCCGAGGACGAAGATCACGGCGATGACCACGAAGATGACACGGAAGATGACTGATCCCCGTCCCGTGCCCGCCGCGGCCCCGGATCGGGGCTGACCACGGCATGGGAGGACGCTGGACAGTCACTCTGATCCTCGCCGTGCAGGCGATCTGCGCGGTGTTCTTCGTCTCGGACATCCTGATGACGGTGATCGGGGTGCGGACCCATCCGATTGCCTGGCAGACCCGCGAACTGCTGGAACTGGGGGCGGCGATCGGGCTGATCCTGGGCGTGGTGCTGGGCGCGGTGGCGCTGGCCCGGACCCGGCGGCTGCATGCCCGGGCCGAGGCGCGGCTGCAGGCAGCCTCCTCGGCCTTCATGGACCTGCTCGACCAGCGTTTCGCCGACTGGGGGCTGACGCCGGCCGAGTCCGATGTGGCGCTGTTCGCGATCAAGGGGTTGTCGACGGCCGAGATCGCCGCGCTGCGGGCCACTTCGGAGGGCACGGTGAAGGCGCAGACCAACGCGATCTACCGCAAGGCCGGGGTCAGCGGTCGGCCGCAGTTGCTGTCACTGTTTCTCGACGACCTGATCGAGCTGCGCCCGGCGGCACCGCAGCAGGGGAATGGCTGACCAAGCGGTGGAAAGGCATCTGTTCCAGCGGTTTCAGGATGCCCGTGATCGGGGTCATGGTCTTTCCGCGGACAGGCGGAGAGAGCATCCGGCGCAGAGCCTGGTGATCCCCGACGGTTCGCCGCCGGGGCTGATGGATCATCCGGCGGCCGATGTCCTTCATGCAGGGTAGCACGGCTACAGCGTGGTCCGCATCCGGTGCCCCGGCGCATAGGTCAGGTCCACCGTGGTCAGCGCGTGTTCTCCGTCGCGGGTGGTGCGGCGGATCCCGAACACCGCCGCCCCGACCGAGGTCTGCAGCGCCCGCGCCTCGATGACGCTGGCGGCATGGGCGCCGAAGCTGATCTCGCCGCCGGTATAGGGGATGTGCTCGAGCAGCCATTCGTTCGGGCTGGTCTCGTCGAACGGCGCCTCGGAAAGGCCCGGAAGATCGGGGTCGATCCAGCGGTCTTCGACCACATAGGGGCGATCTCCGGCCAGATGCAGGGCCAGCACGTTCAGCAGCGGGGTCCGGTCCGGCACCTGCATCCGGGCCTGGAACTCGGGAAGCGGCACCGCCAGACGCCGTTCCAGCAGCCGGTAGCCATAGGCCGCGCCGGTCGCCTCGATCTCGGCCCGGATCACCGGGATTTCCAGCCGCGCCTGCTCGACCGGATGCAGCGCCACCCGGGTGCCGCCCTTGCGGCGCCGGTCCAGAAGCCCGGCCGCGGCCAGGTCCTGCAGGGCCCGGTTCACCGTCATCCGCGCACAACCGAAACTGGCGGCAAGCTCGACCTCGGTGGGGATCACGCTGCCCGGCGCCCATTCGCGGGAATGGATGCGGCGGCGCACCTCGTCGCGGATCGCCTGCCAGCTGCTGGCCGTGGGGCGCGGGGCGGTCTGGGTCATGCGGCTTCCCTCAATCGGCGCAGGGCCTGCCGGTAAGCCCCTGTAATGGCGTCGTGATCGTGGTGTCTTCTGGCCTGCACAAGATGCCGTCCGGCGGACCAGGTGTCACGAACCATCCGGTCGGACCCGGCGAAAATCCAGGCGTCGAGCAGGGTATCGCCCTGGAGGCCCTCGAGATCGGCATTGTCGGTGTCGAGCGCGACCAGATCGGCCCAGAGACCCGCCGCGATCCGTCCCGAGGCCCGCCCCGCCGCCTGGGCGCCGCCGGTACAGGCGGCTTCGAAGAGCCGCCGCCCGGTCGAGACCCGTGCCGTCGCCAGCGCCGCCCGGGAGCCGTCGCGCAGTCGCTGCGAATGGTCGAGACTGCGCAGTTCCTCGGTCAGGCCGATCCTCAGGTTGCTGTCCGAGCCGATCGCGATCCGCCCGCCGGCGCCCATCCAGCGCACGCCGTCGAATATCCCGTCGCCCAGATTGGCCTCGGTGATCGGGCAGAGCCCGGCGACCGCGCCGATGGCGGCCAGGCGCAGGGTCTCGTCCGGAGTCATCTGGGTGCAGTGGATCAGGCACCAGCGCGGATCGGGTCCGACATGCTCCAGCGTCCAGTCCACCGGGCGGGCGCCCCAGGCGGCTTCGACCTCGGCGACCTCGGCGCGCTGTTCGGCCAGATGCATGTGGATCGGACCGGCCGGGGCCAACCCGCCGAGGCCAGCGAAGGATTCGGGCGCGACGGCGCGCAGGCTGTGCGGCGCGACGCCCAGCACGGCATCGGCGGGCAGGGCGGCCAGCGCCGCGTCAGCCTGTTCGACCAGGGCCGCGAAACGGTCGATGTCATTGCCGAAACGCAGCTGTCCCGGCGCCAGCGGCCGCCGGTCGCAGCCACCGTGTTGGTAGAGCACCGGCAGCAGGGTCAGCCCGATGCCCGAGGTTTCGGCGGCGGCGGCGATCCGCTCGGACATCTCGCCCAGCCGGGCATAGGGCGCACCGCCGGGCCGGTGGTGCAGATAGTGGAACTCGACATTGGCGGCATAGCCCGCTTCCAGCATCTCCATCTGCACGAAGGCGGCGATGGCCTGAACCTGATCGGGGTCGAGCGCGTCGAGAAAGCGGAACATCAGCCGCCGCCAGGTCCAGAAACTGTCGCGCGGATCGGGGCCGCGCGCTTCGGTCAGCCCGGCCATGGCGCGCTGGAAGGCGTGGCTGTGGGCATTGGCCGGGGCGGGCAAGAGCAGCGGCACCCGAATCCCCTCGGCCGGGCTGTCGGGCGTGACCCGCGCGATCCGCCCCTCCGGGTCGATCTCGACCCGCACCGCGGCCTGCCAGCCCGTCGGGGTCAGCGCCGTTTCGGCCCAGATCACCTGCATTCCACCACCTCTTGACAGAATAATATGTCTAGACATAATCCGAGTATCGCCGCTCTGGCAAGGAGTCGTTTCATGCTGTTGACCAATCTTCGGCTCGCCGCGGTCAGCCCCGAACTGCCGCCGCTGATCGAAGACGGCGGGATCGTCCTGCAGGGCGGCAGGATCGCCTGGGCCGGGGCGATGGCGGCGCTGCCCGAGGATATCCGGCATGGCGAGGTGGTGGAGCTTGGCGGGCGCCTGGTCACGCCGGCCCTGATCGACTGTCACAGCCATCTGGTGCATGGCGGCGACCGTGCCGACGAATTCGAGATGCGGCTGAACGGCGCCAGCTATGCCGAGGTGGCGCGGGCCGGGGGCGGGATCGTCTCGACCGTGACGGCGACCCGGGCGGCGTCCGAAGACGCGCTGCTGGAGCAGGCGCTGCGCCGCGTCGATGCGCTGATCGCCGAGGGCGTGGCGGTGATCGAGGTGAAGTCCGGCTACGGCCTGGATGTCGAGACCGAGCTGAAGATGCTGCGGGTGGCGCGGGCGATCGCGGAGGCGCGGACGGTCCGGGTGCGGACCAGCTTCCTGGGCGCCCATGCGCTGCCGGCGGACCATGCAGGCAATGCCGATGCCTATCTGGACGAGGTCTGTCTTCCGGCGATGGAGGCCGCCGCCGCCGAGGGGCTGGCCGACGCGGTGGACGGGTTCTGCGAAGGCATCGCCTTTTCGCCGGCGCAGATCGCCCGGGTCTTCGACCATGCCCGTAAGCTGAAGCTGCCGGTCAAGCTGCATGCCGAGCAGCTGTCGCATCTGGGCGGCGCGGCTCTGGCGGCACGGTACGGGGCGTCGTCGGCGGATCACCTCGAATATGCGACGCCCGAGGACGCCGTCGCACTGGCGCGGGCGGGCACTGTCGCGGTGCTGCTGCCGGGCGCCTATTACACCCTGCGGGAAACCCAGGCGCCGCCGGTGCAGGCCTTCCGCGATGCCGGGGTGGCGATGGCGGTGGCGACCGATTGCAATCCCGGCTCGTCGCCGATGTCCTCGCTGCTGCTGGCGATGAACATGGCGGCGACGCTGTTCCGGATGACGCCCGCGGAATGCCTGGCCGGCGTCACTGCCCATGCCGCCCGGGCCCTGGGCCTGGACGACTGCGGCCGGATCGCGCCGGGCCTGCGTGCCGACCTGGCGGTCTGGGATGTCGGCAAACCGGCCGAGCTCAGCTACCGGATCGGCTTCAACCCGCTGCATCGGTGCTATATCGAGGGCAACCCATGCTGACCCTGACACCGGGGGCGGCGCCCCTCGACCAGTTGCGGCGGATCTGGTCCGATGCGCCGGCGGTCCGGCTGGATGCCTCCGCGGCGCCGGGGATCGCGGCGGCGGCGGCGCTGGTGGCCGAGGCGGCGGCGGGCAGCGCGGCGGTCTATGGTGTCAACACCGGGTTCGGCAAGTTGGCCAGCGTCAAGATCGCGGCCGGCGATACGGCCACCCTGCAACGCAACCTGATCCTGTCGCATTGCGCCGGGGTGGGTGAGGCGCTGGAGCCCGGAACCACCCGGTTGATGATGGCGCTGAAACTCCTGTCGCTGGGCCGGGGCGCCTCGGGCGTCGCGACGACCACGGTGGCGCTGATCGAGGCGATGCTGGCGCGCGGCGTGCTGCCGGTGATCCCGGTGCAGGGCTCGGTCGGCGCTTCGGGCGACCTGGCGCCGCTGGCGCATATGGCGGCGGTGATGATCGGCGAGGGCCTGGCCGAGGTCGATGGCATCCGGATGCCGGGGGCCGAGGCGCTGGCGAAGGCCGGGCTGGAGCCGATCGTGCTGGGCCCGAAAGAGGGGCTGGCGCTGATCAACGGCACCCAGTTCTCGACCGCCTGCGCGCTGGCCGGGCTGTTTCAGGCGATGGATGCCTGCCGCGCCGCGGTGGTCACCGGCGCGCTTTCGACCGATGCGATCATGGGCTCGACCGCGCCCCTCGTCGCCGCGATCCACCAGCTGCGCGGCCATGCCGGGCAGATCGAGGTGGCGGCGGCGCAATCGGCGCTGATGCAGGGATCGGAAATCCGCGACAGCCACCGCGACGGCGACAGCCGGGTGCAGGACCCCTATTGCATCCGTTGCCAGCCGCAGGTGACCGGCGCCTGCCTGGACCTGCTGCGCTTTGCCGCGCGGACCCTGGAGGTCGAGGCCAATGCCGTCACCGACAACCCGCTGGTGCTGGTCGAGGAGGGGCTGATCGTCTCGGGCGGGAATTTCCATGCCGAGCCGGTGGGCTTCGCCGCCGACCAGATCGCGCTGGCCATGGCCGAGATCGGCGCGATTGCCCAGCGACGGGTGGCGCTGATGGTCGATCCGACGCTGAGCTTCGACCTGCCGCCCTTCCTGACCCCCGATCCGGGGCTGAACTCGGGCTTCATGATCGCCGAGGTGACGACTGCGGCGCTGATGAGCGAGAACAAGCATCTGGCCAATCCCTGCTCGACCGATTCGACGCCGACCAGCGCCAACCAGGAGGACCATGTCTCGATGGCGGCGCATGGGGCCCGGCGGCTGGGCCGGATGGCGGCCAACCTGCGGGTGATCCTGGGGGTCGAGGCGCTCTGCGCGGCACAGGGCATCGGGTTCCGGGCGCCGCTGCGCACCAGCCCGGCCCTGCAGGAGGTGATCGCGCGTTTGCGGGCGCGGGTGCCGGCGCTGGAGGCCGACCGCTACCTGGCGCCCGATCTGGAACTGGCGGCGGCGCTGGTGGCCGATGGCACCCTGACCGAGGGCCTGCCGCTGCCGGAGCTGGGCCGATGAGCCCGGTCGAACTGCATCGCGGCGAGGGTCCGGTCGTCCTGGGTCTGCCGCATACCGGCACCCATGTCCCGCCCGGGATCATGGCGCGGCTGACCCCGATCGGCCAGCGCCTCGCCGACACCGACTGGCATGTCCACCGGCTCTACGACGGGCTCCTGCCCGGCGCCACGACGGTGCGGGCGACCTTCCACCGCTATGTGATCGACGCCAACCGCGACCCGTCCGGCGCCTCGCTCTATCCCGGGCAGAACACCACCGGTCTGGTGCCGCTGACCGATTTTGACGGCCGGGCGCTGTGGCGCGAGCCGCCCGACGCCGCCGAGACCGCGCGGCGCCTGGCCGAGTTTCACGCCCCCTATCACGCGGCGCTGGCGGCCGAGCTGGAGCGGGTCCGGGCGCGGCACGGGGTGGCGATCCTCTATGACTGCCATTCGATCCGGTCGCGGATTCCCTTCCTCTTCGACGGGCTGCTGCCCGAGTTCAACATCGGCACCAATCACGGCGCGACCTGCGATCCGCGGCTTTCCGAAGCGGTCCGGGAGATCTGCGCCGCCGCCCCGGGCCGGACCCATGTCGTCAACGGCCGTTTCACCGGTGGCTGGACCACCCGGCACTATGGCCGTCCGGCCGAGGGTCTGCACGCGATCCAGATGGAACTGGCGCAGCGCAGCTACCTGGCCGGGGAGGCGCCGCCCTGGCGCTATGACGAGGCCGGCGCCGGGCGACTCCGCGATACCCTGGCAGCGATCCTGGCGCGGCTGGCCGCCCTGGCGCCGGTCCTGGCCGGATGACCCTTCTTTGCCTCCAATACACTCCGGGGGTCCGGGAGCAGCGCCCCCGGCCTCGCCGCAAGCGAAAGGCCCGAACATGAGCACCGACGCCTCCAACCCGCGCCACAACCTGCGCGACATCTTTCCGCCCACCGGCCCCGAGATCAGCGCGAAGAGCTGGCTGACCGAGGCGCCCCTGCGGATGCTGATGAACAACCTGCATCCCGATGTGGCCGAGAACCCGCATGAGCTGGTCGTCTATGGCGGCATCGGCCGGGCGGCCCGGACCTGGCAGGATTTCGACCGGATCTGCGCGGCGCTGCGCGGGCTCGAGGCCGATGAAACCCTGCTGGTCCAGTCCGGCAAGCCGGTCGGCGTGTTCCGCACCCATCCCGACGCGCCGCGGGTGCTGATCGCGAACTCGAACCTGGTGCCGCATTGGGCGACCTGGGAGCATTTCAACGAGCTCGATCGCAAGGGCCTGGCCATGTATGGCCAGATGACCGCCGGGTCCTGGATCTACATCGGCACCCAGGGCATCGTGCAGGGCACCTACGAGACCTTCGCCGAGGCCGGGCGCCAGCACTATGGCGGCGACCTGACCGGGAAATGGATCCTCACCGGCGGGCTGGGCGGCATGGGCGGGGCGCAGCCGCTGGCCGCGGTGATGGCCGGGGCCTGCTGCCTGGCGGTGGAATGCGACGAGAGCCGGATCGATTTCCGCCTGCGCACCCGCTACCTCGATGCCAAGGCGCGCAGCCTGGACGAGGCGCTGGCGATGATCGCCGGCTGGACCGTGAAGGGCGAGGCGAAATCGGTCGGGCTGCTGGGCAACGCGGCCGAGGTCTTCCCCGAACTGGTGGCGCGGATGCGGGCCGGTGGGCCGCGGCCCGATATCGTCACCGACCAGACCTCGGCGCATGATCCGCTGAACGGCTATCTGCCGGCCGGCTGGACGGTGGCCGAGGCCCGGGCGAAACGCGAGACCGATCCCGGGGCGGTCGAGGCGGCGGCGCGGGCCAGCATGAAGACCCAGGTCGCGGCGATGCTGGCGTTCTGGAACGCCGGGGTGCCGACGCTGGATTACGGCAACAACATCCGCCAGGTGGCGCAGGACGAAGGGCTGGACGACGCCTTCGCCTTCCCCGGTTTCGTCCCGGCCTATATCCGGCCGCTGTTCTGCCGCGGCATCGGTCCGTTCCGCTGGTGCGCTCTCTCGGGCGATCCCGAGGACATCTACAGGACCGACGCCAGGGTGAAGGAACTGATCGACGACCCGCATCTGCACAACTGGCTCGACATGGCGCGGGCGCAGATCGCCTTTCAGGGCCTGCCGGCGCGGATCTGCTGGGTCGGGCTCGGGCTGCGCGACAAGCTGGGGCTGGCCTTCAACGAGATGGTCCGCAACGGCGAGTTGTCGGCGCCGATCGTCATCGGCCGGGATCATCTGGACTCCGGCTCGGTCGCTTCGCCGAACCGCGAGACCGAGGCGATGCGTGACGGTTCGGATGCGGTCAGCGACTGGCCGCTGCTGAACGCGCTGCTCAACTGCGCCAGCGGCGCCACCTGGGTCTCGCTGCACCACGGCGGCGGGGTCGGGATGGGGTTCTCGCAGCATTCCGGCATGGTCGTGGTCTGCGACGGCACCCCCGAGGCCGACGCCCGGATCGCCCGGGTGCTGTGGAACGACCCGGCGACGGGGGTGATGCGCCATGCCGATGCCGGCTATCCGGAGGCGCTGGACTGCGCCCGCGAGAACGGGCTGAACCTGCCGGGCATCCTCTGAACCGCTGCGCCGGTGGCGGCCGCAGGAGCCTCCGGCGGGAGTATTTGCGACCCGAAGATGACGGCCTGCGCCCCGCTTCGTCCGGGTCGGGACATGCCGCCGGAGAAGCATCCGGGCGCGCCGCGGTCCTGCGAATGCGTCACTCGGCGTCGGGCTGGACCTCGGGGGCGGCTTCGGCGAAGGCGGGCAGGGCGGTGCAGGTCTCGTGAATCCGCATCAGGGCCGGGAAGCCGGCGGTCGGGCAGTCGAAGCGCAGGGCATTGTAGATCTGCGGCACCAGAAAGGCGTCGGCCAGGGTCGGGCTGTCGCCGAGGCAGAACCGCCCGGCGCGGCCCGAGCCGGTCACCAGGGCTTCGAGCCCGGTCAGCCCGACCGCGATCCAGTGCCGGTACCAGCCCATCCAGGCCTCGGAGCCGATCCCCATCTGGTTCAGGTATTCCTTGGCCCGCAGATTGTTCAGCGGATGGATGTCGCAGGCGACCAGCGCCATGACCTCGCGCACATAGGCGCGGGCGAAGGGCTCGGCGGGCAGCAGCGGCGGGGTCGGGTGCAGTTCTTCCAGCAATTCGCAGATCGCCTGCGACTGGGTGACGATCCGCGCGTCCAGCGCCAGCGCCGGCACCAGTCCCTGCGGGTTGATCTCGCGATAGGCCGCCGCCTTCTGCTCGCCGCCGCCGCGGGTCAGGTGGACGCCGCGCGATTGCCAGTCGAGCCCTTTCAGGTTGAGCGCGATCCGGACCCGATAGGCCGCCGAGGATCGAAAGTAGCTGTAGAGTTGCAGTTCCATCCCCGGTCTCCCCATGCGACAGGCCAAGCTTGCGCGCCCTCCGCGCCGGGTCAAGCGCCGTGCCGGTTCACGTTTCCGCCGAAGCCGCGAAAAACCGCCGAATCTGCTGGCCGTGGCGGCTGAGCGCTATAGACTCGGGGCAAGGGGTCGGGTGCTTCGGCATCGCAAGGCCCAGGGTTCCAGAACGCGAGTCAACCCCAGATGATCCTGCCCAAGCCTCTCCGTTCCGCCGCTCCCTGGTTCGGTGCCCTGGCGCTGGCCTGCCTGCCCCTGGGCGGCATGGCGATGGAGGCGCGGCTCGAGACCGGGGCGGACGACTCGCTGAAGGCGCTGCTCGAATCCGGCTCGCTGGTGCTGACCGCGGCGGCGACCGAGACGGCTGCGGCGCAGGACACGGTGGCCGCGGCGCGGGCCGACTATGCCAACCTGCTCGGTATCCTCTACGGCGAAGGCTACTACAGCGGCACGATCAGCATCCTGATCGACGGCCGGGAGGCGGCGTCGCTCTCGCCCTTCGCCGAGCCGGAGACGATCGACAGCGTGGTCCTGCGGGTCGATCCCGGGCCGCGGTTCAGCTTCGGCAAGGCCAGCGTCGCGCCGCTGGCGCCGGGAACCACCCTGCCGGAGGCGTTCCACAGCGGCGCGCCGGCCCGCGCCGCGCTGATCCGCGAGAGTGTCGGGGCCGCGGTGGACGGCTGGCGCGAGATCGGCCATGCCAAGGCCGCCGCCGCCGGCCGCCGCATCGTCGCACGCCATCCCGACGCCACGCTGGATGCCGAGGTGACCATCGACCCCGGTCCGGAACTGACCTTCGGCCAGCTGCATGTCACCGGCAACAAGGACGTCCGCGCCGACCGGATCGGCGAGATCGCCGGATTGCCGGGCGGCAAGCGGTTCTCGCCCGAGGGGCTCGACACCGCGGCGCGGCGGCTGCGCAAGACCGGGGCCTTCACCTCGGTTGCGCTGGAAGAGGCCGAGACGCCCAATCCCGACGGCAGCCTCGACGTCACCGCCGCGGTGGTCGAGCAACTGCCGCGCCGCTATGGCTTCGGCGCCGAGGTCTCGTCGCAGGAGGGTGTCACACTGTCGGCCTTCTGGATGCATCGCAACATCCTGCACGGGGCCGAGCGGCTGCGCTTCGATGGCGAGATCAGCGGCATCGGCGGTGCCACCGGCTCGATCAAGCCTGGCGGCAGCGGGGTGGATTACACGCTGACCGCGCAATTCGCCCGGCCCGGCACCTTCGCCGCCGCCAACACGCTGATCGCCAAGGCAGAGATCGCACAGCTGGACGAGCCCGACTATTTCTCGCGCCAGGGGCTGGTCGAGCTGGGCCTGCTGCGCGAACTGAACTCGCGGACCGAAGTGACGGCCGCGATCCAGTATCGCTATTCCGAGGTCGAGGACGGGCTGGGCAGCCGGAATTTCAGCCACCTGATGTTTCCGCTGACCGGACAACTGGACGCCCGCGACAAGCCGCTGGACGCCGGGGACGGCTATTACCTGAGGCTCGAGATCAGCCCGTTCCTGGGGCTGTCGGGCAGCGCCTCGGGCGGGCGGATCTATGGCGACGGGCGCTATTACCGCAGCTTCGGCGCCGATCAGCGGGTGACCCTGGCCGGGCGGCTGCAACTGGGCTCGATCGTCGGCTCGGGGATCACCGGGACGCCGCCCGACATGCTGTTCCACTCGGGCGGTGGCGGCACGGTGCGCGGCCAGCCCTACAAGTCGCTGGACGTCGATCTGGGCGGCGGGGTGATGACCGGCGGTCGGTCGCTGCTGGTCGCCTCGGCTGAGGCGCGGGTCCGGGTCACGGGCAAGATCGGCATCGTCGGTTTCTATGATTTCGGCATGGTCGGGTCCGGCTCGACGCCGGGCACCGGCGACAGCCATTCCGGCGCCGGGCTGGGCCTGCGCTATGCCACGCCGCTGGGGCCGATCCGGCTCGACGTGGCGGCGCCGGTCTCGGGCGACACTGGCGAGGGCGTGCAGGTCTATGTCGGCATCGGGCAGTCGTTCTGATGCGGGTCCTGGCGCTGATCCTGACGGTTCTGACCCTGGCCCTGCCGCCTGCCGCGCAGGCGCAGGACGATGACAAGGGCTATCTGACCCGGCTGATCGAGAGCAACCTGTCGAGCGACGGCCAGACCGTCACGCTGGACGGGTTCGAGGGCGCGCTGAGCAGTTCGGCGCGGTTCTCGCGGCTGACCATCGCCGACGACAAGGGCGTCTGGCTGACGGTGGAAGGGGCCGAGCTGGACTGGAGCCGCAGCGCCCTGTTGCGCGGGCGGCTGGAGGTGGAGACCCTCTCGGCCGATCTGATCGACCTGGAACGTCTGCCGCCCTCGCAGGGCGGTGGCGGCGGTCTGCCCTCGCCGACCTCGGCGGTGGTGCAGCTGCCCAGCCTGCCGGTCTCGGTCCACATCGGCAAGATCGCCACCCAGCGGTTGCGGCTGGGGCCGCTGGTGCTGGGCGAAGAGGTGGTGGCGCGCCTTTCGGGCCGTCTCGACCTGGCCGACGGCGCCGGAGAGACGGCGTTCTCTCTGGTTCGCATCGACGGCGAGACCGGGCGGCTGGTGCTGGACGCGGCCTTCTCGAACCAGACCCGGCAGCTGAAGATCGCGCTGGACCTGACCGAGGCCGAGGGCGGCATCCTGGCCGGGCTGATGGGCCTGCCGGACCGGCCGGCGCTGGAGTTCCGGATCGCCGGCGACGCGCCGGTGTCGGATTTCCGGGCCGATATCCGGCTGGAAACGGGGGGCCGGCCACGGCTGACCGGTGCCCTGACGCTGAACGATCTGCCCGACGGGGCCGGGCTGGGCTATGGGCTGGATCTCGGCGGCGACGTGGCCCCCCTGTTCGCCGAGCAATACCGCAGCTTCTTCGGCACCGGCGCCGATCTGAAACTGGGCGGCGAGCTGCTGGCGGACGGGCGGGTGACCGTCGAGCGGCTGGATGTGCAATCGGCGGAACTGGCGCTGGCCGGGTCGCTGGCGATCGGCGCCGACGGGCTGCCCGAGCGGTTCGACCTGAACGGCCGTCTGAAACCCAGCGACGGGCAGGCGGTGCTGTTGCCCCTGCCGGGGGTCGAGACGCGGATTTCCGGCGGCGATATCGAGGCCGCCTATGACTCCGAGAAGGGCGACGGCTTTCGGATCAGCACCCGGTTCCAGGGATTCGAGCGGGATGGCGTCCGGGCGGCTTCGGGAGAGCTGAGTGCCGAGGGGACGATCTCCCGCGGCGCGTCACCCGGGATCGAGGCGCGGATCGCCACGCGGGTCGCGGGGCTGGCGTTGCCCGAACCCGAGCTGGCCAGCGCCATCGGGCCGGAAGTGTCGGGCAGCATGACGCTGGTCTGGACCCGCGGCGCGACCTTCGAGTTGCGCGACGCCGATCTCTCGGCCGGGCAGGCAAGGTTCCGCGGGCTGGCGCGGTTCTCGGGGCTGGACGGCAATCTGAGGATCACCACGACCTCGACCATCTCGGCCGAGGATCTGGCGCCCTATTCCGGCCTGGCGGCGCAACCGCTGAGCGGCGCGGCGCGGGCCTCGGTCGATGGCTGGTACGAACCCCTGGGCGGGGCCTT
This sequence comes from Frigidibacter sp. ROC022, assembly GCF_024723735.1. GTDB lineage: Bacteria > Pseudomonadota > Alphaproteobacteria > Rhodobacterales > Rhodobacteraceae > SLM-1. The sequence goes on from NZ_JANQDU010000001.1 coordinate 187,958, forward strand.
CGATCTGAGCCTGGATGCCGTGACCACCGGGCTGGGCATCGGGCCGGGGCTGGCGGGGGAGCTGATCGGCGGCAACGGCAGTTTCAAGGGGCGGGTGGCGCGAGGCCCCGAGGGCACGCGCTTCGATGACCTGCATGTGGCGACGCCGCAGCTGACGGCGGCGCTGACCGGCCTTCTGGGCGCCGACAGCGCCGACCTGGAGCTGGACGCGACCCTGGCCGATGCCGCGATCGTGGTGCCGGGGCTGGACGGGCCGCTGACCGCCAAGGGCACGCTGGGCCGGGCCGGGACCGACTATCTGCTGGACCTGTCCGGGAAGGGACCGGGCGGGGTGACACTTGCAGCCAAGGGCCGGGCGGCGGTGGATGTCTCGACGCTGGATGTGCAGATCGACGGCGGGATCGACGACATATCGGTTCTGGTGCCGCAGCTGTCCGGACCGGTGACGGCCAGGGGGCGGGTGGCGCTGGACGGGCAGGCGCTGACGCTGGACCTTGCGACCGAGGGGCCGGGCGATGTCGCGTTGCAGGTCGCGGGCGGCTATGCGCTGGACGCGGGCACGGCCAACCTGACGCTGAACGGCGGCGCCGACCTGGCGCTCGGCAACCGGTTCGCGCCGGGGAAGGTCGATCTGGGCGGCCGCGCGGTGCTGGACCTCGTGCTGGCCGGAACGCCGGGGCTCGACGCGCTGTCTGGGACGATCTCGGCCAGCGGTGCCAGGGTGGCGCTGCCGGGGGCCGGGATCACCCTGCCGGATACCGATCTGGAAATCGCGCTGGACCCGCTGCATCCGGCCCGGCCCGAGGCACTCTTCGCCGCCACCGTGACCGCCGAAGCCCGCGGCATCGCGGCGCCGGGGCAGGTCTGGGCGCCGCTGATCGACGGTCCGCTGCAGATGCGTGGCGCCCTGGCCCTGATGCCAGGCGGAACCCTGACCCTGCGCGACATGGCGCTGATCAACGGTGACGCGCGGATTGCCGGCAAGGCCGACCTCACCGGGCTGGGCGGCGATCCGGCCGCCAGCGCCGATCTGCGGATCGGGCTCGACGCCCTGGCGCGGCTGGAACCGCTGACGAAGCTGCCGCTGGCCGGTTCGGCCGAGGCCGAGGTGGGGCTGAGCTGGGCCGGCGACTCGGGCGATGTTTCGGCCGAGGTCAGCGGCACGACCGAGGGGCTGATCCTGGGCGCCGGGCCGGTCTTCGACCTGGTGTCGGGCAATACCGCACTGGCCGCCAGGCTGCGGCTGTCGGGCGACAGGTTGAGCCTGCGCGATGTCGATCTGCGCAACGGCGATGCGCGGATCACCGGCACCGCCGATCTGGCCGGGCTGGGCGGTGATCTGACGGCGCGTGGCGATCTGGTGCTGACGCTGGATGCGCTGTCGCGTTTCGCCACGATTGCCAGGCTGCCGCTGAGCGGCACCGCGCGTGCCGAGGTCTCGGCCAGCTATGCCGCGGCAAGCGGGGCGCTGTCGGCCGATATCTCCGGCACGGCCAGCAATCTGAGCGCCGGCAGCGGTCCGGCCTATGACCTGCTGGCGGGCGATGCCTCGTTCGGCGGCAGGCTGCGGCTGGACCAGGGCGCCCTGCGGGTCGAGGGCGGGCGGTTCCGGAACCCGGCGCTGGAGCTGAACGCCGATTATGCGCCGGGCGCGATCACGCTGGACGCGCGGCTCGATTCGCTGGGCCGGTTCGTGCAGCAGCTGCCGGGGGCGGTGACGGTGGCCGGGACGATCGGGCTGGGTGATGGCTATGCGGTTGATCTGACGCTGGGCGGACCGGCGGCGATCTCGGCCAGGGTCGGGGGCAGCATCTCGGCCGGGCTGGTGCCCGACCTGACGATCTCGGGCAGCGTGCCGCTGGGCATTGCCAATGCCTTCCTGCCGAGCGCGGTGGACGTGCAGGGCCAGATGAGTGCCGATCTTACCCTGCGCGACAGCCTGGGGCTGGGCGGCCTGGGCGGCACGGTGGTGGTCTCGGGCGGGCGCGCCTCGGTCCCGGCGGTCGGGTTGGCGCTGGAAGGGCTGGAGGCGCGGATCGGGCTTGCGGCGGGGCAGGCGCAGGTGCAGGCCGCGACCGGGTTTTCCACCGGCGGGCGGGCGACGGTCGAGGGGTCGGTCGGGTTGGCATCGCCCTTCGGCATCGACCTGGCGGTGGCGCTGACCGATGTCGGCGCGGTGAAGGAACCGACCTTCCGCACCACCCTGGGCGGCCAGCTGACGCTTGGCGGCTCGCTGGTCGGGGGCGGGCTGTTGCAGGGCCGGATCGACCTGGGGCCGACCGAGGTGAACCTGTCCTTCGACGGCGCCTCGGGCACGCTGATCGACATCGACCATCAGGGGGAACCGGCGGCAGTGCGCGAGACCCGGCGGCGGGCCGGGCTGCTGGGGCAGGGGGCCGAGCAGCCGGGCGGCGGCCAACTCGCGCTGGACCTGACCGTCTCGGCGCCGAACCGGGTCTTCATCCGGGGCCGCGGGCTCGATGCCGAACTCGGCGGCGAGCTGAATCTCACCGGGCGGGCCGGAAACGTGATCCCGATCGGCAGTTTCGAACTGGTGCGCGGGCGGCTCGACATCCTGGGCAAGCGCCTGGAGCTGACCGAGGCTTCGGCCTCGTTGCAGGGCACGTTCGATCCGACGGTGCGGCTGGTGGCGACCACCACAGTAGAGGACGTGCAGGTGCAGATCATCACCGAAGGCACCGCCACCGCGCCGACGGTCACGCTGCAATCCTCGCCCGACCTGCCCGAGGACGAGATCCTGGCGCTGCTGCTGTTCGGCAAGGGGCTGGACAAGATCTCGCCGCTTCAGGCGGTGCAGCTGGCCAATGCGGTGCGGACCCTGATCGGCACCGGCGGCGAGGGCGTGCAGGGCCGGATCAGGGAACGGTTCGGGCTGGACGATCTGGACGTGACCACCGACTCCGATGGCAATCTGGCGCTGAAGGCGGGGAAATACATCTCGGAGAACGTCTATACCGACGTGCAGGTGAACTCGCAGGGCGAGGCGGAAATCCAGCTGAATCTCGACATCACCCCGAACCTCACCGGGCGCGGCAAGGTGGGCAGCGACGGCGACAGCTCGTTGGGGCTCTTCTTCGAGAAGGACTACTGACGGCCCCGGCCACGTTGACCCGGGCCGGTGCCTGGCGCCCGATCCGCAGCGCGCCGGGGCGGCGATCATCGACGGCGACGACAAGGCCGGGCGAATCGGGCGAAAGGCGGGGATCGGCGCCGGACTTGCCGCTGAATGGCGCCGAGGCGTGGCGGGCTGTGGCCAGACTACCACGGAATCGGGGTGGCGCCGGGCGGTCGCGGAAAGGCCAGCATTCTTGGACATTCGCCTGAGGTCCGGGCATTTGCCCCGCGCCGGAGCGAGGCCCCAGCACGTCACGCCCCGCAGGGCAAGCAGGGAAACTCCTTGAATTTCCGGCGTCGGACCCGGACACTCGCGCCGACCGTGCCAGGGCGCCGAACCGCGCCATGCTGGCCGCCGGGTGGGGGACACCAGGGCAGAGTTGACAGGGGCAGGGCCGGATTCCGGACCGCCCGGAGCATCAGGGAGAGGACCAGATGACCAGATCGAACCAGAACGGCCTTAGCCGCCGCCGGCTGCTGCAGGGCGCGAGCGCGCTTGGCGGTGCCGCCTTGATCCTTCCGGCGGGCGTCCGCCGCGCCAGCGCCGAGCCGATGAAGGGCGGGGTGATGCGTTTTGCCATCGCCGCCGGATCGACATCGGACGGCTATGATCCCGGGCTCTGGGATCAGCAGTTCGTGCAGGTCTTCGCGACCGCGCGGCACAACTACCTGACCGAGATCGCCAGCGACGGCCAGCTGGTCGGCGAACTGGCCGAGGAATGGGCCTCGGACGACGCGGTGACCTGGCGGTTCAAGCTGCGTTCGGGCGTCACCTTCCATTCCGGCAAGCCGGTGACGGTGGAGGACGTGATCGCCTCGCTGAACCATCACCGGGGCGAGGATTCGACCTCGGCGGCCAAGCCGATCGTCGAGTCGATCACCGACCTGACGAAGGATGGCGACTGGCTGGTGGTGACGCTGAGCGCGGCCAATGCCGACTTCCCGTTCATCGTCTCGGATTATCACCTGGCGATCATGCCCGCGGTGGATGGCAAGATCGACGTGACCTCGCCCGATGGCTGCGGCCCCTATGTGGTGGACAGCTACGAACCCGGCGTCAGCGCGACCCTGTCGAGGAACCCGAACTACTGGAAGACCGACCGGGCGCATCTGGACGGGATCGAGTTGATCACCATCATCGACCCGGCGGCGCGGCAGAACGCGCTGCTGACCGGCGAGGTGGACGTGATCGACCCGGTGGACAAGGCGACGGTCGGGCTGATGCAGCGGGCCGGCAACGTGCGGATCATCTCGGTCGCCGGCACCCAGCACTATGTCTTCCCGATGGACAGCCGCGCCGCGCCCTTCAGCGACAACAACGTGCGGATGGCGCTGAAGTTCGGGCTCGACCGGCAGGAGCTGGTGGACAAGATCCTCAACGGCTACGGCGCCCTGGGGAACGACCACCCGATCTCGACCTCGAACCGGTTCCACAATTCGGACCTGCCGCAGCGCGAATACGATGCCGACCAGGCGAAGTTCTACCTCAAGAAGGCCGGGCTGGAGACGCTGGACGTGACCCTTTCGGCGGCCGATGCGGCCTTTACCGGCGCGGTGGACGCGGCGGTGCTCTATGCCGAAAAGGCCGCCGCGGCGGGGATCAACATCAATGTCGACCGGGCGCCGAACGATGGCTACTGGGACAATGTCTGGATGAAGAAGCCCTTCTGCGCCAGCTACTGGGGCGGGCGTCCGACCGAGGACTGGATGTTCACCACGGCCTATACCACCGGCGTGCCGTGGAACGAGACCTTCTGGTCCAATGCGCGTTTCGACGAGCTGCTGCTGGCGGCGCGGTCCGAGCTGGACGAGGCCAAGCGGCGCGAGATGTATTTCGAGATGCAGAAGATCGTCTCGGACGAGGGCGCGACCGTGATCCCGATGTTCGCCAGCTACGTGATGGCGACCAACGACCGGGTCGGCACGCCCGACCAGATCGCCGCCAACTGGACGCTGGACGGGTTCCGCGCCCCGGAACGCTGGTGGCTGACCGCCTGATCAAGGCCTTCCCGGCCCGGTGCTTCCGGGCCGGGGCACTGCCCGGCCGGCGTCAAGACCGGCGGGCCACAGGAGAAGGGACCATATGTCCGAGTTGTGGATGATGATCGGCAAGCGGCTGCTCTATGGCCTGCTGACCCTTTTCATCGTCTCGGTCATCATCTTCGGCGCCAGCGAGATGCTGCCGGGCGACCAGGCCCAGGCGCTGCTCGGCCAGTCTGCCACGCCCGAGACGCTGGCGGCGCTGCGCGAGCAGCTGGGGCTGAACGATCCGGCGCCGGTGCGCTACTGGAACTGGCTGGCCGGCGCGATGAGCGGCGATTTCGGCATCTCGACATCGAACCAGAGACCGATCGCCGACCTGATCTCGGGCCGGCTCTACAACACCATGTTCCTTGCGCTCTATGCCGCGACGCTGGCGGTGCCGCTGTCGCTGGTGCTGGGGCTGCTGGCGGCGCTGTGGCGGAACTCGATCTTCGACCGGGTGGCGAATGCCTCGGCGCTGACCTCGATCTCGTTTCCGGAATTCTTCGTCGCCTATATCCTGATCGTCTGGCTGGCGCAGGGCGGGCATTTCACCTCGCTGGCGCGAATCCGCGAGAACACGACCTTCGTGCAGCGCCTCGACATGACCTTCCTGCCGGCGCTGACCCTGACGCTGGTCGTCACCGCGCACATGATGCGGATGACCCGTGCCGCGATCATCAACCTGATGGCCTCGCCCTATATCGAGATGGCGCGGCTCAAGGGCCTGTCGCCGCTGCGCGTGGTGCTGCGCCATGCGCTGCCGAACGCGCTGGCGCCGATCATCACGGTGGTGGCGCTGAACCTGGCCTATCTGATCACCGGGGTGGTCGCGGTCGAGGTGGTGTTCACCTATCCCGGCCTCGGCCAGCTGATGGTCAATTCGGTGGCCGATCGCGACATGCCGGTGGTGCAGGCGATCTCGCTGATCTTCGCCTCGGCCTATGTCCTGCTGAATCTCCTGGCGGATGTGCTCTCGACGCTGAGCAATCCGCGGCTGAGGCACCGCCGATGACGTTTCTCTGGATTCTTGTCGGACTGGCCTGTCTCGGGCTCTCGGCGGTGGTGCTGGGCTGGCTGTTCCGCTTTCCGCTGGTCGCGCTGACCCGGGGAGAGCTGCGGCGGGCGATGCGCGGCGCCCCGCTGATGGCCAGCTTCGGAATGCTGGTGATCCTGATCTACGCCGCGGTGGCCCTGCTGGCGCCGGTTCTGGCCCCCTATGCCGAGCGCGAGGTGATCGGGGCGCAGTATCTGCCCTGGGGCGAGGGGCATCTGCTGGGCACCGACAACCTGGGCCGGGACATGCTGACCCGGCTGATCTACGGCGCCCGCAACACCGTCGGAATCGCCCTGGCGACGACCGCCCTGGCCTTCAGCATCGGTGCTCTGCTGGGGCTCTGGGCGGCAGCGGTCGGCGGCTGGGTCGATACCGTGCTCAGCCGGATCGTCGATGCGCTGATGGCGATTCCGGCGCTGATCTTCTCGCTGCTGCTGCTGACGATCTTCGGCACCTCGATCATCAACATGATCCTGGTCATCGCCGCGATCGATTCGACCCGGGTGTTCCGCCTGTCGCGCTCGGTCGCGCAGGGGATCGTGGTGATGGACTATATCGAGGCCGCCAGGCTGCGTGGCGAGACCATGTGGCGGCTGATCACCCGCGAGATCCTGCCCAATGCCATGGCGCCGCTGGTGGCGGAGTTCGGACTGCGGTTCTGCTTCGTGTTCCTGATGATCTCGTCGCTGTCGTTCCTCGGTCTCGGGATCAAGCCGCCGACGGCCGACTGGGGCAGCATGGTGCGCGAGAACGCGACGCTGATCTCCTATGGCGACATCACCCCGCTGCTGCCGGCCGGGGCCATCGCGCTGCTGACCGTGGCGGTGAATTTCGTGGTCGACTGGCAGCTGCACCGGGCCTCGGGGCTGAAGGATTGAGCGATGACTGACGCGCCGCTGCTGGAAATGACCGACATCCATATCGAGGGCCGGACCGGCGACGACTGGGTGCCGATCATCAAGGGCGTGGACCTGACCCTGCAACGGGGCGAGGTGCTGGGGCTGATCGGCGAGAGCGGGGCGGGAAAATCGACCCTGGGCCTGGCGGCGATGGGGTTCACCCGCGACGGCTGCCGGATTTCCGGCGGCAAGGTTATGTTCGACGGGATCGACCTTCTGGCCTCCAGCGTCGGCACCCGGCGCGACCTGCGCGGCAGCCGGATCGCCTATGTGGCGCAGTCGGCGGCGGCCAGCTTCAACCCGGCGCACCGGCTGATCGACCAATATACCGAGACCCCGGTGGTGCATGGGGTGATGCCGCGCGCCGAGGCCGAGGCCGACGCGGTGGAACTCTATCGCCGGATGCAGCTGCCGAACCCGGAAGAGATCGGCTTTCGCTATCCGCACCAGGTCTCGGGCGGGCAGTTGCAGCGGGCGATGACGGCGATGGCGATGGCCTGCCGCCCCGATCTGATCATCTTCGACGAGCCGACGACGGCGCTGGACGTCACAACCCAGATCGAGGTGCTGTCGGCGATTCGCGACATCGTGGCGCAGTTCGACACGGCGGCGATCTACATCACCCACGACCTGGCGGTGGTGGCGCAGATGGCCGACCGGATCAAGGTTCTGCTGCGCGGCGACGAGGTCGAGGAAGCGCCGACGCGCGAGATGCTGGCGGCGCCGAAGGAGGATTACACCAAGACGCTCTGGGCGGTGCGCTCGCACCAGCGGGCGGTGCAGCCCGCGGCCAGGGGCGTGCCGCTGGTCGAACTGCGCGGGATCACCGCCGGCTACGGCAGGGTGCCGGTGCTGAAGGACGTGAGCTTCGAAATACACAAACGCCGCACCGTCGCGGTGGTGGGCGAGAGCGGCAGCGGCAAATCCACCGCCGCCAGGGTGCTGACCGGGCTGCTGGTGCCGTCGGCCGGCGAGGTGCTGTTCGAGGGTGAGCCGCTGCCGCCCGATTTCCGCAAGCGCAGCCGCGAGCAGTTGCGTCAGGCGCAGATGATCTATCAGTCGGCCGATACCTCGCTGAACCCGAAGCTGCGGCTGCGGGCGCTGATCGGTCGCCCGGCGCAGATGTATCTGGGCCTGCAGGGCGCGGCGCTGGACGAGCGGGTGCGGCATCTGCTGAACCTGATCGAGCTGGAGCCCGACGAGTACATCGACCGGCTGCCCTCGGAACTGTCGGGCGGGCAGAAGCAGCGGGTCGGAATCGCCCGGGCGCTGGCGGCGGAACCGAAATTCATCATCTGCGACGAAGTGACCTCGGCGCTGGACCAGATCGTGGCCGAGGGGATTCTCAACCTGCTCGACCGGCTCCAGGCCGAGTTCGACCTGGCCTACATGTTCATCACCCATGACATCGCCACGGTGCGCGCGATCGCCGACGACGTGGTGGTGATGCAGTCCGGAAAGGTCGTGGAACAAGGCGAAAAGGCCGATGTGCTGAGCCCGCCGCATGATCCCTATACCGAATTGCTGCTGTCCTCGGTGCCGGAAATGGATCCCGACTGGCTGACCCGTCTGCTTAAAGAACGGGCAGATATTGCAGACGGATGAAATCACGATAGAGTGGCCGCAAGGACCGGGGAGGGTCCGAGTATGGTTTTGTAACAAAACCGAAGGGTTGCGGTCATATTGCCGTTACCTGGGGGCTGGAATACGATCCGGCATCCCAAACATTCAGGGAGTTCTTACATGATGCTGAAGACAACAACCGCCGCGATTGCACTGGCCGCCATGGCCGGCGCCGCCGACGCCAAGACCGAAATCCAGTGGTGGCACGCCATGGGCGGCGAGCTTGGCCAGAAGCTGGAAGAGATCGTCGCCGGCTACAACGCCAGCCAGGACGAATACACGGTCATTCCGACCTACAAGGGCAGCTATCCCGAGACGATGACCGCTGCCATTGCGGCCTTCCGCGCCGGTGAGCAACCCGCGGTCGTGCAGGTCTTCGAAGTCGGCACCGGCACCATGATGGCGGCAAAGGGCGCGATCTATCCAGTCTATCAGCTGATGGCCGACATGGGCGAACCCTTCGATCCCGATGCCTTCCTGTCGGCGGTTGTCGGCTATTACACCGATACCGACGGCAACATGCTGTCGATGCCGTTCAACTCCTCGACCCCGATCCTGTATTACAACAAGGACGTGTTCGAGAAGGCCGGGCTCGACCGCGAGACCCCGCCCAAGACCTGGGGCGAGCTGGAGGAATTCTCGAACAAGATCATGGAATCGGGCGCGGCTCCCTGCGGCTTTACCTCGGGCTGGATCTCCTGGGTGCAGACCGAGAACTTCTCGGCCTGGCACAACCAGCCGATCGGCACGCTGGAGAACGGCTTCGGCGGACTGGGCACCGAGCTGGTGTTCGAGAAGGACGAGCCGCTGGTGCGGCACTGGGAAAACCTGAAGAAGTGGCAGGACTCGGGCCTCTTCCAGTATGGCGGCCCGGTGGGCGGCAATGACGCGCCGCCGAAGTTCTATTCGCAGGAATGCGCGATGTACATGAACTCGTCGGCCTCGCGGGCCGGGGTCGTGGCCAACGCCAAGGACTTCGAAGTCGGCTACGGCATGCTGCCCTATTACGACGATGTCGAGGGCGCGCCGCAGAACACCATCATCGGTGGTGCGACGCTCTGGGTGCTGCAGGGCCGTCCGGCCGAGGAATACAAGGCCGTCGCGGACTTCTTCAGCTACCTGTCCTCGCCGGAAGTGCAGGCCGACTGGCACCAGTTCTCGGGCTATCTGCCGATCACCCAGGCGGCCTATGATCTCGGCAAGAGCCAGGGCTTCTACGAAAAGACCCCGGGCGCCGATGTCTCGATCAAGCAGATCACGCTGAACCCGCCGACCGAGAATTCGAAAGGTCTGCGTTTCGGCAATTTCGTCCAGATCCGCGACATCATGGACGAAGAGTTCCAGGCGCTTCTCTCGGGGTCCAAGACCGCCGCCGAAGCCCTGAAATCGGTGGACGAGCGCGGCAACCAGATCCTGCGCGAATTCCAGTCGGCCAACGAGTAGCCGTCTGACGACCCAACCGGCCCGCGCCTTCCGCGCGGGCCGACCCTTGCGCATAGGCTGTTCATGAAACGAGCGATCTTCGGCCACAAGGGCCTGCCCTGGCTGCTGCTTGCGCCGCAACTGGCGATCACGCTGGTGTTCTTCATCTGGCCCGCCGGACAGGCGTTGTGGCAGAGCTTCCTGCGTCAGGATGCCTTCGGCATCAAGACCACCTTCATCGGGCTGAAGAACTATCAGGCGCTGTTCGCGGACAGCTACTATCTCAACTCGATGAAGGTCACCGCGATCTTCTCGGTCTCGGTCGCGCTGGTGTCGATGGTGGTGGCGCTGCTGCTGGCGCTGGCGCTGGACCGGACGCTCAAGAGTTCGAAATTCTATACCACGCTGCTGGTCTGGCCCTATGCCGTTGCGCCGGTGGTGGCGGGGATCATGTGGTGGTTCATCTTCAACCCGACCATCGGCATCCTGCCCTATCTGCTGGACCAGATCGGCTATGACTGGAACCATGGCCTGCACAGCCAGGATGCGATGGCGCTGGTGGTCATCGCGTCGAGCTGGAAGCAGATCAGCTACAACTTCCTGTTCTTCGTCGCCGGTCTGCAGGCGATCCCGATGTCGCTGCGCGAGGCCGCCGCGATCGACGGCGCCGGGCCGGTCAAGCGGTTCTTCACCATCACCTTCCCGCTGCTGTCGCCGACGACCTTCTTCCTGATGGTGATCAATGTCGTCTACACGATGTTCGACACGTTCGGCGTGATCGATGCCACCACGGCCGGCGGGCCCAGCCAGTCGACCATGATCCTGGTCTACAAGGTCTACCGCGACGGTCAGCTGGGCGCCAACCTCGGCTCGTCCGGGGCGCAATCCGTGATCCTGATGGCGATCGTGGTGACGCTGACCATCGTGCAGTTCCGGTTCATCGAGCGAAGGGTGCAATACTGATGGTCGAAGATCGCCCGTTCCTGAATTTTCTGGCGCATCTGGTGCTGGTCATCGGCGTCCTGATCGTCGCCTTTCCGGTCTATATCGCCGTCATCGCCTCGACCCACGGGCCGGACGACTTCCTGTCGGGGATGATCCCGCTTCTGCCCGGGGACCGCGGGCTCGACGCCTATCGGGCCATGCTCACCACCGGGCTGTCGACCTCGGGCGCACCGCCATTGGGCGGGATGATGCTGAACAGCCTGATCATGGCCCTGGGCGTCGCCTTCGGCAAGATCGCCATCTCGATCCTCTCGGCCTTCGCCATCGTCTATTTCCGCTTCCCGCTGCGCACCTTGGCCTTCTGGATGATCTTCATCACCCTGATGCTGCCGGTCGAGGTGCGGATCTTCCCGACCTACAAGGTCGTCGCCGATCTGGGGATGCTGAACAGCTATCCCGGCCTGATCGTGCCGCTGATCGCCTCGGCGACCGCGACCTTCCTGTTCCGGCAGGTCTTCCTGACCATACCGGACGAACTGGTCGAGGCGGCGCGGATCGACGGTGCCGGGCCGATGAAATTCTTCAGGGACATCCTGGTGCCGCTGAGCCGGACCAACATGGCCGCGCTCTTCGTGATCCTCTTCATCTACGGCTGGAACCAGTATCTCTGGCCGCTGCTGATCACCACCGACTCGAAGTATTACACCATCGTGACGGGGATCAAGCGGATGGCCGATGTCGCGGATTCGGTGCCGCAATGGAATTACGTCATGGCTGCCGTGGTGCTGGCGATGTTGCCGCCGGTGATCGTGGTGGTGGGAATGCAAAAGCTCTTCGTCAAGGGCCTCGTGGATGCGGAGAAATAGATGGCCGGAATCGTTCTGGAAGGGGTCGGAAAGTCCTATGACGGCAAGACGCTGGCGGTGCAGGGGATCAACCTGACGGTCGCCGACGGCGAATTCGTGGTGCTGGTCGGCCCCTCCGGTTGCGGAAAATCGACCCTGCTGCGGATGGTGGCCGGGCTTGAGACGATCTCGGAAGGGACCGTCAGCATCGGCGACCGGGTCGTCAACAAGGTCGAGCCGGCCGACCGGGACATCGCCATGGTGTTCCAGAACTATGCCCTCTATCCGCATATGTCGGTGCGCCAGAACCTGGCCTACGGGCTGAAGAACCGGAAGATGGACCGGGCCGAGATCGCCCGGCGGGTCGATGAGGCGGCGAAGATTCTCGAGATCGGCGAGTACCTGGACCGCAAGCCCCGGGCGCTGTCGGGCGGGCAGCGGCAGCGGGTGGCGATGGGCCGCGCGATCGTGCGTGATCCGGCGGCCTTCCTGTTCGACGAGCCGCTGTCGAACCTCGACGCCAAGCTGCGGGTGACGATGCGCGGCGAAATCCGGCTGTTGCAGAAACGGTTGGGGACGACCTCGCTCTATGTCACCCATGACCAGGTCGAGGCGATGACCCTGGCCGACCGGCTGGTGGTGCTGAACGGTGGCCGGGTCGAGCAGATCGGCGCCCCGATGGACGTCTACAAGCGCCCGGCCAGCGCCTTTGTCGCGGCCTTCATCGGCTCGCCGGCGATGAACCTGCTGCCGGCGGTGCTGTCGGGCGGCACGGTGCAGTTCGGCGGCGGCAGGGTGGCGGTCGGGGACGGCTTGCCGGACGGCAGGATCACCCTGGGCATCCGGCCCGAGGATCTGCGCCCGGCTGCGGCGGATGAAGATGGCGCCTTCGAGATGCCGGTCGCCTATATCGAGGAACTCGGTTCGCAGCGGCTGGTGCATGGCAGCATCGAGGGCGAGGACGTGGTCTGCGCCGTGCCTGCCGAACGCCCGGTGGGCGAAAGCCTGCACCTGACGGCCGATCCGGCGCTTCTGCATGTCTTCGACGCGCAGAGCGGCGCCCGGTTGAATTAGACCGACCCGATCCCGATCTTGATGCAAGGACCGCGGCGCGTGGCGGTGCCGCGTGTCCGGCTGCGCGCGTTCCGCCGCAACGCGGCGTTTCCGCTACCAAATTCCCAATGTTAATGCTTGATACATTCCGGATTTCCATGTAGCAGGAAAGCTGCAGGCGTGCTGCGCTGCCGCAAGGCGCATGGGTTTTTTGAAATTCCGACTTGATTTGACCACGAAGATCCAGCATGTGGCGCCGAGTGAATGAACATTCATTCTCATTCAGATTCGACGATATGACGCTGATCACCGCCGGCAAGGCACCCAGGGCCCGGACCGCGGGGATCAAGGACCAAGGAACAGAACCGCAATGACCATGAAGCTCGAGACAGCCGAGACCGCCGCCGGAAGCCGGATGTGCGAGTTGCTCGACTCGGTGCGCGGGGTCTTTGCCGCCAAGGGGTTCGAGAAGGCGTCGATGCAGGATCTTGCCCAGGCGGCCAACATGAGCGCCGGCAATTTCTATCGTTACTTCCCGTCCAAGGATGCGATCATCGAGGCGATGGTCGAACGCGATCTGGCCTATGTCGAGCGCGATTTCGAGACGATCATGGAGTCCGACGATCCCAGGGGCCTGCTGCGGGCCGGGCTCATCGAGCATCTCGACATCGACGATTGCGACGGCGGGGCGATCTGGACCGAAATCCTGGCCGCCGCCAAGCGGCGCACCGAGGTTGCCTCGCTGTTCGAGCGGATGGAAACCATGATCGTCGGCTACATGGTGGCTGTCTTCGGCCGCATCGCGGGCGTCGATCTCGAAACCGCAAAGGCCCGCTACAGCGCCCATGCCACGCTGATCTTCATGATCATCCAGGGCATCAAGATGCGCCGCCGCCCGAATGACAATTTCCACGGCTCGCCCCTGCGGGCCCTGGCCCTGCGCAGCATCGACAACGTGCTGGCCGAGATTACCGAAGCAAATCCTATCCCGGCCGAGGCCGGACAGTCAGAAAGCGCCTGAGATGTTCCGTTTGAAGAGTATTGCCCTGTCCGCTCTGGTGCTGGGCGTCGCCGCCCTGCCGTTGCCTGCCGCGGCCGAGGACGCCGCCACCCCCGCCGGAACCGCGGCGTCGAACCTGCCGGCGATCACCGTTTCCACGGTCCGCACCGCCGAGGTGGAGGACCGGATCTACGCCTCGGGGCTGGTCGGCCCGGTGGAAACCGTTCTGGTGCAGCCGCAGATTCAGGGCCAGGCGATCGAGACCGTCGAGGCCGAGGTTGGCGACAAGGTGGAGAAGGGCCAGGTCCTGGCGAAGCTTTCGGACACCGAACTGACCCTGCAACGCTCGCAGCTTCTGGCCTCGCGGGCCGGGGCCGAGGCGGCGATTGCCCAGGCCGAGGCGCAGATGATCGCCAGCAAGGCCGATGCCGACGAGGCCGAGCGGGTGCTGGCCCGGACCAAGGCGCTGCGCGAGCAGGGCAACGTCAGCCAGGCCTCGTTCGATCAGGCCGATGCCGCGGCGACCGCGGCCCGGGCGCGGCTGTCGGTCTCGACCCAGGCCCTGGCCGCCGCCAAGGCGCAACTCGTGCTGGTCGATGCCCAGATCGCCGATCTGGACCTGAAGCTGAAACGCACCTCGGTCACCGCCCCGGTGGCGGGAGAAGTCGTCGAGAAGAACGCCATGGTCGGGGCGATCGCCTCTTCCGGAGGTCCGGCGCTGTTCTCGATCATCAAGGACGGAAAGCTCGAACTGATGGCCGACGTGGCCGAACAGGACATTCTCAAGCTGCATGAGGGCCAGCCCGCGACGCTGCGCTTCGTCGGCCTGACCCATCCGGTCGAGGGCAAGGTGCGGCTGGTCGAACCACAGGTCGACAGCGTGACCCGGCTGGGCCGGGTGCGGATCGAGATCGCCGACCCCGAGGCGGTGCGGTCGGGCATGTTCGCCGATGCCGAGATCGTGGCCGAGCGCCGCGAGGCGGTGGTGATCCCGGTTTCGGCCGCGGGCGGCGATGCCGATGGCGCCACCGCGCTCAGGGTCAAGGACGGCACCGTCGAACTGGTCAGGATCGTCACCGGCATCCGCGATGGCGGGCTGATCGAGGTCGTCTCGGGCCTGGAACCCGGCGACCTGGTGGTGACCAAGGCCGGCGCCTTCGTCCGCGACGGCGACAAGATCAATCCGATTCCCGAAGCGGGCCAGCCCGCTCTGGCCAACTGAGGGCTGCGCGATGAACTTTTCCGCATGGGCGATCCGTAATCCGGTCGCGCCCCTCCTGGCATTCTTCATGCTGCTGGTCATCGGCTGGCAGAGCTTCAATGCGCTGCCGATCACCCGGTTCCCGAATATCGATGTGCCCTTCGTGGCGGTCAGCGTGGCGCAGCCCGGCGCCGCCCCGGCAGAGATCGAAGCCCAGGTGACCAAGGAGATCGAGGATGCCGTGGCCGGGATCACCGGCGTCAAGAACGTGCAGTCCACGATCACCGACGGGGTCTCGACCACCGCGATCGAATTCCGCATGGAAGTCCCCACCG
Source organism: Frigidibacter sp. ROC022 (assembly GCF_024723735.1). Taxonomy (GTDB): domain Bacteria; phylum Pseudomonadota; class Alphaproteobacteria; order Rhodobacterales; family Rhodobacteraceae; genus SLM-1. The sequence goes on from NZ_JANQDU010000001.1 coordinate 203,495, forward strand.
ACAAGGCGGTGCAGGACGTGAAGGACGCCATCGACGGTATCCGCGGCAACCTGCCCGGAGAGATCGAGGCGCCGATCGTGAGCCGCATCGATGTCGAGGGACAGGCGATCATGACCTTCGCGGTCTCGGCGCCGAACATGTCGATCGAGGAACTGTCCTGGTTCGTCGATGACGTCATCAAGCGCCGGTTGCAGGGCAAGCCCGGCATCGGCCGGATCGACCGCTTCGGCGGCGCCGACCGCGAAATCCGGGTCGAACTCGATCCGACCAAGCTCGACAGCTACGGCATCACCGCCGCGGCGGTCAGCCAGCAATTGCGCCTGACCAATGCCAATGTCGGTTCCGGCCGCTCCGAGGTCGGCGACCAGGAACAGGCGATTCGCACCCTGGGTGACGCCGCCACGGTGGAAAAGCTGGCCAATACCACCATCGCGCTCCCCTCGGGCCGGTTCGTGAAGCTGGAGAACCTGGGCCGGGTGATCGACACCTACGAGGAGCTGCGCAGCTTCTCGCGCTTCAACGGCGAACAGGTCGTGACCTTCGCGGTGTTCCGCGCCAAGGGCGCCTCCGAGGTCTCGGTGGCCGAGGTCACGCATGAGGTGCTGGACGAACTGGCGGTGGAACATCCCGAGGTGGCGATCAAGCCGGTGGACGACACGGTGGGCTATACCGAGGGCAACTACGAGGCCGCCATCGACACGCTGCTGGAAGGCGCGATCCTGGCGGTGCTGGTGGTGCTCCTGTTCCTGCGGAACTGGCGCGCGACGCTGATTTCGGCGGTGGCGCTGCCGCTGTCGGCGATCCCGACCTTCTGGGCGATGGACATGCTCGGCTTCTCGCTGAACCTGGTGTCCTTCCTGGCGATCACCCTGGCGACCGGGATCCTGGTCGATGATGCCATCGTCGAGATCGAGAACATCTCGCGGCACATCAAGATGGGCAAGACACCCTATCGGGCGGCGATCGACGCGGCGGACGAGATCGGGCTGGCGGTCATCGCCACCACCTCGACCATCGTCGCGGTCTTCGTGCCGGTCTCCTTCATGCCCGGAATCCCGGGCCAGTATTTCCGCCAGTTCGGCCTGACCGTGGCCATCGCGGTGCTGTTCTCGCTGCTGGTGGCGCGGCTGATCACGCCCTTGATGGCGGCCTATCTCATGCGCACCAAGGACGCGCATGGCGGCGAGGGCAAGGACGGCCTTGTGATGCGCGGCTACAGCTGGGTGGTGCGCAAGACCACCGCCGGCCGGCTGCCGCCGCTGCCGAACCCGCTGTGGCTTCTGAAACCGGTCTTCGGCCGGGTCCGGGGGCTCCGCCGCCTGGTGGCGCGGCCGCTGTTCCGGATCCCGGGCCGCTACGCGACGCTGGGCGGGGCGGTCGGCACGCTGGTGGTCTCGCTCTATTTCATGGCCCAGGTGCCGGGCAGCTTCCTGCCGCCCGAGGATGTCAGCCGGATTCCGATCTCGGTCGAACTGCCGCCGGGTGCGACGCTGGAGGAAACCGACGCGGTCACCGAAGAGATGCGGCAACGGATCGTCGGAATCGACGGGATCAAGGATGTCTTCGTTCTGGGCGGCTCGTCGCCGACCGGGCAACTGGACGTGAGACGGGCCTCGTTCACCGTGCTTCTGGACGGGCTCGACCACACGATGACCTTCAAGCTGAAGCAGATCGGCGCCAGCCTGCCCCTGATCGGGAAATACCTGCCGCCGCCGGTGACCACCGGCCGGACCCGGCCGCAGAACGAGATCGAGGCCGACATCTTCGCGGCGATCTCGGACATTCCGGACATCCGGGCCTACAAGCTCAACGACCGGGGCGAGCGGGACATCTCCTTCTCGATCCTGTCGTCGAACGAGGCCGAACTGTCCGAGGCGGTCGCCAAGCTGGAGGCCGCGCTGCGCGGCGACCCGCTGCTGGCCAATGTGGCGGCCAGCGGTGCCCTGCCGCGGCCGGAGATCCAGATCATCCCGCGCGAAGGCGAGGCGGCCCGGATGGGGGTTTCGACCCGCGCGATCGCGGACACGGTACGGGTCGCCACCATTGGCGACGTCGATGCCGCGCTGGCGAAGATCTCGCTGGACGGGCGCCAGGTTCCGGTGCGGGTGCAGCTTTCGGATGACGTGAGCTCCGACCTCGGCAAGCTGGGGGCGCTGAAGATCGCGACCGCGACCGGCAAATCGGTGCCGCTGGACGCGGTGGCCGAGCTGACCGTCGGCCAGGGCCCCTCGATGGTGGATCGCCTAAACCGCGAGCGCAGGGCCACGATCGGTGCGAACCTGCCGCCGGGCGTGCCGCTGGGGACGGCGACGGCGCGGTTCCAGGAACTGGTCAGTTCGGTCGATCTTCCGCCCTCGGTGCGGGTGGCCGAGGCCGGCGACGCCGAAGTGCTGGCCGAGATGCAGCAGAGCTTCGTCAATGCGATGGTCATGGGCCTGATGCTGGTGCTGACCGTGCTGATCCTGCTGTTCCGCTCGGTCATCCAGCCCTTCACCATCCTGCTTTCGCTGCCGCTGGCGATCGGCGGCGTGGCCGGGGCGCTGATCCTGACCGCCAACCCGATGTCGATGCCGGTGATGATCGGGCTGCTGATGCTGATGGGGATCGTCACCAAGAACGCGATCCTGCTGGTCGATTTCGGCATCGAGATGCGCAACCGCGGCCTGAACCGCTATGAGGCGATGGTCGAGGCGGGCCGGAAACGGGCGCGGCCGATCGTGATGACTTCGATCGCGATGTCGGCGGGGATGCTGCCCTCGGCTCTGGGCGTCGGGGAGGGCGGCAGTTTCCGCTCGCCGATGGCGATTGCGGTGATCGGCGGGATCATCGTCTCGACGGTGCTGAGCCTGGTTGTGGTGCCGGCCTTCTTCCTGATCATGGACGACCTGTCCAATCTGCTGGGCCGGGTCTTCGGCGGGCTGGTCGGCAAGAAGGAGGTCGAGCCGGTGGCGCAGGACAATGTGGCTCTGGGGCTCGGGATGGAGGCCAACCGGACCGAGATCGAGGCGCTCAAGGACCGGCTGCACGATCTCGAACTCGGCCGCTGGGCGGCACAGACCCCGCGCCACGTCGCCGAGTAGCGTCAGGGCCCCGGCGGCGGCGGGGGAGTCGCCCCGTGTCGGTGCCGGGAGGGCAGGGGCCGGGTGGTCCGCACCTCCTGCGCCCATGCCGTTGTCGGTCCGGCCGTCTCGTCAGGACATGAAGCGTCTCCCGCCACCACTCCGCCAGCCCGGAACAAGGCGCGTAGCGCCGCCGGGCAGCGCCCGACCGCCCGCAGGGGCGGGCGCTGTGTCACCGTTGGCAGCCCGCCCGATCGCAGGAGAGGCGGCCCGATAAAGCGCGCCGCGGCGGCGTCCGGAGCACCCGCCCGCGGCCGGGCGCCGCCCTGGGTCGGCGCCGTGGCAACGGGCTCACCCGCTGCCGACATCGCCTTTCGCCACCGCCACCGACTTGATCACCGCATGGCAGGCGACCCCCGGCTCCAGCCCGAGCGCCGCGACCGAGCGGCGGGTGAGCCGGGCCAGGATCGCCTCCTCGCCGAGCCGCAGTTGCACCAGCGCCCCCGGACCCTCGCCGAGCCGAACCTGGCTGACCGTGGCGGGCAGCACGTTCAGGGCCGACAGGCCCTCGGGGCGGGCCCGGCTCAGGATCACGTCCTGCGCCTCGATCCTCACCCGCAGCCGCTGCCCGGGGTCCGCCGCCACCCGGGGCAGCCAGAGCGTCCCGGCCGCGGTGCTCAGCCGGGTCAGCCCGTCGTCGTCGTGCCGATCCACGGTGGCGTGCAGGATCGCGCCGGCATCGCGCCGCCCCAGCCCCTGCGCCGCGTCCGGGTCCGACAGGACCTCGGCCACCGGTCCGGCCCGCGTGACCCGGCCCCGGTCCAGAAGCACCACCGTGGTGGCCAGCCGCGCCAGCTCGGCGGCGGAATGGGTGACATAGAGGATCGGCACCTCGGCCGCGTCGCGCAGCCGCTCGATCCAGGGCAGGATCTCGGCCTTGCGGGCCGCGTCCAGCGCCGCCAGCGGTTCGTCCATCAGCAGCAGCCGCGGCCGCGACAGCAGCGCCCGGCCCAGGGCCACCCTACTGCGCTCGCCTCCCGACAGCGCCGCCGGGCGGCGGTCGAGCAGGGCGCCGATGCCCAGCATCTCGGTCACCCGGTCGAAATCGTCCTGCGGCGCCGGGCCGGGGGCGAAGCGGGCGCCATAGCGCAGATTGGCGGCGACGCTGAGATGCGGGAACAGCCGCGCATCCTGAAAGACATAACCGATCCGGCGCCGGTGCGGCGGCAGGCAGAGCCGCGCCGCGCTGTCCAGCAGAACCGCGCCGCCGACCGCGATCCGCCCCTGCTCGGGCCGCAGCAGCCCGGCCACCGCGTTGACCACCGAGGTCTTGCCGGCGCCCGAGGGGCCGAACAGCGCCGTCACCCCGGCGGGGGCCTCGAATGCGACGTCCAGGGTCAGGCCGGGAAAGCCGTGCCGCAGCCGCAGCGACAGGGCAGGGGCCGCCGCGTCGGCCGGGCCGGGGGCAGTCATGTTCCCGAGATCCGGCGTGCCACCCGGCGCGAGACCAGCTCGGTCAGCGCCAGCGCGGCCATCGCCAGGACCACCGAGATCAGCACCATGCGCCAGACGCTGGCCTCGTTGCCCGGCACCTGCAGGGCGGCGTTGATCGCGGTCGGCAGGGTCATCGTCTCGCCCGGGATCGCCGAGACGAAGGTGATCGTGGCGCCGAACTCGCCCATCGCCTTGGCAAAGGCCAGCACCGCCCCGGCCAGCACCCCGGGCAGGATCAGCGGCAGGGTGACGGTGGCAAAGACCCAGGGACGCGAGGCGCCGAGCGTCGCGGCAGCCTGCTCCAGCCCCGGGTCCACCGCCTCGATCGCCAGCCGCATGGCCCGGACCATCAGCGGAAAGGCCATCACCGCCGCCGCCAGCGCCGCGCCGGTCCAGCGAAAGGCCAGCACGATGCCGATCTCGTCCAGCGCCGCGCCCAGCGGCGCCCGGCGCCCGAAGGTGGCCAGCAGCAGATAGCCGGTGACCACCGGCGGCAGGATCAGCGGCAGATGCACCAGCCCGTTCAGGATCGAACGGCCCCAGAACCGGCCCCGCGCCAGCGCCATCGCCGCCACAAGACCCAGCGGCAGCGAGACCAGCGTCGCCCAGAACGCCACTTTCAGCGACAGCCCCAGGGCCTGCCATTCCTCGGGCGAGAGCCAGCCTGCCATGCCCCTAGTCCGGCACGGCAAAGCCCTGCGCCCTCAGCTCTTCGCGGGCCGGGCCGGACAGCAGATAGTCGAGGAAATCCGCGGCGGCGGGATCGCCGCCATCGACCAGCGCCACCGGATAGCGGATCGGGTCGTGGCTCGACTCGGGGAAGGTTGCCAGCACCCGCACCCGCGGCTCGGCGGCGGCGTCGGTCGCATAGACCACGCCCATTGCCGCCTCGCCGCTGGCCACCAGGGCCAGCGCGGCGCGCACGTTGTCGGCCTGGGCGACATGCGGCGCGGCGATCTCCCAGAGACCCAGGGAGCTCAGCGCCTGCTTGCCATAGACCCCGGCCGGCACCGCATCGACCAGCGCCATCGCCAGCTTGCCGTCGCCCAGCCGGCCGGCCAGATCGTAACCGGGCCCGACCTCGGGCGGCGGCCGCCCGGCCTCGGGCGCCGGGGCCTGTGCCGGGACAATCAGCACCAGCGCGTTGCCGGCCAGGTCGTGGCGGCTGGCGCGGTCGATCAGGCCCGCCTCGTCGAGGTAGTCCATCCAGTCGATCGAGGCCGAGAGGAACATGTCGGCCGGCGCTCCGGCCTCGATCTGCTTGGCCAGCTGTGACGAGCCGGCATAGGTCAGCCGCAGCCCGGCCCCGCCCTGTGCCTGCCAGTCTCCGGCAATGGCATCCAGCGCGTTCTTCAGGCTGGCAGCGGCAAAGACGGTGATCTGGTCGGCGGCTCCGGCAGCCGGCGGCGCCAGGCCCAGCGGCAGGCAGAGCGCCAGCCGCCGCAACAGCCGACCAGGGCCGGCGCGGCGCGGCGTCGGGCGTGGCGCGGAGAACCCGAAAAGGCGGGAGAGGTCAAATCGCATGGCGTCAGGATTGCCTGCCCCGGCCCGGCGATGCAAGCCGCCGTGTGCCGTGACAGGATGTCGCCGACCGGGCCGGTCCCCCCGGGCCTCGCGCCGCATCTGAGCCAGACCCTTGTCCTGCCCACGCCGCGCCATGCAGAGTGCCGGCGACGGGGGGCGCCGGACGCCGGGAGGAAACATGCGAAAGCTGTTGATCGACACCGATCCGGGCATCGACGACGCGATTGCGCTGCTCTTTGCCCTGAACGCCGCCGGGCTGGACGTCTCGGCGATCACCACGGTGGCGGGGAACATCGGGCTGGAGACGACGACCCGCAACGCGCTGCGGGTGCTGGCGGTCGGCGGGCAGGAGGTGCCGGTGATCCCCGGCGCCGCCGCGCCGCTGCACCGGCCCGGGATTCGGGAACTGGCGGTGCATGGTGCCGACGGGCTTGGCGGCGTGGCCCTGCCCGAACCTCTGGCAGTCCCGCAGCATGGCGACGCGGTCGGCTATCTGGCTGATCTGCTGATGCAGCACGGGCCGGATACCCATGATCTGCTCGCCCTCGGGCCGCTGACCAATCTGGCCGGGTTGATCCGCGAGGTGCCCGGCGCGGCGCGGAGGCTTGGGCAGGTGATCGCCATGGGCGGCGCGCTCGAGGAGGCCGGAAATGTCGGGCCGCATTCCGAGTTCAACTTCGCCAACGACCCCGAAGCGGTCGAGATCGTGCTGACCGCCGGGCTGGACCTGACGCTGATCCCGCTGGACGTGACCCGCAAGCTGCGCGCCGATGCGGCCTTCATGGACCGGCTGACCCGGGCCGGGACGCCGCAGGCGCTGGCGGTGCGCGACCTGATCGGCGCCTATTTCGTCCCTTCCGCCGCAGGTGCCGCACCCCCGACCAGCCGCCCGCTGCACGATCTCTGCGTGCCGGTCCTGGCGCTGGTGCCGGATTTCTTCGATGTGGTCCCGGCGCAGTTCGGCGTCGATTGTTCGCAGGGGCCGGATGCCGGGGCGCTGGTACCGGGCATCCACAAGGTCAAGACCGCCGTCGGGAACCGCGCCGGGGCGGTGCTGGATCTGGTGGTCGAGGAAATGTGCTGAACCGGCCCCGGGCCGGGTCCGGCTTGATATCCTGCCCGGATGCCTGTCTGCTGCTCCGGGGGCGCGGGACCGGGGGAACGGTGACGCGGGACGGCCTGGCCATGAAGCAACGCAACGGGGCCCGAGGATGACCACCGATCTGGCGGCCGCCGCCGCGGACCAGCTGCACGCCGGTGATCGCGGCACCTATTGCGAAATCGGGCCCGACCGGGCGTCGGTTCAGGGGCTCTGGTCCTCCTGCCTCTGCGCGCTCGGCCTGGCCCGGACCGACGAATCCCGTGCCTGGACCGAGATCGAGACCCTCTTCGCCCATCAATGGCCCGACGGGATGGTGCCGCATCTGGTCTTTCACGGCGGCCCGGAGCGGATGGGCGCCGAGGCCGGGCTCTGGGACAGCGGCCGGGCGGTTCCGACCAGCGGTCTCAGCCAGTCGCCGCTGGCGGGTCTCGTCCTGCGCCACCTGTTCGAGACCGCGACCGACCGCGCTGCGGCCGAGGCCCGGTTGCGGGCGCTGCTGCCCCGGGTCTCGGCCTGGCATCGCTGGTTCCAGCGCGCCCGCGACCCCAGGGGGGAGGGTCTGGTGGCGATCCTGCATCCCTGTGAATCGGCGCGTCCCTGGTCGCAGGACTGGGCCGTGGCGCTGGACCGGCTGCCGCAGGCGCCGCCACCGCCTCTGCATCTTGTTTCCCCGGCACGACCGCCGCCCGACCCGCGCCGGCTTGCCCTGATCGCGCAGTACCGGGATCTGCATTGGGACACCGACCTGTTGCATGACGCGGCACCGTTCCGGCTGGTCGATCCCGGCACCAACGCGGTGCTGATCCGCTCGGCGATGGACCTTGCCGACCTGGCCGAGCGGCTGGGCGAACCGGGGATCGCCGCCGAGAACCGGGCGCTTGCCCTGCGTGGGCTGAATGCGCTGGAACGGCTCTGGTCCGAGGATCAGGGCGGCTATCTGGTCTGGGACCGGGTCAGGGGCGCAAGGCAGGACCCGGTTTCGATCGGCGGCCTGCTGCCCGTGCTCTGCGCGATCCCGGCCCCCAGGATTCGCCGGATCGCCGCGACGCTGGCCGGGCAGGGGGCGCGGGGCGGTGGCGAAACCGCCGGCCTGGCCGAGACCTGGCTGCTGGCCGGGTCGCTGGCCCGCGCCGGCGAGACCGCCCTGGCCGCAGACCTCGCCCGGGCCGCGCTCGCGGCCATCCGGCCGGGCGTCCCCGGCCCGGCCGACGCCGCCCCGCCCCGCTGGCCAAGCGCCGCAGCGGCGGCCATGGTGCTGGAACTCCTCGCGCTCGGGCAGGGCTGACGCGCGATCCGCCCCGGCGATTCTCCCGCCGCCCGGCATTCGCCGGCGGCGGCTTTCCGGTGATCCGGGACCGGATGCCGCAGGGTCGCGAACCGGAACCGGCGCCGCAGCCCTTGACACCGGATTTTACCAAGCGGTTAATCGCGGCACGTTCGCCGCGACCCCGAAGAAGGGCCGCGGCTCAGGGAATCCAACAGTCGGAGAAATCTCATGCATTACAGTCGCAACCTGCTGGCGGCCACCGCGATGGCGCTGTCGCTGTTCGCCAGCCCCCAGGTCCAGGCGGAAACCCCCGCCGACACTCTGGTGATGGCCTGGAACATCGACGACATCATCTCGCTCGACCCGGCCGAAATCTTCGAATTCTCGGCCGCCGAAATCGCCGGCAACAGCTATGAACGGCTGGTGACCTATTCCAACGACGACGTGTCCAACGTCTACGGCGGTGCCGCCGAAAGCTGGACCGTCTCGGACGACGGGTTGACGCTGACCTTCAAGATGAAGGAAGGCAAGACCTTCGCCAGCGGCAACCCGATGACCGCCGAGGACGCCGTCTACAGCCTGGTCCGCGCGATCAAGCTCGACAAGTCGCCGGCCTTCATCCTCGGCCAGTTCGGCCTGACCCCGGACAATGTCGAAGAGAAGATCAAGCTGATCGACCCGATGACCTTCTCGATGACGATGGACAAGGCCTATGCGCCGTCCTTCGTGCTCTACTGCCTGACCGCCACGGTCAGTTCGGTCGTCGATTCGAAACTGGTCAAGGAGCACGAGGTCGATGGCGACTGGGGCTATGACTGGCTCAAGACCAACTATGCCGGCTCCGGCCCCTTCGTGATCCGCGAGTGGCGGCCCTCGGAAGCGGTGATTCTCGAACGCAACGACAACTGGACCGGCGGCGACACCCCGGCGATGAGCCGGGTCATCTATCGCCATATCGCCGAAAGCGCGGCGCAGCGCCTGGCCCTGGAAGCCGGCGATGTCGACGTGGCGCGGAACCTGACCCCGGAAGAGCTGGAAGCGCTGAAGTCGAACCCCGACATCAAGCTGCAGCAGGGCGCCAAGGGGGCGATCTGGTATCTGGGCATGAACCAGAAGAACGAATACCTCTCCAGGCCCCAAGTCCGCGAGGCGATGAAATACCTCGTCGACTACCACACGATCGCCGACACGATCATGAAGGGCAAGGTCACCGTCCATCAGAACTTCCTGCCGGAAGGCTTCCTCGGCGCGATCCCGGACGAGCCCTACAGCTTCGACCCGGCCAAGGCCAAGGAACTGCTGGCCGAGGCGGGCCTGCCCGACGGCTTCTCGGTGACCATGGACGTGCGCTCCTCGGGCGATACCCCGGCGATTGCCGAGGCGATCCAGGCCAACATGGCGCAGGCCGGCGTGAACATTGAACTGATCCCCGGCGACGGCGGCCAGGTGCTGACCAAGTATCGCGGCCGGGCGCATGACATCTACATCGGCCAGTGGGGCCCCGACTATCAGGACCCGAACACCAACGCCGATACCTTCGCCGCCAATGACGACAACTCGGACGACGCGGCGGCCAAGCCGCTGGCCTGGCGCAACGCCTGGCAGGACGAGGGCATGACCAAGATCACCCGCGACGCGGTGCTCGAAGGCGATGCGGCGGTGCGGGCCAAGATGTACGAGGATCTGCAACGCGAATGGGTCAAGACCTCGCCCTTCGTGGTGATGTTCCAGCAGATCGAGGTGCAGGCGCTCCGGAAGAACGTCGAGGGGCTGCAGATCGGCCCGTCCTTCGACACCAACTTCTTCTACACCGTCACCAAGGACTGAGGCCCGATGGCCGATGCTGATCTGGGGGAAGGGCGCCGGCGCGCCCTTCCCGAATGGGTTCCCGCGCTGGCGCGGATTCTGGGGACCGTCGCGGTCACCATGCTCGGGCTGATGCTGATCACCTTCTTCATCGGCCGCGTGGTGCCGGTGGACCCGGTGATCCTGGTCATCGGCGACCGGGCGCCGAAATCGGTCTATGACCGCACCTTCATCGAACTCGGGCTCGACAAGCCGATCTGGCAGCAGTTCCTGATCTATCTCGGCCAGGTCTTCCAGGGCGATCTCGGCGACAGCTTCCTGACCAAGCGGCCGATCATCTCGGATATCGCCCGGGTGTTCCCGGCGACGCTGGAACTGGCCACGGTCGGCATCCTGATCGGCACCCTGTTCGGCGTGCCGCTGGGCGTCTTCGCGGCGGTCCGCCAGGGCAAGCTGGCCGACCAGGTGGTCCGCGTGGTCGGGCTGATCGGCTATTCGGCGCCGATCTTCTGGCTCGGCCTGCTGGGGCTTCTGCTGTTCTATGCCAGGCTGCACTGGATCGGCGGGCCGGGGCGGGTCGATATCTCCTTCGAATATTCCTTCACCAACCGCACCGGGCTGATGCTGCTCGACACCGCGATGCAGGGCGAATGGGCGGCCTTCCGCAATGTCGTCGGCCATATCGCGCTGCCCGGCGCGCTGCTCGGCTACCTCTCGATGGCCTATATCAGCCGGATGAGCCGGTCCTTCATGCTCAACGAACTGGGCCAGGAATACATCACCACCGCCCGGGTCAAGGGCGTGCCGGAACGGCGGATCATCTGGGTCCATGCGCTGCGCAATGCCGCGGTGCCGCTGGTGACGGTGATCGCGCTCTCCTATGCCGGGCTGCTGGAAGGCGCGGTGCTGACCGAGACGGTCTTCTCATGGCCGGGGCTGGGGCAGTATCTCACCAACAGCCTGCAGAAGGCCGACATGAACGCGGTGCTGGGCTGCACCCTGGTGATCGGCACGATCTACATCGGGCTGAACCTGCTGTCGGACCTGCTCTACACCCTGCTCGATCCGCGCGTGAGGCGCCGCACATGAGCCGCCTTTCCGACGACCCGGCCGCCCGCCTGGGCGTGCAGACCGAAACCCCGCGCAGCAGGAGGGTGCGATGACAGCGCTTCCCACCCCGACAGGCGGCAGCCGGCGCGAATGGCTGCTGACCGACCGGCCGCAGTCGCGGCGCCAGGCCCGGCTCGGCCAGGCCTACCGCACATGGCTGGCCTTCCGCGGCAACTGGCTGGCGATGCTGGGCCTCGGCATCGTGCTGGCGCTGATCTTCCTGGCGATCTTCGCCGATGTCATCGCGCCCTATCATCCGACCATCGGCGGCGACCTCAGGACCGAGCGGCTGCTGCCGCCCTCCTGGGAGCACTGGATGGGCACCGACGGCCAGGCCCGCGACATCCTCAGCCGGATCATCTACGGTGCCCGGCTGACCCTGCTGGTCGTCACCCTCGTCGCCCTCATCGCCACCCCGATCGGGCTGCTGGTCGGCACCGTGGCGGGCTATTTCGGCGGCTGGGTGGACACGATCCTGATGCGGATCACCGACATCTTCCTGGCCTTCCCGCGGCTGATCCTGGCGCTGGCCTTCGTCGCCGCGCTCGGCCCCGGGATCGAGAACGCGATCATCGCCATCGCGATCACCTCCTGGCCGCCCTATGCGCGGCTGGCGCGGGCCGAGACGCTGACGATCCGCGACCAGGACTATATCGCCGCGACCCGGCTCCAGGGCGCCGGCTCGGCCCGGATCATCTGGAAACATGTGGTGCCGCTCTGCATGTCCTCGGTCATCATCCGGGTGACGCTGGACATGGCCGGGATCATCCTCACCGCCGCCGGGCTCGGCTTTCTCGGCCTCGGCGCCCAGCCGCCGCAGCCGGAATGGGGCGCGATGATCGCCGACGGGCGCCGCTTCATCATCGACCAGTGGTGGGTGGCCACCATGCCGGGCCTGGCGATCTTCACCGTCTCGCTGGCCTTCAACCTGCTCGGCGACGGGCTGCGCGACGTGCTCGACCCGAAGGCGCGGAAATGAACCCGGCAAGCCCCTCCTCGCGACCACATCTTTGGGTCGGAAATACTCCCGGGGGGTCCGGGGGGCCGGCAGCCCCCCGGACCCGGTCCCGCATCCCGGGCGCCGGGCTTCCGGAACAGGAAATCGTTAACCATACTCGGTGTCCCCACGGAAAACTGATGAATATCAACAATTTGACCCCCCGTCCCCATGGGGACGCCCGATGAGCCTGCTCTCGGTCGAGAATCTGCGGGTCACTTTCCCGACCCGGCAGGGCCCCTCGGAAGTGGTCCGCGGCGTCACCTTCGAGCTGGGCCGCGAGCGGCTCGGCATCGTCGGCGAGAGCGGTTCGGGCAAGTCGCAGACCGGCCGCGCCATCCTCGGCCTGACTCCGCCGCCCGGCAAGGCCACCGCCGACCGGCTCGAATTCGACGGCATCGACCTGCGCAACGCCTCGGCCCGGACCTGGCGCAGCCTGCGCGGCAGCCGGATGTCGATGGTGATGCAGGACCCGAAATACTCGCTGAACCCGGTGATGACGATCGGCCGGCAGCTGATCGAGGCGCTGCGCTACTCGGGCGGCGGCGCCGCGAAGGCCGAGGCGATGGCGATGCTCGAAGCGGTGCAGATCCGCGATCCCGAACGGGTCTTCCGCGCCTATCCGCACGAACTGTCCGGCGGCATGGGCCAGCGCGCGATGATCGCGATGATGCTGGTCACCAAGCCGGATCTGCTGATCGCCGACGAACCGACCTCGGCGCTGGACGTGACGGTGCAGGTCGAGGTGCTGCGGATTCTCGACGGGCTGGTGCGCGACCGCGGCATGGGGCTGATCTTCATCAGCCATGACCTGCGCCTGGTCTCCAGCTTCTGCGACCGGGTGCTGGTGATGTATGCCGGCCGGGTGGTCGAGGAACTGGATGCCCGCGACCTGTCGAAGGCGCAGCATCCCTATACCCGCGGGCTGATGAACTGCCTGCCGAAGATCGACGACGACCAGCGGCCGCTGCCGGTGCTGGAAAGGGATGCGGCATGGCTGGAGTGAACGACAAGGTGGCCAAGCTCGAGGCGCGCGATCTCGACGTGACCTTCCGCAGCGGACGCGACGTGGTGCGGGCGGTGCGCGGCACCAGCTTCGCGGTGGCCGAGGGCGAAAGCTTCGGCATCGTCGGCGAAAGCGGCTCGGGCAAGTCGACGGTGCTGCGCGCGATCTGCGGCCTCGCCCCGGTATCGGGCGGAACCATCAAGCTGGACGGCCGCGACCTGCCGAATCCCCGCGACGCGGCCTTCTACCGGCAGGTGCAGATGGTGTTCCAGGACCCCTATGCCTCGCTGCATCCGCGGCACACGATCGACGGGGTTCTGTCGGAGCCGCTGGCGATCCACGGGTTCGACAACCGCGAGGAGCGGATCGAGAAGGCGCTGACCGATGTCGGGCTCGGGTCGGATTTCCGGTTCCGCTTTCCGCACCAGCTGTCCGGCGGTCAGCGTCAGCGGGTCGCGATTGCCCGGGCGCTGATCCTGGAACCTTCGGTGCTGCTGCTGGACGAACCGACCTCGGCGCTCGATGCCTCGATCCAGGCCGAGGTGCTGAACCTGCTCGACGGGTTGCGCAGCGCGCGTGGTCTGACCTATGTCATGGTCAGCCACGACCTCGCCGTGGTGGCGCATATGTGCGACCGGCTGGTGGTGATGCAGCACGGGCGCCAGGTCGAGGAACTGACCCGCGCCGCCCTGCAGGCACATCGCGCCGAAACCGACTATACCCGCCAGCTGCTGGCGGCCTCCGAGGGCTACACGCCCGCCTGATCCGGCATTTCCGCCAAACCCATCGACCCCGAGAGACCCCATGATCCAAGTATTCGACGGCCATAACGACTTTCTGCTGCGGCTTCTGCAGGACCCTGCGCATCGCGAGGAGATCTGGCTGAAGGGCAACGGGGAAGGGCATCTGGACCTGCCGAGGATCAAGGCCGGTGGTTTCGCGGGCGGCTTCTTCGCGATCTACATCTCCTCGCCCACGGCGCATGACGCGCCCGAGTTCGAGGCGATGATGGACAATCCGCCCTATGACGTTCCGCTGCCCGAGCTGATCGGGGTCGAGCAGGCGGCGCCGGTGGCGCTGGCGATGGCCGGGCATCTGCGCTGGCTGGAGCGGACCGGGACGCTCAAGATCTGCACCTCGGTCGCCGAAATCCGGGACTGCATGGCCAGGGGCATCGTCGCCGCGATCATGCATATGGAGGGCGCCGAGGCGATCGGCGAGGACCTCGACGCGCTGCATGTCTGGCACGCGGCGGGGCTGCGCTCGCTGGGGCCGGTCTGGTCGCGGCCGACGATCTTCGGCCACGGGGTGCCGTTCCGCTATCCCTCGACCGGCGACACCGGGCCGGGGCTGACCGCGGCGGGCAAGGCGCTGGTCAGGGAATGCAACAAGCTCGGCATCATGCTGGACCTCAGCCATCTGAACGAGAAGGGCTTTGACGACATCGCCGAACTGTCCGACGCGCCGCTGGTGGCGACCCATTCCAACGCCCATGCGGTGACGCCTTCGGCCCGCAACCTGACCGATCGGCAGCTGGACGTGATCGCCGCCTCGAACGGGCTGGTGGGGCTGAACTATGCCACCGGCTTCCTCAGCGAGGACGGCAGGCAGAAGCCCTTTGCCGGCTGGGAGCCCTATCTGCGCCATCTCGATCACCTGCTGGAGCGGCTGGGCGAGGACCGGGTCGGGCTGGGATCGGATTTCGACGGCGCCACGTTGTCGAGCGACATGAAGGACGTGACCGGTCTGCCGAAGCTGCTGGCGGCGCTGTCCGAGCATGGCTATTCCGACGCGCTGATCGAGAAGATCGCCCACAAGAACTGGCTGGCGCTGCTGGAACGGACCTGGAAGTAGGCGACCGGCGGCCGGGCTCGGGGCCCCGCCGGAGCCCTCGCCCGCCCGCGTCGGCCCCGAGGGCCTCCGGGGGGCGCTGCCCCCCGCGCGCGCGGGCGCGCTCCCCCCCGGGATATTTCCCAGGTGAAGCAGCCGGAAGAGGGGCGTCAGCGGGCGGCCCAGAGCATCCCGCGGCGCAGGATCGTGGCCATCTCGGGCACCTCGAATTCGGTGGCCCGGTGGCCGAGGGCGGAATAGAAGACCCGCCCCTTGCCGTGCCGGCGTTTCCAGACCACCGGCATCACCACCCCGTCGATCCAGTCGGCATGTTCGCCGTTGAACCGGGTCACGGCCAGCACCTCGTTGGAGGGGTCGGTGTGCAGGTAATATTGCTCGGAGTGATAGGGGAAGCTGGCCGGGAGACCGGCCATGATCGGATCGTCGCCGCGGATCACCTCGACGGTGTAGTCGATCACGTTGCCCGGATGCGCGACCCACTGGCCGCCGGTCATGAACTGGTATTCGGGGGCGTCGCGGAAACTGTCTCCCATGCCGCCGTGATAGCCGGCCAGGCCGGTGCCGGATTCGACCGCCGCGACCAGGGCCGCCAGCTCGGCCGTCTCGATCTTCGACATGGTGACGATCGGCACGATCAGGTCGAAGGCCGCCGGATCGGTCTCGGCCAGCACCTGGGTGCCTTCCTCGACCCGGACGACGAAACCCTCGTCGCGCAGCATGGCGGCGACGATACCGGCCCCCGGTTGCGGGTCATGGCCGTCCCATCCGCCCCAGAAGATCAGTGCCTGTTTCATCCTGTCAGTCCTTGCTTGTGGCCGGGCCGGGGCCGAGCGGCGCCGGCCGGTCGATGTCGGTTGTGATCTCGATCATGCGGCCTTCCTCGCCGGCCCGCCCGATGGCCTCCATCACCTCCAGCACATGCAGGGCCAGCGCGCCCGAGGCCCTGTGCGGACGGTCCATGCGGATCGCCTCGGCCATCTCGGCAAGGCCGAGCGAGCGGAGGTTGCCTTCGGCGAAGGGCAGGGTGACCGGCTGCGGCGTCCAGTCGCTGCCGCTGCGCCACAGCTCGGGCCGGCCGCCGAAGCGGTTCGGGTCGGGGACGATCAGCGAGCCGGCGCTGCCCCAGAGCTCGATATGGCTCTGGCGGTGGGCCTGGACGTCGAAGCTCATGGTGATCTGGATCGTGGTGCCGGAGACGAAATGCAGCAGGCCCGCGATATGGGTGGGCACCCGGACCGGGATCACCTCGCCCTGGCGCGGGCCGGAGGCGATGGTGCGGCTGCTGCGCGGGGTGGTGCAGACGCCCGCGACGCTGGCGACGGGACCGAGCAGATTGACCAGGTCGGTCAGGTAATAGGGGCCCATGTCCAGCATCGGGCCGCCACCGATGTCGTAGTAGAAGTCCGGATCGGGGTGCCAGCGTTCGTGGCCCGGGCCGGCCATGACGGCAGTGCCGCCGATCACCTTGCCGATGGCGCCGGAATCGAGCAGGGCGCGGGCGGTCTGATGGCCGCCGCCGAGAAAGGTATCGGGCGCCGCGCCGACCCGCAGCCCGGCGGCCTCTGCGGCCTCCAGCAGCTTGCGGCCTTCGGCGAAACTGATGCCCAGGGGTTTCTCGGAATAGACATGCCTGCCCGCGGCAATCGCCCGCAACCCGACCTCGACATGGGCACGGGGGATGGTGAGGTTGAGGATCACCTCGACCTCGGGATCGGTGAAGATCGCGTCCAGCGGCAGGGCGCGAAGCCCGTGTTCGGCGGCGACCCGATCGGCGGTTTCGGGGTTCAGATCGGCGACGGCGCGGATGTCGAGCAATGGAAAACCCGCCGCTGCCGCCAGATAGGTGCCGGAGATATTGCCGAGGCCGACGATGCCAATTCCCACCGGTTTCATTCCGCGTCGCTCCCTGACTGATCGGGGGAGTTGTCCCCCTGCCGGGGCCGGGATTCAAGGGCCGGTGTCAGGGCGCTGATTTTTTGGGCAAATCGCCCTTTTGTGCCCCGCGGACAGGGGCAGGGGCTTGGCGATCCATGCCGTGATCGCCTATCACGTGACGATGGTATACCGAACCGTGCCGCCCTTGGGGGCGGTCCAGCTCAGTTCGAACAAGTTGCAGGCCGGGCCGGCGGGCGCCCGAGGGCTTGGCTGCGGTGACGCCGGCAGCCGGGCGACGCTTTACGAGACGATCCGCAACGAGATCCTGTCCGGCGGGCTGGCGGCCAACGCCCGGCTGAAGGTCAGCGAGCTGGCCAGACGCTACAACACCTCGACCAACCCGGTGCGCGAGGCCCTGCAGCAGCTTCGGGGGGAGGGGTTCGTGGTGATCGAGCCGAACCGCGGCGCCCGGGTGCGGCAGGTGAACGAGGACTATGCCCGCGGCATTCTCGAGATGCAGATGCTGATCGAGCCCTATCTGGTCAAATGGTTCTGCGGTGTCGTCACCAGGCCCGAGATCGAGCGCTTGACCGCGACCGCCGAGGCGATCGAGGAGCTGGATTTCGCCGACCTGGAGCGGCATTCGCAGCTTGATCTGGAGTTTCATCAGATCATCTATGCGCGGCATTACAACAGTCAGGCCCTGACCCTGTGGCGGCGGCAGCGGGATATCCTGGGGGCGCTGAACCGCGGGCATGAAGTGTCGCTGTCGCGCCGCAAGGCGGTGCTGCACGAGCACCGCGCGTTGATCGCGGCGATTTCGGACCATGACGGGGCGCGCGCCGCCGAGCTGATGACCCGGCATGTCCTGGGGTCGATGGAACAGACCATGACCAATATCCGGAGCAAGCGGGAGCCGGGCTGAACCCCCCGGGGCGCGGCCGGCAGCAACAGGGCCGGTATCTGCCCCGCGGGTCACAGGCCGCAGGCTTGCGGAGGCGACCTTTTGGCGCGTCGGCGCGGGGCCGTGGAAAGCAGCCAGCCGCCGTCCCATGACGTGTATGGGCTGCGGGCATTTCGCGGCGTGGGTGTTTCTGCTAGGCTGCCGGCGAGCAGTAAGAAAGGACTTTCGATGCGTAGAATGACCGCTCTGGTCGCCTTGCTGGCGGCGCTCTGGCTTCCGGGCCTGGCGCAGGCGGCGAGTTGCAAGGTGCCCGGCGACGTGGCCGCCGCGGGCGCCGTGATACTGAAGAATGTCAATGCGGCACGGGCAAAGGCCGGGCTGAGGCCGCTGAAGATGACCTCGTCCCTGGTCAAGGCATCGCAGGGTCATGCCTGCTACATGGCCCGTTCCGGCAACTTCTCGCACAACGGGGCCGGCGGCATATCCCATGCGACGCGCGCCAAGCGGGCCGGGTGCCGCTGGAAGAGCGCCCTGGCCGAGAACATCGCCTATGGCTACAAGGACCCGGTCAAGATCTATCAGATGTGGATGGGGTCGCCGCATCACCGCGCCAATATCCTGAACCGCAAGGTCCGGCTGGCCGGTGTGGCCTATGCCGAGGGCGGGCCGCACGGACCCTATTGGGTGATGATGTATGCCGGCGGCTGCTAGGGTCTTGCTTCCGGGTCAGGCTTCGGTATCCAGCCAGATCGTCACCGGCCCCTGATTGACCAGCGCGACGGACATGTCGGCACCGAAGCGTCCGCGTTCGACCTTCGGGCCGAGTGCAGACAGGGCGTCAGCAAAGGCTTCGTAGAGCTGCCGGCCCTCTTCGGGCGGGGCGGCGCTGGAGAAGCCGGGGCGGTTGCCGCGCGAGGTATCGGCGGCCAGGGTGAACTGGCTGACCACCAGCGCGGCGCCGCCGGTATCGAGCAGAGAGCGGTTCATCCGGCCCTCGGCGTCGCGGAAAATCCGCAGCCTGGCGATCTTGCCGGCCAGCGTCTCGGCCTGGGCGGGGCCGTCGCCCTGCATGGCGCAGACCAGCACCAGAAGGCCCGGCCCGATCTCGCCCAGCACCTCGCCGGCGACGCTGACCCGTGCCTCGGACACTCTCTGGACAAGGGCCCGCATCGTCAGAGTTCCGAAGCCCAGGGCGGGTTGGCCCCGGCGCGGCTGACGGTGACGGCGGCGGCGCGCACGCCCAGTGTCAGCGCCTCGCGCAGGTCGTCGTCGCTCAGCGCGGCAATGGCGGCTTTGCTCAGCTTGCCGGACCGGTGCAGTGCCGCCAGAACGCCGGCATTGAACGTGTCCCCGGCGCCGACGGTATCGACCACGCTGACACGCTGCGAGGCGACATGCACCGAACCGCGCGCCATATGGGCGGTGGCGCCCCTGGCGCCTTCGGTGATCAGCACCAGTTTCGGTCCCTTGGCCAGAAGGCCCTGCGCCAGGGCGGTCAGGTCTCCGGCGCCTTCGAGCCAGTGCAGATCCTCGTCGGAAAGCTTGACGATGTCCGAGAGCGCCAGCATCCGGGCCACGCGGGCGCGGTAGGCGTCCGGGTCGGTGATGAAACCGGGGCGGATGTTGGGGTCGAGCATCGTCACCCGTCGGCCGGCCTCGCGGGTCATCAGTGCCTCATAGCTGGCGCCGGCCGGTTCCTTGGCCAGGTAGATGCCGCCGAAGAACATCGCGGTGGTGCTGTCGGGGATCGCCGGCAGGTCGTCAACGGACAGCATCCGCCCGGCGGTCGCCTCGTCGTAGAAGGCATAGCTGGCCTGGCCGTTCACCAGCCTGACGAAGGCGAGCGTGCAGGGCCGGTCCGAGCGGACGCAGAGCGAGGCATCGACCTTGCTGGCGCCGAGCGCGTCGAGAAGCTGGTCGCCGAACATGTCGCGCGACAGGCCCGAGAGAAAGCCGGACGGGGCGCCGAGACGGCCAAGCGCGACGGCGGTGTTGAAGACCGCGCCGCCGGGATAGGGGGCAAAGCAGGCTTCGCCGTCCCGGCTTTCGCGTGGCAACATGTCGATCAGCGCTTCGCCGCAACTCAAGATCATCGTCACATCCTTCCCGGCCGAACCCGTCGCGCCACCCTAATTCGACGTGTTCGCCGGGTCGAGAGGCCGGCACGCCGCCATCCCTTCGTCTTTACGCAATGTAAGCTGCGTCCGGGCTGGCGGATCAACCGGGGGGGCGACGATGTTCTACTCCATGACGACCTGCGCATTTCCAGGAGCCAAGCGGGATCCGGCCTGGCCGCGCCCGGCGACCGTTGTCGTAACGTCGCATTTCGGCGCGGTTGATCAAGGTCAAGGAAGCGCGTGGCGCGTGGCGCATACTCGCCTCACACGATTCGACAATGGAGTGTGTGATGGTCGAGAAAGCTCATACAACGGGCCTCTGGCCCAGTCTGACCGATCCGCTGCGGGCCTTCGGGCAGCGCCTCGCGGAATGGGTGGCCCCCGCCGCCGAAGCGACCGCCAACGGCGATGTCTACAGGGTCTCGGTGGAACTGCCGGGGGTGTCCGAGGACGATGTCGAGATCACCCTGGACAACGATGTGCTGACCATGAAGGGCGAGAAAACCTCGGAGCGCGAAGAGAAGGGCGATACCTGGTTCTTCACGGAACGCCAGTACGGCGCCTTTCAGCGCAGCTTCCGGATGCCGCCCGATGCCGATCCCGACAAGGTCTCGGCAGAGATGAAGGACGGCGTCCTGACCGTGTCGGTCTGCAAGCGCGATGCGCAGAAGAGCAACGCCAAATCGATAAAGATCACCCGCGGCTAGGAGGCGTCCCTGCTGCGGATGTCGGGCCGGGGTCACCGCAGGGTGGCCCCGGTTTCGGCTGGTCCGTCGGGATCACTGGTTCTGCGTGTAGACATAGGCCGCGATCCCGGCCACGATCAGGCCCAGCACCACCGCGAAGGCGATCTTCCAGGCCGACCAGGGCCGTTCGCCCCTGACCTTGCCGGTGCGGGCGTTGACCACGAAACGGAAGCTCTTGCCGTTGTACTTGTAGGCTGCCATCCAGACCGGCAGCAGGATGTGCTTGAAGGTCACGTCGCTGAGCACCGTGTTCACCGAATGGATGCGCTGTTCGTCGCCGCCGATGTCGCGCCGCACGTCCTGACGGATCACACCATCCATGTAGGCGCGGGCCTCGGCCATGCCCTCGGTCAGTTCGACCGTGTAGCCCTCGGCGCTGAACCCGGCGAGATATTCCGGCCGGTAGTCGCGCAATTCGTCGAGATCCCAGGGATCGAGCGCCTCGGTATAGCGTTTCGGCAGGGCCCGTGAGGCCAGCACCAGCACGTCGTTGAAGAACCGCGCGACATGGCCGCGCCGGGGCGACCAGCGGATGTGGCGCTCGCGCACGGTCTTGGTCTTGCCGTTCCGGACGACGGTGCGGGTGGTGTAATAGGCATCTCCGCGCTGGCCGGAATAGTCGCTTTCGGTCTGCGCATCGAAGGTCCAGTAGGGCACGTAGATGCCGTCCATGGTCCGGCCCTTGCGGGCATATTCCCGAAGCCCGTTCGGCGCGAACCACAGCTTGCCCAGCCATTTGGTCATCGCCTCGCGGGCCTCGGGTTCCGAGAGCCGGAAGGCCAGCAGCCCGCGCGGCTTGATCTGCCGATGCGCCCCGGTGCCGATCACCACCGGCGTCGCGCAATAGGCACATTCGGTGGCATGGCTGGCGCCGTGAAACTCGACCAGCGCACCGCAGTTCGGGCAGCGCGTGACGCGGGTCTCCTCCATCGTCGAGGGGGCCAGCCGGTTGTCCAGCGCTGCATTGTAGTCCAGTTCCCGCGCCGCGCGGTCCCCGCTGCCGTTGCCGGGGATCGGTTCTATCGCGCCGCAATGGTCGCAGATCAGATCGTCCGATCCGGGCTTGTAGCGCAGATCGGCGCCGCAGGTGTGGCAGGGAAAGCGGTGTTCGTCGCCCGCCCCGCCGGCGGCCGGGATATCGGTCAGCGCCATGGCTGCGCTCGCCGGCTGGACCGGGTGCAGGTCGCGGGCCGCGGGCGGCAGGCCGGGCGGGGCCCGGCCCGTCTACCGGGGCGCGGCCCCTTGGGGCCGATCGATTGCGCACGCGATATGAAGCTCATTCCGAAATCAATGCTCTGGCGCCAGGATGTGCTCTTGGTGAAGGTCCGCGCCTAGCCGGCGGGCGGCGGCGGGGGCGGCGGCATCACGGTGAAGAGCTGCGCCAGCTCGTCGATCTCGCCGGCCTTGGTCCAGCCGTCCTGCCCGGGCGCCCAGACCAGGGTCTCGCGGGTGAAGCTGCCTTCGGTAACCATCCGGCCAAGGTGGCCGCGCCCATAGGGGCCGCTGGTCTGGCCGTTGACCGCGAGGTGCCAGACCTTCTCGACCGGCGGCGGGGGAGGCGGCGGCGGGGCCGCGGCGGCAGCATGCGCCGGACCGGCGGGCACGGCGCCCCACGGGCCGGGCTGGCCCATGCCGGCCATCGCGCCGCCCATGGCCATGCCCATGCCGGCACCCATCCCGGTCGCCATCGCGCCGCCGGCGGCACCGCCCGGCTGGCCGACGGCCTCGGCGGCGTTGAACTGCATGTATTTGCCCATGTCGCCGACGATCCCCATCGAGGTGCGCTTGTCCATCACCTTCTCGACTTCCTCGGGAAGCGAGATGTTCTCGACATAGAATTCCGGTATCGAGAGGCCGTAGGCGGCAATCGCGGGCTTGATCGCCTCGGTGACGATCTTGGCGAAATCGGCGGTGTTGGCGGCCATGTCCAGCACCGGAATCCCCGACGACGCTGCAACGCGGCTGAACTCCTGCACGATGATGTTGCGAATCTGGTAGCTGACCTCGTCCGACGTGAACTCGCCATCGGTGCCGACGATTTCCTGCAGGAACCTGCCCGGGTCCGAGACCCGCATCGAATAGGTGCCGAAGGAGCGCAGCCGGACCATGCCGAATTCCGGATCGCGGCAGATGATCGGGTTCTTGGTGCCCCATTTCTGGTCGTTGAAGCGGGTGGTGTTGACGAAATAGATCTCGGACTTGAACGGCGACTGGAAGCCGTGATCCCAGTGCTGCAACGAGGTCATGATCGGCATGTTGTTGGTTTCGAGCATGTAGAGCCCGGGCGTGAACACGTCTGCCAGCTGCCCTTCATGCACGAAGACCGCCGCCTGACCTTCGCGCACCGTCAGCTTGGCGCCGTACTTGATTTCGTGGCCCTGCCGCTCGAACCGCCAGACCATCGTGTCGCGGGTGTCGTCGGTCCAGTGGATGACATCGATGAACTGTCCACTGAGGAAATCGAGAATGCCCATAAACTGCCCCTTTCTTTACGCCACATGGCCCTGTCAGTCCGAGACCATACTCTCATGAGCGATTTGTGCCAGTCCAAGGCGCAGGGAAGGAAGCAGAAACCATGTTCGATCCGCTGATTGCGCCGCTGGCCGTCATGACGGGGCTGGTGCTGGCACTGGTCCTGGCGCGGCGGGTGGCGGCAGCGGGAAAGCTGGCCCTGCCCGACCAGAGCCGCCGGACCGGCCATGTCGATGGTCTGCGCGGGCTGCTGGCCCCGGCGGTGATGGTGCAGCACTTCGCGGTCTGGGTCCGGTTCCGCACAAGGGGCGGGACGATTCTGGACCTGCCGGACGTTCCGGCGGTCGTGGCGGCCGGGCAGGTGGCGGTGGCACTGTTCTTCATGATCTCGGCAGCGCTGTTCTATGACCGGGTGACGCGCGGCATGGGGCTGGCGGCCTGGGTGCGGCTCTACCTGTCGCGGCTGTTCCGGATCATGCCGCTGGTGTTTGCGGTGGTGGCGATCGGACTCGGGATGCTCTGGTGTCTGGGCGGGCGCCCGGTGCCGGGCGACGCGGGCAACCTGTGGCGGATCATCACCTTTCAGGGCACGCCGCCGGTCTTTGGCGGGAACCAGAGTCTGCTGCTGTTCTCGGCGTTCTGGACGCTGAGGGTCGAGTGGATATTCTACCTGGCGCTGCCCTTGGTGGCCCTGGGGGCCGCGGCGATCCCGCGGCCCGGATTGCGGATTGCGGGGCTGACGCTGGCGGCCGGGCTGGCGATGGTGCTGCTCTTCCCGCATCTTGCCTGTTTCCTGCTTGGCTACCTTGCGGTCGAACTGGGCCGCCAGCCGCGTGCAACCCGAGTTCTTCAATTGCCGGCGTTCGGCTGGCTGGCGCTGCTGCTGATCGTGGGGCAGGTTGCCTTTGTCGGTACGATCCAAACCGTGTTCAGCGGTTGGCTTCTGCTGGTGCTGTTCCTGGCGGTGCGGAGCGGCAATCCGGTCTTTGCCTGGCTCGGCCGTCCGGGTTTCCTGACGCTGGGGGAATGGTCCTACAGCATCTACCTGCTGCACAGCCTGGTGCTGTTCGCGCTGTTCGCCATGGCCGCTCCGACATTGGCCGCGCCGTCCTGGTGGCTGTTCCCGCCGGCCCTGATGACGGTCGTGCTGCTTGCCGGGCTGAGCCATCGCTGGATCGAGTTGCCGGGCATCCGGGCCGGGAAACGCCTGGCCGCGGCGCTGTCGCCGGGCGTCGTCGTTCAGGCCGGCCCGCCCATCAGCTCTTCGGCGATGACCTCGACGATCGGGCGGGCCTCGGCCTCGGTCATGCCGACCTTCAGGCGCGGGTCGTAGAGGATCCGCAGGAGCAGTTCGTCCAGCCGGGTCAGCAGGGCGAACTCCTCGTCGTCGTTGAAGATCGAGGGTCGCGCCTTGGGGCTGTCATTGGCCAGGCCAAGCCCCTGCGCCAGTTCCTCGTGCACGCAGGAGAGCCGCAGCAGGTCGGGGTTCTCGGCCCGGATCACCGCCACGGCCTTGCCATAGGCCATCGAGCCGGGCACCTCGCCGTTGACCACAAGACAATAGGTCTGCGGGTCCATGTTGATGATCGCATCGGTCGTGGCGCGGTCGAGCCCGGGGATCAGCCGGGCCAGTTCCGGCCCGTAGGCGCGGCGTTCGCCCTCGGTCAGGATCAGCACGATGAAGTTGCCGCCCGAGGAGACCATCGAGATCGGGTGCCGGGTCAGCCGGGCCAGCCGCGCCGCGAAGGCGCTGATCCGGGCCCGGTCGCGGTCGGCGCTAGCCGGGTCGACGGCGGGGCCGAAGACCACACGCATCTGCACCGGACGTTCCCAGCGGCGCAGGGTGCTGGCCGAGGGTCTTTCGATCAGCCGTCCGCCCTGGTTGGTGTATTCGTCATACATGGCGATGCGCAGGAAGGTCTCGACCAGATCACGGGTCGTGAAGGGCAGGTCGTCGCCCGGATCGGTGCGCATCAGCCCCTGGGCCAGAAAGGCGGCTTGGATGCGGGCGTAATAGGCGGCGGTCTCGGCCGACAGGGCCGAAGGTTCGGGCGTCGCAGGGCGGGCCGGGCGTGCCGGCGGCGCCGGTACCGGCTCGACCGGCATCGGTGCATCGCAGGCCGCCAGGCAGGCCGCCGCCAGGAGAGCCCAGCCGCCCCGCATCGCTCAGCCTGCCGGAGGCACCGAGTCGCCGGTATTGGCGCCCGATGCGGTGCCGCGTGCCTTGGCCGCGGCCAGGGTGTCGCGGAGCTCGTGCTCCATCTTCTTCAGCTCCACTTCGGCTTCGGCGCGCTTCTTCTTGCCCGCGTCGGCGATCTGCAGGCTTTCCTCGATGGTCGCGATCAGATCGGCATTGGCGGCCTTGACCGCCTCGATGTCGAAGACGCCGCGCTCCATCTCTTCGCGCACCACCTTGTTGGCCTGGCGCAGGTTCTTGGCGTTCGAGGTCAGCAGTTCGTTGGTCAGGTCATTGGCGCTGCGCACCGCCTCGGCGGCTTCGGCGCTGCGCTGGATCGTCACCGCCTGGGCCAGCTGGGTTTCCCAGAGCGGCACGGTGTTGACCAGGGTCGAGTTGATCTTTGTGACCAGCGACTTGTCGTTTTCCTGCACCAGCCGGATCGAGGGCAGCGACTGCATCGTCACCTGGCGGGTCAGCTTCAGGTCATGCACCCGGCGTTCCAGATCGTCGCGGGCGGCGCGCAGGTCGCGCAGCTCCTGCGCCGCCATCACCTGCTGGTCCTCGGGCGCCTTTTCGACCGCAGCGGCCTTGGCCGGGATTTCGCCTTCGTCCAGTTCCTTCAGCTTCTCCTCGCCGGCGGCGATGTAGATCGCCAGATCGTCGTAGAAGGTCAGGGTCTTGTCATAGAGCATGTCGAGCGACTTGATGTCCTTGAGCAGCTTGTGCTCGTGCTCCAGCAGGTTGTTGGTGACCTGGTCCAGCTGGTCCTGCACCTTTTCGAAGCGCGACAGGAACTTGGCGAAGGGCGCGGTGCGGCCCAGCAGCTTCTCCCACCAGGACAGCTTGCGGCGCACGTCCAGTTCCGAGACCGAGAAGCCCCGGATCGTGGTGACGATGGTCTGCAGGCTGTCGCCGGCGGGGCCGACGTCCTTGTTGCGGACATCGGCCAGCATCGCCTGGCTGATGCTCTGCAATTCGGCCTGCGCGCCCGAGCCGAACTCGATGATCGACTGGGTGTTGGACATGTCGATCTCGCCCATCGCCTTGCGGATCGCCGAGGCGACCGGGGCCGGGGCTTCGGAATAGGGGACGATTTCGGACTTGGGTTCGGGCAGGACCACGGCGGTCACTTCCTGGACAAGGGACTCGGCCGCGGCGGCCTGGGTCGGGTCGGTCATCGGGACATCCTTTCTAGAGGTCGGACCGGGACTGGCCCGGTGGCGGGGGCGATTGCGGGGTCATAGGCACGTCCCGGCGAATCCGGCAAGCGGGACGCTGCGGCGCCGTTCAGGCATTGGCCTTGGGGGATTAGGGCGATCGGGGCCATGCTCAGGGTCAACCTGTCCTGATGCCTTCGCGTTCCAGACGTTCGCGGAGAACGGATATCTCCACGTCCAGATCGTCGCGGTTGTCGCTCAGCAGGCTTTCGGTCTGCTGCGCGAATCCCTGTTGCAGGTCGTTCAGCAAGGCTTCGTAATCGGCGCGGGCCTGCGGGTCGCGGCCGCGGGCATAGAGATCGGCGAACTTGATCGTCGCGTCGCGGGCGCCGGTCAGATAGACGGTGAGATACTTGCGGGCGGCCGAGAGGTCGCGCGGGTCCTCCTCGACGGTGCGGAACATCTTGCGGGCCTCGGCCTGGAACGCCTCGACCCTCGCCTCGAGCCGCCGGTCCCCGGCACGCAGCACCGCGTCCTTCATCTGCGCCAGCTTGGCTTCCGCCGCCTCGACCGCACGGGCCGCGCGGTCCTGGCTGTGGCTGTCGATGCCTTCCATCCCCTTGTCGTGCATCGGATCGGGTCCGAAGGCCGCCAGGTGCAGCGCGGCGCCCAGGGCGCCCAGCAGGACCGGGCCGACCAGACCGGAGGAATCGGGCAGGCAGGCCAGGAAGATGCCGGCGCCGGTCAGGATCGAGCCGGCGATCTTGCGCGGAAAGGCCGGCCGCCGGGCAACCTTGCGCGCGGCCCATTCCTGATGCGCGGTCTCGCCCTCGCGGGTCAGCCAGGCCGCGGCGATCAGCAGGCCGAACCCGGCCAGGGTCTGCACCAGCCCGGTCGCCTCCATCATGAAGGCCCGCACGATCAGCGGCAGCGGCGCCAGGAACAGCAGGTTGACCCGCATCCCGGCCCGCGCCGGCTGTATCCCGTCGAAGGGATTGGCGGGCGGTGTCGCCTCGATCCGGGATTCGCCGGGCTTGGTCTCGGGGCTGAACTTGCCGCCAAAGCGTTCGGCCATCAGGCGCCCCCCGTGATCGCGACATAGAGGATCAGGGCCATCAGCAGCCCGAAGGCCAGCTTCTGCAATCCGCTTCCTGTCATCCTGAGCACCCCTGAACCACGCTTCCCTTATAGGGCGACGCCGTACACCTTACAAACCCCGGCATCACTCAATGGGGCAGTTGGCCCGAGGCGCGCGCATTTGCCCGGCGTTCCGCATTGAGTTTGCGCGAATAGCCGGACTGAATCGCCTCGACCAGGACCAGGACGATGATCGAGAAGTAGAAGGTCGATTTCGACATCGGCAGCAGGTCATGGCCGAGAATCGCGATCTGCAGCGTCTCGTCATGCGCGGCATGGGCGGCGGCGGGGCCGGCCTCGCCCAGCAGGACCACACCGACAATGAGCAGGATGAACAGGCCCAGGACTTCGTACATCCGGTTCTTTTCCAGGAACTTGGTCACCCCGTCGGCCAGGATCAGCATGCCGAGGCCGGAAATCACGATTGCCGCCGCCAGAACCGCGAAGACCTTGGTGAAGGCGATGGCCGAAAGGATCGAGTCGAAGGAAAAGATCATGTTCATCAGGACGATGGTCGCCACCACCCGGGCTGCCGACTTGCCGCTGCCGTTGCTCATGTCGGTGCTGATGTGCTCGATCGTCAGCATGTGCGAGATTTCGCGAACCGCGGTGTAGATGATGAACATCCCGCCGAAGGTGAAGACCAGCGTGGCAAAGTTCACCCCGCCTTCCAGAACACCCTCCCAGGCCAAGACGAAGAACGGCTCGGTCAGCCAGTCGAGCAGGCTGAGCATGATGAACAGCAGCACCACCCGCATCGCCACCGCGATCAGGATGCCCCAGCGTCGCACCGAGGCCTGTTGCGCCACCGGCGCGCGTTGCGATTCGATCGAGATGTAGAGAAGGTTGTCGAAGCCCAGAACGGCTTGCAGGAAGCAGAGCATCACCAGATGCCAGAGATTCTCGATGGTCAGCAGGTCGGCCATGGGCGGGAGTCCTTCGTCTGATGGTCCGTTTGACAATGCGTTCACGGGCCGTTTCGGCAACAGGTCCGTCTGAAAGGCGGGTTTAGCGGGAAATTTCCCTCAGAACAGGCATTTTTCGCGGATCCGCGCCCAGGCCCGGGCGACAAATGCGTCTTTCTGCGGTTCCAGGCAGTTGCGGTCCAGGAACCAGTAGAAATACTTCTCGAAAGGAAAATCGGCCATCACTTCGGGGCCGTAGTTGATCGCGTCACGCAGGTCGGTCACGGATTTGGCGGTCAGGGTGGCGTGCCAGAAGTCGGATTTGGCGCAGGTCACCACCGTCTTCTTCTGCATCAGCGCCTCGAACCCCGCCGCCGAGTTCTGCGTGACCACGATATCCGATGCCTCGATCAGATCATGAACCGAGGCTTCCGAGATTCGCACCGCCGGGTAATCGTTGCAGACCGCCAGAATGTTGCGCCGCATGGCCTTGGACTGGTTCGGGTGCAGCTTGAGATAGATCAGCTGGTCGCGGTTCTGCCCGGCGACGGTGCGGATCATCTGTTCGGTGGTCAGGTAGTGGCAGCGATCCCGCTGCAGCTCGATGTCCTGGCAGAAGATCACCGCCCGCGCCGGTTGCAGCGGCTGATGCATCCGCACCTCTTGCGGGCTCCGCGAGACATTTTCGCGCAGCATGTAGCCGGTCACGCCGTTGAAGAAATACGCCGCCTTCTCGGCATCCACGTCCTCGGCGTGAAAGCGCGAGAAGCGGATCGAGGAATTCCAATGCGCGCCGATCTCGTCCAGATACCAGAACCCCCAGATATAGGCCGGTGCCGCATGCAGCACGCGCGGGCCGTAGGAGGGGCGGGCGCCGACGAAGATGTTCAGGCTGTCCTCGGCCATCAGCAGCCGCGCGGCGCGGCTTTCGACATCGGCCAGATGCACCGGCAGGCCCTGTTCGCGGAACTTGGTGTCCAGCTTGGTGAAGAAGTCGATCTTGCCGTCGCGTATCTGCCTGAGCCAACCCTCGTCGGCATGGATCACCACCATGCGCGGAGCGCCATGGCGTGGGGCGGCCATCAGTCCCTCGTCTCGTCGGGCATGACCCCCCAGAGCGCGGTCTTGCGCAGCCAGCCCTTGTAGCCATCCGCTGTCACCCGGCACCAGTCCAGCGTGCATTTGCCAAGCCGCGCCACCACGCCGGCCTCGACGCGGGCGGTGGCGGGGGCGTCGTCTTCGGGCTTCATCCGCAACGCCGCGAGATCACGCTCGATGATCACGGTGCGGCTGCCCGAGAGAAGCGAGTAATGCACCCAGCCGGTGGCGCCGTCGCGGTCGCGGACCTGGCGCCAGTGACCGTATTCGCCGATGACTTCCAGCGGCATGTCCTTGCGGGTGAAGACCCAGTCGATCCGATGCGCGGTCGAGGGGCCGCGCCGGGCATTGCCGACCGAGGTCTTGAGCGACACGAATCGGGGGATCGGAAGGTTGGTGACCGGTCCGCGCTCGGTGGGTGGCTTGGTCGATGCCGTGGCCGAAACCGCCAAGAAAAGCGCCGCGATCACTCCGATCGCCGCCTGCAACCCGCGCTTCATGCAACCTCCGCCTGTATCTGCACCTTCCGGCACGCGCCGTGCCGCGATGCTTCACTGCTCCTCGGTCCCGGTTCTTGTCTGCGGTCGCGTCGGCTTGCGCCTTGTGCCCCGCCCGGTTCCTTGCCACTTTGCCTCAAAGCCGATGCCGGGAAAAGCGAGGGGAGAGGTCGATGCCAACGCAGCGTCCGAGTGTTGTTGTAACGCGACGGTTGCCGACCCCGGTCGAGGCCCGGATGGCCGAACTGTTCGATGTGACGCTCAATGCCGATGACGCCAAGATGGACCGCGCCGCCCTGGCCCGCGCGATGCAGGCGGCGGATGTGCTGGTGCCCTGCGTCACCGATCCGCTGGACGCGGCGCTTCTGGCGCAGGCCGGGCCGCGGCTGAAGCTGATTGCCAACTACGGCGCCGGGGTCGATCACATCGACGTGGCGACGGCCCGGCAGCGCGGCATCCTGGTGTCGAATACGCCGGGGGTGATGACCGAGGACACCGCCGACATGACGATCGCGCTGATTCTGGCGGTGGTCCGGCGAATCCCCGAAGGCCTGGCGGTGATGCAGGCCGGGGACTGGGAAGGCTGGGCGCCGACCGCATTTCTCGGCGGGCGGATCACCGGGCGCAAGCTGGGCATCCTCGGCATGGGGCGGATCGGCCAGGCGCTGGCGCGGCGCGCACGGGCCTTCGGCATCGAGGTGCATTACCACAACCGCCGCCGCCTGCGCCCCGAGATCGAGGCCGAGTACCAGGCGACCTATTGGGAGAGCCTCGACCAGATGGTGAGCCGGATGGACATCATCAGCGTCAATTGTCCGCATACCCCGGCCACCTTCCACCTGATGAATGCGCGGCGGCTGAAGTTGATGAAACCGGATGCGGTGATCGTCAACACCTCGCGCGGCGAGGTGATCGACGAGAATGCCCTGACAAGGATGCTGCGGGCCGGCGAGATCGCCGGGGCGGGGCTGGACGTGTTCGAACGCGGGGCCGAGATCAACCCGCGCCTGCGCGCCCTACCCAATGTCGTGCTGCTGCCGCATATGGGCTCGGCCACGGTCGAGGGGCGGATCGAGATGGGCGAGAAGGTGATCGTCAACATCCAGACCTTCGCCGACGGCCACCGGCCGCCGGACCTGGTGGTGCCGGGGATGCTCTAGGCGGGCCGGGCGGTCGCGGCTATTCGATCTCGATGATGTAGGAACGGGACACTTCGGTGTAGTCATCCCAGTGGCCGAATTCCTTTGACCCCTTGAAGTCCTTCGTTCCTGGGGGGTGGTGACCGTAGCCCCCGATGTTTGCGATCCCCTGGTTGTTGTTCGGAAATGGTGGTTGCCAGTTGAGCCAATCAGATGCCTCGCCGGTCACCCAGACCCAACCACCGTCCGGTTCCCGCGCTCCGGGGAGCTGGTAGAGGCCGATGGTCGGCCCCGTGACCCATTCATCGCCATGGCGTAACCAGAACCGGTCGTCATCGGCAACGAGGCCATAGACGAAGCTGTTCTCCTCCGGGCTCGTCAGCGTCGCGAGATGCCCGCCGGCGCGGGCGGCCGTGGCCTTGGCCTGTTCCCAGTTGTCGCAGCACCACTGGAGAAGCGCGATGTAGATCCGTCCATCGTAGAAGCCGTAGACGAATTCCTTGTCCTTCAGGGCACGGGCGGCCGCGATCAGGCGCTTGTCGGTCTCGATCAGGGCCAGCTTGTCGGGGTCGTATCTCCGGGCATTGCGGGATGAGGCGACTGCCACGGTGCCCGACTCGGCCGTCTCAAGTTCGATGCCAAGCGCGGCGGCCGTCGCCTCGGTCACGATGCCGGTGATCGGAAGCTGCACCGATGCCTGAAAATCCGCGATTGCCTGGCGGGTCCTTGGCCCCATTCGCCCATCCGGCGTTCCGGCCTCATAGCCGCGGGACGACAGCGCCTCCTGGACCGCGCGGATTTCTTCCTGGCTGAGGCCGAGCCGCGCTTCCTCCCGCTCGACAACCTGCCGCGACAACTCTACGCGCTCGCCCGGCTTGACCTCGGTGCCCGATGCGCTGGCCAGTTCGACCACCGCCATCCGGTCGCGTTCGGCCAGCGCCAGGTCGCGCAAATGGCCGTCGGGAAAGCGGCGCAGGTAGATGTCCCAGGCCCGCCGGGTTCCGATCTCCATGGCGGCGTCGAAGACCGCCTGCTCGGCTTTCATCGCCAGTGCCGCGCCTTCGCCGCCTTCGCCCAGCCGCAGGTAGATCTCGGTCACCAGATCGTTGGTCACCACCGGCACCTGCAATTCGCCGGTGCCGCGCTTCACGTCGCCGATCACCCGCTTCATCAGCGACAGCACCTCGACATTCTCGGCCGGAAGATGCCGGGCCAGCGCCTCGGCAAAGGTCGAGTTGCCGCCTTCGCCGTCATAGGCCACCTGTCCGGGCGAGGCCGAGAACACCACCATCGCGCCGTCCGAGCCGGTTTTCATCGGTGCCAGGCCGCGGGTCATCGCGGCGCGGGTTTCCGAGAAGTTCTCGCGGTAGAAACGGTCGGCCAGAGGGTTGTCGCGGCAGGCATCGACAAAGACCAGCGCGGCGCGGCTGTTGCGCTGGATCAGGTCAACCACCTTGTCGAGGTTGATCGCCTCGGAATCGATGTCGAATTCCGAGCGCAGCGCCGCATCGGTGCCGATCAGGTAGTTGCGCCCGTCGAACTGCATGCCGTGGCCGGCGTAGTAGAACAGGGTCACGTCGGCATCGGCATTGTTGCGCAGGAAGGCCGACAGCGCGTCGGCCATGCCGGCCCGGGTCAGGTTCTCGTGCGCATCGACGTCAAAGCCCAGATCGGTCAGGGTCGCGGCGATCAGCCTGGCATCGGCGACCGGGTTCTTCAGCGACCCGGCGTTCTTGTAGGCTGCATTGCCCACGATGAAGGCGGCGCGGGTCTCGGCCAGGGCCGGGCCGGCGAGGCCGATCCAGACCAGACCGACAGCGATCTGAAGCCGCGTGAAAATTCCGGGCAGCCGGCGCATCGGAAATCTCCTTTCGACAGAAAATTGGTCCGAGGCTAGGCAACAGGGGCGTTTCGGGCAAGTTTTATTGCCTGCCAATTTCCCCGGGCCTGCCCCTCTCTTGCCTGATTCCCTTCGCAGGAATGCGGGGAAACAGCCCGGGACGGGAGCAGGCGCCATGATGAAATCGCAGATTCTGATGCAGATGACCTTCGGGGTCTTCGCGCTCGGCGCCTTCGGGGCGGTCGATTTCATGACCCGCAAGTCGGTCGGCGGACCGGAATACGGGTTCGGCTCCTATGTCTCGGAAGTGGCCAGCCGGGTCCATTTCAAGACCGAGAAGACCAAGGTGCTGCGGATCGAGGACATGTTCCCGCCGCCGCCTCCGGGCTGGGACACGCATGAATATGTCGCCGAGGACCTCAGCCGGATCACCGGCAAGCCGAACGAGAAGCAGCAGAAGAAGGTCTCTGCCCTGCAGGTCATCGGCGGCTCGGCCGCAACGATGGCGACGGTCGACAAGGGCGTCTACCGGACCTACGTCCATGATGATCAGACGATCCTGTTCAAGATCAACTACATCAAGTCCTCGGCCCTGACCGGGATCGGCGGCGACGCGGTGCAGACCATGCTGGCGATGGGCCAGGCCAGCGAGGCGGAGCAGCCGTTCTTCGCCACCGTGCACGGGCTGCGGTTCAACGAGGAACTGGGCAAGGCCTATGGCGTGGCGCGGCGGATCACCGCCCATCTGGGTCCGCAGATCAGCCTGACGCTGATCACGCTCGAAGATGACGCGACCATCCTGCGCCTGCTCGAAGGGCTGGATGTCGCGGCGCTGAACCAGATGCTGCTGGAACCGATCCCCGGCATGGGCGAGGGGGGGATCAGCCAGGACCTTCCCGAAGGTGCGGTTCCCCGGGCCGAAGATGTGGCGGCGGCGGCCGATGCCACGGCGCCCGAGGCCGAAATGGCGGAAGCCGAGCCGAAAAAGGGCTTCTTCAGCTCGCTCTTCGGCGGCCGGAAAGGCGCCTCGCCGGCCAAGGCCGAACCGCTCAAGATCGAATGCGCCATCGAACAGGGCGCCAAGCGCTGCAAGGTCGGCGGCTGAGCCGCGCGTCCGGCCCGCTTTTTTCCCAGCCTTCCGCCGGACACGATCTCCGGCGACGCCCACTACGGCCGGCCGCGACCGGGTGTGCTGCCCCAGGACCGGGGAGAACGTCGCTTTCTGACGTTTTGGCGTCGGCTGTCTCTCTCCCGCCAGTCCGGATTCCGCCAGACTGTGGCGCAGGAATGCCCAGGACTGCGGAGAGTCGGACGATGAAGACCCATGTCAAAGCGCTTGTTGTCGGCGGGGGCGCGGTCGGCGCCGGGATAGCCTATCATCTGGCCCGGGCCGGCTGGGACACGCTGCTGCTGGAGCGCGACGAGCTGACCAGCGGCAGCACCTGGCACGCGGCGGGCCTGCTGCCGCTGTTCAACATGGGCTATGCCACGAGTCATATCCACGACTACTCGGTGAAGTTCTACAAGGGGCTCGAGGCCGAGACCGGGCTCAATCCCGGCTTCCATGTCGTCGGCAACCTGCGGATGGCGCAGACCGACGCCCGGATGGACGAGTATCACCTCTATTCCAGCGTCGCCGACAGCGCCGGGATCCCGCATGAGTTCCTGACCGCCGCCGAGATCCGGGAGCGCTGGCCGCTGGTCCGCACCGAGGACCTGAAAGGCGCGCTGTTTCATCCGACCGACGGCTACATCAACCCTGCCGATGTCACCCAGGCGATGGCCAAGGGCGCCCGGATGCATGGCGCCGAGCTGGTCCGCCGGGCGCAGGTGGACAGCTATGAATGGATGGGCTCGGAATGGCGGGTCTCGGGCCATGTCATGGTCGAGAAGGGCGGAATACTGGTGGGCGCCGATCCGTTCGAGGTCCGGGCCGAGCATGTGGTGACCGCGACCGGCAACCACGCTCAACGCACCGCCCGGATGCTGGGCATCCGAAGCCCGGCGATCCCGGTCGAGCATCAGTACATCGTCACCGAACCCGATCCGGCGCTGGTCGAGTGGCGCAAGTCCAACCCCGAGCATCCGGTGCTGCGCGACGCCGATGCCAGGTGGTATGTGCGCGAGGAACGCGGCGGCTGGATATTGGGCCCCTACGAACAGGGCGCTCCGGCGCGCTTCCCCTACGGGGTGCCCGACAGTTTCCGCGCCGATCTCTTCCCGCTCGACCTGGAGCGGATCGAGGCCGAATACCTGTCGATGATCCACCGGCTGCCGTCCTCGGAAACGGTTGGGCTGAAGGACGATTTCAACGGCCCGATCTGCTACACCCCGGATGGAAATCCGCTGGTCGGCCCGGCGCCCGGCCTGCGCAACATGTGGCTGGCCGAGGGCTTTTCCTTCGGCATCACCGCCGCCGGCGGCACCGGGCATTATCTGGCCCAGATGATGGTCGAGGGCGAGGCCGAGATCGACATGGCCAGTCTCGACCCGAAACGCTACGGCGACTGGATGACCACCGAATACGCGATGCGGAAGAACGAGGAATGCTATTCCCATGTCTTCATCCTGCATCACCCGGACGAAGAGCGCGAAGCCTGCCGGCCGTTGCGCACCTCGCCCGCCTATGACCGGCAGAAGGCGGCGGGGGCGCAGTTCGGCCAGGTCAACGGCTGGGAGCGGCCGAACTACTATGGCCCGCCGGATGCGCCCGAGAGCTTCGACCATGACAGCCGCAGTTTCCGGCGCGGGGCCTGGTGGCCCTATGCCGAGGCCGAGGCGCGGGCGGTGCGCGAGACGGCGGGGCTGATCGACGCCACGGCCTTCACCAAGCATCTGGTTCGCGGGCCGGGGGCGACGGCGTTCCTGGACTGGTTCACCTGCAACGCGCTGCCGAAGATCGGCCGGATCAACCTGACCTATGCGCTGACCGCCACCGGCACGGTGCGGACCGAATACACGATCGTGCGCCGCTCCGAGGACGAATACTATCTGGTCTCGGCCGGTGCCTGGTCGGCCTATGACGCCGATTTCCTGCGCAAGGCCGCCGAGGACAAGGCGCCGGAGTTCGGCCATATCGACATCCATGACGTGACCACGCAATGGGGCGTCTTCGCGCTGGCCGGGCCGAATTCCCGCGCCATCCTGGGGGAGCTGATCCGCGATGCCGATCCGGCCACGACACTGTCGAACAAGCGGTTCCCCTGGCTGTCGGCGCGCCGGATCGAACTGGGCATGGTGCCGGTGAACGCGATCCGGGTCGCCTATACCGGCGAGCTGGGCTGGGAACTGCACCACCCGATCGAGATGCAGAACCACCTCTGGGACCGGCTGGTCGAAGCCGGCGACAAGCACGGGATGAAGCTGGTCGGGGCGCGGGCGCAGAACTGGTTGCGGCAGGAGAAGAGCTACCGCGCCTTCGGCACCGAACTGGGCCGCGACGCGACCCCGCTCGAGGCCGGGCTGGACCGTTTCGTCTCGCTGGACAAGGAGTTTCAGGGCAAGGCGGCGATGCTGGAGACCGGCATCCGGTCGAAATGCGTCACGCTGCTGATCGACGGGCCCGAGGACGCCGACCCCTGGGGCAAGGAGGCACTGTTCGTCGGGGGCCAAAAGGTCGGGCGGTTGACCTCGGGCGGCTGGTCGGTGGGCTTCGGCAAGCAGATCGGCATGGGCTATGTCCGGCCCGATCTGGCCGTGACCGGGCAGAAGCTGCAGGTGAATATGCTGGGTGCGCTCTGGGATGCGGAAGTGACCGAGGACAGCCCCTATGATCCGAAGAACGCCCGGATCCGGCAGGACGGCTAGGGCGGCTCAGCCGGGGCGGCGGGCGGCAAGGATCAGGTTGTCGGCGGGCATCCGGCGCGGTTCGTCGGGGACGAGACCCGCGGTGGCGAGCCGTTCGTTCACCCATTCGGCATCCTTGTAGCCGGTTTCGGGATCGGCGGCGCGCAGGCTGGCGTCAAAGCGCCGGTCGCCTTCGCTGACCAGTCGCCCGCCCTGCCGGAACGGCCCGTAGATCAACGCCACCCCGCCGGGCGCCAGCGCCGCCGCCATCTCGGCCAGGCAGGTCTGCGCTTCAGGGGTGGAGATCAGATGCAACAGGTTGACGACCATCACCAGGTCCTGCCGCGGCAGTCCGGCCGCCCAGCCCGGCGCGGTGGCGTCGAGCGGCAGGGGCGGCAGGACATTCTCGCGCGGATGCAGCCGCAGCCAGGCCGCGACCGAGGCGATCCGTTCCGGCGCGGCGTCGCTCGGCTGCCAGATCAGATCCGGGTGCCGTTCGGACAGCAAGAGCACATGCTCGCCGCTGCCGGAGGCCAGTTCCAGCGCGCGGCCCCGGGCCGGGGCCAACTCGGCAACCACCGCGGCAATCGGTTCGCCGTTGCGGGCGAAGGAGGGGGAATGCAGGCGGCCGTCACCCTGGGGATGGGCCTGGCTGGCCGAGGCGGGTTTCGGCCGCAGGCTCAACGGAACCGGGCGGGCGACAGGGCCGCCACGATCTCGGGGTCAAGCTCGCTGGGCCGTCCGCCGACCAGATCGGCGACCAGCCGTCCGGCGGCGGCCGAGGTCTGGAATCCATAGCCGCCCTGACCCGCGGACCAGACGAAGCCCGGCGCCGCGGGGTCGGGCCCCAGAACCAGCGTCCGGTCCGGCGCAAAGGTCCGCAGCCCGGCCCAGGAGGTCAGAAGCCGGTTTACCGGCGTCGTCACCACGGCCTCGTAGCGGGCCAGCCCCTCGGCCAGCACCATGTCGTCGGCAAAGGCGTCATGCGGGTCCATCGGATGCTCTTCCGCGGGCGAGACCAGCAGCGCACCGGCATCCGGCTTGGCATACCATTCCTCGCCGGGGCCGAACATCATCGGCCAGCCGCTGACATCGTGGCCGCCCGGCGCCGGGATACGGGCCATCGAGCGGCGATAGGGTTGCAGGCCCAGCGGCGCGACCCCGGCCATCCGGGCGATCCCGTCGGCCCAGGAACCGGCGGCATTGACCAGCAGCGGGGCCGAGAATTCCTCTTCTCCCGCCGTGACCCGCCACTCGGCCCCGTCGCGGCGGATCGACGAAACCCGCAGCCCGGTCCGCACCGCGCCGCCCGCCGCCCGGACGGTTCGGGCGAAATCCTGCAGCAGCCGGTCGGTGTCGATGTCCCAGGCGGCTTCGTGCCAGCCGCCCCGGGTAACCACCTCGGGGTTCAGGATCGGGATCTGCGCCAGCATCTCGTCCCGGTCGAGCGGGTCCAGCCCCATCGAGACCATGTCATGGTCGAATTGGTCGGCGTTGTCCCTGGTGCCGACCAGCATCAGCCCGCGCGTCGACAGGTAGCCGCCGTCGAACAGATAGCCCTTGGCGGCCCGGTTCAGCGCCGTGACGGAGGGTGCGCCATAGCTTTCCTCGTAAAGCGCCGCCGAGCGGCCCGAGGTATGGTAGCCAAGGCCCGTTTCGGCCTCGATCACCGTGACCTTGGCGGTTTCCGACAGAAAGGCAGCCGCCGACAGGCCGGCAACGCCGCCGCCGATGACAAGAATATCGCTCATGCTTCTTCCAGACGATCCGTGGCAGGGGGAGGGGCCGGTGTCAGTGCCGAGAGCCGGGCGTACAGCGCATCGTCCAGCGGGTAGTCCAGCGCGGCCAGCGAGGGGGCGAGCTGTTCGACCGAGCGGGCCGAGATGATCGGGGCGGTGACCCCGGGATGCCGGGCCACCCAGGCGACGGCCAGGGTCGCCGGATGGGTGCCCAGTTCGGCCGCCAGCGCCGACAGGTCGGCCGCGGCCCTATGCATCCACTCGGGCGCATAGCGGCCGGCATAGGCCTTGTCTTCCTTCAGCCGCCCGCTCTGGCCCGCCGCATATTTCCCGGACAGGAGCCCGCCGCCCAGCGGCGAATAGGGCACCACGGCGAAGCCCTCCGACAGCGCCATGGGCAGGATTTCCACCTCCACCTGCCGTTTCACCAGATTGTACATCGGCTGGATCATCGCGATATGCAGGCCGACGGCATTGGCGGCGCGTTCGGCCTTCATCACCTGCCAGGCGGCAAAGTTCGACACGCCCACCGCGCCGATCCGCCCGGCTTCCACCTCCCCGGCCAGGGCGGTGAAGGTTTCCTCCAGCGGCACGTTGTCGTCGAACCGGTGCAGGTAATAGAGGTCGATGAAATCCATCCCCAGCCGGCGCCGGCTTTCCTCGACCGAGGCGCGGATGCCCGCCGTGCCGGAACCGGCCGCGAAGTTCGCCTTCGAGGCAATGAAGACATCGTCCCGCTCGTCCTTCGCGGCGCGGCCCAGATAGGTCTCGGACCGGCCTTCGGCATAGACATAGGCGGTGTCGAAGAAATTCAGTCCCGCCGCCCGGCAGGCATCATAGAGCGCCTGACTGGTGGCTTCGTCGGCCTTGCCGCCGAACTGCATGGCGCCGAAACAAAAGCGCGAGATCGGCGCGCCGCCGGGGGTGTGAAGATTGTTCATCCCCCGAGATTGGCATGCGCGCCGAGCAGGGAAAAGCCCCTATCCGCGGGTCACGGTGGTCAGCTTGTCCATCCCCAGCATCTTCATCGCGGCGGCCTCGTAGAAGGTCTCGCTGGTGCCCTTGCGCATCTTGCGGATGAAGTATTTCTCGAAGCCCACCTTGGCGCCATGCACCCATTTGCCCTCCGAGGCCCAGTTGACGTTGCGCGGCGGAATCTGCGGCTGCGCGATGAAGGCGACGCCTCCGTCGCCGAAATCGGCCAGGCAGACGGCGTTCCATGTCGCGACGCTGTCGGGTTCCTTGCCCTTCAGCAGCGCGCCGATGTTTTCCGCCGTGGCGGTGACCATCGATTCGATCATGAAGCCGGTCTTCGGCACCCCGCAGGGCACCGGGGTCGGCCCGGTCGGCGGGATCGCGACACCGACCCCGATGGCGAAGATGTTCGGGTACTTCGGGTTGCGCTGGTGCTTGTCGATGATGGTGAAGCCGCGCGGGTTCGACAGGCCCTCGATCCCCGACAGCGGCTTGATGCCACGGAAGGCCGGCAGCATCATCGACAGGCCGAAGGGCAGTTCGGTCTCGGGGCCGACGGTGCCGTCATCGGCAACGATCTCGACGGTCATCTTGCCGTCTTCGACCTTCTTCACCCGGGTCGAGGTCATCCACTTGATGTGGCGGTCGCGGAATTCGGCCTCGAGCATCCCCTTGGTGTTGCCGACCCCGTCCAGTCCGAGATGCCCGATATAGGGTTCCGAGGTCACGAATGTCATCGGCACCTTGGGCCGCAACTTGCGGCGGCGCAGCTCGGTTTCCAGGATCATGCAGTATTCATAGGCCGGGCCAAAGCAGGAGGCGCCCTGCACCGCGCCCACCACGATCGGCCCGGGGTTCTCGCAGAAGGCTTCGAAAGCCTCGGCCGCCTTCTCGGCGTGGTCGATATGGCAAACCGATTGGGTGAAGCCGTCCGGCCCCAGCCCCTCGATCTCGTCGAAGGCCAGCTCGGGCCCGGTGGCGAGGACCAGGTAGTCATAGTCGATCTCGGTGCCATCGACGAGCTTCAGCTTGTTCTCGTCGGGCTCCAGCTTCTCGGCCGCGACGGCGCGGAACTCGATCCCCTTCTTGGCCATCACCGGCGCCAGGTCGATCGAGATGTCCTCGCGTTTCCGCCAGCCGACCGCGACCCA
This sequence comes from Frigidibacter sp. ROC022, assembly GCF_024723735.1. Lineage (GTDB taxonomy): Bacteria > Pseudomonadota > Alphaproteobacteria > Rhodobacterales > Rhodobacteraceae > SLM-1. The sequence goes on from NZ_JANQDU010000001.1 coordinate 244,428, forward strand.
GGGGTTCGACGGGACGAAATGGTATTTCGGATCCTTGGTGACGACCGTGATCCGGTCGCCCTTGCCGATCTGATCCGCCAGTTCGTATGCCATGATGGTACCGCCCAGCCCGGAGCCGAGCACAACAATATGGGCCACTTGCAATCTCCTTGATCATGACTCGCCCCGATCCTGGGGCCTTTGCAGGAAAGGCTGAGCCGGCGGTGCGGCGCCCGCCATGATTCAGATCAAAGAGAAAGGGCCCGGCGAATCGCCGGGCCCCTGAATCGTACAATTCGCCGTGATCAGGACGGGATGTCGCCGGTCAGCCCTTCGACAAAGAAGTTCATCCCGGCAAGCGTGCCGTCGTCGGCGGTCTCGCCCTCGGCCAGCCAGTCGCTGCCATCCTGCTTCTTCAGCGGGCCGGTGAACGGGTGATATTCGCCCGCGGCGATCGAGTCGCGCAGCGCCTCGGCCTCGGCCTTCACATCCGCCGGAACCGCACTGGAGATTTCACCGATCCCGACCATGCCGGCACCGATCCCGTCCCAGGTATTGTCGCTTTCCCAGGTTCCGTTCAGGACGGCTTCGGTCCGGGCAATGTAATAGGGCGCCCAGACGTCGATGATCGAGGAAATCCGCGGCATCGGCGCGTATTCCGCCATGTCGGCGGCCTGGCCGAAGGTGTAGACATTGCCCGCCTTTTGCGCGGCGGCCTGCGGCGCGGTCGAGTCGGTGTGCTGCAGGATCACGTCGCAGCCCTGCTCGATCAGCGCGGTGGCGGCATCCGCCTCTTTCGCCGGGTCGAACCAGGTGAAGGCCCAGATCACGCTGAACTCGACATCCGGGTTCACCTTCCTGGCATGGATAAAGGCGCTGTTGATGCCGCGGATGACCTCGGGGATCGGGAACGAGGCGATGTAGCCGATCTTGTTCGACTTGGTCATCTTGCCGGCCAGGAAGCCCTGCACCGCGCGGCCCTCGTAGAAGCGGGCCGAGTAGACGCCGACATTCGGCGCGGTCTTGTAGCCGGTGGCATGTTCGAATTTCACGTCCGGGAACTTGGCGGCAACGTTGATCGTCGCGTCCATGAAGCCGAAGGAGGTGGTGAAGATCAGGTTGGCCCCGTCCAGCGCCATCTGGGTCATGGCGCGCTCGGCATCCGGACCTTCGGGGACGTTCTCCTGATAGACCATCTCGACCTTGTCGCCGAGCGTCTCGACCATCTCGAGCGCGGCTTCATGGTGGTGCTGGGTCCAGCCGCCGTCATTGACCGGGCCGACATAGATAAAGCCGACCTTCACCTTGTCGGCGGCCTGCGCGACGCTGCCAGTGGCGGCCGCGAGGGCGGTAGCGGCGGTGGTGGCCAGGAACTGTCTTCTCTGCATGGTAAACTCCCGTTGGCAGAGCCGCTTTCACGCGGCAATTGGTGGGTTGTATGGGGTCAGGATGAGGCGTGGAAGGTCTTGCCGAGATCTGCCGGGGCCTGGGCGGTGGCGCTTCGGCGGCGGGCCGACATCAGGACCAGCACAAGGATGGTGATCAGATAGGGCGACATCGCCAGATACTGTACCGGCACCTTGAAGCCCGCGGCCTGCAGGTTGAGCTGCAGCACCGAGACCCCGCCGAACAGATAGGCCCCGATCAGCACCCGCCAGGGCCGCCACGAGGCGAAGACGACGATGGCCAGCGCGATCCAGCCGGCGCCGGCGGTCATGCCCTCGGTCCATTGCGGCACCCGGACGAGGCTGATGAAGGCGCCGCCGAGACCCGCCAGCGCACCGCCGAAAGCGATGGCGGCCAGCCGGATCGCGACCACCTTGTAGCCGAGCGCATGGGCGGCGTCGTGGCTCTCGCCGACCGCGCGCAGGATCAGCCCGGCGCGGGTGTGGCGCAGCAGCACCCAGACTCCGATCACCAGCAGGATCGACAGATAGACCATCGGGTGATGCTGGAACAGGATCGGACCCAGCACCGGGATGTCCGAGAGCAGCGGGATGTCGAAATCCAGCGAGGGCGGCGCCTTGATGCCGGAATAGCTCTGCCCGACCAGCGAAGACAGGCCGAGCCCGAACAAGGTCAGCGCCAGGCCGCTGGCGACCTGGTTCGACAGCAGGATCTGGGTCAGCACCCCGAACAGCATCGACAGGGCTGCGGCGCCGAGGGCCGCGGCCAGGAAGCCCAGGCTGGGCGAACCTGTTCCGACCCCCACGGCAAAGCCGCAGATCGCGCCGAAGATCATCATCCCCTCGACGCCCAGGTTCAGCACTCCGGCCCGTTCGACCACCATCTCGCCCAGGGCGGCCAGCAAGATCGGTGTCGAGGCGACCATCAGGCTCGCCAGCAGCAGGATTGGATCGATGCCACCCATGTCAGACGCCTCCTCTGGTCTGGCCGCTGCCCAGCCGGATGCTGAAATTGGTCAGCACGTCCAGCGCCAGCAGGAAGAACAGCAGCATCCCCTGGAATGCCAGAATCGCCGCCGAGGGCAGGCCAAGCTGGCCCTCTGCAATGCCGCCGCCGATATAGGTCAGCGCCATCAAGAGCGCGGCCAGCAGGATGCCGACCGGATGCAGCCGGCCCAGGAAGGCGACGATGATCGCGGTGAACCCGTAGCCGACGTTGAAGTCGATCGAGACGATGCCCGAGGGTCCCGAGACCTCGAACATGCCCGCCAGCCCGGCCAGCGCGCCCGAGACGCCAAGGCAGATGACGATCAGCCGCTTCGGATCGACCCCCGCAAAGCGGGCCGCGCGGGGCGCCAGGCCGGTGACCTTGATCTGGAAGCCCAGAAGGTGCCGCGCCAGCACCACATAGGCGCAGATCACCGCGATCAGCGCCGCGATGACGCCCCAGTGGATGCCGGTGCCGGGCCAGATCTCCAGATTGGCCGCCGCCGGATACTGGCTCAGGTTGCGGCTGCCGGGGAAGCCGAAGCCGTCCGGGTTCTTCATCGCGCCCAGGGCCATCGAGGCCAGCAGGTTCTCGGCCACATAGACCAGCATCAGCGAGACCAGGATTTCCGAGGTGCCGAACGTGACCCGCAGCAGCGCCGGGATCATCGCCCAGAGAAAGCCGCCCAGGGCCCCCGCGATCACCATCAGCGGAAAGATGTACCAGCCCTCGGCCGGATAGAAGCCAAGACCCACCGCAGCGCCGCAGAGCGCGCCGACGATGTATTGCCCCTCGGCGCCGATGTTCCAGATCCCGGCCCGGAAGCCCAGGGCCAGCCCGGTCGCGATCAGCACCAGCGGCGCGGCCTTCACCGGCAGCTGGCTGCGGTAGTAGAAGGCGTTCTTGCCCATGATCGGGTCCCAGAAGATGGTCCGGATCGCCACCAGCGGGTCCTTGCCCAGGGCCGCGAACAGCAGCCCACCGGCGATCATCGTCAGCAGAACCGCCAGCAGCGGCGTCGCCAGCGCCCAGCCGCGTGAGGGCATCGGCCTGCGGACCAGCCGGATCATCGGGCCGCTCCGCAACCGCGGGCGCGGCGGCGCCGCTTCACCTTCGAAATATCCCCGCCGGAGGTTCCGGCGCCGGCAGCCCGCGCAGGGGCCGGGGTTCCGTGCCGCTCAGACATGCGCCACCTCCATGCCATGTGCGCCGCCCATCATCAGGCCGATCTCGTCCACCGTCAGCCCCTGCGCCGGGCGTGGCGCGGTCAGCCGCCCCTCGTTCAGCGCCGCGAACCGGTCCGAGATTTCCAGCAGCTCGTCCAGGTCCTGGCTGATCGCCACCACCGCCGCGCCGCCCGCCGCGCGGTCCAGCAGCGCCTGCCGGATCGCCGCCGCCGCCGAGGCATCGACACCCCAGGTGGGCTGGTTCACCACGATCACCTCGGGCTGCTGCGAGATTTCCCGCCCGATCACGAATTTCTGCAGATTGCCGCCCGACAGCGCCCGCGCCGCGACATGGGTGCCGGGGGTGCGGACGTCGAAATTCTCGACGATCTCCTCGGCAAAGGCCCGCGACAGCGTCCAGTTGATGAAGCCGCCCTTGGCCAACCCGCGCCGCAGCCAGCCCGACAGCACCGCATTCTCGACCAGGCTCATGTCCGGCACCGCCGCATGGCCCAGCCGTTCTTCCGGCGCCGCCACCAGCCCCAGCCTGCGCCGCGCCACCGGCCCCAAATGCCCGGCCGCGGCGCCGCCGATCCGAACCGCGTCCCTTGGCGCCTTCAACTCGCCCGAGAGCGCCGCCAGCAACTCGTCCTGGCCATTCCCGGCGACCCCGGCGATGCCGAGGATTTCCCCGGCCTGCACCGTGAAGGAGACCTGTTTCAGAGAGGTTCCGAAGGCATTGGGCGAGGCCACCGACAGCCCCTCGACCTCGAGCGCCACCGCGCCCGGCGCCCGCCCGGCCCGCTCGGGCGGGGTCAGCACCGCGCCGACCATCATCTCGGCCAGTTCCCGTGCCGTCTTCTCGCGCGGGTCGCAACTGGCCACCACCTTGCCACGCCGCAAGATCGTTGCGCCGTCGCAGAGCGCGCGGATTTCCTCCAGCTTGTGCGAGATATAGAGGATGGCGGTCCCTTCCGAAGACAGTTTCCGCAGCGTTTCGAACAGGATGTCGACCTCTTGCGGGGTCAGCACCGAGGTCGGCTCGTCCATGATCAGCAGTTTCGGATCCTGCAGCAGGCAGCGCACGATCTCGACCCGCTGGCGTTCCCCGGCGCTCAGATCGCCGACCAGCCGCGACGGGTCCAGCGGCAGGCCGTAATCCTCCGAGACCTGCCGGATCCGCGCCGCCAGATCACGCAGTTTCGGCGGGTCCTCCATGCCCAGGGCGACGTTCTCGGCCACGTTCAGCGCCTCGAACAGCGAGAAATGCTGGAACACCATGGCGACGCCGCCGGCGCGGGCCGCGTGCGGCGTGGCGGGGGCGAAGGGCGCGCCATGCAGGCTCATCTGCCCGGCGTCGGGCTTGACCAGACCGTAGATCATCTTGACCAGGGTCGATTTCCCGGCGCCGTTCTCGCCCAGCAGGGCATGGACCTCACCCGGGGCGACCCGGAACGAGACGTCGTCATTGGCGACCACGCCGGGGTAGGCCTTGGTCAGCCCGTCAATGGCGAGCAGCATCTCCGTCACCCGGTCGCATCCTTTGCGTCAGTGGCCGTCTCTCTCAGGGAAAGTAGATCGGCAGCAAGGCCGACGGCAATGGCTTGTGGATGTTTGCCGAAGGATTTCCGCCCAATCGGGCAGCAAATGCCTGAAATCGCGGCGTCGGAATGGCCGAGCTGCCGCAACCGGCTGCGGAACCGGGCCCATTTCGAGGCCGAACCGATCAGCCCGCACCAGCCGAAGCCGTGCTGCAGGGCGGCGTGGCAGAGCTGCAGGTCGATCTCGTGGCTGTAGGTCAGGATCAGATGCTGCGCCCGGGGCGGGGCATAGGGCAGGGCGGCGGCCAGGTCGGCGGCGACCAGCGGATCGACGCCGTCCGGCAGGCTGTCCGGGAACCGCCCGGCCGCGGTGTCGGCCCAGGTGATCCTCCAGCCCGGCAGCGCCGCCATCAGCCCGACCACCGCGCGCCCGACATGGCCGGCGCCCCAGACCCAGAGGTCCTGCCCGGGCGGGCTGAAGGGTTCGACCATCCAGCCGTTCAGCACCCCCGGAGCGACGCCGGTGCCATTGCGCAGGGCGGCCTGCCAGCGGCGCACCGCCAGCGGCGGCGGCTCTGCCTCTCCGGCGGCCGTGCCCGGCAGCGGCCGGGCATGTCCCTCTCCGGTCAGGCCCGCCAGCCGGTCGCGGTCCCAGAGTTCGGTCAGCAGGGTCACCGCCCCGCCGCAGCACTGGCCAAGCCCGGGGCCCAGCGGCACCCGGTCGAGCCGGTCCTGCCCCTGGGCAAGGGCCTGCCGGGCCCGCCCGGTGGCCTGCAGTTCCAGCGCCCCGCCGCCGATGGTGCCGGACTGGCCGCCGTTTTCGGCACCGACCCAGACCAGCATCGCGGCGCCGACCTCTCGCGGGGCCGAGCCCTGCACCTCCGCCACGACGATGCGGGCCACCGGCCCATGCCGGGCCACGGCGTCGGACAGGGCGGCGCGATCCAGGCTCATCCGCCCGGCTCCGCCACGCCGCGACATTGTCCCGCGCCGGTCATCGGTTGATCGCCATCAGCAGCCGCTCGGCGGTGGCGGGGGCGTCGAGGGAAGGGTAGTCCCCGCGCACCGAGGCCACCGCATCCGACAGCGCCAGGAAGGCCGAGACCCCCAGCATCAGCGGCGGCTCGCCCACCGCCTTCGAGCGATAGACGGTCGCGGCCCGGTTGGCGCATTTCCAGAGCGCCACGTTGAAGACCGGAGGCCGGTCGGAACAGGCCGGGATCTTGTAGGTCGAGGGCGCATGGGTCCGCAGTCGGCCGGAACCGTCCCAGACCAGTTCCTCGGTCGTCAGCCAGCCGGCGCCCTGCACATAGCCGCCCTCGATCTGGCCGATGTCCAGCGCCGGGTTCAGCGAGGCGCCGCAGTCGTGCAGGATGTCGGCCCGCAGGATCCGGTTCTCGCCGGTCAGCGTGTCCAGCACCACCTCGGTCACCGCCGCGCCATAGGCGAAGTAGTAGAAGGGCCGGCCGCGCCCGGCGATCCGGTCCCACTCGATCTCGGGCGTCTTGTAGAAGCCCGAGGCGCTCAGGCTGACCCGGTTCTCGTAGGCCAGGGCAACGGCATCTTCGAAGCTCATCTCGTCGCCGCCGACCCGCACCCGGTCATCGGCAAAGACCACGTCCTCGGGCCTGGCCTGATGCCGTTCGGCCAACAGCACCGCGATCCGGTCGCGGATCTGGTCGCAGGCCGCCTGCACCGCCATCCCGTTCAGATCCGATCCGCTGGACGCTGCGGTGGCCGAGGTGTTCGGCACCTTGCCGGTATCGGTCGCGGTGATCCGCACCCGGTCGATGCTGACGCCGAACCGCGCCGCCGCCACCTGGGCGACCTTCTGGAACAGGCCCTGTCCCATCTCGGTGCCGCCATGGTTCATCAGGATCGAGCCGTCCTGATAGACATGCACCAGCGCCCCGGCCTGGTTGAGATGGGTCAGGGTGAAGGAAATCCCGAATTTCACCGGGGTCAGCGCCAGGCCCTTCTTCAGCACCGGGTTGGCGGCGTTCCATTCCGCCACCGCCCGGCGCCGGGCGTGATAGTCCGAGGTCTCGACCAGCTGCCCGACCAGCCCGTGCAGGATGAAATCGGTCACCGGCTGATGATAGGGTGTCACCTGGACTTCCGTGCCTGCGCCCCGCTTTACCTCGGAAATATCCTCGGAGGGGGTCCGGGGGAGGCCGACAGCCTCCCCCGGCGCCTCGGCATAGAAGTTCCTTTGCCGCACTTCCAGCGGGTCGAGCCCCAGTTCGGCCGCGACATGGTCCATCACCCGCTCGATCCCCAGCAGGCCCTGCGGTCCGCCGAAACCGCGGAAGGCGGTGGCGGACTGGGTGTTGGTCCTCAGCCGGTGGCTCTCGATCCGCATTGCCGGGATCGCATAGGCGTTGTCGGCATGCAGCATGGCGCGGTCGGCGACCGGCAGCGACAGATCCATGCTCCAGCCGCAGCGGGTCCATTGGGTGAAATCGACCGCCAGGACCCGGCCCTCGGCATCATGGCCGACCTCGTAGGCGATCCGGAAATCGTGACGCTTGCCGGTGATCTGCATGTCGTCGTCGCGGTCATAGCGCATCTTGGCCGGGCGCCCGAGCCGCGACGCGGTCAGCGCGCAGGCGATGGCCAGCGGGTTGCCCTGGCTCTCCTTGCCGCCGAAGCCGCCGCCCATGCGCCGGGTCTCGACCCGCACCGCGCTCATCGGCACATGCAGGGCATGGGCCACCTTGTGCTGGATCTCGGTCGGATGCTGGGTCGAGGAATGGACCAGCATCTGGCCGTCCTCCTGCGGCAGCGCCAGGGCGGCCTGGCCTTCCAGGTAGAAATGTTCCTGACCGCCGATCTCGATCCGGCCGGACAGCCGGTGCGGCGCCGCGGCCAGCGCCGCGGCGGTGTCGTTGAACTCCCAGATCCGCGGTCCGTCCTCGAAGCGGCTGTCGGCGGCCAGCGCCTCTTCGATGGTCAGGATCGGTTTGCGCTCCTCGACATGCACCTTGCCCAGACGGGCTGCGCGGCGGGCGGTCAGATGGCTGTCGGCCACCACCAGGAACACCGGCTGGCCGAGGTAATGGATGTCGCCGGTCGCCAGCAGCGGCTCATCGGCATTCGAGGACGAGCAGTCCGGCATCTCGGGGAAGTCTTCGGCGGTCCAGATCGCCCGGACCCCGGGCAGGGCGCGCGCGGCGGCCAGGTCGAGCCCGGTGATCCGCCCGGCGGCCACCGGCGCCAGGCCGAAGGCCAGGTGCAGGCAGTCGGGCGGGACCGGGATGTCGTCGACATAGCGGGCACTGCCGCGCACATGCAGTTCGGCCGCGTCCTGCGGCAGCGGGGCTCCGACGCTCATTGTCCCACCTCCAGCACGTTGACCGGCTGTCCCTGATCTTCCAGGAAGTAGCGCATCAGCAGGTTGCGCGCGGCCTGGGCCCGGTAGCGGGCCGAGGCGCGCATGTCGCTGAGCGGGGTGAAATCGCCGTCGAGCGCCGTCATCGCGGCGCGGACGGCGGCTTCGGACCAGTCCTTGCCCAGCAGCGCGGCCTCGGCGCCGGCGGCGCGTTTCGGGGTGCCGGCCATGCCGCCGAAGGCAATCCGCGCCTCGCTGACCCGGCCCGCGTCCAGGCGGATCGAGATGCAGCCGCAGAGCGCCGAGATGTCCTGATCGAAACGTTTCGAGATCTTGTAGGCCCGCAGCCGGTCTTCCTGCCGGGGGATCGTTACCGCTTCGACGAATTCGCCGGGGCGGCGGTCCTGCTTGCCGTAGTCGAGGAAGAAATCCTCCAGCGGCAGGCTGCGCCGCTCGGACCCGCGCCGCAGGTGCAGGGTGGCGCCGAGCGCGATCAGCGCCGGCGGGCTGTCGCCGATCGGCGAGCCGTTGGCGATGTTGCCGCCGACCGTCGCGGCGGCCCGGACCTGGGCCGATCCGAAGCGGCGGATCATCTCGGCAAAACCGGGGTGATGCGGGGCGATGGCCGGTTGCAGCTCGGCCAGGGTCGTCATGGCGCCGATCCGGATCTCGGTGTCGGAAACGCTGACGCCGCGAAGATCGTCGATTCCGGCGATGAAGGCCGGTTCGGGCAGGTCGCGGAGCTGCTTGGTGACCCAGAGACCGATATCGGTGGCGCCGGCGATCAGCGTCGCCCCGGGATGCGCCAGATACCAGTCGGCCAGCTCGTCGGCGCTTCGCGGCAGGAAGGCGGCGTCGCTGTCGGTGATGCCGCGCGGCGGCAGGGCGCCCGAATCATCCAGCCAGGCCGGTACCGGGGTTTCCTCGATCGCGCGGGCGGCGCGGATGATCGGCGCATAGCCGGTGCAGCGGCAGAGGTTGCCCGTCAGCCGGTCGTCGTGATCGCGCTGGCCATTGGCATGGGCGGTCGCCATCGACATGACGAAGCCCGGCGTGCAGAAACCGCACTGGCTGCCGTGATGGGCGACCATCGCCTCCTGCACCGGATGCGGCTGGCCCTCGGGGCCGGTCAGCCCTTCGACCGTGCGCACCGCCTTGCCGTCGAGCTGCGGCAGCATCAGGATGCAGGCGTTCAGCGCCCTGCATCCGGTTTCGTCGGTGACCATCACCGTGCAGGCGCCGCAGTCACCTTCGTTGCAACCCTCCTTGGTGCCCGTCAGGCCGCGCGTCTCGCGCAGCCAGTCCAGCAAGGTGCGGGTCGGGGGCTGATCCGCGATCCGCTGGGTTTCTCCGTTCAGAAGAAACGCAATGTCCATGTCTGTCAGTCCGCCGCCGTCTTTGCATCCCGACCACCGTCGCCCCCCGCCCGATGCGGCGTAAAGCAGGGAACTGGGCCGGATCACAGCAAAGCCGGGATTGGCGCCGGGATCAAGTCTCCTGTCGCCTGCGGCTTCCCGAAACCGGGCAGCGGGCCTTGTTGCACTGCTGCGGTCCGGCTAGGCATGCGCCCATGCAATCGCCCGACCCGTTCACGCCGCAGGCCCTGCACCATGTCCAGCTGGCGATGCCGGAAGGCGGTGAGGCCGTGGCGCGCGAATTCTATGGCGGGCTGCTGGGCCTGCCCGAGGTCGCCAAGCCCGCGGTGCTATCCGGGCGTGGTGGCGTCTGGTTCGAGAGCGGCGGCCTGCGGCTGCACCTTGGCGTGGCGCGGCCTTTCGTTGCGGCGGCCAAGGCGCATCCGGGTCTGGCGCTGGCCAGTGTCGCGGCGCTCGAGGCGCTGGCGCGGCGGCTGGAGGAGGCCGGAACCGCGGTGATCCGCGACCCGGATTATCCCGGCTATCGACGGTTCTACGCCGCCGATCCCTTCGGAAACCGGCTCGAGTTCCTGACGCCCGAGCTCTGACCCCGGGCCGTGTCCGGTTCAGCCGCTGATCGAGGCCGCGATCAGGCGTCCCTCGCTCATCAGCATCACGAACCAGCCGGCCTCGGCGCCATAGCGGGGATAGAAGGTGACGAAGGCGGTCTTCCTCTGCATCGCCGCAAGCCGCGAGGCCGGGCAGGGCGTGCCACGCGTGGTGCCGCAGATCTGCGCCTTCAGGGCTTCATAGCGGGTGTCGGTCTCGGACCAGGGGGCGCGGTTGTCCTTGCGGTAGCGCCAGGTCTCGTGCAGCGCGGCGGTGCCGAACAGGCCGAGCGCGCCGGTGACCCGGCGCGGGCAGCCATCCTTGAAGCCGGTGACGTAATGGTTGCGCGGTCCGGTGGCCTCGGGGTCGGTGTCGTGGAGCTTCCATTGCGCGGCCCCCCTGGCCGGATAGCGCGCCACGACCTGTCCCAGGGCGCGGCCACGAACGCCGCAGGCGGTGGCCACCTCGCCGAAGGGCAGCGGCTGATCGGAGGTCCGCGCCGCAGCCACCTCGCCGTCTGCCGGGTCGCCTGCCGCCGGCTTCGCCTCACCGGCCGGTGCCCCGGCCGAAGCGGTCTTCTCATCCGGACTCGCGGAAGCGTCTTCCGGGGCCGATTCGCCGGCCGGCGCGGCGCTGCCGTCCCCGGGCATGGTCTCCATGCAGCCCGTCAGCAGCAGGCACGCCAGCGACAGGGCGCGCGCGGCGCTCAAATCTCTTCCACCAGCACCACGCCGGGCAGCGATTTCAGCGCTCCCTTGATCTGCGGCGTCAGGGCAAAGCCTTCGTCCGGCGTCACCTCGACATCGCGGCCAAGGGCCGGATCGGCGATGCAGAAGGTCACCGCGCCCGAGGTACTGGCGCCCTTTGCCATCCGGTCCAGCAGGCTGCGCACCGAGGCGACCGCCTCGGCCTCGTCGATGAAGACCTTCAGCGCCATTCCGGCGCCGCCCACCACGCCTTCGATCGGCGCGACCGAGCGGCCCACCGGATCGAATCCGCCTTCGCCGAACCGCGCCTCGAGCGTCATGATGACGCTTGTGGTCTGCTCGAACACCGCCCGGCAGCTGTCGAAATCCTCGGGGAACAGCGCGATGCCGCTGACCTGCCCGGTCGGGTCGGAGATGTTCATCCGGAAGAACCGGGTGCCCTTGCCGGATTTGCGCTCCTGCAGGGCGCTGACCAGCACCCCGCATCGCCCGACCGCGCCGCCCTCGCGTTCGGCCTTTTCCTGCAATTCGGCGAGGGTCAGCATGTTCTTGCGCTTCAGCGCCGACATGTAGTCATCCAGCGGGTGGCCCGACAGGTAGAAGCCCACCGCCTTGTGCTCTTCGCTCAGCCGTTCGGCGGGCAGCCAGTCCTCCTGCGCCGGCAGACGCGGTTCCGGCAGGTCCTCGCCCGCCTCGCCGAACAGCGAGACCTGCGCCGAGGCGCGCTGTTCGTGCACCGCACCCGACCAGGCGACCAGCGCGTCGAGCCCGGCCAGCACCCGGGCGCGGTTCGGGTCGAGCTCGTCAAAGGCACCGGCGCGGGCCAGCATCTCGAGCGGCCGCTTGCCCAGCCGCTTCAGATCGACCCGGCGGGCAAAGTCGTAGAGCGTCGAGAACGGCTTCTCCTGCCCGTCGACCTGCCGCGCAGCCTCGATCATCCGCATCGCCTCGATGCCGACGTTCTTCAATGCGCCGAGAGCATAGTGGATCTTGCCGTCCTTCACGGTGAACATCGCGCCCGAGCGGTTCACGCACGGGGCGACGATCTCGATCCCCAGTCCGCGGCGGACCTCTTCGGCATAGGTCGACAGCTTGTCGGTCAGATGCAGGTCGCAGTTCATCACCCCGGCCATGAACTCGACCGGGTAGTTGGCCTTGAGCCATGCGGTCTGATAGCTGACCACCGCATATGCCGCCGCGTGCGACTTGTTGAAGCCGTAGTTTGCGAATTTCTCGAGCAGGTCGAAGACTTCGCGGGCCTTCTTCGGATCGACCCCGTTGGCCTTGGCGCCGGCCTCGAACTTGGGCCGCTCCTTGGCCATTTCCTCGGCGATCTTCTTGCCCATCGCCCGGCGCAGGAGATCAGCGCCGCCAAGGCTGTAGCCGGCCATCTCCTGGGCGATCTGCATAACCTGTTCCTGATAGACGATGATGCCCTGCGTCTCTTCAAGGATGTGGTCGATCAGCGGGTGGATGCTCTCCCGCTTCTTCAGCCCGTTCTTCACCTCGCAATAGGTCGGGATGTTCTCCATCGGGCCGGGCCGGTAGAGCGCCACCAGCGCCACGATGTCCTCGATGCAGGTCGGCTTCATGCGCCGCAGCGCATCCATCATCCCCGAACTTTCCACCTGGAACACGGCCACGGTCTTGGCGCTGGCGTAGAGCTCGTAGGTCTTGGGATCGTCCAGCGGGATCGCGCCGATGTCGATCTCGACCCCGCGTTGCCGCAGCAGGTCCAGCGCGTTCTGGATCACCGTCAGGGTCTTCAGCCCCAGGAAGTCGAACTTGACCAGCCCGGCCTGCTCGACCCACTTCATGTTGAACTGGGTTGCCGGCATGTCCGAGCGCGGGTCGCGGTAGAGCGGCACCAGCTCGTCCAGCGGCCGGTCGCCGATCACCACCCCGGCGGCATGGGTCGAGGCGTTGCGATACAGCCCTTCGATCTGCATCGCATAGGTCAGCAGACGGTCGACGACCTCTTCCGACTTCTTCTCGGTGCGGAGACGTTCCTCCATCTCCAGCGCCTTCTCGATCGACACCGGCTTGACGCCCTCGACCGGGATCAGCTTCGACAGCCGGTCGACCTGGCCATAGGGCATCTGCAGCACCCGCCCGACGTCGCGCACCGCCGCCTTCGACAGGAGCGCACCGAAGGTGATGATCTGGGCGACCTTCTCGCGCCCGTATTTCTCCTGCACATACTGGATCACCTCTTCCCGGCGATCCATGCAGAAGTCGATGTCGAAGTCGGGCATCGAGACCCGCTCCGGGTTCAGGAAGCGTTCGAACAGCAGCGAGTAGCGCAGCGGGTCCAGATCGGTGATGGTCAACGCATAGGCAACCAGAGAGCCGGCACCCGAGCCGCGCCCCGGCCCGACCGGAATCCCCTGTTCCTTGGCCCATTTGATGAAATCGGCAACGATCAGGAAATAGCCGGGGAAGCCCATCTGCTTGATGATGCCCAGTTCGAATTCCAGCCGCGCCTCATACTCCTCGACACTGGCCGCATGCGGGATCACCGCCAGCCGGGCGGCCAGGCCTTCGCGGGCCTGACGGAACAGTTCCTCGACCTCGTCCTCGGCGAATCTCGGCAGGATCGGTTTCCGCTTCTCGACCTTGAAGGCGCAGCGGCGGGCGATCTCGACCGTGTTGGCGATGGCCTCGGGCAGATCGGCGAAGAGGGCCTGCATCTCGCTGGGGCTCTTGAAGAAATGCTGCGGCGTCAGGCGGCGGCGCGGGGTCGGCTGATCGACATAGGCGCCTTCGGCGATGCAGATCAGCGCGTCATGCGCCTCGTACATCTCGGCCTTGGGAAAATAGACGTCATTGGTGGCGACCAGCGGCAGGTCGCGGGCATAGGCGATCTCGACATGGCCGCGTTCCGAAAGCCGCTCGTCCTCGGGCAGGCCCTGGTCGCCGGGATGGCGTTGCAGCTCGATATAGAGCCGGTCGGGGAAAGCCTCGGCAAGGCTGGCGACCAGCGCTTCGGCCTTGGCCCTGTTGCCGTGGCGCAGGAGCCGCCCGACCGGGCCGTCGGGGCCGCCGCTCAGGCAGATCAGCCCCTCGGTATGCGCCGCCAGTTCGTCCAGCGTGACATGGAGCAACTCGCTGCCCTGCCGCAGGTAGAGGCAGGAGTTCAGCTTCATCAGGTTCAGATAGCCGGCCTCGTTCTGCGCCAGCAGCACGATCGGCGCCGGGTCGCGGGGCCGCTCGCCCGGGGCCGCCGGGTCATATTCCAGCGAGACCTGGCAGCCGATGATCGGCTGGATGCCCTTGGCCGCGGCATGGGTCGAGAACTCCAGCGCCGCGAACATGTTGTTGGTGTCGGTCATCGCGACGGCGGGCATCCCGACATCGGCGGCCATCTGGGCCAGTTTCTTGACCGGCAGCGCGCCTTCCAGCAGCGAATGCTCGGTATGGGTGCGCAGGTGGATGAAGCGGGGTGACTCGGCCATGTCCCGGTTCTAGGCGCTGGCGCGGCCGGGGAGAAGGGGGCGGAGGTGGATCAGCAACGCGGCGGTGATCAGCGCCAGCATCAGCAGGAGCTGGACCCAGTTCGACCAGGCCGGGCGCGCCACCATGTCCCAGACGATCACGAAGAGCAGGATCACGTCGCCGCGATGGACCCGGGCCAGCCGATGCGCCGCCGCGATCCCGGCGGCGGTGGCGCCCAGTTCGGCGACCTTTCTGGACAGCGGGCCCAGCAACCCGCCACCGATCCCGGCGGTGCAGAGCGTGCCGGCCAGCCCCAGCAGAACCCAGGCCTCGCCGAAGTTGTCGCCGCTCCAGGCCAGCCAGAGCCCGCTGGCCAGAACCGCCGCGCCGCCCGGCATGAAGACCCGCGACGCCAGATAGGCGCTGTCGGCCACCGCCGCGACCAACGCGGTGTCATTGCCCGAGCGGGCCGCCCGTGTCGTCAGCAGCATCGCCCCCAGGCCGGCGCCGACCCAGGCCACCGCGATCCCGACATGCAGGACATTCAGAAGCGGGTAGATGTCCATGGCCGGACCTCCGAATTCGGCCGGCCCGTTGCCGGTCGGGATGGGGGGCAATGCCCGGCGCCATGCGACGACCGGGCCGTGCCCTAAGGGCGCCTACCAGTGCGGCGGCTTCTGATCGGCGAGTGTGACGGTTCCGTCGGCCTCGCGTTCGGCCTCGCGCTCCATCAGCAGCGCGACGCGGCGGTTCAGCCGGTCGATCTCGCGGTCCTGTCGGGCAACCACTTCCGAGAGGTCCTCGACCGCCCGGATCAGATGCGCGACCTTTTCTTCCAGTGCTTCGCTCATGCTGTGTCTCCCGAGTCTCGGTGTTGCCCCGCAACACCGGTTCCGCTATGCCCCGCGGCGACCGCCGAGGGAAGCCCGATGAGCAAACAGAAAAAGCCCGCCCGCCCGCGCGCCGAGACCCCGAAAGGGTTCCGTGACTATTTCGGCGCCGAGGTGACGCAGCGCCAGGAGATGCTGGCGAAGATCGCCGCGGTCTATCATCGCTATGGCTTCGATGCCCTGGAGAGCCCGGCGGTGGAAACCGTTGAGTCGCTGGGAAAATTCCTGCCGGACGTGGACCGGCCGAACGAGGGCGTCTTTGCCTGGCAGGAGGATGAGGACAAGACCTGGCTGGCGCTGCGCTATGACCTTACGGCGCCGCTGGCGCGGGTCTATGCGCAGCATCGCAACGATCTGCCGACGCCCTATCGGCGCTATGCCATGGGGCCGGTCTGGCGCAACGAAAAGCCGGGACCGGGGCGGTTCCGGCAGTTCTATCAATGCGATGCCGATACCGTCGGTTCGGCCAACCCGGCGGCGGATGCCGAGATTTGCGCGATGCTGGCGGACTGCCTGGAAGCTGTGGGCATCGAGCGCGGCGACTATCTGGTGAAGGTCAACAACCGCAAGGTATTGAACGGCGTCATGGAAGTGGCCGGGGTTCTGGACCCTGCCGACCCCGAGAAATTCGCCGAAGAGCGCGGGATCGTCCTGCGCGCCATCGACAAGCTCGACCGGCTGGGACCGGAAGGCGTGCGGGCGCTGCTTGGGGACGGCCGCAAGGACGGGTCCGGGGATTTCACCAAGGGCGCCGGGCTATCGGACGACCAAGCCAGCATTGTTATGCGCTTTGTTGTAGCCAACAGTGAAATTGAGAAAGCCGTCGGAGAGATCGCAACTGACGTGATAGGCGAGGGCTTGCCTTATAGTCGCTTCGTGAGAGCACTCTCTTCTTTCGATGAATCTACCGGCCGACCGTTGGGCATCGACCCAGCGGCTGGCGTTTATCGAAGTCTCGCAACGACGAAGTATTTGCGTGAGATCGTTGGACACTCAAGAGCTGGCCTTGAAGGTGTTGACGAACTTGAAGAAATGGCCTCTCTCCTGTCAACTCAGGGCTACGGCCCAGATCAAATTGTCATCGACCCCTCCGTCGTGCGTGGCCTGGGCTACTACACCGGCCCGGTGTTCGAGGCCGAGCTGACCTTTGAAATCCGGGACGAGAAGGGCCGTGCCCGTCAGTTCGGCTCGGTCGCTGGCGGCGGGCGCTATGACGATCTGGTCAAGCGCTTCACCGGGCAGGCGGTTCCGGCGACCGGGATGTCGATCGGTGTCGACCGGCTGCTGGCGGCGCTGACCGCCAAGGGGCGGCTCGACGCGCAGGCCGAAGGCCCGGTGGTGGTCACGGTGATGGACCGCGACCGGATGGCGGATTACTTCGCGATTGCCTCGGAACTGCGGCAGGCCGGGATAAGGGCCGAGGTCTATCTGGGCAATCCGAAGAACTTCGG
The DNA here is from genome assembly GCF_024723735.1 of Frigidibacter sp. ROC022. GTDB lineage: Bacteria > Pseudomonadota > Alphaproteobacteria > Rhodobacterales > Rhodobacteraceae > SLM-1. The sequence goes on from NZ_JANQDU010000001.1 coordinate 261,286, forward strand.
CAACCAGTTGAAATATGCCGACGCCCGCGGTGCGCCGATCGCGATCATCGAAGGCGCCGACGAGAAGGCGAACGGGGTGGTGCAGGTCAAGGACCTGGTGCTGGGCGCGAAGATCGCCGAGCAGGCCTCGGTCGAGGAATGGAAATCCCAGCCTGCGCAACGGGAAGTGCCGCGTGGCGATCTGGTTGCCACCGTGAAGCGGATGCTCGGATGAAGGCGGCGGCGCTTGCCGAGGCGGCGCGGATTTCGGCCCGGTTCGCCGAGGCGGGGGCAGAGCCGTTCGAGGCCGATATCCTGCAACCGGCCGCGACCCTGCTGGACCTCTATGGCGAGGACATCCGCGCCCGCGCCTATGTGACGACCGACCCGCTGCGCGGCGAGCTGATGCTGCGTCCGGATTTCACCCTGCCGGTGGTCGAGATGCACATGGCACGGGGTGCCGACCCGGCGCGCTATCGCTATCAGGGCGAGGTGTTCCGGCGTCAGGAAACCGATGACGGTCGGCCCTCGGAATATCTCCAGGTCGGCTACGAGGTCTTCGACCGCTCGGACCCTGCGGCGGCGGATGCCGAGGTGTTCTCGCTGTTCTCGCAGGTGCTCGACGGGGTGCCGGCGACCCCGGTGACGGGAGATATCGGGATTCTGATCGCCGCGGTGCGGGGGCTGTCGACTTCCGAGGCCCGCAAGGCGGCGCTGATGCGGCATATATGGCGGCCGGCGCGGTTCCGGGCGCTGCTCGACCGCTATTCGGGCCGCACTCCGGTGCCGCCGACCCGGCAGGCCCTGCTTCAGGCCGAGGATCCGATGCAGGGCGCCGGGCTGTTGCTGGGGCTGCGCGGCGCCGACGAGATCGCGGCGCGGATCGAGGCGCTGCGGGCCGATGCCGCCGAGCCGCCGCTGGGGGCCGGTGAAGTCGCGGTGCTGGGGGCCATCCTGACGCTGAAGGGCAGTGCCACCGGCGCCCTGGCCGCGCTGCGCGATCTGATCCGGGAGATGCCGGCCATCGCCGCGGCGATCGAAGGGCTGGACCGGCGGCTCGATGCCTTGGGCAAGCGCGGGGTCGAGGTGGATTCGCTGGCCTTCGAGGCCAGTCATGGCCGTTCCGCGATGGAGTATTACGACGGCTTCGTGTTCTCGTTCCAGGGGCCCGGCGACCTGCCGCCGCTGGCTACGGGGGGGCGCTATGACGCGCTGACAAGGGTGCTGGGCCGGGGCCGCTCGATCCCTGCGGTCGGCGGTGTGATCCGGCCCGATCTTGTGGTGCAGGCACGCGAGGCCCGGGGATGACGACCGAAGGGATCAAACTGGGCCTGCCCTCCAAGGGGCGCCTGCAAGAGAAGTGCTTCGACTGGTTCGCCGGGCGCGGCGTGGTGCTGAAACGCACCGGCGGCGATCGCGAATACTCGGCCGAGGTGGAAGGCGCCGAGGGCGTGTCGCTGGTGCTGCTCTCGGCCGGGGAAATCCCGCGTGAGCTGGCGGCCGGGCGGCTGCATCTGGGCGTGACGGGGTCTGACCTGGTGCGCGAGAAGCTGCCGCGCTGGCAGACCCAGGTGGCGGAAGTGGCGCGGCTGGGGTTCGGCCGCGCCGATCTGGTCATCGCGGTGCCGAAGGCCTGGGTCGATGTCGATACGCTGGACGATCTCGATGCCGCCTGCGCCGCGTTCCGGGCCGTGCATGGGCACCGGCTGCGGATCGCCACCAAGTATCACCGGCTGGTCCGCGAGTTCCTGAAGGCGCAGGGGGTGGCGGATTATGCGCTGGTGGACAGCCAGGGCGCGACCGAAGGGACGGTGCGCAACCTGACCGCCGAAGCGATTGCCGACATCACCACCACCGGCGCGACCCTGGAAGCCAATCACCTGAAAATCCTGGCGGATGGGCTGATCCACTCGTCCGAGGCGGTGCTGTTCCGGTCGCTGAAGGCCCCCGGCGAAGCGGCGGCGCTGGAGGCGTTCCTGCGGCGCCTGGGGGTTTCGGAGTAGCGCGGGGCAGGCTTTGCCAGGGGACCGTCCCGGCGCATTGTCCCGCATCGAGGCTCAGCGCACCCCGAAGGCCGCCAGCGCCTCGGCCATTCCCGGCGGCAGGGTGTCGTCGCCGGGGCGCTCGGCACCCAGGTCGGCCGGCGCCTCTTCCGGTTTCAGGTAGCGCCAGCCCTGGAACGGGCGGCGCGGCGCAGGCTCTGTCCGGATCACCTCGGGGTCGAGCACCAGCCCGCATCTGCGGATGCCGTCGCCCCGGTCCACCGCGTCGAAGCGCAGAATGCGCTGCCGGCCCAGCACCAGCCCCTTGATCACCCAGTAGAGACTGCCGCCATCCAGCACCTCGGCCTCGCGCCGGGGCCACATCCGCGTCACATGCCGCCGCTCGCCGCCAGGGTAGGGAGAAGGGTGCGTGCGCTGCCAGTCGAGAAGATCCTCGACCGATGTGGCGCCGACACAGAGCTTCAGGATGTGGATGGTCATGCGATTCCCTCGATGTGCCAACAATAGGCCCCAGATGCAGAGGTTCAAGCCGGTGTGGGCGCTACATGTTGTAGCCATGCCGCGGGTGGCAACTAGTTGCAGTAGAAAGCGCAGTCTGTGGTGGCGAACGGTCCGGGCTTGCGATACCGTCTGAATCCTGCTTTTCCCCGCGGACAGACCCTCCAAGGAACCCAACGCATGACTCGTTTCGCCGCCCCGATTTCGCAACAGATCTGGGACATGAAATACCGGCTGAAACAGGCCGACGGCACCGTGGTGGATGCCTCGGTCGAGGACACCTGGCGCCGGATCGCGCGGGCGCTGGCCGAGGTCGAGGCGGAGCCGGCGGTCTGGGAAGAGCGTTTCTACGCGGCGCTGGAGGATTTCCGGTTTCTGCCGGCGGGCCGGATCCTGGCCGGGGCCGGAACCTCGCGGACGGTGACCCTGTTCAACTGTTTCGTCATGGGGACGATTCCGGACAGTCTCGACGGTATCTTCAGCAGCCTGCGCGAGGCCGCGCTGACCATGCAGCAGGGCGGCGGCATCGGCTATGATTTCTCGACGATCCGGCCCAAGGGTGCGGGGGTCAAGGGCGTGGCGGCGGATGCCTCGGGGCCGCTCAGCTTCATGGATGTCTGGGACGCGATGTGCCGGACCATCATGTCGGCCGGGTCGCGGCGCGGCGCGATGATGGCGACGATGCGCTGCGATCACCCGGATATCGAGCGTTTCATCGACGCGAAGAGCGATCCGGCCCGGCTGCGCAACTTCAACGTCTCGGTGCTGGTCACGGATGCCTTCATGGCGGCGGTCAAGGCGGATGGCCCCTGGGATCTGGTCTTTGACGGCAAGGTCTATCACACCCTGAACGCCCGCGACCTGTGGAACAAGATCATGCGGGCGACCTTCGACTATGCCGAGCCGGGGGTGATCTTCATCGACCGGATCAACGCCGCCAACAACCTGAACTATGTCGAGACCATCGCCGCGACCAACCCCTGCGGCGAACAGCCCCTGCCGCCCTATGGCGCCTGCCTGCTGGGCTCGATCAACCTGGCCCGGCTGGTCCGCAACCCGTTCGATGCTACGGCGGGGATCGACGGCGAGGAACTCGACGCGCTGGTCCGCACCGCGATCCGGATGATGGACAATGTCATCGACGCCAGCCGCTTCCCGCTGCCCGCGCAACAGGCCGAGGCGCAGGCCAAGCGGCGGATCGGGCTGGGTGTCACCGGGCTGGCGGATGCGTTGCTGATGACCGGGCTGCGCTACGGCTCGGACGAGGCGGTGGCGATGACCGAGACCTGGATGAAGGCGATTGCCCGCGCCGCCTATCTGGCCAGCGTCGATCTGGCCAAGGAAAAGGGTGCCTTTCCGCTGTTCGAGGCCAAGGGCTATCTCGCCTCGGGCAACATGATGCAGATGGACGCCGATGTGCGCGAGGCGGTGGCGGAACACGGTATCCGCAACGCGCTGCTGACCAGCATCGCGCCGACCGGAACGATTTCGCTCTATGCCGGCAATGTCAGCTCGGGGATCGAGCCGGTCTTTGCCTATGCCTATTCCCGCAAGGTGCTGCAGAAGGACGGCAGCCGGACCGAGGAAGAGGTGGTCGATTATGCCGTGCAGATGTGGCGCGACCTGAAGGGCGACGCGCCGCTGCCCGAGCATTTCGTCAACGCCCAGACCCTGGCCCCCGCCGACCATGTCCGGATGCAGGCGGCGGCGCAGAAATGGGTGGATTCGAGCATATCGAAGACGATCAACTGCCCCGAGGACATCTCTTTCGAGGATTTCAAGGATGTCTACATGCAGGCCTGGGATCAGGGCTGCAAGGGCTGCACGACCTACCGGCCGAATGCGGTGACCGGCTCGGTCCTGACGGTCAGCGAGGACAAGCCCGAGGAATCCCGGACCCCGGTGCCGGTGTCCGAAGGCGAGGTGATCTATATTTCCGAGCCGCTGGACCGGCCGCAGGAGCTGGAAGGGCAGACCTACAAGCTGAAATGGCCCGACAGCGAACATGCGATCTACATCACCATCAACGACATCATCCTGAACGGGCGGCGCCGGCCTTTCGAGGTCTTCATCAACTCGAAGAACATGGAGCATTTTGCCTGGACCGTGGCGCTGACCCGGATGATCTCGGCGGTGTTCCGGCGTGGCGGCGACGTGAGTTTCGTGGTCGAAGAACTGAAGGCCGTCTTTGACCCGCGCGGCGGCGCCTGGATGCAGGGCAAATACGTCCCCTCGATCCTGGCGGCCATCGGCGGGGTCATCGAGCGGCATCTGGTGGCGATCGGCTTCATCGAAGGCGAGGGGCTGGGGCTGAAGGCCGATCCGCAGGCCGAAGGCACCCGTTTCGACGCGCCGCGCGGCAAGTCCTGCCCGTCCTGCGGCAGCTATGAAATGCGGATGGTCGAAGGCTGCATGACCTGTGCCAGCTGCGGGTTCTCGAAATGTGGATGATCGGTCACAGTCGATCCTGAAACGCAACCCGAAGCTGTGCCGCCGCGCGGGTTTGAAGTAAGCCCGTTGCTGTCTGCCTGGGGGGGCGATCTGTCATGCTTGGAGGCTCCATGCGCCGCGCCCTCGTCTGTCTGACCGCCCTTCTTGTCAGTGCTGCCTCACTTGCCACGCCTGCTGCCGCGGGCGACCGGGTCACGCTGGGCTGGGGGCGGCTGTTCAACAACGATGCCTTGGGTGACATGAAGGACCGCTGGCGCACCGGCGGCTATGTCGTGTCGCTGGTCAGGGGCCGTGACTGGTCGGGCGTCTATCCCGACCGGCCTGGCGAGATGATCGAATTCCGGATTCGGTCCGAGGTGATCGCGCCCGCCAACCTCGTCAATCCGGTGGCCGGAGACCGGCGCTATGCCGGGGTGCTGTCGCTGGGCATGCATACACATTTCAGCTACGGCGCCCTGGAGAACTCGGTTGGCGTCGATCTGGTCGCGATCGGGCCGATGACCGGGATCGGCAGTTTCCAGAAGACGATGCACAACGTCTTCGGTCTGGACGAGCCGACGGTGCTCGACGACCAGCTGGGCAACCAGGTGCATCCGACCCTGACCGCCGAGACGGGGCGGACCTTCCATATCTCGGACCGGCTCTCGGTGCGGCCCTTCGCCGAGATGACCGCGGGGGTCGAAACCATGGCCCGGATCGGCGGCGATGTGCTGATCGGCGGAGTCGGGCAGGGCGACATCCTGCTGCGCGACGTGGTGACCGGGCAGCGCTACCGGGCCTCGAACGATGGCGTCAGCGGCCTGTCCTTCGCACTGGGCGGCGATATCGCCAAGGTCTACGACAGCGCCTATCTGCCCGAGGACCAGGGCTATACTCTGAGCGACAGCCGGGTCCGTCTGCGCGCCGGGGTGAACTGGCAGGGCGAGCGCGCGGCGGTCTTCTATGGCGTGACCTGGCTGGGTGAGGAATTCGAAGGCCAGCCGGAAGGCCAGATGGTCGGCTCGCTCCGGTTGCATCTGAGGTTCTGAGAACACAGGTTCCTTCGCACCGCGAGCCCGACGGGACTATTCCCTTAACAGGATGAACTTCGCCCGATAGCCTGCCGGCAATAAAAAAGAAAACGGCAGGCATACAGGTATGGGGACGGGCTCTCGCGGCACGTTTGCCATCGCATGGTCAGACACCGAAATCGACGGGCTCCCCGGGGCGCCGTTCGAGGAGCTGACGATCGGGGCAAGCTGGAGCTGGAACGGGCAGGCGGTCCGGGTTGACGGTCCGCAGGACGTGCTGGTGCTGGACGAGGCGCATGGCGCGGCCGAATTGCGTGACCGCGCCGGGCTGCGGACACCACGGATCGTCGGCATGGCGGCGGCGCGGGGGCCGAACCGCGACGACGGGCTGCTGGACCCGGACGGGCCGCTGCGCGACGGATTCACCGTGACCGACGGGCGCCGGCAATACCCGGTCGCGGTGCTGCGCAATCCCGCCACCGGGCGGATGCTGCTGGCCTTTCCCGGCGCGATGCCGCCGCCGGCGACCGAGCTCTGGGTTACGGCGATGACCGAGGCGCCAAGGCACGAGATCAAGCAGGACGCGAAGGCGGTGATCTGCTTCACCCAGGGGACCAAGCTGCGCACCCCGGATGGCGATCGCCGGGTCGAGGATCTGGCGCCGGGCGACAGGGTCATCACCCGCGACGACGGCGCGCAGGAGGTCTACTGGGTCGGCTCATCGGTGCTGACCGGGGCGCGTCTGCATGTCTCGCCCGAGCTGCGGCCGATCCGGATCCGGGCCGCCGCCCTGGGCAGCGACCTGCCCGACGGCGAGCTGCTGGTTTCGCCGCAGCACCGGGTGCTGGTGCGGGGCCGGGCGGCCCGGGCGCTGTTCAATACCGACGAGGTGCTGGTCGCGGCGGCCGACCTGATCAACGATCACTCGATCACCACGGTGCATTCGCTGAAATCGCTGACCTATTACCACCTGGCGCTGGCCCGGCATCAGGTGGTCTGGGCCAATGGCGTGCCCTCCGAGAGCTTTCATCCCGGCGAGGCGGCGCTGTCGCGGCTGGAGGGGCAGCAGCTGGAGCGCCTGCTGCGGATGTTCCCCGATGTCGCCCGCGACCCGGCCCGCTATGGCGCCCCGGCCCGGCGGATGCTGACCCGGGCCGAAGCGGCGATCCTGCGCCACGATCTGCCGAAGGAACTGCGGGGCCTGTCGAGCGGACGGCCTGCAGGTGCCGGGGCCCATTGACTCGGCCGGCGCAGCGGCTATAAGCGCCCCGTTCCGGCCCTTGGGTACGTCCCTTGGGCCGCATTCATTGGTGTTGGTGGACCCCGCAAGGGGAAACCTGTCGCCGGGGAGACCCGGAAAGGACAACGCCCTTCGCAATCGCGGGCCGCTTTGCCCGCAAGAAGGAGATCAGCGGTGACCAAACGCACCTCTGCCAAGCACAAGCTCGACCGCCGGATGGGCGAGAACATCTGGGGCCGTCCGAAATCCCCGGTCAACAAGCGTGAATACGGCCCCGGCCAGCACGGCCAGCGCCGGAAGAACAAGATCTCGGACTTCGGTCTGCAGCTCCGCGCCAAGCAGAAGCTCAAGGGCTACTACGGCGACCTGACCGAAAAGCAGTTCGCGCGGATCTTCGCCGAAGCTGCCCGGGTCAAGGGCGACACCTCGGAAAACCTGGTCGGCCTGCTCGAGCGTCGTCTCGACGCCGTGGTCTACCGCGCCAAGTTCGTGCCGACGGTCTTTGCCTCGCGCCAGTTCGTCAACCATGGCCATGTGCTGGTCAATGGCAAGCCGGTGAACATCGGCAGCTACCGGCTGCGCGAGGGCGATGTGGTCGAGGTCCGGCCGAAGTCGAAGCAACTGGCCATCGTCCTGGAAGCCGTGCAGCTGTCCGAGCGGGACGTGCCGGATTACATCGAGGTCGATCATTCGAAGATGACCGCGACCTTCGTCCGCACCCCGAGCCTGGGCGATGTGCCCTATCCGGTGCAGATGGAACCGAACCTGGTCGTGGAATACTACGCCAAGAACTGATCCGGACGGATCATGTCCCGAATTCCGGCGCCGCGCTTCGCAAGAAGCGCGGCGTTTCGCTTTCCGGCCCCCGGCGCTATGCTCGAACCCGGATCGAGGGGGGACGAGCCATGCAGAAGCTCCAGTCGCAAGGCGTGCATCACATCACCCTGATGGGGGCGGACCGGCAGGGGTCGATCGATTTCTGGGAGGGCGTGCTGGGCATGCCGTTCCTCTTCGATCAGCCCAATCTGGACAACCCGGATGAGGGCCATCTCTATTTCGATCCCGGCGACGGGCGGCTCATCACCGTCTTCACCAACGAGTCCCGCGCCGCCGATCGCAGCCGCACGCCGACCGTGACCGGAGCGGTGCATCACATTGCCTTCACGGTGTCGAAGGCGACCTTTTCCCAGGCGGTGAAGCGACTGGAGGCGCGCGGCATCGGCCACAGCGGGCCGAAGGACCGGGGCTTCATGGATTCGATCTATTTCAAGGACCCGCTGGGCCTGCTGATCGAACTGGCCTGCTACCGGTTCGAACCGCCGGAAGGCTGCCGCCATGCCGAGGTGATGATCGAGGCGCACCGGCTGCGGGTGGCGCGCGGCGATGCCAATATCCGGGAAGAGCACCTGGCCGACGCGATCGAACTGCTGGTGGCCCGGCGCCAGGACTCGCTGTCCGAGGATCGCGGCCCGAAGGATCCCTATCACCGGCAGGATTGAGACGGCTGCGCCGTCAGGCGATCTCTCGTGCCGCCGCCTTCGGCTCTGGCACTCGGGCTGCCTCCGGCGGGGATATTTGTCCGGTGAAGCGGATGGCGGGGCTCGGGCCGGGGGCCGCCGCGACGGTGACGGAACGCCAAGGCTGGTCACATCCCGCCGGCACCGCTAGAAGGGCGCCTGTAAAGGTGCTGCCCAGGACCCGCCCCATGCCTCTGTCGCTTCGCCCGCAGCCGGGCATACTGGATATCGAACTCTATGTGGCCGGCAAGGCAAGCGCCTCGCCGGGGACCGAGCCGGTGAAACTGTCGGCCAACGAAAACCCGTTCGGCCCCAGTCCGAAGGCGATCGAGGCCTATCACCGCGCCGCCTTCAACCTGCATCGCTATCCCGGCACCGACCACCGCGCCCTGCGCGAGGCGATCGGCGCCGCGCATGGCATCGATCCGGCCCGGATCATCTGCGGCGTCGGTTCGGACGAGATCCTGCATCTGCTGGCACAGGCCTATATCGGTCCGGGCGACGAGGCGATCATGACCCGGCACGGGTTCATGGTCTATCCGATCGTGACCAGGGCCGCCGGCGGCAGGCCGGTGGTGGTCGAGGAGCGCGAACGGGTGACCGATGTCGAGGCGATCCTGGCGGCGGTGACTCCGAAGACCCGGCTCGTCTACCTGGCCAACCCGAACAATCCGACCGGCACGATGATCGGCGGCAATGCCCTTGCGAGGCTGGCCGACGGGTTGCCCGACCACGTGATGCTGGTCCTCGACGGCGCCTATGCCGAATTCGTCGAAGGCTATGACGGCGGGCTGTCGGTGATGCAGTCCCGCGACAACGTCTTCATGACCCGGACCTTCTCGAAGCTCTACGGGCTGGGCGGGCTGCGGGTCGGCTGGGGCCATGGCCCGCAGGAGGTGATCGACGTCCTGAACCGGATCCGGGGGCCGTTCAACCTGTCGGAACCGCAGATGGCGGCCGCCATTGCGGCTCTGGGCGACCGCGAGCATATCGACCGGTCGCTGGCCGAGAACACGCGGCTGCGGGCCTGGCTGGCCAAGGCGCTGGCCGAGGTCGGAGTGCCCTCGGACACCTCCTGCACCAATTTCATCCTGGCGCGCTTTGCCGACCGGGCCGAGGCCGAGGCCTGCGACCGCTATCTGCAGGACCAGGGGATCATCGTGCGGCAGGTCGCCGGCTACGGGCTGCCGAACTGCCTGCGGATCACCGTGGGGGATGAAGCCTCCTGCCGCCGGGTCGCCCATGCGGTGGCCCAGTTCAAGGCGGCGCAGGGGCAACCCGTGGCGGCGATGCCCGAAGGGACGACGGAATGATCTATCAAAGGGTGGCGCTGATCGGCCTGGGGCTGATCGCCTCGTCGATGGCGCATGCGATGCGCCGCGCCGGGGTGGCGGGCGAGATCGTCGGCACCGCACGTTCGGCCGAGACCCGGTCGGTTGCGGCCGAGTTGGGGTTTTGCGACCGGGTGGTCGAGACCGCCACCGAGGCCGTGGCCGGCGCCGATCTGGTGGTGCTGGCAACGCCGGTCGGTGCGATGGGCGCGATCGCCGCCGAGATCGGCCCGCATCTGGCCCCGGGCGCGACGGTGACCGATGTCGGCTCGGTCAAGCGCGCGGTGCTCGATGCGGTGCTGCCGCATATCCCCGAAGGCGTGGATTTCGTCGGCTCGCACCCGATGGCGGGGACCGAGCATTCGGGGCCGCGTTCGGGCTTTGCCGAACTGTTCGACAACCGCTGGTGCCTGATGGTGTCGGCACCGGAAGCTGATCCGAAGGCGGTGGCGCGGCTGACCAGGTTCTGGAACGCGCTCGGCTCGAATGTCGAGCAGATGGATGTCGATCATCACGACCTGGTCTGCGCCGTGGTCAGCCATGCGCCGCACCTGATCGCCTACACGATGGTCGGGGTCGCCGACGACCTGAGCCGGGTGACCGACAGCGAGGTGATCAAGTTCTCGGCGGCCGGGTTCCGCGACTTCACCCGGATCGCGGCTTCGGACCCGACGATGTGGCGCGATGTCTTCCTGACCAACAAGGATGCGACCCTGGAAATCCTGGGCCGGTTCACCGAAGAGCTGTTTGCCCTGCAGCGGGCGATCCGGCTGGGCGACGGGCAGCATCTGCACGACTATTTCACCCGCACCCGGGCGATCCGGCGCGGCATCATCGACGCCGGACAGGATACCGACAAGCCGGACTTTGGCCGGAGCGGCGGGACATGACCCGGGGCGGCCGGTCGCGGCCGGGCCTGTCGGCATTCGGCGCCCTGACATTTCTTGTCGCGGGGCTGGGCGGTTCCGGAGGGACTTGGGCCGAGGCGCCGGAACGATCCCCCCTGCCGCGCTGGCGGGCGCTGACGGAAGAGGTCGCGGCAGCGGCGCCGCGGCCGGCCGACGGGGTTGCCCCGGTGGCGGCGGTGGCTGCGGCCAGCAAGGCGGCCAGCGCCAGTGTCCACGCGGTTGCACGGTCGCTTCGGCCCGTTGCGCGGCCGAAAGGTCTGCAGAAGACCTTCGCGGCGCAGCCTGCGGGGCTGCGGGTGCAGCCGGCCGGGAAGGCGGCCCGCAAGGCAGGCTCTGTCTGCGGCCTGCCGGGGGTCGAGGGCGCCGCTGTGACGCGCATTTCCGCCTCGGTCAAGGGCTGTGGCGTGGCCGAGCCGGTCCGGGTGACCTCGGTCGAAGGCGTCGCGTTGTCGGTGCCGGCGATCATGGACTGTGCGACCGCCGAGGCGCTGTCGTCCTGGGTCGGCAAGGCCGTCGTGCCGACCATCGGCAAGCGTGGCGGCGGTGTGGCGAAGTTGCAGGTGGCGGCGCATTACGCCTGCCGGCCGCGCAACAACGTCAAGGGCGCAAAGATCTCGGAACACGGGCGCGGCAAGGCGATCGACATCTCCGGCATCGTCCTGAAGAACGGCAGCGTCCTGTCGGTCCTGAAGGGCTGGCGCGACGCCCGGCAGGGGCCGCTGCTCAAGGCGCTGCACAAGGCGGCCTGCGGGCCATTCGGCACGGTTCTGGGCCCTGCGGCGAACCGCTATCACCAGGACCATTTCCACTTCGATACGGCGACCTACCGGAGCGGCAGCTACTGCCGCTGACGCAGGGGTGTGGCCGTCGGAGCAGGTGCGCTTCCACTTCTGCGCTTTCCGCCGGTGCCTAGCTCAGCGTCTCGCGCTGCCAGTCCCTGGCAAAGCTGACCTCGGCCACTTCGGCCAGACGTCTCGTCCGGTCGAGCGCGGCCTCGAGCCGGGCCAGCCGGGCGCGGCCCAGCTTCACCCCGGCTTCGGGCCAGAAGGCCGTGACATGGAGCCGGTCGGCGTCGCGCTCGGCCTTCATGTCGATCCGGCCGATCAGCCGGTCGCCCTCGAGCACCGGAAAGACGTAATAGCCCCATTTGCGTTTCGGCGCCGGGACGAAGACCTCGATCCGGTAGAAGAAGCCGAACAGCCGCTGGGCCCGGGCCCGGTCGCGCAGCGCCGGATCGAAGGGCGAGAGCACGCGGACCAGCCCCGGCGGCTCGCACGCCTCGGCGGCCCGGTCCAGCACATCGGGCCGGGCAAAGCTGCGGCGCCGGCTGCCGTCGGCACCTTCGACGGCGATCTCGATGATCTCGCCCCGCGCCAGCGCCGCCGCACACCAATCCCTGGCCTCGGCGGGGGTGATCTTGGCCCAGAAGGCGGCGATCTCGCCCGAGGTGGCGAAGCCCAGCCGGTCCAGCGCCGCGCCGGCGGCCCAGTCGATCGTGTGGCTTTCGGGATGGGTGGTCGAGAGATGCGGCTCGGGCACCACCCGCTCGGTCAGGTCATAGACCTTGCGGAAGGATTCGCGCCGGGCGATCGCCAATTGCCCGGTGTGCCAGAGGTATTCCAGCGCCGTCTTCGAGGGATTCCATTCCCACCAGCCACCGGATTTGCGCTCTTCGCCGCTGCCGACATCTGCCGTGCCGCAGGCACCATGGGCGCGGACATGCTCCAGAACCGCCCCGGTCTCGCGGTCGAACTCGGGGCCGTGCCAGTTGGTCCAGCGTGCCTGCAGCCGGGTTTCCGCGCGGGCGAAGCGCAGCTTCCAGTGCGGATAGAACTCCATCGGGATGATCGAGGCGTCATGGGTCCAGTGCTCGAACAGGGCGCGGTCGGTTTCGGTCAGCCGGGTCAGCGCCGGGGGCCGATAGGCGGTGCGGCGGGCGTGCAGGATCATGTGATGGGCGCGGGCGACGGTGTTGATCGAATCCACCTGCACGAAGCCCAGCCGCCGGATCAGGTCGAGCAGCGCCGCGCCGCTGGCCGGGCCACCGCCATCGCACAGCGCGTGGCGGTCAAGAAACAGCCGCCGCGCGTCGCGGTTGCGCAGCAGCGGCAGGGTCATTGCAGTTTCAGGACCGGTGCGGCGCCCAGCGGCAGGGCGCCGATCGACATCTTGCCGCCGGAAAAGGTCAGCGGCGCCGAGAAGTTCTCGGGGTCCGGAGAGGCGGCGGCCGCGAAGGTCAGAGCCGCCTCGACCATCGCCCGGTTGGCCTCTGGCACAAGCCCCGCCTTGACCGCGAGATCGAGGATCCGGCGCCACTGGCTGGCCTCGATGGTCAGGCTGCCGTCAAGCTGGCCCCCGGCGTCCACCGCGATGTCACCGCTGAGCCGCAGGTCCAGCGGCCCCCAGGTCACGGCGCTTGGCGCGACCGAGATATGGGTGATTTGCGGCGGCGTGTCCTCGATCGCGTGGCGGTCCAGCGGGCCGTCGAAGTCCAGCGTTGCGTCCAGATGCAGGTGGTCCAGCGTGTCGGGCATGTCGCCGCCCAGGTCCCATTGCTCGCGCAGCAGGCGCGGCATCCGCAGTTCCGCCACGTCAAGGCCGATGTGATGGCCGTAATCCGAGATCGGCGCCTTCTCGGTGGCGAAGCGCAGGGTCTTGGCGGCAAAGTCCAGCCCGTCGCCGGGGTCGATCACCATGCCGGCCCCGACCAGAGACATCCGGTTCAGCTGGAAGCTGAGCCCGGGCGTAAAGACCAGGCTGGCGCGCAGGTCGTCGGAGCGGACGCCGACATCGCCGATGGGCAGCCGCAGGGTCTGGCTGTGGTCCCAGACCGCGATATAGTGTTGCGGCTGGTAGCTGAGGGCAAGCGCCTGAAAGAAGGGCGTTTTCCAGCCCATGCCGCTATGCGGATCGTAGAAGTCGAGATTCGAGACCGACACGTCGAACCGGCTGGGAAAGCCCTGCACCGTCAGGCTGTCGTAATCCACCGTGACGCCGTCGGCGCGCTCGGTTTCGACCCAGTTGTCCAGCGCGTGTTTCAGCGCCCGCGAGCCGACCAGCCAATAGCCGGCATACAGCGCCGCCAGCACCAAGATGGCCCAGAACAGTTTCCGCATCGCACTCTTTCCCGTTTCAGGGCTTCTGCATATAGGGGGCGGCAACGGAGGGGAAGTGATGGCGCTTTGGGTGTTCGGCTATGGGTCGCTGGTCTGGAATCCCGGTTTCACGCCGGTCGAGCGGCAGGTGGCGGAACTGCCCGGTTTCGCGCGCAGCTTCTGCATGCGCTCGATCCATCACCGCGGCACGCCCGAGGCGCCCGGCCTCGTGCTGGCGCTGGATGCCGACCCGGGGGCGACCTGCAAGGGTGTGGCGCTTCGGGTGGCCGAGGCCGAAGAGGACGCGGTGACGGCCTATCTGCGTGAACGCGAACTGATTTCCTCGGCCTATCTGGAAGAGCATCACCCGGTGCGGCTGATCGGCAGCGGCGCCACGGTCGCGGCGCGTTGCTTCGTGGTGGACCGCAACCATGCGCAGTATTGCGGCGGGCTGGCGCTGGAGGAACAGGCCGGGATCATCGCCCGGGCGGCTGGCGGGCGCGGGCCGAACGATGCCTATCTGCATCAGACTGTCGCACATCTGTCCGAACTGGGGATCGGCGATGCCGATCTGGAGTGGCTGAGCGCACGGGTGCGGCATCTGACCGGTGGTTGAGGCATCTTCGCCGGTCCCGCCCGCAATGCCCGGGGCGCGACCGCACCGGGCCATGAAATCTTTCTAACTGCTTTGTTCATTGGAACTTCAGGCGGAACCGCCTATTCTGCACTGCAATGAGAATGTTCCAGGACCGGAGCGCATGAGCCAGCCGGACCGCGAGGTCGAGCCGTTTTTTTCCCAGCCGATCCGTCAGGTGACCATGATGCTGGTCGCGCTGGCCCTGTTCGGCTTTGGTGGCTATGTCGCCTATCCCCGGGTCGCGCCGGTCTTTCTGTCCAGCCCCTATCTCAACGGCTTCATCCTGTTTGTCTTCACGGTCGGGCTGATCGCCTGTGTCTGGCAGGTCGTCGAACTGGTGGGCGCGGTCCGCTGGATCATGGCCTTCACCCGCGAAGGCGCGGTGCCGGGCGACCGCAAGCCGAACCGGCTGCTGGCGCCCCTGGCGGCGCTGATGCGGCAGCGCGGTGCGCGGGTGCAGATCTCGTCCTCGTCGTCGCGTTCGATCCTCGAGTCGGTCACCACCCGGATCGAGGAAGCCCGGGACATCACGCGCTATATCTCCAACCTGCTGATTTTCCTGGGTCTTCTGGGGACATTCTATGGCTTGGCCACAACTGTTCCGGCGGTGGTCGAGACAATCCGCTCGCTGGCGCCGAAGGATGGCGAGGGGGCGACCGAGATTTTCGGGCGCCTGATGACCGGGCTGGAGGCGCAGCTTGGCGGCATGGGGACGGCCTTTGCCTCGTCGCTGCTGGGGCTGGCGGGGTCGCTGATCATCGGCCTTCTGGAACTGTTCGCCAACCACGGCCAGAACCGGTTCTACCGCGAACTGGAGGAATGGCTGTCGTCGATCACCCGGCTGGGATTCGCCTCGGCCGAGGGCGAGGGGGGCGCCGATACCGCCGTCATCAGCGCCTTTGCCGAGCACATGTCCGAACAGATGGATGCGTTGCAGGCGCTGCTCACCAATTCGGATGTGAACCGGTCGCTGGCGGACGAAAGGCTGGGGCAACTGATCGCCTCGGTCGAGAAACTGACGGCGCGGTTGACCGAACAGATCGAGACGAGGCCCGCAGAGGATACCGCCGGCCCGGCATTGACCAGGGTGGCCGAGGCGCAGGAACGGCTGATTTCGGTGATCGAGGCCCAGTCCGAAGCACAGGAAGCGCGCGAGGCCCGGGCCGAGGCCGAGCGGCAAGCCGATCGCGACCGCGCGGCGGAGGCGATGCGCGATGCCGGCGGGCCGCATGTGGATGCCGAGAGCCGGATGCGCCTGCGCTCGATCGATGTGCAGCTTCTGCGGATACTCGAGGAAATGTCGGCCGGTCGGCAGGAAAGCCTGACCGATCTGCGCACCGATCTGGCGGCGTTGACAAAGGCGATCCGGCAGTTGGGCCGGATCGAGGGACCGACGGCCGCGCCACCGCCGATCCAGGCCCGGAGGGGTTGAGCCATGGCTCTCGCCTCGCGCCGTTCCAAGGGGATTTCCGGCACCGTCTGGCCCGGCTTCGTCGATGCGATGACGGCGCTGCTGCTGGTGCTGATGTTCGTCCTGTCGATCTTCATGATCGTCCAGTTCATGCTGCGCGAGACGATCTCCGGGCAGGAGACCGAGCTGGATGAGCTGACCGCGCAGGTCAACGATCTGGCGCTTTCACTGGGGCTGGAGCAACGCAGGAACGCCGAACTGACGGCCGAGGTCGGCGCGCTGGACGCCTCGCTGGACGAAGCCGGGCAGCGTGCCCGCGAACAGGATGCCCTGATCGCCAGCCTGACCTCGCTGACCGAGGAGCAGGCCGGCAAGATCTCCGAGCAGTCGGAAAGGATCACCTCGTTCGAGGCGCAGGTCGCGTCGCTGATCGCCGACCGCGACAAGGCGCGGGCCGAGGGGGCCGCATTGGCTGCCGAGCGGGACGAACTGCTGTCGGACAAGGAGGCGCTGGATCTGGCGCTGGCCAAGGCACGCGACGAGATCGACGCGCAGGCCGAAGCGGCGCGGTTGGCAGCGGCACGGGCCGAGGCGGTCGATGCTCTGGTCGCCGATCTGCGGCACCGCAATGCCGAAAGCGAGGCCTCGCTGGCCGAACTGGCGGCGAAGCTCAGCGATACCGAAGGTGCCCGCGATGCGGCGCTGGCGGATGTCGCCAGTCTGAAGTCCGCGCTGGACGAAGCCGGGCAGGAGCAGTTGCGGCAAGCGGCAGCGCTGGAAGCACTCCAGGCCCGCGTCGGAGAACTGGACAAGGAACGACTGGCGCAATTGGCGGCGGTCGAGGCCCTGCAGAAGAAGGTCGGCGATCTGGATGCCGAACGGGTGGCAGCCCTGGCGGCGGCGGCGAGCCTCAAGGACAAGCTGGACGAGACCGAGGCGGCGCGGCTGGCGCAACTGGCCGAAACCAAGCGGCTGCGTGAGGCGCTGACCGAGGCCGAAAGGACGCGGCTGATGCAGGCGGCGGCCGAGCGCGAGCTGAAGGACAAGCTGGCCGAGGTTGATGCGACGCGGCTGGCGCTGGCGGCGGCGAAGGCCGAGTTGCAGGAGAGCCTGAAGAAATCGGATGCCGAGGCCCAGGCCCGGGCGGCGGCGGCCCAGGCGCTGAAGGATCAGTTGGAGGCGGCGCAGACCAGGGTCTCGGTGCTGAGTTCGGACCTTTCGGTGATGAAGGATGATCTGGACGCGGCCGAGAAGGCGAAACTGGCCGAGGCGGCCGCGGCAGAGGCCCTGCGCCGGCAACTGGCGGATGCCAAGGGCGCCCTGACCGAGGCCGAGCAGGCCAGGCTGGCCGAAGCGGCGGCGGCGGAAGAACTGCGGCGCAAGCTGGAAAGCTCGGATGCCGAACTGACCGCGATGACGCTGGCGCTGGAAGAACAGCGGCGCAAGGCCGAGGAAACGCTGACCCTGCTGGCGGCGGCGCGGGCGGCGTCCGATGACCTGACCGCGCAGCTTGCGCAGCGGCTGGCCGATCTGACCGCGGCCGAGGCCGTGGCGGACGAGCGCGACGCGCTGCGCGAGCAGCTGGCCGAGGCCGTGGCGGCCCGCGATGCGGCGGTAGCCGATCTGGCCGGAACCCGGGACAAGCTGCGCGAGGTCGAAGCGGCGCGCGACAGCGGGGCGGCGGATCTGGCGGCGGCGCTGAAGGGGAAGGACGCCATTGCGGCGCGGCTCGACGCGATGGCCGCCGAACGGGACAAGGCGCTGGCCGATCTGGAGGACGCCAGGGCCGCCCGGGCCGATCTGGCGCAGAAACTGGCGGTGGCCGAAGGGCTGAACGAGACCCTGAAACAGGATTACGCCGCGGCGCAGACCCGGTTGAGCGAAGCCGAAGCGCAGCTTGCCGGACTGGCCGAGGTGCGTGGCACGGCGCAGGAACTGCAGGCCCGGTTGGCGGCGGCGATTGCCGACAAGCTGGCGGCGCAGAACGCGGCCGCGACCAGGCTGACCGAAGCGGAACGGCAATCGGCGCTGCTGGCCGAGGCTCGCGATCAACTGGCCGAGCGGGAGGCGCAAAGCGCCGAGGACCGGCGCCGGATGGAGGCGCTGAACCAGCAGGTGGCGCAGCTCCGGCAACAGATTTCCGATCTGCAGGCGGTGGTCGGCGCAGCCAATGAAAAGGACAAGGACAACCAGGTGGCCCTGCAGCTCAAGACCGACGAGCTGAACACGGCCCTCGCCCGCGCGGCGCTGGCGGAACGCAAGCTGCGCGAAGCCGAGGCAGCCGAGAATGCGCGTCTGGAGGCCGAGAACAGGAAGCTCGAGAAATACCGCTCGGACTTCTTCGGACGGCTGCGTGACGTGCTGGGCGACCGCGAAGGCGTGCGGGTGGTGGGGGACCGTTTCGTCTTTGCCTCGGAAGTGCTGTTCGAGACCGGTTCGGCAGAACTCAGCGAAGGCGGGCGCGAGCAGATCGCCCGGGTCAAGGCGATCCTCGACGAGGTCTCGGGAGAGATCCCGCCCGGGATCGACTGGATCATCCGGGTCGACGGGCACACCGACTCGGTCCCGATCACCGGCGGGGTCTTTGCCGACAACTGGGAGCTCAGCCAGGCCCGGGCGCTGTCGGTGGTGCGCTACATGGTCGACGAACTGGATTTCCCGCCGCAGCGGCTGGCCGCGACCGGCTTTGGCGAGTGGCAGCCGATCGACCCGGGCGACAGTCCCGAGGCCCTGGCCCGCAACCGCCGTATCGAGTTGAAGCTGACCGAGCGCTAGGGGGCCTCAGGGCGGGTCGATGCGGAACGCGACCTGCTTGCGATCCAGCGTCTCCCCGTCGCGCAGCAGCAGGACTTCCGCCTGGTAGAGGCCCGCGGGCCACGTTCCCGGCGCCTTGCGCCCGGCGGCCCGATAGACCCGGGCCCGGGATCGCGTCAACTCTTCGGTCCGGTCCAGGATCAGGCCGTCGGGCGAGCGCAGGGTCAGGCGTATCCGGTCCCCGGCCCGGGTGCCGTGGGCGGTGCCCCAGACCACCAGGGCCGGCGTGTCCCCCGGCAGGCTGTCGGGGCTGGACGCATCGTCCAGCACCGCGGCGAAGTCGGGCACCCCGGAAGCAATTCCCGCGGCGATGAGCCCGCCGGGCTGATAGGCCAGTCCGTCCTCCCACAGCCCGGGCGGCGGCGGAACGCCGCATTGCACGATGCCGAGCGGCAGGAACGGGTCGATCTCGGCGCCGTCATGGCGCAGGCCGAGGTGCAGATGCGGAAACTCGGTATCGCCCGACAGGCCGACCTCGCCCAGCACCGTGGCCTTGCCGACCCGCTGGCCCCGGCGCACCGCGATGCTGCCCTGTTTCAGGTGGCAATATTGCGTCTCCCAGCCGCCGCCATGATTGACGACGACGCCGTTGCCGCATTCCCTCCCGCTGATGTCCGGCGCCCCGGGGCTGTCGGCGGCAACATCGGCCATGCCGTCGCGGACCGCACGGACGGTGCCGGGAGCCGCGGCCCGAACCGCGACGCCGGCCCGCATCTGGGCCAGCGAGACAAGCGCGAAATCGGTGCCCTTGTGACCGTCATAGCTCTGCGGTCCGCAGGTCAGATCGGCGGCGCCGGGCGAGGGGTCGTGGTCCATGTAGTTCTGGACGTAGCAGGTCTCGCCCAGCACGCAGTCGACCGGCAGCGACAGGATCGGGTCACGGGCCTGGGCCGGGACGGCAAGGGCG
The DNA here is from genome assembly GCF_024723735.1 of Frigidibacter sp. ROC022. Lineage (GTDB taxonomy): Bacteria > Pseudomonadota > Alphaproteobacteria > Rhodobacterales > Rhodobacteraceae > SLM-1. Next base: position 281,087 of record NZ_JANQDU010000001.1, read on the forward strand.
ATGACCCCGAGGGTGACTGGCAAGCGCATGGGCCGATTTCCGTTGTCTCGCTCCAGTCTATCAGCCGGCGCGGAGGCGAACAGCCCCGAGGGGCGGGGCGGCCGGGGGACATCTTTCTTGCCCGATGGCTTCGCTTTTCCTAACGTCATCGGGTCGCGAGACTGGGGTGGGCCTTGCCCGGCAAGGGGGGATAGTTCGTTGAAAATTCGCAATCTGATGTCACTGGTCTTTTCGCTGGCCCTGGCGGGTGAAGCATTGGCCGTGGATTACGGGATCATCGCGCCGGATCAGATCTATGACTATGACGTGTTCGGCCAGTTCACCAATCCCCGAGCCAAGGTTCTGGACAAACGCAATGGCCAGGTTCTGATCCAGATACTCGAAGGGGACCGGGCCGGGGAGGTCGAATGGGTCTCTCCGTCGAAACTGTTGACGCTGGATGAGAGCCGCAAGCAGGAAAGCGAGAATATCGGCGCAGGCATCGGGATCGGAATTGCCGTCATCTGTGCCATCACGGGCGGTTGCAAGGACGATGCCGCCGGCAAGGGCGACAGCGGGGGTGGGACGATCCCCAAATCGATGCCCGACGACGTGAATCGAAAGGTCGTCATCAGCAACAGGTGTTCCAGGCCGTTCGACATCTGGCTGGCGTACTATCTTGACGGCCAGTTTCGGGGGAATGGCGATTACTGGACGATCAAGCCCGCGATCCGCACCTACCTGACCGGCTCGTCCGGCGCCAAGGTGATCGCCGACAACGACCAGGTTTACTATTTCGCCAAGAGCACCGACGGCCAGCTGGTCTGGAATGGCAGGAACAAGACGAAGGTCCGGATGGAGGGGAAGGTCTACGACATGCGCCCCGGCAAGATGGTGCTGAAGTCCGGCGAATACGAGCTTGCGTTGACCTGCGACTAGCCTGCGTCGGGGCACCCTGAACCAAGACCGCCCCGCGCGAAGGCGGGGCGGTTCAGGTCGTGGTGCCGCTCGGGCCGGCCGGTCAGTCGGCGGTCAGCAGCGGCGGTTTCTTCGAGGTGATCCGAGGCTTGTCCGGTTCCGAGACCGTCAGCTCCAGCTTGTCGTCCTTGGTGTTCAGGCCGACCTTCACCAGACCGCCCTTGGTCAGCTTGCCGAACAGCAGTTCCTCGGCCAGCGGTTTCTTGATGTTCTCCTGGATCACCCGACCCAGGGGCCGCGCCCCCATCTTGTCGTCATAGCCCTTGTCGGCAAGCCACTCGGCCGCCGCAGGGGTCAGCTCGATATGGACGTTGCGGTCCATGAGCTGGGCTTCCAGTTGCAGGACGAACTTGTCCACAACCTGGATGATGACCTCTTTCGACAGCGGCGCGAAGGAGATCACCGCGTCCAGACGGTTGCGGAACTCGGGCGTGAAGGTCTTTTCGATGGCCGCCATGTCCTCGCCCTCGCGCCGGGCCCGGCCAAAGCCGATCGCCGATTGCGCCTGCTCCATCGCCCCGGCATTGGAGGTCATGATCAGGATCACGTTGCGGAAGTCCACCGAGCGGCCGTTGTGGTCGGTCAGCTTGCCGTGGTCCATGACCTGCAGCAGGATGTTGAAGACATCCGGATGCGCCTTTTCGATCTCGTCGAGCAGCAGGACGCAATGGGGATGCTGGTCGACCCCGTCGGTGAGCAGACCGCCCTGATCGAAGCCGACATAGCCCGGAGGCGCGCCGATGAGACGCGAAACCGCGTGTTTCTCCATGTATTCCGACATGTCGAACCGGATCAGTTCCACACCCAGCGAATCCGCCAGCTGCTTGGCCACCTCGGTCTTGCCGACGCCGGTGGGACCGGCGAACAGGTAGTTGCCGATCGGCTTTTCCGGTTCGCGCAGCCCGGCGCGGGCCAGCTTGATCGCCGAGGCGAGTGCCTCGATCGCGGTGTTCTGGCCGAAGACCACGCGCTTCAGCGTGCGCTCGAGATCCTTGAGCACCTCGGCATCGTCCTTCGAGACGTTCTTCGGCGGGATCCGGGCGATCTTGGCCACGACGGCCTCGATCTCCTTGGCGCCGATGGTCTTGCGACGCCGGCTCTCGGCCACCAGATGCTGCGCCGCTCCGGCCTCGTCGATCACGTCGATGGCCTTGTCGGGCAGCTTGCGGTCATGGATGTAGCGGGCCGAAAGCTCCACCGCCGCCTTGATCGCGTCCTGGGTGTAGCGCAGGTCGTGGTGCTCTTCGAAATAGGGTTTCAGCCCCATCAGGATCTTCACCGAATCGTCCACCGTCGGCTCGTTCACGTCGATCTTCTGGAACCGGCGGCTGAGCGCGCGATCCTTTTCGAAATGCTGCCGGAACTCCTTGTAGGTGGTCGAGCCCATGCAGCGCAGCTTGCCGCCCTGCAGGGCGGGCTTGAGCAGGTTCGACGCATCCATCGCGCCTCCGCTCGTCGCCCCGGCGCCGATCACGGTGTGAATCTCGTCGATGAAGAGGATCGCGTCGGGATGATCCTCCAGTTCCGTGACCACCGCCTTCAGGCGTTCCTCGAAATCGCCGCGATAGCGGGTGCCGGCCAGCAGCGCGCCCATGTCGAGCGAATAGATCGTGGCATTCGCCAGGACATCCGGGGTCTCGCCATTGACGATCTTGCGGGCCAGGCCCTCGGCGATGGCGGTCTTGCCGACACCGGGATCGCCGACCAGCAGCGGATTGTTCTTGCGCCGGCGGCAGAGCACCTGAATCGCGCGCTCGACCTCGTGCTCGCGGCCGATCAGCGGATCGACATCGCCCTTGCGGGACTTGGCGTTCAGGTCGACGCAGTATTTCGCCAGCGCCGATTCCTTCTTGGGATCGTCCGCGTCGGACGAGGTTTCCGCCTCTTCCTCATCGGCACCGGTGACGGGCCGGGTTTCGCCATAGCTGGGATCCTTGGCGACGCCGTGGGCGATGAAGTTCACCGCGTCATAGCGCGTCATGTCCTGCTCTTGCAGGAAGAAGGCGGCGTTCGATTCCCGTTCCGCAAAGATCGCCACCAGAACGTTGGCGCCGGTCACTTCGCTGCGGCCTGAGGACTGCACATGGATCGCGGCGCGCTGGATCACCCGCTGGAAGGCGGCGGTCGGCACCGCCTCCGAGCCGTCGACGTCGGTGACGAGTGTCGACAGGTCGTCGTCGATGAAGTCGATCAACTGGCGGCGCAACTCTTCCAGATCGACCGAGCAGGCCTGCATGACCCGCGCCGCGTCCGGTTCGTCGGCCAGCGCGAGCAGCAGATGCTCGAGCGTGGCAAGCTCATGCCGGCGGGCATTGGCCAAGGCCAAGGCCGCGTGGATCGCTTGTTCCAGCGTGTTCGAGAATGATGGCACCTGGCTGCTCCTTGTCTTCGGGCCGGAAGGGGTCTCTGACCCCGAGCCAACCGTGGTCTCATGTGATTAAGGTTTGGTTCAACTCGGCCCCGCTTCAAGAGGATTCTCGAAATGCGAGATCACTTTTAGTGCAACTGCTGCCGTATCGCGGCTTTCTTGCCGCTTTTGATGGCAGGCCTGGCCGCGTGGGGGCATCCCTAGAAACGGTCCTTGCGGGCCCGGATTTCGGCAAAGACCTCGGCGTCGGAGGCCGAGCTAAGGTCGAGCCGGCGCCGGATCAAGGGGTCGGCGGCCCGCAGGAACGGATTGGTGGCCTTTTCCTCGGCAAGACTCGTCGGCACCGTCGGCTCGCCCTTGGCGCGGGCTTCATCCACCGCCCTGGCGCGGGCCTGAAGCGCCGCATTGTCGGGGTCGATGGTCAGCGCGAAACGGGCGTTGGCCTGGGTATATTCATGCCCCGAACAGATCGTGGTGTCGTCGGGCAGGGCGGCCAGTTTCGTCAGGCTGTCCCACATCTGTGCAGCTGTGCCCTCGAACAGCCGTCCGCAGCCCAGGGCCATCAGGCTGTCGGCGGTAAAGGCCGCCTTCAGGTCGGGGATGTAATAGGCGATGTGGCCGACGGTGTGGCCCGGCACGTCGAAGACCTGAACCTGATGGCCGGCAAAGTCGAATCCCCGCCCTTCGGCCACCTCTCGGTCGAGTTTCGGCAACCGTTCGGCATCCGCCGCCGCACCGGTGATGCGGGCGCCGGTGGCGGCCACGATCTCGTCTATGCCTTCGATATGGTCGTGATGATGATGGGTCAGCCAGATCTCGGTCAGGGTCCAGTCCCGGTCCTTGAGCGCGCCCAGGATCGGTTCGACCGCACCGCAATCGACGAGTGCCGTTGCGCCCGAGGTGTCGTCATGGATCAGATAGACATAGTTGTCATCGCGGACAGGCAGGGTGACAAGCGTGAGGGGCATGGTGTTTCCGGGCATCTGTTCTAAGCTCTGTCTGTAACTTGGGCCGGATATCACAGGGTTTCAATGCATCTCGACGTGCAGGATCTGCGCAATTTCTATTACCGGACCAACCTGGGCCGGGCCGCGCAGCGCGTGATCCGGGGCCAGATGCAGGCCTGGTGGCCCGAGGCCAAGGGGCAGACCGTGGTCGGATTCGGATTCGCCGCGCCGCTGCTGCGTCCCTATCTGAAGGACTCGCGCCGGGTGATCGCGCTGATGCCGGGGCCGCAGGGGGTGATGCCCTGGCCGGCCGGGGCGCCGAATGTGGCGGTGCTCTGCGAAGAGGTGCTCTGGCCGATCGAGACCGGGCAGGTCGACAAGCTGGTGATGATGCACGGGCTCGATACCAGCGAACGGCACACGGCCCTGCTGGAAGAGGCCTGGCGGGTTCTCGGCCCGGGCGGGCGGGCGCTGTTCATCGTGCCGAACCGGGCCGGGCTGTGGTCGCGTCGCGACAAGACGCCGTTCGGTTTCGGCCGGCCCTACAGCGCCGGCCAGCTGGAAACCGCGCTGCGGAAACAGAACTTCTTCCCCGAGCGGACGGCGCATGTGCTATACCAGCCGCCCTCGCAGCGCCGGTTCTGGCTGAAGTCGGGCCCGTTCTGGGAGCGGTTCGGCCATGCCATGCCGATGCTGATGGCCGCCGGGGTGGTGATGGTCGAAGCCTCGAAACAGGTGCAGGCGCCGATCCGGCCCAGCCTGCGCGCCGCGGTGCGCAAGCCGCTGGGCGTGCTCGAAGGCATCGGCAAGCCGGAAGCCGAGCCTGTCTAGCGGGTTTCGGCCGATGGCGGTGCGATCGCCGGGCGGCCCCGAATCCTGCACTGCGGCATGGACCGGGGCGGGGGCCTGAAACAGATTGCCGCAGGGGCATCCTTCCCTGCCTCAAATCCAAGCAGACAAGGCCCGTATTTCGCGCGGGAATTGGTTGCCGTGCTGGAATGCCTCTGCTACACGCTGCCGCAACTTGGTGCCGTTGATAACGGCGCCGTGATTTGCCTTGCCCGTGTAACTGCCTGCGGCGTGGGGTGCCAAGACACAACGAAGGGGTGGACGTGTCCGAGTCTGTTTCGATCTCCTCCGGCATCGCCTCGCGCTATGCGACTGCGGTCTTCGAACTCGCCCGTGAGGGCAAAGCCCTGGCGCAGCTCGAATCCGACGTCGATGCGCTGGACGCCGTCATCACCGAGAACGCCGAGTTTCGCGGCCTGATCTCTTCGCCCGTGGTCAGCCGGGGCGATCAGCGCCGGTCGATCGACGCGATCACCGCCAAGATGGGGCTCAGCGAGGTGATGCAGAACACCCTGTCGCTGATGGCCGACAAGCGCCGCCTGTTCGTGCTGCCGCAGCTGGTTGTGGTGCTGCGCGAGATGATCGCCGCCGACAAGGGTGAGGTGACTGCCGAAGTGACCGCCGCCAAGACCCTGACCAAGGCGCAGTCGGAAAAGCTTGCCAGCACGCTGAAAAATGCCGTGGGCAAGGACGTTAAGATCAATCTGGCCGTCGATGAAAGCCTCATCGGCGGTCTTGTCGTCAAAGTGGGTTCGAGGATGATCGACAGCTCGGTCCGCTCGAAGCTCGCCAATCTCCAGAACGCTATGAAAGAGGTCCGCTGACATGGGTATCGAGGCCGCCGAAATTTCTGCCATCCTCAAGGAACAGATCAAAAACTTCGGCAAGGATGCCGAAGTGGCCGAGGTTGGCCGCGTGCTGTCCGTCGGTGACGGGATCGCCCGCGTCTACGGTCTGGACAATGTGCAGGCCGGCGAGATGGTCGAATTCCCCGGCGGTATCCGGGGCATGGCGCTGAACCTTGAGAGCGACAACGTCGGGATCGTGATCTTCGGCTCCGACCGCGACATCAAGGAAGGCGATCTGGTCAAGCGGACCAATTCGATCGTGGACGTTCCGGTGGGCGAGGCCCTGCTGGGCCGTGTCGTGGACGGCCTGGGCAACCCGATCGACGGCAAGGGCCCGATCAAGGCCAAGGAACGCGGCATCGCCGACGTGAAGGCGCCGGGCATCATCCCGCGCCAGGGCGTGAACGAGCCGATGGCGACCGGCCTGAAGGCGATCGACGCGATGATCCCGATCGGCCGTGGCCAGCGCGAGCTGATCATCGGCGACCGTCAGACCGGCAAGACCGCGGTGGCGCTCGACACGATCCTGAACCAGAAAAGCTACAACGACGCCGCCGGCGATGACGAGAGCAAGAAGCTCTACTGCATCTACGTCGCCATCGGGCAGAAACGCTCGACCGTTGCGCAGCTGGTCAAGAAGCTCGAAGAAACCGGCGCGATGGCCTATTCCATCGTGGTCGCGGCCACCGCTTCCGACCCGGCGCCGATGCAGTTCCTGGCGCCCTTCTCGGCCACCTCGATGGGTGAGTACTTCCGCGACAACGGCCGTCACGCGCTGATGATCTACGATGACCTGTCGAAACAGGCGGTTGCCTATCGTCAGATGTCGCTGCTGCTGCGCCGGCCGCCGGGCCGCGAAGCCTATCCGGGCGACGTCTTCTACCTGCATTCGCGGCTGCTGGAACGTTCGGCGAAGATGAGCGACGAGTTCGGCGCCGGCTCGCTGACCGCGCTGCCGATCATCGAAACCCAGGCGGGCGACATCTCGGCCTATATCCCGACCAACGTGATCTCGATCACCGACGGCCAGATCTTCCTGGAAAGCGAACTGTTCTTCCAGGGCGTGCGTCCGGCCGTGAACACCGGCCTGTCGGTCAGCCGCGTTGGTTCGGCCGCGCAGACCGCCGCGATGAAATCGGTTGCCGGCAAGGTGAAGCTGGAACTGGCGCAGTATCGCGAGATGGCGGCCTTCGCGCAGTTCGGGTCCGATCTCGATGCCGCGACCCAGCGTCTTCTGGCCCGTGGTGCGCGTCTGACCGAGCTGATGAAGCAGCCCCAGTATGCGCCCCTGACCAATGCCGAGATCGTCATCGTCGTCTTCGCGGGCACCGCCGGCTATCTCGACAAGGTCGAGGTGCGTGACATCGGCCGCTACGAGGCCGGGCTGCTGAAGCACCTTCGGACCAACTGCCAGGCCCTGATGGACGACATGACCGCCAATGACCGCAAGGTCGCCGGCGATCTCGAGAAATCCATTCGCGCTGCGCTGGACGATTTCGCCAAAGACTTCGCGTGAGTTTGAGGAGAGCGAGATGCCCAGCCTCAAGGATCTGAAGAACCGGATCAACTCGGTCAAATCGACCCGGAAGATCACCAAGGCGATGCAGATGGTCGCCGCCGCGAAACTGCGCCGGGCGCAGGAATCGGCGGAGGCCGGACGGCCCTATGCCGAGCGGTTCAATGCCGTGATGTCGGGCCTGACCGCAGCGGCGGCCGGGTCGGAATCGGCCCCCAAGCTGCTGCGCGGCACAGGTGACGACAAGGTGCACCTGCTGGTGGTGATGACCGCCGAGAGGGGCCTCTGCGGGGGCTTCAACTCGTCGATCGTCAAGCTGGCACGGCAGCGGATCAACGAATTGCAAGGCCAGGGCAAGACGGTCAAGGTCCTGACCGTCGGCAGGAAGGGGCGCGAACAGCTGCGCCGCGAGAATTCCGACCTGCTGATCGGCCATGTCGATCTGTCCGAAGTCAAGCGGGTCGGCTACGCCGATGCGCGCGGAATCGCGGATCAGATCCTCAGCCGTTTCGACGCCGGGGAATTCGATGTCGCGACGATCTTCTATTCGCGCTTCCAGTCGGTGATCTCGCAGGTTCCGACCGCGCAGCAGATCATTCCGGCCAGTTTCGACGCGCCGGAAGAGGCCGAGGCCGGCACAGCGACGGTCTATGATTACGAGCCGGGCGAGGAAGCAATCCTTGCCGACCTGCTGCCGCGTGCGGTGGCCACCCAAATCTTCACCGCGCTGTTGGAAAACGGCGCTTCCTTCTTTGGCGCGCAGATGAGCGCGATGGACAACGCGACCCGCAACGCGGGCGACATGATCGACCGGTTGACGATTGTCTACAACCGCTCGCGTCAGGCGGCGATCACCAAGGAACTCATTGAAATCATTTCGGGCGCGGAAGCGCTCTGACCGATCGGGGATAACAACATGGCAGCTTCTTCGGGAAAAGTGACGCAGGTGATCGGCGCGGTCGTTGACGTGAAGTTCGACGGCGAGCTTCCGGCGATCTTGAACGCGTTGGAGACCGACAACAACGGCAAGCGGCTGGTGCTGGAAGTGGCACAGCATCTGGGCGAGAGCGAAGTGCGCTGCATCGCCATGGATGCCACGGAAGGTCTGGTGCGCGGTGCCGAAGTGACCAACACCGGCGGCCCGATCTCGGTTCCGGTCGGCAATGCGACCCTGGGCCGGATCATCAACGTGATCGGCGACCCGATCGACGAGAAGGGTCCGATCGACACCAAGGAAACGCGTGCGATCCACCAGGACGCCCCGGCCTTCGAGGATCAGGCGACCGAATCGCTGATCCTGGAAACCGGCATCAAGGTCATCGACCTGCTGGCCCCCTATTCCAAGGGCGGCAAGATCGGCCTGTTCGGCGGCGCCGGCGTGGGCAAGACGGTTCTGATCCAGGAACTGATCAACAACATCGCCAAGGTGCACTCGGGCTTCTCGGTCTTCGCCGGCGTCGGCGAACGGACCCGCGAGGGCAACGACCTCTATCACGAATTCATCGACTCGAAGGTCATCGACATCGAGAACCTCGAGAACTCGAAAGTGGCGCTGGTCTATGGCCAGATGAACGAGCCTCCGGGGGCACGTGCCCGCGTCGCGCTGACCGGCCTGACCCTGGCCGAGCAGTTCCGCGACCAGTCCGGCACCGACGTTCTGTTCTTCGTCGACAACATCTTCCGCTTTACCCAGGCCGGTTCCGAAGTGTCGGCGCTGCTGGGCCGTATCCCTTCGGCGGTGGGCTATCAGCCGACTCTGGCCACCGACATGGGCCAGCTGCAGGAGCGGATCACCTCGACCAAGGCGGGCTCGATCACCTCGGTGCAGGCGATCTACGTTCCGGCCGATGACTTGACCGACCCGGCGCCGGCGACCTCCTTCGCCCACCTCGACGCCACCACGACGCTGAGCCGCGCGATTTCCGAGCTAGGCATCTACCCGGCCGTGGACCCGCTGGACAGTTCGTCGCGTCTGATGGACCCGCAGGTCCTGGGCGAAGAGCACTACCAGGTCGCCCGTGACGTGCAGGGTATCCTGCAACGCTACAAGTCGCTTCAGGACATCATCGCCATCCTCGGGATGGACGAACTGTCGGAAGAGGACAAGCTGACCGTGGCCCGGGCCCGGAAAATCCAGCGCTTCCTGTCGCAGCCCTTCGACGTGGCGCAGATCTTCACCGGTTCGCCGGGCGTGCAGGTGCCGCTTGAAAAGACCATCGCCTCGTTCAAGGCAGTCGTGGCGGGCGAGTACGACCACCTGCCGGAAGCCGCCTTCTACATGGTCGGCGATATCGAGGACGTGAAGGCCAAGGCCGAACGTCTGGCCGCAGAAGCCGCTTAAGCCGAAGCCGCGTAAGGAGCCAAACCCATGGCGACGATGCAATTCGATCTGGTTTCGCCCGAGCGGCGACTGGCCTCGCTGCAGGCATCCGAGATCCAGATCCCGGGTGCCGAAGGCGACATGGCGGCGATGCCGGGCCATGCGCCGCTCATCACCACCCTGCGTCCCGGCATCCTCAAGGTGACGGGGCCGGAAGGGACGCAGGACTACGTGGTGACCGGCGGTTTTGCCGAGATCAACGCCGAGGCCTGCACGGTGCTGGCCGAACGCTCGCATCAGATCGACGAAATGGACCAGAGCATCTTCAACGAGATCGTTGCCGAGGCCCGGGCCAAGCACGAGGCCGCGAAAGCCGCGGGCGAGGAAGGCCCGGTCGACGAGATGGTCAAGCTGATGGCCGACATGGTTGCCCTGGGCACCCATATCGGGCTGGACCCGAATCAGGCGAACTTCCCCGACTGAGGGGCGGCGCCGGACCAGTTTCAGAGAAGTCGGAAGGCCCCTTCGGGGGCCTTTTCCTTGCCTCGATCCGGCCGGGTTTTGCCTTTCTGCTTGCCGAGCAACTGACTAGTCTCGCAGCTGGAGGAACGTGTATGCGCCGGTTCAGGGGCCATATCATCGGGGTCGATCGCGGCTCGATCATGATGTTCTCGGATTTCGAGGACGGCGGTGCGATGTGGACCGGGCAGGGGCCGCGCGAGCTGCGCCGCGTGGTGGAATTCGAGAGCGCCTATCAAAGCTCCCCGGTCGTGCATGTTTCGTTGTCGATGTGGGATGTCGACCACGGCCACAACATGCGTGCCGATATCTCGGCCGAGATGATCAACCCGGAAGGCTTCGTGATCGTGTTCCGCACCTGGGGCGACACGAGGGTGGCGCGGGTCCGCGCCGACTGGATGGCGATCGGCGAACAGGCCTCGGACGAGGACTGGGAGATCGACTGAAAGGGTCAGCGCGCGACGTCGGGGCCGATCTCGTCGTAAAGCCGGGCCATCCGGTCCACGAACCAGGTCTTGGCGGCCATGGCCCAGACCATTCCCAGCAGCAACAGTTTCAGGTCCAGCGCCCAGAGCGCCCAGCCGTAGAGCAGAAGGCCCAGCCCGGACAGAAGGGCCAGGATGTTGCCGATGATCAGGTGGCGCCGTGGCAGGGCGAGGCTGCGGCGCTTCAGCCACAGCCGTTCGCCTGCGGTTCCCCTGCCGGCCCAGCCACGCGGCGGCCCCTCGACCGGGGCGAAGAGCCGTGGATTGACGAATGTGAAGACGATCACGGCCGCGACCGGCAGCAGCGCTCCCCAGCCCAGCCAGACCCGGCTCCACACCGCCAGCGCCAGCAGGGGCAGGATGGCAAAGCGGCTGAACACGCTCCAGGGGTTGGCGTGGCGCGCCCAGCTGGCATCGTCCATGGCCATGCTACGCTCGGCGAGGCGAAAGATATCCATCCCGGGTGCGCCGCCGGCCTCCTATTTCCGCGAGTAGAGCCCTTCGTAGATCGGCGCGATGGTGTCGGTCTCGAACAGAGACGAGACGCTGGTGCCGTTCCAGATGTTGATGATCGCCTGGGCGAACATCGGCGCCGTCGGGACGATGCGGATGTTCGGGCAGTCCAGCACCGCCGGTGTCGGCTCGATCGTGTCGGTGATGACGAGGCTCTTCAGCAGCGAGGCGCTGACCCGCTCGATCGCCGGGCCGGAGAGGACGCCATGCGAGATATAGGCGTGGACTTCCTTGGCGCCGTTCTCGACCAGCACCTCGGCGGCCTTGCACAGGGTTCCCGCGGTATCGACGATATCGTCGATGATGATGCAGGTCTTGTCCTTCACGTCACCGATGACGGTCATCTCGCCGACTTCGCCGGGTTTCGGGCGGCGCTTGTCGACCACGGCAAAGCCGCAATTCAGCCGCTGCGCCAGTTCGCGGGCCCGGGTGACGCCGCCGACATCGGGCGAGACCACCAGCGTGTCTTTCAGGGTGCCGTTGAAATGGTGCTGGATATCCAGCGCGAAGATCGGCGAGGCATAGAGGTTGTCGACCGGGATGTCGAAGAACCCCTGGATCTGCGCCGCGTGCAGGTCCATGGTCAGCACCCGCTCGACACCGGCGCGGGCGATCAGGTTGGCGACAAGCTTGGCCGAGATCGGGGTCCGCGCCTTGGTGCGGCGGTCCTGGCGGGCATAGCCGAAATAGGGAATCACCGCCGTGATGCGCGAGGCCGAGGAGCGGCGCAGCGCATCGGTGATGATCAGAAGCTCCATCAGGTTGTCATTCGCGGGCCTCGAGGTCGGCTGCAGGATGAACATGTCCTCGCCGCGGACGTTCTCGTAGACCTCGACAAAGACCTCGCCGTCGTTGAACCGTTCGACGCGCGCGTCGACCAGGCTGACCGGCACGCCGCGGTGCAGGGCCAGACGTTTGCAGACGGCGGCGGCAAGCGGCTTGTTGGCGTTGCCAGAAATGAGTTTCGGCTCGGTGACTGAAGACATCCGGAGGTCCTTGGCAGAGGCGTGAATGACGGTTTCGTGACGTTGACACCGCTTAACACCCCGCTACGGTCTTGCAAACATGATGCCCCGGGGGAGAGACGATTTGGCTCACATCGATTACTTCTTTTCGACGCTTTCGCCCTGGACCTATCTTGCCGGGACCCGTCTGGAAGAGATCGCGGCCCGCCATGGCGCGACGATCGCCTACAAGCCGCTCGACATCATCGCGCTGTTCGGCCGCACCGGGGGCACGCCGCCCGGCCAGCGCCATGCCTCGCGACAGGAATACCGGGCCCAGGATCTGGTCCGTCAGGCGGCCAGCCTCGGGATGCCGTTCAACCTGAAGCCGGCGCATTGGCCGACCAACGGCGCCCCCGCCGCCTATGCGGTGATCTCGGCGGCCCGGGAAGGCGGCGGCGATCTGGGAGCGCTGGCGCATGGCTTCACCCGCGCGGTCTGGGCCGAGGATCGCGACATTGCCGAAGACGAAGTCATCAAGGACTGCCTGAGCGCCGCCGGTTTCGACCCCGGCACCGCCGATCGCGGCCTGTTCACCGCCGCCGATGTCTATGGCGCCAATCTGGAAGAGGCCGTCGCCCGCGGAGTCTTCGGCGCACCCTTCTATGTCGTGGCCGAAACCGATCAGCGTTTCTGGGGCCAGGACCGCTTGGCCGATCTCGACAAGCATCTGGCCACGCTCTGACAGCGGCGCCGCCGTCGCATCTTTGGGTCGGAAATACTCCCGCCGGAGGCTCCTGACCGTCCCGCCGCCGCTGCCGCTGGATCAGCTGCGCGCCGCCCGCAGCACCGAGGCCGCCAGCACCGCCAGGCAGCCCAGCAGCAACTCTCCGCCGGCCAGTTCCGGCTGGCCGAGGCGCAGCGCCAGCACCGCCGCCAGGGCCACGACCGCCAGCACCGCAAGGGTCAGGCGCAGGTCGGCCACGAACATGCCGAACAGTTCCGCCAGAACGTCGCGCAGGATGCTCATGCCCTTTCCTCCCGCCGGGTGAGGCCCGCCAGGGTCAGACCCGCAGCCAGGAACACCGCCGCCAGCGCCACCAGCGCCAAGTCGGCGCCGGGCCAGTGAACCCCCAGCCCTTCGCCGGTCCAGAACACCCCGAAGGCCGACAGCATCACCCCGACGCCGAATTTCAACGTGTTCTCCGGCACTTTGGCCAGCGGCCTGTGCAGCGCCGCGCCGATGGCCAGCACCAGCAGGCAGGCGAGACCGGCCCCCAGGGCCGCCGGCCCCAGCTGGCCCCGCCCGGCGCCGACGGCGACCACGATGAAGGCGACCTCCAGCCCTTCCAGCAGCACCGCCTTGAAGGCGGCGATCCCGGCGATCCAGTCCTGCGAGGTGGCCCGCCGCGCCTCTTCGGCACTCAGCGCGGCGCGTTCGCGGGCGAAGATCGCATCCTCGTCATGCAGCGCCAGCACCCCGGCCGCGCGCAGCACCGCCTTGCGCAGCCAGCCCAGCCCGAAGAGCAAGAGCAGCACGCCCACAACCAGTTGCAGCGCCCCGATCGGGACCAGCGACAGAAGCGGCCCGAGGGCCGCGACCACCAGGGCCAGCAGGATCAGCGCCGCGCCGGTGCCGAACAGCGCCGGGCGCCAGCCGCGCAGCGTGGCCACGACCAGAACGATGGTGAAGGCCTCGACCACTTCCACCGTCGAAGCCAGAAAGGCCGCCCCGACGGCGCCGATGGCCCCGGCATCGGTCGCAAACAGTGCATTCATTTGCCGTCCTCCACTTCAAAGACCCGCCGGGCATAGTCTTCCAGCACCTCGCCGCAGCGCGCCAACCGTTGCGCCGCCTCGTCGGCGCGCGCCGCGCCATAGAAGTCCAGCGTGTTGATCTTGCGCAGCCAGGTGGTCAGCTTCTTCAGGTCGGCTTCGTTTTCTTCCAGTTCGGCAAAGGTGAAATGGTTGGCGGTGACCTCCTTGGCCACTTCGCGCTCGAAATCGTCACATTTGTCGAGGAATTCCTCGTAGGCGGCATCGCGGTCGGCCTTGAACCGGGCCACCACCCGGTCGCCCTGCATGGGGTCGAGCGCCTCGGCGGCCAGCAGCACCGATTCGCCTCCCGCCGCCGCAATGTCATGGTCGATGGATTTGAGCCGCCGCAGATGTTCATCGGTGCGCGGCAGCAGGCAGACCCCGCCCTGCAGATAGACCGCGCCCATCGCCTTGAGCTTGCGCCAGACCGCCATCCGCTTGGCCGCCGGTTCGGGCGGAATGCGATAGGTCAGCAGAAGCCAGGCAATCTCGGGCATGCCTGAGGGAATAATGTAGCGGTTGCTACGAGTCAACTGTTACGGCTGTTACGTCTAGTGCCGCATCACCTCCAGGAACCGGTCCACGTCCTCTTCGCTGGTGGACCAGGAGGTGACCAGCCGCGCTTCCTGCATCTCGTCCTCGGGTCCGGTCTCGGACCCGGAATAGAGGTGATAATGCGCACCGGCGGCCTTCAGCTTCTCGTGCAGGCCGCGCGGCCAGCTGGCGAAAATGATGTTGGCGGGGGTGTCGTGGCTGAAGCGGACATCCGGCATCTGTTTGAGCGCCTGCGCCAGCCGCTGGCAGGCGGCATTGGCCTGCGCGGCCAGGCTGCGCCAGAGGTCGTCCTCCAGATAGGCGGCCATCTGCGCCGACAGATAGCGGTGCTTCGAGAACAGATGTCCGCCGCGCTTGCGTCGGAATTCGAACTCCTCCGCCCTGGCCGGGTCGAAGAAGACCACCGCCTCGACTCCCATGCAGCCCGACTTGGTGCCGCCGAAACTGACCGCATCGACGCCGGCCTTCCAGCTCATCTCGGCCGCCGTGCAGCCCAGGGCTTCGACCGCGTTGCCGAAGCGGGCGCCGTCGAGATGCAGCGGCAGGCCGAACTCCTTGGCCACGGTACCGATCCTGCCCAGCTCGTCCAGGTCATAGACCGTGCCCCGTTCGGTCACGTTGGTCAGCGAAACCGGACCGCGCTTGGGCCCATGAACACCGCGCGTGCCCTCGGCCTCGATCGCCTTGCGCAGGGTCGCCGCGCTCATCTTGGCATCCTCGGTGCCGGTGAGTGTCAGCTTGGCGCCGCCGGTATAGAACTCGGGTGCGTTGGCCTCATCCTCGTTGATATGGCTCATCGGGGTGCAGAAGATCGTCTCGTAGGGCTGCGCCAAGGTGCCCAGGATCAGGCTGTTGGCCGCGGTGCCGGTGGCGACCAGATAGACCGCCGCCTCGGGTGCCTCGAAGGTCTCGCGCAGGCGGTCGCGGACCCGCGCCATGATCGCGTCATCGCCATAGGAGGGCGGATAGCCGTCATTGGCCCTGACCAGCGCGTCAAGGATGCGGGGATGCACCCCGGAAGTATTGTCGGAGGCAAAGAACATCAGACCGGCTCCTCGATGATGTAGTCTTCCCAGTCCTCTTCGGGGACCTCGTATTCCGGGATGGTGATGCCCTGGGCCGAGACATTGGCCTCGAACACGCTGTCGGCGCGCCCGGTCAGCAGCGGGTGCCAGGCGGGCAGGGGCTTGCCCTCGTGCAGCAGCCGATAGGCGCAGGTGCTGGGCATCCAATAGGCATGCTCGCCGATGGTCCGGGCGGTCAGTATCACGCATTCGGGGACGATGCTCTTGCGGATTTCGTAGTTCCCGCAGCGGCAGGTCTCGTCGTCGAACAATCGGCAGGCCAGCCGGGTCAGCGAGACCTCGCCGGTATCCGGGTCTTCCAGCTTGTTCAGGCAGCACTTGCCGCAGCCGTCGCAGAGCGCCTCCCATTCGCGGGGGGTCATGTCGCGCAGTTTCACGCTTTCCCAGTAGCGGGGACGCAGATTGTCACGGGGGATCGGGTCTTTCATCCGCGCGAGACTAGGCGCATGTCCGCCAGAGGAAAAGGTCAGAGCGCCTCCAAAATGCTCCGCGCCCGGGCACAATCGGCATCCATCTGCGCGACCAACGCGTCGAGACTGTCGAACCTCGCCTCGGGGCGCAGATATTCGATCAGCGCGACCGAGAGATGCTCGTCATAGAGATCGCCCGCGAAGTCGAAGATGAAGCTTTCCAGATTGGCCGAGTTGACGCCGAACATCGGCCGGACACCGATGCTGGCCGCGCCCATGTAGCTGCCCTGATGCGGGCCGGTCAGCACATCGACCTTGACGGCATAGATGCCGAAGTGCGGCGGGTGCAGCCCGGCGATCGACATGTTGGCGGTCGGATATCCCAACTCGCGCCCGCGCCGGTCGCCGCCCAGAACCTTGCCCTCGATCCGGTGCCAGTGGCCCAGCATCGCGGCGGCGTCGCGGGGGCGGCCGTCGCTCAGTGCCTGGCGGATCGCGGTCGAGGATATCTCGGTGCCGTCATGGCCGATCAGCGGCGCCACGGTGACGCCGAAGCCCAGATCCCGGCCGAAGTTCTGCAGGTCCGCGACGGTGCCGGCCCGGCCCTTGCCGAAATGGAAGTCGGCGCCAACAACCACATGGCGCAGGCCCAGACCCTCGTGCAGGACCTCGGTGGCGAAGGCTTCCGGCGACAGCGCCGCCAGCTTGCCGTCGAAGGGCAGCTGATACAGCCGCTCGACCCCCAGCTTGGCCAGCCGGTTGGCCTTGGCCTCGGCGTTCATCAGCCGGAAGGGCGGTGCCTCGGGGGCGAAAACCTGCCGTGGATGCGGCTCGAAGGTGACGATGCCCAGAGGGGTTTCGGGACCGGTATGTTCGCGGGCCAGTCCGATCACGGTCTGATGGCCGCGATGCACCCCGTCGAAGTTGCCGATGGCCGCCGAAGCGCCACGGTCCTCGGCCTTGAGGCCGGTCCAGAACGTCAATGTGCGCATGGGCTTGCGGGCGTCTTTCAGTCGAACTTGCGGCTTGGCGCCAGCACCAGCGCTTCACCCTTCAGAACGACCGTGTCCCCCACCGAGGCCTTGCAGTCAAGCGTCACCCGGCGCTTTGCATGTTCGATCCCGGTGACCCGGACCTCGGCCCGCACCCGGTCGCCGGGTCGGACCGGCGCCAGAAACCGCAGGTTCTGGCCGAGGTAGACCGTGCCATGGCCCGGCAGCTGTTCGCCGATCACCGCCGAGATCAGGCTGGCGGTCAGGATGCCATGCGCGATCCGGCCGCCGAAGACGGTCTCCTGCGCGTAGTCCTCGTCCAGATGAACGGGATTGCGGTCGGTGGAGACCTGGGCGAACAGCGCGATATCCTCGTCGGTGACCAGCTTCACCAGATCGCGGCTCATGCCGATTTCGATGTCTTCAATGCAGATCGTGCCGCGCGGCAGGTTGTCGAGCATCTCTGGCCTCCGATTCCCGCAAGGCATAGCGGAAATGCTGCGCTACAGCAATCCTTAGAGTAATTTAATGTCAATATGCGGGGAAGGATGGAAACTATCCTGCGCAGAAAATCCCCGCCGGCGGCGTCAGCGCAGCGCCGGGATGGCGTAGGTCGGCGACAGCTCGTGTCGGGCCAGCCAGGCGTCGAGCATCGCCGGGTCCGGTTGTTCCGGGTCGGGGCCGAACTCGCTCGCGGCGATGCCTCCGGTGATGAACAGCGTGTCCAGCCCCTCGCCGATGCCGCCCTTCACGTCGGTCAGGAGCCCGTCGCCGAGGCAGAGGATGTCGTTGCTGGGCGCATATCCCGACGTCACCAGCCGGGCGCGGGCCAGGTCGTAGATCGGCGGATGCGGCTTGCCGCAATAGATCGCCTCGCCGCCCATCTCTTCGTAGAGCTGCGCGATGGCGCCGGCGCAATAGACCCGGGTGTCGCCCATGTCGACGACGATATCAGGGTTGGTGCAGAGCAGTTTCAGCCCGCGCGTCTTGGCAAACAGCAGGGTCGGCCGGTAATCCTCGGGCGTTTCGCAGCGGTCGTCGAACAGGCCGGTGCAGACCACGCCTTCGGCGTCGTCCAGCTCCACCCGTTCGATCCCCGAGGCATCCAGCCCGTCGCTGGTGTCGGTGAAGAAGCTGGCGTCCTTGTCGGGGCCGAGGTGATAGACCTTCTGGCCGACCGCGCCGCGGATCATCGCGGCCCGCGAGGCATCGCCGGACGAGACGACAAGGTCCCAGGCATCCTCGGGCACCCCGATCCGTGCCAGCTGCTCGATGACCGCCGACGAGGGGCGCGGCGCATTGGTCACCAGCACCACCTGCTTGCCGGTCGCCCTGTATTGCTGCAGGGCGGCGACCGCCTGCGGAAAGGGGGCCACGCCGTTGTGCAGGCAGCCCCAGAGGTCGCAGAAAAGCGCGTCGTAGCGCCCGGAAATCTCGGCGAGCGAGGCGATGATCTGGGTCATGGGGCGCCTTTCACGGATTCAGAGCTTGAGGTTCGGGATGATCTGTTTCTTCCGGCTCATGATGCCGGGCAGAACCACGGTATCGCCGCTGACCGTCGCGCCAAAGCTCTTCTCGGCAATGGTCTTGACCAGATCATTGGGGACCAGCAGCGTGGCTTCCTCGTTCAGGATGTCGACGACGAACAGCAGCACCTGATCGGCGCCGTCTTCCTGGGCGACGCCCGGCATCGCGGCCATCAGCGCGTCCTTGCGGTCCAGCACCATCTGCGGCGCGGTGGTTTCCAGCACCGAGACCCGCAGGGTCTTGTCGCCGATCGAGAATTCCTTCGAATCCATCCGCAGCAGTTCGGCATCCGAGAAGGCGCCGACATCGGACTTGGCGGCGAACATCTCGGCGGCATAGGCCGGAATCTCGATCCCGAGGTCGGCGGCCAGTTCCTCGGCCAGCTTGCGGTCCTGATCGGTGGTGGTGGGCGAGCGGAACTCCAGCGTGTCCGACAGGATGCAGGACAGCATCGCGCCCTTGATCCCGCGCGACATCTTGGCGGCATGCGGGCCCATCAGGTTGTGCATCACCGTTGCGGTGCAGGCCAGGGGCTTGATCGTCACGTCGATCGGACCCTTGGTTTCAAGCCCGCCGACCAGCTTGTGGTGGTCGATGATCTGCAGGATGTCGGCCTCGTTGATGGCTTCAGGCAGTTCGGCGGGGTTGTTGGTATCGACGATCACCACCTTGTCGCCGGGCGCCACCGTGTCGATGATCTGCGGTTTCGGCAGGTCCCATTTCTTCAGCACGAAGGCGGCTTCGGTGTTCGGCTCGCCCAGCAGGAACGCCTCGGCCGGCTGTTTGCGGTGTTCGCTCAGATACCAGGCCCAGATGATCGGCGAGCCGGTGGAATCGGTGTCGGGGGATTTGTGGCCGAAGACCTTGATCGTCATGTTCCGTGCCTTTCGGGAATGCTGTGTCGCGGGCCTTATAGGCAAGGCCGCGGGACGGGGAAAGGGGGCGGCTTTCCGCGGCGCACGGGCTGGCCTAGATTGGGGCGATGAAGCGCGAGACCGATCTCTATCCTCCCCTGAAAGCCTGGTTCGAGGCGCGAGGCGCCGAGGTCAAGGCCGAGATCGGGGCCGCGGATCTGGTTGCGGTCGGCCTGGGGGACGACCCGGTGGTGGTCGAGATGAAGCTGCGCTTCTCGCTGGCGCTCTATCATCAGGCGCTGGACCGGCTGCGGATGACGCCGCTGGTCTATATCGCCGTGGTCCGGCCCGAGGGGGCGCGGGCGCGGCGGATGCTGTCCGAGAACGGCGCGATGTGCCGCCGGCTGGGCCTGGGTCTGCTGACGGTGCGGGCGCGCGACCGGCTGGTGGAATGCCATCTGGAGCCGGGGGCGCCGCTGCCCCGCGCCTCGAAGGCCCGGCGCAGGAAGCTGGAGGCGGAATTCGCCCGGCGGGTCGGTGATCCGAACGAAGGCGGCGCGACCCGGCACGGGCTGGTGACCGGCTATCGGCAGGATGCCCTGCGCTGCGCCGCCTATCTGGCGGAATACGGGCCCTCGCGCGGGGCGGCAGTCAAGCGCGATACCGGGGTGCCGGTGGCGACACGGATCATGGCCGACAACCACTATGGCTGGTTCCAGAGGGTCCGGCCCGGAACCTATGAGCTGACCGAGGCCGGGCGGCGCGGGTTGGCCGATTGGGACGGCGCATTGCCCGGATAGGGTTTCGGCCGGCCCGGTCCGGGGCTAGGGTCCGGCCGCGATCAGCAACGCGATCAAGAAGGAGACGAGCAATGCAGAATCCAGCATGTCAGGCGGGAAATCTGGCCGTGGTGACAGGCGGCGCGGCGGGGATCGGGCTGGCGGCGGCCTGCCGGTTCGGTGCCCTGGGAATGCGGGTGGCGCTGCTCGATCTCGGAGCCGAACGCCTGGAGGCGGGCGCAAGCGCGGTGCGGGCGGCTGGCGCCCCCGAGGTCACGGTGCACGAGGTCGACGTGACCGACAGCGCGGCCCTGGAACAGGCGGCGGACGGGCTCGGCCCGGTTTCGGTGCTGATGGCCAATGCGGGCATCCAGCCGGGCAGTTCGCTCTTCGGTCCGGCCGAGGAATGGGAGCGGGTGCTCGACGTCAATCTCGGCGGGGTGATCCGCACGGTGCGGGCTTTCGTGCCGGGCATGATCGCGGCGGGCCGCGACGGGGCGGTGATCGTCACCGGTTCGAAACAGGGCATCACCACCCCGCCGGGCGACCCGGCCTACAATGTCTCGAAATCCGGGGTGAAGACCTTCACCGAGGCGCTGGAGCACGACCTGCGCAACCGCGAGGGCAACAGGATCACCGCGCATCTGCTGATCCCCGGGTTCGTCTACACCGACCTGACCCGCAAGGGCCGGACCGAGAAACCCTCGGGTGCCTGGACCCCGGAGCAGACGGCGGCGTTCATGATGGACAGCCTCGAACGTGGCGATTTCTATATTCTCTGCCCCGACAATGACGTGGACCGGGCGCTGGACGAAAAGCGGATCGCCTGGGCGGCCGGGGACATCATCGAGAACCGGCCACCGCTCAGCCGCTGGCACAAGGATTACGCCGAGGCCTTCGCGGCGTTCCTCAAGAGCTGAGGCCGGGCCTCCGGATGACGCGAACCGGGGCGCCGGCTTGCCGGCGGCCCGAACTCGGGTATTGACGCCAGTGCCATCGACGCCGCCTTCCCGGCAAATGGGGCAACGCCTGTCCGGCGGTCAGCCGTAGAACTTCGGCGCCAGGGTGATCTGCTGCCACTGGCCCGGCGAATGGCCGTAGATCACCATCCCGAGGGATTCCTTGGCCAGGTCAAGCAGACGGTCGGCGCTGGCATTGGCCAGGGCGTCGTCCGCCGCGTTCTCGAAGCCGTTCATCACCTCGTCGAACCGCGAAATCGCGTCGCCGGTCAGGATGACAGGGCCGGTCTCGGGCAGGATCAGCAAGGCGGACAGGTGGCCCAGCGTGTGGCCCGGGGTCT
This sequence comes from Frigidibacter sp. ROC022, assembly GCF_024723735.1. Lineage (GTDB taxonomy): Bacteria > Pseudomonadota > Alphaproteobacteria > Rhodobacterales > Rhodobacteraceae > SLM-1. The sequence goes on from NZ_JANQDU010000001.1 coordinate 302,673, forward strand.
CGATCAGGATCAGCCCCTCGCAGATCTCGACGTCCTCGTCGATCAGCCGGTAATCCGCCTCGGGCCACTCCATCGGCCGGGCATCGCCGTGATAGAGCGGGCGTGGATTGCTGCGCTCGGTGCGGGTCATCACGATCGGTGCATGGGTGACCTCGGCCAGCCCGCCGACATGGTCGATATGCGAATGGCTGAGGATCGTCAGGTCGATATCGGCAGGGGTCAGGCCGATCAGCGCCAGTTGCCCGGCCAGCAGGTTCCGCGGCTCCAGCCGCAGCACCTCGCAGGTGGCGCTGAGCCCGTCGCGCTCGGCGCAGCCTTCGGTATCGACGGCATAGCCGGGCGGGAAGCCGGTGTCGAAAAGGATGTTCTTGCCGTCCTCTGTCTGCAGCAGGAAGCCCGGAACACCGATGTCGCGCGGGCCGGAATGGACCCGCAACAGGCCGAAATCGAGAACGTAAAGCCGGGTGATCTTGCCGAATGTGGGAAACGGGGTCATGCCGGTCCTCTTGCTTGGTCGGGGGAAGCATAGCGCCGCGTCGGAGCGTGTCAGCCCCCCGAGTCCGATCCGTGGCACCGGCGGGGTTCGGCCCGCCGGTGCCGGTCGGTCTCAGCCGTTTCGGCCCGGAACCCGGCCCGGTTTCGGCTTCGGCATCTGGGCGCGGCCGGGGCCGCCGCGCAGGTCGGCCTTGCTGCTGCCGAAGCGGGGACCGTGCCCCCCGGGCCGAGGTTTCGCCGGTTTCGGCAGAATGATCTTTGCCGGTCCCGGTCTGGCCGCCTTGGCGCGGTTTCCGGAGCCGGCGGGCGGGTTCGGTTTGAAGTCGGGCATGTGATGCTCCTGTTCTGAAGGGATTTGAAATCGGTCAAATCCGCTTGCGGAACCGGGTGCGCTGCAACGCGCGGCACTGCCCCATGTGGCTGGACAGATCAACGCCCCTTGCGGGCGGGATGTTCGGTCATGGCCGGGAAGCAGAAGAGTTACCGAGGGCTGGAGCTGCGTCCGTGCCGGGCTGCCGCGACCGAAGTCGGAGCAGGGGCTGACACCGCAAGCGGGCTGGCATCCTTAGCGAATGCGCGCGGCCATCCAGTCCATGTCGGTATCCTCCTGAAACGTGGCGGGAGCCTACCTCCTACCCAGCCGCCGCGCAAGCTGCGCCGGTTCCGGCGCCGGCATCCGGGGCGCCGCCGGCTCTACAGAGGTGGATCGAGAAGGAAATGGTCGGGAACCGGAACAGGAGCCGCGCCGGAGTGACAAGGCCCCGACGAGGACCGCGCGACCCGGTTTTGGGCGGTTTCCAGGGTGATGAGGCCTTTCAGGTAAGGAATTCCAGTCCGCGATGGCCGTAATTCGGGGTTTCCAGGTCACGGATGCTTGAGGATACTGGCCCCATTGGAACAAGCCCTGAGGGATCACATGGTCAAGCTCTCCGCCCCGGTCGGCATGTCGCCCCGCAAAGGCGAAGGTGCTCCTGTCAAGAACGCCCCGAAAGACGTGGAAACCCTGCGGCTGGCGCTTCGCGCCAACAAGCTGATGGTGCCGGAGGGGCAAAAGGTCGATGCCGGTCTGATCAAGGCGATCAACGCCGCGCAGACCAAGGCGGGGTTCAAGAATCCCGACAGTGTCGTCGATCCCGACGGCAAGACCTGGAAATGGCTGGCACCGAAATACGAGGCCGCCGAGAAGGCCGCCGCGAAGGTGACGCTCTACAAGGTCGTCTATCGCGACAAGGAATGCATGCTGACCAAGAGCCAGCTCGACAAGCTGCGGGCCGAGGTCTTTGGCAATCTCCAGGGTTACTTGAAGTCGCTGCTGTCCAGCCACAAGACCAACATGCGGATATATCAGGATTACCTTGATACCGCGATGCTCAAGGACGGTTACCTGAACGCCGTCACCCAGGTCATCATCATCAAGGCCGGCGGCGTGAAGATGCCGGACAACAAGAAGGCCCTCGACGCGATCAAGGCGGCCGGCGCGCTGGAACGGGCGATGGCGTCCAAGGACCTTGAAAAGCTCGACAAGGCCCTGCCGGAAGCGGAAAAGAAGATCAACGCGTTCTCGGCGGATGTCGCGCGGTTCCTCAAGGAATTCACCGGCTCGGCGCAGACGACGGGGGATGTGCTCAGCGTCACCTCGGCGGTCTGCTTCGGCATCGTGGGCGCATTGGCGACGCCGGCGCTGGTCACCGGGCTGGGCGTGTCGGCACTGTCGGCGACCCTGATCTCGGGCGGCGGCGTGGCGGTGCTGCAATCGGCCAGCAAGGAACTGGGCAAGCACGCCAGCGGCCAGAAGGTCACGCTGTTCGACAGCGTCAAGGCCGTTGTCATCGACGGTACGATCGGGGTGGCAACCGCCGGGATCGCGTCGAAGCTCCCGCTGGGTTTTGTCGGCAAGATGGCCAAGCGGGTCGCCCCTTCCGTTGCCAAGCAGTTGACCGGCGTCGGTGTCGCCGAGGTCGAGAAAATCCTGGTCAAATACATGACCACCACCGGCGAGGAGGTCATCAAGTCCGCCTGTAGCGAGGCTTTGGCGCTGCTCGGCAAGACGCTCAAGAGCGGCAAGGCACCGACCGAAAAGGACCTGGAAGACGCGGTGCAGAAGATCCTCGTCACCCTGCTGACGGCAGGGATCGGCAAGCGGCTTGGCGGGTTCCAGAAGAAATGGGCGATGGACAATCGCAAGCTGCTGGAAGGCAAGATCTTCCCGGATGTGCTGAAGAAGATCGCCAAGTCGAACGAGCTGCCCCCGGTCATCAAGGCCAAGGTCTGGGCCGACGTCATGTCGAAGGTCTCGGGCGAACTGATGACGACCGGCACCTCGAAGGTGATCGACAAGATGAAGGGCGACGAAAGCGCCGACGCCTTGTCCAAGCTGGCATCCAAGGAAATCGAGAAGGATGCGAAGATCCGCAAGCTGATCGAAGTCGAGATGACCCGGGCCCTGAAAAAGCAGAAGGTCGAGGTAAAGTAGGGCGGCGACTGGCGGGCGGTCGGCCTGTCGGACGCCGCGCTCCTTTCGCGCGGGCCGGTCCTGGTGGCACGTTTCCGCCCGTTCCCGCCAGGGGCAGGCGGCGGTCCCGGCCGGATGATCCTGGCCGGGGGACTCGCGCCCGGGTGCTGCAGGCTGTATGGAGCCGTTGCGCGGGCGTCCCGACTCGTCAGACCTGCCCTGCCGAATTTCCTTCAGCGGTGGTTGACAGCCCCTCGGGCACTCTCTATCTCCCCACCGTTAGCACTCCCCCCGGGTGAGTGCTAACAGTCCCTCAGGGGGCATGGGAGATAACCGGACAGATTCCGAAGGAGTGTTCCAAGATGGCATTCACACCGCTGCATGACCGTGTGCTGGTAAAGCGCGTGGAAGGTGAAGAGAAGACCAAAGGCGGCCTGATCATCCCCGACAGCGCCAAAGAAAAGCCCGCCGAGGGCGAAGTCGTTGCGGTTGGCGAAGGTGCCCGCAAGGACTCGGGCGAGCTGATTGCACCGTCGGTCAAGAAAGGCGACCGTGTCCTGTTCGGCAAATGGTCGGGCACCGAGGTGACGCTCGACGGTGAAGAGCTGCTGATCATGAAGGAAAGCGACATTCTCGGCATTATCGCCTGAGACTTGTCGCCCGGCGCGCAAGGCCGCGCCTGCCCATGAAATTCAAAGACAGGAGTTAGCCAGATGGCTGCGAAAGACGTACGTTTCGAAACCGACGCCCGGAACCGGATGCTGAAAGGTGTCAACATCCTCGCCGACGCGGTGAAGGTCACGCTGGGCCCGAAAGGCCGCAACGTCGTGATCGACAAGTCCTTCGGTGCCCCGCGCATCACCAAGGACGGTGTGACGGTGGCCAAGGAAATCGAACTGGAAGACAAGTTCGAGAACATGGGCGCCCAGATGGTGAAAGAGGTTGCCTCTCGCACCAATGACGAAGCCGGTGACGGCACCACCACCGCGACGGTTCTGGCCCAGGCCATCGTCAAGGAAGGCATGAAGTCGGTTGCCGCCGGCATGAACCCGATGGACCTCAAGCGCGGCATCGACCTGGCGACCTCGACTGTCGTCGAAGCGATCAAGGCCGCCTCGCGTCCGGTTTCCGACAGCGACGAAGTTGCGCAGGTCGGCACCATCTCGGCCAACGGCGAGAAGGAAATCGGCCGTCAGATCGCTGACGCGATGCAGAAAGTCGGCAACGAGGGTGTCATCACCGTCGAAGAGAACAAGGGCCTCGAGACCGAGACCGAAGTCGTCGAAGGCATGCAGTTCGACCGCGGCTACCTCAGCCCCTACTTCGTCACCAACCCGGACAAGATGCTGACCGAGCTGGAAGATGTGCTGATCCTGCTGCACGAGAAGAAACTCTCGTCGCTGCAGCCGATGGTTCCGCTGCTGGAATCGGTGATCCAGTCGGGCAAGCCGCTGCTGATCATCGCGGAAGACGTCGAAGGCGAGGCCCTGGCCACGCTGGTCGTCAACAAGCTGCGTGGCGGCCTGAAGATCGCTGCCGTCAAGGCGCCGGGCTTCGGCGACCGCCGCAAGGCCATGCTGCAGGACATCGCGATCCTGACCGGTGGTCAGGTGATCTCGGAAGATCTGGGCATGAAGCTCGAGAATGTCAGCATTGACATGCTCGGCACCGCCAAGCGCGTCACGATCAACAAGGACAACACCACGATCGTCGATGGTCATGGTGCCAAGGCCGAGATCGAAGCCCGCGTGTCGCAGATCCGCCAGCAGATCGAGGAAACCACCTCGGACTACGACCGTGAGAAACTGCAAGAACGTGTCGCCAAACTGGCGGGCGGTGTTGCGGTCATCAAGGTCGGCGGCATGACCGAAGTCGAAGTGAAAGAGCGCAAGGACCGTGTTGACGACGCTCTGAACGCGACCCGGGCCGCGGTCCAGGAAGGCATCGTCGTCGGCGGTGGTGTGGCCCTGATCCAGGGCGGCAAGAAGCTGGAAGGCCTCAAGGGCGACAATGCGGACCAGAACGCGGGGATTTCGATCGTCCGCCGGGCTCTGGAAGCTCCGCTGCGTCAGATCGCCCAGAACGCGGGCGTGGATGGTTCGGTCGTCGCGGGCAAGATCCGCGAATCGGACGACCTCAAGTTCGGCTTCAACGCGCAGACCGAGGAATATGGCGACATGTTCAAGTTCGGCGTGATCGACCCGGCCAAGGTCGTGCGGACCGCTCTGGAAGACGCGGCCTCGGTCGCCGGCCTGCTGATCACCACCGAAGCCATGGTTGCCGATCGTCCGGCCAAGGATTCGGCCGGTGCCGGCGCCGGTGGCGGCATGGGCGACATGGGTGGCATGGGCGGCATGGGCGGCATGATGTAATGCCGACCGCTCAGGTCTGAAGACAGGGGAGGGGCGTCCGGAAGGGCGCCCCTTCTCGCATCCGGGCGCGGGCGTCGCCGCACGGGCAGCTTCCCTAAGGCGCGGTCGCGGGGTAGGCCGGGTGGGATCGGTCATCCTGGGAGGGGTTCATGCCTGCCATTGCACTCGTCATCGGCGCTAGCCGGGGCATCGGGCGCTCGATCGCGGTGAACCTGGGCCGCGCCGGGGTCGATGTGATCCTGACCTATCTGGGCAACGCCGCGGCGGCAGAGGAAGTCGTGTCCGAGATCGAGGCCGCGGGCCGGCGCGCCGCGGCGCTGCAACTCGACACCGGCGCCGCGGGAGACTTGCCGGCATTCGTCGCCAGGGTCGATGCGGTGCTGGGCAACTGGGGTTCCGGGCGGATCGACTACCTCGTCAACAATGCAGGGGTCGGGTTGATCAGACCCTTTGCCGAGACCAGCGCCGCCGATCTCGACCGGATGACCGAGGTGCTGTGGAAGGGCCCCTATCGGCTGACCCAGCAACTTGCGCCCCGACTCGCGGACGGCGGGCGCATTCTGATGATCACCTCGCGCACTGCTCGCAAGACCAAGCCGGGGATGAGCGTCTATGGCCCCTTGAAGGCGGCGGTCGAGGCACTGGTGCCCTATCTCGCGGCCGAACTCGGCCCGCGCCGGATCACCGTCAATGCCGTCGCGCCGGGGGCGGTGGCGACCGATTTCAACGGCGGTCGGCTGCGCGATGACTCCACCGCCAACGCCCGGACCGCCGCAACAACCGCCTTGGGCCGGGTCGCCGAGGCCGGGGACATCGGCGGCGCGGTCGCCGATCTGCTCACCGGACGGTTCCACTGGATGACCGGCGAACGGATCGAACTGTCGGGCGGCCAGGGCCTCTAGCGGGGTCCGTCTTGTCTTCGCGGCGCGGCAGCCGTAGGGGGGAAGAATGAAAATACTCTTTCTGGGCGATGTGATGGGCCGCGCCGGGCGGCAGGCGATGACGGGTCGGCTGACGGGCCTCAAGGCCGCGTGGAAGGCCGATTTCTGCGTCGTGAACGGCGAGAATGCGACCTCGGGCGCCGGGCTCAGCGCCGATCATGCCAAGGGCCTGCTGGCCGCCGGCGCCGATTGCGTCACGCTGGGGGATCATGCCTTCGATCAGAAGGACATGCTGGGTTTCATCGACTCCGAGCCGCGCATCGTCCGCCCGCTCAACTTCGCCAAGGGCGCACCGGGGCGCGGTGCGCAGGTCTTCGAGGTGCGGGGGAAGAAGGTGCTGGTCGCGCAGGTGCTGGGCCAGGTCTTCATGAAACGGCCCTTTGCCGACCCGTTCTCGGCCATCGAAACCGTGCTGAAGACCCATCCGCGCGGCGGCATGGTCGCCGCCAGCCTGATCGACATGCATTGCGAGGCGACCTCCGAGAAGATGGCCATGGGCCATTTCTGCGACGGCCGCGCCAGTGTCGTCGTGGGCACCCACACCCATGTGCCGACTGCCGATGCGATGATCCTGCCCGGTGGCACCGCCTATCAGACGGATGCCGGCATGTGCGGCGATTACGACTCGGTCATCGGCATGGACAAGGAAGAGCCGATGCGGCGCTTCATCACCGGAATGCCGAAGGGTCGGTTCTCTCCGGCCCCGGGCGAAGCGACGCTGTCGGGACTCTATGTCGAGACCGACGATGCGACGGGCCGCGCCACCCGGGTCGAGATGGTGCGCGACGGTGGCCGGCTGAGCGCTTCCGGACCATGAGCCAGGCGGTTGAGGCGCGGAGCCCGGCGTGGGGGCTGATCGGCGTGCTCGGCCTGCTCGGCGCCGCATGGGGCATGGGGCAGCCGCTGACCAAGATTGCCGTGTCGACCGGACATGGCCCCTGGGGGTTGATCTTCTGGCAGTTCCTGACCGGGGCGCTGGTTCTGGCGCTGATCCAGCTGGTACGGCGCCGCCCGGTGCCGCTGGCCCGGGGCGATGTGCAGGTCTACGCGGTGATTGCGCTCCTGGGCACGCTGCTGCCGATGGCCGCCTCTTTCATCGCCTACCGGCATCTGCCGGCCGGGATCATGTCGATCCTGATCTCGATGGTGCCGATGCTGGCCTTTCCGATCGCGCTTGCCCTGGGCGCCGACCGGTTCAGCTGGGTACGGCTGGGCGGGCTGTCGCTGGGGCTGGCGGGGGTGGCGCTGCTGATCCTGCCGCAGGGCGGGCTTGCGATGCCGAACGCCCTGGGCTGGGTGTTGCTGGGGATGGTGGCGCCGACCTTCTATGCGATCGAGGCGAATTACGTCGGCCATTGCGGCGTCCGGGGCATGGGCGCGATGCAGGTGCTGCACGGTGCTTCCTGGGTCGGGGCGGGCATGTCGTTGCCGGTGGCGCTGGCGACCGGGCAGATGTTCATTCCCGGCGGCGACCCGCGGGCCGACGGGGCGCTGATCGCGGCCTCGGTCCTGCATGTATTCGCCTATTCCGGCTATGTCTGGCTGGTCGGACGCGCCGGCAGCACCTTTGCCGCGCAATGCGCCTATCTGGTCACCGGGTTCGGCGTGCTCTGGGCGATGCTGCTGCTGGGCGAGCGTTATTCCGGCTGGGCCTGGGGCGCGATGGCTCTGGTCCTCTGCGGCCTGGCGCTGGTGCAGCCGCGCCCGAAGCTGGCGCCCGGCGCCGCCGCCAACCTGGGGCCCGGCGACCAATAGAGGTCCTTGCCGCGGGGCGGCGGCCTGCGGCTGGCAACTGCGACCATGCCGGGGCTTGCCGCCGCGCCTGCGCCCGGCGAGAATGCGCCCAAATCAGCGGCCCGTTCCCGATGGCCCGCCCCAGACTGGAGACGCGATGCTGTCGCTGCCGATCACCGAGCTTACCGGCGCCCTGGTGACGTTGGGCATCGTGGCCGGGATGTTCGTGCTCTTCGTGCGCGAGACCTATCCGACCGAAGTGGTGGCGATCGGCGGCGTGGCGCTTCTGCTGATCCTCGGGCTGCTGCCCTACGAGGCGGCACTGGAGGTCTTCTCCAATCAGGCGCCCTGGACGATCGCGGCGATGTTCCTGATCATGGGGTCGCTGGTGCGGACCGGGGCGCTGGAATGGCTGACCCGGCAGGCCGAGGCCCGGGCCCGCAAGCGCCCGCGGCAGACCGTGGTGCTGCTGCTGGCCTTCGTGGCGCTTCTCTCGGCCTTCATGAACAACACGCCGGTGGTGGTCATCATGATCCCGGTGTTCATCCAGGTTGCCCGGCGGCTCAAGGTTTCACCATCCAAGCTATTGATTCCGCTCAGCTATGCCTCGATCCTCGGCGGCACGACGACGCTGATCGGAACCTCGACCAACCTGCTGGTAGACGGCGTGGCGCAGTCGCGCGGCATGGCGCCCTTCTCGATCTTCGAGATCACCGGGCTGGGCATCGTGCAGGTGCTGGCGGGCGGTCTCTACATCACCCTGATCGGCCGCCGCCTGCTGCCCGACCGCCAGTCGATGGGCGTGCTGCTGGGCGACCGGCGCAAGATGAAGTATTTCACCGAGGTGGCGCTGCCCGAGGACAGCGCCCTGATCGGCCGCAACGTCAACGAGGTCGAGGAGTTCAAGCGCGAGGGCGTGCGGCTGATCGACGTCTTGCGCGGTGATGCCTCGCTGCGCCGCGACATGGGCAGCGTGGTGCTGGAACCGGGCGACCGGGTGGTGCTGCGCACCGAAATGACCGAGCTCTTGGGGCTTCAGCAGAACCGGGAACTGCGGATGATCGACAAGCTGTCCTCGGTGCCGACAACCACCGTCGAGGTGCTGATCACGCCCGGCTGCCGGATGGTCGGGCGCAGCCTGGGCGCGATGCGGCTGCGGCGGCGCTACGGGGTCTATCCGCTGGCGGTGCACCGCTCGAACCAGAATATCGGCCGGCAGCTGGACGATCTGGTGGTGCGGGTCGGGGATACGCTGCTGCTCGAAGGCGCGCCCGAGGATATCGAGCGGCTGGCGGCGGACATGGAACTGGTGAATATCGCCCAGCCCGCGGTGCGGGCCTATCGCCGCCGCCATGCCCCGATCGCCATCGCCGCCCTGCTGGGGGTGGTCGTGCTGGCGGCCCTGGGCGTGGCGCAGATCCTGCCGCTGGCAGTGATCGCGGTGGCGGTGATCCTGCTGACCCGCTGCATCGACGCCGAAGAGGCGTTCTCCTTCGTCGAGGGGCGGCTGCTGGCGCTGATCTTCGCGATGCTGGCGGTGGGCGTGGCCCTGGAGCAATCCGGCGCCGTGGCGCTGATCGTCGGCTGGGTGCAGCCGTTCATGGTTCACCTGTCATCGTTCTTCGTGGTGCTGATCCTCTACCTGCTGGCCTCGACCCTGACAGAGCTGGTTTCGAACAACGCGGTCGGGGTGATCTTCACGCCGATCGTGATCGAGTTGGGGCTGGCCCTTGGCTATGATCCACGCGGGCTGGTCGTGGCGGTGATGTTCGCCGCTTCGGCCGCCTTCTCGACGCCGATCGGCTACCAGACCAACATGCTGGTCTACGGTCCGGGCGGCTATCGGTTCACCGATTACCTGAAGGTCGGGATTCCGCTGAACATCCTTCTGGGGCTGGTCGGCTCGGCACTGATCACGCTACTGTGGCCGCTATGAGACGGGAACCGGGACTTGTCGCGTTGCTGGGGTTTTGTGCCGCGCTGGCGGGCTGTGGTGCCGGGCCGGGAGGCCCGGCGCCCGGCGGCGGTGCGCCGCGGCAGGTGGAGCCGACCCGAACCGTGCTCTACGAACAGACCGTAACCGTTGAGATGTCCGACCGGAGCTTCTGCACCGGGCCGCGCGGCTCTCAGGGCCGAAGCTGGCAGGGCAGGTTGCAGGGTTGTCCGCATCTCTGGCCGTTCCAGGCCAGCCTGCCGCCGGGCCGGGTGACGCGGCTGGTACTGCATCCCGGCACCGATGGCGCGGCGCAGGTGGTGCTGACCGGGCCGGACGGTCGCGCGCGCCCGTTCAGCGGCGGCTGAATTGCTCAGCCGCGCCAGTTGACCACGGCGTCTCCGGCCCGCATCCCTTCCCCCGCCCGGTCATGGCGCAGATAGGCGATGGCCTGGCCGCCATGCTGGCTGAACAGCACCCCCGCCGGCTTCCCGCCGGCCAGAATCTCGGTGCCGACCGGGGCCGCGCCCTCGATTTCGACCGTGACCAGCCCCTTGCGCAGCTCGGTCTTGTGCTTCATCCGGGCGGTGACCTCCTGCCCGACATAGCAGCCCTTGCGGAAATCCACCCCGTGCAGCCGCTCGAAGCCGCATTCCAGGATGTAGCTCTCGTTCGGGATCAGCTCGACGCCGGATTCCGGAATGCAATGGGCGACCCGCAGCGGCAGCGGATCGGGCAGTTCGTCGGGGCCGGGCGGGCCATAGCGGCGATGACCCAGCGACGGATGCCGCGGGTCGGCCAGGGCGCCCTCGGGATCGCCGGTCCGTATCACCGACAGCTCGCTTTCGGCAATCGTCACATCGGCGCGCAACCGATACATGCCCAGTCGCTGCACCGTGGCCGCTGCCAGCACCGGCGCCACGTCGAGAAGGATCGCATCCCCTCGCCGGGCCAGGAAGAAATCGGCCAGATACTTGCCTTGCGGGCTGAGCAGGGCGGCATAGACCAGCCCGTCCTTCAGCCTTGCCAGGTCATTGCTGACCAGCCCCTGAAGAAAGCTCTCGGCATCGCTGCCGCCGATCTCGTAAACCTTGCCGCCTGCCATGTCGCGCCTCCGATGGCCTACATAGGCGCGAAGCCGGGGCGTCGGAAGGGGCCTTGTGCCCGGGTCCGGCGGCTTTGCTGCCTAGCTGTCGGCGAACTGCATCTTGTAGAGCGCCGCATAGAGCCCGTCGCGGGCCAGCAATTCGTCATGGCGGCCCTGATCCACCACCCGGCCATGGTCCATCACCACGATCCGGTCGGCGGCGCGGATGGTCGAGAGCCGGTGCGCGATGACCAGCGTGGTCCGGCCCTGCGACAGCCGGTCCAAGGCGTCCTGCACCGCCGCCTCAGAGGCCGCGTCCAGGGCGCTGGTCGCCTCGTCCAGCAGCAGGATCGGCCGGTCGCGCAGCAAGGCCCGGGCGATGGCCACCCGCTGCCGCTGGCCGCCGGAGAGCGCCGACCCGCGCGGCCCGGCAGCGCTGTCCAGACCCATCGGCAGGTCCTTGACGAAATCGGCGACATGGGCGGCGCGGGTCGCGGCCTCCAGGTCTTCCGGCGTCACCTCGGCCCCCATCAGGATATTGTCGCGCAGGGTCTCGTCGAACAGGGCCGCATCCTGCGCCACCACCGAGAACAGTGATCGCAGCTCGGGCAGCGCCATCTCGTCCACCGGCACCCCGCCCAGTTCGATCCGGCCCGAGTCCGGGTCGGCCAGCCGCGCCAGCAGCGAGAAGACGGTGCTTTTCCCGGCCCCGGAGGGCCCGACCAGCGCCGTGGTCTCGCCCGCCCGGGCGGTGAAGCTGAGCCCGCGCAGCACCTGGGTCTCGCCATAGCTGAAGGTGACGTCCTCCAGCGTGATGTCGGCCCGGTCCGGCGGCACCGTCAGGGCGCGCGGCTGTTCCGGCGACAGGATCGTCGGCTGCAGGGCGAAAATCTGACGGATCCGGTCGAGGCTGGCCCGCGCCGCCACCCATTGTCCCGAGACATTGCCCAGCCGGCGCAGCGGCTCGAAGACCAGCGCCATGGCGGTGAAGAAGGCCATGAACTGGCCCACCGTCTTGGTGCCGTCGATGATCTGCATCCCGCCATAGCTGAGCACGCCGAAGAAACCCACCCCGGCGATCAGGTCCATCAGCGCCGGGATCCCGGCCTGCCCGGCCTCGGAGCGGACCTGTGACTGGACGAATCCGGTCAGCTCGTCGCCATAGCGCTGCGCCTCGCGGGCTTCGGTGCCCGAAAGCTTGATCGCATTGGCGCCGTGAAACACCTCGTCCAGCCGGGTCGAGAGCCGCGCCGCGGTGGCCCGGGCGGCCCGGCTGGCGGCGCCGACACGGCGTTGCAGGCCGGCGGCGGGCAGGATCAGCACCGGCGCCGCGGCCACCGCGATCAGGGTCCAGACCCAGTCGATCGACAGGGCCACGGCGAACAGCGAGACCAGCGCCACCCCGTCGCGGCCAAGCGCCGCCAGCACCTGCGAGGGCAGGTTGGCCGCCGCCAGCGTGTCGCCGCGGACCCGCTCGATCAGGGTGCCGGGCGGGGTCTCGGCAAAGAAACTCGAATCCAGCCCGACCAGATGGCGGACCATGTCGGCCTGCATCGCGGCCGAGACCCGCTGCCCGACCACGGCCATCAGCACTCTCTGGCCGAACCCGGCCGCGGCGCGGATGACGAAGAGGCCGCAGATTCCGCCTGCCACCCAGGGAATCGCGCCGCGCTGGCCGCCGATGAAGATGCGGTCGAACATCGGCCCGATCGACCAGCTGAGCAGCCCCAGCATGCTGCCCTCGACGGACATCAGCAGCATCGCCAGGAGGAGCAGCCGCCACCACGGCCGCACATAGGACCAGAGCCAGGCGCGAATGCCGGTCATTTCGGGCCGGTCACGGCGCGGCGTCGTGCCGCGGCGGGGCCGTTCGGCCCGGTGCGCGGCGCGGTCTCGAAGGACCGGGTCAGCGCCTCGGGGTCGTAGCGGGTGGCGAACCAGTCCCGGATCCCGATCGGGCTTTCGGCATTGTCATCGGCATAGGCCTGCAACAGATGGTCCAGGATCCCGGTCCGCGTGCCCTTCAGATGCGCATAGCGCCAGTGCAGCTGCCGCTGCGCCTCTTCCACCGGCCGGTTCTCCTGGTCCAGCAGCCAGAGCGCCGAGACCAGCCCGGCCCGGTCGGCCCCGGACTTGCAGTGCAGCACGAAGGGCCGCTCGATCCGGTCGAACAGCGAGAACAGCTTCATGAACTGTTCGCGCGGGACCAGGTGCCGGGCGTAGATCTTGATGTCGATCATCTCGATGCCGAGGCGGTCGGCGGCCTCGCGCTCGAACAGGTAGAAGGAATAGCGGTCGACCCCGCGCAGGTTCAGGATCGTCCGGATCCCCATCTCGCGATAGCGCCGCAGCCGCCGGGCCGAGGGCTGGTTGGAGCGCCAGACTCCGGGTGCGATCTCGAAGAGATTGGTCCAGAACACCCTGAGAAAGCCGTGATCGGCCAGATGGTAATGCCAGACCGCCTGCCGGCGTCCGCGCGGCGTCGAAATGTCGGTGCCATAGGATTTGGACCAGCGCTTTTCGGCCTCGTGGATTCGGTTGAAGAAGCGGCGGATCATGACGGGCGGGGTCCGGGTTCTGGGTCCGACGGATATGGTCGGAGCCGGCCGATAAGTCAAATTCCGCGGCATTTCCGGGGTCCGGGCGGTTCCCCGATTGACCCTTGCCGGACACGGGCATAGCAGAATTCGACCTTTGCAAGCAGGAGTCGCAGCCAATGTCATTGTCGCAAGGCCGGAGCTATCTGGCGATTCCCGGACCCTCGGTGATGCCCGACAGGGTGCTTTCGGCGATGCACCGCGCGGCGCCGAACATCTACGAGGGCGAACTGCACCGGGTGACGGCCTCGCTGATGCCCGACCTGCGGACGCTGGCCGGGACGCGCGCGCATGTGGCGATGTATATCACCAATGGCCATGGCAGCTGGGAAGCGGCGGTGTCGAATGTCTTCTCGCCGGGGGACAGGGCGCTGGTGCTCTCGACCGGCCGGTTCGCGCTCGGCTGGGCGAAGAGCGCCCGGGCACGCGGGGTCGAGACCGAGATCCTCGATTTCGGCAATCGCGCCACGATCGACATCGCGCGCCTGGCCGAGGCCCTGCAGGCCGACAAGGCCCATGCGATCAAGGCCGTGGCAATGGTGCAGACCGACACCTCGACCTCGGTCCGCAACGATGTTCAGGCGGTGCGGGCGGCCCTGGATGCCGAGGGGCACCCGGCGCTGCTGCTGGTGGATTGCATCTGCTCGATGGGCTGCGACCGGTTCGAGATGGATGCCTGGGGGGTCGATGTCGTGGTCTCGGCCAGCCAGAAGGGGCTGATGACGCCGCCGGGGCTGGGGTTCGTCTGGTTCTCCGACAAGGCGGCCGAGGCCCAGAAGTCCGCCGCCTGCGTCACCGACTACTGGGACTGGGCGCCCCGCGCGGCACCCGAGGAATACTGGCAATACTGGTGCGGCACCGCGCCGACCCATCATGTCTACGGGCTGCGCGCGGCGCTGGACATGATCCTGGAAGAGGGCCTGTCCCATGTCTGGGACCGTCATGCCACCCTGGCCCGGGCCTATTGGGCGGCTTTCGAGGCCTGGGGCGCGGAGGGTCCGGTGGAGTTGAACATCGCCGACCCGGCGCTGCGCAGTCATGCCGTGACCGCGGTGCGTATCGGATCGCCGCATGGCACCGCACTGCGCGACTGGGTGCGGGAAAACTGCGGCGTCACGCTGGGGATCGGTCTCGGCATGGCGCCGATGGGCGATCCGGCCTGGCACGGGTTCTTCCGGGTCGGTCATATGGGGCATCTGAACGCGCATATGGTGCTGGGCACGATCGGCGCCATCGAGGCCGGGCTGACCGCTCTGAAGCTGCCGCATGGCAAGGGCGGCCTCGATGCCGCCGCGGCGGTGATCTCCGGCGCCTGACCACGCCCCATCTTCGGGTCGGAAATACTCCGGGGGCGGCCGCAGGCCGGGGGGCAGCGCCCCCCTCACCCCCTCAGCCGCGCGCCGCCGCCAGGGCCTCGGGCAGCGCCCCGGCCAGGATGTCGAGCACCTCGGCCGGACCGGCCGAGACCCGGATGCAGCGGTCGCCCGGCGCCACGAAGGGCATCCGCACGAAGACATCCCGCGCCGCCAGTTCCCCCAGCAGGCGGCGGGCGAACGCGCCGTCACGGTGGCAATCGAGGGTCACGAAATTGGTCGCCGAGGGCAGGGCGGTCAACCCGTTCTCGGCGCCGATCGCGGCGATGCGCTGCCGCGCCACGGCGACTTCGGCCCGGACATGCGCCAGCCAACCCTCCGCCCGAAGCGCCGCCAGCGCCCCGATCTGGCCGATCCGCCCGATGCCGAAATGGTTGCGCACCTTGTCGAAGGCCGAGATCAGCCCCGGCGCGCCGATCCCGTAGCCGATCCGAGCCCCGGCCATGCCATGCGCCTTTGAGAAGGTCCTCAGCCGGATCACCCGCGGGTCCGACTCCGCGATCCTCGGCGCGGTGCCCTCGGGCGCGAATTCGACATAGGCCTCGTCCAGCAGCAGCAGGCAGCCGGCCGGCAGCGCCTCGATCATCGCCTCGATCCGCGCCGCCGGATGCCAGGAGCCCATCGGATTGTCGGGATTGGCCAGATAGACCAGCTTGGCCCCGGTCCGCGCCGCCTCGGCGACCAGGGCCTGCGGGTCTTCGGCATCGTCGCGATAGGGGACCTTGTGCAGCACCCCGCCGAAGCCCGCGACATGGTAGTTGAAGGTCGGATAGGCGCCGTCCGAGGTCACCACCGGATCGCCGGGCGCCAGCATCAGCCGGCAGAGATAGCCCAGCAGCCCGTCGATTCCCTCACCGACGATCACGTTTTCCGGCGCAACGCCCAGGCTTTCGGCCAGCGCATGGCGCAGGTCGTGGCTTTCGGGGTCGGCATACATCCAGACTTCCGAGGCCGCCGCACGCATCGCCGCCAGCGCCTCGGGCGCTGGGCCGAACAGGCTCTCGTTCGCGCCGAGCCTTGCGCGGAAAGGCTTTCCGCGTGTCCGCTCCTGGGTTTCGGGCCCGACGAAGGGCACCGTGGCGGGCAGGCTCTGGACCAGGTCGGTATAGCGTGGCATCGCGGCTCCTTTGCGGACAGATGTGCAACAGTTGCGGCGAAGCGGGCGGACGGGCAAGGGGCTTTCCCTACCTTGCCGCAGAAGGGGGGCGGGGGTAGCTTGGGCACGATATTTGATGGCCGAGACATGTTGGCACGATTTCTGACCCTGATTCTGGTGGTATTCTCCGCCGTAGCGGCGCTGTCCGGCGCGGCGCGGGCCAAGTCGCTGGCGTTGGTTATCGGCAATGATGCCTATACCGAGATCGAGCCCCTGCAGAAGGCGGTGGCGGATTCGGGCGGCTATGCCGACCTGTTTGCCGGAATGGGCTTCGAGGTCACCCGGGTGCAGGACCTGACCGCCCGGCAGATGGTCGAGACACTGGCCGGCTTCTACGATTCCATCACGCCCGGCGATATCGTCATCTTCGTCTATTCCGGCCATGGCTGGAGCGACGGGCAGCAGAACTATCTGGTGCCGGTGGACATCCGCGCCCAGGGTTCGGAAACCCTGCTGGCCGGTGAGAGTTTCCCGGTGCGCAACGGGGTCAACGGCATCGTCGACGAGATTGCCCGGCGCGGGCCGCAGCTGACCGTGGCGATCATCGACGCCTGCCGCAACAACCCGTTCACCAATCCGCAGGGCACCCGCAGCTTCGGGCTGAGCCGCGGCCTGGTTCCGGTGCAGGCGCCGACCGGGACCTTCATCGCCTTCTCGGCGGGTGAGGGGCAGACGGCGCTGGATCGGTTGTCCGACAACGATCCGGTGCCCTATTCGGTCTTCACCCGCTTTTTCCTGGACGAGCTGGCCAAGCCGCAGGACCTGCAGACCGCCTTCAAGGCGACACAGGCAAGGGTCAACGAGACCGCCAAGTCGGTCGGCCATCCGCAGCGCCCGGCCTATTACGACGAGGTGATCGGCTCGGCCTGTCTCTCGGGCCATTGCGCGACCGACAATCCCGCGCCGCCGACCTACCTGCCCGGCCCCGCCGACCCGGTGGCCCGGGCCGCGGAAGAGTGGAAGGATTTTCGCAATTCGACCTCGATCGCGGCGTTGAAGAGCTTTGCCGAGCGGCACAAGGGCACGCCCTACGCCGACCTGGCGCGGGAGCGGATCGCGATGCTGGAGGCGCAGGCCGAGACGCCCGACGCCCCGGCGCCGCGGTCGGACAACCCGCTGCGTCCGGCGCTGCCGAAGGTCGATCCCGGGGCCGAGCCGGTGGTCGTGGTGCCGCCGATCGCCATTGCGCCCGAACCCGTGGTGGTGCCGGAACCCGCACCCGAGCCCGAGCCGGCCCCGGCGCCCGCCGTCGGCTATGAACAGCCCGAGTGGTGCCCCTATGCAGCCACGCCGACCGAGATCGCCATCTGCGCCGATGCCGGCCTGTCCTGGCGAGACATCGCCCTGGTCAATTTCTACAACAAGGTCTTCGAGGCGCGGGGCAAGTCGGGCCGCGTGGCGCTGAAGTCCGAGCAGGAGGCCTGGCTGGCCCGGCGCAACCGCTGCGGTGCCGATCCGGTCTGCATCGCTTCCGCCTATGACAAGCGGATCGCCGAGCTGATCCGGTAGCCGCGACTGCGCGATGCGTGTTAGGCTTTCGGACCGACCAGACGGAGGTCCGATGTTCGTTCAAACCCTCGCCCGGAGCCTGGCGCGCCTCGTGCTTGGCCTTGCCCTGTCGCTCCCCGCCCAGACGGCGGCGGCGAAGTCGCTGGCGCTGCTGATCGGCAATGATGCCTATACCGAGATCGCGCCGCTGCGCACCGCCCGTGCCGACGCCGGCGGCTATGCGCAGCTGTTCCAGAGCATGGGTTTCGCGGTGACCGAGGCGCATGACCTGACCGGCAGCGCGATGCGGGTGACCCTGGCCCGGTTCTACGATTCCATCGCCCCCGGCGACACGGTGGTCTTCGTCTATTCGGGCCATGGCTGGAGCGACGGACAGCAGAACTATCTGGTGCCGGTCGATATCCAGGCCAGCGGCTCTGCGACGCTGCTCTCGGTCGAGAGCTTTCCGGTCCGCAATGGAGTCAACGGGATCGTCGATCAGATCAACCGGCGCGCGCCGGGGCTTCTGGTGGCGATCCTCGACGCCTGCCGCAACAACCCCTTCACCGATGATTCGGGCACCCGCTCGGTCGGGCTGACGCGGGGGCTGGTGCCGGTGCAGGCGCCCTCGGGCACCTTCATCGCATTTTCGGCGGGCGCAGGGCAGACGGCCCTGGATCGGCTTTCCGACGAGGACCCGGCCCGCTATTCGGTGTTCACCCGGGTGTTCCTCGACGAGCTGGCCAAGGGCCAGGACCTGCAGAGCGCGTTCAAGACCACGCAGGCGCGGGTCAGCGAACTGGCCGCCGCGATCGGTCACCAACAACGCCCGGCCTATTACGACGAGGTGATCGGCGCCGCCTGCCTGTCCGGCGTCTGCGGCGCCCCGCCCCGCGAAGCGGCTACGGAGGATGCGCCCCCCGCAGCGACGCCCGTGACGGACCCGGTGGCCATCGCGGCACGCGAGTGGCAGGACTTCAAGAGCACGACCTCGATCCCGGCGCTGATTGCCTTTGCCGAGCGTCATGCCGGAACGCCCTATGCCGAACTGGCCCGCGGGCGGATTGCGGAACTGAGGGCCGCGGCCGCGCCCGACCCCGAGGACGTGCCCGACGCGGCGCCGCAGCCCGAACCGCCGGAGGTGGCCGCCACGCCGACACCCGGTGCCCGGGAGGTGACCGAAGGCGACCGCCCGGACTGGTGCCGCGCCGCCGCCACTCCGACCGAGCTGGCGATCTGCGCAGATGCGTCGCTGGCCGGACAGGACATCCGGATGGCCCGGCAATACGCGACACTGCTGAAGAGTCTTGCCCAGGACGCCGGCAGCAGGCTGAAATCCGATCAGCGGAACTGGCTGAAACGGCGCAACGCGTGTGGCGCCGACGTGACCTGCCTGCAGGCAGCCTATCGCGACCGGCTGGCGGAACTGGCGCGCTACTGATCCCGGCGGGGGCCTTCCGGCCCCGGCTCAACCCAGTTCGGCCAGCCGCGCCAGGGCCGCTTTCAGCCGGCCGGCCTCCTCGGACTTCTGGGTCTGCAATTCGCGGGTCTCTTCGACCACATCTTCCGGGGCGCTCTCGACGAACTTGGGGTTCTTCAGCCGGCCGTTCAGCCCGGCGAGGTCCTTTTCCAGCTTCGCCAGCGCCTTCGACAGCCGGTCGTTCTCGGCCGCCACGTCGATGATGCCGGCCAGCGGAAGCGCGAAGGTGCCGCCGTCCACCGCCACGGTGATCGAGCCCTTGGGCGCGGCTTCGGCGGCCTCCAGCGAGTCGATCCGCGCCAGCCGCTTGATCAGCACCTCGTTGCGCGCCCATGCGGCCTCGCCCGCCGCATCCAGCGACAGTTTCAGCATCGCCAGGTGCAGCCCGGCAGGGACATGCATCTCGGCCCTGGCCGAACGGATGTTCTCGATCAGCGAGATCACCCAGTTCATTTCCCGGTCGGCCTCGGCGTCAATCAGCTCGGCGCCGTATTCCGGCCAGTCGGCATGTACGCAGGGTTTTGCGCGGCTCGGCGCCATCAGGCCCCAGAGTTCCTCGGTGATGAAGGGCATGAACGGGTGCAGCAGGATCGCGCATTGGTCGAGCACCCAGGCCATCGTCTCCTGGGTCTCGGCCTTTTGCGCCTCGGTGCCGTCCAGCAGCAGCGGCTTGGAGAATTCGACATACCAGTCGCAGACCTTGCCCCAGACAAAGGCGTAGAGCCCAAGGGCCGCCTCGTTGAACCGGTAGCCTTCCAGCGCCTGATCGACGGTCTCGCGGATTCGCGCCGTCTCGCCGATGATCCACTTGTTCAGCGTTTCCTTCGGGGAAGGGATGCCGTTGCGGGGTGCCTGGAAGACGCCGTTCATCTCGGCAAACCGGGCCGCGTTCCAGAGCTTTGTCGTGAAGTTCCGGTAGCCGGTCACGCGCTCTTTCGAGAGTTTCAGCGTGCCGCCGAGGGCCGCCATCGAGGCCATGGTGAAGCGCACCGCATCGGCGCCGACCTCGTCGATCAGTTCCAGCGGGTCGATGACATTGCCCAGCGTCTTGGACATCTTCACGCCCTTCTCGTCGCGGACAAGAGCGTGCAGGTAGACGGTGTGGAACGGCACCTCCTTCACCACTTCCATCTGCATCATGATCATCCGGGCAACCCAGAAGAACAGGATGTCGAAGCCGGTGACGAGCACGCTGGTCGGGAAATACTTGCGAAACTCCGGGGTGTCCTCGGGCCAGCCGAGAGTGCCGATCGGCCACAGACCCGAAGAGAACCAGGTGTCGAGAACGTCGGGGTCACGCCAGACCGGATAGACCAGATGGGTCGGGTCCTGATTGATCGCGTATTCGGCCAGCCGTTCGGCCAGCAGGTCCATCGCTTCCTGCTTGTCGGCGACCTCGACGATGGCGGCATTCGACAACGGGTTCGGGACGTCGATGATCTCGGCCCGGAAGGCATCCTTGACGCTCTCGAAATCGGTGGCGCAATGCATCACGTCGCCACCCTGCAACATGCCGTCGCGGACCAGCAGACCCAGAACCTGCACGTCATCTAGATCGCCCGAGGCGTTCAGGTCGCCGGTATCGACCCCGAGGTCGAGCCCGTACCAGACCGGCACCCGGTGCCCCCACCAGAGTTGGCGCGAGATGCACCAGGGTTCGATATTTTCCAGCCAGTGATCGTAGACCTTCTTGTCGCGCTCGGGCAGGATCTGGATGCGACCGTCGTTCACCGCTTCCAGCGCCGGGCCGGCCAGGGTCTTGGCATCGACGAACCACTGATCGGTCAGCATCGGCTCGATGACGACTTTCGACCGGTCGCCGAAGGGCTGCATGATCTTCTTCGACTCGACCTTGAGCATCAGCCCCTCGGCGTCGATGTCGGCGATGACGCGCTTGCGGGCTTCGAACCGGTCCAGCCCGCGATAGGCCTCGGGCACGAGGTTCAGCGTATCGATCTCGGCGGCGTCGAAACTGGCGCCCTCGGCAATCTCCTGCGCCCGGGCCGCGACGGTGGCGTAATCGTCGCCGTCGTCGCGCATCGCGCCCTTGGTATCCATGAGCCGATACAGCGGGATGCCGTTGCGGGTGGCGACGGCGTAGTCGTTGAAATCATGCGCGCCGGTGATCTTGACCGCACCGGACCCGAAATCCTTGTCGGGATAGGTATCGGTGATGATCGGGATCAGCCGCCGGTGCTCCTTGGGCCCGACCGGGATTTCGCACAGTTTCCCGACGATCGGCGCGTAGCGTTCATCGGAAGGATGCACCGCCACCGCGCCGTCGCCCAGCATGGTCTCGGGCCGGGTGGTGGCAATCGAGATGTAGTCGCGGGTCTCGCGCAGGATGACGTTCCCGTCTTCGTCCTTCTCGATGTATTCATAGGTTTCCCCGCCTTGCAGCGGATACTTGAAGTGCCACATGTGGCCGTCGATCTCGATGTTCTCGACTTCCAGGTCCGAGATCGCGGTCTCGAAATGCGGGTCCCAGTTGACCAGCCGCTTGCCGCGGGTGATCAGCCCCTTCTGGTAGAGATCGACAAAGACCTTCAGCACCGCGTCGTGGAAATTCCCCTCTTCCCCCTCGGGGGCGCCGGGAGCGCCCGACATGGTGAAGGCGATGCGGTCCCAGTCGCAGGAGGCGCCCAGCCGCTTAAGCTGGTTGATGATGGTCGAACCGAATTCCTGCTTGTACTCCCAGACCTTGGCGATGAACTCCTCGCGGCTCAGGTCGGTGCGGCGCTGGTCGGATTCGGCCATCAGGCGCTTCTCGACCTGCAGCTGGGTGGCGATCCCGGCGTGGTCGGTCCCCGGCTGCCACAGCGTGTCGAAGCCCCGCATCCGGTGCCAGCGGGTCAGGATGTCCTGAAGCGTGTTGTTGAAGGCATGGCCCACATGCAGCGCCCCGGTGACATTCGGCGGCGGGATCATGATGCAGAAGGTTTCCTTGCGCGAGGCATTGGCCCCGGCCCGGAAGGCGCCCGAGGCCTCCCACATGGCGGCGATGCGGGCCTCGGCCTCGGTGGCGTCGAAGGTCTTTTCCATCGGCATGGTGGCAGTCCCGTTGGTCGTTTCGGTGCAGGGTGCGTTGGGGCCGTGAATTAGCCCGTGACGGCGGCGAGGGGAAGCGGATAGTCGGCGCAGCGTTGTCGCAGGATCGCGAGGCTCCGTCACGAATTTGTTTTACGGACCCGGATGTTCGTGACTATATTTTCTCATAATTTCTGCAGCCATCGCATCGGGCCTTCGCCATGAATGGATTGAACACCTCGTTTTCGCACCATTTCTTCGGCAAGGAAGGCGTCGGAGCGGTTCTGTTGCTGGCTTTTGCAGCCTGGCTGGCCTGGGCCGGGCAGGCCGAGATCGTGCGCGGACAGCGCCTGATCTCCGAGGGCATCTATGCCGTCGGAGAGGTGACGGGAAAGAGCCATTACAGTTCCACCAGTTCGGGCAGCATGCGGCGGATGGTCTATTACCGGTTCACCCCCGAGGGCAGCGGGACCGAGATCGAGGGCCGGCAGAGGGTCGGGCGCCAGATGTATATTCAGGCGCGGGAAGGTCAGGCGCGGCGGGTCTATTACCTGCCCGACGATCCCGAGGTGAACGAGATCGACCCGGGCGTCACGGTGGTGAACGGCCAGACCAACCTGATGTACGGCATTGGTGCGGGCCTGGTGGCGCTGGTGCTTGCCGCGATGGCTTATCGCAAGGCCCGGGTCAGCCTGATGCGTTACAACGACGGCACTCTGGTTCTGGCCAAGATTGTCGAACATGCGCCGGCAGGTGAAACCAAGGCGGGCAAGCCGATCTTCGCTCCGGTCTGGCGCGATGATTTCGGGCGGGAAGGCAGGCTGGCGCCGGGTTCTGAAGGGTTGATCCCGGCGGTCGGCATACAGGTCAAGATTCTGATCGACCCGGCAGGCCGCTGGGAGCCCGAACGGATCATCGCCTGACGGTCAGACCGCGCGGTCGAACTTGGTGGTCATATGGATCAGGCTCTCGGTGGTCTTGACCCCGGCGATCATTCCGATCTTGTCCAGCACCTCGTCCAGCCCCATCGTCGTATCCGAGGCGACCTGAAGGATCAGGTCGTAGCGGCCGGTGGTGGTGTGGACCAGTTCGACCTCGGGGATGGCGCGCAGCTTCTGGATCACGCCTGCCGATTCCCGCGCTTCGATGTCCAGCAGTACCGTCGCCTTGATCCGCCGGGCCAGCGCAACATTGCCCAGCTTGATCGTATAGCCGGCGATGGTGCCGTTGCTCTCCATCCGCTCGATCCGCGCCTGCACGGTCGAGCGGGCCACCTTGAAGCGCCGCGCCAGACGCGAGGTCGAGGTCGAACTGTCGGCCGCCAGGGCCGCAAGAAGCTTCTGATCGAGGTCGTCCATGTCGCGCCTGTTGATTTGACCGGCAATTTCGTCATTCTGACCATATCGCCGCACAATTCAACCCTTTTCATCGGTAGAATGGTGCCTCATATGGGGATCATCGTTTACAGGAAAAGGGCGGCTCATACGCACCTGGCCTGGGTTGGAAGAATGCGCGAGCAATCTCCGAACCTGGTTTTCAGGAGAGGATAGCTGCGTCCAGTTGGCCGAGGGAAGGAACCGCCGATGGGACTGTCGAAAACGATCTGGACGAAACCGGCCGAGCATCTGCTGGCCTATCATCCCGACGAGCCGGTGCTGTATTTCGCCCCCGCCGTCCTGCAAGCCACGGCACGCAAGTTTCTTGAAGGATTTCCGGGCCTTGTCACCTATGCGGTGAAGTCGAACCCGGATGAGGTGGTGCTGTCGAACCTGGTCGCCGCCGGGGTCAACGGCTTTGACGTCGCCTCGCCCTTCGAGATGGAGCTGGTCAGCCGCGTCGCGCCCGGTGCCGCGATGCATTACAACAACCCGGTGCGCTCGCGGTCCGAGATCGCCACCGCCGTTCGCCTGGGCTGTGCCAGCTATTCGGTCGACTCGCATTCCGAACTCGACAAGCTGATCGAGATGGTCCCCGCGGCAGGCACCGAGATCACCGTGCGCTTCAAGCTGCCGGTCTCGGGCGCCGCCTACAATTTCGGCGCCAAGTTCGGGGCCGATGCCGAGAAGGCCGCGGTTCTGCTCAAGCGGGTCGCCGGGGCCGGGTTCATCCCTTCGATCACCTTCCATCCGGGCACCCAATGCACCGACCCGATGGCCTGGGATGCCTATATCCGCAAGGCCGCCTGGATCGCCGCCGAGGCCGGCGTCCCGATCGCCCGTCTGAATGTCGGCGGTGGCTTTCCGTCGCATCGGCTGGCGGAACTGGCGCCGCAACTCGACGAGATCTTCGCTCTGATCGACCGGGTGACGGACGAGGCGTTCGGCGCCGACCGTCCGGTGCTGGTCTGCGAGCCGGGCCGCGCCATGGTGGCCGAAAGCTACACGCTTGCGGTGCGGATCAAGGCACTGCGCGATGACGATCACGTCTTCATGAACGACGGCATCTATGGCGGGCTGGCCGAGTTGCCGCTGATCGGGGTGATCGACCGGATCGAGGTTCTGTCGCCCGATCTGAACCCGCGCCAGGGCGCGGTCCGGCCGCGGATCTGCTTTGGGCCGACCTGCGATTCCGTTGACCGGCTGCCGGGCGAGATTGCCCTGCCGGGCGACATGGCGGAAGGCGATTACATGCTGTTTCACGGCATGGGGGCCTATTCCACCGCCACCGTGACCCGGTTCAACGGGTTCGGAAATATCGGCATCGAGACGGTCTACAGTTTCAAGGATTAGGCCCATTCCGGCGCCGGCGCAGCTTCGAGCGCCGGCGCTGCCCGGCCTCGGTGGGGATGCTTCGCGGTCAGGGTGGTTGCCGTCCGGCGCGCAAGTTGCGATGAACGGGCAGAGCCTTGGCCCGGAGTCGCCCCATGACCGAACCCTCACATCTCACAGTCGTCGATCACCCGCTGGTGCAGCACAAGCTGACGCTGATGCGCGACAAGGAGACTTCGACGAACTCGTTCCGGCGGCTCCTGCGCGAGATCAGCCAGTTGCTGGCCTACGAGATCACCCGGAACATGGAGATGACCACGCGCCGGATCGAGACCCCGATCCAGGCGATGGACTCGCCAGTGATCGATGGCAAGAAGCTGGCGCTGATCTCGATCCTGCGGGCCGGCAACGGTTTGCTGGACGGGGTGCTGGAACTGATCCCGGCGGCGCGGGTCGGCTTTGTCGGTCTCTACCGGGACGAGAAGACCCTGCAGCCGGTGAAATACTACTACAAGGTGCCCTCCGACCTCGGGAACCGCCTGGTGATCGCGCTGGACCCGATGTTGGCGACCGGCAATTCCTCGGCGGCGGCGATCGAGATGCTGAAGGCCAGCGGCGCGACCAACATCCGCTTCATGTGCCTTCTGGCCGCTCCCGAGGGCATCGCTCGGATGAAGGAGGCGCATCCCGATGTGCCGATCGTGACAGCGGCCGTGGACGAGAGGCTGAACGATCACGGATATATCGTGCCGGGACTAGGGGATGCGGGCGACCGCATGTTCGGCACCAAATAAGCCCCAATCTGCTTTACTCGACGGGCTAATTCCGGCATGCTTCCACAATATATTGTGTGGGGGCACAAGATGCTGTTTGGGAAGACGCTCGCGGCAACTGCCATTGTCGCACTGCTCGCTTCAGGCCAGGCCTGGGGCAAGACGATCGCGAATACCGACGGCCCGGCCGAGCAACCACCGGCGTCGTTCACGGGCAAGCAGTTTGTCGACAGCGAAGGCTGCATCTTCGTCCGTGCCGGCTACAACGGCAAGGTCACCTGGGTCCCGCGGGTCACGCGGGACAAGAAGGTGATCTGCGGCTACAAGCCGACCTTCGCCAAGGCGGCCGCGCCGGAACCGAAGCCCGCCGCGAAACCGGCCCCGGAAATCGTCGTCGCGGCGCCGGCGCCCAAGCCGAAACCGGTGGCCAAGCCGGCCGCCGCTCCGAAGAAGACCGTTGCGGTCAAACCCGCGCCGGCCCCGGTCGTCGCGGCAGCGCCGACACCGAAGCTGCCCCCGCCGACGGCCTCGCAGATCGAATACGCAAAGCGCACTGCCTGCCCGAAGTTCGATAAGGTGGCGCAGGACCACATGCTGCTGGTCAACGGCTATCCGGTGCGCTGCGGCCCGCAGAAGGAAATCCCCGGCGGACGTCCCTATGCGCTGGCGGCAGGCGGCTCGACCGGCTCAACCGGCTCAACCGGTTCGGGCAGCGCGGGCGCACCGGCCCCGGTCGCGGCACCGGCGCCCGAGCTTCCCGAGGGCTACAAGGCGGCCTGGGCCGACGGGCGTCTGAACACGCAGCGCGGGCCGAGAACCGCGGCGGGTGACGCCCAGATGGCGCAGGTCTTCGAGACCGACAAGGTGCCGATGGTCTCTCGGAAGACCACGCGCATGGCGGCGGCCCCGAAGATGTCCGGCAGCGGGGCCTATGTCGTGGCGACCAAGAACGCCCCGGCGGGCAGGGACAAGGCCTATGTGCAGGTCGGCACCTTCGGCAAGCCGGCCAATGCCAGGGCCACGGCGGCACGGCTGAAGGCGGCAGGGCTTCCGGTGGCGATGGGCAAGCTCACGAGGGGTGGCAAGACGCTTCAGGTGGTTCTGGCCGGGCCCTTCACCTCGAACGCGCAATTGCAGTCCGGGCTGACCATCGCCCGCCGCGCCGGTTTCCGGGACGCCTTCGCGCGCAAGTAAACGGCTGGCACACACGTTTTCCCCGCCACCGTTTCCAAACCGGGCGGGATTCTGGAAAGGCCCGGACGCGATCCGTCCGGGCCTTTCCTCCATCCGGTTGCGGGTGCCCGCCGGCTATTCGCCGCAAATTCCCTGCAGGCTGACCCAGTCGCTATCCGCCAGAACGGGACGGCCCTCGCCGGGCGGCACCGGATCGGCTTCGATCAGCGGCAGCGTGGTCTCGCCGGTGATGTCCATCGCATAGGCGAAAGGTGTCGTCGGCACACCGGCGGCCTTGAAACGGGCCACCAGCTCGGCCGTTGGGGGCAGCACCAGCCCGCTCTTGACCAATGTCTCGGCATGGGCGGCCAGGGTTGCCTCGGACAGCGTGCCGGTCGCCAGGAGCCGCAGTGTGGCAAAGACCCCGGCCTGCTCCAGCAGCCTGCGCAAAGGGTCTTCGTCGCGGGCGGCCTGATCCTGCACCAGGACATGCCCGGCCACGACCGAGACATCCTCGTAATCCTCGACCAGCCCGCGGTTGAGCAGGATGAACCCGCCCGGCAGATGCTCGGACAGCGCCACCCCGGCCGGCAGGACGACCAGACGGCCCGAGGTGTCGGGCAGCAGCCGGGTGCGCAGGCGGTCCAGCGCCCTGCGCCCCAGCACGGTCTCGCAGGGGGAACCGGAGATCCGCCGGATATCGGTCAGCAGGGCCTTGCCCAGTTCGATCCGCTTGGCGGCCGGGACAACCGCGACCGCTTGCCGGACCAGCGCCCCGGGCAGCCAGAATACCGCCCCTGCCAGCAGGGCCAGGACGATGGCCCCGCGGATCAGATGCCGCAGGCGGCGCGGTTGGGCCCGGCGCCTGATCAGCGCCGTACGCACCTTCTCGATCGCCGAGATCATCATCTCGTCGTCCAGTTCCAGCACCTCGGTCATGTCCGGCCCGGGGCCGAAACAGGCTGGCTCCTCGCCCGGGTTCAGCCGCTCGATTGCCGGCAGGGACCAGTGGCTGAGCGCTGTCATCTTGCTGTCGGAAATGGTCAGCGTCGCCTCGCCCAGCGACACGATCACGTCACGGCGCTGATCCTGGGGCGAGGCATGCCAGATGCCAAATGTCTCGAGTCGCTGGTATTTCTTGAGGGCCGTCATCCGGGCCGGCCATCCCTGCTCTTGTTCTCGTTGCCGAAACGATAGCACGCGGCAGTTCGCAGCAGCAAGGCGCGGCAGCGCGGCGATTGCCGCGGCGACCGGGCGGGGCAGGGCGGAGGTTGCGGAAGATCAGGCGGTGGCGGGGGCTCCGGCCTGCTCCTGCCGTGGGGCCAGCATCAGGATGGTGAAGCCCAGGACCGCCGCAATGCCCGATCCGGCCAGAACCCCGAGCCGCACCTGGTTCATCAGGTGCAGGTCCGAAAAGGACAGGCCGCCGATGAACAGCGACATGGTAAAGCCGATCCCGGCCAGGCAGGCGACTCCGGCCATGTGGCTCCAGGTCGCGCCATGCGGCAGTTGGGCCATTCCAAGCCGGGTCAGCAGCCAGACCGTCCCCATGATCCCGGCGAACTTGCCCAGCAGCAGGCCGGCCGAGATCCCCAGCGGCAGCGGGGCTAGGACCTGGTCCAGCGTCAGCCCGGTCAGCACGACCCCGGCATTGGCAAAGGCGAAGAGCGGCACGATCAGGAAGCCGACATAGGGAGTCAGCCCGTGTTCCAGCCGGTGCACGGGGGATTTTCCGAAACGGTCGGTCATCGGCACTAGGAAGGCGGTGGCCACCCCTGCCAGCGTGGCGTGGACACCGCTCTTGAGGACCAGAACCCACATTACCGTGCCCAGCAGCAGCAGCGGCGCCACACGGTGAACGCCGTAGAGGTTCATCACCAGCATGACGGCCAGCGGCAGCAGCGCCAGCATCAGATAGGTGGTGTTGAGGTCGGCGGTGTAGAACAGCGCGATGATGATGATGGCGCCGAGGTCATCGAGGATCGCCAGGGTCAGCAGGAACACCTTCAGAGAGGCCGGCGCGCGGCTGCCCACAAGGGCAAGGATGCCCAGGGCAAAGGCGATGTCGGTGGCGGCGGGGATCGCCCAGCCGTCGATGGTTTCGGCATTGCCCCAGTTCACCAGCGTATAGACCAGCGCCGGCAGCGCCATGCCGCCCACCGCTGCGAGACCCGGCAACACCACGTCGCGCGGACGGCGCAGCTTGCCCTCCAGCATCTCGCGTTTCAGTTCCAGGCCGATCAGGAAGAAGAAGATCGCCATCAGCCCGTCGTTGATCCAGAGGATCAGGGGTTTTTCAAGCCCGTGATCGTTGACGGTGATCGCCAGGACCGAGTCCAGGAATGTGGCATAGAGACCCTCGAACTGGGAGTTCGCGACCAGCAACGCTGCCAGCGCCGCCAGGATCAGAAGGACACCGCCGGCGGCTTCGTGGCGGATCAGTCTGTCGATGAGTCGCAATGGCATGGACACTCCCGGTTCTTGCGTGGTTCAAACCCAAATGTGTTCGCTGCGGCGCAGGTCAAGGCGCGACGGAAAAAACAAGGTGGCTGTGATGAAACTGGATCATGTGGCAGTGGCGGCCGAAACGCTTCAGGCAGGGGTCGATTGGGTGGAATCGGTGCTGGGTGTGCCGGTCGGGCCGGGTGGGCAGCATGCAAGGATGGGAACCTGGAACCGACTCCTTTCACTGGGGCCGGACGAGTATCTGGAGGTGGTCGCGATCGATCCCGAAGCGCCGCCGCCCGGGCGGGCGCGTTGGTTCGGGCTTGACGATTTCTCGGGCCCGCCGCGTCTGGTGGCCTGGATTGTCGCCAGTGACGACCTCGTGGCCGAGGCGCTGCCCGGCGCGGGCGAGGTGTTGGACATGGAGCGCGGCGCCTATCGTTGGCAGATGGCAGTGCCCGGGGACGGGCGGCTGGGCTTTGACGGGCTCCAGCCGGCGCAGATTTCCTGGAAGGGGCCGCATCCGGCCCCGGCACTGGAGGATCGCGGCTGCCGGCTGACACGGCTCGACCTGCGGCATCCGCGGGCCGGGGACCTGGCCGAGATGCTGTCGCCGATGGCCGATCCGCGGCTGGTGGTCGGTGCCGGCGCTCCGGCAATGCAGGTGGAAATCCGGACGCCCTCGGGGCTGCGGGTGCTGGGATGATCCGCCCGGCCCGGGCCGAGGATGTCCCGGCGCTGCTGGCGCTCTGGAACCCGGTGATCCGCGACACGATCGTGACGTTCTCTTCGGAGGAGAAGACTGCGGACAGCCTGTCGGCCATGATCGCGGCGCGACACGCGGCGGGGCGCGCGTTCTTCGTGGCCGAGGTGGACGGCGTGGCCCAGGGGCTGGCGACCTACGACCAGTTTCGCGGCGGCAATGGCTATGCCCATGCGATGGAGCATACCGTGATCCTGGCCGACGCCGCGCGCGGCCGGGGGCTGGGCCGGGCGCTGGTGGCGGCGGTCGAGGACCATGCCCGCGCGGCGGGACATCATGCGATGATGGCCGGGGTCTCGGCCGAGAATGCGGCGGGTGTCGCCTTTCACGGCCGGCTCGGCTATCGCGAGGTCGGACGGTTGCCCGAGGTCGGCCGGAAGTTTGGCCGCTGGCTGGACCTGGTGCTGATGCAGAAACTGCTCTGACACGGCGACCGCCCCGGCCGGAACCGCCGGGCCCGGCTTATGCCGCAATGCGGAAATCCGGTGCCGCGCGGTGCTGACAGTGCCGGCCCGCTCGCCTAAGGTTGCGCCATGTCGATCTGGACCCGCATAGGCGAGGCGCTGCAGGCGCTCAGACAGGGAGAACCGCTCTCGGCGGTCTTCGACCGTCTCAGGACGCCGCCCGAGCGGTCGGTGGCCTTCACCATCGCGGTGATCGCCCTTGGCGCCAAGATGGCCAAGGCCGACGGGACGGTGACCCGGAACGAGGTGACGGCCTTCCGCGAGGTGTTCCTGATCCCGCCCGAGGACGAGGCGGCGGCGGCGCGGGTGTTCAACATGGCGCGCCAGGATTCGGCCGGGTTCGAGGTCTATGCCCGGCGGATCGCGCGGATGTTCCGGGCCGAACCCGGGGTGCTGGGCGAATTGCTGGACGGGTTGTTTCACATCGCGGTGGCGGACGGCGATTATCACCCGGCCGAGGACGATTTCCTGGCCCGGGTGGCGACGATCTTCGGGCTTCAGGGGCGGCCCTTCCACCGGATTCGCGCCCGTTTCGTGCCCGAGGCCGAGGCCGACCCCTATGACGTGCTGGGGGTGACGCCCGATTCCAGTCTGGACCGCATCCGCGACGAATGGCGCCGCCAGGTGCGCGACAGTCATCCCGATCGGCTGGTCGGGCAGGGGGTGCCCGAGGAGGCGCTGAAACTGGCCGAGAAGCGTCTGATCGCGGTCAACAACGCCTGGGAAAAGATCCAGGCCGAGCGGGCGGCATAGACGGCGAATGCGGATCGCGACCTACAATGTCGAGTGGTTCAATGCGCTCTTCGATGACGAGGATCTGCTGGGCTGGGACCGGCGCTGGTCGGGCCGCCGCGACATCCGCCGCGAGGATCAGCTTGCCGCCCTGGGGCTGGTCTTCGGCAGTCTGAATGCCGATGCGGTCTTCGTCGTCGAGGCACCGGACACCACCCAGAAACGCAGCACCACCCGGGCGCTGGAGGCCTTTGCCGCGCATTTCGGCCTGCGCGCCAGCAAGGCGATCACCGGCTTTCCGAACGACACCCAGCAGGAACTGGCACTGCTCTACGACCCTCGGGTGATCGCGGCCGTGCATGACCCGCGCGGCGGCGGCAGCGGCGTGCTTGGCGAAGGGGAAGTGCCGAAGTTCGACCGGACCCTGCGCATCGATCTGGACGGCGACGGGGTGGCCCGGCCGGTCAGCTTCTCGAAACCGCCGCTGGAACTGGCGCTGGAACTGCGCGGCAGCGGGCCGGACGGGGGCGGAACCCGGATGGTCCGGATGATCGGCGTGCACATCAAGTCGAAGGCCCCGAACGGCGCCCGCGGCAAGAGCGAGATACTGCGGATGGCGGTCGAGAACCGCAAGAAGCAGCTGGCGCAATGCCTCTGGCTGCGGGCCCGGGTGGTCGAGGACATGAAGGCCGGCGACGACGTGATCGTGCTGGGCGATTTCAACGACGGTCCGGGGCTGGACGAATACGAGCATCTCTTCGGTCGCTCCGGGGTCGAGGTGGTCCTGGGCGAGCAGGGGCCGCTGCATCTCTATGACCCGCACGCCCGGCTGGCCCTGGCGCAGAAGGTGGGGATCATCCCGGCGACGGCGCGGTTCCTGATCCCCGACGATGCCGAAGGCCTGGGCGACAGCATGACCGAGGATGGCCCCGAGGGCAGCGGGCGGCGCTGGCTGTCGGCGCTGCTCGACTACATCATGATTTCCCCCGCCCTGCGCGAGTGCCATCCGAAATGGCGGATTTGGCACCCGTTCGACGATGCCGACTGCTATCACGACCTGGCGCTGCGCGACGCCTTGCTGACCGCCTCGGATCACTTCCCGGTCACGCTGGATTTTTCGCCCTGAGCTATCGCCGGGACGCGGATCGTGCTAGACAGGGACCATGTCGAGTCCGTTCCGCCTGACACTGCCGATTGCCCTTGCCGCCGCGCTGGCCGCGCCCGTGGCCCATGCCGATGGCGACGCGGATGAGGGGCTGGACCTGATGCAGGAAGGTGCCAAGATGATCTTCCGGCACATGATGCGCGACATGGGGCCGCAAATCTCGCAGATGGAGAGCCTTGCGCGGATTCTGGGCGATTGGGAGCAATACGAGATGCCCGAGGTGCTGCCCAATGGCGATATCCTGATCCGGCGCAAGCCGCCGGGCGTGCCGCCGGGGCTGCAGGGTCCGCCGGGCGAGGGCGAGATCGACCTCTAGCCGCCCGGCTCAGACATCGACCACGCTGACCGTCGCGCCCAGCGACGAGGCCAGCGACGCCAGCCGCGACGAGGCGACTTCACCGAACAGGCCGCGCCCCTTGGTGTTCAGCGCCAGTTGCAGAACCTTCTTGCGCGGAAACAGCTTGAGCTTGCCGGCCGACAGCGGGTCGTCGATGGCGAACATCGCGCCGAAGCGGATCGCCTTGCCCAGTCTCTCGGCCGATTTGATCTCTGCCTCGTCGAGCAGTCCGAACAGCGCCGAATGCCGCGA
Organism: Frigidibacter sp. ROC022; assembly: GCF_024723735.1. Classification (GTDB taxonomy): domain Bacteria; phylum Pseudomonadota; class Alphaproteobacteria; order Rhodobacterales; family Rhodobacteraceae; genus SLM-1. Next base: position 335,620 of record NZ_JANQDU010000001.1, read on the forward strand.
ACCGGCGCGCGAGTTCTTGTAGCGATGCATCAATGCCAGCCCCAGAAATATCCGTTCCTGATGGGTCAGGCCGCCGAGGTTGGCGCGGGTGGCATTCTCGAAACAGACCTCGTGCCGGAAATCCGGATGCGCCCGCCACGAGACGTCGTGCAGCAGGCAGGCCGCCTTCATCAGCCGGATGTGTCGCTTGTCGAAGCCGGGAAAGACCGGCAGCAGGAATTCATAGAGCGCCCGGCCGAAGCCCGGCATCCGGGCGTCCTTGACCTCGGCAAATCGGCAGGCCTCGATCAGCGGGTCGCGGCGGCGCAGCCGGGCAGGCATCTGCTGGTAGAGCATGCCTTCGCGAATCCCGTAGGAGGAGACCGCGATCTCGCGCGGCTTGAAGGTGCGGAGCAGTTGCAGAAGCACCTCCGAGGCCAGCGGCACCAGCGATAGCCGGGCCATCGAGGTCGAGGTGGCATTGCCCAGCTTGGCCATGTCGGCCTTGGCGATATAGGCGACGGTGGCCTTCGCATCTGCCGGGCTCATCCGGTATTCATGCAGCACCGTAAGCGGATAGGACCGGCGCAGCATGTCGATCCGGGCAATGGCGCGCCAGGAGCCGCCGACCAGGAATATCCGCTTGTTGTCGCGGCCCATCCTGGCGGCAAGATCCTGCATGACATCGGCGATGTAGCCGCGCAGGGCCTTCTTTGAGCCCTTGAACCCCTGCAGTTTCAGCGGCCCCAGGGGCGAGGACAGCCGACGCCCGACCGCGCCGTCATGCACCTCGGCCAGTTCCATGGACGAACCGCCGATGTCGCAGACCAGCCCGTCGGCCTCGGGCCAGCCCAGAAGCACGCCCTGGGCCGACAGCCGCGCCTCTTCCTCGCCGTCGATGACATAGAGCGCCAGGCCCGTCTCGCGCAGCACCGTCTCGCGGAATTCGGGCCCGTCGGCGGCGTCGCGCACTGCGGCGGTGGCCACCGCGGTCAGCGGCGCAATGCCCATGCCCTCGGCGAGGATCTGGAACCGGCGCAGGGCATCTATGGTGCGGGCCTTGCCCTCGGGGTTGAGCCGCCCGGTCTCGGCCAGCCCGGCGCCCAGGCCGCAGAGAATCTTCTCGTTGTAGAAATAGGCGGGCGAGCGGGCGGCGCCGTCGAAGACCACCAGCCGGACCGAGTTCGACCCGACATCCACCACACCGATCCGGGACAGCGCCCGGGCCTGCGGATCGGCAAAGAGCGGGCGTCCGAAGGGGCCCCAGTCTTCGGCTGTCTGGTCGCTTTGTCCGTCCATTGGCGACTCTCCCGGGTCCCGCTGCACCCTGCCAAGTGCCGCGCCCGGGGTCAATGCGACCTCCGGTCCCGATACGGCTTCCGGAGCGTCAGTTGCGGTGCTGCCGCCGACCCGCCTAGCCGACCATGGCCAGGGTGATCGCCGGGACCAGGGCCGCGGCGAAAATCCCTATGGACCATATGGTTACGCGCCAGGAGCCGATCAGCCGCGCCAGCGCGAAGGGGCCGATCACCCAATAGGCGAGCGCGGTCCAGAAGCCGGGGAAATACTGCCCCAGCCACAGCGGTCGCCGCCCTGGGGCCCGGGATTCAGCGCTATATCGACGCGGGCTGAGGGCCGGGCTCAGTCCTTGGCGTGGGTCAGTTCCGGCACGTCGCTGGCGCCGGCCGATCCGCGGCCCGACAGCGACGGGTTCTCCATGAAGAACCGGTGGCAGGAGAACTGGAACTCGCCGGGCTTGGCCTTGTGCCGGTGATAGCGCCCGTCCGGCGCCAGAATCCAGCTCTGCGCCTCGTCGGCCATGTTGGCGGCCATGATCTGGCTGACGATCTGCGCCTTGACGGTCGCGTTGGTGATCTGCACCAGGGTCTCGATCCGGCCGTCGAGGTTGCGGCCCATCCAGTCGGCCGAAGAGATGTAGACCAGGGCCTTGCGTGAGGGCAGGCCGTGGCCGTCGCCGAAACAGACGATCCGCGAGTGTTCCAGGAACCGGCCGACGATGGACTTGACCCGGATGTTCTCGCTGAGCCCGGCGATGCCCGGCCGCAGCCCGCAGATGCCCCGGATCACCAGGCTGATCTTCACCCCGGCCTGGCTGGCGGCATAGAGCGCGTCGATGACCTCCGGATCGACCAGGCTGTTCATCTTGGCCCAGATTTCCGCCGGGCGTCCGGCGCGGGCGTGATCGGCCTCGGCGGCGATCTTCTCCAGCAGCCGCGGCTTCAGGGTCAGCGGCGCGATGGCCAGGTTTTCCAGCGCCTCGGGCTGGGCATAGCCGGAGAGGTAATTGAACACCTTGGTGGCATCGCGGCCCAGGGCCGGGTCGCAGGTGAAGAAGGACAGATCGGTATAGATCCGCGCCGTGATCGGGTGATAGTTGCCGGTGCCGTAATGGGTATAGGTCACCAGCTTCTTGCCCTCGCGCCGGACCACGGTGCTGATCTTGGCGTGAGTCTTGTAGTTGATGAACCCGTAGACGACATGCGCCCCGGCCCGCTCCAGCCGCCGCGACTGGCGGATGTTGGCGGCCTCGTCGAACCGGGCCTTCAACTCGACCAGCGCGGTCACGGACTTGCCCGCCTCGGCGGCCTCGCAAAGCGCCTCGACGATCGGGCTGTCGCGCGAGGTGCGATAGAGTGTCTGCTTTATCGCCAGCACGTTCGGGTCCGCCGCCGCCTGCTTCAGGAAGCGGATCACCATGTCGAAGGTCTCGTAGGGGTGATGCAGCAGCATGTCCTTCTGGCTGATCGCCGCGAACATGTCGCCGCCGTGATCGCTGACCCGTTCCGGCACCCGCGGCTTGAACGGCGGCCAGAGCAGGTCGGCACGTTCGTCCAGCACCAGTTCCTTCAGTGACGACAGCCCGATCAGCCCGTGGACATCGACCACCTCGTCGGGCGTGACATCCAGCTCTTCCATGATCATCCGGCGCAGCTTCTCCGGCGCGTCGCTGGAAATCTTCAGCCGCACCACCTCGCCGCGCCGCCGCCGTTTCAGCGCGGTCTCGAATTCGCGGACCAGATCCTCGGCTTCCTCCTCGACCTCCAGATCGCTGTCGCGCAGCACCCGGAAGGTGCAGGAGCCGGTCGCCCGATAGCCCGGAAACAGGCTGTCGAGATGCAGCAGCAGCAGTTCCTCGAGCGGCAGAAACCGGGTCTTGGTGCCGCGCGTCGGCAGGCGCAGGAAACGGTCGATCTGTGCCGGGATCGGCAGCAGCGCATGCAGTCGCCGGCCGTCCTTGGACCGATCGAGCTGCAGTGCCAGAGAAAAGCCGGCATTCGGGATGAAGGGGAAGGGATGCGCCGGGTCGATCGCCAGCGGCGAGAGCACCGGGAAGACCTGGGTCAGGAACTGCTCGGCCAGATAGGCCCGGTCCGATTTGGTCAGCTTGGCCCGGGTCATCAGGACGATGCCCTGCCCCTCCAGCGCGCGGCGCAGGGTGCTCCAGACCTTCTGTTGCCGGTGCAGCAGATTGCGGGCGTCGGCGTGGATGCGGACCAGCTGCTCGGCCGGGGTCAGCCCGTCGGCGGCCGGGGTTGTGTTGCCGGCATGGGCCAGTTCGCGCAGCCCGGCGACGCGGACGGTATAGAACTCGTCCAGGTTGGTGGCCGAGATCGACAGGAAGCGCAGCCGCTCCAGCAGCGGCACGCGCGGGTTCTCGGCCTCTTCCAGCACCCGCCAGTTGAAGTCCAGCCAGCTGAGCTCGCGATTGAAGAACCGGGCCGGGGCGGACAGATCGAAATCGGGCGCGACCGGGGGGGGATAGGGCGCGTGCAGGAAATCGGCCATGCCCGAGGCCGGCACCCTGTCGGGCTTGGCGGCGGGCTTTGTCTCTGAGGGGCGGTCAGCGGCGTTCATGCTGCCGGTTATGGCCTGTCCTTGGGCTTGCGTCCAGCGGTGCCGGGGGGCCTACTCCGCGCCCATCTCGTCAAGCACCCGCTGCGCCAGCGATCGGGTGACGGCCCGCGCCTCGGCCAGGGCCTCGGCATCCAGCCGCGCCACCAGCTCGGCGGCGGCGGCGAAACTGCGCGGCATCCGGGGCAGCAGCCAGGGCACCAGATCGCGCGGCGCCAGCAACTGCCGGTCCGAGAAGTGCTTGAGCAGGACGGCGGCCAACAGGGCATCGTCGGGCGGGGCGATACGCGCCAGCGCCGTGGCCTGCATCCGGCTGGCCAGATCGGGCAGGGCGACGGGCCAGCCGCTCGGCGGCACCCGGCCCGAGACCAGCAGCCGCCCGCCCTGGGCCAGCACCTCGTTGTGGAGATGGAACAGGGCCTCTTCGGCAGCGGCATCTCCGGCCAACCGGTCCACGTCCTCGACCACCGCATGGGCGCCGGGCGGCAGCGCGGGCCGCGTGCCGGGCGCGACCAGCACCGCCCCGGTCTCGGCCGCCCAGACCCGCGCCAGATGGGTCTTGCCGCAGCCCGCCGGTCCGATCAGCGCCAGCTTGCCCTCGGGCCAGTCGCGCCAGCCCGAGACCAGCCGCGCGGCCTCGGCATTGGCCGGGGCGACGTAGAAGTCGTTGCGGCCCAACGCCGGACGGGCGGGCAGGTCGAAGGTCAGCTGCCGGGCCATTCAATGCCGAGGGAGGATGCGGGCCGGATTCATGGTTCGGCCTCGTGATCGGTGCTGCCGCGATAGAGCGAGCTTTCGCGGTACTGTTCCAGCCCGAAGCGGGTGATGACGCCCAGCGAGGCGGCGACCGGCACCGCGACCAGCATCCCGACAAAGCCGAACAGCGTGCCGAAGGCCGACAGCGCAAAGATCAGCCAGACCGGGTGCAGCCCGACCGACTGGCCGACCAGCTTGGGGGTCAGGATGTTGCCCTCGGCGAACTGGCCGAAGAAGAATATCCCCGCCACCGTGACGATCCACCACCATTCGCCCCAGTACTGGAAGAAGGCCAGCCCGATGGCCATGACCCCACCGACCAGGGCGCCGACATAGGGAATGAAGGTCAGCAGCCCGGCCAGGGCGCCGATCAGGGCGCCGAACTGCAGCCCGACCAGCATCAGCGCCAGCGCGTAGAAGGTCCCCAGAATCAGGCAGACCGTGCCCTGACCGCGGATGAACGAGGCCAGGGTGCGGTCGATGTCGCGTGCGACCTCGCGGATCACCGGCGCATGTTCGCGGGGCAGCAGTGCGTCGAGCCGTTGCAGCATCCGGTCCCAGTCCAGCAGCAGGTAGAAGGTGATCACCGGCACCAGCACCAGCAGCACGATCCCGTTGACCAGCGACAGCGCCGAGGAGACCAGCCCCTGCACCAGTTCCCCGCCGCGCGACCGGATCAGCTCGGCCAGCGAGTTCAGCGATTGCCGCAGCGTCGATCCCTCGTCGAGGATCGAGGGGAAGCGCTCGGTCACGAAGGCCTGCAGGCTGGCGACCAGCTTCGGCACGGTCTCGACCAGCCCGGCGGTCTGGGTCACCAGCGTCGGCACCACCAGCAGCACCGCCAGGGCGAAGAACAGCAGTCCGACAAGGGTGATCGTCACCGTCGCCGCGGCGCGGCTCAGGCCCAGCTTCTGCAGCCGGTCGGCAATCGGATCGAGCACATAGGCAATCGCCCCGCCCAGCACGAAGGGCAGGATCACGTTGCCCAGCGTGTAGAGCACCAGGAAGACCACCGCGGCCGCGGCTCCCCAGTATTGCACCTGTTGTCGGACCGGCAGAGCCATTGCGCCTCGCTTGTTCCCTCTGCGTATCGCCCGGCGCGTCGATTCAATCAAGGCCGCAGGGGAGCGGGTGCCGGATTCCGGGCGCTCCGCCTGCCGTGGAAGGCCGGGCGCGCTCCATCCCGCGGTGTTCCGGTGCTTGCCTGCCTTTCAGGCTTGGCTTAGACCCGCCGGAAACCTGTCGTGAAGGACCGTCCATGCGCCTGACCCGTTACTTTCTGCCCGTGCTCAAGGAAACTCCTGCCGAGGCACAGATTGTCTCGCACCGGCTGATGCTGCGCGCCGGAATGATCCGCCAGCAGGCGGCGGGGATCTATTCCTGGCTGCCGCTGGGCTACAAGGTCCTGCGGCGGATCGAACAGATCGTCCATGAAGAGCAGCAGCGCGCCGGGCATATCCCGCTGCTGATGCCGACGCTGCAACCGGCCGATCTCTGGCGCGAAAGCGGGCGTTACGACGATTACGGCGAGGAAATGCTGCGGATTCGCGACCGGCATGACCGCGACATGCTTTACGGTCCGACCAACGAGGAGATGATCACCGACATCTTCCGCAGCCATGTCACGAGCTACAAGGAGCTGCCGCTGACGCTCTACCACATCCAGTGGAAGTTCCGCGACGAGGTGCGGCCGCGCTTCGGCGTGATGCGGGGGCGCGAGTTCCTGATGAAGGACGGCTACAATTTCGACCTCGACCGTGAAGCCGCGCTGCACGCCTACAACCGCCATATGGTCAGCTATCTGCGCACCTACGAGCGGATGGGGCTGACCGCGATCCCGATGCGCGCCGATTCCGGCCCGATCGGCGGTGACGACACGCATGAATTCCTGGTGCTCGCCTCAACCGGCGAATCCGAGGTGTTCTTCGACAGTGCGGTGACCGAGCTGCGTCTGGGCGACCGCGAGATCGACTATGACGACCGCGAACAGGTCGCTTCGGTCTGTGCCGAGTTCACCAGCGTCTATGCCCGCACCGACGAGACCCACGACGCCGCCCTGTTCGAGACGATCCCGGAAGAGCGCCGCAAGGTGGCCCGCGGCATCGAGGTCGGGCAGATCTTCTATTTCGGTACCAAGTATTCCGAACCGATGGGCGCCACCGTGGTGACCGACACCGGCGAAAGGGTGCCGGTGCATATGGGCAGCCATGGCATCGGGGTCAGCCGGCTTCTGGGCGCGATCATCGAGGCCAGCCATGACGACAAGGGCATCATCTGGCCGGAAGGCGTCACCCCCTTCGATGTCGGCATCTGCAACCTCAAGCAGGGCGATGCGGGCACCGATGCGGCCTGCGACCAGCTCTATGCCGGGCTGAAGGCGCGCGGGCTCGACCCGCTCTACGACGACCGCGACGAGCGGGCCGGAGCGAAGTTCGCCACCATGGACCTGATCGGCCTGCCCTGGCGGCTCACCGTCGGGCCGCGCGGGCTGGCGCAGGGCAAGGTCGAGCTGACTTCGCGCCGCACCGGCGAGAGCGAGGAGATGGGGCTCGAAGCGGCAGTGGACCGCTTGGCGCAGATCTACGGGCGCTGACCGGGGAGGGGGGCGGCATGGCGATTCCGCCCGACGACCTGGAAGGCTGGCTCGAACTGTCGCGGGCCCGGCTTCTGCAAATGCCGCCACGCGAGGGTCTGGCCGAACTGAAGGCGTTGCTTGAAGGCTGGCTGGATCACCGGCATTTCGTCGCCGGGGATGACGACGGACTGGCCCAAGCCTTCAGCCGCCATTTCTTCGACCATGTCCGCACGGCCATGGGCAGCGCCGAGATGCGGCCCTGGCACGAATACCTGGCCGACGATCCGGCACCGGTGGCCCGCTTCTATGAACTGTTCGCGCGTTTCGCCGCCGATCCCGCCCATCGGGGCAAGGCCACACCCCGGCCGCCGCCCCGGCCCGAGCCGGCACTGACCCGGCCGTCGCTGCTGGAAACCCTGCAGGGCTTCCGGACCCCGGAGAACCGCCCCGGCACCGGCGACATCGCCAGTTTGCAAAGTTTCTGCCAGGGCTGGGCCGCACATTGCAAAGCGGTTCCCTTCGCGCATGACCCCTTTGCCCGGGAGTTCTTCACCAGCTTCGATCCCTGGCTGGCTTGGGCGACCGGCAGCAGGCGACAGGGTGACTGGGCAGCGCAGATCGCCGCAGTCGCCGGAGACGAGGAGCCCTATGCCGTGTTCTTCCGGCTGCTCGAACGATACCGTCGGCGGCTGCGGGACATCGTCGACAAATGGAGCCCGGCGCTTGGCGACAGCGTGGTGCCGGACCGTTTTCAGCCGGGCGGCGCCGCGAAGACATAGTGGATCACCACGATGTCCAGCGCGTAGTAGCTCCAGTGGATCGCGTAGGAGATCAGGAAGCCGAGCCGCTTCCTGAGCAGCAGCCAGGGCACCACCGCGCCAAAGATCGTGGCAGCCAGCGCGTAGCGGGCGACATAAAGCGGATTGTCGCCGTTCAGTGCCAGGGTCAGGTGGAACCCGCCGAACAGCAGCGCCGTCAGCCCCATGATCCGGCGCAGCGGCAGTTGCAGGCTGTTCAGCGCCAGGACAAGCGCCGCGATCAGGATCTGCTGGAACAGGATTTCCACCGATTTCGGCAGGAAATACCAGCTGCTGGCATAGTAGAACTCGACCGGGGTCTGGTCCCAGGTCCATTCGGTGGCCGGCAGCCTGGGCAGCACGATCAGCGCATAGCCGGTGAAGATCACGGCCACGGTGGCGGTGGCGACGACCGCGCCCTGCGGAATTGCGGGCCCGGCCCAGCCGATGAAGGCGCGGCGGAACACCAGGTAGACCACCAGCGCCCAGGCGGCATAGTAGAAGGCATAGATGATCGGCGCGTCGTTATAGCCGATTTCGGCACCCAGCCAGGGCGCCAGCCGGAAATAGCCGACCGAGGCCAGGCTCCAGGCCGTCGCGATCAGGGCAATGGTGAACAGCAGACGCGACATTCCTGATGGCTAGGCGCTGCCGTGGCCGAGGTAAAGCGCATGTGTCCGCGGCCGGATGCCGCGCTACGGGCGCTTGATCCTGACCTAATTACTCGGATATGTAGCGGCATCTGCCGGGAGTCTCCTTTGCCGTCCCTCATCCGAACATCCGTTTTCGTCGCGCTGGCCTCAACGTTCGGCTTTCTGCCGGTTCTGGCGGGCAGCGGGCCGGGCGATGCCCAACCCTATGACAGTCTCGAGGCCTGGGGCGAGGCGTTGTTCTTCGACCCCAATCTCTCGGCCAATCGCAGCCAGAGCTGCGCCAGCTGTCACGACCCTGCCGCGGGCTTCGTCGATCCGCGCGAGGCGGCTCCGGGGGCGGCGGCCTCGCTGGGCGATGACGGGGTCAGCCTGGGCGACCGGAATGCGCCCACGGCGGCCTATGCGGCGCTGACCCCCGAGTTCGGCCGCGATGCCGAGGGCGAATGGGTCGGCGGCCAGTTCCTCGACGGCCGCGCCGCGACCCTGGAAGCCCAGGCCGAGGGGCCGATCTTGAATCCGATCGAGATGGGGATGCCGGATATCGAGTCGGTGCTGGCCCGGTTGCAGGAAGACCCGCAGCATGCCGCGACGCTTCGGGCGCGGCTGGGCGACAAGGCCGACGACCCGAAGGCCGCCTATGCCGAGATCACCGCCGCCATCGCCGCCTTCGAACGCACCGAGCAGTTCCAGCCCTTCGATTCCAAATACGACCGCTACCTGCGCGGCGAGGTCAAGCTGACGGATGAAGAGGAACTGGGGCGGCTGCTGTTCTTCTCGAAGCAGTTCACCAATTGCAACATCTGCCACCAGGTCGGGACCTCTCAGGTGGCAGAGAACGAGACCTTTTCGAACTATCGCTATTTCAACATCGGTGTTCCCGAGAATACCGCGCTGCGCGAGGCGAATGGCCAGGCCGGGGTCGTGGACCATGGCCTGCTGCAGAATCCGGCGGTGGACGATCCCGAGGCCGACGGCCGTTTCAAGGTTCCCACCTTGCGCAACGTGGCGGTCACCGGTCCCTACATGCACAACGGGGTCTTTGCCGATCTCGAGACCGTGGTGCGGTTCTACAACCACTACAACTCGCGTCGCCCCGAGGCCCAGATCAACCCCGAGACCGGGCTGCCCTGGGGGCCGCCGGAAGTGCCCGGAACCGTGGCGATGACCGAACTCGAGACCGGCCCGGCGCTGGACGACCAGCGGATCGCGGCGATCGTGGCCTTTCTCAAGACGCTCACCGACTCGCGTTACGAGTATCTGCTGGACAAGTAGCGACCATGCGCAGCCGGGGCAGGTGTCGCGCTTGCCGAGGGGGCAGGAGCCTCCGGCGGGGATATTTTCAAGGTGAAGCCGGACGCGGCGGCCCGGACCGGGGCGCGCGGCGGTTCTGGCGCGAAGGTGATCGACGGTGCGGGCGCGATGCGTCCGCGAAGCATTGACCTCGGGCGGTCCGGCGTCCACCTTCCGCGCCGACAGCGACAGGAGCCGCGCTTGGCCACATTGCCCTTTGCCCGATACGAGTGGATGATCGCCTGGCGCTATCTGCGCGCCCGCCGCGCCGAGGGCGGGGTCTCGGTGATGACCTGGATCAGTCTGATCGGCATCACCCTGGCGGTGGCGGCACTGATCATCACCATGGCGGTGCGGGCCGGGTTCCGGACCGAATTCGTCGATACGATCCTCGGCGCCAATGCCCATGTCACGGTCTATTCCCCGGTCTACGTGACCGACAGCGGCCAGACCACGCGGGCGATCTATGGCTATGAGGAGATGGCCCGGCGGCTGGCGGCGGTTCCGGGCGTGACCCGGGCGGCGCCGCTGGTCAAGGGTCAGGTGATGGCCAACCTGCGCGGCAACAATGCCGGGGTCGAGGTCTTCGGGATCGAGAAGTCCGACCTGCTGACCATCCCCCGGATCGCCCATCCCGAGGACAGCCTGGGCAGTCTCGACCGGTTCGGCGAGGGTATCGCCATCGGATCGGGCGTGGCGCGGGAACTGGGGGTAGGGATCGGCGACCGGATCAAGATCATCTCGCCCAACGGGGTCCGCACCGCCCTGGGCACCAGCCCGCGGGTCGGTGTCTACGAGGTGGTCTACATCTTCACCGCCGGCCGCTACGACATCGACCGGACGCGGGTCTACATGCCCTTCGCCGAGGCGCAGAGCTTCTTCAACCGCGAGGGCGCGGCCGACGAGATCGAGGTCATGGTGGAAGACCCCGACCGGGTGGACGAAATGGGCCCGGCGCTGATCGATGCGGCGGGCAAGGGAATGCTGCTGTGGTCCTGGCGCGATGCCTCGGGCGCCTATCTGCGGGCGCTGGCGATCGAGGACACGGTGATGTTCGTGCTGATGGCGATCCTGGTGCTGATCGCCTCGCTCAACATCATTTCCGGGCTGGTGATGCTGGTCAAGAACAAGGGCCGCGACATCGGCATCCTGCGCACCGTCGGTCTGACCGAGGGCGCGATCCTGCGGGTGTTCTTCCTCTGCGGCTCGCTGGTCGGCCTGCTGGGTACCTGCTTCGGGGTCATTCTCGGCTGTCTCTTCGCGATCTATTTCGACCCGATCCTGGCCTTCGTGAACGGTGCCTCGGGCGGCGGGGTCTGGGATGCGTCGATCCGCGGCATCTACCGGCTGCCGGCGCAGCTGCAACTGCATGACGTGCTGAGCGCGGTGAGCCTGAGCCTGGTCCTGTCCTTCGGCATCACCATCTTTCCGGCCCGCCGCGCGGCACGGATGAACCCGGTCGAGGCGTTGCGTTATGAGTGAGGCGATCCTGAGACTGGACGCGATCCGGAAGAGCTACAATCCCGGAAAGCCGAATGAGGTCAAGGTCCTGGACGGCGCCGCGATCAGCGTGGCGGCGGGCGAGATGGTGGCATTGGTGGCACCGTCGGGGGCCGGGAAATCGACGCTGCTGCATATCTCGGGCCTGCTCGACACGCCCGACTCGGGCAAGGTCGTGCTGGCCGGGCGCGAGATGGGCGGCCTGTCGGATCGCAAGCGCACCGAGGCGCGGCGGCGCGAGGTGGGCTTTGTCTACCAGTTCCACCATCTGCTGCCCGAGTTCTCGGCACTGGAAAACGTGGTGCTGCCGCAACTGGCCAATGGCGTGCCCCGGGCCGAGGCCATGGCGCGGGGGCGCGAGCTGCTCGACAAGGTCGGAGTGGCGCCGCGCGCCGATCACCGGCCGGCGGAACTGTCGGGCGGCGAGCAGCAGCGGGTCGCCTTCTGCCGGGCGCTGGCCAACAAGCCGCGCCTGCTCCTGGCCGACGAGCCGACCGGCAATCTCGATCCGGGCACCTCGGGGCTGGTCTTCGAGGCATTGACCCTTCTGGTGCGCGGCACCGGGCTGGCAGCGCTGATCGCGACGCATAACCTGGAACTGGCCGCGAAGATGGACCGCGTGGTGCGGCTGGAGGCCGGGAAGGTCGTCGCCGGCTGAGCCGTCCGGTGCGGGGCGGCACCACTGTGTTGCCGCAGCGGCGACAATCCGCGCCGGAGTCCTGTTGACCGCCATCAGGGCGTCTGTTCCAGTTTCTGCCGGATTTCACGAGGCTGGCCGGCATGGAACTCTTGCTGCTGATGGGGACGCTGATGATCGGTTCGCTGGCCGGGCTGGTCCTGAATGCGGCCGGCAATGACGACGAGGATGAGCCGCAGCCGGAAATGGCCGATACCGGGACCGGGCTGCTGGCCTTTGCCGACGATGCGGATGGCGACGATGCGCCCGACCGGGACGGTATTGCGGCAGAGGGCGATCCGCAGGGCGATCCTGAGGATGCGCCATCGGGTGCCGGGACCGAAGCCGATGCCGAGGGCCCGGAGGCCGAGAGCAAAACCCCGGACGATGGTCCGGGTGTCGGAAGTCTTGCCGCCGCACGGTCGGAACCAGTCACGCCGGCCATGCCGACGGACGATCCGGCTGGGGTGCTCGATGCAGCGGAGTCGGATGGTGGGGAGGTCGATCCCGTGGCGCAGGCGGCTCCCCTCCCGGACGCGAAGGGCGCAACGCTGCTGCCCCCGGACCCGGCGGAGACCGGCGCAGGCGAACCGGTCGGCTTCTTCCTGCCGCCCGGGGCCAGCGGCAATGTCGCGACGATCCACGGGTTCGATCCCGGCACCGACCTCCTGTCGCTGGACCATACCGGCCCGACCGCGCCCGTGGTGGTCGCGGAAGCCGCGCAGGGGGATGACTGGGTGGTGCAGTTCGACAATGGCGACACGCTGCGGCTGGCCGGCGTGTCGGGGCCGGTGGCCGGCCTGCTGGTCTGGCAGCCGGTCGGCGCCTGATCCCCGGCGTCGCCAGCAAGAGGCCGCTTGATCCAGGTCAAGGCCGTGGCCATCGCCGGCGCAGATGATAGGGTGCGAACAGGATCGGAGTACCCATGCGCCCTGTCATCATTCTTCTTCCCGCCGCTCTCGCCGCCGCCTCCTTGCTGGCCTGTGTGCCGGTCGAGCCGCAGGTGACCGCCCGGCAGGACTACAAGACCTTCTGTGTCAACTGCCATGGCGAGGACGGCAGGGGAGACGGCATCCTGGCCGCCTCGCTGTCGCCGCCACCCGCCGACCTGACCCAGATCGCGGCGCGCAACGGCGGGACCTTCCCGACGACTCAGGTCATGTCGGTGATCGACGGCTACACCCGGGGCCAGCATGCCAATGCGGTCAGGACCGAGATGATGCCGGAATTCGGCACCCTGCTGGAAGGCCGCAGCGTGCTCTACGACGACGGGCTGGGCGGACCGCCGGTCCCGGTGCCCGAGCGGTTGCTGCAACTGGCCCAGTATCTCGAGCGCATGCAGGACTAGGGACCCATGGCCGTGTCCGGTGGGCGGGGCGATATCCGAGGAGAACGACAGATGACCCTGAAAGCGACTTTATCGGTGATCGGGCTGATGGCCGTGGTTGCGGCCCCGGCGCAGGCCCAGGATGCCTCCGAGGGCGCGGCCCTCTTCGAACGCAACTGCGCCTCGTGCCACGGCGCCGAGGCGCGCGGCAACGGGCCGCTGGCGCCGGTGCTGATCATCCAGCCGACCGATCTGACCCGGCTTGCGGCGAAGAACGACGGCGTGTTTCCGATGACCCGGGTCGTGGCCAGGATCGACGGGCGCGACACGCTGGTCTCGCATGGCTCGCCGATGCCGGTCTTCGGCCCCTATTTCGACGGCGACCGCCATATCGGGCTGAAGACCGAGTCCGGCCAGCCGGTGATGGTGACCGAACAGGTCGCCGACGTGGTGGCCTGGTTGCAGTCGATCCAGGAATAGCCCCGCCGGCAGCCGATTCCGGTCATCTGCCGCGCGGCTTGGCGCGCAGCGTCGGGGCGGCCTCGGTCGGGTCTTCCGGCCAGGGATGGCGCGGGTAGCGGCCCCGCATGTCCTTGCGCACATCGCTGTAGGACGAGGCCCAGAAGCCCGGCAGATCGGTGGTGACCTGAAGCGGCCGGCCGGCGGGCGAGAGCAGCGTCACCTTCAGCGGCGTGCCGCCGACCGTGGGATGCCGCGTGGTGCCGAACATTTCCTGCAGGCGGACCTCGATCGCCGGCGGATCGCTGTCATAGTCGATCGGCACCTTGCGGCCCATCGGGGTCTCGTAACTGGCCGGGGCCAGCCGGTCGAGCAGCCGCGCCTGCTCCCATGTCAGCATTCCGCGCAGGGTTTCGGTCAGGTCCAGCGCGCGCAGCTGCGCCGCCGTGGTGCAGCCGGCCAGCGCCGGCAGCAGGGCGTCGCCCGCCAGCAGGGCCGCGTCCGAGACATCCGGCATCCCTTCGCCCGCAAGCAGCGCGATCCGGGCCCGCAGCCGGGCGGCGGCTGGGGTCCAGGTCAGCCCCTGAAGGCGCAGCCCCTCCAGCGCGGCGCGGGCCAGCACCTCGGGCGGGGCGTCGGACCAGGGCCGGTCGTCCAGGACCAGGACGCCCAGCCGCTCCTGCCGCCGGGCCGTGACGCGCGAGTCGCGGCGTGACCATGCGACCTTCTCGACCCAGCCGATCCTGTCGGCAAACAGCTCGCGCAGGGCGCTTTCCGGGATTGCCACCGCCTGCCGCACACGCGCCTCGCGCGGGTCGCCATCGGTATCGGTGACCACGATCAGCCGTTGCCCGGCAAGGGGGTCGGCGCCATCCATCACCGCGCCCTTGCCGCCCGACAGCAGGAAGCGCGGCGCCTCGCCCTTGCGACGCAGGCCGATGCGGTCGGGATAGGCCAGCGCCGCCATCTCGGCCAGGCTTGGGGCCGGTCCCGGGCGCTCGGGCGCCAGGCGGGCCAGCCGCCGGGCTTCGTCGCGCAGGCGCTGGACCTGGCCGCGGTCGAAGGGCAGCGCGTGCTCGCGCGAGAATCGCGCCGGATCGGCCAGCAGCGCCATCCGGGGCGCCAGGTCGGCTCCGGCGCCGCGCAGCGGGTCGCGGTCCGACAGCAGCGCCGCCAGGGGCGCGGCGCCCGGACCGGCGAGGCGCAGCATATGGCCCAGCCGCGGATGCAGGGGCAGGGTGGCCAGCCGCCTGCCGTGGTCGGTGATCCGGCCCCTGTCAAGCGCCCCCAGCCCTTCCAGAAGGGCCTGCGCCTCGGCCAGCGCCGGAGCCGGCGGCGGGGTCAGAAAGCTCAGATCGGCGCTGCCCCAGAGCGCCAGCTCCAGCGCCAGCGGCGCCAGGTCGGCCACCTCGATCTCGGCCGGCGGGAAGGCCGCCAGCGCGCCCTCCTCTCCCTTGGTCCAGAGCCGGTAGCAGCGGCCCTCGGCGACCCGCCCGGCGCGGCCCTGCCGCTGCGTGGCCTCGGCCCGGCTGACCCGTTCGGTGACCAGCCGCGACATGCCCGAGCCGGGATCGAACCGGGCCCGACGCGCCAGCCCGGCATCGACCACCACCCGAATCCCGTCGATGGTCAGCGAGGTCTCGGCGATGGAGGTGGCCAGCACCAGCTTGCGGGCCCCTTCCAGCGGCGCCAGAGCCGCCCGCTGCGCCGCCGGGGGCAGTGCGCCATAGAGCGGGAACATCCGCACGTTCCCGGGCAGCCGGCCCTTCAGGGCCCCCTCCAGCCGCCGAATCTCGCCCTCTCCGGGAAGGAAGGCCAGCACCCCGCCCCGGGTCTCGGCCAGCGCCGTCAGCACCAGATCGGCCATCGCGCCTTCGAGCCCCGTGCCGCGCGGCAGCGATTTGTCGAGCCAGCGGGTCTCGACCGGATAGGCCCGGCCCGCCGAGGTGACGACCGGGGCGCCGATCATCCCGGCCACCGGCTCGGCATCCAGCGTCGCCGACATCACCAGCAACAGCAGATCGGGGCGCAGCGCGGCGCGCAGTTCCAGCACCAGTGCCAGGCCAAGGTCGGCGTTCAGCCCGCGTTCGTGGAATTCATCGAAGATCACCGCGCCGACGCCGGGCAGCTCGGGGTCGCCTTGCACCATCCGGGTCAGGATGCCCTCGGTGACGACCTCCACCCGGGTCGCCTTCGAGACCTTGGCCTCGCCGCGAATCCGGTAACCGACGCTCTGCCCGACCGGCTCGCCCAGGGTCTCGGCCATCCGCTCGGCGGCGGCGCGGGCCGCCAGGCGGCGCGGCTCCAGCATCACGATCCTGCCAGAGACCAGCCCGGCCTCCAGCATCGCCAGCGGCACCCGCGTCGTCTTGCCGGCGCCGGGCGGGGCCTGCAACACCGCAGCACCGCCTTGCAGGGCATGCAGCAGCTCGGGCAGGGCCTCGTCGATCGGCAGGGGGACAGCAGGGCTCATGCGCCGCTTATCCGGCATCGGCGCCGGCGATGCCAGAGCCGCGCGGGGCTGGACAAGCACTGGGCCGGGCGGGCACAACCCGGGCACCGCAACCGGAGGCCCGACCCTGACCAAGATCAAAGACCTCGCCGCCCAGGTGATCGCCGGCGACCGCCGTGGCCTGGCGCGTGCCATCACCCTGGTCGAAAGCGCCCGCGCCGATCACCGGGCCGAGGCGGCGCGGCTGATGGCGGCGCTGCCGCGCGACCGGCAGGCGTTGCGGATCGGCCTCTCGGGCACCCCGGGGGTCGGCAAGTCGAGCTTCATCGAAGCCTTCGGCTGTTCCTTGACGGCACAGGGGCTGCGGGTTGCGGTGCTGGCGGTGGACCCGAGCTCGGCCCGTTCCGGCGGCTCGATCCTGGGTGACAAGACCCGCATGGAGCGGTTGTCCCGCGATCCCCTGGCCTTCATCCGGCCCTCGCCCTCGCAGACGGCACTGGGCGGTGTGGCCAGGCGCACGCGCGAGGCGGTGAGGCTCTGCGAGGCGGCGGGGTTCGACGTGGTGCTGATCGAGACGGTCGGCGTCGGCCAGTCGGAAACCATGGTGGCCGGCATGGCCGACCTCTTCGTGCTGCTGATGGCGCCTGGCGGCGGCGACGAGTTGCAGGGGGTCAAGCGCGGCATCATGGAAATCGCCGACCTGATCCTGGTCAACAAGGCCGATGGCGATCTGCTGCCGGCCGCGCGGCGGACCCGTGCCGATTATGCCGGGGCGCTGCGGTTGCTGCGGCGGCGGCCGCAGGACCCCGAGGGCTTCCCCAAGGCGCTGCTGGTCTCGGCGCTGGAAGAGCAGGGCCTGGACCGGGCCTGGGCCGAGATGCAGGCGCTGGCCGAGTGGCGCAAGGCCGAAGGCTGGTGGGATCGCAACCGCGCCACCCAGGCCCGCGCCGCCTTTGAAGCCGAGGTGCGCGACGGCCTGCTGTCCCGGCTGCTGGCCGATCCGGCGCTGGCCGGACGAATCGAGTCGCTGGGCCAGGCGGTGGCCGAGGGCCGGGCGGATGCCTCGGCGGCGGCGGCCGAGGTGCTTCAGAACGGCGGGTAGCAGTCGTAATTTCGCTGGCCGATGATCCTGCCGTCCCGGGTATCGAAGACTGCGGCGATCCGGCAGTCGATCTCGTCCCCCGGCTGCTTTTCGCCCAGGGGCGCGTTCAGGGTCGCGGTCCAGTGGATTTCCAGCATCGCCTTGTCGCCGCAATCGAGCTCGTTGGTGATCTCGTAGCTTTGCCGCCGCAGGATCGCGGAACCGCGGGCGAAATCCGTTTCGATATCGGCTAGGCCGCGGCGCTGGCCCTGCGGATACAGCCGGTTCGGCCATTCGATCTGCACCAGGTCGGGGTGATAGCAGACACGCAGCGTTTCGACGTCGCCGACCTCGATGGCCCGGATCAAGCGTCGGGCGATGTCCAGTGCGGGCATGGTTCGGTCCTTGTCTGAAATTATGTTCTAGTTTCTACTAGAACAATGTTTCAGAACGAGGCAACCCAAACCGCCCGAGACCCCGGCCGGGCGGCGGCGATCCTGGAGGCCGCCCTGCGCCTGTTCTCGGCGCAGGGTTACGCGGCGACGACCCTGGCCCAGATCCGGGCCGAATCGGGGGCCTCGACCGGCTCGATCTACCACTTCTTCAAGGGCAAGCCGGGCATTGCCTATCGGCTGTGGCGGCAGGCCCTGGGCGGTTGGGCGCGGGCCTCGGGGCCGATCTCTTCCGAGGCACCGGCCGAGCGGGCGATCCGGGCCTCGGTCGGCGGGCTTCTGGCCTGGGGCAGTGCCGACCCGGCGCTGTTCCGGTTTCTGGAAGAGGTCCGGGCCCGGGCCCGCTGCGACCCCGACTTCGCCCGGATCAAGGAGGAACTGGCGCAAGGCGCGCGGGCTTCGGCCGGGCTCTATGGCCGCTGGGTGGCCGCGGGGGCGGTGCAGGACCTGCCCTGGCCCGTCGCGCGGGCGCTGATGCTGGGTCCGGCCTATGACTGGCTGGCGGACGGTGGCGGGCCGGCGGATCAGGCCCGGGCACTCGAGGATGCGGCCTGGCACGCGGTGGCGCGGGCATAGTGGGGCTGGTCCACGGCCGGGCGATCTGCGAAGGGACGGCGCACCCGTGCGGATCAGCGCATCCTCCGCTGGTCGAGGCGTATTGCCATATCCCCTTGACGCCGCCCGGCAGGTTGCGTATCTCCCGCCCGATCAATTCCAAGGTGCCGCAGGACGGCGCCTTTGCAGTTTTCGGGGCCAGGGGGTTCCGATCCGAACCGAAGGACAAAACCATGTCGCGTCGTTGCGAACTGACCGGAAAAGGCCCGATGTCGGGCAACAACGTGAGCCATGCGAACAACAAGAGCCGCCGTCGCTTCCTGCCGAACCTCAACGAGGTGACGCTGATGTCCGAGACGCTGGGCCGTTCGTTCCAGCTGAAAATCTCGGCGGCCGCGCTGCGCTCGGTCGATCACCGGGGCGGGCTTGACGCCTTCCTGGCGAAAGCCAAGGACGACACGCTGTCGCCCGGCGCGCTGAAGATCAAGAAGGACATCGCCAAGGCTCAGGCCTCGGCCTGATCCCTGCACTGCGGCCCGAGGGGCCGGGTACGGAAGAAGGGCTCCGCTGTGCGGGGCCCTTTCTTGTCGGTGGGGTGTGTCTTTCCTGCTGAGGCGCATTGCCGCCTTGGCGGTGCCGGTCGGTCGGGTATAAGTCAGCCCATGCGCGTCGTTTACGGCCTTCTCCTGTCGCTTTGCCTCGCCGCCACCAGCATGACCATGGCGGTGGCGCGGGGGCAGGCACGCGTGGACGGGGTCGTGGTGCTCTGCACCGGGACCGGACCGCTGGCGGTGGCCGTCGATGCCGACGGCAAACCGATCAAAGGCCATCACATCTGTCCCGATTGCGCGCTGACGCTGTTTGCCGGCATGGTTGCCGCGCCGGTGCCGGTCTTCTCGCCGCTGAGTTTCAGCGTCGTGCCCTTCACGCCCGAGGCCGATGCGGTCCCGCCGCAACCCGGCGCCCTGCGGCCCTTTGCGCGGGGTCCTCCATCCCTGATCTGAACCCGGTGTTACACTATTCAGACAGAGGAAAACCCAATGAAAACGATTCTTTCCGCGGCCTTTGGGCTCGCCCTTCTTGCCGTTCCCGCGCTGGCCCATGATGGCATCTCGATCCAGGACCCCTATGTTCGCGCGATGGGCGCCTCGGCCAAGTCGGGCGCCGTCTTCTTCACCATCGAGAACCACTCGGATCAACCCGACCGGCTGATCGGCGCTTCGACCGACGTCTCGGACAAGGCCGAGCTGCATACCCACAAGATGGACGACAAGGGCATGATGCAGATGCTCGAGGTCAAGGAAGGCTTTGAAATCCCCGCCGGCGGCACCCATAAACTGGCGCGCGGCGGCGATCATGTGATGCTCTTCGGGCTCAACAAGACCTTGGGCGAAGGCGACAACGTCCACGTCACCCTGACCTTCGAACACGCGGGCGAGGTCGAGTTCGACGCGCCGGTGGACAACAACCGGATGAAATAGGCCCCTGGGCCCACGCGCGGCGCTGCCTGATCGGGTGGCGCCGCGATTCCGCAGGCACGGCCTGCGCTTGACCGGCAAGCCCGCGGTTTGCCATGCTGCCCGCGAAACCGATCTGCGGGGCGCGCGAATGAGAACTCCTTGGCATCTCTGGCTTGTCGGCGTGCTGTCGCTGGCATGGAACGCGATGGGCGCGCTCGACTACCTGCTGACCGAGACCCGCAACGCGAGCTACATGAAGGCGTTCACGCCGGAACAGCTGGCCTATTTCTATAGCTTCCCGGCCTGGGCGGTCAGCTGCTGGGCTGTGGGGGTCTGGGGGGCGGTGCTCGGCTCGGTGCTGTTGCTGTTCCGCGTAAGGCAGGCGATCTGGGCCTTTGCGTTCTCGCTGCTGGGCGTGATCGGCTTCAGCATCTGGCAATTCGCCCTGGCACCGGTGCGCTTTGTCGATATCGCCGGTTCGGCGGCGCTCATCATGACCGTGGCGATCTATGTGGTCGGGCTGGCGCTGCTCTGGTATGCCCGGGCAATGAAGCTGCGCGGCGTTCTTCGATGAGCCTGGTGCGCCCGCGCCAGCCGATGCCCGAGGACGTTTCGCAGGCATTGCGCAAGCGCGGTCTTGTCGAGGCCTATGAGGGCAGGCCTCCCTATCAGCGCAACGATTATCTTGGCTGGATCGCCAGGGCGAAACGCCCCGAGACCCGTGCCAGGCGGCTCGCCCAGATGCTGGACGAGCTGGAAACCGGCGGGATCTACATGAAGATGGTCTGGGCGCCGGGAAAACCCTGACGCAGCATCGTCAGCCGGAGACCGAACAAAAGGCCGCGGCGGTGTCGCCGAAGTTCTTGTATTTTCCCCAGAAGTCGTTGTGGCTGCTGCTCTTGGACTGGCGGATGTCCTGCGCCTTCTGCGGATCCTTGAAGAACTTGGCCGCCAGGCGCTGGTCCGAGCGGCTCAGCGTCAGGTCGGCGACCTGCTGGATGCAGCCGCAGAGCGCCCGGCTGGCGCCCTTCCGGTCGGAACTGAGACAGGCCCGTTCGACCACCCCGGCCTTGGCGACACCGGCCATCGAAAGGCTTCCCAATACGGCGATTCCCGCCGCGACAACCCAGATCCGCATCATGCTTGCCTCATTCTGTCCAACGCCCCGCCCGCCCGATGTGCCCCAGGCTGTGGTCGAGGCCTACTCGCCCCCGAATATGCAGATTTCCCGGTGAATTTTCAATTCACGATTCCGGCCCGCGCCCGGGTGCGACGTTGCGCCCCCCGGGCCGTGCGGGCAGCCCGGAGGCTGCCCCCGTGGTGCCTGCAGGCGTCGTCAGCCGTACCAGGGGCCGAACCTGACCTCCGAATCCGTCACCTTTGCCGCGAAGTCCTCGGGGTCCAGACCCTTGTAGTGATAGGGATAGACATATTGCGGTTTGAAGTCGTTCACCGCCGAGGCCGCCTGATCGGTGTCCATCGTATAGGGCAGGTTCATCGGCACGAATGCGATCATGATCCCGGTGAGGGCCCGCATCTCGGGAATGTCCTCGGTATCGCCGGCGATATAGACCTTGTCGCCGCCCAGGTGCAGCACATAGCCGTTGTCGCGGCCCTGCGGGTGGTATTTCAGCCGGTCCTCGGTGGTGTTGTAGGCCGGGATCGCGTCGATTCCGATCCCGATCGCGGTGGTGCTCTCGCCATTGGCGAGCACCGTGGCGCGGGCTTTCAGCGCCTCGGGCAGCATGCCGCCGACCGCCGGATTGGTGATCAGCAGGGTCTCGTCCCCCAGCAGCGCGGCCAGCGTATCGGCGTTGTAATGGTCGCCATGCTCATGGGTGACGAGAATCACGTCCGGCTTCGGCAGATCGGCATAGAGCGCCGGATCTCCGACCGGGTCGGAGTAGAGCACCCCGGCCGGGGTTTCCATCGCGAAGGAAGCGTGGCTGACCGGGTGGATGACCACCGGTCCGTGTGGCGTGTCGAACATGTCGCCTTCGGCGCGGGCAGCGAAAGGCAGAAGCACCGATCCGCCCAGCAGGGCGGTTCCGGCGCTGGCGGTCGTCAGCAGGCGGCGTCTCGTCAGCATCTTGCTCTCCCATATCTGTGTCCGGGCAAGATAGCATTGCAGCCCCGAAAGTCGCCTCACGATGACGTAGGATCATCCGGGAAGGGCCGCCCCGGGCGGTTCTTCGGCACCGGAATGCCGCCGGTCCCATATCGCGCCGGCCCCCTCTCAAGCCACCTTCCAAGGGAGCCAAGGCTCTGCTATCTCCCGCCCTCATGACCGAGCTGTCCCATATCCGAAATTTCTCCATCGTCGCCCATATCGACCATGGGAAGTCCACCCTCGCCGACCGGCTGATCCAGCTGACCGGCACCGTTGCCGAGCGCGACATGAAGGCGCAGATGCTCGATTCGATGGACATCGAGCGGGAACGCGGCATCACCATCAAGGCCCAGACGGTGCGGATCGAATATCCCGCCAAGGATGGCCAGACCTATATCCTCAACCTGATCGACACCCCCGGCCATGTCGATTTCGGTTACGAGGTCTCGCGTTCGATGCAGGCCGTCGAAGGCTCGCTGCTGGTGGTCGATGCCACCCAGGGGGTCGAGGCGCAGACCCTGGCCAATGTCTATCAGGCGATCGACGCGGACCACGAGATCGTCCCGGTGCTGAACAAGATCGACCTGCCGGCCGCGGACCCCGAGGCGGTGAAGGCCGAGATCGAGGACGTGATCGGCATCGACGCCTCGGAAGCGATCTCGATTTCGGCCAAGACCGGCGTCGGTATCCCGGATGTGCTGGAAGCCATCGTCAACCGCCTGCCGCCGCCCAAGGGCGACCGCGACGCGCCGTTGAAGGCAATGCTGGTCGATAGCTGGTATGACAGCTATCTCGGCGTGGTGGTGATGATCCGGGTCATGGACGGGGTGATCCGCAAGGGTGACCGGATCAGGATGATGCAGACCGGCGCGGTCTATGGCGTCGACAAGCTGGCGGTGCTGAAACCGCAGATGGTCGACATCAAGGAACTCGGCCCGGGCGAGATCGGAATCTGGACCGGATCGATCAAGCAGGTGCGCGACACCCGCGTCGGCGATACGATCACTTCGGAGAAGGGTGGCTGCGACAAGGCCCTTCCGGGTTTCAAGCCCTCGATACCGGTGGTGTTCTGCGGCCTGTTCCCGGTTGACGCCAACGATTTCGAGCCGCTGCGCGAAGCAATCGAGAAACTGGCGCTGAACGATGCCTCCTTCTCCTACGAGATGGAGACCTCGGCGGCGCTCGGCTTCGGCTTCCGCTGCGGCTTCCTCGGCCTGCTGCATCTGGAGGTGATCCGCGACCGGCTGGAGCGCGAATATGACCTCGACCTGATCACCACGGCACCCTCGGTGGTCTACCATCTGCATATGAACGACGGCACGGTGCAGGACTTGCACAACCCCGCCGACATGCCCGACCTGACCTATGTGGACCATATCGAGGAGCCCCGGATCAAGGCGACGATCATGGTGCCGGATGACTATCTGGGCGACGTGCTGAAGCTCTGCCAGGACCGCCGCGGCATCCAGCTCGATCTGACCTATGCCGGCAGCCGCGCCATGGTGGTCTATGACCTGCCGCTGAACGAGGTGGTGTTCGACTTCTACGACCGGCTGAAATCGGTGACCAAGGGCTATGCCAGCTTCGATTACCAGATGATCGGCTATCGCGAGGACAATCTGGTGAAGATGTCGATCCTGGTGAATGACGAACCGGTGGACGCGCTGTCGATGATGGTTCACCGCGACCGGGCCGAGGGCCGGGGCCGGATGATGGTGGAGAAGCTGAAGGAGCTGATCCCCCGGCACATGTTCAAGATCCCGATCCAGGCGGCGATCGGCGGCCGGGTCATCGCCCGCGAAACCCTGAGCGCGATGCGCAAGGACGTGACGGCGAAATGCTATGGCGGCGATGCCAGCCGCAAGCGCAAGCTGCTGGACAAGCAGAAGGCCGGGAAGAAGAAGATGCGCCAGTTCGGGAAAGTGGACATCCCGCAGGAAGCCTTCATCAACGCCCTGAAGATGGACGGGTGAGGCTGTCGGGTTTCGGGACGTTCCCCGAAACACCCCCGCCGCCGTGCTCATGACCGCTGCGGGAATCGCCTCGACCCGCAAGAGCCCGCGCTGACGGGCAGGGCGGGGGCTTTCGGCCCGCTGCCCGCTTCGCAGGTGCAGAAAATCCCGCCGGTCGCAGGGTGGCTGCGGGACGGTGACTTCTTCCGGTCCAAACCTGCCCCGGACCGTCGGAAATCAGCTTGTCCACATTTCCTTCCCCAAGGATGTCAACCGGTTCATCCACAAGAAATCCCCATGCTGCAGTGCTATTTTCTTGCCGGACTCACCGGCCCTTGCAAAACTCGTCTCATCGCCACGGATCGCAAGACACCGGGCGGGACGCGAAGGCCCGGGGGGCTGCGGCGGCATGGAACAGGCCTTAGGGTCGGGACCAGACCGCGACAGTTTCCGAAGGTTCAGGCCGGGAGGCGGAAGGTTCATTGAGCCCAAGGCACGAAGGCAGGGACCGGGAAGGGTCAAGCGGGTCCTGAAGGGCCGCAAGGCGCGGAAGGACAGCGACGGGGCGAAAGCCCTGTGGCAAACTGGGCCGGACCCCCGCAAGGGCGGAAAGGTTCAGCGAGGCGTCAGGGTGTCAGCAATGGCACATGCAAAGACCGCGTCTGTGCACCTGGCGCCTCATCCCTTTTTCGGGCTCTCCCGTTTCCACACAGACCCCAGTGACAGAAGCGGGAATCGAAGACCATTGGTCCCGATTCCCGCCCCATCAACGTCAGTCATGCAGTTCCGCGTCTGCGCACCTGTGCGATCAGAGATACATCAGGCCACTTGACGAATCAACCAGATATAGCGGCGCACGCCGCGCGGACGCCTATATCGGCATGGCGCATGCCCCGGGCGACTTGATCCCGATCATGGTTCCGGCCGATCATCCTGCTAGCAAGGGGCAAGCGCACACCATGGCAGGAGGCCAGAATGTTCCGCCTTGCGACGATCCTGTTCTCGCTGATCTCGACCACCCTGATGGGGACCGGGGTCATCATCGCCCTGACCCTGGGATATGACTCGCTCAACCCGATCCTGATCGCCGCCGCCTCCGGTGCGGTTCTGGCGCTGCCGGCGACCTATCTGGTGACCCGCGCCATGACCGGGCGCTAGGCGTCCAGAAAGACCCGGATCGCGGCTTCGGTCTCGCGCGGTTTCTCGGCATGCAGCCAATGTCCGGCGCCCGGGATTTTCGCGAAGCGCGCGGCCGGGAACAGTCGCCGGATCTCGCCGCGATGCTCCGGCAGGACATAGGAGCTCTCGGCGCCGGTCAGGAACAGGGCCGGGCCGGGAAAGCTGCCGGTCAGCGGCGGGAAGCCGAGGATGTTGTCCATGTTTCCGGCCAGCGCGTCCAGGTTCAGCGTCCAGCGCTTCTCCTTCATGTCGAGGCTCTGCAGCAGGAAGCTGCGCACCGAGGGCTCCTCGACCAGCGGGGCCAGCGCCGCATCGGCCTCGGCCCGGCTGGCGAAATCGCTGCCGACGGCGCGCATCGCCTCGATCAGATGCATCTGGGTATGGGCATAGCCGACCGGGGCGATATCGGCGACGATCAGGCGGCGCAGCAGTTCGGAGCGGGTCACCGCGCAGACCATGGCCGCCTTGCCGCCCATCGAATGCCCCAGCATGTCGCAGGGCGCGCCGAGATCGGCGATCGTCTCGGCCAGGTCTTCGGCCAGCGCCGGATAGTCGTGCCGCTCGTCCCGGGGGCTGGCGGCGTGGTTGCGCATGTCCACCGTCACCACCTGCCGGCTGTCGGCCAGGCGCCGGGCGATCACGCCCCAGTTCCGGCCCGACCCGAACAGGCCATGCGCGATCAGCAATGTCGGTCGGTCGGTCGGGGTGCCGTGGATGGTGCGTGCCAGCATGCGAATCTCTGGATTTCCTTCGGAGCCATGGATAGCTTGTCCGCCGGGAGACGGCCATGGACCAAAGTGTGAATGCCCGCGCCGAGGCGCTGGCCGAGATGATGGAAGCCCGGATGGGCGTGAAGGGTGAGGGGTTCGAGGGCAAGCTTCGCCGTGCCGGGCGGTCGCTGCCGAAGCGCCTGCGCCGTGCCGGAGAGCAGATCGCCCAGGCCGCGCAACTCGAGAAGAACCCGAAGCTCGCCCGGCGGATCGACTACGCCGGGGTGGAGCGCGCCGCGGTGCTGATCGAGAACCATCTGAAGCGGATCGATCCGTTCCAGCGGCGCCTGCACAAGGCGCTGGACATCCTCGCCGGGCAGGCGTTCAACCTGCTTGTGGTGGCGGTGCTGGTGCTGACCGTGCTGCGGCTCAGGGGCTATCTCTAGGCCCGCGGGGTCAGCGCAGGCGGGCCGCAGCCCGCCCGCTCCGTCTCACAGTTTCAGATACATCGGGAAGCGGGCGCAGAGCGCCTGCACCTTGGCCTTCACCGCGGCTTCCACCTCGCCGTTGCCCTCGTCCCCGTTGGCCGACAGCCCGTCCACCACCTCGACGATCCAGTCGGCGATCTGGCGGAACTCGGCCTCGCCGAAGCCCCGCGTGGTGCCCGCCGGGGTGCCGAGGCGGATGCCCGAAGTCACGAAGGGCTTTTCCGGGTCGAAGGGGATGCCGTTCTTGTTGCAGGTGATATGGGCCCGGCCGAGTGCCGCCTCGACGGCCTTGCCGGTGACCTTCTTGGGCCGCAGATCGGCCAGCATCAGATGGTTGTCGGTGCCGCCCGACACGATGTCGATCCCGCCCTTCATCAGCTGATCGGCCATCGCCCGGGCATTGCCCACGACGGCGGCGGCATAGGCCTGGAACTCGGGGCGCAGCGCCTCGGCAAAGGCCACCGCCTTGGCGGCGATGACATGCATCAGCGGGCCGCCCTGCAGGCCGGGGAACACGGCCGAGTTCACCTTCTTGGCGATGTCGGCGTCATTGGTCAGGATCATCCCGCCGCGCGGCCCGCGCAGCGACTTGTGGGTCGTGGTGGTCACGACATGGGCATGCGGCAGGGGCGAGGGATGCTGTCCGCCCGCCACCAGACCGGCGATATGGGCCATGTCGACCATCAGGATCGCGCCCACCTCGTCCGCGATGGCGCGGAAGGCGGCCCAGTCCCAGATCCGGCTATAGGCGGTGCCGCCGGCGAGGATCAGCTTGGGCTTGCACTCCAGCGCCGTCGCCCGCACCGCCTCCATGTCCAGAAGCTGGTCCTGCGCCCGAACCCCGTAGGCCACCGGGTTGAACCACTTGCCCGACATGTTGACCGGCGAGCCGTGGGTCAGGTGACCGCCCGAGTTCAGGTCCAGCCCCATGAAGGTGTCGCCGGGTTTCAGCAGCGCCAGGAACACCGCCTGGTTCATCTGGCTGCCGGAATTGGGCTGCACATTGGCGAATTCACAATTGAACAGCTGTTTCGCACGGTCGATGGCCAGAGTCTCGGCAATGTCGACGAACTGGCAGCCGCCATAATAGCGCTTGCCCGGATAGCCTTCGGCGTATTTGTTGGTCAGGACCGAGCCCTGCGCCTCGAGAACCGCGGCCGAGACGATGTTTTCCGACGCGATCAACTCGATCTCGTCGCGCTGGCGACCCAGCTCCTTGCGGATCGCGCCGAAAATCTCCGGGTCGCGGTTGGCAAGGGTCTCGGTGAAAAAGCCGGGGTCGCGGGTGGACGCGGTCATAAGCTGCTCCGTTCGGGCTATGGGTCCAGGGTTGCGGCGGTTCTAACGCTGCCCGGGCTGGGCGGGAAGGGCAGAAAGCGCCGCATTCGCGCTTCCGCCCGGCAAAGAGGTGCGGATCGGGAACAGCCGGCGACGATGGGAAACAGCGCAGCCTGCGGCGACAGCCGGCCGCGGTGCGCCGGTTTGGGGTTGAGTTCCTCCGGGCGGCACCGGATGCTGCGCCCCGGGTCCAGGGAGGCAGCAGGCATGGTCGGAGATCACCGCGTCAGATTCGTCGCAAGCGACAGCCCGGCGGCGCAATCGGCACTGGCGCGGCTGGTCGAGCGCTATGGCCAGTCCGCTCCGGACTCGGCCCGGCAGATCGTGGCACTTGGCGGCGACGGCTTCATGCTGCACACGCTGGGCGAGACCCGGCACCTGGATTTGCCGGTCTACGGGATGAATTGCGGCACCATCGGCTTCCTGATGAACGAGTTTGCCGAGGACGGCCTGCCCGAGCGTCTGGCCGAGGCGGAACAGGCGGTGCTGCACCCGCTGTCGATGGTGGCCACCTGCGCCGACGGAACGGTGCACAGGGCGCTGGCGATCAACGAGGTCTCGCTGCTGCGTGCCGGTCCGCAGGCGGCAAAGCTGCGGATCACCGTGGACGGGCGCGTGCGGATGGAGCAGCTGGTCTGCGACGGCGCGATGCTGGCGACGCCGGCCGGATCGACGGCCTACAACTACTCGGCGCATGGGCCGATCCTGCCGATCGGCTCGGATGTGCTGGCCCTGACGGCCGTCGCCGCCTTCCGCCCCAGGCGCTGGCGCGGCGCCCTGCTGCCCTCCAAGGCGCATGTCCGCTTCGATGTGCTCGAGGCCGACAAACGCCCGGTGATGGCCGATGCCGACAGCCGCTCGGTCCGCGATGTGCTGGTGGTCGAGATCCAGTCGGCCCCCGAGATCAGCCACCGGATCCTGTTCGATCCCGGCCACGGCCTGGAAGAGCGTCTGATCTCTGAGCAGTTCGTCTAGGGCAGCCGGGCCCCGGTCGCGCGCCGGGCAGCCCTTACGAATGCGACTTGTCCACCCCGTTCTGTTGCTGCCAGCCCTTCAGCTTGCGGTAGATGGTCGATGCGGCCAGCGCCAGTTCGTCGGCGGCACGCTGGACCGAGCCGTCGTTGCGCTCGATCGCTTCCAGGATCGCCCGCCGCTCGATCTCGGCAAAGCTGCGGGCCGGGGCCTGCGTCGAGGCTGGAGCCATCTCGGGCACCGACTCGGACAGCAGCTCGATGGGCAGATCGGCGGATCGCCCTGCCGCTGCCTCGGCGCTCAACGCCATGCGCCGCAACACGTTCAGCAGCTGGCGGACATTGCCCGGCCAGGGCAGCGAGTCGATCCGCGCCAGGATACGCGGCGGCAGTTTCTGCGGCGGAAAGCCGAAGCCTTCCAGCAGCGTCGGATAGACCTGCGCGGCGATTTCCGACGCATCCGAGTCGCGGGCCCGAAGCGGCGGCAGGTTCAACGGCTCTACCGCCAGCATGTCGTAGAGATCGCGGCGCAGCTTTCCTTCCTTCAACGCCGTCGTGGGCGAGGTATTGGTCGCGGAAATCAGCCGGGCGGTGAACCGTTCCGAGCGTCCGTCGCTCCGCGCGATCCAGCCGCGGCGCAGCAGCGCCAGAAGCCGGGCTTGAAGATGCAGGGACATCCGGCAGACATCGTCGATATAGAGCGTGCCGCCCTGTGCCTGTGCCAGATAGGGCGGCACCGAAGGGTAGCGCGGCGGCTGGCCGGCGCCGGGGTCGCCATAGATTTCGCGGTCGAGGATGTCGTCCGGCACCGCACCGGCATTCAGGATCACAAGGTTCCCCGAGGCCCGCGACGAGCCGGCATGGATCGCCTGCGCCAGCAGGTCCTTGCCGGTCCCGCTTTCGCCCCACAGAAACACCGGCTGGTCCGACCGGGCTGCGGCCCGCGCACGGTCCAGCATGGTTCTCAGCGCCGGACTCGAGCCGAGCATCGGACCGGCGTCCGGAATTGTGGAATTGATTACCATGACTGGATTTCTCTTCCAGACATGGCGCTTTCGTCAGGGCCGGCAGGGGCGAATGATGCCAGACCTTCAAAGAAAACGGCAAACAAGGACAAGACCGATTTAACCCCACACTATTGAATAAGGGCAATACCATCGGTCCGATCCCGACGGCGGATTTCCCTGCAACCCTCGCGATAGACAACCTGTCCAAGGACGCCTTGGGGCGCAACCCGCCAATGGGAGATATTGACTATAAGATCAACTTTTCGGGTAGCCGATCTTCGATAGACTGTCGCGAATTTCATCAAGAATTGCAGGATCGTCTATTGTTGCTGGCATTTTGAAAGAAACGCCGTCGGCAATCTTGGCCATCGTGCCCCGGAGAATCTTTCCCGACCGGGTCTTCGGAAGTCTCTGGATCACCACGGCCTGCTTGAATGCCGCGACCGGTCCGATCTGGTCGCGCACCCGGGCCACGCATTCCTTGACGACCGTTTCATGGGTCCGGTTGCAGCCACTGTTCAGGCAGAGAAAGCCCATGGGCACCTGACCCTTGAGCGGATCGCTGACCCCGATGACCGCGCATTCGGCCACATCTG
This sequence comes from Frigidibacter sp. ROC022, assembly GCF_024723735.1. GTDB lineage: Bacteria > Pseudomonadota > Alphaproteobacteria > Rhodobacterales > Rhodobacteraceae > SLM-1. The sequence continues at coordinate 365,856 of NZ_JANQDU010000001.1, forward strand.
CATGGCCGGCAAGGATTTCCTCCATCGCGCCTGTCGAAAGGCGGTGTCCCGCGACATTGATGACATCATCCGTGCGGGCCATGATATAGAGATAGCCATCCTCATCCTTGAACCCGGCATCGCCGGTTTCGTAATAGCCTGGAAAATGGTCCAGATAGCTCTTGCGATAGCGGGCCTCGGCATTCCAGAGCCCCGGCAGGGTGCCCGGCGGCAATGGCAATTTCACCGCGATGGCGCCCAGTTCGCCATCCTTCACGGGATGGCCGGCCTCGTCCAATATCTGCACGTCATAGCCGGGCATTGCCACCGAAGGGCTGCCGATCTTGACCGGAAGCGGCTCGATTCCCATCGGATTCGCGGCAATCGCCCAGCCGGTTTCGGTCTGCCACCAATGGTCGATGACCGGGACATTCAGATGCCGTCCCGCCCATTCGATCGTATCGGGATCGGCGCGTTCGCCTGCCAGATAAAGCACATTCAGCGATGACAGGTCGTAATTGCCCATCAGCTTGCCTTCCGGATCCTCGCGTTTGACGGCTCGGATTGCGGTTGGGGCGGTAAAGAAACTCTTTACCCGGTGATCCTCGATCACCCGCCAGAAGGTGCCGGCATCGGGGGTTCCGACCGGCTTGCCCTCGAAGACGATCGTGGTGCAGCCGGCGACCAGCGGGCCATAGCAGATATAGCTGTGGCCAACGACCCAGCCGACGTCCGAGGCGGCCCAGAACACGTCGCCGGCCTCGACATTGTAGACAGCCTTCATGGTCCAGTTCAGCGCCACCATGTGGCCGGCGGTCTGCCGGATCACGCCCTTGGGCTGGCCGGTGGTGCCCGAGGTATAGAGGATATAGGCCGGATGATTGCCCTCGACCGGCTCGCATGAGGCCGGCTCGACCCCGGCCTGGAACCCGTGCCAGTCCAGGTCGCGCCCGGGGATCAGCTTGGCGACCTCCTGCTCGCGCTGGAAGATCACGCAGAAGTCCGGCTTGTGGGTGGATTGCTCGATGGCTTCGTCGACCAGCGGCTTGTAATGCACCACCCGGTCCGGTTCGAGCCCGCAGGAGGCGGCGATGATCGCCTTGGGCGTGCAGTCGTCGATCCGCACCGCCAGCTCATGCGCGGCGAAACCGCCGAAGACCACCGAGTGGATCGCGCCCAGGCGGGCGCAGGCCAGCATCGCTTCCAGCGCCTCGGGGATCATCGGCATGTAGATGATCACCCGGTCGCCCTTGCCGACGCCCTGCGCCTTCAGCGCCCCGGCCAGCGACGAGACCCTTTGCAGCAGCTCGACATAGGTGATCTTGTGGGTCAAGCCGGTGATCGGGCTGTCATGGATGATCGCCGCCTGGCTGCCGCGCCCTGCCGCGACATGGCGATCGACCGCGTTCCAGCAGGTGTTGGTCAGCCCGTCCGAATACCATTCGTAGAGCGGCGCCTTCTCGTCGAACAGCGCCTTCGAGGGCGGCTTGTCCCAGTCGATGGCCTGCGCTTCGCGCATCCAGAAGCCTTCGGGGTCGGCCTTCCAGTCGGCATAGACGTCGGCGTAGCTCATCAGTGATCCTCCCTGATCCCATGAATGGGTCTAGCGCGACGCGGGGGCATGCGTCCAGCAGGGCAGGGCGCGGGCAATTGTCACGTTTGGCGCTAACGGGGGGCGTCAGGGCCGGGATTCACCCGTAATGCGCCACCGGCGTCCCGGCGATGGCCGACATGTTCAGCAGACCCCGCGCGGTGATCGAGGGCGTCACGATATGCGCCTTGTTGCCCATCCCCATCAGGATCGGTCCGACCTCCAGGGCATTGGCCTTCATCTTCAGGATGTTGCGCACCCCCGAGGCGGCATCGGAATTGGCGAAGACCAGCACATTGGCCGGCCCCTGAAGCCGCGTGTTGGGGAAGTGGCGCTGGCGCAGGGCCACGTCCAGCGCCGCATCGACATGCATCTCGCCCTCATAGTCGAAATCGCGCGGCGCCGAATCGAGGATTTCCAGCGCCCCGCGCATCCGCCGGCCGCTGTCGCAGTCGAGATTGCCGAATTGCGAATGCGAACACAGCGCCACCTGGGCCCGGACCCCGAAGCGGCGGACATGGCGGGCCGAGGCGATGCAGGTCTCGGCGATCTGTTCGGGCGAGGGCTCATGATGCACCTGCGTATCGGCGACCCAGAGCGGCCCGTCTTCCAGGATCATCAGGCTCAGCGCCGCCACCGGATGCAGCTTGTCCGAACCCAGCACCTGATGGACATATTTCAGATGCCAGAGGAACTGCCCGAAGGTGCCGCAGATCAGGCTGTCGGCCTCGTCGCGATGCACCATCACCGCGCCGATCGCCGTGGTATTGGTCCGCATCACCGCACGGGCCAGGTCGGGGGTGACGCCGCGCCGCTCCATGATCCGGTGATAGCTCTGCCAGTAGTCGCGGTAGCGCGGGTCGTTCTCGGGGTTCACCACCTCGACATTCTCGCCCAGCCTTATGCTCAGCCCGGCCCGTTCGGCGCGGGTCTCGATCACCTCGGGGCGGCCGATCAGGATCGGCTTGTCGGTGGTGTCGTCGATCATCGCATTGGCGGCCCGGAGCACCCGCTCGTCCTCGCCCTCGGCAAAGACGATGCGGCGGCTGGTGGTCGCGGCGGCCTCGAACACCGGGCGCATGATCAGCGCCGAGCGGAAGACCGAGCCGTCCAGCTTGGCCTTGTAGGCCTTGAGATCGTCCAGCGGCTTCATCGCCACGCCGGTCTTCATCGCCGCCCCCGCGACGGCCGAGGCGACGACCCCCATCAGCCGCGGATCGAAGGGTTTCGGGATCAGGTAGTCGGCGCCGAATGTCATCTGCTCGCCCTGATAGGCGGCGGCGGCCTCGGCGCTGGTGGTGGCGCGGGCCAGGGCGGCGATGCCTTCGATGCAGGCCAGTTCCATCTCGTCGTTGATCGTCGTGGCCGCGACGTCCAGCGCCCCCCGGAAGATGAAGGGGAAACACAGCACGTTGTTGACTTGATTGGGGTAATCCGAGCGTCCCGTGGCAATGATCGCATCCGGCTTCACGGCGCGGGCATCCTCGGGCATGATCTCGGGCGTCGGGTTGGCCAGCGCGAAGATGATCGGCGCGTCGGACATCCGGGCGACCATCTCGGGCTTCAGCACCCCGGGTCCGGACAGGCCCAGGAACAGGTCGGCGCCGTCGATGACATCGCCCAACCCGCGCGGTCCGCCCGGCTGGGCGAATTCGGCCTTCTGCGGGGTCATCTCCTCGGTCCGGCCCTCGTGGACCAGCCCGACCAGATCGCAGAGCCAGACGTTCTCGCGCTTCACGCCCAGTTTCAGCAGCATGTTGAGACAGGCGATCCCCGCCGCGCCGCCGCCGGTGGACACCACCTTGATGTCCTCGAACCGCTTGCCGGCCACCCGCACCGCATTGGTCGCGGCGGCGCCGACGACGATGGCGGTGCCGTGCTGGTCGTCGTGAAAGACCGGGATGTTCATCCGCTCGCGGCAGAGCTTCTCGACAATGAAGCAGTCCGGCGCCTTGATGTCTTCCAGATTGATCGCGCCGAAGGTCGGTTCCAGCGCGCAGACGATATCGGCCAGCTTCTCCGGGTCGGTCTGGTTCAGCTCGATGTCGAAACAGTCGATATTGGCGAATTTCTTGAACAGGACCGCCTTGCCCTCCATCACCGGCTTGCTGGCCAGCGCGCCGATATTGCCGAGGCCCAGAACGGCGGAGCCGTTGGTGACCACAGCGACGAGATTGCCGCGCGCGGTAAAGCGCGAGGCGCTGCTCGGCTCGGCCTTGATCTCCAGGCAGGCCTCGGCCACGCCCGGCGAATAGGCGCGTGACAGATCGCGGCCGTTGGCCATCGGCTTGGTGGCGCGGATCTCGAGCTTTCCGGGCTTGGGAAACTCGTGATAATTCAGCGCCGCCTGGCGCAGATTGTCGTGGTGCGAAGGCTCGGCGCGCGCATTGTCCGGCCCTGCGGCCGGGTCTCTGGCATCTGTCATGCTGGTCCTCCCTTCGAATAGTTTAACGTTAAACTATCCTGGTGTCGGTCCGATTGTATCCACGGATGAGGGTGTGCCGCAAGCGGCAAGAGCGCGGGCCGCGGGGGCCGGGGCGGATAATCGGGCAGCGGGGCAGGGCCCGGCCGCTGCCGCCCTTCCGGCCCGGGCCGCGGAGGGGGCTTGCAACGTCCCGACCCGCGCCGCAGTCTGGCCACCAAAAGGGGAGACGTCGCCATGGATCTCAGAACCGCCGCGATCGAGGTGCAGGTCCGGGCCTATGCGCCCTATTCCGGGTTCAAGGTCGGTGCCGCGATCCGCACCGCCTCCGGCGCCGTCTACCAGGGCTGCAATGTCGAGAATGTTGCCTATCCCGAAGGCACCTGTGCAGAGGCCGGAGCGATTGCCGCGATGGTGGCGGCGGGCGAAACGAAGATCGCCAAGGTCTATGTCGTGGCCGACAGTCCGGTGCCGGTGACACCCTGCGGCGGCTGCCGGCAGAAGATTGCCGAATTCGCCGGCAGGGATGTCACCGTGACCATGGGCAATCTCGACGGGGTCGAGACCAGCCTGACCCTGGGCGATCTGCTGCCCGGTGCCTTCGATGCCGCCCAGATGGACCGCGCCTGATGGACGCCCGCGCCATCCTGGTGAAGCTGCGCGACGGGGTCCGCCCGGGGCCCGAGGAGATTGCGTGGTTCGCCCGGGGCCTCGCCTCGGGCGCCGTCACCGACAGCCAGGCGGGGGCCTTCGCCATGGCGGTCTGCCAGCGTGGGCTGGGCGACGAAGGCCGGGTCGCGCTGACCCTGGCGATGCGGGATTCGGGCGATGTGCTCGACTGGGCGCTGCCCGGCCCGGTGGTGGACAAGCATTCGACCGGCGGCATCGGCGATTCGATCTCGCTTCTGCTTGCGCCCGCCCTGGCCGCCTGCGGCGTCTATGTGCCGATGGTCTCGGGGCGCGGGCTGGGCCACACCGGCGGCACGCTCGACAAGCTGGAATCGATCCCCGGCTATGGAGTCGAGGTCAGCGCCGACCGGCTGGGCGGGATCGTCCGCGACATCGGCTGCGCGATCATCGGCGCGACGGGGCGGATCGCCCCCGCCGACAAGCGTCTCTACGCGGTGCGCGACGTGACCGGCACGGTCGAGAGCATCGACCTGATCACCGCCTCGATCCTGTCCAAGAAACTGGCGGCGGGGCTGCAGGGACTGGTGCTGGACGTGAAGGTCGGCTCGGGCGCCTTCATGCAGGCGCCGCAGGACGCGCGGGCACTGGCCAGGGCACTGGTCGAGACCGCCAAGGGCGCCGGCTGCCCGACCCGCGCGCTGATCACCGACATGGACCAGCCGCTGGCCCTGACCGCCGGCAATGCGCTGGAGGTGGCCGAGGTGATGGATTGCCTGACGGGTGGCGCGATCACCCAGAACCTCTGGGATCTGACGGTGGCACTGGGCGGCGAGTTGCTGGCGCTCTGCGGCGTCCAGCCGGACGCCGCCCGCGGCGGCGCGGCGATTGCCGAGGCGCTGCACCGGGGCCACGCCGCCGAGCGGTTCGGCGCCATGGTGGCGGCTCTGGGCGGCCCGGCGGATTTCGTCGAGAACTGGCGGGCGCATCTGCCCGAAGCCGGGGTGGTCCGCGACGTGCCGGCGCCGGCCGAAGGCCGGGTGGTGGCGGTCGATACCGGCGCCGTCGGGCTGGCGGTGGTGGCTCTGGGCGGCGGGCGGCAGCGCGACGGCGACAGGATCGACCCGTCGGTCGGCTATTCGGCGCTGACCCATATCGGCGACAAGGTCGGGCCGGGGCAGCCCATCGGCCGGGTCCACGCTGCCGATGACGCCGCGGCGCAGGCCGGGGTGCAGGCCCTGCAGGCGGCCTACAGGGTGGGGGGCGAGGTGGACCCGCCGCCGCTGATTCACGAGCGGATCGCATGAGGCCCCGCCCCACGCGCCGCGCCTCTGGAGGCGGCAGGAGCCTCCGGCGGGGATATTTGGAAGATGAAGCGGGCAGGGCGCTGCGTGCCTGCCGGGAGGATGGACGATGACCCGGGCATTTCTGGTGGTGATGGATTCGGTGGGCTGCGGCGGCGCGCCCGACGCGGCCGAGTTCTTCAACGGCGACCGCCCCGACACCGGGGCCAACACGCTGGGCCATATCGCGCAGGCCTGCGCCGAGGGCCGCGCCGAAGAGGGCCGGAGCGGGGCGCTGCAGCTGCCGAACCTGGCCGCGCTCGGGCTCGGCCGGGCGGTGGCCCTGGCCTCGGGGCTGGAGATCGGGCTGGGCGGCGCGGTGTCGGGCCGCTGGGGGGCCGCCACCGAGGTCTCGCCCGGAAAGGACACGCCCTCGGGCCACTGGGAACTGGCCGGGGTGCCGGTGCCCTGGAACTGGACCTATTTCCCCGACACCCGGCCCGCCTTTCCGCCCGAACTCAGCGCCAGGGTCGCACAGCTGGCCGGGACCGACGGGATCCTGGGCGACTGCCATGCCTCGGGCGTGCCGATCATCGAGGAACTGGGCGCCGAGCATATCCGCACCGGCAAGCCGATCTGCTATACCTCGGCGGATTCGGTGTTCCAGATCGCCGCGCATGAAGAGCATTTCGGGCTCGACCGGCTGCAAAAGCTCTGCGCCGACATCGCGCCGACCCTGCACGCGATGCGGGTCGGACGGGTCATCGCCCGGCCCTTCGTCGGCGCGCCGGGCAGCTTCAAACGCACCGGCAACCGGCATGACTATGCAATGTTGCCGCCGGCGCCGACCCTGCTGGACCGGGCCGCGGAGGATGGGCGCGACACCCATGCGGTGGGCAAGATCGGGGACATCTTCTCGATGCGCGGCATCGGCGACCTTCGCAAGGGCCCCGATGCGCAGCTGATGGACCATCTGGTGGACCTTGCCCGCGACGCCGCGCCGGGCAGCCTGACCTTCGCCAATTTCGTCGAGTTCGACACGCTCTACGGCCATCGCCGCGATGTCTCGGGTTACGCCAGGGCGCTGGAATGGTTCGACGCGCAACTGCCGCGGGTCTTCGCGCATCTGGGCGACGGGGACATGATTCTCTTCACCGCCGACCATGGCAACGACCCGACCTGGACCGGAACCGATCACACCCGCGAGAGGGTGCCGGTGCTGATCCGGGGCCAGGGCGCGGGGGAACTGGGGCTGATCCCCTTCACCGGCGTGGCGGAACTGGTGGCGCGGCATCTGGGCCTGCCCGGGGCGGAAAGCGCGGCTTAGGGACCGGGCTCTCTGGACAATCCCGGCTTGGTGGCTAGGCTCGCCCGCGAAGCCTGAAGTCACGGAGCGCGACATGGACAAGTTCGGAAAGAGTGCGGCACAGAGCCGGGTCGAGGATCTTCGGCTGTTGACCGGCCATGGCCGTTATGTCGATGATATTGCCCCTGAAAATGCCTGGTTCGTGACCTTCGTCCGGTCTCCGTTCGGACATGCCAGGATCCTCGGCGTGGATACCTCGGCCGCGCTGGCGGCGCCGGGCGTCAAGGCGGTGCTGACGGTCGAGGATCTGGAGGCCATGGGCCTCTCGATCGGCATGACGGCCACCGTGCAGACCAACCGCGACGGCTCGAAAGGCGCGGCGCCGCTGCGTCCGCTGCTGGCCAAGGGCAAGGTGAACTATGTCGGCGAGGCGGTCGCGGCGGTGGTGGCCGAGACGCTGGTTCAGGCCAAGGATGCCGCCGAACTGGTCGAGGTCGATTACGAGGACCTGCCTGCCAAGATCGATCTGGCGCCGGGCGGCCCGACGATCCATGACGAGGCGCCCGACAACGTGGCCTATGACTTCAGCGAGGGCGATGCCGACAAGGTCGAGGCCGCGATCGCCGCCGCCGCCCATGTCGTCACCATGCCGATCGGCGACAACCGGATCATCGTCAATTCGATGGAACCGCGCGGCTGCTATGCCGAACCGATGGAGGGCGGCCGCCTGCATGTCTGCGTCAACGGCCAGGGCGTCTGGGGGCTGAAGAACGCGCTGGCCCGGGTGTTCGGCGAGGATGCCGGAACCTTCCGGGTCACCAATCCGGATGTCGGCGGCGGTTTCGGCATGAAGGGCTTCACCTATCCCGAGTATTACGTCTGCGCCGCCGCGGCCCGCAAGCTGGACCATCCGGTGCGCTGGATGTCGGAACGGACCGAGGCGATGCTGACCGACAACGGCGGCCGGGCCGTGGATGCCGTCTGCACCCTGGCCTTCGACAAGGACCACAAGATCACCGCCTACAAGGTCGAGGGCCTCTCGAATCTCGGCGCCTACAACTCGGAATTCGGCCAGATGATCCAGAGCTTCCTCTGGGCGCGGGTCCTGATGGGCACCTATGACGTGCAGACGACCCTGCTGAACGTGAAGGGCATCTACACCAACACGGTGCAGGTCGATGCCTATCGCGGCGCCGGCCGGCCCGAGGCGATCTATGCGCTGGAACGAATGATGGACTATGCCGCCAGGCAGCTCGGCACCGATCCCTGGACCCTGCGGCGCAAGAACTTCATCCCGGTCTCGGCCTTCCCCTATACCTCGGCCACCGGCGAGAAATATGATGTCGGCGATTTCAACAAGGTCCTGTCTCGGGTCGAGATCGAATGCGACAGGGCCGGGTTCCCGGCGCGGCGCGCGGCTTCGGCCAGCCGTGGCAAGCTGCGCGGCCAGGGGCTGTGCTACTACATCGAGTCGATCCTCGGCTCGCCCGAGGAAGACGCCACCGTCGAGTTCCAGGAGGACGGCACCGTGCTGCTCTATGTCGGCACCCAGTCCGGCGGCCAGGGGCACGAGACGGTCTTCGCCAAGTTCCTCAGCGACCAGACCGGCATCCCGCTGGACTCGATCCGGGTGATCCAGGGCGACAGCGACCGGATCGCCAGGGGCGGCGGCACCGGCGGCTCGCGGTCCGTCACCACCCAGAACAACGCCACGCTGGCGGCGGTGACGCGGCTGGTGAGCGGCTTCGGCGCGATGATCGCCGAAGAGGCCGGGGTCGATCCGGCCGAGGTCAGCTTTGACGACGAGAGGTTCCGCGTTGCCGGGTCGAACCTGACCCCGACCATGCTGGAAGCCGCCGAGATGGCCCGCGCCAAGGGCCGCGACGATCTGCTGAAGATCACCGAGACGGCCACCCTGCCGGGCCGCTCCTATCCCAACGGCGGCCATGTCTGCGAGGTCGAGGTCGATCCCGCGACCGGCCAGGTCACCGTCGAGCGCTATACGGTGGTGGACGATTTCGGTAATCTTATCAACCCGATGCTGGCCGAGGGCCAGGTTCATGGCGGGGTCGCGCAGGGGCTTGGCCAGGCGCTGAGCGAGCAGGTAGTCTATGACGAGAACGGCCAGTTGCTGACCGCGACCTTCATGGATTACGGGATGCCCCGGGCCGCAGATCTGCCGCTGATCGACTTCACCTCGGAACCGGTGCCCTCGACCGCCAACATCATGGGGATGAAGGGCTGCGGCGAGGCCGGGACGGTCGGCTCGATGGCCGCGGTGGCCAATGCGGTGATGGATGCGCTCTGGCAGGCCGGGGTGCGGCAGGCCGACATGCCCTTCACCCCGCATCGCGTCTGGGCGATGCTGAACGACGCCAAGCGTGACGCCGCCTGACTGGATCAGGCGGCTTCTGCGCCGCGGCCCGAGGGCCGAGACAGCCCAGCCCGCCCGTCGCCAGCGGGGCCATGTCGATCATGTGGTGATCCTCGACGGCACGCTGTCCTCGCTGGAGGAGGGCGAAGAGACCAATGCCGGGCTGACCTACAAGCTGCTGCGCGATCAGACGGCGCATGGCGCCATGATCGTGCGCTACGAGGCCGGCATCCAGTGGCGCGACTGGAAGGCGACGCTGGACGTGGTCGAGGGGCGCGGCATCAACCGGCAAATCCGCCGGGTCTATGGCCATCTCGCCTCGCGCTACCATGACGGCGACCGGATATGGCTGTTCGGTTATTCGCGTGGCGCCTACGCGGCGCGGGCGCTGGCCGGGCTGATCGACACCGTCGGGCTGCTGCGGGCCGATGCCGCGACCGAGCGCAACATCACCCTGGCCTATCGCCATTACCGCGCCGATCCCGGCGGCTACTCGGCGCGGCTCTTCGCCCGGGCCAATTGCCACGCGGTAGCGGATATCGAGATGATCGGGGTCTGGGACACGGTGAAGGCGCTCGGCATCCGGGCGCCGCTGTTCTGGCGCTGGTCCACCGTCGAACATCAGTTCCACACCCTCGGCCTCGGCCCCTCGGTCCGGCGCGGCTATCACGCCCTGGCGCTAGACGAGACCCGCGACGCCTTCGCGCCGGTGATGTGGGTCTGCGATCCCGACTGGACGGGCGAGATGATCCAGATGTGGTTTCGCGGCGCCCATGGCGACATCGGCGGTCAGCTCGGCGGCTTCGACGCGGCGCGGCCGCTGGCCAACATTCCCCTGGTCTGGATGCTGGAACGCGCCGAGGCGGCCGGGCTGCCGCTGCCGCAGGGCTGGCGCGCGCGCTTTCCCTGCGATGCCACGGCGCCCTCGGTCGGCACCATGAGGGGCTGGGGCAAGGCCTTCCTGCGCCGCCACCGGCGCGAGGTCGGCGCCGATCCGTCCGAACAGATCCACCCCTCGGCCCGCGGCCACCCGGTGCTGCTCTTCGGCTGACCGGCCCGGGCCGACGGGACCGCGCGCCCGCGCCCGGGCAGGGCATCCGGATGCGGCTTCCGGGCGACGAGCCGACGCAGCCCTGATCCCCGGCAGTGCTGCGACCCCGGCCGTTGAGCGCCTCAGGGGGTCATGATCAGGCAGGTGGTCGAGCCGGTGGCATAGAGCTTGCCATCCTCCTGGCCCCGGATCTCGCCGCTGGCCACCCCGGTGGTGCGGCCGACATGCGAGGCGGTTCCGATCGCGTCGACCTGCATTCCCAGCGGCACCGGGCGGATGATGTTTATCTTGTATTCCAGCGTCGTGTAGACCGTTCCCCTGGGCAGCAGCGTCTGCACCGCGCAGGCCATGCAGCTGTCCAGCAGGGTGCCGTACCAGCCGCCATGCACCGTGCCGATCGGGTTCATCACCTCAAAGGCCGGGGCGCCCGAGAACACCACCCGGCCAGCCTCGACCACGCTCGGCCGATAGTTCATCAGCCCGGCGATCGGCGGCCCGGCCAGCCGGCCCTCCTTCATGGCGGTCAGGAATTCGAGTCCCGACATCGACAGCAATTCCTGCGGCGACAGCAGGTCCTCGGGCGAGGCGGCGGCATAGGCGTCAGTCATGGTCCCTCCGGTTTCGCGGCGAGGCTAGACCGATTGGTCCAGCCTGAAAAGACCCAAACCGCGGTGACGTTCCGTCGGCGCCGGTCTGCCGTCCCGGGGCCCGCTTCACCTGGAAAATATCCCCGCCGGAGGCTCCGCCGCCGGCAACCGGCGCGCCGGCAGGAAAAAGGGCGGCCCTGCCTCCCCGCAGAGCCGCCCGTCGTGGCGCAGTCGATCCGGTCTCAGGCGACCTTTTCGAGGTTCACCTCGGGTGCGATGCCCAGGGCATGGGCAACGTCCCGGGTCAGCTGCGGCTTGTTCAGGGTGTAGAAATGCAGATCCTCGACGCCGCCCTCGATCAGCTCGGTGCAAAGCTCGGTGCAGATCGCGGTCGAAAGCAGCTCTTCGCGCCCGTCGCGCTTGGCGGCGGTGAAGGCCTCGTCCAGCCAGGCCGGAACCTCCGTGCCGCAGCGGGCGGCGAAGCGTTTGGTGCCCTCCCAGTTCTCGATCGGCAGGATGCCGGGGATGATCGGCGCGGTGATCCCGGCCTTCTCGGCCCGGTCGCGGAACCGGAAGAAGGTCTCGGCCTCGAAGAAGAACTGGGTGATCGCCGAACTGGCGCCGGCCTCGATCTTGCGCTTCAGCCAGCGGATGTCGGCCTCGTCGTCGGTGGCTTCCGGATGCCGGTCGGGATAGGCGCCGACCCGCAGCTTGAACAGCCCGGTCTCGGCCAGCGCCGCCACCAGCTCGGCCGAATCCGCGAACCCCTCGGGATGCGGCACGAACCTGCCCTGGCCCTTCGGCGCATCGCCGCGCAGGGCCACGATCTCGGTCACGCCGACCTCGGCATAGCGCCGGGCGATCTCCAGCGTCTCGGCCTTCGAGGCATTCACGCAGGTCAGGTGCGCCGCCACGTTCAGCCCGTAGTTCTTGTGGATGATCCCGACCGCGTCATGGGTCAGGTCGCGGGTGGTGCCGCCAGCGCCATAGGTCACCGAGACGAAGCTCGGTGCCAGCGGCGCCAGGGTGTTGACCGTGTCCCAGAGCCGGAACGAGGCTTCCATCGACTGCGGCGGGAAGAACTCGAAGGAAATCCTGAGGTCGGGTCGGGCAGCGGTCATGGGGCACCGGGGGCATGGGTTGGGTTGATGCGGGCCGTTGTAGGGCATCCTGCTTTGTGAGACAAACTCATAATTCTCATCAACATCATGAGGACCGAAATGAATATCGAATTCCGGCACCTCCGCACGGTGAAGGCGATCCACGACACCGGCGGTCTGGCCCGGGCGGCGGAACTGCTGAACATCACCCAGTCGGCGCTCAGCCATCAGGTCAAGGGGCTGGAGGATCAGGCCGGGGTCGAGCTCTTCGTCCGCCGCACCAAGCCGATGAAACTCTCGGCGGCGGGGCACCGGCTGCTGCGTCTGGCCGAGCGGGTCCTGCCCGAGCTGGAGGCGCTGGAACAGGATTTCGCCGGGCTGCGCAGCGGCAAGGCCGGGCGGCTGCATCTCGCGATCGAGTGCCACGCCTGCTACGAATGGCTGTTCCCGGTGCTGGAACAGTTCCGCAAGGCCTGGCCCGAGGTCGATGTGGACATCCGCGCCGGGCTGGCCTTCGACGCGCTGAACGCGCTGGCAAGGGAAGAGGTCGATCTGGTGATCTCCTCGGACCCGGAAGAGATTCCCGGCATCCAGTTCGCGCCCTTGTTCGATTATCAGCCGGTGTTCGTGGCTTCGGCGGCGCATCCGCTGGCCGCGAAACCCTTTGTCGAGGCGGCGGATTTCAGGGACGAGGTGCTGATCGCCTATCCGGTCGAGCGCTCGAAACTCGACGTGTTCAAGATGCTGCTGATGCCCGCCGGGGTCGAGCCGCGCTCGATCCGCAGGGTCGAGCTGACGGCGATGATCCTGCTGCTGGTCGCCTCGCAGCGGGGGGTGGCGGTGCTGCCCGACTGGGTGCTGCGCCAGGTCAAGGTGTCGTCCGACTATGTGACCCGGCCGATCACCCGCGAGGGGATCACCCGGCGGATGTATGCCGCGACCCGCAGCGATGACGGTGCCAAACCCTACATGGCGCATTGGGTGAAGCTGGCCAGGACCGAGCCGGTGGTGCTGCGGCAGGGCAACGCCGCCCGTGGCGCCGTTCCGGCGGCCGAAGGCTGACCGGTGCGGTTCTATCTGATCCTCGCGGCCGCGATCCTGGCCGAGGTCGTCGCCACCACCGCGCTTGCGCGGTCGGCCAGCTTTACCCGGCTCTGGCCCAGTGTGCTGGCGGTTGTCGGCTATGGCGTCGCGTTCTGGCTGTTGTCCTATCCGTTGCGGGTGATGCCGACCGGGGTGGTCTATGCGGTCTGGTCCGGGCTGGGGATCGTGCTGATCACCGCCGTGGCCTGGCTTGGCTATGGCCAGAGGCTGGACCCGGCGGCGATCCTCGGGCTGGGCCTGATCCTGGCCGGGGTGCTGGTCATCAACCTCTTGTCGGATGTCGCGCCGCATTGAGCCGACTGCCGCGATTGTCAGGCCCGGTGCATTCGGATAGGCTCCGCCCAGGTCCAATGCGCAACAGGGAGGGCCGGGAATGACAATCCGCAAATGGCCCAGTCTCTACGGCCCTGTCTGTGCCCTGCATGTCCCGATGCAGGGTGGAGCCGCAGCCTGACCCGATAGGGTCCGCGACCGATCCGCCCGGAACCGGCGGGGCCCCTGCCGCCATGCAGCGACCCGCCAGCCAGCCCCGAACCGACAGCGGGGCCTTTCGACCAGCGGATATCCATCATGACCCTACTCACCACCCGTGACCTTGGCCTGACCTTCGCGGCCCCCCTGTTTTCCGGGCTTTCCCTTACCATCCATCCCGGCGACCGGATCGGCCTGATCGCCGCCAACGGCCGCGGCAAGTCGGCGCTGCTGGCCTGCCTGTCCGGCGCGCTGGAACCGACGCATGGCGAGATCACCCGCGCCCGCGGCCTGATCACCGGCCATCTGGCGCAGGACATTCCCGCCGCGCTGTCCGCTGCGACGGTCGAGGAGGTCGTCGCCGGCGGCCTCACCGCGGATCTGGCCGAGACCGAGAGCTGGCGGGTCGGGCTGGTGCTCGACGAGCTGGCGATCCCGGAAGAGCTGCGAAGCCGCCCCCTCGGCGCACTCTCCGGCGGCTGGCAGCGGATGGCGATGCTGGCCCGGGTCTGGATCGGCGGGCCGGACCTTCTGCTGATGGACGAGCCGACCAACCATCTCGACCTGGCCCGGATCGGCTGGCTGCAGGGCTGGATCGCCAGCCTGCCGCGCGACTTCCCGCTGCTGATCGCCAGCCATGACCGGGCTTTTCTGGATGCGGTGACCAACCGCAGCCTGTTCCTGCGCGAGACCGTCAGCCGTGATTTCGCGCTGCCCTACAGCCGCGCCCGTGCGGCGCTGGTTCAGGCGGACGCGGCCGACGACCGGCAGCACCGGAACGACATGAAGAAGGCCGACCAGCTGCGCCGCCAGGCGGCGAAGCTGAAGAACATCGGCATCAACTCCGGCTCCGACCTGCTGATCACCAAGACCCGGCAACTCAAGAACCGGGCCGAGCGGATCGAGCAGGCCGCCCGCCCGGCCTGGCGCGAGTCATCCTCGGGCGCGATCCGGCTCGACCCGGCGGTGGCCCGTGCGCGGGCCCTGCTGCGGCTGGACGGGATGCCGGTGCCGGCGCCGGATGGCCGGGTGCTGTTCACGACCGGCCGGAAATGGATCGGGCCGGGGGACCGGGTGCTGCTGCTGGGGCCGAACGGCGCCGGAAAGACCCGGCTGATCGAGGCGCTGCACGCCGCCTGCCAGGGCCGCGAGACCGAGGGGCTCTCAGTCGCCGCATCGCTGCGGCTGGGCTATTCCGATCAGGCGCTCACCGGGATCGACGGTGACGAGACACCGCTGGCGGCGATCTGTGCCCGCTCGGACATCGGCGACCAGACGGCGCGCGGGCTGCTGGCCGGCGCCGGGATTTCCTTCGATGCCCAGGGCCGCCCGGCGGCGCTGCTCTCGGGCGGGCAGCGGGCGCGGCTGGCGATGCTGGCCCTGCGGCTGGAGCGGCCGAACTTCTACCTGATGGACGAGCCGACCAACCATCTCGACATCGAGGGCCAGGAGGCGCTGGAAGCGGAACTGACCCGCGACGAGGTCTCCTGCCTGCTGGTCTCGCACGACCGGGCCTTCGTGCGGGCGGTGGCGAACCGGTTCTGGGTGATCGAGGGCAAGAGGCTGGTCGAACTGGACGACCCCGAGGATTTCTTTGCCGCCGAACTGGCGCGGGGGATGGGGTAGGGCGGTCCTCCCCGCTCCACGCCATCCCCGCCGCCGGGACCGTGACGATCTTGCGCTTCCGCAACTCTTGGCATTGGCCCGCCAAGCGCCTATACGCCCGCTCTGGACCAGACGGGATGTGAAGATGCAGGGCAGCGCCAACCTCAACGTGATGATCAAGGCCGCGCGCCTGGCGGGACGTTCGCTCGTCAAGGACTTCCGCGAGGTCGAGAATCTCCAGGTCTCGTCGAAGGGGCCGGGGGATTTCGTCTCCAAGGCGGATCTGGCCGCCGAGGCGATCCTCAAGCAGGAACTGCGCGGCGCCCGTCCGACCTATGGCTGGGTGGCCGAGGAAAGCGCCGCCGAGAAGGGCGAAGACCCGACCCGGCGCTGGATCGTCGATCCTCTGGACGGCACCACCAATTTCCTGCACGGCCTGCCGCACTGGGCGGTCTCGATCGCGCTGGAACACAAGGGCGAGATCGTCGCCGGGGTGGTCTTCGACCCGGCCAAGGACGAGATGTTCTTCGCCGAAAAGGGCCAGGGCGCCTGGCTGAACGAGTCCCGGCTTCGGGTCTCGGGCCGCAAGTCGATGATCGAGGCGATCTTCGCCACCGGCCTGCCCTTCGGCGGCCGCGCCGACCTGCCCGAGACGCTGCAGGACCTCGCCCGGCTGCTGCCGACCTGTGCCGGGGTGCGCCGCTGGGGCGCCGCGGCGCTGGACCTGGCCTATGTCGCGGCGGGTCGTTTCGACGGTTTCTGGGAGCGGCGCCTGCACCCCTGGGACATCGCCGCCGGGCTGGTTCTGGTGCGCGAGGCGGGCGGCATCGTCGAACCGCTGGTGCCCGAGGCCGACATCCTGTCCAGCGGCGAGCTGCTCTGCGCCAACGGGAATATCTTCGACAGTTTCGCCAAGGTCATGAGGGCCTAGACGGGTCCGCGGCCCGGCCGCTCAGCGGTCGGAAGGATGGTTTACGCCGTCGTTCCAGACCACCTCGCCCAGATCGCGCGGATTGACCCCCTCGATGCAGGCGACGTTGACGCCGAACTCATCCGGGTTCGAGCGGCGCCGGTGATGGGTGTAGATGCCGCAGGTCTTGCAGAAATGATGCTGCGCCACATGGGTGCCGAAACTGTAGGTCGCCAGGTTTTCGGCGCCTTGCACAATTCGAACCCCGTCCAGCGGTGCCGACACCGCGATCGCTCCCCGTCTTCTGCAAAACGAACAATCGCAGCGTCGGGCACTGGCGAAGCCCTCGCTCAGCGTGACCTCGAATCGCACCGCGCCGCAGTGGCAGGCGGCGCGCAGGATGCCGGTGGGATCGGGGAGGCTCATCGGGATTTCCTTCTGGGAACGCGCGGGATTCGCGTCTGCGGCACGGGGCCGGGCGGATGTGGCGGGCGGCCCTCGGTCCGGCTCCAGTAGCCACCTCCGCCGCGGCGCAGCCACAGCGGCAGGGTCAGGATCAGCCCGGCGATGAAGCCGCCGACATGGGCCCAATAGGCAACCCCGCCCTCGGCCCCGGTATTGGCCAGCCCCAGCACCAGTTGCAGCCCGAGCCAGAAGCCCAGAAGCATCCAGGCCGGCAGGGTGAACATCCGGACGAAGAAGCCCACGATCAGCAGCATGTCGACGCGGGCCCGGGGAAACAGCAGCATGTAGCCGCCCAGCACCCCGCCGATCGCCCCCGAAGCGCCGACCATCGGTACCCGCGATGTCGGGTCGATCCCGACCTGCGCCAGCCCCGCCGCCATGCCCGCCGCCAGGTAGAAGCCGAGATAGGGCAGATGCCCCATCTGATCCTCGAGATTGTCGCCGAAGATCCAGAGAAACAGCATGTTGCCCGCCAGATGCAGGATACCGCCATGCATGAAGGCCGAGGTCAGCAGGGTCCAGCGGTCGTAGCCGGCGCTGAACTCGGCCGGGACCAGCGCATAGGTGTTGTAGATGTCGTAGAGCGCCCGCCCGTCCTGCGCCGCCGGCAGCATCGCCAGGTAGACCAGCACATTGGCGGCGATCAGCGCATAGGTGACAACGGGCGTGCGGGCCGAAGGGTTGTGATCGCGGATCGGGAACATGGTCGCAGGCTTGACCGAGCCCCGCGCCGGGGTCAAGCGCCGGCCTTGCCGGCAAGGCCGGCCGCTCCACCATCGGCGCAGGTGACCCGGCCTGCTTCTTCTCGGCCGGATCGAGGCCGGGCAGGCGAAGAGCTTTGAGCCTTTCCAGCCCGCCCCGCTGCGTCTAAGGTCGCCGCGCCCAGGCCTCGGCCCGCGTGGTGGAATGGTAGACACAGGAGACTTAAAATCTCCAGACCGAAAGGTCGTGCCGGTTCGAGCCCGGCCGCGGGTACCAGGCCGGGGCTGCATTGGCGCCCCACGCCAGATAGTCTCGGGATCGAATCGCCAGCTCCGAGGCCGCAAATGATCCAGCTCGAAACCCTGCGAACCGTGATCCGGAAGGCCCATCTTGCGCCGGAAGGTGAGACGCTGGATCGGCTCGTGGCCCGGCACGGCCCGAACGCCGCCCTGCGTGCGAAAGCCTCTGAGCGTGGCGCCGCGCTGGTCGAGGCGGTCCGCAGTTCGGCCAAGCCGGGGCTGATGGAGGTCTTTCTGGCCGAATACGGTCTCTCCACTCAGGAAGGCGTGGCGCTGATGTGTCTGGCCGAGGCGCTTCTGCGGGTGCCCGACACCGAAACCATCGACGCGCTGATCGAGGACAAGATCGCCCCTTCCGCCTGGGGCCGGCACCTGGGCCGTTCGGCCTCGTCGCTGGTGAATGCCTCGACCTGGGCGCTGCTCCTCACCGGCAAGGTGCTGAGCGAGGGCGAGGGGCTGGCCTCGGTGCTGCGCGGCGCGATCCGGCGTCTGGGAGAGCCGGTGATCCGGGTCGCGGTGGGCCGGGCGATGAAGGAACTCGGCGCCCAGTTCGTGCTGGGCCGCACCATTCCCGAGGCGCTGGAACGGGGCCGCAAGGCCGCTGCCAAGGGCTATGTCTACAGCTATGACATGCTGGGTGAGGCCGCGATGACCGCGCGGGACGCCGAGCATTTCCGCGAGGCCTATTCCGGCGCCATCGCCAGCCTCGCCGCCGAATGCCGGGGCCGGGAGGTCGCCGCCAATCCCGGCATCTCGATCAAGCTCTCGGCCCTGCATCCGCGCTATGAAGAGGCGCAGGCGGATCGGGTCATGGCCGAGCTGGTGCCGGTGGTCCGCGACCTGGCGCTGGCGGCGGCGCGGGCCGGGATGGGGCTCAACATCGACGCCGAAGAGGCCGACCGGCTCGACCTCTCGCTCGACGTGATCGCCGCGGTGGCCGCCGATCCGGGCCTGGCGGGCTGGGACGGCTTCGGCGTGGTGGTGCAGGCCTATGGCAAGCGCGCGCCGATGGTGATCGACTGGCTGCATGCGCTGGCCGAGCGGCTCGACCGCCGATTCATGGTCCGGCTGGTCAAGGGCGCCTATTGGGACAGCGAGATCAAGAAGGCCCAGGTCGAGGGGCTCGAGGATTTCCCGGTCTACACCCGCAAGGCCGCCACCGATGTCTCCTACATCTGCTGCGCCGCCAAGCTGCTGGCGATGCGCGACCGGATCTACCCGCAATTCGCCACCCATAACGCTCATACCGTCGCCGCGGTGCTGGAACTGGCCGGCGGGACCGGGGGCTGGGAGTTCCAGCGCCTGCACGGCATGGGCGAAAGCCTGCACGAAATCGTTCGCGCCGCCGAATCCAGCCGTTGCCGGATTTACGCGCCGGTCGGCCCGCACCGCGACCTGCTGGCCTATCTGGTGCGCAGGCTGCTGGAAAACGGGGCGAATTCATCCTTCGTCAACCAGATCGTCGACAGCACGATCCCGGCCGAAAAGGTCGCCGCCGATCCCTTCCTGGCCCTGAAGGGCGCCAGCGGCGCCGGGGTGCTGATGCCTGCGGCGCTGTTTCCGGGGCGACGGAATTCGACCGGCTTCGACCTGCGCAACCGCGATGTGCTCGACGCGATCGAAAAGGCCCGCGCACCCTGGGCCAGGGCGCAATGGGGCGATGGCGAAGGCGTGCCGATCCTCAACCCCGCCGATCCGGACGATATCGTCGGTCATGTACCCGACAGTTCCCCCGAAGCCGTCGAGGCCGCGCTGGCCTCGGCCCGCGGCTGGACCGCCCCGGCCGAGGAACGGGCCGAGGTGCTGAACCGGGCCGCCGATCTCTATGAATCCGAGGCCGGGCAGATTTTTGCCCTGCTCGCCCGCGAGGCCGGGAAATGCCTGCCCGACGCGGTGGCCGAACTGCGCGAGGCGGTGGATTTCCTGCGCTACTACGCCGCCGGCATCGCCACGCTGGAGGGCGAGCCCGCCGGGGTCTTCACCTGCATCAGCCCGTGGAACTTCCCGCTGGCGATCTTCACCGGCCAGATCGCGGCCGGGCTGGCGGCGGGCAATGCGGTGCTGGCCAAGCCGGCCGAAACCACGCCGCTGATCGCCCGGCTGGCGGTCAGCCTGCTGCACCGGGCCGGGGTGCCCGAAACGGCACTGCATCTGCTGCCCGGCCCCGGCCCGCAGGTCGGCGCCGCGCTGACCGGGGACCCGCGGGTCTCGGGCGTCTGCTTCACCGGCTCCACCGCCACGGCGCAGCGGATCAACCGCTCGATGGCAGCGCATATGGCCCCGCAGGCGGCGCTGATCGCCGAGACCGGCGGGCTGAACGCGATGATCGTCGATTCCACTGCGCTGCCGGAACAGGCGGTGCGCGACATCGTCGCCTCGGCCTTCCGTTCGGCCGGGCAGCGCTGCTCGGCGCTGCGGATGCTCTATCTGCAAGAGGATGTCGCGCCCCGGATGCTCGACATGCTCTACGGCGCCATGGACGAACTGCGGCTGGGCAACCCCTGGGCGCTTGAAACCGATGTCGGTCCGGTGATCTCGGCCGAGGCGCTGGCCGGGATTGCGGCGCATGTCGAGGCAGCGCGCGAGGCCGGGCGGTTGCTCAAGCAGCTGCCGGTGCCGGAAAAGGGCCATTTCATAGGCCCGGCAGTCATCAGCCTGCCCGGGATCGAGGCGCTGGAGCGCGAGATATTCGGCCCGGTCCTGCATGTGGCGACCTACCGGGCCGAGGCGCTGGAGAAAGTGATCGACAGCATCAACGCGCGCGGCTACGGCCTGACCTTCGGCATCCACAGCCGGATCGACGACCGGGTCGAGGCCGCCGTCGCCGGGGTGCGGGCGGGCAATATCTACGTCAACCGCAACCAGATCGGCGCCGTGGTCGGCAGCCAGCCCTTCGGCGGCGAGGGGCTTTCGGGCACCGGCCCCAAGGCGGGCGGCCCCTCCTATCTGCCGCGCTTCACCGCGCCGAAGCTCGCTCCGGTTCC
Source organism: Frigidibacter sp. ROC022 (assembly GCF_024723735.1). GTDB lineage: Bacteria > Pseudomonadota > Alphaproteobacteria > Rhodobacterales > Rhodobacteraceae > SLM-1. The sequence goes on from NZ_JANQDU010000001.1 coordinate 386,716, forward strand.
GGCGCCGCAATCGGACGGTGCCGCCGACCCGGCGCAGGTGCAGAAGGCGCTCGACGCGCTGGCCGGGCAGGGCGGGCGGCATGTGGACAGCCGCGAGATGCCCGGCCCGACCGGCGAATCGAACCGGCTTTCGGAATGGGGCCGCGGCGTGGTGCTCTGCCTCGGCCCGACCGCCGAAGCGGCAGCGGAACAGGCGCGGATCGCCACCGAGAACGGCGCCGCGGCGCTGGTGGTCTGCCCCGGAGCGGTGGACGGGGTCGCCGGCCGGCTGGACCGTGCCGCACTGGGCAGCCTCACCGGATTCGATGCCGTGGCGCTCTGGTCCGACGCCGACGATCAGCGGGCCGCCCGGCAGGCGCTGGCCGCCCGCGACGGTGCTCTGATTCCGCTGCTCACCGGGCCCGACATGGGGCCGCGCTGCCGGGTCGAGCGGCATGTCTCGATCGACACCACGGCGGCGGGCGGCAATGCCGAACTGCTGGCCAGCAGCTCATGAGCCCCCCGCGATGAACCTCGGCCGCCTGCATCAGCTCGAAGCCGAATTTCTGGAGCGTTATCCCGGCGGCTTCGACAACCCCGAGATGCAGGCCATCGCGGCCCGGCACCGCAAGGACAGGATGGAAGCCGGGGCGCAGGCCGGCTTCGGCCCCGAGGCTTTCGGCAACGAGGCGGCGGTCTGCGAACGTTTCGCCAGGCTGCTCGGCAAGTCCTCGGTCCTCTCGGTCTTCGAGAAGCCGCGGCTGCGCGAAGCCATCGCCAGCTTCACACCGCCCGAAGTCTTCGGCTTTGCCGAGGCGCTGAAGGATCGGTTGCATGGCGACGCCCGGCGCGGGTTCGAAGGCATGGTGCGGATCCTGTCCGATCACAAGCTGGCGAAATGGCCGGTGATCTCGGTGCTGCCGGCCTATCTGCGCCCGCAGGACGAGGTGTTCGTCAAGCCGACGACCGCAAAGGCCGTGGTGGCGGCGATGGACCTGCCGCTGACCTACCGGCCGCGCCCTGACTGGGCTTTCTACGAAGGCTACCGCGCCGCCTTCCACCAGATGATCGCCGCCACCGACAAGTCGCTGTCGCCCTCGACCCTGGCCTTCGGCGGCTTCCTGATGATGAGCCTCTAGCCGCCCCGTTCCGGCACGGGCCCTCCTGCGCCCCGCTCGGCGGCGGGATTGACAGCGCCTGTCTGCAGCCATAAGTTAGTTTGTAATAACTAACTGGATCGACCGATGCCCCGCAAATCCGCCGATGACCGAAAGGCAGAGATTCTGACCGTCACCCTGCGGCTGGCCGATGAACTCGGCCCCGACCGGCTGACCACCCAGGCCATCGCCGACGCCATCGGCATCAGCCAGCCGGCGATCTTCCGGCATTTCCCCAGCAAGACAGCCCTGTGGCTGGGCCTTGCCGAACGGATCTCCGGGATGCTCTCGGCCGAATGGCAGCGGCTTCTGGCGCAGGAGGCGACGCCGCGCGACCGGCTTGCCGCGCTTCTGCACGTCCAGCTTCGCCAGATCGAGGCCAATCCCGCGATCCCGGCGATCCTGCATTCGCGCGAACTCCACGCCGAGAATGCCGAGCTGCGCGCCGCCTTCGTCGCCGTGATGGGGCGGTTCCAGGCCCTGCTGGTCGCCGAACTGCAACGCGGCCGGGACCTTGGCCTGTTTCGTGCCGATCTCGCCCCGGCCGATGGCGCGACACTGCTGATCTCGCTGGTGCAGGGTCTGGCCCTGCGCTGGTCGCTGGGCCGGCGCGGCTTCTCCCTCGTCGAAGAGGGCGGGCGGCTGATCGAGCTGGAACTCGACTTGATGGGGGCCGCCACCGGGGCGGAGACAAGCAAAGGAGGTCCGCAATGACTGCGACCAAACAGGTGGGCACCGGCCTCAAGATCGGTGCGGGCGTGGCAATCGCCTTCGGCGCGCTGACGCTGTTTTCCGGCGGCATGGCGCTGTTCGGCGGGGCCGAGGTTCAGGCCGCCGTCGGCAATGCGGTGCCCTGGGTGCTCTGGTTCAACTTCCTCTCCGGCGCCGTCTACATCGCCGCCGGGATCGGCATCTGGACCGGCGCCATTTGGGGCACCGTTCTGGCCCGGCTGCTGGCCGTCTCGCTTCTGGCGCTGTTCGCGGCCTTCCTCTGGCGGGTCTATTCCGGCGGCGCCTATGAAATGCGGACTGTCGGCGCGATGGTGCTGCGCAGCGGCTTCTGGCTGGGCATGGCGGTGGCGCTCGGACGCTGCCGGCTGCACCAGCCGGCGCATTGATCCGGAGAGGACAGACCATGGCTCGGGACCGGGCGCAGGCCCACGGAAAGCTCAACATCGTCGCCGGGCTGCTGTTCCTGGCGCTGTTCATGCTCTACGGCTTCTGGCTGATCTGGCTGCGCGACTTCGCGCCGGGCAAGGAAGACTGGATCGCCGGCTACACGGTCGGCAAGCATTTCGAGACCCGGCTGGCGCATGTCCACGGCAATCTCTTCGCCCTGCTCAACATCATGATCGGCTACCTCGCCCTGCGGTTGCCGATTGCCCCGGCGGCGGGGAAATGGGTGTCCTGGCTCGGTCTCGCCGGGATGCTGATGCCGCTGGGCATCCTGGCCGAAGTCCATCTCGGCGCGCCGCCCTATTTCGTGCTGGCAGGCGGCATCGCGATGGTGGCCTCGATGGTCTGGCTGGGGCTGGCGGTCTGGCAGGCCAGGCTGACCGCCGCATGACCAACGCCGGACCGGGGCCGGGGACATCCTCCGGCCCCGGCGCTCAGCTTCTGATTCCCGCAAAGCGCTTCTGCCACTCTTCGCGTTCCTCGTCCGAGATCTTGGCGAACAGCACCTCGGGCGTGGTGAAGGCATGGCCGGGCTTCAGCCGCTCCAGCGCCGCACCGACATCGTCGGGCCAGGGCGCACCGGCATCGTCCATCGCGTCGAGCATCTTGGCCGCGGCATCGGGGATGAACGGCGCCGACAGCACCGCGTAGAGGCTGATCAGGTTCAGCGACAGCCGCACCATGGCGGCGGCGGCCTCGGGATCGCTCTTGTAAACCGTCCAGGGCGCGGCATTCTGCAGATACTCGTTGCCCGTCACCCAGATCGCCCGCAACTCCTGCGCCGACTTGCGCACCTCGATGGCTTCCATTGCCGCCTGATAGGCCGCGATCCGTTCGCCCAGGTCGGCAATCAGCGCCTCTTCGCGCGGGCCGAGGCTGCCGCCTTCGGGCACCGTCTCGCCGAATTTCGAGCGGCAGAACTTGGTGACGCGGCTGACGAAATTGCCCAGCACATCGGCCAGGTCCTTGTTCACCGAAGCCTGGAAATTCTCCCAGGTGAACTCGGCGTCCGAGGTCTCGGGGGCATGGCTCAGCAGCCACCAGCGCCAGTAATCCGCCGGCAGGATCGAAAGCGCCTGATCCATGAACACGCCGCGCCCCTGCGAGGTCGAGAACTGGCCGCCGTCATAGGTCAGGTAATTGAACGACTTGATGTAATCGACCAGCTTCCAGTCCTCGCCCGGCTGGCTGTTGGCGCCCAGGATCGTCGCCGGGAAGCTGAGGGTGTGGAAAGGCACGTTGTCCTTACCCATGAATTGCACATAGCGAACATCATGGGCGCCATGTTCGGTCCGCCACCAGCGTTCCCATGCACTATCCGGCTCACCATTGGCATCGGCCCATTCCTTGGCGCAGGCGATGTATTCGATCGGCGCGTCGAACCAGACATAGAAGACCTTGCCCTCCATGCCGGGCCAGGGCTCCTCGCCGCGCTGCACCGGCACGCCCCAGTCGAGGTCGCGGGTGATGCCGCGATCCTGCAGCCCGTCGCCGTCGGTCAGCCATTTCCGCGCGATCGAGGTGGTCAGCACCGGCCAGTCGGTCTTCGAATCGATCCAGGCCAGCAACTCGTCCTTCAGCGCCGACTGGCGCAGGTAGAGATGCTTGGTCTCGCGCACTTCCAGATCGGTGGAACCGGAAATCGCCGAACGCGGGTCGATCAGGTCGGTCGGGTCGAGCTGCTTGGTGCAGTTCTCGCACTGGTCGCCACGCGCCTTGTCATAGCCGCAGTTCGGGCAGGTGCCTTCGATGTAGCGATCCGGCAGGAACCGGCCGTCGGCCACCGAATAGACCTGTTTCTCGGACTGCTCGCGGATCAGCCCGGCATCGGCCAGCTTGCCGGCGAAATGCTGGGTCAGGTGCCGGTTCTGCGGGCTGGAGGAACGGCCGAACTTGTCGAAGGACAGCCGGAAGCCCGCCGCGATCCTGGCCTGCACCTCGTGCATCTCGGCGCAGTATTCCGCCACCGGCTTGCCGGCCTTGGCGGCGGCCAGCTCGGCCGGGGTGCCATGTTCGTCGGTGGCGCAGAGGAACAGGACCTCGTGCCCGCGGCCCCGCATGTAGCGGGCATAGAGGTCGGCGGGCAGCTGACTGCCGACCAGGTTGCCCAGATGTTTGATCCCGTTGATGTAGGGGATCGCAGAGGTGATCAGAATGCGCGACATCGGCCTGTTCCGTAAAGCGTTGGCCCCATGTATCGCCCATGCGCCCGCAACGCCAGTGGGCAAGAACCTGCAGATGCCGCCGGGCGCTCCTTGCGGCCTGTCCCGGCACGCCCTAGCCTGCGCCCATGTTTCGGCGCCCGGCAGTCCTGCTTTCCCTGTTGACCTTCCTGTGCGTCCAGCCGGCGGCGGCGCATCCGCATATCTTCATCGACGCCGGCCTGAAGTTCCAGTTCGACGACCAAGGAATGCTGACGGCGGTGCGGGTCAACTGGATCTATGACGAGCTCTATACCCTGATGCTGATCGAGGATCTGGATCTCGATCCGGATGGCGATGGAGAGCTGACCCCTGAAGAGATCGCGGTTCTGGCCCGGCAGGACGCCGACTGGCCGCCGGATTACGAAGGCGATCTCTACGGCACCGCCGATGGCCGGCCGATCGCGCTCGGGCCGCCGCGAAGCTTCGGGCTCGACTATGTCGATGGCCGGATCATCTCGACCCATCTGCGGCCGCTGGCAAAGCCCATCGATCCGGTGGCCCATGCGGTGATCTTCAAGACCTACGATCCGTTCTTCTACGCTGCCTTCGACGTGACGCTGCCGGTAGAGACCCAGGGCCGCGACTGCACCACCGAGGTGATCGAACCGGATGTGGCGGCGGCCGAGGACAAGCTGGCGGCGCTGATGCAATTCGGCCCGGACGACGGGGCCCTGGTCGAGCAGCAATATCCCCAGGTCGGAGAGGACTTTGCCGACAGCGTGGTGCTGACATGCGCCGGGGACTGATCGCACTGGCCCTGGTCCTCGTGCTTGGCCTGCTGGCGCTGTGGCTGAGCGGCGGCTTCGACCGGCTGGCGCTCTGGACCCTGGCCGAGCAGCGGGCGGCGCAGGGCACGCTGGCCCGCGGATTGCGGGCGCTGCGGGCCGGTCAGCCGGGGGCGCTGACGGCGCTGATGGCGGTGGCCTTCACCTATGGTTTCGTCCATGCGGTCGGGCCGGGCCACGGCAAGATGCTGATCGCGGGCTACGGCGTCGGTCGGCAGGTCGGTGCCGGGCGTCTGGTGGCGATCGCTCTGGCGGCCTCGCTGGCACAGGCGGCGGTGGCGGTGCCCCTGGTGCATGCCGGGATATGGATTCTGGGCTGGGGCCGGACGCAGCTGGCGGATTTCGTCGATGTCGAACTGGCGCAGCTGGGCCAGGCCGCGGTGCTGGCGCTCGGGCTCTGGCTGATCTGGCGCGGGCTGCGGCATCTGGCGCGGCTGGCCGCCGGCCCGGACAAGGCCGCCGCGGGCCACGTCCACGCCCATGCGCACGACCACGCCCATTGCGGCCACGCACATCTGCCCGACGCCCGGGCCATTTCCGAGGCCCGTAGCTGGCGCGAGATCGTCCTGCTGGTGCTGGCCGTGGCAATCCGGCCCTGTTCCGGGGCAGTGCTGATCCTGGTCCTGACCTGGCAGATGGGAATCGCCGGGGCCGGGATCGCGGCGACCTTCGTCATGGGGCTCGGCACGGCCAGCGTGATCGCGCTGATCGCGCTGATGTCGGTCGGCATCCGCGAAGGGGCGCTGGCGGGGCTGGGAGAGAGCCGGGCACTGGCCCTCGCCGTGCCGGTGCTGGAGCTCGCGGTCGGGCTGGTCGTCGCGGGCACCGCGGCGCTGCTTCTGGCCCGGCTGACCTAGGCCGGACCGGGGCGCGATTCCCGCCCTTGCCCCGCCCGTCAATCGGGCCTAATCGGCAGGCATGACCAAGGCTTCGCTCTCCTGGCGCGCGCATGCTGCCGCCCTCCTCGGCCTCGGTGTGCCGATCGTCGGCAGCTATCTGGCCGGCTTCTTCATCCATGTTACCGACACGGTGATGCTCGGCTGGTACGGGGTCAACGACCTGGCCGCCATCGTGCTGGCCGGGACGCTGTGGTTCCTGACCTTCATCCTCGGCTCGGGCTTCGGCACCGCGCTGCCCGCCGTGGTGGCCAATGCGCGCGCCCAGGGAGACGAGGCCCAGGTCCGCCGCGCCACCCGGATGGCGATCTGGCTGACCCTCGGCTACGGCGTGCTGATCTCGCCGCTGTTCCTCTTTGCCGAGCCGTTGCTGCTGGCCATCGGGCAGAAGCCCGAGGTCGCCGCCCTGGCCGCCGACTACCTGCATATCGCGGGCTGGAGCGTGGTGCCCTTCCTGCTCAACAACGTGCTGCGCAGCTATCTCTCGGCACTGGGCCAGCCCTCGGCGGTGCTGGTGGTGACGCTGGTCGGCTTCGTGGTCCATGTGCTGATCAACTGGGTGCTGATCTTCGGCCACTGGGGCGCGCCGGAGCTGGGGATCAGGGGCGCGGCGATCTCGACCCTGATCTCGGATACGCTGATCCTCGTCCTTCTGCTGATCTATGCGACCCGGAAATTCCCGCAATACGATCTTCTGGCCCGGTTCTGGCGCCCCGATCCGCAGGTGATGGCGCGGATCTTCGCCCTCGGCTGGCCGATCTCGCTGCAGATGGTGGCCGAAGTCGGGCTGTTCTCGGCCGCCTCGGTGATGATGGGCTGGATCTCGGCCGAGAGCCTGGCGGCGCATGGCATCGCGCTGCAGCTGACCTCGACCACCTTCATGCTGCATCTGGGCCTGTCCAACGCGGCGACGATCCGGGCCGGGCAGGCGGCGGGGCTGCATGACGGGCGGCTGCTGCGCGACGGGGCGCTGACCGCGGTGGCGCTTTCGGCGCTGATCGCGGCGGTGACCATCGCGGTCTTCCTGTCGATCCCGGGGCAGCTGATCGGCCTGTTCCTCGATCCCGCCGACCCGGCGGCGCCGCAGGTGATCGCGGTCGGGGTCGGCCTCGTGACGATGGCGGCGCTGTTCCAGCTGGCCGATGCCGGGCAGGCGATGGCGATCGGCCTGCTGCGCGGGGTCCAGGACACCAAGGTGCCGATGGTCATCGCCGCCGTGGGCTACTGGGTGATCGGGCTGCCGGTGGCCTATCTGCTGGGCTTCCCCGCCGGCTGGGGCGGCATCGGGGTCTGGACCGGGCTTCTGGTCGGACTCAGCGTGGTCTGGCTGGCGCTGGCCTGGCGGTTCTGGATGGGCCAGGCGCGGCAGGTCGGGGAAGGAACGCAGGGCCGGCCCGGGCCCACGGCGGTCTGAGCGCGGCGGCTCAGCCGTCGCTGCCCTGCTGCTCTTTGATCAGCCGGTCGGCCTTGCGCCGCACCAGGACCGAGCGCAGGTCATGCATCGCCAGCAGCAGCGGATCGGTGATCTCGTCCAGCTGCTCGTCGGTGGCGCGGCTATTGGCCCAATGCGCGGTCAGGTTCAGATAGTCCACGGCGCGGCGGATATCGTCGATGTCGCGCTCGGCCAGAACCCGGCTCCGCTCTTCCATCCAGTCGCGGATCGCGGCCGATTCCTGCGCCGTCAGCTTGTGCCCGCCATGTGGCTTGACCTCGCCGTTCTTGATGTTGACGACCGCGATCTGGTCCATCTCGATGCGCCGCATCCGGTTCTCGGTATCGACCCGGAACACGAATGCGCCATTCTCGCGGACCCGGAAAAAGAACTCCGGCAACTCGCCTGCCATGCACCATCCCCTATTGCAGCGCCGCGCAGAATCCTTGGATGCGGCGGCAGGCCTCTTCCAGGGCCTCGTCCGAGGTAGCGTAGCTGATCCGGAAATTCGGGGAAAGGCCGAAGGCCGCGCCATGCACCACCGCGACCCCGGTTTCTTCCAGCAGGGCGCGGGCAAAGGCCTCGTCATCGGTCAGGACGGCGCCGCCGGCGCTGGTCTTGCCGATGCAGCCGGCAATCGAGGGATAGACATAGAAGGCCCCCTCGGGCCGCGGGCAGGTCACGCCCTGGCACTGGTTCAGCATCGAGACCACTAGGTCGCGGCGGCGCTGGAACAGCCTGCGGTTCGGCTCCAGGAAATCCTGCGGACCGTTCAGCGCCTCGACCGCCGCCCATTGGCTGATCGACGACGGGTTGGTGGTCGATTGCGACTGGATCTTCGCCATCGCCTTGATCAGTTCCACCGGCCCGGCGGCATAGCCGATCCGCCAGCCGGTCATCGCATAGGCCTTGGAGACGCCGTTGCAGGTCAGCGTCCGGTCGTAGAGCCCCGGCTCGACCTCGGCCGGGGTGCAGAACCGGAAATCATCGAACACCAGATGCTCGTACATGTCGTCGGTCATCACCCAGACATGCGGATGCCGCATCAGCACATCGGTCAGCGCCTTCAGCTCGTCGCGGCTGTATCCGGCGCCGGTCGGGTTCGAGGGCGAGTTGAAGATCAGCCATTTCGTCTTTGGCGTGATCGCCGCGTCCAGCTGTTCGGGCGTCATCTTGAACTGCGCCTCGATCGGGCAGGGGACGATCACCGGGGTGCCGCCGCCCAGCAGCACCATGTCGGGATAGCTGACCCAGTAGGGCGCCGGGATGATCACCTCGTCGCCCGGGTTCAGCGTCGCCATCAGCGCATTGAAGAGGATCTGCTTGCCGCCGGTCGCCACCGAGACCTGCTGCGGCCCGTAGCTCAGCCCGTTCTCGCGTTTGAACTTCTCGACGATGGCGGCCTTCAGCTCGGGCATCCCGTCCACATTGGTGTATTTGGTCTTGCCGGCCCGGATCGCCGCAATTGCCGCTTCCTTGATGTTGTCGGGCGTGTCGAAATCCGGCTCTCCGGCGCCCAGCCCGATGATGTCGCGGCCCTCGGCCTTCAGCTCCAGCGTGCGGCTGGTGACGGCGATCGTGGGCGACGGCTTGACCCGCGCCAGCGTGTCGGAGAGGAAGGCCATCGGGGACTCCGGTTTGTGTTTCGCGGCGCCTTGTCTTAGGGTGCCGCACAAACCCGATCAAGCGCATTCGCAGCCGCCCGTGATGGCGTCAGGCCCGCGTGCCCGGGTTTGCGAGAAGAGAGGCTCCGATGACCGAAGACTGGTATTCCGACAACACCGCGACCTTTGGCGACCGGGTGACCGCCGCCCGCGAGGCCGCCAACCTGACGACCGCTGACCTGGCGCGCCGGCTGGGTGTTCGCGACACCACCGTTCAGGCCTGGGAGAACGATCAGGCCGATCCCCGCGCCAACCGGGTGCAGATGCTGGCCGGGGTGCTGAATGTCTCGCTGATGTGGATTCTCACCGGCGAGGGGCCGGGGGTGGCCCCGCCCAGGGAAGAGGCCGAGCCCGAACGCCCGCAGGGTCTGGACGAATTGCGGGCCGAGATCCGTGCCCTGCGCCGCGACCTGCTGCGCAGCGCCGAAAGGGCCGGCCGGCTCGACCGGCAGCTGGCCCGCGCATTCGGACAGCCTGCATGAGCGCCCCGGCCAACGCCGAGACCCCCGAGGTGCGGCTGAAACGGCTCAAACTGCGCTCGATCCGCCGCGGCATCCGCGAGATGGACCTGCTGCTGGGCGCCTTCGCTGCCGATGGGCTCGACGCGCTCGACCCGGATGGGCTCGACGCCTACGAAACCCTACTGGCCGAGAACGACCACGACATCCTGGCCTGGATCACCGGCCAGACGGAACCGCCGCCGGCCCTTGCGTCGCTGGTCTCCCGCCTGGCCGAACAGGCCCGCGCCGCCGCCAACCCCGAGCGGTTCCGGATGCTCTGACCCGAGCGTTGCGCCGCCAGCCCGGCCGCCGCCCGCCCGATGCATCGCCTTTTAACCGGATGTTCGGTGTTTTCCGCGATTGTCCCTTCTGAAGACGGGACAGTCATTGGAGACATGGATGAGCATGCTATCGCGCATCGACGGAACGGCCGGATCGGGGCAGAACACCGACTACATGGCAAAATACCTCGATACCCTTGGATTGGTCGAGCGGTTGCACCGGCTCCTCCTGGATGTGGTCAAGGACGAGTTCGAGCGGTTGGGGATCATCGAGATCAACCCGGTCCAGGGCCTTCTGCTGTTCAACATCGGCGAAAACGAAGTCACCGCGGGCGAGCTGAAGAGCCGCGGCTACTACCAGGGCTCCAATGTCAGCTACAATCTCAAGAAGCTGGTCGAGCTGGACTACATGCACCATCAGCGCTGCGACGTCGATCGCCGCTCGGTCCGGGTCCGGTTGACCCAGAAGGGCCGCGACACCCGGGCCCGGCTGGGCGATCTGTTCGGCCGCCATGCCGCCGGACTGGAACAGCGCGGCACGCTCGACTATCCGGGGCTGCTGGAAATCAACGGCTCGCTACGCCGGGTGGAACGCTACTGGGCCGACCAGATCCGCCATATCTACTAGGGCAGGGCAGCCGGACCGGCGCGGCCGGCCCTTGCGCAAAATGGGCCGGCCGTCCTGTCGGGGTCTCTTACCAGTGCCCGGTATTGGGCATCGAGGCCCAGGGCTCGGCCGGCGCCAGCGCCTCGCCTTCCTGCAACAGTTCGATCGAGATGTTGTCGGGCGAACGGACAAAGGCCATGTGCCCGTCCCGCGGCGGCCGGTTGATCGTCACCCCCGCCGCCTGCAGTTTGGCGCAGAGCCCGTAGATGTCATCGACCCGATAGGCCAGATGGCCGAAATGCCGGCTGTCCGAAGGCAGGCCCTCGTCGCCGTCCCAGTTGTAGGTCAGCTCCACCGGGCATTCCGGCTGATCCGGCGGCGCCATGAACAGCAGGGTGAACCGGCCCTTGTCATTGTCGATGCGGCGAGTCTCCACCAGGCCCAGCAGCTCGAAGAAGGCCTTCGTCGCCTCCAGGTCCTTCACCCGAACCATCGTGTGCAGATATTTGATCGTCATGCAGCGGTCTCCTTTTCCGGCTGGTCTGCGCCAGGCATCCACCGCGCCTCGGGGCGCAGCGGAACCGGCGACAACATGTCTCGCGTCACCAGGGTGACGGTCGCGAAGGCAACATAGAGCAGAAGATACCAACTGCCCATCTTGGCGAAGCTGACCATATGCCACTGCGTCTCATCGGTCAGGGCATAGACCCAGGTGCCGGTCAGGGTGCCGATGTTCTCGGCGATCCAGAGGAAGAAGGACGACAGCAGCGCCGCGACCGGCAGTGGCATCCAGTAGGGATGTCGGTGCACATAGAACCAGATTCTCGTGCGCAGGAAGACCAGCGCCGTGGCTGCGAACAGCGCCAGCCGGATGTCGGGCAGATAGTGATGCGCGAAGAAATTGACATAGATCGCGACGGCCAGCGTCGCCACCTGCCAATAGGGCGGAAACGGCGCGAAACGCATCTCGAATATCCGCATCACCCGGGCCATGTAGCTGCCGACCGAGGCATACATGAAGCCCGAGAACAGCGGCACGCCCAGCAGTTTCAGCATCCCCGGCTCGGGATAGGCCCAGCTTCCGGCCCGGATCTTGAAGATCTCCATCGCGGTGCCGGTCAGATGGAACAGCAGGATCACCCGCGCCTCGGCCAGGGTCTCGAGCCGGGCCCACAGGAACAGCACCTGCAGGCCGATCGCATAGAGCACCAGCGCATCATAGCGCGCCACCGGCCAGCCCGGCTGCCACAGCGCCTTGCTGGCCAGAAGCCCGACCAGCAGCAGGATGCCGAACAGCGCCGCCCAGCCCTGTTTCAGCACGAACATGACGAACTCGGCCGCCCAGCCCGGCAACCGCCCCCGCGCCCAGTCGCCCAGACGGCGCTCGATGGCGCGTGTATTCGGGGCGGTGGTCAAAAGCTCGACTGCAATCCGACCCGGAGGCCCAGATCATTGCGATCATAGAGGTCGTCATTTGACTCGGTCCGGTTCAGCAGGACATCAAACCGCGGCGAAAAGCCGAAATACTGGATCTCGGTAAGAACCGCCGACACCCCCAGGCTGTATTCGTGGTCGAGCCGGGCGCCCGCGGTGAAGACCGAGGTTGGGAACCGACGCCCGCCGACCGCGGCATTCAGCCCGAACTGCACGCCCATCACCGGTTTCGCGAAGTCGTAGTCAAGCCGCAGCGTGACGCCGTCATTGGCGATCGAGGCGGCCGCCGAGTCCGTGTGGGCCAGTGTCAGCTCGCCGTGCAGGACACCGCCGGCCTCGAACTTCCGGGTCGCACCGAGACCCAGCGTATAGATATCGGCCGAGCGCAAGGTCTGATCCAGCCGCCATTGCCGCTCGACGCCGAAGGTGAGCTTGAGCTTGGCCACGGGGCTGACGGGCTTGAAATAGTCCAGGCTGAAGGCAAGGCTGTTCATCAGCGGTGCGCCCCCGTAGTGGGTGCGCGCGCCGACAAGGCCGATGCTCAACCCGCCGTCCCGCCCGACCCGGCGGTCGTGGCTGAGGCCCAGTTGAAACTGTGTATAGGCATAGTCCGACCCCTTCGCATCTGGGGCCAGGTCCTGCGCTTCGCGGGTCAGGGTATAGGTCCGGCCGTAGAGCGAGGTGGTCAGCCGCGTCGCATGGCGCGCATCGCCATCCAGCAGGTAGCGCAGCCGGACTCCGGCCGAATACTCGACCCCCGCCAGCGCCCGGCTTTCTCCCGGCAGGCCGAAGACCAGCCCTCCATAGCTGATCGCGTCGGCGGAACTGCCGCCATTGGCATTCGAGGTCGGACGCACGCCGAAGGTCAGCGACAGTTGCATCGGCGACTGGGCCCGGACCCGGCGAAAGCTCTTGGCGACGGCAGCTTCCTGCCGCTCGGTCTCGGCCAGCGAAGCGGCCCGACGCAACCAGAACTGCGACCGCAGGGGATGTTCGGCGACATTCTCGGCGCCGGCCCGCAGGAAGGCCGCATTGAACCGTTGCAGCCGGTTCGGAGCATGCCGGAACGCCCGTGCCGCCGCGCGTATGCCCTGGTCGGCCCGGCCCAGAGCGGGCGCCGCCCGTGCCAGCGCCAGCAGGGCCGGCACGTCGTTCGGGTCGCGCTCCAGCAGCACCCTTGCCAGGTCGTAGGCCAGCCGAAAATCGCCCCGCAGCGAGGCTTGCAACGCAATCGCGCGCGCCTGATCCGGAGTCAGATCCTCGGCGCGCGCCGGTGCCGCGAACAGCGCCAGCAGCAGGATCAGGGCCGCAATCGGGCGGACAGCCGCCCGCCTTGGACTCATGGCGAGATGAAGCCAGTCTGATCGGCGATGAACGCCCCGCGCTCCATCACTTGCAGGCCGCTGTCGTCATCGGCGCTGGTGATGACCACCACCCCGGCGACCTGGCCCTCGAGCCCCGCGCCGACCGTCCCGCCGAAGATGCCTTCCAGCGTGCCGGTGCCGCCGGTCGAACTGTCCGGGAAGACCTCGACCACGTCGGTCGCGTTGATCTTGATGCCGTCGTGGTCGGTCGTCGAGCCGGACAGGTAGGGCAGGTCGCCGATCAGGTTGCCGTTGCTGTCGAAGGCCTGCCGGTCAACCACCAGCACGTCAATCGCGCCCACCACGTCGAAATCGTCGAAATCCATCCGCAGCTTCACCACGCCGGTCGAGCTTCCCATCTCGGTCGAGTCGCCCTCATAGACCCGCAGCCCGGCATAGGGACCCTCAAAGGTCGCCTCGCCCTGGTTCGGCAGGGTCGCACCCGTCGAGGTGTACATCGTCCCGCCATAGCCGAAATTGATGTAGCCGTCGGTCGCGACAACTCCGGCCGAGACCTTGTCGGCCAGGCTGGCTGAGAACAGCGCAACGTAGTCCTCGTCGCCGGCCGAGTTCCGGTAGCCGCGGAATCCGTTCCGGTCCAGAGTCACGTCGCGTACATAGGTGCCATCGAGGTCAAACGGCAGGTTGTTGATCGAGACCACGTCGGTGGAGGGATTGTAGGTGAACCGGTTCACCTCGCCCGAACAGGTGGTGTTGCCGTCGCAGGTGGAGCTGCCGCCGCCGCCGCCGTCGTCTTCGGTCACGCTGAACAACGGATTGGTCCCGTCGCCGCAGGCGCTCAAGGCCAGCGCCAGCGGTAGGATGATTGCCGCCCTCTTCATGTCAACACCTGCCATTGGTCTGTTTTCTTTGCGGCCAGCGTCCCTGATCTCACGGTATCGTGTCAACTGCCGCCGCGTTTTCGCCGACGGGGGACCCTGTGACTGATGCCGGAAAGCCCCGCTTTGCGGCAGCCCCCGATCTGGTCGATTGCCGCCCCCTGACCGCTATATATAGTGGTTTTTGATTCGAGATACCCCAGAGGAGCCCGTCATGCCATTGTCCCCCGAGCAAGAGGCCGAGATTGCCCAGCAGCGCGCCACCCCGGTGCCGACGCTTCGCGCGGTCTCGCCGGGGCTCGAGGCGCGGCTCTACACCGCGCAGCCGGTGCTCGATCACGGTTTCGTCCGGGTCATCGACTACATGGGCGACGATGCCGCGATCTGCCAGGCGGCGCGGGTCAGCTATGGCCGCGGCACCAAGGCGGTCTCGAATGACGAGGGGCTGATCCGCTACCTGATGCGGCACTGGCACTCGACCCCGTTCGAGATGTGCGAGATCAAGCTGCACGTCAAGCTGCCGGTCTTCGTCGCCCGGCAGTGGATCCGGCACCGGACCGCCAATGTGAACGAATATTCGGCCCGCTATTCGATCCTCGACCGCGAATTCTACATCCCCGAGGCTTCGGCCCTGGCGGCGCAGTCGCGGCAGAACAACCAGGGCCGGGGCGAGTCCCTGGGCCCGGAAGAGGCGGCGCGGGTGCTCGACTGGCTCAAGGCCGATGCCGGGCGGGCCTATGACCATTACGAGGCGATGATCTCGGACACCGCCCCGGACGGCAGCCCGCAGCAGGGTCTGGCGCGCGAGCTGGCGCGGATGAACCTGCCGGCCAATATCTATACGCAATGGTACTGGAAGGTCGATCTGCACAACCTGTTCCATTTCCTGCGGCTGCGCGCCGATGCCCATGCGCAATGGGAAATCCGGGTCTATGCCGAGGCGATCTGCGAGATGGTCCGCGACTGGGTCCCCGCCGCCTATGCCGCCTTCGAGGATTACCGCCTCGGCGGCGCCCAGCTGAGCGCCAAGGCGCTGGACTGCCTGCGCCGGATGCTGAAGGGCGAGGAGGTGACGCAGGAGACCTCGGGCATGAGCAAGGGCGAATGGCGGGAGTTTCAGGGGGTGATCGGGTGAGGGAGGCGCAAGACGGCAGGGAGGTTGGTGCGTGCGAGCACGCACCCTACGGTTACTGGATTATAGATGAGAAGCTTCCGGAATGGCATTCTCATTTGGATGTGGTTGAGTCGAAAATTGGCGGTCACGCAGATATTTCCGCTCGGGCATCTAAAAGGAATCTTGTTGGCAATTGAACAGCGAGCAGAAGTCGTTGGGTGCCCCCGCCAGCCCGGAATCAAGGCGCGCAGCGCCGCCGGGCAGCGCCCGGCCGCCCGCACGGGCGGGCGCTTCTTCTCCCTCGGACCCAGCGGCAAGACCCGATGGGGCGGCGCCATAAATCGCAAGAGCTGACCCGTAGCGGCGCCCACCCGCGGTCGGGCGCGGCCCTCGGTTGCGCCAGGCCAGCCGGAAAGTGGGTGCCGGTCCGGGGATTCCGTAGGGTGCGTGCTCGCACGCACCACACCCCGTCGCTCCCCGGCCAAAGCCCGGCCTGCGTCAACGGAGCATTAACCATAACACCCGTCCGCAGGAGTCTTTAAAGGATTCCAATGCCTTGACCCCCCGTCCCCATGGGGACGCCCGGCCAGGCGGGGCGCGGGCGGCCGCTATTCGCCCGGATCGCGCAGCAGATCGGCGACGGCGCGGCCCAGTTTCCGATGCTCCGGCGCCTCGAAATGCACCCCGTCGATGGCCGAGCTCTCGATCAGCGTCCCGGCGTCGAGAAAGGCCAGGCCGCGGCTCTCGGCCTCGGCCCGGTAGAGCTCGGGCAGCGCCAGCGACTTGGCATGGCCGCCGCGGAACTTCACTTCCAGGGCGCCCTGTTCCAGCACCGGCGGCGGGCAGATCAGCAGGACATCGAAGCCGCCGTGCCGCTCCTGCATCTCGTCCGACAGGCAGATGTCGAGCAGAACCCCGGCATCCGCCGCGACCTGCTCGGGCGAGACATCGAAGACCCGCTTCATATCGTTGGTGCCCAGCATCAGCGTCAGCGCGTCGATCGGCCCGTGGCTCTGCAAGGCGATCATCAGCCCGACCCGCCCGTCCATATGCGGCCCCATCACCGGATCGGGATGCGCCAATGTCCGTCCCGGCAAACCTTCCTCGACCAGCGACCATGCGTCGCCGAGCGCGGCAAGACAGACGCCGGGCCAGCGTTCATCGGGCGGCAAACGACGACCGGGTTCGCCTTCGACCCGGATCGGCAGGGTGCCATAGGTGTTGGAATCGCCGAAGGTCAGCAGTAGCGGCATCGCCGTGCCCCCCTGGTCCCGCAGGACATGGCACGATCCGGGGCGCCGCAGCGCCCCGGATCGCCGGTTTCAGTCAGGACGCGCTTCGCGCCGGTTCAGAGCTTCTGCAACTCGGTCGCAGAGGCGCGGCCGTCGCGGCCCTCGCGCAGCTCGTAGCCGATCTTCATGTTGTCGGCGAGCCCGGTCATCCCGGCACGCTCGACAGCAGAGATATGAACGAAGACATCCTTGCCGCCATCATCCGGCGCAATGAAGCCGTAGCCTTTGGTGGTGTTGAACCATTTTACGGTGCCGGTCGGCATGCCGTCTCTCCTTCGACGTTTCCCGACCGCGAGATTGCGGCGGGGCGGTGCAGCCAGGGCTACTTACGGCTGCTCCGGAAAGGAGCGATGTAAGCGAAGTCTGTTGTCACGCGCCGGTATTATGAGCAGGAATCAATTTTTATCAAGATCTGTTGCGATTGCGCTGGACTTGGGTGAGGAAATGAGCAGGGGAGACTCATGAAGCTGCATGGATTGAAGAGTTGCGACACCGTCCGGAAGGCGCTCAAGGCGCTTCGGGCCGCGGGATTGTCGCCGGAATTCAGGGATTTCCGGGAAGACGCGCCGGATGTGGCCGAGATCGAGCGCTGGTTGCAGGCGCTTGGACCCGGCCTTCTGAACCGGGCCTCGACCACCTGGCGCGGGCTGGACGAGGCCGAAAAAGCCCTGCCGCCGGCCGAGCTGATGGCCCGCCATCCCGCCCTGATCAAGCGGCCCGTGATCGAAGAGGGCGACCGGCTGACCCTGGGCTGGAAGCCTGACGTGCAGGCCCTATGGCTGGGCGCGGCGTAGCAGCCGGTCGGCCGACAGGGGGCCCGAGCCAAGCCAGACCACGATCAGCAGCACCATGATCCACAGCCCGCGCTGATCCCAGATCAGGGCACCGGGATCGCCGTCGAACCAGCGCCCGACCGTCGCGGCATCGGCCATGTGGCCATGAATGTCGGTCAGCGACTGCATCAGGACGAAGCCGATCATGCCGAGCGCCGCCAGCCGTCCGAAGAGACCGATCAGCAGCAGCAGCGGCAGGATGAATTCGGCCAGCATTCCGGCTTCGACCACGGCCCAGTGGAACAGTCCGAGGTTCTGCACGTTGTAGCTGGCGGCCTCGAAGGCCCTGGGGAAGATCTGCGCATAGGCGCCGCTCGCGGGGCGCAGGATGCCCAGCACCCCGTCACCCAGCTTGGTCATCGCCGAGTTCCAGTAATAGATCAGCAGGGTGCCGGCCAGCACCAGCCGCGCCAGGCTCGGCAGCAGGGCCGGGGCGGTGGCGGCAAGGCGCCGGGTCAGGCGGTCATAGGCGGTCAGAAGTTCCAGCATCGTCGGTCCCTTCGGTGATGGACGTCATGGCCTGTGCATCGACCAGGGTCTGCAACAGGGCGGTCAGGTCGAGCTCGGGTCCGGCGGCCTCCAGCGCCACTCCAAAACTCCGGCCCTCGGCCAGGGCCTGCAGGAAACGCGCGGCACCGGGCGCCAGCGGATAGGGTCTGGCGTCATAGCCGGGCCGGGCGACCAGCACGGTTTCGGCCTGCATCTGCGGCTTTGGTCCGTCGGCCATGTTGGCACGCCAGATCGCCAGGATCGGCCAGTCCGAGGCGACGATCCGCACGGCCGGGGCCAGCCCGATCCGCGCCGCCATCAGCCGCTCGGGCGGCAGGGCGCCGAGGGCATCCGTGTCGATGGGCGCGGCATCGGCGGCGTGATAGGCGGCGCGCAGGGCGTTCTCCAACCGGGCGACATCGGGCAGGTAGCCCAGATGCGCGACCGGCGGGAAGCGTTCCAGGAAGCCCGGCATCTCGTCGCCATAGGTTGCCAGCCTGGGGCTTTTCGGCGGATGAATGCGGAGGAACTCGCGCGCCATGGCCCGAAAGAACTCTTCGCCCACCAGCTTGAATATGCAGGGGAAGCTTTGTTCCAGCGCGTCGATCAGTGAAACGGTGACATTGTTGCGATAGACGTCGAAGCGTTTGCCGGCGGGGCGGCCATCGGGGCCGATCAGACCCGGCGGCACCGCGGCGTCAGGGTCCAGAAGCGCGGCGACGAAGCCGGGTTGGCGCTGGCCGGCGGCGGAGAGCGGGCCGGATTTCGGGGGCAGATCGGGAGAGGTCATGCCGTGACCCCGACCCTGTGATCAAGGACGTCCGCCGCAAGACCGGCCTCGGCCCTCAGCGTCGGCCAGTCGGGCACGTCGTTGTCCCATTCGATCAGCGTCGGCAGGGCGCCGGCGCGGGCGATGGTCCGGCCATAGAGCGCCCAGACCGGATCGACCACCGGCCTGGCGTGGCTGTCTATCAGCAGCGGCGCGCCCTGGTCGTCGGTATCGGCGTCATGGCCGCCAAGGTGAATCTCGCCGACCAGGTCCATCGGGAATGCGTCGATATAGGATTCCGGATCGCTTTGCTGGTTGGTGGCCGAGACGAAGACGTTGTTGACGTCGAGCAGCAGGCCGCAGCCGGTGCGCCTGGCGATGCCGGTCAGAAACTCGATCTCGCTCATCTCGGTTTCGGCAAAGGCCAGATAGGTCGAAGGGTTTTCCAGCAGCATCCGGCGTCCGACGCTGTCCTGCACCTGATCGACATGCTCGGCGACCCGGGCCAGCGTCACCTCGGTGTAGGGCAGCGGCAGCAGGTCGTTCAGATAGTGCGAGTCATGGGTGGACCAGGCCAGATGCTCGGAGAAGCTGGCCGGGTTCAGCCAGCCGACAAGATGGCGGAGCCGCGCCAGATGTTCGGCGTCCAGCGGGCCTTCGCCGCCGATCGACAGGCCGACACCATGGACCGAGATCGGGAAACGCTCGGCCAGGTGGCGCAACTGCGCCAGCGGGCGGCCGCCGTCGCCCATGTAGTTCTCGGCATGGATCTCGAGCCAGGCGACGCTGCCGGGGTCCTCGAGGATGTCCTGATAGTGTTGGGGCTTGTAGCCGACGCCGGGCCGCTGAGGCAGGCCGGTCGGCTGGGCAGTCGTGGCGTCGAGCATCGCATGTCCCCCTGCAGGTGGTCTCCGGGGCGCAGGATCGGCGCCCCGGAGCAGAACGGTTCAGCCTTCTTTCGGCATGTCGCGGTCGAGCGGTTCCAGCGAGCCCATGCGCGCCGTGCCGTCCATGCCGGCCGGCAGTTCCATGGTTTCGCAGGTGCCTTTGGCGACCAGTTTCCAGGCATTGCCCTGATAATCGACCTTCGAGGTGCCGGCACAGGTCGTGCCCGGACCCGCGGCGCAGTCGTTTTCGCCGGCCAGGGCAACGCCGTAGCATTTTTCCTGATCCTGGGCGGAAGCGGTATGGGCCGAGACACCGGCCAGAGCTGCGGCAACGGCGGTGATCGCAAGGGTCTTGTTCATGGGTAGTCCTCCAGTTGGGTCGGGGCCAATGTCGGCCGCCGTGCCTGTCCTTTCGCGGTCCCGGGCGATTCCGTTACCGACCTCACGAAAGGGTGAAGGAAATGGCCTATTTTCGCCGGAGGCTGTAACGTTTCGCCGGACCGGTGCGAATGGAGTGGTGAATGAGCGAGCGCGAGGACCGTTGGGCCGATCTTCTACGGCGGGCCAACCGCGGTGACCGCGCGGCCTATGCGCAGGTTCTTGGCGAGATTGCGCCGGTGTTGCGCCGTGTGGTCCAGGCCCGAAGCCCGGGCCGGGCAGAGGAGGTCGAGGACGTGTTGCAGGAGGTGCTGCTGGCAGTCCACGCCAAGCGTCACACCTGGCGCGAGACCGAACCGGTGACGCCCTGGCTCTACGCGATCGCGCGGTACAAGGCCGCGGATGCCGGGCGGCGCAGGCGCGGCGGGAACTCGGTGCCGATCGACGACCTGGCCGAGGTGCTGCCCGACGAGAGCTTCGGCGAGGTGATGGCCGGGCGCGACCTGGGCCGGATGCTGGCGGGGATCGACGACCGTTCGGCCGGGATCGTCCGGGCGCTGGCCGTCGAAGGCAACAGTGCCGCCGAGGTCGGTGCCCGGCTGGGCATGACGGAAGGCGCCGTACGGGTGGCCTATCACCGGGCCATGACGCGGCTGAAGAAACTGGCGCGCGACGGGACCGAGCCGGCGGCGCAGAAGGTGGCGGGGACCGTCCCCGACGAGAGGCTGGAATGAGAACCGAAGACCTGATCAACCAACTGGCCCAGGAGGCCGCCTTGCCGCCCGCGCCCTCGCTCGGACGCCAGGTCGGGATGGCGCTGCCGCTGGGGCTGCTGGCGACCCTGCTGTTGTATTTCCTGGCCCTGGGGCCGAGGCCCGACCTCTGGCAGGCGATCACGCAGCCGGTCATCCTGGCCAAGACGCTGATCCCGCTGGGGCTGGGCCTTCTGGGTCTGGGACTGGTGCAGCGTGCGGCGCGTCCGGGCGCGCGGCCGGGGGCGGCCCGCTGGGGCGTGGCCGCGCTGCTGGTCGTGGCGGCGGGCCTGCTGGTCTGGGCCTATCTGGATACCGCACCGGATCTGCGGATGACCGGGTTCCTGGGCCATTCGATCCAGGTCTGCCTGCCCTCGATCACGGTCCTGTCGATCCCGCCGTTGTCCGGCCTGCTGCTGGCCCTGCGGAGCGGCGCACCCGAGCATCCGGCGCGTTGCGGGGCCCTGGCGGGCCTCGCCGCCGCCGGTCTGGCGGCGACGATCTATTCGACCTTCTGTGTCGAGGACACGCCGCTGTTCTATGTGGTCTGGTACGGTCTCGGAATCGGGATCGTCACCGGCCTCGGCGCCCTGCTGGGGGCGCGCTGGCTGCGCTGGTAGCGCGCAGCCAGGCGGGAGAGATCAGGCCCGGTCGGCCGCGAGGTCGGGCGGCAGGGCCTCGGTCCTCAGCATCGAGACCACCTCGTCCAGGGCAAGCGTCCGGGTCCGCGTGTCGCCCAGGCGGCGCAGCGAGACGGTGCGCTCGGCCACTTCGCGCTGACCGATGGCCAGGATGACCGGAACCTTGGTCAGCGAATGTTCGCGGACCTTGTAGTTGATCTTCTCGTTCCGCACGTCCGCCTCGGCCCGCAGCCCGGCATCGGTCAGTTTCCGGGTGATCTCCTGCACATAGTCGTCGGCATCCGACACGATGGAGGCCACCACCACCTGCCGCGGCGCAAGCCAGAGCGGCAGCTTGCCGGCCCAGTTCTCGATCAGGATGCCGATGAAGCGCTCGAAGCTGCCCAGGCAGGCGCGGTGCAGCATGTAGGGGCGATGCTTGGCGCCATCCTCGCCGATATAGGTGGCATCCAGACGTTCCGGCAGGTTCGGGTCCACCTGGAAAGTGCCGCATTGCCAGACCCGGCCGATGGCGTCGGTCAGCTTGAAGTCCAGCTTCGGCGCATAGAAGGCGCCCTCGCCGGGGTCGAGCGTATAGGAACGGCCGGTCGCCTTGATCGCATTTTCCAGCGCGGCCTCCATCCGGTCCCAGCTTTCCTCGGTCCCGACCCGCTTTTCGGGCCTGGTGGCGAACATGATCTCGAAGTCATCGAACCCGAGATCGGAATAGACCGAGGACAGGAACTCGATGAACCGGGCGCATTCTGTCTCGATCTGGTCCTCGCGGCAGAAGATATGCGCATCGTCCTGGGTGAAGCCGCGCACCCGCATGATCCCGTGCAGCGCGCCCGAGGGTTCGTAACGGTTGCACGAGCCGAACTCGGCCATGCGCAGCGGCAGGTCGCGATAGGACTTGAGGCCCTGGTTGTAGACCTGCACGTGGCAAGGGCAGTTCATCGGCTTCAGTGCGTTGATGGTCTTTTCGCGGGCGTGTTCCTCGTCCACTTCGACGATGAACATGTTCTCGCGGTAGTTCGCCCAGTGGCCGGACTTTTCCCAGAGCGACCGGTTGACCACCTGCGGGGTGTTGATCTCGACATAGCCGCCGGCCCTCTGCTTGCGGCGCATGTAGTCCTGCAGGGTCGTGTAGATGCTCCAGCCGTTCGGATGCCAGAACACCTGGCCCGGCGCCTCTTCCTGCATGTGGAACAGGTCCATCTCGCGGCCCAGCTTGCGGTGGTCGCGCTTGGCGGCCTCTTCCAGCATGGTCAGATGCGCCTTGAGCGCCTCGCGGTTCTTGAAGGCGACGCCGTAGATCCGTTGCAGCTGCTGGTTGCGGTGGTCGCCGCGCCAATAGGCACCGGCCACCGACATCAGCTTGAAGGCATCCGAGGGAACCTGCCCGGTATGCTGCAGATGCGGGCCGCGGCAGAGATCCTGCCAGTCGCCATGCCAATACATCCGGATCGGCTGCCCGTCATCGGGGATCGCGTTCACCAACTCGACCTTGAAGGGCTCTCCGGCCTTTTCATAGAAATCGATCGCATCCTGACGCGACCAGACCTCGGTCCGGACCGGGTCCCGCAGGTTGATGATTTCCTTCATCTTCTTTTCGATGGCGCCGAGATCGTCCGGGGTGAAGGGCTCGTCTCGGGCAAAGTCGTAATACCAGCCGTTCTCGATCACCGGGCCGATCGTGACCTTCACGTCGGGCCAGAGCTCCTGCACCGCGCGGGCCATGATATGCGCCAGGTCGTGACGGATCAGCTCCAGCGCCGGCTCGTCGTCCTTCATCGTGTTGATGGAGATCGTGGCGTCCATCGGGATCGGCCAGGCCAGGTCCCAGTGCTGACCGCCGACGGTGGCGGAAATGGCAGCCTTCTCGAGGCTCTTGGAGATCGAGGCCGCGACCTGGGCGGGCGTGGTGCCGACCGGGAATTTGCGAACAGAGCCATCGGGGAAGGTCAGGGACAAATCGGCCATCGGGCCATCTCCTCGTCAGTTTGGCGCCTACCAAGCGCCCGGTTGCAAGTCATGTGGGGGGTCATTTGGCGATCCGCCCGGGGGATGTCAACCGGCGCTTGCAGCCGGGCGGCGACGCGTTGCATCAAGGCAGGGACAAGGGGGACTGCATGACCGATTATCTGACTACGCCCGAAGGACGCCGGATCGCCTATCGCCGCACGGCGGGGCAGGGGCCGGAACTGGTGTTCCTGCCGGGATTTCAAAGCGACATGTCCGGGACCAAGGCGGTGCGGCTGGAAGCCTGGGCGCAGGCGCATGGCCGGGCCTTCCTGCGGTTCGACTATTCCGGGCATGGCGCCTCGTCGGGTGACTTCCTGGACGGCTGCATCGGCGACTGGGCGGCCGACGCGGCGGCGGTGATCTTTGCCGCGCCGGGGCCGAAGGTTCTGATCGGCTCCTCGATGGGCGGCTGGATCGGGATGCTCCTGGCGCGCGAGCGTGCCGCATCGGTGGCCGGCTTCCTGGGAATTGCGGCGGCGCCGGATTTCACCTCGGAAGAGGCGCCATGGTCGGCGATGCCGCCCGAGCAGCGGGAGGAACTGGCCCGCGACGGGCGGGTGACGCTGCCCAACCCCTATGGCGACGCGCCGACGGTGATGACGGCGAAGCTGTTTACCGATGGCGCCCGGCAAACCGTGCTGGGCAAGCCGTTGTCGCTGCCGATGCCGGTGCGGCTGCTGCATGGCTCGGCGGATGCCGATGTGCCTCTGGCGGTCTCGCTGGCGGTGCTGGACCATGCACAGGCCCCGGACATGCGGCTTTGCGTGCTGAAGGGTGCCGATCACCGGTTTTCCTCGCCCGAAGCCCTGGGCCTGATCGAGGCGACCCTGGCCGAGCTGCTGACACGGATCGACGGGTAGATGCTGACCGCGCTGGCGATCCTGGCGGCCGGGCTGGCCGGGCTCTGGCTGTTCGGCCCGCGTGAGCCGGTGGTGGACCCCGGGTTCGACGCCGGTCTGCTGGGCGAGGACCTGGACGCCTATCTGGCCCGGGCAGAGGCCGCCGTGCCCGACCTGCGCAGCGACGCCGCCAAGCGGATCATCTGGGCCGGCGCGAAGGGCGCGCAGACCGATCTGGCGCTGATCTATCTGCACGGGTTCTCGGCGGATCGGCACGAGATTTCCCCGGTGACCGAACGGCTGGCGGCGCAGCTGGGGGCCAATCTCTTTGTGACCCGGATGACCGGGCACGGGCTGCCGGGCGAGGCGCTCGGCGCGGCGACGGCGGCGGACTGGCTGCGCGACGCGGGCGAGGCGCTGGCGATCGGGCGGCGGCTGGGGCGGCGGGTGATCGTGGTGGCGGCCTCGACCGGGGCAACGGTGGCGGCGGTGCAGGCGGCCTCGGGGCAGGAGGCGGATGGCTATGTCTTCGTCTCGCCGAACTTCCGGGTCCGGGGGCGGTTCGCCTTTCTGCTCGACGGGCCTTTCGCGCGCTTCTACGTGCCGCTGCTCGCGGGGCGCGAGCGGGTCTGGGAGGCGCAGAACCCCGAACATGCCGCGCATAACACGATGCGCTACCCCTCGGTGGCACTGGTGCCGATGGCCGCCGTTGTCCGGGTGGCGCGGCGGCTCGATCTGGGCCGGGTCAAGGCGCCCTTGCTGGCGCTGATCGACCCCGCCGACGCGGTGGTGGATGCCGGTGTCTCGCGGCGGGTGCTGGCCCGATGGGGCGGCGCCATGCAGGAGGTCGCACCGCCGAAGGTTCCGGGCACCGATCCGAACCGGCATATCATCGCGGGTGACACGCAATCGCCCGGGCTGACCGATTGGGCGGTCGGGACGATGGCCGCCTGGCTGGCGGAATTGCCGCAATGACGTTGCCTAAGTGCAGGAACCTGCCCGTTTCAGGCCGATACCGGCCGCCTGAGGTCGGATAAATGCAAGACCGGCGACCGACCGAAGGCAAGGATCCGCCACCCGGGGTTTCGGCCGGTCCCGACCGGTGCCATGATGGCCTTCGCAGGCCCTCTTCAGACAACAGGTGAGACATGCCGGAGCCGCTGGTCCTTATTGCCGGGCCGCTGATGGATGCACGGATATTCCTTCCGCAGATGATCGGGCTGGGCGACGCGCTGCCGATGCTGCTGCCGCGCCGGGTCAATCCGGGCACCATCGAGGCGATGGCCGAAGCCATGCTGGCCGAAGCGCCGCCGCGCTTTGCCCTTCTCGGGCACGGCAGCGGCGGCATGGTGGCGATGGAGGCCCTGCGCCGGGCACCCGAGCGGATCACCCGGCTGGTGCTGATCGCCACCGATGCGCTGCCCGATCCGGCGGCGGTTTCGGTCGCGCGGGAGAATGCGGTGGTTCAGGCGCGGGCCGGAAAATACGAGGCGGTGCTGGAGCGTGACGCGGCGATTGTCGATTACGCGGGGCGTGGCGATTGTGACGATCTGGCCGGGCTGCTGCGCGACATGGCGCTGGCCGCCGGGCCCGAGGCCTTTGCGACCCAGACACGGGCATTGCAACGGCGCCCCGACCAGCAACGAACCCTGCGGCAGACGAAACTCCCGGCGTTGCTGATCGCGGGGGGCGCGGACCCGCTGTACCGGGCCCGGCGGATGGAATTGATGTCGGGGTTGATGGCCGACAGCCGGCTGGAGATCGCTGCCGGGGCCGGACATCTGGTGACCCTGGAGGCGCCGGACCTGGTCAATGCGGCACTGCGGCGGTTCCTGCTGCCCGAGCCGGTCAGCTCACCGCCTTGATCTGCGGCTTGCCGGAGGGGCGGGATGCCGCCCGGGTCGGCGGGGAATGGGCGTCGATGAAGTCCAGCACCAGCGGCCGGATGTTGTCGCGCCAGCTCTTGCCGGCGAAGATCCCGTAGTGCCCGGCGCCCGGCTCGACATGCGATTCTTTCTTCGAATCGGGCAGGCCGGTGAGCAGGTCGAGCGCGGCGAGACACTGACCCGGCGCCGAAATGTCGTCCTTTTCGCCCTCGACGATCATCACCGCGATGTCCTTGATCTTGCCGATGTCGATCCGGGAGCCGTTCATGGTGAAGGCGTTGCGGGCGATCTCGCGGGATTTGAACACCCGTTCAACGGTGGAGAGATAGAACTCGGCCGTCATGTCCATGACCGCCAGATATTCGTCGTAGAACTTGTTGTGCTTGTCATGGTCGCCGGCCTCTCCGCGTGCGACGCGCATGATCTGGTCCTGAAAGGCCTGGCCGTGCCGCTCGGCATTCATCGAGATGAACGAGGCGAGTTGCAGCAGGCCGGGATAGACCTTTCGCCCGACGCCGGGATAGTTGAAGCCGACCCGCTGGACCATCGAGGCTTCCAGCTGGCCCATGGTGACCCTGCGGCCGAAATCGGTGACTTCGGTGGCGGCGGCATCGGGATCGACCGGGCCGCCGACCAGGATCAGGCTGCGCGGCTGTGCCTTGGGGTCATGTTCCGCCAGCCATGCGGCGGCGGCCAGCGCCAGCGGGGCCGGCTGACAGATCGCCATGACCTGGGTTCGGTGGCCAAGATGCCGCATGAAATCAATGAGATACTGGGTGTAGTCGTCGATGTCGAACTTGCCGGCCGAGACCGGGATCTCGCGCGCATTGTGCCAGTCGGTGATATAGACCTCGCAGTCCGGCAACAGCGACTGCACGGTCGAGCGCAGCAGGGTCGCGTAGTGCCCCGACATCGGCGCCACCAGCAGCACGCGGCGGTTGCGTTCCTTGCGGCCGTGGACCCGGAAGTGGATCAGGTCTCCGAAGGGTTTCCTGACCAGGGTCTCGACCGAAACAACATGGTCGCGGCCGTCCTCATGCGTGATCGAGGTGATGCCCCAGTCCGGCTTGGCGACCATCCGGGCGAAAGTCCGCTCGGTCACCTCGCCCCAGGCGGCCAGCATCTGCATCGCCGGGTTGGGGACGACCTGGGCCCATGGATAGGACCCGAGGGCCTGTGCGGACGCGCCCAGCCACTGGTTCGTGTTCCGGGTCGATTCCATGATGTCGTAAAAGGCCATGTAGTGCATCGGGGTTACCCTGTGTCCTGGGCCGGTCCGCGACCGGCTATGTCATATCGTCACCTTTCCCCCCGCAGCCGGAGACGATATGCTAAACTGTAGCGTAGAAGGTAGGACGGAAGATGCACAATGGCAACGGATGATGCAGGTGCAGAAAAAAGTCTTGCGGTCCTGAACGCCAATTTGGCGAAAGTAGAGGCGCTGACGCAGCGTCTTGTTGCCGCGATGGCGCACAAGCGGCAAATCGACCCAGCCCTTCAGGCGCCGGGGCAGGATCTGTATCAGAAGGCCGCCGCCGCCTGGGTCGCGCAGATGATGTCCGACCCGTCCAAGATGATCGAGCAGCAGGTCAATTTCTGGAGCCGCTCCGTCAAGCATTATGCCGAGGCGCAGAAGGCCCTGGCCGAAGGCCATGCGCCCGAGGACCCGACCGGCCCCGACAAGCGCTTTGCCAACGAGGCCTGGCAGAAGAATCCCTGGTTCAATTTCCTCAAGCAGCAATATCTGATGAGCTCCGAGGCGATGGCGCAGACGGTGCAGGCCCTGCAGGGGCTCGACGACCGCGAGCGCAAGAAATTGAGCTATTTCTCGCGGCAGCTGATCGACATGATGAGCCCGACGAATTTCCTGGGCACCAACCCCGAGGCGCTGGCCAAGGCGGTGGAGACCGACGGGCAGAGCCTGGTGGACGGGCTGGAGAATCTGGTTCGCGATGTCGAGGCCAATGCCGGCGACGTGGTGGTGACGCTGGCCGACAAGGAGGCTTTCGAAGTCGGCGGCAACCTGGCGACGACGCCCGGCAAGGTGGTGTTCCGCAACCGCATGATGGAGCTGATCCAGTATGCGCCGGCGACCGAGGAGGTGCACAAGATCCCGCTGGTGATCTTCCCGCCCTGGATCAACAAGTTCTACATCCTCGATCTCAAGGAGCAGAATTCGCTGATCAAGTGGATCACCGAACAGGGCTTCACCCTGTTCGTGGTGTCCTGGGTCAACCCGGATGCCAGCTATCGCGATGTCGGGGTCGATGATTACGCCTCGGAAGGGATGCTGGAAGCGATCCGGGTGGCGTCGGAGATCTGCGGCGTGCCGAAGGTCAACGTGGTCGGCTACTGCATCGCCGGAACCACGCTGGCGATGACGCTGGCCTGGCTGGAAGCAGAGAAGAAGGAGAAGATGCCGGTGGCCTCGGCGACCTTCTTCACCACGCTGACCGATTTTTCCGATCAGGGCGAGGTCGGGGTGTTTCTCGACGACGATTTCGTCGACGGGATCGAGCGGGAATGCGAGGCGAACGGCATCCTGGACAGCTTCTACATGAGCCGGACGTTCTCCTTCCTGCGCTCGAACGACCTGATCTATCAGCCGGCGATCCGAAGCTACATGATGGGACAGGCGCCGCCGGCCTTCGATCTGCTCTACTGGAACGGCGATTCCACCAACCTGCCGGGCCGGATGGCGGTGGAATATCTGCGCGGACTCTGCCAGGCCGACCAGTTCAGCCAGGGCGGTTATCTTCTGATGGGCCGCAAGGTGCGGCTGCGCGACGTCAAAGTGCCGCTGTTTGCGGTGGCCTGCGAGACCGACCACATCGCCGCCTGGCGGGCCAGCTTCAACGGCGTGGTCCAGATGGGGTCCGAGGACAAGACCTTCGTGCTGAGCGAATCCGGCCATATCGCCGGGATCGTCAACCCGCCGTCCAAGAACAAGTACAGCCATTGGAGCGGCGGCGATCTGGATCTCGATCCGGACGCCTGGCGTGAGGACAGCACCCATACGCCGGGCTCGTGGTGGCCGAAATGGGGCAAGTGGCTGGCCGAGCGGTCCGGCCCGATGGTCAAGCCCCGGGTGCCGGGCAAGGGGAAGGCCAAGGGCAAGTACAAGGCGCTGGCCGATGCGCCGGGAACCTATGTGGTGGCGGTGCCGAAATCCGCGCCGGGCTCCGGCGGCAAGGGTGAGGCGTGATGCCGCATCGCGGCACCCCGTCTTGTAATGCTGCAGCGCAGCATTATCTGGAGATCAGAACGTATGGCTGAATCCAGAACGTGTAACTGAACAGTGTGTCGGGTCAGAAGGTCCGGCCGACAGGAGTATCCCAGATGACCAATCCGCCCGACTTCATGAAGATCATGCAAGATGCCGCCGCCGCCTTTCAGGCCGGCCCGGCCAAGATGCCCGACATGCTGAAGGCCAATGCCGAGATCGCCGAGAAATTCGCCAAGGTGGCGCTTGGCGCGGCCGAGAAATCGGCGGAACTGTCGGCGACCTATGCCCGTGAGACGCTGTCCAAGCTGGGCGAAGTCTCCAAGGTCCAGGCCGAACCGCAAGGCTATGGTGCCGCGATGCAGGCCTTTGCCAAGGCCCAGGCCGACCTGATGCAATCGCAGGTCGCGGCCTTTGCCGAGATCGCCAAGGAAGTGCAGACCGACACCGTCGAACTGATGATGTCTGCCGCCGAAACCGCCAAGGCTGAGGCCGCTGCCGCGATGGACAAGGCCGCGAAGCCGGGCAAGAAATAAGCTGAGCAGCGGCGTCCTGCAAAGGGCTATGCCGCAGCGTCAACTTCTGGCAGGCTATGCGTGTCAACGCAGGGGCCTGCCATGCAAGACCACGCCGCCGCTTCCGCCTCGCAGGCCGATCCGGGCGATGAGATCAATACGGCGCTGGCAGAACTGCTGCCGCGGATGCGCAGCGTCACCCTGATCGGCTGGGGCGTCGTCGCGGGTCTGATCACGTTTGGCTTAATCCTGGTGGCCGGCATTCGCGGCATGCTCAGCGGAATTGATGCCAACCTGCTCCAGGTCTACGCCGTTATCGCCTTTACCTGTGGACTTCTGGTCTACCTCGCCGCGGGATGGACCCGGCGCCGGCACGAGGCACTGGTGTTGCCGATCCTGGCGCGCTCGGCCGGGCTGTCCTACGAACAGAATGCGAGATACTTCGTCGAGAGCGTGCCGCAGCGGATGCTGCCGCGCGGTCGGGCTCGCAGATGCGAAGACCTTGTTGACGGCGAGGTGGCGGGGCGACCGATCGCCTTTGGCGAGGTCAGGATCGAGACCGGCGGCAAGCATTCGACCGTTCAGTTCAGGGGCATTGTGGCGCGCTATGCGCATCGGGTCCCGATGCCGCCCTTTCTGATCGCGGCCGAAAAGGAAACCCGCGGCTGGTTCCTCTTCAAGGGCAATATCGAAGTCGATGGCCTGAGCTTCGTCCGCGCGATCCCGGGCCGGCACGACAGCTACGGGGTCTGGAGCCGCCGGACCCGGGTGGTGGACGAACCGGGGTTCGAGGCGCTTCTTGCGGCGATCCTCGGGGTCGAGGCGGTGTTGGGCCACGACCTGAATCTCTACTCGGCCAGTTCCGACGGGCGCACCACCCACATCGCGATCCGGAACCGGCGCGACCTGTTCCGGCTGGGCGGTCTGTTCTCGACCCGGGGCAATCTGGAAGGCCAGATTCGCGGTGCCCATAGCGATCTGCTGATGCCCATCAAGGTTGTGCAGGTTCTGCTGGATGCCGAGGCAAAGACCCTTGCCGAGTCGCGTGAATCGGCTCCGGAGACCGGCGACAATTCGCCAGCCTGACGTAGGGGCTGCTCTCCCATGGCGGGAAAAGTCCCGGAATTCAGCACCTTCTCAGATTCTCTGCTGCGGCGCAGAAAAACACTTGAAATGCTGCGATGCAGCAAGCATATTCATTGCAACGCAGCGAACGGGCGGGGCGGTCCCGCCGAACCTTAGGAGTGATGGGCGGAGTATCCGCCTGCTTGGAGACAAAAATGGCTAAGACCACCGACTACAACACGATGTTCAAAGACGCGATGAACGCTTTCCCGATGGACATGTCGGCCTTCCAGAACATGTTCAAGACCTCGGCCGGCTACGGCGAGAAACTGTCGAAAGTGGCTCTGGAAGCCGCCGACAAGTCCGCCGAAGTCTCGGCCAAATGGACCAAGGACACCCTGGCCAAGCTTGGCGACGTGACCAAGGTCAAGGAAGACGTGGCCGACTATGGCAAGTCGCTGACCGACTTTGCCTCGACCCAGGCCGAAATGGCTGCCGAGCATATGGCCGCCTTCGCCGAGATCGCCAAGAAAGTTCAGGCCGAAACGGTCGAGCTTCTGATGGCTGCCGGCAAGACCGCGTCGGACGACGCCTCGGCCGCGGTGAAGAAAGCCGCCGCCGAAGTGACCGCGACCGCCAAGAAAGCGGCCGCCGCCGCCAAGTGAATTACCCGCCCGGCTGCGGCCGGACGATTGTGCAGTAACGATTGCCGTGGCTACCGACCTCTCCTCCCTGTCGGAGTCATTGCCGGGGCGGGTTCCATACGGAACTCGCCTCATTTTGTTTGCGGATGCAGCGGATGCCGCCGGTCTCGCCCGGAGGTTGTCCGGACACGCAGGCTTTCCTTTTATTTCCTAACCGACTACGCTTTGCTGCACTGCATCACGGGGAGGGAAGATCCGTGGCCGAAACAGCTTCACAACCGCTTCTGATAAAGCGCTACGCCAGCCGCAGGCTGTATAATACCGAAACGTCCGACTATGTGACGCTGGAAGACATTGCACAATTCATTCGCTCCGGGCGCGAAGTGCAGATCGTCGATCTGAAATCGGGCGATGACCTGACCCGGCAATATCTGCTGCAAATCATCGCCGAGCACGAGAGCCGGGGCGAGAATGTCCTGCCGCTGAACGTGCTGACCGATCTGGTCCGCAGCTACACGACCGAAGTGCAATCGGTGGTGCCGCAGTTTCTGGCGCAGAGCTTCGACATGCTGCGCCAGGGTCAGGCCAAGATGATCGAGAACATCTCGTCCGGCCCGATGGCGAAGATTCCCGGCTGGGAGGCGATGCAGGCCCAGCAGGCGGCCTTTCTGAAGGCGATGACCGGCGGCACCCTGGCCGGCGGCTGGAAAGCCCCCGAGGGCGGCGCCGAGGACGAGGCCGGCGACAAGGACGACCTGGACGAGATCAAGCGGCAGCTGGCCGAACTGCAGAAGAAGCTGTCGAAGCTGGGCTGAACTGTCCGGCCCGGATCGACCCGGGGCGGTTGAGTTCGGCCCCGGACAACCCTTTGGCGAATCCTGCGCGGGGCTGCGCATTTGGCCCTCGGGCCGTCCTCTGGTTTGCCAGCGGGGGAACGGCGCGCAATCGTTGAGCCCCGGGCACCCGCATCAAGTGCGGGGCCCCGGGAGCCGCCCGGCTAGCCAACCTCGGCGAAGACCTCTTCAAGTGCGTTGCCGAGCTTGTCGAACATCTCGTCCATCTGGTCGTCGGTCATGATGAACGGCGGGCAGAGCACCACCGCCTGGCCCAGCGGGCGGCAGATCAACCCGTGATCGGTGCAGGAATTGGCGATCCGCTCGGATACCGAGAGCGACCCGTCGAAGGGCGTCTTCGTGTCCTTGTCCCTGACCGCCTCAAGCGCGCCCATAAGGCCCTTGCCGCGCCATTCTCCGATGTTCCTGTGCTCGGCCAGCCGGGCCATTCCGGCCTCGAACCGCGGCGTCAGGCGGCGGACGTTTTCGGCCAGGCCCTCGTTCATCACCACGTCGATCGCCTTCAGCGCGATGGCACAGCCGACCGGGTGGCCCGAGGCGGTGAAGCCGTGCGGAAACTCCTCGATCGCTTCGGCGGCGGCATCCATCCGGTCCGCCAGTTCCGGCCCCAGGATCACGGCGCCCATCGGGAAGAAGCCGGCGGTGAGGTTCTTGGAACTGATGATCGCGTCGGGCATGAAGTCGAAGGTCTCGCAGCCCCAGGTGTTGCCGGTGCGGCCAAAGCCGGTGATGACCTCGTCCGAGATCATCGGGATGTCGTATTTCCGCAGGATCGGCACGATGGCCTGGAAATAGCCTTCCGAAGGCACGATGACCCCGCCGGCGCCCATCACCGGCTCGGCAAAGAAGCCGGCGATCGTGTCTGCGCCTTCCTTGATGATCGTGGCTTCCAGTTCGGCCGCCATGCGGGCGGTGAACTGGGCCTCGGTCTCGCCCGGATTGCCGTTGCGCCAGTAATGCGGGCAGGAGAGGTGCAGGAAGCCGGGCAGCGGCAGGCCGAAGACCGAGTTGTAGGGCTTGCCGGTCATCGAGGCAGAAACCGCGGTGACGCCGTGATAGGCGTTCAGCCGGGTCAGGATCTTGCGCTTCTGCGGCTTGCCTTCGGCGGCGTGCAGGAACCACAGCATCTTGACCATGGTGTCGTTCGCTTCCGAGCCGGAGTTGGTGTAGAACACCTTGGCCCGTTCGAAGGGCGACACCTCGGAGAGTTTCTCGGACAGCATCACCGTCTGGTCGGACATCCGCCCGAAGAAGGCGTGATAGCCCGGCAGGGTGGAATACTGCTTCTGCGCGGTCTCGATCAGGCCGGGGTGGTCGAAGCCGGCGACCATGTTCCAGAGGCCGGAGTTGGCGTCGAGATACTGGCGGCCGTAGGTGTCGAAGATGTAGGGGCCCTTGCCATGGGTGACGATCACGGCGCCACGTTCGTGGATCGTCGGCAGGTCGGTGAATCCATAGAAGCTGTTGCGATCGGCGCGGGCTTCCCAGCTGTTCGGTGCGGCGTCTCTCATGGGGCGGATCTCCTTTGACTACAGGCTACGCCTGCGCCAAGTCGGCGGCAATCGGGATTGCGCGGATGCCTTGGGGCAGGCGTTCCGGGGGGGGCGGGGTCAGCCGGCCAGCGCCTGCGCGGGGGCCTTGACCGCCTCGGCCGCATCGATGATCGCTTCGGCGATCCGGCTGCATTCCTCCGGGGTCAGCCGGGCCGGAAGCCGGGTGTCGCAGGCCCGCATCAACATGTCGCGGGTGCGCGGCAGTTCCGGCGGCTGGCCGAGGAACTGCCAGTTCCAGAACGCCCGTGCATTGTCGCGGTTGAGGCCGAAGACCTGAACCCCGACGCCGCGGGCCTTGGCCTCGCCCTCGAGCGCCCGGGCCTCGTCATCGGTGAAGCCCTGCAGCGAGAATTGCAGCGAATCCGGGGCGCGAACTTCGGGCGGCAGGGCGTCGGGCACCCGCAGCCACTGGCAGTTGTTCAGACGTGCCGCGACCAGATCGTGATTGCGGCGGCCGTCGCGGACCCGACGGGCCAGTTCCGGCAATTGCGGCCGGATCACCGCTGCCGAGAGGTTCTGCATCCGCATGTTGAACAACGGCAGCTTGTTCTGCCAGCGTTCGCAGGCGCCGGCCAGCGCCTGGTGCTTGCGCCAGTTGTGTTCGTAGGCACCCGACATGATGATCGCGCGGGCCGCCAGATCGGCATCTTCGGTGACCAGGATGCCGCCTTCGCCGGCGTTGACCATCTTGTAGCTCTGGAACGAGAAGCAGCCGATCTTGCCCAGGGTGCCGATGTTGCGCCCGTTCCAGGTGGTGCCCAGCGAATGCGCGGCGTCCTCGACCACGGGAATCCCGGCAGCCTCGGCCAGGTCGAGGATCGCGTCCATGTCCGAGGTATGGCCGCGCATGTGGCTGATGATGACCGCGTCGGCCCCCGGCAGCTTGGCGGCGAAGTCCTCGATGTCGATGCGGTAGTTCTCGGCCACTTCGACCAGCACCGGCACGCAATCGGCGTGGACGATGGCCGAGGGCACCGCGGCAAAGGTGAAGGCGGGGATCAGCACCCGGGCGCCGCGCGGCATGTCGAGCGCCTTCAGCGACAGGAACAGCGCCGAGGAACAGGACGAGACCGCCAATGCGTATTTCGCGCCGAGCAGGTCGGCGAATTCCCGTTCCAGCAGCGCCACCGGCGCGTCGGAAGGGGCCGTGTAGCGAAACAGGTCGCCGGAGCCGAGCAGGCGCTCGATCTCGGCCATGGCCTCGGCCGGGATCGGCTCGGCATCGTAGACATTCGGCATCGTATCTGCAGAATGGGCCATTGTTTCACCTTTTTGAAAACTGCTCTTAAGGATTAATTTACATAGTCGGTCTCTGTGCGTCTACCGAACTTTCATGACAAATCACCTCGGCGGCGGTTTGCCGCGCGTCAGCGCGCCGGGAGGCCGGCGGTTCGGGCAGGGGAACCTGTCGGTGGTCGGGATGCTTCGGTCAGAGACCGAGCCGGTCGCGCAGCGAGTACCAGGTCATCGCCAGGGCAAGCAGCGGCATGCGCAGCGCCACGCCGCCGGGAAAGGCCGGTTGCTTCACGCTGGCCATGAGGTCGAAATCGCCGGTCTTGCCGCCGATCGCCTCGGAGAGAATGCGGCCCGCCAGCACGGCCATGCCGACCCCGTGCCCGGAATATCCGCCAGCGGCCCAGATGCCGGGCCGGGGCTGGGCGAAATAGGGCATCCGGCGCATGGTGATGGCCAGGGTGCCGCCCCAGGCGCAGTCGATCCGGGCGTCGGCGAGCTGCGGGTAGATGGTCAGCATCGGGCGGCGCACCAGCGCCGCGATGTCGCGGGGGAAGCGGTAGCCATAGCTTTCGCCGCCGCCGAACAGCAGCCGGTTGTCCTCGGACCGGCGCCAGTAGTTCACCACGAAGTTCGAATCCGCCACCGCCACGTCCGAAGGCAGGATCTCGGGGAAATCGTCCAGCGGTTCGGTTGCAACGATGAAATTGTTGATCGGCATGACCCGCGCCGCGACCCGGCCATCCAGCCCGCCGAGATAGCCGTTGCCCGCAAGCACCACTGCCTTGGCGCGGACCTTCCCGGCCTCGGTCCGGACCAGCGGTTGCGTGCCTTCCTCGACCCCGGTCACCAGGGTGTTCTCGTGAATCCGCACGCCTGCCTTCAGGGCGGCCCGCGCCAGGCCGAGCGCGAAGCGCAGCGGGTGCAGATGCCCGGCGCCGTGGTCCAGCGTGCCGCCGACAAAGCGTTCGGAGCCGGTCAGCGCGGCGATTCCGGGACCGTCGAAGCCTTCCAGCTTGTCGTAGCCATAGAGCCTGTGCAGCCGCTCGGCCTCGGCCCATTCATGGTCGAGCGCGGCGCGGGTGCGGCAGGCATGGGCAATGCCGGGCTTCAGGGCCGCGTCGATCCGGTGCCGGACGATCAGTTCACCGACCAGTTCCTTGGCATCCTGCGACAGATCCCAGAGCCGCCGCGCGGCCTCGGGCCCGACCATCCGCTCGAGCGTGCCCTGGTCGAGCCGCTGCCCCGATCCGAGCTGGCCGCCATTGCGGCCCGAGGCGCCGAAGCCGACCCGATGCGCTTCGAGCAGCAGCACCGAGGCGCCCTGCCGGGCCAGATGCAGCGCCGTCGAGAGGCCGGTATAGCCGCCGCCGACAATGCAGACATCGCAGGTCAGATGGCCGCGCAGGGGCTCTGCGACGGGCAGCGGCCTGGCGGTTGCCGCATACCAGCTGTCGGGATACTGGCCCCGGCGATCATTGCCGAACAGCAGGCTCATACGTTCAGGAGCAGATGTTCACGCTCCCATGGGCTGATGACCTGAAGGAATTCTTTGTTCTCGTTCTCCTTCACCGCGATATAGGTGCGGGCGAAATCGCGGCCCAGAACCTCCTGCAGGGCCTCGTCGGTCCGGAACAGGTCCAGCGCGTCGAACAGCGAGCGCGGGATTTCCTCGCCCGAGGCATAGGCATCGCCCTTGAATTCGGCCTTCGGCGGCTGCGCCTCGCGCAGACCGAGCAGGCCGCAGGCCAGCGAGGCCGCCAGCCCGAGATAGGGGTTCACGTCCATGCCCGGCAGCCGGTTCTCGACCCGTCGCGAGTCCGGTCCCGAGATCGGTACCCGCAGCCCGGTGGTGCGGTTGTCGCGGCCCCATTCCAGATTGATCGGGGCGGCGAAATCGCGGACGTAGCGGCGGTAGGAGTTCACATAGGGTGCGAGCACCGCGATGGCCGAGGGCAGGTGGTTCTGCATCCCGCCGATGAAATGGCCGAACCGCTCGGTTTCCGTGCCGTCGGGATTCGAGAAGATATTGGCGCCGGTGGCGCGGTCCACCACCGAATGGTGGATATGCATGGCGCTGCCCGGTTCGTCCTGGATCGGCTTGGCCATGAAGGTGGCAAAGCAGTCGTGGCGCAGCGCCGCCTCGCGGATCAGCCGCTTGAAATAGAATATCTCGTCCGCCAGCAGCACCGGGTCGCCATGGCGCAGGTTCATCTCGATCTGCCCGGCGCCGCCTTCCTGCAGGATGCCGTCGATCTCGAAGCCCTGGGCCTCGGCGAAATCGTAGATATCGTCGATCACCGGGCCATATTCGTCCACCGCCGACATGCTGTAGGCCTGCCGCGCCGCGGCCCGGCGGCCCGAGCGGCCCATCGGCGGCACGATCGGCTGGTTCGGGTCGATGTTGCGGGCGACGAGGAAGAATTCCATCTCGGGCGCCACGATCGGGTCAAGCCCGATCTCGTTGTAGAGCGCCACCACCCGCTTCAGCACGTTGCGCGGTGCGATCGGTACCGGCACCCCGGCCTGATCGTGGATGTCGTGGATCACCTGCAGCGTGATGTCGGCGGTCCAGGGCGCGGCGCTGGCGGTGGAGAAATCGGGGGTCAGCACCATGTCCGGCTCGGTATAGCCGGACTCGGCATCGTCGGCCCAGTCGCCGGTGATGGTCTGCAGGAAGATCGAATTGGGCAGGTAGAAATGGGTCTGCCGGGCGAATTTGCTGGCCGGCATGGCCTTGCCCCGGGCGATGCCCGACAGGTCGGCCACGATGCATTCGACCTCGTCCAGGCGGCGGCCCTCGAGATAGCGTTGCGCAGCGTCGGGAAGCCTGTCGATCCAGTCAGCCATGATCCGCCCCTTGCGAATTCCTGAAGAAATCGCCGATCATCCTGGCCAGGGCCTCGTTGTCGACCGGCTGGGCGGTGCCGGCCTCGGCCCGGTCCATGATCTCTTCGGAATAGCCCGGCGCGCCCCGGCGGAACCGGACCAGATCCGCCAGCGTCGGGTTGTCGAATTCGGGATGCGGCTGCACCGAGAGCGCCGGCCCCTCATAGGCCAGCGCCGGATAGGCACAGAAATCGTTCCGGGCGATCACCCTGGCGCCGGGTGGCGGTTCGATGATCTGATCCTGGTGCCAGGCGTTCAGCGCCACGGTCCCCAGCCCGTCGAAATCGTAGCTTTGCCGGCCGATGG
The DNA here is from genome assembly GCF_024723735.1 of Frigidibacter sp. ROC022. GTDB lineage: Bacteria > Pseudomonadota > Alphaproteobacteria > Rhodobacterales > Rhodobacteraceae > SLM-1. Next base: position 425,200 of record NZ_JANQDU010000001.1, read on the forward strand.
CCCAGCCGCCCTCGAATTTCGCGACCTTGCCGCCCAATGCCTGGGCCATGATCTGATGGCCGAAGCAGATGCCGACCATCGGCACCCGGGCCTTGTAGGCGCGGCGGATGAAATCTTCGAGCGGCTTGATGAAGGGCAGGTCCTCGTAGGCGCCGTGCTTCGAGCCGCTCAGCAGCCAGCCGTCGGCGGCATGGACATCAAGGGGAAACTCCATGTCCACGACGCTCCATGTCTGGAAGTCGAATCCCTGGCCCGCCAGCAGGCGGCTGTAGAGGGCGGTATAATCGCCATGACGTTCGGCCACCTCGGGCATGAAGTGGCCGCATTGCAGAATACCGATCTTCATGAAAGCTCCGCAGCCTTGGGTCGGCAAAGGCTATGCTGCCCGGGGCGGCGCTACAAGAGGCTCCGGTTGCGCGGCACCCGGACGGCGGGAGCCTCCGGCGGGGATATTTGGAAGGTGAAGCGGCGCGCCGGGGGGATCAGACGGTATCGAGATAGAGGTCGATCTGTTCGGCGGGGGTCAGCTCGTCGAAATAATGCGATTCCTGGCGCTTGGTCATCACCAGGTTCTGGATCAGCGCCTCGGGGAAGATGCGGCGCACCAGGGGAGAGGCCTCGAAGGCGTCGATCGCCGCGTCCCAGGTGTCGGGAATCTGCGGCAGGTCGATCTCGTAGGCATTGCCCGAGATCGGCGGCGGTGGTTCCAGCCTGTCCTCGATACCGGTCAGGGCCGAGCCGAGCACTGCGGCGATGAACAGGTAGGGGTTCACGTCACCGCCGGCGACCCGGTGTTCGACCCGCCGCGCCGAAAGGCTGCCGCCGGGGACACGGACGCTTGCGGTGCGGTTGTCATAGGCCCAGCAGATGCCGGTGGGGGCATGGCTTTCGGGGACCAGCCGTTCGTAGGAATTGCCGTGCGGGGCGAAGATCAGCGTCAGGTCGGGAATTCCGCGCAGGCAGCCGGCGATGGCGTAATGCAGCAGCGGCGTGCCTTCGAAGGTGCCGTTGGCAAAGGCGTTGTTGCCGTCCTTGTCCTGCATCGAGAAATGGGTGTGCAGCCCGTTGCCCGCGTAATCCTCGTAGGGCTTGGCCATGAACGAGGCGGCAAAGCCGTGCTTGCGGGCCAAGCCACGGACCAGCAGCTTGAACAGCCAGGCATCGTCGGCGGCCTTCAGCGCGTCGGCCTGATGTTCGAGGTTGATCTCGAACTGGCCCAGCCCGACCTCGGAAATCGCGGCCTCGGCGGGGATGCCCATCTCGTCGCAGGCGTCATAGAGGTCGTTGAAGAAACCGTCGAAGGCGTCCAGTGCCCGCAGCGACAGGATTTCGGCGCCCGGGCGGCGCTTGCCCGACCGGGGCGATGCCGCCTGTTTCAGCTCCTTGCCCGAATCGTCGACCAGGTAGAATTCCAGCTCGGTCGCCACCACCGGGGTCAGGCCCAGGGCGGCGAACCGCTCCACCACGGCGCGCAGCGCGTGCCGGGGGTCGCCCTCGAAGGGCTGGCCGTCTTCGTGGAACATCCACAAGGGCAGCAGGGCCGAGGGCGAATCGAGCCAGGGCATCGGCACATAGCCGCGTTCGGTGGCCTTCAGGACGCCGTCCGGGTCGCCGACCTCGAAGACCAGCGGGCTGTCTTCGACATCCTCGCCCCAGATGTCGAGATTGAGCACCGAGAGCGGGAAACGGGTGCCTTCCTCCTCCAGCTTGCGGGCGAATTTCACCGGCACGCGCTTGCCCCGCGCCACGCCGTTCAGATCGGCAGCACCGCAGCGGATGTTGCGCACTTCGGGATGGTCATCGAGCCAGCTCATCGGATCACCTGGGGGCGATAGCGGATGCGCTGTCGCCGGTCAGAAGGGATATGGCGGTTCAGGCGGCGGTTTGCCAGCCCGAAGAGACCGATCAGGGCCAGGGTGAGCAGGATGAAATAGCCGGCCACGATCGGATAGGGGATGAACGGGTTGAAGGTCTTGTCCGCGAAGTAGTTGGCATAATACAGCGCGTCGCCCTTCTGCCGCCAGGCCGGGAAGCCCGAGAAGAAGACCAGCGTCGTGGCGTGGAACAGAAAGATCGCCTCGTTGGTATAGGAGGGCCAGGCCAGCCGCAGCATGGTCGGCCAGACCACCCTTCGGAACCGTTTCCAGCCTCTCAGCCCGTAGGCGTCGGCGGCTTCGAGATCGCCCTTGGGCACGGCCAGCAACGCGCCATAGAAAATCTCGGCGGCATAGGCCGACGTGTTGAGAAACAGCACGAAGAGCGCGCCGGCCTGGGCCTTGGTGGTCCAGGAGGTCTCGATGGTCAGGCCGAAGACCTCGATCCCGGCGCGGGGCAGCAGGACCAGGGCCTCATAGGCAAGGAAGAACTGGATGAACAGCGGCGAGCCGCGGAAGACGAAGATGAACAGCTCGGCCGGCTGCCTGATCCAGCGGCTGCGGGCGTTCTTGGCCACTGCCAGGCCGGTCGCGGCGAAGAAGCCGAAGCCGAGTGCCAGCACGCCGAAATAGATGTTCCAGATCAGCCCCGAGCCGATCAGCACCACCTGCTGGCAGATGTCGAAGCCTTCGCGCGGCAGCAGCCTTTCGCCGATCCCGATCGAGCGCAACGCATAGGCCGCGAATGTCTCGGCGCAGGTCATGCCGCCGCTCCCTTGCGCATGGCTTCGCCGCCCAACGTCGCCTGGCCCCGGGTCAGCCGGGCGGTCAGGCGGCCCAGCACCTTTTGCGAGACGTAGGTCATCAGCAGGTAGAAGACCAGCAGGGCAAGGAAATACCAGACCCGCCAGTCGGGATGCGGATAGTCGAAGGCCTGGGTCTTGGCGCCGCCCAGTTCGCGGGCCCAGTAGACGATGTCCTCGACCCCCAGCAGGAACAGCAGCGGCGTCGCCTTGACCAGGATCATCCAGAGGTTCGACAGGCCGGGCAGGGCGTAGAGCCACATCTGTGGTACCAGGATGCGCCAGAAGCTTTGCCTGTGCGTCATGCCGTAGGCCTCGGCGGTCTCGATCTGGGCCTGGGGCACCGCCCGCATGGCACCGTACAGCACATTGGCGGCGAAGGCGCCGAAGACGATGCCGAAGGTGAAGACCGCCAGCGAGAAGCCGTAGATCTCGTGCCATATCTGCGGCGAGGAGGACAGCGGCAGCTTGGCCTCGGGACAGACCACGAAATCCGAGCCGCGAAACACCGGGTCGGTCCAGTCGGGGCACTTGATCTTGTGCCGGACGAATTCCAGCGCCTGATCCAGCGCGATGACGAAGAACAGGAAGAAGACGATGTCGGGCACGCCGCGGACCATGGCGATATAGGCGCGGCCGAGGATCCTGGCGGGCCAGAACCGGGCCCGGGCGGCCATGGCGCCGCCAAAGCCCATCGCCAGCGATACCGGCGCCGCGATGGCCAGCAACAGCAGCACGGTGCCGATCGAGCGGTAGAACAGCAGATGCTTGCCGTTGGTCAGGTAGCAGCCGAGCCAGACCAGCCCTTCAAGCGTCTTGGGGTCGGCGCAGGTCGTGCTCATGCGCGGCACCGCCGGGGCTTGTCGGCTGATCGGGACATGGTGGGATGGGGCTGTAGGAGGAGCATGGGGGTGGAGCGCCCCCGGACGGACCGGGGGCCGAACCCGTTGTTACCAGGTCACCGCGTCGTCGCCGAACCATTTCTTGATCATGGTGTTCAGCGAGCCGTCGGCCTTCATCTTGTCGATGGCGTCGTTGAAGGTGGCCTTCAGTTCGGTATCGCTCTCGCGCAGGCCCAGTCCGATGCCGCCGCCCAGGGCGATGTCCTCGCCGGCAAAGACCAGCGCGCCGTCGGATTCCTTCACGAAGGGGGCCAGATAGTCCTTGTCCGCCAGGACCGCGTCGGCCTCGCCGTTGCGCACCGCGGCGAGGGTCTCGTCCGGGGTGGCGAATTCGAGCAGCGTCGCGCCGGTCTCGGCCACGTAGCCCGCCTGGATCGTCGCGGTCTGCGCGGCGATGACCCCGTTCTTCAGATCGACATCCGCCGACAGGGCCACATAGGCCGAGGGAGCGGGCGGGATATAGGCCTGGGTGAAGTCGATGACCTTGTCGCGTTCGTCGGTGATCGACATGCCGGCGATGATCGCGTCGTAGTTGCCGGAGACCAGGTTCGGGATGATCGAATCCCAGTCATTGGTGACCCATTCGCAGGTCAGTTCCTCGATCTCGCAGATCTTGTCGCCCAATTCGCGTTCGAAGCCATCCACTTCGCCGGAATCGTTGATGAAATTGTATGGAGGATAGGCGCCTTCGGTGGCCAGGCGAATGGTGTCGGCCAGCGCGAAACCGGTAGAGAGTGAAAGTGCGGCGGTCGCAAGAAGGAAGGTCTTCATGGGTCGTCTCCCTGAGTGGTCTTGTGGGCGCTCGTCGCCCAGTCGTGCCGGGATTGGCCCGGCGGTGAAAGCAGCTTTCTCGTATTCCATCGGCAGCGCAAGAGGTTGCGCAGCGTCGTGCATCCCTGTGATCATGCGGTCGTGGCCTGCAGGAACTGCCGCAGGCGGTCGGTCTTCGGGGCCCCGAAGAGCGTTTCGGGCGGGCCTTCTTCCTCGATCCGGCCCTGGTGCAGGAACACCACGTGGTCCGAGCAATCGGCGGCCAGTTTCATGTCATGGGTGACCAGCAGCATGGTCCGGCCCTCATCGGCCAGGGCCTTGATGACCCGGACGACCTCCTGTTCCAGTTCCGGGTCCAGCGCCGAGGTCGGTTCGTCGAACAGCAGTGCGCGCGGCTCCATGCACAGGGCGCGGGCAATCGCGGCGCGCTGTTGCTGGCCGCCCGAAAGCTGCGCCGGCCAGGCATCGGCCTTGTCGGCGATCCCGACCTTGGCCAGATAGCCGCGCGCCGCGGTCTCGACCTCGTCCTTGTCGCGGCCCAGCACGGTCACCGGCGCTTCCATGACGTTTTGCAGGATGCTCATGTGTGACCACAGATTGAACTGCTGGAACACCATCGACAGATTGGTCCGGATTCGCGTCACCTGCGCCCGGTCGGCCGGGTGGCGGCCATGGCCCTGGCCGCGCCAGCGGATCGGCTCGCCTTCAAAGATGATCTCGCCCTGTTCGCTGTCTTCCAGCAGGTTGGCGCAGCGCAGCAGCGTGGATTTCCCCGATCCGGACGAACCGATCAGCGACACGACATGACCTTTCGGCGCGACCATGTCGACGCCCTTCAGAACTTCGAGAGGCCCGAAACTCTTGTGCAGGTTTCTGATCTCGATGACCGGTGCCGGTTCCGTCACAATTGCCCCAAAGCTGGTACCCTCGACGCAGAGTAGGGCGGAAAAAGCAGCATTTTGCAACGGCGAAGCTGCCGATTGCGATTGCATCTGCCTGAAATGTCAGCAGTTGGCCGGGGTATCCTGGGTCGGTGGCGCCGGTGTAGGCACGGCGAGATAGGCGCTGGCCGGCACCATGGCGAAACCGCAGAGACCAAGTTGCTGCCGATGTTCGGGGGCCAGACGTTCGACTGCCGCTGCCGTGGCGGCGGCCAGCGGTGCCGGATCGCGGCCCTGCGCGGTGATCAGCGGCAGGCCCGGCGTGGGCGCGGTGCTGCCGATCACCTGAAGCGCGCCGACCACCTCGGGCAGCGCCCGGGCCAGGATGCGCCAGGTCACGGCGTCGATGGCGGCGATGTCCGCCCGCCCTTCGGCCACCGCGCGGGCCGAGGCCCGATGCGCACCGGTGTGCAGCGTATGAGTGAAGCGAAAGCCATGCTCCGCGGCATGGTTCTGCGGCGCCGCCCAGCCCGACTGGCTGTCCTGACCGTTGAAGGCGAGGCTGCGATCGCGGTAGCCGGCAAAGTCGGTGCTGTCGCCGCGGCGGGTCACCAGGACCGAGCGATAGAAGCCCGGAGGCGCTCCCTCGATCCCGTAGTCCAGCGTTCCGACCAGGGTTATCCTGCCGTGCAGCCGGGTCCGGTAGGGCATGCCGCAGGTCTGGCCCAGCAGCAGGTCGGGGCTGTCCCAGGCCTCCCAGAGCCCGATCCCGCGGTCGAGCGTCTGCGGCGCGGCGATGCCTTCGGCGGACAGCCCGTCGCGGATCAGGGTCCAGAGACTGTCATGGGCCGCGGTCAGGTCGGGCCAGTCATACATCGGCAGCGCGGCAATCGGTCGCGGCGTCGTGCTCCGGGGCGGGGTGGTCATCGGCGGCGGGCTTCGACGCGTTGCCGGGCCAGGCCGGAATCGACATCCGACACGCCCAGCAGGTTGGCGACCAGCCGCAGCGCCATGTCTTCCTGGTGGTCGCGGTTGCCATCGGCCAGCGCGACGTCCCAGAGCGCCTCCAGCACCCGGACCCGGTCGATCAGTGGCACCGCGTCCTTGATCGCGCGGGTGAAGCGCACCGTGTCGGGGGCTTCGGCCTCGAGCACCTCGGCCTCGGCCCGAAGCGCGGCCGCCTCGGCCTCGCCAAATCCCTCGCGGGCGATCATCACCCGGTCGATGCGCTCGCGCTCGGCCGCGGTATAGTTGTTGTCGGCGCGGGCGACCCGCACCAGCAGCGCGGTCAGCGCCAGGCGGGCATCGGGAGGGGCCAGCGGCGAGGGGGCGGGCGCGGTCAGGCGACGGAGCAAATCTGCGAACATTGCGCTGATATAGCGGCGAAGTCCGGCGGGGCCAAGGCGCCGCCGCTCACGGTTCGTGCAAGCCTGCGGCACCGCCACTTCGGGGAGTCGGGCCGAAGACCTGATCGAAGCTGGCCCGCAGCGCCAGGTCCAGGTCGTCCATGGTGACGGGCAGGCCCAGATCGACAAGGCTGGTGACGCCGTAATCCCGGATGCCGCAGGGCACGATGCCGGAGAAATGCTCCAGATCGGGTTCGACATTGATCGACAGCCCGTGCAGCGAGACCCATTTCTTCAGCCGGATGCCGATGGCGGCGATCTTGTCCTCGGCCGGGCTGCCGTCGGGCAGGGGCGGGCGTTCCGGGCGCTGGACCCAGACCCCGACCCGGCCGGCGCGGCGCTCGCCGACCACGCCGAATTCGGCCAGGGTGGCGATCACCCAGGTTTCCATCCGGTTGACGAAGGCCCGCACGTCGCGACCACGTCGGTTGAGGTCGAGCATTGCATAGGCCACGCGCTGGCCCGGCCCGTGATAGGTATATTGCCCGCCGCGCCGCGACTTATACACCGGAAAGCGGTCGGGCTGGGTCAGGTCGGTCGGCCGGGCGCTGGCACCGGCGGTGTAGAGCGGCGGATGCTCGACCAGCCAGACAAGCTCTCCGGCCTGGCCGGCGGCGATCGCCGCGGCACGGTTTTCCATGAGCTCGACCGCTTCCTCATAGTCGGTCAGGCCGGGGCTGATCCGCCACTCCAGCGGGGCCGGCGGGGCGTTCTCCGGGGGCACGGCAGAGGGGGAGTCGGTCTGGGACTGGGCGGCGGTCATGCGGGCTATCTGGCCCTTGCCGGGGCAGGGCGCAAGTCGGCGGGCGGATCCGGACGCAATTTTATGTTCCCAAGAAAGCCTCTCCCGGCGTAAACTGCCCGCCATATTGGTTCTGGAGACTCTGAATATGACACCCAAGCATTTTACAATGGCATTGATCACGGCGGCGATGACGACCGCCCCGGTGGCCCCGGCGATGGCGCGCGGCGGCGATGCGATCGTGGGCGGGATCATCGGCGGGATCATCGGCGGCGCGATCGCCAACGAGGCCGGAAAGAAGAAGAAAGTCGTGAAACGTGCCCCCTCGGTCAGCACCGGGCAGCGGGCCGACAACCGCAAGGTTCAGACCGCGCTGAACTATTTCGGCTACAACGCGGGGACGCCGGACGGTGTCATGGGAAAGAACTCGCGTCGCGCGATATCGAGCTTCCAGCTGGCATTGGGCTATCCGGTGACCGGGCAGCTGACCGAATTCGAACATGATTTCCTGCTGTCGTCCTATGAGCGTGCACAGCTGGGCGGCGCCAATACGCTGGCGATGATCGCGCAGGACCCGCAGGGCGCCAGCGGTCTGCTGATCTCGTGGCGCGACGAACTGGTGAACGGTGGTGCCGGCGCCCGGATGGACGGAACCCTGGCCGGTGCCGCGCCGGTGACGCCCGGAGACGCAGCCCAGGGGGCGGTGGTTGCCTCTGCCCCGCCGGTCGCCGCGGCGCCCGCGCCGATTGCCCCGACGCCGATCGCACCGGTGCAGGGCGGCGCGCAGGAGGCCGGGATGTCGGGCGGCACCGCGTTGCCGGACTTCTTCAGCCAGGGCGGCGCGGTCGAAGCCTCGCTCGCCTCGCATTGCAACCAGGTCTCGCTGCTGACCGGGACCAATGGCGGCTATGCCACGCTGGCCAGCATGAGCGATCCGGACCAGGCCCTGAACGAGCAGTTCTGCCTGGCGCGGACCTATGCGATCACCTCGGGTGAGGATCTCGTGGCGCAGATCCAGGGCGTTTCGCCGACGGCGGTGGCCGAACAGTGCAAGGCTTTCGGGCCGGTGATGGCCGGGCCGGTGGCGGCGCTCGGGCTGAAGGCGCCGGCGGATGTGCTGGCCGAGGCCGGGACGGTGATCCGCGGCACCGGGATGGCACCGGCGCAGCTGGCCGGGACCGCGCGGATCTGCCTGTCGGTCGGTTATCGTACCGATGACATGGCGGTGGCGACCGGGTCGGCGCTGATCCTGACCGCATTGGGCGAAGGCCCCTATGCCGAGCTTCTGGGCCACCACCTGATGCGCGGCTTCGGGACCGTCGCCAATCCGGCGCTGGCCAAGGAATGGTTCCAGATCGGGCTCGACGCGCTGGACGCGGGACAGCCGCCGGTCTTCGCACCGGGCCAGCCCGAGCGGACCGATCTGATCCGCGCCGTCGTCTTCGGTCAGCGGCCGGCCCCGGCGCCGGTTCCGGCGGCCAGTTCCGGCCCGAAACTGCCGGTGCTGACTCCGGTGGCTCCGGCCCCCGCCGACGACGCCACGCGCAGCAACGGACGGCGCGGCAGTTCGACCAACTGAGATTTTGCGGGCCCGCCTTGGCGTGGCCCGCAGATTCCCCCTTCACAACGGCGCAGTGCGCGGCTAATAAGCCGCGCACCCGATGCCGGGACAGTGCGGTCGTGGCGGAATTGGTAGACGCGCAGCGTTGAGGTCGCTGTTCCTTAACCGGAGTGAAAGTTCGAGTCTTTTCGACCGCACCATTTGACTTCCTGACGTTGATAGAAACCGTAACGCCTTGAACGGTAAGGTGGTTTCTGCAGTTCGAAGTCCCGTTTCGCGTGATACGACCAGAGGCGCGGCGAAAGCCAGTCGTAGCACCGTTCTCTTCAGTTCGTAGGAACCCGTTTCCCAAATTTTCCAAGGACTTGCCAAGAATTCCATGGAGAGTTCGAACATTTTGTCGAAGTTTCCCTTCGGAAGGTCAATATTGGCCAACTCTTCCTCGAGAGTGGCTGCTTCGGCGCGCAATTCCGCAATCCTTGATTCGTAGGCGCGAGCGGTATCGTCGTGTTGAGTTCGAGCAGCACGGTTGATGAGCGAGCTGACTTCGCTATCGATCTGCCGCAGTCGGGTTCTGTGCCGTGAAGCTTCCTCTTTGGAATTCGAACGACGGCGGTCCCATGCGTCTCGAAACATGCGACCAGCAAGTTCGAACGTTTCGGCTGTGGGGGTGAGTCGCTTCAGCGTGTGTTCGAACTCGGTCTCCAACTTGTCTCGCGCAATCGACTTGCCTCGCTGGCTACAGCCCTTGTGATGGCAGAGGTAGTAGGGATACCGCTTACCTGTCCCGCTCTTCGACCAGCAGGAAGTCAGGCTGTATCCGCATTCATGGCACGTCAGAAAGCCGCGCAGAACGAATTCACGGTCGATGTCCTTCCGAGCAGGCGCAACCTTTTTTCCGTTCAAGCGGTCCTGATTGATCAGATAAGTCTCGTAGGAGATTAACGGCTCATGTTGAGCTTTCGTCAGCGGAACCCCCCATTCCGGTTTCTCCAGATATCCTGCATACACCAGTCTGGTCAGTAAGCCGGTCACCCGGTCGAACTTGATTTCCTTCGAGCCTCGATGCCGAGGAAACTCCGGCTTGCTGTCCAAGAAGCGCTTCACCTCTGCCTGCGTCTGAAAACGACCGGATGCAAATCCCTCCAACGCTTCCCGAATGATGGAGGCCTCCGGCTCTTTGGTAATCAGGAGCCTTCCTCCGCCCGGTGCCTTGGTATATTGATACCCAACCGGCTCGCGGAAGGTCCAATAGCCATTCTTGAGCCGAGCAATTGTACGGGTCTTGGACAGCTCCGCATTCTTCTCGCGGTCGCGAGAAGCTAACAATGCCCAGAGCATTTCCAAGAAACGGCTTTCAGCATCTACTCCGAACTTGGTCTTGGGGCTGTCAATGGCAGCACCGGCGGTCGTGATCTTGGTCCGCAACTCTGTATGTGTACCTAAGTCACGTGCAAATCGAGAAACGTCATCGACGATGACCATGTAATCACGAGAATCAACACGGTTCAGGAAATCCAGCAGCATGTTCATGCCGGGACGATTTGAACTGGCACCTGAGATCACATCGGTGAACACATCCTCGACCTGCATACCGCATTGCTGAGCGTAGTCCCGACAGCTACGTTCCTGACTGGACAGACCCGCGCCATCCATCGTTTGCTTGATCGATGAGACGCGGCAGTAGATGACGCACTTGGTCCGCCTTTTCTTCTGCTGTTTGTCAAACATTTGCAGCCCCTCCGATGTTAGGGGAGGCACTGCTGCTGCGAGACTGACGCGTAGGGAGGTTAATGATCTCCGCGCCGCCAACTTTCTGCACGGGATGAACTCCGTAGCCAATGTCGACAAAGGCAACAATCACCGTCCAGAGCGCCTTCAGAAACTCCGCCTTCTGCTCGTCGGAAATGTCACAGTTATCAAGGTAGCTCTGGTAGCGTTCAACGTCGATCTCCAACTTCTTCCGGTTCAGATGGTGACGGTTTCTTGCTTCGACGAAGTCGATGACTTCGCCACGGTTCAATTCGTGCTGCATGTTCGAACTCTCCTTGGTTGTTGGCTTCAAGCACCCCCAAAAAGGGACGTGATAGCAATTAGTTACCGGTGGAGATCGTGGTTTGGAAAGGTAAGAATAAATGACATCAGCTACTGCAAAGCAGCGTAAGACAGAACAAAAAAATTTTTCACATCTACTACCCCGGCGCCCCTTGCTCCTTGGCAATGGCGCCGACCATTTTGGGTTTTGTCACATCTAAGAAAGCGACGTTCCTATATCGGATTCGCTGTTAACCGGCGTATGTCAGAAAGCATGACACGAATCAGCTAGCGAGACTGACGTTCTGAGCGCTTCAGGGGTGGAGGCAACTCGGTTGCGCAAGTCCGCTGTTAGGCGGCTTGCAACCGCTGATCGAGGAAGAGCAGGAAGAAGGAGTCGCCGCGTAAGGCGGCGCCAAACAGGAAAAAATCTCGGCTGGCCATCAGGCCAGCCGCTCAGCGTCCTCTCGGACGGGAAGTTGAAGATTGCCCGCCATATAGCGTTCCGCCGCTTCGTAGTGCCAATTCGTCCTGCGCGGCGTATCGTACTTGACTACGGTGCACTCAGGGCAATCTGGCGGCTCCGCCAATCTGAAAAGGACGATCCGTTGTCCGCGATGATCTGCGCTCAACTGGCGGAATAACGGCAGGTAGTCCTTACTGCCAAAGAACAAAATGGGTTCATCCGATCCCTGTGGCAGCATGTGAAAATCTTCGTAGAGATCCGCTTTCCGCCGCCGCTTGTACCGCTCTGCCTGCCCCGAGAAGGTGATATCATAGTCGGGCAACTGGAAGTCAGAGCGGACAAGCCCCCATCCAGCGGAGAGGATGTACAGTTTTTGGCGTCCTACATGTTCCAGCAGCCCTTGATAGACGGCAGGCCGATAAAGGGTGGCTGCCGCCAAGAGGTTCGGCGGGGATGCCGTGCCGCTTTGGTTGATCGCCAACAGCAGATCACGCCAAGTCGATCCGCCGCCGCACGCATCATCCGGCCTTGCGTAGAATTCGCCGTCATCCGGCGCGAGTTCTGGATGTGCCACGAAGCGAACGGGCCTGCCATCCGGTGCGCTGAGGCGTCCTGCATCTGCTCTCTTGGAGCCAGCACACTGTATGACAACGATCATCCGCGCCATCCCATTTGTTCGACACGTCTTTCAAGAACATCAAGAAAGTTTGGATCATAAGCCTCATCGACATGGTTCGAATTCCAGAGACCGGAGGCGCGAACACGCTCGCGGTTGCTTTGGTTTCCGAGCCATGACTCTGACGGAGGATCGATAGGCACTTTCTCCCAATTGCTGAGAAGTGCGATAGAGCCGCGTTCGATGATACCGCGCTCGCTTTCTGCGCCCGCGTCGTCGCTGACCTCTACCCATAGGAATGGCATCGCGCCGATCACGCCGCTAACCATCTGTTCAATAGGTTGCTCTGCAAGGCGAACCTCGCACGGAGCGTTTGATTGCCGATTATCCCAACTCTCACATTCCAGCCCATCGCGGTCGAGAAGCGCCGTGCCGACATTCAACCTGAAAATCGACCCGCGATGATTTCCGCCACCGGATCGCGCCACGCCCTTGTGTTGTGACAATCGTTTCCAGAGGGTCGTGCGGGAACCTGCTTTCAACGCATGCGTGCCGACACGCACCACGCGCGGTCCGCTGCCGGATTGGCTTCGTAGCTCTCCGTCTTCAAAGAAGAAGTAGACCCCGCGCATCGGCCAATCCATCCGCCCCTGGCAATCTCGAAGATAGCGCTTCCCACTGACACGCCCATCGAGTTCGGCCATAAGCCCATAAAAACGCTGTAAATTTGTAAGCCTGTTACCCATGCGCAGTATCGTAGCACAGGCGCTTTGGCAGAAGCTACCAAGAAACCAGCGGCCTGCCGATCTGCCCACAGGGCAATAATAGCGGCCAGCCTGACGGCTGACCGCTGGTGGGTTATGAGCTAGGCTGCCTCCTAGGGACCGTTCTGCGCTTGCAGGGTTTATGCGGTGCGTTGGTAGCACTATGGTTATTCAAAAGCATCTTGAGGTGAGCCTGCATGATTCCAGACTACCAGTCGCTTATGCGCCCCTTATTAGAGTGCGCTCGAAGCCAGCCACGAAAAATTTCCGACGTGGTTGAGGAAATTTCTGATCGCCTTGAATTGAGCGAAGAAGAGCGCCAGAAAATGTTGCTAAGCGGCAAGCAGACCACAATTGCCAATCGTGTTCATTGGGCACGATCATACATGAAACAAGCGGGACTGGCACGAAACATCAAGCGCGGTTGGTATGAATTAACTGATCGCGGACGTGCTGTGGCTGATGATCCAACGATTTCGCTCAACTCGAGATACCTCGAACAGTTCGACGAATTTCAGGAGTTCAAATCACGCGGGAAGGACAACGATGAAGAAGCGACCGTTCAGGGGGAAGCTGAAATTCCCACCAATACACCCGACGAAAATTTGCAGGCAGCGCACAGGAGGTTGGAAGCGGCGCTCGCGGCCAATTTACTCGACTATGTGCGGTCAGCGTCGCCAATGTTCTTCGAGAATCTGATTGTGGACCTACTTATCGCGATGGGATACGGCGGCACGTCTGAAGATGCAGGCCGCGCACTCGGACAATCGGGCGACAGCGGCGTAGATGGTGTCATTGACCAAGACCCGCTAGGTGTTGACCAAATCTACCTTCAGGCGAAGCGCTACGGTTCAGCGAACAGCGTCGGGCCAGGTGACATTCGTGACTTCTATGGAGCCTTGAGCATCAAGAAGGCGACAAAAGGCATCTTCGTGACCACATCGGGCTTCACAGGCGCGGCGCAACAGACGGCCAAGGATTTGGGGTCGCGGATTGTACTCATCGACGGCCCGCAACTAGCCAAGCTGATGATCAAGTACAATGTCGGGTGCCGCGACAAGGACGTACTGCACATCAAGCAGATTGATGAGGGTTACTTCGATGAGGCGGCGGACTGATGGAGGATACCGAACAGAACCTGCCCGATGTCGTTGAGGAGCAGGTGCAGCAACCAGTCGGCTTACCCGCGGATCAGCCGATCCGTGTGCCCTTGTATCGGCGCGTTCTCAAACCAAGCAATCTCGTCCTCTCGGCGGATGACCTGAAAGAGTTCTGCGAATTGCTTGTCGAGGTGAACGAAAAGGCAAAGGAGATCGAGTATAGTAGGCTCGACCTTACCACTTTCAAGAGCCCGGAACAGGCAACTGCCCGTGTGAATGATCTGGTCTGTATCGAGTACAACTATGTCGCAGGTAACGGCGACGCTATGCAGGGTCTTGGCATTCCTAAGACGGATGAAAGGGCGTTTCCGGACGACTTGCAGTCGCTCTTCGCATCGAACGCGGCTTATGCCGAGCGCGCGATCAATTTACGGCCTTTGAATACTGTCGAAGTGCTCCTCGGGTTCGAGAAGCCATCCTTGAAGATCGACCTGCAAACACTGCCATCCAATCCGACTGAGAACCGTAGCATCATCAACGTCGCCGGACGGGATGAGGATTGGGTAATCTCGACTGCGCAGAAGATCGACGGCTTCTTTAAGAAACGGAAGGCAGCACGCCCAATCATCCACGGGTCGGGTGCCTATGACTACATCGTTTACCTCGCCTTCCTGCCTGCGGTGATTTGGCTGTTCTACAAGTATGCTTCGCCAATCACCCTTTGGCTCGAGCAGCAGACAATCTTCCTCAATGTTATCCTCGGCATCTACGGTTTGCTGTTGTCACTGCTGTTCGCCCGGTTCCTTTTCCAGTATGCTCGTTGGCTGTTCCCGCCGATGGAGTACTACAAACGCAGCCGGTTGGGAGCGTTCATTCATCGCAGCATCGCCACGGTCGTCGCGACTGGCGTGGGCGTCAGCGCGGCCTACGACTTGGTTAAGGCTGTATTTGTGTCACTGCTTCCCTGAGCGGCTGAAACCAAACTCAAACTGCTGCAGAACTCGGCGCTATCCTTCAGTCAGAAGGGTTTCATAGGAGGCGAAGTTGCCTCTCCCAGCTTGAAAGCTCTGTAAAAAGAGAGTTCGAGGTTTCTCCCTTTAGGTGCACCACCTGGCATTGATACCGTTGGATGAATCGGCCGTCTCCGGTCGGAGTCCGGCGCTGTTCTCCCGACTTGGCCGCCGCTGAATCACCCCTCTTCCTTCGTTTCGCTCCTTCCCGGCGATGCAGGCGGCCCCTGTGCCGATCGGACGCCGGACTCCCGTCGAAGCCGGATCCCGGACAGCGGGCTTGGCGCCGCTGCCACGACCCCGGCTTGCCGGCCTGGGCGACGTCCCTGTCCATCCCCAACGAAGCGTCCGCAAACTGACGCCCGTTCAATTTCTGCCGTGCAGGCCGTCGATCCTTCCGATCCGGTTGGCGGCGTGCTTCAGGCCGCTGACTCGCGTCCGGTGCCGCCGTGATGCAGATGGCAGGCGGCCTGCCCCGAGGCGGTGTCGCCAAGCGCCGGCGTCTCGGTGCGGCACCGCGGGCCGGCATGGGGGCAGCGCGGGTGAAAGGCACAGCCTGACGGGGGATTCAGCGGCGAGGGGATTTCTCCGGCGATCGGGTGGAAGGCCCCGCGCCCGGTGCCCAGCGTGGGAACCGAAGCCAGGAGCGCCTGCGTATAGGGGTGTTGCGGCGCGGAGTAGAGCGCTTCGGCGGTGCCCATCTCGACCACGCGGCCGAGATACATGATCGCGACCCGGTCGCAGACATGGCGGACCACGCCGAGGTCATGGCTGATGAAGATGGCGGTCAGGTCCAGACGCTTGCGCAGGTCCATGAACAGGTTCAGCACCTGGGCCTGGATCGACACGTCGAGAGAGGCCACCGCCTCGTCCAGCACCAGCAGGTCGGGTTCCATCGCCAATGCGCGGGCAATGGCGATGCGCTGGCGCTGCCCGCCCGAGAACTGGTGCGGCAGCCGGCTGGCATAGGCGCCTTCCAGCCCCACCTGTTCGATCAGGTCGCGGGTCTTCCGGGGCGCCTCCGCAGCGGTCCAGAGCCCATGCTGCCGCGGCCCCTCGGCGATGGTCTCGCCCACGCGCATCCGCGGGTTGAGGCTGGCGAAAGGGTCCTGATGGATCATCTGCACGCGGGTCGTGGTCTTGAACACGGTGCTGCCGCGCTGGATGGCGACGGGCTTGCCATGCAGTTCGATCACCCCGTCGGAGGGGGCGTAGATGCCCGAGACGAGCCGCCCGAGGGTGGACTTGCCACAGCCCGATTCCCCCACCAGGCCCAGCACCTCGCCCTTGTCCACGGTCAGGTCGATGTCGGAAACGGCATGGACGGTGGCGGAACTGTCCTGCCCGGTGATCCGGTCCGCCAGGCGGGTAATCAGGCCGGGCGGGGAGGTAAAGCGTTTCGACACGCCGGTGATGCGAAGCAGGCTCATCTGTCGGCCTCCGTAAGCGGGTGGTGGCAGAGCGCGAAATGCGTCTCGCCGGACTTCGACGGCTGCACGGCGCAGGCGGCGGTGGCGCGGGGGCAGCGGGGCCGAAAGGCACAGCCTTCCGGCAGGTTGATGAGCTGCGGCGTCGAGCCGGGGATCTGCGGCAGTTCCCGGCCGGGGGCGTGCCGCGTGGGCACGCTGTCGATCAGGCCGTGCGTATAGGGGTGCCGGGGCGCGGAAAGCACCTCTTCGGTGGTGCCGCTCTCGACGATGCGGCCGGCATACATGACGCTGATGTCGTCGGCGAGCGACGACACCACGGCAAGGTCATGGGTCACCCAGACGATGGCGGTGCCGGTCTCGTCGGCAAGGCGGCGCACCTCGGCAAGGATCTGACCCTGGATCGACACGTCGAGCGCGGTGGTCGGCTCGTCCGCGATGATCACCGAAGGGCCGTGCAGCAGCGCCGTGGCAATGGCGACGCGCTGGCGCATCCCGCCGGAAAGCTGGTGCGGATAGGCCTTGAGGCGTTCGGCCGGCGAGGGGATGCCCACCGTTTCGAGCGCCTTCCGGGCGCGGTCCCACGCGGCGGCCTTGGAGACGCGGTCATGCACCCGCACCGCCATTGCCATCTGGTCGCCCACCCGCAGCACCGGGTTCAGCGTCATCATCGGGTCCTGAAACACCATCGCCACATGCTTGCCGCGCATCCGGCGCAGGGCGTCGGGCGAAAGGCTGCGCAGGTCGGTGCCGTCCACCAGCACCTCGCCGTCGGTGATCCTGCCCGGGGCGTCGATCAGTCCGAGGATGGAGAAGCCCGTGACGCTCTTGCCCGATCCGCTTTCCCCGACCAGCCCCATGATGCGGCCGGGCTGGACACTGAAGCTGACGCCGTTGACTGCCGTGACCGGCCCCCTGCGGGTGTCGAAGCGGGTGGTCAGGTTCCGCACCTCCAGGGCGGCGCTCATCGCTGGTTCCTCGGGTCGAGCACGTGGCGGACCTGATCGCCCACGAGATTGATGGCAACGACGGTGATCATCAGGAATACTCCGGGGTAGATCGACAGCCATGTGCGGTCGGTGTGGATGTACTTGAAGCCGTTGGAGATCAGCGATCCCAACGAGGGTTCGGTCAGCGGCAGGCCGACCCCGAGAAAGGACAGCGTCGCCTCCAGCGCGATGGCCGAGGCCACCTGCACCGTGGCCACCACGATCAGTGGCGGCAGCACATTGGGAAGCAGATGGCGCAGCAGCACCCGGCGGGCGGGCAGGGGGGTGGAGCGGGCGGCCTCGATATAGTCCTTGCCGCGCTCGACGGTGGCCGCGCCATGTGTGGTGCGTGCGAAATAGGCATATTGGGCCACCACCAGCGCCAGGATGATCTGCCCCACGCCCTGTCCCAGCATCGCCACCAGCACCAGAGCCAGGAGAATTGCCGGCATGGACAGCTGCAGGTCGACGACCCGCATCAGCAGGCTCTCGATCCGGCCACCGAAATACGCCGCCGTGAGCCCGACGCAGATCCCCGCAAACAGCGCCAGCGCACAGGCGCTGAGGCCGATCATGAAAGAGGTGCGGAGCCCGTAGAAGATGGCCGACAGCATGTCGCGCCCGGCATTGTCGGTTCCCAGCCAGTGCGTGTAGCCGCCCGAGCCTACCGTGCCGGGGCGCAGGAAGGCGTCGAGCCAGTCCAGCGAGGCCATGTCGTAGGGATCCTGCGGTGACACCCAGGGCGCGCCGAAGGAGACGATGGCCAGCGCGATGATGATGATCAACGAGATGACGGCCGCGGGCGACTGCCGGAAATCGTTCCAGAAGTCCCGCAGCCGCGATGCCCGGGTTTGCAGCGGCGCGGCCGAGGGGGTGACCGAGGTGTTGCTGTCCGGGCCGAGCGTATCGTGGTTCATGCCCATCATGCCCCTCCTTTCAGCCGCACGCGCGGATCGAGCCGCGCGTAGACGAGATCCACGGTCAGGTTGATCAGCACGAAGAGGATCACCACCAGCACCAGGTAGGTCACCATCACCGGCCGGTCGAGCTGCAGAATCGAGTCGATGATGAGCTTGCCCACGCCGGGCCATGTGAAGACGCTTTCGGTCACCACGGCAAAGGCCAGCGTGGAGCCCAGTTCAAGCCCGAAGACCGTCACGATGGGAATGGAGATGTTGCGCAGCACATGCGAGAATACGATTTGCCGGTCGGTCAGCCCCTGCGCACGGGCGAATTTGACATAGTCGGTGCGCATGGCCTCGACCATGCCCGCACGGGTGAGGCGGATCATCAGCCCCATCTTGAAGAGCGACAGGTTGATGGCAGGCATGATCACGTGGCTCCAGCCATCCAGAGTGGCCAGCGAGGTGTGAATGCCCAGCACCGAGCCCACGTCCCCGCGTCCGCCCGAAGGCAGGATGCCGAGGTTCACGGCAAAGGTCATGATCAGAAGCATACCGATCCAGAAGGTCGGGACCGAGAAACCGAGCACCGAAAGCGCCATGATGGCCTTGGCGGCGTAGCTGTCCGGGCGGTAGCCGGCATAGAGACCGGCGGGAATGCCTATGCCGACGGCGATCAGCACCGAGACAAAGACCAGTTCCAGCGTGGCGGGCAGGCGCGAGAAGACGAGGTCGACGACCGGGATGTTGTAGACCATCGAGGTGCCCATATCGCCCCTTGCGACATTGCCGAGGAAGGTCAGGTACTGGCGCCACAGCGGTTGATCGAGCCCGTATTGGGCGATCAGCTTGGCGCGGATTTCCTGGGTTGCACCGGGGTCGATCAGCACGTCGATCGGATTGCCGATGGCGTAGACGCCGACGAAGACGATGATCGACATGGCAAAGACCACCACCACCGCCTGTGCAAGTCTCTGAATCAGATATCCGAACATTCCGGTCCTCTCGGAAAAGAGGCGCGACACCGCGAAGAGAGCGATGCCGCGCTGAAATGGGCGGGTCGGTGCCTTTTGGACCGTCCTGCCCCAGGGGTCAGTTCAGGATCACTCGGCAGGGGTGATCTCGTAGGCCCGGGTTTCCTGGTCGACGCGGGGGGCAAAGCTCAGCTCGCCGTCCTTGGCCGCCCAGACCGTCTGCAGGATGACCGTCGGAATCAGCGCCCGGTCTTCCATGGCGATATAGGAGGCCTCTTCGTAGAGCGCCTTGCGCTTTTCGGCATCCAGGGTCCGCGTCCCCTCGTCGAACACCTTGTCGAACTCGGGGTTCGAGTAGGAGGTGCGGTTGAAGTTGCCAAGGCCCCTCTCGGGATCCTCGGTGTGGACCAGCGCACCATAGGTATAGGCGGCCTCACCCGTCAGCGTGCCCCATGCAGACATGGACATGCTGTATTCGCGGCGCGCGGCGGCCGGGAAGAACACGGTGCCGTTGAGCGCCTGCGCGTTCACTTTCAGGCCGAGGCGGGACCACATCTGCGCCAGTGCCTCGCAGACCACGGCGTCGCCGGGCACGCGGTTGTTGGTGCAGGTGAAATCAATCTCGAACCCGTCGGGATAGCCGGCCTCGGCCAGCAGTTCCTTGCCTTTCTCGACGTCGTATTCCTTCGGGCCGATCTTGTCGGAGTAGCCAAAGAATCCTTCGGGCATCAACTGGTTGGCCGGCGTTCCGAGCCCTTCCAGAACCACGTTGACCAGCACGTCACGGTTGATCGCGAGGTCAAGCGCCTTGCGCACCCGCACGTCCTGAAGCGGGTTCTCGTCGATCTCCTTCCCATCGACCTTGACCTTCTGCGGCAGCTCGTCCGCGACGTTCGGCTGCACGTTCAGGATATAGATCGAATCGGACACGAAGGTTTCGAGATCGCTGTCGTTCTTCATCGCCAGGTAATCCGAGGCGGGAACGTAGTTGATCAGGTCCACCTCGCCCGAGCGCAGGGCCGCCACGCGGGCCGCGTCGTCGGGAATTTCCTTGCGGATGACCCTGTCCCAGGCGACGTCGCCGCCCCACCAGTCGTCGAACTTCTCGAGCACGAGGTCGCCCTTGGGCTCCCAGCTGACGAACTTGTACGGGCCGGTGCCGATGGCCTTTTCACCCGAGTTGAACTCTTCGTTGCCGGCTTCCATGCCGGTTTCGGAAGGCACGACGAAGAGGCGGGTGAAGTCGTTGGGAAGCGCGGGGGCGATGCCCTTGGTCTTCACACGGAGAGTGTAGTCATCGACCACTTCGACGCTGTCCACGTATTTGGTGTAGAGCGTCATGGGCATGGGGCCGGTCACGACCGGGATGCGCTCGATCGAGAATTTCACGTCCTCGGCGGTGAAGTCGGTGCCGTCGTGGAATTTCACGCCTTTGCGCAGCTTGAATTCCCAGGTGGTGTCGTCGATCGGCTCCCAAGACACGGCGAGCCCGGGCTTGAGTTGCAGCTTGTCGTCCACATCGACGAGGGTGTCGTAGATGTGGCGCAGCGCCTCGGCCTGGCTGCCCAGGGTCGACCAGTGCGGGTCGATGGAATCGGGGCCGGCACGCAGGCCGATGGTCAGGTCGGCGGCAGCCGCCGGCAGTGCGGCCAGCAGAGCAAGTGCTGCCACGGCCGAACGGAGTTTGTTTGAGATCATTCAGAGTGTCTCCCTGTGTTACACTATGGTGAAACACTACGGGTCAGTTTTGGAAAGCGTCAAGAGTGTTCTGTTACACTTTGGCCGGGTTTGCGCAGGATTCTTGCGGGTTTGCCTGCGGGTTGTGCAAGAATTTCCTCTTGGCAGAAAGATTCTTTTCGGTAAGTGTTACAAAATGAGTGATACACAGGCTGAGATGGAGCAGGCTCTGGATCGAATTGCGCGGGCAATCGACCGAAGCAGCTCTGTCTCGGTGTCCACCCAGTTGCGCGGCGGGATCGAGTTCGGCATCGCCAGTGGCGAATTGCCCGCGAATGCGCGCCTGCCCTCGGTCCGCGCGATGGCTTCGCGCTGCGGTCTGTCTCCGGTCACGGTCAGTGGCGTCTATGCCGCGCTGCAGGAGGCGGGGCATATCGAGGCACATGTCGGGTCGGGCACTTTTGTCCGCAGCAGCGATCCGGCGAAATTCGGGGCGGCGCAGCAACGTCTTCTGGATCGCCGCATCGCCGACCTGATCCGGCTGGCCCGCGAATGCGGCATCGGTCTGTCCGAACTGGCCATGCGGATCACGATGACGCGCAGCGAAGCCCCGACGCCCATGCGTCTGCTGCTGGTGGGGAATTTTCACGACGCGACCGAAGCCTATGCCGAGGCGGTCCGCCCCTCGCTGCCCGAGGGGGACACTCTGCGCGCCGTGACCCTGTCGGAGATCAGCGATTCACCGCCCGAGGATGTTGATGTCGTTCTGGCGCCGCGCACCCTGCGCAGCCGGGCGCAGGCGTTGTTCCCGGGCGTTTCCGTGGTGGACCTCACGCTGATCCCGAACGAGGCGACGCGCGTGGCGATGGCCTCGATCCCGACCGAGGCGCGGGTTGTGGGCTACACCTACTTTCCCGAGTTCCTGGCCATCATGAAGGCCGGCATCATGCGCTTTGCGCCGCATGTGTCGGATCTGTCCATGGTGGTGCGCGGCGAGGAGGGGGTCGAGGCCGCCATCGCCGAGGCCGACGTGCTGATCTATGCCACCGGCGCAGAATACCTGCTTGCAGGGCTGAGCGATGACCAGGTCGCCTTTGAATACCGGCACACGCCGGGCAAGCAATCCATCCGCCGCGACCTCTTGCCTGCCATCGAGGCGATCCGTGCGGAGTTGAAGGAGAAGGACTCTGCCTGATGAAGGTTTCGCAATCCAACTGGTTCGAGGTGGAACGCTACCTCGAAACGGATGATCGTTGTGTCTTGCCGCTGGGCTCGACCGAGCAGCACGCCTATCTGTCGCTGTCGGTCGATTCCATCCTGTCCGAAAAGGTGGCCGCCGACGCAGCCGAGCCGCTTGGCGTGCCCGTCTTTCCCGCCGTGCCCTATGGGCTGACCCCCTATTTCATGGCTTTCCCGGGCAGCGTCACGCTGAAGCTCGCGACCTATGCGGCGCTGGTGCGCGACATTCTCGACTCGCTCTACAAGACCGGGTTTCGCCGGGTGCTGATCGTGAACGGGCATGGCGGCAACAGCCCGGTTCTGCCCGTCACGATGGAATGGATGGAGGCCAACGAGGGCGCCCGCTGCCGTTTCCACGACTGGTGGCGTGCGCCCCGGACATGGGCCTGCGTTCAAGAGATCGACCCGGTGGCCAGCCATGCCAGCTGGATGGAGAACTTTCCCTGGACGCGCCTGCCCGGGTGCGAGATGCCGCAGGAACAGAAGCCCTATGTGCCTTTCGAGAAGCTGCGTGACCGCAACGCCGCCGGGGTGCGTGAGCTGATCGGAGACGGCAACTACGGCGGGGTCTACCAAAAGCCCGACGCCGAGATGGAGAGGCTTTGGTCCGTCGCCGTCGAAGAAACGCGCGCCCTGCTCGAGGGAGACTGGGAGTGACCACGCTGAACCGGGGCGCCGGGGCCGCGCCGCGGACGCCCCGGGTGAACTCGGTGACGCCGGCTTTCGCTGTCCCGAACGTCTCGACGACAAGACGACCGGGGGCCCCTGGGCCCGAAACACCACAAACAGGCCCGGGCGGCATCCACGTGCGTCGGCCGGGCACGCCCGAGAACATCGCCTCGGCGGTCCGTTTGCCTGCCCCGCCGCGGGCAGGGCGGATCGGCGCAGAGGTGCAGCCGATAGACGGAGGATATGCATGAGCAACGAATCGTGGGAATGGGACGAAGCGACCTGGCGCGGCAAGGTCGAAGCCGTGCGCGCCGGGCGATCCCTGAAGCCTGCCGCATGGCCGGACGGGGCAAGATGCGCCGTGGCGTTGAGCTTCGACAGCGATCACGAAACCAACGAGTTGCGCGATGGCGCCACCTCGGTCGCGCGGTTGAGCTGGGGCGAATACGGCACCCGCCGCGGCATCCCGCGCATCCGTGCGGCGCTGGACCGGCATGGCGCGAAGGCCAGCTTCTTCGTGCCCGCCGTGTCGGCGCTGCTGCACCCCGAGGAACAGGCCGAACTGGCCGCCGAGGGGCACGAGATTGCTCTGCATGGCTGGATTCACGAGCGCAATACCGAGGTGCCCGCCGCGGCGGAGCGCGAGTTGATGCTGCGCTCGGCCGACGCGCTGGAACGGATCACCGGCCGTCGCCCGGTGGGAATGCGCACCCCGTCCTGGGATTACTCGACCGCAACGCTGGGCATCGCCCGCGAGATGGGGTTGCTCTACGACAGCTCGCTCTTTGCCGATGACGACCCTTACGAGATCCTCGACAAGGGGGAAGCGACCGGCATCGTCGAACTACCGGTGGAATGGATCAGGGACGACGCGCCCTATTTCATGATGAACCGCTTTGGCGCCCAGCGACCCTATACCCCACCCGAAGCGGTGCTGGACATCTTCCGCCGCGAATTCGACGGCGCCCATGCCGAGGGTGGGCTGTTCCTGCTGACCATGCACCCGCATATCACCGGCTACCGGTCGCGGATCTTCATTCTCGAAGAACTGCTGGATCACATCGTGTCCAAGGGCGATTGCTGGATCGCCACCCACGCGGAAATTGCCCGCTACTGCGCCGAGCAGGCGGGATTGAAAGGCTGAGATCATGACGAAGCAACCCTATGCACTGGCCATCCACGGCGGCGCCGGCACCATCCTGAAATCCACCATGACGCCCGAGAAGGAGGCCGCCTACGAGGAGGCTCTGCGCCACGCCGTCGCCGCTGGTGAAACGGTGTTGCAGGCCGGCGGCTCGGCTCTGGACGCGGTGACGGCCTCGGTTTGC
Organism: Frigidibacter sp. ROC022; assembly: GCF_024723735.1. GTDB lineage: Bacteria > Pseudomonadota > Alphaproteobacteria > Rhodobacterales > Rhodobacteraceae > SLM-1. The sequence continues at coordinate 449,335 of NZ_JANQDU010000001.1, forward strand.
GCGCTCGAGGACGAGCCGCTCTTCAACGCGGGGCGGGGGGCAGTCTTTACCACTGCGGGCAAGCAGGAGATGGATGCCGCCATCATGGATGGCCGCAACCGCGACACCGGCACCGTGGCCGGGATTTTCGGCCCCAAAAATCCGGTGAAGCTGGCGCGTCTGGTGATGGAGACCACACCGCATGTCTGCATGATCGGCGAGCATGTGCTCGAACTGGGCCGCGCGGCGGGGCTGGAGTTTCCTGATGCCGACTACTTCTTCACGCAGGCACGTTGGGATGCGCTTCAGGACACGCTGGCGATGCGCGAGAAGGGCGAGGATGACGACGATCCCGCCCGGCGTCACGGTACCGTGGGGGCGGTGGCCTGCGATCGCATGGGCAATGTCGCGGCGGCGACATCGACCGGCGGCTGGACCGGCAAGCTGCCGGGCCGCGTGGGCGACACGCCGATGCCCGGAGCGGGCAATTTCGCCGACAACGCGACCTGCGCTGTTTCGGGAACCGGCCATGGCGAGATATTCATCCGCTGGACCGCCGGGGCCGAAATCGCTGCGCGGATGCGCCATCTCGGCGAAACGGTGGTCGAGGCGGCCGAGCACGTCGTGATGAAGGATCTCAAGGACAATGACGGTTCGGGCGGCGTGATCGCCGTCGATGCCAGGGGCAACCTCGCGCTGCCCTTCAACTCCGAAGGCATGTACCGCGGCTGGGTGCGCGAAGGCGACCAGCCGAAAGTCGCGATCTACCGCGACTGAAACGGGGCGGGGCGCCGGCTGGTCACCGGGCCGGCCCCGGCGGGCCGGTCAGGGCAGCAGGGCCAGCCAGCCCCAGACCGTCAGAACCGACAGCGCGGTGGCGATCAGCACCGACGAGGCGGCGACCCGCCTTGCAGCGCCATACATGTTGGCGAAGACATAGGCATTCACCCCCGGCGCCATCGAGGCGGTGAGCACGGCCGAACGCATCTGCCCGGTCGAGAGGCCCAGCGTCCAGCCCAGACCGTAGGTCACCGCCGGGTGCAGGATCAGGCTCAGCCCGCAGACATAGAGGATGGTGCGCAGGTCGCCCTCGGGCCGGTAGCGGCAGAGCACGCCGCCCAGCCCGAACAACGCCGCCGGCAGGGCGGCACGAACCATCATGTCCAGCGCTTCCTTCAGCGCCTGCGGCACCGGCAGGCCGGTCAGGTTGACCGCGAAGCCCAGCAGGATGCCGATCACCAGCGCATTGCCCAGCATGCCTTTCAGGACGTTGAGAAGCGTCACGCCGATCGAGCCGCCGCGGTTCTTGACCGCCTCCATCACGGTGACGCCGAGGGCGTAGCAGAAGGGCGCATGCAGGGCGACGATCGCGTAATTGGCGGTCAGGGCCTCGGTGCCATAGGCGCGTTCGGTGATCGGCAGGCCCAGCAACAGCGAGTTCGAGAACAGGCCGCAGAAGCCGATGGCGACGCTGTCCTCCCAGGGGCGGTGAAAGATCAGCCTGGCGCCGACGATCCCGGCCAGAAAGCCCGAGACCGCGCCGGTGTAGAAGCTCAGCAGCAGCGGCAGATCGAAGTTCTGGCCAAGGTCCAGTTCCGAGATCGCCCGGAAGAGCAGGCAGGGCAGGGCGAAACCTTGCGTGAAGCGCATCAGCCCTTCGACCCATTCGTCCTTGAACCAGTCCATCCAGCGGGCGAGATAGCCGAAGCCCAGGACCAGGAACACCGGCAGGATGACTCCGATCAGGGCTTCCACGGCTAGAGGTCCAGCTCGATCACCATGCCGTCAAAGGCCGGTTCGACGCCGGGGGGCAGTTCCTTGCAGAGTGTCGCATAGTCGAGATCGATATGCATGTTGGTCACCACTCCCCGTTTCGGTCCGGCGCGGGCGATCCAGTCCAGCGACTGGGCCAGATGCGAATGGGTCGGATGCGGGTCGCGGCGCAGCGCGTCGAGCACCCAGACATCCAGCCCCGACACCGCTTCCCAGGCCTCCTCGGTCATGGTCGCGACATCCGGCAGATAGGCCAGACCACCGATCCGGAAGCCGAGGGCGTCGATCGCGCCGTGGCCGACCCGGAACGGCCGGAACGGGATCGGACCGGCGGGGCCGGGCACCTCGAATGGGCCGTTGATGGCGTTCAGCTCGCAGATCGGCGGATAGCTCGACCCTTCCGGCTGCACGAAGGCATAGGCAAAGCGCGACAGCAGGCTTTCCTCGGTATCGCCATCGGCCCAGACCGGCATCCGTTTGCGGGTGTTGTAGACCAGCATCCGGATGTCATCGATGCCATGCGTGTGATCGGCATGGGAATGGGTGTAGACCACCCCGTCCAGGGTTCCGACGCCGGCGTCCAGCAGCTGGTCGCGCATGTCGGGAGAGGTGTCGATCAGCGCCCTTGTCACCGCTGTGCCCTCGATCCGCTCGACCAGGGCCGAGCAGCGGCGGCGGCGGTTCTTCGGGTTCGCCGGGTCGCAGGCGCCCCAATGACCGCCCAGGCGCGGCACGCCGCCGGAAGAGCCGGTGCCCAGCAGGGTGACGCGCAGCCGGGCCATCAGGCGGCCTTCCGGAACAGACGTTCGAAATTGGCCTCGGTCCGGGCGGCGAACTCGGGGTAGGGGAGGTCCAGCGCCTCGGCCATCCGCTGCGCGGTGAGGGCGGTATAGGCCGGTTCGTTGCGGCGTCCCCGGTGCGGCGGTGGCGCAAGATAGGGGCTGTCGGTCTCGACCAGCAGCCGGTCCAGCGGCGCCGCTTTGAAGATCGCCCGAAGCTCTTCCGATTTCGGGAAGGCTGCGATGCCCGAGATCGAGAGGTAGAAGCCAAGCTCCAGCGCCGCCCGCGCCAGATCCGGCCCGGAGGAGAAGCAATGCATGACGCAGGAATAGGCGCCTTTCCCGTGCTCCTCGGTCAATATCCGCGCCATGTCGTCATCCGCTGCACGGGCATGGATGATAAGCGGCAGGCCGGTCTCCCGCGCCGCCGCGATATGGATGCGCAGGCTTTGCTGCTGAATCCCGGCACTGTCGGCGGAATAGTGATAGTCGAGCCCGGTCTCTCCGATGCCGACGAATTTCGGATGCGCCGCCAGCGCCACCAGTTCCTCCAGCCGGGCCAGCGGCTGTTCATGGACGCTCATCGGGTGAACCCCGGCGGCGTAGAAGACGCGCGGATGGGCCTCGGCGATGGCGCGGACCCTGGGCTCATGGTCCAGTCGCGTGCAGATCGTCACCATCCGCCGGACTCCGGCGGCTTCGGCGCGGGCGATGACCTCGGGCAGTTCGCCGTCGAAGTCGGGGAAGTCCAGATGGCAGTGGCTGTCGGTGATCGCGGGCGGGGTCGTCATAGGGGTCGGGTCGCCTTCAAGGGTCTTGTCTGGCACTGTCTGAACAGTTCGGGCGGGTCAGCGCAGGGCCAGTGTCGAGGCAGCCTCGTCGATCCTGAGGAGGGTATCAAGGATCAGGCTGCCGGGGTCAAGGTTGACCGCCTTGCCGTGCCGGGCCCGGGCCGACAGTTCTTGTTGCAGGGCGGCCCAGCCGCGCCCGGCCCGGGGATCGGGGGCAAGCCGGGCCAGCAGGGCGGCCTCGGCCTCGGTCGCCGCCCGGGCCTGGTCGGGATCGACCCCGGCGCGGGCAAGACGGGACAGGAACAGGTCGATCAAGGTCAGCACGAGGTCGAACTGGGGTTCCTTGGCGCGGCCGGCGAAACCTTCGCAGAACTTGATCGCGGCCGGCCGGTCGATGCCCGGCGCCCCCTTCATCAGTTCCAGCAGCGAGGCCCAGAGGTCGAGCCCCCCGAGGTTCACCAGCCGCACCGCCGCGCCCGCCGATCCGGCTGCCAGCGAGGCCAGCGTGGCCGAGTCCTCGGGCGGCACCGCGCCGGCCTGATCCAGCGCGGCGGTCAGCGCCTCGGGCGCCAGCGGCCCCAGGCGCAGGCTGCGGCAGCGCGAGCGGATCGTCGGCAGCAGCTGGTGCGGCTGGTGGCAGACGATCAGGAAGGTGGTGGCCTTGGGCGGTTCTTCCAGTTCCTTCAGCAGCGCATTGGCTGCGGTCGGGTTCATCTCGTCGGCCGGATCGACGATCACCACACGCCGCCCGCCATCGGTGGAGGAGAGGTGAAAGAACTCCTTCAGCGCCCGTACCGGCTTCGCGGTGATCTGGGTTTCCAGCTGGTCGCCCTTGTCGTTCGGGCCGCGCCGCAGCAGCATCAGCCGGCTTTCCGACAGCGCCGCGATCCGGTGCCGCAACGGGCTGTCCGGGTCGATGTCGAGGCTGGTCAGCGGCTCGGGCTCTCCGAACAGGCCCGGTGCGGGCTCGGTCGGCTGCGCCAGCAGGAAGGCCGCCATCCGCCAGGCCAGGGTCGCCTTGCCGATCCCGCGTGGCCCCGAGATCAGCCAGGCATGGTGCAGCCGTCCGGAATTGAACGCATCGAGAAAGGCGGCCTCGGCCTCCTCATGGCCGAAGACCCGCTGCGCATGGCGCGGATGCGGCACGCCTTCGACGGCGTCGGGTTCGGGAAGCTCGCTCGGATCGGCCATGACTTCGTGCTTACCGCAAGGCGCGCTCGACAACAGCCATGATTTCATCTGCCACGATGTCGGGGTCGCGATTGCCGTCGATCATCCGGCAGCGGAGCGGGAAGCGGCGGGCAAGCTGGATGAAACCGGTCCGGAGCTGGTCCTGAAAGTCCTGCCCCATCGATTCGAACCGGTCCTCGCCCGACTCGCGGGCCAGCCCGCGCGACAGGGCCAGTGCCGGGTCCATGTCGAGGATCAGGGTCAGGTCGGGTTCGCGGCCGATCATCAGGGCGTGCAGCTGATCGACGACGGTGCGCAATTCGCCACGGGTGGCGCCCTGATAGATGCGGGTGGAATCGGCGAAGCGGTCGCTGATCACCACCGCGCCGCGCTCCAGCGCCGGCAGGATGGTCTTTTCCAGGTGGTCGCGCCGGGCGGCGGTGAACAGCAGGATCTCGGTCTCGGGCGACCAGCGGTCGGCGCTGCCCTCGACCAGCAGGCGGCGGATCTCCTCGGCGCCGGGAGAGCCCCCCGGTTCCCGGGTCAGCACCACCTCGCGCCCGCCGGCACGCAGGCGCTCGGCCAGACGCCGGGCCTGGGTCGATTTGCCCGAGCCGTCGATGCCCTCGAACGTCAGGAAACTGCCCTTGGTCATTCCTTGTCGGCCGGCGCAGCGCCGGAGTCGGCGGGCGCCGCGGCGGCCGGGGTCGGGGCAGGGGCTTCTTCCGGGGCGACATAGCGCCCGTAGAGCACCTTCGCCGCCGTGGTCAGGCGCGGCCAGATGCCGCCCTTGGCGACAGCATGGTCGGCGACCAGCGGCACCCGGTGTTCGGGCATTCCGTCCAGCGCCACGACCAGCGTGCCCAGTTGCTGGCCCTCGGCGATCGGCGCCTCGATCGGGCCGGAATACTGGACCACCCCCGGCACGCCATCGCGGTGCACCGCCGGAATCAGCAAATTGACGTCCTCGGCCGGGACCAGTCCGACCGTCGGGCTGTCACCCAGCCAGACCGCCGCCTCGGCCAGGACCTTGCCCTTCGGCGCCACCGTCTTCTGCACGAATTGCCGGAATGCCCAGTTGACCAGGGCTTCGGCCTCTTCGGCACGTTCCTTCTCGCTGCGCAGCCCGGTGATCACGACGACGATCCGCCGGTCACCCTGCACCGCCGAGCCGACCAGCCCATAGCCGGCCTCGGAGGTATGCCCGGTCTTGAGCCCGTCGGCACCGATGCCCAGCTTCAGCAGCGGGTTGCGGTTGAAGCGGTTGTCCGGTGCGCGCCCGTCCCAGAGGAATTCCTTCTCCGAGAAATAGCCGTAGTATTCGGGAAACTCGGTGATGATATGCGCCGCCAGCGTGCCGAGATCGCGCATCGACATCCTGTGTCCGGGCGCCGGCCAGCCGCTGGCATTGACGAAATGCGAGTTGGTCAGCCCGATCTTCGGAGCCCGCTCGTTCATCTGCTGGGCAAAGGCTTCCTCGGTCCCGGCCAGCCCTTCGGCCACCGCGACGCAGGCGTCGTTGCCGGACAGGACCACGATGCCCTGGATCAGCTCCTCGACCGTCGGCCGGTCCTGTTCGTTGAGGAACATGGTCGAGCCCTGCATCGCCTTGGCCCGGCTCGACACGCCGAACCGGGTGTCGAGCGTCACCCGCCCGTCATGCAGCGCCTCGAACAGCATGTTGACGGTCATCAGCTTCGACATCGAGGCCGGCGGCAGCGCCTCGTCGGCATTCTTCTCGAGCAGCACGGTCCCGGTCGAAAGGTCGAGCACATAGGCCGCGCGGGCCCGGGTCTCGAAGGCAAGGGCGCTGTCCGGCAGGGCCGGAAGCAGCAGCGTCACGAAAAGGAAAAGGCGGATCAGCAGTCGGGTCATCTGGGGCGTCCTTCAGGCGGTCCTTCGGCGGTCAGGTCGGTGACCGGGGCGGCCGGCCTTGCGGCCGGTCTCCTGGTCAGCCGTTGACGAAATAGGCATCGGTGAAGCCCAGGGCCTTCACCTTCTTCAGCAGCACCGCGCGCTCACCGACGCTCGTCGCCGGTCCGACGATCACCCGCCAATAGGCTTTGCCGTTGGCCGAGCTCTTCTTGATCGTCGGGATCATGCCGTCGCGACGCAGGGCGGTGGCGGTGTTGTTGGCGTTTGTCTGGACGCTGAAGATGCCGATCTGGATGAAGGGCTTGCTGATCCGGGCCACCGGTTTCGGGGCCGGGGCAACGGCAGCGATGTCCTCGGCGGGCTTCAGCGCCGTCTCGGGGGGCGGAAGGCCGGCATCCGCGGCGGCCTTGGCCTCGGCCGCGGCCTTCTTGGCAGCGGCGGCAGCCTCGCGCCTGGCGATCCGGTCGGCGCGGCGCTGCTGGGCCTTGGTCAGCGGTTTGGCCGCCTGCTCGGTGGCCGCTTCGCCGGCACCCTCGGCCGCGTCCAGCGCCGCGGCGGCCCCGGCAACCACCGGGTCGAGCGGCTTCGACTCGATTTCCTCGGCGGCGGCGATGGTTTCGCTCGCGGGCGCCTCGGCGGCGGGCTCCGGTTCGGGCGGTGCGATCTCTTCGCGCTTCAGCGCGGTCACGTTCAGTTTCGCCGGGGCACCGGCCAGCATCCCCAGGGCCGAGGCGGCATCGGAGGAGACCTGGATCTTCGGCCCCGGATTCTCGCGCTCGCGCCGGAACAGCGCGCCGATGACGAACTTGCCGTTTTCCTCGTTGCGGATGATCACCCGCTCTGGGTCCTTCACATCGGCATAGGCGACCCAGACTCCGCCCAGCGACGGCCGGCCGTCCCAGAGACCCTCGTCGGTGGTCTGGAATATCTCCGGCGCCTCGACATCGCGCTCCACGACAGGGCCGGCCGGCCCCGGCGCGACGGCGGCGCCGTCTTCATCGATTGCGGGCTTGCCGAACGGCGACTGCCCCTCTTCGCAGCCCTGCAAGAGCGCAGCTGCCACCACTACGATCAAGAACTGCCCTGCACGAAACGTTGCCATCCAGTTGCCCCCCGGTCGGTTCACGCCGACCCGTTCCGCCGGATCCTTGCCCGGCTTTTTCGCCCGATCCCCGGTCTTGGTCTTCCGATCCGGGTTGCGCGGGAGTTTAACCAGAATAGCGCTGCATGGAAAGGGCGCCGCCACCGTTGGGCGTATTTCGGCGATCACGAAAGCTTTCCCGCGCCGGTCGCCTCGATCCGCGGTGCCCAGACCAGGGCCCCGCCATCGCACCGGGTCTTGCCCGCCATTTCCCAAGCGGATACGTCAACCGGGTCGGGCAGGCAGCGGGCCGTCGCCCCCGGCGGCCCGGAAGACCGACGACGGAAGAGTGGCAGAGTGGTCGATTGCACTGGTCTTGAAAACCAGCGAACCGAGAGGTTCCGTGGGTTCGAATCCCACCTCTTCCGCCAGTTGGCCGATGGGTCTGGTTGCATTTCAACGGATCGGCGGAAGATTTCTTGTTGACGCCCCTTCCATTTGCCCCGTCACCACAAGCGAACAGGTCCATCCGGTCTGGAGGCAACAGGTCGGGCGCCGTCGATGCGGCCGTATCCGCCCGCCATCCCATCTCTCGGCGGGAAAGCGACAGTCCTGCCGTCGTTCGTGCGATCCATCTCGCCGGAGGTGTTTCGGTTGACCCCGCCAAGTCCCAGCTTTCCGACCTCGGGAGCATCCTGTAGGCTTGACGCGGGAATGAGAGAGAACGCCGCGCATGGCTCTGGCACATCCATCTGATCGCAGCGAAGCCGCGTTTAGCGATGCGGCCTGGGCGGATGTGATCCGGGCGATGGATCGGACCTATTCCGAACTCGTCACCTATCAGGAGAAGCTGGAAACACAGAATGCCGAGCTGGAGGACCTGCGCCGGTTCATGTCCTCGGTCTTCGAGTCTGTTTCGGACGTCCTGATCGTCGTCGATCGCGCGCATCGGGTCGAGCAGACGGGCGGGTCCTTCGACAGGCTGTTCAACCCTCGGCCGGACCGGCATCTGGGATTTCTGGTCGATGACCTGGCGACCGAACTGTCGCGCGAGCTGATCCGGGCCTCGCTCGAGAAGGTGATCGAGACGCGGGAATTCACCACGGTCGAGATCGAGGTCGTGACGCGGGACGGCGCGGCGCCGCTGGAACTCAGCATCGCGCCGCGCCTCAACGAGCGCAACAAGAGCATGGGCGCGGTCATCGTCGGCCGCCCGGTGGGTGAATTGCGCCGGGCCTATTTCGAACTGGAGGCCAGCCACAAGGCGCTGAAGGAGGCGCAGGGCCATCTGGTGCGCAACGAAAAGCTAGCCTCGCTGGGTCGCCTGCTGGCCGGCGTCGCGCATGAGCTGAACAATCCGATCAGTTTCGTCTATGCCAATACCCACGCTCTCGAAAAATACGCCAACCGGTTCGAGACCTATTTCGAAGCGGTGCAGGCGGGCGCCTCGCGCGCCGAGCTGGTGGCGCTGCGGCGCGATCTCAAGCTGGACCGTGCCGTCAAGAACCTGCGCCAGGCGATCAACGGGGCCAAGGAGGGCGCCGAGCGCGTGCGCGACATTGTCGAGGACCTGCGCAGACTGTCGGCGGAAGGGTCCGGCGAGGCGGTCGATTTCGATCTGGTGACGACGACGCGCACGGCTGCCGACTGGGTTGTCCGCGGCACGAAGACCCCGGTGAAGATCGTCTTTTCCGAGGGCGCACGGCCCGTGGCCCGGGGCAATCCGGGGCATGTCCAGCAGATCGTCATGAACCTGGTCCAGAACGCAATCGACGCGTTGGGCGAAACGGCCGATCCCCGGGTGACCCTGCGCCACGAAACGCGCGGCGACCGGGCGGTGCTGATCGTCAGCGACAACGGTCCGGGCATCAGCCCCGAGATCGTCGGCTCGATCTTCGATCCCTTCTTCACCACCAAGCCCGTGGGCAAGGGGACCGGGCTGGGTCTTTCGATCTCGCACAAGATCGCGCAGGAACATGGCGGCGATCTCTATTACTGCAAGAGCGACGAGGGGGGCAGCTGCTTCTGCCTCGAGCTTCCCGGAGGGCAGAGCCGATGAACGTCTTGTGGCTGCAGTCGGCAGGATGCGGGGGATGCACGATGTCGCTGCTCTGCGCCGAAGGGCCGAATGCCTTCGACCTGCTGTCGGGCGCAGGGATCGAGTTCCTGTGGCATCCGGCCCTGTCCGAACAGACCGGCGGCGAGGTCCTGCGCCTGCTTCAGGCCGTCGAGTCCGGTGAGATCGCGCTCGATGTCCTGGCGGTGGAAGGCTCGATCCTGACCGGACCCAGGGGAACCGGCCGGTTCCACATGCTTTCGGGCACCGGCAGGTCGATGCTGGACTGGGTTCGGGCGCTGGCCGAACGGGCGCAGCATGTCGTGGCGGTGGGCACCTGCGCGACCTATGGCGGCGTCACCTCGGCGGGCGGGAATCCGGCCTCGGCGATCGGCGTGCAATATGACGGCCGCCAGCCCGGCGGCGCCTTGCCCGCGGATTTCCGCAGCCGGAGCGGCCTGCCGGTGATCAATGTCGCGGGCTGCCCGACCCATCCCGACTGGGTGACCGAGACGCTGCTGCTGCTGGCGGCGGGGGATCTGGACGCCGCCGCGCTCGACAGTCTTGGCCGGCCCCGATTCTACGCCGACAACCTGGTGCATCATGCCTGCCCCAAGAACGAGTTCTATGAATACAAGGCCAGCGCCACCAAGCTCAGCGAAATGGGTTGCATGATGGAGCATCTCGGCTGCGTCGGCACCCAGGCCGTCGGGGACTGCAACATTCGCGGCTGGAACGGGGACGGCGCCTGCACCCGGGCGGGCTATCCCTGCATCAACTGCACCGCGCCCGAGTTCGAAGAGCCGCGCCACACCTTCACCGAAACCCCCAAGTTCGCCGGCATTCCCGTGGGGCTGCCCTCGGACATGCCGAAGGCCTGGTTCATGGCGCTGGCCTCTCTGTCCAAGGCCGCCACGCCGCGCCGGATCGCCCGCAATGCCGTGTCCGACCGGATCGAGGTCGCCCCGAATCAGAAGACCGGCAAGACATGAGCCAGCGCAGCCTTCTGGTCGGCCCCTTCAACCGCGTCGAGGGAGATCTGGAAATCCGGCTCGAGGTGGAGGACGGCCATGTCACCGCCGCCTATGCGAACTCGCCGCTGTTCCGTGGTTTCGAGGCGATGCTGCAGGGCAAGGCTCCGCTGGATGCGCTGACGATCACGCCCCGGATCTGCGGGATTTGTTCGATCAGCCAGTCGGCGGCGGCAGCGGCGGCCCTTGGGGCGGTCGCCGGACGCCCGCCCGCGGATCAGGGGGCGCTTGTGGCTGCCTTGCTGCACGGCGTGGAAAACGTCTGCGACCACATCACCCATTTCAACCTGTTCTTCTGCACCGATTTCGCCCGTCCCGCCTATGCGGGCCGCGCCTGGCATGACCGGGCGGTGGCACGGTTCACGGCGATGCAGGGCTCGGCGGCGCGGGACTGTGTCGAGGCGCGGGCGCAACTGCTGCATATCGTGGGGATGCTCGGCGGCAAATGGCCCCATACGCTGGCGATCCAGCCGGGCGGCGTGACCCGCGCACCCACGGCGCGGGACCGGATCCGGATCGCGTCCACTCTCCGGGCCTTCCGTCTTTACCTGGAGCGCGTCCTGTTCGGTGCGCCGGTCGAACTCTTTGCCGGGCTTGAGACGGCCGAGGCGGTGCTGGGCTGGGACCGGGGCGATGCGGGCCTGTTCATGGAGATCGCCCGCGACCTGGGGCTGGCGCAATCGGGCCGGGGGCCGGGCCGCTACCTTTCCTTCGGTGCCTATCCGTTGCCGGGCGGGCGCAGTTTCGCCGCGGGGGTCTGGGAGGGCGGAAGCCTCGCGCCGCTCGATACCGGCGAGATCGTCGAGGACCTGAGTCACGCCTGGATGCTGGGCGGGGCGGCGCATCCGCGCGAGGGGCAGACGACGCCGGACGAGGACATGAAGGATCCCGGATACAGCTGGTGCAAGGCGCCGCGTCTTTCGGGACGGACCGTCGAGACCGGTGCCTTTGCCCGCCAGGTCGTGGATGGCCATCCCGCCGCACTCGATCTTGCCCGCGCCGGGTCCAGCGTTTCCGCGCGGGTCGCGGGCCGGCTGCTGGAGATCGCCCGCACCCAGCTGTTGCTGGAAAGCTGGGCCGGGCAGATCAGGCCGGAAGAGCATTTCATGGATGTGGTCGACATCCCGCACGACGGCCAGGGCGAAGGTCTGGTCGAGGCGGCGCGGGGCGCCCTCGGGCATTGGATTTCGATCGCGGACGGGCGGATCGACCGTTACCAGATCATCGCTCCCACGACTTGGAACTTCAGCCCCCGCGATGCGGCCGGCACCCCCGGCCCGGTCGAGTCGGCGCTGGTCGGCGCGGCGGTCGGAGAAGGCGAGGACACGCCCCTGTCGGTCCAGCACATCGTGCGCAGTTTCGACCCCTGCATGGTCTGCACCGTTCACTGATGCAGGGGGCGGCGATCCGTGTCCGGGGCCAGGTGCAGGGCGTCGGATTTCGTCCCTTCGTCTGGCAGTTGGCGGGCCGTTTCGGGATCACCGGCACGGTTCTGAACGACCCGGAGGGCGTGCTGATCCATGCCGCGGGGGACAGGCTCGATGCCTTCGTTGCCGCGATCGCCGCCGAAGCGCCGCCGCTGGCACGGGTGGATTCGGTCGAGACCGCGCCCTTCCGCTTCGACCTCGCGCCCACGGATTTCCGGATCGCCGAGAGCACGGGGCATGGGGCCGAAACCCGCGTGACTCCCGATGCGGCGACCTGTGCCGCCTGTATCGAGGACATCCACGGGGCCGACCCGCGCCGCGCCGGCTATGCCTTTACCAATTGCACCCATTGCGGCCCGCGTTTCACGATCCTGAAGGGGCTGCCCTATGACAGGGCGCAAACCTCGATGGCGCCCTTCGAGATGTGCGCCGATTGTGCCGCCGAATACGCAGACCCCGCCGACCGGCGCTTTCACGCCCAGCCCGTCGCCTGCGCGGCATGCGGCCCGCGGCTCTGGCTGGAAACCGCCGAGGATTTGCCCGCCGGTGACGCGATGGCACAGGCGGCCGGTCTGATCCGCGCCGGCCGGATACTGGCAGTGAAGGGGCTGGGCGGGTTCCACCTGTGCTGCGATGCGACCAATGCCGATGCCGTGGCACTGCTGCGCCAGCGCAAGCGGCGGCCGACCAAGCCGCTCGCGCTGATGGACCGTCTCGAGAATATCCCGCGCTATGCGACGCTTTCGGCGGCAGAGGCATCGCGCCTGCAAGACCCGGCGGCGCCGATCCTGCTGTTGGCCAGGAAGGGGGACGTCCTGCCCGGGTCGCTGGCCCCCGGCGTGGACCGACTGGGCGTGATGCTGCCCTACACGCCGTTACATCATCTCTTGTTGCAGGCCGTGGACCGGCCCTTGGTGATGACCTCGGGCAACCTGTCCGGAGAGCCGCAGGTGATCGGCAATGACGAGGCGCGGAGCAAGCTTTCGGGGATCGTCGATGCATGGGTGATGCATGACCGCGAGATCATGCGCCGGCTCGATGACAGCGTCGAGCGGATCACTCCGCAGGGCCTGATGGTCCTGCGCCATGCACGGGGCCGGGTGCCCGGGACGCTGCCGCTGCCCGAAGGATTCGCGGAGGCGCCGCAGGTCGTGGCCTTCGGCGCGCATCTGAAATCGTCGATCTGCCTGCTCAAGAACGGTCAGGCGCTGTTGTCGCATCATCTGGGCGATCTGGACGAGGCGCTGACCTGGGACGAGTTCCTGAAGGCCGATGCCGACTATGCCGACCTCTTCGACCATGCCCCCGCGCTTTTTGCCTGTGATCTTCACCCCGGCTATCGGTCCTCGCAACACGCGGCCGCCCGTGCCGGGCAGGCGCCCTTGATCGAGGTGCAGCATCACCACGCGCATCTGGCCGCCTGCCTGGGCGAGAATGGCTGGGCCCGCGATGCCGGCCCGGTGGCCGGGATCATCCTGGATGGCCTGGGGCTGGGCCCGGACGGCACGATCTGGGGCGGCGAGTTGCTTCTGGGCGACTATCGCGGCTATCGGCGCGCCGCCTGGCTGGACCCCGCACCGCTGGTCGGCGGCGATGCCGCGCAGCGCGAGCCCTGGCGCAATGCGGTGATGCGGCTGGACCGGGCCGGGCTGGAGGACCTCGCAGAGGTGCTCTTCCCCGATTGCCCGGTCGGGCTGATCCGGCAGGCTGCGGCTGCGGGGATGAATGCCGTTCCGTCGAGTTCCGCCGGCAGGCTGTTCGATGCGGTCGCCGCCTGCCTTGGCCTGTCGTCCCGTCGGCAGAGCTTCGAAGGCGAGGCCGCGATGGCGCTCGAAGCTCTGGCCGCGAAGGCCCCCGAGGATTTCTCTGCCCCATATCCGTTTGCCGACGATGACGGCGTGATCTCTCCAGCCCCGATGTTCGCCGCGCTGGCCGCCGACCGGCGCGCAGGGCTGGATCCTGCCAGAGTCGCCGCGCGGTTTCACGCGGGTCTGGCGGAGGTATTCGCCGGGGCCGCCCGCGCCCTCGTCGAGAGCGGGCAGGCGGGGGCCGTGGCCCTGTCGGGCGGCTGTTTCCAGAATGCGGTGCTGCTTGATCTGGTGGTGCGCAAGCTCGACGGGGTGCCGGTTCTGGCGCACCATCATGTCCCTGCCAATGATGGCGGCCTGGCCTTGGGGCAGGCTTTGGTCGCGGCGGCCAGCCACAGGCCGTAGCGGAAAGCACCTGACCAGGATCGGCGCGATGCGGTTATCACTTGGCCAATGTCGGGCCGGCGCTGATCCGGGAAAATTCCACTAACATGCTGATATTACGTAATTAAAATCGATCTCCTCGGGCCGTGCGATTTTTCTGTATGGCACTGCATACCGTCGCAATTCTGACACTGAGCCAGACCGCACGCCAGGTGCTGAGTCACAGGTGGCCAGACGGAGGAGATATCAGTGGCAGCCATTGAAACCTTTTATGACGTGATGCGCAGGCAAGGCATCACACGGCGCAGTTTCATGAAGTATTGTTCGCTGACGGCATCGGCTCTCGGGCTGGGGCCCGCCTTCGTGCCGAAGATCGCCCATGCGATGGAGACCAAGCCGCGCACGCCGGTGATCTGGGTGCACGGGCTGGAATGCACCTGCTGCTCGGAGAGCTTCATCCGCTCGGCCCATCCGCTGGCCAAGGATGTGGTGCTGTCGATGATCAGCCTGGACTACGACGACACGCTGATGGCCGCCGCCGGGCACCAGGCCGAGGCCGCGCTTGAGGACACGATCGAGAAATACAAGGGCAACTACATCCTCGCCGTCGAAGGCAACCCGCCGCTGAACGAGGACGGCATGTATTGCATCATCGGCGGCAAGCCCTTCGTCGAGCAGCTGCGCCACGCCGCCGAGCATGCCAAGGCGATCATCAGCTGGGGCGCCTGTGCATCCTACGGCTGCGTGCAGGCCGCCAAGCCGAACCCGACCCGGGCGACCCCGGTGCACAAGGTCATCATCGACAAGCCGATCATCAAGGTGCCCGGCTGCCCGCCGATCGCCGAGGTCATGACCGGTGTCATCACCTACATGCTGACCTTCGACCGGCTGCCCGAACTCGACCGGCAGGGGCGTCCCGCGATGTTCTATGGCCAGCGGATTCACGACAAGTGCTATCGCCGGCCGCATTTCGACGCCGGCCAGTTCGTCGAGGCCTGGGACGACGACAACGCGCGCAAGGGCTACTGTCTCTACAAGATGGGCTGCAAGGGGCCGACCACCTACAATGCCTGTTCCACGGTCCGCTGGAACGAGGGTGTCAGTTTCCCGATCCAGTCCGGCCACGGCTGCATCGGTTGTTCCGAGGACGGGTTCTGGGATCAGGGCTCGTTCTACAATCGCGTCACCGACCTGACCCAGTTCGGGGTCGAGAAGAACGCCGATCAGGTGGGCATGGCCGCCGCCGGTGTCGTCGGGGCCGGCGTCGCCGTGCATGCCGCCGTTTCGGCATTGAAGGCCGCCCAGAAGAAATCGCAATCGCAACCGAGCAAGGAGGAGGTCTGAGTCATGGTCGTGCAGACACCGAACGGATTCAATCTCGACACCTCCGGGAAGCGGATCGTCGTCGACCCGGTGACCCGGATCGAAGGCCACATGCGCTGTGAAGTGAACGTGGATGACGAAGGCTACATCCGCAACGCGGTCTCGACCGGAACCATGTGGCGCGGGCTGGAAGTGATCCTGAAGGGCCGCGACCCGCGCGACGCCTGGGCCTTTACCGAGCGCATCTGCGGGGTCTGCACCGGCACCCATGCGCTGACCTCGGTCCGCGCGGTGGAGGATGCGCTTGGCATCACCATCCCCGAGAATGCCAACTCGATCCGCAACATCATGCAGCTGAACCTGGAGATTCACGATCACATCGTGCATTTCTATCACCTGCACGCGCTGGACTGGGTCAATCCCGTCAATGCCCTGCGCGCCGATCCCAAGGCCACATCCGAATTGCAGCAGGCGGTCTCTCCCAGCCACCCGCTGTCCTCTCCCGGGTATTTCCGGGACGTTCAGAACAGGCTCAAGCAGTTCGTCGAAAGCGGACAGCTGGGCCTGTTCAAGAATGGCTACTGGGACAACCCCGCCTATCTGCTTCCGCCCGAGGCCGATCTGATGGCCACGACCCACTATCTGGAGGCGCTCGACCTGCAGAAGGAGGTCGTCAAGATCCACACGATCTTCGGCGGCAAGAACCCGCACCCGAATTGGCTTGTCGGCGGGGTGCCGTGCCCGATCAACGTGCACTCCACCGGCGCGGTCGGCGCGATCAACATGGAGCGGCTGAACCACGTCTCGTCGATCATCGACAAGTGCATCGAGTTCAACAAGAACGTGTATCTGCCGGATGTCGTCGCGATCGGCGGGTTCTACAAGAACTGGCTCTATGGCGGCGGCCTGAGTTCGCAATCGGTTCTCGCCTATGGCGACATCCCCGAGAACGCCAATGACTTCTCCCCCGAACAGCTGCATCTGCCGCGCGGGGCGATCATCAACGGCGACCTGACCACGGTGCATGATGTCGATGTCCGGGACCCCGAGCAGATCCAGGAATTCGTGGACCACTCGTGGTACGAATATGCCGAGAAGGGCAAGGGCCTGCATCCCTGGGACGGCGAAACCCAGGCCAAGTTCGAGCTGGGCCCGAACCTCAAGGGCACCCGCACCAATATCGAGGAGATCGACGAAGGCGCGAAATACAGCTGGATCAAGGCGCCCCGCTGGCGCGGCAACGCGATGGAGGTCGGGCCGCTGGCGCGCTACATCGTGGGCTATGCCAAGGGGCACGAGGACATCACCGAGCAGGTCACGGGTCTGCTCAGAACGATGGACCTGCCGGTCGAGGCGCTGTTCTCGACGCTTGGGCGCACCGCCGCGCGGGCGCTGGAGGCTGAGTATTGCGGGCGTCTTCAGAAGCATTTCTTCGACAAGCTGGTGACCAATATCAAGAACGGCGACGAAAGCACCGCGAATGTCGCCAAATGGGACCCCAAGACCTGGCCGAAGGAAGCCAAGGGCGTGGGCATGACCGAGGCCCCGCGCGGCGCCCTTGGCCACTGGGTCCGGATCAAGGACGGGCGGATCGAGAACTATCAATGCGTCGTGCCCACCACATGGAACGGTTCGCCCCGGGACAGCCAGGGCAACATCGGCGCCTTCGAGGCCAGCCTGATGAACACCAAGATGGAACGCCCCGAGGAACCCGTCGAAATCCTGCGCACCCTGCACAGCTTCGATCCCTGCCTGGCTTGCTCCACCCATGTCATGTCGCCGGACGGTGACGAGCTGACCACCGTGAAAATCCGCTGAAGGAGCGTTCCGATGAAACACGCAATGACAGTCTACCTCCTCGGTGCCGGTGCCGCCCTTGCCCATGGCGGGCACGAGGAAGCGATCGAGCAGGGCGGGGCCCATTGGCTGACGGCGGGCGATCACCTGATCGTCCTGCTGCTGGCCGGCATTGTGCTCGGGATCGGTGTCCGTTCGGTGCTGCGTCGCAAGGTCGCCGCGTCGAAGCGGGCATGAGAGGAGCGGTGACATGACCGATATCTCTCCACAGCCCCTTGCGGGCACCGACGCGAACCCCGGGGATCTGACCCATGTGGCGCGGCAGACCAGCGTCTATGTCTATGAGGCGCCGGTGCGGCTGTGGCACTGGATCAATGCGGCCGCCATCACGATCCTCTGCCTGACGGGCTATTTCATCGGCTCGCCGCCGCCGACCATGATCATCTCCGAGGCGGCCCATCAGTTCGTCTTCGGCTACATCCGCTTTGTCCATTTCGCGGCGGGCTGGGTGCTGGCCATCGGCTTCCTCGGCCGCATCTATTGGGCGATCTTCGGCAATCACCATGCGCGACAGATGTTCTACCTGCCGATCTACAGCGGCACCTGGTGGCGCGAGGTGTTCTTCGAAGTCCGCTGGTATCTGTTCCTGGAGAAGCAGCCCAAGAAATACGTCGGCCACAACCCGCTGGCGCAGCTGGCAATGTTCTGCTTCATCACCCTGGGCGTCAGCTTCATGATCCTCACCGGCTTCGCGCTCTATGCCGAGGGTCTGGGTCACGGCAGCTGGGCGGATGCGATGTTCGGCTGGGTCGTGATGCTGGTGGGCGGCAACTCGATGCTGCTGCACACCTATCATCACCTGGGCATGTGGTGGATCACGATCTTCATGATCATCCACATCTATGTAGCGATCCGCGAAGACATCATGAGCCGGCAGTCGATCGTGTCGACGATGATCTCGGGCATGCGGACCTTCAAGGACGACGATCCGGACTAGCCGCGGGAGGAAGCCGGACTTGTTGGGAAGCGGGCGCGAGTCGCCCGCTTCCTGCTTTCTGGAAGATAAGTGTCCATTTTGGAGGCCATTCGGCAGGTTGGTGTCCGGCCCTGTTCCTTCGATGTGCTGCGTTGGGCCTAAAATATTAATGAAAACAGTAGCTTGAAAAAATTCTCGCCAGCTGTGCCTTTGTTGATTTCACCGCGTTCTGGCGAAGTTACTCTCATTTCAACGACGAACCGGAAAGATGCTATCCGGTCAAGGACGGTCAGGGAGGGCAAACATGACGCAAGCGGCACTCGTCCTGGGTATCGGAAACGTTCTCTGGGCCGATGAAGGGTTCGGGGTGCGCTGTGTCGAGACGCTGGCCGAGAAATGGGCCTTCGGGGACAACGTGCGGATCCTCGATGGCGGCACCCAGGGGCTGTATCTGCTGCCGTTTCTGGAAGAGGCCGACATTCTCGTCGTCTTCGACGCCGTTGACTACGGGCTGGAGCCCGGCACGCTGAAGATCGTGGAAGGCGACGCGGTTCCCCGCTTCATGGGGGCCAAGAAGATGTCGTTGCACCAGACCGGCTTTCAGGACGTGATCGCGACCGCCCAGCTGATGGGCTACTGCCCCGAGACGCTGATCCTGATCGGTTGCCAGCCGGCCGAGATCGAGGATTACGGCGGCGGGCTGCGCGAAGTCGTGGCGGCCCAGATTGCCCCGGCCATCGACATCGCATTGGAAAAGCTGCGTGCTCTCGGCATCCATGCCAGGCCGGGCCGTGGTGACGATCGCTTGCTGGCCGACCCCGCGATCCTGCGGCAGGCCTATGAAGAGGGACGCCCCTCGCCCGAGGCGGCATGCCGCACCGGCGACGACCGTTTCTTTCCGGCGGCGGATTAGGGCCATGTGCGTCGGAATCCCCATGCAGCTCCTGTCCATCGACGGCATCGCCGGCCATGTGACCAACGGCCGGGATGACGAGTTGATCGACCTGTCCCTGACGCCCGATGCGCGGGTCGGCGACTGGCTGCTGATCTTTCTGGGCGCGGCCCGCGAAGTCATCTCCGAGGACGAGGCGCAAAAGATCACAGCCGCCTTGGGCGGCCTGCAATCGCTGATGCAGGGCGGCGCTCTGGGGGATGCCTTTGCCGATCTCGAAGACAGTGGCCCACGCCTGCCCGCCCACCTGCAAGCCGCGCTCGACGCCGGCGAGACAACGGCCTGAGGAGAAACCGAGATGACCCATCCGCTTGTCACCCGTCTGACCACCGAACTCGGCTGGCGCAACCTGACGGACATGACCGGAATTGCCGAATTCATCGAGGCGCCCGGTGTGCATGTTCTCTTCGTGCCCGGTGATGCCTCCCGCAACCTGGAGACCCCCGACGTGGCGGTGATCCTGCCGGAACTGCACATGGCCTTTCAGGGGCGCTTCGACTGCGCCGTGGTCGATGATGCCGTGGAAGCCGAAGTGCGCGAACGGTCCGGGGTCTTCAAGACGCCCAGCCTGATCTTCTACCGCGAGGGCGAGTTGATCGGTGCCATCCCCAAGGTTCGCGACTGGTCGGAATATGTCCAGCGTATCTCGCAGATCACCGCCCAACCAATCGCCGCCGAGTGAGGAGCCGCCCCGATGACAACCCCCTTCATGATGCCGCCCGCAGGTTTCGGCCCCGGCTCGCAGCCTCTGGCCGAGGATGACGAGAAACTGGAATACATGCCGTTGCCGCGCGACATGCGCACCTATGTGCCGCATGTGCCCGAAGTCGCCGGCCTTGCCGGTGACGTGACGCCGGCGCTCGACCTGTTGCGGAGGGTCGCGGCGGCCTGTGCCACGGCCGCCCAAACCGGAGAGACGGCGCAGTTCGGTCTGGAAGGTCTCGACCCGGCCAGCCTGCAGGTCATCAAGGAGACATTGGGCGAGGGCGAAGTCGCCGCAAAGGTTCGCGCCGTGCCCGCGATCGCGGTGCAGGAAAGCGTCTTTGCCGGCGTCTGGCGGCTGAGCGGCGTGGGCGTCGATTGCATCGAGGTCGCGCCGGTCCCCGGTTGCATGACCCGCGACGCCTTCGCGCCGCGCCGGAACGCGCTGCTGGCCAAGGCACCGATGGCCCCCGGGGTGGTGAACGCGCCACCCCTGCTGGTCGAGCTGCGCGACAAGTCCGCGAGCTGGAAGCCCGGGGCCGATCTGCACGTCGTGAACCTCTCGCTTCTGCCCCATACCGAGGAAGACCTGGTCTGGCTCGATCAGGCCCTGGGCGAGGGTGCCGTCACCATCCTGTCGCGCGGCTACGGAAATTGCCGGGTCACGGCGACGGCGCTGCCGCATGTCTGGCGGGTGCAGTTCTTCAACTCGATGGATGTGCTGATTCTGGACACCTTCGAAGTGACCGAGATCCCCGAAGTGGCGCTTGCCGCCCCCGAGGACCTCTCCGACAGCAGCGCCCGTATCGGCCAGGTGATCGAGGCGATCTCGTGAGCGGGTTCGAAGGCAGCTTCCTGGGCGCGAGCGACAAGATCAGCGCCAAGGCGGTCATGGAATGCAAGATCTGCTGGACGCCCTATGATCCGGCGGTGGGCGACGAATACCGTCAGGCGGAACCCGGCACCTCGTTTCTGGATCTGCCGCATGACTGGTCCTGCCCGAATTGCGGCGCGCCCAAGGAACAGTTCATGGTGCTGGAAGACCCCGGCTCGGTGGCGGCCGCCGAGGCGGAGCGGATCGACGAGGTGACCGCCCGGCTGGTCGCCGAGTTCCGCGAAATCTGGCATTCCAAGATGCGCGACGTCCCGATGGTCAACAAGATGCTCTCGGTCGAGGCGGTCGGCTTCCGTATCGAGCAGGGTCGCCCGCTGGGCGTGCTCCTGTCGCCGTGGTTCATGAATCTGATCCTGCTGCCGGCCGAGGACGAGGACTGGAGTGCACTTGTGCCGGGGGCCAAGGAGATCATCGCCTTCCCCTCGGGCGACTACGAGTTCATCCACAACACGCGGCCGATGATCGGCGGCTACAAGGCCTGCTCGCTGTTCTCGCCGATGAGCGAATTCCAGAGCCAGATGCAGGCGGTCGAGGTGGGGCGCGCGGTGATGGCGGCGCTCTTCGATCCCGAGAACCGGGCCGAGACCGACCGCGCCGCCGACATCCGGGCTGCCCGCGAGGCCGAACTGGCCCCGCCGGAACCGGAGGAAGACACCCCGGCCCTGCCTGCAAACCCCACCCGTCGCGCCGTCCTGACAGCAGGTCTGGCGGATGGCGCGGCAGAGGGCTGATGAATGCTTGACCGGCCCGTCAATGCCCGATGCACCCTGCAGGCCGAGCGGTCGCAACCGCTGCCGGTGGAGGCGCTGATCCTGGGCAAGCCGGTCGAAGAGGCGGCCGAGTTGCTGCCGCGCCTGTTCAACCTGTGCCGCACGGCGCAAAAGGTCGCGGCCCGCATGGCCTTTGGTCTGCCGCTCGGTCCCGAGGATGCCGGGCAGGTGCGACTGGAAATCCTGCGCGAGCATCTCGTCAGGTTCTGCCTGAAGCTGCCGGGCCATTTCGGCACCGGCGCGGCGCCGTTTCCCGACGGCTGGCAGACCGGCGGGGCTGCCGCACGCCTCGCGCTTTTCGGCCCGCGCGGGGCCCTGCCCGAAACCCCTGCCGAACTGGACGCGTTTCTGGACGCGGGCCAGGGCATTGCGCCGGTCCTGACCCGGGTGCGGGATTGCTTTGCGCCGGGCGAAGCCTGCAGCGGGCATCTGCCGGATGTCGATCTGTCGAATGCTCTGGACGTGGCGCCGCTCGAGAATTCGGTCGCGGGACGGCAGGCGCGGAATCCCGTCCTGCTCGCGATCGAGGAGCGGTTCGGGCGCGGTCCCTTCTGGCGGGTGGCGGCGCGGGCCTATGATGCGCAGGATTGCATGAATGGGCGCATGCCCCGGCTTGTCAGCCCACGGCCCGGCGTCGCCATCGTCCCCGCCGCGCGCGGCACCTATGCCATCGCTGCCAGGGTGGAGGCGGGTGTTGTCACCGCCTTCCACCGGGTCACGCCCACCGATCACCTGCTGGCGCCGGGCGGCGTTCTGGACCGGAGTCTGGCCAGCTTGCCCGCGAGGAAGGCTGGTATGGCCGCGCTTCTTCTGGATATCCTCGACCCGTGCTCGCCCGTGCGCCTGAGGGAGCTGGATCATGCATGAGATGTCGATCTGCGAAGGAATTCGTGGCGTGATCGAGGACCAGGTGCGCGCCCATGAGGTGACCCGGGTCACGCGCGTGCGGCTGGAACTGGGCCGTTTCGCGGGGGTCGAGAAGGACGCGCTGCATTTTGCCTTTGACGTCGTGATGCGCGGATCGGTCGCCGAGGGGGCCGAACTCGTCACCATCGACCTGCCGGGGCGCGCACTCTGCTATGATTGCGGGGTCGAGGTGGAGATCGATCACCGGCTTGACCCGTGCCCGGACTGCGGTGGCGGCAAGCTGTTGCCGCAAGGCGGCGATGAAATGAGGATCAAGGACCTGGAGGTGGCCTGATGTGCACGACATGCGGATGCGGAGACGGTGAGGTGAAGACCGGAGGTCACAGCCATGACCACCACCATCATCATCACCACCATGACCATGGCCTGCATTTCGGCCATGGCCCGGCCGGGGTCGAGGTGCCCGGCATGTCGCAGGAGCGGCTGATCGAGATCGAGACCGACATCCTGTCCAAGAACGACCGCTATGCCGAGGCCAATCGCGCCCTGCTTGCGGCCCGCGGTGTTCTGGCCCTGAACCTCGTCTCGTCACCCGGCTCGGGCAAGACGACGCTTCTGTGCAAGACGATCGAGGCCCTGGGAGATGTCCCCGTCGCCGTGATCGAAGGCGATCAGCAGACCGAGAACGACGCCGACCGTATTCGCGCCACCGGTGTTCCGGCCATTCAGGTCAACACCGGCAAGGGCTGCCATCTGGACGGCCATATGGTTGGCCATGCGATGGAGCATCTGCCGCTGGAACCCGCTTCGGTGCTGTTCATCGAGAATGTCGGCAATCTGGTCTGTCCGGCCGCCTTCGACCTGGGCGAGGCCTGCAAGGTCGCGATCCTGTCGGTGACGGAAGGCGAGGACAAGCCGCTGAAATATCCCGACATGTTCACCGCCGCCCGGCTTGCGATCCTGAACAAGATCGACCTGGCCCCGCATTGCGACGTGGACCTCGACCTCTACGAGGCCAATCTGCGCCGGGTCAACCCCGAGATCGAGATACTGCGGGTCTCGGCCCGCACCGGCGAGGGCATGGCGGACTGGACGAACTGGCTGCGCGGCGCCCTTGCCGATCTTGTAAGGGTCGAGGCGGCGGAATGAGCACGCTGCCCACCATCCTGCTGGTCGATGACGAGGAGCACTCTCTGGCCTCGATGCGGATGGCGCTGGAGGATGATTTCGACTGCATCACCGCGACCTGTGCCGAGGACGCGACGCGGTTGATGGAGGAGAATTTCGTCCACGTCATCTTCTGCGACCACCGGATGCCGGGAAAGACCGGGGTCGAGTTCCTGAGCGAAGTCCGCGAGAAATGGCCCGAGACGGTGCGCATCATCATCACCGGCTATACCGAGACCGCCGACATGATCGCGGCGATCAACGATGCGGGCATCTATCAGTTCCTGACCAAGCCCTGGCATCCCGATCAACTGGTCATGGCGGCCCGGAACGCCAGCCGGCTGTTCAAGCTGACCCGTGACTACGACCGCATGTCGCTGGAGATGCGCTTCCTGGGGCGCACGGTCGAGAACAAGCTCGAAAGCCGCCGCAAGAGCCTGCGCGAAGGGCTGGGGTTCGAGAATGTCCTGCGTGCTTCGAACTCGCCTCTGAACGCAACGGTGGAACAGGCCCGGCAATATGCCAGCTTCGATGTTCCGGTCCTGATCACCGGCGAGCCGGGCACCGGCAAGGCGGAACTGGCGCGCGCGATCCATTACTCCTCGTTGCGCTCGGATCACGCCTTCTACGAAATCAACTGCGCCGGCATGTCGGACGAGTTGCTGATGGTCGAACTGCTCGGCGCCAAGCGCGGTGCGCTGCCCGGGGTGCCCAGCAACAAGGTCGGCCTGTTGCAGAAGGCCGACCGCGGCACGTTGTTCCTGAACGGTGTCGATACGCTCAGCCCGCAGATGCAGATGATCCTGCTTCGGGTCGCGACGGAAGGCAGCTTCCAGCCCCTCGGCGGCCACGAGGTCCTGACCACCAACACGCGGCTGCTGACCGGGGCTCATTCGGACCTTCTGCGGGCGGTCGAGTCGGGCCGGTTCCGAAACGATCTCTACTATGCGCTGGCCATCACCGAACTCGGCGTGCCGCCGCTGCGCGCCCGGATCGAGGACCTGCCGATCCTGGCGCAGCACATGCTGTTCGAACTGGGATCGCATCATGGCAAGGCGGTCCGGGGCCTGTCGGAACTGGCGATCGAGTTCCTCTCCAACTATGACTGGCCAGGGAACCTGCGCGAACTCGAGAACGAGCTGACGCGGATGCTGATCGCGGCCCAGGACGTCCTGCTCGGCCCCGAGTTGATCTCGCGCCATATCCTTCAGGCCGATCCTTCCCTGACCCAGCGAGACGGCAGCGCAGAGGCGGATGTGCTGGCCGGCGAGGGCACGCTGAAGGACCGCGTCGAGATGGTCGAGATGCGGATCCTGCGCGAGACGCTGACACGCCTGAAATGGAACAAGAGTCGTGCCGCTGCCGAACTGGGCCTTTCGCGTGTCGGCCTGCGGGCCAAGCTGGACCGTTACGGAGTCTGTCAACCCGGCAAGATCAATGCCGAAAACGAGGAAGATTGAGCCATGTGCCTGGGAATTCCCGGACAGATCGTCGAGATCACCGATGCAGATCGCCTGATGGCCATGGCCGAGGTTTCCGGCGTGCGGCGCGAGGTGAACGTGGCCTGCATCATGGACGGCCCGCTCGAGTCGCTGATCGGCGCCTGGGCCCTGATCCATGTCGGGTTCGCCATGAGCCTGATCGACGAGGACGAGGCCGCAAAGACGCTGGAGGCGCTGCGCGGTCTGGGCGAGGCCCAGGAAACGCTGGAAGCCATGGCACAGGGTGAAGCTGCTCTCGAGGGATCGCTATGAGATATGCCGAGGAATTCCGCGACCCGAAGGCGGCGAGAGCCCATCTGGACGCGATCGAACGCCTGGTCGACGAGATCGGAGCGACGGCAGAGAAGCCGGTGCACATCATGGAAATCTGCGGCGGGCATACCCATGCGATCTTCCGCTACGGGCTCGACCGTCTGACACCGCCGGGGATCGAGTTCATCCACGGCCCCGGCTGCCCCGTCTGTGTCCTGCCGATGAGCCGGATCGACGAGTGCGTCGAGATTGCCGAGCGGCCCGAAGTCATCTTCACGACCTTCGGCGATGCCATGCGGGTGCCCGGCTCGCGCAAGTCGCTGCTTCAGGCCAAGGCGGATGGCGCCGACATCCGGATGGTCTATTCGCCGCTGGATGCTCTGGAAATCGCGCGCCGCAACCCGGATCGCGAGGTCGTCTTCTTCGGTCTGGGGTTCGAAACCACCACGCCGTCAACCGCGCTGTCGATTCAGCAGGCGGCGCGCGAGGGGCTGGAGAACTTCACCGTCTTCTGCAACCACATCACCGTTCCGCCGCCGATCAAGGCGCTGCTGGACGATCCGCACATGGTGCTCGACGGTTTCGTCGGGCCGGGCCATGTCTCGATGGTCATTGGCATCCATCCCTAT
Source organism: Frigidibacter sp. ROC022 (assembly GCF_024723735.1). GTDB lineage: Bacteria > Pseudomonadota > Alphaproteobacteria > Rhodobacterales > Rhodobacteraceae > SLM-1. The sequence continues at coordinate 475,321 of NZ_JANQDU010000001.1, forward strand.
GATTTCATTGCCGAAGACTACGGGAAGCCGATTGTCGTGGCGGGGTTCGAACCGCTCGATCTCCTGCAATCGGTGCTGATGGTGCTGGAACAGATCCGCGACGGCCGGGCCGAGGTGGAAAACCAGTATTCCCGCGTCGTGCCCGAGAACGGCAACCCGGTCAGCCTGGCGGCCATAGCGGATGTCTACGAGGAACGCCCGTCATTCGAATGGCGGGGCCTGGGCGAGATCGACGCCAGCGGCCTGCGCATCCGTGACCACTACAGGGACTTCGATGCCGAAGCGAAATTCGGCGTCGGCTACGGCGCCGGTATGCGCTCGGTGCAGGAGCCGGAAGGCTGCGCCTGCGGCGAGGTCATGACGGGGCGCATCAAGCCCTTCCAATGCCCGCAATACGGCAAGGGCTGCACGCCCGAGATGCCGCTCGGTGCGCTGATGGTCAGTTCCGAAGGGGCCTGCGCGGCCTATTTCCAATACGGCGCGATCGAGGCGGCGGAATAGGATGCCGACGTCCGTCAAGCCTTCCCGCCTGCGCGGCGATCGCGTGACGCTGGCCCATGGCGGCGGCGGCAAGGCGATGCGCGACCTGATCGAAGATGTCTTCACCGATGTCTTTCATCCTCCGGGGGACGAGGATCAGGCGCGGCTGATGTCCGAGGCGCTGCGGGAACCGGGGGCGCAACTGGCCTTCACCACCGACAGTTTCGTGGTCTCTCCGGTCGAGTTTCCGGGGGGCGATATCGGCAAGATCGCGGTCTGCGGCACGGTCAACGATCTGGCCGTCGGCGGCGCGCAGCCGCTCTGGCTCTCGGCAGCCTTCATCATCGAGGAAGGATGCGAGATCGCGCTGCTGCGCCGCATCGTCGCCTCGATGCAGGCCGAGGCGGAGAAGGCCGGCGTGCGGATCGTGACGGGCGACACCAAGGTGGTCGGCAAGGGCCAGGCCGACAAGGTCTTTGTCACGACCGCCGGCGTGGGGGTGATCCCGCCGCAACGCGACATGCGTGCCGACCGGATCCGGCCGGGTGACATTGCGATCGTGAACGGTGTGCTGGGCGACCACGGCGCCGCCATCATGGCTGCGCGCGGAGACATGGCGCTGACGACCGATCTGAAATCGGATTGCCAAAGCCTGAACGCATTGATCGAGGCCGCCATCGCGGCGGCTCCCGATCTTCGGGCGGCACGGGATGCGACGCGGGGCGGGCTGGCCTCGGCCCTCAACGAACTGGCCGCGGCCTCCGGCGTCGGGATCGAGTTGGACGAGGCTGCCCTGCCGCTGCGGACAGAGGTGAAGGGCGTCTGCGAAATCCTTGGGCTCGATCCCCTCTATCTGGCGAACGAGGGCACGCTGGTCCTCTTCGTCCCGCCGGACCAGGCCGAGGCCGCATTGGCTGCCATGCGGACGACCCCGGCCGGGCAGGGGGCGGTTGCCATCGGCAAGGCGCTCGAAGGCCCGCCGGGGCGCGTGACCCTGCGGACGCTGTTCGGCGGGCAGCGGCTGGTCGACATGCTTGTCGGAGAGCAGCTTCCGCGGATTTGCTGAAGGCGCAGGGCGACACTGCTGACGAAGGAGAAAGCCCGCGGCATCCGGCGCAAGCATGACGTGATCCGGCTTCGGCCCGGCTCAGGCCGGCCTACTCGGTGCCGAGCTTCAGAAGCGCACGGCGGAATCCGGCCCCGCTCAACACCACCTCGTCCGCGCCGAGTTCCTGCGCATCGCGGAGCGCCCGGGCGGTAAGGGCCTGCGCGACATCGACGGCGCGGGGAAGTTCCGTCCCGGCGCCGAGCCCCGCCACGACCAGCCCGGCAAAGAGATCGCCGGTGCCGGGAAGGGCGACGGGCAGATGCTCGGTCGGGTGGCGGCTGTGGCCGTGGGGGCCGAGGATGACCGATTCGATCTGGCCGGCGGGGGTATCCTGCAACCGGCACCCGGTGGTGATCAGCTGCGCCCCGGCCGGCATCCGCAACGCCTCGCGGGCGTTTTCCAGATCGGCGAGCGTGGCGACCTCGCAGCCCGTGAGCCAGCCCAGCTCGAAGGGATTCGGTGTGGCGATGTCCGCCATCGGCACCAGACGGTCGCGCATGATCCCGGCAATGGCTTCCGGCACATAGAGCCCCGGATGCTCGTCGCCCAGCACTGGATCGCAGATGTATCTGAGGGCAGGGTTCGCCTGCCGGGCCTCGGCCACGAAATCCGCCACCAGCCCGGCCACCTCGGGCGAGCCGATATAGCCGGTGACAAGGAAATCCGCGCGTTCGGGAAGGCCGCGTTCCCGTGCGCCCAGCAGCAGGTCCGCGAAGAGTTCGGGCGGCATGGCCCGGCCGCGCAGGGTCGGATGATGCGGCGTGTTCGAGAAAAGGACGGTGGGTATCGGCGCCACTTCCAGCCCCGCCGCCTGCATCGGAAACAGGGCGGCCGAGTTGCCCACATGGCCGAAGACCACCTGGCTCTGGATCGAGATCACGAAGGGCGGTCTTGTCATGTCTCGCCGTCCAGCCTCTTGCTCCAGTCCTCGACCCGGCCGCTCTGGAGGCGGCGGCGGGCGTGCTTGCGCCAGCCTTCGGCCAGAACCTCGAGCGCGGCCATGCCTTCGAGTTCCGCCTTGTTCAGCCGGTCGACATAGAGCGCCTGCCAGAGACGCTGCAATGTCCATTCGGGGGCGGCACGTTCGACCAGTTCCAGGCGGTCGCCCGGCGCCACCTCGCCGCTTTGCAACACGCGGTAGTACCAGCCGGTGCGCCCGGACCTCTGCACCCGGCGCGACATGTCCGGCACGCCGAAGCGGCGGTTCAGTTTCCAGCAGGGTTGCCGGCCCTGCGAGACCTGCAGGACGGCCGACCCTAGCCGGAAGACATCCCCGACCGCGATGCTCGCCTCGGTCAGGCCGCTGGTCGAGATGTTCTCGCCGAATGCGCCCGGCGCGCCCAGCAACGGCAGTGCGCCCAGTTCGGCCGCCCAGGTCGGGTAGTGATCGTACGGGTAGTGATGCACCGCCTTCTCGACACCGCCATGCGCCCGCAGGTCCGCCTGTTCGTCACCTTCGAACCCCTCGGGGCCAAGGGGCAGGGGGCGGTCCACCGGGCGTTTCGCGATTCCGCTGAGGGCCTTGCTGTCGGGCAGCGGTGCGGTCCGACCTGTCAGAAGCGTGATTTGGTACATTTTCATATCCAGAACATGGGGTCGGCAACACCGGCCCGGACCACGCGGCCATGATCGGGGAAGCTGATTCGAAGGGCTCCGGACAAGCGTTGCACCCATGGCGGCGCCGAAGGACAATACAGGGCACTCGGCCAAGCGCAATCAGCAAGCCCGAGAGCGGCTTGCCCCGGTCAGAATGCCGCGCGGCGGCGGTGATCTTCAGTCGAAGTCTTGCGGGCAGCGATGCGTCCGTTTCCCGCCCGGCGTCCGGGCGCGCCGGCAGGGCGGAAATGGCCCGTCAACGGGCCGCGCGGACCGGTCCGAAACGATTGTCTTGTTCGCGGACAATGACTGTTTCCTCGCAACCGCGGATCGCCGGTTGACCCTGGTGGTAAGTATGACTAATCTAGCATTAGTAAAACTAATTAGCGTATCGAGTGTTCGGGTAGCGTTCTGCAATTGTTGAAAAGTGATTTCAACTAAGGGGGGGATGGTGACAGTCGGATAGTTGCCATTGATGGCGGCGGCCTTGATGCCGGAGAGATCCGGTGATGGTCGCCGTCCCCTGAATCCACATCTACTGTGCCCGTTTCGGGCGCGAGAACTGCTGATAATCGCGGCGGAGTCATCCACCTGGCGAAACCTTCGGGTGCGCCGCCGCCTGACTGAAGACAGCGGCACATGTAGCTGCCGCCCAAATTGATTGTGAATATGAAACCCGATTATCTGGACGACCGCGCGGCAAGAATTCTCAATACCCTGCTGCGCCCTCCCTATGCACGCGAGATGATTTGGGTTGTGCTCTATCTTCTTGCGATGTGCGTCGGGATGCTGCACTGACACCAGCCCCGCGCGGGCAACTGGCCCTGCAAATGGTGGCGGACCGGTCGTGATCCGGGCAGATCGCGCCTCGGCAAGCGGGGCTTCCGCATGGCATTTCCGAATGCCGCTGCACCCTGGACCCCGCCATCTGGCGGGGGACGCCGCCTTTGCGGCGCCTTTCCCCCGACGCCACCGTCCTGCGGCCGGCCCGGCCTGCCGCATGGAGGCTCCGCTCTGATGATTGCCCTCGAACCTCTCCGCCGATCGGCTTAAGCATTGGCAGGAGGGAGGAGGCCGCATGTCCTTGGGAAACCGACCGGCGGCCCGGCGGTGCCGGGTCCGACAGGCGCCGGAACCGTGGCGCTCCATGTTCAGCTTCCCGGGGCGCCGCCCATGGCTGCGCCGGGACGCATGCCATCAGAGGTAACCAAATGACCGACATCCAGACGGCGCTCCGCGGCATATCCGGGATCCTGGTGACGCCCTTCGACAGCGACGACCGGCCCGATCCGGCGCGGCTGTCCCCGATCATCGACCGGGCGGTGCAGGCCGGTGTCCACGCGCTGACCGTCAACGGCAACACCGGAGAGTTCTACGCCCTGAGCGCCGAGGAGGCGCTGACCATGGCCCGCAGCGTGCCCGAACTTGTCGCGGGCCGTGCGCCGGTGATCGCCGGGGTGGGGCGCAGCCTTGGCGAGGCGCTGGCGCTGGCCAGGGCCTCGGCCGCGGCCGGGGCTTCGGCGCTGATGATCCACCAGCCGCCGGACCCTTTCGTGTCGCCGCGCGGCCTGGTGGACTATGTCGCCCGGATCGTCGGCGCCGGCGATGGCCTGCCGGTGGTGCTCTATCTGCGCAACGACGCCATCGGCACCGAAACGATCGCCCGGCTCTGCGCGATCGAGGGCGTGCTCGGGGTGAAATGGGCGACGCCGAACCCGATGAACCTGGTCCGCGCCATCGCGGCGGCGCCGGAGGGCGTCACCTGGGTCGCCGGGCTGGCCGAGGTCTGGGCCCCGCCGCTCTATGCCGTCGGTGCGCGGGGCTTCACCTCGGGGCTGATCAACGTCTGGCCGGAACGCTCGATGGCGATCCACGCGGCGCTGGACCGGGGCGACTACGGAGAGGCGAACCGGCTGATTGCCGAGGTGCGGGTGTTCGAGGACATCCGGGCCGAGGAACAGAACGGCGCCAATGTCTCGGGAGTGAAATGGGCGCTGGCCGCGAGCGGGCAGGATTGCGGCCCGGCCCGGCCGCCGGCGGCCTGGCCGCTGACCGCGGATCAGCAGCGGCGCCTGGGCGGGTTCCTGCAGGCCAACGGGCTGGCCGCCGGGAAGTGACCGGCCGGGGCAGGGCGGCGGGAGCGCCGGATCAGCCGGCAAAGCGGGCCGTCAACCCGCCATCCGCGAACCAGTTCGCGCCGGTGATGAAAGAGGCCTCGTCCGACAGCAAGAAGGCCGCGACATTGGCGATCTCGGCCGGCTTGCCCATGCGTCCCATCGGATGCGCCGCGATCACCTGCTCGCGCAGCGCCGGGTCGTGTTTGTCGAAGAACTCCTGGACCAGAAAGGTCTCGGTATAGCCGGGGGACAGGGCATTCACCCTGATCTGGTGCTGTCCCAGGTCGAGCGCCATCGAGCGGGTCATGCCGACCAGCCCCGATTTGGCGGCGGCATAGGGGAACATGCCCTTGTAGGTCATCTCGGAATGGACAGAGGCGATGTTGACGATGGCCCCGCGCCGCGCCGCGATCATCCCGGGCAGCACCGCCCGCGCGACCAGCCATGCGGCCTTGAGGTCGACGGCGAAGACGGCGTCCCACTCCTCTTCGGTCATCGCCACGATATCGGCATAGGTGTTGCGCCCGGCATTGTTGACCAGCCCGGTCACCGGGCCGAACCGTTCGCCGGCCGCGCTGACCGCCGCGTCGATGTCCCGGGCCGAGGTCACGCTGCCTTCCGAGAAATGGCACCGCGCGCGCCCGACCTCGTCGAGCAGCGCCTCGCCGCCCTTGGCGTCCATGTCGATGATCGAGACCGAGGCGCCTTCGGCCAGCGCCTTGCGGACGATCGCGGCGCCGATTCCGCGGCTGCCGCCGGTGACCAGCACATGATGATCCTTGAGCCTGTCCATCACCAATCCGCCACGCTGCCGTCGGGATGGAACCACTGCGGTGGCTGCACATCGACATAGGGGTGACGGGCGGCGGCGTCGAAATCGATCTCGACGCCGATGCCCGGGGCCTGGCTCGGCACGACATGCCCATCGACGATCGGCGTGACCCCCGACACGATCTCGTCGCGCCAGGGCACGTCCGACTTCATCACCTCCTGGATCAGGAAATTCGGCGTCGCAAAGCCCATGTGGATGTTGACCATGGTGGCGATCGGGCCCAGCGGATTGTGCGGCGCCATGCTGACCCCGAAGGTGTCGCAGAGCGCCGCGATCCGCCGCACCTCGGTCAGCCCGCCGGCGTGGCAGACATCCGGCTGGGCGATGGCAATGGCGCCGGACTGCAACAGGGGCAGGAACTCGCGCCGATGCACCAGCCGCTCGCCCGCGGCAATCGGGATCGCCGTCGAACGCGCCACCTGTGCGGTGCCTTCCCAGCTTTCCGGCTGGCAGGGTTCCTCGATGAACCAGGGCCGATAGGGGGCAAGCGCGGCGGCATATTGAATCGCCATGGCCGCGGTCGTGCGGCCATGCAGATCGACCATGATGTCCATGTCGTCGCCGGCACCCTCGCGCGCTGCAGCCATCAGGTCTTCGGCATGGGTCAGCGCCGCCAGCCCGTCCAGCGGCGCGGTGCGGCCGACGGCCAGGATCTTCACCGCGGTGAAGCCCTCGGCCCGCGACTGCGCCGCCTTCTCGGCGAAGGAGGCCGGCAGCGCATCGTCATAGACCGCGTCCGAGCTTCCGCCGCCCAGGTGGTCGTACATCCGCAGCCGATCCCGGGTCAGGCCGCCCAACAACTGCCACAGCGGGATGCCCAGATCCTTGGCCTTGAGGTCGTGCAGCGCCTGGTCGATCCCCGACAGTGCCGACATCGTCACGATCCCGCCCTTGAAGAACGGATGCCGGAACATGATCTGCCACAGATGCTCGATGTTGCGCGGGTCCTGGCCCAGGATCAGCAGCGACAGATCCTCGATGGCGCCGACCACCGCGCGGGTCTGGAACTCCAGCGTCGCCTCGCCCAGACCGAACAGGCCCGGGACATCGGTCTCGACCTGGACGAAGATCCAGTTCCGCAGCCGCGCATTCACCACCTGGGTGTGGATTGCCGTGATCTTCATGGCTACCGCCCGGTGATCGACTGGCGCCGGATCCGGCGGTCGATGATGGTCTGCAGCACGACCGAGACGACAATCACCGTGCCGAAGGCCAGCTGGGTGTAGAAGGCGTTGATGCCGGCCGAAACGATCCCGGCGTTGATCGCGCCGATGATGAAGGCCGCGACGAAGGAGCCGACGACCGATCCGGTGCCGCCGAAGACCGAGGTCCCCCCCAGGAACACCGCCGCGATGGTGAGCAGCAGGAAGCCGTCGCCCATCGTCGGCCAGAAGTAATAGCCGTAGATCGAGGTCATCATCCCGGCAAAGACCGAACAGACGCCGACCAGCATGAAGGCGCGCATCTTGACCGAGACCGTGTTGATCCCCATCAGCCGGGCGCTGGTCGGGTTGTCGCCGACAAGAAACACATGCGCGCCGAAGCGGGTCCGGTTCAGCAGCAGCCAGAGGCCGATGCAGGCGAGGATCATCCACAGGGTCTGGATCGGAATGCCCCAGAGCGGCTCGCGGAACACCGCGTGAAGGCCCGGGTAATCCTGTGCGGTCAGCGGCACGCCGGACCCGTTCATCAGCACCAGTTCGAGGCCGCGATAGAGAAACCAGGTGCCGATGGTGATGACCAGTGAGGGGATGTTCAGCTTTGCCACCAGCAGCCCGTTGATCGCGCCGCAGACCGCCCCGGTCAGCAGGCCGAGGATCATCGCGACCGGCACCCCGACCCGCTCCACGGTCAGGCAGAAGATGGCGGTGCCGAGCGCCATGACCGAGGGAAAGCTTAGGTCGATCTCGCCGGTGATGACCACGAAGGTCAGCGCCAGGGCGATCAGGCCGAACTGCGGGGTCGACTGCATGAAGGCCAGATAGATGTTGCCGTTGGTGAACACCGCGGGCGCCGCCGCGACGAAGGAGAGCCAGAGCGCGATGCCGACCCCGATGATGCCCAGCTGGCTGCCGTGGCGGCGCAGAAGGGACGGTGGCGAAACCCGGTTGTCGGCCGGCTTCGAAGTGCTTGTCTCGGCCATGATCTACTCCATCGATCCGGACCGGGCGACGCGGTACAGCCGGTCGATCAGGTCATCCATCGTGATTTGCGATTTGTCGTAGACGCCCGCGACCTTGCCGCGGTCGAGGACATAGAGGCGGTCGACCACCGGATAGACATGGAAGATGTTGTGGTCGATGAAGATGGCGGACTTGCCGGCCTTCTTGATGTTGCTGACGAAGTCGAGCGTCTTCCTGGTCTCGGTCAGCGACAGGCCCACGGTCGGTTCATCCAGGATCACCAGCTGGGCGTCGAAATAGAGCGCGCGGGTGATCGCCACCCCCTGCTTCTCGCCGCCCGACATGGTGGTCACGACATTGTCGGGATGCACGGCGGCCGAGGTGAAGCCCATATGCTCCTTCATCAGCCGGGCGCATTCCTCCCGCATCCGGTGCACGTCGAGAAGGCCCCATTTGTTGCGCAGCTCGCGGCCCATGAACATGTTGCGCCAGATCGGCTGCTTCTCGCAGAGCGCGCGTTCCTGATAGATCGTCTCGATCCCGAGATTGCGGGCCCGTGCGACCGACCAGTCGCTGATCTGCTTGCCGTGGAAATAGATTTCGCCGCCTGGATCGGGCCGGTGAAACCCCATCACCGTCTTGACCAGCGTCGACTTGCCGGCGCCGTTGTCGCCCAGAAGGCCCACGATCTCGCCGGGACGAACCGCGAAATCGATGTTCGACAGTGACCGAACCTCGCCGAAGGTCTTCGAAACCTTGCGCAGTTCTATGACCGGTGTGTCCGCTGCCGATGCGGCTGCGGGAGCTGTTGCGGCTGCTGCCATCATGTCCTCGTCGGAAATGCGGGCGGGCCGTCGGCCCGCCCAGTCAGGGAGTGTCTCACCCGGTTCAGCGGACTTCGATGGCCGCCAGCGGTGCCACGGCGGCGACGTTGGTCTTGTCGACGAACGCTCCGGCCGTGTTGATGTCGAGACCGGAGAAGCCGTATTTCTTGGTCAGGCAGATGTTGAGGATCGGCAGATAGCCCTGCAGGAAGGGCTGCTGGTCGATGACCAGGCTCTGGTAGCCGTTCTCGATCGCCTGGGCGGTGTTGGGGGACATGTCGAACCCGGCGAAATAGACCTCGCCGGGCTCCAGACCGGCGGCCTGCGCGTAGACGCCGACATTCGCGGTCAGCCCGCCATGGTCGGTGACCACGATCTTGATCCCCGGATTGGCCCCCATGACGCCGACGAAGGTGGCGGTTCCGGCGTTCGGGTCGGCGTTGGTCGCGGCGTCGATCTCCTGGTAGATGATCTTGGCGCCGGCCTCGGTGAAGGCATCGAGCACGCCGACGGTGCGCTGTCCGCGGTCGCCGCCCTGGCCCTTGAGACCCCAGACGAACACCTCGTCGCCCTCTTTCAGGCCGGTCCGCTTGGCCGCTTCCGCCGCCAGCGCGTGGCCGGCGTCATAGTTCGGCGCACCGACGAAGCCGAAACCCTGTGGCCCGTATTTCTCCTGGCTCGCCCGCAGGGCCGTGTTCAGGGTGGTGAAGATGATGCCCTGGTCATAGGCCTGCTGCACGACCGGCCCGGTGGCGTCCTCGCCCGCGAAACCGTAGGTCGCGATGCCATCGACGCCGGTCGCCACCGCCTGCTGCATCTGGGTCAGCATCTTGTTCGGGTCCCAGTCCGAGAAATAGTAGGTGACCTTGGGCCCCAGATCGAGTTCCGCCTGGCGGAAGCCGTTGTAGACATTGTTGGCGAAGACACCGCCCTGCGGTCCGCCCGGGAAGGCGGCGATGGTCACGCCTTCGCACCAGCGCGGCGCGGGATCGAATGCGAATGCGCCGCTGGTTCCCGCCAGCATGAGGGCTGTGGCCCCCATCAGATTGCGCGTGAAGTGATTGGATTTCATGATTTCCTCCCTGAGTGTCGGCCAGTGTGGCGCCTGCCGGCTCCCCTCCGGCGAAGGGGATCGTAAGGGGACAGGAAGAGAAGTGTAAAGCGCAATGCAGCCTTTGCGCGCCATGGCCGTGGGAAAGACGCCTGCAGGTGGTGTTTGCTGCAGGGCGGCGTCATCCGCCGCCCGGCGTTTCGCCTATTCGGCGCCGGTCACGGTCAGGCCGAGAAGGCGCCAGACCTGCATGCCGTCGCGGTAGTAATGGATCTGCTCGGCGGGGTATCCGGCCTCGATCATGTTGCGGATCGCGGTGGGCGACTGGCCGCACCAGGGGCCGTTGCAGAACAAAGCCACCGGCTTCGCCGCGCTGCAGTCCCATCCGTCGAAATCCGGCTCGCAGCCCAGCCGGGCCAGTTCGTCGACCACATAGGTATAGGGAATGTTGATCGCGCCGGGGATGGTGCCGCCGGCGAACCAGTCCGGGGTGCGGCTGTCCACCACCACGGCCTCGGGGTCCTGCAGCATGGCGATCAGCTCCAGTTCTCCGATCGTGGTAACGCCCTCGGCGGGGCTGTGCGGCTGGATGCAGAAATTCGGGCAGGGGCGCGAGGTCAGCGCCCAGTCGCCGCCGATCCGGTTGCCGGTATCCTGAATGCGGCTGATCTCGACCGTGCCATTCGCGGTCGGGACGGTAACGCTGGGCATGTCCTTGGTGATGCCGACCGCATCCTCCGCCAGCGCCGCGCCGCCGGCCAGTGTCAGGGCGAGCGTCCAGGCAAGTGTCTTCATCGGATGGTCCTCCAGTGGAATGCGCGTTCCGGGACAAGCCTAGCCTCGGAACGGCACCCCGTCACTGCCGCGGACCCCGGTGAGCGTCGGGCCGTGCGGGTCAGCCCGGCGGCAGGCCGCAGGCCAGCCGGCCGGCGCGCAACAGCCCGGCGATGCGGGCATCATAGCCGCTGTCCGGCCCCAGTTCGGCGATCAGCGCCCAGAGTGCCACCGCCTGCCAGGCCGCCGCGCCCGGGTCCAGGACCCGGCTGCGCGGCAGGTCGCGGACCGCCGCCAGGATCGCCGTCGTCAGGCTCTCGGCCAGCTGGTCCAGCCACTCGTCGCGCAGCTTGCGCACCGCAGGCAACCGCCCGTATGGGCCGGCGGCGGTGCTCATCAGAAAGCACCCGGCCCAGTCCCGGCCCCGGGTCTCGGCCTCCAGCCGGTCCCAGAAGGCCAGCAGCGGCGCTGCGCCGGGCGGGCTCAGCCGGTCCAGGCCGGCCTGCAGAACCTGCGCCCGGTAGTGCCGCAGGGTGTCCAGCACCAGCGCATCCTTCTCGGGCCAGAGCGCATAGAGCCGCTTGCGGTTCAGCCCCGTTGCCGAGACGATTTCCGGATAGGTGGCCCGGTCCGCGCCCCGGCGCCAGAACAGGTCCATTGCCGCCTCGACGGCGGCATCGCGTCGGGTCTTGCCCAGTGTCATTCCGTTCCGTCCCAGGTCCGGCCGGGTCGTCCCGGCTCTGTCGTGCAGTTCCTAGAATCCCCGACCGCCCGGGGAAAGCCCGTTGCCCGGCGGTCTCTGCCCGCCGCAGGGGCCGCGCGGGGCCGGGGTTCAGCCGGCCTCGACCTCGGACTTGAATTTCTCGAAGAAGGCATCGGCCATCTTGCGGGCAAAGCCGTCGATCAGCCGCGATCCCAGCTGCGCGATCTTGCCGCCGACCTTGGCATCGACGGCATAGGTGAGTTCGGTCCCGCCGTCCTCGGCATCGGTCAGCTTCACATCGGCGCCGCCCTTGGCAAAGCCGGCGATCCCGCCGGTGCCTTCACCGGCGATCCGGTAGCTTTCGCCCTCGACCACGTCCGACAGCACGACCTTGCCCTTGAAGGTCGCCGAGACCGGCCCGACCCGCTGCTTGACCACCGCCTCGAAACCTTCCTCCGGTGACCCTGTCAGTTCCTGGCATCCCGGAATGCAGGCCTTCAGCGTTTCGGCGTCGTTCAGCCGTGCCCAGACGGTGGCGCGGTCGGCGGCGATGGTGCGGCTGCCGGTCAGTTCCATGGTCAAGTCTCCCAGTTCCCAGGCCCCGTCTCGGGCCGCGGCGGCGGCAGGGGCGTCAGGGCTTTCTAGAAGCGATCCCGAAACCCGTAAAGCGCCAAACGCGCCGGGGCCGGCCGAATGTCCCCCCGGTCCCCTTCCATGACCTTCCGCAGCCCCCGCCGGCGGGGTCCGGGACGCCGTGACGACAGTGCTAAAGCTGGATCGGGAGCTTATGCATGGCGTGCCGAAGGACCCGGCCCGCGCCGCTACTCGATCCCGTAGGGCAGGGTGCCGCGCCGGTCCGGGTCCACCGTCAGCCGGCGTTCCAGTGGCGGGACCGAGCGTTGGTGGCAGTCGCGGCGCTCGCAGATTCGGCAGGAGATTCCGATCGGCTCGAACAGGCGCGGATTGTTCAGGTCGAGATCGTCGGCATAGCAGAGCCGCCCGGCATGGCTGACCTCGCAACCCAGCCCGATCGCATAGCGCGCCACCGGCGCGCCCCAGGAGCCGCCGCCCTTCGAGACATCGCGGGCCAGGCACAGGTAGCGCACCCCGTCCGGGGTCTCGGCCAGTTGACGCAGGAACCTGCCCGGGGTCTCGAAGGCCTGATGCACGTTCCACAGCGGGCAGGCGCCGCCGAAGCGGGCGAATTGCAGGCGGGTGGCGGAATGGCGCTTGGTGATCGTCCCGGCCTGATCGACGCGGACGAAGAAGAACGGAATGCCCTTGGCGCCGGGCCGCTGCAGGGTCGAAAGCCGATGCGCCACCTGCTCGATCGAGGCGCCGAAGCGGTCGGCCAGCCGCTCCAGATCGTGCCGGGTCTCTTCGGCGGCGGCCTGAAAGGCGGCATAGGGCATCAGCGCCGCCCCGGCGAAATAGTTGGCAAGGCCGATCTTGGCGATGGCCCGGGCCGCGTCGGACTGGAACCGGGCCAGGTCCAGCGTCGCCTCGAACAGCTTGTCCTGGGTCAGCAGCGCCACCTGGTGCAGCATTTGGAACCGCTGCGTGGCCTGGGACACGCGGCCCGACAGCACCAGCCGCCGGGTCTGCGGATCATAGCCGCGCATGTCGCCGCCGTCCCGGATTTCCACCTGAACCCGCAACTCGTCCAGCACCCGCCGCGCGGTCTCCATCACGCCGCCCTGCGCCGTCGGCCCTGTGGCAAAGCGTTCGGCAGCGCGGTCCACGGCGTCGATGTAGTTGTCGCAATAGTGGAAGAAGTCGCGCACCTCGTCCCAGGGCGAGGCGGCGCTGCCCGACCGGCCCAGGGCCTCGTCCAGCGAGGCCAGCCGCTCATGCGCCTGCCGATAGGCCCGGTGCAGGTCCAGGAAGGCCCGTGCCAGCCCCGGCGCGTTCGATGCGGTCAGCCGCAGGTCGGCCAGCGGCGGCGCGGCATCGGCAAAGACCGGGTCGGCCAGCGCCTCGCGCAGATCGCCCACCACCCGCTCGGCATCGCCGGCCCGCAGCTCGGTCACGTCCAGGCCGAACTCGGAGGCCAGCGCCAGCACCACCGTGGTCGAGACCGGGCGGTGGTTGTTCTCCATCTGGTTCAGATAGGGCAGCGAGACGCCCAGCTTGGCGGCAAAGACCTTCTGCGTCACGCCCAGCCGCATCCGGGTTTCGCGCAGCTTGGCGCCCGCGTAGAGTTTGCCTGTCGCCATGGTCGCCGTCCGATGCCCTGTTTCGCAACTTTGCAGGGTCCAGTCTACGCTTTGCAAAGTCGTTGCGAAAGGCCGGTGCCGGATCAGCTCTGCCCGGCCAGGCCGCGGGTCCGGGCAATGACGAAAAGGATCGCGCCGACGGCGCCCGCCGCGCAGGACATCATCAGCCACAACAGCGGCATGGCGCCGGATTCGACGGTCAGGAAGGCGCCCGAGGCCGCCGCCGCGACGGCGCCTCCGGCCACCTGCAGCGCGCCGCCCAGCCCGGCGGCGCTGCCCGCCAGCAAGGGCCGCACCGAAAGCGTGCCGGCAATCGTGTTGGGCAGGGTCATGCCGTTGCCGACCGCCACCAGGCTCATCAGGCCGAAGAAGGGCACCGGCCCGCCGTGGCCAAGCGCGAAGATGACCAGCTCCAGAAGCGCGCCGGTGGCCGCGACCATGCAGCCCGCCAGCACCATCCGGTTGATTCCCATGGCCACCGAGAAGCGCCCGGACAGGAAATTGCCGAAGAAATAGCCGATGGCCGGGACCCCCAGGCCGATGCCCAGCCCGGTCGGGCTGAGCCCGAACAGGGTGACGCCGACAAAGGGCGCGCCGCCGAGATAGGCAAAGAACAGCCCCGAGGACAGCATCGCGCAGAGCGTGTAGCCCCAGAACCGGGGCGAGGTCAGCAGCTCGGGGTATTCGGATATCTGGTCGCGGAAGCTGCGGCCCTTGCTGCGGGCGGTCTCGCCCAGGTCGGTGTAGATCAGCCCCGTCACCACGACGCCGATCAGCAGCAGCGCCCAGAAGCAGGCCTTCCAGCCGAAGGCGTCGTTCAGGATTCCGCCCAAGGTCGGGCCGATCAGCGGCACCACCGACATGCCCATCATGACATAGCCGATCATGGCCGCGCTCTGGTCCGAGTCATGGATGTCGCGCACCACGGCGCGGCTCAGCACCATGCCGACGACGACGGTGGATTGCAGCATCCGGAACAGCAGGAAGACTGCGACCGAACCGGCCAGGATGCAGCCCAGCGTGGCGAGGATGAAGATCGCGAAGCCGCCCAGCATGACCGGCCGCCGCCCGTAGCGGTCGCTCAGCGGGCCGACCACCAGCTGCAGCATCGCGTTGCCGGCCAGATAGAGCGAGACCGAGAGTTGCAGCACCCAGTATTCGGCGTGGAAATACTCGGTCATCGCCGGCAGCGACGGCAGGTAGATCGACATCGACAGCGCCGACAGAGAGGTGACGATGACCAGCGTGGCGATATGCGGCGCGGTGGTCCGGTCGAGAAAACGAGGGGCTGGCATATCAGTCATGACCAAAGGGACTTAGGCCGGAGGGGCCGGGGTCGTCCAGTCTCATTCGCTCGGCGGAGGTGGCTTTGTCGGGGGCGGCCATGACCCCGGCGAGGTGGCAGGTGACGGGAAATTTGCACTCTTTGCAGTTCGCAATCGAAAGTCTGCAAACACTTTGCAAATATCCGGCTTGGCGCTTTCGAAAATGCCCCTCTGCCTGTAGTCTGCCTGAAAACGAGGGACTCGGTCGATGGATATTCTGCAAGAGCTCGAAGACCGCCGCGCGACGGCCCGGCTGGGTGGCGGCGAAAAGCGGATCGCGGCGCAGCACGCCCGCGGCAAGCTGACGGCGCGGGAGCGGATCGAGCTGCTGCTCGACGATGGCAGCTTCGAAGAGTTCGACATGTTCGTCGCGCATCGCTGCACCGATTTCGGGATGCAGGACAGCCGCCCGCCCGGAGACGGCGTGGTCACCGGCTGGGGCACCGTCAACGGCCGGATGGTCTATGTCTTCAGCCAGGATTTCACCGTGTTCGGCGGCTCGCTTTCCGAAACCCATGCCCAGAAGATCTGCAAGATCATGGACATGGCGATGCAGAACGGCGCCCCGGTGATCGGGCTGAACGATTCCGGCGGGGCGCGGATTCAGGAAGGCGTCGCCAGCCTGGCCGGCTATGCCGAGGTCTTTCAGCGCAACATCATGGCCTCGGGCGTGGTGCCGCAGATCAGCGTCATCATGGGCCCCTGCGCGGGCGGCGCGGTCTACAGCCCGGCGATGACCGATTTCATCTTCATGGTCCGCGACAGTTCCTACATGTTCGTGACCGGCCCCGATGTGGTCAAGACCGTGACCAACGAGGTCGTCACCGCGGAAGAGTTGGGCGGCGCCGCGACCCATACCAGGAAATCCTCGGTCGCCGATGCCGCCTTCGAGAACGATGTCGAGGCGCTGACCGAGGTGCGGCGGCTGATCGACTTTCTGCCGGTCAACAACCGGACCAAGCCGCCGGTCCGGCCCTTCTTCGACGATCCGAACCGGACCGAGCCCAGCCTCGACACCCTGATCCCGGACAATCCGAACCAGCCCTACGACATGAAGGAGCTGATCGGCAAACTGGCGGACGAGGGCGACTTCTACGAGCTTCAGGCCGATTTCGCCAAGAACATCCTGACCGGGTTCATCCGGCTGGAAGGTTCGACCGTCGGGGTGGTGGCCAACCAGCCGCTGGTGCTGGCCGGCTGTCTCGACATCGACTCCAGCCGCAAGGCGGCACGCTTCGTGCGGTTCTGCGATGCCTTCGAGATTCCGATCCTGACCCTGGTCGACGTGCCGGGCTTTCTGCCGGGCACCAGTCAGGAATATGGCGGCGTCATCAAGCACGGGGCGAAGCTGCTTTTCGCCTATGGCGAGGCGACGGTGCCCAAAGTCACGGTCATCACCCGCAAGGCCTATGGCGGGGCCTATGACGTGATGGCCTCGAAGCATCTGCGCGGCGATTTCAACTATGCCTGGCCGACGGCGCAGATCGCGGTGATGGGGGCCAAGGGGGCGACGGAGATTCTCTATCGCTCGGAACTGGGCGATCCCGAGAAGATCGCGCAGCGGACCAAGGATTACGAGGACCGTTTCGCCAATCCCTTCGTGGCGGCGGAAAAGGGGTTCATCGACGAGGTGATCCAGCCGCATTCGACACGCAAGCGGGTCTGCCGGGCCTTTGCCTCGCTGCGCGGCAAGTCGCTGACGAACCCGTGGAAGAAGCACGACAACATTCCGCTGTGAGGGGCAGGGCGATGGCGCAGAGCGATGGACAGGGGCAGGGCGGTTCCCGCCGCCGGGGCGCCGGATGAAATGGCTGCGTCCCGCCTTCGCCTTCGCGCTGGCCTGTGCGGCGGCGGCCTGGGTGCTGCTGAAGCCGGCCCCGCCGCCCGAGCCCGCCTTCGATCTGCCGGTGGTCGAGGTGCCTTCGGGCCAGGCGATCTATTTCGCCGAGGTGATCCGGTCCGAGCGCGGCGCCGCCGGGCTGGTCTATCGGTTCCGCTTCATCGCGCCGGGGATCGCGCGCGACGGCGGCACGGTCACGCCCGAGCAGGCGCGCGACGACATGCAGGCGCTCTGCGACGGCTTCGGGATCGACCATCTGCCCAGCATGGGGCCGACACCGGGGCAGCTGATCATCTCGCTGTCGGATCGCGCCACCGCCTTTGGCGAGCCGGCGCCCGAGGCGACCCAGTATTTCGAGGCCTACCGGGTCGAAGACGGCAAATGTGTTTGGGAGATGTTCTGATGGCACGCGAAGACATGGTGAAACATCGCGGCTTTCCGGGACGGTTGCCGGGCAGCGATCATCAGTTCGTGGTGCGCCGGGCCAATCCGAAGGGGCCCTCGCCGATCGTGGCGCGCGACCGTTATGCCGACCGCCGCCCGATCGACCGCGCCGCCGATCGGGCCTTTCTGGCGGCGCTGATCGAGCATTTCGGCGAAGAACCCTTCGTGCGCGGCAATCTGGACGCCGGGCGGATCGGCTGGCTGTTCGGCCGCGAGGTGGTGGCGGTGGACGACCCCTTCGATCCGAAAAGCTATGACGCGCTGCTGCGGGTCGATCTTGCGAAGGCCCGGGCGAGCTTTCCGGAGCTGTTCGAGGAATGAGCATCTTTCCGCCATCACTGCGCGGGTTTCGGCAGGTTCGTGCCCATTTCGCGGCGGCGGAGGTTTCGCCGTTTCGCGGCGGGACCGGCTGCGCCAATGTCGGTTCTGCGGCAGGTCCCTCCAGCAAGTTTCCTGCCGCATATTGTCAAGACCGTTACCCTTCCCCTTCTACCTGGTCTGGCCCCAAAAGGGTCAGACCAGTTTTCCCCGGGGTGGGGTCGACCCGGGCGGCCGGCGTTTGGCAAGGCGCTGCCGACGCCACCGTAGGTTGCGAATTTTCCGTTGGCGCGGCGCGAAATCGTGCTACAATCGCGGCCAATAAGACCAAACAAACGAGCAGGTTATCATGGAACGTCTTTTTGCTGTCGCGGCCATCTCCGCGGTTCTCGGGCTGTCGGCCTGTGGCACCACCGATCTCGAGCGCGGGGTTACCGGCGCGGCGATCGGCGCCGGTGCGGCCAGCCTCACCGGCAATGATCCCGTCGTCGGCGCCGCCGTCGGCGGTTCGGTCGGGGTGTTGTGCGACAACGTGGCACCGCAGTACTGCCGCTGACCTGATCCGGCGCGCCCGCGCGGCGCGCCTCTACTCCATCGAAACGGCCATTGGCGCTTGTCGCGCCGGTGGCCGTTTTGCGTTTTCCGATCGGCCCGCGGCTGCCGCGGGCGCGTTGCGACCGCCGGGAGCATGCCCGGGCAAGGGGGACAGATGTTCAAGAAAATCCTGATCGCCAACCGGGGCGAGATTGCCTGCCGGGTCATCAAGACCGCGCGGCGGATGGGGATTGCCACCGTGGCGATCTATTCCGACGCGGACCGCAACGCGCTGCACGTCCGGATGGCCGACGAGGCGATCCATATCGGCCCCTCGCCGGCCAACCAGTCCTATATCGTCATCGACAAGGTGATGCAGGCGGTCCGCGACAGCGGCGCCGAGGCGGTGCATCCCGGCTATGGCTTCCTGTCCGAGAACCGCAGGTTCGCCGAGGCGCTGGAGGCCGAGGGCGTCGCCTTCATCGGCCCGCCGGCCGGGGCGATCGAGGCGATGGGCGACAAGATCACCTCGAAGAAGCTTGCCAAGGAGGCCGGGGTCTCGACCGTGCCGGGCCATATGGGGCTGATCGCGGATGCCGACGAGGCGGCGAAGATCGCCTCGGAGATCGGCTATCCGGTGATGATCAAGGCCAGCGCCGGCGGCGGCGGCAAGGGGATGCGGATCGCCTGGAACGACGAGGAGGCGCGCGAGGGCTTCCAGGCCTCGAAGAACGAGGCGGCCAGCAGTTTCGGGGACGATCGGATCTTCATCGAGAAATTCGTCACCCAGCCGCGCCATATCGAGATCCAGGTACTGGCCGACAGCCATGGCAACACGCTGTGGCTGAACGAACGGGAATGTTCGATCCAGCGCCGCAACCAGAAGGTTATCGAGGAGGCGCCCTCGCCCTTTCTCGACGCCGCCACCCGCAAGGCGATGGGCGAGCAGTCCTGTGCCCTGGCGCGGGCGGTGAACTATGCCAGTGCCGGCACCGTGGAATTCATCGTCGATGGCGACAGGAACTTCTATTTCCTCGAAATGAACACCCGCCTGCAGGTCGAGCATCCGGTGACCGAGTTGATCACCGGCATCGACCTGGTCGAGCAGATGATCCGGGTCGCCGCGGGCGAGAAGCTGTCGCTGACCCAGGAGGACATCGGGATCAACGGCTGGGCGATCGAGAGCCGGCTCTACGCGGAAGACCCCTATCGCAACTTCCTGCCCTCGATCGGCCGGCTGTCGCGCTATCGGCCGCCGCAGGAATTCGCGACCCCCGAGGCGGTGGTGCGCAACGATACCGGCGTCTACGAGGGCGGCGAGATCAGCATGTACTACGATCCGATGATCGCCAAGCTATGCACCTGGGCACCGGACCGGGCGGCGGCGATCGACGGAATGCGGGTGGCGCTGGACACGTTCGAGGTCGAAGGCATCGGCCACAACCTGCCCTTCCTCTCGGCAGTGATGGATCATCCGCGCTTTGTCTCGGGCGATATCTCCACCGCTTTCATCGACGAGGAATATCCCGACGGCTTCCAGGGTGCCACGCTGGCGCCCGAGCTTCTGAGCCGGGTCGCGGCGGCGGCCTCGGCGATGTATTTCGTCACCGAGGTGCGGCGGGCCCGGATTTCGGGGCGGATGGACAATCACGAGCGCCATGTGGGCGCCGACTGGGTTGTGGCGCTGGACGGGCAGGAGATGCCGGTGACGGTCCACGCCGACAAGGCCGGGTCGAATGTGACTTTTGCCGATGGCCGCACCATCCGGGTGGAAAGCGACTGGCGCCCCGGGCAGAGCCTGGCCCGGCTGCAGGTCGATGGCACCCCGCTGGTGATGAAGGTCGGCAAGCAGCCGAACGGGTTCCGGTTGCGGCTGCGCGGTGCCGACCTGAAAGTGCGGGTGCTCTCGCCGCGCCGGGCGGAACTGTCGCGGCTGATGCCCGAGAAACTGCCCCCCGATACCTCTCGGATGCTGATCTGCCCGATGCCGGGACTCGTGGTCAGCCTTGCCGTGGCGGAGGGCGACGAGGTGCAGGAGGGTCAGGCGCTCTGCACCGTCGAGGCGATGAAGATGGAGAACACGCTGCGGGCCGAGCGGCGCGGGGTGGTCAAGAAGATCAACGCCACCGCCGGTCAGTCGCTGGCGGTGGATGAAGTGATCATGGAGTTCGAATGACCCCGGTGGCGCGCCTCTATTGCGACAGATTGCGGGCCCGGGCGTCGGCGTCCCGGGCGTCACGCAGCTCTTCCTGGCGCAGCGGGGTCTTGTCGATGGCGCGTGTGATCTCGCGTACGTCCCAGGGCGAGGGCTTGCGCAGCAACACCCGCCCGTCCTTGTCCACGATCACCATGGCAAAGCCGCGCGGCCGCAGCTCGGTCCGGATCGCACTGCGGGCGGCGGGGTCGGTATCGGTCAGAACCACCACGTCGCGTTCGACCAGATCCTCGGGCCGGGCGGTCAGCAATTCGATCTGGCGGATATACGAGGGATCGAGCGGCGTATCGGCGAAGACCACGACAAGCCTCTTTCGCCAGAGGAAATCCTCGACCCGTTCATCTGTTATGGCGATCGGGAAGTGGTCGACCGTTTCGGCCTCGGCCTGCGGTGCGCCCTCGGCCGGCGGCGCATCGGTGGCGGCCAGCGCCTGCGCGGCGGCGGCCATCGGGAACAGGGCCAGGGCCAGGCCCAGAATGATCGACGTAAAGCGCATCAGTCCTCCAGTTGCCTTCGATATAGGACCTTTGGGGCGGGATGCGAAGGGCAAGAGCTGCGACATGCAGCGACATGCAGAGGAGTTTCGGGGATGAGTGGCACCGAAAGCTGGCGCAAGCAGGCGCAAAAGGAGCTGAAGGGGCGCGATCCCGACAGCCTCACCTGGGAAACGCCGGAAGGCATCAAGGTGGCGCCGGTCTATCGCGCCGAGGATCTGGAGGGCCTGCCGCAGCTGGGCAGCGCACCGGGGGCGCCGCCCTATACCCGAGGCCCGAAGGCGACGATGTATGCCGGCCGGCCCTGGACGATCCGGCAATATGCGGGCTTCTCCACCGCCGAGGAATCCAACGCCTTCTACCGCAAGGCGCTGGCCGCCGGGCAGCAGGGCGTGTCGGTCGCCTTCGATCTGGCGACGCATCGCGGCTATGACAGCGATCATCCGCGGGTCGAGGGCGATGTCGGCAAGGCGGGCGTCGCGATCGACAGCGTCGAGGACATGAAGCGGCTGTTCGACGGTATCCCGCTGGGCGAGGTCTCGGTCTCGATGACGATGAACGGCGCGGTGATCCCGGTGCTGGCCAGCTTCATCGTCGCCGGCGAAGAGCAGGGGGTCGACCGGGCGGCGCTGTCGGGGACCATCCAGAACGACGTTCTGAAAGAGTTCATGGTGCGCAACACCTATATCTATCCGCCCGAGCCTTCGATGCGGATCGTCAGCGACATCATCGCCTATACCGCCGAGAACATGCCGAAGTTCAACTCGATCTCGATCTCGGGCTATCATATGCAGGAGGCGGGCGCGAACCTGGTGCAGGAGCTGGCCTTCACCCTGGCCGATGGCAAGGAATATGTCCGCGCCGCGATTGCGCGGGGCATGGATGTCGATGCCTTTGCCGGGCGGTTGTCGTTCTTCTTCTGCATCGGGATGAATTTCTTCATGGAGGCCGCCAAGCTGCGCGCGGCGCGGTTCCTCTGGCACCGGATCATGTCGGGCTTCGGGGCCAGGAAGCCGGGGTCTCTGGTGCTGCGCACCCATTGCCAGACCTCCGGCGTCAGCCTGCAGGAACAGGATCCCTACAACAACGTGGTCCGCACCGCCTTCGAGGCGATGTCGGCGGTGCTGGGCGGCACCCAGTCGCTGCATACCAACAGCTTTGACGAGGCGATTGCCCTGCCGACCGAGTTCTCGGCCCGGATCGCGCGCAACACCCAGCTGATCCTGCAGCATGAGACCGGCGTGACCAAGGTCGTCGATCCGCTGGCCGGCTCCTACTACGTCGAGAGTCTGACGGCCGAGCTGATCGAGGCGGCGCAGGCGCTGATCGACGAGGTGGACGAGCTGGGCGGCATGACCAAGGCGGTCGCCAGCGGGATGCCGAAGCTGCGGATCGAGGAGGCGGCGGCGCGGCGCCAGGCGGCGATCGACCGCGGCGACGAGGTGATCGTCGGGGTGAACAAGTTCCGGCTCGAGCACGAAGACCCGGTCGAGACCCGCGAGATCGACAATTCGGCGGTGCGCGACGCCCAGGTGGCGGCGCTGGCGCGGTTGCGGGCGGAACGCGATGGCGCGGCCTGCGATGCGGCGCTTGCGGCGCTGGAAGCCGGCGCCCGGAGCGGCGACGGAAACCTTCTGGCCCTGGCGGTGGAAGCGGCCCGGGCCCGGGCCACGGTGGGAGAGATTTCTATGGCGATGGAAAAGGCCTTCGGGCGGCACCGGGCCGAGGTCAAGACCCTCGCCGGGGTCTATGGCGCGGCCTATGAGGGCGACGCGGGCTTTGCCGCGATCCAGAAGGATGTCGAGGCCTTTGCCGAGGAAGAGGGCCGACGGCCGCGGATGCTGGTGGTCAAGATGGGCCAGGACGGCCATGACCGCGGCGCCAAGGTGATCGCCACCGCCTTTGCGGATATCGGCTTCGACGTCGATGTCGGGCCCCTGTTCCAGACCCCGGAGGAGGCGGCGCAGGACGCGGTGGACAACGATGTTCATGTCGTCGGGATCTCGTCGCAGGCGGCCGGGCACAAGACCCTGGCGCCGAAGCTGATCGAGGCGCTGAAGGCCAAGGGGGCCGGGGACATCCTGGTGATCTGCGGCGGGGTGATCCCGCAGCAGGATTACGATTTCCTCAAGTCCGCCGGGGTCCGGGCGATCTTCGGACCGGGGACCAACATCCCCGAGGCCGCGAAGGACATCCTGGCGATGATCCGGGCGGCGCGGAAGGGCTGAACACTCGGCGCGGGGCAGGGGCGAGGGGCCGGCCCCTCGCGCTCCCCGGGATATTTCCAAGGTAAAGCCGGGGCCGGGCTCAGAGATGCTTGGCCCGTTCGCGCAGTTCGAATTTCTGGATCTTGCCGGTCGAGGTCTTGGGCAGTTCGCCGAAGACCACCGCCTTCGGGGTCTTGAACCCGGCCAGTCGCTCCCGCGCGAAGGCGATCAACTCGGCCTCGTCGGGGTCATGGCCCGGTTTCAGCTCGACAAAGGCGCAGGGCACCTCGCCCCATTTGGGGTCCGGCCTGGCGACCACCGCGACCAGCGAGACCGCCGGGTGATGCGCCAGCGCGTTCTCGACCTCGACCGATGACACGTTCTCGCCCCCGGAAATGATGATGTCCTTGGCCCGGTCGGTGATCTTGATATAGCCGTCGGGGTGGCGAAAGGCGATGTCGCCGGTGCGGAAATAGCCGCCCCGGAACGCCTCGTCGGTGGCCTGCGGATTTCGGTAGTAGCCCTTCATCGTGACATTGCCGCGCATCGCGATCTCGCCGATGGTCCTGCCGTCGCGCGGCACCTCCTGGCCGGCGCCGTCATGCACGGTGATCTCTTCCATCATCGGCATCAGCACCCCGGTGCGGGCCTTGAGCGCGGCACGGTCGGGGCCCGAGACCGGCTCCCACTCGGGTTTCCAGATGCATTCGGTCGCCGGGCCATAGACCTCGGTCAGGCCGTAGACCTGGGTGACGTTAAAGCCGAGCGGTTCGATCGCGGCCAGGGTGGCGGCGGGCGGCGGGGCGCCGGCGGTGAAGACCTCGACGGTATGCGAGAAGGCGCGGCGCTCGCTTTCCGGGGCGTTGATCAGCGTGTTCAGCACGATCGGGGCGCCGCCGAAATGGGTGACGCCGTGGTCGGCGATGGCGTCGTAGATGGCCTTGGCGGTCACGTCGCGGCAGCAGACCATGGTGCCGCCCAGCAGCGGCACCATCCAGGGGTGGGTCCAGGCGTTGCAATGGAACAGCGGCACGATGGTGAGGTAGACCGGATAGAGCTGCATCCGCCAGGAGATCAGGTTCTGCACCGCCGAGAGATAGGCGCCGCGATGCGAATAGACGACGCCCTTCGGCCGGCCGGTGGTGCCCGAGGTGTAGTTCAGCGCCAGGCTTTCCCATTCGTCCTGCGGCATCAGCCAGGCAAAGCCGGGGTCGGCCGCCGCCAGCAGGGCCTCGTAGTCGTCCTGGCGTCCGGACAGAGGGTGCCCGTCGCCTTCGACCTCGATGATCTTCGGCGGGTGCGAGAGGCCGGCGCAGGCGGCCTCGGCCAGGTCCAGGAACTGGCTGTCGACCAGCAGTGCCCGGGCGCCGCCATGTTCCAGGATATAGGCGACGGTATCCTCTTCCAGCCGGGTGTTGATCGCGTTCAGCACCGCGGCGCAGGCCGGCACGCCGAAATGCGCCTCGACCTGGGCCGAGACATTGGGAAGCAGCGTCGCCACCACGTCGCCGGGGCCGACACCCAGCCCGACCAGGCCCGAGGCCAGCCGCGAGACCCTCTCGCGCATCCCTGCATAGGTCCAGCGCCTGTCGCCGTCGATCAGCGCCACGCGCTCGGCATAGACATCCGCCGCCCGGAGCAGCGGGGACAGGGGGGTCAGCGGCACATGATTGGCCGCAGTTTTCTCCAGCCCGCGTTCATCCGCCATCCAGCCCATCGAACCCTCCTCCACTGCGCCCGGCGATCACACCCCTTGCGCGGGGCCGGGTCAAGCACTCTCGCGGCGCGGCGGGGGGGCTGCTAGTCTGGCGCCATGATCATCTCGCCCGGGCGCCGATACATCCTTGTTCACATCCCCAAGACCGGCGGCACGGCGCTGAGCCTGGCGCTGGAGGCGCGGGCAAGAGCGGACGACATCCTGATCGGGGACACGCCCAAGGCAAGGGCCCGGCGGCGGCGTCTGGCGGCGCTGACCCCGCGTGGTCGGTTGTGGAAGCATTCGACCCTGGCCGATATCGAGGGCGTGGTGGCCCCGGACGATCTGGAGCGCTATTTTGTCCTGACCCTGGTGCGCAATCCCTGGGACCGGGTGGTCAGCTATTACCACTGGCTGCGGGCGCAGGGCTTCGAGCACCCGGCGGTGGCACTGGCGAAACGCCATGATTTCACCCGATTCCTGACAGAGCCCTGGATGCAGGACAGCCTGCGCCAGGCGAGTTATGGCAGCTATGTCACCGACTCCCGCGGCCGGGAACGCTGCCGGCTGTTTGCCCGGATCGAGCGGTTGGCCGAGGATCTGCTGCCCTTCGAAGAGCATCTCGGCTTCCGGATCGGGCCGGTGCCGCGCCACAACGAGTCCAGCAGGGACAGGGATTATCGAATTTACTATACCGACGAGACCCGGCAGATCGTCGCCGCGACGGCCGGGAAGGACATCGCACGATTTGGATACAACTTCTGATTGTCGGCCTATTGTTTCCGGATCGGCTCCAGTCGCCGGCAGACTCCGGATGAATTGCCGCAGACGCATCAGTGCCGCAATTTGACCGCTTTTCCGGCCAAGTCCGGTCTGACGAATCACCCCAACTGAAGCGGCTTGCTAAGTTTCGTAAAGAAGGCAACAGGCTTCGGAGAGGGAGATGAACATGTTCGGCCCCGCCAAGATCCGCAGAAACGACCCCAAGGCCAAACGCGCCTTTGACATGGGCAGCAGCTTTGCAGGCCTGATCACGGGCGATATCCCCGGGGCCGATGCCCTGTGCAGCGCGCCGTCGGGGACGGCAAGCGGGCTGGTGGCGGGAACCAAGGTGGCGACCGGGATCGGCTGGCGCCCGGTCGAGATGGTGGTGGCCGGGGACAAGGTGCTGACCTTCGACGCCGGAATGCAGCTGGTGACCCATGTCGGCCGCGGCGTTCTGTGGTCCGACGATCAGCTCTGCCCGCGAGAGTTCTGGCCGTTGCACATTCCGGTCGGCGCATTGGGCAACGCGCAGGAGCTGATGGTGCTGCCCGAGCAGTCGGTGATGGTGGAGAGCGATGTCGGAGAAGAAATCTACGGCGACCCCTTCACCCTGATCCCGGCGGCGGCGCTGGAAGGGTTCCACGGGATCGAGCGGGTTCGGCCGAAGGCGGGGCTCGAAGTGATCACCCTGCATTTCGCCAGCGACCAGGTCGTCTTCGCCTCGGCCGGGGCGCTGTTCTTCTGCCCCTCGATTGCGGATGTGACGGTCTCGGACCTGCTGCACGGGGCCACCGGAAATTACACCGTCCTGCCCAGGGAAGACGCAAACTTCCTGGTCGGTTGCATGGCGGTGGATGAGGGCCATGACCGGCGCTGCGTCGATGCGGCGCCGGCACGGGTCGCCTGAGGCGGGTTTCCCCGGGCGCGGTCGGGTGACAGGCCGCGCCGTTCGGGGATGTCTCGGGTGACAATGACGGGCGGACCGGATGTCCGCCCCTTCGAAAAGGCCGCCTGACCTGTCAGGCTGCCACGGCCGGGGCGGGAGCGAAGCGGCCATAAAAGGTCTCTTCCGCCCCGGCCAGGTCACGCAGCAGTTCCGGCGCCGCGAACCTGGCGCCATGGCGCGCCTCCAGCCCCTCGCAGATCTGCACCGCCCGCGCCGCACCGATCCGGTCGAGCCACGAGAACGGCCCGCCCGACCAGGGCATGAAGCCCCAGCCGAGGATCGCGCCGACGTCGCCTTCGCGGATATCGGTCAGAACCCCGTCCTGCAGCGCCCGCACCGCTTCCAGCACCTGCGCCATGATCAGGCGGTGCTGCACCTCGGTCAGCACGGGCTGCGGATCGGCATGCGGGTAGCGTTCGGCCAGGCCGTCCCAGAGGCCGAGCCTCTTGCCTTTCTCGTCATAGGCATAGAAGCCGGATTTCGACTTGCGTCCTATCCGGCCCTGATCGGCCATCCAGAACAGCACCTCGTCCACCGCGCCGTCGGGATAGGCATCGCCCATCGCCGCCCGGGTCGCCTTGGCGATCTTGACGCCGAGGTCGATCGAGGTTTCGTCCACCAGCTGCAGCGGCCCGAGGGGCATCCCCAGAAGCCGCGCCGCATTCTCGACCAGAGCCGGTTCGGTACCCTCTGCGACCAGCCGCACGCCTTCGTTGATATAGGGGATGATGCAGCGATTGGCGTAGAAGAAGCGGGCATCGTTGACCACGATCGGGGTCTTGCGGATCTGGCGCACGAAGTCGAGCGCCTTGGCCACGGCACGATCGCCGGTCTGCTTGCCCTTGATGATCTCCACCAGCGCCATCTTGTCGACCGGCGAGAAGAAATGGATGCCGATGAACTGGTCGGGGTGCTGACTGGCGCGGGCCAGATCGGTGATCGGCAGGGTCGAGGTATTGGTGGCGAAGATGCAGTCGGCGCCGATCACCGCCTCGGCCTTCTGCGTCACATCGGCCTTGACCTTCGGGTCTTCGAAGACCGCTTCGACGATCAGGTCGGCCCCTGCCAGCATTGCGTAATCGGTGGTCGGGGTGATCCGGCCCAGAACTTCGGCCTTCTTCTCAGCTGTCACTTTTCTGCGCGAAATCCCCTTGTCGAGGATGGTTTCGCTGTAGGACTTGCCCTTTTCTGCGCTTTCCTGCGAGGCATCGAGCAGAACGACCTCGATCCCGGCATTGGCCGCGACATAGGCGATGCCGGCGCCCATCATGCCGGCGCCCAGCACACCGAGCTTCTTGACCGACTGGTCCGGCACCGATTGCGGCCGCACCGCGCCCTTTTCCAGCGCCTGCTTGTTGATGAAGAGCGAGCGGACCATGGCGCTGCTGGTCGGGTCCAGCATCACATGGGTGAACCAGCGCGCCTCGATCTTCAGCGCCGTGTCGAAGGGCACCAGCGCGCCTTCGTAGATGGCAGAAAGCAGCGCCTTGGCGGCGGGGTAGACGCCCATGGTCTTGCCGTGAACCATGGCGTTGGCGCCGACGAAGGTCATGTATCCGGCCGGGTGATAGGGCGCGCCGCCCGGCATCTTCCAGCCCTTCTGATCCCAGGGCTTGACCAGATCGGCGGGCTTGGCGGCCAGCACCCAGGCCTTGGCCTCGGCCAGCAGATCCCCGGGCGGCACCACCGCGTCGATCAGGCCGGTCGCCTTGGCGGCCTTGGGGTCCAGCATCTTGCCTTCCAGCAGCACCGGCGCTGCGGCAAGGATGCCCAGCATCCGGCTGACCCGTGTGGTGCCGCCGGCGCCGGGGAAGATGCCCACCTGGATCTCCGGCAGGCCGATCTTGGCCTTCGGATTGTCGGCGGCGATCCGGTAGTGGCAGGCCAGCGGGATTTCCAGCCCGATGCCCAGGGCGGTGCCGGGCAGTGCCGCCACGGTCGGCTTGCCGCCCTGCTTGGTCTTGCGGTCCATCCCGGCGAGCTCGATCTTCCGCTCGAGCCGGTGGATGCCCATGATGCCCTCGAACAGGCCGGCCGCCGGATCGTCGCCGGCGCCGTCCTTCATCTGGGCGATCACGTTCAGGTCCATGCCGCCGGCAAAGTCCGGTTTGCCGCTGGTGATGATGATCCCCTTGACCGCCGCATCGGCATGGGCCTTGTCGATCAGCGCCTCGAGTTCGGAGATCCCGGCGAGGCTCATCACGTTCATGGACTTGCCGGGCAGGTCCCAGGTGATCGTTGCGACGCCATCGGCATCGACGGCATAGGTGAATTCGGTCATCGGGACCTCCTTGAACGGTTTGGCTCTGCGGGGCAGGGCCGTTGGATCTGTAGTCGGCGGCGGCGCGGGGCCGCTGCCGGGTTATTTCGGCCGGAACTCCGGCCAGGGCGTTCCGTCGAGATGCACGAAGCCGTGCCCGCCGCCTTCCAGCGGCTGAAGCCGCATGTCGAGCCCGGGATAGTGGCAGATGTCCTGCGGGTCGCGGCTGCCGACGATCAGGTAGACCGCATCGACATCGCCATCGTTGCGGATCGTGTGGCCGACCGGCTCGCCCGCCTTCCAGCAGGCGGCATCACCCGGTTCCATCACCGTTTCGGTCTCGCCCTCGGTCACCGTCAGCCGGCCCGAGATCAGGTAGAGAAACTCGTCCTCCCTCTCGTGCCAGTGTTTCTGCGAGCCCTTCCCGCCCGGCACCAGCCTCTCGAAGGCGGCGCCGAACTGTGTCAGCCCGCCGACATCCGAGAGAGGGGCGTAGAACATCCGCCCCCGGCCCCTGTTGTAGGGTTCGGGATAGGTCGAGACCGCGTCGGTCTCGGGGACGGTGCCGCGTCGCAGGACAGTCATGGCCGGGTCCGCCCGGTGCGGGTCAACCGGCCCTGTTGCTCGCCGGGATCAGCCGTTTCAGCCGCGGATGCGCGAAGGTCTGATACTGCACCATCTCGACCAAGGTCTGCCCACCCTTGCGGTGCCCGTAGTAGATCACCTTGCTGGACTCGGGCAGCACCTGCTCGCCCCGCAGATAGGAATACTCGACCCAGGCCCGGAACCGGTCCTTGCGCGGCAGTTCCAGCGCCGTCTCGACCAGCTTGACGTCGGTGATCCGGCGAACCCGCAGGTAGCGGCGCTGAACCTCCAGCGCCTGCACCACGGCCTCGAAACTCTGCAGCAACAGGAACGCATCCTCGACATGCACCGCCAGCGGTACCGCCGCCAGCCGGGCGAGGGTCGTCGGTTCGCCGGCCATGAATGCGCGAAGCGACCTTTCGAGAAAGCGTTCGAAGTATGACGCCATGCCATTCGTGCATCTCTTCCGGAGCAGAGGGGAACTTGCCCCAAGGCATGGCGCCATACAAGCTGGATTCACGCAAAACGTGCATTGCAGCTAGACCCGTTCCAGGATCGTCGCGGCCCCCATGCCCGAAGCGATGCAGAGAGTCGCCAACCCGCATTCGACATCGCTGCGTTCCATTTCGTCCAGCAGCGTGCCCAGGATAATCGCTCCGGTTGCGCCCAGCGGATGGCCCATGGCGATGGCGCCGCCGTTGACATTGACCTTGGCGGGATCGACATCGAAGGCCTGCATGAAGCGCAGGACCACCGCGGCGAAGGCTTCGTTGACCTCGAACAGCCCGATGTCGCCGATCGCCATGCCGCTGTCGGCCAGGATCTTCTCGGTCACCGGGACCGGCCCGGTCAGCATGATCGTCGGATCGGTGCCGATCTTGGCGGTGGCGCGAATGCGGGCGCGGGGTTTCAGGCCCTGCGCCTCGCCAAAGGCCTTGGAGCCGATCAGGATGCCGGCCGCGCCATCGACGATGCCGCTGGAATTGCCGGCGTGGTGGACGTGGTTGATCCGCTCGAGATGCGGATATTTCATCAGCGCCACCTTGTCGAAGCCGGGCATGCCTTCGCCCATCTCCTTGAAGCTGGCCTTCAGCGCGCCCAGGGTCTGCATGTCGGTCTCGGGGCGCATGTGTTCGTCGCGGTCCAGGATCGGCAGCCCGTTGATGTCGCGCACCGTGATGACGGTCTTGTCGAAGCGTCCGGCGTCCCAGGCGGCCTTGGCCCGGCGCTGGCTTTCGACCGCCAGCGCGTCGCAATCGTCGCGCGAGAACCCGAATTCGGTGGCGATGATGTCGGCCGAGATGCCCTGCGGGACGAAATAGGTCTTCATCGCGATCGAGGGATCGACGGCAATCGCGGCGCCGTCGCTGCCCATCGGCACCCGGCCCATCATCTCGACCCCGCCGGCGACATAGGCGCTGCCGACCCCGGCCTTGATCTGGTTGGCCGCGAGGTTCACCGCCTCCATCCCGCTGGCGCAGAAGCGGTTGATCGACAGGCCCGGAATGCTCTCGTCCAGTTGCGAGGCCAGCACCGCCGAGCGGGCCAGGCATCCCCCCTGTTCGCCCACCTGGGTGACATTGCCCCAGATCACGTCCTCGACGGCGTGGCCCTGCAGCCCGTTGCGCTCTGCCAGGGCGTCCAGAACCTGCGTCGAGAGCCGCAGCGAAGTGACTTCATGCAGGCTGCCATCGGAGCGACCCTTGCCACGCGGTGTGCGCACGGCGTCATAGATATAGGCCTCGGTCATGTCGTTCTCCTTATGCCCGATCAGCGGGTGACCCGGGCATCATGTCGTAGGGGTGCTTCCAGCCTTCAAGAGCCTGGAGGTTGGAAAGCCACCGGTCGATGTTCGGCCAGTCCGCGCGGGAGAAGCCGAAGGGTTCCGGGTAATAGAGGTAACCGCAGCAGGCGGTGTCTGCGAGCGTGACGCTGCGGCCAACCAGAAAGTCGCTGTTTTCCAGCGCGGTATCGAGGGTCTTGTAGGCGGCCTGAAGCCGGCCCTTGGTGAATTCGATCACCTCGGCCGGGCGCTTTTCCGGCGGCAGGAAGTTCATCAGGAAGCGCAGCATCCCGGCCTGGCTCGACAGTTTGTGATTGTCCCAGAACTGCCAGCGCAGCACCTCGCGCCGCTCGGCCGGGGTCTCGCCGCCCAGTCTGCCCGACTGTTCGGCGGCCCATTGCTGGATCACCCCGGACTGGGTGATGACCTCGCCGTCCCCGGTTTCCAGCACCGGCACCTCGCCCATCACGTTCCGGGCCCGGAATTCGGGTGTCCGGGTGGCACCGTTGAAGAAATCGACCTTTCGCGGCGTCCAGTCGATGCCGCAGAGCGTGAGGG
This sequence comes from Frigidibacter sp. ROC022, assembly GCF_024723735.1. Classification (GTDB taxonomy): domain Bacteria; phylum Pseudomonadota; class Alphaproteobacteria; order Rhodobacterales; family Rhodobacteraceae; genus SLM-1. The sequence continues at coordinate 507,115 of NZ_JANQDU010000001.1, forward strand.
TCAGAGCCGCCTTGTAGGCATTGCCGCTTTCACCGAAGCAGTGGAGCACATTGGTCATCGTCAGGTCCTTTTCCGAGGCCGGGGAGCGGGGGTTTCACACCCCCGGACCCCCGTGGGATATTTTCAAGGTAAAGCCGCTGCCGGCGCGATCAGCCGCGGCGCTGCCGGCGGGCGTCCCAGAAGCTGCGCGAGATCAGTTCCTTCATGATTTCGTTGGTGCCGCCGTAGATCCGCTGAACCCGGGCATCGGCCCACATGCCGCCGATCTCGTATTCCTGCATGAAGCCGTAGCCGCCATGCAACTGCACGCAGGCGTCCAGCACCTCGCCCTGGGTGTCGGTCAGCCAGTATTTCGCCATCGCGGCCTTCTCGACGCCGAGATTGCCCGCGATCAGGTCGACGATGCAGGAATCGAGAAAGGCCCGCGCCACGGTGGTCTTGGTCTGGCATTCGGCGAGCTGGAATCGGGTGTTCTGGAACTGCATGATCGGGCCGCCGAAGGCCTCGCGCTCGTTGGCATAGGCAATGGTGCGCTCGACCGCGCCTTCCATGGCGCCGACGGCGCCGCAGCCGATGATCAGGCGTTCCCGCGGCAGCTGGCTCATCATCTGGGCGAAGCCGTGGCCCGGCTCCAGCCCGAGCAGGTTTTCCGGCGGCAGCGGCACCTTGTCGAAGAACAGTTCGGACGTGTCGGCGGCCAGCATGCCGACCTTGTCCAGCTTGCGGCCCCGGGTGAAGCCGGGCGCGTTCTCGGTTTCCACCACCATCAGCGAGATGCCGTGCGCCCCGGCCTCGGGGTCGGTCTTGCAGGCGACCAGGATCAGATCGGCATGGGCGCCGTTGGTGATGAAGGTCTTCGATCCGGACAGGGTCCAGCCGTTGCCGTCCTTCTCGGCCCGGGTCCGGATCGCCTGCACGTCCGAGCCGGTGCCAGGTTCGGTCATCGCCAGGGCGCCGACCAGTTCTCCGCTGACCATCTTCGGCAGCCAGCGCCGTTTCTGATCCTCGGTGCCGTAGGCCAAGATGTAATGCGCCACGATGCCGGAATGGATGCCATGTCCCCAGGCCGCCAGATTGGCCCGCGAGCCTTCCAGCAGGATCACCGCCTCATGGCCGAAATCGCCGCCGGCGCCGCCGTATTCGGTCGGGATCGAGGGGCAGAGCAGCCCCAGTTCGCCGGCCTGCGCCCAGGTCGAGCGGTCCATCTCGCCCTGTTCGCGCCAGCGGGCGAAATGCGGTTTCCATTCCCGCGCGATGAAGTCCGAGGTCATCTCGGCCAGCATCCGGTGCTCGTCGGTCATCCATGTCATCGCAACGCCTCCTCCTCCCGGTGTTTCGGCCTCAGCGTTTGCGGGCCTCGAGTTCGGAATTGAACAGGCGGAGCCGGGCGGTCAGGTTCTCCTCGTCGATCACCGAATTGAAGTTCTCGAACAGGAAGGACAGCGCCTCGCCCTCGTCCAGCCCCGCTTCGGCGGCGAAGCGGCGCAGGCGACGGTAGCCGTCTTCGGTCATCGCGACCGGAAATCGCCGGGTCAGGCGGAAACGTTTCGGCATCTGGTCCCTCCGAGGCTGCACCCGGACCGCGCCCTGCGATCCGGGGCGGTCCCGTGAGCGACACTCCCCTAAAAAGCCTCGGCTGCCAAGGCCATCACCGGATCGGCGCCCGAGGTGATCCTGGCCAGGTGCAGGCCGGTGGCCGGAAGATGCCGGGCCATGTAGTAGCGGCCGGTGGCCAGCTTGGTCTGGTAGAAGTCCTTGTCGCCGGTGCCCGCGTCGAGCGCCGCCTGCGCGGCCCTGGCCATCCGGGCCCACATCAGCCCGAGCGCGACATGGCCGAACATCAGCATGAAGTCATAGCTGCCGGCCAGCGCCGAATTGGGCGATTTCATCCCGTTCTGCATGAAATACATCGCCGCCGCCTGCAGGTCCTTGGACCCGGCCTTCAGCGGATCGAGGAAATCGGCCTTCAGCGCGGCGTTGTCCTCGTTCTCCTTGATGAAGCCCTTGATCAGCTCGAAGAAGGCCATCACCGGCTTGCCGCCGTCCTGGGCCAGCTTGCGGCCGACCAGATCCAGCGCCTGGACACCATTGGCGCCCTCGTAGATCTGGGCGATTCGGGCGTCGCGGGCGAACTGCGACATGCCCTGTTCCTCGATATAGCCGTGCCCGCCATAAATCTGTTGCGCCTGGACGCACATCTCGAAGCCGCGATCGGTCTGGAAGCCCTTGATGACCGGGGTCAGCAACCCGATCAGCGCATCGGCCTCCTTGTCGCCCGAGCGATGCGCGGCGTCGATCAGGGTGGCACCCCAGAAGGTCAGCGCCCGGGCGCCTTCGATGAAGCTCTTCTGATCCATCAGGCTGCGGCGGATATCCGGGTGGACGATCAGCGGGTCGGCCGGGCCGTCGGGGTTTTCCGGGCCGGTGACGGCGCGGCCCTGAAGCCGGTCCTTGGCATAGGCAAGGGCGTTCTGATAGGCGACCTCGGCCTGGGCATAGCCCTGCAGGCCGACACCGATCCGGGCTTCGTTCATCATGGTGAACATCGCCCGCATCCCCTTGTGCAGGTCACCCAGCAACCAGCCCCTGGCGCCGTCATAGTTCAGCACGCAGGTGGCATTGCCGTGGATGCCCATCTTCTCTTCGATCTTGCCGACCGTGACCGGGTTGCGGTCGCCCAGCGAGCCGTCCTCGTTGATCAGGAATTTCGGCACGATGAACAGCGAGATGCCCCGCGTCCCCTCGCCTCCGCCCGGCGCCTTGGCCAGCACCAGATGTATGATGTTCTCGGACAGGTCGTGATCGCCGGCCGAGATGAAGATCTTCTGACCAGTGATCAGATAGCTGCCGTCGTCCTGCGGCTCGGCCCTGGTGCGCAGCAGTCCCAGATCGGTGCCGCAATGCGGCTCGGTCAGGTTCATGGTGCCCGTCCAGGCACCGGTGACCATCTTCGGCAGATAGGTGGCCTTCTGCTCTTCCGAGCCATGCACATGGATCGCCGAATAGGCGCCATGGGTCAGGCCCATGTACATGTTGAAGGCCATGTTGGAGGCCGAGAGGATCTCGCCCACCGCCGAGTTCAGCACATAGGGCATTCCCTGGCCGCCGAATTCCGGGTCGCAGTCGAGCCCGGTCCAGCCGCCTTCGCAGACCTTGTCATAGGCCTCCTTGAAACCCTCCGGGGTGCGCACCACCCCGTTGTCGAGCCGGCAGCCCTGTGCGTCGCCCACCGCGTTCAACGGGTGCAGCACCTGCGAGGCGAGCTTCCCCGCCTCTTCCAGCACCGCTGCGGTGAACGATGGCTCCAGTTCCGAGTAGCCCGGCGTGGCACCGCTTCCGACATCCAGGACCTCATGCAGGACAAAGGCCATGTCTTTGGTCGGGGCGGTGTAGCTGGTCATGGGGCTTCTCCGGTATCGTGCCGTCTCAGGCGGCGTTCTGGTCGCGTTTCTCCAGGCGCTCGGCGGCCCAGGCAAGACGCTCCTGCAAGGCGCTGATCGCGGCAGTCAATTCGTCACGTTCCGCCTTCATCTCGGCCAGCCGCTTCTGCGCCAGCTCATAGGCCTGGGCGAGCTGAATTTCGGGGCCGTTCGGGCCCTGATCATAGAGGTCCAGCAGTTGCCGGATGTCTTCCAGCGAGAATCCGAAGCGCTTGCCTTCCAGGATCAGCTTCAGCCGCGCGCGGTCACGCTTGGTGAACCAGCGCTTCTGCCCTTCGCGGATCGGGAAAAGCAATTCCTTGGCTTCGTAGAAGCGCAGGGTGCGCGGCGATACCTCGAAGGCGTCGCACATCTCGCGGATCGTCATGTTAGCATCGGTCATTGTCATTTTACCTTCCATCCGGGAACTCGTGACACACGTTATGGCCGGCAGATGGGGGGAGAGACGCCGCCTGACAACCCAGGTTGACGCATGCGTAACCGTAACGTCACGTCAGTGTCACAGGCGCGAAATCTTGGAGAAGGCGACCCAACGGAAGTCACAATAATCTTGCGCGGAAACCGGGGTGATTGCGGGAGGGCCTTTCCGGTCTTGTCCGGTTCGGCCGGGCGCGCCGGATACGCGGGCCAGGGCCGGCAGATTGCCGCCCGGCGGCGCTCACGACCATGCATTTCAGCCCTGCGGCGTGTCGGGGTTCTTCAGCGAGGCCGCGGTCTCGTCGCGCAGCTTCTTGAGGTCGATCAGCGCCTGGTCGAGTTCGTCCCGCTGCCGGCGCAATTCCACCATCTGCTCGTCGGCGCGGGCGATCCATGCGCGCATCTGGGCGTCGTTCCCCTCCTGCCCGTAGATTTCGAGCCACTGGCGGATTTCCTCGAGCGGAAAGCCGAAGCGACGGCCCCGCAGGATCAGCTTCATCCGCGCCACTTCGCGCGGCCCGTACCAGCGGGCTCGGCCATCCTTTCGGGGCTTCAGAAGTTCGATGTATTCGTAGTAGCGCAACGTCCGCGGCGTCACGTCGAATTGCGCGCACATATCCTTAAAGCTGAGTTCGTCTTCAGACATTCGCGGGCCTCTATCTTGATCGACAAGCTAGCACGGCGGACGCGGAGCGCAAATGACGTAACGTCACAGTGTCAGAAAGGAGACAGGAATCCCGGGGCGATGAGGTGGAACCCGTAGGCCAGGATCAGGGCCGGAATTGCGGAATAGGCGGTGGCGACCACGGCGGCGCGCGGATTCAGGGCAATGGCCGGGAACAGCGCGTCGCCATCGTTCGAGATCGCGTTGCCGATCAGCGCCCCGAAGGGAATCAGACCGTTGACGTAGAGCGTCGTGACCAGAACCTGCGGGCCGCATCCGGGGATGAAACCCACCAGCACCCCGGCCAGCGGCAGCAGGATCGCCACCGAGCCGAACAGGGTCTCGAGATCGAGCCCGCCGAAGGCGACGATGTAGTCATAGGCCAGATAGGCGCCGATCACCCAGACCGCGATGAATGACGTCTCTTCGGTCATCCGCGTGACCGGCCGGTCGGCGGGGTTGGTCATCGCCTGCAGCGGCGAGGTGGCCCAGGTGAACAGCCCGATCGCGGTTCCGCCGAGGCCGATGATCATCGGCCAGGGGCCGAGAAACCCGACATCGGTCTGCGTCGCCTGCATCAGCCCGAGGGCCAGGCCCGGAATGACGAAGCCCAGATAGGCCCAGTCCCGGGCGCGAACCCGCCCGATCCGGGGCGCCATGTCGCAGCTTGCGCCGGCAACGCCGCGATAGTCCTTCCTGTGGAAGGCATCGACCAGCCAGCCAGACAGGACCCCGGTGCTGAACTGGATCGGCAGCAGGATCAGGGCGACTTCGGGCTTGGTGGCGATCAGCAGGAAGGCGGCGTCGCCCATGGTCGCGGTCAGCGTCGCCACCACCGCGCCAAAGCCGACATTGCCCGAGGAATAGGCCGCCACCACGATCACCGCGCCGCCGCAACCGGGTGTCGCCCCCAGCAGCGCCGCGATCGGCACCTGCCAAAGCCGGGCGCCCTTGAGCCCCTGACCGATATCGAAGCGGAACAGCTTCTCGGCGCCGTAGAACAGCATCAGCGTCACCGCCACGAAGGCCGCGACCTGCACATAGGCATCGGTCATCAGGCCGCGGGTGACCCGCCCCAGCTCCCCCGGCATCAGTGCCAGAACCAGGCAGGCCAGCGCGAAGGGCAGGCGGCGGCTGCGGAACGGTCCCAGGCGGTCCTCGGCGACAAAGCCCTGCGGCTTGGCCGCAGCGCTGTCTCCGGTCGGCGGCAGGGCGTTGGCGGCGCTGGTGGTCATGGGGGATTCCTGTTGCGAATAATTCTCATTTGCAGAACATAGCACTTGCGATGGGCTTGGCAAGGCGGAATAACCGGGCACTGACTGCAACATGCAAAAGGGCAGGGCGGCACATGGCATCCGGTGAGGACGACGGCGCCGAGGCGGCGGACGCACGGCTGGCGGCAGGGCGCAAGTTCGTCGACTCGCTGCCGCATTGCCATGCCCTGGGAATGCGGCTGGTCCGGCTGGGCGATGGCGAGGCCGAGGTCGAGATGCCCTGGAACCCCGACCTGATCGGTGACCCGGCCACCGGCGTGATTCATGGCGGCGCTGTTTCGGCTTTGCTCGACAGCTGTGGTGGCGCGGCAGTGATGTTCCACCCGGCGGGCGTGGCGGGCACCGCGACGATGGACCTGCGGGTGGACTACATGCGGCCGGCGACGCCGGGGCAGAAGATCGTGGCGCGGGCCGAGTGCTACAACATCACCCGCTCGGTCGCCTTCGTCCGTGCCGTGGCGCTGGACGAGGACGAAAGCCGCCCGGTCGCCACCGCGGCCGGCGCCTTTGCCGTGGAGCGTACGTCATGAACCCGCGGCGGCCGGAACCGGTTCAGGTGGTGAAGGAACGGCGCGACAAGGCGCTCAAGACCCTGGTCGCCTCGGTGCCCTACATCCGTTTCATGGGCATCGAATTCGAACGCCGCGGTGACGAACTGACCGCGATCATGAGCTACAGTGACCGGTTGATCGGAAATCCGCTTCTGCCGGCGCTGCACGGGGGCGCCACGGCGGCGTTCCTGGAAGTGACCGCGATCATCGGTCTGGGCTGGTCGCTGCTCTGGGAAGAGGTCGAGAGCGGGCGCTCGGACGGCAGCAACCCGGTTCTGCCCCGGACCATCGACCTGACGGTGGATTACCTGCGCTCGGGCCTGCCGCGCGATGCCTATGCCCGGGCCAGCATCAACCGTTCGGGCCGGCGCTATGCCTCGGTCCATGTCGAGGCCTGGCAGGACAACCGGGCCCGGCTCTTTGCCCAGGCCACCGGGCATTTCATGATGCCCGACGCGGGAAAGGCCGACCGGCAGGGCCGATGACTCAGACGATCACGCACCGGCGGGTGTTGCACATTGCGATGCCGATCGTGCTGTCGAATGCGACGGTGCCGATTCTGGGTGCCGTCGATACCGGGGTGATCGGGCAACTGGGCACCGCGGCGCCGATCGGGGCGGTCGGCGTCGGGGCGGTGGTGCTGACCTCGGTCTACTGGATTTTCAGTTTCCTCAGGATGGGCACGACCGGCCTGACCGGACAGGCGGTCGGCGCCGGCGACCGGGCCGAGGTGGCGGCGCTGCTGTCGCGTGCGTTGATGATCGGCGCCACGGCGGGCCTGGCGCTGATCGCGCTGCAGCTGCCCTTGTTCTGGGCGGCCTTCCGGGTGACTCCGGCCTCGGCCGAGGTCGAGTCGCTGGCCCGAAGCTACATGGCGCTGCGGATCTGGTCGGCGCCGGCGGCGATCGCGCTGTTCGGGGTGACCGGCTGGCTGATCGCGCAGGAGCGGACCCGGGCGGTGCTGGTGATCCAGCTCTGGATGAACGGGCTGAACATTGCCCTGGACATGTGGTTCGTGCTCGGGCTCGACTGGGGCATCCGCGGCGTCGCGGCGGCGACCTTCCTGGCCGAATGGTCGGGGCTGGCCATGGCGCTGTGGCTGGTGCGCGGCGCCTTTGCCACGCCGGAATGGCGCGACTGGGCGCGGGTCTTCGATGCGGCGCGGCTGCGGCGCATGGCGCTGGTGAACATCGACATCATGATCCGCTCGCTGGCGCTTCTGGCAACGCTGACGTCCTTCATGCTGCTGGGCGCGCGGTTCGGCGACGTGACCCTGGCGGCGAACCAGATCCTGGTCCAGTTCCTTTCGATCACCGCCTATGCGCTGGACGGGTTTGCCTTTGCCGCCGAGGCGATCGTCGGCCAGGCGCTTGGCCGGCGCAACCGGGCGGAACTGCGCCGTGGCGCGCTGCTGACCTCGGGCTGGGGGCTGGCGGCGGTGGTGCTGATGTCGGCCGCCTTCTGGCTCTGGGGCGGGGCGATCATCGACCTGATGACCACCGCGGAACCGGTGCGGGCCGAAGCGCGGGTCTACCTGCCCTGGATGGTGGCCTCGCCGCTGCTGGGCGTGGCGGCCTGGATGCTGGACGGAATCTTCATCGGCGCGACCCGGACCCGCGACATGCGCAACATGATGCTCCTGGCGCTGCTGATCTACCTGGCGGCGGTGGCTGCACTGGTGCCGTTCTTCGGAAACCACGGTCTCTGGGCTGCGATGATGGTCAGCTTCCTGGCGCGGGCGGCGACGCTCTGGGCCAAGTATCCGGGGCTGGAACGCGAAGCGACCGGGCCCCGGACCGCCTGAGCTCTACAGCCAGGCCGAGCGTTCGGTTCCGACCGCTTCGGCGACCGACGCGAAGCCGTCGCGCTCCAGCAGCGCGTCCAGTTCGCGGGCGATCCGGGCGGCCAGCGTCAGGCCCCGATAGGCCAGCGCGGTGTAGAGCTGCACCGCACTCGCCCCGGCCTTGATCTTGACATAGGCGTCTTCTCCCGAGGCGACCCCGCCGACCCCGATCAGCGGCATCTGCCCGGCACTGAGTGCCGCGACCTGGGCCAGCACCCGGGTGGACTTTTCGAACAGAGGCACGCCGGAAAGACCGCCAGCCTCGCTGGAATTTGCACTTTTGAGACCTTCGCGCGAGAGCGTCGTGTTGGTGCAGACCAGCGCATCGACCCGCGCCGATTGCGCGGTCTCGACCAGTTCGGCCAGCTCGTCCTCGGTCAGGTCGGGGGCGATCTTCAGGAACACGGGTATCCGGTGCGGAAGCTCGGCGCGGGCGCTCATCACCTTGCGCAGCAACGCCGAAAGCGCTGCCCGCCCCTGCAGGTCGCGCAGCCGCTCGGTGTTCGGTGACGAGACATTGACCACCGCGAAATCGACATGCGGACCGCAAAGCGCCAAGACCTCGGCGTAATCGGCCGAACGGTCGGCGGACTGCTTGTTGGCGCCCAGGTTCAGGCCCACCGGAATGCCGCCGGCACGGGGCCTTGCAAGGCGGGCGGCAATGGCCTCGGCGCCGTCGTTGTTGAAGCCGAAGCGGTTGATGACGGCGCGGTCCTCGGTCAGCCGGAACAGGCGCGGGCGCGGGTTGCCCGGCTGCGGCAGAGGCGTCGCGGCGCCGACCTCCAGAAAGCCGAACCCGGCCCGCATCAACTGCGCCACCGCCACCGCGTTCTTGTCGAAGCCCGCCGCCAGCCCGATCGGGTTCGGCAGGTCCAAGCCTGCCAGCCTCTGCGCCAGCCGGTCGGAACGCACCGGCCCCGGCAGGCCGGCCAGGCCCAGCCGCAGGGCCCGCAAGGCCAGCCCGTGCGCGGTCTCGGGGTCGATCCGCCGCAGGGCCGCCATGCCGAGGGATTCGATCAGGCTCACGGAATCTCGGGCGGAAAGACATGTCCCGCATCGCCCAGAGGCAAGGGCCGGGACCAGAGCAGGTCCGAGATCAGCAGCGGCCGGTAGAGATGCGGGAACAGGGCGCCGCCCCGCGACACCTCCCATTTCAGCGCCGCGCCCAGGGTCTCGGGGTCGCAGGCCAGCAGCCACAGCCCGTCGGCCCCGGCAAACCACTTCGCGGCGGTCTCGCGCAGCTGGTCGGCGGCCGAGAAATGCACGAAGCCGTCGGCCACGTCGACAGGCGCCCCGGTGGTGGAACCGGCCTGGCGCAGTTGTTCCCATTCCGGGGTGCGGAAGATCTTGTAGATCGGCATGGGCGCTAGATGCCCCTGTTGCCCGGCGCGGGTCAAGCGGCCCCGGAGGGCGACCGTCATCGCCATGTCACCCCGGCAGGCGAGGAATGGCACTGGAATGCCTTTGACTCTGATCCCGCAGAGCGCAAACATGCATTCACAGCTGCTGCAACATAGCCCATGGGGATTGCCAACATGACTCGCCAAATGCACCGCCTTGCCGCGCTTCTGCTCGGCGCTACCGCGCTGACCGCCGGAGCGCTGCCGGCCCTGGCCGAAACCGTCAAGCTGACCGTTCTCGGGGTCGGGGACGTCTACAACTTCCAGGAAAGCGACGGACGCGGCGGCTTTGCCCGGCTGAACGCTGTCGCCAAGGCCGAACGGGCCGCCAATCCGAACACGATCTATGTCTTCGACGGCGACATGCTGAGCCCCTCGATCCTGTCCGGCTTCGACAAGGGCCAGAACACCATCGACCTGACCAATCTGGTGCCCTTCGACATCGCCGTTCCGGGCAACCATGAATTCGACTTCGGGCCGGAGAACTTCTTCGAGAAGATGGCCGCGTCGAAATACCCCTGGGCCGCGATCAACATCACCAACGGCGACGGCTCTCCGGTCGAGGGGCTGGGCGGCGTGATGATGAAGGAGGTCGGCGGGCTGAAGGTGGCGCTGGTGCCGGTGGCGCAGGACACCACCCCCGAGGTCTCCAGCCCGGGTGATCTGAAGTTCGGCCCGACCGTGGACATGGCCATCGCGGCGGCCAAGAAGGCGCGCGAGGATGGCGCCGAGATCGTCATCGGGGTGATCCAGACCAATATGGAGAACGACCGCGAACTGATCGCCAGCCACGCCTTCGACGTCATCATGTCGGGCGACGACCACTCCTTCGCCACCGCCTATGACGGGGTTACGGCCTATGTCGAGACCTCGATCGACGGGCGGTTCCTGTCTCCGGTCGACCTGATGGTCGATATCGAGGAGAAGGACGGCGAACGCAGCATCAAGTGGTCGCCGATTTTCCGTTTCATCGACACAGCCACGGTCGAGCCGGATCCCGCCTCGATGGAGATCGTCAAGGCCTTCGAGAAGCAGCTGGATGACAGCCTGAACGTCGAGATCGGGATGACCGAGGGGCCGCTGGACAGCCGCCGCAACGTGGTCCGGGGCGAGGAATCGGCGATGGGCAACCTGATCGCCGACGCGATCCGCGATGCCACCGGCGCCGACATCGCGCTGGCCAACGGCGGCGGCATCCGCGCCGACCGCACCTATGACGCCGGCACCAAGCTGACCCGGCGCGACATCCTGACCGAACTGCCCTTCGGCAATGTCACCGTGCTGACCGAACTGCCGGGCAGCCAGGTTCTGGCGGCGCTGGAGAATGCGGTCAGCCAGGTCGAGAACGGCGCCGGTCGCTTTGCCCAGGTCTCGGGCCTGACCTTCGTCTATGACCCGACCGCCGAGCCCGGCAGCCGGGTGACCGAGGTTCTGGTCGGCGGCGAGCCGCTGGAGATGGACAAGCTCTACAAGGTCGCGGCCAACGACTACATCCTCGGCGGCGGCGACGGCTATTCCGCACTGGGCGGCGGCCGGGTGCTGATCAATGCCGGGAACGGCAACCTGATGGCCAATGACGTGATGGACTACATCTCGAAGATGGGCACCGTCACCGCCAAGGTCGAAGGCCGGATCAAGAAGCTCGGCGACTGATCGGGGATCTGCCGCGGCAGGAGGGGCGCGTCCGTCGGGCGCGCCCCTTTTCGTTGCGGTGCGACAATTGGCGGTCTTCGGCGCAACGCCGCCCGTCCGCTGGGTTTTTCGCAATTCGTTAAGGATATTCTGCTGCTCTTCGGGACGAGATTCATCTGACCTTCGGTCCCAATGCCATGCTGCAATCCCTCATCGACTCGCTGACCGCCGCCGGCTCGTTGCCGCACGGCGACTGTCTGGTCTGGCGGCCCGATCTGGTGCTGCTGCACGCGCTGTCCGATCTGGCCATTGCCGCGGCCTATCTGTCGATCCCGGCGGCGATCTGGCGCATCCTGCAGGCCCGCCCGGACCTCAAGCATCGCAGCACCACGGCCCTGTTTGCCGCCTTCATCACCGCCTGCGCCCTGGCCCATCTGATGGCGGTGGTCACCCTCTGGCTGCCGATCTATGCCGCCGAAGGTGTGTTCAAGGGGGTCTGCGCGGTGATCTCGGGGGCCACGGCGGTGCGGTTCTGGCGCCTGGTTCCGGTCCTGATCACCGTGCCGCGCCCGGACGAACACGCCCGCAAGGCGGTGTCGCTGTCGCTCGAGGTGCAGCGCCGGTCGCAGGCCGAAGCGGCGCTGAAGGTGGCGCTCGACGAATTGGGCAAGGTCAACCAGGAGCTCGAAAGCCGGGTCGGCATGCGCACCGCTGCCCTGACCCGCGCGAACGAGGAGCTGGAACGCTTCGCCTATATCGCCAGCCATGATCTGCGCGCTCCGCTGCGGGCGCTGATGACGATTCCGGGCTGGCTGCGCGAAACGCTGCAGGAGAAATACGGAAGTATCGAGGACGAGCTCGAGGTCGATCTGCGCGAGATGGAGGTGCAGAGCCGGCGCATGGACCAGCTGCTGACCGATCTGCTGACCTATGCGCGGATCGGCCAGCTGGGCGAACTGGTCTGCGATGTCGATGCCACCGAGACGGTCCGCGAAAGCGCAAGGCTCAGCGGGGTGCCGGCCGGGTTCGAGGTGGATGTCGAGGGCGAATTGCCGAAGGTCCATTGCGCGCCGACCGAATTGGCGCTGGTCATGCGCAACCTGATCTCGAATGCGATCAAGCATCACGACCGTGACCACGGGAAGATCGTGGTCCGCGGTCGTTCGGAAGGCGATCTGGTCAAGATCGAGGTGGCCGATGACGGGCCGGGGATCGCCCGTGCCTATGCCGACAAGGTGTTCGAGATGTTCTCGACCCTGCGGCCCCGCGACGAGGTCGAGGGCAGCGGCATGGGGCTGGCCATGGTCAAGAAGGTGATGGAACGGGCCGGAGGCTTTGTCCGGCTGGGAGAACAGGCAAACGGCCGCGGCGCCGTGTTCGAGCTGATCTTTCCCAATGCCCAGCTCGGGGCACAACGATATAATCAGGAGTAGAGGCAATGCATCAGATACTGTTGGCGGAAGACAGCCAGTTCTCGGTCCGCGACCTGACCCGGAAACTTCGCGCCTGGGACGAGGCCTACGAGCTGACCGTGGTCCGCGACGGGCAGGCGGCGATCGACATGCTCGACCCGGCCTCGGAGACGCGGATGCAGCCGGCGCCCGATCTGATCATCCTGGATCTGAAGATGCCGCGGGTCGACGGGCTGGAGGTGCTGGGCTTCATCCGCGAGACGCCCGGGTTGCACGATCTGCCGGTGGTGGTTCTGACGACCTCGGATTCACCCTTCGACATGGATCTGGCGGATGTGCTGCAGGTGAACGACTACCTGGTGAAGGGTGCCGACGCGAATACGGTCTGCCGGATCCTGGCCAAGCACTCCCGGCGGCGGGCGCCGCGCCTGGGCACGTCGGGCCCGTCGCCGAGCATCGGCGCAGGCCCAGCCGATCCCGGCCCGCTGGAGCCGGAATTCGCCCCGGGGCCACGCCGGGAACCCTGACCTCTGCGGGCCGACCTCTGGCCAGCCCGGTCGGGCTCGTCTAGGCTGCCCGCCGGTGCCGTTGCCGCCGGGGAGAGAAAGCGATGTGCGGGCGATTTGCGATTACCTTGCCGCCCGAGGCGATGGTGCAACTCTTCGATGCCGTGCCCGGCAACGATCTGCCCCCGGTCCCGAATTTCAATGTCTGCCCGACCAATGCCGTGCATGTGGTGCGGCGTGGCGCTGCGCAGGCCGGGGACGGGGAGGCCGGCCGGCGCCTGGTGGCAATGCGGTGGGGCGTCATCCCGTCCTGGTACAAGGCCCCGAACGACGGCCCGCTGCTGATCAATGCCCGCGCCGACACCATCGCCGAGAAACCCGCCTTCCGGCAGGCGGTGCGCAGCCGCCGCTGCCTGATCCCGGCCTCGGGCTTCTACGAATGGACCGTGACCCCGGACAAGGCGCGGCTGCCCTGGTACATCACCCGCGCCGACGATCAGCCGTTGATCTTCGCCGGCATCTGGCAGGAGTGGGAGCGGGACGGCCAGCAGCTTGTCTCCTGCGCCATCGTGACCTGTGACGCCAATCCGGTGATGGCCCGGATACACCACCGGATGCCGGTGATCCTGGCGCCCGCGGATATCGGCCTCTGGCTGGGCGAAGAGGGCAAGGGGGCGGCGGTGCTGATGCGTCCGGCGCCCGAGGATGCACTGCGCTTTCACCGCGTCGATCCGGCGGTCAACTCCAACCGCGCCTCCGGTCCGGGCCTGATCGAACCGATCGAGGCACAGGGGTGAGCGGGGCAGGGGGGCAGTGCGGGGCGGCAAGGAAAAAGGGCCGCGAGGGAGGGCGCGGCCCTTTCCAGTCCGGAGGAGTCTGCTACTACTCAGTCAAACAGGGCGAATAGGTAAACAATCCGCCCTATTGATAGATATTGTCAACAAAATTGGGCGGAATTGAGGCGATTGCCGAAATCTGTGGCAAGGAGAAGTCAGGAACCATGTTGATCGACACCCATCTGCATCTCATTGACCGCGGGCGCCTGTCCTATCCCTGGCTCGACGGGGTTCCGGCACTGAACCGGGACTGGTCGTTGGCCGAGTATACCGCCGCCGCCGGGCGCTGCGGGATCACCGCGGCGCTGCATATGGAGGTCGATACCGCCGAATCCGACGCCGAGGCGGAAATCGGCATGGTGGCCGAAACGATTCAGGCCGGGCTGGTCATCGGTGCCATTGCCGGGGTGCGGCCCGAGCGGCCCGACATCGCCGACTGGCTGGCCGGGCTGGACCGGAAGGTGGTGCGCGGTCTGCGCCGGGTGCTGCATGTGGTGCCGGATGAAGTCTCCGATGCGCCGGCCTTCCGTGACGGGTTGCGGGCGATCGGGCGGGCCGGGCTGAGCTTCGACCTCTGCCTGCGGGCCGACCAGCTGGGCCGCGGCGCGGCGCTGGCCGATGCCTGCCCCGACACGCGCTTCGTGCTGGATCACTGCGGCAATCCCGAAGTGGCCCGAAACGGCTATGATGACTGGGCGGCGCCGCTGGCCGAACTGGCGCGGCGGCCCAATGTGATTGCCAAGATCAGCGGCCTCCTGGCCCAGACCGGGCCGGAGTGGAGCGTCGAGACCCTGCGCCCCTATGTCGAGCATGTCATCGCCAGCTTCGGCTGGGACCGGGTGATCTGGGGGTCGGACTGGCCGGTGGTGACGCTGGGCGGCAGCCTGTCGGACTGGGTGGCGGCGACCCATGCCCTGATCCAAGGATGCTCCGCGGACGAACGCGCGGCGCTGTTCCACGGCAACGCGCGGCGGTTCTGGGGGCTGGCCTAGGACCGACCCCGCCGGCCGCGCCTTAGAACCCGACCTTGTCGGCGCCTTTCAGCTCCAGGATCTCGCGCGCCTCGTCCGGGGTGGCCAGTTCCAGCCCAAGCCCCTCGATGATCTGCCGCGCCTTGCGCACCTGCTCGGCATTGCTCCTGGCCAGTTGTCCCGGCCCGATCCAGAGCGAATCCTCCAGACCGACGCGCACATTGCCGCCCATCGCCGCCGCCATTGCCGCAATCGGCAACTGGTTCTTGCCGGCGCCCAGCACCGACCAGCGGTATTGATCGCCGAACAGCCGGTCGGCGGTGCGCTTCATGTGCTGCACGTCCTCGGGATGGGCCCCGATCCCGCCCATCAGGCCGAAGACCGTCTGGATGAACAGCGGAGCCTTGACGATCCCTTCGTCGAGGAAGTGCTTGAGATTGTAGAGATGCGCCGTGTCGTAGCATTCGAATTCGAACTTCGTGCCCAGCGGCCCCAGGGTGGTCAGGATGTACTCGATCTGGCCGAAGCTGTTGTTGAAGATGATGTTCTTGTTGCCCAGATAGTCGCGCTCCCACTGATGCTTGAGATCGGGGAACCGCTTCAGCATCGGGAACAGGCCGAAATTCATCGACCCCATGTTCAGAGAGGCGACCTCGGGCCGATGTGTCTGGGCCGGGCGGACCCGCTCTTCGATGGTCATGGTCGGGGCGCCGCCGGTGGTGATGTTCACCACGCAGTCCGAGGCCTGCTTGATCACGCCCAGGAAGGGCGTGAAGGCTTCGGGCGACTGGTCGGGGCGGCCGTCTTCGGGGTTGCGGGCATGCAGATGCACCACGGCCGCGCCGGCCTCGGCCGCGCCGATGGCGACATCGGCGATTTCCGACGCGGTGATCGGCAGGTATTCCGACATTGTGGGGGTATGGATGGCGCCGGTCACGGCGCAGGTGATGATGACCTTGCGGGGTCTGGCCATGGGTCTCTCCTTCAGGATTGTTCGGATGCGAGATGGCGGCGCAGCGCGGCCAGTCGCCGGTCGCGCCGGTCCTGCCGGGCGCGGATGTTGTCGGGGCTGCGGTCCTGCGGCCATGTCGCGGCGATCTTTTCGGCGGTTTCGACCGAGAAGACCTCGGGCCCGGCCGGCGTGCTGGCCAGATCGGCATAGAAGCCCCCGTAGCGGGTGGCATAATCGACGATGCCGCCGGGCGCATTGAGGTCGATGGTCTCGATCGGCCCCATCAGCGCCCAACGCAGCCCCAGCCCGTCCTTGATCGTGGCGTCGAGCCCCTCGACGCTGACCACGCCCTCATCCAGCAGGCGCAGCGCTTCGGCCAGAAGCGCACCCTGCAGGCGGTTCAGCACGAAGCCGTCCCTTTCGCGGGTCATCCGTACCGGCACCTGGCCGATCCGGGCATAGAGCGCCTCGGCCCGGTCCAGGGTCTCGGGCGTGGTCCAGGGGGCCGGGCAGAGTTCGACCACCGGGACCAGATGCGGCGGGTTCACCGGATGCCCGACGACGCAGCGGCCGCGGTGTTCCAGGCTTTCGGTAAAGCGCGAGGCGACGATGGCCGAGGTGGATGAGGCGAGGATGGCCCCGGCCGGCGCGGCGGTGTCGAGCCGGGCGAAGAGGTCGCGCTTGACCTCGATCCGTTCCGGCCCGTTTTCCTGCACGAAGGCAACGCCGTCCGCCGCCTCTTCCAGCGTCGGGCAGGTGCGGATGCGGGCGATCGTGGCGGCGGGGTCATCCAGCAATCCTTCGGCTTTCATGGTGTCGCAGAGTGTGGCCATGTCTTCGGCATACCGCCTCAGGACGCCCGGATCGGCGTCCCAGACCTGAACCGTGAAACCGGCCCGGGCAAAGAGCGCGCTCCAGGCCCGGCCGATCAGCCCGGCGCCGATGATGGCAATGGTGTCCGTCATGATGGTCCTTTCGATGCGGCCAGGGCGGGATCGGGGGACTGGCCATGTCCGGCGGGTTTCTTCTTCGGCGGGTAATCAGGGCTTGCGAATCCGTCCGATCTACTGTGATCTGAGATCACAGTTGCGGAAGGACCCGCCGACTGTCAACCGGAGTTCGCAGCGCTTGTCCGAAACGCTCGACCAGTTGCGGCCCGCCCGCCGCCAGACTCTGTCCGACCAGGTCTTCGACGCCCTGAGCCGGATGTTGCTGTCCGGTGCGCTCAGGCCGCGCGACCGGCTGTCGCTGCGCGATCTGGCCGAACGGCTGGAAGTCTCGATGATGCCGGTGCGCGAGGCGGTCAGTCGTCTCGCCGCCAGCGGGGCGCTGGAGGTCTCGCCCAAGCGTGCGGTCATGGTGCCGCTGATGACGGCGGCGCAATTCGCCGATCTGACCATGGTGCGGATGCTGAACGAGGGCCAGGCGGCACGGCTGGCCGCGACCCGGGCCAGCAGGGCCGAGATTGCCGAAGTGGAGGCGCTGGCGCATCGCTTCGAGGACGTGCTGGACCGTGTCCGGGGCAGTGCAGCCGCGGTCGCCGCCAACATGGACCTGCATTTCGCCCTGTATCGCGCTGCCGGGTCGCCGGCGCTGCTCGACGTCATCACCATGCTGTGGCTCAAGGCGGGGCCGGTCATCCATTTCGACATCGGTGACGACTCCGACGCCTCGCAGCTGCGCAGCCACCATTCGCGCGACCATCACCGCCGGCTCTGCGAGGCGCTGCGGGTGCGGGATGGCGAGGCCGCGGCCCTGGCCGTCGCCGAGGACATCCGCGTGGCCTCCGAGCTGATCCGCGCCCGGGGCCGGATGCAGGATGACAACGATCAGAGGGAGATTGCACCATGAAACTGGACCTGGAGGGAGCGCGGGTCATCGTGACCGCCGGGGCGCAAGGCATTGGCCGCGCCATTCTCGACGCCTATCTGGCCGAGGGCGCCCGCGTGGCGACCTGCGACATCGACGAGGCGGCGCTTGCCACGCTGCCGCCCGAAGTCTTCCACCAGAACGCCGACATGGGCGACGGGGCGCAGATCGAGCGGTTCATCGCGGCGGCGATCGGCGAACTGGGCGGGCTCGACGTGCTGGTGAACAACGCCGGCATCGCCGGCCCGACGAGCCCGGTCGAGGATATCGACCCGGCGGACTGGGACGCCACGCTGGCGGTCTGCCTGACCTCGCAATTCCACTGTGTGCGCCATGCGGTCGCGGCGCTGCGGGCCAGTGACAACGCCTCGATCATCAACCTGTCCTCGCTGGCCGGGCGGCTGGGCTTTGCCCTGCGCACGCCCTACGCGGCGGCGAAATGGGGCGTGATCGGGTTCACCAAGTCGCTGTCCATCGAACTGGGCAAGGACGGCATTCGCTGCAATGCGATCCTGCCCGGCATCGTCGCGGGCGACCGTCAGCGCCGGGTGCTGGAAGCCAAGGCGCAGCGTCGCGGCATGAGCTTTGCCGAGGTCGAGGCCGAGGCCTTTTCCTACACCTCGCTGAAGGACTATGTGCAGCCCGAACAGATCGCCGACCAGGTCCTGTTCCTGACCAGCCCGCGGGGCCGCATGATTTCGGGTCAGGCGGTGTCGATATGCGGCGACGGGCAGATGCTGGCCTGAAGCCCGCCCGGACCGGTCAGCCCAGCCAGCGGTCGAGATTGGCGGCGACGAATGCGTCGTCGGCGAGATTCGGATAGGCCGCCGACACCCGGTCAAGCTCTGCCGCCTGTCCGGGGCCGAGCGTCTCGTCCGGGTCGAGGCACCAGATCCCCTCCAGCAATCCCTGACGCCGCAGGACTTCATGGCAGCCGGCGATGCAACCGGCGAAGTTGTTGGCCACGTCGAAGACGGCGGCATTGCAGTCGGTCACCTGGGCGTCCAGCGCCATCAGATCGGCCGGGACCTCGCCGCTTTCGGCCGCCGCATGGCAGCGCTTCAGCAACTGCACGGCACGCTGGGTCCAGACCGACCAGTGGCCCAGCAGGCCGCCCTTGATCCGCACGGTGACCGGCTCCCCGTCGCGCATCAGGGTGAAGGGGGTGATCAGGTCGGCGACGATATGGTCGTCATTGCCGGTATAAAGCGTGACCCGGTCCTCGGCCCGTGCCGCCAGAACGCCGCGGATCACGTCCAGGGTGCGGTAGCGGTTGAACGGCGCGATCTTGATCGCCACCACGTTCTCGATTTCGGCAAAGCCCTGCCAGAATTCGGCGCTGAGCCGCAGCCCGCCCACCGAGTCCTGCAGATAGAACCCGACCAGCGGGATTTCCCCGGCGACCGCGCGGCAATGGTCCAGGATCTCGGCCTCGCTGGTGCCGCGCCAGGCGGCCAGCGACAGAAGCCCGGCATGATAGCCGAGGTCGCGGGCCAGCGCCGCCTCGCGGCGGGCCTGTTCGGTCTTGCCGACCAGCCCGGCGATCCGGACCAGCGGGCGGTCGGTCCAGCCGTCCATCTCGGCGGCGGCCAGGCGCAGCACCGGCTCGTAGAGCCCGACATCGCGGATCGCGAATTGCGTCGTGTGGACCCCGACCGCCAGGCCACCCGATCCGGCGTCGATGTAGTAGCGGCTGAGCGCCTTCTGCCGCCGTTCGTCCAGCCGGCGTTCGGCGTTCAGCGCCAGCGGGTGGGCCGGGATCGCGACACCCTGCCGGATCAGGGCGCGGATGTCGTCAGGCAGGTCTTGTGCGTTGCGGGGCATCTCGGGTCTCCTATCCCAGTTCGGGGCCGGCGATGGCGAACAGGCGCTCCGGGTCGCCGGTGGGCGCCGGGGCGCCCAGATACATGCGGGTGAAGCGCCGTTCGACGGCAAAGCCCCGAGCTTCGAGCAGGGCGTCGAAACCGGACCGAGTCTCGCAGGCGTCGATCACCAGCGCTTCGCCGAAGGCCGCCAGCGCGCTGTCCAGCAGCTGCCCGGCGGTGGCCAGGTCGGGGGCGCAGATCGGCCCGATCTGGCGCGCCTTCAACCCGGCCCGGTGCAGCAGGAAGGCATCCTCCCCGGCGACCCAGCCGATCGGCTCGGCCCGGGCGCAGAGGTCGCGGATCAGCGCCGGGCGCGGGGCCCCGAAACAGGCGCCATCCAGCGCCGTGATCCGGTCCAGGTCCCCAGGCCCGGCGAGGCGGGTTCCGGGCGTGATGCCGCCGGACGGGGCCGAGGCCGGACGCCGCCAGCGCGCGATTCCCCGGCTGCCGGCAAAGCCGAGCTTCTCGTAGACCGGCCGCCCCGCCGGGGTCGCGTCCAGTCCGGCGACCCGTCCGGCACCGCGCAACTCGGCAATGCAGTCCTTCAGCAACCTCGTGGCGCAGCCGCGCTTGCGCCATTCGCCCGCCACCAAGACCATGCCGATCCAGCCGAGGGTCGCGCCATAGGGCAGGGTCAGCGCCGAGGCGATGATGCGGTCGGTGCAGTCGGCCAGCCCGCGCCCCTTGCCGCGGGCCAGCATCCCGCGCCAGTCCTCGGGTGTCTGGTTCCAGCCGGCCTCGCGGACCAGCGCCATCAGCGCGGGCAGGTCGTCCGCCGTCAGGTCGCGTGGCGTCAGGGTGTCAGTAGCGTCCATCCCGGACCTCGAATTTGGTCGGCTTGCCGTGACTCGGCTTGTTTCCCGAGATCCAGTCGGCGGTCCAGCGCATCATCCGGTCGAGCGGCACCCGCGGGTAGCCGAACAGCCCAAGGGCGCGGGCCGGATTGTTGAGCCAGGCGGTCGGGGCCTCCTGGCCGACGATCCGGGCCGGCCGGTCCAGCAGTTCGGCAAAGCGCTGCGCCGCCCAACGGGTCGAGACGGTTTCCGGGCCGGTGACGTTCAACGGGCTGGTCGGTGTGGTGCAATGCGCCAGCGACCGCAGGATCTGGGCGTTGGCGTCGCCCTGCCAGATCATGTTGACATGGCCCATGGTCACGTCGATCTCTTCGCCCTCCGCCACCTTGCGGGCGATGTCGTGCAGCACGCCATAGCGCATGTCGATGGCGTAGTTCAGCCGGATCAGCCGCCCCGGCGTGCCGTGCCTGGCCGAGAAATACTGGAACATCCGCTCGCGCCCGACGCAGGACTGGGCATATTCGCCCGGCGGGTCCGGGGGTGTGTCCTCGGTCGGGCCCTGGCTGTCGGTGGCCACGAAGGGATAGACGCAGCCGGTCGACATCGCGACGATCCGCGCCTTGGCATAGCGTTCTGCGACCAGCGCGGGCAGATGCACGTTCATCGCCCAGGTCAGGCCGGGATTGTCGTTGGCCCCGAACTTGTGCCCGGCCATGTAGACCACATTGGCGGCATCGGGCAGGGCGGCCAGCGCGTCGCGGTCCATCAGATCCGCCGCGATGGTCGAGATGCCATGCGCGTCGAGCCGTTTGCGCTCCTCCTGGTTCGAGAACCGCGACACCGCGTGAACGGTCTTGTCCGGCGCCGCGTTCTGCGCCAGCCGCGCCATGGTCGGGCCCATCTTGCCGCCGGCGCCGAGAATCACGATGTCGCCGTCGATCCGGGCCAGATCCGCGATCAATCCGGCATCCGGCGTGGTCAGGAAGGCTTCCAGCGCCTCGATATCCTCGAACCGGTCGGGCAGGGCTTCGCCCCGGGTATCTGTGTTCATGATGACTCCGTCGCTTGATCTGAGGTGACCGACGCGCTAACAACATTGGTATCAACCATCTGGTTGAAAACTGCCACAGTGTGGGGGGGGAGGCAAGGGTCATGACGTCCGGCTATCAGATACTGTTCGGCGACATTCACAACCACAACGCGCTTGGCTACGGCACCGGGTCGCTGGAGCGGGCCATCGACATCGCCCGGAATCATCTGGATTTCTTTTCCTTCACCGGCCATTCCCACTGGCACGACATGGAGCCGATGGAGGGCGGGCGCGAAGCCCATTGGCTGAAAGGCTTCCGTCGGCTGGAAGAAGGCTGGCCCAAGGTCCAGAACCTGATCGCCGATGCCAACAGCGCCGACGATTTCAGCGCGTTTCTCGGGTTCGAATGGCATTCCAGCACCTTCGGCGATCAATGCGTCGTCTTTCCCGAGGATCACCGTCCCCTGTTCCGTCCCGACGACATCGAGACGCTTCGCGGGTTCTGCCGCGAGGAGCGGGCGCTGATGATACCCCACCACCTGGCCTATCCGCAGGGTCATCGGGGCGTGAACTGGAATGTCTTCAACTCTGAATGCACGCCGGTTGTCGAAATCTACTCCGAGCACGGCAACTCGGAAAACGATCGCGGCGCGTTTCCCTTCTTCAACCATTCCATGGGCGGGCGCGAGACCACCAATACCGTGGCCCATGCGCTCGAATGCGGTTTGCGTTTCGGCTTCGTGGCATCCTCCGACAGTCACTGCGGATTTCCCGGCGCCTATGGCGAAGGGCTGATGGCGGCGCTGGTCAAGGAGAACTCGCGAGCGGCCATTCTGGATGCGATCCGTCAGCGGCGCACCTATGCGCTGACCGGCGATCGCATCGCGATCGACTTTGCCGCCGACGGGGCTCCGATGGGGGCGTTTCTCGGGGCCCGGAACAGCGTCGAGATTGCCTATGATGTTCAGGGCCGCGACGAAATGGACGTTGTCGAGATCATTTCCGGCGGCGAGATCGTGCATCGCGGCTTCCCCGCGCCGGCACCTTTGGGCGGCGACGGCTTTGCCGATCCGGTGCAGGTTCGGTTGGAATGGGGCTGGGGACCGTGGGGCGACCTGGCTCTGGAGCGGATCTGTGACTGGGAGATGGATGTCGCCGTCGAGGGCGGGCGGCTGCTCGACTTCTGGCCCTGTCTGCAATCGGGCCCGTTCGACGAGGCGCGGCGTCACCGGATCGCAAGGAAGGGCAGCGACGGCCTGTCGATCCGGTCGTATACCTCGCGCCGCGACGCCTATCGCGGCAATCCGAACCAGAGCGCCATTCTGGAAATCGCCGGGGATGCGGGAACCCGCGTGAGCCTGTCGCTTCGCCTGCCGGTCGAGCAGAAGAGCGAAACCTCGCTGGCCGAACTTGCGAAGACGTCGAAGAACCTGTTCACGGGTCCGTTCCCGAAGGAAGCCTATCAGTGGCACCGACTGGTACCGATGAGCGCCTCGCGGGTCACGGGGCGCTGTGATGTTCCTCTGGAAGGTGGTCGCGGCCACGTCTATCTGCGCGCCCGCCAGGCCAATGGCCAAATAGCATGGGCAAGCCCCGTATTCGTGGGATAGGCTGGGCAGCATGAATGACGACAGGCCTCCCGGGCGGTCCCCGCGTGCCAAGACCGGGGGCGCCGGTCGGGTTCGGGACCCCGAACAAACGCGCGAGCGCATCCTCGACGCCGCGCGAGACGAATTCTCGGCCAAGGGGCTGAGCGGCGCTCGGGTCAACACGATCGCCGAGCGGGCAGGGGTGAACAAGCAGCTGATCTACTACTACTTCGACGACAAGGAGCGTCTGTACGGCGCCGTCCTGGAACGTGCCTACCGCGACATCCGCAAGCAGGAGAACGCGCTGGACCTGGATGCGCTGTCGCCGGAGGACGCGCTGCGCCGCTTCATCCATTTCAACTTCGATTACACCGTCAAGAACCGGTATTTCGTCGCCCTGCTGAACGACGAGAACCTGCACAAGGCGCGCCACGCCAAGGTGAACGACAGGATTCCGGCCCTGCAGAGCACGATGAAGCGGACCCTGGCGCGGGTGATTCGGCGGGGGCTGGAGGACGGCAGTTTCCGGCGCGAGGCCGACCCCGTCGAACTCTACATCTCGATCGCATCGCTTTGTTATTTCTTCCTGTCGAACCGGCACACGCTGTCGGTGATCTTCAATGTCGATCTGCTGGAAAGCGATCGGATCGAGGCGCGCCGCGATCACGTGACCGAAATGGTCCTGAGCTATCTGCGCAGCGTGCCGGCGGCCCCGCCCGGCCAACATAAAACTTGACATAAGGGAAACTTGCGGGAGACTGTCAGTATCAACCAAGCGGTTGAAAGCGTCCGGGGCGAAAGCTGCGCAACACGTGGGGCATCTCTCATGGGCGCTCGGCGCAGACATGCACCAAGGGGGGACTCATCATGAAACTGACCGTCAAACTCGCAGGCGTGATCGGCGCGCTGGCAATGGCGACCGGCCTTGCCGCCGCGGATGACTATCCGGAAAAGCCGATCTCGATGATCGTGACGTGGAACGCAGGCGGCAGCACCGATGTCCTGGCGCGGCTGCTGGCCGAGCCGTTGAGCAAGGAACTGGGGGTGCCGATCGCGGTGACCAACATGCCCGGTGGTGGCGGGTCGCTGGGCACCCAGGCCGCGCTGGACGCGCCGAAGGATGGCTACACGATCCTCGCCACGACCTCCGGCAACCATATCCTGACGCCGCTGAAGAACGACGTTGGATATCGCTATGACGACTTCGAGCCGATCGGACAGCTGGTGGCCGCGTCGCTGATCCTCGCGGTGCGCGAGGATTCGCCCTGGCAGACGCTGGATGACTTCATCGAGGCCGCGAAGGCCGAGCCCGGCAAGTACCTGTTCGGGGCGGTGCCGGACGTGGCGCCGCACCTGACGATGCGGGCGCTGGCCGATGCCGCCGGCCTCGATGTCGTTCATCTTCCCCAGCAGGGCGGTGCGCCGGGGGCGACGGCGCTGCTTGCCGGCGACATCGACCTGTTGCCGGCCAACGCCGCCACGGTGGCTTCCAGTCTCAAGGGCGGAAAGATGCGCGGACTTGCCGTGTTCAGCGCCGACCGCGACCCGGCCTTTCCCGATATCCCGACCGCCAAGGAGCAGGGCTACGAAGTCTATGGCAGCCCGTTCGTGGGCCTGGCCGTCGCCAAGGGCGTGCCGGATGATGTCCTCGAGACGCTGAAAGCCGCCTTCGACGCGGTGGCCAATGACCCGGCGTTCCAGGAGCGCGCCGTCAAGACAGTGTCGGCGCTGACCTATCTGCCGGCCGACGAATTCGGCAAGATCTGGGAGCGCGACTGGAAAACCTACGCGCCGATGCTGCAAAAGTGATGTCGGTCGCGCGCGGCTTGCGCCGGCTCGATGGCGATGGTTGGGCGGCGCTGGTTCTTCTGGGGTTCTGCGCCGTCTTCCTGTTCGATCTGCTGAACAGCCAGGCCACGGGCGCCTATGTGACCTCGGTGACCATGCCCATCGCGATTGTCGTGTTGATGGCGTCGATGGCGCTGGTGCTGCTGGTCGGTTCGGTCCTGCGGACCGGCCGGACCGCACCGAAGCCGCGCGCCGAGAGTCCGTCCGGCCGGGGGCTGAACTGGCGCGTTCCGGCAATGGTGCTCTGGCTGGTCGCCTACACCGCCGCACTGCCCTGGGTCGGCTATCTGCTGGCCAGCGGGGTGTTTCTTGTCGGCGCGGGCATGCTCTATGGCAACCGGCGGTGGACGGTCCTGCTCGCTTCGGCGGTCGTGCTGCCGGGCCTGCTGCTGCTGTTCTTCGAAAAGGTCATGATCGTGCTGCTTCCCGCCGCGCGCCTCTGGAACTGACGCGCCATGGATTTCCTGCTTCAAGGCCTGCCCGAGATCGCCTCCATCCAGGTGTTCCTGATGCTGTCTCTGGGCCTCGTGGTGGGGATCCTGATCGGATCCGTGCCGGGCCTGAACGTGCCGCTGGCCGTCGCGATCGCCTTGCCGATCACCTTCAACGTCGAGCCCATCGCGGGCCTGGCCATGCTGGTCGGTATCTACAAGGGAGGCACCTATGGCGGTTCGCTGACGGCGGTTCTGATCAATGTGCCAGGCACGCCGGCGGCGGCGGCGACGGCAATCGACGGCAACGAACTGACGCGCCAGGGCAAGGCGGGCAAGGCGCTGAAGATGTCGCTCTACGCATCGGTCTTTGCCGAGTTCGTCAGCGACATCGCCCTGATCGCCTTTGCCGTTCCCATGGCGGGCTTCGCGCTGCGCATCGGCCCGCCAGAGAGCTTTTCGCTGGGCATCTTCGCGCTGACGCTGGTCGGCGTGCTGTCGCAGGGAAACATGGTCAAGGGGTTGATCGCCGGTGCGATGGGCCTGTTCCTGGCGACCTTCGGGGTCGATCCGTTGAGCGGCGAGTTCCGGTTGACCTTCGGGTCCCGTCAGCTTGCCGGGGGATGGTCGTTCATCGCGCTGGTGATCGGCGTCTTCGCCATTGCCGAGGCTCTCGGCGTCATGGAATCGCGGGTCACGAGAACCCGGAGCAAGGCGGCTCCGCGCCTGGACGATCCCGACAATTGTCTCACGCGCGACGACTGGCGCCGGTCGCTGCCGGTCATCGGGCGGTCGTCGCTGATCGGGGTCTTCATCGGCGCGATTCCGGGGTTGGGATCGGCGGTTTCGGCCTATCTGAACTATGGGCTGAGCCGCAGTCTTTCGCGCGAGCCGGAACGTTTCGGGAAAGGTGCCATCGAAGGCGTCGCGGCCGCGGAAGCGGGCAACAATGCCGTGACCAGTTCAACCTTCGTGCCGCTCCTGACATTGGGGATTCCGGGCGACGTCATCACCGCGATCATGCTGGGCGCGTTCATCGCGCACGGGCTTGTGCCCGGCCCGGCGCTGTTCGAACAGCAGGGGGCTTTCGTCGCCGGCTTCTTCCTGATGATCCTGGCGGCCTCGGTGCTGCATCTGGTGATCGGGCGGCTTGGGATGTACGCGTTCATCCAGACGACCCGGGTGTCGAATCCGGTGCTGTTTCCCGCCGTTCTGGTGCTGGGCGTGACCGGGATCTTCGTTTCCACCAGCAGCTATTTCGACATCTACGTGATGATCGGATTCGGCGTCCTGGGGTATCTGATGAACAGGCTGGGCTTTCCGATCGCGCCGCTTCTGATCGGCTTTATCCTGAGCCCGCTGATCGAGATCGGGTTGCGGCAGGCGGCCATTATGGGGCGCGGCGACATGACCATATTGCTCACCCGGCCAATTTCGGCGCTGTTCCTGGCTTTCGCGCTGCTGACCGTCCTGGTGGTCGGCTGGCGGGAATACGCGGGACGGCGAAAACGGACGCAAATTCAGGATGAGGAGCCGCTGACATGAGAATCGAGCGAATCGAGGTGCTTCCGGTTCGGCTGCCCCTGAAAGGGGTGCTGAAACTGGCGCGGGGGGTGTCGCGCTCGATCGACGAAGGCAAGCAGATCGCGCTGGTCAAGATGACCGGCGACGACGGGACCGTCGGCTGGGGCGAGGCCGGGCCGAGCCGCCGCTGGTCGGCCGAAACCATCCATTCGGTCACGACGACGATCCGGCACGTCCTGGCGCCGGTGCTGATCGGCAGGGACCCGTTCGACATCGCCGGCCTGCATGCCGCGATGGACACCGAACTCGCTCCGGGCTTCGACCCTGGCCAGCCGATCGCCAAGGGCGCGCTGGACATGGCGGCGCACGATCTGATCTGCAAGGCACTGGGGATCAATCTTCAGACCTGGCTGGGCGCGAAACGGATGGATCGGGTCGAGCTGGCCTATCTGGTCTCGCAGCCGGGTCCCGACGAAACCGCGGCGGCGGTCGGGAAGGCGCTGGACGAAGGGTTTCGCGCCTTCAAGGTCAAGGTCGGCAACAGCCCGGCCTTCGATGCCGAGATCGTGCGCGCGGTGCGTCAGGCGGCGCCCGACGCGGTGGTCTGGGTCGATGCCAACCAGGGCTACGATCTCGACAACGCCCTGCGCGCAGCAAAGCTGTTCGAAGCCGAGGGCATCGAACTCTTCGAACAGCCGATCCCGATGACCGACCTCTACGGCCTGAAGAAGCTGCTCTCGGCCACGGCGATGAACATCGCCCTGGACGAAGCCGCCATGGGGCTGCCGCTGATCATAGACCTGTTGCGACGCGACGCGGTCGAAGGGCTGGTCTGCAAGGTGCAGAAGGTTGGCGGCATCCACTACGCCCGGCAACTCTGTGACCTGGCGCGAAACGCGGGCATGAAGCTGATCGGGTCGGGGCTGATGGACGCGCCGATCGGATTTGCCGCTTCGGTGCATGTCTTTGCTGCCTACGGGATCGACTATCCCGTCGATCTGAACGGGCCGCAGCATCTGTCTGGAGACTATCTGCGAACGCCGCTGCCGCGCGAGGGACAGATGGCATTGGTGCCTCAGGTTCCCGGCCTGGGCTGCGACATCGACGAGGACCGGGTGCGTGGCGAATTGGCGCTGGACCTGTCGATCTAGATGCTTGTTCCGGGGGCGGAAAAACTGTTCGGGCGGGCGGCCTGGCGGACCCGGGCGGGGAAATCGCGGGCATGGCCCCGTTCACCCGGCCCGGCGCGTTTGGGCCGCGCGTTTTGCGGCCGGAGTGCGCTTGACCTTGGCGCGCTGTCGGACCACGATGTAACCGGTTAGTTGAGATGAGTGGCGGGGCGATTCATCCTGCGAGGAAACGCGGAGTCGAGATCAACATGCATGGAACGACCGTTCGGACGCGTCGCGATCAGCATCTTGCGCGATCGAACAGCGTTGTTCCTGCGCGGTGCCGGCCTGCATCGGCGGGTCGCGACCGGCCGGCGCCGGGCAGGGGGCTTGTCGGAAGATGCGCCGCCAGGGCCGAGGCCCGCCGGGGGTGGTGATCGGCGTGGTCCAGGACTGGCGGATTCAGACCGCGGCTGTCGTCTCGGCGTTGTTGGCGTGGGGACGACAGAGCTTTGACAAGCCAGAGCCGGCGGTGTCACTGTCGGATCAGGGATTTCGTGTGCCGAGTCGGGTCTGTGACCCGGGTGCGGCAAGCGTCACGCGGGGCAGGTCGAATCGGTCCGTCCTTCGGGCGTCGGGCGGCGGACGATGTGGCGGGACGCGAGGGCCGCCGAGTGGTGGTGCCGGGATTTTCATGACTGCAACTGGGCGCGGCGGAGCCGTGCCGGACGGAAAAAAGGGAGGACTGAACTTGAAACAGACATTCGCACTGACCCTCGGGGCGCTGCTGGCCACGACCGGCCTGGCAACGGCAGGAGACTGGGTGCCCGATCAGCCGATCACCATCATCGTGCCCTGGTCGGCGGGTGGCTCGACCGATCAGGTCACGCGCATCATCGCCGACGAGATCCACAAGGCGCTCGACGCCACCGTGGTGGTCGAGAACCAGCCCGGTGCCTCGGGCTCGATCGGGACCAAGAACGCGCTTGACGCCGAGAAGGACGGCTACACCTGGACCGCCGGCGCGGCGCAGGACCTGGGCACCTACCAGGTGCTCGGCATGATCGACACCTCGATCAAGGACTGGCATCTCTATCTCGACGTTGCCAACGTCTCGGTGATCGGCGTCAACGCCGATGAGCCCTGGCAGGACTTCGGCGAGCTTCTGGAAGCGATGAAGAAGGACCCGGGCAAGATCTCGGTCGCCACCGGCGGGATCACCTCGGCCGGGCACAACGCGATGGAGGCGATCGCCGCCCTGGCGGGGGTCGAGTACAAGCATGTCACCTATGACGGCGGTAACCCGGCGGTCATCGCGACCGTGTCGGGCGAAACCGACCTGACCACGCAGCTGGCCGTGGAACAGGCCGAAATGATCCGCGCCGGGCGGATCCGGCCGCTGGCGGTGCTGAACGACGAACCGCTGATGATCGAGGGCTATGATCAGCCGATTCCGCCGGTCACCGACTGGCTGAAGGACTTCTCGCCGGCGCCGAACTACTTCGGCGTCTTCATCCCGGATGGCGTTCCGCAGGAAGTCATCGACACGATGGACGAGGTCTGGAAGACCAAGATCGCCAACTCCGAGGCGCTCAAGGAATATGCCAGTCAGCGCGGCGCGGTCTTTGCGCCCTACTACGGCGAGGACGCGCAGAAGCGGGTGATGCCGGCGATCAGCAAGAACGCCTATCTGATGTTCGACGGCGGCAAGACCAAGACCGATCCGGCGACACTCGGGATCGAGCGTCTGGACGCCAAGTAAGGCGACACTCTGCGGACGCCCCGGGCAGACCGTCCGGGGCGTCCTGCTATTTTCGAACAGGCATGCCGGGAGCATCATGGCGCGCGCAGACCTCATCACTTCGATCGTTTTCATGATCCTCGGACTGGCAATCGCCGAGGAATCCTGGCGGATGCCGACCTATACCGATGTCGGGTCCAGCATCTGGGCGGCGCCGGGCATGGTGCCTGGGCTGCTGGGGCTGGCGCTGACCTTCATGGCCGCGATCCTGCTGTTCCGCTCGATCAAGGCGCGGCGGGGCGAAGGGGTGCCCGAGGGCGACGCGGACGACGTGCTGCCGCCCGAACCGGGCAGCCGCGGCCGGGTCGCGCTGACCCTGGTGCTGTGCCTGACCTATGCCGGTGTGCTGGTGGGCAACATGCCCTTCGCGCTGGCGACCGGGCTCTTCACCTTTGTCTTCATCATGATCTTCGAGCTTTGGGGCCACCCCGAGGCGCAACGCAACTGGCTGCGCCATGCCGTGGTCGCGTTGATCATCGCCGTGATCGCGGGCTGGCTGATTGCCTATGTCTTCTCGAACATCTTCTTCGTCCGCCTGCCATGAGGGTTTGCCGTGCAAGGGCTTGAATACTTCCTGACCGCGATCGTCTCTTTCGTGACCGACCCGATGGCGCTGTTCAATGTGGCCTGGGCGACGCTGCTGGGCATCACCGTCGGCGCCCTGCCGGGGCTGACCGCGACGCTGGGCATTGCCCTGCTGACGACGCTGACCTTCCACATGCCGGCGGAAAGCGCGATCCTGGTGCTGGTCTGCATGTATGTCGGGGCCATCTACGGCGGCTCGCGCTCGGCCATCCTGCTGAACATTCCCGGCACCCCGGCCAGCGCGGCGACCTCGCTCGACGGGTTTCCGCTGGCCCGCAGCGGCCAGGCCGGGCGGGCCATGGGCATCGCCACCTCTGGCTCGTTCATCGGCGGCATGATCGGGATGCTGGCCCTGGCGCTGATCGCGCCGGTGCTGGGAGAGATCGCGCTGTCGTTCAAGTCGCCCGAGTTCTTCTGGCTGGCGCTCTTCGGGATCCTGATCTCGGGGCAGCTCACCACCACCGGAGATTCGCTCAAGGGCTGGATCGCGGGGGTGCTGGGCCTGCTGGTGGCGATGATCGGGCAGGAGGGGATCCATGCCTATCAGCGCTTCAGCTACGGCTGGACCGACCTGTCCGGCGGGCTGGCGCTGTTGCCGGCATTGGTGGGCGCCTTCGGCTTTGCCGAGATCATCGGGGTCATGAAGGCCCGCAACTACGAAACCGCCGGCCGCGCCAAGGACCGGATCATCCCGCGGCCGAAAGAGATCTGGCGCTACAAGCGCACCATCGCCCGCTCGGGCCTGATCGGCACCCTGATGGGGCTGCTGCCCGGCGTCGGCGAGGACATGGGCGCCTGGATGTCCTATGCGGCGGCGAAGCGCGCCAGCCCCGAGAAGGATCAGTTCGGCAAGGGCGCGCCCGAGGGACTGCTGGCCTCGGAGACCGGCAACAACGCCGCGGTGCCGGGCGCGATCATCCCGATCCTGACCCTGGCGGTGCCCGGCTCGGCCCCCGCGGCGGTGCTGCTGGCGGCGATGTTCATCCACGGCATCCGTCCGGGGCCGATGATCATGATCGAGTCGCCCGCCTTCGTCTTTCAGGTCGTGGCCATGGTCTTCATGGCGACGATCGCGATGCTGGTCTTCGGCCTGCTGCTGACCAAGCCGTTGCTGCGGGTGCTGTCGGTGCCGCGTGAAAAGCTGATGCCGCTGATCTTCACGCTCTGCACCATCGGTTCCTTCGCCATCGCGGGTCGCGAGTTCGACATCTACGTGATGCTGTTTTTCGGCGTCACCGGCTTCATCCTGCGCGAGATGGACTATCCGATGGCGCCGCTGGTGCTGGGCATCGTCCTGGGGCCGCTGCTCGACAGTTCGTTCCGTCGCGGCATGGTGCTGTTCGACGGCGATTTCACTGGCTTCCTGATCCAGCCGATTTCCGCGATCCTGGCTGCGGCCTGCGTGATCATGGTGCTGGCCTCGGTGCCCTTCATCCGCCGTCCGGTCGTGGCCGGGCTGCGCCGGCTGACCGGGCGGGGCGGGGCCGATTCATGAAGATCGCGCTCTGCAACGAGGTCATCCGCGAGCTTCCCTTCGCGGAGCAATGCGCACTGGCCGCCGGGCTTGGCTATGACGGGATCGAGATCGCGCCCTTCACGCTGGACGCCGCGCCGCATCTCCTCTCCCCGGCCCGGATCGCCGAGATCCGCCGCGCCGCGCAGGAGGCCGGCCTTGCCATCAGCGGCCTGCACTGGCTGCTGCTGGCGCCGGAGGGGATGTCGATCACCAGCCCCGATCCCGAAGTGCGCCGGTTCACCGAGGACACCGTGCGGCGCCTCGTGGATCTCTGCGCCGAACTGGGCGGCGGCTATGTCGTGCATGGTTCTCCGGGGCAGCGGATGCTGGCCCGGGGGCGTGAGGCCGAGGACCGCGCCAATGCACTGGCCTATTTCGCGGCCATGGCCGAGGCGGCCGAAGCGGCGGGGATCACCTATCTGCTCGAACCGCTGTCGCCGGAAAAGACCAATTTCATCGTCAATGTCGCGGAAGCCGCCGCGATCGTGGACGAGATCGGCTCGGACGCGCTGCGCACGATGATCGACTGCAATTCGGCAGGCACCCGCGAGGATCTGCCGGTGCCCGATCTGATCGCGCATTGGCTGCCCGGCGGCAAGGTCGCGCATGTCCACTATAACGATCCGAACCGGCGCGGGCCGGGACAGGGCGCGATGGATTTCGCGCCGATCACCGCGGCCCTGCGGGCCGGGGGCTATCAGGGCTGGATCGGGGTCGAGCCCTTCGTCTACGAGCCGGACGGTCCCGCCTGTGCGGCCCGCGCCATCGGTTACATTCGCGGTATCGAGGCCGCGCTGTCGCAGGGGGCGGGGGCCGGCCCGGCGGAGAGGTCATGACCGCGCCGGGACTTGTCGTCGAGGATATCGGTTTCCACGAACGCAACCTGCGTCTGCGGACGCCGTTCCGCTTCGGGATCGTCACCCTGACCGAGGCGACCCAGGTCTTCGTGCGGGTCCGGGTGCGCCTGTCCGATGGCAGCACCGTCGAAGGCCAGTCGGCCGAGCTTCTGGCGGCCAAATGGTTCGACAAGAACCCCGACCTGTCGAACGAGGACAATTACGACCAGCTGCGCGCAGCGCTCTCGATCGCCCGGACGGCGGCGGTTGACGCGGGCGAACCGCTGAGCGCCTTCGGCCTGCACGCGGCAATCGCCGAAGCGGCCTATCCCGAATG
Source organism: Frigidibacter sp. ROC022 (assembly GCF_024723735.1). Taxonomy (GTDB): domain Bacteria; phylum Pseudomonadota; class Alphaproteobacteria; order Rhodobacterales; family Rhodobacteraceae; genus SLM-1. Next base: position 540,147 of record NZ_JANQDU010000001.1, read on the forward strand.
CGCCGCCCGGGGCCTGAACGGGCTGATCGCCGGGTTCGGCGTGGCGCTGGTCGATCGGGCGGTGCTGGACGCGCTGTGCCGGGCGCAGGGGCTGTCGGTCTTCGCGGCCGTGCAACGCAACCTGCCGGGGATCGACGCCCGCACGACGCCCGACCTTGCCGGCTTCGACATGTCCGGCTTCCTGCAGACGCTGGCGCCGGCGCAAAGCATTGCCGTGCGGCACACGGTGGGCCTTGTCGATCCGATCACCGAAGCCGAAATCGCCCCGGCCGACCGGCTGAACGACGGGTTGCCCGAGAGCCTGGAAGCGGCGGTCGCCACCTATGGGCTGCGGCATTTCAAGCTGAAGGTCGGCGGTGACATGGCGGCCGACATCGACCGGCTGACACGGATCGCCGCGGTGCTGGACCGGGCCGAGGCACCCTATCTCGTCAGCCTCGACGGCAATGAGCAATACGAGGATGCCGAGGCGGTGCTGGAACTGCTGCATCGGCTCGGGCAGGAACCGGCGCTGGCCCGGTTGATGCGGTCCACCGCCTATCTCGAACAGCCGATCTCCCGCGCCCATGCGCTGGAACGGCCCGTCACGGCCCTCGCAGCGCATCTGCCGGTAATCATCGACGAATCCGACAGCGGCATCGGGGTGTTCCCCGAGGCGCGGGCGCTCGGCTATGCGGGGATTTCGTCGAAGTCCTGCAAGGGGGTCTACCGGGCGCTCTTGAACCGTGCGCGGGTGGCCAAATGGACGGCCGAGGACGGGGCGAAGATGTTCATGACCGCCGAGGATCTGACCACCCAGCCTGGCGTCGCCCTGGCGCAGGATCTGGCCCTGGCGACGCTGATCGGCTGCACCCATGTCGAGCGCAACGGCCATCACTATGTCGATGGCATGGCCGGTGCGCCCGAGGCCGAACAGCAGAGATTCCTGGCGGCGCATCCCGACCTCTACCGGCAGGATGGCGGCCGGGTCCGGGTGGCGATCAGCGATGGGCGCATGGCCATTGGCTCATTGGCCGCGCCGGCCCTTGGCACCGCCGTCACGCCGGACTGGGACAGCATGGGTGCGGCGGGGTAGGGCCGGACGCCCCGGGGTTCGGGGCGGCTGGATTTTCGGGACCGCGATATTCAGGGCATTTCGTCGGGGACGGGCCTCAACGCGCTGGCACAGCAGCATCGAAGGGCCGTCGGCCAATAGCTTCAAACTTTAAATTTCAAACTTGAAATAAAAACCTGACCTCCGTAACGTGACTCGCATCGGGGAGACGCGCGCCGATCTGAGGAGGGATTGCACGTGAAGGTTCTGTGTCTCGGCGGTGGCCCTGCGGGTCTGTATTTCGCGATCAGCATGAAGCTTCGCGATCCGTCGCACGACGTCACCGTGCTGGAGCGAAACCGAGCCAATGACACCTTCGGCTGGGGTGTCGTCCTGTCGGACGATGCGCTCGGGCGCATGGAGCGGAACGACCCCAAGAGCACCCAGGCCATTCGCGATCATTTTGCCTATTGGGATGACATCGCGGTCGAGCACAACGGGGTGCGTACCGTCTCGGGCGGGCATGGCTTTGCCGGGATCGGGCGCCGGCAGATGCTGGTGCTGCTGCAGGAACGGGCCCGGGAACTGGGTGTCGACATGCGCTTCGAGACCGAATTCGACAGTGCCGAGCCATATCGTCGGGACTACGATGTCGTCGTGGCCAGCGACGGGATCAATTCACGGATCCGCAGGGAATACGAAAGCGCGTTCCGGCCCGACGTCGATCTGCGGAAATGCAAGTTCGTCTGGCTCGGGACACATCAGAAATTTGACGATGCCTTCACCTTCATCTTCGAGAAGACCGAACACGGCTGGGCCTGGGCGCATGTCTATCAGTTCGACGCAAACACGGCGACCTTCATCGTCGAATGCCTGCAACCGACCTGGGACGCCTGGGGTTTCGAGCACATGTCCAAGGAAGAGACGGTCGAAACCTGCCGCAGGATCTTCGAAAGGCATCTCGACGGCCACGCCCTGATGTCGAATGCCGGGCATCTGCGCGGCTCGGCGATCTGGATGAACTTCCCCCGGGTGATCTGCGAGACCTGGCATTACAAGAATGTGGTCCTGATGGGCGATGCCGCGGCGACCGGTCACTTCTCGATCGGTTCCGGTTCGCGGCTGGCCTTCGACAGCGCGATCGCGCTGGCCGATTATCTGCACAGCGAACCGACGCTGGAACGGGCTTTCGAACGCTACCAGGAAGAACGGCGGCTCGAGGTGCTTCGGATGCAGTCGGCGGCGCGCAACTCGCTGGAATGGTTCGAGGATGTCGAACGTTATCTCGATCAGGATCCGGTCCAGTTCAACTACAACCTGCTGACCCGATCGCAGCGTATCAGCCATGAGAATCTCCGGCTGCGCGATCCCGAATGGCTGGGATCGGCCGAACGCTGGTTCCAGCGCCAGGCGGGCGTGCCCGGGGATCAGCCCGCGCGCGCGCCGATGTTCGCGCCGTTCAAGCTGCGGGACATGACGCTGTCGAACCGCATCGTCGTCTCGCCCATGGCGCAGTACCGGGCCGAGGACGGCTGCCCGACCGACTGGCATCTCGTCCATTATGGTGAGCGGGCGAAAGGTGGCGCCGGGCTCGTCTACACCGAGATGACCTGCGTCAGCCCGACCGGCCGGATCACGCCCGGCTGCCCCGGTCTCTATGCGCCCGAGCACGAGGCCGCATGGAAACGGATCGCCGAATTCATCCATGCCGAAACCGAGGCCCGGTTCTGCTGCCAGATCGGCCATTCCGGGCGCAAGGGTTCGACCCAGCTGGGCTGGCAGGAGATGGATGCCCCTCTTGAACACGGCAACTGGGAGCTGATCTCCGCCTCGGCCATTCCCTGGTCCGAGCGCAATGCCGTCCCGCGCGAGATGACCCGGGCGGATATGGACGAGGTCCGCGACCAGTTCGTCGCGGCAACGGAAATGGCGCTGCGGGCGGGCTTCGACATGGTTGAGCTTCATGCCGCGCATGGCTACCTGATCTCCTCCTTCATCTCACCGGTGTCGAACGTTCGCGGCGATGCCTATGGCGGCAGCCTGGACAACCGGATGCGCTATCCGCTCGAGGTTTTCCGGGCGATGCGCGCCGTCTGGCCGCAAGATCGGCCGATGTCGGTCCGGATCAGTGCCAATGACTGGATCGGCGAGGCCGGGGTCGGACCCGAAGAGGCGGTCGAGATCGCCCGGCAATTCCGGGCCGCGGGGGCCGATATCATCGATGTTTCCGCCGGCCAGACCAGCACCGGGGCCAGGCCGGTCTATGGGCGCATGTTCCAGACACCGTTCTCGAACCGTATCCGCAACGAGCTGAAGATGCCGACCATGGCTGTCGGCAATATCTATGACACCGATCACGTCAATTCGATCCTGCTGGCGGGGCGGGCGGACCTCGTCTGCCTGGCGCGGCCCCATCTGGCCGATCCCTACTGGACGCTGCATGCGGGCGTGACCCTTGGCGACCCCCATGTGCCCTGGCCATTGCCCTACCTGAACGGGCGCGACCAGGCCTATCGCCTGCGCGAGCAACAGCAGGAGACCATCCGGGTATGAGCACCGCCGGGCAGCGCGTACTGATCACGGGGGGCGGCACCGGAACCGGCGCCGCCATCGCCCGGGCCTTCGCGGCGGCCGGTGCCGAGGTCGTGGTGGCGGGACGTCGCCCGGAACCGCTGGCCGAACTGGCCGGGGCATCCGATGCGATCCGGGCGATTCCGGCGGATGTGACCGACGAGGCGTCCGTCTCCGCACTCTTCGACGCCGCCGGCCCGGTCGATGTCGTGATCGCCAATGCGGGGGCGGCGGACAGCGCCCCTTTCGGCCGCACGACGCTGGCGCAATGGAACGCGATGATCGGGGTGAACCTGACCGGCGTCTTCCTGACCCTCCGCGCCGGACTCAATCAGATGCAGGGGCGCGGACGGCTGATTGCCGTGGCCTCGACCGCGGGGCTGAAGGGATACGGCTATGCCGCGCCCTATGCGGCGGCCAAGCACGGCGTTGTCGGTCTGATCCGCTCGATCGCGCAGGAGGTCGCACGGCGCCCGATCACGGCCAACGCCCTGTGTCCGGGGTTTCTGGACACCGGCATGACCGACCGCAGCGTCGATGCGATTGTCGGGACAACCGGTCGTGACGCCGAGACGGCGCGGGCCTCGCTGGCGGCGTTTAACCCGCAGAAACGGCTGATCCGGCCCTCCGAGGTGGCTGCCGCCGCAATGTGGCTCTGCGCGGAAGGATCCGAGGGGATCAACGGCCAGGCCATCGCGATTGCCGGGGGGGAAATATGAGCGACCGAGACACCCTGTCCCGCCGCCGCCTGCGGACATGGCTGCGCCTGCTGAGGTTGACCCGGTCCACCGAGAACCAGCTGCGCGAGTTCCTCCGCGTGGAATTCGACACCACGCTTCCCCGCTTCGACGTGGCGGCGGCGCTCTTCCGCAGCGGGCGGCCGATCCGGATGAGCGAGCTCAGCCAGATGCTGCTGGTCTCGAACGGCAATGCGACGGCGGTGGTCGAGCGGCTTGAGAAGGATGGCCTTGCCGCCCGCGTCACCGGTGAAGACGACCGGCGGGTCGTCCTCGTGGCGCTGACCGAGGCGGGCCGAAGCTGGTTCGAGACGCTCGCGAAGGCGCATGAGGAAAAGGTCAACCAGTTGTTCGACCGCCTCGGCCACAGGGAACTCGATACGATCCGCGATCTGGTGCGGCATCTGGAAGGCAAGACCGATGACAGGATTCACTGACTACCGCCCGACCCATTTCGAATGGGTCTGCAACAACGGCATCGCGACGGTGCGGTTGAACCGGCCCGAACGGAAGAACCCGCTGACATTCGACAGCTATGCCGAGTTGCGCGATCTGTTCCGGGCACTCCCCCATGCCGAGGATGTGGACGTCGTCGTCTTTGCCTCGAACGGCGGCAATTTCTGCTCGGGCGGCGATGTGCATGACATCATCGGGCCGCTGGTCGGAATGGACATGAAAGGTCTGCTGGCCTTTACCCGGATGACCGGCGATCTGGTCAAGGCGATGATCGGCTGCGGCAAGCCGATCATAGCGGCGGTGGACGGAGTCTGCGTCGGGGCCGGGGCGATCATCGCCATGGCCTCGGACCTGCGACTGGCGACGCCGGCGGCGCAATGTGCCTTTCTCTTCACACGGGTCGGGCTTGCCGGTTGCGACATGGGCGCCTGCGCGATGCTGCCGCGCATCATCGGGCAGGGGCGGGCGGCCGAACTGCTCTATACCGGCCGCTCGATGTCGGCCGACGAGGGCGAACGCTGGGGGTTCTGGAATGCGCTTCACCCCGCAGAGGCGCTGGACGCCGAGGCCCGCAGGTTGGCCGAACGGCTGAAGGCCGGTCCCACATTCGCCCATGGCATCACCAAGACCCAGCTCAACCAGGAATGGAACATGGGGCTTGAGCAGGCGATCGAGGCCGAGGCGCAGGCCCAGGCGATCTGCATGCAGACCCGCGATTTCGAACGCGCCTATCATGCCTTCGTCGCGAAACAGAAACCTGTGTTCGAGGGCGACTGATGCCGGACAGCAGCTATCTGAACTGGCCGTTCTTCGACGCCGTCCATCGGGACCATGCCGAACGGCTGGGGGTCTGGGCGGCCGAGACGATCGGTCCGGTCGATCACCAGGATACCGACGCCACCTGCCGCAGGCTGGTGGCGGAACTGGGCGCGGCGGGCTGGCTGATGCCGACCGCCGCCGGCGAAGGTGAAACGCTCGACGTGCGAAGGCTCTGCCTCTCGCGCGAGATACTGGCCCGCCATGACGGGCTTGCCGATTTCGCTTTCGCCATGCAGGGGCTCGGCACCGGTGCGATCTCGCTGTTCGGGACGCCGGAGCAGAAAGCCGAATGGCTGCCCCGGACCCGGCGCGGCGAGGTCATCGCCGCCTTTGCCCTGACCGAGCCGCAATCCGGTTCCGACGTCGCGAATTCGCAGATGACCGCGGTGCGGGACGGCGACGATTATGTGCTGGACGGCGAGAAGACCTGGATTTCGAACGGCGGCATCGGGGGGCTCTACACGGTGTTCGCCCGCACCGGCGACGCACCGGGGGCCAAGGGGCTCTCGGCCTTCCTCGTGCCGGCCGATACGCCGGGTCTCGCCATCGTCGAACGGCTCGAAACGATCGCGCCGCACCCGCTGGCGCGTTTGCGGTTCACCGGTTGCCGGATCCCGGTGGGCGCGCGTCTCGGTGAAAGCGGCGACGGGTTCCGGATCGCGATGATGGTGCTCGACGTCTTCCGCTCCACCGTCGCGGCGGCGGCGCTCGGCTTTGCCCGCCGGGCGCTGGACGAGGCGCTGGAGCGGGTGAATGCACGCCATGTCCAGGGGGCGCCGCTGTTCGATCACCAGATGGTGCAGGGCCACATCGCCGACATGGCGCTGGATGTCGATGCCGCCGCGTTGCTGGTCTATCGCGCCGCCTGGACCAAGGATCAGGGGGCGCCGCGTGTGACCCGCGAGGCGGCGATGGCCAAGCTCTTCGCGACCGAACAGGCCCAACGGGTCATCGATCTGGCCGTGCAACTGCATGGCGGCGACGGCGTCAGGTCCGGCGGCACCGTCGAAAGGCTCTACCGCGAGATCAGGGCGCTGCGGATCTACGAAGGCGCGTCGGACGTCCAGCGGGTCGTGATCGCCCGTCAGGCGATGCGGGATTATCTGGGAGGATAGGACATGCTCGGACCGAGCGCACATATCGACACGTTCACCCGCGACGGTCTTCCGCCGCACGACAGCTGGCCGGATTTCCTGCTGGAGGGATTCGACTATCCCGAGACCCTGAACGCCGCGGTCGAACTGACCGACCGGATGGTCGAGAAGGGCTTTGGCGACAACACCGCGCTGATCGGGAACGGCCGGCGCCGGACCTACAAGGAACTCTCCGACTGGACCAACCGGCTGGCGCATGTCCTGGTCGATGACCTGGGGGTCAAGCCCGGCAACCGGGTGCTGATCCGCTCTGCCAACAACCCGGCCATGGTGGCCTGCTGGCTGGCGGCGACAAAGGCCGGGGCGGTCGTGGTGAACACGATGCCGATGCTGCGGGCCGGGGAGTTGCTGAAGATCGTCGAGAAGGCCGAGATCGGCCATGCGATCTGCGACACCCGCCTGACCGACGAACTGATCGCCTGTGCAAAGAAGAGCACCTTCCTGAAGACGGTGGTCGGCTTCGATGGTACAGCGAACCACGATGCCGAACTCGACCGCCTGGCGCTGCAGAAGCCGGTAAGGTTCGATGCGGTCCGGACCGGGCGCGACGACGTGGCGCTGCTGGGCTTCACCTCGGGCACCACGGGTGCGCCGAAGGCCACGATGCATTTTCACCGCGACCTGCTGATCATCGCTGACGGCTATGCCCGGGAAGTGCTGAAGGTCACGCCCGAAGACGTCTTCGTCGGTTCGCCGCCGCTGGCCTTCACCTTCGGTCTCGGCGGTCTTGCGGTCTTTCCGCTGCGCTTCGGTGCGGCGGCGACCCTGCTCGAAGCCGCCACGCCGCCGAAAATGATCGAGATCATCGAGACCTTCAAAGCCACGATCTGCTTCACCGCCCCGACCGCCTATCGGGTGATGCTGAAGGCGATGGAGGAGGGCGCCGACCTGTCCAGCCTGCGGGCGGCGGTTTCGGCCGGCGAGACCCTTCCGGCACCGATCTACGAGGAATGGGTGCGCCGGACCGGCAAGCCGATGCTCGACGGGATCGGTGCGACCGAGATGCTGCATATCTTCCTGTCCAACCGGTTCGACGATTCCCGGCCGGCCTGCACCGGGCGGCCGGTGGGCGGCTACCAGGCCAGGATCGTGGATGCGCAGATGAACGATCTGCCCCCGGGCGAGGTCGGTCGCCTCGCGGTGCGCGGTCCCACCGGCTGCCGCTATCTCGACGATCCGCGCCAGGCGGATTACGTGAGGGACGGCTGGAACATCACCGGCGACAGTTTCTGGCAGGACGAGTCCGGGCATTTCCACTTTGCCGCCCGCAGCGACGACATCATCGTTTCGGCGGGCTACAACATCGCCGGACCCGAGGTCGAGGCGGCGCTGCTTTCGCATGAGGCGGTGGCCGAATGCGCGGTCATCGGGGCGCCGGATCCGGACCGCGGATACATCGTCGAGGCGCATGTGGTGCTGAACGAGGGCGTCACCGCCTCGGACCTGACGCGGAAGATTCTCCAGGACTTCGTGAAGGCGACGATCGCGCCTTACAAGTATCCGCGCTCGATCAAGTTCCGCCAGGCCCTGCCCAAGACCGCGACCGGCAAGATCCAGCGCTTCGTTCTGCGCGAACTGGCGGACTGAGCATGCGATGCCGTCGGCTGCGGCCGGCGGCGCTGCCCGGACCGCGCCCCAGGAGTTGAAACATGGCATTCACCTATCCCCAGAAAGTATTGTTCAAATACTGCGACCCGGCCGGGATCGTGTTCTTTCCGCGCTATTTCGAACTGATCAACGACTGCATCGAGACGTTTTTCGGAGAGGCCATCGGGGTTCCCTTCGAGGAACTCATGAAGGTTGGCGGCGTGCCGACGGTGGAGATCACGGCGACCTTCAAGGCACCCAGCCGGCACGGTGACCGGCTGCTTCTGAGCCTGTCCTGCCGCCGGATCGGCCGCACCAGCGCGACGCTGGACATCGACGCGCATTGCAGCGAGGAACTTCGGTTTCGGGCCACCTCGACCATCGTCCATGTGGACCGGAGCGGCCGGCCCGAGGTCTGGCCCGCCCGGATCAAGGACAAGTTGCAATCCCATTTGAATAGGTGATTTCGTGGCAAACAAGGTGATTCAGCCGGGTGGATGGCTGCCGGCAAAGGGCTATGCCAACGGCGTGCTGACCAGGGACGGAACGCTCCATATCGGCGGTCAGATCGGATGGGACGCAGAGCAGAACTTCCGGACGCATGACTTCGTCGGCCAGATGCAACAGGCGCTGGAAAACATCCGCGCCGTCGTCGAGGCGGCGGGCGGCCATGTCGGCGACATCGTCCGGATGACCTGGTTCGTGACCGACAAGACGGAATACCTGGCCCGGCAACGCGAGGTCGGTGCCGCCTATCGCGCGGTGATGGGGCGGCATTTCCCGGCGATGTCGCTGGTCGTGGTCAAGGAACTCGTCGAAGACGAGGCGATGGTCGAAATCGAGGCCACGGCGCAGCTGCAATAGGGCGCGGGACACCTCCCGCCGTCAGTTGCCGGGTCCGCAGCCCGATCGGCAGCCACGCCGGCCCGCAGCCCGGCCGCCAGGCGACAAACCCGCCGAATCACGCAGGGCGGGCATGGTCCGCAATTCGATGAAATCACCAGCGATGCCGGGGGAGGCTTCGACGCGGTGGCAGCCCGTAGGGGAGTCGAACCCCTCTTTTCAGGTTGAAAACCTGACGTCCTAACCGATAGACGAACGGGCCGTGTCGCGGCGTGACGGGTGTTTAGTCAAGCTTGGCGCGGCGCGCAATGGGAAATCTGCGCTTGGCGCACAAAGCTTGCATTCCGCTGCCCGGGCGGGGAGCTCTCAGGCCCGTGCGGCGTCTTCCAGCCGCAATTGCGCCTTGGAGCGGCCGTTCCAGCGGTTGATTTCCAGCCGTCCGGCGAGGTGGAAGCGCGCGCCGCCATGCTCCAGCAGCGCCGGGCCCAGCGGTCCGTCCATCGCCCCGAAGGCGACCGCCTCCAGCGCCGGGCCGGTGCTGTCGCCGAAACTCAGCCGCAGATGGGTGTCACCGATTCGCCGGGTCGAGCGGATCGCCACATCGGCAAAGGCAAAACGCGGCGCCGGAGCGCCCTGGCCGAAGGGGCCGGCCTGGTCGAGCAGGCCGATCAGGTCGATGGTGGCCGCGCCGGGCATCAGCAGCCCCGCCAGCCGCAGGTCGGACGGCCCCAGTTCGGCGGCGCCCTGCCGCGCCAGCAGGGCGGCCAGGCGGTCCATGGCGGGGGCCAGCTGCGCCCGGCTCAGGCTCAGGCCCGCCGCCATCTTGTGCCCGCCGCCTTTCTCGATCAGCCCTTCGGCGGCCAGGCGTTGCACGGAGGCGCCAAGGTCGATGCCGCTGACCGAACGGCCCGAGCCCTTGCCGGCATCGCCCTCGAAGCCGATCACCACGGCAGGGCGGTGGGCGGCCTCTTTCAGCCGCGCCGCGACGATGCCGACGACACCGGGATGCCAGCCGTCGCCCGCCGCCCAGACCAGCGGCGCATCCAGCCCGCGCGACTCGGCCTGGGCCAGAGCCTCTTCCCGGACCCGCGATTCGATCTCGCGCCGCTCGCTGTTCAGTTCGTCGAGGCGCGTCGCCAGCCGCACCGCCTCGGCCGGGTCGTCGGTCGAGAGCAGCCTTGCGCCGAGGTCGGCCTGGCCGATCCTTCCGCCGGCATTGACTCGGGGGCCGAGCAGGAAGCCGAGGTGATAGCTGTTCGGCGCCTCGTCCATCCGCGCCACGTCGGCGAGCGCCACCAGCCCGGGGCGTTCGCGCCGCGCCATGATCGCAAGGCCCTGGCGCACGAATGCGCGGTTGACGCCGACCAGTGGCGCGACGTCGGCGACGGTGGCCAGGGCGACGAGGTCGAGGAACGACAGCAGCGCCGGTCCGGTCTGCTTGTCGCCGCGCAGCTGTCGGTTGGCTTCGACCAGCATCAGGAACACCACACCGGCGGCGCAGAGATGACCCAGGGCGCCGTCTTCGTCCTGCCGGTTCGGGTTCACCACCGCCAGCGCCGGGGGCAGGGTCTCGCCGCCCAGGTGGTGATCGAGGATCACCACGTCGGCGCCCCGCGCTGCCGCCACCGGCCCGTGCGAGAGCGTGCCGCAATCGACGCAGACGATCAGGTCGTGATCCCGGGCCAGCATCTTCATCGCGGCCTCGTTGGGACCGTAGCCTTCGTCGATCCGGTCGGGGATATAGAGCGTCGCCTGCCGGTCCATCGCCCGCAGCCAGCAGATCAGCAGCGCCGCCGAGGACCCGCCATCGACATCGTAATCGGCAAAGATCGCGATCCGCTGGCGGTCCTTCACGGCCTTCAGGAACCGGGCGGCGGCGGCCTGCATGTCCTTCAGGCTCAGCGGGTCGGGCAGCAGGTCGCGCAGGGTGGGTTCGAGAAAGCCCTGCGCCTCTTCCGGCGCCACGCCGCGCCCTGCCAGCACCCGCGAGAGCGGCAGCGGCAGGCCGGTGATCTGGGCCATCGCCTCGGCCAGGCGGTCCTGTTCGGGCGTGGGGCCGACCCAGCGGCGGCCGGTGAGCGAGGCGGAGACGTTCAGGAAATCGGCCATGCGACGGTTTCGCCCGAAAGCCGACGCGGGGCAAGGGTGGCGTGGGGCAGGCCGCTGGACCCGCCCCTTGCCGTGGCTAGAACCGCAGCCCGCAGGCCTCGCGGATCGCGATCTGCATAGGCGAGGGCGGCAGCGCCGGATCGAACCCGCCCCTCGGCAGCAGGGCGGGCTGTGCCATGAAGCGCGGCGCGGACCCGTGATGCGCTTGCGCGGCATGGACCAGGAACGGATGGCAGAGATAGACCGTCCCCGCCGCCCCGGTTGCCAGCTCCTGCGGGCAGTCGGCGCTGGAGGCGAAACCGTTCGCCGCCAGTTGCCGCAGAGTCGTGCCCTCGACCCCATGGGGCAGCAATTCCCGCGCGATGATCAGGTGCGAGCCGCGCCTGATCCGGGTCGGCGCATCCTCGGGGCCGGTGTCCGAGAACAGGAACAGCATCAGCAGGGCGCGGCCCGTGCTGGTGACATTGACCCGCCAGTCGAGGAAATCCGGCGCCTCGGTCCTAAAGCTCATGTCGACATGCCAGCCGTCATCGCCGGGCACTTCCGGCGCGGGAAAGCGGACCGGAAAACTGCCGAGTCCGGCAGGCGGCAGCCAGCGCCCTGCGCCGACCAGCCCGTCATAGGCCCGATGCAGGCGTGGCGTGTTGGCGGCGGCGACAAAATCCGGCGTGCTCTGCAGTCCCAGCCGAATCACCGGTTGGGTCCAGGTCTCGGGTGCCCCGGGCGACAGGCCGATCTGCGACCACAGAGCGTCTCGGCAGCGCCGGGCAAGCTCGGGGTCGAAGGCGGCGTCGAGGCGGAGGAAACCGTCGTCGATAAAGCCACGGCCCTGACTCTCGGTCAGGCCGTTCAATTCATTTCTGGGCATGGGATGTTCTCCAGAAGGCCGTCGCAGAGGCGCGGCCAGGGCTGAGGGACGGTGCCGAAGCGCCGGAACAGGCGCGCTCGATCAGGGCGAGCGCAGCGCGTTCAGTTCAGCGGGAAGACGGAGGACATGAACATCATGGCGGAAATCTTGGGTGCCGTCAGCGAGATCGCAAGCCGAGAGTCCCAGGGTGGCGGCCGACAATGCCTGCCGGCAGGAGACCCCTGCCGGCAAGCGGGGGCTACGCGTCCTTCTTCAACGCGATCTGGCAGGCCTCGGCCAGCGCCCGGTCGGGCTTGTCCATGCCCAGCGGCGTCGCCCAGCCCGCCTTTTCGACAATGCCCCGGCGCTGATAGCTGCTGGCGGCATCGAGTTCAGTCATGATGGCAAGCGACTGCGGGTCGCTTTGCGCGTTCTGCAGGCAATAGGGCGTCAGGGCCAAGGCAACGGCGGCCATGGATTGGCTGTCCGAAAGCGCTGCGGCACTGCCGCCGGTCATCCAGCCGCCCCAGTTGAAGCCGAGGATTGCCAGGGCAATCGCTCCTGTCCCCGCGCCCAGCAGGGCGGGTTTCGTCCATGAAGGAATCTGCATCTATCTGGCCGATCTGAAAGAGGAAAAGCACGCAGGATTGCGCCTTGCCTGGACCGTAACACGGTTTTGCCGAATGGGGCCATGGTTTCGCCCCATGCCGTTTGGCTGCTCTGGCCCCCTACCGGGTCGGGTTGCGATACAGCATCCGCCGGACCGAGCCGGTCTTCGAGCGCATCAGGATCGTCTCGGCCTCGACATAGCCGGGCTCGCGCCGGATGCCGGCGAGGATCGAGCCGCTGGTGACCCCGGTGGCGGCGAAGATCACGTCATCGGTGACCATCTCGTCGCGGCTGTAGATCCGGTTCAGGTCGGTGATCCCGGCGGCACGGGCGCGGCCGCGCTCGTCCTCGTTGCGGAACATCAGCCGGCCCCACATCTGCCCGCCCATGCATTTCAGGGCGCTGGCCGCCAGCACGCCCTCGGGCGCGCCGCCGGCCCCCATATACATGTCGATGCCGGTCTTTTCCGCCTCGGCGCAATGGATCACGCCGGCGACGTCGCCATCGGTGATCAGCCGGATCGCGGCACCGGTGGCGCGGACCTCGGCAATCAGCTCTTCGTGCCGGGGCCGTTCGAGGATGCAGACGGTGATGTCCGAGGTGCTGCCGCCGCGCGCCTTGGCCAGGGTCTTGACCCGCTCGGTCGGGGTCATGTCCAGCGACAGCAGATCGGGGGCGAAGCCGGGGCCGATCGCCAGCTTGTCCATGTAGACATCCGGCGCGTGCAGCAGGGTGCCGCGCGGCGCCATGGCGATGACGGTGAGCGCGTTGGGCATGTCCTTGGCGGTCAGGGTGGTGCCTTCCAGCGGGTCCAGCGCGATGTCCACCTCGGGGCCGTTGCCGGTGCCGACCTCCTCGCCGATATACAGCATCGGGGCCTCGTCGCGCTCGCCCTCGCCGATCACCACGGTGCCCTTGATGTCGAGCATGTTGAGCTGGTCGCGCATCGCGTTGACCGCAGCCTGGTCGGCGGCCTTCTCGTCGCCGCGGCCGATCAGCCGGGCCGAGGCCAGCGCCGCCGCCTCGGAGACCCGGGACAGCCCCAACGACAGCATCCGGTCCATGAATTGTGCTTTGTCCGTCACGGTGGCGCTCCTTGGTTTCCTGCCCGGCCATGGCCTAACGGTCAGGTCTGGCTTCGGCAAGACCGGGTAGCGGTAACAGTTTTCCCCAGGGCGCGGCGGCGGCCGGAAAGCCGCCGTTCAGACCTCTTCGATCCGCAGCGCGACCGGGTGGCCGGGCACGACGCCGGTGCTGGACAGCCCTTCCAGCGCCAGGTCCAGCGCGGCGCGGGCGCATTTGTGGGTGACGATCAGGACCGGCGCCGTGGTCTCGGCATGGCCATACTGACGCATCCGGTCGATCGAGACCCCGGCCTCGCCCAACAGCGTCGCCACCTTGGCCAGGGCGCCGGGCTTGTCGGTCAGCCGCAGGCGCAGGTAATAGGGCGCCGGAACCTGGGCGCTGGCCGCGGTGGCCTGTTCCAGCGTCGCCGCGGGCTGGCCGAAACAGGGCACCCGGAAGCCGCGCGCCAGGTCGATGACATCCGACATCACCGCGCTGGCGGTCGGGCCTGCCCCGGCGCCGGGGCCGCGCAGGGCGATCTGGCCGACCTGGTCGCCTTCCAGCACCACCATGTTGGTGCCGCCGTCGAGCTGCCCGAGCGGGCTGTCCGAGGGCACCAGGCAGGGCGACATCCGCTGCACCAGCCCGCGCCCGGTGACCTGGGCCACGCCCAGCAGCTTGATCCGATAGCCCATGTCGGCGGCCTGCTCGATGTCCTCGATGCTGATCCGCTCGATTCCCTCGATCTCGACGCCGGCGAAATCCACCTTCGTGCCGAAGGCGACCGAGGCCAGCAGCGCCAGCTTGTGCGCCGCGTCGATGCCGCCGACATCCAGCGTCGGATCGGCCTCGACATAGCCCAGGGCCTGGGCCTCGGCAAAGATGTCGGCATAGGCCTTTCCGGTCGCCTGCATCCGGGTCAGGATGTAGTTGCAGGTGCCGTTCATCACCCCCATCACCCGGGACATCCGGTTCGCCGCCAGACCTTCGGTCAGCGCCTTCATCACCGGGATGCCGCCGGCCACCGCCGCTTCGAAGCGGATCACACGGCCTTTCGCCTCGGCCGCCTCGGCCAGCGCCTGGCCGTGCAGCGCCAGCAGCGCCTTGTTGGCGGTCACCACGTCCTTGCCGCTGGCCAGGGCCGCCTCGACCGCGGATTTGGCCGGGCCGTTGTCGCCGCCGATCAGCTCGACGAAGACGTCGATGTCGGGCCGGGTGGCCAGGGCCACGGGATCGTCCTCCCAGCCGTAGCGGTCCAGCTTCACGCCGCGGTCGCGGTTGCGGTCGCGGGCGGAGACGGCGGTGATCTCGACCGGGCGTCCGGCACGGGCGGCGATCATCCGGGGCTGGTCCTGCAGGATGGCCAGCACGCCGGCGCCAACAGTGCCAAGACCCGCGATACCGAGGCGTAGGGGGGGCTGGGTCATGGCTATGGCCTTTTTGTTGGGGCTCCTGATCCCGCGCCTGTTAGCTTACCAGCCGTCAGGGCGCAACGGCGGCCCTAGCCGCCGACCTGCCGGGCCCGCAGCCGTGCCGCCCGGGCCCGCAGCGCCGCGGCACGGGCGAGCAGCCCGGCTGTCGTCTCGTCGGTGATCCCGACCTCGTCCTGCCGGGCCAGAAGCCGGTCCATCGGCAGCAGTTCCGGCCAGGGCGCGGCCTCGGCCACCTCGACGCCGGCACCGTCCTGCAACGGGAACGGGGCGCAGCCGCCCAGCCCGGACGTCATGGCCAGGCAGAGCAGGATGGCGGGGCGGCGGGCAGGGCGCATGGAAACCTCTCTCGCCCATGCTAGGCTGCCGCCCGGCTGGCCACAAGCGCGGCCCGGACCGCCGGTAAGGCAAATCGGGGCTTTCGCTGAACGTCTGTTCAGATAGATTGTCCGCATGGCACGCAAACAGGGTTCCCATTCCGAGATCACCGGCCCCCGGGTGCGCGAGGCCGCGCAGCGGTTGATCGCCCGGCATGGCTATGCCGCCGTCTCGATGCGCCAGATCGCCGCCGAAGTCGGGGTCCAGGCCGGGGCGCTGTATCTCTACACGCCCGACAAGCAGACCATGCTCTTCGACCTGATGAAGGATCATCTGACCGAATTGCTGGCCGCCTGGGACGAGGTGGTCCTGCCCGAAGGCGCGATTCCCCGGCTCGAGGCCTTCGTGCGCTTTCACATCCGCTTCCACCTGGCCCGGCCCGAGGCGGTGGTCATCGCCTATATGGAAATGCGCAATCTCGAACCCGAGAATCACCGGGCGATCGAGGCGCTGCGGCACGGTTACGAGGACCGGCTGGAGAAAATCCTGATCGAGGGGCAGGGCGCGGGCGACTTCCAGATCCCCGACACGCGGCTGGCCGCGATGGCGCTGCTGTCGATGCTGAACGGGATCCCGGGCTGGTTCCGCGAGGACGGGCGCCTGTCGCGCGGCCGGGTCGAACGGATCTACTGGAACATGATCCGCCGGGCCGTCGGGGCCTGACCCGGCCGGGCCCGGGCTCAGCCGCCGTCCTGCCGGGCGGCGACGCTGCGCATGGCGACGTCCAGCTCATGCACCGCGGTCGTGGCCATCGAGCGGAACACCATCAGATCGAAGCTGTCGGTCCCGGTGCGGGTGACGGACAGTGGCATGTGGTTGAGTAGGCTGCGGGCGGTGGCGTCGAGCGGGAAGGCCCCGGTCCGAAGGTCCAGGGGCACCAGCCGGGCCAGCGCGGCCTCGGCCAGCGCGCCGGTCAGGCGGAGCCGCGCCCAGCCGTCGGACTGGTCGGCCAGAGCGGCGCCGGGAATCTCGGGCGGCGCGACACCGATCAGGAAGGCCTGATCCTGCCCCGTCCAGAGGATGCGGGCCTTGCCCCTGGCCAGCGACTGGCCCGGTTTCGGGAAACGCAGGCCCAGCGGCTTCAACGCGGCGTTGACGGCTTTCTCCTGCCCTGCGAAGGGGCTGATCGCGGTGATCGGCTCCATCGGCAATTCGATCAGCGTGGTGCCGTCGGCATCCAGCGGAGTCAGCCCCTCGGCCGGGGCACGGGCAATCAGACGGCTCATCGGGCGCGCCCTCCTTCGGGATCGAAGAATACCGGATGGGTGACTTCGCACAGGGTCTCGATCTTGCGCAGGTGGTCCACCATCTTCACCGTCTCGCCATGCCGGGCGCGGCCGTTTCTGAGGAAGGCCAGCGCCAGCGGATGGCCCAGCGTCGGCGAATGGCAGGCCGAGGTGACATGACCCTGCACGTTCTGGCGAAGCGGTTTGTCGGTGGCGGCGAAGAGATGCGCCCCGGCGGTCAGCTGCATGACGCCGCCGACCGGCTTGAGGCCGACCATCTCCTCCCGGTCCTCCATCAGCCCGGGCCGGGCCGAGAGGGTCTTGCCGATGCAGTCCTTCTTCTTCGAGATCATGCCCTGAAGGCCGAGGTCGAAGGCGGTGGTGCGGCCGTCGATCTCGGCATGGGTGATGAAGCCCTTCTCGATCCGCAGCACGTTCAGCGCCTCCATCCCGTAGGGGCCGCCGCCGAGTGCCTCGGCCTGGGCCACGAGCAGCCGGTAGAGGCTGTCGCCATAGCGGGCCGGCACCGCGATTTCATAGGCGCGCTCGCCCGAGAAGGAGATCCGGAACAGCCGCCCGGGCGTCCCGGCGACGCTGACCGCGCCACAGGCCATGAAGGGGAAGCCGTCGTCGTCGATCGGCTTGTCGAGCACTGCGTTCACCAACTCGCGCGATTTCGGCCCGGCAACCGAGAACTGCGCCCAGTGTTCGGTGACCGAGATCAGCCGGATGTCCTTGCCCGGCCGGAAGGCCTGGCGGACGAATTCGAGATGCTTCATCACCGGCCCGGCGGCGGCGGTGGTGGTGGTCATGACGAAATGCTCGGGTCCCAGTCGGGCCGAGGTGCCGTCATCCATCACGAAGCCGTCCTCGCGCAGCATCAGCCCGTAGCGGCATTTGCCGACAGGCAGGGTCGAAAACGTGTTTGTGTAAACAAAATCAAGGAATTCCGCGGCGTCCTTGCCCTGGATGTCGATCTTGCCGAGGGTCGAGACATCGCAGACCCCGACCGTCTCGCGGACCATGGTCACCTCGCGGTCGCAGGATTCGCGCCAGCTGGATTCACCGGTGCGCGGGAAGTAGCTGGGCCGATACCACAGACCGACCTCGACCATCGGCGCATCCCGGTCCACCGAAGCGGCGTGCGAGGTGGTGAAGCGCTGCGGGGCAAAGCCCATTCCCCAGCCGCCAGCGCCCATTGCGCCGATCGAGACCGGTGTGAAGGGTGGGCGGTAAGTGGTTGTTCCAGTGGCGGGAATGCCGTTTCCGGTGGTATCGGCCAGGATCGCCAGGGCCGAGACATTCGAGGTCTTGCCCTGGTCGGTCGCCATGCCCTGGGTGGTGTAGCGCTTCATGTGTTCGACCGAGGAGAAGCCCTCTTGCGCGGCGCGCTTCACGTCCTTGACCGTGACGTCGTTCTGCATGTCGAGCCAGGCCCGGCCCGGACCCGGCACAGCCCAATGCGCGGTGATCCCGGGCTCGGCCTCTTCCGCTTCCGGTGGTTCCCATGAAGGGCATTTGAATCCAAGGGCTTGCAGGGCGGTCTTGGCGCAGTTTGCGCCCGAATCCAGCGCCCCCCTGGTGGAGAAGACGCCGAGCGCCGCGCCGGCGGCTTCGAGCCCCGGAACCGACCCCGGCCGGGGCACGAAGGCGGCGATCTTCTCGTCCCAGACCGGGCGTCCGTTATGATGGCAGGTCAACGCGAGGTTCGGGTTCCAACCTCCTGAAACAGCAAGACAATCGGCCTCGATATCCGCCTTGCCGCCGGCGTGGCGCAGGCTGAGCCCGTGCAGCCCGGTGCGGCCTGCGGTGTTGATCACCTCGGCGCCGCGGAAGATCGGGAACGGGCCTTCGACAACGGCGTCGGGCCTTGTGTCGATCAGCGCCGTCACGGTCAGCCCGGCGGCGGCCAGATCGTGGGCGGTGCGATGCGCGTCGTCATTGTTGCCGAACACCGCGACCCGCGCCCCGGCGACGGCGCCGAAGCGATGCAGATAGCTGCGCACCGCCGAGGCCTGCATGATGCCGGGGCGGTCGTTGTTGCGGAAGGCGATCATCCGCTCCTGCGCCCCGGCGGCGAGGATCGCCCGCTTGGCGACGATCCGCCAGAAGCATTCGATCGGCGCATCGCCGGGCGGGGTGCGGTGCAGGTTCACCCGTTCCAGCGCGGCATAGGTGCCCTGATCATAGGCGCCGGTCACCGTGGTGCGCCGCATCAGCCGGACATTGGGCAGGCTCTGCAGCTCGGCCAGAACCGCGGCGGCCCAGTCGCGGCCGGGCTGGCCGTCGATCTGCAGCGCTTCGCCGTTCAGCCGGCCGCCGAAGACCGAGTCCTCCTCGGCCAGGATCACATCCGCCCCGGCCCGTCCCGCCAGCAGCGCCGCGGCCAGGCCGGCCGGGCCGGAGCCGATCACCAGCAAGTCGCAAAAGGCGTAGGCCTTTTCGCGGGGCGCCAGGTCGGGGGCGCCGGAGAGGGCGCCCAGCCCGGCGGCGCGGCGGATGAGCGGTTCGTAGAGCTTTTCCCAGAACTTCACCGGCCACATGAAGGTCTTGTAATAGAACCCGGCGCCGAGGAAGGGCGACAGCAAGTCGTTCACCGCCAGCGCGTCGAAGCCGAGCGAGGGCCATGCGTTCTGGCTCTGGGCTTCGAGCCCGTCATAGATCTCCTGCACCGTGGCCCGGACATTCGGGGTCCGGTCGGTGTCGCGCCCGGTGGTCACCAGCGCGTTCGGTTCCTCGGAGCCGGCGGTCAGGACACCGCGCGGGCGGTGGTACTTGAACGAGCGGCCGATGAGCCGCTGCCCCGAGGCCAGCAGCGCCGAGGCGAGCGTATCGCCCGCGAAGCCGGTGAACTCCTTGCCGTCGAAGGAAAACCCGACGGGCGTGCTGCGATCGACGATGCCACGGCCCGCGACCCTCATGACGCGGCCTCCGAGGCGAGCCGGGCGCCGGTGATCTCATGCGTCACGGTATTGCGCTCGACCACCAGCCAGGCGCCGCAGCCGGCCTCGTGATACCAGAGGTCCTGCGTCGGACCGGCGGGGTTCTCGCGCAGATAGACGAACTCGTCCCAGGCGGTCTCGCCGGCGTCGGGCGCCGGACGGTCGAGCCCGACCGCATGGCCGCGGTAGGAAAATTCGCGCAGGTCGCGGGGGCCGCAGAGGGGGCAGGGGATTCGCATCAGGCTCTCAGTCGTTGCAGTGGGCGTCGGGGACGCGGGTCATGCGGTAGGTGACTCGGGTATCGGGGCGTTCGGCAATGTCGATGGCGCCGCCGCAGCCCTGGGTTTCGCCGACCCACATCCCGTCGGTGCTCAGGTCAAGCGTGTCGCCCTTGACGGTGATCGAGGCATGGCCGCCATCGCATTCGATGCCGCAGAAGTCGCGGCCGTTCTCGGTCCAGCACAGCAGGAAGGAATCGAATCGGCTGTTGCCCAGCCCGTCGCGCCGGGCATGGCCCTGGTCGGCGGTCCAGATCGTGAGGTTGCCGACCGCGTTGGTGCCGTCGCCGTCGGGTTCCAGCCAGAGCCGTATTCTGGCGGCGATCTGGTCGGGGTGAGAGGCCAGATGGGCGGCGCTGTAGCTGCGGTCGTAGCAGCCGGGTGGCGGGCCCTCGGCCCGGGCGGGCAGGGCGGCGAGACAGGCGAGAGCGGCGCAGATCACCATTCCCGAGGGCCTGTTCCGGGCGTCCGCAATCCCCCGGTCCTGCCCCTCCGGCCCGGTGTCGCGGCAAGCCGGCCGTCCGGTGTCTCTAGTGAAGGTTGTGCTGCGCACCGGTGCCCTCCTCGTCGATGATCCCGCGCCCGGTACGGAACCGGTCCAGCCGGAAGCCCTTGGCGACCTCGTGCGGCTTGTCGGTGGCGATCAGGTGCGCCAGGCAGTCGCCCGAGGCGGGGACCGCCTTGAAGCCGCCGTAGTTCCAGCCGCAGTCGATGTAGAGCCCCTCGATCCCGGTCTTGTCGATGATCGGCGAGCCGTCCGGCGTCATGTCCATGATCCCGCCCCAGCTGCGCAGGACCTTGGCCCGTCCGATGATCGGCATCAGCGTCATCGCCGCCTCCATCACATGTTCGGCCATCGGCAGATTGCCGCGCTGGGCATAGGAGGCGTAGAGATCGAGATCGCCGCCGAAGACCAGCCCGCCCTTGTCGGACTGCGAGATGTAGAAATGCCCCATGCCGAAGCTGACGACATGGTTGATGACCGGCTTCAGCCCCTCGGTGACGAAAGCCTGCAGGATGTGGCTTTCGATCGGCAGCCGCAGACCGGCCATCGCGGCGACCTGGCCCGAGCGGCCGGCGGTGACGATGGCGACCTTCTTCGCGCGAATCGCGCCGCGCGTGGTCTGCACCCCGGTGACCTTGCCGCCCGAGATGTCGATGCCGGTCACCTCGCAGTTCTGGATCAGGTCCACACCGCGCTGGTCGGCGGCGCGGGCATAGCCCCAGGCCACGGCATCGTGCCGGGCGGTGCCGCCGCGCGGGTGGTAGAGCCCGCCGTAGATCGGGAAGCGGCCGTTGTCGAAATCGAGATAGGGCAGGTATTCGCGGACCCCGTCGCGGTCGAGCAGTTCGGCGTCGTCGCCCTGGTTGATCATCGCATTGCCGCGCCGGGCGAAGGCGTCGCGCTGGCCGTCCGAATGGAACAGGTTGATCAGCCCGCGCTGCGAATGCATCACGTTGTAGTTCAGGTCGGCCTCGAGCCCTTCCCAGAGCTTCAGCGAATGCGAGTAGAACTCGGAATTGCCGGGCAGGAAGTAGTTGGCCCGCACGATCGTGGTGTTGCGCCCGACATTGCCGCCGCCGAGATAGCCCTTTTCCAGCACCGCGACATTGGTCAGCCCGTAGGTCCGGGCCAGGTAATAGGCCGTCGCCAGCCCGTGCCCGCCGCCGCCGATGATCAGCACGTCATAGTCGGATTTCGGTTCGGGCTGACGCCAGGCCGGGGTCCAGCCTTTGTTGCCGGTCAGACCTTGGGTCAGGATTTTCAGGGCGGAATAGCGCATCGGGACTCCCAGCGGCGGGTCGGGGCCAGCTAAACGGTCCCGGACGGATTATTCAATGGCTTGACGGGCCCTGCGGCACTTTTCCCCGCCTCTTTCCGGCGACGGGGCGGCGGCCCGCCGGGGGCGTCTTGCGGCGCGGGTCCGGGTTTGCCAGTCTTGGGGCATGGACCGCTATCTGATCCGGTGCCTGACCGGGGCCGATCTGCCCTTGCTGCGGCGCTGGCGCCAGGCGCCGCATGTGCTGCGCTGGTGGCCGCAGGAGGGGGCGGAACCGCCGGGGCAGGTGGACCCGGGCACGGTGCCGAGCATCGTCGAACTGGCGGGCAGGCCCTTTGCCTATATCCAGGACTATGGCGTCCATGACGAGCCCGATCACCATTTCGCCTATCTGCCGCCGGGGGCGCGCGGGATCGACCAGTTCATCGGCGAGGCCGACATGCTGGGGCAGGGCCATGGGCCGGCCTTCATCGACCAGCATGTCCGCAGCCTGTTCGGGGCCGGCGCCCCGGCGGTCGGCACCGATCCGCATCCCGACAACCGGCGGGCGATCCGGGCCTATGAGAAGGCCGGCTTCCGGATCGCGGGCGGGCCGCTCGACACGCCCTGGGGCCGGGCGCTCCTGATGGAGCGCCGGCGCGATCAGGCGAAGTGCGACACCCCGCGGGCGTTGACATAGATCGAGCGCAGCGAGGTGGTGGCGCAGATGAACAGCCGGTTCAGCTTCGGGCCGCCGAAACAGATGTTGGCGACCACCTCGTCGACCAGGATCTTGCCCAGCAGCGTGCCGTCGGCGGCATAGCAATGCACGCCGTCGCCCGCCGAGGACCAGATGTTGCCGTCGGTATCGACGCGGAAACCGTCATAGAGGCCGACATCGCATTCGCAGAGCGTCTGCCCGGCGCCGAGCGATTTCCCGTCCGCCGCGACCGGGTAGGCGCGGATTGCCGGGGTGCAGTCGGGCTGATGGGTGCGGCCGGTGTCGGCGACATAGAGCAGGCTCTCGTCCGGCGAGAAGGCCAGCCCGTTCGGCTGCACCATGTCGTCGATGACCCGTTCGACGCTGCCGTCGGGGTCGATCCGGTAGACATTGCGGGCGCCGATCTCGGAGGGGGACTTGTCGCCCTCGTAGTCCGAATCGATCCCGTAGGAGGGATCGGTGAACCAGATCGAACCGTCGCGCTTGACCACCACGTCGTTGGGCGAGTTGAAGCGCTTGCCCTGGTAGCGGTCGGCCAGCACCCGGCGGGTTCCGTCATGCTCGGTCCGGGTCACGGCGCGGCCTCGGTGCTCGCAGGCGATCACCCGGCCCTGGGCGTCGATCGTGTGGCCGTTCCGGTTGAAGCAGGGCTGCTCGAAGGTCGAGACATGGCCATCGGCCCAGTCCCACCGCATCACCCGGTCGTTCGGAATGTCGGACCAGAGCAGATAGCGCCCCGAGGGCACCCAGACCGGCCCCTCGCACCAGCGCGCTCCGGTCCAGAGGGTCTCCATCCGGACGTTCTTGTGGATCAGCGCGTCGAAGCGCGGGTCGATGGTGGAGTAGAGTTGCATGCAGAAAGTCCTCGCGTGATGTGAATGGCCTTGCGGCGTCGGGAAAGAGGTGTCCGCCAGGGGGCGGGGTCAGAGCGTCAGCACGGTGGCGCCGGTGGTGGCCCGCGATTCGAGCGCGCGATGCGCCTCGGCCACCTGTTCCAGCGGCACCCTCTGGTCGATCCGGATCCGCACCTTGCCCGAGGCGATCATCTCGAACAGCTCGGCGGCCATCTGCTGGCAGGTGTCGGGGTCGGCGATATGGGTGAACAGCGTCTGCCGGGTCAGCTTCAGAGAGCCCTTGGCGGCGAGCTTCAGCAGATCGACCGGCGGCACCGGGCCCGAGGCATTGCCGAAGGAGATCATGAAGCCCAGCGGTCGCAGGCAGTCGAGCGAGGCGTCGAAAGTGTCCTTGCCGACCCCGTCCATCACCACGTCTACGCCGCGACCCTCGGTCAGTTCGCGGACCCGGGTCGGGAAATCCTCGGTCCGGTAGTTGATGACATGGGCGGCGCCGCTGTCGCGGGCCAGGGCGCATTTCTCGTCCGAGCCGGCGGTGCCGATCAGTTCGATGCCTTCGGCCCGGGCCCATTGGCAGGCGATGCTTCCGACCCCGCCCGCGGCGGCGTGGAACAGCACCCTGTCGCCGGGGGCAATCGGGGTGACGCGGCGGAACAAGTAGTTGACGGTCATGCCCTTGAGCATCGCGGCCGCGGCCTGTTCGAAGGACACCCCGTCGGGCAGAGGGCAGACCTGGGCGGCGGGCATCACCCGCGCCTCCGAATAGCTGCCCGGCGGCATGGCCGCATAGGCGGCGCGGTCGCCGGGCTTGAGATGGGTCACGCCGTCGCCCACCGCCTCGACCACCCCGGCGCCCTCGGCCCCGATCGCATGCGGCATCGACAGCTTGTAGAGCCCGGAACGGTGATAGACGTCGATGAAGTTCAGCCCGATGGCCTTGTGCCGGATGCGGATTTCGCCCGGCCCCGGATCGCCCAGCGGCAGATCGGCGAGCTTGAGCGCATCGGGCCCGCCTGGCGCTTCGATGATGACGGTTCTCGCGGTTGCCATGCCAATCCTCCCTCGTTGCGGTCAGACTATGGTTGCCGGGCGAAGCTTGTCCAGCAACGGCCCGGCACCGCGGGCGGCGGTCGGAACGGGGGCGGATCCGAACGCCGGCCGGCTGAGGGTGTCGTCGGGCCAGCCGCGGCAATGCATGGGTTCCTCCCCTTGCAGCCCCCGGGTGGCACCACTAAGACTCGTTTAACCCACCACCGGCTAGAACGGTGCCCAGGAAGAAAGCAGGCAAGATGCGCGATCCGGCAGAGTTTTACATGAATACCCTGGTCCCGATGGTGGTCGAACAGACCAGCCGGGGCGAACGGGCCTATGACATATTTTCACGGCTTCTGAAGGAGCGGATCATCTTTCTGGCCGGGCCGGTGCATGACGGGATTTCGACCCTGGTCTGCGCGCAGCTGCTGTTCCTGGAGGCGGAGAACCCGTCGAAGGAAATCTCGATGTACATCAACTCGCCGGGCGGCGTGGTGACCAGCGGCCTGTCGATCTATGACACGATGCAATACGTGAAGCCGAAGATCTCCACGCTGGTCGTGGGCCAGGCCGCCTCGATGGGCGCGCTGCTGCTGGCCGCCGGGGAAAAGGGGATGCGCTATTCGCTGCCGAACAGCCGGATCATGGTGCACCAGCCCTCGGGCGGGTATCAGGGCAATGCTACGGATATCATGATCCACGCCCAGGAAACGCTGAAGCTGAAGCATCAGCTGAACGAAATCTACACAAAGCATACAGGCCAGAAGCTGAAGGCGGTCGAGGCCGCGCTGGACCGCGACCGGTTCATGTCGCCCGAGGAAGCCAAGGACTGGGGCCTGATCGACGAGATCATGTCGAGCCGCGTGCCGGAGGTTTGATGACGCGGGGACCCGAGGTGAGTCCGTTGCGACACGGGCGAGTGATCAGGACGATTTGGCGTTGTGCCTGTGATTCCGCTGCCCTAGACTTTGGCGGCCGGCCCCATGGGCCGGAAGACGGACGGGTTGGCGAGACTCAATTCGGGGCGGAATTCGGGTCGGAACAGCGGACGGCAGGGGACTGAGATGGCGACGAATTCGGGCGACAGCAAGAACACCCTTTACTGCTCATTCTGCGGCAAGTCGCAGCATGAGGTGAGGAAACTGATCGCCGGGCCGACCGTGTTCATCTGCGATGAATGCGTCGAGCTCTGCATGGACATCATCCGTGAAGAGACCAAGACCCAGGGCTTCAAGTCCAAGGACGGCGTGCCGGCCCCGAAGGAGATCTGCGAGGTTCTGGACGATTACGTGATCGGCCAGATGCATGCCAAGAAGGTGCTCTCGGTCGCGGTCCACAACCATTACAAGCGGCTGAACCATTCGGCCAAGTCGCAGGACATCGAGCTGGCGAAGTCGAACATCCTGCTGATCGGCCCCACGGGCTGCGGCAAGACGCTGCTGGCGCAGACGCTGGCGCGCATCCTCGACGTGCCCTTCACCATGGCCGACGCCACAACGTTGACCGAGGCCGGCTATGTCGGCGAGGATGTCGAGAACATCATTCTCAAGCTGCTGCAGGCCAGTGAATACAACGTCGAACGGGCGCAGCGCGGCATCGTCTATATCGACGAGGTCGACAAGATCACCCGCAAGTCCGACAACCCCTCGATCACCCGCGACGTCAGCGGCGAAGGCGTGCAGCAGGCGCTGCTGAAGATCATGGAGGGCACGGTGGCCTCAGTTCCGCCGCAGGGCGGCCGCAAGCATCCGCAGCAGGAATTCCTGCAGGTGGACACCACGAACATCCTGTTCATCTGCGGCGGCGCCTTTGCCGGGCTGGACAAGATCATCTCGCAGCGCGGCAAGGGCTCGGCCATCGGTTTTGGCGCCGAGGTCAAGGAAGTGGACAGCGCCGGCGTCGGCGAGGTGTTCAAGTCGCTGGAGCCGGAAGACCTGCTGAAATTCGGCCTGATCCCGGAATTCGTCGGCCGCCTGCCGGTGATCGCGACGCTGGAGGATCTGGACGAGGACGCGCTGGTCACGATCCTGTCGGCGCCGAAGAACGCGCTGGTCAAGCAGTACCAGCGGCTGTTCGAACTGGAAGACACCGAATTGCAGTTCACCGACGATGCGCTTCTGGCCATTGCCCGGCGTGCCATCGCGCGCAAGACCGGGGCGCGCGGGCTGCGCTCGATCATGGAAGACATCCTCTTGGAAACCATGTTCGACCTGCCCTCGCTCAACAATGTCGACAAGGTCGTGGTGAACGAGGAAGCCGTGACCTCGGGCGCCAAGCCGCTGCTGATCTTCGCGGAAGGCAAGAAAGAGCAAGCCGCCGCGGGCTGAGGCCGGGGCGGGCGAGGGCTGCCGTGAATGGGCGTCCTCCGGTCCTTGGTGCGCGGTGCGGTTTCCGGAACGATTCTGCTGGCGCTGCTGGGCGCCGGGCTGCTGTGGGGCTATCCGGCGCTGCGGCGCTTGCGCGACAATCCCGGCTATGCAGAGAAACTGTTCGCGGGCGTGTTGGAGCATGACCGGGTTCTTGCCTCGCGGCGCTGGCATGGCTGGGGCGCCGAATCCTGGGACTGCAGCTATGGAATCGTCGAGCTGTCCGACGCTGCCGCGCCGACTCCGCCCACTGCCGTCAGCGGCGACGGCTGGCAATTCGCCTATGGCGGGAACTGGCAGGCCAGCCCGGCGCCGCCGCTGAACGATACCACCCGCGATGCGCTGGACTTCTGCAGCCGATACTGGGACGCGGCACTGGCCGGGCGGCTGGAACGGGCGTTGAACACGCCGGGATCGTGGTATATCCGGGACGGCGTCGGCGAGACGGTGTTTCTCTATTCCGTGCCCGAGCGTCTGGCTGCCCGAATCCGCTATGGAGACTGACCCATGACCCGCCGTCTCATATCATCGGGCTCTCCCTTCGAGCGGGACATCGGCTATTCCCGCGCCGTGGTCAGCGACGGCTGGGTCTTCGTCGCCGGAACCACCGGGTACGACTATGCCGAGATGACCATGCCCGAGCGGGTCGAGGACCAGTGCCGCAATGCGCTGGAAACCATTCGCAAGGCTCTGGCCGAGGCCGGGGCTTCGCTCGACGATGTGGTGCGGGTGCGCTACATCCTGCCGGACGGCGATGACTGGCCGCCCTGCTGGCCGGTGGTTTCGGCGGCATTCGCCCGGGCCCGGCCCGCGGCGACGATGATCCGGGCCGGATTGCAGACCCCCGAGATGAAGATCGAGATCGAGGTGACGGCGCGGCTGCCCCGAGCGGGCGACATGCCGCCGCACGGGCGGGGAGACGGCCCGGATGGTCCTAGACCTTCCTGACGAATTCGCCCATATATCGCAAAGCGCACAGTCGGAAGATGGAACGGAAATGGGCATTCTCACGGGCATCCTGAGGGCATTGACCTGGTGGAACGGGCAAACCCTGAACACCCAGCTGTGGAGCTGGCGCAAAGGCCAGAAGGTCGGCGAGGATGCCGAGGGCAACCGTTTCTTCCAGACCAAGGACGGCAAGCGCCGCTGGGTGCTGTATAATGGCGAGGCCGAGGCCAGCCGGATCTCTCCGGAATGGCATGGATGGCTGCACCACACTTGGGAGCAGCCGCCGACCCAGTCGCCGTTGCCGCACAAGCCCTGGGAAAAACCCCATGTCCCGAACCTGACCGGCACCGAGGCTGCCTATGTGCCGCCCGGCTCGATCCGTCGGGCGCAGCCGGTGGTGCGCCAGGATTACGAGGCCTGGACGCCCGAGTAACCGGGCAGGGCCCTGGACCGGAGAGCAGTCGCATGGCAGGAACTCTGACCGAAACCGTCACTGGCGGGCTGGTGCTGATCGCAGCGGCGGGTTTCATCGTCTATGGCAGCAAGCTGTCGGGTTTTGCAGGCGGTGGCGCCAGCTATCCGCTGACCGCTTCGTTCCGCTCGGTCGAGGGCGTGACCGTCGGCACCGATGTGCGGCTGGCGGGGGTCAAGGTCGGCACCGTCACCGATCTCAAGCTGAACAACGAAACCTTCTTTGCCGATGCCACGCTGTCGGTCGGGGCCGATGTGCAGCTGCCCGACGACACCGAGGCGCGGATCGCCTCGGAGGGCCTGCTGGGCGGCAGTTTCGTGGAACTGCTGCCGGGTGGATCGCTGACCAATTACAAACCCGGCGACGAGATCGAATTTACTCAGGGTTCGGTCAGCCTGATCGAGCTGTTGCTGAAATATGTCGGCGGCGGCGGATCGGGCTCTGATGCCGCCGAGCCGGAGCCTGCGGAATGATCCGGGCGCTTCTTCTGGCGCTGGCGGTGCTGGGCACCGGCGCGACCACAACGCAGCAGCAGACCACCGAAGCCAGCGGCGCCGTGCTGCGGGCGCTGGACCGGATGTCGGGCGAGACCACCGATCTGGAGATCCCGAGCGGCACCGCGCAGACCTATGGCAAGCTGGTCGTCTCGGTCGAGGATTGCCGCTTTCCCACCGGCAACCCGGCCGGCAATGCCTATGCCCATGTGACGATCACCAGCGCCAATCCCGCGGCCGGGCAGGCGCCGCTGTTCTCTGGCTGGATGGTGGCGAGTTCACCGGCGCTGAACGCGCTGGACGATCCGCGCTACGATGTCTGGGTCCTGCGCTGTATCACCTCCTGAGCCGGGGCCAGGGGACGATCGGCGCCAAAGCTGGCCCGGGCCGACAGCGCCTCGTGCAGGCGCCGGTGGTATTCGGAACGCGAGATTTCGACCGCTCCGAGACTGGCCAGGTGATCGGTGAGGAACTGGGTGTCGAACAGCCGGAACCCCTGCCGCGCCAGATGGTCGGTCAGATGCGCCAGCGCCAGTTTCGAGGCATCGGTGGCCCGCGAGAACATGCTTTCGCCAAAGAAGGCGGCCCCAAGGGTGACGCCGTAGACGCCGCCGATCAGCGCGGATTCGTTCCAGATTTCAATGGAATGCGCGGCGTCCTTCTGATGCAGGGCCAGGTAGAGCGCCCGGATTTCGGCGTTGATCCAGGTCTCGGGCCGGTCGGCGCAGCCGTCGAGCACGCCGGCAAAGTCCCGGTCCAGCGTCACCTGATAGCCGCCGCGCCGCATCCGCCGCGCCAGCGAGCGCGAGATGTGGAACCCGTCCAGCGGCAGCACGCCGCGCCGGCGTGGATCAACCCAGAATATCTCGTCCGCATCGCGGCCATCGGCCATCGGGAAGATGCCCATCGCATAGCCGCGCAACAGCAGCTCGGGAGAGATCGCGTCTTGGGTCAGCCCAGGGTCTTCTCCAGCCACTTTTCCAGCCAGTGGATGTTGTAGGTTCCCGCCTGCACGTCCGGATCGGCCAGAAGTTCGTGGAACAGCGGCACCGTTGTGTCCACGCCATCGACGATCAGCTCGCCCAGGGCCCGGTTCAGCCGCGCCAGCGCCTCGGGCCGGTCGCGGCCGTGGACGATCAGCTTGCCGATCAGGCTGTCGTAATAGGGCGGGATGACATAGCCGTCATAGAGTGCCGAATCCATCCGCACCCCCAGCCCGCCGGGGGCGTGATACTGGGTGATCCGGCCCGGGCAGGGCGAGAATGTCGGCAGTTTCTCGGCGTTGATCCGGACCTCGATCGCATGGCCGCGAATCTTCAGGTCTTCCTGGCTGAAGCCGAAGGGTTCGCCGGCGGCGACGCGGATCTGTTCGCGGACCAGATCGACATCGAAGACCGCTTCGGTCACCGGGTGTTCGACCTGCAGGCGGGTGTTCATCTCGATGAAATAGAACTCGCCGTCCTCGAAGAGGAACTCGATGGTCCCGGCGCCGGAATAGCCGAGCTTGGCAATCGCGTCGGCGCAGATCTTGCCGATCTTGGCGCGCTGTTCCTCGGAGACGGCGGGGCCGGGGGCCTCTTCCAGCACCTTCTGGTGGCGACGCTGCAGCGAGCAGTCTCGTTCTCCCAGATGGACCGCGTTGCCCTTGCCGTCACCGAACACCTGAATTTCGATATGGCGCGGCTTCTGCAGGTATTTCTCGATATAGACTTCGTCATTGCCGAAGGCGGCCTTGGATTCGGACCGGGCGGTGCGGAAGGCGACTTCCAGTTCTCCCGCGTCCTGCGCCACCTTCATGCCGCGGCCGCCGCCGCCCGCCGTGGCCTTGATGATGACCGGAAAGCCCATCGCCTCGGCGACGCTCTTTGCGGTCGCGAAGTCCGGCACCCCGCCTTCCGAGCCGGGAACCACCGGGATGCCCAGGGCCTTGGCGGTTTCCTTGGCGGTGATCTTGTCGCCCATGATGCGGATATGTTCCGCCGAGGGGCCGATGAAGGTCAGGCCGTGGTCTTCGACCGCCTGCACGAATTGCGCGTTCTCGCTGAGAAAGCCGTAGCCGGGATGGATCGCCTCGGCGCCGGTGATCTCGCAGGCCGAGATGATCCCCGGGATCGAAAGATAGCTCTTGCCGCTGGCGGGCGGGCCGATGCAGATCGCCTCGTCGGCCATCCGGACATGCATGGCGTCGGAATCGGCGGTGGAATGCACGGCCACGGACCGAATGCCCATCTCGCGTGCGGCACGGATCACCCGGAGGGCGATCTCGCCACGGTTGGCGATCAGGATTTTGTCGAACATGGCCCCGCCCTCACTCGATGACGAGCAGCGGCGCACCGTATTCGACGGGCGTGGCATCCTCGACCAGAATGCGGCGGACGATCCCGGCCTTGGGCGCGGGAATCTGGTTCATCGTCTTCATCGCCTCGATGATCAGCACGGTCTGCCCTTCGGACACCGCGTCGCCGATCTTGACGAAGGGGGCGGCGCCGGGTTCGGGCGCAAGATAGCAGGTGCCGACCATGGGAGAGGTCAGGGCGCCGGGCAGATCGGCCGGGTCCGTGTTGGCCGCGGGGGCGGCCGCAGGGGCCGAGGGCGCGGCGGCGGCAGGAGCGGCGGGGGCGGGGGCCGCGTTCGGGGCGGCGACATGCTGAACCACCGCAGGCGGCTTGCGGCTGACCCGGACATTCAGCCGGTCGGCCTCGCCATATTCGCGTTTGACCTCCAGTTCGGTCAGGTCGTTTTCCCGCAACAGGGCGGCGAGCGCCTGGATAAACGCGACATCGGCTTCGTTCTTCTTCTCAGACATATGGTCGGCCCGCTGATAATTTGCCCGTTGTCTTCGCCCATCTTTCCGGGACGGTTCCTGCGGTACCGCTTGTAACGCAGCCATGCTGCTTAGGAAAGCGCCAGTTTCCGGGTCAATCGGCACATAATGCCGGGCGGCATGATTTTACCAGTTGATAAAATATCTGCCTGTGGCACAGTTCCATGGCCAGCCACCGAAACAACGGAGCGAGCCTATGGCCAATGACATGCGGACACCGGGCATACAGCCGGGACGATTGCCGGCCGAGGCATATGCCGAAGCCTTCGGCGACCTGCACGCGCCGCTGGACGGGCACGAGGCGCGGGTGGCGGCGGATCGCTGCTACTTCTGCCACGATGCGCCCTGCATCGATGCCTGCCCGACCAGCATCGACATCCCGCTGTTCATCCGCGAGATTTCCACCGGTCAGCCGGGGGCGGCGGCGAAGACGATCTTCAACCAGAACATCCTGGGCGGCATGTGCGCCCGGGTCTGCCCGACCGAGACGCTCTGCGAAGAGGCCTGCGTGCGCGAGGCGGCCGAGGGCAAGCCGGTCGAGATCGGGCGCCTGCAACGCTTTGCCACCGACAGCCTGATGGCCGCGGGGGGGCATCCCTTCACCCGGGCGAAGCCCACCGGCAAGACGGTCGCGGTGGTCGGGGCCGGGCCGGCGGGGCTGGCCTGTGCGCACCGGCTGGCGATGAAGGGCCATTCCGTGGTGCTCCACGATGCGCTGCCGAAGCCGGGCGGGCTGAACGAATACGGCATCGCCAGTTACAAGACTCCGCATGGATTCGCGCAAGCCGAGGTCGAGTGGCTGCTGCGGATCGGCGGGATCGAGCTTCGGACCGGTCAGGCCCTGGGTGCCGCGCTGGATCTGGAAAGCCTGCGGGCCGAGCATGACGCCGTGTTCCTGGCGATCGGACTGGCCGGGGTGAACGCGCTGCGGGTGCCGGGAGAGGACCTGCCCAACGTGCGCGATGCGGTCGATTTCATTGCCGACCTGCGCCAGGCCGAGGATCTGGCCGAACTGCCGGTGGGCCGCAATGTCGTGGTCATCGGCGGCGGGATGACGGCGGTGGATGCCGCGGTGCAATCGCGGCTGCTTGGCGCCGAGAACGTCACCATCGTCTATCGCCGTGACCGTGCCGCGATGTCGGCCTCGGCCTACGAACAGGATCTGGCCGCCTCGAAAGGCGTGCGGATCATCTTTGGCGCACAGCCGGTGGCGGTGCTGGGCGAGGGGGCGCTGCGCGAGGTCGAGTTCGAATATACCACCGTGACCGACGGCCGGCTGACCGGCACCGGTGAGACCTTCCGCCTGCCCGCCGATCAGCTGTTCAAGGCGATCGGGCAGAAGCTGGAAGGCGCGCCCGAGGGCCTGGCGCTGGACGGCGGCAAGATCGCGGTGAGCGGCGCCGGGCGGACCTCGCTGGACCGGGTCTGGGCCGGCGGCGACTGCGCCAGCGGCGGCGAGGATCTGACGGTGACGGCGGTGGCCGAAGGCCGGGATGCCGCCGAAGACATCCATCAGGCCCTGATGGCCGCAGGGTCATGAACCCGGGGCGGTCGGATATCGCGGCCCCGGCAATGGCCCGCGGCATATTCCGATGCGCCGGTCTGGCGGCCGGAAAGCCGCCCCGGGACGGGGCCGGGGCGCCGTGTTTCGGTCGTGAGAAAGTTGTATCGCTATTTGATTTCGCAGACCTCCGCTGCAATGATTGACGCAGGAGGAACTGCCATGCCCCAATCCACTCACGTTACCGCCCGTCAACCCCTGGCCAACGCGCCGCCCGCCACCCGCCGCAAGCGCCGGACGGCGCTGTTGTCCTCGGTGCTGGTCGCGCCGGCGTTGTTCGGCCTTGTGGCCTGCTCCACGACCAGCAGCGACGGCAAGAGCGACACCAAGGTCGTCATCACCCCGTTCGGCTTCTATTCGCGGACCGAAACCAGGTCCGACGATGACGACAACAACGGCGCACAGGCGCTCGCGCAGGCGCTGGTCGTGGCCGTTGCCATCGCCAGCAAGCTGGAAAAGGTCAACCAGACCTGTCAGTCGCTGAGCTCGGCCGAGTACCGGATCGACTGTCTGGGTGAAGGCTATACCCGGACCGCCGCGGATATTCCCGACAACGCGACCTTCGGCGATGCCCGCGAAGCGGTTGCACGGGCGGCCTCGCAACTCAGCGGTCTCGCCGCGGCGAACCGTGCCCCGGCCGCCTTGCCCGACGTCAAGGTGCCCGAGGCGAAACGCTCGGTGCGCCCGGTCTCGCCGGAGAAACTCAAGGCCGCACAGGCCGCAGCATTAGAGATCATCGAAGAGACCGAGACGGTCCTGCTGCGGTCGTCGGACATCAAGCCATCGCAGTCGGCCGCCTATGAAAAGATCGCCGCTGCGGTGAATTCGTCGAAAGTGCTGCTGCGCTCGACCTGAGCGCGGCCTCAGTCAGGGAAAGGGACGCCGATGGCCAATCTTCAGAGCGAATTCGTGGGGATCAGATCCCCCAACCCGTTCTGGCTGGCCTCGGCGCCGCCAACGGACAAGGAGTACAACGTCCGCCGCGCCTTCGAGGCCGGCTGGGGCGGTGTGGTCTGGAAGACGCTGGGCGAGGCGGGTCCTCCTGTCGTCAATGTCAACGGCCCGCGCTATGGCGCGATCTGGGGCGCCGACCGGCGGCTTCTGGGGCTGAACAACATCGAGCTGATCACCGACCGGCCGCTCGAGGTGAACCTGCGCGAGATCAAGCAGGTCAAGCGCGACTGGCCGGACCGGGCGCTGGTCGCCTCGATCATGGTGCCCTGCGAGGAAGCCGCATGGAAGGCGATCCTGCCGCTGGTCGAGGACACCGGCGCCGACGGGATCGAGCTGAACTTCGGCTGTCCGCACGGGATGAGCGAACGCGGCATGGGGGCCGCGGTCGGCCAGGTGCCGGAATATATCGAGATGGTGACTCGCTGGTGCAAGCAGTACACCCGGATGCCGGTGATCGTGAAGCTGACGCCGAACATCGCCGATATCCGCAAGCCGGCCCGCGCGGCCAAGGCCGGCGGCGCCGATGCGGTGTCGCTGATCAACACGATCAACTCGATCACCGGGGTCGATCTCGACACGATGTCGCCGCTGCCCTCGATCGACGGCAAGGGCAGCCACGGCGGCTATTGCGGCCCGGCGGTGAAGCCGATCGCGCTGAACATGGTGGCCGAGATCGCCCGCGACCCGGAGACCGCCGATCTGCCGATCAGCGGCATCGGCGGCATCACCACCTGGCGCGACGCGGCCGAGTTCCTGGCACTGGGCGCCGGCAATGTGCAGGTCTGCACCGCGGCGATGACCTATGGCTTCAAGGTCGTGCAGGAGATGATCTCGGGCCTGGCGGAATGGATGGACGAGAAGGGCCATGCCTCGGTCGCGGCGGTCTCGGGACGGGCGGTGGGCAATGTCACCGACTGGCAGTATCTGAACCTGAACTACATCACCAAGGCCCGGATCGACCAGGAGTCCTGCATCAAGTGCGGGCGCTGTTTTGCAGCCTGCGAGGATACCAGCCATCAGGCGATCGCGATGCTGCCGGGCCGGGTGTTCGAGGTGCAGGACGACGAATGCGTCGCCTGCAATCTCTGCGTGGATGTCTGCCCGGTCGAGAATTGCATCACCATGGAAGAACTGGCGCCGGGCAGTGTCGATGCGCGGACCGGCAAGGTGGTGAGCAGGGACTACGCCAACTGGACGACGCATCCGAACAACCCGACGGTGAAGGCCGCCGAATAGAGGCAACGGGCGGGACCGCCCCGGAGGATCACGGCGCGCCGTCGCCCGGGTCGGCGGGTCCGGTGTCATCCGCCGCCCGATCCGGCACCGCCGCCGGGGGGCCGTCCGGCATGGTCGGCGCCGCCATCCGGGCCATTTCGGCCTGTGCCCGCGAAGCGTTCATCCGGGCCAGGACGGCGTCCAGATCCCGCTCGGCATCCAGCACATTGGCATCGAAGGCGGGGCTCGGCCCGGTCAGCGCATAGGGATCGGCCAGCGCCGGCACCGGCCGTTCCGCGGTGGTGTCGAGAGGATCGGGGGTTCCCGTGCCGGCCGGACCGGGAGGACCGGGGGCATTCCCGCGGGGCGCCGCCGCACCTGCCCGGGACCCGTCCCTGTCGGACGCGGTCGGGTGCGACTCGGCAACCGCCACCGGCGGCACGTGATGATTGAGCGCAATTGATCCGGCAAATGCCAGCATACCTATGGCTCCTCGATCGGAACCCCCGACCCGGCGCCGACTCTGCGGCAGAGGCATGAACGACCGGTTAACTGCCGACAGGAGCCGCGCGGTTCGGTTAACGAAACGCTGAAACTTCGGGCAACCGGCCCCCGGATGCCTAGGCCGGGGTCAGGGCGCGACGATAGAGCGTTTCGAGGAACTGTGCCGCCTGGGTGAAATGCTCGTCCCGTTTCGGTTGCAGAAGGGCGCGGACCTGCACATCGAAATCGGCATAATGCTGGGTCGTCGCCCAGATCGAGAAGATCAGGTGGCGCGGGTCGGTCGGGGCCAGCCGGCCCTGGGCCATCCAGTCCGCGATCACCGCCGCCTTCTCGTCGACGAGGGCGCGCAGGGGGCCCTCGATCTCGGGCATCATATGCGGCGCACCATGCAGGATCTCGCCGGCGAACAGCCGGCTTTCGCGCGGCATGACCCGCGCCATTTCCAGCTTTTTCAATGCGTAGGTGACGATTTCCTCGACCGGTTCCCCATCGGCATCCATCGCCCGGAGCGGCGCCAGCCAGAGATCCAGCAGCCCGTCGAGCAGGGCGCCGTGCACCGCCTCCTTCGAGGCGAAGTAGTACAGCAGATTGGGCTTCGACAGCCCGGCCTTCTCGGCGATCCGGTCCAGCGTCGTGCCGCGGAAGCCAGCCTCGGCGAAGGCGTCGAGCGCGGCCTCGAGGATCGCCTGACGGTTCTTGCGCTGGATGCGGGTCTGGCGTGGTTTCTTCGGCTCGGCCGAGTCTTCGTCCCGCATCAGGTCTTCTGGCACCCGTTCACCTCCCGTCGTCCCTTGACTGATCGTTATAGGGTGGTAGCGTCCTCTTGACCTAATGGTCAAATTAATTGGACCGGCCCGGTCGCGAAGGAATGCTGCGCGGCGGGCCCACCCTTGGGGGATACCATGGCGCTTGACCGCAAACCCGTGCCGAACGATCTGTCTGCATTCTGGATGCCTTTCACCGCGAACCGGCAGTTCAAGAAGGCGCCCCGGATGCTGGTTGCGGCCAAGGACATGCATTACACCAGCGCCGACGGCCGCCAGATCCTGGACGGCACGGCGGGCCTGTGGTGCTGCAACGCCGGGCACTGCCGTCCGAAGATCGTCGAGGCGATCCAGACAGCGGCGGCGGAGCTCGACTATGCGCCGGCCTTCCAGATGGGCCACCCGGCGGCCTTCGAACTGGCCAACCGGATCGTCGAGATGGCGCCCGAGGGCATGAACCATGTGTTCTACACCAATTCGGGTTCGGAATCGGTCGATACCGCGCTGAAGATCTCGCAGGCCTATCACCGGGCCCGGGGCGAAGGCAGCCGGACCCGGCTGATCGGGCGCGAGAAGGGCTATCACGGCGTCGGCTTCGGCGGCATCAGCGTCGGCGGGCTGGTCAACAACCGCCGGGTGTTCAGCCTGCTTCCGGGGGCCGATCACCTGCCGCACACCTATCTGCCCGAGCAGAACCGCTGGACCAGGGGCCTGCCCGAGCATGGCGCCGAACTGGCCGATGATCTGGAGCGCAAGATCGCGCTGCACGGCGCCGACACGATTGCCGCCGTCATCGTCGAACCCGTCGCGGGGTCCGCGGGGGTGATCCTGCCGCCGAAGGGCTATCTGGAAAGGCTCCGCGCGATCACCAGGAAGCATGGCATCCTGCTGATCTTCGACGAGGTCATCACCGGCTTCGGCCGGCTCGGCAGCAGTTTCGCCACCGAGTATTTCGGCGTCACGCCCGACCTGATCACCACGGCCAAGGGGCTGACCTCGGGCACGGTGCCGATGGGGGCGGTGCTGACCACCTCGGAGATCCACGACACCTTCATGACCGGCGACGAGCACATGATCGAGCTGTTCCACGGCTACACCTATTCCGGGTCGCCGCTGGCCAGTGCCGCCGGGCTCGCGACGCTGGAGGTCTATCGCGAAGAGGGCCTGTTCCAGCGCGCCGCCGACATCGCACCCTATTGGGAAGAGGCGCTGCATTCGCTGAAGGGCACGCGGCATGTGATCGACATCCGCAACCTCGGCCTGATCGGCGCGATCGAGCTGGAGCCGATCCCCGGCGCCCCGACGAAGCGCGCCTTCAACGCCTTCCTCAAGGGCTTCGAAAAGGGGATCATGGTGCGCACGACCGGCGATATCATCGCCATGTCGCCGCCGCTGATCGTCGAGAAGTCCCATGTCGATCAGCTGATCGGCACCCTGCGCGAGGTGCTGGAGGCGCTCGACTGATGGCGGGCGGGGCGGTGACGCCGGGGCAGGGGACCGCTCTCCATGTCCGCGCCGCCCGCGTCGCTGCCGCCATCGGCCAGATCATTTCCACGCTGATCCGTTGCCGCAACCCGGCTGGACGCGGCTACGCCCGCCGGGTCGGGGCAACGCGCAGTATCATCTCTGGCGGAGCGGCGCGGCTGCCCTTCGTCGCAATCGAACTGAAATGAGGTATCGCCATGGCCGCCCCTGCTGAAAACATGAAGATCAATGGTGAGCGGTTGTGGGACTCACTTATGGAAATGGCCAAGATCGGGCCGGGCGTCGCGGGCGGCAACAACCGCCAGACCGTCACCGATGCCGATGCCGAGGGGCGCAAGCTGTTCCAGAGCTGGTGCGAGGCGGCCGGCGCGACCATGGGGGTCGACCAGATGGGCACGATGTTCGCCCGCCGCGAAGGCACCGACCCGGACGCGCTGCCGGTCTATGTCGGCAGCCATCTCGACACCCAGCCCACGGGCGGAAAATACGACGGCGTTCTGGGCGTGCTCGGCGGGCTGGAAATCCTGCGGACGCTGAATGATCTGGGGATCAAGACCCGGCATCCGATCGTGGTGACCAACTGGACCAACGAGGAGGGCACCCGTTTTGCCCCCGCCATGCTCGCCTCGGGCGTCTTTGCCGGCGTGCTCGATCAGGACTGGGCCTATGAGCGCGTCGATGCCGAGGGCAAGAAGTTCGGCGACGAGCTGAAGCGGATCGGCTGGCGCGGCGAGGAAGAGGTCGGCGCCCGCAAGATGAAGGCCTTCTACGAGCTGCATATCGAGCAGGGGCCGATCCTCGAGGCCGAGGGCAAGGACATCGGCGTCGTCACCCATGGACAGGGGCTGCGCTGGATCGAATGCACCGTCACCGGGAAGGAAAGCCATACCGGCTCGACCCCGATGAGGATGCGCCGCAACGCCGGCCGGGGCCTGGCCCAGATCACCGAACTGGTGCACGAGATCGCCATGAAGCACCAGCCGAACGCGGTGGGCGCCATCGGCCATATCGACGTCTATCCCAATTCGCGCAACATCATCCCCGGCAAGGTGGTCTTCACCATCGACTTCCGCAGCCATGTGCTGGAGACGCTGAATGCCATGGTCGCCGAGCTGGAGGAAAAGGCGCCGAAGCTCTGCGAGGCACTGGGGGTCGAATTCTCCTGCCAGAGCTCCGGCCAGTTCGATCCGCCTGCCTTCGATCCCGACTGCGTCTCCACCGTGCGCCGCGCCGCCGAGCGGCTGGGTTATTCGCATATGGATATCGTTTCGGGCGCCGGGCATGACGCCTGCTGGATCAACCGGGTGGCGCCGACGGCGATGGTCATGTGTCCCTGCGTTGACGGGTTGAGCCACAACGAGGCCGAGGAGATCACGCCGGAATGGGCCCGGAAGGGTGTGGACGTGCTGTTTCACGCGGTGGTCGAGACGGCGGAGGTGGTCGGGTGATCCGACAGGCGCTCTCTGCGGTTTCGGCGGCCAGCGGCGGGCGCCAGATGAGGCTCGGGGTCACGGCGGCGGTCGGCATTGCCGCCGCGCAGGGCGCCCTGGCCGAGGAAAAGGCCGATTGCATCGCCGCCGGCAAGACCATGAGCAAGGTCGCGGAGATGCTGGACGAGGCCGGAGAGAGCCGCAGCGTCAGCCGCATGGCCATGGTCCGGACGCTGAGCAGTGCCGGC
Organism: Frigidibacter sp. ROC022; assembly: GCF_024723735.1. Lineage (GTDB taxonomy): Bacteria > Pseudomonadota > Alphaproteobacteria > Rhodobacterales > Rhodobacteraceae > SLM-1. The sequence continues at coordinate 579,863 of NZ_JANQDU010000001.1, forward strand.
CTGGCCGCGGCCTATGCCGCCGACCTGGGCTGGCCCGAGGACATGGCGGCGGCGCTGCTGGCGCTGCGCGACCTGCCCAAACCGCGGGACGACGGCAGCCTGGTCCCGGGCGAGGACGCCTATGCGCTGGTGGTCGAGAATGCCCTGATCCTCGCCGCCGGAATGCCGGGGCAATGCCCCGAAACCGAAATCCCGGACTTCACGCCCTACGCCGACTAACGCCCAAGGAGACCGACCATGACCACAGTCATCAAGAATGGCACAATCGTCACCGCCGACCTGACCTACAAGGCCGATGTGCTGGTCGAAGGCGGCGTCATCACCGCCATCGGCCCGGACCTGAAGGGCGACGAGGAACTCGACGCCACCGGCTGCTACGTCATGCCCGGCGGGATCGACCCGCATACCCATCTCGAGATGCCCTTCATGGGCACCTATTCCACCGACAATTTCGAAAGCGGCACCCGCGCGGCGTTGGCGGGCGGAACCACGATGGTGGTCGATTTCGTGCTGCCGGGCCAGGGCCAAGGCCTGCACGACGCGCTGAAGGGCTGGCACAACAAGTCGGCCCAGGCGCATTGCGACTACTCCTTCCACATGGCGGTGACATGGTGGGGCGAGAAGGTCTTTGCCGACATGGCCACGATCATCGCCGACGAGGGCATCACCACCTTCAAGCATTTCATGGCCTACAAGGGCGCGCTGATGGTCAATGACGACGAGATGTATTCGTCGTTCCGGCGGCTCGGCGACCTGGGCGGGATCGCCTTGGTCCATGCCGAGAACGGCGACCTGGTGGCGGAAATGTCGGCCAAGCTGCTGCGCGAGGGCAATACCGGTCCCGAGGCCCATGCCTACAGCCGACCGAGCCAGGTCGAGGGCGAGGCGACCAACCGCGCGATCATGATCGCCGACATGGCGGGGGTGCCGCTCTATGTCGTGCATACTTCCTGCGAGGAAGCGCATGAGGCGATCCGGCGCGCAAAGATGGCCGGCAAGCGGGTCTGGGGCGAGCCCCTGATCCAGCACCTGACGCTGGACGAGAGCGAGTATTTCAACCCCGACTGGGACCATGCCGCGCGGCGCGTCATGTCGCCGCCGTTCCGCGACAAGAAGCATCAGGACAGTCTCTGGGCCGGGCTGCAGTCGGGGACGCTGTCCTGCGTCGCCACCGACCATTGCGCCTTCTCGACCGAGCAGAAGCGCTACGGGGTCGGCGATTTCACCAAGATTCCCAATGGAACCGGGGGTCTGGAGGACAGGCTTCCGATGCTCTGGACCCATGGGGTCGGCACCGGGCGGCTGACGCCGAACGAATTCGTCGCGGTCACATCAACGAACATCGCCAAGATTTTGAACTGCTACCCGAAAAAGGGCGCGGTGCTGGTCGGGGCGGATGCCGATCTGGTGGTCTGGGACCCCGAAAAGACCAAGACGATCACCGCCGCCACGCAGCAATCCGCCATTGATTACAACGTCTTCGAGGGCAAGACCGTGAAGGGCCTGCCGCGCTATACCCTGACCCGGGGCCGGGTCGCGGTGATGGACGGCGAATTGCAGCCCAAGGAGGGCCATGGCCAGTTCGTCAAGCGCAGTGCAAACACCCCGGTGAACCGGGCGCTGAGCCAGTGGAAGGAACTGACCTCGCCGCGGCCCGTGACCCGTACCGGCGTTCCGGCGACGGGGGTTTGATGGCCTCGCATGTCATTGATGCCGCCGGCCTGAACCTGACGTTTCAGACCGGCGACGGCCCGGTTCATGCCCTGAAGGATGTCGATCTCGGCATCGACAGGGGCGAGTTCGTCAGCTTCATCGGCCCTTCGGGCTGCGGCAAGACAACCTTCCTGCGCTGCATCGCCGGGCTGGAGACGCCGACCGACGGCAGCCTGACCGTCAACGGGGTCACGCCCGACGAGGCGCGGCGGGCGCGGGCCTATGGCTATGTGTTCCAGGCGGCGGGTCTCTATCCCTGGCGGACCATTGCCAGGAACGTCTCGCTTCCGCTCGAGATCATGGGGTTTTCCAAGGCCGAACAGGCCGAACGGGTGGAGCGTGTTCTGGCTCTGGTCGAGCTGGAGGGCTTCGGCCGGAAATTCCCCTGGCAGCTGTCGGGCGGAATGCAGCAACGGGCCTCGATCGCCCGGGCGCTGTCCTTTGACGCCGATCTGCTGCTGATGGACGAACCCTTCGGGGCGCTGGACGAGATCGTCCGCGACCGGCTGAACGAACAGTTGCTGCGGCTCTGGGCGCAGACCGAGAAGACCATCTGTTTCGTCACCCATTCGATCCCCGAGGCGGTCTATCTTTCGACCAAGATCGTGGTGATGAGCCCGCGGCCGGGACGGATCACCGATGTGATCGACAGCCCCTTGCCGAAGGAGCGGCCGCTCGACATCCGCGACAGCGCCGAGTTCATCGCGATCGCGCATCGGGTGCGCGAAGGTTTGCGTGCGGGGCATGGCGATGACGTCTAGCACCGGAGAGACACGATGAAGTCGCTGGGCCCGGTGCTGACGGTCGTCGCGGCGCTGCTGGCGCTCTGGTATGCGGCCGCGGTCGTGATGAACGCGCAATGGACCTACGATCAAGCGGAGCGGGCCGGGACTGAGGTGACGCTGTCCGAACTGCTTGCCGACACGATGACCCAGCGGCGGCCCAAGCTGCCGGCGCCGCACCAGGTGCTGAGCGAACTGAAGAAGACGGTGATCGACACCAAGGTGACGTCGAAGCGCAGCCTGGTCTATCAGGCGAGCATCACCCTGGGCGCCACGCTGACCGGGTTCCTGACCGGCACCCTGCTGGGCATCGCACTGGCGGTGGCGGTGGTGCGCAGCCGGGTGATGGAACTGTCGGTGACGCCCTGGGCGATCATCAGCCAGACCATTCCCATCGTGGCGCTGGCACCGATGATCGTGGTCCTGTCCAGCAGGATCGGCATCGAGGGGCGGTTGATCCCGAAGACGGTGATCGCGGCCTATCTCAGCTACTTCCCGGTCTTCGTCTCGATGGTGAAGGGGCTGCGCAGCCCGGATGCGATGCAGCTGGACCTGCTGCGCACCTATGGCGCGGCGCCGGGGCAGGTGTTCCGCAAGCTGCGGTTGCCGGCGTCGCTGCCCTATTTCTTTGCCGCGATGAAGATCTCCATGGCCGCCAGCCTGGTCGGGGTGATCGTCGCCGAACTGCCGACCGGGGCGGTGCAGGGGCTGGGCTCGCGGCTGCTGATCGGCAGCCAGAACGGCCAGCCGCTGATGATCTGGGCGGCGCTGGTCGTGGCCTCGGCTCTGGGGGCGGGATTGATCCTGATGGTGGGGCTGCTTGAAAGGCTGCTGGGCCGGATGATGGGAGTGCGGGCATGACCTGGCTTCTGGCGGCGCTGCTGATCTGGCCCCTGGCCTGGGGGCTGAACGGGGTTCTGGTACGGCGGGCGCCGGCGCGGATGGCGCGGGTCGCGGTGCCGCTGATCTTCGGTCTGACCGTGGTCTTCGTCTGGGAGGCGCTGGTGCGCGGTTTCGGGATCGAGCCGGTGATCCTGCCGGCGCCCTCGAAGGTTGCGCAGACCTTTGCCGACAACCGCTCGATCCTGTGGCTGGATTTCGTCCAGACCGGTCTGAAAGGCGCCCTGGCGGGTTGGGTCATCGGGGCAATGGCGGCGGTGGCCGCGGCACTGCTGATCGATCGCTCGCCCTTCCTGACCCGGGGGCTGCTGCCGATCGGCAACCTGGTCGCGGTGCTGCCGATCGTCGGGATCGCGCCGATCCTGGTGTCCTGGTTCGGCTTTGACTGGCAGTCGAAGGCGGCGGTCGTGGTGGCGATGGTGTTCTTCCCGATCCTGGTGAATACCGTGGCGGGCCTGGCTGCGGCCGACCGGATGCAGCGCGACCTGATGCGGACCTATGCCGCAGGCTGGGGCGCGACGCTGTGGAAGCTGCGGCTGCCGGCGGCGATGCCCTTCATCTTCAACGGCCTCAAGATCGGCACCACCCTGGCGCTGATCGGGGCCATCGTGGCCGAGTATTTCGGCTCCAAGGACGTCGGGATGGGGTTCCGCATCACCACCGCGGCGGGCCGTCTGGGGGCCGACATGGTGTGGGCCGAGATCTGGGTGGCGGCGCTGGCGGGCTCGGTCTTCTACGGGCTGGTGGCGCTGGTCGAACGCTGGGCGACCTTCTGGCACCCCAGCCAACGCGGCTAGGGCGGTCCGATTGGGCTTGTGCGAATCGGTGCCGGTTGTAGCCTTGGCCGGTACATTCGCCTCTTGCCCAGGAGATTTTCATGCCCGAGTTGACATCACCCCATCCCCGCCACCGGTCCGGCGGGCCGGGTCGGTCCTTGCAGAACACCGGGACACGGCTGCAGCACGGAGCGGCCTGCTAGATGTTGGAAAGCGAGGACGACTACGGCTACTACCGCTCGGTCTTCACCGACATCCTGCGGGAATTGAACGATGCAAAATTCGTCGAAGAGGCGATGGCGCGGACCATCGAGGGGCTGACCGGCGACGTGATCGAGGCCACCGGCGAGATGGACAAGGCCAAGTTGCCGCCGAAGGGCAGTTTCGACTATGTGCCGATCAACGTTCCGGGGTTGCTGCGCGATCTCAGGCAACTGGACGCGGCCCTGGCGGAAGACCCGGATTATGCTTGCCACGGCACCCGCTACCGGCCGGTGCGGTTCCTTGAGGTCGGCTGCGGGCACGGCCGCAATCTGGCGCTGATCCGCCATGCCGGGGTGATTGATTATGCCGACCTGACCGGCTTTGACATCTCCGAGGCGATGATTGCCGCCGGCCGGAAGGGATTCGGCCTGACCGAGGAAATCTCGGTCGCGGATGCGATGACCTTCGACTATTCGCCCTATGACGTGATCTACAGCTACCGGCCCTTCATCGACGACACGCTGCAGCGCCGTTACGAGGCCCATGTCGAGAAATCGATGAAAGTTTCAGCCTATCTGCTGGCACCGCTGCTGATGGAAGCCAAACCCTCGCGGCGGATGCTCAAGGTCGGCACCGACGGGAACCTGTGGAAGAAGATCGCTTGATCTCGCGCCACGCCCATCGCAATCTTTTACCAGAAGGTCAAGCTCCGGGAAGGGGCGGGCCGAAGCGGCATGTCAGACCGCCAACAACAGGGGATACCATGACCACAAGAATCAACAGAACACTCGCTTCGCTGGCCGCCGTCGCCGGCCTGGCCGCGCCCGCCTGGTCGGCGGACGATGTCACCCTGCAGCTCAAATGGGTCACGCAGGCGCAGTTCGCCGGCTACTACGTCGCGCTCGAGAAGGGATTCTACGACGAGGAAGACCTGAACGTCACGATCAAGCCCGGCGGCCCGGACATTGCGCCCGAGCAGGTGATCTCGGGCGGCGGCGCCGATGTCATCGTGACCTGGATGGCGGCGGGGCTTGCCGCACGCGAGCGTGGGCTGCCGCTGGTCAACATCGCCCAGCCGTTCAAGCAAGGCGGCCTGCAGCTGACCTGCCTGAAGGAAACCGGGATCGAAAGCCCGGCGGACTTCCCCGGCCACACGCTGGGGGTCTGGTTCTACGGCAACGAATATCCGTTCTATGCCTGGATGGCCAAGCTGGGCGTCGCCACCACCGGCAAGCCGGAAGGCGTCGAGGTGCTCAAGCAGGCCTTCAACGTCGATCCGCTGCTGCAGAAGCAGGCCGATTGCATCTCGGTCATGACCTATAACGAATACGGCCAGATTCTGGACGCCGGCATCACGCCCGATCAGCTTGTCACCTTCAACTATCTCGACGAAGGCGTGGGCATGCTCGAGGACGGGCTCTATGTGCTGGAGGACAGCCTGGAGGACCCGGACTTCCAGGACAAGATGGTGCGCTTCGTGCGGGCTTCGATGAAGGGCTGGAAATACGCCGAGACCCATGCCGAGGAAGCGGCGCAGATCGTGGTCGATTCCGACGAGACCGGCGCCCAGACGCTGGAGCACCAGACCTACATGATGGGTGAGGTGGCCAAGCTGACGGCAGGGTCGAACGGGGCGCTGGACCCGGCGGATTACGAGCAGACCGTCTCGACGCTGCTGTCGGCGGTCTCGCCCGACAATCCGGCGATCACCAAGCGGCCCGACGATGGCGCCTGGACCCATGTGATCTCGGACAAGGCCCTGGGGATGTAATTCCCGACCGGGCTGAAGGATTTCGGGCGCGCCCTGCGACGGGCGCGCCCTTTTCGTTGTTCCGTCAGGGAACCGAGCGGATGCTCAGAACTGCCGCAGGAAGGCGTTGAACGACATCCGCAGGCGGATCATCTTTTCGCTTCCCGGCGCCCGGCTCATGACGATCTTGGCGGATTTCGCATGGCTGCCCAGTTCGTCAAGCAGATTGACGCTGAGGATATAGGAGCCGCCATCCTTCTCGATGCCGGTCACGACGCCCAGAGGCCGCTGATCCGAGGACACCAGAAGCTTTCCGATCGGATTGTGACGAATCCCGGCCAGCTTCTGCCTGTTCAGTTCACTGTCCGAAGTCAGGGAACCGTCCGTCGGCAGACGCGTCACGACCGGCGTACCGCCACCCGTGCCGACCTCGACATCGACATCCGTGCCGCCGCCGCCCGAGCCACCGCCGACGGCTACGTCAACGCCGACACCGCCGCCACCCGAACCACCGCCGATGCCGACGTCAACGCCGACACCGCCGCCCGAGCCACCACCGGTTCCGACATCAACCGATGCCTGGACGCCATCCGAACCACCGACGCCCGCATCCACGGACGCACCACCACCACCTACGGAAACACCAACAGAGGCAACGCCCAAATCCACGCCGAGGTCCAATGCGACCGCGGGGAGAGGGGCAACAAACACCGATGCCAGGATAACGGAACGCACTTGTTTGGTAATAACCATCTTAGACCTCATGATTGTCTTCTGAGGCCCCCACATCCGCAGGTTGCGCGGGATGGCCCTTAATCTCAAGTAGAAAAATTTATCTTTTTGGGTGCTTTGAAATGTGGGGCAAAAATACAACCAGAGGGTTATCCACGGCGGCGGAGACCCCGCGATCCTGCGGTTTTTCCCGATTCTCGCCGCCCGAAGTGTCCAATGATCTCAGGGGCTTTCGGGAGGGCGCGCCCCGGACGCCGCTACCATCCAGACGCGATTCGCCTCCGGCCGGGGTGGCCGTGAAGCGGCTTGTGGTATGGGGAAGTGGCCGTCGGTTCGTCCGGCAAGGAGCCCGGCGCCCTGTGCGGCGCCGGGCCGGATCGGTGCCGGGTCAGCCCCGATTCATCCGATTTTCGATCAACTCGTCCACCACCGACGGATCGGCGAGGGTCGAGGTGTCGCCCAGGGTCTCGAAGTCGTTCTCGGCGATCTTGCGCAGGATCCGGCGCATGATCTTGCCCGAGCGGGTCTTCGGCAGACCGGGCGCCCATTGGATCAGGTCCGGCTTGGCGATCGGGCCGATCTCGGTCCGGACCCATTTCTCGAGTTCCTTGCGCAGTTCGTCGCTGGGTTCGACCCCGTGCATCAGGGTCACATAGGCATAGATGCCCTGACCCTTGATCGGGTGCGGATAGCCGACCACGGCGGCCTCGGCGACCTGGGCATGGGCGACCAGGGCGCTCTCGACCTCGGCGGTGCCCATCCGGTGGCCCGAGACGTTGATCACGTCATCGACCCGGCCGGTGATCCAGTAGTATCCGTCGGCATCGCGGCGGCAGCCGTCGCCGGCGAAATAGTGGCCCTTGTAGTCCGAGAAATAGGCCTGTTCGAAGCGCTCCTCGTCGCCCCAGATGCCGCGCATCTGGCCGGGCCAGGAGTCCTTCATGGCCAGCACGCCCTCGCATTCGGTCTCGTTGATTTCCTCGCCCGTGGTTGGCTCCAGCACCACCGGCTGCACGCCGAAGAAGGGCAGGGTGGCCGATCCGGGCTTGGTCGCCGTGGCGCCGGGCAGCGGGGTGAGCATGTGGCCGCCGGTTTCGGTCTGCCACCAGGTATCGACGATCGGCAGCCGGCCCTTGCCGACCACGTCGTTGTACCAGTTCCAGGCCTCGGGGTTGATCGGCTCGCCCACCGTGCCCAGCAGTTTCAGCGACGACAGGTCGTGCTTTTCGACCCATTCCTTGCCCTGGCCCATCAGGGCGCGGATCGCTGTGGGGGCGGTGTAGAACTGGTTCACCTTGTGCTTGGCGCAGACTTCCCAGAATCGGCCGGCGTCGGGCCAGGTCGGCACGCCTTCGAACATCAGCGTGGTGGCGCCATTGGCCAGCGGGCCGTAGACGATGTAGCTGTGCCCGGTGACCCAGCCGACATCCGCGGTGCACCAGAAGACATCGCCGTCATGGTAGTCGAAGGTGTATTGATGGGTGATCGCGGCATAGGTCAGATAGCCGCCGGTCGTGTGGACGACGCCCTTGGGCTTGCCGGTCGAGCCCGAGGTATAGAGGATGAACAGCGGGTCCTCGGCCCCCACGGCAACCGGCGGGCAATCGGGCGACGCGGCGGCCATTTCGGCCCGCAGGTCGAAATCGCGGCCATCGACCCAGGTGGTCTCCTCGCCGGTGTGCTTGACCACCAGGCATTTCACATGGTCCGAGCAGTGCAGCAGCGCCGCGTCGGTGTTCGATTTCAGCGGCGTCGAGCGGCCGCCGCGCGGGGCGTGGTCGGCGGTGAGGACCAGCTTGGCGCCGCAGTCGTTGATCCGGTTGGCCAGCGCGTCGGGCGAGAAGCCGGCGAAGACCACCGAATGGATGGCCCCGATCCGGGCGCAGGCGAGCATTGCATAGGCGGCTTCCGGAATCATCGGCAGGTAGATGATGACCCGGTCGCCATGGCCGACGCCATGCGCCTTCAGCACATTGGCCATCCGGCCGACCTGTTCGTGCAGCTGGGCATAGCTGATCGCCTGGGCCGGGGTCTTGGGATCGTCCGGCTCCCACAGGATCGCGGTCTGGTCGGCGCGGGTCGCCAGATGCCGGTCGATGCAGTTGGCGGCGGCGTTCAGCTTGCCGTCCTCGAACCATTTGATCGTGATATTGCCGGGCTCGAACGAGGTGTTCTTGACCTTGGTGAAGGGCACCATCCAGTCGAGGCGTTGGGCCTCTTTCGCCCAGAAGGCGGCAGGGTCGGCGATCGAGGCGGCGTAGAGTTCCTCGTAACGGGCCTTGTCGGCATGAGCATGGGCAGCGAATTCCGCCGAAGGCGGGTAGATGGTCTCGGTCATGTCATTCCCCCGGCGCCATCAGCTGGGCGCCTGTCTTGGTGGTCTGGTTGGCTCTGGTCAAATGGCCAGATATTCCGCGCGGAGCTTCTCGTTTTCCAGAACCTCCTTGGCCGAACCGTCGAAAACAACGGTCCCGGTGTCAAGGATCACCGCGCGATCGGCGAGTTTCAACGCAGCAATTGCGTTCTGCTCTACAATGATCGTCGTAATGCCTTCATCGCGAATCGTATTCAAGGTCTTGGCAATCTCCTGCACGATGACCGGCGCGAGTCCCTCGTAGGGTTCGTCCAGCAACAGAAGTTTGATGTCGCGGGCCAGGGCCCGGGCGATGGCCAGCATCTGCTGCTCGCCACCGGACATGGTCGTGCCTTCCTGCTTGCGGCGTTCTTCCAGCCGCGGGAAGAGTTCGTAGATCCGTTCCAGTGACCAGCCGATCGGAGGGGCGATCTGCGCCAGCTGCAGGTTTTCCTCGACCGTCAGACCGGCAATGATCCGGCGGTCCTCGGGGACCAGCGCCACGCCCGCCTGCGCGGCCTCGTGGGATTTCATCAGGTGCACCGGCTTGTGGTCCAGCCATATCTCGCCATGGGTGACCTGCGGACTGGCCAGCCGCGCGATTGACCGCAGGGTCGAGGTCTTGCCGGCGCCGTTGCGGCCCAGCAGGGCCAGGATCTCGCCCTCGTGGACCCGGAAGCTGACACCCTGGACGATGTAGCTTTCGCCGTAATAGGCGTGGACGTCATACACCGAGAGATAGGCCGGGGCGGTCTCGGCATGGTTGGCATTCGGATTGAAGGGTTCGTTCATTCGGCGGCCTCCCCATGTGTCGTGCCCAGATAGGCCTCCATCACCTTGGGATGGCCCTTGATGTTCTCGGGGATATCCTCGACCAGCGGCGTGCCCTGCGCCAGGACGGTGATCCGCTCGGCCAGGCTGAAGACGACATGCATGTCATGCTCGATGATCGCCATGGTGATCGGGCGCTTCGACTTGATTTCTTTCAGCAGGTCGATGGTGTTGTTGGTGTCGGCCCGCGCCATGCCGGCGGTGGGTTCGTCGAGCAGCAGCAGCTTGGGCTCCTGCACAAGGCACATCGCCATTTCCAGCCGCCGCTTGTCGCCGCGCGACATCGAGGCGGCATGCATCCCGCGCTTGTCGATCATCTTGACGTCGATCAGCATGGCTTCCGCCTTTTCGACCATCTCCTTCTCGCGCCCGGTGCTTTCCAGTGCATGCATCCGGAACGCTCCGTCGCGCTTGGCGAAACAGGGGATCAGGACGTTTTCCATCACCGTCAGCTCGCCGAAGATCTCCGGCGTCTGGAACACCCGCGAGATTCCCATCTGGTTGATCTCGTGCGGCTTTCGGCCCAGCACCGACTGACCCTCGAAGGTCACGGAGCCGGTGTCGGGGATCAGCTTGCCGACCAGCACGTTGAGCAGGGTCGACTTGCCGGCGCCGTTGGGACCGATCAGCGCGTGAACGGTGTTTTCGGCAATCGAGAGATTCACGTCCGACAGGGCCTTCAGGCCGCCGAAGCGCTTCGAGACGTTCTTGACTTCGAGAATGCCCATCGTCGCCTCCTATTCGGCCACATGTGCGGCAGGTTTCGGGTGGTGTTCCTTGTCGTCGTCCGAGGGCTTGCCGCGCTTGCGGAACAGGTCCCCGATCCGCCGCGCGCCCTCCATCAGCCCGCCGGGCAGGAAGATGACGACGATCATGAAGATCAGCCCCAGGGTCAGCGACCAGCCTTCGCCGGTGAACCGGGCGAAGAGCCAGACCAGCGGTTCCTTGACCACCTCGGGAAGGAAGTCGAACCAGCCATGCAGCACGCCCTCGTTGATCTTCGAGAAGATGTTCTCGAGGTACTTGATCACGCCGGCGCCCAGGATCGGCCCCAGCAGGGTGCCGGCACCGCCGAGGATCGACATGATGACGACCTCGCCGCTGGCGGTCCATTGCATCCGCTCGGCCCCGGCCAGCGGGTCCATGCAGGCCAGCAGCGCGCCAGCAAGCCCGGCATACATGCCCGAGATGACGAAGGCCGCCAGCGTGTAGGGCCGCGACGAGAGACCGGTGTAGCTCATCCGCGTCTGGTTGGTCTTGATCGCCCGCAGCATCAGCCCGAAAGGCGAGCGGAACAGCCGGATCGACAGGTAGAAGGTCAGCACCATCAGCGCCGCGGCGAAGTAGTAGCCGACGTTGAACTGGAACTCCCAGCCGCCGATCTTCCAGATCGAGGTGGCGTTCATTTCGAGCCCGAAAAGGCTCGGCACCGGGATGCCGCCCTCTGCGGTGCGCGAGGCGCCGAGGATCCGCGGATCGTTCAGCGTGGTCTGCAACCCGGTCTCGCCGTTGGTCAGCGGGGTCAGCACCGAATAGGCGAGGTTGAACGACATCTGCGCGAAGGCCAGGGTCAGGATCGAGAAATAGATCCCCGACCGGCGCAGAGAGACATAGCCGATCACCAGGGCGAACAGCCCCGAGACGATGATCGCCAGGAAGATGCCGGGCAGGACGTTCATGCTGAGCAGCTTGAACATCCAGACGGCCGAATAGCTGCCGACCCCGAGAAAGGCGGCATGGCCGAAGCTGAGATAGCCGGTCAGCCCGAACAGGATGTTGAAGCCGATGGCGAAGATCCCGTAGATCGCGAAACGCTGCATCAGCGCCGGATAGCCCGCGTTGAACTGTGCCATGCCCGATTCGGTGGGCCAGAAGTTCAGCAGGAAGGGGGCCAGCAGCGCCACCAGGGCGATGATCAGGACAAGGGTGAAGTCTTTGCGGTCAAGGCCGAGCATGGTCTAGTCCTCCATCACGCCCTTGCGCCCCATCAGACCGCGCGGACGGGTCAGAAGGATCACAATGGCAATGAGGTAGATGATGATCTGGTCGATCCCCGGCAGCAGGGACTTGATCTCGTTCATCGAGGCGAAGCTTTGCAGGATGCCCAGCAGGAAACCGGCAAGAACTGCCCCGGCAAGCGACCCCATGCCGCCGACGACGACGACGACGAAGCTGAGAACCAGGAAGTCCATGCCCATGTGGTAGTTGGGCGAGTTGATCGGGGCGTACATGACGCCCGCCATCCCGGCGACCGAGGCGGCAATGCCGAACATGATGGTGAAGCGGCGGTCGATGTTGATGCCCAGCAGGCCGACGGTCTCGCGGTCGGCCATGCCGGCGCGGACCACCATGCCGAAGGTGGTGAAGCGCAGGAAGGCGAAGACGGCGCCGATCACGACAAGGCTGAAGGCGAAATAGACCATGCGCCAGTAGGGATAGATGATCTGCCCGACATCGAAGCCCAGCATCGCGCCGAAATCGAACGAGCCGGTGAAGGCACTGGGTGCCGGGGTCGGGATCGGGTTGGCGCCGTAGAAATACTTGATGATCTCCTGCAGCACGATGGCCAGGCCGAAGGTCACCAGGATCTGGTCGGCATGGGGGCGCTTGTAGAAATGCTTGATCAGCCCGCGCTCCATGGCAAAGCCGATCGCCAGCATGACCGGGATCGAGAACAGGATCGCCAGCGGCACCGACCAGTCGATGATCGCGGCGCCGAAATCCTGGCCGAACCAGGCCTCGACATAGGCCGTCTTAATCTTGGCCGGATTGCCCAGGAAGTCGAGCTTGGTCGGATCGACCACCTCGAAGCTGAGACTGAACAGGCGGTTCAGGGTCACGGCACAGAAGGCGCCGATCATGAACAGGGCGCCATGCGCGAAGTTTACGACACCCAATGTGCCGAAGATCAGCGTCAGGCCAAGCGCGATAAGCGCATAGGCCGAACCCTTGTCCAGACCGTTGAGGATCTGAAGAATTATGGCGTCCATCGTCCCACCCTGCGGATAATGCGTCGGAGGACCCGCATCTGCGGGCCAGTGTCGGAACCCAGGCTGTCGCTGAAACCGGTATCGGCCGCGCCCTCGGGGATGAGAGCGCGGCCGAGGATCAGCTGACCCGGATCAGGCGCCGTTGTTGCAGGCGCCGAGTTCGCCACCGGCGAACATCGGGTGATCCGGTGCGTATTCGACCTGGGCGCGGGGGGTGACTTCCACCAGCTCCAGATTGTCGAATTCGTTGGCCGGGTCTTCCTTGCCCTTCATGACCAGCACGTCCTTGAAGCACTGGTGGTCGGCGGCACGGTAGAGCGTCGGACCGTTGCCCAGCCCGTCGAACTCGAACCCTTCCAGGGCCGCGCCGACGTCGCAGGGCGCAAACGAGCCCGCACGTTCCACGGCGTCGGCGTAGAGCAGGGTCTGCGCGTAGCAGGTCTGCGCTGCGTTCGACGGCGGGAAGCCGTATTTGGTGCCGAAGGACTTCACGAAAGCCTTGGTGCCTTCATCCTGGAGCGTCCACGACCAGTTGGTCGAGCCGAAGATGCCCTTGATGTTGTCTCCGGCGCCTTTCGCCATCAGCTCCGAGTAGAGCGGAACGACGATTTCGAAGTTCTTGCCGTTGACGACCTTGTCACGCAGCCCGAACTGGACCGCCTGGGTCAGCGAGTTGACCATGTTTCCGCCGTAGTGGTTCAGCACCAGCACATCCGCGCCGGACTGCAGAACCGGGGTGATATAGGCCGAGAAGTCGGTTTCGGCCAAAGGCGTCAGCACGTTGTTGACGGTGGTCCAGCCCAGGGCCTCGGTGGCGGCCTGGATCGACTCCTGCTGGGTCCAGCCCCAGGTGTAGTCGGCGGTCAGGTGATAGGCCCGGCGGTCGGTGCCGTAGTTCTTGGCCAGCACCGGTGCCAGCGCGGCGCCCGACATGTAGGCGTTGAAGAAGTGCCGGAAACCGTTGGCCTTCTTGTCCTTGCCCGTGGTGTCGTTCGAGTGGGTCAGGCCGGCCATGAAGATCACGCCGGCTTCCTGGCAGAGACCCTGCACGGCCACGGCGACGCCGGACGAGGAACCGCCCGAAATCATGATCGCGCCGTCCTTCTGGATCATCGACTGGGCCGAGGCCCGTGCCGCATCGGACTTGGTCTGGGTGTCGCCGGTGACGTAGGCCACCTTCTTGCCCCGGATCCCGTTGCCCTGAAGCGCCTTCGACGAGAAGGTGTTGAGCATCCCGCCATCGCCTTCGCCGTTCAGGTGCTCGACGGCGAGCTGGAAGGCCCGCAGTTCGTCGGCGCCTTCATCGGCGTAGGGCCCGGTCTGGGGCACGTTGAAGCCCAGGGTGACGGTATCGCCCGTGGGGTCGTTGGTGAAGGCCGAGGCCCTCGACGTAAAGATGGTCGGCAATGCCAGTCCCGCCCCGGTGACGACAGCACCGGTGCGCAGCAGGCCACGACGTGTGAGATTGCCTCGCGTCATTAGCTCCTCCCTTTTCGGTTGGTTGCCGGTCGGGCGCTCCTCAGTACCCGGAATCCGGCAAGTCCTGTTAACAGGATGTAGTGAGACTATCGTGTGGTTGGATAAGATCGCAATAAGCTCTTTTGTCGCAACAATTTTTCTGTAAATATTATGACAGTGCAAGCGCAGAAACTGTAAAGCAATTTTCTTGCGCGCGCAGAGAAGTGAGCGAAACGCGGGGTTTGGCGATGGCGGACAGGCGTGGAATGGGGGGGCGGATCCGGGCCCGGCGGGCGGATCTGGGCGTGACTCAGGCGGCCTTGGCGGCCGAGGTCGGGATTTCGGCGCCCTATCTGAACCTCATCGAGCACGAGCGGCGCAGAATCGGCGGCCGGCTGCTGGTGGCGCTGGCGCGGGCGCTGAAGGTCGAGCCCTCGGCGCTGACCGAGGGCGCCGAGGCCGGGTTGGTGGCGGAACTGGGCGCGGCGCTGAACGGCACCAGCCTGGATGCCGGGGCCGAGCGTGGCGGAAGGGTGGACATCGAGCTCGAAGCGGCCCGGGCCGCGGATTTCGCCGCCCGATTTCCCGGCTGGGCCGAACTGGTCGCGACCCAGCACCGGCGCATCCGCTCGCTGGAACAGGCCATCGAGGCGCTCTCGGACCGGCTGACCCATGACCCGCGGCTGGCGGCGGCGCTGCACGAGGTTCTGTCGACCGTGACCGCGATCCGCTCCACGGCCTCTATCCTGGCCGAGACCGGCGATCTCGACCGCGACTGGCTGGACCGGTTCCACCGCAACCTGAACGAGGACGGCGCCCGGCTGGCGGCTTCGGCCCAGGCGCTGGTGGCCTATCTCGACGGCGAAGGCGCCGGCCCGGAGGGCGCGGCGGCGGCGGGTGCGGCCTCGCCGCAGGAGGCTTTCGAAGCCTGGCTCGAAGCGCGCGGCGGTTTTCTGGCCGAGGCCGAGCCGGGGGCCGAGTCGCTGCCGGACCCGCAATTGCCGGACGAGGGCGAGGCGCGGGTGCTGGCCGAGTCGCATCTGGCGCAGGCCCGGCGGGATGCGCTGGCGATGCCGCTGGCCGATATGCTGTCCCTGGTCGAGGCGGGCGCCGAGCCGGGCGAGATGGCGCGGCGCTTCGGGGTGTCGCTGGTCGCGGTGTTCCGGCGGCTGGTCGGGTTGCCGGGCAATCCCGGCGGCTACGGGCTGGTGATCTGCGATGCCGCCGGGGCGATCACCTTTCGCCGCCCGCCCGAAGGATTCCAGATGCCGAGGCTGGGCGCGGCCTGTCCGCTCTGGCCGCTGTTCCAGGCCCTGTCGCGGCCGATGCAGCCCTGGAGCGGGGTGATCGAACAGGCCAGCCGCCTGCCGCACCGGTTCCGGGCCTGGACCCTGGCCGAGCCGGCGGCGGCCGGTGCCGGCGACCCGGGCGCCGCGCCGGTCTTTGTCGCGGCGATGCTGTTGCGCCCGGCCCGGGGCGACGAGACTGCGGCCGCTGCACCGGTGGGCACCACCTGCCGGGTCTGCCCGCGCCCGACATGCGCCGCGCGGCGCGAGGCCTCGGTCTTGCCGGGCTGACCGTCAGGCCCCGCCGGCCCGCGAAGATCGCAAGGTTTTGACTTGGTGCCGAAAGCCGGTGATAGTTTCAGCCACGCAAGACGGTCGAGATCCGGAACGGAGGCGGCTGTGGAGGGGGAGGCGTGGGCAAGCAGGTTCTGTTGATCGAGGACGAGCCGAACATCATCGAGGCGATCCGGTTCATCCTGACGCGGGATGGCTGGGCGGTCTCGAGCCATTCCGATGGCGCCAATGCGGTGGCCGTGGTGCAGGAGCGGCGGCCCGACCTGGTGATCCTCGACGTTATGCTGCCGAACCGCTCGGGTTTCGACATCCTGGCCGATCTACGCGCCGATCCGGCACTGGCGGACCTGCCGGTCATGATGCTGACCGCAAGGGGGCAGGCGCGCGACCGGGCGCAGGCCGAGCAGGCCGGGGTGAGCCGCTTCATGACCAAACCCTTCGCCAATGCCGAGATTCTGGCCGCCGTGCGGGAACTGGCCGGACCGTCCGAGGGGGCGAATGCGGCGCGGGAGCCGGATCAGCCATGACACGCCAGGCGGGGCCGCTCTTTCTGGCCCGACAGAGCTATCGCCGCCGCCGCCTGGGCGATGCGGCGCGGATTCTGCCGGCCCTGGGCGCGGTTCTGTTCATGGCGCCGCTGCTGGGCGGAGAGGGGCATTCGACAAGCGGTGGCGGGCTCTGGCTCTTTGCCTGCTGGCTGCTGCTGGTCGGCTGTGCGGCCGGCCTGTCCCGGGCCCTGGGGCGCCGGGTCGAGGAAACCACCCGCGGCGGCCCCGGAGCGGTCGGGACCCAGGAGCTTGGCGCGGTGGCGAGCGAACTGGCCGGCAATGACCCGGCGCCGAAGCCCCTGCAGGCCGACCCCGCAACCGATGCCGAGCCGACACCGCCGACGCGCCCGCCGGGCCGGAGCTGAGGGCCGCGCCGATGGTGTCTTCCAACCTCTTGCTGGCGGTCAGTCTGGGCTATGTGGCGCTGCTGTTCCTGGTCGCCTTCGCGGCCGAGAAGCGGGCCGAACGCGGGCAGGGCGGTTGGCTGCGCTCGCCGCTGATCTACACGCTGTCGCTGTCGATCTACTGCACCGCATGGACCTTCTACGGCGCCGTCGGCTATGCCGCCCGCTCGGGGCTGGAATTCCTCACCATCTATCTCGGGCCGACCCTGGTCATGGTCGGCTGGTGGGCCCTGGTGCGCAAGCTTGTGCGGATCGCGCGGGCGCAGCGGATCACCTCGATCGCCGACCTGATTTCGAGCCGCTACGGCAAATCCACGCTGCTGGGGGTGATCGTCACCTTCATGGCGGTCATCGGATCGACCCCCTACATCGCGCTGCAACTGCAATCGGTGACGCTGTCCATCGCGGTCTTCGCCGATCCGGTGGAGGCGGCCTGGGTGCCGCATGATCCCAATCTGACCGCGCTCTGGGTGGCGGCGGGGCTGGCCTTCTTTACCGTGCTCTTCGGCACCCGGAATCTGGACGCCAACGAGCGGCATCACGGCGTCGTCACCGCCATCGCCCTGGAGGCGGTGGTCAAGCTGGTGGCGCTGCTGGCGGTGGGCGGATTCGTGGTCTGGGGCGCGGCCGGGGGGATTTCCGACACGCTGGCGCGGATCGACGCCTCGCCGATTTCCGACTGGCGGCCCGACGGCACCCGCTGGGTCGGGCTGACCTTTCTGGCCGGGGCGGCCTTCCTGACCCTGCCGCGGATGTTCCAGGTGCTGGTGGTCGAGAATGCCGACGAGCGGCACCTGGCCACCGCGGGCTGGGCCTTCCCGCTCTATGTGCTGCTGATGTCGCTCTTCGTGGTGCCGATCGCGGCGATCGGGCTCGAGGTGATGCCGGAAGGGTCGAACCCCGACCTCTTCGTGCTGACCGTGCCACTGGCCTATGACCGGGGCGGGCTGGCGATGCTGTCCTTCCTGGGCGGGTTTTCCAGCGCAACCTCGATGGTGATCGTGGCGGCGCTGGCGCTGAGCACCATGGTGTCGAACCATATCGTCCTGCCGATCTGGCTGGCGGCGCGGCATAGCGGCGCGGTGATGTCGGGCGATGTGCGAAAGACCGTGCTGCGGGCGCGGCGGGTCTCGATCGCGGCGATCCTGGCCCTGGGCTATGCCTATTACCGGCTCTCGGGCGGCGGCACCGCGCTGGCCGCCATCGGGCTGATCTCCTTTGCCGGGGTGGCGCAGATCCTGCCGGCGCTGATCGGTGCCCTGTTCTGGCGCGGCGCCACCAGGATCGGCGCGGCGGGGGCGCTGCTGACCGGCTTTGCGGTCTGGGCCTATTGCCTGTTCCTGCCGTCCTTCGGCGCCGACGGGCTGATGCCCGGCTGGCTGATGGAGGAGGGACCCTGGGGCATTTCCTGGCTGCGCCCCGAGGCGCTGTTCGGCATCGGCGGGCTGGACCCTCTGGTCCATGCCCTGTTCTGGAGCCTGTCGATGAATACGCTGGTCTTCATCGGCGGGTCGCTGCTGTCCTTCCCGACCCCGATGGAGCGGCTGCAGGGCGCGCAATTCGTCAATGTCTTTGACTATGCCGCCGGCGCCCGTGGGGTTCAGCGCGGCACCGCCGAGGCGGAAGACCTGCTGGTGATGTCGCAGCGGCTGCTGGGCGCGGCCGAGGCGCAGGCGCTGTTCCAGGCCGAGGCGGCGGCGCAGGGCAAGGCCGGGTTTCTGCCCGATGTGACCCCGGAATTCGTCGAAACGCTGGAACGGCGGCTCTCCGGCTCGGTCGGCGCCGCCACCGCCCATGCGATGATCGGCCAGATCGGCGGCTATGCGACGGTCTCGGTCGAGGATCTGATGGCGGTGGCCGACGAGACCCAGCAGCTGATCGACCAGACCGCCCAGCTCGAAGCCAAGTCGGCGGAACTGGGCCGCACGGCGCGGGCGCTGCGCGAGGCCAATGAGAAGCTGACCGCGCTCAGCGTGCAGAAGGACGCCTTCCTGGGCCAGATCAGCCATGAGCTGCGGACCCCGATGACCTCGATCCGGGCGTTTTCGGAGATCCTCCGCGATGGCGACCTCGCCGAAGGCGAGCGCGCCCGCTACGCCGAGATCATCCATGGCGAGACGCAGCGGCTGACCCGGTTGCTGGACGACCTGCTGGACCTCGCGGTGCTGGAGAACGGCCAGGTGACGCTGAACTGGGCCGATGCCGAGCTGGGCGCGGTGCTTGATGCGGCGGTGAATGCGGCGACGGCGGACGGCGCGGCCCGGAAGATCGCGATCCACCGCGACGACGGGGACGAGGCGGTTCTGCTGCATACCGATCCCGACCGGCTGACCCAGGTCTTCATCAACCTGATCGCCAATGCGGGGAAATACTGCACCAACGACCAGCCCGAACTGCGGATCGCGGTCACCCGGAGGCCGGGCACGGTGCAGATCGACTTCATCGACAACGGGCCGGGGATTCCGATCAGCGCCCAGCCGGTGATCTTCGAGAAATTCGTCCGGCTCGACGACAACTCCAAGGCCGGTGGGGCCGGGCTGGGTCTGGCGATCTGCCGCGAGATCATGCTCAAGCTCGGCGGACAGATCGTCTATCTGCCGGGGCAGGGCGGGGCCGCGTTCCGGGTCACCCTGCCGCTGGCGCGCGCCGAGGCCGCCTGAACCGCGGCGGACCGGATTAGGGCTTGGTTAACCGTGCCCGAGGATACTCGGTCCCGACCCTCATGGGTGCAAGACGAGGCGGGCGATGGCGGATCAGGCGGCAAATATCTTGCGGCGCAAGGCGCGATCGTCCCGGGCCGCGAGTTCGGCGGCGCGGATCACCCCCGAAAGCGCCCTGAAACTGGCCTTTGGCCGCGCCGGGCGCGGACTTGCGGGCCTCGGGCTGCGGATGGTCGGTTTCGCGGACGAACGGTCCACGGTCGCCGGGCTGGCCGGCGCGGTGCCCGAGGCCGGGCTGGTGACGACGCTGCGGCGCGCCTCGGGCGGTACCGGGGTGCTGATCGTCGATCCCGGAATGACGGCGGCGCTGATCGAGAGCGAGACCATGGGCCGGGTCGGTCGCGCGACCGGTGCGCCCCGGCCCCCGACCCGGATCGACGCGCTGATCGTCGGGGCTTTCGTCGATGCCGCCCTGGCCGAATTCGACGGTTTGGCCGAATCCCTGTCGATCGCGGCGGCGGTGACCGGCTGGCGGGTCGGAGAGATGATCGCCGATCCGGCGACGATGCCGCTGGTGGTCGAGGATGTGGCGATGCGGAGCTTCCGGATCGGCTTCGATTTCGGCGATGGTGCGCGCTCCGGCACCGCTCAGATCGCCCTGCCGCTGGCGCCGCCCAGACCCGTGGTTGCTCCCGATGCGGCGGCGGAAGGGCTGGCCCGCGATCTGGAGCGCCGGGTGATGGCGGCGCAGGCCGAGGTGCGGGCGGTGCTGGCGCGGCTGTCGCTGCCGCTGGACGAGGTGACGGCCTGGCAGCCGGGGGGGCTGCTGCCGCTGCCCCGCGAGTCGTTGCTGTCTGTGCGTCTGGAAGACATCGACGGTGCCCTGCTGGCGCGGGGCAAGCTGGGCCGGGTGAACGGCAACCGGGCGTTGCGGCTGCTGCCGCCGGTGGGCGGGGACTGACGGACCGGGGCTGCCCGTGGTCCTGCGATGCGGGCGGGATGCCCGGTGCTCAGCCCCTGGCCAGCGCCTCGAGATGCGGCCGCAGCGCTTCCAGCTGATAGCCCCATTTCGCCGCCGCGCGGATCAGTTCGTCGGCTTCCTTCAGCGCCGCCTGCGACAGGGCCCAGACCACCGAAGACCGGTTGCCCGAGGCGCAATAGGCGAAGACCGGCTTGTCGGCGTCGCTCAGGGCCTGGCCTTGCAGGGTGATGTTCTCGGAGGTGATCTGCCCCGGCATCACCGGGTTGAAGATGAAGACCAGCCCGTGTTCCTCGGCGGCGGCCCGCATCCTGTCCGAGGCCCGCTCGGCCGGGTTCTCGGCGTCGGGCCGGTTGCAGATCACGGTACCGAAACCGGCGGCGGCCACTTCTGCCATGTCAGAGGCTTCGATCTGGGGGGCGACGGCATAGCCGGGGACGAGTTCGCGGATTTCCATGGGGTCGGGAGTCCTGATTCCTGGGGCGCCGGGCCGGCCCTTTGGCCGGCCGATGGCGGATTGGCGCCGATCATAGCGGCCACGGGGGGGCATTCAAGGCGGGAACCGATGCCGCGGCGGGTCTGTTGATTCATGTCAAGGCGGCGCCCGGCGCCCGCGGCCAGTCTGTCGGGCAACCCGAAGGATCGGCAAGGAGTAACGGCGATGGAACGGACCGTGAGCTACAAGCGGCAATTGCTGCGACGATTGAACGAACTGGGGGTGCGGCTGGACGGGATCGAGCGTGAGCTGGTCAGCCATGCCGACCCGGACTGGGAGGACCAGGCCACCGAACGCGAAAGCGACGAGGTGCTCGAAGCCCTGGGCGGGGCCGGACAGCGCGAGATCGGCCTGATCCGCGCGGCGCTGGACCGGATCGAGAAGGGCACATACGGCATCTGCCTGCGCTGCGGCGAGGCGATCAGCGAGGACCGCCTGTCGGCGCTTCCGGCGACGCCGCTCTGCCGCGACTGCGCCCGCGAGGCCGAGTCATGAGCGGGCGGAAGAAGCAGCCGGCTCCGGCGCAGCAGTCGGAAGAGGATCGCGAGGAAGCCCTGCGCAAGGCGGCAGAGGCCGAACGCAAGGCCGCTCTCACGGGCGAGAAGCCCGCGAAGGCGGTGGATGATGAAGGCGATCTCTGGGATGACGTGCCGGTCTGAACCGCAGGCGCGTCCGGCCCCGGACCGGCCGGCTCAGCTCCGGAAATGCTTGGAGAGTTTCAGCCCCTGGCCTTGGTAGTTCGAGGCCAGCCCGGCGCCATAGAGGCGGTCGGGCGGGGCGGTCATCCGCTCGTAGACCAGCCGCCCGACGACCTGGCCATGCTCCAGCGCGAAGGGCGCCTCGTGGCAACGCACCTCCAGAACCCCGCGTGATCCGGCGCCGCCGGCCTCGGCATGGCCGAATCCCGGATCGAAGAACCCCGCGTAGTGGACGCGGAATTCCCCGACCATCGCCAGATAGGGCGCCATCTCGGCGGCATGGCCGGGCGGCACCGTCACCGCCTCGCGGCTGACAAGGATGTAGAAGGCGCCGGGGTCAAGGATGATCCGGCCCTGGCTGCTGCGGACCTCTTCCCAGAACTCGGCCGGGTCGTAATGGCCGATCTTGTCGAGGTCGATCAGCCCGGTATGCGGCTTGGCCCGGAAGCCGACCAGATCGGTCTCGGGCAGCCGCAGATCGACCGAAAAGCCCAGGCCGCCGGAAATCACCGGGGTGCCATCGACCAGAGGGCTGGCCCGGTGCAGCGCCGCCAGTTCGGCATCGTCCAGCTGTGCCGCCCCGTTGCGCAGCCTGAGCTGGTTCAACCGCATCCCGGGCCGGACCAGCACCGAGAAGGAGCGCGGGCAGATCTCGGCATAGAGCGGGCCCCGGTAGCCGGGGGCGATCCGGTCGAACTCGGTGCCGCCATCGGTGATCGTGCGGGTCAGCAGGTCGAGCCGGCCGGTCGAGCTTTTTGCATTTGCGACGCCCTGGACATCGGGCGGCAGGTCCAGATGCTCGATCAGCGGCACCAGGTAGACGCAGCCCTTTTCCAGCACCGCGCCGGGGGTCAGGTCCATCTCGTGCATCTGGAAATCCGCCAGCCGCCTGGCCACGCTCTGCCCGGAGCCGGCCAGGAACGAGGCGCGGATGCGATAGGCCCTTGGCCCGAGCCGAAGGTCGAGCGAGGCCGGTTGCACCTGTGCATCGGAGACGGCGGGATCGGCGGCAATGGCGCCCTCGGCGATCAGGCGCCTGAGCGCACTATCCGGCAGGACACCCGGCATCGCCTTCCCCCTTGTCAGTTTCCGCCAAGCCCCGATCGGGGGCAGTGGGCGGTTTGGTCGGGCCAGCGAGATTCGAACTCACGACCTTCTGTCCCCCAGACAGACGCGCTAACCAGGCTGCGCCATGGCCCGACGCGGCGCATAGATACCCGAATTCGCGGGCGTGGCAAGGCGCAAATCGGGGCACGGGCCAAGGGAATGACGTCGAGCGGATACGGGATGGCCGGATCACGGCCCCCAAAGCCGTCAACCATGCGCGGGCAGGACGTTCTCCGGGCCGGGTTCACGCCGAGGGGCCGCGCCGTTTCGTGTCGCCCAGATTGCGCCGCACCTCGACCAGCCGGTCGTAGAGCGGGCGCAGCACCTCGGGATCGGCCTTGATCGCCCGGATGTTCAGGCCGGGCATGGCAAAGGCCGGATCGTCGTCTTCCGGATCGGGCAGCAGGTCCGGCGTCGCGGGAATGGCGCGGATCGGGGCGCTGCCGTCGGTCGCGGGGACTTCGGCCGGGGGTTCCTCGGCCGGCGGCTCGGCGGTCGGCGGGGCAGGCGAGGCCACTTCGGCAGGCGCCGTTGCCTCGGCCGCGGTGGTGTCGGGCGTTTCCGGGGCCGTCGTCGCAGGATCGTCCCCGGCCATGGCCGGGGTGTCGCCGACGGCTTCGACAGGCGGCGCGCCGGCGTCTTCGGTTTCGTTCAGGCCCAGATGCAGGCGCCCCTCCGGCGCGGCGGCCACCGGCGCGGCGTCGGAGTCCTCGGTCGCCTCGGTCTCGGGCGCGGCGCCGGCAGACGCTTCCCCGGCCACGTGGTCGGCGGCCTCCGGTGTTGCGGCCCCGGGCTCTTCCCGGGCCGTGGGCGCTTCGCCGGCGGGTCGGGTGAAGGGCAGAACGCGCGAGCTTTCGGGGGCGGTCGGAACATCCTCGGCCATCGGGGCATCGGCGGTTGCGGGTGGTTCTGCCACCGGGGTCGCCTCGACGGTGTCGCCGGTTGCGGCGGTGTCGTCGTCGTTGTGCCGGCCCTGTGCCGCCACCGCCCGCACCCCCTCTTCGCGCAGCATCTTCTGCACGCCGCGAATGGTCAGGCCGTCGTCATGCAGAAGCTTGCGGATTCCGTCCAGCAGGGCAATGTCGCTGCGCCGGTAATAGCGCCGCCCGCCGGCCCGCTTGACCGGCTTCACCTGGGTAAAGCGGCTTTCCCAGAAACGCAGCACATGCGCCGGTACGTCCAGCGTTTCGGCCACCTCGGAGATGGTGCGGAACGCGTCCCTGGATTTCTGGATTGCCATCGATTCGCCCGCCTCCGCCGGCCCGGTCTATTTCCGGTTTCCGTCGGCCACGCGTTCCTTCATCAGATGGGAAGGACGGAAGGACAACACCCGGCGCGGCAGGATCGGGACCTCTTCCCCGGTCTTCGGATTGCGGCCGACCCGCTGCGCCTTGTCGCGCACGGAAAACGTGCCGAAGGACGAGATCTTCACCGTCTCGCCGGCGGCCAGAGAGGACGAGATCGCACCCAGCACCTGTTCGACCAATTGCGCGGATTCGTTGCGCGACAGCCCGACTTCTCGGAACACCGCTTCGCTAAGGTCCATTCGCGTCAAGGTCTTGCCGGCCATTGCCCGTCCCCCCAAAGTGGTTACATGCGACCTTAATGGGGCGGCAATTTCCGAGTCAATATCAATGGCTTGGGATGCAACTTTAATGGGCTGCTACAGGCGGATTACGACCGACCCCCAGGCAAGCCCGCCACCAATCGCCTCGGTGACAACCAATTGTCCGGGTTTCAGCCGGCCATCGGCGCGACCGACCGACAGGGCCAGAGGAATCGAGGCCGCCGAGGTATTGCCGTGGTCCTGCACCGTGACGACGACCTTTTCCATAGGCACGCCAAGACGTTGCGCGGTGGCCGTGATGATCCGCAGATTGGCCTGGTGGGGCACGATCCAGTCCACATCGTCATGACCCAGCCCGACCTTGCTCAGCGCCGCGTCGGCCGTCGAGACCAGTTTCTCGACCGCCTGGCGGAACAGCGGGTTGCCCTGCATTCGCAATTTGCCAGCCGTGCCGGTCGTCGAGATGCCGCCATCGACATAGAGCATCTCGCGGTAGCGCCCGTCGGTATGCAGATCGGTCGAGAGGATGCCGCGGTCGGCCGAGCTTCCGTCGCCCTGCTGCGCCTCCAGCACCATCGCCCCGGCACCGTCACCGAACAGCACGCAGGTGCTGCGATCCTCGAAATCGAGTATTCGGCTGAAGGTCTCGGCGCCGATCACCAGCAGGCGCCTGGCCTGTCCGGTCTGGATCATCGCATTGGCATTGGCGAGCGCGAAGATGAACCCGGCGCAGACGGCCTGGACGTCAAAGCCGAAACCGTGGTCCATCCCCAGTTCGGCCTGCACCATCGTGGCGACCGAGGGGAAGGTGAGATCGGCGGTCGAGGTGGCGAGGATGATCCCGTCGATGTCGTCGGCGGTCAGCCCGGCATCGGCAATGGCGGCGCGGGCGGCATGGGCCGCCATCATCGAGGTGGTCTCGCCCTCGGCGGCGAAGTGCCGGCGCTGGATGCCGGTGCGGGTCACGATCCATTCGTCGCTGGTGTCCAGCGTGGCCTCGAATTCGCTGTTGGGAACAATGCGGGCGGGCAGATAATGCCCGGTGCCGCGCAGCACGGCGCGTATCGTCATTGAGCTGCCTCGCCCCCCGATTGCCGCCCTGACGGGGAAGGTTCCCCCGGTTCCGGCCCTTGTGTCTTCCGGTCCGGCGCATTCGAATCGCCGGACTCGGTCCCTGACCCCTGCGGGGAAGCTTGGCGATCCGGCAGGTGCGATGCAACCCGTGCGGCCAGCCTTTCGTTGAAGCCGGACTGGTCCAGCTTGATCGCCAGGTCGATGGCTGCCGCGACTCCGGTGGCATCGGCGCCGCCGTGGCTCTTCACCACGGTGCCGTTCAGCCCCAGAAAGACGCCGCCGTTGACCCGGCGCGGGTCGATGCGCCTTTGCAGCCGCTTCAGTGAGGTCAGCGCCAGCAGCGCCGCGATTCGGCTGAGCGGGGTGGCCTTGAAGGCCTGGGTCAGGAAATCGCGGAACAGCCCGGCGGTGCCCTCGGCCGTCTTCAGTGCGACATTGCCGGTGAAGCCGTCGGTGACGATCACGTCGACCCGGGACGAGGGCAGGTCGCGGCCCTCGACAAAGCCGATGTATTCGAAATCGGCCGAGTCCGTCGCCGCGCCGATCGCCTCGTGTGCCAGTTTCAGCTCGGACCGGCCCTTGTGCTCCTCGGTGCCGACATTCAGCAGCCCGACGCGCGGCTTGAGGATGCCGAGCCCGTTGCGGGCATAGCTGACGCCCATCAGCGCATATTGGAACAGGTCGGTCTCGTCGGCGGAAATATCGGCCCCGGCATCCAGCATGACGTTGAAGCCATGCGGATTGCGGCAGGGCCAGAGACAGGCGATGGCCGGGCGGTGAACCCCGGCGATCTTGCGCAGTTGCAGCATCGAGACCGCCATCAGCGCCCCGGTATTGCCGCAGGACACGCAGACCCCGGCCTCGTGCTGGGCCACGGCATCGATCGCCGCCCACATCGAGGACCCCTTGCCGCGCCGCATGGCGTGGCTGGGCTTGACATCCATGGTGATGACGTCGGCGGCGTGCCGGATCTCGACCCGGTCGGCCAGACCGCGGCGCTGGATCAGGCGGGACAGTTCGTCCTCGTGGCCGAACAGCAGAAAGCGGACGTCCGGGTGATCCTTGGCGGCGCGGGCGACCCCGCCGACAACCGCGGCGGGCCCCAGATCGCCACCCATGGCATCGACCGAAATGACACTGGGCTCCCGCCCACGCGCAGCAGGTGCCAGAGTCCGCTCGACCACAGTCTGGTCAATCGCAGTCTGGGGGCTTCCCGCACCCGACGTATTCGTGTCTGACGGTGCCGTCGCCATGCCGGGCGGAAGCGGACGGCTTACGCCGCGTCTTCCTCGTCAAGATCGATCTCGGCAACCTGGGCGACGACTTCGCGGTCGTCATAGTGGCCGCAGGCGCCGCAGACGTGGTGCGGGCGCTTCAGTTCGCCGCAGTTCGGGCATTCGGCGGGATTGCCGGCAACCAGCGAATCGTGCGCGCGGCGCATGTTCCGCTTCGAGCGGGTAATCCTGTTCTGGGGGACAGCCATGTCTCAACCTCTGGTGCATAGGCGGGCCGCTTCGGCCAACCCGCTGGAATTTCGCATACGTTCCCGCCGTCTTACGCCGATGCTGGCACTCTGCCAACCCGTCTCGGGCTAGGGAAGCGCGGAAAATAGAAAGATTGCGGCAATGTGCAAGGGGTTTTTCCGCGGTGCCGCTGCCGGGCCACGCATCCGCCCTGCGAGTCGCCGCCCCGGGACCGCTTCGGCAGGCCGCGGTCAGTCCGGATCGTCCTCCGAGTCGGTGTCGCCCGTCAGCCGGTTTCGCAGCCCCTCCAGGGCGGCAAAGGGCCGGGCGGCCTCGTCGGTCATCGGCGCGGTCCCGGGACCGGCAAACACCGCCTGGCCCAGTTCGGCGCCCGGCGCGCGCGGGTAGAGCGGCAGCGCCAGCCCCAGTTCCTCGGTCAGCAGCGCCATCAGGTCGAGCACTTCGGGTACCGCTTCCTGGCTGTCATCCTCGGGCGCCTCGACCTCGTCGCCCTCGGGTTCCACCCAGTCGGCCAGGTATTGTCGCGTCAACCCGGTATCGATTCGGGTCGTCACAGGTTCCAGGGTGATGCTGCAGGGCTGCACAACCGTGGCACCCAGCTTGGCGGTCAGAAACCAGTCGCCGCGGCCCTTCGGCACGATCTCGCCGGTCAGCTTCAGCTTGCGCAGGGCCAGCAGGTTCAGCGTTTTGGCCAGCTCTGCACGGGTTTCGCTGTCCGGCTCCAGGGTGAAGCGGGTTGCCTTGCGGCTGGGCAGGTCGCCGATCCGCAGCCGTGTCGGCGCGGTGTCGGGGTCAGGATTGGAGTCGGCCATCTGCATACCATTCTTGAACAACCAGCGAAGCTTATGTAATCCACTCTGAAGGCAAGGGGCAAACGGCAAGGGGGCGGGATGACCGCAATTTCGCGCAGACTGCGGCTCGGCTTGGCCGCGCTCCTGCTGCTGTCACTGGCCGCTTGTACCGCCACCTATCGCAATCACGGCTGGGCGCCGTCGGATGATGATCTGGCGCAGATCACCGTCGGCACCGATACTCGCGAGACCGTCAGCCAGGCGATCGGCGCCCCGGGAACCTCGGGACTGCTGGCCGATGGCGGCTGGTATTACGTTCAGTCCCGCTACGAACATTACGCCTATCGCGCCCCGAAGGAGATCGACCGCCAGGTCGTGGCGATCTCGTTCGACGACAAGGGCGTGGTGGAGAATATCGAGCGCTTCGGGCTCGAGAAGGGTCGGGTCATCGCCCTGTCGCGGCGGGTGACCGATGACAACGTCAAGGGTGTCAGCTTCCTGCGGCAGCTGTTCGGCTCGCTGGGCCGTCTGAACGCCGGCGATCTGCTCCAGCAACGCTAGCGGACAAGGCGCGCCCGGCGCGCGCCCCGCCGATGATCCGAAGTCAGGCCTCGTCCGGCACGAAGGTAAGCGCCACGCCGTTGATGCAATAGCGCAGCCCGGTGGGCCGGGGCCCGTCTGGGAAGACATGGCCCAGATGGGCGCCGCAACCCTCGCAATGCACCTCGGTCCGCGTCATCATCAGGCTGGTGTCGAGGCTTTCCCCGACCGGTGCGCCCTCCTTGGCGGCATAGAAGGAGGGCCAGCCGCAATGCGCGTCGAACTTGGTCTGGGCCTCGAACAGCACCGCGCCGCAGCCCTTGCAGCGGTACTGGCCCGGCACATCGGGAAAATCGTCGTGGCTGCCGGGCCGCTCGGTGCCATGCTTCCGCATCACCCGGAAGGCTTCGTCACCCAGCTGCGCGCGCCATTCGGCCTCGGTCTTCTCGATCCTGGTCATGCCCGATCCTTTATCATGCCGTAACCCCATCATCATCGTGTCATATCTTGTGCGGATGATGGCCGTGGACATATTTAGGCAGGGGCCACCGGCCCGCCAAGGCGCAAGGAGGTCACGATCGTGCTGAACCTCGGAAAGGCCCGCTACACGGCCCGTTTCGCCGAGACCCCCGAGGATCTGGCGG
The DNA here is from genome assembly GCF_024723735.1 of Frigidibacter sp. ROC022. GTDB lineage: Bacteria > Pseudomonadota > Alphaproteobacteria > Rhodobacterales > Rhodobacteraceae > SLM-1. The sequence continues at coordinate 608,924 of NZ_JANQDU010000001.1, forward strand.
CAGCGCAGGTGCTGCGGCACATGGCCTTCATCGCCGGAACCGGCGCCGCGCCCCGCCCCGAGGCCCGCGACAGTGACGATTTTGACGCGCGCTGCCGGCATGTGCTGGTCGAGGAGACCCGCAGCGGCGTGCTGGTCTGCTGCTTCCGGCTGCTGGAGCTTTCGGGCGGTTCGGGGATCGGGCAGAGCTATTCGGCGCAGTATTACGACCTTACGGCGCTGGAAGGCTTCGAGGGCCGGATGGTCGAGATGGGCCGGTTCTGCCTTCACCCCGCGCATCACGACCCGGACATCCTGCGTGTCGCCTGGGGCGCGATGACCCGATTCGTCGATGACGAGAAGGTCGAGATGCTGTTCGGCTGTTCCTCGTTCCACGGCACCGAGGCGCGCGACTATTACGACGCCTTCGCGATGCTGCGCGACCGGCATCTGGCGCCGAAACGCTGGCTGCCCCGGGTCAAGGCGCCGAACGTGTTCCGCTTCGCCGCCCGGCTGCGGCGCAAGCCCGACGCCCGGCGGGCGATGTCGGCCATGCCGCCGCTGCTGCGGACCTATCTGCTGATGGGCGGCTGGGTCTCGGATCACGCCGTCGTGGACCGCGACCTGAACACCCTGCATGTGTTCACCGGTCTCGAGATCAACAAGGTGCCGCCCGGTCGGGCCCGGCTCTTGCGGATGCTTGCCGGGTGAGCTTGCCTCCGCGATGACGCCGACCCGTTGACGCCGCCCCGCGCCCCGCATAGCTGGGGCGCATGGCCCGTATCCCGCTCCTGCAACTCACCGATATCTCGCTGACCTTCGGCGGCCATCCCGTGTTCGACGGGCTGTCCCTGACCGTGCAGCCGGGCGACCGGCTGGCGCTGGTCGGGCGCAACGGCTCGGGCAAGTCGACGCTGATGAAGGTGATGGCGGGGCTGGTCGAACCGGACCGTGGCACCAGGGTGCTGCCGCCTGGGGTCAGCATCGGCTACATGGAGCAGGATCCCGATCTTTCGGGCTTCGAGACCCTGGGCGACTATGCCGCGGCGACCCTGCCGCCGGGCGAGCTCTTCCGCGCCGAGCGGGCGGCGGAGGGGCTGCGCTTCGATCCCGCGCGGCCGGTGGCGACCGCCTCGGGCGGAGAGCGGCGCCGCGCGGCGCTGGCGCGGTTGCTGGCCGAGGCGCCCGGTCTGATGCTGCTGGACGAGCCGACCAACCATCTGGATATTCAGGCGATTCAATGGCTTGAGGCGCATCTTTCAACCACCCGCGCCGGATTCGTGGTGATCTCGCACGACCGCGCCTTCCTGCGGGCGCTGACCCGGGGAACGCTCTGGATCGACCGCGGCGTGGTGCGGCGGCAGGACAAGGGCTTCGAGCATTTCGAGGCCTGGCGCGATGCCACCTGGGCGGAAGAGGACGAGGCGCGGCACAAGCTGGACCGCAAGATCAAGGCCGAGGCACGCTGGGCGGTGGAAGGCATCTCGGCCCGGCGCAAGCGCAATCAGGGCCGGGTCCGGGCACTGGCCGCGCTGCGCGGCGAGCGGGCCGAGCAACTGCGCCGCCAGGGAACCGCGGCCCTGGCTCTGGATGCGGCCCCGACCTCGGGCCGAAAGGTCATCGAAGCCGACGAGATTTCAAAGAGTTACGACGGGAAGTTGATCTTTTCCCCGTTCTCGCTGCGGGTCATGCGGGGCGACCGTCTGGCGCTGGTCGGGCCGAATGGCGTCGGCAAGACCACGCTGCTGAATGTGCTGACCGGGCAGACCCCGCCCGACACCGGCACGGTGACATTGGGCACCTCGGTGGAGATGGCGGTCTTCGACCAGAACCGCGCTGCGCTGGACCCGGATGCGACGCTCTGGGACAGCCTGACCCTGGATCCCGAGATGCGGGTAGCGGGCCGCTCGGATCAGGTCATGGTGCGGGGCCAGCCCCGGCATGTGGTCGGCTATCTCAAGGATTTCCTGTTCTCCGAGGATCAGGCCCGGGCCCCGGTGCGCTCGCTTTCGGGGGGCGAGAAGGCACGGCTGATGCTCGCCCGGATCATGGCACGGCAATCCAACCTTCTGGTGCTGGACGAGCCGACCAACGATCTGGATGTCGAGACCCTGGACCTGCTGCAGGATCTGCTGGGCGAGTTCGACGGCACCGTGCTGCTGGTCTCGCATGATCGCGATTTTCTCGACCGGGTGGCGACGATCACCGTGGCGATGGAAGGGGACGGCCGGGCGACGGTCTATGCCGGCGGCTGGTCGGACTACCTCAGCCAGCGCGGCCCCCGGGATGCGCCCGAGACGGCCGCGAAGCCAAAGGCCGCCGAGCCGAAGAAGAAGACGGCATCCAGCCCGGCGCCGGGCCTGACCTATACCGAGAAGCACCGGCTCGAGACCCTGCCGGCGACGATCGACCGGCTGACCGCCGAGATCGCCAAGCTCTCCGAACTGCTGTCGGACCCCGAGCTGTTTTCCCGCGCCCCGGTGAAGTTCCGCAAGGCCACCGAGGCGCTGGCCGAGCGGCAGCAGGCGCTGGCGGCGGCCGAGGAGGACTGGCTCGACCTCGCCGAACGCGCCGAGCAGGGTTAACCGATCCTTCATCCTTTGGCTGTTGTCTGACCCCGAGGCCGAGGCCTTGCCTCGATCGCCGCAGCGTCGCATCCCGCCCCTTGTTGGGGCGGGATGCGTCCGCTTCTGCGCAGGCTCGGGGGACTGTTTCCGGGCAAGACGCGGCCGCTCCCCGCCGCGTACCGGGGGGGCGGTATCGGGCAGGGGCCGGCAGGGGCCTGGCGACGATCAGTCTGGCGGGAAAGGGTTAAGAAAGTCTTGCGATCGGCAGGGGCGGGATCAGCCGGCCAGGCTCGGCTGCGGCATCAGCCGATAGCCCGCCGTCAGGACCGCCCGCATCGGTGCCGGGGTCAGCACCTCGACCGGGCCCGAGACCGCGGTCCCCTCGCCATAGCCATCGGGCCGGTACGGGTGGGCCAGCCCCCGCCACAACAGCGCCGGGCCGCTGTCGGTGCGCAGGAACGCGCCATCGGGCAGATCATCCACCGGCAGCCGCTCCGGCGCCCCGGTCCTGGCCTTGTGCAGGACCGCATCCATCTCGGGCGCCCTGACCACGGCGCCGAAGGCCGCCGCCCAGGCGGCGCGGAACCGGTTGTAATCGGCGCGGCGGCAACAGGCGCAGGGCCGGTGCCCGGCCGAGAGCGCCACCGCCTCGTCGAGAAAGAACAGCTCGGTCCAGCGCCCCGGCGTCATCGGCACCCGCCGGACGCCCTTCCACTCCAGCCGGCAGGCGATCCAGGCATGGGTGGTCCAGCGCCGGACGATCCGCCGGTCGCCGTCATGCAGGCAGCCGCGGTTGCCGGTCAGGGTGCCGCGCGCCGGGTCGGCGACGATCTTCCCGTCCGGCAAGACCCGGTTCTGCAAGGGCATCGCGGCCGGCCCGCCCGGCTACCACTTGCCCGAGGCACCGCCGCCCGAGGACTTGCCGCCCCCGAAGGAGCCGCCGCTGGACGAGGAACTCTTGCGGATCCTCGGCAGGGTCCGGGTAGTCTCGTCATGCCAGCCGCAGGCCGAACATTCGGTCACCGCGCGGACGGTGCCGGTCGAGGTGGTGGTGGCGCGGCTCAGAGTTTCCGAGTGGCGGCTGAGATGGCCCTTGGCGCCGCATTTCGGGCAGGGCTTGCGGGCCAGCATCATCCGGCCGATCGGTCCCTTGGCAAAGAGGGCGCCGATCAGCGCCACGAAGACCGCGCCGATCCCGATCCCGGCCCAACCGCCGCCGGAGCTTTCGCCGCCTTCGACCAGCTCGCTCGGTTGCGGCGCCGCGCCGGTGGCGGGCTTTTCTTCCGGCGGACGGCCCTCGGAAAAGGGTTCGGCGATCCGCGAGATCGCGTCCTTGACCCCGGCCTCGATCCCGCCCTGCAGATCGCCGTCGCGGAACCGCGGCAGCATGGTCAGATCGACCACATCCTCGGCCAGCCAGTCATAGGTCGAAGGGTAGCCCGCGCCCAGAACCAGCCGCATCTCGCGGTCGGTCTCCGAGACCAGGATCATGATCCCGTCGTTGCGGCTGGCATCGCCGACGCCCCAGGAATTGAACAGGCCGGTGGCGAAATCCTCGATGTCGCCGGCGTCGTAATCGGCCAGCGCCTTGATCGTCACCACGGTCATCTCGACGCCGATGTCCTCGCGCAGCGAGACCAGTTCATCGGTGATCCGCGCCTCGGCCTCGTCGTCGAGCAGGTCGGCGAAATCGTTCACCGTGTCGGTGACATGATCGGGATAGGTCTGGGCGCGGGCCGGGCCGGCGGCCGTGCCGAGGGCGATCAGCAGGGCGGCCAGCATCGGCAGCAGCCGGGCGGGGGCAATTTTTCTCATGAACAATCCTCTCGGTCGAAAATGGCCGGTCTGGGACCGGCAGCGCGCAATCGGGGCACCGGCCGGGACCGGCGCCATGGAGCAAGCGCTAGCATGAAATCGCCAGCCTGTCGCCTTCCTGCGCCGTGCGCCCGGTGCGCCGGCGGCAGCCGCGCCGCGCCGATCCGCGGCTATTGCACCCGGTCGGTCCCGGCAAAGGCGTCGCCCGTGTGGTGCAGGTCACGCAAGCCTGTCATTCGACGCGCTTCAACCGGGCGGTTCGGGCCTCGGGCGCGGCGGCCAGCCGGGCGGCAAAGGCCAGAAGCCGCGACAAGGCATCGGTGAAGCGGTCGTCGGCGACGGTCAGCGCAACCCGGATATGGCCGGCGGCGGCCTGGCCGAAGCTCTCGCCGGGCATGACGCCGATCTTCTCGGCCTCCAGCAGCGCGTCGGCGAAGGCATTGCCGTCCAGCCCGGTGGCACGGATATCCAGCATGAGATACATCGCCCCGCCGGAGGGGATCAGCCGGACGACGTTCTGCGCCTCCAGCAGCGCCCTGGCCAGAGCCCGGCGGCGGCGGAAGGGTTCGGCGATCTCCGCCTCGAACCCGGCGCCGAGCGACAGCGCAAAGAGCGCCGCCACCTGGACGAAACCGGCGACGCCATAGGTGGTGTTGGTGGCCAGGGCGTCCATCGCTGCGATCACCGGTTCCGGCGCCACGACCCAGCCGATCCGGCTGCCGGTCATCGCATGGCTCTTCGACATGGAGCCGATGACGATGGTCCGTTCCGCCATGTCGGGCAGGGCGCGGGGCGAGAGGTGCCGGCCCTCCCAGACCTGCGTGTCATAGACCTCGTCCGAGATCAGCCAGAGATCGGCCTCGCGCACGGCCCCGGCGATCCCGTCCAGCGTGGCCCGGTCATAGATCACCCCGGTCGGGTTGTTGGGAGAATTGATCAGCAGGGAGCGGGCGCCGGAGGCGCGGGCAAGGATATCGGCGGGATCGGGGCGAAAGCCGTTCCCGGGCCGGCAGGGCACCGCGACCGGCCGGCCCCCGACGGCGCGGACGGTGCCGGGGTAGGTGGCATAGTAGGGATCGCAGATCAGCGCTTTGTCGCCGGGGTCGCAGACCGCGTGATGGGCCGCGAACAGCCCCGCCTGGCCGCCCGGCACGATCAGCACGTTCTCGACGCCGGTGGGCACGCCGGTCCGTTCCGAGACCCGGGCGGCGACCGCCTCGCGCAGCGGCAGGATGCCGGGAATCGCCGGATAGCCGGTGGCGCCGGCCAGCGCCGCCCGGTGCATCGCGTCGAGAATCTGCGGATCGGTGCGGATGTCATGCTCGCCGATGGTCAGTTCGATCACCGGCTCGCCGGCCCGGGCCATCGCGCGGGCGCGGCGGAAGGCGTCCCAGCCATCCGGGCCGCTGGCATGAATGCCGCTGATCTGTCGTGACAATTGCATCCGCCACCTCCTGAAATTCGCGCCCGGCAGGGTGCATGGGGCCGGCGGATTGTCAAATGAACGGCTGTGCGACGGGCCATGACGGGCGCTGATCGGCCGGGGCTATCGCGCCGGCCCCTCGGCATGGTCGTCGCCGCCGATCTCGCGCCAGAGCCGCGACCCGGGGCCTTCGGCGGCGGCCTCGTCATCGCGGTTGAACAGGGCGCAGCGTTTCATCGACAGGCAGCCGCAGCCGATGCAGCCATCCAGCCGCTCGCGCAGCCGTTCCATGCCGCGGATTCGTCGGTCGAGCTCACGGCGGAAATGCCGGGCGATCCGGTTCCAGTCGGCCTGGGTGGCGGCCCGGCCTGGCGGCAACCGGTCCAGCACCGCGCCGACCTCGGCCAGCGAGAAGCCCAGATCGGTCGCCACCCGGATGATCGACAGCCGCCGCAGATCGGCCCGCAGATAGCGCCGCTGCCCGCCCGAGGTGCGCAGCGGTTTGACCAGGCCCCGGGTCTCGTAGAACCGCAGGGTCGGGACCGACAGCCCGGTGCGGGCCGCGACTTCGCCGATGCCGAGATCGCGGGGAGGAAGCGCCATGAAAGCCTCTTTGAAGAAATCGCTTGACCTAAAGTATACTTGAGGTCCTAGACCACGGTGCCAGAGAGTTCAAACCGAAAGGACACAGCCATGACGGCCACTCTGGAACATGTGAACCTGACCGTCTCGGACCCCGAGGCCTTTGCCGAAAAGCTCTGCGAGCTGTTCGACTGGAAAATCCGCTGGAAAGGCCCGGCGATCGCCGAGGGATTCAGCGTCCATGTCGGCGGGCCCGAGACCTATCTGGCGGTCTACAGCGGGCCGAACGGTATCGCCGAGCCGGGCGGGTCGAGCTATGCGACACGGGGCGGGCTGAACCATGTCGGCTTTGTCGTCGATGACCTCGACGCGATGGAGGAACGGGTCCGCGCCGCCGGCTTCACGCCGCGCAGCCATGCCGATTACGAACCCGGGCGGCGGTTCTATTTCGACGGCCCCGAGGGGGTGGAGTTCGAACTGGTCAGCTACGCCTGAGCCGGCCGGCGTCCCTCAGAATGCCCCGAGCGCGGCCTGCACCTTCCTGGGCAGGCCGGCGCGAATGATCCGGTAGCTCTCGCGCAGCCGGTGCGCCAGTTCCTCGGGGTCGCTGTCGAAGGGCAGGGTGATCCAGGAGCGGTGGAAATAGCGCGCCTTCACCCCGACCCCGGCGTCGATCAGCATTTCCGCCTGCTCGATCCCGGCGCATTTGACCGAGACGCCGGGCGTCACCGCGCCGATGCTGGCGAACATCTTGCCGCCGACCTTCCAGGCGTCATGGCCGCCACCCCAGGGGTCCGATACCTCGGCTCCGGGGAAGCCCGCGCAGATCGCGTTGATGGCATCACGGCTCATGCCCGGCAGCATGCCCGGTGCCGCGATGTCCGGCAAGCCCTGCGAAATTGCTTGGCGGGGCCGGGCCTTGGTGCTAGGACAGCCGCCATGAACCGTGCCGCAATCGCCATTATCTGCTGCATTCCCTGCTGACCTCAGTCCGCGGGCGGTTTTCCTTATTCCATAAGCAAACACGGTCCCGCGGGCGCACCCCGTTCTGGAGCGCGTGATGACGCCGATCCGCCTGACCAATTCGATGACCCGGAAGAAGGAGCTGTTCGAGCCCCTCGACCGGCAGAACGTCCGCATGTATCTCTGCGGCCCGACGGTCTATGACCGGGCGCATCTGGGCAACGCGCGGCCGGTGGTGGTCTTCGACGTGCTGTTCCGGCTGCTGCGGCATGTCTACGGCGCCGATCACGTCACCTATGTGCGCAATTTCACCGACGTGGACGACCGGATCAACGCCACCGCCCTGGCGCGGAAGGAGGCCGGGGCCGAGGGCACTCTGGAAGAGCTGATCCACGCCCGTTCCGACGAGACGATCCGCTGGTATCACGAGGACATGGGGGCGCTCGGGGCGCTGCCGCCGACGCATGAGCCGCGGGCGACGGAATATATTCCGCAGATGGTGGCGATGATCGCCGACCTGATCGACAAGGACCATGCCTACGAGGCCGAGGGCCATGTGCTGTTCGCGGTCGATTCCTGGCGCGAGGGCTATGGCAAGCTGTCGGGCCGTTCGGTCGAGGACATGATCGCCGGGGCGCGGGTCGAGGTGGCGCCCTACAAGCGCAACCCGATGGATTTCGTGCTGTGGAAACCCTCGGACGCCGAACTGCCGGGCTGGGAGAGCCCCTGGGGCCGGGGCCGGCCGGGCTGGCATATCGAATGCTCGGCGATGGCGCATGAGTTGCTGGGCGAAAGCTTCGACATCCACGGCGGCGGCTCGGACCTGATGTTCCCGCATCACGAGAACGAAATCGCGCAAAGCTGCTGCGCCTATCCGCATGGCAGCTTTGCGAAAGTGTGGCTGCACAACGAGATGCTGATGGTCGAGGGGCGGAAGATGTCCAAGTCCCTGGGCAACTTCTTCACCGTGCGGGACCTGCTGGACCAGGGCGTGCCGGGGGAGGTGATCAGGTTCGTGTTGCTGGGGACGCATTATCGCAAGCCGATGGACTGGACCGAGAAGAAACGCGAGGAGGCCGAGGCCACTCTCAGAAAGTGGCGCGAGCTGACAGCTTCCGCGCAAGCGGGCGGGACACCGAATCCTCGGGTCGTGTCCGCGCTTGCTGATGACTTGAACACCTGGGGCGCGATTTCCGTGCTTCACGAGATTGCGGGGGCGATTGAGCGCAAGCAGCGCTCTGATGTCTCGCAAGCCGAGATGGATGATTTCGCAGCGTCGGCGCAGTTGCTTGGGGTGTTGGAGGACAACTCCACAATGGGCGCTTGGGTATCTGATGGAGCTGTTGAGCGACTGGCTGCGCAGCCGCTTCTTGATGCCTTTGCAACCCGGCTTTTCCAGCTTCGCTTGGCAGCAATCGAATCGAAGGATTTCACGGCTGTGGATTCACTGAAGGCCGCATTGACCGATGCTGGAATTGAAGTGCGGATTTCAAAAGAAGGAGTCGAATTGTTGCCTTCAACCGACTTCGACCCCGCCAAGCTGGAGGCGCTGAAATGACCCACCGTTCAAATCATCTCCCCACAGAGGGCGGCGCCCGGCCCGAGGGTGGGTGCGAAGCGCCCGCCCTGGGGGGCGGGTCGGGCGCTGCCCGGTTCGCAGGCGAACCGGGCTTTCAGGAAGAAAACAGCCGGCCTCGTATGGGTCAGGAGACAAGATCATGAGCGAACGCCTCTATCTCTTCGACACCACGCTGCGCGACGGCCAGCAGACCCAGGGCGTTCAGTTCTCGACCGACGAGAAACGCCAGATCGCGGCCTCGCTGGACAGTCTCGGCATCGATTATGTCGAAGGCGGCTGGCCGGGCGCCAACCCGACCGACAGCGAGTTTTTCGAGTCGCCGCAGCCGCTCGACGCCACCCTCACCGCCTTCGGGATGACCAAGCGCTCGGGCCGCTCGGCCGAGAATGACGACGTTCTGGCGGCGGTGCTGAACGCGGGCACCCCGGCGGTCTGCCTGGTCGGCAAGGCCAATGCCTTCCATGTCGAGACCGCGCTTGGCATTCCGCTGGCGGACAACATCGAAAATCTCTCTGCCTCCTTCGCCCATGTCGTCGCGCAGGGACGCGAGGCGCTGTTCGATGCCGAGCATTTCTTCGACGGCTACAAGGCCGATCCGGACTATGCGCTGGAATGCCTGCACGCCGCCTACGATGCCGGCGCCCGCTGGATCGTGCTCTGCGACACCAATGGCGGCAGCCTGCCGCGCGAAGTGGCGCGGATCACCCGCGCGGTGATCGAAAGCGGCATCCCGGGCGACCGCCTGGCGATCCACGCCCATGACGACACCGGCAACGCGGTGGCCAACAGCCTGGCCGCCATCGACGCCGGGGCGCGGCAGATCCAGGGCACGCTGAACGGGCTGGGCGAACGCTGCGGCAATGCCAACCTGACGACGCTGATCCCGACCCTGCTGCTGAAGGAACCCTATTGCAGCCAGTTCCGCACCGGCGTCACCGCCGAGGCCCTGCGCGGGCTGACGAAGACCTCGCGCCTGCTCGACGACATCCTGAACCGGGTTCCCTTGCGTGCCGCGCCCTATGTCGGCGCTTCGGCCTTTGCCCACAAGGCCGGGCTGCATGCCAGCGCCATCGCCAAGGACCCGAGCACCTATGAACATGTCCCGCCCGACTCGATCGGCAACGCGCGGATCGTGCCGATGTCCAACCAGGCCGGGCAATCGAACCTGCGCGCCCGGCTGGAAGGCATGGGGCTGAATGTCCCGCGCGACACTCCGGCCCTGGCCCGCATCCTCGAAACGATCAAGGAACGGGAATCGCAGGGCTATTCCTATGACACCGCCCAGGCCAGCTTCGAATTGCTGGCGCGGCGCGAGCTGGGCCTGCTGCCGGATTTCTTCGAGGTGAAACGCTACCGGGTCACCGTCGAGCGCCGCAAGAACAAGCGCGACGACATGGTGACGCTGTCTGAGGCGGTGGTGGTGGTGAAGATCGGCGGCGAGAAGATGCTGTCGGTCTCGGAGAGCCTGGACGAGAGCGGCTCGGATCGCGGCCCGGTCAACGCGCTGTCCAAGGCGCTGGCCAAGGACCTCGGCCCCTATCAGGCGATCATCGACGACCTGCGGCTGGTCGATTTCAAGGTCCGCATCACCCAGGGCGGGACCGAGGCCGTGACCCGTGTGGTGATCGACAGCGAGGACGGGCAGGGCCGTCGCTGGGCCACCGTCGGCGTCTCTCCCAATATCGTCGATGCCTCCTTCGAGGCGCTCTGCGACGCGATCAACTGGAAGCTTGTGCGCGACGGAGCGCGCCCGGTGTGAGCCCGCCCGCCGCGTTCTTCACCCTGCACCGCGACCTGCCGCGCGAGGAGCCGGGGGCGGATGGATTGGCCCTGGCCGGGATGCCGGAAGATGCCCCGCAGGGGGGTGGCCTCCGGCATCGGGCACCGGGCGGGATCGCCTGTTCGCTGACCGTCGCGGCCCCGGCATGAGCCTCGATGCCTGCGCCTCCCTGGTCCAGCGTGGCGATCCGGACCGGTTCCTGGCGGTGATGGCCGCGCCGCCGGCGGCCCGCGCCGTCCTGTTCCCGCTCTATGCCTTCAATCTCGAGGTTGCCCGCGCCCCGCAGGTGACGCGCGAACCGCTGATCGCAGAGATGCGGCTGCAATGGTGGCGCGACGCGCTGGCCGAGATCGCCGAAGGCCGCCCGGTCCGCAACCATGAGGTGACGGTACCGCTGGCCGCGGCGCTGACCCCGGCGGCGGCGCGGGGCCTCGACGATCTGATCCTGGCCCGGCACTGCGATATCGGCGCCCAGCCCTTTGCCGATGCCGCGGCGCTGATGGACTATCTCGACCGCACCGCCGGCACCCTGCTCTGGGCCGGGGCGCAATCTCTGGGCGCGGCCGAGGGCGAGCAGGCGCTGCGGGCCTGGGGCCGGGCGCAGGGGCTGGCGAACTGGTTCCTGGCCTGTCCGGCGCTGCTGGCGCAGGGCGGCACCCCGCTGCCGGATGCTTCCGGGGCCGGGATCGCCGCGCTGGCCGAGGCGGCGCTGAAGGAAATCCGCGCCGTGCGGCCGCCGAAAACCCCGGTGCTGCTGGCCACCTGGCGCGCGAAGGCGCTGCTGACACAGGCCCGGCGCCACCCCGACCGGGTGCTGTCCGGCCGCCTCGCGCAGTCCGAGTTCCGCCGCCGCGGCAGCCTGCTCTGGCGCAGCCTGGCGGGCTAGGCAGGCTTGCACGCGCTGGCCCCGGGCGGCAAGACTGGGCGGGAACAGCCGGCGGAGGCGGTATGGCGGCCCTGAAACCCACCCGATTCACGGCCCGCGTGCTCTGGCTCGGCCTGGTCCGCGACCGTGGCGCGGCGCTGGCCTCGGCGCCGGTGGAGCGCATCACCTGCCGTTTCGACGGCGTCGCGGGCGAGGATCACGGCGGCGCCACCCGGGCCAGCTGCTCGCGCGTTCTGGACCTGCATCCGCGCGGCACCGAGATCCGGAACACCCGCCAGCTCTCGCTGGTCTCGGCCGAAGACCTGGCCGCGACCGCCGCCGCCATGGGGCTGGAGTGGCTCGATCCCGCCTGGCTCGGCGCCACGCTGCTGCTCGAGGGCATCCCCGATTTCACCCATGTCCCGCCATCGTCGCGGCTTCAGGCGCCCTCGGGCGCGACCCTTGTGGTCGATATGGAGAACCGGCCCTGCCAATTGCCGGCACCGGTGATCGAGCGCCATCACCCCGGTCTCGGCAAGGGGTTCAAATCCGCCGCCCGGGGCCGGCGCGGCGTCACCGCCTGGGTCGAGCGTGAAGGTCCGATCGCATTGGGCGACAGCCTGCGCCTGCATGTCCCCGACCAACCGGCCTGGCCGCATCTCGACGCTGCCCGGCAGAGCTGACCGCGGCCATCTTCGGGGCGAAAATACTCCCGCCGGAGGCGCCCACCCCCGGGGTCGGCGGGCGGCCCGGGTCAGAGCGCCAGCAGCACGCCCAGGGCCAGCCCGATCAGAAATCCGAGATTCACGGCCAGCATCGCATTCATTGCCCGGGTCCCTTTCTGTACCCTTTGCGGTCCCGCCGCCTAGTCAGGGGCAAAATCCTTTACGAACCGTTGATTGCGGCCACGATCGGCCGCGCCGATTTCCGATCCGAAACCGCGGCTGCCGATTCCATCGCCGGAAATGTCGCAAAAGCCCCTGTGTTTCGGCCCGGCATCGGCTAGGCCATGGCCGAACCCGGAGCTTGACGCCGGGGCACAGCCGTAGGGAGCGCGCAATGAGCCATAAGTCCGACATCGAGATCGCCCGCGAAGCCGACAAGCTGCCGATCATGGAGATCGGCGCCAGGCTGGGCATCCCGGCCGAGGATCTGCTGCCCTATGGCCATGACAAGGCCAAGGTCGGCCAGAGCTACATCGAAGGGCTGAAGGACCGGAAGAACGGCAAGCTGATCCTGGTCACCGCGATCAACCCGACCCCGGCCGGCGAGGGCAAGACCACCACCACCGTCGGCCTGGGCGACGGGCTGAACCGGATCGGCAAGAAGGCGGTGATCTGCATCCGCGAGGCCAGCCTCGGCCCGAATTTCGGGATGAAGGGCGGCGCCGCGGGCGGCGGCAGGGCGCAGGTCGTGCCGATGGAGGAGATGAACCTGCATTTCACCGGCGATTTCCACGCCATCACCAGCGCCCACAACCTGCTGGCGGCGATGATCGACAACCATATCTACTGGGGCAACAGCCTGGAGATCGACACCCGCCGGGTGGTCTGGCGCCGGGTGCTCGACATGAACGACCGCGCCCTGCGGCAGATCACCGCCTCGCTGGGCGGCGTCGCCAACGGCTTCCCGCGCGAGACCGGATTCGACATCACCGTCGCCTCGGAAGTCATGGCGATCCTCTGCCTGGCCAGGGACCTGCAGGATCTCGAGAAACGCCTCGGCAACATGATCGTCGCCTATCGCCGCGACAAGTCGCCGGTCTTCTGCCGCGACATCAAGGCCGACGGCGCGATGACGGTGCTGCTGAAGGACGCGATGCAGCCCAACCTGGTGCAGACGCTGGAAAACAACCCGGCCTTCGTCCATGGCGGGCCCTTCGCCAATATCGCGCATGGCTGCAACTCGGTCATCGCCACCACCACGGCGCTGAAGCTGGGGGACTATGTGGTGACCGAGGCCGGGTTCGGTGCCGATCTCGGCGCCGAGAAATTCATGGACATCAAGTGCCGCAAGGCCGGCCTGGCGCCGGATGCGGTGGTGCTGGTGGCCACGGTCCGGGCGATGAAGATGAACGGCGGCGTCGCCAAGGCCGATCTCGGCCCCGAGAATGTCGAGGCGGTGCAGAAGGGCTGCGCCAACCTGGGTCGGCATATCGGCAATCTCAAGGGCTACGGCGTGCCGGTGGTGGTGGCGATCAACCATTTCGTCTCGGATACCGATGCCGAGATCGAGGCGGTGAAATCCTATGTCGCCAGCCAGGGCGCCGAGGCGATCCTCTGCACCCATTGGGCCGAGGGCGGCAAGGGGGCCGAAGACCTGGCCCGCAAGGTGGTGCAGCTGGCCGAGTCGGAGGCCTCGAACTTCTCGGTGCTCTACCCGGACGAGATGCCGCTGTTCCAGAAGATCGAGACCATCGCCAAGCGGATCTACCATGCCGACGCGGTGCTGGCAGACAAGTCGGTGCGGGCCCAGTTGAAGGCCTGGGAGGAGCAGGGCTATGGCGATCTGCCGATCTGCATGGCCAAGACCCAGTATTCCTTCTCGACCGATCCCAATCTGCGCGGCGCGCCGACCGGCCATTCGGTGCCGGTGCGCGAGGTGCGGCTGTCGGCGGGCGCCGGCTTCGTGGTGGTGATCTGCGGCGAGATCATGACCATGCCGGGTCTGCCGCGGGTGCCCTCGGCCGAGAACATCCATCTGAACGACGCCGGCCAGGTCGAGGGACTGTTCTGACGCGGCCACGCGGGGCGCGACCCGGCGCCGGCCAACTGGCGGGCCCGTTCCCCCGTGGTATAAGGGCCCCGCGCAGCCCGGCGCCCGGTGCTGCGGCGGGCAGGCCGGCCCCACCGTCGGCGCCGGCCGCGGTCCAAGGGCGCATCGAGCGCCCTTGTCCCGCCCGGCCTCCGGCGGGAGTATTTGAGACCCAAAGATGAAGGAACAGACTCCATGGCCAAAGTGATCGACGGCAAGGGCTTCGCGGCGCGGGTGCGGGGCATGGTGGCCGAAGGAGTCACCGGGTTGAAGGCCCGGGGCATCACCCCCGGACTGGCGGTGGTGCTGGTCGGCGAGGACCCGGCCAGCCAGGTCTATGTCCGCTCGAAGGGCAGGATGACCGTCGAGGTCGGGATGAACTCCTACGAGCACAAGCTGCCCGCCGAGACCTCCGAGGCCGATCTGCTGGCGCTTGTGGCGCGGCTGAATGCCGATCCGGCGGTGCATGGCGTGCTGGTGCAGCTGCCGCTGCCGGAACAGATCGACGAAGCCAGGGTGCTGGCGGCGATCGATCCGGCCAAGGATGTGGACGGGTTCCATATCTCGAATGTCGGGCTGCTGGCGACCGGGCAGAAGGCCATGGTGCCCTGCACCCCGCTGGGCAGCCTGATGCTGCTGCGCGATCATCTGGGATCGCTGGAAGGGCTCGAGGCCGTGGTGATCGGGCGCTCGAACATCGTCGGCAAGCCGATGGCGCAACTGCTGCTGGGCGACAGCTGCACGGTGACCATCGCCCATTCCCGGACCCGCGACCTGCCCGGCGTGGTGCGGCGCGCCGACATCGTGGTGGCGGCGGTCGGGCGGCCCGAGATGGTCAAGGGCGACTGGCTGAAACCCGGCTGCACGGTGATCGATGTCGGCATCAACCGGCTGCCGCCGGCCGAAGAGGGCGGCAAGGGCCGGCTGGTGGGCGATGTCGATTTCGCCAGCGCCTCGGAAGTGGCAGGGGCGATCACCCCGGTGCCGGGCGGGGTCGGGCCGATGACCATCGCCTGCCTGCTGGCCAATACGCTGACCGCCTGCTGCCGGGCCAACGGCCTGCCCGAGCCCGAGGGGCTGACCGCCTGAGCCGCCGTCAGGCCGGGATCATCGTGCCCTGCAGCAGGGCGACCGGCTTGCGGGAGGTGCCGGTTTCGGCCCAGACCTCGGCGCTGACGACGCTCAGCCGGCGGCCGGGGCGCAGGACCCGGCCCGTGGCGATCAGGCGGTCGCCCCGGGCGGGGGCCAGCAGGTTGATCTTCATTTCCACCGTCAGCACCTCGGCCTCGGGCGGCAGCAGGGTGAGCGCCGCGTAGCCGGCAGCGGAATCGCCCAGGGCGAAGCTCAGCCCGGCGTGGCCATAGCCGTGCTGCTGCGAGGCGCGGGGCAGAAGCGGCGCGGACAGCGTGACCGAACCTTGCAGAATTTCGACGATCTCGGCGTCGAACGTCTTCAGGAAGCCCTGTTTCGCAAAGCTGTCTTGCACTTTTCTGACAATGGTGGGGTCGGCTCGGGTCATCTTGGCATCGGGATGGCTTGCGGCACCGGGCCGGTGAGAATGGCCAGCGCCTCGGGCCGCATCAGGTGCGACAAGGCCGGGGACTGGGCCCTGAGCCCGCCGGTATAGGTGCCATAGGCCGGCAGCACGATCCGGTCACTGTCGGCCAGGAAACAGGGCCGGGTCATGACCCGGCCGCGGGCATGGACGCCGGCCTTGGGGTGGTAATGGCCCGAGACCTCGCCGCTGGCGCCGGGCCGGGCGATATGGCGGAACAGCAGCGGCGGGCTCGGCAGTTCGGCCAGATGGCTGCCGCCCAGTTCGATCGGGCCGGGGTCGTGATTCCCCTCGACCCAGATCCAGCGCCGCCCGGCCTGCATCCGCATCAGCCAGAGCCGCGCCGCCTCGTCCAGCCGCGCCGCCGCGCCGGGGTCGTCGAAACTGTCGCCCAGGCAGACCACGGTCTCGGCGCCGCTGCGCATGATGTCGGATTCGAGCCGGGCCAATGTGTCGCCGGTCTCGTAGGGCGGCAGCATGGCGCCGCCATTGCGGGCGATCCGGTCGGACTTGCCCAGATGCAGGTCCGAGACCACCAGCATCCGCCGCTCGGCCCACCAGAGCGCGCCGGACCCCAGGGCCAGCAGGGTGGCCCCGGCGAGAGGAACCGGATAACCGTTCATCCCTTGGTGGTGACGCAGCTCCGGGCCGAAGGCAAGTGGGCCGGCGGCTCAGCCCAGCCCCGCCGCCGCCATCAGCGCCTGAGCCTGCTCGGCCAGCAGCCGCTCCTCGGCGGCGCCGTCTACCGGCACCCGGCCCATTTCCAGCAGCATCGGCGCGGCCAGCGGCGTCACCCTGTCGATCTGCATGTGATCGACGCGGCCGCCGGTCCGGGCCAGCATCTCCTCGATCCGGCCGAAATCGACCAGTCCGCGCAGCGCCTCCTCGCGGGTGATCCGCAGCAGCAGGTGATCGGGATCGTATTTGCGCAGCGTGTCGTAGAGGACGCCGGCCGAGAAACTCGTCTGCCGTCCGCCGCGCTTGCCGCCCGGGGGCACCCGGTCCAGGAGACCGGCCACCGTCGCCACCGATTTGAAGATGCGCTTCATCACCGCATTGCCGGCCAGCCAGTCCTCGAACCCGTCGCGCAGGCTGTCGGGCGCCAGCAGCGATTCGGGGTCGGTGACCGGGTCGAGCCCCCAGATCAGCACCCCGTAATCGGTCGAGACAAAGCCGAGCGGGTTCAGCCCCAACACTTCCATCCGCCGGGTCAGCAGAAGGCCCAGGGTCTGCATCGCGTTGCGCCCGGCGAAGCCGTAGATGCAGGTATGCGCCTGCCCGTCCCAGGGAAAGCTCTCGACCAGCAGCCGATCGGCCTGCGGCAGACGCGAGACGCTGCGCTGATGCGCCAGCCAGGCGGCGGTATGGGCGGGCAGGTCGGGCCAGCTGTCCTGCCGGAACATCCGCAGGATGCGGGCCGACAACTGGGTCGAGGTGGCGAACTTGGTCCCCATGAAGGTGGCGACACGCGGCTTGCGGCCCTTGTCGCGCGACACTTCTACGGTCACGTCCTTGAGGGTCTCGAATCGCACCACCCTGCCGCCCATCAGGAAGGTGTCGCCGGGGGTGAGCGTGGCGGCAAACCCCTCTTCGATCTCGCCCAGCGGTTCGCCCCGGCCGCGCATCCGCACCTTCAGCAGGTCTCTGTCCTGGATCGTGCCGATGTTGCGCCGTATCCGCGCCGCCGCGCGCGGGTCGCGCAACTGCCAGCGCCCGTCCTTCTTCATCAGCCTTTGCCAGCGGTCATAGGCGCGCAGCGCATATCCGCCGGTGGCGACGAAATCGAGACAGTCGTCGAAGGCGGCCCGGCTCAGCCCGGAATAGGCGCCGCAGCTTCTGACCTCGCGGAACAGCGCCGTCTCGTCGAAGGGGCCGGCGGCGGCGGTGATCAGGATATGCTGGCAAAGCACGTCGCGGGGACCGGGTCCGCGCGGCTCGCCGTCCAGATCATGGGCCTTCGCCGCCTCCAGCGCCGCGATGCATTCGATGACCTCGAAACGGTTGGCGGGCAGGATCAGCGCCTTGGAGGGGGCGTTGTAGCGGTGATTGGCGCGGCCGATCCGCTGCACCAGGCGCTTGACGTTCTTCGGCGCGCCGACCTGGATCACCAGATCGACATCGCCCCAGTCGATGCCGAGGTCGAGCGTCCCGGTGCAGACGATGGCCCTGAGCGCCCCGGCCTGCATCGCCGCCTCGACCCTTTCGCGCTGCTCGCGGGCCAGAGAGCCATGGTGGATGCCGATCGGCAGGCCCTCGTCATTCTGCATCCAGAGATGGTGAAAGAATATCTCGGCCTGGGCGCGGGTGTTGTGGAAGATCAGCGTGGTGTCGTGCCGCCGCACCTCGTCCAGCACCGCGCGGATCGCATAGGTGCCGCCGCCGCCGCGCCAGGGGGGCGGCTCGTCGGTGGTCAGCATCCGGATATCGGGGTCGGGGCCCGGATCGGCCAGCAGGATCGGGCAGGGGTCCGGGTGCCGCGCCAGCAAATGCGCGATGGCGGCGGGGTCCTCGACGGTGGCCGAGAGGCCGACGCGGCGCAGTCCCGGCGCCAGGCCCTGCAACCGGGCCAGCCCCAGCATCAGCTGATCGCCGCGCTTCGATTCGGCGAGGGCGTGGATCTCGTCCACGATCACCCGTTGCAGGCTGCCGAAGATCCTTGGCGCGTCTTCGTAGCTGAGCAGCAGCGCCAGGCTTTCCGGGGTGGTCAGCAGGATATGCGGCGGATCGGCGCGCTGCGCCTTCTTGCGGCCGGCGGGGGTGTCGCCGGTCCGGTCCTCGACCCGGATCGGCAGCTTCAGCGCCTCGATCGGTGTGGTCAGGTTGCGTCGGATGTCGGCGGCCAGCGCCTTCAGCGGCGAGACATAGAGCGTATGCAGGCCGGGACGCGGCGAGTCGTCCAGTTCGATCAGGCTGGGCAGGAACCCGGCCAGGGTCTTGCCGCCTCCGGTCGGCGCGATCAGCAGCACCGCCGGGTCGCCGACCGCCGCTAGCATCCGCGCCTGATGCGGGTGCAGCGTCCAGCCGCGGCTGGCAAACCAGTCGGCGAAACGCGGCGGCAGGGTGGCGGTCTGTTGCACGGATGATCCGGGTTTGTTCCCACCACTATCGGCGCCGACAGGCCGCTTGCCAAGGTGTCCGGTGCCGATCCAGGCGTTGCGCGTCTTTGCCTGTCAAATACTCCCGCCGGAGGCTCCTGCCGCCTGCCGGGACCGCAACCCTAGCGGATCACGACCTCGTCGGGGCGGACATATCCGAGGATGTCGCGGGCCTGCTCGTCCAGCAGGTCGAGGTCCAGATAGTCGTCGGACATCCGCTTGGTCAGATTGCGCAGCGCGGCGACTTCCGCCTCCAGGGCTGCCTTCTCGGCGGCCAGCGCCTGGGCCTCGGCGTCGATCTGGATGCGGCGGAACAGGCCGTAATCGCCCTGCACCCCGGCAATGGCAAAATAGGCGCCGGCGGTGAAGGCCAGCGTCAGATAGACGATCGAACCGAACGAGGGTCGGGTGCGGGGACGTGTCATGACTGCCAATCTGCCTCTGTCTGCACCTCTGTCGGGCGCCTTGGCGAATCATTGCACAGGCGATTCGGCATTGGAATCCCCTTTCGCCCGCCCGCCGATCACATGTTGCCGACTTCCCCGGCACCGGCTTCGCCGCTAGGATGGCCGGCGGGGAGGACGCGGGATGACTCTGCCGCCACAGGACCGTCTGCCCGGCCATGACGTGACCAATCAGCCGCCCGAACCGGGCGATCTCGACCTCTGGGCCGGCGACCCGGCGCTGCGTGAGTCGGTGCTGGCGCAGGGCGGCCCGGCCGAGTCGGTGGCCGCCCATGCCTGGCAGCTGGGCCGGCGCGAGCTGCGCGATATCGGGCGCGAGGCCAACCGCCGCCTGCCGGAACTGGTCGGCTTCGATCGCGGCGGCCGGCGGCTGGACGAGGTCCGCTTCGATGCCGCCTATCACCGGATGATGACCGAAGGGCTCGGCGCGGGCTACGCCGCGATGGCCTGGGACGGGACCCCCGGCGGCCATGTCGGCCATGCCGCGCTGGTCTATCTGCATTCGCAGGTCGAGCCGGGAACCTGTTGCCCGATGACCATGACCTATGCGGCGGTTCCGGCGCTGGAGGTCGATCCGGACCTTGCCGCGCTGTGGCGGCCGAAACTGGTCTCGCGGGTTCATGATCCGGCGGTGGCGCCGGTCGCGCGGAAGCGCGGCGCGACGCTGGGCATGGCGATGACCGAGAAACAGGGCGGTTCGGACATCCGCTCGAACGCCACCAGGGCGCTGCCCGAGGGCGATGCCTATCGCTTGCAGGGCCACAAGTGGTTCTGTTCGGCGCCGATGTCGGACGGGTTCCTGACCCTGGCGCAGGCGCCGGGCGGGCTGACCTGCTTTCTGGTGCCGCGCTGGCTGGAAGGGGAACGCAACGCCATTCACCTGATCCGGCTGAAGGACAAGCTGGGCAACCGGGCCAATGCCTCGGCCGAGATCGAGTATCACGGCGCGCTGGCGCAGCGGCTGGGCGACGAGGGGCAGGGGGTCCGGACGATCCTGAAGATGGTCCATCACACCAGGCTCGACACCGCGATGGCGCCGGCCGGGCTGATGCGGGCGGCGCTGGTCGAGGCGATGCACTGGGCGCGGCACCGGAGCGTGTTCCAGCGGCGGCTGGCGGATCAGCCGCTGATGGCGGCGGTGCTGGCCGACCTGGCGCTGGACTGGGAAGGCACCCTGGCCCTGGGCCTGCGGGTGGCCCGGGCCTTCGACGGGCAAAGCCGGGCCGATCGCGGCTTTGCCCGGATCGGCGTGGCCCTGGCCAAGTTCCTGTCGAACAAGCTGGCGCCGGGGCTGATCGTCGAGGCGATGGAGGCACTTGGCGGCATTGGCTATATCGAGGAGAGCCCCCTGCCGATGCTCTACCGCGAAGCGCCGCTGAACGGCATCTGGGAAGGCTCGGGCAATGTCATCGCGCTGGATATCGCCCGGACACTGGAGCGCGACAAGCATGCTGCCGAGGCGCTCCGGGCAGAGTTGAACGCCGCCAGGGGCGCGCACCCGGCCTATGACGCGGCGCTGGCGGCCTTGCCGGCGGAAGTGCCGGAATCGGCGGCCCGGCAGCAGGCCGAGCGGTTGGCGACCCTGCTCTCCGCCGCCACGCTCTTTGCCGTCGCCCCGCCCGAGATCGCCGCCGCCTATGCCGCCAGCCGCCTGGCACCGCGTTCGCGGCTTTACGGCACCGCGCCGGACCTTCCGGTCGAGTCGCTGCTGGCCCGTTTCGCGGTTTGAGACATTGGCCCGGCGGGGGGCCTGCGGGGTCCGGTCCGGCGGATCGCGACCGGGTCGCCCGCAAGCCCGCAATTCCCCGGATCCGCGGCCCGGCTTCGGTTGACCCTCCCGGGGCGTGGGGGTAATGCTCGGCCAACCCCCAAGCCCGCGCCCGCGCGGAGAAGGAGCCTGCCTTGGATGAGCTTCTGCGAAACTACCTGCCGATCCTGATTTTTCTGGCGTTGGCCATCGGTCTGGGTCTGGTGCTGATCCTTGCCGCCGTGGTCGTCGCGGTGCGCAACCCCGACCCGGAAAAGGTCTCGGCCTATGAATGCGGGTTCAACGCGTTCGACGATGCCAGGATGAAGTTCGACGTCCGATTCTACCTGGTTTCGATCCTGTTCATTATCTTCGATCTCGAGATCGCTTTCCTGTTCCCCTGGGCCGTGGCCTTCAAGGATGTCGGGCTGGTCGGATTCTGGTCGATGATGGTGTTTCTGGCGGTGCTGACCGTCGGCTTCGCATATGAGTGGAAGAAAGGCGCGCTGGAATGGCAGTGATCGCGACCGATGTCGGGGCCGACAAGGACCATGGCGCCGCCCTGCTGAACAAGGAACTGCAGGACAAGGGGTTCCTGCTGACCTCGACCGAGGACATCATCAACTGGGCCCGCACCGGCAGCCTGCACTGGATGACCTTCGGCCTGGCATGCTGCGCGGTCGAGATGATGCATACCTCGATGCCGCGCTATGATCTGGAACGCTTCGGCACCGCGCCGCGCGCCTCGCCGCGGCAGTCCGACCTGATGATCGTCGCCGGCACCCTGACCAACAAGATGGCCCCGGCGCTGCGCAAGGTCTACGACCAGATGCCCGAGCCGCGGTATGTGATCTCGATGGGGTCCTGTGCCAACGGGGGCGGCTATTACCACTATTCCTACTCGGTGGTGCGCGGCTGCGACCGGATCGTGCCGGTGGATATCTATGTCCCCGGCTGCCCGCCGACCGCCGAGGCGCTGCTCTACGGAATCCTGCAGCTGCAACGCAAAATCCGCCGCACCGGGACGATTGAAAGATGAGCGACGAAGCCCTGAACGACCTTGGCGCCCATATCGAATCGAAGCGCCCGGAATGCGTGCTGTCCTGGGCGGTGGCGCATGGCGAGTTGACGGTCAATGTCACCGTCGCGGCGCTGGTCGGGTTCCTGGAGTTCCTCAAGGTCGACCGGACCTGCCGGTTCTCGACCCTGATCGACATCACCGCCGTCGATCTGCCCGAGCGGGACGTGCGTTTCGATGTCGTCTATCACCTGCTCAGCATGTATCAGAACCAGCGCATCCGGGTGAAGGTCGCGGTGCGCGAGGACGAGATGGTGCCCTCGGCGATCCCGGTGCATCCTTCGGCCAACTGGTTCGAGCGGGAAGTCTTCGACATGTTCGGCATCCTGTTCTCGGGCCATCCCGACCTGCGCCGGATCCTCACCGATTACGGTTTTCGCGGCCATCCGCTGCGCAAGGATTTCCCGACCACCGGCTATGTCGAGGTGCGCTACGACGACCTTGAGAAGCGCGTGGTCTACGAGCCGGTCAAGCTGGTTCAGGACTACCGGATGTTCGATTTCATGTCGCCCTGGGAGGGCGCGCAATACATCCTGCCGGGGGATGAGAAGAACGAGGCGGCGAAGTGATGGAGTTTGGCATGGAACTGCTGAGCACCCTTTGCGCCGTGGTGGGGGTGGCTCTCACGGCGCTGCCGTTCCTGAACAACGCGAACGCGGCTACAAAGTGCTCCTTTGCTCTAGCCATCTGCGATGAAAGAGAAATTCTAGCCGCTAAAGGTGCACTGGCATGATGGACGGCAGCAACGACTTCAACGACGCCCTCACGGGCGAGCAGAAGATCCGCAACTTCAACATCAACTTCGGCCCGCAACACCCTGCGGCGCATGGCGTTTTGCGGCTGGTGCTGGAGCTGGACGGCGAGCTGGTCGAACGTGTCGATCCGCATATCGGCCTGCTCCACCGGGGCACCGAGAAGCTGATGGAAAGCCGCACCTATCTGCAGAACCTGCCCTATTTCGACCGGCTCGATTACGTCGCCCCGATGAACCAGGAACATGCCTGGTGCCTGGCGATCGAGAGGCTGACCGGGATCGAGGTTCCGAGACGGGCCAGCATCATCCGGGTCCTGTATTCGGAGATCGGCCGTATCCTCAACCACTTGCTGAACGTGACCACGCAGGCCATGGACGTCGGCGCGCTGACGCCGCCGCTCTGGGGCTTCGAGGAGCGCGAAAAGCTGATGATCTTCTACGAGCGCGCCTGCGGGGCCCGGCTTCATGCCGCCTATTTCCGTCCCGGCGGTGTGCATCAGGATCTGCCGCCGGCGCTGGTCGATGACATCGAGGACTGGGCCAAGGCCTTCCCGAAGGTGCTGGACGACATCGACGGGCTGCTGACCGAGAACCGGATATTCAAGCAGCGCAATGTCGATATCGGCGTGGTGAGCGAGAAGGACATCCAGGACTGGGGCTTCACCGGCGTCATGGTGCGCGGCTCGGGCCTGGCCTGGGACCTGCGGCGGGCACAGCCCTATGAATGCTACGACGAGCTCGAGTTCCAGATCCCGGTCGGCAAGGCCGGCGACTGCTATGACCGCTATCTCTGCCGCATGGCCGAAATGCGGGAAAGCACGAAGATCATCCGGCAATGCGTCGAGATGCTGCGGAAAACTCCGGGCGAGGTTCTGGCCAAGGGGAAATACGCCCCGCCCAGGCGCGGCGAGATGAAGCGCTCGATGGAAGCGCTGATCCACCATTTCAAACTCTACACCGAAGGCTTCCACGTCCCGGCGGGCGAGGTCTATGCCTGCGTCGAGGCGCCGAAGGGCGAGTTCGGCGTCTATCTGGTGTCGGACGGCACCAACAAACCCTACCGGGCCAAGCTGAAGGCGCCGGGATTCCCGCATCTGCAGGCGATGGATTACATCGCGACCGGACACCAGCTGGCCGATGTCTCGGCGATCCTCGGTTCGCTCGACATCGTGTTCGGCGAAGTTGATCGCTGATGCCCGCGGCAGATCGGCCTGCCCGGACCGAGTCGGCTGGCGCCACTGTCGCTGAAGGTCCCGATCTCCGGTCCCCGTTTCGGGCGCTGCGGCTGCCCGGCGCCCTGACGCTGGCGCTGCTGGCCGCGCTGCCCGCCCGGGCCGAAGGCGGCCCTTCGGCGGAAAGCCAGGCACGGCTGGCGCAGGCGATCGCGGCGGCGGGCTGCGTGGTCAACGAGCTGAACCAGAGGACCATTCTCTCGGAAGCCGAGATGGACGAGACCGAGGCGGGCGTGATCGTCAGCCTCTGGATGACCGACGGCCGGGCCGTGCCCGAGGGCGATTCCAACCTGCGGCTCAAGATCGAAGGCTGCAAGTGATGCCGGGGCGGTCCCCTGCCGGAACGACAGGCCGCGGCCCGGATTTCCGGGCGCCAGGGCGCGCCGACGCCGCGATTTCCCGCTGCCTGCCCTTGCACCGGGCGCCGGACTGGCGGAAAACTGGCCGCCGATGGTCATGGTCGCCGCTTTCCGGCGCGTTGGACGGGCCCCGTGCCAGTCTGACGCAGGGCCACGCCGGGCGTTGCCCGGAGTTGCCCTCGAACGCGCCCGGGGCTATTGGCGGGGCCGAGATGGACGATGAAATCAAAGCGGTCTTCACGACCCAGTGTGAATTCCTGAGGGCGCAGTTTCGGGTGAATGCCGGCTGCCGCCTCGTTGCCGAAGGACAGGCCTGATGCTGCGCCGACTAGCTTCCCACCAACCCGAGAGTTTCGCCTTCACCCCGGCCAACCAGGCCTGGGCCGAGGCGCAGATCACCAAATATCCCGAAGGCCGCCAGGCCTCGGCGATCATTCCGTTGCTGTGGCGTGCGCAGGAGCAGGAGGGTTGGCTGTCGCGCCCGGCGATCGAGCATGTCGCGGACATGCTGGGCATGGCCTATATCCGGGCGCTGGAGGTGGCGACCTTCTATTTCATGTTCCAACTGCACCCGGTCGGCTCGGTGGCCAATATCCAGATCTGCGGCACGCTGAGCTGCATGCTCTCGGGCGCCGAGGATCTGGTCGCGACCTGCAAGTCCCGGATCGCTCCGCAACCGCATACGGTCTCGGAAGATGGCAAGTTTTCCTGGGAAGAGGTCGAGTGTCTGGGCGCCTGCGCCAACGCGCCGATGGCGCAGATCGGCAAGGATTACTACGAGGATCTGACGCCCGAGATACTGGAGCGCATCCTGGATGAACTGGCGGCGGGCAAGGTGCCGACGCCGGGGCCGCAGAACGGGCGCTATGCCTCGGAACCGGCCTCGGGGCTGACCAGCCTGAAGGACCATGAAAAGGACCGGATGCCGCAGAATGCCAGCGTGGAACTGGCCCTGGCGCTCGGCGACACGGTGAAGCGGATCGACGGCACCGAAGTGCCGCTGACCGCGCCCTGGCAAGGCAAGGGCGGCAAGCCGGCGGCGGCCAGTCCGCAGGCCGAAACCGCGAAACCGGCCGAGCCGGCCCCGGCCAAGGCCGGGACGGCCGCCCCGAAAGCGGCGGAACCGGAGCCGGCCGATTCGGGCGAGACCGCGCCCGGAACCGCTCCGGCCCGGCTGGAAGCGGCGCGCGACGGCAAGCCCGACGATCTGAAGAAGATCAAGGGCGTCGGCCCGAAACTGGAAGCAATGCTACACCGGATGGGATTTTTCCATTACGATCAGATTGCGGGCTGGACGGCGGACGAGATTGCCTGGGTCGATGCCAATCTGGAAGGCTTCAAGGGCCGGGTCACCCGCGACAACTGGCAGGCGCAGGCCAAGGTGCTGGCCGAAGGTGGAGAGACCGAGTTTTCAAAGCGCGCCAAATACTAGGTCCGGCGCCGTTTGGCGCCTGACCGCAGGGCAGGGCGCCGGGTAGGGAGTGGACAGGATGGACAGCATGGCAAATCGGCTCTGGGCAGTGGCGGCCGCAGTTGCCGTCGCCGCGTTCATCGTATTGAAATGGTTCGCTGGTTACGGCTTCTTCTCGGCCTTGCTGCTGGCCATTCTGGTGCTGCTGCTGGTGGCGCTGGTGCTCTGGATCCTCTGGAACAACGAACCCGATGCGGTTGCCGGGCCCGATGCCGGGGCGGTGGCGCCGGTCAAGGCGGTCAGCGGGGTTGTCAGGAGCGGCGCCACGCCGGAAACCAAGGCCGCGGCAGCCGGTGGCTCTGCCTCGATCAGTTCGGGCAGCAGCGAAGGGCCGGGCCTGAAACCCAAGGCTGCGGATTCGGGCAAAGCGGCGGTGACCCCGGCGAAATTGCGCGAGGAGGCGGATGAGGCGCCGGGCGGCAAGACCGCCGCGACGCCGTCGCAGCTGGCCGCCGCTGGGGCTCAGACCGCATCGGGCAAGGGCCGTGGCGGACGTCCGGCAGCCCGCGGCAAGGGCGAAGGTGCGCGGCGCGGCACCCGTGGCGCGGCCGCCGCCGGCAGCGATCCGCGCCCGGCCCCGCGGCGCGAGGCCAAGGCCAAGTCGGCGACGGGCGCCGCCAAGAGCACGACCACCACGGAAAAGCCGGCCGCCGGCAAACCCACGCAAGCCGCCAAGGCGGGGGCCGGCACGACTCCGGCGTCCAGCGCCAGCGCCGGGCCGGACGACCTGAAGCAGATCAAGGGCGTCGGGCCGAAGCTGGAAAGCACCCTGCACGGGCTGGGCATCACGACCTTCGCGCAGATCGCCGGCTGGAGCGCTGCCGACATCGCCGAGATCGAGCCGAAGCTGAAATTCTCGGGCCGGATCGAACGCGATGGCTGGATCGAACAGGCCAAGACCCTGGCCGAGGGCGGCACCACCGCCTTTGCCGCCAAGGTGAAGAAGGGCGACGTCTATTGAAACCGCTGCGCCAGAGGTCCGGCCGATGCCGTTGAGCGACGAGGAAGAACGCGCACTGGCCCGCCAGAGCCGGCTGGTGGCGCTGGTCATCGCCGGCACCATGCTGTTGTGGCTGGGCGCGCAGGCGCTGGCCCCGCGGCTGGGGATGGACGGGCGCTATGCGATCCTCATTGATCTGGCCGCGCTGGCCGGTTTTCTCTGGGCACTGATCGTGACTTACCGTATCTGGCGGCGACGCCGCGAGACTTGAAGGGCAGAAGATGCTGACAGACCAGGACCGGATTTTCACCAATCTCTATGGCATGCATGACCGCTCGCTGAAGGGCGCCATGGCGCGCGGGCAGTGGGACGGCACCAAGGAGATCCTTGCCAAGGGCCGCGACTGGATCGTGAACGAGATGAAGGCCTCGGGCCTGCGCGGACGTGGCGGGGCGGGTTTCCCGACCGGTCTGAAATGGTCCTTCATGCCGAAGGAAAGCGATGGCCGCCCGGCCTATCTGGTGGTCAATGCCGACGAATCGGAACCGGGCACCTGCAAGGACCGCGAGATCATGCGCCATGATCCGCATACGCTGATCGAAGGCTGCCTGATCGCCAGTTTCGCGATGGGTGCCCATGCCAGCTACATCTACATCCGCGGCGAGTACATCCGCGAGAGAGAGGCGCTGCAACGCGCCATCGACGAGGCCTATGACGCCGGGCTGATCGGCAAGAACGCCTGCGGCTCGGGCTGGGATTTCGACCTCTATCTGCACCACGGCGCCGGGGCCTATATCTGCGGCGAGGAAACCGCGCTGCTGGAAAGCCTGGAAGGCAAGAAGGGGATGCCGCGGATGAAGCCGCCGTTCCCGGCGGGCGCCGGGCTCTATGGCTGCCCGACCACGGTGAACAACGTCGAATCGATCGCCGTTGCACCGACCATCCTGCGGCGCGGCGCGGCCTGGTTCTCGGGCATCGGCCGGGCCAACAACGTCGGCACGAAGGTCTACGCGATTTCGGGCCATGTGAATAACCCCTGCGTCGTCGAGGATGCGATGGGGATCACCTTCGAGGAACTGATCGAAAAGCACTGCGGCGGGATTCGCGGCGGTTGGGACAACCTCAAGGCGGTGATTCCCGGCGGCTCCTCGGTGCCGGTGGTGCCGGGCGACCAGATGCGCCACGCGATCATGGATTTCGATTCGCTGAAGGACCTGAAATCGGGCCTCGGCACCGCGGCGGTGATCGTGATGGACAACTCGGTGGACATCATCAAGGCGATCTGGCGGTTGAGCGCCTTCTACAAGCATGAGAGCTGCGGCCAGTGCACGCCCTGCCGCGAAGGCACCGGCTGGATGATGCGGGTCATGGAGCGTCTGGTGAAGGGCGAGGCCGAGGTCGAAGAGATCGACATGCTCTTCGACGTGTCCAAGCAGGTCGAGGGCCATACGATCTGCGCCCTTGGCGATGCGGCGGCCTGGCCGATCCAGGGCCTGATCCGGCATTACCGCGACGAGATCGAGGACCGGATCAAGGCCAAGCGCAAGGGCCAGATGGGCGCGATCGCGGCCGAATAGTCCCGCCCCGCCGTGTGACGGCCCTTGTCACTGCGCGCGCGCCCGCGGCGTCTTGTAACGCCCGGCGGCGGCTGCCAGTCTCGTGGCATGACATTCAGCGCATATTCCTGGCACCATCTGCTGCCGCCGGCCCTGCTGGCGGCATTTTCCGGCGTGGCTTTCGCCTCCGGGCCGGTCGTCAGCCTGACACGCAGCATCGGCGTGGCGCAGGAGGAGGAGATTCGGCTCTATCTCTCGGACGGCACCCACAAGAACGCGACGCAGATTCGGCTGCCGGTGACGGTCATCGCGCGAATCGAGGGCGACCGGCCGCTGACCGAGGCCGAAGAGGACGAGTTACGGGCGGCGGCGCTGGTCTGCGACAAGGGCCATGTGCTGGATGTGACCGAAGAGCGTGACGGCGCGGTCTGGGCGTTCCGATTCGACTGCGTGACACCGGGAAGGGCATTGCCGTGATCCCGGATCGGGCGGCAGCGGCGACATCGCGCCTGTGCTTGCCGCTCGACCCCCGATGACAGGCAATGTCATGCCCCTGTTATTGCATAACAGCCCCGGCTTCCCCAGTTAAAGACGCAGCAAACCACTGTTTCGGACGGGTCCGCAGCCCGCAAACCCAGCATCAGGCCCCGACCGGGCCGCAGGAGACCGACCTGATGAACAGCAATCCGTCCCGCGCCTTTGTCCCCCGGGCCACGCGTCTGGTCGCCGCCGCACTGGTGTTGGCCGTCGGCGCCACCGCCGCTGCCTGGGCCCTGCCGCCGCTGATGGACAACAAGCGCGTCATGGGCGAACTGGTCGACGGCGAAGTCGCCTATCAGATCCAGAAACATTGCCCCACGATTTCGGCGCGCAAGCTCGTCGCCTTCAGCCGGTTGAAGAAGCTGGCCGCCTATGCGCGCTCGCTCGGCTACACCGATGCCGATTTCAAGGCGCTGACCAAGGACGGGGCCGCGCGGGACAAGCGTGATGCCCTCGTTGATGCCTATCTCGCTTCGAAGGGGGTGGTGCAGGGCGACGCAGAGAGTTATTGCAGGCTCGGGCGCGCCGAAATCGCGGCCAAGACACTCACCGGGTCGTTGCTTTACCAGAAGTAGCCACCCGACAGCTCCGGGGGCTTTGCATGACCGATCTGCGGAAAATCATCATCGATGACCGTGAGGTTGAGGTCGATCCGGCGATGACGCTGATCCAGGCCTGCGAAATGGCCGGAATTGAAATTCCGCGCTTCTGCTATCACGAACGTCTCTCGATCGCCGGCAACTGCCGGATGTGCCTTGTCGAGGTCGTCGGCGGCCCGCCCAAGCCGACCGCCTCCTGTGCCATGCAGGTCAAGGATCTGCGGCCCGGCCCGGAAGGCGCGCCGCCGGTGGTCAAGACCAACTCCCCGATGGTCAAGAAGGCCCGCGAAGGGGTGATGGAGTTCCTGCTCATCAACCACCCGCTGGACTGCCCGATCTGCGACCAGGGCGGCGAATGCGATCTTCAGGATCAGGCGGTGGCCTACGGGGTCGATTTCTCGCGCTATCGCGAGCCGAAGCGGGCCAGCGAGGATCTGAACCTCGGGCCGCTGGTCGAGACCCACATGACCCGCTGCATCTCCTGCACCCGCTGCGTGCGCTTCACTTCGGAAGTGGCCGGGATCACCCAGATGGGCCAGACCGGGCGCGGCGAGGATGCCGAGATCACCAGCTACCTGAACTCGACGCTCGATTCGAATCTTCAAGGCAACATCATCGACCTCTGCCCGGTCGGGGCGCTGACCTCGAAACCCTATGCCTTCACCGCCCGGCCCTGGGAGCTGACCAAGACCGAGACCATCGACGTGATGGATGCGCTTTGCAGCAACATCCGGGTCGACACCAAGGGCCGCGAAGTGATGCGCATCCTGCCGCGCAACCATGACGGGGTGAACGAGGAGTGGATTTCCGACAAGACCCGCTTCGTCTGGGACGGGCTGCGCCGGCAGCGGCTGGACAAGCCCTATGTGCGCGAGAACGGCAAGCTGCGCCCCGCGACCTGGGCCGAGGCGCTTGGCGCTGCGGCGGCGGCGATGAAGGGCAAGAAGGTTGCCGGCCTGGTCGGCGATCTGGCGCCGACCGAAGCGGCCTTCGCGCTGAAGCAACTGATCGAGGGGCAGGGCGGCAGTGTCGAATGCCGGGCCGATGACGCAAAGCTGCCGGAAGGCAATCGCTCGGGCTATGTCGGCACCGCGCGGATCGAGGATATCGACAGCGCCACCGCGATCATGCTGATCGGCACCAACCCGCGCGACGAGGCGCCGGTGCTGAACGCGCGGATCCGCCGCGCCTGGACCAATGGCGCCAAGGTCGGCGTCGTCGGGCCGGCCGTGGATCTGACCTATGAATACTTCCATCTCGGCACCGGCCGCGAAGGGCTGGTGAAGCTGAACGAGGGCGACCATGCCGACGCCCTGACCCAGAATTCGCTGGTGATCCTGGGAATCGGCGCCCTGACCGGGCCGGATGGCGATGCGGTTCTGGCGCAGGCGATGAAATTCGCCGAGGCGACCGAGTCGAAATTCATGATCCTGCATTCGGCGGCGGGCCGGGTCGGTGCGATGGATGTCGGCGCAGTGACCGAGGGCGGCATCCATGCCTGTCTCGACGGTGCCGACGTGATCTACAATCTCGGCGCGGACGAGATCGACCTGCCGGCCGGGCCCTTCGTCATCTATCAGGGCAGCCACGGTGATCGTGGCGCGCACCGGGCCGACGTGATCCTGCCGGGCGCCGCCTGGACCGAGGAGAACGGCCTGTTCGTCAACACCGAGGGCCGCCCGCAACTGGCGCTGCGTGCCGGCTTCCCGCCGGGCGAGGCCAAGGAGAACTGGGCGATCCTGCGGGCCCTGTCGGCCGAACTGGGCGCGGCGCTGCCCTATGACACGCTGGCCGCGTTGCGCAATGCGATGATCGATGCGGTGCCGCTTCTGGGCGATGTCGATCAGGTGCAGGACAACGGCTGGACCCGGGTGCCGCTGTCCAAGCCGGGCGCCGGCGACTTTGTCCCTGCGGTCGGCGATTTCTATCTGACCAATCCGATTGCCCGGGCCTCGGCCCTGATGGGCGAGTTGAGCCGGCTTGCGGCGGCGCGCACCTCCGGGGCGCTTGCGGCCGAGTGATGCGGGGCGCCTGGCCGATGCTGAGCGTTCTGACCGGGCTGGCGGCCTGTGCCGGGGCCGGGCCGCAGGTGTCCGACCCGGGCGCCCGGCCGACCTATCTGGGAATCGAGACCCGTCTTCTGGACGGTGACCTGGTCAATTTTCTGGTCCAGTTGCGGGATGTCAGCGATCAGTCCCAGGTCGGCGACTATGCCAAATGCGCGGCGGCGCAATATGCGCTGATCCGGGGCTATGGATTCGCGCGTCATGTGCGCACAAACGTCACGGAAGAGGGTGGCGTTTGGCGCGGGGATGCTGTTTACACCATATCGTCCGCCCTGCCGGACGGTCTGCGCACGCTCGACGCCGAAGTCGTGGTGCAGGACTGCCGCGAGCAGGGAATACCGACGGTCTGAGGGCTTAGGCAAATGTACGAATTTTTCACCACGACCGGCCTCGGCATCGCACTGACACTTTTGGGCGAGTCCCTGCTGATTGTGGTGCCGCTGCTGGTCGCTCTGGCCTTCCTGCTATACGCGGACCGGAAGATCTGGGCGGCGGTACAGATGCGGCGCGGGCCGAACGTCGTCGGGGTATTCGGGCTTCTGCAAAGCTTTGCCGACTTCCTGAAATACATCACCAAGGAGGTGGTGATTCCGGCCGGCGCCGACCGTTTCGTGTTCTTCCTGGCGCCGATGATGTCCTTCGTCCTGGCGATGGTGGCCTGGGCGGTGATCCCGTTCAACGACGGCTGGGTGCTGGCCGACATCAACGTCGCCATCCTCTACATCTTCGCGGTCTCCTCGCTCGAGGTCTACGGCGTCATCATGGGCGGCTGGGCCTCGAACTCGAAATATCCGTTCCTGGGCGCGCTGCGCTCGGCGGCGCAGATGATTTCCTACGAGGTGTCGATCGGCCTGATCATCATCGGGGTCATCCTGACCACCGGATCGCTGAACCTGACCGACATCGTCAAGGCGCAGGACGGCAGCTACGGGCTGTTCAGCTGGTACTGGCTGCCGCATCTGCCGATGCTGGTGCTGTTCTTCATCTCGGCACTGGCCGAGACCAACCGCCCGCCCTTCGATCTGCCCGAGGCGGAATCGGAACTGGTGGCGGGCTACCAGGTCGAATATTCCTCGACCCCGTTCCTGCTGTTCATGATCGGTGAATATGTCGCCATCGTGCTGATGTGCGCCCTGGTCACGCTGCTGTTCTTCGGCGGCTGGCTGAGCCCGATCCCCGGCCTGCCGGACGGGTTCCTGTGGTTCGTCGCAAAGGCCTGCGCCGTGTTCTTCATGTTCTCGATGGTCAAGGCCGTGGTGCCCCGCTACCGCTACGACCAGCTGATGCGGATCGGCTGGAAGGTCCTCCTGCCGCTGAGCATCGCCTGGGTGGTGATCGTGGCCTTCCTCGCGCAATACGGAGCGTTCGGCGGCGCCTATGCCCGCTGGACGATTGGAGGCTGAGAATGGCCAATATCGACTATACCCGCGCTGCCAAGTACTTCCTGCTGTTCGATTTCTTCAAAGGTTTCGGCCTGGGCATGAAGTACTTCTTCAAGCCGAAATCGACGGTGAACTACCCGCATGAGAAGGGGCCGCTCAGCCCGCGTTTCCGCGGTGAACACGCGCTGCGCCGCTATCCGAACGGCGAGGAACGCTGCATCGCCTGCAAGCTCTGCGAGGCGGTCTGCCCTGCACAGGCGATCACCATCGACGCCGAACCGCGCGAGGACGGCTCGCGCCGGACCACCCGCTACGACATCGACATGACCAAATGCATCTACTGCGGCTTCTGCCAGGAAGCCTGCCCGGTGGATGCCATCGTCGAGGGGCCGAATTTCGAATTCGCCACCGAAACGCGCGAAGAACTGTTCTACGACAAGGCCAAGCTGCTCGCCAACGGCGAACGCTGGGAGGCCGAGATCGCCCGGAACCTGGAACTGGACGCGGCATACCGATGACCGAAGTGTCGAACATCTGGGCCGAGATGATGGCGCAGGGTCAGAGGATGGCCAAGGCGTTCAACCCGGCGCTGGAGAATTTCCAGCCGCAGGGCTTCGACAAGCTGTGGCCGACGATGCCGAAAGAGGTCATGGAAATGATCTGGGGCAACGCCTTCAATCCCGGCGGTCTCGATGCCAAGACGCGGCTGCTGGTGGTGCTGGCGGGAATGACGGTGCTGGGCGCGCAGGCCGAGCCGGCCTTCAAGGCCACGGTCCGCCATGCCGCCGAGGCCGGGGCGGACAAGAAAGAGATTGCCGAAGTGATCTGGCAGATGTCGATGCTGGGCGGGCTGCCGGCGATGGGCCGGGCGATGCAGATGGTCGAAGAGGTCTTTGCCGAGACTTCCGAGGAGAAAGACGAATGATTACCTTTTCCTTCTACCTCTTCGCGATCACGGTCATCATTGCCGGGCTCGGCACGGTCATGGCCCGCAACCCGGTGCATTCGGTGCTCTGGCTGATCCTCGCCTTCCTCTCCTCTGCCGGGCTCTTCGTGCTCCTGGGGGCCGAGTTCGTGGCGATGCTCCTGGTCATCGTCTATGTCGGCGCGGTGGCGGTGCTGTTCCTCTTCGTGGTGATGATGCTCGACGTCGATTTCGCCGAGCTGAAGGCCGAGATGGCGCGCTACATGCCGCTGGCCCTGCTGATCGGGGTGGTGATCCTGATGCAGCTGGGGCTGGTCTTCGGGGTCTGGACCACCTCCGACCTTGCCGAAGGGCAGCGCGCCGCGGTGACGCCGGACGACATCCACAACACCGAGGCCCTGGGCCTGCTGATCTACGACCGCTATTTCCTGCTGTTCCAGCTGGCCGGGTTGGTCCTGTTGGTGGCGATGATCGGGGCGATCGTGCTGACCATGCGCCATCGTCCGGGCGTGAAGCGTCAGGACGTGCTGCAGCAGATGTGGCGCGATCCGGCCAAGACGATGGAAATGAAGGACGTGAAGCCGGGGCAGGGGCTGTGAGCATGGGCGGTTCTGTCTCGGGCGCCCGGGGACGACCCGGGGCGCGCGCAATGGCTTCGGCCGGGATCGCGGCCGGGCGTTCCGGCGGTGCCGGCGAAACACAAGGTTCAGGGTTAGGCGAATGATCGGACTGGAACATTACCTCACCGTCGCGGCGGCTCTGTTCGTCATCGGCATTTTCGGCATCTTCCTGAACCGGAAGAACGTCATCATCGTGCTGATGTCGATCGAGTTGATGCTGCTGGCGGTGAACATCAACTTTGTCGCCTTCTCCTCCTTCCTCGGCGACCTGGTCGGCCAGGTCTTCACCATGTTCGTCCTCACCGTCGCCGCCGCCGAGGCCGCCATCGGGCTGGCGATCCTGGTGGTGTTCTTCCGAAACCGCGGCAGCATCGACATCGAAGATGTCAACGTGATGAAGGGCTAGGATAATGACCTCGATCATCCTTTTTGCGCCGTTGATCGGCGCCCTCATCGCAGGCTTTGGCTGGCGGATCATCGGAGAGCAGGCGGCGCAGTACCTGACCACCGGGTTGTTGTTCCTGGCGGCGCTGCTGAGCTGGATCGTCTTTCTCGGCTTCGACGGCGAGACCCAGCACATCACGCTGTTCCGCTGGATCGACTCGGGCACGCTGACCGCCGACTGGGGCATCCGGCTGGACCGGCTGACCGCGATCATGCTGATCGTGGTGACCAGCGTGTCGAGCCTCGTCCACCTTTATTCGCTGGGCTACATGGCCCATGACGACAATTTCAAGGAAGGCGAAAGCTACAAGCCGCGCTTCTTCGCCTATCTGTCCTTCTTCACCTTCTCGATGCTGGCGCTGGTCACCTCGGACAACCTGGTGCAGATGTTCTTCGGCTGGGAAGGTGTCGGCGTCGCGTCGTATCTGCTGATCGGCTTCTACTTCCGCAAACCGTCCGCCAACGCCGCCGCGATCAAGGCCTTCGTGGTCAACCGGGTCGGGGACTTCGGCTTCGCGCTCGGCATCGTCGGACTGTTCTGGATGACCGACTCGGTGTCCTTCGACGTGATCTTCGCCGAGTCGTCGCGTCTGGGCAGCGAAACCATGCACTTCCTCTGGCGCGACTGGCCGGCGGCGGATGTGCTGGGGGTGCTGCTGTTCATTGGCGCGATGGGCAAATCGGCGCAATTCATCCTGCACACCTGGCTGCCCGACGCGATGGAGGGCCCGACACCGGTTTCGGCCCTGATCCACGCCGCCACCATGGTGACCGCCGGGGTGTTCCTGGTCTGCCGGATGTCGCCGCTGTTCGAATACGCCCCCTATGCCAAGCAGATGATCGTCTTCATCGGCGCCACCACGGCCTTCTTCGCCGCGACGGTCGGCCTGGTGCAGAACGACATCAAGCGGGTGATCGCCTATTCGACCTGTTCGCAGCTGGGCTACATGTTCGTGGCCGCGGGCGTCGGGGTCTATTCGGTGGCGATGTTCCACCTGCTGACCCATGCCTTCTTCAAGGCGATGCTGTTCCTCGGTGCCGGCTCGGTGATCCATGCCATGCATCACGAGCAGGACATGCGGAACTATGGCGGGCTGCGGAAGAAGATCCCGCTGACCTACTACGCCATGCTGATCGGCACCCTGGCGATCACCGGGGTCGGGATTCCGCTGACCACGATCGGTTTCGCCGGCTTCCTGTCGAAGGATGCGATCATCGAGAGCGCCTGGGCCGGCGGCACCGGCTATGCCTTCTGGAGCCTGGTCATCGCGGCGCTGTTCACCTCGTTCTACTCCTGGCGGCTGATGTTCATGACCTTCTTCGGCAAGCCGCGCGGCGATCATCATGCGCATGAACACGCCCATGAAAGCCCGGGTGTCATGCTGGTGCCGCTGGGCGTGCTGGCGGTGGGCGCGGCGCTGGCGGGGATGGTCTGGTACGGGCCGTTCTTCGGCGACCATGACAAGCTGAACAAGTTCTTCGCACTGCCCAGCCATGCCGCCGCCGAGGCCGGGGCAGGGGAAGGCCACGGCGCCGCCGCGACCGAGGCGCCCGCCGGTGCCGACCATGGCGCCGCCGAGCCGGCCGCAGCGGATCATGCCGGGGCGGACGCGGGCCAGGGCGCCGAGGGCCACGGCCCGGCGGTGGCACCCGAAGGCGCGATCTTCATGGGGCCCGACAACCACGTCATCGAGCACGCGCACGAAGCGCCGAGCTGGGTCAAGGTCTCGCCCTTCATCGCGATGCTGATCGGCCTGTTCACCGCCTGGATGTTCTATATCGTCAATCCGGCTCTGCCGGGCCGGCTGGCGGCGAACCAGCGGCCGCTCTACCTGTTCCTGCTGAACAAGTGGTATGTCGACGAAATCTACAACTGGGCCTTCGTGCGCCCGGCCCGGGCCCTGGGCCGCTTCCTGTGGAAGCGGGGTGACGGCTCGGTGATCGACGGATTCCTCAACGGGGTTGCGATGGGCATCATACCCTTCTTCACCAGGCTCGCCGGACGCTGGCAGTCTGGCTACATCTTCAGCTACGCCTTCGCCATGGTGATCGGGATCGCGGTGCTGATTACCTGGATGGTTCTGATCGGAGGCAACGGCTGATGGACAACCTGCTATCCATCGTCACCTTCCTGCCGCTGGTTGCGGCCATGGCACTGGCGCTGTTCCTGCGCGGCGAAGACCCGGCAGCACAGAAGAACGCCAAGTGGCTGGCCCTCTTCGCCACCTCGGCGACCTTCCTGATCTCGCTGTTCATCTACTTCCAGTTCGACCCGCAGAACACCGACTTCCAGATGGTGGAAGAGCGGACCTGGCTGGCCGGCCTGACCTACAAGATGGGCGTCGACGGGATTTCGGTCCTGTTCGTGATGCTGACCACCTTCCTGATGCCGCTGACGATCGCCGCCTGCTGGAACGTCACGACCCGGGTCAAGGAATACATGATCGCCTTCCTGGTGCTCGAGACCTTGATGCTCGGCGTCTTCATGGCGCTGGACCTGGTGCTGTTCTACCTGTTCTTCGAGGCCGGGCTGATCCCGATGTTCCTGATCATCGGCATCTGGGGCGGCAAGGAGCGGATCTACGCCGCGTTCAAGTTCTTCCTCTACACCTTCCTCGGCTCGGTGCTGATGCTGGTCGCGATGGTGGCGATGTATATCGACGCCGGAACCACCGACATCCCGGCCCTGCTGGTGCATGACTTCAGCCACAGCACGATCTCGGTGCTCGGCGTCCAGGTCATCGGCGGGATGCAGAGCCTGCTCTGGCTGGCCTTCTTCGCCTCCTTCGCGGTGAAGATGCCGATGTGGCCGGTGCACACCTGGCTCCCCGATGCCCACGTGCAGGCGCCGACGGCGGGCTCGGTGGTGCTGGCCTCGATCCTGCTGAAGATGGGCGGCTACGGCTTCCTGCGGTTCTCGCTGCCGATGTTCCCCTTCGCCTCGGACCTGTTCAGCACCTTCGTGCTGTGGCTCAGCGCGATCGCCATCGTCTACACCAGCCTGGTGGCGCTGGCGCAGTCGGACATGAAGAAGCTGATCGCCTATTCCTCGGTCGCCCACATGGGTTATGTGACCGCCGGCATCTTCGCCGCCAACCAGCAGGGCGTCGACGGCGCGATCTTCCAGATGGTCTCGCACGGTTTCGTCGCCGGCGCGTTGTTCCTCTGCGTCGGGGTGATCTACGACCGGATGCATACCCGCGAGATCGACGCCTATGGCGGCCTGGTGAACCGGATGCCGGCCTATGCGCTGATCTTCATGCTGTTCACCATGGCCAATGTCGGCCTGCCGGGCACCAGCGGCTTCATCGGGGAGTTCCTGACCCTGGCCGGCATGTTCCAGGTCAACACCTGGGTGGCGGCGGTGGCGGCCACAGGGGTGATCCTGTCGGCCTCCTACGCGCTCTGGCTCTACCGTCGGGTGGTGCTGGGCGACCTGATCAAGGAGAGCCTGAAATCGATCAAGGACATGACCACCCGCGAAAAGGCGATCTTCGCGCCGCTGGTGGTGATGACCCTGCTGCTGGGCGTCTATCCGGCGCTGGTGACCGATGTCATCGGGCCGAGCGTGACGGCGCTTCTGACCAATTACCATGCCGACCTGCCCGCGATCGGGCAGGTGGCCGAAGCCGTGCATTGAGGGGGCAGCGATGACCCAGACCGATCTCTCCGTCATCTTGCCGGAAATCCTGC
This sequence comes from Frigidibacter sp. ROC022, assembly GCF_024723735.1. GTDB lineage: Bacteria > Pseudomonadota > Alphaproteobacteria > Rhodobacterales > Rhodobacteraceae > SLM-1. The sequence goes on from NZ_JANQDU010000001.1 coordinate 647,750, forward strand.
TGGCGGTCTTCGCCATGGCGGCGCTCCTGGGTGCCGTCTACTCGGGCAAGGACAAGCTGGCCACGCTCATCACCTGGGCCACGGTGGTGGTCATGGCGGTGCTGGGCGTCTGGCTGGCGCTCAGCCGCGGCGGCGCCGAGACGGCCTTCCACGGCATGTTCATCGACGACGCCTTCGCCCGCTACGGCAAGGTGACGATCCTGCTGTCGGCCGCCGCGGTGCTGGCGATCTCGGAAAGCTACATGACCCGCCGCGGGTTGCTGCGCTTCGAATATCCGATCCTGGTCGCCCTGGCCGCGGTCGGGATGATGATGATGGTCTCGGCCGGCGATCTGATGTCGCTCTACATGGGGCTCGAGCTGCAATCGCTGTCGCTCTATGTCGTCACCTCGATCCGCCGTGATTCCGAGCGTTCGACCGAGGCCGGCCTGAAATACTTCGTCCTCGGCGCCCTGGCCTCGGGGATGCTGCTCTACGGCGCCTCGCTCTGCTACGGCTTCGCCGGCACGACGAGCTTCGAGGGCATCGTCGCCGCGACCGCCGAAGGCGCCCCGATCGGGCTGCTGTTCGGCCTGGTCTTCCTGATCACCGGCCTGGCCTTCAAGGTCTCGGCGGTGCCGTTCCACATGTGGACGCCGGATGTCTACGAAGGCGCGCCGACGCCGGTGACGGCCTTCCTGGCCACCGCGCCGAAAGTCGCCGCCATGCTGCTGCTGGCGCGGCTGATGCAGGATGCCTTCAGCCAGGTGGTGGCGGACTGGAGCCAGGTCCTGGCGCTGATCTCGGTCCTGTCGATGTTCCTCGGCGCCATCGCCGGGATCGGCCAGACCAACATCAAGCGGCTGATGGCCTATTCCTCGATCTCGCACATGGGCTTCGCGATGATGGGGCTGGCGGCGGGCACTCAGACCGGGGTGCAGGCGATGCTGGTCTACATGACGATCTACGTGACGATGAACATCGGCACCTTTGCCTTCATCCTGTCGATGAGCCGGGATGGCCAGCCGGTGACCGAGATCGCCTCGCTCAACATGTTCTCCAAGCGGGAGCCGCTGAAGGCGCTGGCGATGCTGGTGCTGCTGTTCTCGCTGGCCGGCGTGCCGCCGCTGGTCGGCTTCTTCGGGAAATGGTGGGTGCTGAAGGCCGCGGTCGATGCCAACCTGTTCTGGTTGGCGGTCGGCGGGGTCGTCGCTTCGGTGATCGGCGCCTTCTACTACCTGCGGATCGTCTACTACATGTATTTCGGCGACGAGGGCGATGCGCTCGACGGCACGATGACCCCGGTGCCCTGGCTGGCCCTGATGGGCTCGGCGCTGCTGATGCTGGTCGGCGTGGTCAATCTCTTCGGCATCGAGGGCATGGCGGCCGCCGCCGCCGCGGCCCTTGTCCCCTGAGGACTGGCCCGAGGGCTATGGCCGCCGGATACTTCCGGACGTCGATTCGACGATGCTGGAGGCGGCGCGGGTCGCACCGGGGCTGAGCGGCCCGGAATGGATCATGGCCTTGCAGCAGACCGCCGCGCGCGGTCGGCGCGGTCGGGCCTGGGCGATGCCGCCGGGCAATTTTGCCGCGACGCTGGCCCTGCCGGTCGGCACCGATGCGGCACAGGCGGCGCTGCGCAGCTTCTCGGCGGCGCTGGCCCTGCATGACGCCTTTTCCGATGCCACCGGCCGACCCGACGGTTTTGCGCTGAAATGGCCCAATGACGTGCTGCTGCATGGCGGCAAGGTGGCGGGCATCCTGCTCGAGACGCTGCCCGGTGGCTGGCTGTCGATCGGCATCGGGGTCAACCTGGCCGCCGCCCCGGCCCGGGACGAACTCCAGCCCGGCGCGCTTCCCCCGGTGGCGCTGCTGGCCGAGACCGGGCTGCGCATCGCGCCCGAGGCCTTCCTGACCCTGCTCGCCAGGGCCTTCGCCGGCTGGGAGGCCCGGCTCCGGGCCGAGGGATTCGCCCCGGTCCGCGCCGAATGGCTGCGCCGCGCCGCCCGGCTCGGCCAGGAGATCACCGCCCGCACCGGCAGCCGCGAACTGACCGGCCGGTTCGAGAGCATCGACGCCAGCGGCTGCCTGATCCTTGCCACCCCGACGACCCGCCACACCATCGCCGCTGCCGAGGTCTTCTTCTGATCCGGCCTCTTTGCCTTGCAAATACTCCGGGGGTGCGGGGGCAGGGCCCCCGCCGGGCGCCATAGACGCCGCGCCGGGCGATTTCGGGCTGCACCCTTCCTTGGCGGCGCATTCTCCGGTAGCTCAGGTCCAGAGGCCCGACCCGAGGGGATGACCATGCTTCTGTGCATCGATTGCGGAAATACCAACACGGTGATGTCGATCTGGGACGGCGAGCGCTTTCTCGCCACCTTCCGCACCTCCACCGAATGGCAGCGCACCGCCGACCAGTATTTCGTCTGGCTCTCCACCCTGATGGAGCACAAGAACCTGCCCTGGGACATCACCGAGATGATCGTCTCCTCGACGGCGCCGCGGGTGCTGTTCAACCTGCGGGTCTTTGCCGACCGGTATTGCGGTTGTCGGCCGCTGGTGGTGGGCAAGCCCGGTTGCGCCCTGCCGCATGTGCCGCGCGTCGATGTCGGCACCCAGGTCGGGCCGGACCGGATCGTCAACACCACCGCCGCCTACGACCGCCATGGCGGCGACCTGATCTGCGTCGATTTCGGCACCGCCACCACCTTCGACATCACCGCCGAGGACGGCGCCTATGTCGGCGGGGTGATCGCGCCCGGGGTCAACACCTCGCTCGAGGCCTTCCACATCGCCGCCGCCGCCCTGCCGCATATCGATATCACGCGGCCCGACAAGGTGATCGGCACCAATACGGTTGCCTGCATGCAGGCCGGGGTCTATTGGGGCTACATCGGACTGACCCGCTATATCTGCGATCAGATCCGCACCGAATACGGCCGCCCGATGAAGATCATCGGAACCGGCGGCCTTGCGCCCCTGTTTGCACAGGGCGACGTTCTGTTTGACGCGATCGAGGACGATCTGACCATGCACGGGCTGACCGTCATTCACAAATTCAACAAGGATCAGGACCACTCATGACAGCGGAACGGCTGATCTACCTGCCACTCGGCGGCGCCGGCGAAGTCGGCATGAACCTCTATGTCTATGGCTATGGCAAGAAGGGCCGCGAGCGGCTGATTGTCGTCGATCTCGGCGTCACCTTCCCCGACATGGACAGCTCTCCCGGCGTCGATCTGATCATGGCCGACATCAAATGGCTGGCGCAGCGCGCCGACCGGATCGAGGCGGTGTTCATCACCCATGCCCACGAGGACCACATCGGTGCGCTGCCGCTGCTGCTGCCGCAGATCGAGGCGCCGGTCTATGCCCGCCGCTTCACCGGCCATCTGGGGGCGCTGAAGCTCTCCGAGGCCGGGCTGGCGACCGATGTGCTGAAGATCACCGAGGCCTGGCCCGAGACGGTGACCGCCGGCCCCTTCAAGGTCGGCTTCCTGCCGATCTCGCATTCGATCCCGGAAAGCGCCGGGCTGGTCATCGATACGCCGGCCGGCCGGATCGTCCATACCGGAGACTTCAAGATCGACCGGACGCCGGGCGTCGGCGAGGCCTTTGATGACGATCTCTGGGCCTCGATCGCGGCGCCGGGCGTCCGGGCCCTGGTCTGCGACAGCACCAATGTCTTCCAGCCCGCCGCGGGCCGTTCCGAAGCCGACATCGCCGACAATCTGGAAAGGCTGATCGCGGGGGCCAGCGGGATGCTGGCGGCGACGACCTTTGCCTCGAACGTGGCGCGTCTGAAGACCCTGGCCGAGGCCGGCAAGCGGGCCGGGCGCGAGATCGTCCTGCTCGGCCGCGCCATGCGCCGGATGGTCGATGCCGCGACCGAGACCGGCGTGCTGACCGATTTCCCCCGCGTCCTGCAGCCGGAAGAGGCGGCGGATGTGCCGCGCGACCACCTGATGCTGCTCACCACCGGCAGCCAGGGCGAACGCCGGGCCGCCAGCGCGGCGCTGAGCCGGGGCAAGTATCTGGGCCTGGAACTGAAGGAGGGCGACACCTTCCTGTTCAGTTCGAAGACCATCCCCGGAAATGAACGCGGCGTGCTGCGGATCATGAACAATTTCTCGGAACGTGGTGTCGAGGTGGTCGATGACAACGGCGGCGCCTACCACGTCTCGGGCCACGCCAACCGGCCCGACCTCGCCTTCATGCACCGGCTGATGAAGCCGAAGATGCTGGTGCCGATGCATGGCGAGCACCGGATGCTGCGCGAACATGCCAATCTGGGCGAGGAGGCCGGGATCCCCTCGGTCATCGCCACCAACGGCATGATGGTCGATCTTTCCGGAGACCGTCCCGAGATCGTCGAGAGGATCGACCCGGGCCGCACCTATCTGGACGGTTCGGTGCTGATCGGCGCGATGGACGGGGTGGTCCGCGACCGGATCAGGATGGCGCTGAATGGCCATGTCGTTGTCACGGTGATCATCGACGAATCGGACGAGGTTCTGGGCGATGCCTGGTGCGATACCATGGGCCTGCCGGAACTCGGCCGCTCTAACGCGCCGCTGCTGGACGTGCTGGAAGAGGACCTGTCGCAGTTCCTCGGCCGCGCCGATGCCAAGACCCTGCGCAACGACGACAAGCTGGAAGACAACCTGCGCCGGATCGCCCGGCAGTCGGCCGCCAACGAGATCGGCAAGAAGCCGGAAGTCAGCGTGGTGATTTCGCGGCTGTCGGCCTGAGCGGGCCGGGCAGGGGGCCGGGCGCTGCCCGGCCCGTCCGGTCCCGCTGCGGTTCGGCCTGTTGCAGGCGGGGCGCGATCAGGGCCAGGCGGGCGGCCAGATGGTCCTGTTCGGCCACCGGCATCACGAAGCGGACCCCATAGGTGCTGTCCCGCCGCCACTTCATCTGCACCTCGTAGCAGCCGAGGCGCGGGATCGTCAGCAACCAGCCTTCGCCCTGCAAGGCGTCACCGTCGGCATCCTCGAAGATGATCCTGGCGCCGCCGCCCGAACATTCGATGGTCCGGACCTGAAAGGTCTCGCCATCCGGGGCGGCGAGTTCCGACAGAAGCGATATCTTCTGCCTGCGGTAACGCCGTGGGTCGGCGTCCAGCCTCGTTGACATGAAACTCATCGCACCCTCGGGGAAACCGGGCCGGTTGTGGCCGGTCTCACCCTGGCATGGCGGGCTTGCGATCCGGTAAACGGCGGCCCGGGCTCAGCCCGGGCGGCGCTGGTCGAAGCTGAGCGCGATGAAGGAGGGCAGGTGATCGCCCATGCCGACCACGGCGTCGCCCTTCTTGTTCTCGCGGCGCGAGTCCTGCCGGCCACGGCCGGATTGCTCTTTCTTCTCGCCGGCCGGTTTCTCGGCGGCCTGTTTCTCGGGGGCCTGCGGGGCCTCGGTCTCGGCCGGTTCCGGGCTCTGTTCCGCCACCGGGGCCGCTGCGGTGTCCTGCGGCTTGGCCTTGTCCCCGTCGCTGCGGCGCGAGGAAGAGCGCGACCGCGACGAGCGTGACCTGGACCGCGACGAGGAACTGCTGCGCTCGGGCGCGGGCGCGTCTTCCGCCGGAGCCTCGGCGCTGCCGCCCATCGGGCTTTCGAGCCGCGGAATGGTCTTGCCCAGCAGACGCTCGACCTGATCGAGATATTTCTCGTCGCCCGGCGTGCAGATCATGATCGCCTTGCCCGAACGCCCGGCCCGGCCGGTGCGGCCGATCCGGTGGACGTAGTCTTCGGGGTGGCTCGGCACGTCGAAATTGAACACATGGCTGACCGAGGGGATATCCAGCCCGCGCGCCGCCACGTCCGAGCAGACCAGGAAGCGCAGGCTCTTGTCGCGGAACCCTTCCAGGGTCCGGGTGCGCTGCGACTGGTCCAGATCGCCATGGATCGGGGCGGCGTCATAGCCGTGTTTCTGCAAGGACTTGGCCAGGATATCGACCTCGGACTTGCGGTTGCAGAAGATCATCGCGTTGGTGCAGGCTTCGCCCTCGGCCTCGATCAGCTTGCGCAGCAATTCGCGCTTTTCCGACGGCTGGCGATCCTTGCGCGAGGCGCGGAACATCACGACGCCCTGTTCGATGGTCTCGGCGGTGGTCGCCTGGCGGGCCACCTCGACGCGGAACGGGTCCTTCAGGAAGGTCTTCGTGATCCGCTCGATCTCGGGCGCCATGGTGGCCGAGAAGAACAGCGTCTGCTTGCGCGGCGGGGTCATCTCGAAGATGCGCTCGATATCCGGGATGAAGCCCATGTCGAGCATCCGGTCGGCCTCGTCGATGACCATCACCTTCACGTCGTTGAGGATCAGCTTGCCGCGTTCGCGGTGGTCGAGCAGCCGGCCCGGCGTGGCGATCAGCACATCGACGCCGCGGTCGATGGCGACATCCTGATCCTTGAACGAGACGCCGCCGATCAGCAGCGCCTTGGTCAGCCGGTGGTTCTTGGCATAGGTGTCGAAATTCTCCGCCACCTGGGCCGCCAGTTCGCGGGTCGGGCATAGGACCAGACTGCGCGGCATCCGGGCCTTGGCGCGGCCCCGGCCGAGCAGCGAGATCATCGGCAGCACGAAGGCGGCGGTCTTGCCGGTGCCGGTCTGAGCGATGCCCAGGACGTCGCGGCCTTCGAGGGCGGCCGGAATCGCGCCCGCCTGGATCGGGGTCGGGGTTTCGTAGCCCGCATCTGCAACAGCGGAAAGGACCTTGGGGTCCAGTTTGAGGTCGGTGAATTTCGTCATTTGCGTCCAATCGTAGCGGGCCTTGGCACCTTGCCTGCCCGCATGTGATGGGACGCTTGCCTGACACGCCCCGCCTGAAGCCCGACCGGATGTCGGGCGGCACGCTGCTACTGCAAAATGCACGGAAGGTCAAGAAACCGTGCGGGAAACGGGCTGTTGCCGTCGCAACGGAACGGATAGCCTGAGCGGGATCCCGGCCGGTGTGGCCGGGCGTTGAAGAGGGAGGCGAAGATGATCCGCAGACATGCCACGGCAACCTGGGCCGGCGGGCTGAAGGACGGGACCGGGACCGTTACATCCGAGAGCGGCACCCTGAACGCGCCCTATGCCTTTGCCAAGCGGTTCGGCGAAGAGGAGGGCTCGAACCCGGAAGAACTGATCGCCGCGGCCCATGCCGGCTGCTATGCGATGGCCCTGTCGGGGAATTTCGATGCCGCCGGGGTCAAGGCCGACCGGATCGAGTGCCGGGCCGAGGTCTCGCTCGACCTGTCGGGCGAGGCGCCGACGGTGACCAGGATCCATCTGACCGTCGAGGCGGCGGTGCCGGGGCTGGATGCGGCCCGGTTCCAGGAACTCGTGACCAAGACCAAGGACACCTGCCCGATCTCGCGCCTGCTGGCGGCGGCGGAAATCACCGTCGAGGCGAATCTGGCCTGAGCGTCCGGCCCCGCGGGGACGACCCGCCCGCGTCGTGACGGGGGCGGGAGCGGGGGTTTCACACCCCCGCGCCCCCGTGGGATATTTCCAAGGTAAAGCGGTCAGCCGCCGCGCCTGGCCAGCAGGTTCGCCATCAGGCGGAAGGCGCCGGGGGTCAGTTCCGGCAGTTGGTGGTGCAGGTTCAGCGCGCAGTGGTTGTGGCGGCCCTGGCCGATCTCGGCGCTGAGCAGCGCACCGCGGTGCGGCGCCTCGCCGGGGTCGGCAAGCTCGATGAGCGGCAAATAGGCGGCATCCCAGCTCTTGGCGAAATAGAGCCCGCGTTCCTTGGCCCAGCCCTGCCAGTCCTCGGGGCCGATCCGGTTCGGGCCGGTCAGAACCGGGTGATCCGGGGACAGATGGGTGACGGCGGCGTTCTGGTCGGTGACCCGGTAGCGCAGGCTGGGGCTGCCGATCTGGATCGGCCGCGGCGGGGTGGTCTGCGGCGCCCAGTTGTCGCCGGGCCGGTGGTAGAGCGTCAGCAGCGTGCCCCCCGCCGCGACCCAGTCGTGCAGCCGGGGCAGGGCGGCGGCGAGACGCGGGTTGCGGAAGCCGAAGACCCCGACGACCAGCGCCCCGATCCCCTCGAACCCCTCGCCATCGCCCAGATCAGTCTCGGAAAGATCGACGGTGTCCAGCCCCATGGCCCGCAGCCAGTCGAGCACCCTGTCATTGCCGGTGCCGACATAGCCGACCCGGACCTGCGGTAGCGCCACATGGGCGGCCAGGATCCGCAGCCGAGCCGGGAAACTGCGCAGCCGCGGTGCGATATGCTTGTAGGCAAAGCGGTGCTCGGAGGGCGCCGGTTCGCCGTCGAGCAGCAGCGGCGCCTCGACGATGCCTTCCTGCAGCCCGTCCGGCGGGATCAGCAGGGCCTGGGGGCCGGACCAGTCCTGGCGCCAGCCGTCAGGCAGGGACAGTTCGGGCCGCGCCGCCTCGGGGCGCAGATCGGCCAGATGCACCGTCACCGCGCCGACCGGCAGGGCCAGGTTGATCAGCGCCGCCGTCGGGACCAGCCGGGCGGATTTGGCCGGGCCGACCTGGGGCGGCGAGTCGATCGGCAGAAGGTCCTCCACGACCTGGCCGCCGAGGCCGATCTTCAGCGCCAGTGCCGGCAGGCGCGGGCGCAGCGGGTCATAGGCGACGGGGTAGGGATCGGCGACCGCGGCCGTGCCGTCGATCTCGACCGCGCCGTCGCGCAAATGCCAGCCCGTGGGCAGCACCGGGCGCACCTCCAGCGACTCGGCCCGGCCCTTGTCGGATTCGATCCGCAGGGCGCCGGAGGCGCCGGGCCAGAGCCAGTCGCGGCCGCTGCGGGCGCGGGCGCCGACCCCCAGGGCCAGCCGCAGCACCCGGGCAAGTTCGCGGCGCTTCACCGGCAGCCGATGCGCATGTTCCGGCGCCACCACCGCGCCGTCGAGAAGGCGCAGCGCCTCGGCGGCGGCTGCGGCGACGGCGGCACGGTCCGGGAAGGCGGCCTGTGCCTCGGCCAGGGCGCGGCCGGCGGCCTCGAGTCCCAGGTCGGCCAGGTTCCGTGGCAGGTTGTCGGTGACCGCCGCGCTGTCGGCGCCGACCCGACTGGCCGCCAGGTGCAGGGCGCGGTCCTGCTCGGCGCCCGGCGCCACCCAGCTTCCCATGCCCTGGGTCAGGTGGAACGCCCGGCTGCGCTGCGCCATGTTGGCATAGCTCCAGCCGGTGACCGGATCGCGGTCGCGGCAGTCCACCGTCACCGTGGCGGGCGGCGGCGGTTCGTCGTCGTCATAGGAGCCGCCACCGCCGCCCCAGGCCGGCAGATAGAGTTTCGAGACCGTCCAGGGCGCCAGGTCCGACCCCTTGAAGGCGGGGTCCGCCGCCGCCTCGAAGACGATATGCGCCGCCTCGGTCATCGCGCGGTGATGGCCATGCTGGCCGCCGACATCCAGGAAGGTCGGGCAGATGATGTCGGGCTTTTCCTGCCGCAGCACATCGACGAAACGCGCAATGGTCCGGTCGCGGCCCCAGATGCCCATGGTCTCGACCCCCGACTTGGAGAAGCCGAAATCGAAGATCGCATCCTCCGGGGTCTCGCTCAGCCAGTACATCCGCAGGTCCAGGGCGGCGGCGGCACGCTCCATCTCGGCGGTGCGGATCACGCCCAGGTCGCGCACCGTTTCCGCGCCGATGTCGTTCTGTCCGCCCTCGCCGCGGGTCGAGCAGAGATAGGAGGTCGAGAGCCCGTCGCGGAAACGCAGCGGCGCCAGCATCGTGCTGGTCTCGTCATCCGGATGCGCGCCGGTCTGCATGAAGGAGGTCACCGAGCCGAGCGCCCGCAGGGCCAGCCAGAGATCGACGATCAATGGGTGGTCCTGGTCCTGGGCAAGAAGGTCTCGGTCGGTCAGGGGCATGATTGGCTCCGTAATATGTCAGGCGGCGTCGAGCCGTGGGGTGAAGAGGCGGTCCAGCACCAGGGCGGCGGCGCCATGGGTGGCGGTCATCCGGCCCGCGGCGCCCCGCATCAGGCGCGGCAGGGTCCGGTCGGGGCGGGCGGCAAGGCTGGCGGGGCTCAGGACGATCCGGGAAATCAGCCCGTCGATCAGCGCATCGGGCAGGGCGCCGCCGAGGATCACCACCTGCGGGTCGAGCAGGTTTTCCAGCAGCACCACCGCCTGGCCCAGGGCCGCGGCGGCCTCGTCCAGCCATTGGCCGGTCTCGGGGGCGTCCAGCGCCGCCTCGATCTCTTCCACCGTGCCCGCCGCATGGCCGGCCGCCGACAGCCGCCGGGCCAGCGAGACCCGGCTGGCGACCTCTTCCAGCCGCCGCCCGTCGATGCGGACATGGCCGATCTCGCCGGCATTTCCGAAAGCGCCGCGCAGCAGGCCGGCGTCCGAGACGATCCCCAGCCCCAGCCCGGCTCCGAAATAGAGAAAGGCGTAGTGCTCCAGCCCCTGCGCCACGCCCGACAGCCGTTCGGCCACCGCGGCGGCGTTGGCATCGTTCTCGATCACCACCGCGCAGCCGAGCCGCGACTCGAGGAACGGCGCCGGGTCGGTCTGCTCCCAGCCCGGCAGTTCGGTGGCGGCGGCGGCCAGTCCGGTGTGCCCGAAGGGGCCCGGCATGACCACGCCGATGCCCAGAAGCCGGTCCGGGCAGACCCCGCTACCTGCCAGAGCTTCGTCGCGCAACGTATTGATTTCCCCGGCGACCTCGTCAGGTCCGGCATGGGCCAGGGCACGCCGCCCCGACCAGAGCGCACGCCCCGCCAGATCGCTCAGCACCGCCCGTGCCGCATCGGGCCGCAACTCCACCCCCAAGGCGTGTCCGCCCGAGGGGGCGACGGCATATTGCGCCACCGGCAGGCCGCGCCGGGCCTGCCTGCGCCCGATCTCGGCCAGCAATCCCTCGCCGGTCAGATCGGCGATGATGTTCGACACCGCCTGTGTCGAGAGCCCCGAGGCCCGGGCGATTTCGGCCCGGCCCGAGGCGCCCGCTGTCCGGACATGCCGAAGCACCAGCGCCCGGTTCCACAGGCGGCTCCGCTCGGCATTCGAGCCCGGGAATCGGGGCGTTTGCAGGGTCATGCCCTATCGCCTAGCGCAACTTGCTTGATAGCTCAATTGAATTGACCTTAAGTTGGCAGCAAGACCGGCCCGAATCGATTCTCACGACCCGGGAGCCCGGCGAGCAACCAGAACAAGGAAATGGGGAGATGGACATGAAACTGCATCTGAAGACAGGCGTGATGGCGGCGGCGATGGCCCTGGGCCTGGGCGCCAGCGCGGCGCGCGCCGATGTCGAGATCGAATACTGGCAGTATTTCTTCGAGGCCCGTGTCGATGCGATGGACAAGCTGATCGAGAATTTCGAAGCGGCGAACCCCGGCATCACCGTCAAGATGACCCACTTCCCCTATGATGACTACCGCACCAAGGTCGCTGCCGCGATCCCGGCCGGCGAGGGGCCGGATGTGGTGCAGCTGTTCTACGGCTGGCTGAACGACTACGTCGATGCGGGTCTGATCCAGCCGCTGCCGACCGACATGTTCCCGCCCGAGAAGATCGACGCAGAATTCTTCCCGATGGTCCAGGCAATGAAGCGCGACGGCCAGTACATGGCGCTGCCGACCGCGGTGCGGGCGCTGGCGCTGTTCTACAACAAGCGTCTGTTCGAGGAGGCCGGGATCACCACCCCGCCGGCGACGCTGGAAGAGCTGGTCGCCGATGCCAAGCTGATGACCAAGACCGACGGTGCCGGAAACATCACCCAGGAAGGACTGACCTCGGGCATGACCGGGCAGGACCACCACTGGCTGCGCGAAGTGCTGTTCCGCCAGTTCGGCACCCCGCCGTACAACGAGGACGGCTCGGTCGCCTATGACAACGAGGCCGGCGCCGCGGCGCTGCAATGGTATGTCGATCTGCAGGCCAAGGAGAAGGTGACCCAGAACACCTTCATGGACGAGGCCCAGGCCGCGTTCAAGGCCGGCCGTGCCGGGATGCATATCGACGGCTCGTTCCGGATCGGGGCGCTGAAATCGACCCGGGGGCTTGACTGGGGCGTTGCCGAACTGCCTTCGGGCATGGGCGTCCAGTCGAACTACGCCAGCTACTGGGTGAACGCGATCTCGTCCAAGGCGGAAGGCGAAAAGCTGGAAGCGGCCGAGAAGTTCATGGCCTATATCACCTCGGACGAAGCGATGCAGATCTGGCTGGAAACGGTCGGCGAACTGCCGGCCAAGCCGACCGCGGCGCTGACCCCCGAGAACGAGGCCGACCCGGTCTATGGTCCCTTCGTCAGGGGGCTGTCCTATGCCCATGCGACGATCTTCGCCGATGAAAGCGGTCAGCGGAACGTGCTGGTTGACGCGGTGAACCGGATGTTGCTGGAAGGCCAGTCGGCGGCGGATGCGCTGCATCAGGCGGCGATGGAAGAGCAGGCGATCCTCGACAAGTACAACGCCAAGTAGGGGCGCCCCGGCCGCGCCGGCGCGATCCGGCGCGGCCCTCGCAGGGTGTGTGCTTGCACGCACCGTTCCCGCCGTCGGTGCGTGCCGGCACGCACCCTACGCCCACCCGATTGGTTCCGCCCCGCATGAGCGTCTTCCGCGATCCCACAATCGAACAGCGGCGCATCCGCTGGGCCTGGACCTTCCTGGCCCTGCCGATCGTCTTCTACGTCACCATCCGCTTCTGGCCGACCGCCGATGCCTTCGTGCTGTCGTTCCAGAAATGGAATCTGCTGAAGCCGCGTGAATGGGTCGGTTTCGACAACTATGTGACGCTCTGGAACGACCCGGTGTTCTGGAAGGTGTTCCGCAACACCTTCGTCTATCTGATCATCGGCACCCCGGTCAGCCTGGTCATCGCCTTCATCGTCGCCTGGCACCTGGACAAGGTCCGCTTCCTGCACGGCACGATCCGGGCACTTTATTTCCTGCCCTTCATGACCTCGGCCGTTGCCATGGCCTGGGTCTGGCGATGGTTCTATCAGCCGGTGCCGATCGGCCTGTTCAACAACATGCTGGCCAGCCTCGGCTTTTCGCAGGTCGCCTTTCTCAACTCGACCTCCAACGCGCTGCCGGCGGTGCTGGCCCCGGCGATCTGGGCCGGGCTCGGCTTCCAGATCATCATCTTCATGGCCGGCCTGCGGGCGATCCCGGTCAGCTATTATGAAGCCGCCAAGATCGACGGCGTCTCGGGCCTGACCGTCCTGTGGGAGATCACCCTGCCGCTTCTGAAACCCACCATGGTCTTTCTGGTGGTGTTCTCCTCGATCGGCTTCCTGCGGATCTTCGACCAGGTCTTCAACATGACCACCAACGACCCCGGCGGGCCGCTGAACGCGACCAAGCCGCTGGTGCTGCTGATCTATCAGACCGCCTTCGGGGGCTCGTTCGAGATGGGATATGCCGCGGCGCAGACCGTGGTGCTGTTCCTGATCCTGCTGATCGTCTCGCTGATCCAACTCCGCATTCTGAGGGACCGCTAGATGGCCGTCATCGAAACTCCGATCGCCGACCGGGTCGTTGCCGCCCCGCCGCCGCGCCGGGCCAACTGGGGCCAGATGATCCGCTGGCTGCTGCTGTTCGCCGGCGGCATCGTCATGGTCGCGCCGTTGGCCTACATGCTTTCGGCCTCGATCAAGTATCCCTACGAGCTGTTCGACCTGAACCTGATCCCGAAGGAACCGACCTTCGACAACTACCGCGAGGTTCTGGGCGACAGCCGCTTTGCCCGCTGGTTTGGCAACTCGATCCTGATCGCCACCTTGGTGACGATATCGAACCTCTTCTTCGACAGCCTGGTCGGCTACACGCTGTGCAAGTTCCGCTTTCCGGGCCGCTACATCGTCTTCATCGCCATTCTCTCGACCCTGATGATCCCGACCGAGATGCTGGTGATTCCCTGGTATGTGATGTCGTCGAAATTCGGCTGGATCGACAGCTACTGGGGCATCATGTTCCCCGGCATGATGACGGCCTTCGGCACCTTCCTGATGAAGCAATTCTTCGAGACGGTGCCGGACGACTTCCTGGAAGCGGCGCGGATCGACGGGCTGAACGAGTTCCAGATATTCTGGCAGGTCGCGCTGCCGCTGGTCCGCCCGGCGCTGGCGGCGCTGGCGATCTTCGTCTTCCTCGGCAACTGGACCGCCTTCATCTGGCCGCTGATCGTCACCAATTCGGTCGATATGTACACGCTGCCGGTCGGGCTGAAGTCCTTCGCGGTCGAGCAGTCGGTGGACTGGGAAATGGTCATGACCGGCGCCGCCGTGGCGACCCTGCCGACGCTGATCGTGTTCCTGATCTTCCAGCGTTTCATCATCCGCGGCGTGGTCATGGCGGGGCTGAAGGGATGATCGACATCGAAAGCTTCCCGCATCCGGTCTATCGCGACACGGTTCTGGCGCCGCTGTTCGACGGGGTGAAGGCGCATTATGCCCGCCACATGATGGCGCTGCATCAGGCGCATCTGGTGATGCTGGTCGAGACCGGTATCCTCACGCCCGGCCAGGGAGCCGATATTGCCCGTGCTCTCAAGGCGATAGAGGCGGAAGTTGATGTGGAATCGCTGGCCTACACCGGCGAGCACGAGGACTATTTCTTCCTGGTGGAAGCCGAGCTGAAACAGCGCCTTGGTGCCGATCTGGGCGGCATGTTGCACACCGCGCGGTCACGCAACGACATGGACCATACCCTGTTCAAGATGGACCTGCGGGAACGCGCCGACGCCATGACGGCCGAGCTGATCGCGCTGGCGCAGGCGATGCTGGCCAAGGCAAGGGCCGAGCGTGATACGCTGATCGTCGCCTATACCCACGGCCAGCCGGCACAGCCCTCGACCTTCGGGCATTACCTCGCGGCGGCGCTCGAAGTGCTGATCTCGGACATCGCCCGGCTGCTCGATGCCCGCAAGGCGCTGGATCTCTGTCCGATGGGGGCGGCGGCCATCACCACCACCGGCTTTCCCATCGACCGCGACCGGGTGGCGCAGCTGCTGGGCTTCACCGGGCCGAAGCGCAATTCCTACGGCTGCATCGCCAGCATTGACTACGTTACCGGGCTCTATTCGGCGCTGAAGCTTCCGTTCCTGCATCTCGGTCGGCTGGTCCAGGACTTCCAGTTCTGGACCGCCTTCGAGGTCGGCCAGCTGCATGTGCCGGGCAGCCTCGTGCAGATCAGCTCGATCATGCCGCAAAAGCGCAACCCGGTGCCGATCGAACATCTGCGTCACCTGATGAGCGTCACCTGCGGCCATGCCGACACCATCGTCGGCACCATGCACAACACGCCCTTCACCGACATGAACGACAGCGAGGGCGAGGTGCAGCAGGCCGGCCATGCCGCCTTTGCCAGCGGCTCTCGCGCGGCGCGGCTGCTGACGGCGCTGGTCGGCGCGGTCAGCATCAATGCCGAACGGGTCCGCGCCACCTCGGACGCCGCCTGCATCACGATCACCGAACTGGCCGACACGCTGGTGCGCCAGGACGGGCTGTCCTTCCGCCAGGCGCATCACGTCGCCGCCGCGACCGCCCGGGCTGTCATTGCCGAGAAAACCAATCTGGACCAAGGCTTTGCGGCCTTTTCTTCAGCCTTCGAAGAGGAATGCGGCCGGCCCAGCTCTCTGGATGAGGCGGGTTTCCGTCAGGCCGTCTCGCCAGAGGTCTTCATCGCCCGCCGCGACCGCTTCGGCGGTCCGGCCCCCAAGGCGCTCGACGCCGGTTTCGCCGCCTATGGCGGCCAGATCGACGCCCTTGCCGCGACCCTGGCCGAGGGCAGAGGCCGCATCGACACCGCGACCCGGGCCCGCCTGGCCGCCTTTACCAAACTGCAGGAGGTCTGATGGCCACCGTCTCGCTCAACAAGCTCACCAAGCGCTACGGCAAGACCGAGGTGCTGCATGGCATCGATCTCGACATTGCCGATGGGGAATTCGTGGTTCTGGTCGGGCCTTCGGGCTGCGGCAAATCCACCACGCTGCGGATGATCGCCGGGCTCGAGGATGTCTCTGACGGCACCGTGGAAATCGGTGGCAGGGTGGTCAACCGGGTCGAGCCGAAGGACCGCGACATCGCCATGGTGTTCCAGAACTATGCGATCTACCCGCATATGTCGGTGCGGCGGAACATCGGCTTCGGGCTGAAGACCGCGAAGATATCCAAGGAAGAGAAGGCGAAGCGGATCGAGGCAACCGCCGAGACGCTGGGCATGACCCAGTATCTCGACCGCAAGCCCTCGGCCCTGTCCGGCGGTCAGCGGCAGCGGGTGGCGATCGGCCGGGCCATGGTCCGCCAGCCCTCGGTGTTCCTGTTCGACGAACCGCTGTCGAACCTGGACGCGCAGCTGCGCACCCAGACCCGGATCGAGATCAAGAAACTTCACCAACGTCTTGGAACAACGGTGATTTTCGTGACTCATGATCAGGTCGAGGCGATGACGCTGGCGGATCGGATCGTGATCATGAAGGACGGCGCGATCATGCAGATCGGCACCCCGTCCGAGGTCTACCATTCTCCGGCCAACACCTTCGTCGCGCGTTTCATCGGCGCGCCGTCGATGAACCTGCTGCCGGCCAGCGGCGACGGCAGCAACCTGCGGCTGGCCTCGGGCGCCGCGATTCCCGGCAGCGCCCGGGGCGATGTCCTGGTCGGCATCCGGCCGGAAGACCTGCATCCCGGCGATCCCGCCAGCGCGCCGATGCAGGGCAAGGTGATCCTGGCCGAGCCGCTGGGCGCCGAGACGCTGCTCTATGTCGATGTGGCGGGGGCCGAGGTGATCGCCTCGGGCCCGGGTCAGGGGGCGCCGGGCCCGGGCGACGTGATCGGCCTGTCGCCGGTGACGCTGCATATCTTCGACGCCGAGACCGGCACGGCGATCCGGTGAGTCTCGATCTGGTCGCAATCGGTCGCGTCTATGCCGATCTGGTGTTCACCGGACTGGACGGGACGCCGCAGCCGGGCCACGAGGTCTTTGCCCGGCGGCTCGACATCGTGCCCGGCGGCGGTCCCTTCATCACCGCCAGCTATGCCGCGGCACTGGGCCTGCGCGCCGCGCTCTGGGGCGTTGCTCCGGCGGCGCCCTTCGAGGCCTGCGTCATGGCCGGGGTGTCGCGCAACCGGATCATCGGGCTGCTGGAATCGCCGCCGCCCGGTACCGAACCGCAGATCACCGCGGCGCTGGTCCAGGGCGGCGACAGGGCCTTCGTCACCCGCCGCACCGGACCCTTGCTGCCGCAGGGCGCTTTGCCCGAGGCGCGGCATCTGCATATCGGCGAGATGACCTCGGCGCTGGAGGCCCCGGGCCTGATCGCCACGGCGCGGCAGCGGGGGATGACCGTCTCGCTCGACTGCGGCTGGGACGCGGCGATGTTTGCCGATCCGCGCCTGGCCGAGACCGTGGCCTCGGTTGATCTCTTCCTGCCCAATGACGAGGAAATCGCGGCGCTGCATGGGGCCGGGGTCGCCCTGCGGCCGAGGCAGGCCCTGGTGATCAAGCGGGGCGCCGGGGGCGCGCGGGCGATCCTTACTGCCTCGGGGGAGGAGCTGTCGGCCCCGGCCCGCGAGACGACGGTGCTGGACACCACCGGCGCCGGCGATGCGTTCAATGCCGGTTTCCTGGCGGGCTGGCTGGGCGGCCGTGATCCGCTGGCCTGTCTGGAACTGGGCAATGCCTGCGGCGCGCTGGCGGTGGCGCGGATCGGCGGCGCCGAGGGGCTGGGCGACCTGCGCGGGCTGGTGGAAGGCGGGACGGCATCGGCCGAGGCCGGGCAGATCCGCTAGGGAACTTCAACTTTGTCCCCTTATGAACTGATTTCGCTGCATTTGTAGCGTGCCTTGTCCAGCCAGTCCGGGTTGATTTCGACCCCCCATCCGGGGCTGTCCGGCACCGTCACATGGCCGTCCTCGACCCGGAACGGATTGCCCAGGAACAGGCCCTCCTGCCAGGGGTAGTAATCCGGCCCTTCGATCGACAGTTCCAGATATTTCCCGGCATTCGGCAGGCTGGGCAGCAGATGCATGGTGCAGATCGTGACCAGCGACAGGTTGGCGCTGTGCGGCGTCACCGGCAGGCCGGCCGCCGCCGCCATCCGGCAGACCTCGAGCGTCCGCGATATCCCGCCCAGATACATCACGTCCGGCTGCACGATATCCACCGCGCGCATGCCGATCATCGTCTTCCAGGCGGAGAGCTCGCAATCCTGCTCGCCGCCGGTCACGTCGATGTCGAGCGCATCGGCGACCGCCCTGGTCATCTCGAATTCCCAATAGGGGCAGGGTTCCTCGTAATGGCCGATCCCGTTGGCTTCCAGCATCCGCCCGACCTCGATCGCGCGGGCGACCGAGAAACCCGAATTGGCATCGACCAGTTTCTCAACATCGTCTCCCAAAGCTTTGGAAACCAATGGAATGATCTCTTCTGTCCGGCCCGGCCATTCGTCGCGGTCGCGGCCGCATTCGGCGCCGATCCGCCATTTGAAGGCGGTGAACCCATGTGCATCGCGCAGGGCGCAAAGCCGGTCGGCCTCGGCCTGCGGGGTGATGTCGCGCTTCATCGACGAGGCATAGGCCCGCAACCTGCCCGGCCGGCCGCCCAGAAGCGCCACCACAGGTTGCCCGGCGACCTTTCCCTTCAGGTCCCAGAGCGCGGTGTCCAGCCCAGCGGTGGCGCGGCGCAGGTAGGAGCCGGGATACTTGTGCTCGGCCTCGTTGATCCGCAGCAGCGTCTCGGACCAGTCCCCGGACGGGGTGCCCAGAGCATGCGGCGCCACCTGGCGGTGGAAGATCTCGCAGGTGATATCGGCGTTGTAGGTCGAGACCTGGCCCCAGCCCTGCCGCCCGGCGGAATCGGTTACCCGGGTGAACCCCACGTATTCGGTGCTGAAACTTTCCAGCTTGACGATCTTCAT
This sequence comes from Frigidibacter sp. ROC022, assembly GCF_024723735.1. Taxonomy (GTDB): domain Bacteria; phylum Pseudomonadota; class Alphaproteobacteria; order Rhodobacterales; family Rhodobacteraceae; genus SLM-1. The sequence goes on from NZ_JANQDU010000001.1 coordinate 666,547, forward strand.
ACCTGCTCCTGTCCGGCCCCGTGCCACAGTGCTCGGACAGAACCCGCGGCAGTGCAAGGGCATAGGCGCGGCGAGATTCCCGGAGACTCCGTTACAATTGCCGCGCTAGACTGGGTCGAACCCCGGCACGGCCGCGGGATTTACCGACCGCCCGGCCGCCGGGCGCATGACCCAGGGAGTGGACTATGAAACTGACGCTGAAACTGACCGCCGCCGCCTCGGCGCTGGCGCTGATCGCCGGCGCGGCCCAGGCCGAGACCCTGCGCCTGCTGACCTGGGGCGGCTACGCCCCCGACGCGGTGATCGACGCTTTCGAGGCCGAGACCGGCATCGAGGTGGAAGTCACCCTGTCGAACAACGAGGACATGATCTCGAAGCTGCGCGCCACCGGTGGTGCCGGCTTTGACCTGGCCCAGCCGTCGCAGGACCGGATTCTCGGCCCGCAGATGGAATTCGGCATCTACAAGCCGCTGGACCAGTCGAAACTGGACAAGGCTCTCTGGGTCGGCGATCTCTATGACGCCTCGATCAAGAGCACCACGGTGGATGGCCAGGCCTATGGCGTGGCGCATATCTGGGGCTCGTCGGGCTTTGCGATGGACCGCAGCCGGGGCGAGGGGATCAAGACCTGGGTCGATCTCTGCAAGCCGGAATATGCCGGCAGGATCTCGATGCGGCTCAAGCGGACGGCGCTTCTGGGCATGTCCTTCGGTCTCGGCGACGATCCCTTTGCCGCCTATGACGATCCCGTCAAATATGAAGAGCTGATGAAGAAGGCCGCCGCCAAGCTGGCCGAATGCAAGCCGAACGTGAAGGCCTATTGGTCCGGGTCGGACGATCTGCTGGCGATGATGCGCTCGGGCGAGGTGATCGCCGCCGAGGCCTGGGACGCGACCGGCTTCAAGCTCTATGGCGAGGACACCAAGTTCAACTTCGTCGCCCCCGAGACCGGCGCGCTCGGCTGGATCGACACGTTCGCGCTGCCCGCCAAGGGCGAGGCCGACGATGCCGCCTATGCCTGGATCAACTTCGTGATGCGGCCCGAGATCGCGGCCCAGATCATCGAGGCCTCGGGGGCGTTCTCGGCCTCGAAAGGCAGCGACGAACTGGTCAGCCCGGTGATGAAGGCCGCCTATCAGGAAGCCTTCACCCCGGACGTGATCGCCAACATCAAATGGTTCCCGCCGGTGCCCGCCGGTCTGGAAGATATCGAGGGCCGGCTGCTGGACGAAGTGGCGGCGAAGTGATCTGATCGGCGGGCGCGGGGTTTCCCCGCGCCCCCCTGATCCCGGACCTGACCCCGTGCCTGACTTCGATCTCGACTGCCGCAATCTGGTAAAGCGCTTCGGCACCTTTACCGCCGTGGATGACGTGTCCTTCTCGATCCCCCGGGGCGCCTTCTTCTCGATCCTCGGGCCCTCGGGCTGCGGCAAGACCACGCTGCTGCGGATGCTGGCGGGTTTCGCCGCGCCGGATCAGGGCGACATCCTGATCAAGGGGGCTTCGGTCCTGCGGGTGCCGCCGAACAAGCGCCCGGTCAACCTGGTGTTTCAGCATCTGGCGCTGTTCCCGATGATGAGCGTGACCGAGAACATCGCCTACGGCCTGAAACGTCGCGGCCAGCGCCGGGCCGAGATCACCCGCGCGGTGGGCGAGGTGCTGGAGCGGGTCGGCCTGCCGGATGCCGGTCCGAAGCGGATCGACCAGCTGTCCGGCGGCCAGAAACAGCGGATCGCCATCGCCCGCGCCATGGTGCTCGACCCGGCGGTGCTGCTGCTGGACGAACCGCTCGGCGCGCTGGACCTGAAGCTGCGCGAGCATATGAAGATCGAGCTGAAGCAGCTGCAGGCCGAATTCGGCACCACCTTCGTCTATATCACCCATGATCAGTCCGAGGCGCTGGTGATGTCGGACACCGTCGCCGTCATGAATGCCGGCCGGTTCGAGCAGGTCGGCACGCCGGAAGAACTCTACTACCGGCCCGCAACCGCCTTCGTCGCCGGATTCGTCGGCGATGCCAATCGCCTGCAGGGCAGGGTCAAGGCCGTGGGCGACGGCCGCACCGCCGTCACCACCGAGTCGGGGCTGGAGCTGATCGCCGGTCCGCCCAGCGGTCCTGTCCGGACGGGAACTGCGGTCGAGCTCTTCCTGCGCCCCGAGGCGATCGCCTGTGGCGGCGCCCCGGACGGGGCCGGCAACCGGCTGAAGGCAAGGGTCGAGGACGTGCTGTTCAACGGCGCCCAGAGCCGGATCCTGGCCCGGCTCCCCTCGGGCGACAGCATCGAGGCGCTGCTGCCCCAGACCGGCGCCGCCGCCAGCCTGAAACGCGGCGCGCCCGTCACCCTCGGCGTCGCGCCCGAGGCTCTGGTCCTGTTCCCAAAATGACCGCCTCGCGACTCACCCTCTGGCTTCTCTTCGCGCCCTTCCTGGCCTGGGTGCTGCTGCTGGTGGTGATCCCGCATATCGACCTGCTCATCCTGTCGCTGCGCGAAAAGGTGGCGCCCCGGGTCTATGAGACCGGCTTTCGCAACTATGCCGATTTCATCACCTCCTCGGTCTATCCCTGGACGCTGTTCCGCACCGTCGCCTTTTCGCTGGTCACCACCGCCGTCACCTTCGTGATCGGCTTCCCGGTCGCCTTCTACATCGCCAAGGTGGCGCGCGGCCGCCGCCGGGCGGCGCTGTTCCTGCTCTGCCTGCTGCCCTTCTGGGTCTCCGAGATCGTCCGGGTCTTCGGCTGGATGATGATCCTGCGCGAAACCGGGCTGCTGTCGGGCTTCCTGCAATGGGCGCATGTCACGTCCGGCCCGGTCGAGTTCCTCTACAATGACGCCGCGATCATGATCGGCCTCGTCTATACCTCGATGCTGTTCATGATCGTGCCGCTGATCTCGACCATCGACGGGCTCGACGACGCGCTGATCGAGGCGGGCTATGACCTGGGCGGCAACGGCGTCACGGTGATGACCCGGATCGTCATTCCCTATGCGATGCCGGGGATCATGGCCGGCTCGATCGTGGTCTTCATGCTGAGCCTCGGCAACTACCTGACCCCGACGCTGCTCGGCGGCAAGAACGGCCAGTGGTTCACCGCGCAGATCTACAACCAGTTCATCACCCGCTTCAACTGGGAGCTGGGCAGCGCCTTCGGCTTCATTCTCCTGATCACCTCGACGCTGGTCGTCTGGCTGCTTCTGCGGCTGTCGGGCCAGTCGCTTTCCAATACACTGGGCCGCTGACATGCATCTTTGGGTCGGAAATACTCCGGGGGAGCCGCAGGCGGGGGCAGAGCCCCCTCGACGCGGGGGGCGGCGATGATCCCGTCGATCCCGCAACCGCGCGGCATCCGCTTCGCCTATGGCGCCTATGTGGCGCTGTTCTTCCTCTACATGGCGGCACCGCTGGCCGTCGTCGCCACCTTCGCGTTCAACGACGCGCAGTTCCCGGGCCTGCCCTGGAAGGGCTTCACGCTGGACTGGTTCTTCGGCACCGAGCGGCCGAAGATCGGGCTGATCCATGACCGCCGGATCGTCGCGGGCTTCTTCAACTCGCTGATCATCGCCAGCTGCGTCACCGCCCTGTCGCTGAGCGTCGCCACCACCACCGCCTATCTCTTCGAGCGCCATTCGTTCCGCTTCAAGGAGCTGGCCTATATGCTGATGCTGGCGCCGCTGGTGATCCCGGGCGTGATCCTCGGCATCTCGATCCTGGTCTTTTCCTCGACCATCGCCAATTTCGCCTCCGATACGCTCGGGATCGAGATCTCGGCGCTGCGGCCGGGGATGTTCCTGGTGGTGCTCGGCCAGTTCTCCTTCATCACCACCATCGTCACCCTGGTGCTGGCGGCGCGGCTGCGGAAATTCGATCCGGCGCTGGAAGAGGCGGCGCTGAACCTCGGCGCCTCGCCGCTGACCGTGTTCCGGACCATCTCGCTGCCCTGGCTGCGCCCGGCGCTGATCGGTTCGGGGATCGTCAGCTTTCTGATTTCCTTCGAGAATTTCAACACCACCCTGATGCTGAACGGGTCCGATGCGCCGCTGGTCATCACCATGTTCGACCGGATGAAGGAAGGCTCGACCCCGGTGCTGAACGCGGTCTCCCTGGCGCTGATGCTGGGCTCGGGGCTGCTTGGCCTGATCGGCGTGCTGGTGCAGCGCGACAGGGGCGGGAATTGAACGAAGCCGAGGTGATCGTGGTCGGGGCCGGTTCGGCCGGCGCGGCGCTGGCCGGCCGGCTGAGCGCGGGCGGCACCCGCGTGCTGCTGATCGAGGCCGGGCCCAGGGGGGCGTTTCCCTGGACGACGATCCCGATCGGTTACGGCAAGACCTTCAACCACCCGCGTGTCAACTGGATGTTCCGCAGCCAGCCGATCCCCGGCATGGGCGGGCGCGACAACTATTTCCCCCGCGGCAAGGTTCTGGGCGGCTCTTCGGCGATCAACGCCATGGTCTACAGCCGCGGCCAGCCGTCCGATTTCGAAGAGTGGAAGGCGGCGGGCAATCCGGGCTGGGGCTGGGACGAGGTGCTGGCCTGCTACCTCAGGATGGAGGACCACGATCTGGGCGCCAGCGAGGCGCACGGGGCGGGCGGGCCGGTGCATGTCACCGACACCAGCCGCTGCGCCCATCCGGCCACCCGGGCCTTTGTCGCGGCGGCGGCCGAGGCCGGGCTACCCTTCTCCCCGGACCTCAACGGCGCCAGCATCGAGGGGGCGGGCTATTACCAGATCACCACCCGGGCCGGGCGCCGCGAAAGCAGCGCCACCGCCTATCTGCGCAAGCGGCCGACGCTGCGGATCGTCACCGATTGCCAGGTGACGCGGCTTCTCTTCGAGGGTCGCCGCGCGGTCGGGGTCGAGGCCATGGCGCCGGGCGGGCCGGTTACCTATCGGGCGCCGCGCGTGGTGCTCTCGGCGGGGGCGGTGGGCACGCCGATCCTGTTGCAGCTGTCCGGCGTCGGGCCGGGGGCGCTGCTGGCCGACAAGGGGGTGCCGGTGGTCATCGACAGCCCGGCGGTCGGCCGCAATCTGCAGGACCACCTCTGCCACGACATCTACTACCGGGCCCGGCAGCCGACGATGAACCAGGTTCTGGGCTCTCCCTTCGGGCAGGCGCGGGCCGGCCTTCGCTGGGCGATACGGCGCGACGGGCCGCTGGCGGCCAGCGTCAACCAGGGCGGCGGCTACTATCGCACCACGCCGGACCGGGCGCTGGTGGACATGCAGCTCTATTTCTCGCCGCTGACCTACGAGCATGCCAGGCCCGGCACCCGCAAGATGACCCGGCCCGACCCGTTTCCGGGCTTCTGCACATCGGTGTCGCCCTGCAAGCCGCACAGCCGTGGCTGGATCGAGCTTTCGGCGCCGGACTGGCGGGCGCCGCCGGCGATCCATCCGAACTATCTCGACGATCCGCGCGACGTGGCCGATCTGGTCGAGGGGATGAAATTCCTGCGGCGGCTGGCCCGGACCCCGGCGCTGTCGGCATTGATCGAACAGGAGCGACGGCCCGGGCCCGAGGTGAGCAGCGACGCGGCGCTCGAGGCGGATGCGCGGGCGCGGGCCTATTCGGTGTTCCACCCCTGCGGCACCTGCCGGATGGGCCCTGATCCTTTGACCTCGGTGGTCGGCCCGGACCTGAAGCTGCATGGCGCCGAGGGGCTGTTCGTCGCCGACGCCTCGATCTTTCCCCGGATCACCTGCGGCAACATCAACGCGCCTTCGATGATGGTCGGAGAGCGGGCGGCCGAACTGCTGGGGTAGGGGGCGCGGGGTCGATACCCGTCGGGTGCGGGCCGGTTCCCGGCAATGCCGGGCACCCATGAAAAAGGGGCGCCACCCGGCGCCCCTCGTGATCCGGCCTCTGTCCGCCCTATTGCAGGCTGTCCGAGCCTTCGATCGTGCTTTCGGCGCCCAGGGCGGCAATCACCCGCTCGATGGTCTTGGTCTGCGTGACCAGCCCGTCGACCCCGGCCTGCACCCGGGCGTTTCCGGCCTCGTTGCCGGCGCCGATCTGCTGGTCATAGGCCTCGCCACCCTCGGCGGCGGTCTTGATCGCCATCATGGCCTTCAGGGTTGCGGCGATGTCCGCGGTCAGCTCCTCGGCCAGCCCCGCATCGGTCTCGGCCACCAGGGCGGCCAGCGACGGACCTTCCAGCACCGAGCCATCGGCGCGCGTGTAGCGGCCCAGCCAGACGTTCTGGATTCCCACCACATCGTAGTAATGCGCGTTGTGGGTGTTGTCCGAGAAGCAGTCCTGTTCCTCCTCGGGGTCGTGCAGCAGCAGGCCCAGCTTCATCCGTTCGCCTGCCAGTTCCCCGAAGCTGAGGCTGCCAAGCCCGGTCAGCATCGCGCCCAGGGCGGCCTCGGGATCGGCCTCCAGCGCGACGCGGGCGGTGCCGTCGTCGGACCAGAGATCGGCCATGCTTTGCATGTCCTTCACCAGAAGCTCGGTCGCCGCCGACAGATAGGCGGCGCGGCGGTCGCAATTGCCGTTGGTGCAATCGGCGCCCTGGGCATAGTCGGTCCAGGGCCGCTCGCCGGCGCCGGGCCCGGTGCCGTGCAGGTCCTGCCCCCAGAGCAGGAATTCCACCGCGTGCCAGCCCGAAGCGACATTGGTCTCGATCCCGTCGGCCTCTTGCAGGGTGTCGGCGATCAGCTCCGGCGTGATCTTGGAGGCATCGACCTGGACCGGGCCGAGGCTGAAGCTCGGCGTGGCGACCACGTTCAGCGCCGCGAACTCGTTCTCGTCGGTCGCGCCGCCATAGCTGGGATCGACATAGTCGATCAGCCCTTCGTCCAGGGGCCAGGAGTTCACCATCGGTTCGAGATCGTCCACCGAGGGGTTGCCGAAGCGGAAGGCTTCGGACTGCATGTAGCTTTCGCGCGCCTTGATCCAGGCCGCGCGGGCAGCTTCCAGAGTCTCCGGTGACGGCGTGGCCAGCAGCGCATCGACGGCGTCCTGCAGGTCGCGGGAGCCGGCCAGCGCATCGGTGAAGACCGCTTCACCGATATCGGCATAGGTCTTGACCACCGCGGCCGGGGTGACGGCGTCCGATGCCTGCGCAAGGCTCGTCATCGGGGCGGCAAGGGCGGCGAGGGCGAAATATGTAGGGCGCATATGCACTTTCATTTTGTCAGGATCAGTTTGCCTGCGCGGGTGATGCGCAGCGTGTAGGTCTGGCCGTCGAGGACCAGATGGGCCAGGCCGGAGGGGCCGGTGAGGCGTCGGACGTCATAGGTTTCCAGCCTCTGCGGTGCCGGGCTGGCGGGTTCGGGAATCGGAGAGAGCAGGGTCATCGCGCGCCTTTCAATCCAATGGCCGGACCGTTTCATGCCGGGCCGGGCAAGGTTTCGGTTCGGGCTTCGGGATCGCTCCCGAATCCGGTCGGGCGGACCGCAGGAACATGCTGCGCGGCTGGCTGGACAGGGAGAAGTTGACAAAAAGACTTGGTGAAGTCAATTCCTGAGTGAAAGACTTTTTTTGCCGCTGCCCGCCGGTAGGAGCAGGTCCGGGCGCACATGAAAAAGGCCCGGCAAACCACCGGACCTTGGTCGTTTTTCCGGATAGGGATCAGGCCGAGCGCAGCAGCACCTTGTTCGATCCGACCGCCGCCGCGATCCGCTCGATCTGCGGCTTGGCTTCGGGCGAGGTCGCGCTCGAACGCAGCAGCACGGTCTGGGTCTCTTCGATGATCGCCACCGCCTGGGCCACCGCGGCGGCCTTCCTGGCCGGCGCAACGGGGCGGATCCGGCGGGTGGTCTTCTGGTCGCCGCTGGCGGTGGCGAAGGTCTTGCCGCTCTTGTCGCCGTCGCGGTTCGCGTCCACCACCGCCTTGAGCTGCGCGGCCGCCGATTTCAGCGCCGCCTTGGTCTCGTCATAGGGGGTGTTGCTGGGCATCGACCGGTAGATCGTGTTCAGCCGCTCGGACAGGCAGTCGATCTGATAGGTCTCGTCCGGCAGCGCGGCGCAGAAGGCCGCCGCCTCGGTGACCGCCTTGTAGACCGCGTTGCCGATGGCGGCCGTGTCCTGGTCGTTCTGCTTGTACTGCGTCAGCCCGAGCGTCGGAACGAAGGTCACGCTCGGCACGAAGGAGGGGCCGGGGTAGTCGTGGTCGCTGTAGTTCTGCGCCTGGGCGGGCGACGTGCCGAGCAGCACCGGCGCGGCCAGCAGCAGGGCGCCGGCGGCAAGCGAGCGGAATGGTCTGCGCATCACGTTATCCCCCGAATGCGTTGAATGTATGCGAGACCGTCAGGGTCACGCGTTGCTGGTCTTCCATGTCGAACGCATCGTTCAGCGTCGCGTTCAGGAACAGGTTGCCACCGATCCGGTAGCCGAGACCCAGATCGGCATAGTCGCCGTTCCAGGCGATCGAGGCGGCCAGGTTCTGGCTCAGCCCCATGCCGACGCCGGCAAACATTCCCGGGTCGCGTTCGAAATTGCGGACCCGGTTGCCGGCGCCCAGGGTGAACATCAGCGGATAGCTGTCGCCCCGGATGTCCATCTGCGTGAACCAGGTTGCGGCCAGTTTCACCGAAGGATCGACATTCTCGACAAGATAGAGGCCGGGATCATTCGGGCCCGGCGGGATCAGCACGTCCACCACCCGCATCGAGGCATCGCCCCAGGGTGCCAGATGGTCGATCTGCAGGCCGAGATAGACGGGCCGCTCACCGAGCCGTTTCGAGAACTTCAGCGACAGATAGCCCGAGTCCCCGACGCCGTTGCCCGGCGCGCCCAGCGAGACGAGATTGACGGTGAACTGCATCCCGATGCCTTCGTCGGCATCGCCCAGGCCGAAGCCCAGGGCCATCGCCCCTTCGGTGTCGCCGCTGGCCCAGCCGTTGTCGGTTGCCGAGAGCGAAACGAAGCCGAGACCATTCGGCGCGACGGTTCCGGACATGATGCCGTTCAGGGTGAGATGCTTGCCCGAATCCTGTGCGGCGACTGGCGAGGTGCAGGCAATTCCCGCCGCCAGGGCCAGCGCGATCGGGCGGAACCCTTGTCGGCCGGGGCCGGGAAAGTCGTTGATTATCGGCATGAAACTCTCAGTCTGCAAATTCGGAAACAAGGCGCGGCCAAGGTGAGCGATGGGCCTGCATCAGTCAACCGACAACACCCGGGCCCCGGCTCGGCGCGGCGCCCATGTGACATGGATGCAGGGGCCCGGCGTCCCTGCGACAATTCAGCTTTCGATGCCGAAGGCCTCGCGGATCGACTTCTGCGTGCCGGGGCCGAAATCGCCGTCCAGCGGGCCCTTGTAGAACGAGAACTTCTTCAGGATCGCCTGCAGGTCGCGGCGGGTCTCGGCGGAAAACATCGTCGGCCGCTCGCTCAGCAGGTTCAGAACGTCCTCGTTGCCCGAGCGCAGCGCCTCGTAGAGATAGCGCGCGGCATCTTCCGGGCCCTTGCCCTCGACCAGCCCGTCGTCGATCAGCGCGGCATAGTTGAACTGTGCCTCGGGGTGGCGCTGGTCGGCGGCGCGGCGGAAATAGTCCAGCGCCTTGGCCTTGTCCTGGGTCAGGCCGAGGCTGCCCTGGTAGTAGAAGAAGCCCATGTCGTTCAGCGCCTTGGCGTATTCCTGATCGGCCGATTTCCGGAACAGTTCCAGCGCCTTCACCGGGTCCGGCGCGGTGCCGATGATGCCCTTTTCGTAAAGCCGGGCCAGTTCCCACTGGGCGTCCGGCGCCCCGGCCTCGGCGGCGCGTTCCAGAAAACCGGCTGCCTCGACCGGATCGTAACGGTCGCTGTCGGGGTTCAACCGCATGTAGGCCAGCCCCAGCATCGAGCGGGTGTCGCCGGCATCGGCCAGGGCCAGGAACTGCGGCTCCTGCTCGGGCGCGATCGCCGCCCAGGCCAGCGTCGGGTCGAGCACCGAGACATCGGCGACATTCCCGGTGCCGCTGCCCGCGACATAGAAGGGTTCGCCCGAGAGCGAGCCGTAGGTATGCGGTTCCTGCAGGTTGCCGGTGGCCTTCAGCACCTGGTCGCGGACCTGCCGGAACATCAGCGAGATCTCCAGCCCCGGCTGCGGCAGTTTCTCCATCAGCGCGGTGGCATAGGGGCTGTTGGCGCCCAGACCGTCCAGCGCCACCTGGCCGTCACGGGCCGCAAAGGCGACCAGCGTGCCACGGTCGGGCGAGGGCACGGCAAGCCCGCCGGCGCCGCGGGTCGTGCCATCGCCCGCCGGCTGGCCCGGCTGCTGCAGCTGGGTCAGATCCAGCGCGTCGCCGAGCGGGTTGTTGCGGCAGGAATCCAGGATGATGACCCGCATCTTGCGGGCATGGTCCACCGCCACCAGCAATTGCTTGAGCGAGACCGACTGGCGCTGCACGTCGACGTTGGACCTGATCTCGGCATCGACCGGGATCAGGAAATTCTCGCCCTGCACCTCGACCCCGTGACCGGCGTAATAGATCAGCGCCAGGTCGGCGGTTTCCGAGCGGAAGGCGAAATCATCGACGATCTGCCGCAGGTCGTCGCCCTTGGTGTCGAGCGTCAGCGTCACGTCGAAGCCGATGCCCTTCAGCGTCTGGGCGATGCCGCGGGCATCGTTCAGCGTGTTGGAGAGCGGTTCGATATGGGCGTAGTTGGCCATCCCGATCACCAGGGCGATCCGGTCGGCGGCGCGGGCAAGACCCGGCGCGGCCAGGGCCAGGGCGACGGCCAGGACACGGGCGGAGAAACGGCGGGCATGGAACATGGTCAATATGCCTAAGACTCTGAAAATTCGGGTAGCTGTCGAACCTTACCCGAGGACAGGTTCGATATGAAGGCGGGAATCCTGACCTGCCGGCCCGCCGGGCCTGACCTGTGCCGGCGCTGATCGGTCCGGCGGGGCCGCCCGGTTCGGGGCCGCCCCGGCCATCGGTCAGCCGTTCGACAGCACCTTGAACTCGATCCGGCGGTTCTTGGCCTTGTTGCGCGAGCTGTTGTTCGCGACCAGCGGCTGGCTTTCGCCATAGCCCTTGGTGACAAGGCGCCCGCCGGAAATGCCCTTGGCCTCCAGATAGGCGGCGACCGCGGCGGCGCGCCTTTCGCTCAGCGCCTGGTTGGTTGCGTCCGAACCGTCGCTGTCGGTATGGCCGCCGATCTCGATCACCATGCCGGGGCAGCGCCGCACGATGTCGTAGAGTGCATCCAGGAAGGCGTTGGAATCAGCGCTCAGCCGGGCCGAGGCGACGGCGAAGTTGATCGAACGGGTCCGCGACAGGATCTCGAACCGGCCGACGCATTCCTCGACCCCGAAATCGCCCTTGGTCTCCAGCGCCACCGAGCCGATGTCGTCAGACGTATCCTCGATCTCGTCGTCGTCATCGTCGTCCTCGGCAATTCCGGCGGTCACGATGTCGCCGTCCTCCTTGTTGCGCGCAAAGAGGAAATCGAAGGTCACCGCGCCCGAGGGCACGATCTCGACCTTGGCGGCGTCCTTCAGCTTCTCCAGCCCCTCGGACAGGTTGAAGTCATCGACCGAAATCGAGATCGGCGAGACGGTCGAGACGGCCACAAGATCGGACGAGATCAGGACCACGGCGACATCGGCACTCAGCTCCTTGGTGACACCGTGCAGCGTCAGGGTGAAGGGCAGGGTCATGGTCTTGCGCCGGGTGTCGGGCAGGTCCAGAAGATCGGCCTCGTTCAACTGCACCTGCACCGTGGCCTCGGGATACTGAAAGGTCTCGAAGAACAGGAAGCGCATCCGCACGTTGCGCAGATCGACCTTGGTATCGACCGAATCCATCAGGATCTTGATCGTCGCCAGCCCGTTCTCGTCGATCCCGCCGGAAAAGGTGGCAAAGCCCGAGGTCTCGACCTTGGTCTGGTTCTTCACCGACTGGAAGGACAGGGTCGAACTGTCGTCGCGAAGCACCCAGCCGTCCTCGAATGGGTCGTCCTGGGCGGCGGCGGGAGAGGCAACCAGGCCGAGCCCGAAGGCCGCCGGGACCGCGAGGCGGGAAATCCATCGAAGCGCACGGCGTGGCCAGCCTGCCCTGTGGGAAAGAAGTCGCACTGTGCCGTGGTCGCGCCGGAATGTCGCTTCGGTCATGTTACCGCCTCTTTTCAACATGCATTCTTCAATGAATTCCCATGCGCCGTTCGCATGCGCATGCACCGACTGTTGCAACTGGTTGCCAAAAAATCAATCGATCCCTACTACTCCCAGAGAAGATGACGCGCATTTTGACCTTTTCATCGACAGACCTGCGGGCGGCTGTGGCCAGGGTTGCGCTGCGCTTTTGCCTTGCCCTGGCATTGCTGTGCGGGCTTGGCCCGATGCAGGCGGCGCGGGCCGAGCCGCGGATCGCGCTGGTGGTCGGCAACAGCGGCTATCAATCGGTCTCGGCGCTGGACAACCCGAAGAACGACGCGGCGCTGATCGCCGAGGCTCTGGGCGGTCTCGGCTTCGAGGTGACGCTGCTCACCGATGCCAATCTGACCGACTTCCGGCGCGGTGTCTCGCAATTCGGCCAGGCGCTGCGCGCCGCGGGCCCCGAGGCGACCGGCCTGTTCTACTATGCCGGTCACGGGGTGCAGAGCTTCGGCACCAACTACCTGCTGCCGGTCGATGCCTCGCTGGTGGATGCCGCCGATCTCGACCTGGTGGCGGTCGAGGCGCAGTCGATCCTGCGGCAGATGTCCTCGGCCCGGAACCGGACCAACATCGTCATTCTCGACGCCTGCCGGAACAACCCGTTCGAGGCGATCCGCTCGATCGACGACAACGGCCTGGCCGAGATGAAGGCGCCGACCGGCACCTTCCTGGCCTATGCCACGGCCCCCGGCGCGGTGGCGCTGGACGGGACCGAGGCCAACAGCCCCTTCACCAAGGCGCTGGCGCAGTTCATGCCCGAACCGGGGGTGCCGATCGAGCAGATGTTCAAGCGCGTCCGGGTGGCGGTGCTGGAAGCCACCGGCGGCCAGCAGACGCCATGGGATACCTCTTCGCTGACCTCGGATTTCCAGTTCGCCGCCGGCCAGCCGATGGGCGATCCCGAGGATGCGCTCTGGGCCTCGGTCGAGGCAAGCCGCGATCCGGTGCAGATCATGCTGTTCATGCGCGCCTATCCTGACGGCAAGCATTTCGAAGAGGCCCGCGCCCTGCTGGCGGCGGTGATGGAATTCGAGACCGGCACCGGGGCCGAGACCCCGGTGACCAAGCCGCCGGAGGAAGCGCCGAAGCCCGCCGGGCCGAGCGCCGCCGAGAAGGCCGCCTTCGACGCGGCGCAGGCGGCGGGCACGGTGGAACTCTGGGAGGCCTTCCTGCGCGATTTCCCCGACAGCCTGTTCCGCGAGGCGGCGGAAATCGAACTCGCCGCGGCGCAGGCCAAGGAACAGCATGACCCGGACGTGAATCCGCCCGGCGGCGAGGTCGCACCGCTGACCGCCGAGATCTTCTTCGACCAGCCCCTGGTCGAAGGCGGAGACAATGTGCTGGGCAAGAGGATCGACGAGATCATCCTCGGCTCGCCCATGTTCGTGCCCTTCGAGGGCATCCCCGACGAGGTCTGGAAGGGCAAGCAATGTGCGAACTGCCATGAATGGACACAGGAGGCGCTCTGCGATCAGGGCAATTTCTATGTCTCGAAGGACACGCCTGACGCCTTCGGCCCGATCCATCCGCTGGGTGGCCAGTTCCGGCAGGTGCTGAAGGCCTGGGCCGGGCAGGGCTGCCGCTAGCGATCCGGGGCCGCCTCTGCGGGCCGGCCGGTCGGGGGGCGCGTGAAGACAGGTTCCCCATCAGTTGAGACCGCGCCGCGGGCGGCGGCGTCGGAGCCTCCGGCGGGAGTATTTTCGACCCGAAGATGACCGCTGCGGCGGGCGTTGGCGGTGGGTGACATCACGCACCGTGCCGCCGCCCGACGCCCCGCTATTCGCTGGTCGAGATGAAAAAATAGACCCATTCGCCCTTGAAGGAGGGGTCGGCGGCGCGGGCCTCGGCGACGCGCTGCTTCAACTCGGCCAGATAGGCGTCGGCGGGTTCGACGAAGGGCCGCAGCCCGTCATAGAGCGGCACCGAGGCGGCGAAGGCGACGGCGATCTCCTGGCCGTAGGGCGGGCCGATGGTGATGTCGAGATAGGGCTGGCCCTCGCGTTTCTGCCCGACATCCAGCGGCGTCTTGGCCGGGGTCAGGCTCAGCGCGATCCGGTCATTCGGGATCAGGTGGATGACGTTGCCGCCGGCGTCGAAGTAATCGACATAGACATAGGCGTCGTAATCCGGCGCGTTCAGGTCGAAGGTCAGCCGGTCGCCGCCCTTGTAGGAGAATTCGCGGGCATAGCTGTCGTCGCCGACGATCCGCGGGTTAGATGTCTGGTCGGTGCTCTGCGGCAGCCCGACATCGGCGATCCCCGACAGCGCCCCGCATTGCGGCCGCGGCAGGATCCGGAGGTCGGCCTCGACCGGGATGCCCTCGCCGATCTGCGCCTGCAGCGCCGCCAGAACCGGGGCCTGAAGGCCTTCCTCGGGGATGTGGCCGCGCAGGGCGAGGGTGCCGGTGTCGGGGTCGAACTCGACCTGCAGCCTTGCGCAGGGAACCGAGGCCAGCAGGCCCTCGATCCCGTCGCGGACCTCGGAGGCGGCCGCGGCGGCGTCACCGGGCTGCATGAAGGCCTGGATCGCTTCCAGCGATTTCGGGTCCAGCTCGCCGTCCGGGCCGACCGGAGCCAGCGTCGCCTTGCCCTTCTCGGCGGGGGGCGGTGTGTCGGGCAGAGGTTCCGAGGCGCCCTGGGTGCGGTCCGGCGCCGCGTCGGTCTGCGGCGCGGCGGCGGGGGCATCCTGCGCTTGCGGCGGCGTGGCCGGGGCGGCATCGGCCGGTGGCGGTGCCGCCGGGGCGGCTTCGGTGGCAGGGGCGGCGGGGGCGAGCGCCGGGGCTTCGGGCGCGGCGGCGGCCAGCACCGGGGCGGCGATCTCGGCCGCCGGGGCAGGGGCCGGGACGGCAGGGGTCGCGGCGACCGGGGCCGGGCTGGCGACCACCGCGGCCACCACGACCGGCGCCGGTGTGGCCGAGGCGGCGACGGGATCGGTCCGGGCCGCGACCGGGGCGGCGGCCTCGGCGGGCGGGGCGGCCGCAGCGACGGCTTCGGCCTCGGGGGCTTCGACGGCGGCGGGGGCGGCAGCGGCCGGCACCGGGGCAGCGGCCTCGGCCCTTGGCGCCTCGACCCGGGCGGCGGCAGCCTCGGGGGCGGCGGCTTCGGCCTGTTCCGGTGCCGGGCTGGCGGCCTCGGCCCGTGTGGCCTCGGGGGCGGCGGCTTCGGCCCGGTCGGCGGCGGGCGGGGCCGGGCGGACCGCTTCGGGGGCGGCCTCGGCCGGGGCCAGCGCGGCGGCCTCGGGCTCTGCGGCGGCGACGGCTTCGGCCGCGGGTGTCTCGGCGGCGGCGGCCTCCGGGCTCAGTGCCGCCGGCTCGGCGCGGCTCTGCGGCACCGCCCCCTGTTCGGCCAGGGCGCCCTGCGGCCGGTCTTCGGCGGCAGCCTCGGTCTCGGGCCGCGCCTCGGCGGCTTCGGAGCGGTCCACCTGATAGGCCTCGACCGTCATCCGGGACTGGGGCGGCGTCTGCGGTTCGACCAGCTTGGGGGCATAGACGAGCAGCAGCAACCCCGCGACGCCCGCATGCAGCAGGGCCGAGGCGCTGACCGCCACCGGCAGGGCGGCGACCCGGGGGCCGGAAGGGGGCGGGGTCAGGCTCATCGCGCGGTCTTCGGCGGGTTCGGGGTGACGACGAGGACGACCTCCCTGGCCCCCGCGGCCTCCAGTTCCGAGACCAGCGGCAGCACGAAGCGCAGCGCGGTCTCGCGGTCGGCGTTGATCCGGAACAGCAGGTCGGGGTCTTCCGCGATCCTTCCGGCGGCGAGGGTCAGCACCTCGTCGCGCGACATCAGAACGTTGTCGATCGCGTAGCGGCCATCGCTGTCCACCGCCACGGTGAGGCCGCCGGCGGGCAGGTCCTGGCCGGTGAGCCCGGTGGGCGGGATCACGTCGAAGGGGGCGGTGGCGTCCATTCGGCCGACCAGGATGAAGAAGACCAGCAGGAAGAAGACCACGTCGATCAGGGCGACGATGGTTTCGGGCTGCGGCTTCGGTTCGGCGCGGCGGAGCTTCATGGCGCGGGCCGTTCCGGTTCATGGCCCGGCCGCGCCGCCCCGGGGGCGCTGGTCCCGGGCCCGCTCACGGCCTTGCCTCCAGCCGGATCACCTTGAGCCGCGTCGCCCCGGCCCGGGTGGCCGCATCCATCACCGAGATCAGCGCCTGCATCTCGGCCTCGGCCAAGGGCAGCAGCACGATCTGGGTCAGCGGTTCCGCCTCCAGCCGTTCGGCCACCATTGCGCCGAAGCTTTCGGGCGTCAGGCTCCGGCCGCCGACCACCGCCGCGCCGCCGGCCGCGATCCGCACCATCAGCACCGTCCCGCCGGCACCGGCCCCCTCGGGCGGCGGCAGGCTCTGCGCTTCGGTCTCGGGCGCCTGATCGACCGCCGGCACCATGTCGAGATCGAGATAGGTCGAGGTCACCATGAAGAAGACCAGCAGGATCATCATCACGTCGACCATCGGCACCAGCGTGATCGCCGGGCCGCGCGACTTGCGCCTGGGGGTCAGGGCCAGGCCCATGGCCTAGTCCGAGGCGGCCCGCGCCGGACCGCCCTCGATCAGCATCAGCGAGCCGACGGCGCTTTCCATCGCCAGCCCGGCCCGTTCGACCCGTCCGGCCAGCAGCGAGGCCCCGACCGCCGCCGGAATCGCCACGATGAGCCCCGCCGCGGTGGTCAGCAGCGCCTGCCAGATGCCGCCCGCCAGCACCGAGGCATTGGCCGAGCCTTCCGCCGCCGCCAGCATCTGGAACGACTGGATCATCCCGGTGACGGTGCCCAGCAGGCCGAGCAGCGGCGAGATCATCGCGATCAGCTCCAGCAGCCGGATCGACGAGGACATCTGCGCCATCTCCTCGTTGCCGCGCCGGGTCAGTTCGGCATCGAGCAGAGGGCCCGAAATGCCCTCGGACAGGGATTCCATGGCATAGGCGGTGATCCGGTCGGCCGGGGCGCGGCCCGAGCGCAGCTCGGCCAGCGCCGCCTCGCGCCGGCCCTCGCGCCAGTCCTCCAGCGCCTGCGCCCGGCGGTCGCGACCGCCGAGCACCGGGGCCAGGTGGATGATCTTCCAGACGATCAGGGTCAGCGACAGCAGCGACAGCGCCAGCAACAGCAGGATGATCGGGCCACCGTCCCGGATCATTCCCAGAAGACTTGCCATGTCACTTCACCAGTTGCGCGGTGGTCTTGGATTGCAAGGTCACCAGGGGGAAGCAATCGACCGGATCCTCGTTCTGCGGCTTGCAGGTAGAGATCTCGTGCAGCAGCACTTCCGAAATGTCGGCGCAGGCGATCTCGGGCACCTCGAAGAGCTTCAGCGTGGTCCGGTCGGCCGGCAGCGGTGCGGCGTCGATCGACAACAATCGGTCGATCACGCCCTGTTTGTCCAGAATGGCCAGCGACATCTCGAATCCCTCGAAGGTCTTGCCGGTCTGGTTGCGGAACAGGAAGAACGCCCGGCAGCCGCCGCCCTCGTTCTCTTCGAACTTGTTCATCTCGACGGTCAGTTTGCCGTCCTGCGCCGGGGCCGGTCCGGCCAGCCCCGCCAATACCGCTGCCAACAAGAATCCGCGCCGCATGCAAAGTCTCCCGTTCAAATGCATCCCTGATGAGTCCGGTGGGGCCGCCGCAGGGGCAAACCACCCGATCCAAGGCAATTCTTGGTGTGGGATTCCTGACCTTGGGTCAAGTCATTATTGACATCGGGGGCCTCACGGGGCTGTAGTCGGGATCGACAGGATGATGACGCAAACGGACCAGCCACAAATTCGCTGCCGATTGACTTCGCAGAATTTTTCCCGTCCGAATTGACGTCCGAAATGCGACAGCGCCGGGGGAGAGATGGACCTACAAGCCTTGCTTGCCAGCCATGGCGACGATGCTCCAAGTGGTGAAAACCTCGAGTATGACATGGATTTCATCAACCTCGAACTTGCCGCCGCGCCCGGGGAAGAGCGCCAGGCGGGAGACGAGATCCTGCCTGCCGAGGACCCGGACTGGGGCGATGTAAAGGAAAAGGCCCTGACGGTGATGGAGCGCTCGCATGACCTGCGGGCCGCCAACTATCTTGCCCAGGCGATCCTGCATACCGACGGCCTTTCCGGCTTTGTCGAGGTGACGGCCTATATCCGCGGCTGCCTCGAGGATTTCTGGGACACCTGCCACCCCGAGCTTGATGCCGAGGACGACAACGACCCGACCGCCCGGATCAATGCGATGCAGGCACTGGGAGCGCCCGAGGCGGTGGTGCGCTCGCTGCGCCAGACCCCGCTGACCGAGAGCCGCGGCTTCGGCCGCTTCGGCCTGCGCGAACTGCAATACGCCAGCGGCGAAAGCCAGCCGCCCAAGGATGCCACGGTTCCCGACGGCGGCGAAATCTCGGCCGCGTTCCAGGACAGCGACCAGGCGGTGCTGGCCGAAAAGCTCGCCGCCGCCCGCGAGGCGCTGGCCAATGTGAAGGCCATCGAGGCCAAGTTTGCCGAGGAGACTCCGGGCCGCGGTCCGAATCTGGACCTGCTGATCAAGACCTTGCAGCAGATCATCAATGCACTGAACGACAATGTCGCCGCGCCCGAGGCCGCGGAAGACGCCGGCGGCGATGCCGAGGGCTTCGACGCGGCCGCGGAGGGCGAGGGCGGTGCGGCCCCGGCGGCTGGCGGCGGTGGTGGCGGCGGCGTCGGGGCGATCAATTCGCCCGGCGACGTGACCAAGACGCTGGACAAGCTTCTGGCCTATTATGAGCGCGCCGAGCCTTCGAGCCCGGTGCCGATCATCCTGAAGCGGGCCAAGCGTCTCGTGGGTGCGGATTTCATGACGATCATCAAAGATCTTGCGCCGCAAGGTATGGATAGCGTCACTATGATCGGCGGCGAAGACGGCTAGTATGGCCGCTAACCGGAAACGGCCAGGCGCCAAGCCGGGCCATCGGAACAGACGATAGGGGAGACCAGGGATGGCCAGTTCACAGAAATTCATTGCGCGAAACCGCGCACCGAGGGTCCAGATCGAATATGATGTGGAACTCTACGGCGCCGAGAAGAAGGTTCAGCTGCCCTTCGTCATGGGGGTCATGTCCGACCTGTCGGGCAAGTCGGAAGAGCCGCTTCCCGGCGTGGCCGACCGCAAGTTTCTGGAAATCGACGTCGATAACTTCGACGACCGGATGAAGTCGATGAAGCCGCGTGCCGCCTTCTCGGTTCCGAACACGCTGACCGGCGAGGGCAACCTTGCGGTGGACATCACCTTCGAGAGCATGGACGATTTCTCGCCCGCCGCGATCGCGGCCAAGGTCGAGCCGCTGAAGAAGCTGCTCGATGCGCGCACCCAGCTGTCGAACCTGATGACCTACATGGATGGCAAAACCGGCGCCGAGAACCTGATCGCCCAGGTGATCCAGGACCCGGCGCTTCTGAAGACGCTGGCTGAGAAGCCGGCAGATGACAAACCGGCGGAGGAGTAAGACATGGCCGAAGCTGAACAGGCGGCCGCCGAAGGCGCAACCGAAACTGCGGAAGCCAGCGATTTCTCGTCGCTTCTGAACAAGGAGTTCCGGCCCAAGTCCGATGCCGCCAAGTCGGCGGTCGAGGATGCGGTCAAGACCCTTGCGGAACATGCCTTGGCCAACACGGCGCTGATCTCGGACGACGCCCTGCGTTCGATCCAGTCGATCATTGCCGCGATCGACGAGAAGCTGACCGAGCAGATCAACGAGATCATCCACCATCCCGACTTCCAGCAGCTCGAAAGCGCCTGGCGCGGTCTGCACTATCTGGTGAACAACACCGAGACCGACGAGCAGCTGAAGATCCGCGTCATGAACATCTCCAAGAAGGAGATGGCCAAGACGCTGAAGAAGTTCAAAGGCACCGCCTGGGACCAGTCGCCGATCTTCAAGAAAGTCTACGAAGAGGAATTCGGCCAGTTCGGCGGCGAACCCTATGGCGCGCTGGTCGCCGACTACCACTTCGACCATTCCCCGCCGGACGTGGAACTGCTGGGCGAGATGGCCAAGATCGCCGCCGCGGCCCATGCGCCGCTGATCACCGGGGCCAACCCGACGCTGTTCCAGATGGACTCGTGGTCGGAACTGTCGAACCCGCGCGATCTGACCAAGATCTTCCAGACCCCGGAATACGCCGCTTGGCGCAGCCTGCGGGAGAGCGAGGACTCGAAATACATCGGCATGGCGATGCCGCGGTTCCTGGGCCGTCTGCCCTATGGCTCCAAGACCGATCCGGTCGAGGCCTTCGCCTTCGAGGAAGACACCGAGAGCGCCGATTCCAGCAAGTACTCCTGGGTCAACGCGGCCTACGGCATGGCGGTCAACATCACCCGGTCGTTCAAGCAATACGGCTGGTGCAGCCAGATCCGTGGCGTTGAATCGGGCGGGACGCTGTCGGAACTTCCGTCGCATACCTTCCCGACCGACGACGGCGGGGTCGATCAGAAATGTCCGACCGAAATCGCCATCGGCGACCGGCGCGAGGCGGAACTGGCCAAAAACGGCATGATGCCGCTGATCCACCGCAAGAACACCGACATGGCGACCTTCATCGGCGCCCAGTCGCTGCACAAGCCGGCGGAATATGATGATCCGGACGCGACCGCCAACGCCAACCTGGCCGCGCGGCTGCCCTATCTCTTCGCGACCTGCCGCTTCGCCCACTATCTGAAGTGCATGGTCCGCGACAAGGTCGGCTCGTTCAAGAGCCGCCAGGACATGGAGAAATGGCTCCAGCAGTGGATCAACAACTACGTTGATTTCAACGCCGACATCTCATCGCAGGAAGAGAAGGCACGCAAGCCGCTGGCTGCCGCCGAGGTCGTCGTTGAAGAAGTCGAGGGCAACCCCGGCTACTACTCCTCGAAGTTCTTCCTGCGCCCGCACTACCAGCTTGAAGGCCTGTCGGTGTCTCTCCGGCTGGTGTCGAAACTCCCGTCAGAGAAGAGCTGAGGACAGCTCACCTCAACCAATTCAAGACCCCAACCCCTGCGCCATATGCGCGAACTCTAAGAAAGGATTAAGACCATGGCAGCGAATATGTTCATGCTCATTTCGGACATTGAAGGCGACGCCGTCGAAGGCAACCACGAGAACTGGATCGTGCTGGAAGGCGTCAACTGGAACCTGGCCCGCGCGGTGGATATGACCGACCTCGGCTCGAACCAGCGTGGTCACGCGAACACCAACTTCGGCAAGGTCGAAGTGACCACCGAACTGGGCAAGGCGTCGTGCAAGCTGATGCTGTCGGTCGCCAACGGCACCGTGCGTCCCGAGATCACGATCCACCAGTGCCGTTCGGGCGACGCCGAGGACGAAGGTCTGGCCCCGTATCTGATCTGGACCCTCTACTCGACCGTCGTCGACAGCTACAGCGTTAGCTCCAGCGCCGACGCCGTCCCGACCGAGACCTGGACCCTGGCCTATGAGAAGATCATGGTCGAGTACCACGGCACCGATCAGGACACCGCCGGTCTGTCGAAAGAGAGCGAGTTCAAGTGGAACCTGCGGACCGGCAAGGTCGGCTGATCCATCTTGCTTCATGTCTTCTTCGGGCGTCACATCGGTGGCGCCCGGAGGCCCTTCTACTCTGACCGAAAGCTGGCAGCATGACGCCCGAAGAGCACCTAAGATCAGGCGATCTCGACGCGGCACTTGCCGCCCTTCAGGATCGCATCCGCGCAAACCCCGCAGAAGTGAAGCTGCGGATTTTCCTTTTTCAGCTTCTCTGCGTGCTCGGCGACTGGAAGCGTGCGATCAACCAGTTGAAGGTCTGCGGCGAGCTCTCGCCCGCGGCCCTGCCGATGTGCCAGACCTATCGCGAGGCGATCATCTGCGAAGTCTACCGCGAGAAGGTCTTCGCCGGCGAGAAGGAGCCGCTCGTCTTCGGTGATCCTTCGGAATGGATGGCGCATCTCATGGAGGCGCTCAAGCTCCTGGCCCAGGGCCACCCAGACGACGCCGCCAAGCTGCGCGACAAGGCCTTCGATGCGGCGCCGGCCAGCCCCGGCATGATCAACGGCGAGAAATTCGAATGGATATCCGATGCCGACATGCGGCTGGGTCCCTGTTTCGAGGCGATCGTCAACGGCCGCTATTTCTGGGTGCCCTTCTCCCGGGTCAAGCAGCTCGATTTCGAGGCGCCGACCGATCTGCGCGACGCGATCTGGATGCCGGCGACGCTGACCCTGCCGAACGAAGGCCAGGTCGTGGCACTGCTGCCGACCCGCTATCCCGGCACCGAACGCACCGGCACCGCGGCCGAGAAACTGTCGCGCGCCACCAGCTGGACCGATGCCGGCGCAGAGACCTTCGTGGGCTCGGGCCAACGGCTTTGGACCACCGACAACAACGAAGTCCCGCTGATGGAGGCACGGTCGCTGACCATCGTCGGCGCCGAGGCCGAGGCCGAGCCTGCCGCCCCGGACGAGAGCGGTGAGAATGGTTGAGAATTCGGATCACGAGAGGCTCCAGCCCTCGCTGCTCGACCGGCTGACCGACCGGGAACCGACCCAGTTGAAGGAGTCCCGGGACGAGCGGGTGATCGACATCCGTCGGCTGCGCGAGATCGTGCAGCGCGATCTGAGCTGGCTTCTGAACACCGACAACAACGACAACCTCATCGACCCCGAGATCTACCCCCATGCGGCGCAATCGGTGTTGAAATACGGGGTCAAGGAGATATCGGGGGACTATTCGACAACGGAAAAGGCCGAGTTGATCCGCAAGTCGATCCAGAACGCCATCGAAACCTTCGAGCCGCGGATTCGCGCCGGCTCGGTCGATGTCGAGCTGCGCACCAATGACGTGAAACGGGAAACCATCGTCGCCTTCGACATCCGCGCCGACATGTGGGCCGAACCGGTGCCGATGGAACTCTACCTGCGCTCGGAGGTCGATGTGACGACCGGGGAGATTTCGGTCGAGAGGTCCATGTGATGGATACCCGACTGCTGCGCCATTACGAGAACGAACTGGCGTTCATGCGGGACATGGGCGGCGAATTCGCGGCTGCCTATCCCAAGATCGCCGCACGGCTGGGGATGGAGGGGCTGGAAGTCCTCGACCCCTATGTCGAGCGGCTGCTGGAAGGCGTCGCCTTCCTTTCGGCACGGGTGCAGCTGGAGCTTGAGCTGCAATACCCGGCCTTCACCGCCAACCTGCTGGAAATCATCTATCCGCACTATCTGGCGCCGACGCCGTCGATGATGGTGGCGGCCTTCCAGCCGGATGTCGGCAACTCGGCGGTCAAGGACGGCTATGTCCTGGAGCGCCACACCCAGCTTCGGGCGCGGACGGTCGAGGGCGGTCAGACCGCCTGCGTCTTCCGCACCGCGGCGGATGTCACGCTCTGGCCGATCGAGATTTCCGAGGTCGAATACATCGACAGCCGCGGCGGCCTTGTGGCGGCCGGCGTGTCGCGCCGGACCGAGGCAAGGGCGGGCATCCGGCTGCGGCTGAAACGGACCGACGGGCTGAAGATGGCGGCGCTGTCGATGGACCGGCTGGTGGTGCATCTCAACAGCCAGGCCGGCAATGCCTGGGCCCTGCACGAGATGATCGCCGCGGAATCCGTCGGCCTGGTCGGGCGGGCGACCGACCGCCGCGCCGACTGGACGCTGGAACTGCCCGAGGGCCGGGTCGAGCAGCGCGGCTTCGAGCCGGAAGAGGCGCTGCTGCCGACCCCGGCGCGCAGCTTCGACGGCTACCGGCTGCTGCAAGAATATTTCGCCATGCCCGAGCGGTTCCATTTCGTCGAACTCTGCGGGCTGCAACCGGCGCTGAAGAAGGCGCCCGGCAGCGATGTCGATATCTACATCCTGCTGAAGGACGGCAATCGCGACATCGGTGAGGGGCTGTCGGTGGACTCGTTCCTGCTGCACGCGGTTCCGGCGATCAACCTGTTCCCGCGCCGCTTCGACCGCGCCCATGTGACCACGACCGACACCGAACAGCATATCACGGTGAACCGCACGGCGCCGCTGGACTACGAGATCTACAGCATCGATCGGGTCATCGGCATCTCGGGCGAGGGCAAGGAGGACGTCGTCTTCAAGCCCTTCTATTCGGCCTCGGACCTGACCGCGGCGGGAGAGACCCATCCGGCCTATTACACGATCCACCGCAGGATGCGGCAGCGGTCCGAGCGGGAGCGGCTGCGCGGGGTGCGGACCTCCTACCTGGGGGCCGAGATCTACCTGAGCCTGGTCGATGGCAAGCAGGCCCCCTACGGCGCCGACATCACCCAGCTTGCGGTCAGCGGGCTCTGCACCAACCGCGACCTGCCGATGCTTCTGGCCACCGCGGGCAAGGATGTCTTCGACCTGCCCGAGGGCGGCCCGGTGCTGTCGGTCAGCACCCCGGTGGCGCCGACCCGGCCGCGCCCGACCATGGCCCAGGGCGATACCGCCTGGCGGCTGATCTCGCATCTGTCGCTGAACTACATTTCGATTGCCGACAATCCGGAACAGGGCGCCGAGGCGCTGCGCGAGTTGATCGGGATCTACGCCCCGGTCGGCGACCGGGTGATCTCGAAGCAGCTGGAAGGCGTGGTGGACATCTCCTCGCGCCCGATCGTGCGACGGATGACGGATGAGGTTCTCTCGACCGCGGTGCGCGGGCTCGAGATCACCCTGACCTTCGACGACAGCTTCTTCGAGGGCTCCAGCGCCTATCTGCTGGGTTCGGTGCTCGAGCGGTTCTTCCGCAAGCATGTGACGATCAATTCCTTCACCGAAACCGTCCTCAGGACGCAACAACGCGGAGAGATAGCCCGATGGAGACCGGCGGCGGGTCTGGGTCGGATGATCTGACGCATTTCGCGCAGCTCCTGAAGACCCCGCAAAAGCACCACCTGTTCCACGCGCTTCGCATCATCGAGGCGCGCTACAAGGATTCGCCGCGCCTGGGGGAAAGCCGCCGTTCCGCGCAGGACCCCGTGCGGCTGGAGCAGGAACCCGAACTGGCCTTTCCTCCCTCGACCATCGCCTCGTTCACCCCGCCAAAAAACGGCAAGCCGGGGCGGCTGATCAACCGCTTCTTCGGGCTCTTCGGGCCGCACGGGCCGCTGCCGCTCCATCTGACCGAATACGCCCGCGACCGGCAGCGCAACCACCGCGACAGCGCGCTGGTGGCCTTTGCCAACATGCTGACGCACCGGATGATGGGCCTGTTCTACCGGGCCTGGACGGCGGGCCAGCCGGCGCCGAGTTTCGACCGCGGCGGTCCGGACCCGGTCGAGCGCAAGGTGGCCGCGCTGGCCGGCTACGGCGGCTACAAGATGGACGGCGCCGACCTGATGCCGGACCTCGCCAAGCGGCATTTCGCGGGCCACCTGGCCAGCGGCGCCAAACATGCCGAAGGGCTGGTCTCGATCCTGTCCGCCTTTTTCGAGGCGCCGGTCCGGATACAGCAGTTCGTCGGCTGCTGGCTGGAGCTGGAAGGCTCGGACCGCTGGCAACTGGGCGCGCCGGCGGGGCTGGGCGCCTCGACCTCGGTCGGCACAAGGGTCTGGTCGCGGGCCTCGAAGTTCCGGCTGCTGATCGGGCCGGTGGACATCGAGACCTACCGCAGGCTGTTGCCGGGGCGGGGGGCCCTGGAACGAATGGAGGCGATCGTCCGCAACTATGTCGGCGACCGTCTGGACTGGGATGTGAACATCATCCTCAAGGCCGAGGACGTGCCGCGTACCGCTCTGGGCGCCGGTTCGGCCCTGGGACAGACGACCTGGGTCGGTCGCCGCCGCGACATGGCCGAAGATGCCGACGACCTTTATCTGGCGCCGCCGTCGCAGACCCGCGGCTCTCGGGCGCTTGCAGGACATTGAGAGGGGAATAGAATGAGTGAAATCAGCCGTGTGTCGCTGTTCGGGAAGCTGAACAAACTGGGCTATCAGGCGATCGAAGGGGCCACCGTCTTCTGCAAGATGCGCGGCAACCCCTATGTCGAACTGGTGCATTGGTTCCACCAGATCCTGAACAATCAGGACAGCGACCTGCATCGGCTGGTCCAGCATTACGAGATCGACCCCTCGCGGCTGGCCAGCGACATGACCCGCGCGCTCGATGCCCTGCCGCGCGGCGCCTCGACCATTTCCGACCTCTCCGAACATCTCGAAAACGCCGTCGAACGGGCCTGGACCTACGGCTCGCTGATGTTCAATTCCAGCCAGGTGCGGACCGGCCACATCATTCTGGGAATGCTCAAGACGCCGCCCCTGCGCAACATCCTGTACGACATGTCGGCGGAGTGGAAGAAGATCAAGCCGGACGATTTCTCGGACAACTTCATGGACGTGGTTTCGGGCTCGCCCGAGGATGGCCAGAAACCGACCGATGGGTCCGCCGTCGGCGGCGGCGAGCCGGGCGAGTTTTCCGACGCCCGCGCCCCGGCCCAGATGGGCAAGGAAGAGGCGCTGGCGCAGTTCTGCACCGACCTGACCCAGCAGGCCCGCGACGGCAAGATCGACCCGATCGTCGGCCGCGACGAGGAAATCCGCCAGGTGGTCGATGTGCTGATGCGCCGCCGCCAGAACAACCCGATCCTCACCGGCGAGGCCGGGGTGGGCAAGACCGCCGTGGTCGAAGGCTTCGCGTTGCGGATCGCCCGCGGCGACGTGCCTCCGGCGCTGCGCGAGGCGCGGCTGATGGCGCTGGACGTGGGGCTGCTGCAGGCCGG
Source organism: Frigidibacter sp. ROC022 (assembly GCF_024723735.1). Lineage (GTDB taxonomy): Bacteria > Pseudomonadota > Alphaproteobacteria > Rhodobacterales > Rhodobacteraceae > SLM-1. Next base: position 693,304 of record NZ_JANQDU010000001.1, read on the forward strand.
CGCCAGCATGAAGGGCGAGTTCGAGAACCGCCTGCGCCAGGTGATCGACGAGGTTCAGGCCTCGACCGTGCCGATCATCATGTTCATCGACGAGACCCATACGCTGGTCGGGGCCGGTGGCGCGGCCGGAACCGGCGACGCCGCCAACCTGCTGAAACCGGCGCTGGCCCGGGGCACGCTGCGGACCATCGGCGCCACCACTTGGGCCGAATACAAGAAGCATATCGAGAAGGACCCGGCGCTGACCCGGCGCTTCCAGACCGTCGTGGTGGACGAGCCCGATCCGGAAAAGGCGATCATGATGATGCGCGGCATCGCCTCGATGCTGGAAAAGCACCACAAGGTGCAGATCCTCGATGAAGGCATCGAAGCCGCGGTGAACCTCTCGGCGCGCTACATCCCGGCCCGGCAATTGCCGGACAAGTCGGTCTCGGTGCTCGATACCTCCTGTGCCCGGGTGGCGATCAGCCAGTTTGCGACGCCGGCCTCGGTGGACGATTCGCAGCGCCGGATCAGCGCCCTGGAGACCGAGCTGGAAATCATCGGCCGCGACGAGACCGCCGGTTACGATGTCGCCGACCGGCGCGAGGCGGTGACGGCGGCCAAGACCGAAGAGGAGGCCCGGCTGGCCGAGCTGACCGGCAAATGGGAAGCCGAGAAGGCGGTGGTCGAGAAGATTCTCGCCCTGCGCGAGAAGCTGCGCGAAGGCGGGGCGCCGGTGGACACGCCGGATGCCGCCGAAAGCACCAAGGGCCCGTTGCAGGGTGAAGAGCGGGCCGCGGCGCTGGAGGAACTCAAGGCCGCCAATGCCGAACTGACCGAGCTTCAGGGCGAAGACCCGCTGATCCTGCCGATCGTCGATGCCCAGGCCGTCGGCAGTGTCGTCGGCGACTGGACCGGGATTCCGGTCGGCCGGATGCTGAAGGACGAGATCGAGACGGTTCTCAACCTCGACTCCCTGCTGGCCAAGCGGGTGATCGGCCAGGACCACGCGATGAAGATGATCGCCAAGCGGATCCAGACCAGCCGCGCCGGGCTCGACAACCCGTCGAAGCCGATCGGGGTCTTCATGCTGGCGGGGACCAGCGGCGTCGGCAAGACCGAGACCGCGCTGGCGCTGGCCGAGGTGCTCTATGGCGGCGAACAGAACGTCATCACCATCAACATGAGCGAGTATCAGGAGGCCCATACCGTCAGCAGCCTGAAGGGCGCGCCGCCGGGCTACATCGGCTATGGCGAAGGCGGGGTGCTGACCGAGGCGGTGCGGCGCAAGCCCTACAGCGTCGTCCTGCTGGACGAGGTCGAAAAGGCGCACCCGGATGTGCACGAGATCTTCTTCCAGGTCTTCGACAAGGGCGTGATGGAGGATGGCGAGGGCCGCTCGATCGACTTCCGCAACACGCTGATCCTGCTGACGACCAATGCCGGCACCGAGATGATCATGGATCTCTGCGCCGATCCGGATCTGATGCCGGACCCGGACGGGATGGCCAAGGCGCTGCGCGAGCCGCTGCTGAAGATCTTCCCGCCGGCCCTGCTGGGACGTCTGGTGGTGATCCCCTATTACCCGCTGAGCCCGTCCATGATCGCCGAGATCACCAAGCTGCAGCTGAACCGCATCAAGAAGCGGGTCGAGGCGCAGCGCGGCGTGCCGTTCGAATATTCCGATGCCGTGGTCGATCTGATCGTCGAGCGCTGCCAGGAAGTCGAATCCGGCGGCCGGATGATCGACGCGATCGTCACCAATACCATGCTGCCCGACATTTCCTCCGAATTCCTGAAACGGATGATGGCCGGCGGCGAGGTAACCAAGGTCGCCCTCGATGTCGCGGACGGCAATTTCACTTACGCATTCGATTGAAAGGGAGGACGACGCGATGAAGAAGGGGGTAACTCCACAGCTGGATTCCAAATGGTGGGCAAAGAACAAGGCCAAGACCCTGCTCAAGACCGGCATCGGCGATGCCCTGCGCAACTACGAGGTGGCGCAGGCCAAGAAGGATGATCAGCTCGTCCTGAAGTCCCTGTCGGTGTTGAAGAAGGCGGTCGCCAACGGCGTCACCAAGGCCAATCCGAAACTGCATGCCGAAACCATCGCGGCGCTGAAGAAATACCCGAAGCTGATCGAAGAGCAGATCAAGCTGGCGAACGAGCGCATCGCCCGCGACGCCGCGGCCGCCAAGGGCGGCGGGCCGGCGCCGAAGCAGAAGATCGGCAAGGACGTGGTGATCTGGTCCATCGACGTCGGCGTCGAGGTCCAGAAGCAGTTCAAGCCCGCCTGGCTGGAAAGCTTCAAGGGCTACAAGATGTCCCTGAAGCTGAATGACGACATCCTCAAGCTGCTGGAAGCGGAAGAGGATTTCGTCACCCCCGCCTTCATGGTCGAGGATGCCCAGAAGGTCGGCAAGGAGACCGTCGATGCGATCGTCAACGCGGCCAAGAAGGTCGATGCCTTCACCGGCACGCCGCAGGCGGTCGACAAGATGCGGGCCAATTTCGTCAAGGTTGCGGAAGGGCTGATCAAGACCCAGGCGAAGAAGCTGGCGCCGATCCCGGCGACCCGCTGGAAGACCTTCGTCGCGCGGCACAAGCAGTACAAGGACTACAAGATCAAGGCCGGCTTCGACGTCACGCTCGGCATTCTCGGCACTGCCGGGGCGGCGGCCGGGATCGTCGGATCGGGCGGCGCCGGGCTGGTGCTGGGGATCGTGGCGCTGGTCCGCTCGACCACCGCGGTGATCAAGCAGATCTACGATCTGGCGCTGGACGCCGACAAGGTCGGCAAGGATCTGAAGAAGGACTGCGACACGCTCCTGGCGCGTTATGTCGATGCCCAGGGCCAGGCCAACAAGAAGACCCAGGGCGCGGCCGAGGTCGGCGGAACGGTGCTGAAGAGCATCCTCGGCACCGATGCGCCCTTCCTCGCGACGATCCCCAAGGCGCAGGCCAACTACGAACTCTGGGACAACAAGATCGCCGGGGTGACGGTCGCGGGCCGGGCTGCCTCGAAGCAGATCAACCAGGCGCTGAAGGGCTGCGACGCCGCCGAGAAGCGGATCATGAAGGCCCAGGGCAAGGAGGCGCAGAAGGTTTACAAGACCCTCGTCAAACTGCGCAAGCAACTGGACGAAGCCCTGAACAAGACCTCGGATCTGATGGCCAAGGTCAGCCGTTTCGAGGCCAACGGCCCGGCGCTGCAGAAGACGCTCAAGAGCCTGTCGAACCAGAACTCGGACTTCGCCAAGATCTTCGACAAGGTGTTCCCCGCAGTGGTCAACCTGACCCTGTCGGGCGCCTCGGCGGGTGTCGGCTTCAAGGAGGCCAAGACCACGCTCGAGACCTTCAACACCGCTCTGGGCCTGGCCAACGACATCATGAGCGAGGGCAAGGACAAGCTCGAGGAATACCTCGGCTGACAAGGCATTGCGGCGCCCCCGCCGGGGCGCCGTGACCGCGACGACAGAAGGAAAGCGACCAGAACGTGATTGCGACGAACCACAGCGAGAGCGGCGGACACAGGGCCCGGTTGCGGGGATTCCTGGAACGCGACTCCGTGCGCAATACGATCCTGACGGTGATCATCTTCAACGCGATCACCCTGGGGTTCTCGACCTCGGACACCGTGATGGCGGTGGCCGGGCCGTTGATCCATGCGGTGGACAGGATCGTGCTGGTGATCTTCATCATCGAGCTGGGGCTGAAGCTCTATGCCTACGGGCTGGCCTTCTTCCGCACCTGGTGGAACCTGTTCGACGCCTTCGTGATCCTGGTCGGGCTGCTGCCGCAGACCGGCAGCCTGCGTGCGCTCAGGGCGCTGCGGGTGATCCGGGCGCTGCGGCTCTTGTCGGTGGTGCCGCAGATGCGCGCCGTCGTGCAGGCGCTGTTCGACGCGCTGCCCGGGATGGGCGCGGTCATCATCATGCTGTCGATCGTCTATTACGTCTTCGGCGTCATGGCGACGCTCATGTTCGGCAACGCCTTCGACGAATGGTTCGGCACCCTGGGCCGTTCGCTCTATTCTCTGTTCCAGATCATGACGCTGGAAAGCTGGTCCATGGGCATCGTCCGCCCGGTCATGGACGAGTTTCCCTATGCTTGGGCCTTCTTCGTGCCCTTCATCATCGTCACCTCGTTTTCGGTGCTCAACCTCTTCATCGGCCTTCTGGTCAACACCATGCAGGGCGCGGTGGAGGATCAGAGATCGCTGGACATCGAGGAACTGACCAGGATCACGGTCGAACAGACCCAGACCCTGACCGAAGAAATCAGATCACTGCGGCGCGAAATCGTCGAAATTGGGAGAAACAAGAATGGCTGATACGCTTCATTCCGGCACTGGATCCTTCGCTTTCGGAAGCATGGGCAAGGAACGCCCGGACCGCGCCAGTCTGAACCGCAGCCGGTTCCGGATGGCGATCATGGGAGACTTCTCGGGACGCGCCGCGAAGGGGGAGATCGAAACCGGCGAGGCCCTGGCCAAGCGCCGGGCGATCAAGCTGGATGTCGATACGATCGAGGACGTGATCGAGGGCTTCGCGACCACGCTGGTGCTGCCGATCGGCAAGAAGGGCGCGGGCATCGAGGTCAAGCTGAACGGGATCGACGACCTGCACCCCGACGAGTTGTTCGAGAATGTCGAGCTGTTCGAAGGGCTGGTGGCGCTGCGGCGCCAGCTCGGCTCGGGCAAGACCTCCGAATCCGCCGTCAAGACGCTCAAGGAATGGGGCAAGGAGCACGGCCGGAAGGTCTCGCCGCCGAAGAAGTCGTCGCGCGGCAACAAGGTGCCGGCCGATCGCAAGCTGACGGATTTTCAGAAGCTGATGGGCGACAAGGCCGAAAAGCCCGCCGCCACCCCCGCCGATGAGCTGATCGCCCGGATCGTCGGCCCGCATGTGAAATCGCTGCCCGACGCCGATGCGCCGGCGCTGCAGGAAGCGGTGGACGAGGCGCTGTCGGACGCGATGCGCCTGGTTCTGCACCACCCCGAGTTCCAGTCGGTCGAGGCGCAGTGGCGGATGCTCGACCTGATCGCGCGCTCGATCGAGACCGACGACGATTTCGACATCATTCTCTACGACATCTCGGCCGAGGAGATCGCCGCCGACCTGGCCTCGGTCGAGGATCTGACCGAAAGCGGCCTCTACCAGCTGCTGGCCGAGGGCACCCCGGACGGGCGCGGCAATTTCTCGGCCCTGATCGGGCTCTATACATTCGAGGAAACCCCGCCCCACGCCGAATTGCTGGGCCGTGTGGCGCGGCTGGCGGCGCATATCGACGCGCCGTTCGTTTCGGCCATGGCGCCGGGCTTCATGGACATCGAGAAGAAGAACCGGCACCCGCTGGTCGCCGAGGCCTGGGACGGGCTGCGCGCGATGCCCGAGGCCGGGCATGTGGCGCTGGCCACGCCGCGCTTCCTGCTGCGCCGGCCCTACGGCAAGAAGACCGACCCGATCTCGGAGTTCGATTTCGAGGAGTTCACCCCGCAGGAGGGCATGGCGGGGATGCTCTGGGCCAATCCGGCGGTCTTCGTGGCGATTCTGCTGGCACTGTCCTACAAGCAGAACGGCGCGGCGATGAAGCTCGGCTCTGTGATGCAGCTGGGCGGCCAGCCGTATCACTTCGTGGTCGATCAGTATGGCGACCAGATTCAGCTGCCCTGCACCGAGCGCAACATCACTCAGGCCAAGGCCGTCAAGGTGCTGGAGCGCGGCTTCATGCCGGTCCTGACGATCAAGGGCCGCGACGAGATCAGGCTGGCAGCCTTCATGTCGCTTGCCGGCAAGATCCTGCTTGGCCCCTGGTCCAAGACACCGGCGCCCGAGCCGTCTCCGCCCAGCCGCTCGGCCGCGCCCGCGACCGCCAGCGACGACGATGCCGACAGCGGTGCCGAGGATGATGACGATCTCGACGCCCTGCTGGCCGGCGACGATGACGACGCCGGCAGCGACGATGGCGATGTCGGTGACGATGATCTGGATTCCTTACTGTCGGGACTCGACGACGAGGGCGATACTGGGGGCGATGACGATCTCGATGCGCTGCTGGCAGGTTTCGACGACGACAGCGACGATGACGACGGCGCCGAGGACGACGCTGGCGATGAAGAAGAAATGGACCCGGAACTGGCGGCGCTGCTTGAGAGTCTTTAGGCTTGCAGCGCCAACCCGGGAGACCCAAGGCCAGCGGAATTACCCGCTGGCCGGTGAGAGGATGAAGCAATGGCCAAGTCCATAGCCCAATTGGTACACCCGCTGGCCAAGGTGGTCGGCGACTTTTCTACGCAGGAATCGTTTCTGATTTCGGCGCAAGTTACTGAAGAACTCAGCACCATTACCCGGGCGCGGATCGTATTCGCCGTCAAGGACAGCAAGATGGGGCTCGACAAGCTGCTTGGCACCAAGCTGCATGTCGAGCTGCTGACCAAGGACGAATCGCCGCGCAAGTTTCTGGGCACCTGCATCGAGGCAGAATATCTCGGTATCTCGCAGGGTTATGACATGTTCGCGGTCGAGACCCGCGCTTGGCTGTGGTTCCTGACCCAGAGTTCGGACAACCGGATCTTCCAGGACAAGTCGATTCCCGAGATCGTCGAACAGGTCTGCAAGGATCTGGGCTTCACCGATGTCGAGCTGAAGCTCTCGGCCACCTACAGCCCGCGCACCTATGTGGTGCAGTACAACGAGACCAATTTCGATTTCATCAGCCGCCTGATGGAAGAGGCGGGGATCTACTATTTCTTCGATCATTCCGGCGGCACCGAGAAACTGGTGCTGGCCGACGGGCTGGGCGCGCACCAGCCCCTGCCGCAGACCCCCGAACTGGAGTTCAAACCGCGCGTGCAGAAGGGCAAGCGCGAGATGGAAACCGTGTTCGAGTGGAGCGACAGGCAGAAGGTCGTCACCGGCAAGGTCTCGCTCCAGGCGCTGGAGTTCACCACCCCGAACACCAACCTCGGCGTGACCAGCATCAACAAGAAGGGCAAGCACAGCTACAACGAGCTGGAAATCTATTCGATGGACGGCCACTACAGCAAGGTCGCGGATGGCGAGAACTTCGCCAAGGTGGCGGTGGAACGCCACGCCTCCGAGGCCGAACGCTGGACCGGCGCCGCCAACGCCCGCACCATGACCCCCGGTGCCACCTTCAAGCTGAAGGGCCATGAACGGCTCGGCAAGAAGAACGACTTCCTGCTGGTGAAATGCACCCATTACTTCCAGATCGAGGTCCAGAGTGAAGAGGACGGCGGCGGCGAGCTGGAGCAGTTCGTGGTCAACAAGGGGCTGAACTTCCCCTCCAAGGACGACATGTATCTGGTCGAATTCGAGGTGACCGAAAAGTCGGAACAGTTCCGCCCCAAGGCCACCACCGCCTGGCCGAAGATGTCGGGCGTGCATCGCGGCGTCGTCTCCGGCCCCGAGGGGGAAGAGATCTATGTCGATGAATACGGCCGCATCAAGGTGTTCTTCTACTGGGACCGGCAAGGCAAGGAGGACGAGAACTCTTCCTGCTGGGTCCGCGTGACGCAGCCCTTCGCCGGCAAGGGCTACGGCACGATGTTCATTCCCCGGATCGGCTCCGAGGTGCTGATCGCCTTCGAACGCGACGATCCGGACTATCCGATCTGCATCGGCCAGATCTACAACAACTTCGAGCCGGTGCCCTACACGCTGCCGGACAACATGACCCAGACCGGGATCAAGACCGAAAGCACCAAGGGCGGCGGCGGCTTCCACGAACTGGTGTTCGAGGACAAGAAGGACGAGGAGTTCATCCGGCTCCAGTCCGAGAAGGACTGGTTCGAGAAGATCAAGAACAATGCCGAGATCACCATCGGTCTCGAAAAGATGGACCCCGGCGACATGTCGCTGACGGTTTACAATTCGATGACAGAACTGCTGATGGAGGGTGACCACACCTTCACGGTGGACAAGGGAAGCCAGACCATCGAGATCGAGAAGGACCACACGGCCACGATCCGCAGCGGCAACCACACGACGAATGTGGACGGCGGGAACCACACGCTCACCATCGCATCGGGTGATCAGACGACGAATATCGACTCCGGAAAGATGACCGTGACGGCGGCGAAGTCGATCGAGCTGGTCGTCGGCGGCTCGTCGATCAAGATCGAGCCATCGAAGATCACCATGACCTCGGTGCAGATCGACATAAAGGCCGACGCAGCGCTGACCGCCGAGGCCGGTGCGAATGCGACATTCAAGGGCGGTGCCAGTGGCACCTTTGATGGCGGCGGAATGGCCACCCTCAAGGGTGGCTTGGTCAAGATCAACTGATGGAGCGGGAGAAAAACATGTCCGATCGCTTCAAGGGTCTTGATAAGATACCCGCCGAACCGGCCGCCAGGATGCTTGTGCTGGCCAATGCGCGGCTGGGGGTGAAGCTGTCTGCGCCTGCGGCGGCGCTGGTGCCCGAGGTTCTGGCCGAGCTCGAGGAAAAGGGCGCCGTGGTCGATATGCTGCGGATGCTGGCGGTGGCGCTTCCGGCGCGCGAACGGGTCTGGTGGGCCTGTCTTGCGGCCCATGACCTGGTCAATGCCGGCCTCAGCGAGAACGAGACCCTGATCGAGGCGGTCGAGGCCTGGGTCTTCAAGCCTTCGACCGAGGCCCTGATCAAGGTCCGGCGCTGCGTCGATGCCGCCGACCCCGATGACGGCACCGCGCTGGCGGGCCATTGCGCATTGAACGCCGATGGCAGGCTCGGCCCCGAGGAACTGGCCCAGTTCGAGGCGCCGCCGGGCGCTTCGGCGACCTATGCCCTGGTCATCAACGCGCAGAGCCTCTGTCTCGATTCGGAGAAGGTTGAAAGCCAGGGCCAATTGCTGATCGATCGGGCGCTGGATATTGCCAGGGGCGGGCAGGGGGATGTCGGCCCGAAGGACACGCCACCGCCGCCCGGCGGGGCGCCCGGGGCCACTGACGGTGCAGCCGGTGCAGCGGCTGGCGGCTGAGCGTGGGAAGTTGGAAAATTCGTGAAGCGCGGCACTTTGACATCCGCCGCCTTCACGGCGCATTGTTGCGAACGGGGCCTCAGGGCGGCCTTGGAATGGACGGGAAATGACGGTCAGACTGCGGTTTCAATCGACAGGTCTCGTGCCAGGCGACGGCGCGCCTGTCGCCATGCGTGGGCCCTCGCTGACGATCGGGCGGGGCGCAGGCAATGACATGGTTCTTCCGGACCCGGACCGCATGGTTTCAGGCACCCACTGCGTGATCGAGAACCACAACGGCAATGTGGTGGTGGTCGATCTCTCGACCAATGGAACCTTCCTGAACTACGGCAAGGTGCCGCTGGGCAAGACGCCGACGCCGCTGAACTCCGGCGACGTGCTGACCATCGGGCCCTATGAACTGGTGGTGGAGATCGCCAAGAAGGGCGAGGTGATTGCCGATCCGCTGGCCGAGGAAGGCGTCGGTTTCGGCAATGCCAAGGCCGCGCCCGACCCGCTGGACCTTCTCGAGGCGCCGGGCCCGGGCGGTGATTTCCTGGACGATCTGCTGGGACCGTCCTCGCCGCCGACCGGACCGTCGCAGTTCAAGGCCGAACCCGACGATCCCTTCGACAGTCTCCTGGCCCCGCTCGGGGACGAGGAAGACCCGTTCTTCGGTGCCAAGGATCCGGGATACGAGGGTCCTTCGGCGCAGGACCACGCCAGTTCGACGGCGGATGCCTTCCGCCCGGCCCAGCCCAAGGCGGGGATCATCCCCGACGACTGGGACGACCTGCTCGACCTCGGCAAACCCGATCCGGCCACGCCGGCGCCCGCTGCCGCTCCGGCGCAGCCGGCCGCGGTGCCGACACCGGCCAAGCCGGCCCCGGCGCGCCGCTATGGCCCGGACGGCAAGCCTCTGCCCGAGGATGCGGCGCCCGCCGCTGCCCCGGCGCCGCCGCCGGAAACCGATGACGATCCCTTCGGATTGGGCGGTGACACGCCCTCGGTCGATGCGCCTCCGCCCGCCGCGCCCGAGATCGCCGCCGAACCCGCGGCCGAACCCGCGGCCCCCACCGAGGCCGCCAAGGCTGCACCGCAACCCGCCGCGGCCGGGGCGGCCGATTCCGGCGACACGGCCCGCGCCTTCCTGCGGACGCTCGGTGCCGATGACAAGATTCCGGCGGACGAGCTGCATCCGACCATGATCCGGCTGGCCTCGGTCCTGAAGGCGATGATCACCGGGATTCGCGAAATCCTGATGACCCGGACCCAGATCAAGGGCGAGTTCCGCATCGACCAGACGATGATCTCGGCCGGCGGCAACAACCCCCTGAAATTCTCGATCACTCCGGAACAGGCGATCGAGGCGATGGCCAAGACCCATGCCAAGGGCTATCTCGGCGCCAAGGAGGCGACCGAACAGGCGCTGTCCGACATCAAGGCGCATGAGGTGGCGATGGTCACCGGGATGGAGGCGGCGCTGAAGGGCGTGCTGAAGAAGCTTGATCCCAAGGTTCTGGAAGAGAAACTGGAAGGCAAGGCGGGCGGCTTCCTGTCGAACAAGAAGGCCAAGTATTGGGAGGCCTACGAGGACATGTATTCGGAAATCTCCGACCAGGCCGAAAACCAGTTCCACGACCTCTTTGCCCGGGAATTTGCCGCCGCCTACAAGAACCAGCTGGAGCGTTTGAAATGAGGCTCGGGCGTCAATCTCCCGTTAACCAGAAAGGCCCTTTTCGGTGAAATTCCATGATATCAATGGCTTGACACCCCGTCCCCATGGGGACACCTGGATCGGAGGTGGCGCGTGAGCTGGGATAGCAAGGTTTTGTGGACCGAAGGCCTGTTCCTTCAGCCGCACCATTTCCAACAGGCCGACCGCCATTCCGAGGCGCTGGTCGCCGGTCTCGCCCGCCGGGTGGCGCCCTATCTCTGGGGTGTCTCGACGCTGGAAATCGACGACGAGGCGCTGAAGGTCGGTCAGTTCGCGCTGAAATCGGTGACCGGGTTGACCCAGGACGGCACCGTGTTCCGGGTTCCGCAGGCCGACGATCACCCGCCGGCGCTGGTGGTGCCCGAGACGATCAAGGACTGCGTCGTCTATCTCTCGGTCCCGCAACGCCGCCAGGGTGCCGAAGAGGTCGATCTCTCCGGCGCCGAACATTCGGTCAGCCGGCTGCGCCCCTCGGAGATCGAAGTCGTCGACACGATGAGCCAGGACCGCAAGCCGGTGACGCTGGCGGTCGGCAAGCTCCGCTTGCAGTTCGCGCTGGAGGTCGACGACCTCGCCGACAAGCTGGTGATCCCGATCGCCCGGATCATCGAGGTCCGTTCGGACAAGGAAGTGATCCTCGACAAGGGCTTCATCGCCTCCTGTCTCGACATCCGCGCCTCGGCGCCGCTGAACGGTTTCATCCGCGAACTGGAAGGGCTTCTGGCGCACCGCATGACGGCGTTGTCGGGGCGGCTGTCGGAAAGCGGCGCGACGCGCGGCGTGGCCGAGATCACCGACTTCCTGCTGCTGATGGTGGTCAACCGGGCGGTGCCGCTGTTCCGGCACATGACCTCGATCGAGAACGTTCACCCGCAATGGGCCTATGCCGAATGCCTGCGCCTCGCGGGGGAACTGGCAACCTTCATGGCCACCGAGAAGCACCCGCCCGAGTTTCCCGCCTACAAGCACGACGACCTGACCCACAGCTTCCAGCCGGTGATCCGCACCCTGCGCAGCTATCTGTCTTCGGTGCTGGAACAGAATGCGGTGCTGATCGAGCTGGAGCCACGCAAGTACGGCATCTCGGTCGGCGTCATCGCGGATCGCAAGCTGATCGGCACCTCGCAATTCGTGCTGGCGGTCGATTCGGAAGTTTCCGACGAAGATGTCCGTCGCCACTTTGCCGGCCAGGCCAAGATCGGTCCGGTCGAGGAGATCCGGCAACTGGTCAACTCGGCCCTGCCGGGCATCCAGTTGCGGCCGCTGCCGGTGGCCCCACGCCAGATCCCCTATCACTCGGGCGTGGTCTATTTCGAACTGAACGCCGACAGCCCCTATTGGGGCAAGATGACCACCTCGGGTGGCATTGCGGTGCATGTCTCGGGCAATTTCCCGGGGCTGAAGATGGAGCTTTGGGCGATCCGGCAGGCCTAGCCGGGGCGCATCCAGGACGGACCGGGGCCGGGATCGGCGCCGGTGCGGATCACAGACGGGACGGCCGGACCGATAGCGGTCCGGAAGGGTTAGGGAGAGATCACGCGCATGTCAGGGGACGATCCCTTCGCTGAAAAGGACGACGGCGAACGCACGGTGATCCGGCCGAATCCGGGCGGCCGGCGCGGCACCGCGGCGCCCGTCTCGACTCCGGTCGCCTCGCCCTTCGAGGGCGGCGGCGCTTCGCAACAGAGCCCGCAGGGCGGCGAAGCCTATGGTGTGCCGCAGGGGCCGCGTGGCGGTGCCAAGGCCTCGGCCGATCAGGCCATCGCCATGACCGGGATGAACGCGCTGAACGCCTGCGCCTCGCCGCTGTTCGCCTTGATTTCGCGGATCCGGAACCGGGCCCAGCATGTCGACCCGGACAAGCTGCGCCAATCCGTGGTGGCCGAGGTGCGGGCTTTCGAGAGCCGGGCCCTGAGTGCCCAGATCGAACCGCAGACGGTCAAGGTGGCGCGCTATGCGCTTTGCGCGACACTGGACGATGTGGTGCTGAACACGCCCTGGGGCGGACAGTCGAACTGGGCCCTGCAGTCGATGGTCGGCACCTTCCACCGCGAGACGGTGGGCGGCGACCGCTTCTATGACCTGCTGGCGCGACTGGAAAAGGACCCGGGCCAGAACATCGACCTGCTGGAATTTCTCTATACCTGCCTGTCGCTGGGCTTCGAGGGCCGGCTGCGGGTCGAGGATCGCGGCGGCGACAAGCACCTGCAAATCCGCAACTCTCTGGCCCGGATCATCCGCGGCCAGCGCGGCGCAATCGAACGTGATCTTTCACCGCGCTGGAAGGGGCTCGACAAGCCGCTGCGCCGGCTGTCGGTCTGGAAGCCGGTCTGGATCGCGGTCGGCGTCACCTCGCTGATCCTGGCCGCGACCTATGGCGGGCTGAGCTTTGCCCTGAGCCAGCAGACCGGCACGCTGGTCGGGCAGATCTCGGCGCTGTCCAACGGCACGGTCGCGGTGCTGGAACGCCGGGCCCCGCCGCCGCCGCCACCGCCGCCGACCCCGGAAGCCAAGGTGGTGATCGACAAGACCACCGGCTTCCTCGAAGACGAGGTCCGGGAAGGCAAGGTCGAGGTCTTCGAGAAGGGCAACACGCTGGTGGTCCGTCTGGTCGGCACCGCGCTGTTCAAGTCCGGATCGGATCAGGTGGAAGGCGGGGTCGAGGACCTGATCGCCCGCGTCGGCCAGGCCCTGAAGGATCAGCCCGGACCACTGATCGTGGCCGGCTATTCGGATTCGATCCCGCTGTCGGGCCGCGGCCGGTTCAAGGACAACAAGGAACTGTCACTGGCGCGGGCCCAGACCGTGGCCAAGCTGCTGGCGGCCGAACTGGGCGGGTTCGACCGGCTGACAGCCGAGGGCCGCGGCGAGAAGGACCCGATCGGGGACAACTCCACGCCGGAAGGCCGTGCCAAGAACCGTCGAATTGAAATCTTCCTGGTCAAGCAGGAGGGCACCTGATGCGCCGCTGGTTACGTTTCCTGATCTCTTCCGTCTTCGTGTTCCCGCTGATCACGCTGATCCTGTCGCTGGTGTTCTGGTTCTACGGGCCGCTGCTTGGCGAGACCCATCCGTTCGAGGCGGTGCTGCCGCGGGTGATCGTGATCGCCATCCTGTGGCTCTTCGTGCTGCTGTTGATGCTGATCATCCACCTGGTTCGCAACAAGAAGGACCGCAAGCTGACCGAGGACATCTCGGAACAGGTCGCCGAGGAGGACCCGGCGGACGAGGCGGTCAAGGCGGAACTGGGCGACGTGCGCGAGAAACTGCGCGCCGCGCTGATCAAGCTTCGCAAGTCGAAGATGGGCCGTCGGCATCTGAACGAGATGCCCTGGTATGTGATGATCGGCCCGCCGGGCGCCGGAAAGACCACGGCGATCGTCAACTCGGGGCTGCAATTCCCGCTGGCGGACGAGCTGGGCAAGGGGGCCATCGGCGGCGTCGGCGGCACGCGGAACTGCGACTGGTGGTTCACCGAGAACGCGGTTCTGATCGATACCGCGGGCCGCTACACGACCCAGGAAAGCGACGCGACCACCGACAACGCCGGCTGGCTCGGCTTCCTGTCGCTGCTGAAGAAGCACCGCAAGCGGCAACCGATCAACGGCGCCATGGTGGCGATCTCGCTCAGCGACCTGTCGCTGCAGGACGAGACCACGCAGATGGCCCATGCCAAGGCGGTGCGGCGGCGGCTGCACGAGCTGCGCGAGAAGCTGGGGGTCCGGTTCCCGGTCTACGTCATCTTCACCAAGGCCGACCTGATCGCCGGATTCACCGAGTATTTCGACGATCTCGGCAAGGAGGAACGCGAGCAGGTCTGGGGCTTTACCCTGCCGCTGGACAAGTCGCGCGGCGAGAAATCCCCGGTGGCCTCCTTCGACGAGGAGTTCGGCGCGCTGCTGGGCCAGCTCAACCTTCAGCTTCTGGAACGGATGCAGGCCGAGACCGACCATCAGCGCCGTTCGCTGATCCAGGGCTTCCCGGGCCAGGTCGCGAGCCTTCGCGAAATCGCCAAGCGGTTCCTGGCCGAGGTCTTCGTCGACAACCGCTACGAGAAGCGGCACATGCTGCGCGGGGTCTATTTCACCAGCGGCACCCAGGAAGGCACGCCGATCGACCGCCTGATGATGGGCATGGCCAAGACCTTCGGGCTGGGCCGGCAGGCGATCGGCTCGGGGCAGGGGACCGGCCGGTCCTTCTTCCTGACCCGGCTGTTCGAGGGGGTGATCTTCAAGGAAGCCGGGCTGGTCTCGGCCGACGACAAGGTCGAGCGGCGCTACAAGTGGGCGGTGCGCGGAGCGATTGCCGCCACGCTGATCTTCGCCATCGCGGCGGGCACCTTCTGGACCCGCAGCTTCCTGGCCAACCGCAAGCTGATCGCCGATGTGGAGCAGCGGGTGACGCTGTTTCAGGAGCAGGCATCTCTGATCCCCGGCAACCCGATCGCCGATACCGACCTGCCCGGCATCGTCGATGCGCTGAACACGCTGCGCGACGTGCCGGTGAACCCGACGGCGCTGCGGCTGCTGGAAGAGCGCGACGAGGCGCCCGAGGACCGGCCCGACAAGGACGGCAAGCTGGGCTACGGGCTGTATCAGGGCGACAGGCTGGGCAACGAGGTCAATCAGGCCTATCGCGCGGCGCTGAACGAGATTTTCCTGCCGCGGCTGCTGCTGCGTCTGGAAGATCAGATCGCCGCCAACATGAACCAGCCCGAACTTCTGTACGAGGTTCTCAAGACCTACCTGGTTCTGGGCCAGCAGGGCCCGATGAACACCGACCTGATCAAGCAGTTCATGACCATCGACTGGGAGCTTGCCTTCCAGGGACCGGGCCGGGCGCAGCTGCGCGAGGATCTGGCGTTCCATCTGGATGCGCTGCTTTCGGCGCCGATGGACGAGATTTCGCTGAACGGACCGCTGATCGAACAGGCGCAGGGCGTCCTGGCGAAGCTGCCGCTGGCGCAGCGGGTCTACAACGGCATCCTGGTCTCGAAGGCCGCGACCGAGTTGCCCGAGTTCCGGATCTCGAACATCGGCGGGCCGAATGTGGGACGGGTCATGACCCGCTCGTCGGGCAAGCCGCTGTCCGAGGGCATTCCGGGCATCTACACCTATGACGGCTTCAACGATGTCTTCCTGCGCGAAGCGGTGGGCGTCGCGGAACGGGTGCAGAAGGAAAGCTTCGTGCTCGGCGAGGCCGGCGAGGGCCAGCAGGACGAAGCCAAGCTGATCGCGCTGAGCCGCGATGTTCTGGACCTCTACTACGACGACTTCATCAAGCAGTACGAGGCATTGCTGGGCGATCTCGACATCGTGCCGATGGAGGATCTGGCCCGCGCCGTGGAAGTGACCCAGGTGCTTTCCGGCCCGACCTCTCCGATCGTGAACATCCTCAATGCGATCTCGCAGGAGACCAAGCTGACCGAGGAGCGCGACCAGGTCGATGCCGAGAAGGTGGGCGAGGGGCTGCTGGACGTGGCCAAGCGCGAGATCACCGAGGACCTGTCGGTGACCAACCGGCGGATTCTCGGGGCGTTGAAGAATGCCCAGGGCGCCGACGGCCAGCCGCAGAAGCCGCCGGGCGCGCCGGTGGAAGAACGTTTCGCCTTCCTGCACAACCTTGTCGATGCCTCGGCCGGGCCGTCGCAGCTGGACGAACTGATGGCCTCGCTGACCCTGGTCAGCCAGGAGCTGAACAAGCTGGCCTTCCGTGGCCAGAACGCGCCGATCACCGATATCCCGGCGCTGATCTCGTTCCGCCAGGCGGCCAGCCGCATCGAAGGGCCGCTGGAACGTTGGGCGACCCAGATCGGGACCGGCTCTTCGGGGCTCGCGGCGGCCGGCAACCGGGCGAGCATCGACGCGGCCTGGAAGGCGAATGTGCTGCCGACCTGCCAGGCGGCGACCTCGGTCTATCCGTTCAACCGGCGTGCGGCGGCGGAACTCGGGATGGCGGATTTCCAGAGGGTCTTCGGGCCCGACGGGATGATCGACAAGTTCTTCAAGGAGTCTCTGGAGCCGTTCGTCGATACCAACACGCGGCCCTGGACCTTCAAGAAGGTCAACGACACCGATCTGGGCATCTCGCCGGCAGTGCTGGCGCAGTTCGAACTGGCGGCCGAGATCCGGGCGGCGTTCTTCCCGACCGGGCCGACTCCGTCGGTGTCCTTCCAGATCACCCCGGCGGCGCTGGACCCGAAGGCCGAAGCCGTGGTGCTGGAGATCGACGGACAGTCGATCACCTTCACCCATCGGGACGGCCAGCCTTCGCCCACCGGCTTTACCTGGCCGGGATCGGTCGGTCTGGGCCGGGTCAGCCTGACCCCGCCGCTGAACGGTGTCGAGAGCGTGCTGAACAAGGACGGCCCCTGGGGCTGGTTCCGGCTTCTGGACAGTGCCGAGGTGCGCAACACCAACGCAGCGGACCGCAAGCGGCTGATCTTCAACGTGGGCGGCCGGATCGCGATCTTCCAGTTGCAGACGTCGTCGCTGGTCAACCCGTTCGGGCTGGCGGCCTTGTCCAAGTTCAAATGCCCCGAGTCGTTCTGATGCGGGTCCTGGTCACGCGACCGGGGAGACCTGATGGGTCTCTCGGTGAAACCCCTGCTACAGGGGCTTTCTGATGGCCGGTCCCTTCGGAGCCTTCGGCAAGATCCCGGCGCTCGGTGATTTCTTCCGGATGAATGTCTCGCAGGGCTTTGTCGAGGCCTGGGACGAGTGGTTGCAGGCGGCCCTTCTCTGCGGCCGGGTCGATCACGGCAGCGACTGGACCGAGCGCTACATGTCGGCGCCGATCTGGCGGTTCGCGCTGTCGCCGGGCTATGCCGGGCAGGAGGCGGTGATCGGGGTGATGATGCCTTCGGTCGATCGGGTCGGGCGGCAATTTCCGCTGACCCTCGTGGCCCCGGCGCCGACCGACGCGCCGATGCGCACCCTGGCGATGCAGGAGGCGGCGCTGTCGGAACTGGAACTGATCGCGCTGGACGCGCTGGACGACGACATGACCCGCGAGGAACTGGCCCGGCGGCTGGAGGCGGTGCAGCTGGCGCCGCGTCTGGAGCCCTCGGTGGTGCGCACCGGGCGGGCGGGGATCGTTGTCTCCAGCTCCGATGCCTCGGCGGTGCTGCCCGATCTGGCGCTGCGGCTGGGGCCGATCTACTCGACCGTTTTCGCCACCGCGGTCGAAGGCCAGGCGCGGCTGATGACGACACATTCGATGCCCGGCAACCGAGCTGCCGCGGCGCTTTTCGACATTTTCGCACCGATTTGGTCCGAGGGTTTTGAATGACCAATTTTCATATACGTTACAACGGAAAGACCCATGTTGGCCTGCAGCGCAAGGTCAATGAGGATTCGATCCTGATGATGCCCGAGCAGCAGATATACGCGGTCTCGGACGGGATGGGCGGCCACGAGGGCGGCGATCTGGCCAGCCGGACGGTGGTCGATGCGATCACCATGCTGCCCGATGGCATGGACCCGGCAACCAAGATGCATGCGATCCGGGAGGCGCTCCAGTCCGCGCATCGTTCGATCGTGGCCGAAGGCAATGCCCGCGGCACCACGATCGGCGCGACAGTGGTGGCGCTGGTGCTGGCCGATGGGCATTGGCTGGCGCTCTGGGCCGGGGACAGCCGGTTGTACCGGCTGCGCGACGGGCAGATCGAGATGCTGACCTCGGATCACTCGGTGGTGGCCGAACTGGTCAAGTCGGGGCGGATGAACTGGGACGAAGCCGAACTGCATCCGCAATCAAACCAGATTACCCGCGCGGTCGGGGTCGGGGACGAGCTGGAGCTTGAAAAGGTGCACGGCGAACTGCTGTCGGGCGACCGCTACCTGATCTGTTCGGACGGGCTGACCAAATACGCGACCTTCGACCAGCTGCGCCGGGCGATGGTCGGTGCGCCGATCGAGACGCTGACCGAAAAGCTGATCCAGATGGCGCTGGATGGCGGCGGGGCCGACAATATCTCGGTGATCGTGATCGACGTGATCTGAGCCTGCGCGGCCGCTGCGCCGGCCCTATTTCTCGGCGGTGGTCAGGATCGCCGAATCCATCGAGCGGATCGAGGCGCTGGCCGCAGCTTCCGCGAGAGCTTCCCCAAAGGCCTGGGCGCTTTCCTCACGCGGTTGCAGCGTGTCGAACAGCGGCTTGTCGGAATGGATCACGATGATCTTCGACTTGCCCAGCGACGAGGCGTCGACGCGGAAGGCGATCTTGCTCTTCTCCGGGTCGGCCAGGGCATCGGCCTCGGAATAGGCGAGGCGCAGCGTCACCGGGCCGCTCTGGCCTTCGCGCAGCGCTTCCACGGAATTGTCCGGCTCGGTCCGGCGCGGCAGGATGTGGAACACCGCGCCGCTGACGTCGATGATCGAGACGGTCAGGAAGCCGTCGGTGACCGTGGCCGGGATCGTGACGTCGATCACCGGGTTCTCGCCGACGAAATAGCGGCCGGAGGGGTTCGGGTCGGGCCGGTCGCCGAAGCCGAAGGTGAACTTGAAGCCGCCGGCG
Organism: Frigidibacter sp. ROC022; assembly: GCF_024723735.1. GTDB lineage: Bacteria > Pseudomonadota > Alphaproteobacteria > Rhodobacterales > Rhodobacteraceae > SLM-1. Next base: position 712,485 of record NZ_JANQDU010000001.1, read on the forward strand.
CCGACCTTGGGCAGACTGGCCTCGACCGCGCAGAGCGCAGGGTTCAGCACTTCGGTATCGACCACCACCCGGCGGTCGCCGACCATCGCGGTCAGCGCGTCGAACAGGCCGACGCGCTTGGCGGTGCTGGAAATCTGGCCCTGCACAGTGATCGTGGCGCCTTGGCCGAAGCCGGTGGCGGGCATGTCGGCGATGCTCAGATGGCCGCAGTCCTGGAACGGGTCGATGACGGCGCGCAGCATCGGCTCGGTGACGATCACCGGGCCCTGGAGAATGGTGGCCGAGCCCTGCAGGCTGCCGGGAAGCCCGTCCTTCAGCGCGTTCTCGACCGCCAGCCGCAGATCGGCATCGCGGGTCACGCCGGTGACCCGGGCGGCATTGCCGTTGACCGCGATGCGGAATTCGTCCAGCGGCGCGACGATGGCGATCAGCGCCAACACATCGGCGCCCCAGCTTTCGGAAATGTCGCCGGTGGCGATCGACAGGTCGGCGGAGCCGCCGATCTCGCCGGCGATCTTGTCCAGTGCCGCGACGACCTCTTCCGAGGGGGCAAAGCCGACGACCTGGGCGGCGCCGGTCTCGGGCCGTTCGACGATCAGCGTGTAGGGATCGGCCACCGGCAGTTTCGGGCCCAGGAAGCGCGCGACCAGCGGGTCGGCCATCCCGGTGAACCAGGCCGCCGCGCCGCCACCGCCGAGCAGCAGCAGGAGGATCAGGAACACCAGCCCGCCGCGGGATTTCTTCTTCTTCGGCCTGGTTTCGGCGGGCTTGTCCTTGGGGACGATGATCTCGGCCTTGGGTTCGACCTTGGCCGCCGGTCCGGGCTCGGGCGTCCTGGCTGCGGTCTCGGCGCGGGGCACGATCACCGTGCGATCCTCGAGCCCCGGTTCCAGCGCCCGCAGCAGTTCGTCCGCCGACTGGAAACGGCGATCCGGGATCGGGTCGGACATCTTGTCGATCAGCGACTTCAGCGGCTCGGGCACACCTTCGGTGTCCAGCGGCAGGGCCTTGTTCTGGACGACCTCCATCGGGTTGTTGCCCATTTGAGGCCGCTTGCCGCGGTAGGTCGCCAGGATCAGCGCGCCCAGCGAATAGATATCGGTGCGCGGGTCGGAATTGCCCGAAAGCTGCTCCGGCGCGGCATAGCCGTATTTGCCCGCGAATTCGTTGCCGATGATCGTCTTGGCGCCGGGATTGGTGTCCTTGGCGATGCCGAAGTCGATGATGACGGCCTCTTCCGGGACGCCGCCGCGCAGGATGATGTTGTCGGGCGAAAGGTCGCGATGGATGATGTTGCGCCGATGCGCCGCCTGCAGGCCCTGCGCCACGCGGGTCATGACCTTCAGCAGGTCTTCCGCCGCCATGCCGCCGTTGTTCATCACCGCTTCCAGCGCCGGGCCTTCGACGTAATCCATCACCAGATAGATATGCCCGTCCCGGGTGCGGTGGTTTTCGGAGTAGCGAACCACGGCGTCATGCCGGATCTCGCGGATCTCCTCCTCACGCGTCATCAGCGTGAGATAGTCCTCGTTGTCCGAGAACTCGCTCTTCAAGGCCTTGACGGCGATCAGCCGTTTCGAGACCTCGTTGCGGGCGCGATACACCTCTGATGTACCCCCCCGACCGAGGATCGCCTCGATCCGGTAGGTGTTGTTCAGCAGGTCGCCCGGCTTGAAGATATCACTCGGCCGCGACTCGGTCATTCAGAACTGGTCCCGGGCCGCGGTTCCGATTGCATCAGTTCAGGACACCACCTGGAACTCGACCCGGCGATTGGCATCGGCACGGGGATCGTTCTCGTCGAAGGGCATCGCCTCGCCGACGCCGACGGCTTCCAGCCGCGTCGGTTCAATGCCGCACTCGCTGACCAGATGCCGCTTCACCTCTTCGGCGCGCAGCAGCGAGAGCTTTTCGTTATAGGCGGCGCTGCCCGAGGAATCGGTGTGCCCGACGATCCGGAACACCTGGACGTCCACCGATTTCATCGCCGAGCAGAGCGCGACCAGCTTGGGCTTTTCGGAATCGTTCAGCCGGGCGCTGTCGAAATCGAAACGGATCTGGATGTTGACCTGATCGGCCTTGGCGACTTCGACCACGGTGCCGGGCACGGCCGGGGCAGCGCCTTCGGCGACTTCGCCGCCGGTGCCGGTGTCGGTCCCGGGCGCGATCACCAGGCCACGGGTCTTCTGGTTCTTGAACCGCTCAGCAATCTCTTCGGCTGACAGGTTCGAGTCATCCTGGGCATAGACCGGCCCGACCTGGGCGGCCGACAGTCCCAGCACCAGGGCAAGAACGAGTTGGGAAATCTTCATGGCAATTCCTCACCGATACGGGTTGCGCCGGTCGATCCGGCAAAATCTTACACGAGTCGTTCTTGGGGAACAACGACTTGCTGGTCTACACAGTATAGTGGTCACGCAAGGGTTGCGCTACGGCAGGAACCCCGCGATTAAGGGGTATAGGGTGAATTTTACGGTCATGAATTCCTAACTGGACAGCGATGCGGGTCATTCATCTTCTCATTGGCGGTATGGTGGTGCTGGTTCTGGCGCTGGTTGCCGTGCTGTTTCTGGTGATCCTGCCGGGTGAGTCGGATGGCGGAAACGGCGGCGGCAGCAGCAAGCTGTTCGCCAGTGACGGCGTCGGCGGCGCGGTGGACAGCGAGGCCCGGATCGAGCTGGAACTGCTGCGCGGCGATATCGAGAACCTGCAGATCGCCATCGCCAATCTCGAAGGCCAGTTGAACGAGCTGCGCTCGGCCCAGACCGACAATTCGGGCATTCTCGACGGCGCCGAAGAGATCTTCAACAACGGCGAAAACGACATCATCGACAGCTATGCCCAGGTGGTGCTGGTCGCAGACCGGCGCAACATCAACCAGGGGCTGTTCGTCGCCTCGCCGAAGTATCTGATCGAGAAGCTGGGGATGCCGCGCCCCGATCTGAACGACAATTGCCAGGCGATGACCAATCCGCGGTTGAAGAACATCCTGGTGACCGAGCAGGTCGGGCCGATCCGGGTCTCGATGCTGAAGCCGGCGGCCGACAGCCTGGCCCGGGTTTTCGAGAACATCAGGAAAGCCGACCCCGACCTCTATGACCGGATCAACACTGCCGGATCGCTCTGCGTGCGGCGGATCAGGGGGTCGAAGAATTCGGTCTCGACCCACAGCTTCGGGCTGGCGGTCGATCTGAACATCGACGGGCGTCTGGATACGCTGGGCGACGGCAAGACCCAGCTGGGGCTGACGATCCTGGCCGATTTCTTCAATACCGAGGGCTGGGTCTGGGGGGCGGCGTTCAGCCGCGAGGATTCAATGCATTTCGAAGTGTCGAAGAAGCAGCTTGACGAATGGATCGCCCAGGGCCTGCTGTGACCGGGCGACTGTGATGGGACCGAACTGATGGCCGAACTCTCCGATTCGATGAAGGCCCTGGCCGAAGGCATCCGCAGACATCCCAACCAGGTGCAGACGGCGCTGCTGGGATTCGACCTGTGGCTCGAGGTGCTGTCTTCGGAACATGTCTCGCCGCTGGAATTCACCCCGGGCGGCATCCCCGCGACCGGGGCCGAGGACGAGAAGGTTCTGAAGGTGCCGGTGCCGGTGCTGGGCAAGCGGATCGTGATCTCCTTCGACGCCAGCCTGCCGCCGGACCAGTTCCTGCTGCGGCCCTGAGCCGGGCAGGGGACGGGTTTACCTGACGTTGCATCGAGGGCGGCGCGGTCGTATCGTCGCCGGCAAGAGCATTTGAACCCTGGGATTTCCGCCATGCCGCCCGCCGCCCGCGTTTCCGACATGATGTTGCAGGATTCGCCGCATTGCCATGCGCCGATCCATCCGCCGGCGCCGACGCCGACCCCGGTGCCGCATCCGCCGATGCCGCTGGCGATCGTCCCGCCCGGCGCGGTGAACGTATTGATCGGCGGGCCTCCGGCGGCGCGGGTGACCGACATTTCCCAGCCCTGCATGATGGTGCCCTGCGTGCCCGGCGGGCCGGGGATGATCGCCAAGGGCTCCGGAACGGTGTTGATCTGCAACCTGCCCGCCGCGCGGGCCGGTGATGCGACCGCGCATGCCTCCTGTGTTGCGCCGATCCCCGGCCCGACCGGAAAAATCCTGCCGCCCTGCTGCACGACCGTCATGATCGGCGGCTGAGCGGCCATGCGGCTGGCTGTCTTCGAGGCGCTGGCGCCGATCTGCCCGCGCTGCCTGCACCAGCTTGGCCGGGCGTCCCCGATCACCATCGCGACCCGCGAGGAGATGCGGGCGGGCGATCTCTGGCACGGTGTCCTGACCTGCTCGAACCCCGAATGCTGGCTGGAATTCCCGGTGATCGACGGGGTACCGGTGATCACCCGGGACCCGGCGGCCAGTCTGCAATCGCTGGGATTTCAGGCGCTTTGCCGCGACGACCTGCCGCCCGCGCTCGAGAGCATCCTGGGCGACGCCGCCGGGACCGGCAGCGACTACGACACCCGGCGCAGCCACATGAGCCTGTATTGCGGCAGCCAGTATGACGACTGGACCGGCAGCGGCCGGGCCTCGTCCTGCGCCGGCACGGTCGCGGCGGGTCTGGGGCTGATGGCCGATCATCCCGCGCCACCCGACGGCCCGGCGCTGGACCTCGGCTGCGGCACCGGCCGGGCGGCATGGGAGATCGCGCGGGCCACCGGGCGGGTGACGCTGGGCGCCGACCTGTCGCTGACCTTCCTGCGCTTTGCCCAGAAGCTGCTGGTCGAGGGCCGGGCGAGCTTTCCGCAACGCCGGATCGGCACCGTCTATGACCGGGTCGAGGTCACGATGCCCGAAAGCCATGCCGGAATGCCGGTGGATTTCTGGGCGCTCGACGCGCTGGCCCTGCCGTTTGTCGAGGGCGCCTTTGCACTGGGCACGATGATCAATGTCGTCGATTGCATCTCGGGTCCGACCGAGGCGCTGATCGAGGCCGGCCGGGTCATGGCCGACGGGGCCGGGCTGCTGGTCACCACGCCCTATGACTGGGCGCCGAACGTGACCGCGCCGCAGGGCTGGTTCGGCGGCCATTCGCAACGTGCCGCGCATCAGGGCCGCGGCGAGCCGGTGCTGAAGGCGACGCTGGAGCGGTCCGGGTTCGACACCCTGGCCGAGGTTGCCGAACTGCCCTGGGTGCTGCGGCCGCATGCAAGGTCGGAAATGACCTATCAGATGCATATGGTGCTGGCGTCCCGCGCCGCGCGGGCGGCGGCGACCGCCTGATCCCGGCGCCGGGCGCGGGCCGACGCCGGCAGAGGCGGGGGGTTCACCCCCCCCCCGCACCCCCGTGGGATATTTCAAAGGTGAAGCGGGCCGGTCAGAGTAGCTGGCCGATCCGCTCGACGGCCTTCTCGATGTTCTCGATCGAATTGGCGTAGGAGAAGCGCAGGTATCCTTCGCCGTATTTCCCGAAGGAGGTGCCGGCGATGGTGGCGACCCCGGCCTCGGTCAGGAACCGGTCCTGCGCCGCGCGGGCGTCGAGGCCGGTGCCTTCGATATTGGGGAAGGCATAGAAGGCGCCGGCGGCATCGGCGCAGCGGAAGCCGGGCAGGGAGTTGAGCAGTTCGACGATCCGGGCGCGCCGCCTGTCGAAGGCGGCGACCATCTCGTGAACCGCGTCCTGCGGGCCGGAAAGCGCAGCGATTCCAGCGTATTGCGCGGCGGCGTTGACGCAGGAATGATCGTTGATGCAAAGCCGCGTCACCGGATCGACCAGCGCCGCCGGCCAGACCGCATAGCCCAGCCGCCAACCGGTCATCGCATAGGTCTTGGACCAGCCGTCGAGCATGATCAGCCGGTCGCGGATCTCGGGGTATTGCAGCAGAGAGACATGCTCGCGCCCGCCGTAGAGCATGTTGGAATAGATCTCGTCGGACAGGAGGACCACATCAGGAAAGGCTTCCAGCCCTTTGACAAGCTTGTCGATTTCGGCTTTCGGCGTGACCCCGCCTGTCGGGTTGGCGGGGGAGTTGATGATGATCAGCCGGGTCCGCGGGGTGATCCGCGACAGAAGCTCTTCGGCGTCGAAGGCAAAGCCGTTCTCCTCGCGCAGCGGGATCGGCACCGGCGTGGCGCCGGAAAAGCGGATGACGCTTTCGTAGATCGGAAATCCCGGATTCGGATAGATGATCTCGACCCCGGGCTGGCCGAACATCAGCACCGCGAAGAACATCGTCGGCTTGCCGCCCGGGACCACCACGACATGGTCGGGATCGACCTCGACCCCGTGGCGGCGGTGCAGGTCGGCGGCGACCGCTTCGCGGCAGGCTGGCAGGCCGTTGGCGGGGGTGTAGCCGTGATGGCCGTCGCGCAGCGCCTTCACCCCGGCCTCGACGATATGGTCGGGGGTGCGGAAATCGGGCTGGCCGATGCCGAGGTTGATGATCTCCTTGCCCTGGGCCGCAAGAGCCTGGGCGCGGGCCAGAACTTCGAAGGCGCTCTCGGTTCCGAGGCGTGACATGGCGTCGACTAGCTGCATTCTCATCCCCTCATTGGTCCGGGGGACGTAAGGTCAGCCGGGGCGAAAAGGCAAGGGGGCGTCAGCAGGCCGAGGCGCGGCGCAGCAGGTCGGCGGCGACCGAGGCGTCGAGCAGCCCTTCACCGATCTCGAAGGCGGCGCGGTCGTCGCGGCCGGCGCGCGACCCTTCGGCGAGCCGGGCCCGGACCTCGGCCGGGATCACCGGCTGGGTGCGGGGATCGATCAGCAGGCTTTCGGCGGCGATGCCTTCGGCATAGATGATCTCGTGCTGATCGAAGAGCAGCTGGAAATAGTCCACGAAGCCGCCGTCCGACTGCACCACGGTGTCGCCGTTGACCAGATGACCGGCGCGGACCAGCACTTCCGGGCGGCCGGCCCTGATCCGGTCGCGGCGCTGGTAGATGAACAGCCGGTGGTTGGGCGACAGCATCAGGTCGCCGGAGTTGTTCAGCGCCCCCTTGGCGATCAGGATCGGCGCGAAGGTCCCGGTGGCGCGCACGGTCTGGCGGCCGATCCAGCGGATCGCGCGCGGGCCGTTGTCGCGGGTCAGCACCCTGTCGCCGACCGACAGGGTCTCGATCCGTTTCTGCAGCCCGTTGGCCATGGTGATATGGGTGCCGAGCGCGAAGGACACGCAGGCGATCTCGGCCAGTTTGGCGCGGGCGGAGGTGCGGTCGATCGCGACCAGCGCATAGTCGCGGCGCGGCTCCAGCGGGGCCAGCGGCAGCAGGTAGCAGGCGGCGATGGTCGAGTCCGGCGTCACCTCGACGAAGACCAGCGCCTCGACGGTGGCGCCGTCGGGGCACATGAAGGTCAGGGCGCAGTCGAGATGGACATCCTGTCCGGGGGTGCCGATCTCGGACCCTTCGGTCAGTTGGAAGAGCGTCGCGCCATTGCCGCCGCTCAGCGCCAGCCGGTGGCGGCGTGCGTGCGGCCGCAGGGCATAGATGTCGTCCAGCATCAGCTCCGCGGCATGGGCCAGCCCGTCGCCCAGGTTGGCGCCGTTGATCACGGTGAAGTCCGCCGATCGATAGACCGGAAGACTCTGGGCTGGCACGGTTTTCTCTGGCATCGACTCGGAATTCACTGGGCAGCCTGGCCGTGGGATTCACGGTCGGACCACCGCCTGCGCCCGTTTCCCCCCGGAAATGACGTCAGCCGAAGACCATCCCACCACCACGGTCCCTTCAAGGCTTACGCCGGCGGGCAAAAGCGGTCAACGAAACCCGGGATGGCGGGCGCAAATGCGGTGCGGCGGGAAACAGTTGTCTCGCCGCCCGATCATTGTTGCAGGGCCGGGGGTGCGAATCGGGCCGGGGCACGGCATGGTCGGCGCGCAACTGCAGGAGATCGGTATGGACCTTGGAATTTCGGGCAAGCGGGCCCTTGTGACGGCCTCGTCGAAAGGGCTGGGGCGCGGTTCGGCCGAGGCCCTGGCGGCTGCCGGAGTCGATCTGGTGCTGAACGCGCGGGGCGCCGAGGCGCTGGAGGCCACCGCCGAGGCGATCCGCCGGGCGCATGGGGTGACGGTGACGACGGTGGCGGCGGACATCGTCTCGGAAGAGGGCCGGGCGCGGGTTCTCGACGCCGCCGGGCAGGTCGATATCCTGGTGACCAATGCCGGCGGTCCGCCGCCGGGGCTCTGGTCGGACTGGGAACGCGAGGACTTCATCAAGGCGCTGGACGCCAACATGCTGACGCCCATCGCGCTGATGAAGGCGCAATTGCCGGGCATGATCGCGCAGGGCTGGGGCAGGGTGGTCAACATCACCTCGCAATCGGTGAAGACGCCGTTGCCGGCCCTCGGCCTGTCGAATTCGGCCCGCGCGGGGCTGACCGGCTATGTCGGCGGCACATCGCGGCAGGTGGCGCCCTTCGGCGTGACGATCAACAACCTGCTGCCGGGCAGCCATGCGACCGACCGGACCCTGTCGCTGGCCCAGGCGGAATCGGAGCGGACCGGGAAATCGGTCGAGGAGATCCGGCTGGCCACGGCGGCGCGGATCCCGGTCGGGCGGCAGGGCACGGCCGAGGAGTTCGGCGCCATGTGCGCCTTCCTGTGCTCGGTCCATGCCGGGTTCATCGTCGGGCAGAACATCCTGCTGGACGGCGGCGCCAGCAATACGACGATGTGAGCGCCAGGCCCGGCCGCCTCTGTGGGGGCCACCCCGCAAGGGGGCGGCGGCCTGTCGCGGCCCGGCATCTTGCCCGGCGGGCGGCAGCCTGTTAGAGCGCCAAAACCGATTGTTTCACTCGGGTTAAGGGGGCGCCGGTGCCTCAGGAATTGCAGACGCGGCTGGAGGTCTCGGGGCTCGTGCGCCGATTCGACGGGCGCGCGGCCGTGGAGGACGTGTCCTTCGAGGTCCTGGCCGGGCAGGTGGTCTGCCTGCTCGGGCCGTCCGGCTGCGGCAAGTCCACCACGCTGCGGCTGGTCGCCGGGGTCGATCGGCAGGATGCCGGCACCGTCTCGATCGACGGGCGCTGCGTTGCCGGACCCGGAATCGAGGTGCCGCCCGAGGCGCGCTCGGTCGGGCTGATGTTCCAGGATTTCGCGCTGTTTCCGCATCTGACGGTGGCGGCCAATGTCGGTTTCGGCGTCTCGGGCAGCAAGGCCGAGCGGGAAGAGCGGGTGGCGGAGCTGCTGGCGCGGATCGGGTTGTCGGGCAAGGCACGCGCCTATCCGCACGAATTGTCGGGCGGTGAGGCGCAACGGGTGGCGCTGGCCCGCGCAGTGGCGCCGCGTCCCAAGGTGATGCTGATGGACGAGCCCTTCTCGGGCCTCGACGAGCGGCTGAAGGACGACATCCGCGACCATACGCTGGCGGTGCTGAAGGAAGAGGGCACCGCAGTGCTGCTGGTCACGCATGAACCGGACGAAGCGATGCGGATGGCCGACCAGATCCTGCTGATGCGCGAGGGGCGGATCGTGCAGCGCGGCACGCCCTATCACATCTATACCGCGCCGGTGGATCGGGCGGCGGCGGCCTTCTTCAGCGATATCAACGTGATCCGCGGCGAAGTTCACGGGGCGCTGACCGAAACGCCTTTTGGCCAGTTCCTCGCCCCCGGCCATGCCGAGGGTGCGGCGGTGGATATCGTGATCCGGCCGCAGCATCTGAAGATCGACTTTGATCGGGGCGGGCACGGGCCGTTGCCGACCCCCGAGGACGGCACCCCGGCAAGGGCGGTGGTCGAGCGCGCCCGCTTCATGGGCCGCGAGAGCCTGGTCGAGTTCCGGATGGATCACGACGGCTCGCGGCTGAGCGCCACGGTGCCGCAGGTGTTTCTGCCGAAGCCGGGCACGGTCCTGTGGCTGACGATCCGGCGCGACCGCTGTTTCGTGTTCCCGGCCTGAACGCCCGGTTCAGTTGCCGTCCGGACCCTCGGTGAAGCGGGCCATGTGATCGGCCAGGGTCTTGCCGGGCTCTTCCTGGAAAGGCTCGCCGGTGTCGGAGAGCGTCTCGATCCGGTCGACCCGGAACATCCGGAAATCCTCGCGCAGTTCGCACCAGGCGGTCAGGGTCCAGAGCCGGCCCCAATACTCCATCTGCAGAGGCCGGACCACGCGCGGAACCGGATCGCGGTCGGGGGCGCCATAGGTCAGCCGCAGCCGGGTCCGGGCGCGGATCGCGGCGCGGATCACCGGCATGTGCGGAAAACCGCTGGCGGCATCGGCAAAGGGAAAGACCGCAAAGCCCCAGCCTGCCGCCGGGGCGGTGCGATGGCCGGGCAGCATTTCCTCGATCCGGGCCGAGAGCGCCCTGGCGGCCCCCTGCAACTCGGGGTCGGCACCTTCGGCGACCACTGCCATGCCGAGGTTCAGGGCTTCCAGTTCGATCTCGGAGAGGGTCAGCGGCGGCAGGGTGATCTGCGAGGTCAGGCGATAGCCCTGGCCGCGTTCGCCCTCGACCGGCACGCCCGAGGCGATCAGCGTTTCCATGTCGCGCCAGATCGTGCGGGGCGAGACCGCCAGCCGCCTGGCCATCTGGGCAGAGGTATGCAGCTGCCCGTCGCGCAGGATCTGGATCAGTTCGAACAGGCGGTCGGTGCGGCGCATGGGGCAGAGTTCGGGCCTGCGCCCCGCAAGGTCAAGGGGAGGAACGGCAGGCGCCGGTCCCGGCAACGGACCAGGGCAGGGCCGCAACGGGAGGGGAGAAGCGGGCCGATTCTGCCGGTTTCCGGTCCGTTTACCCAAGGTTAACTGACACTGAACTGTCAGTTGGGTTTGCGTCGGCGCTGAAAATCAGAGAAATTTCCGGACAGTCGAAGGAATCGCGGCCCTGCGGCCAGATGCGCCTTTTCACCGCCTGGGCGCGGACTTACACAAGGGGCCGCATAAGCGTTCGGGGGCGCATTCCCCCAGGGAGAGAACCCATGTTCAACAACATCGGCCTGCCGGGCCTGCTTCTGATCGCGGTCGTGGTCCTGGTGCTGTTCGGGCGCGGCAAAATCTCGTCGCTGATGGGCGAGGTCGGCAAAGGCATCACGGCCTTCAAGCGCGGCGTCTCGGATGGAACGAAAGAGATCGAGGACGCCGCCGCGGAAGACGCGATGGACGTGACGCCGGAAGTGGAGGCCAAGCCCGCAGCGAAAGCTGCCGCATCGAAGACCGCGGAAAAGGACAAGGCCTGAGTGCAGGCCGGGGGCTGAAGCGATGTTCGACATCGGCGGGTCAGAACTCTTGATCATCGGCGTGGTGGCGCTGATCGTGGTGGGTCCGAAGGACCTGCCAGGGATGTTCCATACCCTGGGCCGGTTCACCGCCAAGGCCCGCTCGATGGCGCGCGAATTCAGCCGGGCGATGGACGACGCGGCCAAGGAAAGCGGTGTCGGCGATGTCGCCAAGGACCTCAAGGGCATGACCTCGGCAAAGAGCCTCGGCCTGGACAAGGTGTCCCAGGCGGTCGGCAAGTTCGAGGCCTGGGACCCGATGAAGAAGGCGACCCAGAAGCCCGCCGACGGCAAGGCCACGGACAAGAAGCCCGTCGGGCCGGCCACCCAGGCGCTGAGCGAGGAACGCGCCGCCAACAAGGCCAAGATCGAGGCCGCTGCCGCCAAACGCGCGACCGAGCGCAAGGCCGCCGAGGCCGCCAAGACGTCCGACGGCGCCGAAGCCGCGGCGCCGAAAACCGCCAAGCCGGCCAAGGCGTCCGCGAAGGCCCCGGCCAAGCCACGTGCCAAGGCGGCGGCCAAGCCGGCCACCAAGTCCGCGGCGAAACCCGCGGCCAAGGCCCCTGCCAAGCCGGCCGCCAAGACGTCCGCCAAGCCCGCAGCCAAAGCGACCGGTAAGCCTGCGGCGAAGAGGGCAGGCAAACCCGCTGCCGCCGGGACCGCCGCGAAACCGGCCGCCAAGGCCGGCACCGCGGCCCGCAAGAAGCCCACGACATGAGCCCCGAAGACGAGATCGAAGACAGTTCGGCCCCGCTGATCGAGCATCTGGCCGAGTTGCGCACACGCCTGATCTGGTCTGTGCTGGCCTTTGTCGCCGGCATGGTGATCTGCTTTTCCTTCGGCAGCGCGATACTCGATTTCCTGCTGATGCCGATCGAGAAGACGATGCGCAGCCTCGGCAACCCGAACCCGGTGATGCAATACACCGCTCCGCAGGAGTATTTCTTCACCCTGATCCGGATCTCGATGGTCGGCGGGCTGGCGATTTCCTTCCCGGTGATCGGCTATCAGCTGTGGCGCTTCGTGGCGCCGGGGCTGTATCGGCAAGAAAAGAACGCCTTCCTGCCCTTCCTGATCGCCTCTCCGGTGCTGTTCCTGCTCGGCGCCAGCTTTGCCCATTTCGTCGTCGTGCCGCTGGCGATGACCTTCTTCCTCGGCTTTGCCGATCTGCCCAGTTTCGTGGCGGCGATCGTGCAGGGCGAGGCGACGGGACTGCCCGGGGCCGATGCGGTGCCCGACACCGGCATCGACATCGTCTTCAACGGCAAGGTCAACGAGACGCTGGACATCACGCTGAAGATGATCGTCGCCTTCGGCCTCTGCTTCCAGCTGCCGGTGCTTCTGACCCTGATGGGAAAGGCCGGGCTGGCCAGTTCGCGCGGGCTCAAGGCGACGCGGAAATATGCGGTGGTCGGCATTCTGGTGGTCGCGGCCCTGGTCACGCCGCCGGACGTGACGACCCAGGTGATCCTCTTCACCGTGGTCTACGGGCTTTATGAGATTTCGATCTTCCTGGTCGTCTGGGTCGAGAAGAAGAAGGACGAAGAGGCCCGGGCCGAGGGCATCATCGGTGAAGACGAAAGCCTGTTCGACATCCCCGAGGATGACGACGAGCCAGAGCCCGAACCGGAGGCAGACGAGGAGCCGAAGCCATGAGTGACCCGTTGATCCGCATTGCCGAGGCGCTGGAGCGGGTCAGCCCGCCGCCCATGTCGGCACCGGATTTCGGGGCGGCGGACGCCTTTGTCTGGCATGTCTCGCCCGACCGGCTGGAACCGGTGCCCAGGGTCTCGCGCATCGGGGTGGATCTGCTGGTCGGGATCGACCGGGCCCGCGACATCCTGATCGAGAACACGCGCCAGTTCGCGCGCGGGGTCCCGGCCAACAACGCACTGCTCTGGGGTGCACGCGGGATGGGAAAATCCTCGCTGGTCAAGGCGGTGCATGCCCTGGTCGCGGCCGAAGTGCCGGGGTTGAAGATCGTCGAGCTCCAGCGCGAGGACCTGCCCTCCGTCACCCGGCTGCTGCGGCACCTGCGGGCCTCGGACTACCGGTTCCTGCTGTTCTGCGACGATCTGAGCTTCAGCCAGGACGACCAGCATTACAAGAGCCTCAAGGCGGTGCTGGACGGCGGCATCGAAGGCCGGCCCGAGAATGTCCTGTTCTACGCCACCTCGAACCGCCGCCACCTGATGCCGCGTGACATGATCGAGAACGAACGTTCGACCGCGATCAGCCCTTCGGAAGCCGTGGAGGAAAAGGTCTCGCTGTCGGATCGCTTCGGTTTGTGGCTGGGCTTCCACCCCTGCGATCAGGACCAGTATCTGGCGATGATCCGGGGCTATTGCGATGCGCACGGGCTGGAGATCGATGACGACGAGTTGCGGGCCGAGGCGATCGAATGGCAGGCGACGCGCGGGTCCCGGTCGGGCCGGGTGGCCTGGCAGTTCTTCACCGATCTGGCCGGGCGGCGCGGATTGCGACTCTGATCCGCCGGGCCCTGGTCAGGCCGCCAGCAGGCAGCTTGCCTCGAAGCTCTTCAGCGACCGCCGGGCCGCCGGGCCCGTGGTGGCGGGATTCATCGGCAGGTCCGGGAACAGGGTCAGCAGTTCTTCCGCCGCTTCCGGCGCCAGGCTGGCCAGCGATTGCTCGCCCGGCTGGAAGCTCTCCGAGGCGACCCCTTCGGCAAAGACGATCTCGTGCCGGTCGAAGAGGATGTGGTGATAGGTGACGCTGCCGCCTTCGATCCGGGTTATCGTGCTTCCGTTGACCATGTCCTTGGCGCGGACCAGAACCGAACCTTCACCGAATAGCAGTTCCGCGCGCCAGTCCGACACCAGGATCCGGTGCTGCGGCGAGACCAGAAGGCGCCGGCTGTTGCCGATGGCGCCCGGGGCGAAGGCGACCGGCGCCATGCTGCCGCGCGCGGGAACCCGGCGACAGCCGCTCCAGCGCAGCGGTTGCGGACCGCGGTCCTTGGTCAGGACAAGGTCGCCCGGAACCATGTCCTCGATCGGGCGCGGCCCTTCGGGCGTCTCGATCAGCGTCCCGGCGGCAAAGCAGACCACGGTGCCGCCCATCTCGGAATGCGCCGTGTAGGAATCGTTCTTGACCACCGGTCCGACGGTATAGCTGCCGGGCGGCGGCACCCCGTCGGGAAAGACGAGGTAATAGCCGTTGTCGGTTTCGAGATCGATGAAATCGTTGTTGTTGAAGTCGATGTCTATGACGCCGACGCGGTAGGTGTCGCCGCCGCTCGACACGGTGAAGGTATAATCCCAGATGGTCTGGTAATAGGCGCCGTCGACATAGGCGAGTTGCTCCCAGGAGCCGCCGATCTGTTCGTTGCTTCCGATCTGCTCGTTGGTGTTGTCGCCGTTGAAGACCGTTGCGCCGTCGTTCTCGCGGACGTGGAACCAGGTCTGATCGCCGGTATAGCTCCAGGTGCTGCCCTCGCTGGGCGCATAGGCGTAATTCTGCGGCACCCCGTCGACCAGGGTCTGGGTGCCGTAGATCGCATTATATCCAAAATAAACTGACATCGTACCCGTTCTGTCCCCAGTCCAGGGAACAGACCTAGCGGATGAATTGTCCCAAACTTTGCAACGACTGTGCCCAAACTGCGTCTTTTTTCCACGCCGGGCGGTCGGGGATCAGTTCAGGAAGGGCACCGGATCGACGCTTTCGAAGCCTTCGCGGACCTCGAAATGCACGAAGGGCGGGTTGCCCTTGCGGACCACGCCGATGGCCTGCCCGCGCTTGACCTTGTCGCCCTTCGAGACCTTGATCGCGTCGAGCCCCGCATAGACGGTGAGCAGGTTGTTGGCGTGGCGGATGACGAGGATCGGCGTCTGCTCGGTGTCCCGGGTGATCGCGGCGACGGTGCCGTCACCGGCGGCCACGACCGTGCTGCCGGCGGCGGCGGAAATGTCGATGCCCTCGTTCTTCTTCTTTGCGTATTCGCGGATGATCTTGCCGGCCACCGGCATCGCCAGCCGCGAGCTCGAGGATTTGCCCTTGGACAGGTCAGGCGAGGCGGGCACGTCCTTGGGCGTCACCGGCGCCACATCTTCGGCGGGCAGGGGCTCCTTGGCCGAGGGCGGCTCGGGCGTGGGAGAGCCGGTGCCGGGCAGGGGTTCGGGCTCGGCGGTGCGCGGCGCCACGGGCTGGGTGACCGGGATCAGCAGATACTGGCCCTCGCGGATCGCGAGATCAGGCCCCAGCCCGTTCCATTCCGACAGGGCGCGGACCGAGACGTTGTAGAGCCGGGCGATGGAATAGGCGGTTTCGCCGCGTGCCACCTTGTGGCGCACCGGCTCGGGGCTGCTGGGGGTCGCCGGGGAGGCGGCCGGCGCCGGATTGGCACCTTCGGCGCGGTCGAGCGCCGAACCGGCGATGACCGACACATCGACATTGCCGCCCGAGGGCAGCGCCCCGGTGGCGGGCGAGGGCTCGGCCACCCGGCGCGGCAGGGCCAGCACCTCGTTGGCGCGCAGGGTGTCGCCGGTGGACAGGCCGTTGTAGCGGGCCAGTTCTTCGGCCCCCAGACCGACCCGGGCGGCGACGCTGGCGACGGTATCGCCACGGCGGGCCACGACCACCTGATAGCCGGGATAGGAGATCACGCCGCGATCATCGGTGGCGGGCCGGTCGAGGCTGCGCTGGCGGACCGCATCCGAGGTGTCGAATCCGTTGCCGAGGTCGCGAAGATCGAAATCTATCGGATCCGTGCATCCGGCCAGCGCCAGAAGCGCCGCACCCGTCATCAGACCGCGAGAAATGCGAATAGTCATCATGCTCACCACCTCTTGTCCGCGGTTCGTCTTCATTGCGAACCTTGGCCACCCCACGCCGGTTGCCCGGCGCCTTGTTCCATCCCGACGCACCGCAGGCGCGGCGCTAGTCCTGTCCCAGCCCCTCGACCAGCGGCACGAAGCGCACCGGACGCAGTTCCTCGTAATCGTAACCCGTCTCCGAGCGCGTGACGCGGATCAGGCTCTGCACCGTATCGGACTGGCCGACGGGTATCACCATGATACCGCCAATCCGGAGTTGCGACAACAGGGTGCCGGGCGGGTCCTCGGCGGCCGCGGTGACCAGAATCCGGTCGAAGGGCGCCTGTTCCGGCAGCCCGTGGCTGCCGTCCGCCGTCATCGCCGTGATGTTGGTCAGTTTCAGCTCGTCGAACACCGCCTGCGCCTCGCGCACCAGGCGCCGGAACCGGTCCACCGTGTAGACCCGCCGCGCCAGCTTGCTGAGGATCGCCGCCTGATAGCCCGAACCGGTGCCGACCTCGAGTATCTTGTCGCGCGGCGAGATGTTCAGCGCCTGGGTCATCAGCCCGACCACCGAGGGTTGGCTGATCGTCTGGCCGCAGGGGATCGGCAGCGGCGTATCTTCGTAGGCGCGTTCGGCGAAGAGGCCGCGCACGAAGGTGCCCCGGTCGATCGTCTCCATCGCGCCGAGCACGCGCGCATCCGTCACCCCGTGCGAACGGAGCGTGTAGAGGAACTGCATCTGGCGTTCGGCGTCGTCGATCATTCCAGCGCGTCCCGCAGCGCCGCCAGCCGGTCATGCGCGGTCAGGTCGGCGCGCATCGGGGTGATCGAGACATATCCGTCCAGATTGGCGGCGGCATCGGTGCCGGCCCCGGTCGGATGGTGCTGTGCCCCGCCCTTGATCCAGAGGAACTTGCGCCCGTTCGGCGCGATGCTGGGGGCGACGCCGAAGCTGGTCGCCTCGCGGAAGCCCTGCGTTGTGACCCGGCGGCCCTTCACGGCCGAGGCCGGGCAGGGCGGGAAATTGACGTTGTAGAACAGCCGGTAGTCTTCCTCGCGCCAGTCGCCGTTCTCCCAGATCGCGCGGACCGCATCGGTGCCATGGGCGGCGGCGGCCTCGAACGGGTTGTCGAGATCGGCGTTGCCCGGTCCCCAGAACTGCGACAGGGCGATGGCGCGCAACCCCTGCAGGGCGCCCTCCATCGCGGCCCCGATGGTACCCGAGTAAAGCGTGTTCTCGGCCGCGTTGTTGCCCTTGTTGACGCCCGAGAGCACCAGATCGGGCGCGGCGTGCAGCACTTCGTGGACCCCGGCCAGCACGCAATCGGCGGGCGAGCCCTCGCAGGCAAAGCGGCGCGGTCCGAATTCGGAGATCATCACCGGTCGGGTGTAGGAGATGCAATGCGCGACGCCGGACTGCTCGAAGGCCGGGGCGACGGTCCAGACTTCGCCCGAGGGGCCGGCAATGGCCTCGGCGATGGCCTCGAGCACTTTCAGCCCGGGTGCGTTGATTCCGTCGTCGTTGGTGATCAGGATTTTCATGATGGTCCCTTCAATGGTTCCTTAGTCGCCCGGCCCGCCCGGGTAAAGAATCCACGCAAATTTGCAATGGACCGTGGCTTTCCGGCGCGCTAGAACCAGCCCCGGTGCTGCCCGAGTGGTGGAATGGTAGACGCAGCGGATTCAAAATCCGCCGCCGCAAGGCGTGCGAGTTCGAGTCTCGCCTCGGGCACCAGATTTTCCGGCAACCACTGTCGATGACAATGTCATCTGCGGCACCGGCGTTCCATGCCTTCCGTTGTGTCCTCCTTTAGGGAGGTGCGTGTTTGCGTGGCTTGCGGTGCCGATGGCACGAGCCTAGCGAATTGGGCGGGGCCGATTGTAGCTCCGGAAGCCGGCGACTGGATGGGGCAAGCTATCGGAACGGTGGTGCCGGAACTCGCCAGGCAAGTGTGAAAGGGGCCGGTCTCGCCGGCGGGAGCATGCGGTGTTGCCGCCGGCTTCTGCCCGCGGAAGGTGCGCGCATCAGGTCGGCACATTGCCGCGCGCGACATAATCCTGGAGAGCGCGTTCGAGGGCCTGGAGAAGGCGCTTCAACTGCCATGACAGCGTTTGCGCTCTGGATCATGTCCCAACGACTGGATTGATGGTCAGCCGGTGGGCAGGTTGACGTCCTCGGTTCTGGCTGTGTGGGCTTTCGTATTTCCGCGTCGCGCGGGATGAAAACCACCGGGCGCAATATGCGGCCCAATAGAGCAAAAACATCTAGACAAAGGAAACATCACATGTTTATGAAGTTGCCATGAGCGAGCTTCTTTTTTACGATCTGAAAGACGTGGTGGGCATCACGCCGAACCTGACCACCCAGGTCAGCCGCGAGATCGGGCGGCGCATCGTGGCTGGTCATTATCGCGAGAATGATCTTGTCGAGGATGAGGGCAAGCTTGCGGCGCGTTTCGGGGTCAGCAAGACGGTGGTGCGCGAGGCGGTCAAGCTTCTGGTCGCCAAGGGGCTGCTCGAGGTCCGGCGCGGCATAGGCACCCGTGTGCGTCGGAGAAGCAGCTGGAACCTGCTCGATGACGACGTTCTTGCCTGGCATCAGGGGGTGGAGCCGCGTCCGGAATTCCTTCGCCAGTTGATGGATGTTCGTCAGGTGTTCGAGCCAAGTGCCGCAGCATGGGCGGCCGTTTCTGCCACTGACGAACAGATCCTGGAAATCCGCTCCGCACAGGACAGAATGGAGTCTGCCGCGTCGATCGAGGCTTTCGTTGTGGCCGATGCGCTGTTTCACCGGGCCATCCTGCGCGCCGCAAACAACGAGATCCTGATGGCAATGGAAGGGGTCATCTTCTCGGCTCTGCTCAGTTCGATCCGGCTGACCAACGCAGACCCGCGCGAGAACCAGCGGTCAATTCCCCTCCACAGGCAGGTGCTTGAGGCGATCGAGGCGCGGGACGGTGCGCGTGCCATGGCGACGATGACCGAACATCTGGGGGATACCCACACCCGCCTTTCCGGCGCGATTGCGGGTTTTGGCAAGGCCGGGAGAACAGGCTGACAAACAGATTGCCAGTGGCCGGGACGGTGGCCGGCTAGTGGCGGCAGTTCGAGACAACTTGGAACCTGGCTCGAACTGCCCGTGCGGCCCTGAAAAGGGTTGACTGCCACCAGACACCTCGGCGCGGAAAGCGCCACAGACATCGAGACGGAGGATAAGATGTTCTTGAAGGCTACAAAAGGTCTATTGGCAGGCAGTGTGGCCGCTGCCGCTTTCTTCGCGGGCGGGGCGGCGTCGGCGAAGGATATGGTGGCGCTGTTGCTGCCCGAAAACGTGAACCCGCGCTGGGAACAGCAGGATGCCGCCGCCTTCAAGGCGCGGATGGCCGAGATCGCGCCGGATGTGGATGTCGAAGTGTTCAACGCGAACAACGACACCGCAATGCAGCAACGGCAGGCGGAACAGGCGTTGACGCAGGGCGCCGATGTCCTGGTGGTGATCCCGATCGACGGTGACAGTTCCGCGATCATCGCGGATACGGCGGCCGAGGAGGGCGTGCCGACAATCGCCTATGACCGCATGATCAATTCGGAGAATACGCTGGTCTGGATCCAGGCCGACATGTTTGCCACCGGTGCTGCCCAGGCGCAACACGTGGTGGACAACACGAAATCCGGGGACACGCTGGTATTGCTCCGCGGCTCGCCGACCGATCCCAATGCGGCCGTGATCTCGGATGGCCAGATGTCGGTCCTGCAGCCGCTGTTCGACTCGGGCGAGCGCATCCTGGGGTACGAGAACTGGACGCCGGGTTGGGATCCCGCCATCGCCCGCCGCTCCATGGACCAGGCCCTGACGCTGCTGGGCAATAATGTGCAGGGCGTTGTTTCCTCGAACGATGGTAACGCCGGCGCCGCTATCGCGGCGATGGAAGAACAGGGCATGGCCGGCACGGTCCCGGTATCGGGCCTTGACTGCACCGTCCAGGCGCTGCAGCTGATGCTGCTGGGCAAGCAGACCCAGTGCGGTTGGCGCCCGTTGCACGAGATGGGCTATGCTGCTGCCGAAGTGGCTGTCCGTCTCCTCAAGGACGAGCCCTATGACGACCTGGCGACCGAGGTCGTGCAGAATGGCGTCGGGGCGGACGTGGCCTTTGTGCCGATTGACGCCTATTCGGCTGTCGGCACCGAGGGCGTGGGCTATGTGATCGAACACGATCCCTCGGTCACACGCGAGATGGTGTGCCAGGGTGAAGCGGCCAAGACCGACTTCTGTCAGTAGCCCCCTGTCATGACACGAAACGAGGAAAGAGTGGTGGGGCGGTCAGCCCCACCAGCGCACCTTGCCGTGCGCGGAATCCACAAGCGGTTCGGCGGTGTCCATGCCCTGAAAGGCGTGGATTTCGAGGTCGCCCGCGGTGAGGTCATGGCGCTGGTTGGTGACAACGGCGCCGGTAAGTCGACCCTGATGAAGGTGCTGGCCGGGGCCCTTACGGCGGACGAGGGACAGTTCTTTCTCGACGACAGGCCAGTCGGAGTGAACTCCCCCAACGATGCGGCCGCGCTTGGCATCCAGATCGTCTACCAGGACTTGGCCCTGTGCGAGAACCTTGATGTGGCGGCGAACCTGTCGCTGGGCACGGAACCTGTCAAGCCGGGATGGGGATTCCTTCCCCGCCTGCTGCGCCCGCTGGACGAACTGGAAATGGAGGTCCGGGCACGCAGCGCAATCGACCGTCTGGAAGTGCGGACGCTGCAATCGGTGCGCGCCAAGGTCGGCGGCTTGTCCGGCGGTCAGCGACAGGCAATCGCAATTGCCCGCGCTGTGGGGGCGCAAAGCACCGTCGTGATGCTCGACGAACCGACCGCCGCCCTGGGTGTCGCGCAGACCCGGCAGGTGTTGGAGGTGGTCAAGCGCATGCGCGAGACAGGTCACGCCGTGGTCTACATCTCTCACAACATGCGCGATATCTTCGAGGTGTCCGACAGGATCTGCGTGCTGCGTCATGGCAGTAATGTCGCCACTTACCGCACTGCGGACACCAATCCCGATGAGATCGTCGTCGCCATGACGCGCGGCCTTGACCCGAGCACATCCGATGCAGCCTGACGCCCGCCTTTCCCTGCTGGACCGCTTCCGCGCGCTGCGCCGGACGCAATTCGGCACCTTCGTTCCCGTGCTGTTCGCCCTTGCGGTGATCTGGGGCTACTTCGGCCTCGTGATGCCGCTCTACGACCTGGCGACCGGTGCGGCAGATAGTTTTCGCGTGATCTTTCTAAGTCCGCGCAACATCTACAACCTGTTCATGCAGTCCTCGGTCATCGCGACGCTGGCGGTGGGCATCACTGTAGTCTTGTTGCTGGGCGATATCGACTTGTCGGCCGCGGCGACCGCGGGCGTCTGCGCGGCGCTACTGGGCGTGCTGGTGCTGGCCGGGGTTCCGGGTTGGCTGGCCTGTTTGATCGTCATGGCGATCGGTACCCTGATGGGATTGGCCCAGGGCCTGCTGGTGGCCTATGTCGGTATTCCCGCCTTCGTGGTCACGCTGGCCGGCCTGCTTGGATTCCAGGGGCTGATGCAGAAGATCCTGCCGACCGGGAACCTGAATGTCAGCGACCCCTTCGTGCGCGGATTCGCGCGGGTTCTGATCCCCGACCTGTGGGGTGTCGCGCTTGGGATTGTGGTGGTGGCACTCTTTGCCTACGGGAGCCTGCGAAAGCAGATGAAGCGTCGGGCCCGGGGGCTTGAAATCGATAGCCCGCTGGCCCTGTGGGGACAGGTTTTC
The DNA here is from genome assembly GCF_024723735.1 of Frigidibacter sp. ROC022. GTDB lineage: Bacteria > Pseudomonadota > Alphaproteobacteria > Rhodobacterales > Rhodobacteraceae > SLM-1. Next base: position 734,208 of record NZ_JANQDU010000001.1, read on the forward strand.
CTGTTCGGGGTCATCGTGATCTCGGTCATCCTGACGCTGAACGCCTATCGCTCGCTGCCTCTGCTGCTGGTGCTGCTTGTCGGCATTACCGGCCTGCTGGGATGGATCACCACATCGACGCCTTTCGGTCGTGCCCTGTTTGCCGTGGGCGGCAATGCCGAAAGCGCACGGCGAGTAGGAATGAAGGTCAAGCGCATCCGCGCGGCAGGATTCGGCATCGTCGGGTTGATGGCGGCGATCGGCGGGATTTTCGGCGCCTCGCGCTATGGCTCGGTCTCCTACACGGCCTTTGCCGGCGGTTCGCTGCTACTGGAAGCAATCGGGGCGGCGGTTATTGGCGGTACGTCCCTGTTTGGCGGGCGCGGGTCGGTCTGGAACGCGATCCTTGGTGCGCTGGTCATCGGGTCTCTCGGCAACGGTCTGGACCTGACCGGAGCGAGTGCGGCCGACAAGCTGATGGTGTCCGGCGCCATACTGCTTCTGGCTGTTGCCATAGATGCAGTTTCCCGCGGCGACTCTGCAGGTAGCCGATAGGAGGACGATGATCATGCAATCCGATATCGAACTGCTGACAGCGATCCTGGACCAGTTGATCCCGGCCAATCCCGATCGCGCCATTCCCGGCGCCGGGCAGCTTGGACTGGCGTCCGGCCTCATCGAAGCGACCGAACCGACCCTTGCTTCGGCGATCAGGGCGTTGCTCTCGGAGGTGCGAGCGCAGCCCGGCGAGGTCTCGCCCAGGCTCGTCTCCCGGTTGGAGAAGGACCGCCCGGAGGACTTTAGGCAACTGCTGAGCGCCGTCTACATGGCCTACTACAGCCGTCCCGACATGCGCGAAAAGCTGGGCGTCGGGGCGCATCCGGTGCATCCGAAGGGCTATCCAGTGGATCGGGAACCGCCCGAGCTGATGAAACGGCTGACCGCCCCGGTTCGGGCGCGTGGGCCGATCTATCGAGATCCGACGGGAGGTGCAGCATGAGCCATGAACCGGTAGATGTCCTGATCATCGGAGCCGGCGCGTCGGGCGCGGCGATCGCCTGGTCGCTTCTCGAGACGCGCATGCGGATCCTGTGCCTGGAACAGGGCGGCCACCTGCCCGACAGAGACTTTCCTTCACGCCGCGAGGACTATGAACTGGCCCGTTATGCCGAGTTCTCCTGCGATCCCAACGTGCGACGGCAACCGCAAGACTACCCGATCAATTCGAACGACAGCTGCATCACACCGGTCAACTGGAACGGTGTCGGTGGCTCGACCATCAATTTCCTCGGGCATTGGCCACGGATGCGGCCTTCGGACTTCCGCACCCGGACGCTGGATGGCGTCGGAGAGGACTGGCCGCTCGACTACCACACCCTTGCCCCGTTCTACGACATGAACGATGCCAACACCGGCGTCTCCGGTCTTGCGGGCAATCCGGCATACCCTGAGTACAAGCCACCCCTGCCGCCGATTCCGATTGGCAAGCTCGGACAGACCCTGGCGCAGGGGTTCAACAAGCTGGGTTGGCATTGGTGGCCTTCGGATGTCGCCATCCTCAGCGAGGATCGCGACGGACGACAGAAATGCGTCAACGCGGGCACCTGCGATCTGGGCTGTGCGGCGGGCGCGAAGGGCGGAACCAATTTCACTTACTGGCCGATCCTCGAGAATGCCGGGGTGGAACTGCGCACCAGGTCCCGGGTCCGGGAAATCCTGGTCGATCAGCGTACGGGCCTTGCCTCCGGCGTGCTGTATCACGGGGCGGACGGGCAGTTGCACGAACAGAAGGCCGAAATGGTGGTCGTCGCCTGCAACGGGATCGGCACACCGCGGCTGTTGCTCAACTCGCGTTCCGGCCTGTTTCCCGAGGGGCTTGCCAATCGCTCGGGCATGGTCGGCAAGAACCTGATGTTCCATCCGTTGATCGGGGTCACGGGGGTCTTTGACGAACCCATGCTGGGGCATGAGGGGCCGATGGCCTGCTCAATCCTCAGTCAGGAGTTCTACGAGTCCGACCCTTCGCGCGGTTTCGTGCGGGGCTATGGGCTGCATTCGGGCCGCTCCACCACGCCTATGACCTATGCGCTTGGCGGCTATGGTATCGACGACCCGATCCCCTGGGGGGCGGCGCACCGCGAGATCATGGATGAGATCTATCCCTATCTCGCCGGGCTCACCATCGTGTCCGAGGATCTGCCGGAAGAAGAGAACTGCGTCACTCTCGACCCGGAACTGACCGACAGTGACGGCATCCCGGCCCCGAAGATTACCTATCGACTGGGCGAGAATACCCGGCGGATGCTGGAACATGGCGAGGCCCGTGCCAGTGAGGTGCTGCGGGCCGCCGGCGCCCGTAGGATTCTGTCGAAGGGGGATGGAAAGGTCTGGTGGCGGGCAGGGTGGCACCAGATGGGCACATGCCGGATGGGCAATGATCCCGAGCGGTCGGTTGTGAATAGCTGGGGGCGCAGCCACGATGTCAAGAACCTGTTCATCGTCGATGGGTCGATCTTCGTGACGGCCGGTGCTGTGAACCCGACATCGACCATCCAGGCGCTGGCTCTCTATGTCGGCGACCGGATCAAGACCAATATCGCCAACCTTTTCGACTGAGGGCCAGATGGAATTCCCGACAGAGATGTATATTGACGGTGCCCTGGTGGCGGGGGGCGGCCGGAAGGACGTGGTGAACCCCGCCACCGAGGAACTGATCGCAACCGTCGCCACCGCCAGGCTGCCAGAGGCCGAACTTGCTTTGCAGGCGGCCAAGGCTGCTTTCCCGGGGTGGGCGCGGGCACCGATCTGCGAGCGCCAGGGCTGGATGCGGCGCCTGCGGGACGAGGTGATCGCCGAGGAAGAGCTGCTGCGCAGCTGCGTCCACCACGAAATGGGTAAGCCCTGGGCGCAGACGCATGAGGATTGGGACCGCCTTGTCGTCTCGCTCGACTACTATGCAGAGGAGATCGCACGGGTCGCCGACATCGGCCTTGTGGACCGGGCCGGAACCCACAGCCACCGGCTGGTGCATGAACCCGCCGGGGTGGCCCTTGCCTTCCTGGCCTGGAACTTCCCGCTTCTGAACCTGGCTTTCAAGATCGGTCCGGCGATGGCGGCGGGTTGCCCGATCATCATTCGTCCTTCCGAGGCCACACCGGTCTCGGCCTATGCCGTCGGGATGCTGTGCGAAAGGATCGGGCTGCCCCGCGGGGTTGTGCAGATCCTCTGCACTGACGGATACGATGTGGCTGATGCGCTGACGGCCTCGACCATTCCGGCGGTGGTGACGCTCATTGGATCCACCAAGACCGGGCAGCACATCATGCGGGCCGGCGCGACCTCGATCAAGCGCTACTCAATGGAACTGGGCGGCAACGCGCCGGTTCTCGTCTTTGGCGATGCCGACCTGGATCTGGCCGCCGACGTGATCTGCGGCGTCAAGTTCTCGAATGCCGGCCAGATCTGCGTCTCTCCCAACCGGGTCTTCGTGGCCGAGTCGGTACACGCGACATTCCGCGAGAAGCTGCGCAGCCGGGCGCAGGCCGCCAGGGTCGGCTTCGATCGCCACCAGGACATCACCACGGGCCCGCTCATCGACGGTCGGGCCTGGACCCGGATCAAGGGGTTGATCGACAGCGCGGTGGCAGAGGGCGCGACGCTGCTGGCGGGCGGCGGCAGGCCGCCGCATCTGAACAAGGGCCATTACATCGCGCCGACGGTGCTCGACGGCGTCACCGAGACAATGGATGTCTACCGCCAGGAAACCTTCGGCCCCATCGTCAGCGTGATCCCCTTTGCTGACGAGTCGCGGCTTCTGGAGATGGCCAACGACTGCGACGAAGGCGGGCTGACCGCCTATCTGTTCACACGCGACCTGTCACGGGCCGAGGCCTGGGCAGGTCGGCTTCGCTACGGCGAAATCCAGATCAACGGGGTGAAATACGACATCGACCTGCCGCATGGCGGGATCGGCCAATCCGGACTCGGGCATGATTGCTCGCCCTTGGCATTGCACGACTATCTGGTGGTGAAACGGATAACCCGCGCGCTGGACACGAGCCGCTTCGAGAGGCTGAACGCATGAAGATCATCAGGGTTACCAGCCACGTCCTGCAATACGACCTGCCGGAAGAGCTTGGCTACTCGCAGCAGTTCTATTCCCGGCGCACGGCACATCTGGTGGAGATCGAAACAGACGAGGGCATAACCGGGTGGGGAGAGTGCTTCGGCCCCGGAAACGTGGCGCTCGCCAACAAGGGGATCGTGGAGAAGGTCATCCAGCCGATGGTGCTGGGCGACGACCCGATGGACCGTGACGTTATCTGGCACAAGGTCTACAACCTCCTGCGCGACCACGGCCAGAAGGGCATGCCTATGCAGGCGCTGTCGGGGGTGGATATTGCGCTTTGGGACATTGCGGGCAAGGTCGCGGGCCTGCCGCTGCACAAGCTCATCGGTGGGGCACATCGCGACCGGATCTCGGCTTACGGTTACGGCATGATGCTCAAGCGGGAAAGCATTGAGGATCACGTCATGCGCTTCCGTGACGAGGCGGCGGCGATCATCGGCATGGGCTTTGTTGCCACCAAGATGAAGGTCGGACTGGGGCCGCGCGCCGATGTGCGCATGTGCGAAGCGGTGGCCGTCGGGACCGGCGACGCGGGCCGCTTCATGGTCGATGCCAATCATTGCTACACAACATCGGACGCGTTCTATGTCGGTCGGGCGCTGGAAGATCTGGGGGCCTACTGGTTCGAAGAGCCGATCGCACCAGAAGATTTGGACGGCTACCGCGAGCTACGGTCTGGCCTGAAGGTCAACATCTCCGGCGGCGAGGCCGAATTTAACCGCTGGGGTTGGCGCAGTATCCTCGAGAACCGGGGGCTCGACATCGCACAACCGGAGGTCTGCGCCCTTGGCGGTATCAGCGAGTATTTGCGTGTCCTGACGCTCTGCCACGCCCATTTCACCCCCGTGATCAACCATGTCTGGGGCTCTGCCGTGGCGGTCGCCACCAACCTGCACCTGCTGGCCGCCATGCCAGCGCTGCCGGGCGGGCTGACGCCGTGGGAGCCAATGCTGGAGTTCGACACCACCCACAACCTGTTTCGCGACGAACTGCTGAAGGAGCCGCTGGACATTCGGGGCCAGGTTGCCCGCAATCACGGGATGGTTGCGATCCCCCAGGGGCCCGGCCTTGGCATCGAACCCGACCGGGAATTCATCCGGGCCTACGAGGTCGCGTAGCTCGGCCAAGGCCGAGGATTGGCACGGGTTGCACTCGTGGTGGCGGATCACGGGGGCACGGGCAATTCCGGGCTTGCCGGATCGAATGCGACCGCCGGCCCGAGACGCTTGATCAGGAAGTCGATGAAGAGACGGGTCTTGGGGGTCAGCACGTTCGAGCGCGGATAGACCAGCCACAGCACCGACCGATCGTTCAGCCGCCAATCGGGCAGGACCTGCAAAAGCCGGCCGGAACGGATTTCATGCGCGGCGCTCCAGAGCGAGTTGATCGAAAGCCCCGCACCGGCGATGGTCGCTTCGCGCTGTGCATCGCCGTCATCCACGATGGTGCGGCAGACCATCCTGGCCGGGTCCAGCAGGGCCACTGCGCCCGAGGCATGGATCAGTTCCCGCGCACCCGCATCGCTCCAGGCGATGAACCTGTGCCCCGCGAGGTCCTGGACAGTCGCGGGTGTTCCGTGGGTCTCGAGATAGGCCGGCGAGGCGCAGAGAATCCGCTTGTCCTCTGCCAGTTTGCGGCCCCTGAGGCTGCTGTCGGTCAAGGGCGCGCTGCGCAGCGCAAGGTCGAAGCTGCCCTCGATGGCATCGAACTGCTTGTCGGACAGGCGAAGATCCAGCGTGAGATCGGGGTAGAGGGCCTGGAACTCCGGCAGAAGCGGCATGATGTGCAGCTGTGCGAAACTGCTGGGGGCGGCAAAGCGCAGGGTGCCTATCGGGCCGGTTTCCGATCCGCCAAGCGCGGCCCGGGCAGCATCCGCCTGGGCAAGGATTTCGCGTGCATAGGGCAGGAAATCCGCCCCCTCCAGCGACAGGGTCACCTTGCGGGTGGTGCGGTGCAGGAGTTCGACCTCAAGTTCGTTCTCCAGCTTCGCAAGCCGTGCGCTGGCAACCGCCGGCGCCAGGCCAAGCTCACGGCCGGCCGCGCTGATGTTGAGCCGTTCGGCCGCCATGACGAACAGGCGCAGGCTGTCGGTGTCCATTGTCATTATATCCGAAAGACGAAAACTGAACTCTGATATGCGCCAATTTTCTGCGATCTCACAAGTGATATCTGGGTCGGGACAACACCATTCCGATGGAGCCGACCATGAACGCGATCACCGATGTTACCCGGGACATTCAGGCGCAGATCCTTGATGCCTTCAATTTCCGTCATGCGACCAAGGTCTTCGATCCGACGCGAAGGATCGACGATTCCGCCTTCGAGACCATCCTCGAAGCCGGGCGTCTGTCGCCGACATCCTTCGGTCATGAGCCGTTCAGGGTGCTGGTGATCCAGACCCCGGAAAAGCGCGAGCTGTTCCGGGAGTTCTCCTGGGGTGCCAACGGCATGATGAACGGCTCCAGCGGCCAGCTGGGCACGGCCAGCCATTTCGGCATCATCCTTGCCGGCACCGCCAGGACGATGGCGGCCGGGTCGGAGTACCTGCAGAACCACTATCGCACCGTCAAGCAGTTGCCGGACGAGGTGATCGAGGGATTCAACGGTGCCTACGGCAAGTTCCAGACGGTGGATCACGGCATCACGACCGACCGCGAGATCACCGACTGGTCCGGCAAGCAGGCCTATATCGTGCTGGCCAACATGATGACGGCCGGGGCGCTCATGGGCATCGACAGCTGCCCGATCGAAGGTTTCGACATGGGCCGCACCGTCGAAACCCTGGAAAATCATTTCGGCATCGATACCACCCGGTGGAAACCGGCGGTGATGTTCGCCTTCGGCTACCGCGCCAGGGAGCCGGAATTCCCCAAGACCCGGCGCACGATGGAAGACACCGTCACCTGGTTCTGAGCGATCCGGTGCGGATGTCCCGGGGCGGCAAGATGGGCCTGCGCACGACGAAGCTCCTGTTCTGGATCATGAGCAGGACGCCGATGGGCCGGACTGCCGAAACAGCGGCCTACCCGATGGGCGGTTCCGCCAGGGCAGGGGGGCAGGCCGGGCGGCCGGGGGAGTCTCGCGGATTTCGGGGCAGGCGTCTATTCGACCCAGGCCGTTCCCGGCTCGACCTTAGCGCAGAAGTCGGCGGCGACCGTGCGGCTGGTCTCGACCACGGCACGGATCGTGTCTTGCTGGGTGAGGCCCTGATAGGATGCGATCACGGGCATCGCCGGGAAATGCTTGGTGACGTTCAGCGCGCAAAGCTTCCCGGTCTTCAGTTCGCGCCGGATCGTGACCGCAGGCAGCGCCGCCACGCCGAAGCCGTCGATCAGCAGGTTGACGATGGCATAGAGCGAGTTGCAGCTGGTCAGGTTGGCGGCCAGCAGCTTCTCGTCGTGGAAATAGGGGGCGATCATCAGAAAGGGCGGCGATGCCTTGGGGAACGAGATGATCGGGAGCCGTGCCAGGTCTCCGGGCGTGTAGCGATGGCCGGGGTCGATCAGCCGCGGCGACCCGGCCCAGATCATCTGCAGCGTGCAGGGCGAGAAACTGCGAAATCCCTCGTCAACCAGTGACTGGATCGCGAAGGCCACGTCGAAACGGTCGTTCTTCAGGCCGGCGAGCAGCGGCGCGGTGCCATCGACCGTCAGTTCGATCTGAACGCCGGGGAACTGCGCATGCAGCCTGTCGATGAGGTCCGGCATCCATGTCGCGGCCACCGTATCGATGGCCCCCAGACGCAGGGGCGCGGCCCGGACCACTGGAGAGCCGGACAGCTGGGCCGAGACCTTGTCGAGTTCGTCGAGAGCCGTCTCGAACCCTTTCAGAACCAGTTCTCCGGCATCGGTCAACCGAAACACGCCGTCGCCGCGCTCGATCAGACGGCGGCCATATTCGCGCTCGATCGCGGCGAGGCGGCTGGAGACGGCCGGCTGCGTGGTGTTCAACTCCTCCGCCGCGCGCCGGAAATTGCGGGTCCGGGTCAGCACGACAAAGGTCCGCATGTCGATTGTGCGCACCTGCGCCTCCCGTGGGACACGGGCGGTGCCTGACCTCAAGCGTCGTTCTGGCCCCGCGTCCTTTCCCGGCAATGATAGCCCTGTCGCACCCCGGCGCAAGTCGCCCTGCCTCAGCGTGCCAGCAGGCGAATCCGGTCGGGGGCGATGGTCAGGTCGACGTCCTCTCCCGGTTCGACATGGACCGAGTTCGGGGCGGTCAGGCTGATCCGCTGGCCGGCCAGATCCAGCATGTAACGGTAGCGCGCGCCAAGATAGACACGGATCGCCACCCGGGCCCTCAAGGCGCCAGCGGTCGTTGCGGGCACGATCTTCAGGTCCTCCTGCCGCAGGAGCAGCATCCTGTCGCCCCGCTGGGTCTCCTCGTCGCGCAGCGCCAGCTCTTGCCCGTCCGCCAGCCGGGCCACCGGCCCGTCCTCGACCGCGACCGGCAGCAGATTGGCGGCGCCGAGGAAGGATGAGGCAAATCCCGTCTCGGGGGCGCTGTAGATCGCATGCGGGCTGCCCTGCTGTTCGATCCGGCCGTTGTTCAGCAGCACCACGCGGTCCGACAGGGACAGGGCCTCTTCCTGATCGTGGGTGACGAAGATCGTCGTCAGGCCCAGCTGGTTGTGAATCTCCATCAGCTCGACCTGCATCTCCTCGCGCAGGCGGGCATCCAGGTTCGAAAGCGGTTCGTCCAGCAGCAGGACCTGCGGACCCGAGACGATGGCGCGTGCCAGGGCCACCCGCTGCTGCTGCCCGCCCGAGAGCTGCCGGATCATGCGATCACCCAGATGGCCGAGCTGCACGGTCTCCAGCGCCTTCTCGACCTGCGCGACCTGTTCCTCGCGGCTGCCCCGGCGCCGCATCCGCAGGGGAAAGCGCACGTTTTCGGCCACCGTCAGATGCGGCAGCAGCGCGTAGGACTGGAACATCATCGCGATGTCCCGCTTCTCCGGCGGCAGTTCGGTGACATCCCGGCCGGCGATGCTGACGCTGCCGCCGCTGACGCTTTCGAGGCCGGCAATGATGCGCAGCAAGGTGGTCTTGCCGCAGCCGGAGGCCCCGAGCAGCGAGACGAACTCGCCCGAACGGATGTCGAGGTCGATCCCGTGCAGCACCTTGGTGCGGCCGAAGGATTTTTCTATCTGGCGGAGGGTCAGGTCGGACATTCAGGTACTCGCCACGCGGTTCAGGCCAAGAAGCCGGTCAAGAAGGACAATCAGGGTCACGGTCAGAACGATCATCATGGTCGAAACCGCCGCCACGGTCGGGTCGGGCGAGAATTCGAGCTGCCCGTAGATCTGCACCGGAAGGGTGTTCAGACCCGGATTGCGCAGGAACAGGGACAGGACCGCCTCGTCGAACGAGATGTTGAAGGCAAAGAACGCCCCCGCGGCCAGCCCCGGTCGACATTGCGGCAGGACGACATGCCAGAGCCGGCGGGGCCAGCTGGCGCCCATCGTCCGTGCCGCCTCTTCCAGGAAGGGGTCGCTTTCGGCCAGCACGGCCAGCGTGGTGCGCAGCACATAGGGCAGTGCCACCACGGTATGCGCGATCCAGAGCGCCAGGAAGGAGGTGACGCCGAAGAGCGAGCTCCAGAGCATCAGCATCCCGATCGCGAAGATGATGCTGGGGATGACCAGCGGCGACAGGAAGAAGGTCTCGAGCGCCTGGCCGCCCCGGCGCCGCGACAGGGCAATCGCCGCGGCGCCGCCGATCAGCGTGGCCGACAGTGTGACCAGCGCCGCCAGCCGCAGCGAGAGCCAGAAGGCCTCGACATATTCGCGCGACCCGAGGGCGTTCCCGTACCATTTCAGCGAGAAGCCGTTCGGCGGAAAGGCGATGAACTGGCTTTCCGAGACCGAGACCCCGACCACCACCACCAGCGGCGCCAGAAGCAGCAGCGCCGCCAGGATGACGAAGATCCAGGCCAGCCAGCGAAGCCAGGTGGGCACCGCCTTAACCATGCCGCGCACCAAGGCGAAGATAGGGGATCAGGACCAGGGCAAGCCCTAGGAACAGGATCACCGATTGCGCGGCGGCGAAGTTCCAGTCCAGCGTCTGCGTTACGCTCTTGTAGATCGAGCCCGCCAGCACCTCGATCCGTGCGCCGCCCAGCAGGCTCGGGGTGATGAAGGACGAGGCCGACAGGGTGAAGACCAGCAGCGATCCGGCGACCACGCCGGGCATCGCCAGCGGCAGGACCACCCGCCTGATGGTCTGCAGGAAGCTGCAGCCCATGGTCCGCGCCGCTTCCTCCAGCCTCGGGTCGAGACGGCTGAGAACGCCAAGCATGCTGAGCACCATGAAAGGCAGCAGAACCTGGACCATGCCCAGGACGATCGCCGCCTCGGTATGCATCAGGGAAAAGCTGCGCCCGACCAGCCCCATGTCGCGCAGCGTGGTCGCCAGCGGCCCGGACCGGCCCAGCAGGACCATCCAGCCGAAGGTGCGGACCACGACCGATGTCATCAGCGGCAGGATCACCATGACGATCAGCCAGAGCCGCAGCCGGGGACCCACCCGCGAGGTGATATAGGCCAGCGGAAAGCCGATTGCGGCGGTGATCGCCGTGATGACCAGCGACATCCGGACCGTGCGCCAGAGGATCGACGGGTAGTAGCCGTCCTGAAAGAACCGGGCAAACTGCTGAAGCGTCAGCCCGTCCGGCCCCAGCACCGAGAGAACCAGCATCCGCAGGATCGGCAGGACGAATCCCAGGACCAGCAATGCCAGTCCCGGGACCAGAAACAGCCAGGCTTCCCTGCGGTCCGTCATGCGCTCTTCCTGCCGCCGCCCGTTTCAGGTTCAGCGGGCGATGGTTTTGCCCCAGGCCTCGACCCAGGCGGACCGGTTGGCCTCGATCTTGATCGGGTCGAACCGCATCAGGCCGGCGGTCGCGTCGGGCCCGTAGACGACCGAAGCGGCCACGTCATCGGCCAGCACCGTCTTCGAGTTCGTCGGCGTGTAGCGCAGCGCTTCCGAGAAGCAGGCCTGCGCCTCGGGCGACAGTTCCATGTCGATGAACTTCGACGCCAGCTCGACATTGTCGCGTCCGGCGACCAGGCTTGCGGTGATGAAGCTGGCCGGCGTGCCTTCCTCGCCCTGGACGAATTTCACGTCCAGCCCCGCCTTTTGCAGGGTATAGGCATAATCCGAGGCATAGGCGGCAAGCCAGGCGTCGTTCTGAGCGAACTCCTGCTGGATTTCCGGCGATTTCGAGACCACGATCGCCCCCTGTTCGAGCAGCTTCGACACCGCGTCGAGGCCGGGCTGGATATCATCCATCGTGCCGCCCGAGATCTGGTTCAGCATCAGCAGTCCGATCATCCCGTATCCGTTTGAGATATCGGTCAGAACCAGCCGGTCGCTGTATTCGGGGTTCAGCAGGTCGGCCCATTTGGTCGGCGCTTCGGGCATCTTGTCGGCGGCATAGACCAGCCCGACCGCGGCGATCTGGTAGGCCGGGCCTTCGCCCTTGGCGACGCCTTCCTTGGCGAAGTCATAGACATCGGCAAGGTTGGGCACCATCTCGGGGGTGATCGGCAGCAGCAGACCTTCACTGGCCCCGACGATCTCCTGCCCGCCCGAGAAGTGGATCACGTCGAACTGCGGCGCATCCTTCTGGGCGCGAAGTTGTGCGAAGGCATCGGCGGAATAGGCCGTGACGATGTTGACCTTGGCGCCCGTGGCGGCTTCGAACGGGTCGATGACGCAGGCGCGATGCGCTTCCTCATAGGCGCCGCCGAAGGAGTTGATGGTGATTTCGTCGGCCAGCGCCGGCATGGCGAAGAGGCTGATGGCGACCGAACCGAAAAGACTGCGAGTGGTGATTTGCATGGCATTTCCATTCTATGGTTTCACGGACAAAGTCGATGTCTGGGCCGCGGCGGCATGGGCGCCGTCGCGAAGCTGTCGGCTCAGGCGCAGCGACCGAGCTCGACCATCCGCTCGCCCTTGCGGCGGATGATACGGCATTGCTCGACCACGGCGTCGAAATTCTCGGTGATCCGGCCGAAGAAGTTGGGAGCGGTCCAGCCGGTCGGGCCGGCGGTGCGGGCGCCCTCGCCATAGACAAGGCCGATTTCCCAGAACTCGTCGGGGTCCATCTTGAAGTAGTTCTTCGGCTGATAGAACCACAGCAGCTCGCCCGGGGCGGGAAAGCTCGTGATGTTCTCGGGGCCGATGCTGGTCGGGTCGAAGGTCCGCGCGCTTTCGGGAAGCCCCATCATGATCTCGGGTCCGGTGTAGGACGCATGCAGCGCCGGCCACTGCACGGGCTCGTGCAATGCGCTCCAGATCGCGGCACATGTCTTCGGCGCGGTTTCCTCATAGAGAGTGATGATGCCCCGCACGTCTGAATCAAGAAATTTCAGGTAGAGTTGACGGTCTGACATGGGCATGATTCCTTGTGATATCGTCTTCAGAGCACCAGATTTTCCCGAATTCGTCCAATCCAATCGAGATATGGGAGTGAAAAGATTTCTTTATGACCTATGGAGTCGGGATGATCTCTTCTTCCCCGTGGCCCGACCCCTGTCGAGTCTGCGATGTGCCGAGGAGCGGGCACAGGTTCGGGCGCGCAGCCCGTGCGGTGATCCGCCGCATGGTCGTGGGGCAGCTGCCGGACTCGGGGCTGGTCCGCGGCACGACGGCGGCCGCGGGTCGCATCATTCACTGGTCAAGAAGACCCGGCGCATGGCCAAGGCCGGCAGGGCCTGTTTCGGTCGCAGTTCGCGGCCGATTGCTTTCGGAATTCCGCGTCTCGACCAGTTCGCCGTCGGCGGGGTCAGGTCAGGCGGTCATGAGCGGTAATCGGGTTCCAGCCGGTCCAGCTGCCGCCGGATGCTTGCCAGATGCAAATCAGCAGCCTCGGCGGCCTCGCCCATGATCTGGGCGCCGGTCTTCCGCGCGAGCTCGGCATCGATCGGAATGATCGGGCGGCCGGTGGACAGGGCCAGCACCTGCACCTCGCAGGCGCGTTCCAGATAATACAGGTCATCCCAGGCCTTGGCGATGCTGTCGGACAGGACCATCACCCCGTGATGGCGCATGAAGACGATGTCCGCAGAGCCGATGGCATTCGCGATGCGGCTGCCTTCGGTATCAAGATCGGGGCTGTTCTTGCCGCTGGCGCGGCCTGTGGGGGCGGCGGTCGTCATGATGCCTCTTTCGTATTCGAGTGGCCGTTCATCGTTTCAGGCTGATTTGAGGGGCAGGACATTCGTGGCCGACAGATCCTGGCCCGTGGCGACAGTGGTCTGGCCACCGGTCGAGAGCCATTGGAGATAGTCGGCCACCATCCGGGCCCGCAGCTGTGCCGGAGGGGTGGTCATCGGCGGCATGTGCCGCAGCCAGTTCGGGTCCTGCATCCGGTCGGCGATGATCGCCTTGGCCGACGGTATGAACGGGAAGCGCGACAGCACGGCATCGGCTTCCCGGAGGGCGGCGACGAGCGGGCGGCCCTCGTATTCGTTCCGCGCATCGACGAGATGACGCATGAAGGCCGGCACGACATTGGCCAGACCACAGACGGTACCGGCAAGGCCCAGCGGGTTCAGCTCGGGCACATCGACTTCGTTGCCGGTGAAGATCCTCAGACCGGAAAACGACAGGATATAGTCGGCCGTCACATCGGGATCGCCGCCGCTGTCCTTCACACCCGCGATGATGCCCGGGAACTTCTCGGTCAGGCGGCGGATCAGCCCCAGACTGATCTGGACGCCGCATATTTCCGGGAAGTTGTACAGATACAGCCGAAGATCGGGCTGATCACGCCGCCCTATGGCGAACTGCTGTTCCTGATCGGCGGCGTGTCGAAAATCCCGTTGTCGGAGCTGATCCGGGAAATCTGGTCCTTCATCCTGACCCTGCTGGTGGCGCTGCTGCTGATCATCCTGTTCCCCGACCTGGTCCTGGCGATCCCGCGCATGGCGGGATACTCGGGGTAGGGCGGCGGCCCGCCGCATTGCAGGCCCGCGACAAGCGCCGACAAGGGCGCCGCGCTGCGGGTTGCCGGGCCGGTCGGGATCGACGGTCAGGACATGGCGTTGCGGGCGATCAAGCTGATCGAAGAGGGGCAGGGCCGCCTGTCCCCGGACGTGGCGGCGGCCGAACGGTTCAGTGGTCGAGGACCTCCACCGCCAGGATCGTCGGCAGATGCCGCGCGATCTCGGCCCAGGTCTCGCCCTCGTCGAGGCTGGCAAAGACCGAGCCGCTGTTGGTGCCGAAATAGACCCCGGCCGGATCGCGGGCATCCCCGGCCATCGCCTGGCGCAGCACGGTGAAGAAGCAGCCGGTCTGCGGCAGTCCCTCCCGCATCGGCTGCCAGCTTGCCCCGCCATCCGTTGACCGCCAGACCGCCGCCGCGGCATCCGGCGGATAGCGTCCGGCGCTGTCCCCGTTCAGCGGAATGGTCCAGAGCCGGTCCGGGTCGCGGGGGTGGACCCGGATCGGGAACCCGAAGGTCGAGGGCAGCCCGGCCGTGATGTCCTCCCAGCTGCGGCCGCCATCGGCAGAGCGCCAGACACCGTGGTGGTTCTGCTGGTAGAGCAGGTCATCGGCGCCGGGGGCCCGCATCATGTTGTGGACGCAATGCCCGATCTCGCCGTCGCGCGGTGCCGCCGGGTGGTCGTGGCCGGCGCAGTCCCCGGCATTCGACAGCCGGTTGCGCCGTTCCCAGGTCTCGCCGCCGTCCTCGGTCGCGAAGACCCCGGCAGCCGAGATCCCGATCCAGAGCTTTCTCGGGTTCTCCGGATCGGCGACGATCGTGTGCAGCACCAGCCCGGCGGCACCGGGGGTCCAGCTGTCGGAGGAGGGATGATCGCTCAACCCCTGCACCCGGTTCCAGCTCCTGCCGCCGTCCCGGCTGGCCAGCAGGCTGGCCGGCTTGGTCCCGGCATAGAGCGTGCCATCGACCAGGCCCAGCGACCAGATCTGTGCGAACCCGTCGCCGAAGGGCAGCGGCTCGTCCTTCCAGCCGATCATCTCGGCAAAGTCGGGATCGTTGGCGGCCCAGTCGTCCATCGTTCCGCGGGTCAGCCGGGTGAGCTCCCAGCTTGCCCCGCCATCGCCGGATCGCCAGACGCCCGCGCCGTGCCAGTCCCCGCCGCCTCCGGCCCAGATCGTGCCGCTGGCAGGGTCGCCGACGACATGGTTGATCGGCCAGCCGTCGCAGAACGGTCCGGCAACCGTCCAGCCGTTGCGGTCGCTGCCGCCGGAGAGCAGGAAAGCCCCCTTGGTGGTTCCGATCAGGATCGTGAGTTTGCCGTCCGACATGGTTCGCGCTCCGTCGTTGGGCTTCCAGAATAGCATCCCGCGCCAATTCTGCACAGCACCATGCCGGCCGCCCCCCGGCCCGGGCGCGCGGCGGTGCCCGCTCAGGTGCTGACGTCGGGAACCTCGGCGCCATATTCCTGGATGGCGGTCAGGGCCGGGGACTTGCGCAGCTCGGTCAGAAAGGTGGCCTGAATCCGCTTTGCCGTTTCGCCCTTCCGGGTGATGACGCAGACCGGCACCGGCTGGCTCGGGAACAGCGGCCGGGCCGAAAGCCGGTAGCGTTCCCCGACGGTGGCGGTCAGGGAATCGACGAAGCCCACGCCCAGCCCGGCCTCGGCCATCAGGCAGGCGAGCGAGGAATAGCGCACCTCGGCGATCGCCCGGGCCCGCAGCTCGCGGGTGAGAATGTCCGAGGATATCGCGCGATCGAGACTCGAGTTCGGCTCGTAGAGAACCAGCGGTTGACCGTCCAGGTCGCGTGACGAGATCGCCGCCTTGTCTTCCAGCGGGTGGCCGGGCGGAAAGACGCAGACCATTTGCGCCATTGCCAGGGTCTCGAAGGACAGGCCCTCGCGTTCGGGCGGATTCAGGCCGAAACCGATGTCGGCCATGCGGGTCTCGACGGATTCCATCACGCCGGTGATCCGCCGCGTATCGACATGGACCCGCACCGCCGGCCGCTTCGACAGGAACTCGCGCAGCGCCTGCGGGATCAGCGCGTTGGCCAGCGGCGGCGTCCCGACGATCCTGAGATGGCCGGCCTCGCTGCGCTGGCGGGTTTCGATCCGGTGGCTGAACGCCTGGTAGAGAGCGAAGATCGACTCGCTGTCGCGGTAGATCTCGTCCGCGTCCGGCGTCGGCACCAGCCGGTTGCCCAGACGTTCGAACAGGGGAAAGCCGAGCCGCGCCTCCATCTGCCGGATCATGTTCGACACCGCCGGCTGCGAGACGTTCAGCGCCTTGGCCGCGCGCAGCGTCGTCCGGGCCCGCACCACTTCGCGGAAAGTCTCCAGCTGTCTCAACGTGAACACCGGCGTCTCCCTTTGCCCATTTCGGCTGCAGTATAATGAAATGTTATTTTGAAGGCGAAGATTTTTATAGCCAGATATATTGCGTCGCTCTCCGTCCCTGTGTTGAACTTTTGGCAGCAGGGCGCAGGTCGACTTAACCACTTCCTTCGGCAGCCCGGTTCTTCTGGGCACGGCAATGGCGCCTGCATCAACCAACAGAGGGGAATGAGATGAAGATCATGATCAGAAGCCTTGCGCTTTCGCTCGTGCTGAGCGGCGGCGCCATGGCCCAGGACAAGTATGTCGTGGCACTTGACGGGACCTTCGCTCCGCACGCGATGCCGACGATGGATGGTGGCGTCGAGGGCTTCAACGTCGACCTGGCCAACACCATCGGAGAGCGGCTCGGCACCGAGATGGAGATCGTCGCGACGCAGTTCTCGGGCATCCTGCCGGGCCTGCAGGCGGGCACCTACGACTTCGTGGTCGCCCCCACGACGATCACCGAGGAGCGCGCGGCGAACTACCTGTTCTCCGAGGGCTACCTGAACACCGACTTCCAGTTCGTGGTGAAGGCGGACGCCGACGACATTTCCGACCTGGAAGGTTTCAAGGGCAAGGTCATCGCGGTCAACAAGGGCTCGGTCTATGACAGCTGGGCGCGCGGCCTGACCGACGAGATCGGCTGGACCGTGGAAAGCTACGGCACCGCGACCGACGCGGTTCAGGCGGTGCTCTCGGGCCGCGCCGATGCCACCGTGGCCGGCAACACGGTCATGGCCTGGGCGGCCAAGCAGACCCCCGGCGTGAAGCTGAGCTATCTCTATTCGACCGGCCTGGTCTGGGGGATGCCGTTCCGCAAGGGCGACGAGGAACTGCGCGCCAAGGTCGAGGCGGTCATCGAATGCATGAAGCTCGATGGCACCATGGCCGAATTGCACAAGAAGTGGTTCGGAATCGATCCGGCCGAAGGCTCTGCCGCCGTGACGCCGCGGGCCGGCTGGGGCGAACCGGGTTTCGACGGCTATGTCGAAGACGACCATACGCCCGGCTGTGAATAAGCCGGACCAACAGAACGGCGCGACCGCCCCTGCAAAGGGGCGGCCCACGCTGGAAGTGATCGGGCTGAAGAAATCCTTCGGCACGGTCGAAGTGCTGAAGAACGTCAGCCTGAGCGTGGCGAAGTCCGAGATGGTCTTTGTCCTCGGCCGTTCCGGCTCGGGCAAGTCGACGATGCTGCGCTGCTGCAACCGGCTCGAGGAACCGGACTCGGGCGACATCCTGCTGGAAGGCGAACAGATCACCGGCCGCGGGGTCAATCTCGACAAGGTCCGCCGCCGCATCGGCATGGTGTTCCAGAGCTTCAACCTCTACCCGCATCTCGATGCGCGCCGGAACGTGACGCTGGCGCTGCGCAAGGTTCTGAAACAATCCCGCGACGAGGCCGATACCCGCGCCGCGGCGGCGCTGGCCCGGGTCGGGCTGGCCGACAAGGCAGGCAACTACCCCTCGCAACTGTCGGGCGGCCAGCAGCAGCGCGTCGCCATCGCCCGCGCCATCGCGCTGGAGCCGGCGGTGATGCTGTTCGACGAGCCGACCTCGGCGCTCGATCCGGAACTGGTCGGCGACGTTCTGGGCGTGATGCGCGAACTGAAGCAGGACGGCATGACGATGCTGGTGGTCAGCCACGAGATGGCCTTCGCCCGCGAGGCCGCCGACCGGGTCGTCTTCATGGCCGACGGACATATCGTCGAGCAGGGGCCGCCGGAGGACATCTTCACCAATCCGCAGCACGACAGCACCCGGGCCTTCCTGTCCCGCTACAGTTACGGCCAATGAGCAATCTGGACCGCTTCATCGAGACCTTCCTGAACGGGGCGGTGCTGGCGAAATACACGCCAAGCATCCTGCAGGGCGTCTGGGTGACCGTCGAACTGTCGATCCTGATCGTGATCTCTGGAACGCTGCTGGGAACCCTGCTGGCCTGTATCCGCGCCTATCGGCTGCGGCTGATATCCTTCCTGATCGTGATCTATGCCGACATCTTCCGCGCCCTGCCGCCGCTGGTGCTGATCCTGCTGGCCTATTTCGGCCTGCCCAACATCGGCCTCTCGCTGTCGAGCTTCACCGTTCTCTTCGTGATCCTCGGCCTGACGCTGGGCGCCTTCGCGGAAGAGATCATCTGGGCCGGCATCACCTCGACCGACAAGGGCCAGTGGGAGGCCGCCCGCTCGACCGGGCTCGGCTTCACCCGGACGCTGATCCATGTCGTGCTGCCCCAGGCGGTGCGCATGGTCATCCCGCCGCTGACCAACCGGGCCATCGCGATCACCAAGATGACCGCGCTCGGCACGGTGATCGGGGTGCCGGACATCCTCAACCAGGCCACCACGGCGCAGAGCTTTTCCGGCAACGCCTCGCCGCTGACCCTGGCCGCCATGGCCTATGTGCTGCTGTTCCTGCCCTTCGTGATCCTGTCACGCTGGCTCGAAAGCCGGTTCTCCTGGAAGAAGAACTGACCCATGGACCAGCTCATTCAGCAATTCTTCAACATCGACATCATGATGCGGGCCTGGCCCACGATCATGCGCGGCCTCGGCGTGACGCTGCTGATCTGCTGCGCGGTGATCCCGCTGGGCCTGGCGGGCGGGCTGATCGCGGCGCTGGCATCGACGGCGCGGTCGCGCTGGCTGCGCTGGCCGGCGGTGGCGCTGGTGGACCTGTTCCGGGCGATCCCGCCGCTGGTCCTGCTGATCTTCGTCTATGCCGGCCTGCCGTTCACCGGCATTCAGCTGTCGCCCTTCGTGGCGGTGACGGTCGCCTTCCTGCTGAACAACTCGGCCTATTACGGCGAGGTGTTCCGCGCCGGGCTGATCTCGATCGGCAAGGGCCAGGCCGAGGCCGCGCGCTCCACCGGTCTCACGCAGCGCCAGACGCTGGTCCACGTGATCCTGCCGCAGGCGATCCGCAACGTGTTGCCCGACCTGATCTCGAACACCGTCGAGGTGGTGAAACTGACCTCGCTCGCCTCGGTCGTGTCGCTTGGCGAACTGCTTCATGCCGCCGATCTTGCGCGATCGGTGACCTACAATGCCTCGCCGCTGACGCTGGCGGCGGGGGTCTATCTTGTCCTCATCTGGCCCGTGGTCCGGCTGCTCAGCCGCTACCAGCGCCGGATATCTGTCTGAAAGGGTAAACATGCGAGAGATTGTTGTCGGAGCCGCCCAGATGGGCCCGAACCAGAAGGCCGACAGCCGCGAGGCGATCGTCGCGCGGATGCTGGCGCTTCTGGAAGAGGCCGGGCGCGCAGGCTGCACGATGGTCGTCTTTCCGGAACTGGCGCTGACGACCTTCTTCCCGCGCTGGTACATGGAGGATCAGGCCGAGGTCGACCGCTGGTTCGAGACCGAGATGCCGAACGCCGCCACCAGGCCGCTGTTCGACCGGGCCCGGGAACTGGGGGTCGCGATCAGCTTCGGCTATGCCGAGCTGACCCCGGACGGGCACCATTTCAACACCCAGATCCTGACCGACCGGCAGGCGAACATCATCGCCAAGTATCGCAAGATCCACCTGCCCGGCCATTCCGAATACGATACCGAACGGGCCTTCCAGCATCTCGAGAAACGCTATTTCGAACCCGGCGATCTGGGCTTTCCGGTCTGGCGCACCCAGGATGCGGTGGTCGGCATGCTGATCTGCAACGACCGGCGCTGGCCCGAGGCCTACCGGGTGCTGGGGCTTCAGGGCGTGGAACTGGTGATCCTCGGCTACAACACGCCCTCGGTGAACAGCCAGGACAGCAGCGAAGGCGAGGAACAGCGGCTCTACCATTCCGACCTGTCGATGACCGCGGGCGCCTATCAGAACGCCACCTGGGTGGTGGGCGTCGCCAAGGCGGGCGACGAGGACGGCCATCCGCTGATGGGCGGCTCGATCATCGTCGATCCCAACGGCTATGTGGTGCAGCGCGCCAAGACCAAGGGGGACGAACTGCTGGTTCATGCCTGCGACATGGACCTGTCGGTCTTCGGCAAGAAGACGATCTTCGATTTCGCCCGGCATCGCCGGATCGAGCATTACGGCCTGATCACCAGCCAGACGGGCACGGTCGTGAAGGTATGACGCAGCTCGACCTCACCCGGCTGGCGCCCATGGACCGCTACAAGCTGCTGACGGCGGTGGTGATTCCGCGCCCGGTGGCCTGGGTGACGACTATGGACCGGTCGGGCCGGGTCAACGCCGCGCCGTTCTCGTTCTTCAACCTGTTCGGCCAGGACCCGGCGCTGATCATCCTCGGGCTCGAGCATCACCGCGACGGCACGGGCCCCAAGGATACCGCCCGCAACATCGCCGACAGCGGCGAATTCGTGGTCAACATCGTGACGCCGGACCTGGTGGAGCCGATGGTGGAAACCGCCGCCGCCTATGCCGCGGATGTCAGCGAACCCGAGGTTCTGGGCCTGGAGCTGGCGCCTTCGTCCCTGGTCGCGCCGCCCCGGCTGGCAGCGGCGCCCGCCGCCATCGAATGCCGGCTGAAGGACACGCTGCGCTATTCGCCCGAGCGCGATATCGTGGTCGGTGAGGCGGTGGCGCTGGCCGCGCATGACGGGTTGCTCGATACCGAACGCATGCATGTCGATTGGGACGGCGACTATCCGGTGGCCCGGCTCTTCGCCGACCGCTATGCCCGGCTTGAAGAGATCGGGCGCCACACCATACCGAAACCAGTGGGACAAAGATGACCGAGCTTATCCATCGCAATTCATCCGGGGTCTTCGTGATCGCCGCGACTCCGTTCACCGAGGACGGGGCGCTCGACCTGGACTCGACCGACCGGATGGTCGATTTCTATCTCGAGACCGGCGTCACCGGCATGACCATCCTCGGGATCATGGGCGAGGCCCCGAAACTGTCGGGCGAGGAGTCGCGCAGCTTCGTCAAGCGCGTCCTGGCCCGCGTTGCCGGCAAGGTGCCGGTGATCGTCGGCGTCTCGGGGGGCGGGCTCGACCCGATGCGGGCCCTGACGGCCGAGGTGATGGAGGCCGGCGCCGCGGGCGTCATGGTCGCACCGATGCCGGGGCTTGGTCCCGAGGACCGGCTCGAAGGCTATTTCGCGCAGGTCTGCAAGACGCTCGGCCCCGATGTCCCGATCTGCCTGCAGGACTATCCGCAGACGACGGGCGTCCGCTTCTCGGTCGAGAGCATCCTGCGGATCGCGCGGCAGAACCCGCAGGTGGTGATGCTCAAGCATGAGGATTGGCCGGGGCTCAACAAGCTGTCGCGCGTCCGGGCCGAAACCGATACCGCCGAGCAGCCGCGGCTGTCGATCCTGACCGGCAACTCGGCCCTGTTCCTGCCGCAGGAGATGCAGCGCGGCGCCGACGGGGCGATGACCGGCTTTGCCTATCCCGAGATGATGGTGCAGGTGGTGGACCTGTGCCTGAAGGGAGAGCATGACCGGGCCGAGGACATCTTCGACGCCTATCTGCCGCTGGTCCGCTACGAACAGCAGCTGGGCCTTGGGCTGGCGATCCGCAAGGAGACATTGAAGCGGCGCGGTGTGATCGCCTCGGCCAGGGTGCGGGCCCCCGGGCCGACGATGACGCCCGCCGATCACGACGACCTGACCCGTCTGGTCGGGCGGCTGGAGAAACGTTTGGAGGAATTGGGCTGATGGATCTGGGGCTGAAGGGAAAACGGGCGCTGGTCATGTCGTCCTCGCGCGGGCTGGGGCTGGGCATCGCGAAGGTGCTGGCCGAAGAGGGCGCCGACGTGCTGCTGTCGGGCCGCTCGGAGGACCGGCTGGCCGCCGAGGTCGCGGCGATCAACGCCAAGGGGCAGGGCAGGGCGCATTGGGTCGCCTGCGACCTGGCCCGCGACGATGCGGCCGAGACACTGGCGCAGGCGGTGGCCGAGAAGCTGGGGGCCGCCGATATCCTCGTGGCCAACACCGGCGGTCCGCCGCCGGGCAAGATGGTCGATGCCGATCCCGCGACGCTGACCGGTCACTTCAACCAGATGGTGCTGCGGGTGATCGAGACGACCGACAAGCTCTTGCCGGCGATGCGCAAGGCCGGCTGGGGCCGGGTCCTCGCCATCGGTTCGTCCGGCGTCATCCAGCCGATCCCGACACTTGCGGTGTCGAACACGATCCGTTCTGCCCTGGTCGGCTGGTCGAAATCGCTGTCGAACGATCTCGCCGCCGAAGGGATCACCGTCAACATGCTGATCCCGGGCCGGATTCACACCGAGCGCGTGGATGAACTCGACGCCGCCGCCGCCAAGCGGGGCGGGGTCTCGATCGACGAGGCCCGCATGGCCTCGGCCAGTACCATCCCGGCCGGCCGCTACGGAACGGTCGAGGAATTCGCCAAGACCGCCGCCTTCCTCGTCTCGGCACCGGCCAGCTACATCACCGGCAGCCTCGTGCGCTGCGACGGTGGCTCCATCAGATCGGTGTGACCATGGATATCGTCATCAAGAACGGCACAGTCGCCACGGCCTCGGACACCTTTCGCGCCGATGTCGGCATCGCCGGCGGGCGCATCACCGCCATTGCCGACGACCTGTCCGCCGCGCGGGAGATCGATGCGACCGGAAAGCTGGTTCTGCCCGGCGGGATCGAGGCGCATTGCCACATCGCCCAGGAAAGCGCGACCGGCGGGATGACGGCGGACGATTATCGCAGCGGCTCGATCTCGGCCGCATTCGGCGGCAATTCGTGCTTCATCCCCTTCGCCGCCCAGCATCGCGGCATGGGGGTTCTCGAAACGCTCGATCTCTATGACAGCCGGGCCCAGGGCGCTTCGGTCATCGACTACGGCTATCACCTGATCGTCGCCGACCCGACCGAGAAGGCACTGACCGAGGAACTGCCGCAGGCCTTCGCGCGCGGCGTGACCTCGTTCAAGGTCTTCATGACCTACGACCTGATGAAGATCGACGACAGCCAGTTCCTCGATATCCTCTCGGTCGCCAAGAGCCACGGCGCGCTGACCATGGTGCATGCCGAGAACTCGGGTATCATCAAGTGGATATCCGACCGGCTGGTGGCCTCGGGCCATACCGCGCCGCGCTATCACGCAATCAGCCACCCCGCCGCCGCCGAGGCCGAGGCGATCAACCGCGCGATCACCCTGGCCCGTTTCGTCGATGCGCCGCTGCTGATCGTCCATGTCTCCACGCCCGAAGGTGCCGGGCTGGTGGCGCAGGCCCGGCTGGAAGGCGCGAAGATCTTCGGCGAGACCTGCCCGCAATACCTGTTCCTGACCAAGGACGATCTCGACCGCCCCGGCATGGAAGGGGCCAAGTTCATGTGCTCGCCCCCGGTGCGCGACACGCCCACGCAAGAGGCGCTGTGGCGGCATCTGCAGGCGGGCACCTTCTCGGTCTTTTCCTCGGATCACGCGCCCTATCGCTTCGATGCCAGCGGCAAGCTGTCGAAGGGCCCCGAGGCAACGTTCAAGCAGATCGCCAACGGCATGCCGGGCCTTGCCCTGCGCCTGCCGCTGTTGTTCTCGGAAGGTGTGCGCGGCGGAAGGATCACGCTGAACCAGTTCGTCGCGCTCGGCGCCACCAACGCGGCGAAGCTCTACGGGATGCATCCGCAGAAGGGCACCATCGCCATCGGCGCCGATGCGGATATCGCAATCTGGGACCCGGAAGAGACCCGGACCGTCACCGTCGAGGGCCAGCACGACAACATGGACTACACGCCTTTCGAGGGGCGCCAGGTCACCGGCTGGCCGGTCACGGTGCTGTCGCGGGGCGAAACGGTGATCGACGGCGGTGAACTGGTGGCCGAGCCGGGCCGGGGCCGCTTCGTTGCCCGGGCGCGGCCCGACTTCACCGGCTATCCCGGCACGCGGACCCCGGAACTCGACCCGGCCTGGAACTTCGGGGCGGAGATCGCGCCGTGACCGGGCCGATCGTCGTCATCAACCCGAACTCGAACCAGGCGGTGACCGACGGCCTGTCCGAGGCGCTGGAACCGTTCCGCGCCGCGGTCCCCATCGAGTGCCTGACGCTGGACGAGGGGCCCTTCGGCATCGAAAGCCAGCGCGATGTCGATCAGGTGGCCCTGCCGCTCGCCGCCCTGATCGAGCGGCGCCCGGACGCCGGTGCCTTCGTCATCGCCTGCTATTCCGATCCGGGCATCGACCTCTGCCGCGCCACGGCCCGGGTGCCGGTCTTCGGGATCCAGGAATCCGGCCTGCTGACCGCCATGGCCCGGGGCGACCGTTTCGGTGTCTTCGCCATCGCCGAGCCGTCGATCCGGCGCCACATGCGCTACATGCGCCGGATGGGCGTCGAGCAGCGCCTGGCCGGGGAACGCGCGCTGAACATGAGCGTAGACGAGAGCGCACGCGGCGACGGAACCCTGGCCCGGCTCACCGAGGTCGGCCACGAGCTGATCGGTGACGGCGCCGAGGTGCTGATCCTCGGCTGCGCCGGCATGGCCCGCCACCGGGCGCCGCTGCAGGAGGCGCTCGGCTGCCCGGTGATCGACCCGACACAGGCCGCGGTGGCCATGGCCATGGGCGCGGTGCTGGCCTGACCCGCCCCGAATGCGGGTGAAGAGGGGCAGGCGGGTGTCAGGAGCCGGTCTGCTGGCGGCCGTCCGTCCCGGCCGCGGCCGATCCCGACGCCGGTTCCGGCTCCATCCCGACCAGCAGCTCCTCGACCATGAAGGCGATGAGCTGCTGGCGGTTCTGCAGTTCGGTCTTGCGGAAGACCGCCTTCATCTGGCTCTTGATCGTCGAGGCCGAGGTGCCGCGCAGCTCGGCGATCTCGCTGTTCGAGAAGCCCTTCATGGCGCAGATCGTGACCGCGCGCTCGGAAGGCGACAGCCCCCAACGGTCGAAATGGCCCATCAGGTGGTTCTGGTACTTGCCCGAGGTGACGTCGATCTGGCGGTGCATCGAGGCCATCCGGCGCTGCGTCTGCGTCAGGAAGGCAAAGCTGGTGATCACGCCGACGACAAGGCCGATGCTGGCCCAGAACTGGATGTATTCCTGCCAGGCGTAGGGGATCGGCGTGTGGCGGATGCCCAGGACCTCGGACCAGAGTTCGCCGACGAAGAACAGCGCGCTCAGGAACTGGACCGTGAAGACCGCATAGAGAAGCGCCAGCTTCTGCTTGCAGAATGCCCTTGCACGCAGGGACCGCAGGCGTGACCGGCGGCCCCGCGCGGCAGGCAGGGGAACAGAGACATCAGAGGCCAAGGTTGTCGATTGCGCCGCCCACGGCGCCGCCCACGCTGTCCACGGCATCCCCGGCGGCACCGCCCACGCTGTCCACAGCGCC
This sequence comes from Frigidibacter sp. ROC022, assembly GCF_024723735.1. Lineage (GTDB taxonomy): Bacteria > Pseudomonadota > Alphaproteobacteria > Rhodobacterales > Rhodobacteraceae > SLM-1. The sequence continues at coordinate 759,917 of NZ_JANQDU010000001.1, forward strand.
TCCGACCGCACCACCGACGCTGCCGACGGCTCCTCCGACCGCGCTTCCGGCGCCGGCCACCGCGCCGCCGATCGAACCGCCGCCGGTCCCCGGCGAGGGGTCCGCCGGGCCGTCGCCGCCGCTGCCGCGTCCGGTTCCGCCGGCCGTGCCGCGTGCCGACCCGTCACCGATCACCTTGATGATCATGTCGCTCTTGATCTCTCCGGTGTTGCGGCTGACCACCACCTCGCGCACCACCTTGCTGTTGGACGCGACGATGCGGATCCTGCCAAGGAAGGTCCGGGAGATCTTGTCTATCGTGAAGCCGTCGTTCTGCAGGGATGCCACGACCTGGACATAGGTCGGCTCGGCGCTCTGGTCGCCGGCATGGACCGGCGTCGGCGCAGAGGTCAGTCCCACAGTCATGGCCAGCACGGCCACCGTCATGATATTCCTGAGAGGAAACATCTTCCTATACCCTTCCTTGTGCAAGCCATGGCAGCAGAACTGGGCCACCTTGTGACCGAATTTGCGCAATGGCAGGGCGCCCGAGCCATCCCGAGCCGGGGGTAAAAGCGGGCCATCATACTACAGTCGTATGGACGGGGGCCGCCGTTCGGCCCGGTCCCGGCCCGGACCGAGTCGGGCGAAATCCGGGCTCCGCAAGGGCGCGGAATGGCCGATCCCGGGGTCATTCCCGGGTTTTCGCGTTTCCGGGCATCCTCCTTAGGGGGGAAGGAGGCCCGTTCCACCCTGCGGGCGGTTGGCCAGAGCGGGAATCGCCCGGAAGCTGGAGGCATCGTGACAAGGACCGATGGCGCAGGGTCGTCGTGTCCGTTGAAGGGAGGCCAGACATGATCGGCCATGAAGCGTCCGGCATCCAGCAGCCCCGCAAGGGCCTTCCGCCCCGCGCGGCGATGCCGTGCCATGGCCTGCGCCATCATGCGATGCCGGCCATCCGCCGGATCATGGGTCTCTGACCCGCTTTTCGACGTCGGTCCATTCAGGGGAGTACAGAGATGTTTGCAGAACTCGTTGCCAAGGCCCGTGCCAACCGCGTCGCCGCTCTCGGTATCCTGCAGCAGCGCCGGCCCGCGCTGATCTTCGCGTCCTGCCGCTCGGCCTGCCGGACCCGGGCTTTCGCGGTCGAATGATATGCCGGGCCTGTTCTTTCTCACCCGCGTCCGAAAGGAGCCGGCTGACCAGGGCCGCCGGCCGGGTCGGGCAGGCAAGGACCTGCCGTGCAGCCCGGAACTCGCGGTCCGGGCGCGCGGCGGCTTCGCACCGCTCAGCGAGCGCGACACCGTCAACCTCTTTGCCCGCGCTTCGGCTCTGACGCGGCGCGACGTCACGGCGCAGCGTTAGCGCCGTGACCGGCAGGGGCGCGGCCAGCATGTCCCCCACCGGTCAGTCCGGGCTGCGTCAGTTCCTGACAACTGCCCGGGCGTCCATGACAGCTGGTTGTGTCCCGGCCGGGGACGGCGCCGGAAATGTGCCCAGACCCATCTCCGGCGCCGCCCGCTTACCCTGATCCGCTGCCCCGGCAGCATCTCCTCGCCCCGACGAGTCCCGTTCGCCACCCTCCGTCCGGCTTCGGCATGCCACGGCCCTGCGCCCGGTCGTTGCCGATGGCCCCGCAGCGGGGCTCCACCGCGCATGCCCGCCGGGACTCCGGATCGGCGGAAGGCCGCGACTCCGTCTCACCGAACCGTGCCCGATTCTCGGCTTCTCCGGCGGCATCCGTGCAACTGGCGGTCAATGGTCCGGTATCGGGACGGTTGTTGCGGGAATGGCAACGATCTGCTCCGCCGCAATTCTGCCATGGTTCCGCGATCGACCGCAGCCGGTTCCCGGACGGACCCGGGCGGATAGGGAAACAATGGCGATGCGCACCGGTGTCCGGCGACACTCCGCCGATCTCTGCGCGGAGCCTTGCCGACAAGGGTCTGCCGCCCCCGCGGCGGCGAAAAAACGCCATGTTCGCCGGGGGAGCTTGGTTCGATTGCAGCAACGATGGCCCGGCTTGGCCGCGCCGCCGCGCCAGATTCCTGCCGCAATCAGAGGGAGAGTCGCGTTTTTTCTGCCTTCTTTCGGACATTTTTCACTTCGCGGGGATGGGTCGCTTCAGTAACCCTTTTCCTGCCTGACCGGGGGGTTGGGGTTTGACGGCCAGTATGAGGCGACCGAAATCCGCGTGTGTTTCGTGGATGCGCAAGAGGTGGTGACCGTGCATTTCCGCGGTTGCGGCCGGCCGGGTTCATCCGGCCGGTGCCCGGTGTTCCGGGCCCGCGCATCCATTCCGATCCACGGCGGTCCGCTCGGTGCCGGTCCCGTTCGACCAAGCCCGTTCGCAGGCCTGGCCAGGCGGCGCATTCGTTGCGCCGGCTGGCGGGGCGCTGCGTCCGAAGTCCCGGCATGGGCAGCGCGGTTGTCGGCCGCCGCTATGCATTCGGGGTAAAGGATACGGGTCATGACGAAAGTAGTGTTTCACGGCGGCGGCTGCGGTCCGAAGGGCGACGGTCTGGTCGAGGGCAGCTCGGGCGATGATGTGATCGACGCCGGTTACACGGGGGACCCGGAAGGCGACAGGATCGACCACAACGACGCGCTCCTGCCGGGCGAGGCGCCGCAGGATGACATCGTTCTGGCCGGGGCCGGCAACGACACCGTGAAGGCCGGACTGGGCGATGACGAGATCTACGGCGGCACCGGCGATGACGAGTTGCATGGCGACGGCGGCAACACCGGGCATCGCGAAAGCTTCAACTGGAGCCAGCTGAAGGACACCGACCGCTGCGGCTCGGGAAAGGTCGATGACGGCGAGTCGCTCTCGGGTGACAGGCTGGTCCAGGACACCGGCGACGTGAAGGTGACGGTCACCGTGCCGACCAATGCCGCGGCCGGCCTGAAGACCACCTTCGATACCGAAAGCGTCAATGTCGCCGGGATCGACGGCGGCGGCGAGACCGTCAACGACAACTCTAGCCTCGACAGCTATGGCACCAACGGCAACGGCGAGGCGCATTACCTCGTCGATTTCGACCAGGAAGTCGCCAACGTCCAGTTCACCGTCTCGGACATCGACGCCAATCGCGGGCAGGTGACGGTTCACGCCTGGGACGCCGACGGCAATCCGATCGAGGTCTCGATGACTGGCGGCAGCGAAATCGGCCTCTCCGACACCGATGGCGTCGCCGGCAACGACACCGCGACCGGCCTCGGCAACGGCAGCACCGACGACCCGAACAACTCGGTTCTGGTCTCGATCAACGGCCCGGTCTCGCGGATCGAGATCGTGCACGAGAACGTCGGCACCGGCGGTTCGGCGGTGAATGTGTCGGACATCTTCTTCGACACCATCGGTCCCGAGAATGTCGGTGACGACTATCTCGACGGCGACGACGGCGACGACACGCTATATGGCGATGGCGGCGAGGATACGCTGGTCGGCGGCCGGGGCGATGACATGCTCTATGGCGGCGCCGACCGCGACGTGCTGAAGGCGGGTGCCGGCGACCATGCCGCTGGCGGCGCGGAAGGCGACGATCACGACGTGCTCGACCTGACCGGCCAGGGCTTCATCAAGATCACCGATCTGGCTCCGGATTCGAACGGCAACGGCTACAACGGCACGGTGCATTTCCTGAACGCCGACGGCACGCCGATCTGCAACCCGGACGGCACACCGCAAACCATGACCTTCGAGGAGATCGAAGAGATCAAGGGCAGCTATTACAACGGCGCGCCGACCGCCAATGACGACAGCGCCACCACCGACGAGGACAGCTCGGCCTCGATCAACGTGCTGGCCAATGACACCGATCCGGACGGCGATGCGCTGACCGTGACCGGCGCCAGCGCCGAGCATGGCGTGGTCACGATCGGCGGCGACGGCAAGCTGACCTATACGCCCGACCCGGACTACAACGGCGAAGACACGATCACCTACACGATCTCGGACGGCAGCGGTCATAGCGATACCGGCACCGTCGGGGTCACGGTCAACCCGGTCAACGATCTGCCGGTGGCGGGGGACGACAATGCCGAAACCGACGAGGACAGCCCGGTCGTCATCGACGTCCTGGGCAATGACAGCGATGTGGACGGCGACCCGCTGAGCGTGATCTCGGCCAGCGCCGACCACGGCACCGTGACCATCGGGGGCGACGGCCAGCTGACCTACACGCCCGATCCCGACTACAACGGGCCGGACACGATCAGCTATACCGTCTCGGACGGGCAGGGCGGCACCGATACCGGCGCGGTGGCGGTGACGGTGAACCCGGTCAACGACGATCCGGTGGCGGTGGACGACAGTGCGACGGTGGACTTCAACACGCCCACGACGATCGACGTGCTCTACAATGACACCGATGTGGACGGCGACACGCTGACCATCCTCGGCACGCCCGTGGCGCTGCATGGCACGGTTTCGGTTAACCCGGACGGCATGCTCGTCTACACGCCCGAACCGGGCTACTCGGGCCCCGACACGATCACCTATGAGGTGAGCGACGGCAACGGCGGCACCGACATGGCCGAGGTCGATGTGACCGTGGCCGCCGCGCCGCTGGACGGGATCGTCGAGGGCACAGATGGCGACGATGTCATCGACGACGCCTATCTGGGCGATCCCGATGGCGACCGCGTCGACAACAACGACGAGATTCTGCCGGGCGAGGGCCCGAACGACGACATCATCGAGGCCTATGGCGGCGATGACACCGTCATGGCCGGCGAAGGCGACGATGATGTCTATGGCGGCGCGGGTGACGACGCGATCCACGGCGGCGCCGGCGACGACATCCTGCGCGGCGAGGAAGGCGCGGACACCGTCCATGGCGATGATGGCGACGATGTCATAAGGACCGGCGACCCGGCCAATTTCGGCATCGGCGCGCCCGACCGCGACTATCCGGGCCTCTACCCGGCCGACAGCGATCCCTTCGATGACCGCGACACGGTCTACGGGGGTGCCGGCAACGACACAATCACCACCGGCGACGACAACGACGTGATCTTCGGCGGCACCGGCGACGACAGCATCGACGGCGGCGTTGACGACGACACCATCTCGGGCGACGAGGGCGATGACCTGATCATTGCCGGCGAAGGCTCGGATACCGTCTCCGGCGGTGCCGGCAACGACGAAATCTGGGGCGGCGCCGGCCCGGTCCTTCCCGATGCGCTGAACATCCGCGACGACATGGGCGACCTGCGCCCGGACAACGGCATGGACGTGATCCATGCCGGTGCCGGCGACGACTATGTCAACGGCCAGGACGATGACGACCTGATCTACGGCGGCGAGGGCAACGACGTGCTCGACGGCGGTATCGATGACGACGAGATCTACGGCGATGCCGGCAACGACACCATCGACGGCGGCCAGGGCGACGACTACCTGAACGGCGGCGAAGGCGACGACCTGATCCATGGCGGCGCGGGCAACGACGACATCCAGGGCCATGCCGGCAACGACACGCTCTACGGCGACGCCGGCGACGACAACGTCAAGGGCTCGCTCGGCGACGACTACATCTACGGCGGCGACGGCGACGACGAGGTCGAGGGCGCCAACGGCAACGACCATCTCTTCGGTGATGCCGGCAACGACTGGGTCAAGGGCGGCCAGGATGACGATGTCATCTACGGCGGCACCGGCGACGACCGGGTCACCGCCGACTTCGGCGACGACGAAATCCACGGCGACGAGGGCGACGACACGCTCAAGGGCGATGCCGGCAAGGACGTCTTCTTCGGCGGCGCCGGGGCCGACGAGATGTATGGCGAGGATGACGAGGATACGTTCATCGGCGGCACGGCGGGCGATTTCGTCGATGGCGGCGAAGGGTTCCAGGACGGACATGCCGATTACGACACGCTCGACCTCACCGGCGCCGGTCCGCTGCATATCTCCTACGATCCCGACAATGCCGAGAACGGCGTCGTCGAGTTCCGGGACATGGACGGCAATGTCACCGGCACGATGGAGTTCAAGAACATCGAGAACGTGATCCCCTGCTTCACGCCGGGGTCGCTGATCGCCACGCCGAAGGGCGAGCGTCCGGTGGAAGAGCTCAAGGCCGGCGACAAGGTCATCACCCGCGACAACGGTATCCAGGAAATCCGCTGGGTCGGCGCCAAGGCGCTGGACTGGAAGGCGCTTGGCACCCAGCCGCATCTGAAGCCGATCCTGATCCGCAAGGGGTCGCTCGGCCATGGCCTGCCCGAGCGCGACATGCTGGTGTCGCCCAACCACCGCGTGCTGGTGGCCAATGACCAGACCCAGCTCTATTTCGAAGAGCGCGAGGTTCTGGTCGCCGCCAAGCATCTGGTGAACAACGCCGGGGTCTCGGTCGCGGAAAGCCTGGGCACGACCTACATCCACTTCATGTTCGACCACCACGAGGTCGTGCTGTCGGATGGCGCCTGGACCGAGAGCTTCCAGCCGGGCGACTACACGCTGAAAGGGATCGGCAATTCGCAACGCGCCGAAATCCTCGGCCTGTTCCCGGAACTCAAGGACCGGCAGGGCATCGAAGGCTACGCCGCCGCCCGGCGGACATTGAAGAAGCACGAGGCTCAGTTGCTCTTCAGGTAGGCGATTGACCGGCCCTCGGGAATTACACCAGGGCCGGTTCCTGCAGGTTCGCGCGACGGTCACGAGGGCCAGGCGCGAACCGCAGCGGCCCCCGGATGGGGGCAGGGAATCGGGGTGCAGGTGTCGGGGGGTGCCAGCGCCCCGATTTTCGTTCGGCCCGGGTTACCCGGCTGCCGGGCGGGCTGCGCGGCATTGCGGCGCCGCGTGGCGGGGCCTGCGCCGGCCCGCCGCTTCGGCTCGGTTCCCCAGGTTGCGCCAGAACAACGACCGACCGCCCGATTCCCGGCAGGCTGCGGGTTCACGCTCCGCATCCGGAGGATGGATCATGCGCCGCCCCTCTATCGACGACCCCGACCTGCCGCTGGAACGGATGTTCCGCGACTGGCCCGAGACGGTCCCGGTCTTCCTCGCCCATCAGATGCTCTGCTTCGGCTGCCCGATCGCGCCGTTTCACTCGGTGGTGGATGCCTGTATCGAATACGGTCTGGACGAAGCCCGGTTCCGCGCCGAGCTGCGGCAGGCCGTCGCGGCGCGGCAGGACTGCGCCTGAGCGCCGGGGTTAACCGGACACGCCGCTGAGCAGCACCAGCTGGTGCGGCTTGGTGATCACCACATGCCTGCGGGTCGAGGCGACGATGCCGTCACGCTCCCAGCCGCTGAGCAGCCGGCTCACCGTATGCAGGGTGGTGCCGGTCATCTCGGCGATATTGGCGCGGGTCACCGGAAAGCCGATCTCGACGCCCTCGTCGGTGCGGCGGCCGCTCTGGTTGGCCATCCGCAGCAGGGCCGAGGCGACCCGCTTTTCCACCGCCTGGGTGGCCAGCTCCTCGACCCGGGCATGGATTTCCCCCATCCGCTCGCCCACGGTGCGATAGGTCTCGGTGGCGAAGCCGTCGTATTCGGCGGTGTAGCTGGACCAGAGCTTGGTCGGCCAGGACAGGGTCAGCAATTCCGAAGCGGCCACCGCCGTCGCCGGATAGGTCGTGCGGCCCAATGCCTGGGCGATGCCGAACAACTGGCCGGGAGAGATATGCAGCGCGACGATCTGCTCGCCATCGGGCGTGGCGCGGATCACCCGGATGAAGCCGTCCAGCAGCAGGAAGAAACGATCGGCATCGGCGCCCGCGGCAAAGACCGTCGCGCCCTCGTCATGACGTTTCGGGGTGGCGGCATCGAGAATGGTGCGGATCTGCTTCCGGTCGAGCCGTGAAAAGGGCGGCAGGCCAGTCAGAAGGCTTTCGTCGAGTTTGTTCACGAAGGCTCCGGATTGATGGATGCGGGCGCGGCGACGCTACCCCGATCCTGCAGCGAATGCAGGCCGTAAAACGCAAATCCGAAGACGAATCTGTGCAGACAGGTGCAGCGGCGCCGCATTCGCGGCGCCGGCGACGGGGCAGGGGGGCGCCCGGGGCTCAGCTCCGGTCGCGGACCAGCCGGAAGCCCAGATTGTCCGGCGGCACCCCGGCGCCGCAGCCCCCGGCGCGGGCGTCGCGGACGAAGTCGATGATCTGGGCACGGTGCTGGCCGGTGGCGATCCTCGCGCCGCAATAGTCCTCGGTCTCGGCGATCCGGCCCTCGGCATCGATCCGGCCCCGGGTCACGCAGGTGCCGGTCCATTCCCAGACATTGCCGACCAGATCGGCGATCCCGAGGCTGTTCTCGCCATAGCCGCCGCGTTGCCGCAGCGGCGCCGACGAATCCTCGCGCGCCTTCGTGTTGCGGGCGTAATCGGCCAGCCAGCGTTTCGCCGGGTCGGTGCCGTCCAGGTCGGTGGCGTCATCGACGAAGCGCTCGGCGGCGGCGCGTTGCCACTCGGTCTCGGTCGGCAGGCGCCAGTGCTGCCCGGTCTGGCGCGACAGCCACTCGGCATAGGCGGTGGCGTCATGCCAGCTGACGCCGGTCTGCGGCAGCGGCGCGCCGTCGGGGGCATCGGCCAGCTTGCGGGCCTGCGCGGCGGAAGGATCGGCCGGGCTGCAGGCCCGTGCCGCGACGCAGGCAGCGTATTCGGCGCTGCTGACCTGGTATTTCATGATCTCCAGCGCCGGCAGGGTGACCCGTTCCAGCGGCGGATCGGCGCGGCGCCCGGTGCGGGTATAGTTGCCCGAGGGCCGGTGTTGGAAGGTGATCGGGGCAAGGCGGACGGTCTCGGGCGCATTCCGGTCCTGGCCGGTGTGGCCGCCCGTCGGCCAGAGGGACATGGCCGAGAGGGCCATGACGGCGGTTCCGGCCGCGAGGCCGGTCAAGAGGGTGCGAAGGGTCATCGCATTGGTCTTTCGGTTGCGGAGACCGGCCCGGGGCAGGGCGCCCCGGCGCCGGGCCCGCGCCCCGGGGTCCGAAGGACCGGGGGCGCGGGAAATGCGCCGCGTCAGGCGGGGTTGTACTCGATCGGGGCCTGGACCTGTTCCATCAGGTTGTTGTCCCAGTTGCCCTCGACCAGCACATGCGCCGTGGCGCCGAGGTTCACCGCCTCGATCAGGTTGTGGTTCACATAGGCATAGACGCCGGGCTGCAGGAACTCGTAGATCATCGCCCCGCAGGAGCCGCCGGCGATGAACCAGGTTTCCTGATCCACCAGCGGCGTGGTGTCGAACTTGCCGCGCTCCCAGACCAGATCGCCATGCCCGCCGATCAGGTGCGGACGGGTGTCGCGGTTGGCCTGGCTGTGGATGAACAGCACCTTCTCGCCCTGTTTGGCGGTCAGCGCCCCGTCTCCGGTCAGCGCCCCGACCGCGCCGTTGAACACGACATGGCTGGGGATCAGCTTGTTCATCACCTCGACGGTATCCGCATAGCTTTCGCCGATATCCTCGAAGCGCATGTAGTCGTCGTTCTCGTCCTTCGGGATGTAGAAGTCGTTCTCGCCGATGTAATAGGCCCGGTCATAGGTGACACGCCGGCCCTTGGCGTCCTTCAGCCCGTCGCGCGGCAGGACCATGATCGCGCCGGCCATGCCGGACACGACGTGCCAGGGGATCATCGGGCCGCCTGGTGCGCAGTGGTAGATGAAGGTTCCGGCGCGGGTCGCCTTGAAGCGCAGCGTGGTCTTTTCGCCGGGGTTGATCAGGGTCAGCGCACCGCCGCCCAGGCCGCCGGTCGCGGCATGCAGGTCGATGTTGTGCTGCATCAGGTTTTCCGGCGGGTTGTAGAGCGTCAGTTCGACATAGTCGTTCTGGTGCACCACCATCATCGGCCCGGGGATCGAGCCGTTGAAGGTCATCGCCTGCATATAGGCATCCTCGGCGACCTGGACCTCCTTCTCGATGATATGCATCTCGAACTCGACGATCCGGGGGCCGCCGGGTGCGACCTGTTCATGCTCGTGAACATGCGGCGGGGCGACCAGCTGGCGCTTGATCCGGGGCAGGGCGGACAGGTCCACCGGTGCGGCCATGGATGTGTCCATGGTCTCCTCGGCGCTGGCGCGGGTCAGCAGGCTCGGCGCGGCGGCAAGACCGGCGGCGCTCATCAGGGCGGCTCTGCGGGTCAGCATGGGAAGTCTCCTTTCGGGTAACTCGTGGTGTTGGGTCGGTCCTACACGCTGCATCGCAGAAAAACGTTGAGCATCCGCAAAGTCCGCATCGAAAGCGCGGCCCGGAAGGCCAATTCCGGCCCTCGGGCCCGACATTGTGAAACCGGCGGTTCTTGCTATGAACAGTCGCGGTTCCAGGAAGCGACGGGCGGAGCAATGGCATGACGGACCCCCAGGTGATGATTGCCGGCGGCGGCATCGGCGGGCTGGCGCTGGCCCTGACGCTGGAACAGATCGGCGTGCCCTGCGTGGTCTGCGAGTCGGTGCGGGAGCTGAAACCGCTGGGCGTCGGGATCAACCTGCAACCCAATGCGGTGCGCGAGCTCTTCGACCTGGGGATAGGCGCCGAGGCGCTGGACCGGATCGGTCTTGCGGCGCGGGAATGGGCGCTGGTGGGCCGCAACGGGCAGGACATCTATGCCGAACCCCGGGGTCGGGCGGCGGGCTGCAACTGGCCGCAATACGCGGTGCATCGCGGCCGGTTGCAGATGCTGCTCTATCAGCAGCTGCGCGACCGGCTGGGCGCGGCGGCGGTGCAGCTCGGCACCCGCGTCACAGGCTATCGCAACAATGCCGACGGCACCGTCACGGCGCTGCTGAGCCGGGCCGACGGCAGCACGGCGGAACAGGGCGCGACGCTGCTGATCGGCGCCGATGGCATCCACTCGACGCTGCGGGCGCAGATGCACCCGGACCAGCCGCCGATCCACTGGGGCGGCGCGGTGATGTGGCGCGGAACCGCGAAAGCCAGGCCGATCCGCACCGGCGCCTCTTTCGTCGGTCTCGGCACGCATCGGCACCGGATGGTCTTCTATCCGATCTCGCAGCCCGATCCCGACACCGGGCTGGCCACGATCAACTGGATCGCCGAAGTCACCGTGGACAATTCGCAGGGCTGGCAGGGCGGCGACTGGACCAGGAAGGTGCCGCTGGAGACCTTCCTGCCGCATTTCGCCGACTGGCGCTATGACTGGCTCGACGCGCCGGCACTGCTCGCGGGGGCGGAGGAGGTCTGGGAATATCCGATGATCGACCGCGACCCGATCCCGACCTGGGTGGACGGGCGCTGCGCCCTGCTGGGCGACGCGGCGCATGCCATGTATCCGACCGGCTCGAACGGGGCGACCCAGGCCATTGTCGATGCCAGGGTTCTGGGCGCCTGCCTGCTGGAGCACGGCCTGACGCCCGAGGCCCTGCAGGCCTATGACGACAGGCTCTGCGGCCCGATCTCCGAGGTGGTGCTGCGCAACCGCGGCGCCGGCCCGTTCGGCCTGCTCAATCTGGTGGACGAGCGCTGCGGTGGAGATTTCGACGACATCGACGCGGTGATCCCGCCCGACGAACGCGCCGCCTTCATGGCCAGCTACAAGGCCGCGGCGGGCTATGCCGTCGATCGCCTGAACGCCGCGCCGCCGACGATCCCGCCGGGCGCAAGGCTGTCTCTCTGAGCGGCAAAGCCGGGCCCGGACCCGCCCCGCAACCCGGGGATTGCCCGATTCTGCGCCACATGCCCGACTTTTGGGCGGGGCAGGGCCGCCGCCTCATCGCGCGGCGATCGGCCCCCGACCTCCCGTAACGACTCCCTTCCCACAGCGCCCGGCGCGGCATAGGCTGACCTGACAATGGTTTACAAGACACCGGCTTATTTCGACGAGATGCGGGACCCTTCGGGGGTACGTCCGGCGTATCAGGGGTTGCAGGGCTGGGTCGACGAGATGCCCGCCGAACTGCGTGCGATGAAGCAGCACGAGGCCGAGGCCCTGTTCCGCCGCATCGGCATTACCTTCGCGGTCTACGGCGAAGGCGGCGACCCCGACCGTCTGATCCCCTTCGACATGTTCCCGCGCATCTTCGCGCATGACGAATGGCGGCGGCTGGAGCGCGGCATCAAGCAGCGCGCGCGGGCGCTGAACGCCTTTCTGGACGATGTCTATGGCCGCGGCGAGATCATCCGCGCCGGCAGGATTCCCGGCCCGCTGGTCTGGAAGAACGAGGCCTTCGAGAAGGCCGTTACCGGCTTCCGGCCGCCGCGCGGCATCTATTCCCATATCGTCGGGATCGACCTGGTGCGCACCGGCCCGGACGAGTTCTTCGTGCTGGAAGACAACTGCCGCACGCCCTCGGGCGTGTCCTACATGCTGGAAAACCGCGAGATCATGATGCGGATGTTCCCGCAGCTGTTCCGGGCGAATCGGATCGCGCCGGTCGAGGCCTATCCGCGGCTGCTGAAACGCACCCTGGCCAGCGTCGCGCCCGAGAAATGCGACCGCGACCCCACCGTGGTGATCCTGACCCCGGGCCATTTCAACTCGGCCTATTACGAGCACAGCTTCCTGGCCGACATGATGGGCGTCGAACTGGTCGAGGGCGCCGACCTCTTCGTCGATGGCGATTACTGCTGGATGCGGACCACCGAGGGTCCGAAGCGGGTCGATGTGATCTATCGGCGGCTCGACGATTCCTTCCTCGATCCGCTGTGTTTCCGGCCCGACTCGATGCTGGGCGTGCCGGGGCTGATGAATGTCTATCGCTCGGGCGGGGTGACAATCGCCTCGGCGCCGGGGGCCGGGGTCGCCGACGACAAGGCGATCTATACCTATGTGCCGGAAATGGTGCGCTTCTATCTGGGCGAGGAGCCGCTGCTCAAGAACGTTCCGACCTGGACCTGCAACAAGGCCGACGACGCCCGTTACGTGCTCGAAAACCTCGCCGATCTGGTGGTGAAGGAGGTGCATGGCTCGGGCGGCTACGGGATGCTGGTCGGACCCAAGGCCAGCAAGGACGAGGTCGAGCTGTTCCGCGACAAGATCCGGGCCAACCCGTCGAACTACATCGCCCAGCCGACGCTGGCGCTCTCGACCTGCCCGACCTTCGTCGATGAAGGCGTGGCGCCGCGGCATGTCGATCTGAGACCCTATTGCCTGGTCGGCGAGACGATCGAGCTGGTGCCGGGCGGGCTGACCCGCGTGGCGCTGAAGGACGGTTCGCTGGTGGTGAACTCGTCGCAGGGCGGCGGGGTCAAGGATACCTGGGTGCTGGCGGAATGACGGGGCCTGTCGGGGATACCAGGATCGGGCCGCGGCCCTGTGCCGAAGGCCGGCGGCGTGGCGATGCGCCCGGGCGTCGCTTCGGGCAATCGGAACCGCGCGAGGTCTGCAGATGACCATGCTCAGCCGCACCGCCGACAATCTCTACTGGATCGCCCGCTACCTGGAACGGGCCGAGACCACGGCCCGGCTTCTGGAGGTCGGCGGCCGCAACGCGCTGATGCCGAACATCGGCGGCGGCTATCGCAACGAATGGGATGCGATCCTGCTGGCGTCGGGCACCGGCGAGCGCTTCATCGAGAAATACGACGAGCCGGTGCAGCGCAACATCGAAACCTACATGTTCTTCGACCGCGACAACCCCTCGTCGATCCTGTCCTGCATCGAGGCGGCGCGCGAGAATGCCCGGATCGTCCGCACCGCCCTGACCACCCAGGTCTGGGACGCGATCAACACCGCCTTCCAGGAAATCCGCGAGATGGCGCGGCAGGAACGCTCGAAGATCGAACTGTCCACGATGACCGACTGGACGACCCGCACCTCGGCCCTGATCCGCGGCGCGATCCTCGGCACGCTGCTGCGCCGCGACGGGTTCTACTTCCTGAACCTCGGCTATTATCTGGAACGGGCCGACAACACCGCCCGGCTGCTGGATGTGAAATACTATGTGCTGCTGCCGCAGACCGCCTATGTCGGCTCGGGGCTGGACAACTACCAATGGGCGACGCTGCTGCGCGCCATGTCCGCCTATCGCAGCTTCAACTGGGCCTATGGCGCCGAGATGACCCCGGCCCGGATCGCGCATTTCCTGATCCTGAACCCGGCCTGCCCGCGCTCGCTCCGCTCCTCGATCATCGGCGCCACCGAACAGCTGGAAGCCCTGCAACGCGGCTACGGCCATTCGACCGAGGCGCAGGCGCAGGTGCGCCGGCTGCTGGGCGAATTGTCCGAGGCCAGCGTCGAGGACATATTCGAAGAGGGGCTGCACGAGTTCCTAACCCGCTTCATCCGCGAGGTCGGCAGCCTCGGCGCGGCGGTGCGCGATGCCTATCTGACCGGAGAGGCACGATGAAGCTGACCGTCCGCCACGCCACCAGCTACAGCTATCCGCAGCCGATGCGGACATTGGTGCAAAGCGTCAGGCTGTTCCCGTCGCGCTTCGACGGCCAGACCGTCGAGGATTGGCAGGTCTCGATCGAGGGTTTCGGCGATGCCGCGCCCGGCCATGCCGGCGGCGCGATGCGGCAGGCGGTGAGCGGCGGAAAGGGCGGCGGCAAATCCGGCGACAAGGCGAAGAAATCCGACGGGCCGGGCGGCATGGGCCAGAGTCTGGGCGGCATGGCGCAGTCGCTGGGCGAGGCGCCGGAAGCCACCCGGCCGCGGCCCGACGCGGCCGGCCAGGCCCGGATCGGCGCCGCCTTCCGCGATGGCGTCGGCGACTGGACCGAAACGGTCTCGATCCGCGGCCCGGTCTCGCGGGTCGTGGTCACCGTCACCGGCCGGGTCGAAACTCATGACCTGTCGGGCGTGCTGCGCGGCCACCGCGAAATGGCGCCGCCGGGGCTCTATCTGCGTTCGACCAGGGCCACCGCCCCGGATGTGGCGCTGACCGAACTGGCGCGCGAGGTGATCGCCGCCACCGAGGGCACCAGCACCCTGGACCGCGCCCACAAGCTGTCCGAGGCCGTGACCGGCGCGATTGCCTATGCGCCGGGCGAAACCGCCGCCCATACCACCGCCGCCGATGCGCTGGCCGGCGGCAAGGGGGTCTGCCAGGACCATGCCCATGCGATGATCTCCCTGGCGCATCTGGCCGATATTCCGGCCCGCTATGTGGTCGGCTATCTCTTTGCCGAGGGCGCGATCGGCGAGGCCAGCCATGCATGGGCCGAGCTGTGGCTGGACGGGCTGGGCTGGGTCGGCTTCGATCCGGCCAACGAATGCTGTCCGGACGACCGCTATATCCGGCTCTGCTCGGGCTATGACGCCCAGGATGCGGCGCCGATCCGCGGCATCGCGGCCGGGGCGTCCGAGCCGGGCACGCTCGAGGTCGATGTTGCGGTGCAGCGTCAGGGGCAATAGGGTCGCGCCGTGCCGGACCCGATACGGGCCGGCGAGGGAGACCATGCCGTGACCTATTGCGTCGGACTGCTTCTGGATGCGGGAATCGTCCTGTTGTCGGATACCCGGACCAATGCCGGGCTCGACAACATTGCGGTCTATCGCAAGATGTTCCTGTTCGAGAAGCCCGACGACCGGGTGGTGGCGATCCTGACGGCGGGCTCGCTGTCGATCACCCAGACCGTGCTGGCGCGCCTGAACGAGGCCATCGAACTCGACGACGACGAGGTGCCCTCGCTGATGAATTGCGACACCATGCTCGAAGTCGCCGAACTGGTCGGCAAGACGCTGTCGGATGTCACCGTCGACGTGCGGAGCAAGATGGAACGGATGAGCCAGAAGGCCTCGGCCTCGATGCTGGTCGCCGGGCAGCGCAAGGGCGGGGTGATTCGGCTGTTCCTGATCTACCCCGAAGGCAATTTCATCGAAGCCTCGAACGATACGCCCTATCTGCAGATCGGCGAGCACAAATACGGCAAGCCGATCCTCGACCGGGTGGTGCAGTCGAACACCTCGCTGTCCGATGCCAAGAAGGCGGTGCTGCTGTCGATGGATTCGACCCTGCGCTCGAATCTCTCGGTCGGGATGCCGCTGGACATGGCGGTGATCGAGACCGATGCCCTGAAGGTCAGCGAAAAGCGCCGGATCGAGCCCGATGACGACCATTTCCGCGCGATGAGCGCCGCATGGTCGGACGCGCTGCGCCGCAGTTTCGAGGATATCGAGGTCTGAGCCGGACCCGCCGGGGGTCAGGCGGCCCGGTTGAACAGCGAGGCCGCGGAATCGAAGAAGCCCTCTCGGATCGGCCGCTGTTCCATCATGATCTCGTGCGATGCGCCGTGGATCTTGGTGAAGGCGCCGTTCTTCCAGGTCTCCATGAATTCTTCCACCGCATGCATGTCGACAACCTTCTCGTTGGTGCCGACCTGCGCCACCGCGGGCAGATCCGGACGTTCCAGCCCCCGCAGCGCCCGGGTCTCGGTCAGCGCCTGATAGAGCCATTGCAGCGACGGCCCGCCCAGGGCCAGCCCGGGCAGGGCGGCGGTCTGGGCCTGCATATAGGCATACATCTCCGGGTCCGAGGTCAGCACGTTGCCCTCGAAAGGCGCCGTCGCGGAATAGGAGGTGGCATCGGTGCCGGGCGCGTAGTTCTCGCCCCGGCCCAGTTTCGGCCAGGCCCAGGAGACCGCCCAGGCCACCGGCTTGAGCGGCGTCGACATGCCGATGCCCCACATCGGCGCCGAAAAGGCCGCGGCCTTCACCGGCAGCCCTTCGGTCAGCGCCCGCAGGCCGATGCAGCCGCCCATCGAATGCGCGACCAGAAAGGTCGCCTCGGGCATCTCGGCATCGCGGACCGCCTCGCGCAGCGCCGCGACATCGATCTGGTAGTCCTTGAAATCGAAGACATGGCCGGTCATCGGATCGTCGATCAGGCGCTCGGACAGGCCCTGGCCGCGCCAGTCGATCGTGGCCACGGCATAGCCCCGGTCGGCGAATTCCACCGCCGCCCGGCCGTATTTCTCGACATATTCGGTGCGCCCCGGAAACAGCAGGATCGTGCCCTTCGCATCCGATTTCGGCCAGATCGCCACCCGCAGGCGCACCCCGTCACTGCTGGTCACCCAGCGTGCATAGCCGCCCTCTGGCCCTTCGGACAGATCCGCGAGGAAGGGGGCCGCGTTGCGCACTTCAGGCAAGCACCGAGCCGAGCCGCATCGCCGCGCCCATGTCGCCGTCGATGGCCAGCTTGCCCGACATGAAGGCATTGGTCGGGTTGATCTCGCCGTCCAGGATCGCCTGGAAGGTCTCGGCATCGGCGGTCAGCGTCACATCGGCTTCGTCGTCGCCGGCATGCACACCGGCGCCGTCGATCATCAGGGCGCCTTCGCCCGAGATCACGAACTTGGCCACGCCGTCGAATCCCGCGTCGCCGATCTTGGCCTGAAGGGCTTCTACTGCCGCGCTGACAACATCGCTCATATTCACTTCCTTGTTTGCTGGGGCCGAGGCACTAGCGCCCTGTTCATGGCCTGAGTTACACTCGGGTTTATGCAGACCCAGCTTGATCGCCTCAAATGTATCGTCGCGGCATTGGCCCTGACAGTCGTGTATTCCCTACCGCGACCGGCCCATGCCGAGACGGTGGACGAGATGTTCGACAGGCTGCAGCAGCCCTCGGTCAACTCCGAGGCGGTCGAATCGCAGATCTGGGAGGAGTGGTCGAAAAGCGGCTCTCCCTCGATGGATCTGTTGCTGCAAAGGGGTCGCGCGGCCATGGAGGAACAGGATTGGGCCTCGGCCATCGGCTTCTTCACCGCGCTCACGGACCATGCGCCGGACTTTGCCGAGGGCTGGAATGCGCGGGCCACCGCCTATTACAATTCCGGGCTTTACGGCCCCGCACTGGCCGATATCCGCACCGCGCTGCGGCTCAACCCGCGACATTTTGGCGCGCTTTCCGGGCTGGCGCTGATTCTCGAGGACCTCGGCCACCCGGAAGACGCCATAGAGGTCTGGCACAAGGTCCAGGAGTTGACGCCATATCGTCCGGCTGTAAAGGAAGCCATCGAGCGGCTCGACAAGGAACTGACCGGCGAGACTCTCTGAACCGCCGCGATTCCGGCCCCGACCGACTGCAAGCGCGAAGGCAGGCGAATGCCCGACGGATATCTTCCCGACAGCGGCCCGAACCGGGGCGGCCCGAATGGCGGCGGTCGGATCACCGCCGTGCTGGGCCCGACCAATACCGGCAAGACGCATTATGCCATCGAGCGGATGCTGGCGCATCGCACCGGGGTCATCGGCCTGCCGCTGCGGCTTCTGGCGCGCGAGATCTATGACCGGATCGTGGCGCTGCGCGGCCCCTCGGTGGTGGCGCTGGTCACCGGAGAGGAACGGATCGTCCCCGACCGCGCCGCCTACTGGGTCTCGACGGTCGAGGCGATGCCCGAGATGGACCCGGATTTCCTGGCGGTGGACGAAATCCAGCTCTGCGCCGATCCCGAGCGCGGCCATGTCTTCACCGACCGGCTGCTGAACGCGCGGGGGCGGCACGAGACGCTGTTTCTGGGGGCCGAGACCATGCGCCCGGCCATCGCGGCACTGGTGCCCCGGGTCCAGTTCCTCAAGCGCGAGCGGTTCTCGACCCTGACCTATACCGGCCAGAAGAAGATCAGCCGGACCAGGCCGCGTTCGGCCATCGTCGGGTTTTCGGTCGAGAACGTCTATGCCATCGCCGAACTGCTGCGCCGCCAGAAGGGCGGGGCGGCGGTGGTGATGGGCGCGCTCAGCCCCCGGACCCGGAACGCGCAGGTCGAGCTCTACCAGAACGGCGATGTCGATTATCTGGTTGCCACCGATGCAATCGGCATGGGGCTGAATCTCGACATCGCCCATGTCGGTTTTTCCTCGACGGTCAAGTTCGACGGCCGGCGGATGCGGCATCTGGCGCCCACCGAACTGGCGCAGATCGCCGGCCGGGCGGGGCGCTACATGGCCTCGGGCACCTTCGGTGTCACCGGCGAGGCATCGCCGCTCGACGAGGAAACCGTCGAGTCGATCGAACAGAGCCGCTTTCTGCCGCTGCGGCGTCTGGTCTGGCGCAACGGGCGGCTGGAATTCGGCTCCGCGCAGCGGCTTCTGGCCTCGCTGGAGCAGCACACCAGCAACGAATGGCTGTCGCGGGCCCGCGATGCCGATGACGTGCTGGCGCTGAAGGCGCTGTCCGAGCGGCCCGAGGTCACCGACCGGCTGACCCACCCGCAGCGGGTCAGGCTGCTCTGGGATGTCTGCCGGGTGCCCGACTTCCGCAGCCTCTCGGGCACCGAGCACGCCCATCTTCTGGCGCAGATCTTCGACTTTCTCTCGGACCGGGGCCGGATTCCCGACGATTGGCTGGCGGTCCAGGTGCGCCGTCTCGACCGGCCGCAGGGTGATATTGACACACTCTCGAAACGTCTCGCTTATATCCGGACCTGGACTTATGTCGCGCAGCGGGCCTGGGTTGATGACGAAAAACATTGGCGCGGCGAGACCCGCGCGGTAGAAGACCGCCTGTCGGATGCCCTGCACGGGGCACTGACGCAACGCTTTGTCGATCGCCGCACCTCGGTGCTGATGCGGCGGTTGAAGGACCGGGAGAGCCTCGTGGCCGAAGTGAACGACAAGGGTGAGGTGACGGTCGAGGGCGAATTCGTCGGCCGTCTCGAAGGATTCCGGTTCCGGATCGACAAGACCGGCTCGCCGGATGAGGCCAAGACAGTCCGGCAGGCGTCCGAAGCCGCGCTGCGGCCGCATTTCGCGCTGAAGGCGGACCGCTGCTACAACGCCCCCGATACCGAGTTCGACTATACCGAACAGGGCGGGCTGATGTGGGGCGACACCGCGCTTGGCAAGCTGGTGGCCGGGCCGGACCCGCTGTCGCCGGGGGTGGAGCCCTTCGTGGATGAAGAGGCCGGACCGGAAGTGGCCGAGAAGGTCAGGCGCCGCCTGCAGCATTTCATCGACCGCAAGATCGCCTCGCTGTTCGAGCCGCTGCTCGGACTTCGGAAGGACGAAACCCTGACCGGGTTGGCCAAGGGCTTTGCCTTCCGTCTCGTCGAGGCTCTCGGCGTGCTGCCGCGCCAGCAGGTGGCGGCGGACGTGAAGGCGCTGGACCAGGAGGCGCGGGGCGCCCTGCGCAAGCATGGCATCCGTTTCGGTCAGTACACGATCTTCATGCCGGCCCTGCTGAAACCGGCGCCGACCCGGCTGCGGCTGGTGCTCTGGTCGCTGGCCAGGGGGCTGGAGACCTTCCCCGAAAGCCCGCCGCCGGGGCTGGTGACGATCCCCAATGTCGAGGGCACGCCCGAAGGCAGCTACACGGTGTCGGGCTATCACCGCGCCGGCAGCCGGGCGATCCGGATCGACATGCTGGAACGCCTGGCCGATCAGATCCGCGGCGAGGACAGCCGCGCCGGCTTCGAGGCCAAGGCGGACATGCTCTCGATCACCGGGATGACGCTGGACCAGTTCGCCGATCTGATGACCGGGCTGGGCTATACCGCCGAAAAGGGCGAGCGGCCCAAGGTGAAGGCGGTCGAGAAGCCGCGCGAGGCGACGGCGGAAGAGATTCAGGCAGCCGCCGAGAAGCGCGCTGCCGAGGAGGCCGCGAAACTGCTGGCCGGTGACGATGCGGAAGTGCCGCCCCAGGCCGTCGTCGCCGCGGTGACCGCCGCGATCAGCGAAGGCGACGTGCCGCCCGCCGAAGCCGCCCCGGCCGAAGCGGCCACCCCGGCCGCCGAATCAGCGGCCGAAGAGGCCCCGGTGCCGGCCGAAGCCGCCCCCGAAGCCGAAACCGCCGATCCCGCCGCGACCCCGCCCGAGGCCGAAGCCGCCGATCCCGCGGCAGCCCCCGAGGCCGAATCCGCCCCGGTCGAGATGGAGGTCTTCTATACCTTCACATGGCGCCCGAAGCCGCGCGGCGACCGGCGCCCGCGCCGCGACAATGCCCGTCAGGGCCAGGGCGACGCCGGCGCAGGCAACCGCGGCCCCCGCAAGGCGGGCGGCGGCAAGCCCGAAGGCCGGTTCAAGGGTCCGAAGAAGGGCAAGGGCGGCAAGCGCGACGACCGCCCGAAAAGCTTCGAGGCCCGCCCGCCGCGCCACGACAAGCCGATCGACCCGGACAATCCCTTCGCGGTCCTGGCGGCATTGAAGGACAAGCAATAGGTGCGCGACGACGCGGCCGAGGCTGCGCCGGCTGCGGACGGCAGCGCCCGGATGCGCGTCGACAAATGGCTGTTCTTCGCCCGCTTCTTCAAGACCCGCAGCCTGGCGGCCGAGGTGATCTCGGCCGGCCATCTCCGGATCAACAGCCGCAAGGTCGGCAAGCCGGCACGGCCCGTCGGCCCCGGCGACGTGCTGACCTTCCGCCAGGCCCGGCGGATCCGGGTGGTGCGGCTGCTGGCCCTGCCGGAACGGCGCGGCTCGGCCGCCGAGGCGCAGGCGCTCTATGACGATCTGACCGAACCGGAGGACTCAGCCGCGCCGAAGCCGTCGCAGAAGCGTCGCTGACAGCGCCTCGAAGGCCAGCGCCCAGGCCGCCGGCGAGACGATCCCGGTCGCCATGACCATGCCGAAATAGGCCGGCAACAGCGTCGCGAGCCCGGATGTCGCGCGTCTGGCGGGGGCGCTCTCCAGAATCATCCATCTCCCAGTGGACTCCTTTGGCGTAGCGCAGCGCCCGGCGTTGTCGCAAGCGGCCTGCGGCCATGCGCCGCGGCGCGAAAACCGCCCGCGATCTTGCCGTGAGGCCGGAATCCGGTGTCGCCGGGCCCCGATCTTGCCTATTCTTCGCTTGAACCTCGGGCCGCACGAAAATACCTAGGGGCGCGCGTCCCCAGCAGGGCGCCGCGTCGAGCCCGCCGGAGAGACCGACCCATGACCTATGTCGTCACCGACAACTGCATCGCCTGCAAATACACCGACTGTGTCGAGGTATGCCCCGTGGACTGTTTCTACGAGGGCGAGAACATGTTGGTGATCCATCCCGACGAATGCATCGACTGCGGGGTTTGCGAACCCGAATGCCCGGCCGACGCGATCCGCCCGGATACCGAACCGGCGATGGAGCCCTGGGTGGAGTTCAACCGCAAATACTCGGAATCCTGGCCGGTGATCGTCACCCGCAAGGACCCGCTGCCCGAGGCGGAAGAGCGGGACGGCGAATCGGGGAAGCTCGAAAAGTACTTTTCCGAAGCCCCGGGCGAGGGCGGCTGACCGGCCGCGCCGACCGGTTACGCAACGTCAGATGCGCGTAGCGGCCCCATCTGGGCCGGAATTCGGCGTGGATTCAGGCATTTTCCTGCCGAACCGTTCAGAACCCTTTAAAATCGCCGTATTTTCTGCTATATGAAAGCCATGTGAACAACTATTCCATTCGCTCAGCCACGAGGTTCGGCCTTGTGGCTGTGTTTCTGACGCCAAACGATCCCCTCATGCGTGATGTGTGTGTGCAATGGGGCGGCCAAGGAACGGATGGGTTTGGGGATATGACTGTATGACCAAGACCAAATCTGAATTTCGCCCGAACGATTTCGTGGTCTATCCGGCCCATGGCGTCGGCAAGATCATCTCGATCGAAGAGCAGGAAATCGCCGGGCTGCGGATGGAACTGTTCGTGATCTCGTTCGAAAAGGACAAGATGACGCTCCGGGTTCCGACCCACAAGGCGCTGTCGATCGGGATGCGGCAATTGTCTTCGCCCGATATCGTCACCAAGGCGATGACGACGTTGAAGGGCAAGGCCAAGGTCAAGCGGGCCATGTGGTCGCGCCGGGCCCAGGAATACGAACAGAAGATCAACTCGGGCGATCTGATCGCCATCGCCGAAGTGGTGCGCGACCTGCACCGCACCGACGATCAGCGCGAGCAGAGCTATTCCGAGCGGCAGCTCTACGAAGCTGCGCTCGAGCGTCTGACCCGCGAGATCGCGGCGGTCTCGGGTTCGGACGAGATGGCAGCCGCCAAGCAGGTGGACGAGGTTCTGGTCGCTCGCGCCGCCTGATCCGGTTACGAGAGTTTCGGCAACCGCCGTCCTTCTGGGCGGCGGTTTTCGCTTGTTCCGGGGCCGGTGGGGCAGGGGGCGGCCCGCTCCGAACCGCAGATGCCCGGCCCGGAACAGGGCGCGCGGCCTGGCCTTCCCGTCGCAAAGGACAGGGCGTTGCCTCGGCGGGCCGATGCGCGGGCGGTGCGGCAATGCGCCATTGACCAAGACGGGTGTCCGCAGCGATTATTATTGAATTTCAGGTAGTTGAACCCCCGTCCCCATGGGGACGCCGTCAGACCAGCCCGCAGAGGGCAGACAGGACGGCCACTTCGCCCAGCTGCTGCATCGCGCCCAGGATGTCGCCGGTCTGGCCGCCGATCTTGACCTGCGCCAGCAGCGCCAGGGCGATGATCGGCACCGCCGCCGCCAGCACCACCGGGATCGCCGCCCAGCCCAGCAGGGCAATCGCCGCGATCAGCGCCAGCACCAGCCCGAGCGCCGCCGAGGGTCGCGGCGGCACGCCGGCGGACTGCGACAGGCCCTCGCCACGCGCGTTCGGCATCGCGATCATCGCCAGCGGCAGCGCCGCCCGGCTCAGCATCGCCGCCACGATCAGCGGTGCCAGCGTATGCCCTGTGGCCAGCAGGAAGGACAGCGCCGACCAGCGCGCCAGCGTCACCAGAAGCAGCGCCAGCATCCCGTAGGTGCCGATCCGGCTGTCCTTCATGATCTCCAGCCGCCGCGCCACGGTCCAGCCGCCGAACAGACCGTCCGCCGAATCGGCCAGCCCGTCCTCATGCATGGCGCCGGTCAGCATCGCCAGGATCCCCAGCACCGTCGCCGCCGCCACTCCGGGCACCAGCCCGATCGCCAGCAGGAACCAGCCGCAGAGCCCGGCGATCAGCGCCACCAGGAACCCCGCCACCGGCCAGGCCCAGGCCGCCCGCGCACCGCGCGTGCCGCCCGGCACCGGCAACCGGGTCAGCAGGCCGAGCGCAACGCTGATATCCTCGGCCTCGATCAGTCCAGGGTCGGCTTTGCTCATGTCATGGTCCTTTCCCGGCTTGCGCCCGCGCGGCGCAGCGTAAAGACAGGCGGCAGGCTTTTCAACGAACGAGACCCGCCATGCCCTTCGCCGACCTCGCCCAGTTTCGCACCGTGATGCAAGACCTTCCCGCGCCGGACGCCGCGGCCCGCGCCGGAGCCGAGTCCCGCAACGGCCAGCTGACGAAACCGCCGGGCGCCCTGGGACGGCTCGAGGATCTGGCGCTCTGGTATGCCGGCTGGCGCGGCGATGCCCGGCCCCGGATCGCGGCGCCGCAGGTGCTGGTCTTCGCCGGCAATCACGGTGTCGCGGCGCAGGGCGTTTCGGCCTTTCCGCCCGAGGTGACGGTGCAGATGGTGGCCAATTTCCGCGCCGGCGGGGCGGCGATCAACCAGCTGGCGGCACTGGCCGGTGCGCGGCTCGACGTGCATGAACTGGAGCTCGATCGCCCGACCGCCGATTTCACGAAGGGTCCGGCGATGTCGGAGTCCGACTGCGTGGCGGCGCTGCTTGCCGGCTGGCAGGCGGTGGACCCGGCTTCCGACCTGCTGGTCACCGGCGAGATGGGGATCGGCAACACCACCTCGGCGGCGGCGCTGGCGCTGGCGCTGTTCGGTGGCAGCGCCGGGGACTGGTGCGGGCGCGGCACCGGGGTCGATGACGCAGGGCTGGCGCGCAAGGTGGCGGTGGTCGAGGCCGGGCTGGCGGCCAATCCCGGCGCCGCCGCCGATCCGCTGGTCGCACTGACGGCCCTGGGCGGGCGCGAGGTCGCCGCGATGGCCGGCGCCATGGCGCGGGCGCGGGTGCTGCGGATTCCGCTGATTCTCGACGGCTTCATCGCCTGCGCCGCGGCTTCGGTGCTGCACCGGCTGGCGCCGGGGGCGCTGGATCACGCGGTGGCCGGACATCAGAGCGCCGAGGCCGCCCATGCCCGGCTGCTCGACCATCTGGGCAAGGTGCCGCTGCTGGCGCTGAACCTGCGGCTGGGCGAAGGTTCGGGTGCGGCGCTGGCGATCCAGGTGCTGCAAGGGGCGCTGGCCTGCCACTCGGGCATGGCGACCTTTGCCGAGGCCGGGGTCAGCGCCGGCTGATCCCGGGCCCCGGTCTAACCGCCCAGCAGGGCTTCGTCGTAGGGGTAGCGGGTCAGGTTCTCGTGCCCGGTCTCGGTGATCAGCACCTGATCCTCGAGCTTGATCGAGAAATCTCCGCCTTCGGGCGAGATCAGCGCCTCGACGCAGAGCACCATGCCGGGTTCCAGCGGATAGTCGAAGGCGCCCTCGACCGCGGCGTCGGGATAGGCGATCAGGGGCCATTCATCGCAGAGCCCGACTCCGTGCATCATGCAGCCGTATTTCTGCTTCTGGTAGATATCGGGCAGGCGGTGGCAGCGCCGGGTCAGCTCGGCCAACGGCACCCCGGGCGCCAGCAGTTCCATGTTGCGGGCGATGTGCTCGACCCCGATCCGCATCGCCTCGATCATGTCGGGCCGCGGCCGGTCCGGCCCCAGCCACCAGGTCCGCGAGATATCGACGCAGATCCCGTAGGCGCCGATCAGGTCGGTGTCGAAGGCGACGATCTCGTTCGGCTGCACGATCCGGGCGCCGCATTCCTGGAACCAGGGATTGGTGCGCGGCCCCGTGGTCAGCAGCCGGGTCTCGATCCACTCGCCGCCGCGGCGGATGTTCTCGGCATGGAGCACCGCCCAGATGTCGGCCTCGCTCATTCCCGGCGCCATGGCCGCCTGCATCGCCGCGACCGAGGTTTCGCAGGCATGGCTGGCGCAGCGCATCGCGGCGATCTCGTCCGGCCCCTTCACCGCGCGGGCCTTCTCGGTCAGCTCCTCGCCGGGCAGCACCTCGAAGCCCTGCGCCTCCAGCGCCCGCAGCCCGTGCAGCATGATCTTGTCGACCGCCAGCCGCCGGTTGCCGCCGGCATGTTCCGCGACCAGCAGGCGCACCTCGTTGGCAAAGACATCCGCCGCCAGGTCGAGCCGGTCGCCGCGGTCGAAATAGAACAGGTCGGCGCCCGAACGCTGTTCGCGCACCAGCGGGTTGAACTTGCTCAGGAACATGGCGTTCCTGTAGTCCCAGATCACCATATGGCCGTCCGGGCAGATCAGCAGGGCGCGGAACGGGTTATGGGTGTTCCAGAGCTGCATGTTGCTGGAATCGGTAGCATAGCGGATGTTCAGCGGATCGAAGAGCAGCAGCCCGCCATAGTCCCGCCCCACGATCCCTGCGACCAGCCGTTGCCAGCGATAGGCGCGCATCCGCGGCAGGTCGGGCAGGGTCAGCCCGGCCTCGGCCCATTCCGCGAGGGCGAGCCGTGTCGGGCCGATCTCGATCCGGTCCTGGTCGTTCGGGCTGCCATCGGCCAGCGTGGCGCCACGGCTGGGGTCGATCTTGCGGCGGTCGCGATAGGGGACGTCCATCTCGGGGCCTGTCGAAAGGGGCGGATGCGGCGAGGATCGGGCCGGGACCGGGCTCCGTCGCGGCGGATTGCGACATGAGGCGACGCTTTCGCACCGCGCCGCGCCGTGGCAGGTAGAGGGGATGATCCTTCATGACAGCCTGCCCTATCGTCCCTGGTCCGATCCGGCGCTGAAGCGCCTGCCGGGGGTGCAGCCGCTGGGGGCGCTGCCCTGGCTGCTGCAGGACGAGGTCTTCGCCGCCCAGATGGCCGAGCGGGACCGGCTGCTGGCCCGCCACCGGGCGCAGGTCCTGGCCGACAGCGACGATCCGGCGGTGGCCGAGTTGCTTTCGGCGGTGCTGGCCTATCTGGCCGGCTGCAGGGGCTATGCGGTCTCGTCGCAGGCGGTCCGGCGTCCGGACGGGGTCACGGTGGATCTGGCGGCCGACGGGCCAATGGCCACGCTGGCCCGGCTGGTGCAGGAGGATCTGCTGCTGCATGTGAAACGGGGCGACGAGCATGTGCTGATCGGCGGCACGCTGCTGTTCCCGTCCAGCTGGACCCTGGCCGAGAAGGCGGGCCGGCCGCTCAGCCGCATTCACCGGCCGGTGCCTTCCTATGCCGCGGTGGCCCGCTCTGTGCAGCGGATGTTCGATGCGCTGCGCCCCGGCACCCCGCTCTGGCGGGCGAACTGGCTGATCTACCGCGATCCGGCGCTGTTCCAGCCGCGCCGCGAGGGCGAGAGGAAACCGGCGCGGGACGGTGCGCCGGGCTATCTGCGCTCGGAGCGGCAGACATTCCTGAAGCTGCCCGGGACCGGCGCGGTGGTGTTCGGCATTCATACCTATGTCCTGCCGCTCGACCGGTTCGCGGCCGAGCTGCCGCCCGGGGCGCTCCGCGAATCCGACCGCCCGGCCGCGGGCCCCGGTGCCTGACCGGCTTTACCTTGGAAATATCCCGGGGGGCCCGGGGGGCCGGCCCCCCGGCGGATCGGCGGGCCGTAGGCCCGTCGAGCCTCATGGCCGGCCGGGGCGCCGCAGTCCCGGGCGCCGGCCCGGGTCCCCTGCGACGCCGGGGCTACACCTTCTGCGCCGCCGCCGCTTCCAGCGCCGCGATGTCCAGCTTGACCATGCCCATCATCGCCTGCATTGCCCGGCCCGCCGCGGCGCGGTCGGGCAGGGCCAGCAGCCGGGGCAGGGCGCGGGGGATGATCTGCCAGGAGACGCCCCAACGGTCGGTCAGCCAGCCGCAGCGGTTCTCGCTGCCGCCTTCCAGCAGCGCCGACCAGAGCCGGTCGATCTCGGCCTGGGTCTCGACATGCACCTGGATCGAGGCCGCCGGGGTCAGCTTGAACTGCGGCCCGCCGTTCATCAGGATCAGGCGCTGACCTTGTAGAACCACCTCTGCCATGAAGGCGGCGCCGAGGCTGCCGTCGGGCAGCATCTCGCGGTTCGGCACCGACCAGCTGCTGCCGGGCAGGAGGCCGGCGTAGAATTCGGCGGCAGGTTCGGGGTCGGTCTGGAACCACAGGCAGGTGGCAACGGAGGGGGCGGGGGACTCGGGCATCGGCGGTACTCCTGCGACGGGTGCCGCATGGGCAGCCTAGCGTCGGGGCGCCCGTCCGGGCAAGCCGGATGCCGTCAGCGCGGCAGGGCGGCGGCCTCGCGCGCCAGGGTCTCGATCCCGGCCCAGTCGCCCGCCCTGACCATCGCCGCCGGAGCGACCCAGCTGCCGCCGACGCAAAGCACGTTCGCCAGGCTCAGGTAGTCGCGGGCATTCTTCAGCGAGACGCCGCCGGTGGGGCAGAACCGCATCTGCGGTAGCGGCGCACCCAGCCCTTTCAGCGCCGCGGCGCCGCCGGCTGCCTCGGCCGGGAAGAACTTGCCGGTGGTCAGCCCGTGTTCCAGCAGCGTCATCACCTCGGAAGCGGTGACGGCGCCGGCCAGCAGCGGCAGGCCCTCGTCCTCGCAGGCCTCGATGATCGCCGGGGTGGCGCCGGGCGAGACGCCGAAGGTCGCGCCGGCCGCCTTGGCCGCCTTCACGTCGGCCCGGGTCAGCAGGGTGCCCGCGCCGACCCGGCCGCCCGGCACCTCGGTCATGGCGCGGATCGCATCCAGCGCGGCGGGGGTGCGCAGGGTCACCTCCAGCGCCGGCAGGCCGCCCGCCACCAGGGCACGGGCCAGACCCTGGGCCTGGGCGGCGTCCTCGATCACCAGAACCGGGATCACCGGGGCCAGGCGCATGACGGCTTCGTTGGCGGCGTTCATTTCGGCGGGAGTCATCGCGGGTCCTTTCGGCGTGGTCGTCTGGGCGGGTGCAGCCCGGGCATAAGCCGGGCCGCGGGGAATTTGAAGCCGGGTCGCACGGTCAGTAGAGGACCGAGGCGCCATCGGTGGCATCGGTCACGCCCTGACGGAACAGCGCGAAGAGCTCGCGCCCGCTGCCGTGGCCGTTGGCCGAGAGGTCGGGCGTGGCGGCAGGCCGGGTCAGCGCCGCCGGGTCGGTCACGTCGAGCGTGCCCGCCACCGCATCGACGCGGATCACGTCGCCATCGGCCAGATGTGCCAGCGGCCCGCCCTTGGCGGCCTCGGGCGAGACATGGATCGCCGCCGGGACCTTGCCCGAGGCGCCCGACATCCGCCCGTCGGTGACCAGCGCCACCTTCAGCCCGCGATCCTGCAGGACCGCCAGCGTCGGGGTCAGCGAATGCAGCTCCGGCATCCCGTTGGCCGCCGGCCCCTGGAACCGGACCACCACCACGGTATCGGAGGTGAACTCACCGTTCCGGAAGGCCGCCTTGACCGCCTCCTGGCTTTCGAAGACCCGGGCCGGGGCCTCGACCAGATGCCGCTCGGGCGCCACGGCCGAGACCTTCATGACCCCGGTGCCCAGATTGCCGGACAGCTTCTTCAGCCCGCCGCTGGTCGCGAAGGGATCGGAGACGGGTCGCAGAATCCGCTCGTTCAGGCTGCCGCCCGCGAGGTCTTCCCAGACCAGCGCGCCGTCGCGCAGCTTCGGCTCCTGCCGGTAGCGGCGCAGACCGTCGCCGGCCACGGTGCGCACGTCTTCATGCAGCAGCCCGGCGTCGAGCAGCTCGCCGATCATGTAGGGCAGGCCGCCGGCGGCGGCGAAATGGTTCACGTCGGCCAGACCGTTCGGATAGACCTTGGCCATCTGCGGCACGATGTCCGAGACGGCGGCGAAGTCGTCGAGCGTCAGAAGCACCCCCGCCGCCCGCGCCATGGCGGGCAGATGCAGCACCAGATTGGTCGAGCCGCCGGTCGCCATCAGCCCGACCATGCCGTTGACGAAGGCCCTTTCGTCCAGCACCTCGCCCAGCGGCGTATAGGCATTGCCCTGCGCGGTGATCGCCAGGGCGCGGGTCGCGGCGGCCCGGGTCAGCGCCTCGCGCAGCGGCGAGCCCGGCGGCACGAAGGAGGCGCCCGGCAGGTGCAGCCCCATGAACTCCATCAGCATCTGGTTGGTGTTGGCGGTGCCGTAGAAGGTGCAGGTGCCCGGGCCGTGATAGGCGGCCATCTCGGCCTGCATCAGCTCGGCCCGGTCGGCCTCGCCGGTGGCATAGCGCTGCCGGACCTTGGCCTTCTCGTCATTGCTGATGCCGCTGGTCATCGGTCCGGCGGGAACGAATATCCCCGGGATATGGCCGAAGGTGGCGGCGGCGATGACCAGGCCCGGCACGATCTTGTCGCAGACGCCCAGGTAGAGCGCCGCGTCATAGGTGTTGTGCGACAGCGCCACCCCCGTCGCCATGGCGATCACGTCGCGCGAGAACAGCGACAGCTCCATCCCGGCCGTGCCCTGGGTGACCCCGTCGCACATCGCCGGAACCCCGCCTGCCACCTGCGCCGTGCCGCCCGCCGCCCGTGCCGCGTCCTTGACCAGCGCCGGAAAGGTCTCGAACGGCTGATGCGCCGAGAGCATGTCGTTGTAGCTGGTGACGATCCCGAGGTTGGGCGCCTTCTCGGCCACCAGCGTCGGCTTGTCGTCTCCCATTGCCGCATAGGCATGTGCCTGGCCCGAGCATCCCAGATGGCCGCGGGCCACGCCCTTGTCCGCTGCCGCCGCGATCCGGTCCAGATAATCCCCCCGGCTGGATCGGGAACGGGCGATGATCCGGTCGGTCAGGCGGGCAATGTCAGGATGAAGCGGCATGTCGGTAATCTCTCCCGGGGCGAAAGGGGGGTATCTCTGCGGCAATTGCCGCCTGCCAAGGATCATAACATAGCCTGTTAGCGCTAACAAGATGCGCGGGCGCCCTTGCGGCAAGTTTTTCTGCGCCGCGGCGTATTGCTGCGACTGCATAGCGGGATTGTCGGATTGGCGCTGGTTCTGGCAGTAGTGCTTACCTATTTTCAAGCCAGCCCAAGGAGAACAGAGATGACCAATCCCGAACTGAATGCCCCGGATGACGGCCCCATCGACTATGCCGCGATCGAGCGCGAAGCCTATCGCCTGCGCGCCGAAGCGATGCGGACCGGTGCCCTTGCCATGACCGGCTGGCTGAAGGCGCGCCTGCACCGCCGGCCCGTCGTGAAAGCCCGGGCCTGATCCTGCAAGCACAGGTTGAGCGGGTTTCGGCCCGGCACAACTACATGAAGAAAACGCGCTAAAACACCGGGATTTAAGCGAAATTTGGCCTCAATTCCAAGGCAGCCTGCTGATGTGGGGTTCGCCGAAGGAGTGAGACAGATGCAATTCAAGGCAATCTCCGCAGTCCTGGCCATGCTGGTCCTGACGGCCTGCGGCAATGTCGATACCGCGACGCGCAACGCGCCGGCCATCGCCACCGAGCCGGTGCTGGGCATCGGCCAGCGCGCGGCTCCGCAAGCACATCCGGTCTATGCGCTGAACAAGCTGACGGTTCTGGTGCCCGACTCCCTGACGGTCTCGGAAGCCAACGACCTGATCCCCGCCGCCGACATCGTCTGGCGTGGGGATGCGCCCGGCGACCGGCGCGAACAGATCAAGTCGATCTTCAAGACCGCGGCCGCCGGCGCCGATGTCAAGGACGGCCAGCCCGTCGATGCCATTGTCGAGCTTGTCCGCTTCCACGGGCTCTCGGAAAAGGCCCGCTATCTTACCGGCGGCAATTACGCGATCCGCTTCCGCCTGACCCTGACCGATCCGAAGACCGGCGCCGTGATCGCGCCGCCGCGGCTCATCCATGCCGACATGCCGATGTGGGGCAGTGCCCGCGACGTGCTGAGCGACCCGGCATCGGGTGGCGAGAAGGCGATCGTGACCCGTTTCCTGTCCGGCCAGATCGGCCAGTTGCTGGGCCATGTCGAGACCTGAGCCTTCCTGACAGGCCTTCCGGGCCGGAACGAAACCGATTAGAGGGGGTGGCATGACGCTGCCCCCTTCTTCCGTCGATCCTGCCGATGCCGCCGCCCTGCCGGCGGTGCGCCTGATGCCGCGTGCCGAGGCGCGGGCGATCCGGCACGGCTTTCCCTGGGTCTATGCCAATGAACTGGTGATGGACCGAAGGACCAGAGCGCTGGCGCCCGGCACCGTTGCGGTGTTGCAGGATGCCGAGCGGCGCCCGATGGGCCTGGTCGCGGTCAACCCGTTGTCGAAGATCGCGGCGCGGATGCTGGATGCGGACCCGGCCGCGCAGGTGGACGAGGCCTGGTTCGCCGCCCGGCTGGAGGCCGCGCAGGCGTTCCGGGCGCGGCTCTATTCCAGCCCGCATTACCGGCTGATCCATGCCGAGGCCGACGGGCTGCCGGGCGTGGTGATCGACCGCTTCGGCGATCTGGCGGTGATCCAGCCCAATGCCGCCTGGGCCGAGGCGCGGCTCGACGCGCTGGTCGCGGCGCTGATCCGGGTGACCGGGGTCTCGACGGTGGTGAAGAACGGCACCGGCCGCGCGCGTGGGCTGGAAGGTCTGGACGAAGAGACCGTGGTGCTCTGCGGCGCGGTCTCGGGCCCGGTGCCGGTGCCGATGAACGGTGCCACCTACATGGCCGATGTGCTGGGCGGGCAGAAGACCGGCCTGTTCTACGACCAGCGCCCGAACCATGCCTTTGCCGCCAGCCTGGCGCCGGGGCAGGCGGTGCTGGACGTGTTTTCCCATGTCGGCGGCTTCGCCCTGGCCGCGCTGGCGGCGGGGGCGGAATCGGCGCTGGCCATCGACGGTTCGGAACCGGCGCTGGATCTGGCCCGGCAGGGCGCCGAGGCCAGCGGTCTGGCCGGGCGTTTCGAGACCCGCAGGAGCGATGCCTTCAAGGCGATGGAGGCGCTGGCGCAGGAGTCGCGCCGGTTCGGGCTGGTGATCTGCGACCCGCCGGCCTTCGCACCCGCCAGGCCGGCGCTTGAGGCCGGGCTGCGCGCCTATGAACGGGTGGCGCGGCTGGCGGCGGCGCTGGTGGCGCCGGGCGGGGTGCTGATGCTCTGCTCCTGCTCGCATGCTGCCGATCTGGCCCAGTTCCGCGCCGCCTGCACCCGCGGCATCGGCAAGGCCGGGCGCCGGGCGCAGATCGTCCATACCGGCTTTGCCGGTCCCGACCACCCGCTGCTGCCGCAACTGGCCGAGTCCGGCTATCTCAAGGCCCTGGCGTTCCGGTTGCTGCCGTGAGGTCCGGGGCGTGAAGGCGGTTCTCGACGCCTGCGTCCTGTTTCCGACCGTGCTGCGCGAGATCCTGACCGGTGCGGCCGGGGCCGGGCTCTACCGGCCGCTCTGGTCGGACCGCATCCTCGAGGAATGGGCCCGCGCCACGGTCAGGCTGGGCGAGGGGGCCGAGGTCATCGCGCGGGGCGAGGTCGTGGCGTTGAAGGCGGCCTTTCCCGGCGCGATGGTCGCCCCGGCGCCGGGGCTGGAGGCGCGGCTCTGGCTGCCTGATCCCGACGATGTGCATGTGCTGGCGACGGCGGTGGCCGGCTCGGCCGATCTGATCGTGACCTTCAACGCCCGGGACTTTCCGCGCCACACGCTGGCCGAGGAAGGGCTGGACCGGATCGATCCCGACCTGTTCCTGCGCCGCTTCCTCGACAGCGACCCCGAGACCCTGCGCGAGGTCGTGCATCGGGTCCATGCCATGGCGGAGCGGCTGGCGGGCGAGACCCTGCCGCTGCGGGCCCTGCTCAAGCGTGCCAGGCTGAACCGGCTCGGCAAGGCCCTGGGCTGACGGCCGGGCCGCCGGTCAGCGCGGTGTCGGGGCGTCCTGCCATTTCGCCGACAGTTTCTCGATCGCCGCGATCCGGTCGGCGGTGGCCGGGTGGCTCAGCAGCCAGGCCGGGGCGGCCTGGCCCTGGCCGGTCAGCGCCGCCAGCTTGGTGAACAGGCTGACCTGCGGCGCGATGCCGATGCCGGCCTTGGTCAACAGGGCCGCGGCATAGGCGTCGGCCTCGTATTCGTCCTTGCGGGACAGCCGCGCCGCCAGCAGCGAGGTCGCCAGCCCGGCGAGCCAATGCCCGATGCCGGGCAGGAACCGGCCCAGGACCGTGGCCAGCGCGACCCGGATCGCGTTCTGCCCGGAGAAGTCGATCATCCGGCGCCGCGAATGGCCCAGGGCGACATGGCCCAGCTCATGCGCGATGACGCTGGCCATCTCTTCGGCACTGACATCGCCGCGCAGGTAGCGGTCATAGAACCCGCGGGTGATGAAGATCCGCCCGTCCGGCGCCGCCAGCCCGTTGACCGGCGCGATCTCGTAGATGTTGACCCGGATCCGCTCCAGCCCCAGGGCCCGGGCCATCCGGTCGGTCACGCTGCGCAGCCGGGCGTCGGCCAGCTCGGTCGAGCGCGCATCCAGCTCGCGCCGGGTGCGCCAGGCCGAGAAGTGATACATCGCCAGCCCGTAGAGAAGCGCCAGCAGCAGGGGGGTGAACTTCAACATCCTTCCTATATGGTCTGCCGCCGGGCAAAGCCCAAGGGCGGATCGGCCCCGTCCCGCCCCGGCACCGGCTTTACCTTGGAAATATCCCGGGGGGACCGGGGGGCTGGCCCCCCGGCGGATCGGCGGGCCGCAGGCCCGTCGAGACCGGGTGCAGGGCCTTGCCGCCGGAACGGAGACCACGACCGCAACCGCGACAGGAAATTGCGCCGCTCAAACCGTTTCACGCCCGGGCGAGGGGGTCTGGCCCGGGCGCCGGGGCCGATCTAGATCCGCCCCGGCATCGGGAACTGCCGGGCGGATCACGCCGCCGACGCGACAGTTCGGGACGATGTCGACAAGCCCCCGCGGTGCCCGCGGGGATATGGAGGAACGAAGATGCGTCACCATATTCTTCCCGCCGCTCTGGTCGTCTCGACCGCCCTCTCGGGCGCGGCATTCGCAGCCACCACCACGATCGGCACGGTCAAGGCCTTCGACCTGGCCAAGCATACGCTGGTTCTGGACGACGGCACGACCTACCAGCTTCCCGCCGGTTTCAGCGACCCGGGGCTGAAGGTCGGCGAGAAGGTCAAGGTGGTCTGGGAGATGAAGGGCACCCAGCATGACGCTTCGGCGGTGACGATCGCCGAATAGCGCATCCGCGCCCGGATGCGCGGGGGGGACGGAGGCTCGGCCAGGGCCTCCGTTTCCGTATCGGCCCTTCGGCCGCTCAGCTGTTCAGCGCCGCCAGTACCCGGGCCCAGCTGCGGATGCCCTTGTGGAAGCTCCGCATGTCGTATTTCTCGTTCGGCGAGTGGATCTGGTCGTCGTCCTTGCCGAAGCCGATCAGCATCGCGTCCATGTCCAGCACGGTCTTGAAATATCCCGCGATCGGGATCGAACCGCCGCAGCCGGTATAGGCGGCCGGTTTCGGCCATTCGTCGGTCAGCGCCTGGCGGGCGGCCTCGAAGGCCGGGGACTCGGTCTGCATCACACCGGCGGGCGAGGCGCCATGGCCCTTGAACTCGACGCTGCAATCGGCCGGCAGTTGCGCGCGGACATAGTCGCGGAAGGTCTCGCGCAGTTTCAGCGGGTCCTGGGTGCCGACCAGCCGGAACGAGATCTTGGCATGGGCCTGGCCCGGCAGCACGGTCTTGAACCCGTCGCCTTCGTAGCCGCCCCAGATCCCGTTCACTTCGCAGGTCGGGCGCGACCAAATCATTTCCAGCGGCGTCCGCCCCTGTTCGCCGGCGGGTACCGAGAGGCCGACATCGCCGAGAAACTGCTGGTCGTCGAAGCCGAGGCTTTCCCATTGCGCCCGGATCGAGTTCGACAGTTCGGGCACCCCGTCATAGAAGCCGGGCAGGGTGATCCGCCCGGTCTCGTCATGCAGCCCGGCGATGATTTTGGACAGGACCCGGATCGGGTTCATCGCCAGCCCGCCATACATGCCCGAATGCAGGTCCTTGTTGGCGGCGGTGATGGTCAGCTCTTCGCCCAGCAGCCCGCGCAGCATGGTGGTGATCGCCGGGGTGTCGGGGTCGAACAGCCCGGTGTCGCAGATCAGCGCGATGTCCGATTTCAGCTCGGCCGTGTTTTCCTTCATGAAGGGCACCAGGCTGGGCGAGCCGGATTCCTCCTCGCCCTCGAAGAAGAAGGTCAGCCGCCCCGGCAGGCTGCCATGCACCTCTTTCCAGGCCCGGCAGGCCTCGATGAAGGTCATCAGCTGGCCCTTGTCGTCGCTGGCGCCGCGGGCGCGGATCACCTTGCCCTGCGGGGTGTCCTGCACTTCGGGATCGAAGGGATCGCGGTCCCAGAGGTCCAGCGGATCGACCGGCTGCACGTCGTAATGGCCGTAGAACAGCAGATGCGGGCCGGTCCCGTCCTCGGCGTCGCCGGCATGACCGACCACCATCGGGTGGCCGGGGGTCGGGCGTTTCGACGCATCCACGCCCAGCGACCTGAGATCGGCGACCAGCCAGTCGGCGGCCTTGTCGCATTCCGCCTTGTAGGCCGGGTCCGTCGAGATCGAGCGAATCCGCAGCAGGTCCATCAGGCGCTCGGTGGCATTCGGCAGATCGGCGTCAATACGCGCCAGAACGGCATCCAGGCTCATGTCGGGGTCTCCTTGGGGTGTCCGGTTTCCCCGGCCGGATACCGGCCCAGGGCTTCGGCGTTACCCTAGCACTCCGATCGGCAAGGTAAAGCTGCCGGGACGTCGGGGCGCAGCCCGCGACCTGTGACGAGAGGAAGCAGGGCCGGGGGGCCTGGCCGGGATGGACAGCGGCGGGCCGGCGGGGGAGATTGCCGGGATGAACGACAAGTTCCATCCCGCGCCCGACCGTCACGCAGGGGAAGAGCACGACCACGCCCGGGGGCATGACCACGGGCACAGCCATGTCCATGTCCATGCCCCGGCCGGTTTCAACCGCGCCTTCGCGATCGGCGTCGGGCTGAACCTCCTCTATGTGGCGCTGGAGGCCGGCTACGGGCTGGCGTCCGGCTCGTTGGCGCTGCTGGCCGATGCCGGGCACAACCTGTCGGACGTGCTGGGCCTGCTGCTGGCCTGGGGGGCGTCCTGGCTGGCGCAGCGCAAGCCGACCCGGTCGCATACCTACGGTTTCAAGCGCGGTCCGATCCTGGCCGCGTTGGGCAATGCGGCGATCCTGCTGGTCGCGGTCGGCTTCATCGGGGTCGAGGCGATCCACCGCCTGATCGTGCCGGGCCCGGTCGCCACCGGCACCATCCTCTGGGTCGCCTCGGTCGGGGTGCTGGTGAATGTCGGCACGGCGCTCATGTTCATGTCCGGCGCCAGGGACGATCTGAACATCCGCGGCGCCTTCGTCCACATGGCCGCCGACGCCGGGGTGACCGTCGGCGTCATCATCGCGGCGCTGCTGATCCGCTGGACCGGCCAGCAATGGATCGACCCGGCGATCAGCCTGGTCATCGCGGCGGTGATCCTGCTGAGCACCTGGGGCCTGCTGCGCGACTCGGTGGACCTGGCGCTGGATGCCGTGCCGCCGGGCATCGACCCCGGCCGGGTCGAGGCGGCCCTGCGCGGCCTGCCCGGGGTCAGCGATGTGCATGACCTGCATATCTGGGGGATGAGCACCACCGAGACCGCACTGACCGCGCATCTGGTGCGCAGCGACGCCGCTGCCGATGCCGGGCTGATCCGCCAGGCGACGCGGGAAATGCGCGAGCGCTTCGGCATCGGGCATGCGACGCTGCAGATGGAGACCCCCGAGATCGCCGAGCAATGCGCCCTGCGACCCGACGGAGTCGTCTAGCAGGGACCCGGGCCGGTGATGGGGCTGGAACCCGCGGCGCAGGGCCGCTAGAACTTCCCCACAGCCAGGGGAGACCAGCGAATGACGGCGAAACCGATCGGGCGACTGCGCGGAACTGTCACGGGGATTGTCGGAGGCATCGCATTGCTGACCGCGGCACAGGCGGTGGCCGAGCCGTTGAACGGCCGGGCCGCGGGCCGGGCCCTGTTCTCGGCCCGGACCAGCGCCGTCGAGATCGTCAAGGACAGCGGGCTTTCGGCCGCCGACCAGGCGATCCTGGGCACGCTGTTCAAGCTCAAGGAAAAGGACCTGGCGCTGCTCGACCAGCTTCCGGGCATCAGCGCGGCGGATCGTGAGAGCGCCAAGGCGGTTTTCTCGCAATTCAAGGAATCGCACTACTACGGCGCGGTCGCGGCGGCGCCGGGTGACGGGCTGGTGGCGCCGGCGACCCAGATCGCGCAGAACCTGCATTCGCCCGAGGCCGCCCGCGCCGCGGCTCTGGCCGCCTGCGCCAAGCTGGCCCAGAGCCCCTGCGTGGTGGTGGCCGAGGTGCTGCCCCGGAGATACAAGCCGAAGCCGCTGACGCTCAGCCAGTCGGCGACCGAGGGCTTTGCCACCTACAAGAAGGGCAAGGGGCCGAAGGCCCTGGCAATCTCGGCCTCGACGGATGCCTGGGCGGTGGCGCGGGGAATCGGCGCGAAGATCGGGGCGCGGCGCGAATGCGAACGCCTCGCCGAAATGAAGGGCGCCGACGATTGCACGGTCGTGATCGCCGACGATTGATCCAGGTCATGGCCCAGCACCGGACGCCGCGACACTTTGTAACGCGATAGGGTTTTGACCCGACGCGCGCGAGTGATTATTCCTTGGCGCAGCCATCGACGCCGGTGCAAAGGGCATCGACCGCCAAAAGGGGGGGCTTGGCCCTTGGACTATACTGCCGGATTGGACGCCGCCCTGCAGCGGCTGCATGACGAAGGTCGCTACCGGACCTTCATCGAGATCGAACGTGGCCGCGGCCATTTCCCGCATGCGACCTGGACCCGGCCGGACGGCAGCCAGCGCCCGGTGACGGTCTGGTGCGGCAACGATTATCTGGGCATGGGCCAGCATCCGGTGGTTCTGGCGGCGATGCACGAGGCGCTGGACGCCACCGGCGCCGGCTCGGGCGGGACCCGCAACATCTCGGGCACCACGGTCTATCACCGCAGGCTCGAAAACGAACTGGCCGACCTGCACCGCAAGGAAGCGGCGCTGATCTTCACCTCGGCCTATATCGCCAACGACGCGACGCTTTCGACCCTGCCGAAGCTGTTCCCGGGGCTGATCATCTATTCCGATGCGCTGAACCACGCCTCGATGATCGAAGGCATCCGCCGCAACGGTGGCGAGAAGCGCGTCTTCAAACACAATGATCTCAATGACCTGCGCGCCAAACTTGAAGCGGATGACCCGGCGGCGCCGAAGCTGATCGCCTTTGAATCGGTCTATTCGATGGACGGCGACTTCTCCCCCATGGCCGAGATCGTGGCGCTGGCCGAGGAATTCGGCGCACTGACCTATCTGGACGAGGTGCATGCCGTCGGCATGTACGGTCCGCGCGGTGCCGGCGTGGCCGAGCGTGACGGGCTGATGGGCCGGATCGACATCATCAACGGCACCCTGGCCAAGGCCTATGGGGTGATGGGCGGCTATATCGCGTCGAGCGCGAAAATGGTCGATGCGATAAGGTCTTACGCGCCGGGCTTCATCTTCACCACCTCGCTTGCGCCGACCATCGCGGCGGGGGCCGCGGCCAGCGTCGCGCATCTCAAGACCGACAATGAACTGCGCGCCGCGCATCAGACCCAGGCGAAGATCCTCAAGCTGCGGCTGCGCGGGCTGGGCCTGCCGGTCATCGACCACGGCACCCATATCGTGCCGCTGATCGTTGGCGATCCCAAGCATACCAAGCTGCTCAGCGACATGCTGCTGGAGGATCACGGCATCTATGTCCAGCCGATCAATTACCCGACGGTGCCGCGCGGAACCGAGCGGCTGCGCTTCACCCCCTCGCCGGTGCACGGAGCGCCGGAAATCGAGGCGCTGGTGCAGGCGCTGGATCAACTCTGGTCGCGCTGCGCGCTGAATCGCGCCGATCTCAGCGCCTGAGGTTCAAGTTTCGCTGCACCCTCGGTTGCATTGTGTTAACCTCGGCTGCAATAGGCGGTGGGGACACACCGAATCGCGCTCGTGGGGACCAGAGCATTGACGTTTGGGCAGGGTAGATGATCGGGCGTTCCAAGACGCCCAAAGTCGAAGAAGAATCGAAGCCTCGCGGCTTTGATGACTTTGATCTGCGCCTCGGCGACGTCATGCGCGGGGAGCGGGCGACTCTGGGAAAATCCCTTCTGGATGTGCAGCGCGAGCTGAAGATCAAGGCGGCCTATATCGCCGCGATCGAGAACGCCGATCCGACCGCATTCGAGACCCAGGGCTTTGTCGCAGGCTATGTGCGCAGCTATGCGCGCTATCTGGGGATGGACCCGGAATGGGCCTATGGCAAGTTCTGCGAGGAAGGCAATTTCGTCGTCGCGCACGGCATGTCGGCGCAGGCTTCGGCACCGCGGAGGGCGCGGGCTCCGGCCCAGGACGGCCCCCGCGACCCCTTCGCCAATCCCAACACACCCTTCGCGCCGCGCAGTGACCGCGTGTTCTCGCGAGTCGAGCCCGGCGCGCTCGGCTCGGTCGCGGTGCTGATCGCGCTGATCGTCGGGCTCGGCTATGGCGGCTGGTCGATCCTGCAGGAAATCCAGAAAGTGCAATTCGCCCCGGTCGATCAGGCCCCCGGCGTCGTGGCCGAGATCGAGTCGCTGGATGCGCCGGGCGATGTGATCGCGGCCCAGACCGAGTCGGCCCAGATCGCCCCGCCGGCGCCCGACGCGCTGGACCGGCTCTATCGCCCGCAGGCGCTGGACGTGCCGGTGCTGGTGGCCCGCGACGGCCCGATCTCGACCCTGCGCCCGGTCGGCTCCGCGGACAGAACCGAGGAAACGGAAAGCGCCACGGATGCGGCGGTGCGGATGGCCTTGGGCGAGGATGCGCCGCCTCCCGCGGGCCAGGTCCCGCAGGTCGTGGCCGAGGATGCGCCCGATGTGGTGATGTTCGCGGTGCGCCCCTCCTGGGTGCGGGTCAAGGCGGCGGACGGCACGGTCCTGTTCGAGAAGATCCTCGACGCCGGCGAAAGCTATGTTCTGCCCAAGACCGAAGAGCCGCCGCTGCTGCGGGCGGGCAATGCCGGTTCGGTCTATTTCGCGGTGAATGGCGAGAACTACGGGCCGGCCGGGGTCGGACCCTCGGTGGTCAACAACGTCGCGCTGTCGGTCGAGAAGCTGAAGCAGAACTATTCGGTGGCCGATCTGTCGGCCGACAAGGATCTGGCCGAGTTCGTCGCCGTGGCACAGAACGCGGCGGCACCGCCGCCAGAGGACGAGCAGCCGGTCGAATAGCCCGGCAACAGGCAGCGCAAGGGCGCCACCCGGCCGTCATCGAGACGTCACAGGACCATGCGTTGCATGCCCGGCGGTGGCGGATTATCTGAGACGCAGGCAATCCAAGCCCTGGCTCCTGCCGCGAACGAGGCCCGCTATGACCCATAATCCGATCCGCCCCTGGCGCAACATCGACCGCCGTGCCTCGCGCCGGATCATGGTCGGGCGGGTGCCGGTGGGGGGCGACGCGCCGATCTCGGTGCAGACGATGACCAATACCGACACAACGGATGTGGCGGCCACCGTGGCGCAGGTCCGGGCGGCGGCGGATGCCGGGGCGGATATCGTCCGGGTCTCGACTCCCGACGAGGACAGCACCAGGGCCCTGGCCGAGATCGTCCGGCAAAGCCCGGTTCCGATCGTGGCCGATATCCATTTCCACTACAAACGCGCCATCGAGGCAGCCGAGGCCGGGGCCGCCTGCCTGCGGATCAACCCCGGCAATATCGGCGACTCCAGGCGGGTGGCCGAGGTGGTGAAGGCGGCCCGGGACCATGGCTGCTCGATCCGGATCGGGGTCAATGCCGGCTCGCTGGAGCGCCACCTGCTGGAGAAATACGGGGAGCCTTGCCCGGATGCCATGGTCGAGTCGGGGCTCGATCACATCAAGCTGTTGCAGGACAACGATTTTCACGAGTTCAAGATCTCGGTGAAAGCCTCGGATGTCTTCATGGCGGCGGCGGCCTATCAGCAATTGGCCAGCGTCACCGACGCCCCGATCCACCTGGGCATCACCGAGGCCGGCGGGCTGATGACCGGCACGGTCAAGAGCGCCGTGGGCCTGGGCAGCCTGCTCTGGTTCGGGATCGGCGACACGATCAGGGTCTCGCTCTCGGCCGATCCGGTGCAGGAGGTCAAGGTCGGCTACGAGATCCTGAAATCGCTCGGCCTTCGGCATCGCGGGGTGAACATCATCTCCTGCCCGTCCTGCGCCCGGCAGGGCTTCGACGTGATCAAGACGGTGGAAGTGCTGGAACAGCGGCTGGGCCATATCAAGACGCCGATGAGCCTTTCGATCATCGGCTGCGTGGTGAACGGCCCGGGCGAGGCACTGATGACCGACATCGGCTTCACCGGCGGCGGCAAGGATGCCGGCATGGTCTATCTGGCCGGCAAGCAGCATCACAAGCTGGGCACGGCGGGCATGATCGACCATATCGTCGAGCTGGTCGAGAAGAAGGCCGCCGAACTGGAGGCCGCAGCGGCGGCGAAGGCCGCCGAATAGCCGGCCCTAGCTGCGCAGCTGCTCGATGATCTGCACCATCGAGTCATAGGGCACATAGCCACGCACGAGCTGATCCTCGAAGATGAAGCCCGGCGTGCCGTTGATCC
The DNA here is from genome assembly GCF_024723735.1 of Frigidibacter sp. ROC022. Classification (GTDB taxonomy): domain Bacteria; phylum Pseudomonadota; class Alphaproteobacteria; order Rhodobacterales; family Rhodobacteraceae; genus SLM-1. The sequence goes on from NZ_JANQDU010000001.1 coordinate 802,169, forward strand.
CGAGCTTCGCCGCCAGGGCGTGGTTGTCGCTCAGCTCGTTCTCGACCTCGGCGCTGTACATTCCGTCCATGATCTTCTGTGCGTCCAGCCCCAGACGCCCGGCCAGTGCGGCTAGGCTGTCTTCGGTGATGTCGCCCCGGAACGTCATCAGCGCGTCATGCGCCTCGGCATAGGCATCGCTTCCGGCATTGTTGCGCACCGAGATCGCAAAGCGCGACGCCAGCAGGGACTGCTCGCCCAGGATCGGGAATTCCTTGACGATGAAGCGGATGTTGCCGTCCGTTTCCAGCAGGCTGTCGACTTCCGGATAGGCTTTCTTGCAGTAGCCGCAGCGGTAATCCATGAACTCGACCAGCGTCAGGTCGCCGTCCGGATTGCCGCCGACCCAGCTGCGGCCGTCCTCGAAGATCGCCGCGTGGTTGTCGGCGACCAGATTCACATCGGCGGCCAGCTGTTCGTCCTGGCGCCGGGCTTCCAGCACGCCGATCGCCTCCATCAGCACTTCCGGGTTTTCCAGCAGATAGGCGCGGATCTCGCTGCGGAAGGCATCGCGCTCGGAATCGGTCATCGCCGAGACATCAAAGGCCTGCGCCGGGGCGCTCAGGGTGATCGCGGTCAGCGTGGCGGCGGCCAGAACGGCGGGCAGGGGGCGAAACATCGGGCTCTCCTCGTTTCCGGCAGGTCTAGGGCCATTGACCTTCGGCGGCAATCCCGGCAGGCCGGGCGGAATGAATTCGGTTCCAGAATGGAGGTCGCGGGTGCGGAACTCAAGACGCGGCGAGGTCGATCCCTTTATCGTGATGGACGTGCTGCGCGCCGCCCGTCAGGCCGAGGCGGCGGGGCGCAGGATCGCGCATCTGGAAATCGGCCAGCCCGGCTTCCCGGCCCCGAAGGGCGCGCTGGCAGCCCTGGGCGAGGCGATGCAGTCGGGGGCGCTCGGCTATACCGAGGCGCTCGGCCTGCCGGCGCTGCGGGCCCGCATCGCGCGGCTCTACCGCGACCGCTACGGGATCGAGCTGAACCCCGAACGGGTGATCGTCACCGCCGGTTCGTCGGCCGGATTCCTGCTCGCCTTCACCGCGCTCTTCGATGCCGGAGAGAAGGTCGGCCTCGGCCTGCCGGGTTATCCGTCCTATCGGCATATCCTGAAGGCGTTGAGTCTGGAGCCGGTCGGAATCGAGACTTCGGCCCAGACCCGTTATCAGCCGGTGCCCGAGGAACTGCCCGAGGGTCTGGCCGGGCTGATCGTCGCTTCTCCGGGCAACCCTTCCGGGACGATGCTGGACCGCGACGCGCTTGGCGGGCTGCTCGACTGGGCGGCGGCCAACGGCACGGCCTTCGTCTCGGACGAGATCTATCACGGGATCGACTACGGCTTCCGCCCGGTCTCGGCGCTGGAACTGACCGATGACGCCTGGGTGATCAATTCCTTCTCGAAATACTGGTCGATGACCGGCTGGCGGGTCGGCTGGATGGTGGTGCCCGAGGCGCAGGTGCGCCGGGTCGAGCGGCTGGCGCAGAACCTGTTCATCTGTGCCCCCCATGCCAGCCAGGTGGCGGCGCTGGCGGCGCTGGATTGCGACGATGAGGCGCAGGCCAATCTGGCGGTCTATGCGGCGAACCGGGAGATGCTGCTGGACCGGCTTCCGGGAATGGGATTCGACCGGATCGCGCCGCCGGACGGGGCCTTCTACATCTATGCCGATGTCTCGGAGATGACGCGGGACAGCCGGGCCTTCGCCGCGGAAATCCTGGATCGGGCCGATGTGGCACTGACCCCGGGGCTGGATTTCGACCCGGGCCGGGGGGCGCGGTTCCTGCGGTTCTCCTATGCCGCGGGAACCGAAGAGATCGCCGAGGGGCTGGACCGGCTGGAGCGGTTTCTCGGGCGCTGAGGCCCGGCAACAGCGGATCAGGCGGCGACCGTCGCCGGGTAGCCTTCCTCTTCCAGCGCCTTCAACACCGGCGCCAGGTCCGAGGCGGTCAGGGCGACGGTGCGGCTGTCGAGATCGACCGAGACCTCGGCGCCGGGATCGACGGCACGGATCGCGGCTTCGATGGCGGTCTTGCAATGGCCGCAACTCATGTCGGGAACGGAAAGCGTGGTCATTCTTGCATCTCCTGGCTCGGGTGCACAGATGGGCGCAGCCGGGGCATCGCGTCAAGGGGCCGATCCATGCCATGATCGTGGGGCAGGGTTGCGATCCGGGCCTTGGTCCGCACCCTTGACCTTTTGCCGCCGAGGTTCCTTATCTCGGAGTCCCTGAAAGGTGCCGCCATGACCGATCCCTCCGCGATCCCCGCAGCCTCCGCCGAGGGCGCCGGAAGCCTGCACCTGCCGATCGAGGGCATGACCTGTGCCTCCTGCGTGCGGCGGGTGGAAAGGGCGATCGCCAAGGTGCCCGGCGTTCTCGACGCCTCGGTCAATCTCGCCACACAGTCCGCCGAGGTCAGCTTTGCCGCTCCGGCGCAGCCCGCCGATCTGCGGGCGGCGGTGGAAAAGGCCGGATACGAGGTGCCGCAGGAGTCCGTGGTGCTCAGCGTCGAGGGCGCTACCTGCGCCTCCTGCGTGCGGCGGATCGAAGCGGCGCTGGCCAGGGTGCCGGGGGTCGAGGGCGCCACGATGAACCTTGCCACCAACGAGGCGCGGCTGAGCGTGCTGCGCGGCGCCTCGCTGGCCCCGGTGCTGGCGGCGCTGGCCAGGGCCGGCTATCCGGCAAAACGCAAGGACGCCGCCCGGCCGCCGCTGCCCGAGGCCGACAGGCTGCGACCCCGGCTGATCCTTGCCGCGCTGCTGACCCTGCCGGTCTTCGTGCTGGAAATGGGCGGGCATCTGATCCCGGCCTGGCATCATCTCGTCGCGGCCAGCATCGGCCAGCAGACTTCCTGGGTGATCCAGTTCCTGCTGACCACGGCGGTGCTGGCGGGGCCGGGGCGGATGTTCTTTGCGCATGGCGTGCCCGGTCTGCTGCGCGGGGCGCCCGACATGAATGCGCTGGTGGCGCTCGGCGCCGGGGCGGCCTGGGCCTATTCGACGGTGGCGACCTTCGCGCCCGGCTGGCTGCCGGAGGGCTCGCGCAGCGTCTGGTTCGAGGCGGCGGCGGTGATCGTCACGCTGATCCTGCTGGGCCGCTGGCTGGAAGCCCGCGCCAAGGGCCGCGCCGGCGCCGCGATCCGGCATCTGCTGGACCTGACCCCGGCCACCGCGCGGGTCGAGCGCGACGGCTCGGTGGTCGAGGTGCCGGTCGCGGAACTGGCCCCCGGCGCGGTGCTGCATCTGCGCCCGGGAGAGCGGGTGGCGGTCGATGGCGTGGTGCTGAGCGGCGAGAGCCATGTCGATGAATCGATGCTGACCGGCGAATCGGCGCCGGTCGCCAAATCGGCGGGCGACAGCCTGACCGGCGGCACGGTGAACGGACTGGGCGCGCTGACCTATCGCGCCGAGGCGGTGGGCGACGATACCAGGCTGGCGCAGATCGTCCGGCTGGTCGAGCAGGCCCAGGGCGCCAAGCTGCCGGTGCAGAACCTCGTCGATCGGATCACCCAGTATTTCGTCCCCGCGGTGCTTGCGGTGGCGCTGGTCACCCTGATCGCCTGGCTTGCCTTCGGCCCCGGTCCGGGAGAGGCGATGGTGGCGGCGGTCTCGGTGCTGATCATCGCCTGTCCCTGCGCTATGGGCCTGGCGGTGCCGGTCTCGATCATGGTCGGCACCGGGCGCGGCGCCGAACTTGGCGTGCTGTTTCGGCGCGGCGACGCGTTGCAGACGCTGGCCGGGGTCCGGCAGGTGGCCTTTGACAAGACCGGCACATTGACCGAGGGCCATCCGGCGCTGACCGATTGCGACGCCGGGCCCGAACTGCTGGCCCGGGTGGCGGCGGTCGAGGCGCTGTCGGAACATCCCCTGGGCCGGGCGGTGGTGGTCGGGGCCGAGGCGCGCGGTCTGGCGCTGCCCGAGGTCTCGGGCTTTGCCGCGGTGGTCGGGCAGGGGGTCCGCGCCGAGGTGGCGGGCCATGCCCTGCGGATCGGCAACGCCAGGTTCCTGCGCGCCGAGGGTGTCGATCCGGCGCCGCTGGAGGCCCGCGCCGAGGCGCTGGCGCAGGCCGGGCGGACACCGCTGCTGGTGGCCGAGGACGAGGCCGCCGTTGCGGTGCTGGGGGTCTCGGACCCGGTCAAGCCCGGGGCCGCCCCGGCGTTGCGGGCGCTCGAGGCGCTCGGCATCGGCACGGTGATGCTGACCGGCGACGCCGAGGCGGTGGGCCGCGCGGTGGGCGCCGGGCTGGGCATCGGTTCGGTGCGGGCGGGGCTTGGCCCCGAGGACAAGGTGGCGGCGCTTGCCGAGATGCGGCGCAGCGGGCCGGTCGCCTTCGTCGGTGACGGGATCAACGACGCGCCGGTGCTGGCGGGGGCCGATGTCGGGCTGGCGATCGGCACCGGCACCGATGTGGCGATCGAGGCGGCCGAGGTGGTGCTGACCTCGGGCGATCCGCGGGGCGTGGCGACCGCGGTCGGTCTCAGCCGCGCGGTGATGCGCAACATCCGGCAGAACCTGGCCTGGGCCTTCGGCTACAACATCCTGCTGATCCCGGTCGCGGCGGGGGTCTTTACCCCCTGGCTCGGCTTCGGCCTGACCCCGGCACTGGCGGCGGGGGCCATGGCGATGTCCTCGGTCCTGGTGGTGTCGAATGCGCTCCGGCTGCGGCGGTTCGGGCGGCATCGGGCCGGGGCAGGGCGGCCGGGCCAGCCGGTCGCCGCCGTGCAGGGCTGACGTCGTCTCGCCGCGGCCGAGCCCGAAACGGGCTTGAGCCCGCCGGCAGGAGGGGAGAAGGTTCTTCGGATCGGAAACCGCGCGACAACTCGGCAGGAGAGAGCCATGAAGATCGAAGACATGCAGGCGGTGGTTTCGGGGGCGGCCTCGGGGCTGGGCAGGGCGGTGGCGCAGGCGCTGGCCGGGGCCGGGGCGGAGGTGACGATCTTCGATCTGAACGCCGAGGCCGGGGCCGCGACGGCGGCGGAGCTGGGCGGGCATTTCGCCCGCGTCGATGTGTCCGACCCGGAAAGCGTGGCGCATGGGCTGGCCGAGGTCGCCGCCCGTCAGGCGCCGCTGCGGATCGCGGTGAACTGCGCCGGGATCGCCCCGGCGGCCAAGACCGTCTCGCGCGGGGCGGCGCATGATCCGGCGCTTTTCGCCAGGGTCGTCGCGGTCAATCTTCAGGGCAGCTTCAACCTGGCCTCGCAGGCCGCGGCGCTCATTGCCACCGCCCCGCATCTCGGCACCGACGGCGCGCGGGGGGTGATCGTCTCGACCGCCTCGGTGGCGGCCTATGACGGTCAGGTGGGGCAGGTCGGCTATGCGGCGTCGAAGGGCGGCATCGTGGCGATGACCCTACCGATGGCGCGCGACCTGGCACCGCTTGGCATAAGGGTCTGCGCCGTGGCGCCGGGGATCTTCCGCACGCCCCTGCTCGAGGGCTTGCCGCAGGAGGTGCAGGACTCGCTGGCCGGGCAGGTGCCGTTCCCTTCCCGGCTGGGCGAACCGGCTGAATTCGCCGCGCTGGTCCGCCATATCGTCGAGAACGACATGCTGAACGGCGAGGTGATCCGGCTCGACGGCGCGATCCGGATGGCGCCGCGATGAGCGCGGCCGGCAGCCTGACCCCGGCGCTGGCCCGTTTCGTCGCCGGGACCGATCCTGGCAGCGACACCGCCGCCCCGGCGCTGGCGATGCTGCGCCTGTCCCTGCACGACTGGGCCGCCTGCGGGATCGCCGGGCGGGACGAGCCGGTGGCGCGGCTGACACGGCAGATGGTGCTGGACGAGGCGGGGCGCGGCGAGGCGGCGCTGATCGGCGGCGGCAGGGCGCCGGCGCGGGGCGCGGCGCTGGTCAATGGCGCCACCAGCCATGCGCTGGACTATGACGACACCCATTTCGGCCATATCGGCCACCCTTCGGTCGCCATCCTGCCCGCCGCACTGGCGGTGGCCGAGCGTCAGGGCGCCAGCGGCAAGGCGCTGATCGAGGCGGCGCTGATCGGGGAAGAACTTTCGATCCGGGTCGGGCAATGGCTGGGCCGGGGGCATTACCAGATCGGCTTTCACCAGACCGCAACCGCCGGCGCCTTTGGCGCGACGGCCGCGGCGGGGCGGTTGCTGGGGCTGGATGCTCCGGCGCTGGAAATGGCGCTCGGTCTGGTGGCGACCCGGGCCGCGGGCCTCAAGGCCGAATTCGGCACCATGGGCAAACCCTACAACGCCGGGATCGCCGCCCAGGCCGGGGTCGAGGCGGCGTTGCTGGCGGCGGCCGGGTTCGTGGCCCGCCCCGATGCGCTGGAGGCCGGCTTCGGCCCGACGCATCACGGCGCCGCCGACCTGTCGGCGCTCGACGGGCTGGGCCGGGACTGGCGCTTTCTGGGCATCAGTCACAAGTTCCACGCTTGCTGCCACGGGCTGCACGCGATGCTGGAGGCGCTGGCCGGGCAGGATGGCGCCGGGGTCGAGGCGGTCGAGATAGCCACCAACCCGCGCTGGCTGACGGTCTGCAACATCGCCGAACCCGCGACCGGGCTCGAGGCCAAGTTCAGCTATCGCCTGACCGCGGCGATGGCTCTGGCCGGGCGCTCGACCGGCGCGTTGGACAGTTTCACCGATGCCGCCTGCCACGACCCCGAACTGGTCGCCCTGCGCGACCGGGTGCAAGTGACGGGCGACGCGAACCTCGCCGAGACCGAAGCGCGGGTCCGGCTGACCGGTGTCCGGCCGCGCGAGCTGCACCACGACCTGACCGCGCCGCTGTCCTTCGAGGATCGCGCCGCCAAGCTGCGGGCCAAGGCCCGGGCGCTGCTGGGCGACGCGGCCGAGGCGCGGCTCTGGGAGGTCACGCAGGGTACCGCCGAGCCCGCCGCGCTGGCGGCCTGCCTGGGCTAGGGGCGGGCTTGCCGATGCTGCGCGCCCTGATCCTTCTCTGCCTGCTGGTTCCCGGCCTGGCCCGGGCGCAGGCCCTTGAAACCCGCAGACTGGCCGATGGCCGCAGCTATCTGTTCGCGGCGCCGAAGGGCGTGGCCCATCCGCCGGTGATCCTGGCCCTGCATGGCGGCGGCGGCAATCCGCGGCAGTTCGCCCGAAGCTCGGGGCTGGTGGCGCCGGCGCTGGCGCGGGGCTATGCGGTCGCCTTTCCGGCCGGCAGCGGCCGGACCCGGCTGCTGACCTGGAACGCCGGACATTGCTGCGGCTATGCCGCCGCGCAGGGGATCGATGACCTGGGCTTTCTCGATGCCGTGGTCGCCGATCTGGCGGCGCGGGATGGCGCCGGGCCGATCTTTGTCACCGGCATGTCGAATGGGGCCATGATGGCGGCGGCCTTTGCGGCGACGCGGCCCGGAACCGTCCGGGCCGGGGCCTGGGTGGCCGGGACGCTCGACCTCTCCCGCTATCCGCCAAAGGCCCCGGTTCCGGTGCTGCATATCCACGGCGACGCCGATCCGCGGATTCCCTTCGACGGCGGGGCAGGGCCGAAACAGCTCAGCCCGGCGGTCTATCCCCCGGTCGCCGAAGAGGCCGCCGCCTTTGCCGCCCGCTGGCCGACCTCGGCGCCGCTGCGGGAGCGGTCGGGCAACCTGATCCGCGACATCTACCGCGACCGCGCCGGGCGGCCGGTGGTGGTGACGCTGCGGGTGGTGGGCGGCGGGCATACCTGGTTCGGCGGCCGCTGGGCGCGGCGGCAGGCCCTGTCGGCCACGCAAGAGGTGCTGGATTTCTTCGACGCCTGGCGTTGAGCGGCGCTCAGCCCTCAAGCGCGCCGATCAGCAGCGCCAGCGCATGTTCGACCGTCGCGGCCCGGACCCGGCTGCGGCCGAGGGCGCCGAACTCCACCGTTTCGCTGCGGCAGGCGCGGTCCTGGGCCAGGCCGAAGCAGACCCGGCCCTCGGGCTTGTGCTCCGAGCCGCCCGGCCCGGCGATCCCGGTCACGGCGACGGCCAGGGTGGCGCCGGTCCGTTCCAGCGCGCCCTGCGCCATTTCCCGCGCGACCTCTTCGGAAACCGCACCATGCGCGGCGAGGCTGCGCTTCCGGACCCCCAGAAGCGCCACCTTGGCGGCGTTGGAATAGGTGACGATCCCGGCCTCGAAGATATCCGACGAGCCCGCGACCTCGGTGATCGCGCCGCCGATCAGCCCGCCGGTGCAGCTTTCCGCCGTGGCGATCCGGGCGCCCTTGGCACGGGCCAGGGACAACAGCCGCTCCGCCGCGCTCATCGCATCAGCACCCCATGCGCCAGCGCCGCCAGCAGCGCCACGCCGATCGCCGCCGCCAGCCCGGCCAGCAGGTCGTCGAGCATCAGCCCCAGGGCGCCGCCCTTGCGATCCGCCCAGCCGATCGGGCCGGGCTTCCAGATGTCGAACAGCCGGAACAGCAGGAAGGCCGCGACCCAGCCGGGCCAGAGATCCATCGGCGGCCGGCCGACATGCGCAGCGCCGATCACGACCGGCAACAGGGCCAGCCATTGCCCGGCCACCTCGTCGATCACGATCTCCCCCGGGTCCGGGTCGTCGCCCAGCCGCAACTCGGCCCCGGCCGCCCAGTAGCCGAGCCCCGAGGCCAGAACTACCGCCGCCACCATCGCCCAGGGGCCGCCCAGCACCGCGATCGCCCAGGCCAGCGGCAGCGCCGCAAGCGAGCCCCAGGTGCCCGGCGCCGGGCGCAGCAGCCCGACACCGAAGAAGATCGCCAGCATCCGGCTCATGGCGCCACCAGTGTCGCGACGGCCATCGCCGCGATCCCTTCCTCGCGCCCGGTGAAGCCCAGGCGCTCCGAGGTCGTCGCCTTGACCGAAATCCGATCCGCCGCGACCCCCAGAACCGGCGCGATCCGGTCCTGCATCGCCTGTGCATGCGGGCCGATCTTCGGAGCCTCGCAGATCAGCGTCACGTCGGCCTGCGAGACCCGGTAGCCGCGCTCCCGCACCAACCCCGCCGCATGGTCGAGGAAGCGCATCGAATCGGCGCCCTTCCATTCGGCCTCGGAGGGTGGAAAGTGCCGGCCGATATCGCCGGCGCCGAGGGCGCCGTAGATCGCGTCGCAAAGCGCATGCAGCCCGACATCGGCATCCGAATGCCCGGCCAGCCCGCGCCCGTGCGGCACCGTGACGCCGCAGAGCGTCACATGGTCCCCCGGCCCGAAGGCATGCACGTCAAAGCCCTGTCCGACCCGGACATCCATCGCCACCTCCAGCATCGCGCTCGCGCGCTCCATATCCTCGGGATGAGTCAGTTTCAGCGCCCGTTCGTCGCCATTGACCAGCGCCACCTCGATCCCTGCCGCCAGCGCCACCGCCACGTCATCGGCGGCCGGGCCGCCCCTGTGGGCGCGGTGCGCTTCGAGGATCGCCTCGTAGCGGAACCCCTGCGGGGTCTGGGCGCGCCAGAGACCGGTCCGGTCGGCGGTGCCCGTGATCCGGTCGCCCTGGGTCCGCCACAGCGCATCGCTCAACGCCAGCCCGGGGGCCACCGCCACATGCCGGTCCAGCGTATCGGACACCCGCAGGATCATCTCGGCCGGGACAAGCGGCCGCGCCGCGTCATGGATCAAGACATGGGCACAATCGCTGCCTTCGAGCGCTTCCAGCCCGGCCAGCACCGATCCGGCGCGCTCGGCGCCGCCCGCCACCACCTGGCAGCCGGGAAATTCATCGGCGCGGGACAGGTCCTCGGCGCGCAGCACCAGAACGATCCGGGCCTCGGGCAGGGCGGCCTGAAATGCCTCGACCGAACGGTGAACGACGCCTTTGCTGCCAAGCACTTGCCACTGCTTGGCCACCGGGCCGCCCATGCGGATGCCGCTGCCTGCGGCGACGATGATGATCGCGGTGGACATCCGGTGCCTCTCCTCGGCCACTCTCTAGGCGCTGCGGTTTGGCCATGCAATGCCACGACTCCGTGAGTGTATGCCTATTTTTTGGGCGATTATGATTTCGCGATGAAAATTGATGCAGTGCCGCGGGGGCGGTGCTTGCAAGGCCCGGCCCGCGTCGTTAGCGCAGAACTGACCAGAACCCGGATGACCCGCTGCCTTCATGACGCCCACTTTCGCCCGATCCGATCGGCCTGCGCCCGGTCCAGATGCCTCTGCCACCGCCGACGTGGCGCGACCGCTGGTCTTTCTGGCGCCGATGGCCGGGATCACCGATCTGCCGTTCCGCCGGCTGGTGCAGCGATTCGGGGTCGATCGGGTGGTCTCGGAAATGGTCGCCAGCCAGGAGATGGTGCAGTCCAAGCCCGGTGTGCGCGAGAAGGCCCGGCTGGGTCTGGCCGTCGAGGGTTCGGCGGTGCAACTGGCCGGGCGCGAGGCGCATTGGATGGCGGAAGCGGCGCGGATGGTCGAGGCCAACGGCGCCACGCTGATCGACATCAACATGGGCTGCCCGGCCAAGAAGGTGACCGGCGGGCTCTCCGGCTCGGCCCTGATGCGGGCGCCGGACCATGCGCTGAGCCTGATCGAGGCGGTGGTCGGCGCCGTCCGGGTGCCGGTGACGCTGAAGATGCGGCTGGGCTGGGATGACGGTTCGATCAATGCGCCCGAGCTGGCGGTGCGGGCCGAGGCCGCCGGGGTGCGGCTTCTGGTCGTGCATGGCCGGACCCGCTGCCAGTTCTACCAGGGGTCGGCCGACTGGGCCGCGATCCGGACGGTGAAAGAGGCGGTGTCGATCCCGGTGCTGGCGAATGGCGACATCGTCGATGCCGCCTCTGCGCGGAAGGCGCTGCGGCTTTCTGGCGCCGACGGGGTGATGATCGGCCGTGGCGCGCAGGGCCGGCCCTGGCTGCCCGCCGAGCTTCGGGCGGCGCTGACCGACGGCCGGGCGCCGAAGGTGCCGAACGGGGCGGAACTGGTCGATCTGGTCGCCGGCCACTACGAAGAGACCTTGCGCTTCTACGGCACGCAGCTTGGTTCAAGAACGGTCCGCAAGCATTTGGGATGGTTCATGGATCACGCCGGGACCGGGCCGGAATTGCGGCGCGCGATCCTGACCGAGACCCGGCCCGAACGGGTCTTGGCGCTGCTGCCCGAGGCCCTGGCCCCCGACGCGAGACAGGCGGCATGAGCACCGCCGAAGCGATCTGGGCCTCGCTGCCGGTGCCGGCCTTCCTGCTGGATGACGGCGATGCGATCCTCGATACCAACGCGGCGGCCGAGATCTTTCTGAACGCCTCGTCCAAGAGCATGCTGGGGGCACCCTTCTTCGACCGGCTGACCATCGATGCGCCGCTGGAGGAAGCCTTTCGCCGGGTCCGCAGCGACCATTCCGGCCTGTTCATCAACAATGTCGATGTCTCGGGCGGCAACGCGCCGCCGGTGCAGTGCAACATCCAGATCGCGCCGCTGATCGACTATCCCGGCCATGTCCTGCTGATCATGGAGCCGCGCCATATCGCCGACCGTCTCGGCCGGGCGCAGGCGGTGAAGTCCTCGACCCGTTCGGCGATCGGCATGGCGGAAATGCTGGCGCACGAGATCAAGAACCCGCTGGCCGGGATCACCGGGGCGGCGCAGCTTCTGTCGATGAATCTCGGCCCCGAGGATCAGGAACTGACCGATCTGATCGTCATGGAAAGCCGCCGGATCGTGGCCCTGCTCGAACAGGTCGAGCAGTTCGGCAACCTGCGCCCGCCGATCCGCAAGCCGGTGAATGTCCACGACCTGCTGGACCGGGCAAGGCGCTCGGCCCTGGTCGGCTTCGGCGCCCATATGAAGATCGTCGAGGACTACGACCCCTCGCTGCCGCCGACCTTCGTCGATGGCGATCAGCTGTTGCAGGTCTTCCTGAACCTGTTGAAGAACGCCGCTCAAGCATCTGGAAAAAATGGAACAATTCGGCTTCATACCTTCTATGACCTGAGCTTGCGCCTGCGCCGCAAGGATGGCTCGGGCTCACCCCTGCCGCTGCAGGTCGAGATCATCGACGACGGCCCCGGCATTCCGCCGGACATCGCCGCCGACATATTCGAACCCTTCGTCTCGGGGCGTGAGAACGGCACCGGCCTGGGTCTCGCGCTTGTTTCAAAGATCATATCCGATCACGACGGCTGGATTGCCGTCGACTCGGTTCCCGGCCGCACCGTGTTCCGTATCTCGCTGCCGGTGGCGCCGAAATCTGCCAAGGAGACTGACTGATGGATGGCACCGTTCTTGTTGCCGACGACGACCGGACAATCCGCACGGTCCTGACCCAGGCGCTGACCCGGGCCGGGTGCAAGGTTCATGCCACATCGAGCCTCGTGACGTTGATGCGTTGGGTGGAAGAGGGCAAGGGCGACCTGGTCATCTCGGACGTGATGATGCCGGACGGGAACGGGCTCGAGGCGCTGCCGCAGATCAGCAAGCTGCGTCCCGGCCTGCCGGTGATCGTGATCTCGGCGCAGAACAACATCATGACCGCGATCCAGGCCGCCGAGGCCGAGGCCTATGACTATCTGCCGAAACCCTTCGACCTGCCCGACCTGATGAAGCGCGCGGCGCGGGCGCTGGAGATCAAGCGGCGCGCCAGCCCCGCGCCCCCGCGCCGCGAGTCGGGCCAGTCACCACAGGACGATCTGCCGCTGGTCGGGCGGACCCCGGCCATGCAGGCGCTCTACCGGCTGGTGGCACGGGTGATGAACGCCGATCTGCCGGTGCTGATCACCGGCGAGAGCGGAACCGGCAAGTCCCTGATCGCACGCGCAATTCACGATTTCTCCGACCGCCGTTCCTTGCCCTTCGTGACTGTCGGCGCCGCCGATCTGGCGACCATGGAAGGCCCGGCGGCAGTGCTGAGCCGGGCCCGCAACGGCTCGATCCTCTTCGACGAGGTCGGCGATCTTTCGGAAGAGGCGCAGGCCCGGATCGTGCGGATGCTCGACAGTTTCACCGACAACGCGCCGCGGGTGATGGCGACCAGCCAGGCCGACCTGTCGCGCAAGATCGAGGCCGGGGAATTCCGGCAGGATCTATTCTACCGGCTCGGCGGGGTCACGCTGGCGGTGCCGTCGCTGCGCGAGCGGGTCGATGACATCGCCCTGCTGGCCGACCATTTCCTGGCCCGGGCCGAGCGCGAGGGGCTGCCGTTGCGGCGGTTCTCGGGCGAGGCGATGGATCTGGTCCGGGCCTATTCCTGGCCGGGCAACGTGCGGCAGCTTGAAAACACCGTCCGCCGCCTGACCGTCACCGGCGGCGAGGAGGACATCTCGCGCGCCGAGGTCGATGCGGTGCTGGGCAACCAGCCGGCGATGGAACCGCTGCGCAATCAGGGCGAGGGCGAGAAGCTTTCGTCCTCGGTCCACCGGCATCTGAGGCGCTATTTCGACCTGCATGGCGGGCAGTTGCCGCCTCCGGGTCTCTATCAACGGATCCTGCGCGAAGTGGAGTTGCCCCTGATCGAACTGGCGCTGGATGCGACCGGCGGCAACCAGGCAAAATGTGCCGATCTGCTGGGCATCAACCGCAATACCCTGAGAAAAAAGATCACCGACCTCGATATTCGCGTGACACGACGCCGCAAGCTGATGTAAGAATGACACAGAGAGTGGCAGATCGGCGTCAGGTCGGCACATAAGCCACGAGCGGTGCGGTTCTGCAACGGCCCAGCAAAGGGTCGGGCGGGCCGGAGAGTCAGGTGGTCGGAACGTGGCAAGCCCGGCGAGAACGGGAACTTGGGAACGTCTGAACCGGATGCGCAAGCTTCGGCGGGTTCAGAACGCGGCGACGCTTGGCCTCGTCCTTCTGGGACCGGTCCTGACGGCTGCGACCTTCGCCATTCTCGGTCCCCTGGATCAGGGCGCCTCGGCGCTGTCGCTGCGGCTGATCCTGCTGGCCGATCTGGTCTATGTGCTGGCGATTGCGGCGCTGGTGATGCAGCGCGTCGCCAAGATGATCGCCGACCGGCGGGCGAAATCCGCCGGGTCGCGGCTGCACCTGCGGCTGACCGGCGTCTTCGCCCTCATCGCGCTGATCCCCACCGTTCTGGTTGCGGTCTTTGCCGGGCTGACGGTGAATGTCGGGCTGGAGGGCTGGTTCTCGGACCGGGTGCGCACCGTGCTGGGCACCTCGCTGGCGGCGGCGCAGGCCTATGAGGGGGAGCACCGGAGCGACCTGATCGCCGACATCCGGTCCCTGTCCGACTATCTCAACACCGCCCGCGAGGCGAATTTCTTCGTCTCGGACGGCGAGTTGCGGCAGTTGCTCACCCAGGCGCAGGCCAATGTGCAGCGCGGGTTGCGAGAGGCCTATGTCATTGATGGAAATGGGGAAATCAAATCGCGGGGCGAACGCTCCTATCTCTTCGATTTCGAAAAGCCGACCCAGGAGCAGATTTCCCGCGCCGCGGCCGGCGAAGTGGTGGTGATCGAGGATTGGGACCAGAACGAGTTCCGCGCCCTGATGGTGCTGAAATCCTATCCCGACCGCTATGTCTATGTCTCGCGCGCGGTGGATGGCGAGATCCTCTCGCTGCTCGACGACACCACCGAAACCGTGACGCTCTACAACCAGCTGGAAAGCCAGCGCGGGCGCATCGTCTTCGAATTCGCGCTGCTTTATCTGGGCTTTGCCGTGATCCTGATCCTGGCCGCGACCTGGCTGGGTCTGTGGTTCGCCGAGCGGCTGTCGCGCCCCGTGGGGCGCCTGACGGGGGCGGCGCAGCGGGTCGGGGCCGGCGATCTGGACGTGCGGGTGGTCGAGGAGGACGGCGACGACGAAATCGCCATGCTGGGCCGGATATTCAACCAGATGACCCGGCAGCTGAAGGGCCAGCGCGACGCCCTGATGGACAATGCGGCGCAGATCGAGCGGCGGCGGCGGCTGTTCGATTCGGTGCTCGGCTCGGTCACCTCGGGGGTCGTCGGGCTGGATGCCGAGGCGCGGGTGGCCTTCGTCAACCGTTCGGCCGAGACCCTTCTGGAGGTGGTCGGTGAGCCCGAGGGCCGGACCCTGTCCGAACTGGCGCCGGAATTCGCGCCGCTGCTGGCCCGGCTGACCGAGACGGGCGCCTCGGTGGCGCAGGAAGAAATCAAGCTGACCCGGCACGGCAAGATGGAGAACCTGCTGGTGCGGATCGCCACGCGGCGGGCCACCTCCGGCGAGCCGGAGGGCTTCGTGATCGCCTTCGACGACGTGACCGACCTGGTCTCGGCGCAGCGAATGGCGGCCTGGGGCGACGTGGCGCGGCGGATCGCGCATGAGATCAAGAACCCGCTGACCCCGATCCAGCTGTCGGCCGAGCGGATCAAGCGCAAGTTCCGCGCCGCGGCGGGGGACGAGGCCGCCGAACTGGATCAGATGACCGATGTCATCGTGCGGCAGACGAACGACCTGCGCCGGATCGTCGACGAGTTCTCGAAATTCGCCCGGATGCCGGAACCCGAGCTGCGGACCCATGACCTGCTGCAACTGCTGCGCGACAAGCTGGTCCTGCAGGAAGGATCGCTGGAGGGGCTGCGGCTGGTCTCGGATCTGCCCGAGACGCCGGTGCCGGCGATGGTCGACGAGACGATGATCGGTCAGGCGTTGACAAACTTGTTGAAGAACGCCGTCGAAGCCATTGAAAGTGCTCAGGAAGATGGCGTCGATCCTGACTTCGTCCCGGAAATCCGGGTGACGATGGAGCGGCAGGGCAGCGAGGTGCTGATCTCGATCTCGGACAATGGCATCGGCCTGCCGGCGGACCGGTCGCGGCTGTTCGAACCCTATGTGACGACGCGGGCAAAGGGCACCGGGCTGGGCCTGCCGATCGTCAAGAAAATCATCGAAGAGCACGGCGGGACGCTGATCCTGACCGACGCCGAGCCCTTCAAGGACGGGGCGCGACGCGGCGCCCGAGCCGAAGTGCGACTGCCGGTCGAAGCGGTGACCGCGGGTCAGGAAGACGGGGCGGAGCAGGCCGAAGGCCGCGCCGCTGAATAGTTCAGGAACGTGAGGCAAGGGACTGGAAAATGGGCGATATTCTGATTGTTGACGACGAACGGGACATCCGCGAGCTGATCTCGGACATTCTCAAGGACGAAGGCTACACGACCCGGTTGGCAGCCAATTCCGACAGCTGCATGGCCGAAATCAACGCCGAGACCCCGGCGCTGATGGTCCTCGATATCTGGCTGAAGGACAGCCATATGGACGGGATCGACATCCTCAAGCATGTCAAGCGCGACCACCCCGGGGTGCCGGTGGTGATCATCTCGGGGCATGGCAATATCGAGATCGCCGTGGCCGCGATCAAGCAGGGCGCCTATGACTTCATCGAGAAGCCCTTCAACATCGACCAGCTCCTGGTGGTGATCCGGCGCGCGATGGAAACCTCGCGGCTGCGGCGCGAGAATTCGGAACTGAAGCGGCGCGATACCGCCCCGGCCGAGATGATCGGCGGATCGACCGCGTTCAAGTCGTTGAAATCGCAGCTGGACAAGGTGACCAAGTCGAACGGGCGGGTGATGCTGACCGGGCCGGCCGGGGCCGGCAAGGAAATCGCCGCCCGCTATATCCATGCCCAGTCGAACCGTGCCGAGGCGCCCTTTGTCAGCGTTTCCTCGGCCTCGGTCGAGGCGGATCGGATGGAAGAGGTCCTGTTCGGCCGCGAGACCCCGGATCACCGGGTCGAGCCGGGCCTGCTGGAACAGGCCAGCGGCGGGGTCATCTATTTCGACGAGGTGGCCGACATGCCTTCGGGCACCCAGTCGAAGATCCTGCGGGTGCTGACCGAGCAGACCTTCACCCGGGTCGGCGGCTCCGAGAAGGTCAAGGTGGATGTCCGGGTGATTTCCAGCACCAACAAGGATTTGCAGGTCGAAATTGATGAAGGTCGGTTCCGGCAGGAACTGTTCCACCGGCTGAACGTGGTGCCGATCGCGGTGCCGTCGCTGGAGGACCGGCGCGAGGATATTCCCGATCTGGCGAAACATTTCATCGAGACCTTCAACCGCAGCCAGGGGCTGCCGCTGCGCGAACTCAGCGAAGAGGCGGTGGCCCAGCTTCAGACCATGCAATGGCCGGGCAATGTGCGGCAGTTGAAGAATGTCATCGAACGGGTGCTGATCCTGGGCGACGGCACGGGCCCGATCGAGCCGCGTGAACTGCCCGACACGATGCCGCCGGCGGTGGCCGAGGGCCGGGTGGTGCTGGCCGGCGGGCTGGCGACCCTGCCGCTGCGCGAGGCCCGCGAGTTGTTCGAACGGGAATATCTGCTGACCCAGATCAACCGTTTCGGCGGCAATATCAGCCGCACCGCGACCTTCGTGGGCATGGAGCGCAGCGCCCTGCATCGCAAGCTGAAGAGTCTCGGCGTGGTGACCGCCGCCAAGGGGGGCGGTCGGGTGGCCTATGTCGAGGAAGACGAGACGGTCGGCGCCGAGGGCTGAGCGCCGAGCGGGCAGGCAGGAACCCGGCCGCAGCCGGGCCGGCATCTCCTGCCCGAGGCGCCGCCGGCCGGGGCGGTCCGCCGCCGTCTCGATTGACCTTGGCGGCGCGGCCTGCCAATCAGGTGGGACGTCCGGAAAACAGGGCGAGGCGGAAAGGCTGCCATGAAGGTCATTATTTGCGGCACCGGCCAGGTCGGATGGCAGATTGCCCGGCATCTGGCGGGTGAAAAGAACGATGTGACGGTGATCGACCAGAATGCCGAACTGGTGCGCCGGGCCACGGATACGCTGGACGTGAAGGGCTTTGTCGGCTTTGCCAGCTATCCGGATGTGCTGGAGAAGGCCGGCGCCCGCGACGCCGACATGATCATCGCCGCGACCTATTCCGACGAGGTGAACATGGTCACCTGTCAGGTCGCGCATTCGATCTTCGCGGTGCCGCGCAAGATCGCCCGGCTGCGCTCGAAGAGTTATCTCGATGCGATCTACGCCGATATCTTCCGCCGCGACCACATGCCGATCGACGTGGTGATTTCGCCCGAGCGCGAGGTGGCCGAGGCGGCGCTGCGGCGGCTGGCGGCGCCGGTGGCCTTCGAATCCGAGACATTCTTCGGCGGCAAGGCTCAGTTGCTGGGGATCGCGCTGGACGAGGACTGCCCGGTGGTGAACACACCGCTGCGGCAGTTGAACGAGCTGTTCTCGACCCTGCGGGCGATCGTCGTCGGGGTCCGGCGCGACGGCAAGCTGTTCGCCCCGGACGCGGCGGACCAGCTTTATCCGAACGACCAGATCTATGTCGTCACCCACGCGGCCGACATCAACCGGACGCTGGAAATCTTCGGCAAGCAGGTGAAGAAGCAGGAGCGGGTGGTGATCGTCGGCGGCGGCAATGTCGGGCTGGCGGTGGCGCGGGCGCTGGAGGCGCGGGCCGACCGGGTCCGGGTCCGGGTGATCGAGCGCAACCGCGCCCAGGCCGAACGCGCCGCGGATGCGCTGGAGCGGACCATCGTGCTGGCCGGCGACGGGCTGTCGGCGGAAATTCTGGAAGAGGCCGGGATCGACCGGGCGGATTCGATCCTGGCGGTGAGCGACGACGACAAGACCAACATCCTTGCGGCGGTGCGCGGCAAGGCGGCGGGCTGCCGGCTGGCCATTGCCCTGATCAACGATCCGACCCTGGTGCCTCTGATGGCGACGCTGAACATCGACGCCCATATCAACCCGCGCGCCACAACCGTCAGCTCGATCCTGCGCCATATCCGGCACGGGCGGGTCCGCGGCGTCTATTCGATCGGCGATGCCGAAGCCGAGGTGATCGAGGCGCAGGTGCTTTCGACCAGCCCGATCGCCGGGCAACTGGTGCGCGAGACGGATTTCCCCGCCGGGGTGCTGGTGGGGGCGGTGATGAAGGACGGCGAGGTCATCAAGCCGACCGGCGACACGCGGATCGAGGTCGGGGATGTCATCGTGCTGTTTTCGATGGCCGCCGACGTGCCCGAGGTCGAGCGCCTGTTGCAGGTCTCGATCGACTTCTTCTGAGATGCTCCGCCGGATCCTGACCTTGCCCCTGGTGGTGATCCTGATCGGGATCGGCGCCATCGCGATGTTCCTGCCGGCGGCCCATGCGGTGGCCCTGCGCGACTGGCACACGGCGCGGGCCTTTGTCTATTCGGGCAGCATCTTCCTGATCCTGGCCGGGTTCCTGGCCCTGGCGACCTCTCCCTACCGGCCGTCGCGGCTGGCCCGGTCGCGGCTGATCGCGCTGCTGGCGGCCTATGCGGCGCTGCCCCTGATGCTGGCGGTGCCGTTTCACGAGGCGCTGCCCTCGACCACCTATCTGAAAAGCTATTTCGAGATGGTCTCGTCGCTGACCACCACCGGGGCCACGGTCTATACCGATCCGGCGCGGCTGCCCGACAGCCTGCATCTGTGGCGGGCGCTGGTCGGCTGGATGGGCGGCTTCTTCATGTGGGTGATCGCGGTGTCGGTGTTCCAGCCGCTGAACCTGGGCGGCTTCGAGGTGCTGTCGGGGGCGGCCAGCGGCAGCGATGGTGCGATGAACCAGATCACCCGCGTTGCCGATCCGGCCGAGCGCATGGCCCGGTTCTCGGCCTCGCTGTTCCCGGTCTACCTGTCGATGACGCTGATCCTCTGGATCGGGCTGATCCTGACCGGGGATTCCGGGCTGGTGGCGATCTGCCATGCGATGTCGACGCTCTCGACCTCGGGGATCTCGCCGATCAACGGCGGGGTCGCGGCAGCGGGCTCGGGCCGGTCGGGCGAGGTGCTCATCCTGCTGTTCCTGGCCTTCGCGCTGTCGCGGCGGACCTTTGCCGGGGCCGATCAGGGCGGCGGGCTGGGCCAGACCTGGCGTGATCCCGAGTTCCGGCTGGGCCTGCTGATCATCGCGGTGGTCCCGGCGATGCTGTTCCTGCGGCACTGGATCGGCGCCTACGAGGTGCGCGACGAATCCAATCTGGGCGCCGCCCTGGGCGCGCTCTGGGGCTCGGTCTTCTCGGTCGCCTCCTTCCTGACCACCACCGGTTTCGTCAGCGCCGACTGGCTGAGCGCCCGCAGCTGGTCGGGCCTGCCGACGCCGGGGCTGATCCTGATGGGGCTGGCGGTTTTCGGCGGCGGGGTGGCGACCACCGCCGGAGGGGTCAAGCTGCTGCGGGTCTATGCCCTGTGGAAACATGGCGTGCGCGAGCTGGAGAAACTGGTCGAGCCGCATTCGGTCGGCGGCTCGGGCAAGGTGGCGCGGCATCTGCGGCGGCAGGGCGCCTATATCGCCTGGGTGTTCTTCATGCTCTTCGCGATCTCGATCGCGGTGGTGATGCTGGCGCTGTCGCTGGACGGGCTGAGCCTGAATGACTCGATCACCTTCGCCATCGCGGCCCTGTCCACGACCGGGCCGGTCGCCAATGTGGCCGGCAGCGTGCCGCTGTCCTATGACAGCCTGAGCGACTCGGCGCGGATGATCCTGGCCGCCTCCATGGTGCTGGGCCGGGTCGAGACGCTGGCCATCATCGCGCTGTTGAACCCCGAGTTCTGGCGCCGCTAGGGCACGGTTACGGGCCGTCATGCCAAGCCCTTGACGAAGGGGCTGGAATCTTGCCTTGTGCGGCCGCATAATTCACAACGGACTTTCCGGCAGCGTTTCAGGCCGGCAACGACAGCGCAATGATATAACCAAAGGCGAAGACCTATGGCTGCCGACAAACAGAACTTGCAGGACGCGTTTCTGAATCACGTCCGCAAGACGAAGATTCCCGTAACGATATTCCTGATCAATGGCGTCAAGCTGCAGGGTGTGATCACCTGGTTCGACAACTTCTGCGTTCTTCTGCGCCGCGACGGCCAGTCGCAGTTGGTCTACAAGCACGCGATCTCGACCATCATGCCGGGTCAGCCGATCAGCCTCTACGACGGGGAAGACTGACACTTGGATGAAACCGCGGCGCGTCCGACACGCGCCTATGTGCTGCATCCCGATACCCATTCCGCCAAGGCGCGCCGCACCCCCGCGCTGGCGCTCGAGGAAGCTGTCTCGCTGGCCCATGCGCTGCCGGGGCTGGAGGTCGTCGGCGGCGAGGTGGTCCGGCTGCCGAAACCGAATGCCGGGCTGCTGTTCGGCTCGGGCAAGATCGACGAGCTGAAGGCCCGTTTCGAGGCCGAGGAAATCGAGCTGGTGCTGGTCGATGGACCGGTGACCCCGGTGCAGCAGCGCAACCTGGAAAAGGCCTGGGGCTGCAAGCTGCTGGACCGGACCGGGCTGATCCTGGAAATCTTCGCCGACCGCGCCCGGACCCGCGAGGGCGTCTTGCAGGTCGAGCTGGCGGCGCTGAGCTATCAGCGTACGAGGCTGGTCCGTGCCTGGACCCACCTGGAGCGGCAACGCGGCGGCCTGGGCTTTGTCGGCGGGCCGGGGGAGACCCAGATCGAGGCCGACCGGCGGGCGATCGACGAGCAGATACTGAAGCTGAAGAAACAGCTGGCCAAGGTCGGCAAGACCCGCGATCTGCACCGCGCGGCCCGGGCGAAGGTGCCATTCCCGGTGGTGGCGCTGGTCGGCTATACCAATGCCGGCAAGAGCACCCTGTTCAACCGGCTGACCGGGGCCGAGGTGATGGCAAAGGACATGCTCTTTGCCACGCTGGACCCGACGATGCGGGGTGTGGAACTGGCTGGCGGGCTGAAGGTCATCCTTTCCGATACCGTCGGCTTCATTTCGGATCTGCCGACGCAGCTGGTGGCGGCCTTCCGCGCGACGCTGGAAGAGGTGCTGAGCGCCGATCTGATCCTGCATGTCCGCGACATCGCCCATCCCGAGACCGAGGAGCAGGCCGCCGACGTGACCGACATCCTGCACGACCTCGGGGTCAGGGAGGAGGTGCCGTTGATCGAAGTCTGGAACAAGATCGACCTGCTGCCCGAGGACCGGCGCGAGGCGCTGACCACCCAGGCTGCCCGGACCGACGGCGTGCAGGCGGTCTCGGCGCTGACCGGGGCCGGGCTCGACGGTCTGATCGCGATGATCACCACGGCGCTGGAAGGGGCACGGATCGAGGAAGAGATTTTCGTGCCCTATGCCGAGGGCCGCCGCCGGGCGCTTCTGCACGACAGCGGCACGGTGCTGGAGGAACGCGAGGTCGAGGGCGGGCATCTGCTGCGGCTGCGCTGGTCGGAACGGCAGCGGCGCAGGCTGGCCGCGCCCGGAGAGGGCAGCGGCGATTGAGACGGGGTCTCAGTCGGCCGGCAACAGCTCGGTGATCCCGACCGCTGCGGCGCGGGCCAGATCGGGGTCGAGCGACATCGGTATGTATTCGCCGCGCCGCCACAGAACGCCCAGATCGTCGTAATGCCGTGACAGCGGGTGGCCGGACTGGCCGGTCGAGATGATGAAGACCGAACTGTCGGGATCGGCGAAGTCGTAGACACCGCGATAGGTGGCCCCGGCGACGCTTTCGAACGGGTTCGGGCCGCTGCCCAGGGTGCGGCCCATCATCAGGGTGTTGTCGCCGCCGCTGGTCGATTGGCGGATGTTCACCAGGTATTTCACCAACGGGCTCTCTCCCAGCACCTGATGGTCCTGCGCCGCCTCATGCGCATTGCCCCAGCGGAGCGAGGTGAGGTCCTTGCCGTAGTGGTCGCCGATCCAGACCAGCGCATCGTCCAGTGCCAGCCGCGCGATGTCGGTGCAGGTCTCGATCGCCGCCGATTGCAGGATGTCGCACCAGGCCGAGGCGCCGTCCTGATCGGTATAGACCCGCTCGATGAAGACCGGGTCCAGATGGGTGAACTGGCGCGCCAGCGGCCCCAGCTCGTCGCGGATCAGCCGTTCCTGCAGGGCCCGCATCCAGGCGGCGTAGATCAGCGGCTCGGGCAGATGTTCGTTCATCTCGCCGTTCCAGTCGGCCAGCAGCTGCAGCGCGTCCTGACGCAGCCGTTCCGGGGTGCCCTCGGGGGCCGCCTCGCCGGTGAACCACAGGTCGGCGCCGACCAGCGGCAGCAGGGTGCGTGCCGTGGGCGACACGGTGTCGAGCTGCGCCTCGATGAAGCTTTCTCGGGTATGCACCTCGCGGCTCTGCATCAGCCGGCGCCAGCGCTGGATCCGCTGCGTGTCGCCCCAGAGATAGCTGACATGCTGCGGAAAGGGCCGGTTCAGCAGCTTGTTGTTGGTGTTCCCCAGCAGGCCGCCGGCCGGATTGACGAATTCCGGGTTCGAGGCATAGGGCTGCACGCCGAGCCAGAGATTGGCGCCGATCCAGCCGGGCGAGGGCAGGCGGCCCTTGCTCTGATGCTGCGGATCGCGGCGCGGCACGGCGCCGAAGGTCTTCAGCGCGATGCCGGGACCGTCGGGGCCGACTCCTTCGGCATCCGCGCCTTCGGCCATGATCACGTTCATCCCCGGGGCCACCCATGCCGCCCCGGCGGCAATGCCCTCGGCCAGCGAGGCCGAGCGCATCAGCCGCAGCCCGGCGCTGATCGTGGTGTCGTCCGGGGAGAGGCCGGTCCATGACAGGCTCATCACATGGCCGCGCGGGGTGATCCGGGCCAGGTTCATCACGTCGCCGGGCAGCACCGGGCCATTCGGGGTCCAGGTCAGGTCCAGCGTCACCGGGGCGGAGTCCTTGATCTCGACGATCGAGGCGCGGTGGCGCAGCGGCACGAAGCCGTCCGGCGTGGCGACCTGGGTCGGGTCGTCGGGGTTCAGCTTCTCGACATGCAGA
Organism: Frigidibacter sp. ROC022; assembly: GCF_024723735.1. Taxonomy (GTDB): domain Bacteria; phylum Pseudomonadota; class Alphaproteobacteria; order Rhodobacterales; family Rhodobacteraceae; genus SLM-1. The sequence continues at coordinate 825,769 of NZ_JANQDU010000001.1, forward strand.
TCCTGATCGTCGATGAAGGCCGCCGTCAGCCCCCAGCCGAAGCGGTCGGTGCGGCCCTCGAGGATCAGCGGCAGGCCGGGCACGGTGGCGCCGATTACCCCGCCCGAGGCCAGCTCCAGCCGCGCCAGATACCAGATCGTCGGCGCCGAATAGGCCATATGCGGGTCCGAGGCGAGCAGCGTCCCGCCCGAGGCCGAGCGGCTGGGGGCCGCCGCCCAGGCATTCGAGGCGCCTTGCCGCCCGGGATGCGGGATCGGCGACAGGGGGTCGTACCCGTCGGCGGCGGTCTCGCCCAGCAACCGGGCCAGCAGGCCGGGCCGCCGGGTATCCTCGGTTTGGTCCTCGGCAAAGCGCAGCCCGTCCAGACCCGGCACCAGCGAGGCATAGTCGGGCAGGGTGGCGATCCCCGGTCCCGGCGCGTCGGGCAGGATGTCGCGCAGCCGGTCGTCGGGCAGCAGCAGCGATGTCTGGGCGCGCAGCGATTCGCCCGCAGCCTGTTCCGACTGCTCCCAGGCCAGCAGCTTCAGGATCGCGATCGAATCGGCGGGCTGCCAGGGGGCCATGGCATTGGTGAACAGGAAGAACTCGGGCGCGCCCCGGCCCAGGGCGCCCTTGTTCACCTCGGTCAGCCAAGCGTTGACGCCGCGGGAATAGGATTCGAGCGCGGCCTTGGCATAGGCATCCTGCGCGGCGACCGAACTGACCGCGAGCCGGTAGAGGTCGAGCCTGCGGATCAGGCTGTCATAGGCGAGGGTCCGGGCGCCGAAGATCTCGGACAGCCGGCCCTGCGCAGTGCGGCGCAGCAGCATCATCTGCCAGAGCCGGTCCTGCGCATGGGCGAAGCCGAGCCCGAAATACACATCCGCGTCATTGGCGCCGAAGATATGCGGCACGTCGGCATTGGTGCGGACGATCTCCATCGGCGCCTGCAGCCCCTCGACATGGTGCGTGGCGTTGTAATCGGGCAGCGAGCGGCTGGCGACATAGTAGATCGCGATGCCGCTCAGGGCCGTGACAGCGGCCAGCGCAAGGAACAACCGCATCAGCCATCGGAAAGTGGTCGCCATAAGTCCTCGGGTCAGGTCGTGTCGGGCGCTTGGCCAGAAGGCCCGGGGTCCGTCGGTTGACTGGACCGGGCAGCCGGTTAACTAGGGGCGGACAGTAGTGCAAGAACACCCGAGGAGAAAGCCATGGCCAAAGTCGCGTTTCTGGGACTGGGAGTGATGGGAGCGCCGATGGCGGGCCATCTTGCCGCGGCCGGCCATGAGGTGACGGTGTACAATCGCACCCGGTCCAAGGCCGAGGCCTGGACCGCCAAACACCCCGGCCGCGCCGCCGCGACCCCGCGCGAGGCTGCCGAGGGGGCCGAGTTCGTCATGGCCTGCGTCGGCAACGATGACGATCTGGCCTCGGTCTGCCGCGGCGCCGATGGCGCCTTTGCCGGCATGGAAAACGGCTCGGTCTTCGTCGATCACACGACGGTTTCGGCCAAGATCACCCGGGCGCTTGGCGCCGAGGCCGAGGCGGCGGGGATCGCCTTCGTAGATGCGCCGGTCTCGGGTGGCCAGGCGGGGGCCGAGAACGGCCAGCTCTCGGTGATGTGCGGCGGCGACGCGGCGGCCTACGAGCGGGCCGAGCCGGTGATCGCCGCCTATGCGCGGATCTGCCGGCGGATCGGCGAGTCCGGGGCCGGGCAGCTCACCAAGATGTGCAACCAGATCGCCATTGCCGGGCTGGTGCAGGCGCTGAGCGAGGCGCTGCATTTCGCCGAGAAGGCCGGGCTGGATGGCCGCGCGGTGGTCGAGGTGATCAGCCAGGGCGCAGCCGGGTCGTGGCAGATGTCGAATCGCTACGAGACCATGCTGGACGACGAGTTCGAGCACGGGTTCGCGGTGGACTGGATGCGCAAGGATCTGGGCATCTGTCTGGAGGCCGGTGACGAGAACGGCGCCTCGCTGCCCGTGACGGCGCTGGTCGATCAGTTCTACAAGGATGTGCAGAAGCTCGGCGGCGGCCGTTGGGACACCTCGTCGCTGATCAAGCGGCTGCGGGCGATGGGCTGAGCCGCCACCGGCCGGGGCCGGGCTAGGAGTCGGGCGCGCTTCCCGCGGCGCGGGCCAGTTGGCCCAGCAGATCGGGCAGCGCGGCGCGGGCTTCGGGCTCCAGCGCCGCGTTGATCCGCGCATGTTCGGCCCGCCACAGCGGCACCGCCCGGGCGACCCTGGCCCGGCCGGCCTCGGTCAGCCTCGGGATCCGGGCCCGGGCGTCGGCCGGGTCGGTCTCCAGCGTCACCAGCCCGTGCCGGGACAGGGTGCGCATCGCGGCGGTCACCGTCGCATGGTCCATCGCCAGAAGCTCGGCCAGCGTTCCCAGCCGGGGCGACCAGTCGGCCGAAAGCGCCACCAGCAGCGAGAACTGGCCATTGGTCAGCCCGAGCGGCGCGAAGACCCGGTCAAAGCGCCGTGCCAGCAGCCGTGCGGCCCGCTGCGCGGCCAGGCAGAGGCAACTGTCGCGGATCTCGAGTACGGTTTCGATCGGGAGTTTTGTCTCGGGCATGAAATGCCGATATCGAAGTTGAATCCGGGCGGCAAGGCATGACCGGGGCCCGCCGCGGGGCAGGGCGGCTACCTGCGCCGGCGTCGCCGCCCGCCTTCGTTGCCCGAGCCGGCGGTGTTGAAGGACACGTCGGGCAGGGGCACGATCCTGGCCAGTTCCGGGAAGGGTGCGGTGGCGTGGGGGATCGCATTGGCGGCGACGAAATGCTCCTGGAACCGCGGCGCGATGGCGGTCTCGACCTTGTGGATGCGGCGCACCAGCGCCTCGACCTCGGCCCGCGCCGCCAGCGAAGCCAGCGCGATCCGCGCCCCGGTGCCGGCGGCATTGCCGGCGCTGGTGACCTTGGACAGCGGCGCGTCGGGGATCATCCCCAGCACCATGGCATGTTTGGTCGAGATATGGGCCCCGAAGGCCCCGGCCAGCACGATCCGGTCCACCTGATCGACTCCGAATTCGTCCATCAGCAGCCGCGCCCCGGCATAGAGCGCCGATTTGGCCAGCTGAATGGCGCGGATGTCGCCCTGGGTGACGGTGATCAGCGGCCCGCCCTCGGCCCGGCCGTCGTGCAGCACATAGGAATGGGTCCGGCCGTTCGGGATCAGCCGCGCGGTGCCGCATTGCTCGGGGCTGCCGATCAGCCCCGAGGCGTCGAGCAGCCCGGCGATCCGCAATTCGGCCACCGCCTCGATGATGCCCGAGCCACAGATGCCGGTGATCCCGCTGGCGGCCGTGGCGGCGGCAAAGCCCGGATCGTCGGACCAGAGGTCGCACCCGATGACCCGGAAGCGCGGTTCCTTGGTGGCGGGGTCGATCTCGACCCGTTCGATCGCTCCGGCGGCGGCGCGCTGGCCCGAGGAGATCTGCGCCCCCTCGAAGGCCGGGCCGGTGGGCGAGGAACAGGCCAGCACCCGGGTCTTGTTGCCCAGCTGGATTTCGGCATTGGTGCCGACATCGAGGATCAGCACGAGGTCGTCGGACTTCTGCGGCTCTTCGGCCAGCGCCACCGCCGCCGCATCGGCGCCGACATGGCCGGCGATGCAGGGCAGGATATAGACGCGGGCCGCCTTGTTGACCGAGCCCATGTCCAGATCGGCGGCATCCAGCGCCATCGAGGACGAGGCGGCCAGGGCAAAGGGCGCCTGTCCCAGTTCCACCGGATCGACCCCGACCAGCAGGTGGTGCATCACCGGGTTGCAGACCACCACAGCTTCCAGGATCAGCGCCGGATCGACCCCGGCCTCGCCTGCCAGATCGACCGCCAGCTGGTCCAGCGCCGCGCGCACCGCCCCGGTCATCTCGAGATCGCCGCCGGGGTTCATCATGACATAGGAGACCCGGCTCATCAGATCCTCGCCAAAGCGGATCTGCGGGTTCATCATCCCGTTCGACGCCGCCACCCGGCCCGTCGTCAGATCGCAGAGATGCGCCGCGATGGTGGTCGAGCCGAGGTCGATCGCCAGCCCCCAGATCGGGCCTTCGAAGAAGCCGGGCCAGATGTCGAGCAACTGCTCGGCCCCGTCGGGCCGGTCGCGGTGCAGGGCGACGGTCACCTTCCAGTCGCCCTTGCGCAGCACCTTCTGCAGCTTGCGCAAGACGCTCAGCGGCACCTCGGCGGGGCCGACCTGCCATTGGTCGGCCAGAGCCGCCTGAAGCCGTTCCAGATCGCCCGAGGGTTCCTCCATGTCCGGCTCCGCGACCTCGACGTAATAGAGCCGGGTCGCCGGGTCCATCACGATCGTCCGGTCCGAGGCGGCCTTGCGGACCACCTGCTTGTGGACCTGGCTTTCCGGCGGCACGTCCAGCACCACGTCGCCCTGGATGCGGGCCTGGCAGCCCAGCCGCCGGCCCGGTTTCAGGCCGCGAATCCGGTCATAGCGTTCCTCGACCGCATTGACATCGCTCAGCGCGTCGGGCCCGACGGTGACGCCATGCTTGGGGAAGGCGCCGACACCCGGCTGGACCTGGCATTTCGAGCAGATGCCGCGCCCGCCGCAGACGGAATCGAGATCGACGCCCAACTGCCTGGCGGCTGTCAGCACCGGGGTGCCGGCCTTCACGTGACCGCGCTTGCCGGAAGGGGTGAAGATGACAAGCGGGTCTTTCGTGGTTTCGGCGGTCATGGCGGGCTTCCCTTGCTGCCTCTCTTCTAGCCACGCCGGAGACGGGCCGAAAGCCCGGAAGCGGCGGCTGATGTGCGGTGCGCGCCACTGCGCAGTGATCCCGGAAATGGCCGCCGGATCCGCCGCCGTAGACCAAATCTGCCATTCGTGTTATTTTCGGCGAATTATCCGTTTCGATTTCTGGAGGTATTATGTCCGGACTGGACAGGCGGGTCGCCGATCTTGAAAATCGGGTCGACCGAAACCTGAAGATCATGCAGAAATTCATGGATGGCGCTGCGAAGACCGTCAGCGATGTTCGAAGCCGTGTCGACAAGCTGGAAAAAGAGACGCGTGTCACGATGGCGCGGCTGGAAAACAACCTGATTTCGCAGAACAAGGTCAATCAGAAGGCCTATGACCACATCTCGGCGCTCGAAAAGAAATTCATGAAGGTCGAGGCGGTGGGAAAGCAGACCATGAAGGCGGCAGACCCGAAGATGCAGGAAAAGCAGTTGATGAAACTGGTCGATTCGGCATTGAAGGCCTACGACAAGAACAAGCGGCGCTGATCTTGGCAAATTCATGAGCGCGGCGCGTGATCCCGCCGAGGTGCTGGCGCGCGGCCTGCAGGCCGGAACGCCCGTGGACGGTTTCGGCCCGGTCTGGAACTCGGCGCGGCTGAGGCTGGCGCGGGCGACCTGGCAGGTCAGCACGATCGAGCCCTTCCTGAACTATGACGTGCCCTATACCGGAACCTCCAGCGGCCGGCTGTCCGAGGATGCGGTGGCGGTGGCATTGGCGGCGCAGAAGGCAGCCGGGCGCAGCGGCGGGCTGCGGGTGCTGGAAATCGGCTCGGGGTCCGGCGTCTTTGCCCGGCTGTTCCTGCAACGGCTCGGCGATCTGGCCCCCGATGTCCTGGCCCGGACCCGCTACCTGGTGACCGATGGCTCCGAGCGGATGCTGGACGCGCAGCGGCAAAGCGGGGTTCTGGACCCGTTCCGTGATCAGATCGAATGGCGCCGCCTTGATGCCGCAGGCGACTGGCGGGGCCTCGGGCCCTTCGACGTGGTGCTGGGCACCTATATCCTCGACAGCCTGCCATTCGACTTCCTGGCGGTGAACGATGCCCGGGTCTGGCGCAAGGAGGTCCGCAGCCTCCATCCCGGCCCCGCGGATGAAGCCGAAGAGCTGAAGGCGGCGCTGGCTTCGGACGATCCGGCGGCGCTGCTGCCCTTCGTCCAGGCCGGGCGCCGGCTGGTGGTGCAGACCCGGCATGTCCCGATCGACCGTGGCGACCTGGCCGAAGCCGCGGCGGTGCCCGAGGATACCGGCGGCACGACTTTGCCCTTCCTGCATTCCCACGGTGCCCTGGGCGCCCTGCGGCGCGCGGTCGAGGCGCTGGATGACGGCGGGGTCATCGTGGTCAGCGATTACGGCCATGCCGAGATGCTCGAGGCGCATGAATCGGTCGAGTTCCAGATGTTCGGCGGCTCGGTGGCCGTGGGGCTGAACTTCCCGCAGATCTCGTCTGCGGTCGGAAGCTGGGACGGGGTGACGCTGCTGGTTCCGGCGCAGGAGGAGGGCGCGCTGCTGACCCGGGTGGTGGTCAAGGGCGCGGCATCGGATGATCTGCGCGAGCTGGTCGATGACCTGCACGGCGGGCTCCGCTATCGGGCGATGACCGCCCCGGTCGATGCGGCGCGCAAGTACATCCCGGCGCGGATGTTCGAATCCAGCCGGGCGCTTTATGCCCGGGCGCTGGAACTGCGGCCGCGGGACTGGTCGCTGATGGAAGAGATCGCCACTCTGCAGCTCTACTCCTCGGGCGAATACCAGGCGAGCGCGGACATGGCGGCGGCGGGGCTGGAGCTCAATCCGCTGGCGCCGGGCCTGTGGCGGGTCCGGGCCGAGGCGCTGCTGGCGTTGGGCCGGAAGGCCGAGGCGCGCGAGGCGATCGACCGGGGTGTCGCGCTTGCGCCTTCGAACCACTCGTCGCAGCGGGTGCTGGGCGAGGTGGCGCTGGCCGAAGGGCATTTCGCGCAGGCGCTGGAGGCGGTGGCCAGGGCACTGGCAAGTGACCGGGACCAGGATGACCGCGAGAGCCTGCTGGCGCTGCAGGAGCGGATTCTGGCGGCCATGGCCGAGGACCAGCGCCAGGTTCTGCTGGCGCAGGCCAATCAGTTCCGGCCGCTGGACCGTTTGCCCGAAGGCTGACCCCGGCTCAGCCCCGCGACCGGCGGCCGCCGGTCCGGCCCCCGGCGCGGCGGCTGCTGCCGGCCGCGATGGCGTCCGACGACGCTTCGGCGAAGGTCTTGCCTGCCGCCACCGCGTCCATGATCCGGGTGAAGGCAATCCACTCCGAACCGTTGGGATCATGGTTCATCAGGAAATTGGCGGCGCGAATCGCCTCCATCTCCTGCATCCGCACCGGGTTCATGATCGCGCTGGTCATCCCGGCCTGAATCGCCATCGGAAGGAAGGCCCCGTTGATCCCGTGCCGCTGCGGCAGGCCGAAAGAGATGTTCGAGGCGCCGCAGGTCGTGTTCACCCCCAGTTCCTCGCGCAGCCGCCGCACCAGGGCAAAGACCTGCTGCCCGGCGCTGCCCATGGCGCCGACCGGCATCACCAGCGGATCGACCACGATGTCATGCGCCGGAATGCCGAAATCGGAGGCCCGCTCGACGATCTTCTTGGCCACCGCGAAACGCACGTCGGGGTCTTCCGAAATCCCGGTGTCGTCATTCGAGATCGCCACCACCGGCACGTTGTATTTCTTGACCAGGGGCAGAACGAGTTCCATCCGCTCTTCCTCGCCGGTCACCGAGTTCAGCAGCGGCCGGCCCTCGGCCGCCTCCAGCCCGTTCTGAAGCGCGCCGGGCACCGAGGAATCGATGCAGAGCGGCACATCGACGATGCCCTGTATCCGGGTCACCAGCTCGCGCATCAGCGGCGGCTCGACGAAATTGTTGTCGGCATAGCGCGGGTCTTCGGCCATCTTGTTGGTGAAGACCGCGCCCGAGTTCACGTCCAGAACCATGGCGCCGCAGGCGACCTGTTCGCGCGCATCCTTCTCGACGGTCGAGAAATCGCCCTGTTCCAGCTCGGCGGCCAGTTTCTTGCGTCCGGTGGGGTTGATCCGCTCGCCGATCACGCAGAACGGCTCGTCAAAGCCGATCACCACGGTCTTGGTCTTGGATTCCAGAACGGTGCGGGTCATGCGTCGGCTCCTTGCAGGCGTTCCAGCAACGGCTGGAGCGCGGGGTCGGTGAAATCGGGAATGGTGAGGGTGGCGCCGGCCTCGCGCAGGGTGGCGTCCGACAGCGAGGAACGCATCCCCACGGTGGTCAGCCCGGCCGCGACGGCGGCGCGGATGCCCGAGGGGCTGTCCTCGAAGGCCAGGCTGCGGGCGGGATCGGCGCCAAGACGGTCGAGCGCCAGCGCATAGGGCGCCGGGTCGGGCTTGCCGCGCGGCGTGTCGCCCTCTGTGACGACCACGTCAAAGCGGGTCGCAAGCCCGATCGCGGAGAGCATCGCGGTGGCATTCGCGGGCGGCGCATTGGTGACGACGGCGCAGGGCAGGGCTTCGGTCTCGGCCCAGGCCAGCAGGTCCAGCAACCCCGGCACCGGCGGCACGCTGTCGCCCAGCCGGGCGCGAAAGGCCGCCTCCTTGGCCTCGGACAGCGGCGCCGGGTCCATCCCCGGCAGGAAGTGACCGAAGATCGCGGCATTCGAGCGGCCGATGATATGGGCCATGTAGTCGGCTTCGGTGATGGTCACGCCATGGGCGGCGAAGATGTCGATGAAGACCGCCACATGCAGCGGGTCCGAGCACAGAAGCGTTCCGTCGAGATCGAAGAGCAGGGCTGACGTCATCGGCAGATCAGACCGCCGCTGCCCGGGCCAGACCGCCCCGGCCATCGTGTTCGGCGGTCCATGTCGCGGTCTGTCCGATCCCGCCCAGCGGGAAGAAATGGACCTGTTCGATCCCGAAACCGGGGTTGGCGGCCATGTGCGCGGCCAGTTCGGCCACCACTGTTTCGGGCGTATAGGGCAGCACCAGCTTGGTCACGTCCATTGCCCGCTTCTGCAGCACCTTCAGCGAAGGGCCGACGCCGCAGGCGATGGCGAACTTGATCAGGGTCTGCAGCCGGGCCGGTCCGGCGATGCCGATATGCACCGGCAGGTCGATCCCGGCGGCCTTGATTGCCTCGACCCAGGCGATGACCGGCGCCGCCTCGAAGCAGAACTGCGTGGTCAGCGCCATCTTCGCGTCGCTGCGGTTCGCGAAGTCCTGCTTCCATTTCAGCGCCGCCATCACATTGGCGTCGCCGCCCGAAGGGTCGATGTCGCGGTTGCCTTCCGGATGGCCCGCGACATGCAGCCGGGTGAAGCCGGCCCGGTCGAAGGCGCCGGTTTCGAGCAGCTGCATCGAGGAATGGAAATCGCCCGCCTGCTGGGCCGGGTTACCGGCCAGGATCAGGCCCTCTGTGACACCGGCCTCGCCCTGATAGCGGGCGATCCAGTCGGCCAGGGTGGCGGCATCGGGGATGATCCGCGCCGGGAAATGCGGCATGACGGCAAAGCCCTCGCCGGCGATGCGCCGGGCGGTGGCGACCATCTCCTCGATCGGGGTGCCGTCGATATGGGCGATGTAGACCCGCGTGCCCGGCGGCAGGATCGCGGCGAAGCTGTCGATCTTGGCGGCGGTGCGGGGCATGACCTCGATCGACCAGCCTTGCAGAAATGCCTCGACGGCGGCCCCTTTCGGGGCCGGCGTGGCGGGGCGGTTACGGAAATTCAGCAAAGCCATCAGTCTCTCCCACATGTCGGGACGCTAGCGCGCCCAGCCTCCGGTCTCGATCAGTGCCCGCAGTCGCGCCGGATCGAATTCGGCATCGATCCGCGCGACCTCCGCCGCCGCGGCTTCGGCATCCTCGCCGGGCACCTCATAGGGCTCGGCGCGGCGCCATTCGGCCAGGTAGGCATCGGTTCCGGCGGCTCCGGATTTCATCGCCGCGCGGTCGATGGCCTGCTCGAACCGTTCGGGAAGCGGCAACTTCACCCCCCTGCGGCCCTTGCCCGCGATCACCTGCGCCGGCATGTCGCGCCAGTAGACGATGGTGATTGCGGCCATGCGTGTCCCGTCCTTCTTTCCGCCGCTTGTAGGGCCCGATCGGCCCGCGACACAGTAGAAAATCGACATAGTGGCGTCGTGAAACGACGCTGCCAGACATAGCCGATGGGTCGGGCTGGCGCCATGCCCGGGGCGATGAAATCGAGGCATCATCATCATGAGGCGGGGACGGGGCGCCGCAGTCGGATTCCGGCGCCCGGGCGGGCTTGCGTAACGAGGGATGCGTGCTAACATCAGGACAACTAACAGGAGGGCGCGTCGAAATGGCGCCCATGCGTCCCAAAGGTGCAGGCGCGTTCCCGTCTCCGGTCGAGCCGCTTGCGCCATCGAAACCCGACCCGGCCGAGCTTTACGCCGCGCTCGATCTTGGCACGAACTCGTGCCGGATGCTTATTGCGCAGCCCAAGGGAAACTCGTTCCACGTCGTTGATTCCTTTTCGAAATCCGTGCAGCTCGGGGCCGGGCTGGAATCGACCGGGCGGCTGAGCCGGGCGTCGATGGCGCGCACCGTCCAGGCGCTGCATATCTGCCGCAAGAAGCTGCAGAAGCACGCGGTGCGGAACATGCGGCTGGTGGCGACCGAGGCCTGCCGAAGGGCCAGCAACGCGGGTGACTTCATTTCCTTCGTCAAGCGCGAGACCGGGCTGGCGATGGAGATCATCGAGACCGAGGAAGAAGCAAGGCTGGCGGTGATCTCCTGCGCGCCGCTGGTCTCGACCCGGACCGATCAGCTGCTGGTCGTCGATATCGGCGGCGGCTCGACCGAACTGGTCTGGATCGACCTGACCAATGTGCCCTGGGTCGAACGGCCCAAGGCGATCATGCGGCTGCACACCGGGTTCCGGCAGGACAGCCCGTTCCCGCATGCCAAGGTGGTCGACTGGATCTCGGTGCCGCTGGGCGTCGCGACGCTGCGCGACCAGTTCCGCGATGTCGATGACGATGCGGCGCGATTCGCGCTGATGTCCTGGTTCTTCGAAGAGAACCTGGCCTCGTTCAGCCCCTACGAAAGCGAGCAGACCCGCGAGGGGTTCCAGATCATCGGCACCTCGGGGACCGTCACCACGGTGGCGGCCTCGTTCCTGGGGCTGAAGCGCTATGACCGCAACAAGGTGGACGGGCTGCGGATGACCTCGGACCAGATCGACCGGGTGATCCGCGAATATCTGACCCTGGGGCCGGAGGGGCGGCGGACCGACCCGCGGATCGGGCGCGACCGGCATACGCTGATCATGTCGGGGGCGGCGATCCTGCAGGCCCTGCTGCGGATCTGGCCGACCGACCGGCTCACCGTGGCCGACCGGGGGCTGCGCGAAGGGCTGCTCTATGCCCAGATGTCGGCGCATGGGGTGCTGGAAGATGGCCCGTTCTGACTTGCGGAGTCGCGCCGGGCTGACTATGCCGCGTGTTTGGCCGGAGGAACCGGTCGCCAACAGGATTGCATGAGACCATGGCCGGGAAACCTACCAGCGGACGCGGGCAGCGCGACCTGCGGGTCAGGGTCAAGTCTGCGCGCGGGCGCAAGCTCAGCTCGACCCGCTGGCTCGAACGGCAGCTGAACGACCCCTATGTGAAGAAGGCCAAGGCTTCGGGCTATCGCGGCAGGGCGGCGTTCAAGATTCTGGAGCTGGACGACAAGTACCGGTTTCTCGTGCCCGGCGCGCGGGTCGTGGACCTGGGCTGTGCGCCCGGCGGCTGGTGCCAGGTGGCGGTCGAGCGGGTCAACGCGCTTGGCCAGAAATCGGGCAAGAAGGTCGGCCGGGTGCTGGGGCTGGACCTGCAGGAGGTCGATCCGATCCCGGGGGCCGAGATCCACGTGCTGGATTTCCTTTCCGAAGGCGCCGACGACACGGTGAAGGAATGGCTCGGCGGGCCGGCGGATGTGGTGATGTCGGACATGGCGGCGGCCTCTTCGGGGGTGAAGCAGGTCGATCACATCCGGATCATCGCGCTTTGCGAGGCGGCGGCGGAACTGGCGTTCGACGTTCTCGTGCCGGGCGGGACCTTCGTGGCCAAGGTGCTGGCGGGGGGAACCGAACAGGGGCTGCAACTGCTTCTGAAAAAGCGGTTCGACAAGGTGGCGAATGTGAAACCGCCCGCAAGCCGCGCAGACAGTTCCGAAAAATATGTTGTTGCTCAGGGGTTTCGGGGCTGATGTTAAAGTTGCTCGCGGGGCCGAACGGGCTGACCTTCGACGCGAGTCTCGGCAATATCCCCGATCTCTGGTTCGGCCCGCTGACCCCGCTGCACCGGGCGCAATGGCATGGCACCTGCGACGGTGACGCGACATTGTCGAAGGTCGAGCAGCGGCTGGCCGGGGATTTCCTCTGCATGCCTTTCGGCAAGTCCGACCTGACCGGCGATCCGCAACACGGCTACACCTCGAACAGCGCCTGGGATCTGGTCACGCAGGCCCCCGGAAAGGCGGTTCTTCGGCTGGCGCGGACGGTGCAGGGGGCGACGGTCGAGAAGCATCTGGAGCTGAGCGCCGAGGCGCCGCTGCTCTGTCAGACCCATGTCGTGACCGGCGGCGAAGGGGCGATCACCCTGGCGCATCACCCGATGGTGCAGGCCCGCGGTGCGCGGCTGTCGATGAGCCCGAAAACTGCATTCATTGCACCCTCCAAGCCTTTGGAAAAGGACGAGAACATCTTTCTGCCGGGCGCCCGCTCGACGGCGCTGACGGCGATCCGCGGTGTCGCGGGGCCGGTCGATCTGAGCCGCTACCCCGAGACCCGCTGCGAGGATTTCCTGACGGCGGTCGAGGCGCCGGGCAATCCCCTGGGCTGGACCGCCGTAACCCGGGACGAGGACGTGGTCTTCGTGCTGAAGGACCCGCAAGTGCTGCCGGTGACGATGCTCTGGCTGTCCAACGGCGGGCGCGAGGCCGCCCCCTGGCATCGCCGGCATCGCGGGGTTCTGGGGATCGAGGACGGGATCGCTCCGGGCGCCGAGGGCCATCGCGCCGCCTCGGCCGACAATCCGGTCCGGCGCGAAGGGGTGGCGACCTGCCTGATCCTGGGCCCGCGCCATGTCATCCGTCATGTCATCGGCGCCATTCCGCGCCCCGCCGATTGGCAGAGCGTGGCCGATATCGCCGTCTCCGGCGCCCGCCTGAGCCTCACCGGCGACAGCGGCAGCCGCGTCGATCTGCCCATCGACCCCGCCATCTTCGGGGCGTAGATTCGTCCCCACAGGGCGCCGACGCCGCCCGGGAGCGCGACGTTAACAGTATCCCTTGTGGATATTCATGCTTTGTTCCAGAATGCCCCGGCCGCGTGGGTGGTTTATCGCGGTCAGCACCCTAGATTGCACGGGTCCCCGACAGAGGTGGTCATGGCCGAGCAGAAGTTCATCGAGGTTCGCGGCGCGCGCGAGCACAATCTGAAGAACATCGACGTGGACATTCCGCGCGATCGGCTGGTGGTCATCACCGGCCTGTCCGGCTCGGGCAAGTCCAGCCTCGCCTTCGACACCATCTATGCCGAGGGCCAGCGGCGCTATGTCGAAAGCCTCAGCGCCTATGCGCGGCAGTTTCTCGACATGATGGAAAAGCCGGATGTCGATCACATCTCGGGCCTGTCCCCGGCGATTTCCATCGAACAGAAGACAACCAGCAAGAACCCGCGCTCGACCGTCGGCACGGTGACCGAGATCTACGACTACATGCGGTTGCTCTTCGCCCGGGTCGGCACGCCCTACAGCCCGGCCACTGGCCTGCCGATCGAGGCGCAGCAGGTGCAGGACATGGTCGATCGGGTGATGGCGATGCCCGAAGGCAGCCGGGCCTATCTGCTGGCCCCGATCGTGCGCGACCGGAAAGGGGAATACCGCAAGGAATTCATCGAGCTGCGCAAGCAGGGCTTCCAGCGCGTCAAGGTCGATGGGGAATTCCACGACCTGGAAGACCCGCCGGCGCTCGACAAGAAGTTCCGCCATGACATCGACGTGGTGGTGGACCGGCTGGTGGTGAAGGAGGGGATCGAGACCCGGCTGGCCGACAGCTTCCGCACCGCGCTGGACCTTGCCGACGGCATCGCGATCCTGGAAACCGCGCCGTCCGGGGGCGAGGAGCCGGAACGCTTTACCTTCTCGGAGAAATTCGCCTGCCCGGTCTCGGGCTTCACCATCGCCGAGATCGAGCCGCGGCTGTTCTCGTTCAACGCCCCCTATGGGGCCTGTCCGCAATGCGACGGGCTGGGGGTGGAACTGTTCTTCGACGAACGCCTGGTGGTGCCGGACCAGTCGCTGCGGCTGGCCGATGGCGCGATCGCGCCCTGGCGCAAGACCAAGAGCCCCTACATCACCCAGACCATCGACGCGCTGGCCAAGCACTACGGCTTTGACAAGAAGGCCCGCTGGATCGACCTGCCGGAGCGCGCGAAACAGGTGCTCCTGCGCGGGTCGGGCGATGAGGAAATCGCCTTTCGCTATGACGAGGGCGGCCGGGTCTATCAGGTGACGCGGCCTTTCGAAGGCGTGATCCCGAACATGGAACGGCGCTACCGCGAGACCGATTCGAACTGGGTCCGGGAAGAGTTCGAGCAGTATCAGAACAACCGCCCCTGCGGCGCCTGCGGCGGCTATCGGCTGAAGCCCGAGGCGCTGGCGGTAAAGATCGGCATGAAGCACATCGGCGAGGTGGTGCGGCTGTCGATCCGCGAGGCCTATGACTGGGTGCAGACGGTGCCCGAGTCGCTGACAAAGCAGAAGAACGAGATCGCGCGGGCGATCCTGAAGGAGATCGGCGAAAGGCTCGGATTCCTGAACAACGTCGGGCTGGAATATCTGACCCTCAGCCGCAGTTCCGGCACGTTGTCGGGCGGCGAGAGCCAGCGGATCCGGCTCGCCAGCCAGATCGGTTCGGGCCTGACCGGGGTGCTCTATGTGCTCGACGAACCCTCGATCGGCCTGCACCAGCGCGACAACGACCGGCTTCTGGGCACGCTGAAGCGGCTGCGCGACACCGGCAACACGGTGATCGTGGTGGAGCATGACGAGGAAGCGATCCGCGAGGCGGATTACGTCTTTGACATCGGGCCCGGCGCCGGGGTGCATGGTGGCCATGTCGTGTCGAAGGGGACCCCCGCCGAGGTCGCGGCCGATCCGGCCTCGATCACCGGGCAGTATCTTTCCGGCACCCGCGAGATCGCGATTCCGGCCGAACGGCGCAAGGGCAACGGAAAGACGCTGACCGTGGTCAAGGCGACCGGCAACAACCTGCAGGAGGTGACGGCCGAGTTTCCGCTGGGCCGTTTCATCTGCGTGACCGGAGTCTCCGGCGGCGGCAAATCGACCCTGACCATCGAGACGCTCTACAAGAACGCGGCGATGCGGCTGAACGGCGCCCGCGAGGTGCCGGCGCCCTGCGAGACGATCAAGGGCTTCGAGCATCTGGACAAGGTGATCGACATCGACCAACGCCCGATCGGGCGGACTCCGCGTTCGAATCCGGCCACTTACACGGGGGCCTTCACACCGATCCGGGACTGGTTCGCCGGCCTGCCCGAGGCGCGGGCGCGGGGCTACAAGTCCGGGCGGTTCAGCTTCAACGTCAAGGGCGGTCGCTGCGAGGCCTGCCAGGGCGACGGCGTCATCAAGATCGAGATGCATTTCCTGCCCGACGTCTATGTCACCTGCGAGACCTGCAAGGGCAAGCGCTACAATCGTGAAACCTTGGAAATAAAGTTCAAGAACAAGTCGATAGCGGACGTTCTTGACATGACGGTTGAAGATGCGCAGGCATTCTTCCAGGCGGTTCCGGCGATCCGGGAAAAGATGGACGCGCTGGTGCGGGTCGGGCTGGGCTATATCAAGGTCGGCCAGCAGGCGACGACGCTTTCGGGCGGCGAGGCGCAGCGGGTGAAACTGTCGAAGGAACTGTCGCGCCGCTCCACCGGGCGGACGCTCTACATCCTCGACGAGCCGACTACGGGGCTGCATTTCGAGGATGTGCGCAAGCTGCTGGAAGTGCTGCACGAACTGGTCGAGCAGGGCAACACGGTGGTGGTCATCGAGCACAATCTGGATGTCATCAAGACCGCCGACTGGATCATCGACATCGGGCCCGAGGGCGGCGATGGCGGCGGCCGGATCGTCGCGACCGGCACCCCCGAGGATGTGGCCAAGGTCGAAGGCTCCTACACCGGCCACCACCTGAAACAGATGCTGAAGGCACGAAAGGCCGTTGCCGCCGAGTGACCGGGCGGGTTGCGGCATTGGCCCGGCGATGCCACTGTTTCGCAAAGGGGCAATGCCGGAGCCGGGATGATACGCTTTCTGCTGACGCTGATCCTGGCGTGGACCGCCAGTCTTGCCGTCGCCGAGACGCGGGGCGGGGTGCGGCTGCCGGGCGCCGGCGGCGGCGCGGCACAACCGCTCTACGACCATTCCTATGCGCTGGTGATCGGCATGGACCGCTATTCGGGCGGCTGGCCGAAGCTGTCGAACGCGGTGCGCGACGCCAGGGCGGTGGCCGAGGCGCTCGACCGGCGCGGATTCGAGGTGACGCTGAAGACCGATCTCGACTCGCGCGGGCTGGAGGACGCGCTCGAGGATTTCATCTACGGCCATGGTCAGGAGGAACGGGCGCGGCTGCTGATCTGGTATGCCGGGCACGGCCACATGATCGGCGAGGAAGCCTATCTGGTGCCGATCGACGCGCCGGCGCCGCAGCGCGAGGGCCTGTTCCGGCGCCGGGCGGTCTCGATGCGCGATTTCGGCAAATACATGCGCGAGGTGCGGGCCCAGCATGTTCTGGCGATCTTCGATTCCTGCTTTTCCGGCAATGTCTTCGAGACAACCCGCGCGATGCCCTCGCCGGCGATCACCCGTGCGACCGGGCTGCCGGTGCGGCAGATCATCTCGTCCGGGGATGCCGGTCAGACGGTCAGCGATGACGGGAGTTTCCGGCGCCTGTTCCTGGACGCGCTGTCGGGGGACGAGCCGAACGCCGATGCCAATCATGACGGCTATCTGACCGGATCCGAACTCGGGCTGTTCCTGGCCGACAAGATGACCTCGCTGACGCTGAACCGGCAGACGCCGCGCTATGGCAAGCTGCGGGAACTCGGCTTCGACCGGGGCGATTTCGTGTTCAGGGTCGCGGCCCCGGCCGGGGATGCCGCGGGCAGGGCGGTGCCCGAACCCGACGCGCGCGGGGCCGCCGAGCTTCCCGAAATCGGGCAGGTGCCGGCGCCGGCCCCGCCGGAAGCCGAGCCTCCGGCCGAACCGGTGCCGCCGGTAGACGAGGAACGGCTGACCATGGACGGCGGGCAGAGCCATTACTTCATGGATGGCCGGCTGGTGTTCTCGATGGTGGCGACTCCCGCCGGCGGGCGCAGGGACCTGGTGGCGGTGCGCCTGAATGGCCGCAAGGCCAGTCTGGCCATCGGCGGCTATGTGGTGGCCGACAGCGAGACCGAGGGGTGCAGCCTGACGCTTCTGGGCATCGCGACCGGCGAGAACCGGGCCGAGTTCCTGCTGCGCTGCGGGGAGCCATCCGGCAAGGACGTGCGGCGTGCCGCGGCGCGGGCGGTCGATCTGCCCCCGGTCCCGGCGACCCTGGCCACCCTGGCGATCGAGGGCAACCGCACCGGGCTGCTGATGGAGGGCCGGCTGCTGTTCTCGATGATCGGAACCCCGGCCGGAGGGCGCAGCGATCTGGTCGCGATCCGAGCCAACAGCAAGAAGCATTTGCTTTCGCTCGGCGGCTATGTCGCGGCCGATGGTGCCTCGGACGGTTGCGTGCTGACGCTGATGGAGATCGTGCGGGGCGAGAACAAGGCGAATTTCCTGGTCCGTTGCGGCGCGCGGTCCAGCGATGCGGACCGGAAGGCGGCCGGGCTGGCGCTTGATCTCGATGCCGCGCCGACCCGCCAGGAGACCTTCACCATGGCCGGCGGCACCACGCGCCTGCTTGACCCCGGCGGCACGGTTCTGGCCGTCACCGGGACGCCCGCGGGCGGGCGCGGCGATCTGGTCGGCATCGTCCTGGGCGGCAAGAGATCATCCCTCGCCATCGGCCAGCAGCATCCGGTCGTCACCGCCGCCGGAAGCTGCCTGTTGACGGTGATCCACATCCACAAGGGTGAAAACCAGGCCGATTTCCTCTGGACCTGCGGCTGACGCGGGCCGGCCCCCGGTTTCAGAACGCCTTGTTTGCCTCGCGCGTCGCGTCCTCCAGGATCACCCGGCTTTTCCGGTCAACCCGGAAAAGCTGGTGCTCGACCCGGAAATAGAGCCAGCCGTCGCGGGCCGGCGGCAGGCCGTAATAGCCGGTGTTGGTCAGCATCTGGTACTCTTCCGGCAGGGTATCGCCGACCTTGTAGGTCGGTTCGCGATAGGGGGCCTTGCGGATCAGACCCGAAGCGCCGCCGGAATGCATCGTGCCCACGCCGACGCATTTGGCGCCGGTACTGGCGGTCGAGCAGGCAAGGGCCGGGGCCGGCGCCAGGGCGAGGCAGAGGGAGAGCGGGCGCAGAAACGGGGCCGGGCGCGATGACATGGCAGCATACCTCTTCGGTCGGACATGTCCCGGGGGACATGGGTCCGGAGTCTGGGCCGGGCTGCCTGTTTACCCGGGAATTTCAGGAAAGATTTTAGACATCCGACGCTTAGGCGTCAATCTTCATCCAGATCGGCACATGGTCCGAGGGCCGTTCGAGCCCCCGCACATCCTTGTCGATCCCGACCTCCTGCAACAGGTCGGCGCATTGCGGGGTCAGCAGCATGTGGTCGATCCGGATCCCGTCGTTGCGCTGCCAGGCGCCGCGCTGGAAATCCCAGAAGGTGTAATGCCCGGGCCCCTGCACGCAGGCCCGGAAGGCATCGGTGAAGCCCAGGTTCAGCACCCGGCGGAAGGCGTCGCGGGTCTGCGGCAGGGCAAGGGCGTCCTTGACCCAGTCCTGCGGGCGGGCGGCGTCCTCGTCCTGCGGGATGACATTGTAGTCGCCCAGCATGACGGCGGGCATTTCCTCGGCCAGCAGGGCGCGGGCACGGGCCTCCATCCGCTGCATCCAGGCCAGCTTGTAGTCGTATTTCGGGCCCGGCGCCGGGTTGCCGTTGGGCAGGTAGAGCCCGCAGACCCGCACCGCCGTGCTGCCGACGACGGTCGCCTCGATCCAGCGCGCCTGCTCGTCGCTTTCGTCGCCGGGCAGGCCACGGCTGACATCCTCCAGCGGCAGTTTCGACAGCAAGGCCACGCCGTTATAGGCCTTCTGCCCATGCGTCGCGACATTGTAGCCGGCATCCTCGAAGAGCGCGGCGGGAAAGTCGGCATCCTGCGACTTGATCTCCTGCAGGGCGACCACATCGGGGTCCGCATCCCCGAGCCAGTCGAGCACCGCGCCGGCCCGCGCCTTGATTCCGTTGATATTGAAGCTGGCGATTTTCATTCCGCCTTTGTAGCCTGCCCCTCCGGCAAAGCAATGGAGGAACTGGATATGGCGGCGGACAAGGTGGCATTGGTCAGCGGCGGCGGCAGCGGCATGGGGGCGGCGAGCGCCCGGCGGCTGGCGGCGGATGGCTACCGGATCGGGGTGTTGTCCTCGTCGGGCAAGGGCGAGGCTCTGGCGGCCGAACTCGGCGGCGTCGGCGTGACCGGGAGCTATGAGGTCGAGGCCGACCTGCAGCGGCTGGTCGATCTGGCGATGCAGAAATGGGGCCGGATCGATGTGTTGGTGAACTCTGCCGGGCACGGGCCGCGGGCGCCGGTGCTGGAACTGACCGATGAAGACTGGCACCGGGGGATGGAGGTCTATTTCCTCTCGGCGGTGCGTCCGGCGCGGCTCGTGGCGCCGATCATGGCGGCTCAGGGCGGCGGCTCGATCGTCAACATCTCGACCTTCGCGGCCTTCGAGCCGAATCCGACCTTTCCGACCTCGGGCGTGTTCCGGGCCGGGCTGGCGGCCTTCACCAAGCTCTTTGCCGACGAATTCGCCGCCAAGGGCGTGCGGATGAACAACGTGCTGCCGGGCTTCATCGATTCGCTGCCCGAGACCGCCGAGCGAAAGGCCGGGATTCCGATGGGCCGCTACGGCCATGTCGAGGAAATCGCCGCCACGGTGGCCTTCCTGGCCTCGGAGGGGGCGGGCTACATCACCGGGCAGAACCTGCGCGTCGATGGCGGGATCACCCGCTCGGTCTGAAAGGGAAGGGCGGCCCGGGCATCTGCCCGGGCAGCGACCGGACCGCCCCCTCCCGGGGCGGCCGCCGCCCTTTGCGCCGCTGCGGGGCCCTGGCCCTCAGGCCTTGCCCTTGTAGATGTCGATCAGCTGCCCCAGCATCGCCAGCGCCTCGTCGCGCGGCCGCTGGAAGGTGTTGCGGCCGATGATCGAGCCGTTGCCGCCGCCGTCGCGGATCGCGCGCGCGTCGTCGTAGACCGAGCCTTCGCCCTTCTTGGCGCCGCCCGAGAACACCACGATCCGGCGTCCAGCAAAGGCCGCCTGCATGCAATGCGCGACCCGTTTGGCCTGGGTCGAGATATCGACCTTCTCCGCCTCGTAGACCTTCTTGGCCTCGGGCAGCATCAGATGGTCGGTCGAGAGCTTGATCTTGATGATATGCGCCCCCAGCAGGGCCGCGATCTGGGCGGCATAGGCGGCGATGTCGATGGCGGTCTCGCCTTCCTTGGTGATCGCCTCGCCGCGCGGATAGGACCAGATCACCGTCGGCAGGCCGACGCTGGCGGCCTCTTCGCGCAAGGCGCGGATTTCCTCGAACATGTCCAGCGCCATGTCCGACCCGGGGTAGATGGTGAACCCGATGGCCGAGCAGCCCAGCCGCAGCGCGTCGTTGACCGATGCCGTCACCGCCTGGTTCTTGCCCGCGGAGGGGCTCATCAGGCTGTTGGCGCTGTTGGCCTTCAGGATCGTCGGGATCTGCCCGGCGAAGCTGTCCGCTCCGGCTTCCAGCATGCCCAGCGGCGCGGCATAGGCCGAAAGCCCGGCATCGATCGCCAGCCGGTAGTGGTAGAGAGGGTCGTAGGCGGCCGGGTTGACCGCAAAGCTGCGCGCCGGCCCGTGTTCGAAACCCTGATCGACCGGCAGGATCACCATCTTGCCGGTGCCGCCGAGTTTCCCCTCCATGAGCATCCGCGCCAAGTTGCCTTTCACGCCGGGGTTTTCCCCTTCGTAATTCTTCAAGATGGCCTGCACCGCCCGGGTGGTCCGCATTGCGTTCAATCCTCTTCTGGCAAGATGTGAGGAGTGAGTAGGGGCGGCGGGCCGGGGCTTCAAGGACGGTTGCGCTAACGCAGGGGCGGATTTCCTGCATTGCCGTGACCGGACCGGGCGACGCGGCCTGTCGCCCGGCCGGGACGGGGCCTAGTGGACCCCGCCGAAGCTCGACGGCAGGTCGAACCCGACCCAGGCTCCGCGGGCCAGTTCGACGGCATTGGCCTCTTGCGCCGCCCAGACGTCGGCGGCGTCGGGCCCGGCCAGCCGGACCTTTTCGTCGATCTCGGCCAGGATGTCGGCGCATTCCTGGTCGCCGGCGGCCGAGCCGATCATCGCCCAGAGCGCGGCGACCTCGTAGGACCGGGTCCGGCCCTTGCCGGTCATCCGCTTCGAGGCCTCGTCCCGCACCGAGGTGAGCTGTTCCAGCGCCTCGACGGGATGCTCGATGCCTTCGACCAGCACGCCCTGCAGTTCCAGCACCTTGGCGAAGGGCAGGGCGGCCTCGATCCGGTCCAGCACGCCGGCCGCACCTTCGGTGCCGCGCTCGGCGGCCAGCAGGGCCAGCGCATAGGCCTTCTCCGGGTCGCGGGTCTCGACCGCGCGGGCCAGCACCAGCGCCGCGGAGCCGTTGCCGGCATCGACCGCCGGGCCCAGCAGGGTTTCGGCGGTGGCCAGGTCGCGCGGTGCGCCGATCCCGGTGGCAAAGGCGGTGCCGACCGTCACCCGCTCATCGAGGTCGAGCGTGTCCGGCGCGTCCAGCGCCTTGGAGATCAGCGCCACCGGCAGCATGCTGCGGGCCGGCTGGGTGCGCAGCGCCATATGCGGTTCCAGATCGCTCAGCATGGTATCCAGGCTGCCTTCCCAGTCCATCAGGTTCAGATAGCGGGCCGCTCCGTTCGGAAAGCCGGTCTCCAGCACCAGGCTGCGCGGATCGGCCAGGAAGGCCGACCAGGCCTCCTTGGCCGAGGCCGAGAATTCCGCCAGCGCCGGCGGAACCGGTTCCCCCGGGGCGAGGCCGAGCATGCCGTTCAGCCCCTGATCGATCATCGGGCCGAACTGGGCCGCGTCGAGCATCGGCGGCGGAACCATGGGCGAGAGTTTTTCCCAGGCGCCGAGATTCTCCAGCTTCAGCGAGGCCGAGTTGAGGAATACCACCGGCTCGGGATCATCCATCCGGCGGGTGCCGTCCATCCAGATATAGTCCAGATCGACATCGGCCGAGATCGCAGCCAGCCCGTCGGCCAGCGCGTAGACATGCGCCTTCGCCCCGGCGGTCGAGATCCGGTAGTCCAGATCCACCGTCATCCGCGACAGGGCGACCTTGTCGATTCCCAGCATCGCGCCGCCGGCGCGGGCCTCGGGCGGCAGGCAGTCGAGCGTCGCTTCGGCGCCGGTGGCCTGGGCCTTGATCCGGACCAGGTCCAGCTCGTCCAGCGGCACGGTGCGCAGGGTCAGCCGGTCGATGGTGATCGCGCAGCCCTCTTCGATCTCCCAGTCGACCAGCGGCCAGGCCTTGATGTCGGTGAGCGTGACGCTGCCGGTCAGGGCCGAGGCCGAGATCGCCCCGTAGGTCAGGTCCATCTGCGTCCGCAGCGACATGATTCCCATCTGCATCATCCGCGCGACGATCCGGTCGGGGCTGATCAGGTCGAGCAGCGTGGTCTTCTGCTGCTGCGCGGCGGCGGGCCCGGCAAGGCCGAGGGCGACCAGTCCTGCGACGGCCCAGACGGGAGTGCGGCGGGACAAGGGCATGGCAAATTCCTTTCGGTGCAAATTCACCCGAACAGCTTGCCGCCCGATTGACCCGTGGTCAACGGTCGGAGGGGTTCAGGGGCGGTGAAATCGCCCGCAGCCTCCGGTCATGGCACCGTCGGGCATCTTCGGGTCCGAAATACTCCCGCCGGAGGCGCCCGCCCCGGCCGGCCCGCGCGGCCGTCGGGGATGCCGGCTCAATCCTGCCGGGTTTCCAGCGCCGCGACACCGGGCAGGGTCTTGCCTTCCATCCATTCGAGGAAGGCGCCGCCGGCGGTGGAGATGTAGCTGAGCTTGTCGGCCACCCCGGCGGCATGCAGCGCCGCCACCGTGTCGCCGCCGCCGGCCACCGAGACCAGCGTGCCGGCTTCGGTCAGTTCCGCCACCCGGGCCGCCACCGCCAGGGTCGCCGCATCGAAGGGCGGAATCTCGAAGGCGCCCAGCGGGCCGTTCCAGATCAGCGTCCGGGTCTGTTCGAGCGTCGCGTTGATCCGCGCCACCGTCTCGGGGCCGGCGTCGAGGATCATCGCGTCGGCCGGGCAGGCCTCGGCGGCGAGGGTTTCCGTGGCCGCGCCGGCGGCGAATTCGCGTGCCACCACCACGTCGGAGGGCAGGATCACCGTGCAGCCGGCCTCGTCGGCCTTCTTCAGTATCTCGCGGGCGGTCTCGGCCATGTCGTGTTCGCAGAGGCTCTTGCCGACGTCGATTCCCTGCGCCGCCAGGAAGGTGTTGGCCATGCCGCCGCCGATCACCAGCGATTCGACCTTGCGGACCAGGTTGCCCAGCAGGTCGAGCTTGGTCGAGACCTTGGCGCCGCCGACGATCGCCGCCACCGGGCGTTGCGGGGCGCCGAGGGCGAGGTCGAGCGCTTTCAGCTCCTCGGCCATCAGCCGTCCGACGGCCGAGGGCAGCAGCCGGGCGATGCCCTCGGTCGAGGCATGGGCGCGGTGCGCGGCCGAGAAGGCGTCGTTGACATAGATGTCGCCCAGTGCCGCCAGGGCGGCGGCGAACATCGGGTCGTTGGATTCCTCGCCGGCATGGAAGCGGGTGTTCTCCAGCAGCACCACGGTGCCCGCCGCCTGATCCGCGACGGCGCGCTTGGCGGGGCCGCCGATGCAGTCCTCGGCAAAGGCCACCGGCAGGTCGAGCGCCGCCTGCAGCGCCGGAACCAAGTGCCGGAGAGACATTTCCGGCACTTCCTTGCCCTTGGGGCGGCCGAAATGGGCCATCAGCACCGGCTTGCCGCCCTTGGCGACGATATCGCGCACCGTCGGCACGATCCGTTCGATCCGGGACATGTCGGTGACTTTGCCGTTTTCCATCGGCACGTTGATATCGACGCGGACCAGGACGGTCTTGCCGGTCAGGTCGAGGTCGTCGAGGCTGAGGAAGGCCATGGCTGTAACTCCGGTTCGGGGGGCGGCGTAGCTGCCGGTTGTCCCTCCTTCGAACCCTATTGTCGGGGCGGCGTCAACATCGGCCGGGGCAGGGCCGGCGCCGGCGCGGCGCGGATAACATGCGGGTGACGCGCGGTGATCCTTCCGCCCCTTTCCCTTCCGCGGCCAGCGGCCTAGGTTGCGGGCGACCTGAACGCATAGGAGGCCCGGATGGCCGATATCAAGGACCCCGAAAACACGATCCTCATCGAGTTGAAAGACGGCACGGTGGTTGTCGAACTGCTGGCCGATGTGGCGCCGAAACATGTTGCGCGGATGAAGGAACTGGCGCGCGCCGGTGCCTATGACAACGTGGTCTTCCACCGGGTGATCGACGGATTCATGGCGCAGACCGGCGATGTCGCCAACGGCAATGCGGAAAAGGACTTCGACATTCGCCGGGCCGGCACCGGCGGCTCGGACCTGCCGGACCTGCCGGCCGAGTTTTCCAGCCTGCCGCATGCCCGCGGCACGATCGGCGCGGCGCGTTCGTCGAACCCGAATTCGGCCAACTCGCAGTTCTTCATCAACTTCAAGGACAACGACTTCCTGAACGGGAATTACACTGTCTACGGTCGGGTGATCGAGGGCATGGAACATGTCGATGCCATCGTCCGGGGCGAGCCGCCTGCGAATCCGGACCGGATGATCTCGGTCAGGGTTGCCGCCGATGCGTAGCCTGCTGCTGAGCGCGGCGCTGCTGGTCGCGGGGCCGGTCTTCGCCGATACGCTGACGCTCGAAGTGTCGGGCGAGGCCAATGGCAAGATCGTCATCGACCTGGCCAAGGATCTGGCGCCGAACCATGTCGCGCGGATCGAGACCCTAGCCGAATCGGGCGCCTATGACGGGGTGGTCTTTCACCGGGTGATCGACGGCTTCATGGCGCAGACCGGCGACGTGCAATACGGCAAGTCGGGCGGCGACATCTCGCGCGCCGGGATGGGTGGCTCGGACCTGCCCGATCTCAAGGCCGAGTTCTCGGACGCGCCCTTCGTGCGCGGCACCGTCGGCATGGCCCGGGCGTCGAATCCCGACAGCGCCAATTCGCAGTTCTTCATCATGTTCGCCCCGGCGCCGAGCCTGGACGGCAAGTACACGGTGGTGGGTCATGTGACCGAAGGTCTCGACGTGCTGGACGCGATCAAGAGGGGCACCGGCGGCAACGGCAAGGTCACGGGCACCCCGGACGTGATCGTCAAGGCGACGGTCAGCAAGGACTGATCCCGTCGCGGCCGGGCGAGGCATCGCCACACTTGGCGATGTGTCTGCCGCACCTGACGGACCTGTCGGGCGCCGGGCGGTGGTCCCTATTTCCGCCGCCGGGCGCGGACCGGGTTCCGCCCGGCCGCGGTCAGGGCAGGGGATTGATCCGGGAAACCGGGCCGGGGCGGAACCAGGGTTTCGGCGCCGGGTGCGGGGCCGGGGCCGGCAAGGCTTCTCCCTTGAGCTTCGAGGAGTGCGGTCCTAGGAAGGATGGGTCTGAGGGATGGTCCGACGACGGGCCCGAAGGGAGATGATGATGCAGGTCAAGAGCGATCTGGCCGAGCTGGTCGGCAACACGCCGCTGGTTCGCCTGAAGGCGGCGTCCGAGGCCACCGGCTGCGAGATCCTCGGCAAGGCCGAATTCATGAACCCCGGCCAGTCGATCAAGGACCGGGCGGCGCTGTGGATCATCCGCGACGCGGTGGCCAGGGGCCAGCTGCGGCCCGGCGGCACCATCGTCGAGGGCACCGCGGGCAATACGGGGATCGGGCTGGCGCTGGTCGGGGCCTCGATGGGGTTTCGCACCGTCATCGTGATCCCCGAGACCCAGAGCCAGGAAAAGAAGGACATGCTGCGGCTGGCCGGCGCCGAGCTGGTGCAGGTTCCGGCGGCGCCCTACCGGAACCCCAACAACTATGTCCGCTATTCCGGCCGCCTGGCCGAGGCACTGGCGAAGACCGAGCCGAACGGCGCGATCTGGGCCAACCAGTTCGACAACACCGCCAACCGGCAGGCCCATATCGAGAGCACCGGGCCGGAAATCTGGGAACAGACCGGCGGCAAGGTGGACGGATTCATCTGCGCGGTGGGCTCGGGCGGCACGCTGGCCGGGGTCGGCATGGCGTTGCAGCCGAAGGGCGTGAAGATCGGCATCGCCGATCCGATGGGGGCGGCGCTCTACAGTTTCTACACCAGCGGGGTGCTGAAATCCGAAGGCAATTCGATCACCGAGGGGATCGGGCAGGGCCGGATCACCGCCAATCTCGAGGGGTTCACCCCGGATTTCGCCTGTCAGGTGCCGGATTCCGAAGCGCTGCCCTATGTCTTCGACCTGCTGACCGATGAGGGGCTGTGCCTGGGCGGGTCATCCGGGGTCAATGTCGCGGGCGCCGTGCGGATGGCGCGCGAGATGGGCCCGGGCCATGTCATCGTGACGGTGCTCTGCGACTACGGCACCCGCTATCAGTCCAAGCTGTTCAACCCGGCCTTCCTGCACAAGCAGGGGCTGCCGGTCCCGGCCTGGCTGGACGGCGGCGGGCGCGATCTGCCCGAAGTCTTCGAGGACTAGGGCGGGTGCCGCGCCTCGCCCATGCCGGTCGATCCGGCCGGGCCCTGCTGCTGCGGCTGGTGCTGCTTCTCGCGCTGCTCGGCAGCCTTCTGACGCTGGCCGCGCCGCGGGTCCTGGCGCAGGACTCGCCGGATGCCGCCAACAGCGACACGGGTGCAGACAGCGCCGGGCAATTGCCCTTCGATCCTGCCGCCCCGGCCGACAGCCTCATCCCCGCCGATACCTCGGCGCAGGCCACGGTTTCGACCACCGATCCCGAGTGGGAAAAGCTGGCCAAGCGGGCCGAGACGGCGCTGGAGGACGGGCTGGCATCGACGGCGGCCTTCGAGGTGCTCCGCGCCGATCTGGTGGTCTGGCGGGCGAAGTTCCAGGAGGCACAGACCACCAACGAGAGCCGCATCGCGACCCTGAAGGCACAGATTTCGGCCCTCGGGCCGGCACCGGCGGAGGGCGCCACCGAGGCGACGGAAATCGCCACGCGGCGGGCCGAGCTGACCGCGCAGCTGTCGCGGCTGGAGGCCCCGCGCATCGCCGCCGACGAGGCCTATTCCCGCGCCGACAGCCTGATCAGCGAGATCGACGCGCTGATCCGCTCGCGCCAGACAAGGGCGCTGCTGGAACTGGGGCCCTCGCCGCTGAACCCGAGCCACTGGCCCGGCGCCGTGGCCGAACTGGGCAGCACCGCACGGGTGGTGATGCAGGAAGCCGTCTCGGTCTGGAGCAATCCCAGCACGATTGCCGAGGCCCGCGCCGCCGCGCCGGCCATCCTGCTGCTGCTGCTGGCCGCGGCGCTGTTGCTGCTGCGCGGGCGGCGCTGGCTGCAACTGCTGCGGAACAGGCTTGCCGCAAACCGGTCGCTGCAGGCCCAGGGCGTGATCGGCTTTGTCATCTCGATCGGCCGGGCCGTGGTGCTCTATGCCGGGTTCCTGGCGATCCAGGGCGCCATCGAGATCAGCCATCTGGCCGGGTATCACGGCTCGGTGCTGGTCGGGCAGATCGGCCGGTTCGGCCTGATGCTGGCGGTCTCGCTCTGGGTCGGCAGCCAGGTCTTCCCGCGCGACGCCGGCGGCATGGACGTGCTGTCGCTGCCGCCCGAGCGCCGCACCGAGGGACGGTTCTTCACCCTGGTGCTGGGCATGATGCTCTGGTTGATCGTGCTGGTCCGGGCGGTGTCGGACTATGAAGGCTATTCCGATGCGACGCGGGCGGTGCTCTATTTCCCGGTGCTGGTGGTGGCGGGCCTGTGCCTGGCGCGGATCGGCCAGCTGATCGGCCATCGGCCGGTCGAGACCGGGGACGAAGCGCAGGGCACGGCCTATCGGAGCCGCCTGGCGCGGATGGTCGGGCGCATCATCGGCATCTTCGGGATTCTCGGGCCGGTGCTGGCCGGCATCGGCTATCAGTCCGCGGCGGGCTTCCTGACCTTCCCGGCGACGGTCTCGCTGGGCCTGCTTGCCTTTCTGGTCGTGCTGCAGAACTTCGTCACCCAGCTCTACGGGCTGATCACCGGGAAATCCGACAGCGAGCTGCACGAGGCGCTGATGCCGGTCCTGTTCGGGATGCTGCTGGTCCTGGTCTCGGTGCCGGTCTTCGCGCTGATCTGGGGCGCGCGGGTGTCGGATCTGACCGAGATCTGGGCCCGGGCCAGCGAGGGGATCTCGATCGGCGACACCAAGCTGTCGCTGGGCCAGCTCGTGACCCTGCTGGTGGTCTTCGCGATCGGCTACGCGGCGACGCGACTGATACAGGGGATGCTGCGCTCCACCGTGCTGCCGAAGACAAGGATCGATGCCGGCGGGCGCAATGCCATCGTCTCGGGCATCGGCTATGTCGGCATGTTCCTGGCCGGGCTGCTGGCCATCACCTCGACCGGGATCTCGCTGACCTCGCTGGCCTTCGTCGCCGGGGCGCTCTCGGTCGGGATCGGCTTCGGCCTGCAGAACATCGTCTCGAACTTCGTCTCGGGCATCATCATGCTGATCGAACGCCCGGTGGCCGAAGGCGACTGGATCGAGGTCGGCGGCAAGATGGGCATCGTCAAGGCGATCTCGGTCCGCTCGACCCGGATCGAGACCTTCGACCGGACCGATGTGATCGTGCCGAATGCCGATTTCATCAGCGGCACGGTGACCAACTGGACCCGGGGCAACCTGACCGGGCGGATCCTCGTCTCGGTCGGCGTCGCCTATGGCACCGACACCAGGCTGGTCGAGAGCATCCTGCGCGAGATCGCCGAGGCGCATCCGCTGGTGAGCCTGAACCCGGCGCCCTCGGTGACCTTCGCGGGCTTCGGCGCCGATGCGCTGGAGTTCGAGGTGCGGGCGATCCTGCGCGACGTGAATTTCTCGCTGTCGACCAAGTCGGACATCCATCACGAGATCGCCCGGCGCTTTGCCGAGGCGGGGATCGAGATCCCCTTCGGCCAGCGTGACATCTGGCTGCGCAACCCCGAGACGCTGGTCGGCGCCATGGTGCCCGGGCCGGCCCCCGGCGCGGCGCCGCCCACCGTTTCGGCGCCCGAACCGGCCGCGGTCGCGCCCGCCGCGGTGCGGCACGATCGCCTCGACGCCGCCAGCAATCCGAGCGAGGAACAAGCCATGAGGGACGACGATTGACCGAACTGCTGTTTCGTGACGACGCCTACCGGACCGAGGCCCCGGCGCGGGTCGTCGGGCTGACCACGGAGGGCGGGATCGTGCTGGATCAAACCCTGTTCTACCCGACCGGCGGCGGCCAGCCCGGCGATGCCGGATGGCTCGACTGGGACGGCGGCCGGATCGGCATCGCGACGACGGTGAAGGGCGCCGAGGGGGCGGTGGTGCTGGTGCCCGACGCGCCGGCGGCGCAGCCCCGGGTCGGGGCCGAGGTGCGGCAGCTGCTGGACTGGGATCGGCGCTATCGGCTGATGCGGATGCATACCGCGCTGCATCTGCTGTCGGTGGTGATTCCGCTGCCGGTCACCGGCGGCCAGGTCGGAACCGGGAAGGGGCGGCTGGATTTCCTGATGCCCGAGCCGCCGAAAGACCCCGCCGCGATCGAGGCCGCGCTGACCGCGTTGGTCGACCGCGATCTGGTGGTGTCCGAGGACTGGATCACCGAGGCCGAGCTCGACGCCGATCCCGGCCTGGTCAAGACCCTCTCGGTGGCGCCGCCGCGCGGCGCCGGCCGGATCCGGCTGATCCGGATCGGGCAGGGGGCGGAGCAGGTCGATCTGCAGCCCTGCGGCGGCACCCATGTCGCCCGGACCGGAGAGATCGGCGGCATCCGTCTGGGCAGGATCGACAACAAGGGCCGCCAGAACCGCCGCGTCACCCTGCTGTTCGATTAGGCCGGCCCGTCGGGCGCGGCACAAAGCCGGCCAAGCCCGCAACGGCCCTTGCATCGACCCATGACATCCGGCTAAAGAGCCGCGACCGGACAGTTGGCCGAGTGGTCGAAGGCGCACGCCTGGAAAGTGTGTAGGCGGGAGACCGTCTCGTGGGTTCGAATCCCACACTGTCCGCCACTTGCCTTTGTGAAAGCGTTCTCCCGATCCGGCTGCGGCCGGATTTTCTCGTTGTTTTCGGGGGTTATGCGAGAGGGGCTGTTCACTGGCCACGGTGCCAGAAGGGCCCGAAGCGTTCTCTACGGGATGATATTCTCTGGACCTGATGACTGCGCCGATCTGGTTCAGAGATTGTAAGGCGCTGATCTGAAACGGGTTTTCCGAAGGCAGAAAATTCACTTCGACGCAGGTCTCGCTCGGTCGGTTGGATCTGAAATCGAAGCGCGTTTTGGCAACTGCCAGCCAGGGCTCAATCGACATGCCGCAATGCGGCGAACGGCATCAGGGGCGGGAGGCAGTCCTTCGCTTCGATCAGGCCGAACGGCCGAAACCTCCTGAACAGGTGGTGTTGTCCATTTCCGGGATTGCCTCTCATTGCCGCTTGAACAATCCAACGTCCCGCTTTCAGGTCTCCCGGATTCATCTGACAATGTCGGCGATTCCCAGCAAGTCGATCGGGGGCCAGATCTCTATCTCGCGGGAAAAATCCAGATTAACGGTAATAGCGAAGTCCTTTATTCTTGCCACGGGCAGCGATCCGGCGCTTTTTCCGTCAACCAGGATTGCGGCGGCCTGCTGCCCGGCAAGCTGCCCGACATCGTAATACCGTGCGGCAACAGAAATCAGTGCATCGCCATTCTGCACCATTTCCTCGTAGGGGCTGATGACCGGTAGCGCGGCATCCTTTGCCGCCGCCCCGAAGATGCTCGCGTTCGCCCGGAGAAAGGACGAACTTCCGACGTAGATTGCCTCGGCGCCGGCCTGTTTGAGCCATTTGACCTGGCCTGCAATATCCTCGATTTGCGGCGCGCCTTCTTCGGACAATTCAAAGGCGTGATCGACCAACCTCACACCGAGGGATGGCAGCAACTCTGCCAATTCATCCCGTTTGAGGATCGAGTTCTTTTCGTTCGGATTATACAGCAACCCGAGCGATTTCATGTCTGGCAGGATGCGCCGAAGCGTGTCGACGGTTACGTTTTCCGGCACCCGGTTGTAGGTGCCCGTCAGGTTGCCGCGTCCCGTGTCATCGAGGGTTTCGATGATGCCCGAGCCGACCGGGTCTGCCACGATCATGAATACCTGAGGAATTTCATGATTGAAGGATGGGTCGTTCAGATCGGACAATGTTCCGGCCGTGGCAAGGGTCACCGTGGTGCCCCACGAGATGATCAAGTCCACATCCTTTGATCGCGCCTCGGCGACGATCCCCTTCAGGCGATCATGGTTGCGGTCAGCGTCAAGAATTACGACCTCGGCATCAGGTGCCGTTTCGGACAAGTAATCCACCACGCCATGGCATGCCTCCTCGCATCCGCGCCATGTGGCGAAAAGAATGGTTTGTCCTTTCGCTTCGACCTGCGTGGCGAAAGCCACGCAAGCGAGTGCTGTCATTAGAAGCGATGTCTTCTTCATTGTGTGTTTAAGACTCCCCCAGATTTCGGAATGCTCATGAATACGGCAAAGACCACCAGACCGGTCAGCGAAAACACCCCAAGCATGACAAAGACCGGTGCCGGGTCATCCTGCCCGGTCAGCAGCATCGCGGCGACGAAGGCTGCAACGGCGCCCAGGCGCTCGGCCATGCGGAAGCGGTCCATCCGTTCCGGCCGTCCCCTGGCGGAAAGCGCAACCAGTGCGTACAGAGAGGGGCGCAGAAATGCATGTCCTACGCCGAGCAACGAGACGACCGTGACAGGTGCCAGATCCGCCAGGCCGGCGCCCAGCAAGGCGACCGAGGCCAATGCTGCCCCCAATCCCGCAGCCGTCTTGTCGCCGATTCCGACAGCACCGAACAGATGGCTGGCGAGTGGGGCTATCAGGATCGCAGCAAGGTAGTAGAGCATAACGACCCGCGCGATGATTGCGATGTCAAATCCCTGGGCCGCCATGACCAGCGGCATGAGATACCAGATGACCATGGCCACGCTCGCGCTTGCTGGCACGGCAAGACAAAGCACGAGAACCGTGAAATCGCCGCCACTCTTGGCGTATTTCACCGGAGCAACCGACGGTTGTCGAGGCTGTCCCGCGGGGCCGGAAAGGCCCCAGTGTGCGGCCAACGCCGCGATCAGCGTGGTACCGGCCCCAAACAGGATCGCGGCCGCGTAGCCAGCTTCGAAAGCCAATATGCCGCCGATCACGGACCCGGCCAGAACCCCCCCGAACAGCGAGGCGTTCAGCGACGCCTGGGACTGGGTCACAAGCCCGTGCCCACCGGCCCGGACCATGTAGACCGAACATGAAATCGCCGCCAAGGTATATCCCGCCCCGACGAACATGCGCCCCAGCACGACCCCGGCAAGGCTTGAGGTCGCCGCCATCAACACGAGCCCAGCCATGACCGGCAGGACGGCCCAGGAAAACGCCCGATGTGCGCCGTTTCTGCGGACCAGACGCCCGGCGATCGGGGCCATCGCTGCCGCAACAAGCAGATACAGAACCAGCGGTGCTGCGGCCGCGAAAGCGGTTGGTATTCCAGCCATGCGGCCCGCATTTCCGGCCATGATCGGCAGGAAGGATGCTGTTGTCTCGGTCCCCATTGCGAGCAGGAACACCGGAAGGCGCGCCGAGACCGGCAACGACACTTCAAGCCGTGCCGGCGGAGGGCCACCTTCCGAGATGTGCACGGAACGGTCATTCAACCGCTCTGCCAGTCCTGCCAACGGACCATCCGTCGGCACTGAAATGGTCGTGTCGAACCGCCCGTCGCGCTGTTCGACCAGCAGGCGCGTTACGGCCTCGCGTGGCTGCCAGATGTTTCGCGCTGCCAGTGCAAGAATGACCTCAACACCAAACAGGATGATGGCGAGGGCAATTACGCCGATATCGATCAGGACCCGTAGCAGGCGCACCTCGATCAACCTCGGATTGCCTGTCAGTTCAATCTCGGCGGAAATCCGGCTGCCCGACAAGACCGGGAGGCTATTCTTCCAGGTCTGCAGGCCAAGGTCGTTCTTCGAGGCCGTTTCCGGCTCGCCGTTGTCGATATCAAACAGGACCGTACCATCGCGCGACAGGATTCGCACCTGCTGGACTTCCGGGAAATCGGCGATGATTTCAGCGGCTCTATCGTCAAAACCGGCAATGGAGCCTATGGGAATCCCCAGTTCGAGGGCGCGCTGGACATCGTCCCTTAGGAGCGTCCCGAGAAGCTTGGTGCGCTGGCGCAGTTCCGGCTCGATCGCCTTGTCGAAGGCTTGAAACGTCACAACTGAAATGGCCGCAACGTTTACCGCGATGATCAGTACCAACGCCAGCGTCAGGCGAAGGCCAAAGCCTTGAACGCCCAGGGATTTGCGGGCGGTCAAAGCATCACGTCCCTTGCCTTGACGTATTGCGCCTCGGCCTCGCGCATGGGCGCGCCAACCTCGCCTGAATCGGAAGTGCCGGACATGCCGGCATCGCCACGCCAAAGCCTGCGCCGTGCGACGGCATCTGCGGCCAGGAAGTTGCGTTCAACCCTGCTCTCGCGTCGGAGCACGTTTCGGACCGCCCAGGCAGACAGGCCACTGCTGATGATACAAAAGACCAGGGCGGCAGTGGCAAGGCGCCCGGCCATGGCCCATACGGACGCGATCGCTGATGCGCCAGAATATTCCATCAGCAATGCACCGGCCAGGTCACCGGTGCTTCTTCTGAAGGTCACGAGGTAGCGATAGTCACCATCTTCCTTGTAGCTTCCATCCGAAGTCGGCCCCGCAAGGCGCTGCAGCGTCTCGGGACTGACGCTGGTGCGCTTGCTGCCGGCTGTCTTGGCCACGATGCCACCGTCCGGGTCGAGAATGTACAAGGCGATGATCGCATCATCCGCCTGCCTTGCCCGTTCAAGAACCGCGCCGACGTTTCTCACCGAACCCAGATCAAGGCCGAGTGCTGCCGCGGATGCCAACGGTTCGGAAGCACGGCCCACCACCACCCTCAGACGTTCCTGTTCGAGTTCCGTGCGTATCCGGCCGAATTGAAGCACTGTGAGGACGACGAACGCGATCAGAACCACAAGGTTGATCGCCACGACTGACAGGACGAGTTCACGAGAAGAACCGAGCATCTTCCCCCCCTGCAAAAGACGTAAGGGGCAGCATTCATCTCTGTCAATCAATCATTATTGACAGCCGGCGCCTGCTCCGCACGAAATGTTCTTGAAAGGGCAGCGGTCCGTCCCTGCAGGGCGTATTGCGAGGAAGCAGCTGCTCGCAATATCGCAGATTGAATAGCCCCGCGTTTCTTAGACGCCTTCTTGTCTCAGTTCTTGCTGCCGCTCGAACTCGAGGGGCGAGAGCATTCCATTCCGCGCGTGCTTGCGCTTCGGATTGTAAAACATCTCGATGTAGTCGAACACGTCCCGCCGCGCTTCTTGGCGGGTCCGGTAGGTGCGGCGCCTGATCCTCTCGCGCTTGAGGAGGTTGAAGAAGCTCTCGGCGACGGCGTTGTCGTGGCAATTGCCGCGTCGGCTCATGGAATGCTCGAGGTCGTGGGCTTTTAGGAAAGCGGCCCAGTCCATGCTTGTGAACTGGCTGCCCTGATCCGAGTGGATCAGCACCTCAGCCTTCGGCTTCCTTCGCCATGTGGCCATGAGCAGAGCTTGAAGCACGACGTCGGTTGTCTGGCGTTAACGCATGCACCATCCGACCACGCGCCGAGAAAACAGGCCGTTTACGATAGCGAGGTAAGCGAAGCCTTCTTGCGTCCGTATGTAGGTGATGTCGGTCACCCAGACCATGTCCGGAGCCTCCACGTCGAACTGCCGGTCCAAGGTGTTGTCGACCACGACCCAGGGTTTGCCGCCATACTTCCCGGGGCGGCGCTTGTAGCCGATCTGTGCCGTGATCCCGGCCAGCCTGGTCAGGCGCGCGACGCGGTTCAGACAGGCGCTTTCGCCCTGATCGAGAAGATCGTCGTGAAGCTTGCGGTGCCCATAGACCTTGCCGCTTCGACCCAGGCCTCCTTCAGCAGTTCGGTCTGGCGGGCGTCTTCCTGGGCACGCTTGCTCAGCGGCGCCTTCACCCACGCATAGAAGCCGCTCGGCTGGATGCGCAGACAACGGCACATCGTCCGGACGGAGAACCGCCCGCGATGCTCGGCCACGAACGCGTATCTCACCTTGCGTCCCTAGCGAAACACGCGGTGGCCTTCTTCGAAATGTCACGCTCCTTTGTGACCCGCGCCAGCCCGTCAACCCAAACAGCACCAGATCGTCAACGAGGCAGAGCGGCCCCCCTGGGCGAGGGAACCTGGCTCCGGTCCCGAGATAGCCACAGCCCGAGGGAGCCCACGATGGCCAGATTGACCACGCCCGCCGCCGCCGCGACCGCAAAGGTCAGATCGTAGTTCGCTGTCGCATCGTAGAGATAGCCCCCGACGACGCCGCCCAGCCCGTGACCGGCCCAGGCGAACGCCACGATGACTCCGGTGCAGGTTGCGCGGGATTCGGCGGGGGTCACGCGGCGGATCGTCAGCAGCACGCCGGTCATCACCCCGGCATAGCCGAAGCCATAGACCGGCGCGAAGGCCAGGAGCTGGTTCACGTCGTGAAACTGCGTGAACAGAAAGACCAGTGCCGTCTGCCAGGCCGATGCCGCGAGATAGGCAGGGATCGCGCCGATCCAGTCGGCCAGCTGGCCGAAAGCGACCCGACCGACAATGGCGGCCAGCATCATGACGCTGACGATGCCGCCCGCCTGGGCCGCGGGAATTCCGCAGTCCTGCGCATAGGGCAACAGGTGCATCAGCGGCACCGACATGAGCGAACAGCACATCAGCGTTGCGGCCCCCATGACCACCACCGCGGAGACCGCCCCGAGCGCGCGGATATCCCCACCGGCCTGCGACACTGTTGCGGCGGTCGTCGGCGGTGGGCGGATCAGCAATGCCAGGGGCACCAGCGTGACGAGCGATCCGAGGCCCAGAGTCATGAACGCTCCGCGCCAGCCGAACGCCTCTATCAGCAGGGCCGACACGAGGGGGACGCCGCCCTGGCCAATGGCCTGGCCCGCAGCGACCAGTCCGATGGCAAGTCCCGCGCCGGCACGAAACCAGACGCCGACCAGCGTGATGAGCGGGGCAAAGAGCGCTCCGCCACCAACTGCGCCGGCGACGAAGAAGAGTGCATAGAGTTGCCAAAGCTCGCGCGCCTGCGACGCGGCCAAGACCGACAATCCGGTCGTTATGGCCCCTGTCAGAACCACGCCCCGGATACCGACCCGGTCCGCAACCCGGCCCATCAGGATGCCGCCAAGGCCAAGACCTATGAGACCGAAGGTATTGATCAGGGCGATCTCGCCCCGACCCCAGCCGAACTCGGCTTCCAGCGGCAGGAAGAAAGACGAAAGACCATTGACCAGCTGGCCCATGGATACGGCAAGCATCACGGCCGCGACCGCGACGATGACCCAGCGATAGGGGGATTGGAAATCGGTCATGCGCGAATTCTCCTTTGCCCTCGGGCAACTTGTGTCTTGGTTTCCATGGTGGTCCCGCGCGGGCGCAGGCGGATGGACGGGTGACTCTCGGGAGGCCAACCCTCCCCGGACTGGTGCTGTCCCGTGACCAGGCCGGGCAGCAAAAGGGATTCCGGCTCTGCCAGGTTGCCTGCCGGGGCTGCGAGGGTCACCCCGAGGCTGCGCGATGACGCCACGCGCATCAGATCGCGCCGTGGCGAAGTGCTTCGGACGCCAACTCGCGGGTCAGCGCGAAGGCCGATGTCCTGCGCCCGAGCGCGACCGATTGACCGCAGAAATGGGCGCTGAAGTCCCGTTTTCCGGTCCTTTCGGCAGCGGCTCGTATCGGGCCTGTCGCGGCAAACCCCTTGGGAAAGCTCGGCGCGTCCTCTGACATCGGGCCGATGTCGAGGATCATCCGGTTGGCAAGCACCCGGGTCGGCCTGCCGGAAAACAGGTTGGTCACGACGGTTTCGCCGTTTCCGGCGTCCTCCAGCGCTTGCCGGTAGAACGGGTTGATGGCGGCCTCTTCGGTGAACAGGTAAGCCGTTCCGATCTGAACGGCGCTTGCTCCCAGGGCAAAGGCTGCGACGATGCCGCGCGCGTCGCCAATGCCGCCGGCCGCGATGACAGGCACATCGACCGCGTCGACCACCTGCGGCACCAGTGACATCGTTCCCACTTGGCTGCCAAGGCTCTTGGTCAGGAACATGCCCCGATGGCCGCCCGCTTCAAGACCTTGTGCGATGATGGCATCGCAGCCATTCGCGGCCAGCCAGCGCGCCTCGTTCACCGTCGTGGCCGAACTGATGATCTTGCAGCCGGCCGCCTTGATCCTTGCAACCAGTGCCGGCTCCGGCAATCCGAAGTGGAAGCTGACCACGGACGGTGCAAACTCCTCGACGACGGCACAGCGCGCGGCATCGAAGGGGCGGACGGGTCCGATGGGCAGAGATGTCGGAGCGTCGAGCCCGTACTCGGCGTAATACGTCGACAATCTGCCGAGCCATGCTGCGTCGCGTTCCGCGTCGTCCTCCGGCATGGCATGGGCGAAGAAATTCGCGTTCAGAGGTTTGTCCGTCCTTTCCCGCGCCGCTGCCATAAGGCTGCGCAAGCGGTCCGGATCGTAGGAGGCGCAGGCCAGAGACCCGAGCCCGCCTGCCGCGCTGACCGCAAACGGCATCTCGGAACCGCTGGCTCCAGCCATCGGTGCCTGGATGATCGGAAGATCGATTGAAAACAGGTCGCGAATTCGATTGTCGGGCCACATGGCAGGTTCCTTTCTCAGCATGACCTTTGGGGGGTGGACAGAGCATCCCGGATTTCAACGGATCCGGACGCCGACCCTTTCAGCGAGGGCTTGCAGTCTTTGCCTGCTCCGCTTCGACCAGGTGGTGTCCTGATCGTAGAAACGCGCGACGGCCAGGGTGTCCGGATCGATGACGTACCAGGGCTGTTTGGACCGGGTGAAAATGTGCACGTCCGGCGGCATGAGGCCCGGATCGTCGAGCGTCCCGACGCGAAGAAAGCGAAGGTTGTCGTCCAGCTTGTTGATCAGGTAGTTGCTCCAGACCGCAACCTTGCAGGACCGACAGCGCGCGATGCGCTGGCCGTTCCCGCTGGGCGTGTCGAGAAGCACCTGTTCGATCTCGCCCGACCGCAGGATGACGCGATCTGCTTCGATCAACGCGTTGACGGCGTTGGAACTGCCGGTCTGGCGCTGACACAGAAGACAGTGGCAGGCATGGACGATCAGCGGCCCGCTGGTCACGCGGTAGCGCACGGCGCCGCAGGCGCAGCCGCCTTCGCAGACCGAAGGTCGTGCCGGTTTCTTCCCATCGTTCGGGCGGGCTTGCGTCACTGTAGAGGTTTGCTGGGTCATGCTAGGCTCCCTGGGTTCAGGCGGCTTGCCGAAGCCGGGCGTCGGCGATGTGCTGGGCCAACACTCGGGCATCGTCGCCGACTCCGTCGAGAAAGGTGGATTTCCGGGTGCGCAGAAACGGCAGCCCGAGAACGTAGAGCCCCGGCGCCACGATGCCGCCCGCGTGCCGAATCCGCCCTTTTCCGTCAAAGACCGGCATCTGCAGCCAGGACATGTCGGGCCGAAAACCCGACGCCCAGACGATGGTGCTGATCGCACCGCTCGCGAGGGGCAGCGCAAGCCGCGGCTTGGCCGGCACCAGTGTCGGCGCGAAGCGGCGCGGCGGCTCGGGAAACTCAAGACCGCTCTGCAACGCCCAATCGTCGATTGCCGAGAGCGCGCGGTTCATCTTCAGGTCGGAGAGCACCGCGGTATTGGCCAGCGAACCGGAGAACAGCAGCGTCCCGTCCCGGCAACCGGTCAGGCGGCCGACGATCTCGACCCCCATGTCCTGAAGCGCGTTGAGGTCGAGAAACAGGCAGGAGCGGTCACCGATCAGTTGCAGCGACGGCAACGAGCGAACCCGATTGATGTCGTCGACATTCTCCAGTGTCTTCGAGAACAGCCCGGAATGCTCCAGCAACCAGGTAATGTCATGCCCCCGGTATCGGCGCGGCATCCGGATATGATTGCCGGTGGCAAGAATGACGGGGCGACCCGAGGCCTGTATCTCGGCGGCCAGTTGCACACCCGTTGCCGAGGCGCCGACGACAAGGACACCGCCCTCGGGCAAGTCGGATGGCCGGCGATAGGACAGGGGAGACACCTGGGTGATGCTGTCCGGGATGTCTTGCGCGAAACCGGGGATCGAGGCCTGATTGCAGGCCCCGCTTGCCAGAACCACGTTTGTCGCGCGCCAGGTGCCTTTGGTCGTCTTCACGACATGGCTTTCGTCGTCGCGGGTCACGGAGGTGACCGTCACGCCGGTTTCCACCGGGGCAGCCGATTTCGCGGCGTAGCTTTCAAGGTAGGCGCGGACCTCGGGCATGGTCATGTAGCCATCCGGATCGGACCCGGCGTAGGCATGGCCCGGCAGGCGCGTTTGCCAGTTCGGCGACTGCATCCTGAGACTGTCCCAGCGTTCGCGGGCCCAGGAATTGCCGATCTGGCCGCGCTCCAGCACGACATGAGGTTCCGACCGCTCGGTCAGGCAGTGGCTCATTGCCAGCCCGGCCTGTCCGGCGCCGATGACAAGGGTTGAAATCCGTTTCATGGCGTTCGCCTTTCCGGTGCGATGGCACCCGCCCGGCCGATGCCGGGCAGGCCCAGTTGTCTGCCTCAGGCGACGCTGACGGCGACGTTGGTCGGGTTGGTGAGAATGTCGAACATTGCCGAACGCTTCTGCGACTGGGCGACCAGCGCGCGGATATCGTCCTGGCTGGCGTCGGCATCGATCTCGAAAGTGACGCGGATGGCCGAGAAGCCATTGCGGATATCCGGGTCCATGCCGAGGATGCCGCGCACGTCGATGTCGCCTTCCACGGTCGAACGTACCGAGCGCAGCTGGATGCCGCGATGCTGGGCGACTGCGGCCACGCCGCCGGTCAGGCAACTGGCAAGGGCTGCCAGCACGATCTCGGTCGGCGTCGCCGCACGGTCATGGGCCGCGAAGACCTCGGGGTGATCGGCTTCGATCGTGAAGCTCTGCTTGCGCGCATGCTCCTGGCCAAGTCCGAAATAGCCGTTGATCGTGTTGATATTGTAGGTGCCTTCCTTCCACTCGCAGGCACTGCGAAAGGTGAAAGAGGCGGCCTCGGGCATTTCGGCGAAGGCGCCGCGGGCACCGATGAGAGCTTCGGTGTTGACCCCGTTGTCGGCCACGGCGGTCATCTGGGTTTCGGTGTTCATGAACTTGTCCTTTCGGTTGGGGTTGCGTTGGTTTGGTCGTCTGGGTCGTGTCCCGGCGTGGCTTGGCTTCGCCGGGGTTTGCACCGGCTCGGGCCGGTATTTCGG
This sequence comes from Frigidibacter sp. ROC022, assembly GCF_024723735.1. Taxonomy (GTDB): domain Bacteria; phylum Pseudomonadota; class Alphaproteobacteria; order Rhodobacterales; family Rhodobacteraceae; genus SLM-1. The sequence goes on from NZ_JANQDU010000001.1 coordinate 866,336, forward strand.
GGGGCGATCCTGTCGCGAAATCGGCGCCGGGCGAACAACGCCCCGAGGTGACGACGGCGCGACAGGAATTGGATCAGCGTGGCGCCTGCCCGGGCTTTCCGGCCGCGTGGGCGACAGTCCTGATACGGCCGCGAAACCAGGCCCAGGCTGCATCGGGCGGCGACGGGTTGCGCACCCGGTCGAAGCCATTTCCGTAGGGCGGTTCGCGCCGCGTGGAATGTGGGTCCGTCTTCATGTCAGTCTCCAGATGATTGCTGTGTCGAGAGGCTGACTACGGCGCCACGGGAAGCCACGCTTGAGGACGACCTGAGATTTTCGTGGTGATATCGTGAGGAATTCATAAAATGCCGCATGATCTTCAGGTTCGACGCCTTCACACTCGATCCATCCCTCGGGCAGCTCACCCGCGAGGGGGAGGACGTCCCCATCGAGCCCCGCGCCTTCGAACTGATCTGCCATCTGATCGAGCATCGGGATCGGCTCGTAACCAAGGACGAGTTGGTGAAAGAGCTTTGGAACGGTCGGTTCATATCGGACACGGCCATTTCAACACTGGTGAAGACCGCGCGTCGTGCGCTTGGCGACGATGGCAAGACACAGCGCCTTATCCGCACCGTCCATGGTCGCGGATTCCGGTTTACGGGCAACGTGACGGCGAATGTCCCGGCAGAGCCGATCCCGGAGCCTCCCGCCAGTGAGGCCCCCCAGTCCCCGCAGCTTGGCGGGCAGCCGACCATCGCCGTGCTGCCCTTCCGGCGGATCGGACGGTCCGAGACCTACGGGGCGATTGCCGACGCGATTCCATCCGAACTGATCTCTTCGCTGTCGCGTCTGCGCTGGCTGAAAGTCCTTGCCCGCGGATCGACGTTCCGGTTCCGCGAGGATTCGCCGGACATGGCGTCGATCCGTGGCTTGCTTGGCGCGACCTACTGCCTGACCGGCGATGTCGAAATCCTGGAGCCCCGACTGGCGCTTTCGGTCGAGCTTTCCGACACCCGCGACGGCCGCATCGTCTGGAGCGACAGGATTTCCGGAAGGATCGAGGACGTACACCAGATACGGACCGATATCGTCAGTCGGGTGTCCTCGGCCATGGAACTGCACATATCCCTGAACGAGGCAGATCATGCGCGACTGCAGTCGCCGGAGAGTCTCGACGCCTGGAGCCTCTACCACCTGGGCCTGCGTCACATGTACCGGTTCAACGCGACCGACAATGCGATCGCAGAGGGCCATTTCTCGCAGGCGATCAGGCTCGACCCCGGATTTGCCCGCGCCTACGCGGCCCGGTCCTTCACCAGCTTCCAATCAGCATTCGTGAATTACCGGGGCGACCGCGACACCGAGATCGAGAACGCGCGCAGATTCGCGGAAAAAAGCCTGGAACTCGATCCGATGGACCCGTTCGGGAATTTCAACTTCGGCCGCGCTTACTGGCTGGTCAACGACCATGAATCCGGCCTGATATTCCTGGATCGCTCCATCGACCTCAGCCCCAGCTTTTCGCATGGCATGTATGCCCATGGTCTCGCGAATCTGATGGCCGGTCGCGGCGAAGCTGCAATCTCCAAGCTCGACGCGGCAATCAAGCTGAGCCCTCTCGACCCCTTTCTCTATGCGATGCAATCGACCAAGGGGTTCTCCCTGGCCCATACAGGGGACCTGGAGCAAGCCTGCCACTGGCTGGACATCGGAGCGCGACAACCCGGCGCGCATTATCTGGTGTCGATCGTCGCGGCGGCGATCAACAAGATCGCCGGAAACCACGATCAGGCGCGGTACTGGGCCGACCGGACCCGCCAGCTGAGACCGGATGCCTCGATCCAACAGTTCTTCGTGGCCTATCCATTGCGCGATCAACGCATCAGAAAAGAGGTGCAGACGGCCCTGCAAGACCTGGGCTTCTAGGGAAGCCAGGTCATCTCGACAAATGACGGAGCCAGAAGCGGATCGCCGTGATATCGATGAAGCCGCGGAAGCGCTCTGCCGTCTTGTCGTAGCGGCCTACGACACGCCTGGCGTTCTTTAGCTTGATGAGGCAGCGTTCAACCGGATTTCGCGGCGATACAGCGGGCGGTCCACACCGGTCCGCTTCTTGCGGGACTTCCGCTTCGGGAACTCGGGCAGCCCGCTCGGGCGGGGCAGGTTGTCCGCCATCACCGAGACAAAGCCGTGATCGTCCGAGGTCTGCCCGGACCTTGCGCCCCACAGACGTGGATGCGGCGGTCGAGGCGGAGACCGTTCTGGACCGGCTGCAAACCACCGATGGCGGCACGCATGTCTTCGGTTTGCCGCAGCCGCTGCAAACCACCGCTGGGCTCATTCTGGATCTGGAGTTCGAGGGGCTTCATGCGCCCTGGACACTCTCCTTCCCCCTGGCGGATTCTCCGTTCGGGTTCCAGGCCAACCTCACGGCCGGCAGCCTCAATGCCTTCCTGCGTGGCGGTCCCTGACGATCCAAGGCCGTCATTGGTTCCGGATCTTTTCCGTTACCCCGCATTCTATGGCGCCGGTCAGTCCCCCCACCGTTCGGCTGGACAACGGGCGTTGGCATGGCGTCCCCGAGAAGGCAAACCGGAGAACTCCGGTGCTTGTTCACACCTGGGAAGGACGCGCTGCGCATCCTGTACGCACCTGTATGGTTGGACCTCCGGGTATCGAGAAAGACCCCGCTCTCCGCGCGAAATTTTCTTGATAGCTGCGATGCGTACTGAATATACTTGTATGGACCTGTTTGTTGTTCCGGGGTGGGGAGAGGATGAACCAGGCTGCGGTCGGCTCGAAATCGGAGCGCATTGCTCGCCTGCTGGAGGCCGAGATCAAGTCGGGCCATCTGCGCGACGGGGTGGCGCTTTCGAGCGAAAACAGCCTCGTGGAAAGGTTCGCCGTGTCGCGCAGCACCGTGCGCAAGAGCCTCGGGATGCTCGCGGAAAAGGGCCTGATCCGCACCAAGGTGGGGATCGGCTCTTTCGTGACCTACGCGGGCAATGTCATCGACAACGGGCCGGGCTGGTCGGTCGCGCTGTCGGGCAACGACACCCGAATGGGGACCCGCATATTGTCCATCGCGCGGATCGGGATGGACCTGGACTGTCCGGTGCCGCTTTCGGGCGAGATGCTGGCGGTGGACAGGCTGCGGTTCCGTGAAGAGACGGGCAGGGGGCTTCGCTTGAACGCGCCCGCGTGCCTTGGCGCGACGACTTCGCGCCACTGCTGCGGGACGGCCTCGACGGCGGTTCGCTGAGCGCGACGCTTGCGGCGAGGGGACTCGTGCCGGCATCGGGCGAAGAATGGGCCAACGTTCTGCCCGGGCTGTCGGAAGTCGATGCGGCGATCATGGGGCGCGTCGCGGGCGAACCGATGCTGCGCCTGCGGCGCCTGACCCGCGACGCAGCGGGAAAGACGGTGGAATTCGTCGAAAGCTCTCTCGACCCGGAGCTGTTCGGCCTGCACATGGTGTTTTGAGATGGATGGCATGGCGCTTACCCGGGCACGCTACTGCCTCCTGGGGCTGGCTGCGGGCGATGCTCTGGGGATGCCGGCGCAGACGCTGTCGCGCGAGCGGATCAAGGCCGAATATGGGCGCATTACCGATTTCGTCGCGCCATATGAGGGACATCCCGTCTCGCACGGGCTGGCCGCGGGGCAGGTGACGGACGACACCGAGCAGGCGCTGCTGCTGGCCCGGCGGCTGGTGGCCGACCCCCGGGGGTTCGACGAGGAAGGCTGGGCCCGCGACCTGCTGGCGTGGGAGGCCGAAATCCGCGCCAAGGGGCTGTCGGACCTGCTGGGGCCGTCCTCGAAGGCGGCGATTGCCGCGCTGCTGGAAGGCACGCCGCCCGACCGGACCGGCGTGAACGGTACGACCAACGGCGCGGCGATGCGGATTGCCCCCGTTGGCCTGTCGGTGCCGCCCGAGGTGGACCGGCTGGTGGCGCGCGTCGTCCAGACCTGCCGGGTGACGCACAACACGGGCGAGGCGATCGCGGCGGCCTCGGCCGTGGCGATGGTGGTCAGCTGCGGCGTGGCGGGCATGGATTTCAACCAGGCGCTGCCGCGCGCGCTGGAGGCTGCAAGTGCGGGTCAGAAAGCCGGCCATCCGAAAGGCGAACCCGACATGGCCGGGCAGATCGTGCGGGCGGTGGAACTTGCCGGGCAGGGTGAAGACGCGCTGATCGAGGGCATCGGCACCTCGGTTGCCAGTCGCGAAAGCGTGGCCTACGCTTTCGGCTTGCTGAGCATGGGCGCGCCCTTGTGGGACAGGCTGGTTGCCGCCGCCAATGCCGGCGACGACACCGACACCATTGGCGCCATCGCCGGGGCCATGGGCGGCGCCCTTGGTTGGTCCCTTCCGGAGGCGGCGGTTGCCCGGCTGCGCGCGGCCAATGCGCTGGACCTCGATGGATTGGCCGAGCCGCTGATCGCCCTGCAGGGGGTGGCCTGATGGGACGGCTGATTCAGATGACGGGGCCGGTGGTTGACCTGGTCTATTACGTCCGCGCCCTGCCGGAGCGCGGGCAGGAGGCAGAAGTGACCGGCTTCGACATGACCTCGGGCGGCGGTTTCAACGCCATGGCGGCGGCGCGCGCCGCGGGGCAGTCGGTGGTGCTGGGCGGGTCGCTGGGCACGGGGCCGATGGCCGATCGGGTGGCGCTGGACCTCGATGCGCTTGGCATCTCGCTGGCCCGGGCGCGTCTGACGGATGTGGACCAGGGCTGTTGCACCGTGCTGCTGGAGCCGGACGGTGAACGGACGTTCATCAGCTATCCGGGGGCCGAGGGACACGCTACCGCCGAGGCGCTGAGCGGCGTTTCGCTCGACGGCGTCACCCAGGTGCTGATGTCGGGCTATTCACTGCACTACACCCACGCGCGTACGGCGCTGGCCGAATGGGTGGCTGCCCTGCCGCGCGGGATCACTTTTGCCTTCGACCCTGCGCCGGTGGTGGCGCGGCTGGACAAGGCGCTGCTGGCGAAGGTCATGGACCGCGCCGATTGGGTCAGTGTCAACGCGGAAGAGGCCGCCGTTCTGACCGGCGACGCAGAGCCGGAACGGGCCGCCCGGGCATTGGCACGAGGCCGCGCGGGGGCGATCCTTCGGCGGGGCAGGGACGGGGAGCTGCTGGCGCAGGGCAGCGACATCGTCACCATCCCCGGCCATCCCGTCGATGCCATCGACACCAACGGCGCCGGGGATTGCCATGTCGGCAGCTTCCTGGCCGAACTCGACCGCCACGGCGACGCTTTGCGCGCCGTGCGCTATGCAAATGTCGCCGCCGCGCTTTCAACCCTGCGCCGCGGCCCTGCAACGGCCCCCGACCGCGCCACGGTCGAGGCGATCCTGAACGAGCAGCAACAAGGCGCAGCAATCGCCGCCTCCCCCACCAACATGGAGACCTGACATGAAGTCCATCCTGACACTGACCACGGCCCTGGCGCTGACCGCCTCGGGAGCGCTGGCCGATGAAATCCGCGTGCTGAACTGGCAGGGCTACGGCACCGACCTTGACTGGTCGCTGAAAGCCTTCGAAGAGGCCACCGGCCACAGCGTCGTGCATGAATATTTCAACTCCGAGCAGGAGATGCTGACCAAGCTGCGCACCAATCCCGGTGCCTATGACGTCGTGATGATCAATGCCGCCTTCACCCCGCAGGCCATTGCCGAGGGGCTGGTGGCGCCGATCGACACCTCGACCATCGGCAACTATGCCGACATCCCCGCCAGCTTTGCCGAGGATCCGAAGCTGAACGTCGATGGAAAGGTCTATGGCGTGCCGTGGACCTGGGGGCTGACCTCTTTCGCCATCAATACCGAGGCCTGGGACGAGGTGCCGACCAGCGTGCAGGTGCTGTGGGATCCGGCCCACGCCGGGCGCATCTCGATCCGCGACGATGCCATCGAGGCGATGCAGTTGGGCGCCCTGGCCACCGGGCAGGACATCAACGACATCGAGGACCTCGACGCCGTCGAAGCCAAGCTGGCCGAGCTGCTGCCAAACCTGCGCACCTTCTGGAGCAGCGAGAACGACTGGAACCAGTTCATGGCGGCGGGAGAACTGGATGCCGCCACCTACTGGTCCGGCTCGGCCAGCCGCTCGGCCGCCATGGGCCTGCCGGTGCAGTTCGTCGTGCCGGAAGAGGGCGCGGTGGGCTGGCTGGACGGCCTTTCGATCCCCGCCACCTCGGAACACCAGGAGGCCGCCCGGGCCTTCATCGACTGGATGATCGACCCGGAGTTCTACGTGAAGTGGGACGCGGAAGGCGCGCCGGCCTCGGCCAATGCCAAGGCCATGGAGGCGCTGCCGGACGATGCCTTCAACAAGGCGGTCCTAGGTGATCCCGAGGTTGTCGCCCGGGTGCATTTCCAGGCGCCGATTGATGACGAGACGCGCGAGAAGTATCTGGAAATCTGGCAGCGCCTGAAGGCGGCCCAGTAAGCGCGAGACGCAAGAGGGGCCGGTCCGCCGGCCCCCTTCCCAGGGGAGCACCGACATGGCCGAACTCGCCACCCCCGCGGACAAGCGGCGCCTGGCCACGCTGTTGTCCCCGGCCTACCTCTGGCTGACGCTGGCCGTTTTCCTGCCGCTGTCGGCCATGTTGTTCTTCAGCTTCGTCACCGACCTGCCGCAGGACGCGCCCGACTGGGCCTTCACGCTGGAAAACTACGGCAAGTTCCTGGAAAACCCCGTCTACGGCAAGCTGTTGTGGAAATCGCTGAAGCTGGCGGCCACCGTCACCCTCTTCTGCATCCTCATCGGCTATCCCTGTGCGCTGGTGCTGGCCCGCGTCATCAAGGGGCGCGCGCGCGAGGTGCTGTTCCTGCTGGTGATCCTGCCGTTCTGGTCCAATTCGCTGGTGCGGATCTTCAGCTGGGCCATCGTGCTGCGCGGCAACGGCATCCTGGAGCGCACGCTGGAGGCGATCCTGCCGTGGGACATCCGGCTGAACCTGATGTTCACCACCAATGCCGTGGTCATCGGGCTGGTGCACAGCTACCTGCCCTATGTCATCCTCACCTCCTATCTCGCGCTCCAGGCCATCGACGACGACATCATCGACGCCGCCCGCTCCATGGGGGCCGGCAAGCTGACCATCCTGCGCCGCCTGCTGCTGCCGCTGTCGCTGCCCGGGCTGCTGGCGGGCGCGGTGCTGGTCTTCGTGCCCGTGGTGGGCTCTTTCATGGAGCCGCGCATCCTCGGCGGCCGTGTCGGCACCTATTTCGGCACGGTGATCGAGGACCAGTTCGTCGCCGTCTACAACTGGCCCCTTGGCGCGGCGCTCAGCTTCGTGCTGCTGGCGGTGGTGCTGCTGATCTTTGCCCTGACCAGCCCGATCCTGAGAAAGGCCCAGACATGACGCCGCGCAAGAAAGCCCTGATTCTGCCCGCGCTTGGCCGCGCCTGGCTGGCGCTGGTGCTGGTGTTCCTCTACGCCCCGATCCTCGTCATGGCGGCGATGAGCTTCAACGCCTCGCCCTTCTACCAGCTGCCCTTCGAGTTCTCGACCCGCTGGTATCAGGACATGGCCGGCAATGCGCAGATCCTCGCCGCCAGCCTGCGCTCGGTCGGCATCGCGGTGGCAACCACGGTGATCGCCACGGCGCTGGGAACGGCGGCCTCGGTCGGGCTGTTCCGCTATGATTTCCCCGGCAAGCGGTTCCTGCAAGTCATGCTCTTCCCGCCGATCGCCATTCCCTGGCTGATCATCGGCACCGCCATGCTGGTGTTCTTCTTCGCCATCGGCATCGGGCGCGGCACGCCCGCAGTGCTGATCGGCCACGTCGCCCTGGCGCTGCCCTATGTCATCGTCACGGTGACGGCCCGGCTGTCCAGCTTCGACGTGACGCTGGAAGAGGCCGCGCGCTCGCTGGGCGCGGATGGCTGGACGGTGCTGCGGCGGGTGACGATCCCGTGGATCGCGCCGGGCATCGTGGCCGGGGCGCTGTTTGCCTTCGCGGTCAGCTTCGACCAGTTCGTGGTCAGCTATTTCCTGGCCAAGCCGGGCGACAGCACCCTGCCGGTGCTGATCTACACCGCCATCCGCAAGGGCTTCACTCCCGAGATCAACGCCATCTCGACCATCATCATCGCCCTGTCCATGGGGATCATGTTCCTCGCCGCCCGCAAGGCCAGATTCGGAGGAGGCCGCTGATGTCATCCGTCGAAATCAGCAATGTCACCAAGACCTTCGGCAAGGCGCGCGCGCTGAATGACGTGACCATCACCTTTGAGGACGGCGGATTCTTCGCACTGCTGGGGCCGTCCGGGTCGGGCAAGACGACGCTGCTACGCACCATCGCGGGCTTTTCCTTCCCCGACAGCGGCACCATCCGCATCGGCGAGCGCAACGTCGAAACCATCCCGGTGGAAAAGCGCGACATCGGGATGATGTTCCAGAACTACGCGCTGTTTCCCAACATGAGCGTGGCCGACAACGTGGGCTTCGGCCTGCGGGTGCGCAAGGTCGGCGCGGCGGAAGAGAAACGCCGCATCGGCGAGGCGCTGGAGCTGGTGCAGCTCGGCCAGTTCGCCAACCGCATGCCGCACCAGTTGTCCGGCGGTCAGCGCCAGCGCGTGGCGCTGGCCCGTGCCATCGTGACCAACCCCAAGGTGCTGCTGCTGGACGAACCGCTCTCGGCGCTGGACAAGACCCTGCGCGTGGACATGCAAATCGAGCTGAAGCGCATCCAGCGCGAGATCGGCATCACCACGATCTTCGTCACCCATGACCAGGAAGAGGCGCTGACGCTCTCGGACCGCATCGGCATCCTGCGCGACGGACGGCTGGTGCAGGTCGGCCCCCCGCGCGAGGTCTACGACCGCCCCAACAGCGCCTTTTCTGCCGAGTTCCTCGGCGAAACCAACTGGCTGCCCGAGGCCGTCCTGCCCGGCCTCTCCCTGCCGGGCGGTGGCGAGGGCTTCCGCTTTGCCGTGCGGCCCGAGGCGCTGGGCCTCTCGGCCACGCGGCCCGAGGGCGTCAACGCGCTGGAGGCACGGCTTGAACAGAGGGTGTTCGCCGGAGCCATGGCCACCTGCATCGTCACCGTTCAGGGCCAGCCATGGAAGCTGATCGCCCGCGACCGCGACCTGCCCGAACTGCCGGCCAATGCGCCGGTCTGGGTCTCGTGGGCGCCCGAGGATACCGTGGCGGTGCCGGCATGAGCGCGCTGCAATGGCTTGTCGTGGTGGACATGCAGCCGGGGTTCGGCCATGCCGACAGCCCGTGGTGGACACCGGGCTACGACGCCTGTGCCGAGGCGATCAAGACCATGTTGCCTGCCTTTCCCGACCGGGTGCTCTTCACCCGCTTCGTACCTCCGGCCGAACCGCAGGGCGCATGGCGGGCGTATTATGATCAGTGGGATTTCGCGCTGGCCCCGGAACACCGCTGGCTGTGGGAGCTCGACCCGCGTTTCGAGGGGCCGCAGGTGGCAAGCGCGCGCTTTGCCAAGTGGGTCGAGGCGGCGCCCCACATCCCGCGAGAGGCCGAACTGGTCATCTGCGGCGTGGCCACGGATTGCTGCGTGATGGGTACGGCACTGGAGGCGGTTGACGACGGGCGGCGCGTGCATCTCGTCCGCGATGCCTGCGCCGCCGGAACCGAAGCCCTCCACCACTCCGCGCTCACCGTCATGGCCGGCCGTGCGCCGATGCTGACCATCACCGACGTCGCCGACCTGCCGACGGCGCCCAGCAGTTGAACCGGCATCGGATCGCGGCGCGGGGCATCGGGGTGTCGCCCTTCGGCTCCCGCCTAATCCGGCTCGGGTGTCGTTGCATCCATGCCCGAGCAGGGGGCGGGGCTGGGGCGTAGGTCGAGGACGTCCGCCAGGATGCTGCTTGCGGCATTGATGACGAAGCTGGCCCCGGTCGGGAGACCGGGTTCGATGACGATGTCGGGGGCGTCGCCGGCTCTGCCGATGACCACCTTGTGATCCTCGCTGATCAGGTCGCGACCTGCATGGAGCGCGCGGGCCAGGGCGGCGTTCATGATCTGCAGGCGGATCGGATCGCCGTCACCGGGTGCAAAGTCCCCTCCGTCGAAAACGCCGGCGACGAAGCGGACGGGGATGCTGAAACACTTTCCGTCGATCTCGATCAGGGCGGTGCCCGCATCGGTGTGGCCCTGCTGTTGCAGGGGCGGGGCCTCGCCTGGATCAGGGACCGTGATGCGTGCCGAAGACGCCAGACCCGGTGTCGGCGTGGATGCGATGAGTGTTGCAAGGCCGAGGCCCGCGATGATCGTCGCGGCGCGGCGGGTGACGTCGGATTTCATGTCTCTCTCCTTTATCCGTGATCGAAAATCAGCCGGTTCAGGCAGCGCGCCCGATCCGGCCGAGATGGGTCAGGCCGAAGGCGGTCTCGGATTTCAGCCCGAACCCCAGGGCGCGGTCGATCCCGATATGTGCCAGCCAGGCGCAGGCGACCGGAAGCAGCGCGGGGAGCGCCCAGAGACCGGCCGCCGCCAGCAGCGCCGGGACGAGGTAGGTATGGGCGAGGTTGTAGAGACGGGCGCCGGCCCGGTTCCCGAAGGCATAGCCGATCATGGCGAGATCGGGGACCAGCGCGACGGCGGCGAACAACAGCCAGCCGTCGGTCAGCATGACATAGCCGGCGGCACCGCCGGCGAAGGCGGCAATGCCCTCGAGGCGCAGCAGGGCGAGAACGGGGCGTTCGGTGATCGGGGTCATGGCGGAGCTCATGGCGTCTTGGTGCTGCGCCGCTTTTGCGCCTTCGCCGCGATCAAAGGAATTGTTTATCTTCGGATAGTCGATATACGAAAATTCATGAGCATGGGCATTGACTGGGCGCTTTGGCGCAGTTTTCTATTGGTGGCCGACACCGGCAGCCTGTCGGCAGCGGCACGGGCTCTGGGTCTGACGCAGCCAACCGTCGGCCGCCACATCGACACGCTGGAGGCTTTGGTGGGGCAGACCCTGTTCCTGCGCACGCCGCAGGGGTTGAGCCTGACCGAGGCCGCCGCGCTGCTGGTGCCCGAGGCGCGGGCGATGCAACTGACCGCCGAGAGCCTCGGGCGTCGTGCCTCGAGTGCGCCCGAGGCGGGCGTCGGCACCCTGCGCATCGCCGCCAGCCATGTGGTCGGCGCCGAGGTGCTGCCGGTGGCGCTGGCGCCGCTCCTGGCCGAGAACCGGGGCCTTTCGATCGAACTCGCCCTGTCCAACGACAGCGCCGACCTGCTGCGCCGCGAAGCCGATCTGGCAATCCGCATGGTGCGCCCCTCGCAAGGCAGCCTCGTCGCGCGCAGGCTGGGGCCGGTGCCGATCGGCCTGTTCGCCCACCAGGCCTATCTTGCGCGTGCCGGGCGGCCGGCGACCTCGGAAGACCTGACCGGACATGTGCTGATCGGCCCGGATGCCGACCCTTCGGCGCTGGCCGGGTTCGATGTCTTTGGCGCCGCTCTCGGGCCGCGTCACCTGCGGCTGCGCACCGACAGCGAAGCGGCGCAGATCGCGAGCATCCGCGCCGGACTCGGCATCGGACCGATGCAGTCCGGGGTCGCGGCGCGGGATCCGATGCTGGAACCCGTCCTGCCGGGGGCCGTGAACTGGACTCTCGACGCCTGGCTGGTCCTGCACGACGATTTGCGGCGGCTGCCGATGCTGCGTCTGCTGGCGGATCATCTGTCGGCGGTCCTGCCGGTGCTGTTGCGCAGCGGTCAGATGCCGGCGCAGCCCGCCGCGACCTAGGCCGGGTCGCGGCGCTGGTCTCCCGGCAGGGAAGTGATATCAACCGACCCGAACACGGGGACCGGGCGCAGCGTTCGCGGCGCCGGCTCCTGTCCAACCGATTGGGAATGGCTCGAATGGATGTGACTTCTATGCTCGACAGGCTGGCGACCGAAGTCGACCGCGCAAATCTGGAACGGCATCTGCTCGCCTTCTCGAAATGGACGAAGGAAGCCGGATCGCCGGGCGAAAGGGCGAGCATCGACTACGTCCAGGCCGAAATGGAGGCACTGGGCTATGATGTCGAACTGCTGTTCCACGATGCCTATATCAGCCTGCCGGGACAGGCCTGGATCGAAGCGGCAGGGCAGCGGTTCCCCTGCATCACGCATTCCTTCTCGCGGAGCTCGCCGCCCGAGGGAACGACCGCAAGGGCCATCGAGGCCGGGACCGGTTCGCCGGAGGATTTCGCACGCATCGAGGCCGGGGGCGCGATCGTCATCGTGGACGGGATTGCGACGGCGCCCGTTGCGGCCCGTGCCAGCGGGGCCGGGGCACTGGGACAGATTCATGTCTGCCCGGCCGAACAGATCCACGAAATGTGCATTTCGCCCGTCTGGGGAAGCCCCTCGCAGGACAGCCTGCCGCAATTGCCGGCCACGGTGGTCGTCAGTGTCGCGAAGTCGGTCGGGGAGCGGCTGAAGGCCATCTATGCCGGCACGGCCGACGCCGAAATCACCCTCCATGCCGAGGTGGACACCGGCTGGCGCAAGACGCCGTTGCTGGTGGCGGAGCTTCCCGGTCCTTCGGCCCCGGCCGACGGCCCCTTCGTCCTGTTCAGCGGGCATCACGACACCTGGCACTACGGCGTGATGGACAATGGCGGCGCCAACGCGACCATGATCGAGGTCGCACGCCTCTGCGCCCTGCATCGCGACCAATGGCAAAGGGGGCTGCGGATCGCCTTCTGGTCCGGGCATTCGCAGGGCCGGTATTCGGGCTCCGCATGGTATGCCGACACGCATTACGAGGAGCTCCGGAAACGGGCCGTGGCGCATGTCAACATCGACTCGACCGGGGCGAAAGGGAACGTCGTCCTCGGCGATGCGCAGGCCGACCCGGAACTCTCCGCACTGGCCGGGCGGGCCATCCGGCAGCGCGGCGGCCAGGAATTCGGCGGCCCGCCCGTCGCGCGCGCGGGAGATCAGTCGTTCTGGGGGATCGGCGTGCCGTCGATCTTCGCCGACCTGGGCGAGCAGCCGGCGTCGGATGCGACGGCATCTCCTTTCGGCGGCCCCGGCCGCAAGGGGGCGGGCACCGGCTGGTGGTGGCATACGCCGGATGACACGCTGGACAAGATGGACCTCGATATCGCTGTCCGCGATACCCGGATTTACCTGCATGTGGTCTGGGAACTGCTGACCGGCAAGCGGCTGCCGATCGACCACAAGGCCTCCGTCGGTGCATTGTTGCAGAAGCTGCGCGCCGACTCGGAACGGCTCGGCGGGCGCTTTGACCTCGGCAGGCTGATCGACCGCGCAACGAGGCTGCAGGCGGCGCTCGGCCGGCTCGACGACGCGCTGGACAGGGGCGTGACGGTTGAGCGTATCAATGCCTGCATCATGGACATCTCGCATGCATTGGTGCCGTTGCAGCATACGGTTGGCGACCGCTTCACGCATGATCCTGCATTGGGCATGCCCCCATTCGCCGGGCTGTGTGAGATCGCCCGGTTCGCCGTGACCGAGCCGGGCTCGGATGCGGAGAAATTCGCGACGGTATCGCTTCGCCAGTCGATCAATCGCGCCGCTTCGGCACTGGCCGATGCGCTGTCGGCCATCGAAGATTGTCTTGCGGAAACCCCGACGCCGCAGGGGGCCGGCGCGGAAGCATAAACCTGCAGAGAGCGGACCGCTTCGTGGAGGGCCTGCCCGCAGGCCCGGCCGGGGACAGGGAACTGCGTCAGGATGACAGGGTCGCCTGCGTAGGTCGCCGCATGGTCATCTGCGACGGATGTCGATGGAAGGCAGACCGAAACAGGCGCGGCGCAGGTCCGGTTCAAGGCCGGTCAATCTTCCGGGAAGCGGTTTCTGGTCCGATGATTGGGCTCGAACCTCCCCGCCGATCGGCCTAATAGATGGCAAAAAGGGGAGGAGGCCGCATTGTATCTGGGAACGCAACTGCCTGCGCGCGACGAGGCGGACTACGTCGTGATGAAACAGCTTGGCGTCGACAACATCTGTGCCGATCCTCCCGGCGACTGGCGCGGTTGGGACCGCGAAGCGCTGACGGCGCATCGGACGCGCATCGAATCCTTCGGGCTGACGTTGGACATGATCCAGCTGCCCCTGCCGTCGAAACCATTCGACAAGGCGCAGATGCCCGATATCCTCAGCGCCGGACCCGAACGTGATGCACAGATCGCGGCCTGCTGCCAGATCATCGCGGACTGCGGCAAGGCGGGCATCCCGGCGGTGAAATACAATTTCAACTACATCGGCATTCCGCGCAGCGAGGACGAAATAGGCCGCGGCGGGGTGCGGATGTCCGCGTTCCGGTGGGACCGGATGGATCACGACGCGCCGGCGCCTTTGGGCGTGCTGAGCGAGGACGAGATCTGGAGCCGGATCGATTATTTCCTGGCCCGCGTGGTGCCCGCCGCCGAGGCCGCGGGGGTGAAGCTTGCCTGCCATCCGCACGATCCCTACACGCCGCCGGGCTACCGAGGCGTGACCCGGGTTCTGGGCACGGTCGAGGGGCTGGCGCGGTTCATCGAGTTGCGCAAGAGCGAGGTTCACGGTCTGAACTTCTGCATCGGCACCGTCGGCGAGATGCTCGAGGATGTCTCGGAAGTGCCCGCGATCACCCGGCGGTTCTGCGCGACCGGCAAGATTTTCAACATCCATCTGCGCAACATTGCCGGCGGCAGGCTGTCCTTTGCCGAGACATTGCCGGATGCCGGCGACATCGATCTGCCGGCGGTGATCGAGGCACTGGCCGAGGGGGGATACAAGGGCATGGTGATGCCGGACCACGCGCCGAGGATGGACGGGCGCGACCCCGAGGGAACGGCCTTTGCCTTTTCATATGGCTATATCGCGGCGCTGCTGGACCGACAAAAGCGGCTGGCCGCCAAACGGGTCTGAGGCCCGGAACATGAAAGGAAACAGCATGCCCCCGCAATCCGCCAGCGTGACCCGTTGCCTGGAACTCGACCTCGGCGTCGGTGAATCCCCGGTCTGGGACGACCGCACAGGACGTCTGGTCTTCATCGACATCCTGGCGCCGGCGATCTTTCGCTATGACCCCGAAAGCGGCGCTGTCGAACGCTGGGACATGCCCGAGACGATCGGCAGTTGCGGTCTCTGCGCCGATGGCCGGATCGTCGCCGCGCTGCGTTCGGGCGTGTTCCTCTTCGACCCCGAGAGTGGGGCGCTGGACCTGCTGGCGCGGCCCGAACCCGACCGGCCCGGCAACCGCCTGAACGACGGCAAGGTCGGCCCGGACGGCGCATTCTGGATCGGCAGCATGGACGACACCGCCGACAAGGGGCCGAACGCCGCGCTCTACCGGGTGACTGCGGATGGGGCCGTGACCAAGGTGGTCGAGGGGTTGACGGTCTCGAACGGGCTGGCATGGTCGGCCGACGGGCGCCGGATGTTCCACTCCGACAGCCGCCAGACCGTGGTCTGGATTTGGGATTTCGACCCGGCGACCGGCGCCGCGACCAATCGGCGGGAAATCCGCCGGCTGCCCGAGGCTGATGGCCGGCCGGACGGCGCTGCGGGTGATGCCGAAGGCTGCTACTGGTCCGCCGGCGTCTCGGCCGGATGTCTGAACCGGTTGGCGCAGGACGGCACGCTGCTGCAGCGGGTCGATGTGCCGATCCTGGCGCCGACCATGCCCTGCTTCGCCGGGCCCGATCTGAAGACGGTCTACCTGACCTCGCTCACCACCCGGCGTGGCGACCGCGCCGAGGCCGGCGGGCTCTACCGGCTCGACGGCGATCTCGGGATCGCCGGCGCGCCGGTGGCCCGGTTCGGCTGAGCCTCAGGCGAAGGCGTAGGACCCATCGGGCCGCTTCGGCACCCGGCGCTGCCAGTGAACATAGCCGTCGCGGCCCATGTAGTCCTCGTCCATCTCGACCCCCCAGCCGGGGCGGTCGGGTCTCAGCTCGAGATAGCCGTCCTTCGGCAGATAGGGGTCGGCGACATAGCGCGAGGACTCGGTCGTGGTGACGTGGTTGTGGTCGCCATAGGCATAGGCCGGGCCTTCGGGCAGTCGATACTCCAGGATCGTGAAGTTCTGTGTCGCCGCCGAGAAATGCAGGTTCACCGCCGTCGCCAGCGGTCCCATCGGATTGTGCGGCGCCACGGTCACGTAATGCGCTTCCGCAATGGTGGCGATCCGGCGCATTTCCGTAATGCCGCCGACAACGCAGATGTCCGGCTGCGCGATATCGGTTCCATTCGCCTTCAGCAGTTCCAAGAACTCGAACCGGTTGTAGAGCGATTCCCCGGTGGCCAGCCGGCATTCGAGCCCCTTCTTCAGTTCCCCCCAGATCGGGATGTTCTCGGGCCGTAGCGGTTCTTCGAAGAACAGCGGATCATAGGGCGCCAGCGCATTGCCCAGTTGCTTGGCCTGGATCGGCTCGAAAATCTTGGCATGGGCGTCGAAGGCGATTTCGTAGTCGCTGCGGATGGTCTCGCGCAGTTCCCGGAAGTACTCGGCCGAGGTGCGCACGACTTCGCCCCAGCGATTGGCATGCTGGTCGATGCGCCAGGGGCTGAGCTTGAAGGCGGTGAATCCCCAGCCTGCGTTCAGCCGGTCGAACTCATCGCGGGCCTGTGGCGCGTCGGGGGCGGTGTAGACGCCGGCATAGACCCGGACCCTGTCGCGGACATGGCCGCCGAGGATCTGATAGACCGGAACGCCGAGCGCCTTTGCGGCAAGGTCCCACAGGCAGTGGTCGAGTGCCGAGATCGCCGCCAGCCCAAGTGCTCCCGGAGGGAAGCGGGCCTGCTGGATCATCAGGTTGACAAGATACTCCACCCGGGTCGGGTCCTCGCCTTGGAGGAAGCCGAGCAAATAGTCGAGCACCGCCGGAAGCGCCTTGTCCGGTCCGTGATTGTAGCACTCGCCCCAGCCGGTCAGCCCGTCATCGGTGTCGAGTGCCACGACCACGCGGGGCCGATCCTTGTCGCGGGTCATGAAGACCCGCATCCTGTCAATCTTCATTCTTGGTCCTTTCCGGAAAAGTAACGTTGGCGCCCGGTGCGCGTCTGCACATAGAGATGTTCCGACCATGTCCCCGGCACCCAGGACCGGTTTCCGGCCTCGGCGGGGATGCCTGTATTGCCCTGGCTCGGGTAACGGGCGACCAGCGCCTCGTCGATGTCGCAGCCCAGACCGGGCGCGTCGGGGACGGTCAGGAAGCCGTCGGTCTGTTCGGGGTAGGGCCGGATGATGTTGCGCCGCTCGGGCCAGTCGTCTTCCAGCCGTTCCAGGATCAGCCCGTTCGGGATCGTGGCCAGCAGATGCAGCGCGGCATATTCCGCCACCGGCCCGAGCGAGCCGGAATGCGGCGCCATCATGATGTAGTGCGCCTCTGCCATGGCCGCGATCTTCTTCATCTGGGTCAGGCCGCCGCCGCGTCCGGTATCGGGCTGGACGACATCGACCAGTTCCTCTTCGATCAGTTCGCGCTGACCGAAGATCGTGGCGCTTCGCTCCCCCGCCGCCAGCGGCACATGGGCGGCGTCGCGGATCCGGCGGTAGCCCGACAGGTTCTCGGGTGCGATCGGATCCTCGATCCACATCAGGTCATAGGGTTCGAGCGCCCGGGCAAGTCTTGCGGCATCGGCGGGGGTCAGCCAGGGCGGCCCATGCAGGTCGATGGCGATATCCACGTCGGCGCCGACGGCATCGCGCAGTTCGGCCACCTTGCGGACCGGATCGCTCACCCCGCCGCATTTGATTGCCGAAAACCCGCGCGCCTGGGCCGATCGTGCCACTTCGGCGGTATTGGCATGGGTGTAGATCCGGACCCGGTCGCGGATCTTGCCGCCCAGAAGCTGCCAGACGGGCACGCCCAGGGCCTTGCCCTTGATGTCCCAGAGCGCCATGTCGATGCCGGTCATCGCGCCGCCGCCGACGGTGCCGGTCATGCCGTGGCCCATGATCGCCACCTGCATCTTCTGCCAGAGCTTCTCGATATGCATCGGGTCTTCGCCGATGACGATATGGGCCAGATCCTCGACCGCGGTCTGCAATACCCGCGGCCAGCCCGAGCATTCGCCGATCCCGGTGATCCCCTCGTCGGTCTCGACCTTGACGAAGAGCCAGTTGCGGAACCCGTTCAGCTTGCCCTCGGCGCCGAAGGCTTGGGTCTTCGGTCCGTCGGTGGCATAGGTCGGCGCGGCAGGCTGGCCGACATGCATCAGGAAGGTGCGGATTCCGGTAATCTTCATCGGTCAGACCTGTTCGACATAACGGTGACGCTTGTGAATTCCGCGCCGGTTCGGGTCGGGCCAGGGCACCGCCGAGATCAGCGCCTTCGTGTAGGCATGGTTCGGTGCGGTGACGACCTGCTCGGTCTCGCCCACCTCGACCAGCTTGCCGCGATACATCACCCCGACCCGGTCGCAGAGATAGCGGATCACCCCGATGTCATGGCTGATGAAGACATAGGCCAGCCCCAGTTCGTCCTGCAGCTTCAGGAGAAGGTCGAGAACCTGGAACCGGAGCGAGGCGTCGAGCGCCGAGGTCGCCTCGTCCGCGACGATGACCTTGGGTTGCAGCGCCACCGCCCGCGCGACCCCGATCCTTTGCCGCTGGCCACCGGAGAAGGCGTGCGGATAGCGCTCTCGCCAGGCCGGTTCCAGCCCGACCTGCTCCATCAGATGCGACACACGTTCGTCCAGTTCCCGGCCCCGGGCGATGCCATTGACCAGCAGCGGCTCCCCGATGATCTGCGCAACCGTCATCCGTGGATTGAGCGAGCCGAACGGGTCCTGGAAGATCATTCGCACCTCGCGCCGCATGTCCTTCAGCGCCGGGCCGTGGGCGGTAACCAGGTCGATCACCTCGCCATCCGGCTTGCGATAGCGGATTTCGCCGGAGGTCGGGTCGAGCAGCCGCACGATGCAGCGCCCCATCGTGGTCTTGCCCGATCCGCTTTCGCCGACGATTCCCAGAGTCTCGCCGGGGCGGACTTCGAAGCTGACGTCATTCACCGCCCGCAACGCCTCGAAATCCATCGAGAGGTTCTTCACCTCCAGCACCGGTGGCCGGTCCGCCGGCACCGGCGCCCGGGCGGCGCGCAGGTCCGAGCGACGTTGCAGCCGGGTCACCGAGTCGATCAGGCCACGGGTATAGTCGTCGCTGGGGTGATGGAAGATGGTGTCGACATTGCCCTGTTCCATCACCCGCCCGCGATACATCACCAGCACGTCATCGGCGATCTCGGCCACCACGCCCATGTCATGGGTGATGAAGATCACCGCGCTGCCGTGGCGGTCCTGCAGGCGCTTGATCAGATCCAGAACCTCGGCCTGGGTGGTGACATCCAGCGCCGTCGTCGGCTCGTCGGCGATCAGCAGCCGGGGATCGCAGGCCAGCGACATCGCGATCATCGCCCGTTGCCGCATCCCGCCCGAGAATTCGAAGGTGTAGCGGTCGATGGCCTTTTCCGGGGTCGGAATCTCGACCTCGGCCAGCAGTTCGATCGCCCGGGCCCGGGCCGCTGTCTTGGACAGACCCAGGTGCAGCCGCAGCACCTCGATGATCTGGTCGCCGATGGTGTGGACCGGCGACAGCGACGACATGGGCTCCTGGAAGATCATCGCGATGTCGTTGCCGCGGATCCGCCGGATTTCACGGCCCCGGTCGCCCAGTTTGACGAGGTCCACGGTCGAGCCATCCGCGCGGCGGAAGATCATCTGACCCGAAACGATCCGGCCGGGCGCGTCAACGATTTGAAGGATCGAGCGGGCGGTGACGCTCTTGCCCGATCCGCTTTCGCCGACGATGCACAGGGTCTGGCCGGGGTAGACCTTGAAGGACACCCCGTCCACCGCCTTCACCACCCCGGTGCGGACCGGAAAGTGGGTGACCAGATCGCGCACCTCCAGCACGGGTTCGGCGCGTGTCTTCGCGGATTTGTTCGGGTTCTGACCTGTTTCGGACATCGGAGAACTCGCGCCTTATTTGTTGTAGGGGTCGGCTGCGTCGCGCAAGCCGTCGCCCAGAAGGTTCAGGGCCATCACGGCAAGCACAACGGCGCCGCCAGGGGCGAAGAGCCAGGGGGCGGTGGCGATCGAGCGCACGTTCTGTGCCTCGCGCAGCAGAACCCCCCAGGAGATCGTCGGCGGTTGCAGCCCCAGTCCGAGGAAGCTCAGCGAGGTCTCGGCCAGGATCATCGCCGGGATCGCCAGGGTGATCGAGGCGATAATGTGGCTCATGAAGCTGGGCAGCATGTGGCGAAAGATGATCCGGCCCTCGGAACAGCCGTCCAGCCGTGCCGCCGAGACGAATTCCTCGGTCCTGAGCGACAGGAAGCGGCCGCGCACGACCCGCGCCAGATGCGCCCAGCCGGTCAGCGACAGAATGATGGTGATCATCATGTACTGCAGTGTCGCGGGCCAGTCCTGTGGCAGAGCCGCCGCCAGCGCCAGCCAGATGGGGATCGTCGGCAACGCCAGGACGAATTCCACCACCCGTTGGATGGCAAAGTCGATCCGGCCTCCGAAATAGCCCGAGATGCCGCCCAGGATGACCCCGATGATCAGTGAAAGCGCCACGCCGACCAGGCCGATCGACAACGATGTCTGGGCACCCTGCATGATGCGGCTCCAGACGCATCGACCCAGCCGGTCGGTCCCGAATGGAAAGAATGGCTGTTTCGGATCGGACGAGGCGAAGAGATGCCGGTCGGTCTCGATCAGCCCGAACAGGCGATAGCTGTAGCCATGGCCGAACAGGACCAGCCGCACCGCCTTTTCGGGCTCGGGGACATAGATCGCCGCCAGGGTGTCGGGATCGCGTTTCAGCTTCGACGGCACGAAATGCGGTCCGACGAACCCGTCATCGGACCACAGATGGATCGCTTCCGGCGGGTGGAACGGTGTCCGGGCGTTTTGCGCACTCGGGTCGTTGATTGCGAAGAAGCCCGGCATCGCGGCGATGACGTAGAGGATCGCGACGACGATCAATCCGGCCATCGCCAGCTTGTGCTTGCGGAACGCCCACCAGATCAACTTGGACTGCGAGGCCACTTCCAGGCGTGGCGGCCCGGCGTTGGTTGTTGCTTCGGTCATGCCTCGGCTCCTCTATTCAAGCCTGATCCGCGGATCGGCGATGGCCAGAAGGATGTCGCTGACCAGCGACCCGATCAGGGTCAGGGTGCAGATCAGCAGGACAAAGGCGCCGGCCAGATACATGTCCTGCGCCAGCAGCGACTGCAGCAGCAGCGGCGCGGCCGTTGGCAGGTTCAACACCACGGCCACCACGATCGACCCCGAGACCAGGTTCGGCAGCAGCCAGGCAATGGTCGAGATGAACGGGTTCAGCGCGATCCGCACCGGGTATTTCATCAACAAGCGGAACTCGCTCAGCCCCTTGGCGCGGGCCGTGGTGACATAGGGCTTGTTCAGCTCGTCCAGCAGGTTCGCGCGCATCACGCGGATCAGGCTGGCGGTGCCCGAGACCGCTAGGATGATTACCGGAATCCAGAGATGGTGGATCAGGTCGGCGACCTTGGCCCAGGTCCAGGGGGCGTTCTGGTACTCGTCCGAGAACAGCCCGCTGACATCCTGACCGAAGATCACCACCGCGATGTACATCAGGACCAGCGCCAGCAGGAACGACGGGATCGCCAGACCGAAGAAGCTGATCGAGGTCACGATGTAGTCGCCGATCGTGTATTTCCGGACCGCCGAGAAAATCCCGATCGGCAACGCGATGGCCCAGGTGGCGACGAGGGTCGAGAGCGTCAGGGTGAGCGTCAGCGCCATCCGCTCCCAGACCAGGTCTCCGACCGGTTGCTGCCATTCGAACGAGGTTCCGAAGTCACCATGCACTAGGATGCCCCAAATCCATTTTCCGTATTGCAGGAGCATCGGTTCGCCGAGCCCGAACCGCTCGCGCAGGGCGTCGGCGGCGTTCTGGTCGATGATCTCGTTCGAGGCCGCCAGGGTGGCGACGTAATTGGTGACGAAATCCCCGGGCGGTAGCTGGATCAGGACGAAGGCGAGGAAACTGACAGCGAACAGCGCCGGGATCATCCACAGCACGCGCTTAAATATGAATCGTAACATCTGGAGAATCCCGAAAGGGTGATCCGGGGCGGCCTGCTGGGCCGCCCCGGCGCGTGATCAGCTCTCGAAGAAGAACTGCTGCGGCAATGCGGGTGCCGGATTCGGGTAGGTCCAGCTGTCCGGTTCCCGTTTCGGCGTGTTCAGGAAGTTGTTGCGGCAGACGCCGAAGGTGTTGACGCCCAGGCAGACCCCCACGGTCTCGAACGCATCCGCGGTCAGCTCGAACAGCTGGTGCATCAGCCGGCCGCGCTCTTCCAGGTCAACCGTTGCCTTGGCCTGATCATAGAGCTTCATGCGCTGCTTCTGGCTTTCCGGCGGCTCTTCGCCCTGGGTCCCGTTCGACACGTACCACTGTGCCCAGGGCACCGCGTAGCGCGACCCTTGGGTATGCGCGGCGAAGTAGTCGCGCGGGTCGAACATCGGGTCGAGCCCGCCCGGTCCCGGCCAGACCTGTGCATCGTGGTCGTTGGCATCGCCGCGCGAATAATAGAGCGCCCGCTCGATGGAGTTGACCTTGATGTCAACGCCGATCTCGGCCCAATGCGACTTGACCAGTTCCAGCACGTCGACAAGGTCGGGATACAGCGTCGGGATCACGTCGACCGAGAAGAACAGCTTTTCTCCATCCGGCCGCAGCCGCATGCCCGAACCGTCTTTCTTGTCGAGCCCGATCCCGTCGAGCAGCGCATTGGCCTTGTCGAGATCGCGTTCGGTGAACTGGCGTGACAGTTTCTCGAAATACCAGGGATGCGATGGCCGCGGGCCGGTCTGGTAGGGTTCCGACTGGCCAAGGTAGATCAGGTCGATGATTTCCTCGCGATCCATCGCCAGTGACATGGCGACGCGGAAATCCTTCTGCTCGAAGATGGCGCGCATCTTCGGGTCCTTGTGGCACATGTTCAGGTAGATCGAACAGACATTGGCCGACGACGGCACCAGCTCCATCAGGTGATAGTCGCCCTTCTCGGTATTCGCGGCCAGCGTCGGCTTGTTGGCCAGCGAGTTGATATGCCGTTCCTGCAGGTCGATCTTGCCCGAGATGACGTCGAGCATCAGCGATTCGACGTCCTGGCTGATGCCGAAGTTGATCCCGTCGAGATAGGGCAGCTGATTGCCCTCGGTATCGATCTGCCAGAAATAGGGGTTGCGCTTGACGATGACCCGGGTGGCGCCGCCGACATAGGGTTCTTCCACGACCCACGGGTCGAGAACCGGTTTCTCGGGGTTGGCCCAGCGTGAGGGAATCTCGATATCGCCGTTCTTGGCGCGGAACAGATCGGCCCAGCTGCTCAGCCCCTCGGCCTTCACCATGTCGTCCAGCTTGTCGTTGTACTTCGGCAGGAACTGGCTGGCGTAGTGCTTGCAGAACAGTGTCGGGTGCTGGCCCAGCGGCGTCGCGAGCTGCTCGAGGAACAGCGCATAGGGTTCCTCGAACTGGAACTGCACCGTCTCGTCATCGATCTTGGTGACCGTCGCCGGTTTGCCGCCCGAGGTCAGGATCGACGGGACCGAGCTGTAGAGCTCGGGGTTCTTGACGCAGTCCTCGATCGAGAACACCACGTCGTCGGCGGTGAACGGCTGGCCGTCCGACCACTTCATCCCCTTGCGAAGGTGGAAAACGAAGGTCCGGGCGTCGTCGCTGACATCCCATCCGGCGGCGACATTGGGTTCGACCTTGGTGAAATCCATGTCCCAGCGTGTCAGCCCGTTGTTGCCGACGCAGCGCAGGATGCCGTTGTGGTCCGAGCTGCCGCGCAAGCCGCGGCGCCACATGCCGCCATAACTACCGATCCGGTCGGCCGGGGTCACGACCATCGGGTTCTCGCCGATCCTCTCGGCAAGTGGCGGCAGATCGCCCTTGGCGACCATTGCCGCAAGTTCAGGGGCTTCCTTTGCCGCGGCGAAGGATGCGCCGGACGTCAGAGCCAGGCCGGCGAAACCGGTCGTGGTGCCCAGGAACGCACGGCGGCTCATCCGCCCGCGAACGCTTTTTCCGTCAGTTCCCATTGTGTGTTTCTCCTCCCATTGCGCAGCGAATCTGACTGGTCCGCCTGCCTGCCCGGACTGTTACAGATGTAAATTCACTTGGCAAGTATTGACAGCATTTGGGCGAAATGCGAGAAAAATCACCAGAAATTGGATCAGGTCAGGACAGAAGCTGACAACTTGACGGAAGTTTGAATATTCCGTCTAAGGGCCCGGCGGTCAGGAGGAAGCCATGTTCGGTTCGAAGAATCTGCGCTGCTCAGCCCGGCCGTGCTCCTTGGGGGATATCCGGGCATCGGACGCCCTCGGGTATGGGCGATGACGGCTGACAACGACCCGAACTCGGACGAACCGGTCGAACTGACCTCGGCACTCAATGCGCCGGGGCCGGTGCGGCTGTCGCTGGCGGTCTATGACCGGATCATCGACCTCATCGCCGAAGGCCAGTTCGGGCTGAACCAGCGGTTGCCTTCCGAAGCGCGGCTGGGAGAGCTTTGCGGCGCCTCCCGTCCCGTCGTGCGCGAGGCGCTGGCGCGACTGCGCGAGGATGGTGTGATCGTGTCGCGGAAGGGCTCTGGCTCCTATGTCCAGCGCCAGCCTGCTGCAACGCTGCTGGAGCCCACCACGATGGGCTCGATTGCCGATGTGCAGCGCTGTTTCGAATTCCGCACCGGGATCGAGGCGGCCGCCGCCAACCTGGCTGCCGGGCGTTGGGAAACCGAAGACATGCGCCGGATCGACAAGGCGATGGCGGCGATCGATGCCTGCATTGCCCGCGGCGACCTGGGCGCCGATCAGGACAGCCTGCTGCACGAGGCGATCGCCGAAGCGACGCACAACCAGTACCATGCCGGGCTGCAGCGGCAGCTCCGGCAACATATCCGGATCGGGATGAAGATCTCGCGGACGCTGACCCTGCACCGCAGCCGCGACAGGCTGCAACAGGTGCAGAGCGAGCACCAGGCGATCGTCGAGGCGATCCGCGCCCGCGACGCCGACGCGGCGGGGACCCTGATGCGGGAGCACATCCTGGCCGCCCGCCGCCGCATGTTTGAAGGAGTGGACCGGTGAACCTGTCGGAGATGCATGTGGTCGTGACCGGCGGAGCCGGCAGGGTGGGGAAGACCCTGCGCAAGGCGATGTCCGCCGAGTTCCGGAAGGTCACGGTGCTGGACCTCGTGGCCGAAACCGATCTGGCCGAGAACGAGGTGGCCTCGGTGTGCGACATTGTCGACCTGGCGGCGCTGACCGGTGCCCTGGAAGGCGCGGATGCGTTGATCCATCTGGCCGGCTACCCCATCGATCAGGCCATCGAGGATATCCTGCGGGTGAATTGTCAGGGAACCTGGAACCTTTACGAGGCCGCCCGCCAGCAGGGAATCGGGCGGGTCGTTCAGGCCTCCAGCAACCATGCCACCGGGTTCTACCGGCGCGATCAGCGGGTCTCGCCCGACATGCCGATGCGGCCGGACGGCTCCTATGGCCTGTCGAAGTGTTTCGGCGAACTTGTGGCCGGGCTCTACTGGGACAAGGCCGGGATCCGGACGCTGTCGCTGCGGATCGGTAACGCCATGGACCGGCCGTCGCACCGGCGCGGCCTGGTCACCTGGATCAGCCCCCGCGACCTGGCGCAACAGGTGCGGATCGGCCTCACCCATCCCGATATCGATGCAACGGTGATCTACGGGGTTTCGGCCTGCGAGGACGGTTGGTGGGACAACTCCGTCGCCACCGCCCTTGGCTATGTCCCGCAGGACCGGATCGAGGATTTCGCGACGCCGGATGCCTGGACTTCGCCCCTTGAAACGGAAGTCGCCGAGACCTTTCAGGGCGGCATGTTCTGCAGCGTGAACCATGATGGCGTGATCCGTGGCCGGGCGGATCTGCTTTCCAAGTCGAATTCCGATCATGACTGACATCACGCTGGCTGCCGGGCCTCTGACTGTTGTCTTGCGCCCGGCCTGGGGCGGCCGGGTGCTGCGCGCCGTGCACGAGCGGTTCGGCGACATTCTGGTGCCGATCGAAACCGACTCTTTCGTCCCCGACCAATGGCCGAAGGGCGGGGCCTATCCGCTGGTGCCGTTCCACAACCGGGTCAGCGACGCCCGGTTCCGGTTCCAGGACCGGAGCGTGGAACTTCCGGCGCATCCCGACGTGGCGCCCAATGCCCTGCATGGCTTTTCCAGCCGGCGGGCCTGGCAAGGCGCAGCCCTGACCGACACCGCGGCGCACATGCAGCTGGATCACCCGGGCGATGCGGCCTGGCCCTGGCGCTGCCATGCCGCGCAGGACTACCGGCTGGCGCCCGACCGGATCGACGTTACGGTGTCGGTAAGCAATCGGGACACGACACCGATGCCGGCGGGAATCGGCTGGCATCCGTATCTGCCGCACCTGGCCGGCATTGACGTCGATGCCGCCCATTTCTGGCCGACAAATCCCGATCTGACCCCGACCGGCGAGAAGCAGCCGGCCGCAGGTCAGGACGGCGACACGCGCTATCTCTCGGACTGGAGCCGCTGCGACATGGTTCTGGACAACGGCCTGCGGCTCTCGCTCTCCGCCACGCCCGAGCTCAACCACATCGTGGTCTATTCGGCCCCGGCCGGTTACGTCTGCGTCGAGCCGGTCAGCCATCTGGCCAACGCGCTGGCCCGCCCCCCGCGCGATCCCGGCGACGGGATGCAGACCCTGGCGCCGGGCGAGACGCTCTCCGGAACCGTGGCGCTCCATGTTCAGCTTCCCGGGGCGCCGCCCATGGCTGCGCCGGGACGCATGCCATCAGAGGTAACCAAATGACCGACATCCAGACGGCGCTCCGCGGCATATCCGGGATCCTGGTGACGCCCTTCGACAGCGACGACCGGCCCGATCCGGCGCGGCTGTCCCCGATCATCGACCGGGCGGTGCAGGCCGGTGTCCACGCGCTGACCGTCAACGGCAACACCGGAGAGTTCTACGCCCTGAGCGCCGAGGAGGCGCTGACCATGGCCCGCAGCGTGCCCGAACTTGTCGCGGGCCGTGCGCCGGTGATCGCCGGGGTGGGGCGCAGCCTTGGCGAGGCGCTGGCGCTGGCCAGGGCCTCGGCCGCGGCCGGGGCTTCGGCGCTGATGATCCACCAGCCGCCGGACCCTTTCGTGTCGCCGCGCGGCCTGGTGGACTATGTCGCCCGGATCGTCGGCGCCGGCGATGGCCTGCCGGTGGTGCTCTATCTGCGCAACGACGCCATCGGCACCGAAACGATCGCCCGGCTCTGCGCGATCGAGGGCGTGCTCGGGGTGAAATGGGCGACGCCGAACCCGATGAACCTGGTCCGCGCCATCGCGGCGGCGCCGGAGGGCGTCACCTGGGTCGCCGGGCTGGCCGAGGTCTGGGCCCCGCCGCTCTATGCCGTCGGTGCGCGGGGCTTCACCTCGGGGCTGATCAACGTCTGGCCGGAACGCTCGATGGCGATCCACGCGGCGCTGGACCGGGGCGACTACGGAGAGGCGAACCGGCTGATCGCCGAGGTGCGGGTGTTCGAGGACATCCGGGCCGAGGAACAGAACGGCGCCAATGTCTCGGGGGTGAAATGGGCGCTGGCCGCGAGCGGGCAGGATTGCGGCCCGGCCCGGCCGCCGGCGGCCTGGCCGCTGACCGCGGATCAGCAGCGGCGCCTGGGCGGGTTCCTGCAGGCCAACGGGCTGGCCGCCGGGGAGTGACCGGGCCGGGGCAGGGCGGCGGGAGCGCCGGACCCGCGCAACATCCCGGCGAGCTTTGTGTCGCGTAAAAGGGCGCTCCAGCAGGTCACTTCGGCACATCACGACGGCTGATCGCCGGCACCTGACGCTCAACCGGCCGGGCGGGCGAGGCGGTACAATCGGCTGGCGGTGTCTCCAAACACCGCGTCCAGGTCCTGCGGATGTGTTTCGGTCACCAGACAGGCAAGCGTCCTGACCTGATCCGCAACCGGGCAGTGCAGCGGGTCGATCGGCGCGTTCGAGCCATACATGAGCCGGTCGCCACCCAGCTGGCGGAGGGCATGCCGCACAAAGGGACGCAGGCGGTCGGGCCGCCAGGGCTTGTCGATGGTCCAGAGACCGGACAGCTTCATCGCGACATTGTCGAAACGGCGCACGGCTTCGATGCCGCTTGTCCATTGCGACCAGGTTTCGGGTTCCGGGGTCGCCAGATGATCGACGATGATCGCCAGCTTCGGCAAGGCCGCGGCAAGACGGGCGACTTCGGGCAGCTGTTCCGGGACGATGACCAGATCGAGGCTGAATCCCATCTCCATCAGCCGCGCCGCATTGTCGAGAAAGCCGGGTTCGCCCATGACCTGCGGCCGGTCGGAAAACCGCCAGCGCCCCGTCCGGTCATGCGCGACCATGGCCCGGACACCCCGGGCCAGGGGATGGCGGGCGTGCGCGGCCAGAACCTCGGCTGCCGTCCCCGAGCAGAGGTCGATCTCCCCGACGGCCGCAGCGGGCCAGCCCGAGTCCCGCGACAGCTCCGCGAGCCAGGCGGTCTCGTCGCCGGGATCGGCCGCGCCGCAATTGGCCTGGACATGGACCGACGCCACCAGTGGCAGCCCGTCGAAATGCCGCAGGTAGTCCGGAATCAGGAAATCGCGCTTGATGGCGTCATGATTGCCGAACGGACGCGGCGGCGCTTCTGGGGCCAGCCACGGATAGGGGAAGCGCCCGAGATCCCAGAGGTGATGGTGGGCGTCGACGATCCTGGTCGGCAGGGGCCCGTCGGGGGCACGGTCCCGGGCGGGTTCCATGTTTCCTCACGCCGCAGCGACGGTGCGCTGGCGCTGGCTGCCGAGGCCTTCGATGCCGAGTTCCATGACGTCGCCGGGTTTCAGGTAGACCGGCGGGGTCTGGCCCATGCCGACGCCGGGCGGGGTTCCGGTCGAGATGATGTCGCCGGGCTGCAGGCTCATGAACTGCGAGATGTAGGACACCAGATGCCGCACCCCGTAGACCATCGTCGCGGTGCTGCCGTTCTGGTAGCGTTTGCCGTTGACCTCGAGATACATGGCCAGCGCCTGCGGGTCCGGCACCTCGTCCCGGGTCACCAGCCAGGGGCCCATGGGGCCGAAGGTGTCGGCCGACTTGCCCTTCACCCATTGCCCGTGACGCCGGAGCTGGAAGTCGCGCTCGGATACGTCGTTGACGACGCAATAGCCCGCGACATGGTCCATCGCCTCGGCTTCCGGGACGTATTTCGCGGTCTTGCCGATCACCACCGCCAGTTCGACCTCCCAGTCGGTGGCCGCCGAGTTGCGCGGGATCTCGACATCGTCATTCGGGCCGCAGATCGCCGAGGTCGCCTTGAAGAACAGGATCGGCTCCGGCGGCACCTCCATGCCGGATTCGGCGGCGTGGTCGGAATAGTTCAGCCCGATGCAGATGAACTTCCCGACGTCGCCGACGCAGGGCCCGAGCCGCGGCGAGCCCGGCACCAGCGGCAGGCTCTCCGGGTCGATGCCCCGGGCGGTCTCGATCGCCTCCGGCAGGCCGGCGCCGGCGAAATCGCTCAGATGGCCCGACAGGTCGCGCAGCTTGCCGGCCCTGTCCAGAATCCCGGGAAGCTCCTGCCCCTTCGGGCCAAAACGTAGCAGTTTCATAAGGTTGTTCCTTGATCTTCAAGTCGTTCAATAGGTCGCGCGGCCGCCGGACAAATCGAATGTCGCGCCGGTGGTGAAGCTGTTCTCGGGCGAGACCAGCCAGCCGATCATCGCCGCCGCCTCGTCCAGTTCCAGGAACCGGCCGCGCGGGATCTTCGACAGCATGTAGTCGATATGCTCCTGCTTCATCTGGTCGAAGATCCGGGTCCGCGCCGCCGCCGGGGTCACGCAGTTGACCGCGATATCCTGCCCCGCCAGCTCCTTGCCCAGCGATTTCGTCAACCCGATCACCCCGGCCTTCGAGGCCGAATAGGCGCTGGCATTGGGATTGCCCTCCTTGCCGGCGACCGAGGCGATGTTGACGATCCGCCCATAGCCCCCGGCACTCATCAGCGGCACCACCGCCTTGTTGACCAGGAAGGTGCCGTTCAGGTTGATGTCCACGATCCTGCGGAACTCCTCCACCGGGTAATCGACCAGCGGCGCGTTCATCCCGGCGATCCCGGCCGAGTTCACCAGGATCTCGACCCCGCCGAAGGCCGAGACGGTCTGCCCGGTCGCGGCCTGCACGCTGTCCCAGTCCGAGACATCGACCGCCACCGCGATCGCCCCGGCGCCGAGACGCGTCGCCGTCGCCTGCGCCAGATCGCCATCCATGTCCCAGATCGCCACCCGCACACCGCGCCCCGCAAGATGCTCGGCCACGGCGCCGCCGATACCCTGCGCCCCGCCGGTCACGATCGCGCTCTGCTTCGATAATTCAGCTCTGCTCAAGGGATTGTCCTTTCATGGATGTGACTTCTGTGGTGCTGCCGCCGGCCCGTGACGAGGTGACGAGGGCGTGCAGGGTCTCGACCGCGCGCGCGCCGACATCGCCCGGGCTTTCGTTGCCGCCCTTGCCCAGGGCAACGTCGATCAGCGCATTGGCCGGGCCCTCGCAGCTGTAGAACCAGGTGCCCGGGGCGACGGAATGATCCTCGGTCACCCCGTCGGGCAGCTTCAGGATCATCCGTTCGGTTTCGATGTCGATCAGAAGCGAGCCGGTCTCTCCATAGAGACGGATGTCCAGCTCGAACCCATGCCCCTCGGGGACGCCGCATGTGCCGGAGAACACGCCGGTGGCGCCATTGGTGAAGCGGGCCATGGCGGCGTCATGCAGATCCACCCGGCTGGAGGTATCCAGGGTGATCGCGCTGACCGAGTCGCTGCGGAGGTCGGTCAGCCAGTAGAGCAGGCCCATTGCGTGACTCAGCTGCCCATAGGCAAAGCCTCCGCCGGCGTCGGCATTCTGCCACGTCCGCGCTTCGGGCTGGATCCGGACATGTTGCCAGCGCGCGCCGCCGCCGCTGCCGGCAAAGACCGTGCGCGTGAAGGAGCCCATGTGGCACAGGACATGTTCGATCCTGCCGATCCGGGGCAGCAGGTCACGGGCCTTCTTCAGGCCGGGCTTGTAGTGCCAGCCGTATGAGACCAGAAGTTCCCGGCCGACTTCCGCTGCCTTGGCGACAAGGGTCCAGGCCTCTGCCGGATCGAGGCACATCGGTTTCTCGACCAGGACGTGGCAGCCCTTGTCCAGAAAGGCCATCGCCTGTTCGAAGTGAAGGTGATGCGGCGTCGCGATCACCGCCACGTCGATGTCCCGGTCCAGGACCTCGCGCCAATTCTCGGTCGCGAAGTCGAAGCCGAATTCGTCGCGAATGATCGCGAGCTCCTCGGCGCCGATCCGGCAGACCGAATCGAGCACCACTTCCGGGCGCTCCCGCAGCACGGGAATGTGGACGCGATAGGCAAAATGCCCGGCGCCGATCACGGCGGCACGGATCGGCCTGTCGATGGTCTCTCTGCTGGTGGTCATGCGCTCTGCCTGATCATGAGTTCGAATCCGACATCCTCGACCGTCGCCTCGCCGCCGCCGTCGTTCAGCCTTTGCAGCACCAGTTCGGCCGAACGCTGGCCGATCTCCTTGGCGCGAACCTTGACCGTGGTCATCGGCACCGGCATCAGCCCCGAGATGCTCAGGTCGCCGAACCCGGCGATGGCCACGTCTTCGGGCACACGGATGCCCCGCGACAGGCAGGCCATCATCGCGCCCTGCGCCGGCAGTTCGGCCTGGAAGAACACGGCATCCGGCGGGTTTGGCCGGTCCAGCAAGGACAGGATGAGCGGGCCGCCGCTTTCGAGCGTCGTCGGGTTGGGCACGGCCAGGATGTTCTCGGGCGGAACCGAGCGGCCGGCTTCGCGCATCGTCTGGAGGAATGCCGCCTGCCGGTCGGTCGCCTGATCGTTGTTCTCGAACGCGCCGCCGACCGTCGCGATGTTTCGGTAACCCTTTTCGATCAGGTACCGCGTCATTGCCGCCGAAGCATCGTGGTTGCTGTAGCCGACAGAGATATCCAGCGCTTCCGGCCGCAGGTTCCAGGTCTCGACAACCGGTCCGTCAAAAGCCTGCAGAAGCTTTCGGCAGGCATCGGAATGGGTGAAGCCGGTTACGATGATCGCGTCGGCCTGGCGGGCGATGAAGGTCCGGACCGCTTCGGCTTCCTGCTCCTTCGAACGCTGGCTGACACCCAGCAGCATTTGCAGATTTGCATTCTTCAGAACCGTCTCGGCGCCCTGTGCAAAGTCTGCAAACAGCGAGCTGGTCAGGATCGGCACCACGACTCCGATCATGTTCGAGCGGTTCGATACCAGCGACCGGGCCATCAGATTCGGCACATAGCCGATATCGTCGATGGTCTTCAGAACCTTGCGCCGGGTTTCTTCCTGCACGGTTTCGGGACGGCGCAGGGCGCGCGACACCGTGATCAGGGAAAGTCCCGAGGCCTTCGACACATCCTTGAGCGTTACTTTGCGTCCCCGGGTCATTCCTGCCTCTGCCTTGTGCGTCCCGGGCATGGCCGGCTGATGTCGGGCCGTTGCACAGGAGTGTTGACATACGAATGTCATAGGCATAAGGCTGCGTCAAGTCGCGATGACATACGAATGTCATTCGCCGGGTGAACGAAATCCAGTGACCAATCATCTCGGGAGGAGACATGATGAAACTTGACCTCAGCAGGCGCGGATTCCTGGTCGGAACGACCGCATTGGCCGCAACGGCCGCTCTGGGCGCGGGGCCGGCAAGGGCCGCGTCCGGAAAGCTGTCGGTATGGAAATTCGGCGGTACCATCGCCGAGGTCGAGGCCTGGCCGGCCGCCAACGAGCGCTTCCTGGCCGCCAACCCCGATGTCGAGCTGGACTATTCGTTCTTCAACGGCCAGATCCGCCGGCAGAAGATCCTTGCGGGCTTCCAGACCAATCGCCTTGCCGACGTGATCATCGCCTTCGGTCAGGACATCCCCGAATTCGCGGGATTCGGCCTGATCCAGCCGTTGGACGACATTGCCGCGCCGGGGCAGATCGATGACTGGAAATCGCGCATCGTGCCCGAGATCCTCGGCTCCGGCGTTCACGAAGGCAAGCTGTATGGCATGCCCACCTATGTGGACATGGCCAGCTTCCTTGCCATCGACATGGATGCGCTGGCCGAGGCCGGATTCGACCGTCCGCCCAGCACCTGGTCCGAGCTGCGCGAATACGCAAAGGCGATGACCAAGCCCGACCGCCCCGGCATCGCCTTTCCGGCCACGACCGCCCCGGTCGATATCAACATCTTCGAAGGCATTGCCTATGCCAATGGCGGGCGGGTGTTCGACGAGGAATCGGGCAAGGTCCTGCTGAACGAGAAGGGGGTGGTCGATGCGCTGCAGCTCTATGCGGACCTGATCGCCGACGGGTCGACTCCGGCCGGCACTTCGATGACCGAAACCAACTTCCGCGACACGGCGCAGCTGTTCAGCCAGCATCGCGCGGCGATGTGGATCGGCCTGTCCTGGCTGAACACGCCCTGGCCGGTGCCGGAAGAGCCGAACTGGGAAGGCGTGCCTTTCCCGCGCCCCGATGCGCCCAGCGGCAACCATCCGCCCGTCGCGGCGATCATGGACGGCAGCGCGCTGCTCATGGTCTCGTCGCGCACGAAGAACCCCGAAGCCGCGATGGCCTACATCGATTTCTGGACCCAGAACGAACAGCTGAACACCTGGGGCGGCAGTCCCGAAATCGCCCGTGTTCCGGCCGGCAAGGAAGCCTGGTCGAGCCCGGCACTGGCGGAGGCCTGGCCGAACTGGGTGAAAGCCTACAACGAAGGCACGTTCTTCACCGGGGCCGAACCGATGCCGCGCTTCATCGGCGTCTCGGCGGTGGAAAGCGCCCTTGCGACGGCGATCCAGCAAGTGGTTCTGGGGCAGAAAGCGCCGCAGGAAGCCCTGGATGCCGCGAACGAGGCGGCGCAGGCGCAGATCGACCTGTTGCGCGGCTGATCACGGCGGGTCCGGCGGGCGTCTTCGGGCCTGCCGGACCACCACTCGCGGCGCGTGCGGCCCCCGGGCGCCCGGCGCATCCCAGTTCCTTTCGAAAGGCCAAACGATGAATCGTCGCAGTGACGCATGGCTTGCCTATTTCATGATCTTTCCGGTCGTCGCCGCGGTCCTTGCCTTCGTGCTCGGTCCGACCTGGGACGTCGCCACGCTCAGCCTCACGCAATTCGTCATGGGCCAGGAACGAGGCTTCGGCACCCTGGCCAATTTCCGCGCCCTCTGGGCGGACCCGATCTTTCCGACCGTGGTCAGGAATACCGTGATCTGGATCCTCGGCGGGACGCTGTTCTGCGTCGTGACCGGGCTGGCCGTGGGCACCTTTCTGGCCATCGACTCGAAGATGACCACCGCATTGCGGGCGCTGATCCTGCTGCCCTGGGTGTTGCCGGACGTGGTGACGGCCATGGCCTGGAAATGGATGCTGCACGGCCAGGTCGGGGTGATCGGCGATGCCTTCACCCGGACCGGCCTGACCGAAAAGCCGATCTCGTTCCTGGGCGACCCGAACCTTGTCATGTGGATGCTGGTCGTCGTTCTGGTCTGGCGCAAGATGCCCCTGGTGGCGCTGATCCTCTGCGCGGCGATCCGCTCGGTTCCGGCGGAACAGATCGAGGCGTCCCGGATGGACGGCGCCAATGCCCGGCAGCGGTTTCGGCATGTGATCCTGCCGAACATCGCGTTTTCCCTTACCGCCGTGACCGTCATTTCGATGATCTGGATCACCGCGGAATTCACGCTGCCCTGGGTCATGACCGGCGGCGGCCCCGCCAACGCCAGTCAGATCATGTCCACCTACATCTATCAGCAGAGCTTCACGTTCTTCAATTGGGGCGTCGGGTCGGCCATGTCGGTCGTCAACCTTGGCTTCCTGATCTGCGTCGTCGGCCTTTACCTTTACGTCAACCGTCGGTCCTGGGCCGCGGGAGGAAGCAAATGAACCAGACATCCCGCCCTCTCTACTGGCTGGGTCTCGGCCTGATCGGGACAATCATCGCGGCCTATGTCCTGTTCCCGATCTTCTGGCTGGTGCTGGCCTCGTTCAAGACCACCGGCGAACTGGCCAGCCTGCCGCTGACCTTCTGGCCCAAGGCCCCCACGATCGAGGCCTATACCGCCCTGTTCGACGCCAACTCCCAGTCGAGCCAGTTGCTGCGCTGGCCGACGCTGATTTCGAACAGTTTCATCGTGGCGGTCAGTTCGACCATTCTGGTGCTGATCTTCGGAACCCTGGCGGGCTATGCCTTCAGCCGTCTGCATTTCCCGGGCCGGGACCTGATCCTGGGCGGGTTGCTGATCAGCCGGATGTTTCAGGGGGCGGCGCTGCTGCTGCCGACCTACCGGCTGATGAACGCGCTGAATCTGCAGGATTCCCTGATCGGTCTGATCCTGCTCTACTCGGCCTTCGGACTGCCCTTCGCCACCTGGATCATCGCCTCGTCGCTGCGGGAAATCCCGTTCGAACTGGAGGAATCCGCGATCATGGATGGCGCCAGCCGGCTGCAAAGCATGGTCCGGATCGTGCTGCCTCTGGCGACCCCGGCGCTGATCACCGCGGCGATGTGGCACTTTGTCGGTGCCTGGAGCGAATTCGCCTTCGCATCGATCCTGATGGAATCGGCGGACCACAAGACGGTGACCATCGGGCTGGCGAGCTTTGTGGAACTGTTCACCATCGAGTTCAACCGGGTCGGTGCCGCCGCCACTCTGGTCGCATTGCCGATCATGGTCGTGTTCTTCTTCGGTCAGCGCTACTTCACACGCGGCCTTCTGGCCGGAGCGGTGAAGGGATGAGGATCCTATCCGTTCAGGCACTGGCCATCGACTGCGGGTTTCAGGCCCAGAAGCTTCAGACCAGCCGTGTCGCCTCTCCCATGTCGCGCTGGCCGCAGTTCGGCGAGAACCGGTCCAGCTGGATGTGGCCGACCAAGAAGGTCTTTGTCCGGATCGAGTCCGACGACGGCGTTGTCGGCTGGTCCTGCACCAACGGCGGCGAGATCGTCGCCCTGATCATCGACAAGCATCTTTCGCGACTGATCGAGGGCACGATGGTCAGGGACATCGCCGATGTCTGGGACCAGATGTTCAATTCCCTGCTTCCCTGCGACCGGTCCGGATTCTCGATGATGGCCGTCGCCGGGGTCGATATCGCGCTTTGGGATCTGCACGCCAAGACGCTTGGCGTTTCGCTGGCAACGGCCCTGGGGGGCGGCGCCGACGAACTGCCAGTCTACTGCACGACACCGCAGCCCGAGGCGCAGCAGGGCAGGGGGTGGTGGGGCCTGAAGGCCGCCATGCCCTTCGGCCCGGATGCCGGCGAACAGGGCCTCAAGGCCAATGTCGAGTACATGACGGCCTTCCGCCAGGCGGCCGGCCCCGGTGGTCGGGTCATGCTGGATTCCTTCATGGCCTGGGACAGCGACTATACCCTGCGCTTCGCCGAGGCTGCGGATCATCACGATCTCTACTGGATCGAGGACCCGCTGCCGCCCTACGACATGGAGGGGCTGCGCCGGCTCAGGTCCAGAACCCGCGGCGGCACCCGGCTGGCGCTCGGCAACTTCTGCTTCACCCGATGGGACTGCGCCGAGCTGATCCGCGAGGGTCTGGTGGACATCCTGCAACCGGATGTTGCCTGGGCGGGCGGCATCACCGAGTGCCTGCGCATTCTCGACATGGCGAAGGCTGCCGACATCCCGGTGATCCTGCACAACACCTGCGAACAGCCCTGGGCGCTGTCGCTTGCCGCGGCGCGACAGTCCGATGCCGTGGTCGAATTCGTCGATCGGGGCGAGGTCTCACCACTCTATGGCCTGATGGGCGAGCCGCCGATCTTCAGGAACGGGCGGGTCGCGGTGCCGACGGATGTGTCCGGCAACCGGCCCCCGGCCGACATCGCCACTCAATTCGCAGGCCACTGCGCCGCAAAACACATGAAGGAGGTCTGACATGGGCTCAGTTGCACTTCGCGAAATCCGCAAGTCCTATGGTGCCGTCGAAGTTCTTCACGGCATCGACCTCGACGTTGCCGATGGCGAATTCGTCGTGCTGGTCGGGCCCTCGGGCTGTGGCAAGTCCACGTTGCTGCGCTCCCTTGCCGGGCTGGAAACCATCAGCGGTGGCGAGATCTCCATCGACGGCGCCAGCATCGTTCACCTGCCTCCCAAGAGCCGGGACATCGCGATGGTGTTCCAGAACTACGCGCTCTATCCGCATATGAACGTGGCCGAGAACATGGGCTTTGCGCTGAAAATGGCCAAGGTCAGCAAGCCCGAGATCGACGCCAAGGTCCGCAAGGCGGCCGAGATCCTCAGCCTCACGCCCTTGCTGGAGCGCTATCCGAAGCAATTGTCCGGTGGCCAGCGTCAGCGTGTCGCCATGGGCCGTGCCATCGTGCGTGACCCCAAGGTTTTCCTGTTCGACGAACCCCTGTCGAACCTCGATGCCGCCCTGCGGGTTCAGATGCGTGCCGAGATCAAGGAACTGCATCAGCGGCTGGGCACGACGATCGTCTATGTCACCCATGACCAGATCGAGGCGATGACCATGGCCGACAAGATCGTGGTCATGAAGGACGGGCATGTCGAACAGATCGGCGCGCCTCTCGAACTCTACGACTGCCCGGCCAACCGCTTTGTCGCGGGGTTCATCGGCTCTCCGGCGATGAACTTCATTCCGGCCAGGGTGCAGAACGGACAGGCGCTTCTCGCCGACGGCACGGCGCTGGCGCCTGCACCGGCCGGGCTGGCCGAGGGGCTGGCCTTTGTCGCCGGGGTCCGGCCCGAGCATCTGATGGTGACGGAGCAGGGCGCAGCGGCCACTGTCACCCTGGTCGAGCCCACCGGCGCCGAAATCCAGTTCGTCGTCGATCTGGCCGGCACATCGGTTCTCGTATCCACCCGCGACAGGGTCAACCTGCGCCACGGCGACCGAGTGAGCCTTGCCGTCGAACCGGGGCGCCTGCATGCCTTCGACACCGAAACCGGCCAGCGGCTGGGCTGACGGCCATGCGCATCACGGATATCAGGGTCATACCGTTTCGCACCCATGCAGACCGATGGGATTCTGGCCACGGCCGCCCGATCCCCGGCGCCGAGGTGCACCAGACCGTTACCTGCATCGACACCGATGAAGGGCTGACGGGCTATTTCCTCGGCGGCGGCAAGCACGGGGATCAGGACGGCCTGAACGTGGTCGAGCAGCAGATGCTGACCGGCCGGATCAAGGACCTCCTGGTCGGGCAGGACCCGTTCGACCGCGAAATGATCTGGAAATGGCTCTGGGTCGCGAACATCCCCGAAGTCGTCGCCAGCGTCGTCGATCTCGCCCTGTGGGACCTGGCAGGCCGTGCCTTTGGCCTGCCGACCTACAAGGTGATGGGCGGTGCCCGCGACCGGGTGAAGGCCTATGCCTCGACCTACCCCAACATCGGTCCTCCGCAGGTCTATGCCGATCACGCATTGGCCTGCCAGGCCCAGGGCTACACCGCCTACAAGATTCATCCGCATTACTTCTGGAACCCGGAGACCGGCCAACCGACACCGGGCCGTCCATCCAATATCAAGGCGGATATCGAGACCTGTCACCTGGTGCGCGAGGCCGTCGGCCCGGACATGGTGCTGATGTATGACGTCTGGGGCACCTATCACACGCTGGAAGAGACAATAAAGGTCGGGCGCGAGCTGGACAAGCTGGACTTCTACTGGTTCGAACATCCGATGCCCGAGTATCGCGTCGAAAGCTACGTCCGCCTGTGTCGCGAACTCTCGATCCCGATCCTTGCCCCGGAAATCGCGGCGGGCGGGGTCTTTACCCGGGCCGAATGGATTCTGCGCGGCGCTTCGGACATGAGCCGCATGGACGTGCGGCGCGGCGGGCTGACCGGTTGCCGCAAGACCGCCGTGGTCTGCGAAGCCTACGGCATCAAATGCGAAATCCACATGGCCGGCTGGGGCAACCTGCAGGCGATGGGCGCCACGTCCGAGGATACCAGCGAGTATTACGAAAAGGGGTTGCTGGCCCCCGGCGTCGATTATGACGCGCCGCATCCCTATCTGCGCGCCAACTGCGATCCGATGGATGCCGACGGGATGATCCCGCTGCCGCAGACGCCGGGGCTGGGCTACGAGATCGTCTGGGACTACATCGACGACAACCGGATCGACGCGCCATGATCCGCCGGGTGTGGCTGATGACGCTGAAGCCGGGCTGCGAGGCCGAATACAAGGCCCGCCACGATGCGATCTGGCCCGAGCTTCTGGAGCTGATGCGCAGCAACGGTATCCGCGATTTCACCATCCACCGCCATGGCCTGACGCTGATCGCGGTGCAGGACCGTGATGCCCTGCCCGTGGCGACGGAACCGGACCCGGTGCAATGGCGCTGGTGGGCCGAAATGGCGCCCCTGATGCACTGCCACCCCGACACCCGTCCGATTCAGACCGAGGTCGAGGATGTCTTCGCCTTTCACGCCGACACGTTTCCGAAGGATAGCTGAATGTCCCAGTTCGATTTCCAAGGGATCATACCGATCCTCGTCACCCCGTTCGACGACGAGGGCCGGATCGATTCCGACAGCTTGAAGGCCCTTGTCGAATTCAATGTCTCTTCCGGGGTGCACGGGCTGGGCATCGCCCTGGGCAGCGAAATCTTCAAGCTGACCGATCCGGAGCGCGATCAGGTTCTGAAACTGGTGGTCGAGACCGTGAACGGTCGGGTCCCGGTGGTGATGAACACCTCTGCGCCCGGAACCGACATCGCGGTGACGCTTTCGCGCAGGGCACAGGAGCTTGGCGCGGATGCGCTGATGATCTATCCGATGTCCTTCATGCCGACCGGGCCCGAGGCGATGCTGGATCTGTTCGACCGGCTCGACTCGGCCACCAGCCTGCCGATCATCCTGCAGGATGTCCCGCAGGCCCCGATCTCGGCGGAAGCCGTCCGGCGCATCGCCTTGCACGCCAGCAGGACCGCAGCCATCAAGGTCGAGACCCTGCCGACCGTCGCGCAGGTCCGGACCATGGCCGAGAAGGTGGCCGGGCAGTTGACGGTCATCGGCGGCGCCGGCGGCAGCTACATGATCGAGGAATACCGCCGTGGAGCGCGGGGAACGATGCCATTCTGCAGCCAGCCAGAGGATTTCGTCGCTGTCTGGGACCATCTGGTGGCCGGTGACGAGGTTGCGGCCCGCGACAGGTTCGACTCCAGGATCATGGCGATCAATCGGCTGGCCGCCCAGGACGGGGATCTCTTCTATCATGTTCACAAACGGATCCTGCAGCGCCGGGGCGTGATCGCCGGTGCATTTGTCCGCTCCCCGACCTGCCGCATCGACGCCGTCACCCTGCGCGAGATCGACGCGATGCTGGAACGCTATTTCTAGGGCCCGGAAGGTCCGGACCCAGGACATGACGGGCGGCTTCCCGGGCCGTCTTCTCGCCTATGCCGCGGCGGGTGCTTCGCAGAGGTCGGCCAGGGCTTCGGCGGCGATCTCGAACGAGCGGACCCGCGCCGCATGGTCGTGGATCATTCCGGTGACCATCAGCTCGTCCGGCTGATGGGTCTCGATCAGGGTGGCGAGGGTTTCACGGACCGTCCCGGGCGACCCGGTGGCCGAGCAGGACAGCGATTCCCTCACCTGCGCCATGATGGCGGGCGGAATGTCCCGTTCGACGTCCTCCACCGGGCGCGGAAGCTTGCCGGGCCGGCCGCTGCGCAGGCGCGCAAAGGCGAGAATCTGGGAAGAGCGCAGATAGGCCGCCTCGCGGTCCGTCTCGGCGGCGCAGACCCCGGCGGCGATCATCACATGCGGTTTCTCGAGACGTTCCGAGGGGCGGAAATTGCTGCGATAGATTGCCAGGGCCTCGCCCAGCATCGCCGGGGCGAAATGCGAGGCAAAGGCATAGGGCAGGCCCAGATAGGCGGCCAGCTGTGCGCCATAGAGGCTGGAGCCCAGAATCCAGATCGGCACATGCGTGCCTTCGCCCGGGATGGCGCGGACGGACCGCCCCTCCGGCGGCGCGTCGAAATAGCCGATCAGCTCCTGCACGTCCTGCGGGAAAGTGTCCTCGGGCGCCATGTGGCGGCGCAGCGCCCGGGCGGTCGCCATGTCGGTCCCGGGGGCCCGGCCGAGCCCCAGGTCGATCCGTCCGGGATAGAGTGTCTCCAGCGTGCCGAATTGCTCGGCGACCATCAGCGGCGCGTGGTTGGGCAACATGATCCCGCCGGCCCCGACCCGCATGGTGCGGGTTGCCGCCGCCACCTGGCCGATCACGACCGCCGTGGCGGCGCTGGCAATGCCGGGCATGTTGTGATGCTCGGCCAGCCAGTAGCGATGATAGCCGAACCCCTCTGCCGCCTGCGCCAGACTGACCGTGTTCGTCAGGGCGTCGGCCACGGTTTTTCCCTCCGCAACGGGCGAAAGATCGAGAAGTGAGAAATGCTGCATGCCGGCCTCCGTTCTTCCGCAGGTAACCACCGAAGCGGACCATGCCAAGGCCGCTCCGGTTCATTGACCGGAAGGCTTGGCCGTCACGGGCATGTTCACGCCACGGCAAGTTCCCGGGATACCGGTCGCGCCGGGCTATCCGGGTTTTCGCGCGACCAGGTCCACCAGGGCGGATTGGCCCGCATGGCGCGTGCCTTCTTTCAGCTCGGTCTCGTATTCGGCCAGCTGCATCACCTCCCAGTGGCGGAAACGCTCGGCAAGCATGTCGGGCTCATAGAGGTTCTCGACGGCCTTCGGACCGCCGGTACCATGGGCGAGCTGCCGGGGCGTGTAGCCATGCAGCAGCAGCACCCCGCCCGGCTTCAGTGTCCGTTCCATGCCGTCGAATATCTCGGCGCGAAAGGCGGGGTCGGCGAACTGGATGAAGATGGCCGCGACGATATCATAGCTTTCGGGAGTCCAGTCCCAGGTTCTGAGATCGGCGAGCCTGAAATCGACCTCGACGCCCCGTTCGGCGGCCAGCCGGCGGGCCTTTTCCTGTCCCACGGCCGAGCTGTCCATCGCCGTCACCTTCAGCCCCTGTTCGGCCATGAATACGGAATTGCGCCCCTCGCCATCCGCCACCGCCAGCGCGGAACCGCCGTTGGCGAGAAGCGCCTGATTGCGGGCCAGGAATTCGCTCGGCTGGGTGCCGAAGATATAGTCGGGATCTGCGTATCGGGCGTCCCACATGCGAGGCTCCTCCATCTTCTCGGGGCGGTTGACGGACAGGCCGGTTCTGGCCGTCCGGTCGGGTCTGGACAGCTATCGCAAATGACGGCGGCGTCTGGAAGGTCCTGGCGCGAATGTGACCGCAGGTTTCGGCCGGGGCGGGATCAGCGTCCGGGCAGCACGTCGGCGAGAATGCCGAGCCCGCGAAGGATCTCCTTGCGCGGCGGGGCGGCAAACCCCATCACCAGGCCGCTCTCGGCGGGCTGATGCCGGAACTGCATGGACAGGGCCGAGACATTGACCCCGTGCTGCGCGGCGATCTGCACCGCCTTCTTGTCGTCCACTTCGGAATTGAACCGCGCCACCAGCTGGATGCCGGTATCAGTGCGCCGCAGGGTCAGGAGGTCGGAAAGCAGGCGTTCGAATGTCTCGATGAAATACTCCCGCCGCTCGGCATAGAGCCGGCGCATCCGGCGCAGGTGGCGGGTAAGATGCCCGCCGTTGATGAAGTCGGTCAGCGCTGCCTGCGAGATCAGCGGCGCGAAATGCCCGGTGGAACTCAGGGCCGCCCGCATCGGTTCGCGCAGGGTGTCGGGCACGACCATGTAGCCGAGCCGCATGGCCGGAAAGAGGATCTTGGCAAAGGTCCCGACAAAGATCGTGCCGGCGTTGGAGGCGATGCCCTGCAGGGCCGGGATCGGTTGGCCCTGGAACCGGTATTCGCTGTCGTAGTCGTCCTCGATGATCCAGGCCCGCCAGCGCTCCGCCATCCGGATCAGGTCCAGCCGCTGCTGCATCGCCATGGTCAGGCCTAGGGGATGCTGGCAAGAGGGCGTCACGAATATGACTTTCGGGGGCACGGCCGGAGGCGTCAGCGCCCAGCCGGTTCGGTTGATCCGCAGCGGTTCCAGCCGGGCCCCCGCGCTGACGAATGCCGAACTCATGCCGTAGTAGCCGGGCTCTTCCATCCAGACCGTGTCGCCGGGGTCGAGCAGGCACCGGGCCAGCAGGTCGAAAGCGGCCTGGGCACCATTGGTCACGATGATCTGTTCGGGAGAGCAGACCACGCCGCGCGACGCGGTCAGGTAGCGGGCGATGGCCTCGCGCAGCGGCGGGTAGCCTTCGACGTGGTAGGTCCCGAACAGATCCGATGCCGCGCTCTTGGCGCGACGGTTGGTCAGGCGCGCCCATGTGTTGAAGGGAAACCGGCTGATGTCCGGCAGACCCGGGTGGAAGGCGGTGATCCCCGGGCTGCCGTGGTGGAACGGTTGCGCCGCCATCGTCCGGCCCCGATTTGAAAGACTGCCTTCAAAGCGGGCCGGCCCGCCGGGCGCCGCATCGGGCCGTGCGGGCAGGTTCAGCACCACCGGGGCGACGCCGCGCCGTATCTCGACGAATCCCTCCAACGCCAGCTGATCGTAGGCGGCGATCACGGTGTTCCGCGACAGGCCGAGATCCTGTGCCAGCGCCCGCGTTGCCGGAAGCGGAGCCCCCGGCGGAAGCGCCCGTGTCTCGATCATGCGGCGCAGGTGATCATAGAGCTGCCGGTGCAGGTTCCGG
This sequence comes from Frigidibacter sp. ROC022, assembly GCF_024723735.1. Lineage (GTDB taxonomy): Bacteria > Pseudomonadota > Alphaproteobacteria > Rhodobacterales > Rhodobacteraceae > SLM-1. The sequence goes on from NZ_JANQDU010000001.1 coordinate 910,066, forward strand.
CGTTTTCGGCGGTCCAGGATCAGGTTGTCGACAGGAAGGCCGGCCGTCATGTGGTATCCTCAAATTTTGCCAAACTGGCACTTAGTTCAGAACCACTATGCGGCTAGCGTCAGTATCCGTAAAGCAGGCTGCAAGCGTGGGGGGACATGGACAAGCTCAGGACAGGAGTCATCGGCGCCGGAACCGTGTCGCAGGTCATGCACCTGCCGAACCTCTGCGGGATGCCCGATCGCTTCGATCTTGTCGGTGTCTTCGACCCGTCGCCGCGGGTGCGCGGCTTCGTCCAGGACCGCTTCGGCGTCCCGGCGTTCTCCGAGGTTGACGCGCTCCTGTCCGCACCTCTCGATGCGGTGGTTATCGCCTCGCCCGATGCGCTGCACGGCGAACAGGTGATGGCCGCCCTTGCCGCCGGGTTGCATGTCTTTTGCGAAAAGCCGCTGGCCTATGGTGCCGGGGCGATCGCCGAGATGATCGCGGCCAGGGACGCGGCGGACAAGGTCTTGCAGGTTGGCTACATGAAGCGCTTCGATCCGGCCTACGAGACGCTTCTGGACCTGCTGCCTGCCGATGGCGGCCAGTTGATGCAGGTGGTTGTCGAGGTGCTCGACCCCGATTCAGGCCCCTTCATCGGCCACCATCCCGGTTGCAACGGCAACGACCTGCCGGAACGGGTCGGGGACGAAATGAGGCGCAAGCGCCGCGCGCAATTGGCGCAGGTCTTCGGGGGGCCGTTGAATGATCATGTCGCCCGCGGGTTCTGCGGTCCCTTTGCCTCGTCCATCGTTCATGATGTCAATGCAGTGCACGGCCTGCTCGACCGGCTGGGTCTGGCCACCGAAGAGGTCGTCGGAGCGCAGTTCTATGCCGAGGGGCAAGGGGGGCACGGCACCGTGCGCCTTGGCGGTGGTGGGCTGTGGATGATGTCGCATCTGACCGTGCCCGATCTGCCGCGCTACTGCGAGCGGATCAGCCTGGTCTTCGAGTCGGTATCGTTCGAGCTGGTCTTTCCGTCGCCCTGGCTGGCCAATGTCCCCACCGGACTGACGGTGCATGGCGGCGGTGGCGAGCGGCTTCACAGCGAGACGATCCGCTGCGGCTATGCCGAGCCTTTCGAAGAGCAGCTGAAGGGCTTCCATGCCGCAGTGGTCGATGGCGCCCCCGTTCGCAACACCGCGGAAGCCGCTGCACGGGACATGGCGCTGCTGAAGGAGATGACCCTTTGGCAGCTGACAAGAGAAGCCGAGGATACAAGAAACGGAGCCGTCGCATGACCGTGCAGATCGGAATCAATCCCATCACCTGGACAAATGACGACGTGCCCGAGCTGGGCGGCGACACCCCGCTGGAGACCTGCCTGGCCGAAACTGCGCAGGCCGGCTATGCCGGGACCGAGTTGGGCGGGAAGTTTCCGCGCGATCCGGCGACGCTGGCCCCGATCCTCGACCGCCATGGTCTTGCCCTGGTCTCGGGCTGGTATGACGGTCGCTGTGCCGAACAGGAGGTCGAGGCCGAATTCGAGGCGATCCTGCCGCACCTGTCGCTGCTCAAGGCTATGGGCTGCGCGCATGTGGTCTATGCCGACACTTCGCGGGGACGCCACGGGGCGATCTGGGAACCGATCTCCAAACGTCCGCGGCTGGGTGATGACGAATGGCCCGACTATGGCCGGCGGCTGACCGCGCTGGCCGAGCGGATGGCCGAATTCGGCGTCGCCATGGCCTTTCATCACCACATGGGGACGATCGTCGAAAGCGACGCGGAGGTCGGCCTCCTGATGCGGCACACCGGTGAAGCGGTGGGGCTGCTCTACGACACCGGCCATTCGGCTTTTGCCGGGGGCGATCCGGTGGCCCTGCTGGCGGCGCATGTCGCGCGGGTAGTCCATGTCCACTGCAAGGATGTGCGCCCCGCGATCCTGGAGCGCGCACGTGCCACCGACATGAGCTTCATGGATGCCGTGCTCGATGGGATATTCACGGTGCCCGGGGATGGCGGGCTGGATTACGCGACCATCCTGAAGATGCTGGCCGACCATGGATACTCTGGTTGGCTCGTCGTCGAGGCGGAACAGGACCCGAAGAAGGCCCATCCGCTGACCTATGCAACGATGGGGTTCGGGAACCTGTCGTCCCTGGCGCGCGCCGCCGGGTTCGAGGTCTTGACCTGAAATCGTATCGCCGCAGGCTAGGCGGGTCGATCCTGCGGCAAGAACGAAAAAAGCGATCCGCGCAACAGGGCCCTCTTGGGTCTGACAGAGGAGGAACCAATGCCAAAGTGGATGAAACTTGCTTCCGCCGTTTGTGCCTTGCTCGCTGCCACGACGTTCGGTGCCAGCGCGGAAGGCCTGATGGATGCCGAGGACGTCAAGATCGCGGTCGTGGTGCACGGCAGCTCGTCCGATGCCTACTGGTCGGTGGTCAAGCGCGGCGTCGATGACGCGGCTGCGGACACCGGCGCACAGGTGCAGTATATCGCGCCGCAGGTCTTCGACAGCGTCGAGCAGGCGCGCCTGATCAAGGCCGCGGTGGCCACCAAGCCGGACGGTCTTGTGGTCTCGATCCCCGACATCGACGCCCTGCGGGAGGCGCTCATGGAGGCGATAGATTCCGGCATTCCGGTCATCAACATCGATTCCGGCGAACCCGAGGGCGAGAGCATCGGTGTGCCGCTCTATGTCGGCACGACGTCCGAGTACCAGGCCGGCATCCTGGCCGGCGAGCGGCTGGCCAAGGATGGCATCCTGCAGGTTGCCTGCATCAACCATGAGGTCGGCAACCTGAGCCTCGACCAGCGCTGCAACGGAATCAACGACGGCCTTGCCAAGTCTGGTGGTGCCTCGGCGGTCGTCGCGGTCGAACAGGGCGACCCGTCGGGCGTGCAACAGCGGGTCCAGGCCTATCTGTCCTCGCATCCGGACGTGCAGGCGGTCTTTGCGACGGGCACGGCGTCGGCCAACCCGCTGATCCAGCTGTTCGAGGATCAGGAACTGTGGAGCAAGTACAAGCTGTACACCTACGATCTCGGCCCGGAAATCCTGGAGTCGGTGGCCGACGGCAAGATGGGCTTCGGGATCGACGGTCAGCAGTATCTGATGGGCTACCTGCCGGTCGTCCTCTTGGCCCAGTATGCGACCCACGGGCTGATGGTGCAGAACAATATCTACACCGGGCCGCTTTTCGTGGATAGTCCGGAGAAGGCCAAGGCCATTCAGAAGCTGGCCATGGAAGGCACGCGCTGAGCGGCGGGTGAAGGGCCGAAGCTGGGGGGCCGGCGGTGCCGGTTCCCCGTCCCACAGTTCAGAACAAAGGCCGATTGTCATGCAAAAGGTGACTCGAACCAGGCCGGATGGCGTCAGTCCGAAATTCAACATTGTCCGGAAATCCCAGGGCAGCGCCGATGAACGACTGCGCCGGACCGGCCTTGCGGTCAGGCTGATGCGCCGCCCCGAGGCGGGTGTCTTCGCCGGGCTGGTCGCGACATTGGTGATCTTCGCCTTCCTGCCGGGCGCCGAGGCGCTCTACTCGTTGCAGGGCTCGATGACCTTCCTGACCCTCTCGGCGGAACTGGGTATCCTGGCTGCGGCGGTGGCCCTGCTGATCATCGCGGGCGAGTTCGATCTTTCGATCGGGTCGATGATCGGCTTTGCCGGGGTGGTGATCGGCCTGCTGGTCACGCAGCTGCACTTTCCCCTCTGGGCCGCGATCGGTTCCGCCTTCCTGGTGGCGGTCGTGGTGGGCTATCTGAACGGGCTGATCGTGGTGAAGACCGGCTTGCCGTCCTTCATCGTCACGCTGGCATCGCTCTACATCCTGCGGGGCCTGTCGATCGGCATCACCCGCGCGGTGACCGGGCGCACGCAGATTCCCTACATTCTCGACGGGGTTCCGGATCCGGGAACTGCGGCGCTGTTCAACGGGCGCGTCCTGCGCGGGCTATTCCGCTGGATGGGGGACCAGGGCTGGATTGCCGTCAAATCCTCGGGTTTGCCCTTCGTAGACGGGATTCCGGTCTCGATCGTCTGGTGGATCGGCTTCACCGTTGTCGCGGGCTACATCCTGACCGAGACCCGTTTCGGCAACTGGATATATGCCTCGGGCGGCGATGCCGAAGTGGCGCGCAATGTCGGCGTGCCGGTTGCACGGGTGAAGATCCTTCTCTTCATCTGCACCGCCTGTGCCGCGACTCTCATGGCCACGATCCAGGTCACCGGTTCGGGCAGCGCCGACACCATCCGCGGCTTGCTGAAGGAATTCGAAGCCATCATCGCCGCGGTCGTCGGGGGCATGCTGCTGACCGGGGGATACGGGACGATCTACGGCGCTGCACTGGGGGCGCTGATCTTCGGGCTCGTGCAGATGGGCATCTTCTACACCGGGATCGACACCGACTGGTTCAAGGTCTTTCTCGGCATCGTCATCCTGATCGCCGTGCTGGTGAACAACTACGCGCGCGGCAAGGCTCTGGGCGAGAGGTCATCGTGATGGAACATCCCGCAATCGAACTTCAGGGCGTATCGAAACGTTTCGGTTCGGTCATCGCGCTCAAGGACATCACCATGTCGGTCAATGCCGGCGAGGTGCACTGCCTGCTGGGCGACAACGGCGCCGGGAAATCGACATTGATCAAGATACTGTCCGGTGTTCATCGGCCGTCGCAGGGGCGCATCGTCGTCGGCGGCAGGCAGGTGGAATTCAATAGCCCCCGGGATGCCGCCGATTGCGGCGTCGCCACGGTGTTTCAGGACCTCGGGCTGATCCCGCTCATGTCGATCACCCGAAACTTCTTTCTGGGCCGCGAACTGCAGAAGGGCATCTTTCCCTTCCGACGCTTCGACAAGCGCCGGGCCAACAAGATCGCCAGCGAGGCAATGGCGAATATCGGCATTCAGGTCCGCGATCCGACCCAGGCCGTCGGCACGCTTTCGGGCGGCGAGCGCCAGTCGGTGGCCATCGCCCGCGCCATCCATTTCGGGGCCAAGGTCCTGATCCTTGACGAGCCGACCTCGGCGCTCGGGGTTCATCAGGCCGCCACGGTGCTGAAGTTCATCATCGACGCCCGGTCGCGTGGTCTGGCGGTGATCTTCATCACCCACAACATCCGCCATGCCTATCCGGTCGCGGATGCCTTTACCCTGCTCAACCGTGGCTCCAGCATGGGAACCTACCGGAAATCCGAGATCAGCCAGGACGAGGTCCTGCAGATCATGTCGGGCGGCGAGGACATGATCGCGGTCGAGCGCGAAATCGAAGAGATGCTTGCGGTGAAGTCATGACCGCGCCGATCCGCCGGGTGGTGATCCATGCCGACGACCTCGGCATGAGCCACGGCGCCAATATGGCTTTCGCGGAGCTCTGCGCCTTCGGGACCTGCACCTCTGGTTCGGTTATGGTGCCATGTCCCTGGTTCGTGGAACTGGCCGCCATGGCCGGTGCGGCCCCGGCGCTCGACATCGGCGTTCACCTGACGCTGACCAGCGAGATGTCGGGCTATCGCTGGCGCCCGCTGACCCGACCGCCGGCGTCGGCGGGACTGACCGATGCCGACGGGTTCTTTCACCCCGACACGGCTACGGTGCGGGCGCGGGCAGACCGCGAGGCGGTGCGTGTCGAGTTGGAAGCCCAGATCGACCAGGCGCTGGCCGCCGGGATCGACGTGACCCATCTCGACGACCACATGGGCGCGGTGTTGGCGCCGGAGTTCCTAGATATCACGGTGGACATTGCCTGCCGGCGCCGTCTGCCGCTCGTGCTCTGTCCAAGCCTCTCGGACTATGGCGGCCCCCACAACATGGTGGGCGCCGACGACGACCGCTTTCGCCGCGGGATCGCGCGTGCCGCGGCGCAGGGGCTGCGGGTCTTCGACCGCATCGTCGAAACCGACTGGTCGCGCACCGGCGCCGCCGAGCCGATCTATCGGGCCATGATCGCGGGGCTGGGCGAGGGGACCAGCTTTCTGGCGCTGCATTTCACCCGGCCGGGCGACATCGAGGCCATCGACCCCGAAGGCTACCGGCTGCGCACCGAGGAACATGCGCTTTTCTCTTCCCCGGAATTTCGCGCCTTCCTCCGGGACGGCGGGGTGCAGGGGATGGAGTTCGTCGGGATGCGGCAATTCCGGGAAGAGCTTCGCCAGAACGGGCGGCAACATGCAGGGCAGGGAGTATAGGTAATGGAACGGATCGGCGTCGGATTGATCGGGACCGGGTTCATGGGCAAGTGTCATGCGCTCGCCTATGGGGCGTTCCGGACCGCATATGATGACGGGCCCGCGATCGACAAGGTCACGCTTTGCGATCTCGAGGCCGGGCAGGCGGCGCATCTGGCGAAGGCCTATGGGTTCGAGGAGTCGACCACCGACTGGCGCCGGCTGATCGAGGATCCGCGCATCGACCTGATCTCGATCACCTCGCCCAACATGCTGCATCGCGAGATGGCTATTGCCGCGCTGGAAGCGGGCAAGCATGTCTGGTGCGAAAAGCCGATGGCACTGACCCTGGCCGACGCCGAGGCGATGACCGATGCCGCCGCTGCCCGGCCCGGCCAGGCGACGGCCCTGGGTTACGCATATCTGCGCAACCCGGCCCTTCAGCATGCCCGTCAGCTGATCGAATCCGGTGCCATCGGCACGCCCTTCGATTTTCGCGGCAGCGTCGATGAGGACTACATGGCCGACCCCGATCTGCCCTGGTCCTGGCGGTTGCGTGCCGCCGATGCCGGCCTGGGAACCCTGGGGGACCTGACGGTCCACCTGCTGTCCATGGCGCGCGAGCTGATGGGCGACATCGACATGCTGACGGCGAGCGTCGAGACCGTTCACCGCTCGCGCCCTGTTCCCGGCGAAGACCGGAAGGCCGAGGTCGAGAACGACGACATTGCCCATGCCCTGGTCCGGTTCCGGTCCGGTGCACGCGGCACGCTGGCCTCTTCCCGGATCGCCCATGGCCGCAAGAACGGGCTGCGTGTCGAGGTCCACGGTTCCGCCGGCACGCTCTGGATCGACAATGAACGGATGAACGAGCTGAACCTCTATCTTGCCAGGGGGCCGGCTGAGCAACGCGGGTTCCGGCGCGTCCTCTCTGGCCCATTGCACCCGGAATACGCCCATCTGTGTCCGGCCCCCGGCCATGGTCTGGGATTCAACGAACTGAAGGTCATCGAACTGGCCGAACTGGTCCGGTCGATCCTGGGCAAACCTTCGCGTTGCCTGGATTTCGCCGCCGGCCTCGGGATCGAGCGTGCCGCGCATGCATTCGTCGAGTCGTCACGATCCGGGCAGTGGGTATCGCCGGGCTAGGCAGGCGCAGGGGCTGAATCACGGGTCGGAACTCTGGAAACGGACGCCACGACGCCTCGCCTTCGACAGGGCGGGGGGCGGTGGCAGAGAATTGAAGGAGGTTACATGGCAAAACGTGACTATTCCATGCTGGGGCCTTCGGCCCGCCGCGCGGTCGAGTCCGGGCTTGCGGCGGCCGAGTGGTATCACACCGACGTGTCGCGCAAGCAGATGAAGGACCTGATGCGGCGCAGCGATCAGCCGGCGATCCGCGACACCATCGTGCTGTTCGGCGCGATGGTTCTGCTGGCCGGGGCCGGCATCGCGCTCTGGCCGTCCTGGTGGTCAGCGCCTTTCTGGTTTGCCTACGGGGTGCTCTACGGTTCTGCCATGGACAGCCGCTGGCATGAATGCTCGCACGGGACGGCCTTCCGGTCGCGCTGGATGAACGATGCCCTCTACCAGATCGCAAGCTTCTGCATGATCCGGAATCCCGTCTCCTGGCGCTGGAGCCACGCGCGGCACCACACCGATACGATCATCGTCGGGCGCGACCCCGAAATCACCGTCATGCGCCCGCCCCGCGTCATGCGGCTGTTGCTGGATGTCGTCGGCGTGGGCGACGTGATCGAAGGGGTGCACAGGATGCTGCTGAACGCCGCCGGCAAGCTGCACCCGGAAGAGGAGACCTGGATTCCCGAACAGGAGCAGCCCAAGGTGTTCCGCGTCGCGCGTATCTGGCTGGCGATCTATGCCGCGACGCTGATGCTGGCGCTGTGGATGCAGTCGATCCTGCCCTTCATGGTGATCGGCCTGCCGCGGATGTACGGGGCCTGGCACCATGTGATGACCGGGGTCCTGCAGCATGGCGGACTGGCCGACAACGTGATCGACCACCGGTTGAACTCGCGCACCGTCTACATGAACCCGATCTCGCGCTTCATCTACTGGAACATGAACTACCACGTCGAACATCACATGTTCCCGATGGTTCCCTATCACCGTCTGCCCGATCTGCACGCGCTGATCGCTCATGATCTGCCCAGCCCCACGCCTTCGATCATTGCCGGATTTCGCGAGATGTGGCCGGCGCTGCGGCGCCAGTTCGCCAACGAGGACTATTTCATCCTGCGCGAACTGCCCCCGACCGCGAAGCCCTACAAGCAGGACCTGCACGTTGCCGCGCTCGGCACGGCAGGATGACAAGAGGGAGACAGATCATGGCATGGATAGATGTCTGCTCGGCGGACGAGATCGAGGCGGAGGACGTGATGCGCTTCGAACATGGGGGGCGCGTGTTCGCGCTGTATCGCGGACCGGCGGATGACTATTACTGCACCGACGGCCTGTGCACGCATGAGCATGCCTTCCTTTCCGATGGCCTGGTGATGGATTACGAGGTCGAATGTCCCAAGCATAACGGCGTCTTCGACTACCGCACCGGCGAGGCCAAGCGCGCGCCGGCCTGCGTCAACCTTGCCACCTACAGGGTCCGGGTGGTCGACGGTCGCCTGCAACTGGAACTCTGAGCGGGCCTTTTCGGGGTTGGCCCCGCCGTGGCGGGCATCCGCGCCGCGAGGGACAGGCTTTCGATGCTCTAGGTCGTGACGCCCGGAGAGTCTGCCGCGGCGGCCGAGCCGCGCAGGTGGAAGGTGGTGGGCAGGTGTTCGACATGGTCTTCCGCCGCCATGGCCTGCGGCGCGAGCATCCGGCAGGCCTGTTTCGCGAGTTCCTCGGGCGAAATCTCGATGGTGCTGATCCCCTTGTCGATCCAGCCATAGCTGATCGGGTCGCCATAGCCGACGAAGGCCAGATCCTGCGGGAACCGCAGGCCCCGGCGCAGGCAGCAGTCGAGGGCACCGTTGGAAATCTCGAACCCGCCGCAGATCAGGGCGTCGGGGGGCGCCTCCAGGGACAGGAGCGCCGCCATGTTGTCATGGCCCATCATGAAACCCGGCGCGCCGGTCCGGACAAGACCGGGGTCGGGCGTCTGCCCATGCGATTGCAGCGCCGACTCGAACGCCGCCAGCCGGCCGCGCCCCGACGACATCGAAGGATCGGCGCCGATGAAGGCGATCCGCCGTCGCCCGGTCCTGACAAGATGCGCCACCGCGGCCGCGATCGCGGGGCCGTCGTCGATCAGCAGCTTGCCCCAGGCGCCGGTTCCCTCGCGGCTGCGGATCAACTCGACGATCCGCATCGGGGACGCCTGGCCCTTCGACCGGCCGGACGGGTCGGGGGCGGGGACGAGTATGACGGTCGATGCCTGAAGCGCCCGCAGCCGCAGCAGCGATTTCTGCTCGCGCTCATAGTCGTCATTGGTCAGGTGGATCACCAGATCGAGGTCGAGATCGGCGCAGAGCATCGCCAGCGCATTGGCGAAGCGGGCATAGAACTCGTTGATGATGTTCGGCAGCAACAGGCCGACGATGGCGGTCGGGTCGCCGCGCATGGCGTTGGCCGCCGAGTTCTTCACATAGCCGACCTCCTTGGCGCGGGCCAGAATCAGGTCCCGGGTCTCGGGGTTCACATTCGGATTGCCGGACAGTGCCCGCGACACCGTCATGTGCGAGATGCCGAGATCCCGTGCGATGGATTTTATCGTTGCCCGCAAAGGGGTTCCTTTCGAACCTGTCGGATCCGGCCGCATCTTTCGCCGCGCGGCTTGACCTGTCAACGGCCCATCCTCTAGATGTGCACGTGAACAGTGCACGTGAACATGGCACCGTTTCAAGGGGGGAGCCGTTGACATCGACGCTTGAGAAACTCTGCGCGGAACTGATCGAGAGCCTTGGCCTGGGCAAGGCGTCCGAGGTCACTTCGGTCAGGCCGCTTTCCGGCGGGGTCGCTTCGGACATAGCAGCCGTCACCTTCGGCGGCAGGACCGTCTGCGCGAAATTCGCGCTGCCGAAGCTCAAGGTGGCCGAAGACTGGTTCGCCCCGGTGCATCGCGGGCGGGCGGAATATGCCTGGCTGAAGGCAGCCTCGGCGGTGGTTCCCGAATCCGTTCCGGCGCTTCTGGGCTGGTCCGACAGGGGAAACGGCTTTGCGATGGAATTCATCGACGGGCCCGGCATCTATCTCTGGAAGGACGCGCTCTTGCAGGGGGCTGCGCCGCGGGGCGAAGCCGCCGCCGTCGCGGAGGTGCTGGGCCGATTGCATGCGGCCTCGACATCGGAGGATTTCGACCGGTCGCCGTTCGACAATGCCGCCGATTTCGACCAGTTGCGTCTGGACCCGTATCTTCGCTTCACGGCCGCACGCCATCCCGATCTGGCAGGGGCCATGGTCGCGATGGCGGAGGCGTTGCTTGGCAGCCGCGTCGCCTTGGTGCACGGGGATGTCAGCCCCAAGAACATCATGATCCGCGACGGTCGGCCGATCATTCTGGATGCCGAATGCGCGACGATCGGCGACCCGGCCTTCGACGTGGCCTTCTGTCTGAATCACGTTGTGCTCAAGTCCTTCCACATGCCCGAGCGGCAGGACCTGCTGCGCGCCGAGGCCCGGGCATTCTGGTCCGCCTATGCCGCGCATGTCGGCTGGGAACCTGCCGGGCAACTGGAAGCGCGTGTCGCGGCGCTGTTGCCGATGCTCATGCTGGCGCGGATCGACGGAAAGTCTCCGGTCGAATACCTGGACGAAGCCGCCCGGGCGCGGGTGCGCGCCGCCGCCATGCCCTTGATTGCCAGCCCGGCTTCGGGGCTGGCCGACGTGTTGAACAGACTGCAATAGGAACATCAGATGAGCGCTTCCGCCATTCAGGAGCTTTCGGCCCGCCGTGTGTGGGACAGCCGGGGCAACCCGACTGTCGAGGTCGAGGTGCGGACCGGTTCGGGCGTGATCGGGCGGGCGATCGCCCCGGCCGGCGCGTCGCGGGGCACGCGCGAGGCGATCGACCTGCGCGATGGCGGCCCGGCCCTGCAGGGCATGGACGTCCGCAAGGCGGTCGCCAACGTGAATACCGCGATTGCGACGGCGCTGAAGGGCATGTCCTGCGAGGACCAGGGGGGCATCGATGCGGCGCTGGTGGCGCTGGACGGCACGCCGTTGAAGTCCGGGCTTGGCGGCAACGCGATGGTCGCGACCTCGCTGGCGGTGCTGCACGCGGCGGCGGCGGCCAAGGGGGTGCCGCTCTGGCGGCATGTGGCCGATCTGTCCGGCGAAGTGCCGAGCCTGCCCCTGCCGGAAGTGCAGATTTTCGGCGGCGGCGCCCATGCCGGGCGGCGCGTCGACGTGCAGGACTTCATGGTGATGGTGCCCGGCGCCGGCAGCTTTGACGAGGTGCTGGAGGTCACGTCGGAAATATACCGCGCGGCGGGCAGCCTCATGTCGGCCAAGGGGCATTCCGTCGGCGTGGCGGATGAGGGCGGCTGGTGGCCCGTGTTCTCGAACAATGAAGAGGCGCTGGAAACCCTTGTCCGCGCGATCGAGGCAACCGGCGAGAAGCCGGGCGAGCGGGTGGTGATCTCGCTGGACATCGCGGCCTCGGAATTCGGCTCCAGGGGCCGGTATCGCCTGGCGCTGGAAGACCGCGAACTGGATCGTGACCAGATGATCGACCTTCTGGGGCGCTGGATCGACAGCTACCCGATCGTCTCGATCGAGGATCCGCTGGCCGAGGATGACCCCGAGGGGACGGTCGCCTTCACGCAGGCCTATGGTGACCGCCTGCAGATCATCGGCGACGACTATCTGGTGACGAACGCGGAACTCGTCGCCTCGGCCGCCGGGGCCGGGGCCTGCAATGCGGTGCTGATCAAGGTCAATCAGGCGGGCACGGTCAGCGAATCCATCGCCTGCATGCAGGAGGCCCGGCGCAACGGCTATCGCTGCATCGTCTCGGCGCGGTCGGGCGAGACCGAGGATGTCTCGATCTCGCATCTGGCCGTCGGGCTGAACGCGGGCCAGCTCAAGGTCGGGTCGTTCACCCGGTCCGAGCGGATGGCGAAATGGAATGAATGCCTGCGCATCGGTGATGCCCTGGGCGGGTCGGCCTTTGTCGGCGGCGCACCGCTGGCGGGCACCTGGTGGGCGCGACAATCGGAAGGCGGATCGACATGATGCGGCTGCGTTTCGTCGCGCCCCGCGACGCGGGATGTCCCGGCGCGACGGGCCTGGCCGAACAGGCACGCGAGGCGGCGAGGATCCTGTCCTGCACGGATGCGCTCTGCCAGCCGGAACCGGGCGACCTGATCGGCGCCGGCACGCCTCCGGGCGTCGGGGCCGGGATGACGCTGCGGCAATATTCGAACTTCGGACGCGTCATCAGGCTGGGCATCCGGGGCCTCGGCGCGCAACATCGGAACGTCACCCCCCTGAGCGAGGTCACACAATGAACAGCTACGATTTCAACGATCAGGTGGCGGTGGTCACCGGCGGAGCCAATGGTATCGGCGCCGCGGCGGCGGCCCGGCTTGCGGCTTCGGGGGGCCGGGTGGCGATCTGGGACATGGACATCTCGTCGCCCGAAGCGAAGATCGCCGATCTGCCGGATGCCGGAAAGCTCATGGTTCAGGTCGATGTCAGCGATCCGGCCAGCGTCGAGGCCGCGTTGGCCAGCACCGAGTCCGCCTTCGGCAAGATCGACGTGCTGATCAACAGCGCCGGGATCGCCGGACCGACCAGCACCCTGGCGGACTATCCCGCCGACATGTGGCGCAAGGTCCAGGACGTGAACCTCGGCGGCACCTTCAACTGCTGCAAGATCGTCACGCCGGGGATGATGGCGCGCGGCTATGGCCGGATCGTCAATGTCGCCTCGATCGCGGGCAAGGAGGGAAATCCGAACGCCTCGGCCTATTCGGCCTCGAAGGCGGCAGTGATCGCGCTGACCAAGTCGCTGGGCAAGGAACTGGCCGGCTACGACATCGCGGTGAACTGCATTACGCCGGCCACCGCCCGGACCCGTATCCTGGATCAGGTCAGCCAGGAGTTCATCGACTACATGCTGTCCAAGATACCGCGCGGCCGCTTCGTGACCGTGGACGAGATCGCCAGCATGCTGCTCTGGATGACCTCGGCAGAGAATTCCTTCACCACCGGCGCGGTCTTCGACCTGTCGGGGGGCCGCGCGACCTATTGAGCGTGGCCGTGAAACCCCGCCGCGACAATGGCTCGCACGGGCCGAAGCGGCGGAACCGGCCCGGCGGCGATGCCGAATTGTGCGCCGGTCCCGCGCGGGTTAAGATAACGGGGTGACCGGGCTCTCGGAAGACATGATCGCGGCCGCCGAGGCGCTGATGGGGCTGGAGTACACCCCGGAGGAACGCGCGCAGATGCTGGACAATCTGGAAGGCCAGATCGGCCTCGCCAGGGCGCGTCGCGGTGTCAAGCTGGCCAATTCGGCGCCGATGGCGCTGCGCTTCGATCCGCGTCTGCCGGGCTTTGTCCTGCCGCATGGCGCCGATACCCTGCACCTGAGCCCCGCGACCGCGCCGCTTCCGGAGTCGGACGAGGACATCGCCTTCGCCGGTCTCAGGGAACTGTCCGGCTGGATTGCCTCGGGGCAGCTCAGCAGCCGGCGCCTGACCCGCATCTATCTCGACCGGATCGCCGAACTGGGGCCGAAGCTGGAATGCTTCGCGACCGTGACGCCGGAGCTTGCCCTGGCCGAGGCCGAAGCGGCGGATGCGCTGTTGCGGGCCGGGGTGCTGCTCGGGCCGCTGCACGGGATCCCCTACGGATTGAAGGACCTGTTCGATACCCGGGGTATCGTGACCGGCTGGGGCGCCGAGCCCTATCGGGACCGGGTGCCCGATGCCGACGCGGCCGTCGTGAAGAAGCTGCGCGCCGCCGGAGCGGTGCTGCTGGGCAAGACAGCGCTCGGGGCACTGGCCTATGGCGACATCTGGTATGGCGGCATCTCGCGCAATCCGTGGAACCTGAACGAAGGCTCCAGCGGTTCCAGCGCCGGTTCGGCCTCGGCCACCGCGGCGGGGCTTTGCGGCTTTGCCATCGGGACCGAGACCCTGGGCTCGATCACCTCGCCCAGCCAGCGTTGCGGCACCACCGGGCTGCGACCGACATTCGGGCGGGTGTCGCGGGCCGGGGTCATGGCGTTGAGCAACAGCCTGGACAAGATCGGGCCGATCTGCCGCAGGGTCGAGGATACGGCGATGGTCCTGGCCGCGCTCAACGGTGCCGATGTCGAGGACCGCTCCAGCATCGCGGCGCCCTTCGCCTTCGACGCCGGCGCCCCGATCGCCGGGCTGAAGGTCGGATACCTGCCCGAGGCATTCGGCGAGGGGGCGACAGCGGTCGATCACGAGGCGCTGGCGGCGGTTCGGCGGCTCGGTGTCGAGGTCGTCGAGGCGCATCTGCCCGTTCTGCCCTATGCGGCGCTGATGAACACGCTCTATGCCGAGGCGGCGGCGTTCTTCGAAGAGCTGACCTTGAGCGGCCAGGACGACAGTCTGACCTGGCAGGAGGCCGGAGCCTGGCCGAACACGATGCGCAAGGCGCGGTTCCTGTCGGCAGTGGATCACGTGCAGCTGGACCGGCTCCGCTACCAGGTGATGCTGGCGCTGGACGGGCTGTTCCGGCAGGTCGATGTGCTGATCGGGCCGTTCATGACCGGGCCGATGCTGGTCGCCTCGAATTTCACCGGCCATCCCTGCCTGCACCTGCGGGCCGGGTTCGAATCTCTCGGCACCCGCGGCCGCGGCTCGCTGGGGGCCGGCAAGCTGACCGGGAGCCGGGCGGATACGGCGGGCGCGACCTTCCGGGTGCCGCAGGGCATATCGCTGTGGGGGCGGCTGTTCGACGAAGGGCCGATGCTGGGTCTCGGCATGGCGCTGGAACGCGAACTGGGCGTTGCCGCCGAACGACCGACCTTCGCGAAGTGACGCCGCCGGCCGCGCGGCAATTTCGGGTCGCGTTCGGGAAAGCCCATCGAGCTGTCGGCCCGGCGATGCCGTTCAGGCGGGTCGCCGCCGCGACCGCCACGATGGGAGCAGCAATGCCTTGCCGATGGTGACGCCCCGACCGGAAGAACTTGATGCCGGAAGCGTTGGACCGGATTGACGCAGCTTTCGCGCCGCGCTATTTATTGAACACACGTTCAGAAAGGTGGCCAGATGTTTAGAGCTTCCATGCGCTTCGACCTGGGCGAGGATGTGAACGCGCTCCGCGAGATGGTCCATGCCTGGGCGCAGGACCGGGTCAAGCCGCAAGCGGCCGAGATCGACCGCTCCAATGCCTTCCCGCCGGCGCTGTGGCGCGAGATGGGCGAACTGGGGCTGCTGGGGATCACCGTCGAGGAAACCTATGGCGGCGCCGGGATGGGCTATCTGGCCCATACCGTGGCGGTGGAAGAGGTGGCCCGCGCCTCGGCTTCGGTCTCGCTGTCCTATGGGGCGCATTCCAACCTTTGTGTGAACCAGATCCGGCTGAACGGCAGCGAGGCGCAGAAGCGGCGCTATCTGCCGGGCCTGATTTCGGGCGAGCATGTCGGCGCCCTGGCGATGAGCGAGGCGGGGGCGGGCTCGGATGTCGTCGGCATGAAGCTGGCGGCGGTGAAGAAGAACGACCGCTATGTGCTGAACGGCACCAAGTACTGGATCACCAACGGGCCGGATGCCGACACGCTGGTGGTCTATGCCAAGACCGACCCCGAGGCGGGGTCGAAGGGGATCACCGCCTTTCTCATCGAGAAATCGATGAAGGGTTTCTCGACCAGCCCGCATTTCGACAAGCTGGGAATGCGCGGATCGAACACGGCCGAACTGATCTTCGACGATGTCGAGGTGCCTTTCGAGAACGTGCTGGGCGAAGAGGGCCGCGGTGTCCGGGTGCTGATGTCGGGGCTGGACTACGAACGCGTGGTGCTCAGCGGCATCGGCCTGGGGATCATGGCGGCCTGCCTGGACGAGGTGATGCCCTATATGGTCGAGCGCAAGCAGTTCGGGCAGAGGATCGGGGACTTCCAGCTGATGCAGGGCAAGATCGCCGACATGTACACCGCGCTGAACTCGGCCCGCGCCTATGTCTACGAGGTGGCGAAAGCTTGCGACCGGGGCGAGGTGACGCGGGCCGATGCGGCGGCCTGCGTGCTCTATGCCAGCGAGCAGGCGATGGTCCAGAGCCATCAGGCGGTGCAGGCGATGGGCGGTGCGGGCTTCCTGGCCGATGCCCCGGTGGCGCGGCTGTTCCGCGACGCCAAGCTGATGGAGATCGGCGCCGGCACCAGCGAAATCCGCCGGATGCTGGTCGGGCGCGAGTTGATGGGGGCGATGGGGTGACTCTGCCGCATCGAAATCCCGGCGCCGCCGCGCCGGGCCGATCATGTGAATTCGAAGCGAGTGAGGTCCGGTGAAACTCAATTCCAACGCTCTCCCCACCTCGGACAGCTTCCGCGCCAACCGGGCCGCGCATCTCGACCTCCTGGCGCGGGTCTCGGATGCCGCGCAGGCGGCGGCTGCGGGGGGCGGGGCGCGATCGCGCGAGCGGCACCTGTCGCGCGGCAAGATGCTGCCGCGGGACCGCGTTGCAGGGCTGCTCGATCCCGGTTCGCCCTTCCTGGAAATCGGCGCCACCGCGGCCTGGGGGATGTATGACGATGCGGCCCCGGGTGCCGGGATCATTGCGGGAATAGGCCGGGTGCACGGGCAGGACGTGATGGTCCTTTGCAACGATGCGACGGTGAAGGGCGGCACCTACTACCCGATGAGCGTCAAGAAGCACCTGCGGGCACAGGAAATCGCGCAGGAATGCCGACTGCCCTGCGTCTATCTGGTCGACTCGGGCGGCGCCAACCTGCCCAATCAGGACGAAGTCTTTCCCGACCGCGACCATTTTGGCCGCATCTTCTACAATCAGGCCCGGATGAGCGCCGCGGGCATTCCGCAGATCGCGGTGGTGATGGGAAGTTGCACGGCCGGCGGGGCCTATGTCCCGGCGATGTCGGACGTGACGATCATCGTCCGCGAGCAGGGCACGATCTTCCTGGCCGGGCCGCCGCTGGTCAAGGCCGCGACCGGAGAGGTCGTCAGCGCCGAAGAGCTTGGCGGCGGCGATGTGCATACCCGGCTGTCGGGCGTGGCGGATTATCTGGCAGAGGATGACAGCCATGCCCTGGCCCTGGCGCGGCAGGCGATCGGCTCGCTCAATCGCGCTCCCGGCCCGGACTGGGGTGCCGGGGAAGACCCGGCCTATGACCCCGAGGAACTGCTGGGCGTCGTCCCCGCCGATCTGCGCACGCCCTACGACATCCGCGAAGTGATCGCCCGCGTCGTCGACGGCTCACGCCTCGACGAGTTCAAGCCGCGTTTCGGCGAGACGCTGGTCACCGGATTCGCCCATCTCCGCGGCTGTCCGGTCGGGCTGGTGGCCAACAACGGGGTGCTGTTCTCGGAGGCCGCGCAGAAGGGCGCGCATTTTGTCGAGCTCTGCTCCCAACGTCGGATCCCGCTGATCTTCCTGCAGAACATCACCGGCTTTATGGTCGGCCGGAAATACGAGAACGAAGGCATCGCCCGCCATGGCGCCAAGATGGTGACGGCGGTGGCGACGACCTCGGTGCCGAAGATCACCATGATCGTCGGCGGCTCCTTCGGGGCCGGGAACTACGGCATGGCGGGCCGGGCCTATCAGCCGCGCTTCCTCTGGACCTGGCCGAACTCCCGGATTTCGGTGATGGGCGGCGAGCAGGCGGCGGGGGTGCTGGCCACGGTCAAGCGCGACGGGATCGAACGGGCAGGCGGCACCTGGAGCGCCGAGGAGGAGGCCGAATTCAAGCGCCCCACCGTCGAGATGTTCGCCCGGCAGTCCGATCCGCTCTATGCCTCGGCCCGGCTCTGGGATGACGGCGTGATCGACCCGCGCAAGACCCGTGACGTGCTGGCGCTGAGCCTGCGGGCGGCGATGAACGCCCCGATCGAAGAGACGCGCTTCGGCGTGTTCAGGATGTGATGGCGCGGATGTTCAGCAAGATCCTGATCGCCAACCGGGGCGAGATCGCATGCCGGATCATCGACAGCTGCCGCCGTCTGGGCGTCGCCACGGTGGCGGTGCATTCCGATGCCGATGCCGGGGCAAGGCATGTGGCCATGGCGGACGAGGCCTGGCATCTGCCGGGCAACGCGCCGGCCGACACCTATCTTCAGGGCGCGAAGCTGATCGACATTGCCCGCGCCACCGGCGCCGAGGCAATTCATCCGGGGTACGGCTTCCTGTCGGAGAATCCCGAGTTCGTCGAGCAGGTGACGGCGGCCGGGCTGGTCTTCATCGGTCCCTCGGCGCAGGCGATCCGGGCCATGGGGCTGAAAGACGCCGCCAAGGCGCTGATGGAAAAGGCCGGGGTTCCGGTGGTGCCCGGCTATCACGGGGCCGATCAGTCGGATGCCGTCCTGGCGCAGGAGGCCGGGCGGATCGGCTATCCGGTGCTGATCAAGGCGGTGGCCGGCGGCGGCGGCAAGGGGATGCGGCGGGTCGAGGATGCCTCGGGCTTCGCGACGGCGCTGGCCTCGGCCCGGGCCGAGGCGCAGGGTGCCTTCGGCAATCCGGCCGTGCTGGTCGAGAAATACATCGAGCGGCCGCGCCATATCGAGATTCAGGTCTTCGGAGACGGGGCCCGGGCGGTGCATCTCTATGAACGCGACTGTTCGCTGCAGCGCCGGCACCAGAAGGTCATCGAAGAGGCCCCGGCCCCCGGCATGACCGCCGAGCTGCGTCAGGCCATGGGGGCGGCG
The DNA here is from genome assembly GCF_024723735.1 of Frigidibacter sp. ROC022. Taxonomy (GTDB): domain Bacteria; phylum Pseudomonadota; class Alphaproteobacteria; order Rhodobacterales; family Rhodobacteraceae; genus SLM-1. The sequence continues at coordinate 929,028 of NZ_JANQDU010000001.1, forward strand.
GCGGTGCGGGCGGCCGAGGCGATCGGCTATTCCGGTGCGGGGACGGTGGAATTCATCGTCGATGCCGGGCAGGGACTGCGGCCGGACGGGTTCTGGTTCATGGAAATGAACACCCGCCTTCAGGTCGAGCATCCGGTGACCGAGGCGGTGACCGGGCTGGATCTCGTGGAATGGCAATTGCGGGTGGCGGCGGGCGAGACCCTGCCGCTGGTGCAGGACCAGATCAGCCTCACCGGCCATGCCGTCGAGGCGCGGCTCTATGCCGAGGACGTGCCGGCAGGCTTCCTTCCCGCCACCGGGCGGCTTGCGCATCTGGCCTTCGGTGCCGGCGTCCGGGTCGAGACCGGGGTGCGGGCCGGCGATGCGATTTCGCCCTTCTATGATCCGATGATCGCCAAGCTGGTGGCGCATGGGGCCACGCGCGAGATTGCCCTGGCCAGGCTGAGCCGGGCCCTGGCGGCGACGGAAGTGGCCGGGCTGGTGACCAATCTGGATTTCCTGGGGGCGCTCTGCAGCCATCCCGGTGTCCGGCGTGGCGAGGTCGATACCCATCTGATTGCCCGTGATCTGGAAGAACTGGTGGCGCAGCCCGAAACGCCGCCGCAGGTCTGGGCGATGGCGGCGCTCGTGGCCCTTGGGCTGGATGCGGAACCGGGCTGGGCGCAGGGCTTCGCGCTCTGGTCGGCGCTGCATTGGCGGGCGGAGCTGCGGCAGGGCGAGACCCGGAACGAGGCTCGGCTGAGCTGTCTGGCACCGGGCGTGATCTCTGTCGAACTGCCCGAGGCCCGGATCACCCTGCGCCATGGGGTGCGGGGCTGGACGGCCGATGGCGCCCCGGCCGGACACGGCTTGCGGCAGGGCGGGACGATCACCATTTTCGCCCTGGGGCGGGCCTGGGTCTTCGAGGCGCCCGATCCGCTGGCGGTCGATACGGCCGGGCCGGGGCAGGGGCTGACCCTGTCGCCGATGCCGGGGCTGGTGCGGGCCGTCGATGTGGCCGAAGGTCAGGCGGTGGCGCGGGGCGACCGGCTGGCGGTGCTGGAGGCGATGAAGATGGAACATGCGTTGACGGCAAGCCGTGACGGCGTGGTGGCCGAGGTTCTGGTCGCCCCCGGCGATCAGGTCGAGGCCGGCCAACCGCTGATCCGGCTGGAGGAGGGCGAGGGATGATCCGGCTGCACCATATCCCGCAGGCGCGATCCTTCCGGACCCTGTGGCTGCTCGAGGAAATGGGCCTGGAGTTCGAGGTCGTCGAGCATTCGATCTTCGACCGCTCGCTGCGCGACCCCGATTATCTGGCGCTGTCGCCCGCCGGCAGGGTTCCGGCGCTGGAGATCGACGGGCTGGTGCTGTTCGAGAGCGGCGCGATCACCGAATATCTCTGCGAGACCCGCCCCGGCTTTGCCCCGGCGCCGGGCGCCGCCGGGCGTGCCGACTGGCTGGAATGGCTGCATTTCGCCGAAACCATCGGCCAGCATTGCGCCAACCTGACCCAGAACCATATCGTCCTGCGAGAGGACTGGATGCGCTCGCCGACCCTGATGAAGCTGGAAGCCCGCCGGCTGGCGGCCTGTCTGGCGGTGGTGGACAAGGCGGTGGCGCGTCAGGACTGGCTGCTGCCCGGCGGTTTTTCTGCGGTGGACACCAATGTCGGCTACGGGATCGAGGTGGCCCGGCGTTTCGTCGAACTGACGCCGGCGGTGCAGGACTATCGCGCCCGTTACCGGGAGCGGCCCGCCTTTGCCCGGGCGGCGGCGCGTGACGGGGTGCCGCAGCTCTACACCCGCGATTTCTACCCGGTCCCCGATGCCTGAACAGGTCGAAATCTACGAGGTCGGCCCGCGGGACGGCTTGCAGAACGAGCCCCGGATCATTCCGGCCGCCGAGAAGATCGCCCTGATCGACCTGCTGGGCCGGGCCGGGTTCCGGCATATCGAGGTGGCGAGCTTCGTCTCGCCCCGTTGGGTGCCGCAGATGGCCGACGGGGCGGAGGTTCTGGCCGGAATCACGCGGCTGCCGGGCGTGACCTATTCCGCGCTGGTGCCGAACATGCGCGGGCTCGAACGGGCGCTGGCGGCGGGTGTGCAGGAAATCGCGGTCTTCGCCTCGGCCACCGAGGGCTTTTCGCAGAAGAACCTCAATTGTTCGATTTCTGAAAGTCTTGAGCGGTTTCGGCCTGTCTGTGCCGCGGCCAGGGACGCAAAAGTGTCAGTCCGCGGCTATGTCTCCTGCGTCACCGATTGCCCGGTCGAAGGCCCGGTGGTGCCCGCCGCCGTGGCGCGCGTGACCGCGAGCCTGCGCGATCTGGGTTGCGAACAAATCTCGCTGGGCGACACGCTGGGCCGCGCCACCCCGGAGCGCGTCTCGCAGATGCTGGCGGCGGTGCTGGACGAGTTGCCGCCCGAACGGCTGGCCGGGCATTTCCACGACACCGGCGGCCGGGCGCTGGACAATATCGAGGTCGCCCTGGACCGGGGGCTGCGGGTCTTCGATGCCTCGGTCGGCGGGCTGGGGGGGTGCCCCTATGCGCCCGGTGCCAGCGGCAACGTGGCGAGCGAGGCGGTGGCGGCGCGGCTGGCCGGACTCGGTTTCGAGACCGGGCTGGATGTCGCGCTCCTCGCCGAGGCGGCGGAACTGGCAAGGGGGATGCGGCATGGCTGAGCCGATCAGGATCGAGACCGACGACCGCGGGGTGGCGCTGCTGACGCTGAACCGGCCGGACAAGCACAACGCGCTGGACGAGGCGACCATCGCGGCATTGACCGAGGCGGCCGGGCGGTTGGGCCGCGATCCGGCGGTGCGGGCCGTGGTGCTGACCGGCGCCGGGACCAGTTTCTGCGCCGGCGGCGACCTGGCCTGGATGCAGGCCCAGATTGCCGCCGAACCACGCGACCGCGCCGCCGGGGCGATGCGGCTGGCCGGGATGCTGGGGGCGCTGAACACCCTGCCGAAACCGTTGATCGGCCGGATCAACGGCAATGCCTTCGGAGGCGGGCTGGGGCTGGCCGCGGTCTGCGACGTGGCGCTCTGCGTCGCAGGCGCGCGTTTCGGCTTTACCGAGACCCGGCTGGGTCTGATCCCGGCCACCATCGGTCCCTATGTGCTGGCCCGGATGGGCGAGGCCATGGCGCGGCGGGTGTTCTTTTCGGCGCGGCTCTTCGATGCCGCCGAAGCGGTGACGCTGGGCCTGGCCGCCCGGGCCGTGCCGGCCGCCGATCTCGAGGCCGCGGTCGAGGCCGAAGTCACCCCCTACCTGGCCTGCGCCCCCGGCGCGGTGGCCGAGGCCAAGGCGCTGGCCCGCCGCTTCGGCCCGAGGATCGACGAGGAAGCCATCGCGCTGAGCGTCGAGGCCCTGGTCGCCCGCTGGGAAAGCCCCGAAGCCGCAGAAGGGATCAAGGCTTTCTTCGCGCGGGAAAAACCCTCCTGGGCAGGGGGCGGAAACCCGTAGCGCCTGGCAACCGGCTTTACCTTGCCAATATCCCCGCCGGAGGCTCCCGCCCCGGCCGCCGTCGCGCCGCCCGGCCATGGTGCGCCAACTTGCCCTGCCTCGGCCGCGTTGCTAAGAGGCGGGACTGATCGAGGGACCGAACCACATGCGCTCTGAGACCACTCATACCGTCGAGGCAATCCGCAAGTCGCTGGCGATCCTCAAGCAGCGGATGAACTGGGATACCGCCCAGCACCGGCTGGAAGAGTTCAACGCGATGACCGAGGATCAGGACCTCTGGAACGATCCGGAACGGGCGCAGAAGCTGATGCGCGACCGGCAGATGCTGCTGGATGCCGTCGAGGGCGCCAAGGCGATGGAGCGGGAACTGAATGACAATGTCGAGCTGATCGAACTGGGCGAGGCCGAGAACGATGCCGAGGTCGTGGCCGAGGCCGAGGCGGCGCTGAAGGCGCTGGAGAAGCGGGCGGCGGCGAAAGAGATCGAGGCGCTGCTGAACGGCGAGGCGGACGGCAACGACACCTATCTCGAGATCAACTCGGGCGCCGGCGGCACCGAAAGCTGCGACTGGGCCAGCATGTTGGCGCGGATGTATGTCCGCTGGGCCGAGAAGCGCGGCTTCGAGGTCGAACTGATCAGCGAGACCCCGGGCGAAGAGGCGGGGATCAAGTCGGCGGCCTACAAGATCAAGGGCCCGAACGCCTATGGCTGGCTGAAGAGCGAAAGCGGCGTGCACCGGCTGGTGCGGATCAGCCCCTATGACAGCGCCGCGCGGCGCCACACCAGCTTCAGCTCGGTCTGGGTCTATCCGGTGATCGACGACTCGATCGAGATCGAGATCGCCGACAAGGACATCCGGGTTGATACCTATCGCTCCTCGGGCGCCGGCGGCCAGCACGTGAACAAGACCGACTCGGCGGTGCGGATCACCCACTTCCCGACCGGGATCGTCGTGACCAGTTCCGAGAAGTCGCAGCACCAGAACCGGGCCAACGCCATGGCGGCACTGAAGGCGCGGCTCTACCAGATGGAACTGGACAAGCGGAACGCGGCGACGCTGGAAGCGCATGAGGCCAAGGGCGAGGCCGGCTGGGGCAACCAGATCCGCAGCTACGTCCTGCAACCCTACCAGATGGTGAAGGACCTGCGGACCAACTACGAGACCTCGGACACCCAGGGGGTTCTCGACGGCGACCTGGATGCCTTCATGGCCGCGACGCTGGCCATGGATGTCTCGGGCAAGGCCCGGGCCGACGCGCAGGGCGACTAGCGCCGGCCCCTTGGCCGGGCACCGAAGGCCGCGCTGCTTCCTGCTTGGAAATCCGAAGGTTTCACGCCACTCTTTCCGGCGCGCGAAGTGGGAGGGGTGATGCCGGAACCGGTCGAAGCCAGCGTTCTGCCCGAGGTCGGGCGGGTCACGATCAGCGACCTCATCTCGGCCCTGAAGGCCGGGGTCTGGGATTTTCGGCGGGCGCCGTTGTTCGGACTGTTCTTCAGCGCGGTCTACGTGCTGGCCGGCTTTGCCCTGATCTGGCTTGGCGCCGGGACCATGGCCTGGGTGCTGACACTGTCGCTGGGCTTTCCGCTGGTGGCTCCCTTCGCGGCGGTCGGGCTGTATGAGGTTTCGCGGCGGCTCGAGGCGGGGGAAGCGCTGGACTGGCGCGGCGTTCTGGGCGTGGTGGCGGCCGAACGTGGCCGGCAGGTGCCCTGGATCGGTGCGATCCTGACCATCGCCTTCCTGTTCTGGAGTTTCCTGGCGCATTTGCTCTTTGCCCTGGTGATGGGGGTCACGGCGCTGCGCACCGGGATGCTGGACTGGGGCATGTTCCTGACCTGGCCCGGTCTGGCGCTGGTCGGGGCGGAACTGGCCGTGGGCGGGCTGACGGCGTTCCTGATCTTCGGCCTGACCGTGGTCAGCCTGCCGCTCTGCCTGGATTGCGAAGTCGATTTCGTCTCGGCGATGTTGCTGAGCCTGGCCGTGGTGCGGCGCAACCGGGCGGTGATGGCGCTCTGGGCGGTGCTCATCGGACTGGGCCTGCTGATCGGGATGCTGCCGGCGTTCCTGGGGTTGATGGTGGTGCTGCCGGTGCTGGGCCACGCAAGCTGGCATCTCTATCGCCGGGCGCTGTACGTCCCGGTGTGAGGTCGGAAGGGGGGCCGCATGCCCCTGTTCCGGGCCGGGCAGCAGAGAGTGTGGCAGAGCGCTGCCCCAAACGAAAACGGCCCCCCGTTCGGGAGGCCGTTTCATGTCGATCCGGGCCGGGCTCAGGCGTTCTGATCCGCCGGGCCGCTGCGCTCGGTCTTCGGGGCCGGGATGGCGCGGGTCTGGTTGCCCTGGAGCGGGTCTTCCTGACGCTGCACCGAACCTTCGAAATGGGCGCCCGATTCGATCGCGATGGTCTTGTGGATGATGTCGCCCTCGACCCGGGCGGTCGAGGTCAGCCGGACCTTGAGGCCCCGCACACGCCCGACGATCCGACCGTTGATCACCACGTCATCGGCAACAACCTCGCCCTTGACCGTGGCGCCTTCGCCGACCGTCAGCAGATGGGCGCGGATATCGCCCTCGACCGTGCCTTCGACCTGGATATCGCCCGTGGTCTTCATGTTGCCGGTCACGGTCAGGTCCGATGACAGGACCGATGCCGGCGGCTTGGCCTTGGGCGTGGCGGACGCGGAGAAATCGGTCCGCGCGGGCGCGGCGGCGGGATCGTTGCTGTGGGTTTTCACTTCACCTTCCGGGGGTTTGGTGCCGGGTTCATTGATGCGCGACTTAGAGAACATCTTTGCCTGCCTTGAGATAAGTCATTGGGTTCACGGCCTTGCCGCCAATCCGCACTTCATAGTGCAGGTGCGTGCCTGTGGACCGTCCAGTAGACCCCATATCACCGATGCGATCCCCGCGCGAGACTCTTTGGCCGACCTTCACGCGGATTTTCGACATATGGCCGTAGCGGGTTTCCATTCCGAACTCGTGCTGGATCTTCACCAGGTTGCCGTAGCCGTTGCTCCAGCCGGCATGGGTCACGACGCCATCCGCGGTGGCATAGATGGGCGCGCCATAGGCGCCGGCGAGATCGGTGCCTTCATGCATCCGGCCCCACCGCATTCCGAAGCCCGAGGTGTAGCGGAAGGCGGTCTTGACCGGCATCCCGAAGGGCGCCTTCTGAACCGCGATCCGGTAGATGTTCAGCCGGTCCAGCTTGTCGAGGATCGCGTTCGCCTCTTTCTCGACCCCGGAAACCGAGCCTTTCGTCGACAGCGAGATCGGGGTCAGGGGGCCGCCCTGGCCGGAATAACCCTTGCGAACGGTTTCCAGGATCTTCTCGGTCGGCATGCCGGCCTTCTTGAACATGTTGTCCAGCGGGGTCAGCGAGATCGACATCGCGTCTTCAAGCTGCGCGAAGATGCGGTCGTTCTTTTCCGCCACCAGTTTCGCTTCGTGCAGCAGCTGCGCGCTTTCGGCCTCGGCATCGGCGGCGGCCTCGGCCATCCTGTCCCGTTCGACCGCGACCTTGTCGAGCGCATCGGCGATGGTGTCGAGCGTTGCTTCGTAATTTGCGATCTTGACCTTGGGGTCGCCGTCGCTGCCGGCACCCTGCAGCTTGGCGGCCAGTGCCAGCGCTTCGGCGCGGGCCTCGTCGCGAGAGCGGATCGCGCTGCGCAGCGTGGCCTGAACCACTTCGATCCCTTCTTCCAGTTCCTTGCGGCGATCCTCGGATGCCAGCAGTTCGCTCTGCATCTGCGAGACCTGGTCCAGCGCCGCGTTGAAACGGTCCTGGGCCATCGCCGCCTCTTCGGCACGCTGATCGCGGGCGGCGGAGAGTTCGTTCAGGCGCTGTTCGTAGAGAAGCCTGTCGCGGCGGGCCTGTTCACGGACATTGCCCGAGCCGATCGAGTCCATCAGGATGATCGCCGAGGCGATGATCGCCCAGCCGACCACCAGGGCACTGCCTGCCAGGCTGAAAAGTTGGGTTGCGGGCGTCAGCCGGATGAATCGCGTCTCGGTGTCCGATCGCAGAAATACCCGGCGTTCTGGGAATGCGCGCGAAAGCGCGGCGTCGATCCGGTGAAGAAATCCCGCTATCAATGATCCGATCCTGTCCCGTTATCCCGTCTGGCGCCGACCCTCCCCAAGGTCCTGCGGCGCCGTCCATATGTCTTTAGGCAAGGCGGGGAACCGGTTGCAAGATTTTTGGTCAACAGACCGGGATTGCAGGCAGAATCGTTCCCGAATCGGCGAGAAACCGCCGACTTTGCGCCCCGGTCATTCGACCAGGGGCCAGTAGAAGTCGGGCGGCAAGCCGGCGTCGGCGCGCTTTTCTTCGTTGAACGGGGGCTTCAGGGCGCCGTGAAAATACTTGCGGACGAGGCCGTGAAAGGTCTCTTTCGGGTCGAGGTCGGCGCGGCCACAGAGGAAGTTGAACCATTTCGAGCCATAGGCCACATGGGCGACCTCTTCGGCATAGATCACCTTCAGCGCCGCCACCGCCTGATCGGCCCCGGCGGCTTCGAAGGCGGCGATCATTCCCGGTGTCACGTCCAGGCCGCGCGCCTCCAGCACCATCGGCACCACCGCCAGCCGCCCCATGATGTCGGACTTGGTGGCCGAGGCGGCGCGCCACAGGCCGGCATGGGCTGACAGGGCGCCATAGTGGCTGCCGAGCGCTTCAAGACAGTCGCACATCAGATTGAAATGCTTCGATTCGTCGGCCGCCGCCTGCACCCAGTCATCATGGAACCCCGCCGGCATTCTGGTGTCGGAAAAGCGGGCGATGATGTCCCAGTGCAGGTCGATCGCGTTCAGTTCGATATGGGCGACGGCGTGAAGCAGCGCGATCCGCCCGGCCTCGGAGCCGGGGCGGCGACGCGGCATGTCCCTGGGCGGCAGCAATTCCGGCGTGTCGGGACGGGCCGGCGTCTCCGGCGGTGTCGCCGCGCCGACGGGCAGCGGCGTCCCGGCGGCGCGGCTGTCCTTCCATGCCTGTGCATGGGCCAGGGACAACGCCGCCTTGGTGCGACCGTCGGCCGTGTTCAGCACCTCGACGGCACGGGCGGCAAGGCCCTTGCTCATCCGGTCACCGCTGCCAGGACCTCGGCGACATGGCCCTTGACCCGGACCGGGCTCCAGACCTTCTCGACCGTGCCGTCGGGTCCGATCAGGAAGGTGGAGCGGATGATCCCGAGATAGCTGCGCCCCATCATCTTCTTTTCGCCCCAGACCCCGTAACGCTCGCAGGTGTCGCTTTCGGCATCCGAGGCGAGCGGCACGCTGACCGGGTGTTTGGCGATGAAGTTCTGATGCCGCTTCAGGCTGTCCTTCGAGACGCCGACAATGCGCACCCCGGCCTTGGCGAAGTCGGCTTCGGCGGCGGAAAAGCCGATGGCTTCATCGGTGCAGCCCGGGGTCATGTCCTTGGGGTAGAAGAACAGAACCACCCGCGAGGGGCGCAGCTCCGACAAGGTGACGGTCGTGTCGGGCGTTGCCGGCAGGGTGAAATCGGGCGCTGTGTCGCCGGGCTGGATCATGTGGCTTTGAACTCCCGTGAAGAATGCTATCGTGCTTTTACGAACGGGTTCGTGCGAAGGAAAGCCCGAGGGCAGGAAGCAGGCAGTTTCAGGCGGGCGGCAGAGGTGGTCGAAAGGGCTGCGGCGCTGCGACGCCATAGGATCGGAGCGCATTGGCAGTGGCCAAGGATCAGACAGCGGCTGATGACCCGCCCGGCAACGGGTCCGCTGGCATGGAGGAGGAACCGAAGGACACCGGCGGCGAAGCCCGGGCCAGGCCGGCCGAGGGGGCATCCGGCGGCGACTCGGCGGAACCGCTTCTGCTGGGCGCCGAGTCGCGGGTCGATGACAGCGGGGCAGGGGACCCGGGGCCGGACCGACTGCCGGTCTTCGTCAGCTGTCAGGCCGCCGCCAAGAGCGACGAGGCGTCGGTGCCGGTCTTCGTCAGCACGCAGGTTGCCCGCACGGCTGAGGCCGGGGGCTGTGCCGGGACCGATGGCCAGGAGCCCGCCGCAGACACCGAGCCGCCCGAAACAGAAGCACCCGCGACGCCGCACCCGGATGCGGCGGCAGAGGCGTCCGGCAGCGGTGATCCGCCCTCCGAGGTCGAGGCGGCGACACCGAACCTGCTTGCGAAACACCCCGAACCGGGCGCTGCCCCGATGGTGCTGTCCCCCGCGATGCGGGTGGCGGGGCGACCGGCCTCGGCGGCGCCGGTGCAGGCCGATCCGGCCCTGCGGCTGGCCGAGTCGCCGGAGCCGCGCCGGGGCCGCCGGCGCAACGCCCCGGTGCCCGATCCGGACGCGCCTGCAATCCGGCCGCAACGCAGTCGCGCCCATCGCATCGCCCGCCACACGGTCCGTCACGGCTGGCGCTTCGTCGTGCTGTGGAGCATCGCGGCCTTCGCCTTTGCCGTGGCCTTTGCCCTGCTTGCGGCGCTGGCGCTCATCGACCGGCCCGTGACCCTTCCGGGCTGGGTCGCGCATCGGGTCGAGACGCAGATCAACCGGGGTCTCCCGGCCGGGCATATCTCGCTGGACCGGATCGAGATCGAGCTGGAGCGCGGCGAGGTTCCGCAGGTGCGGCTGAAGAATGTCGGCATCTTCGATGCAAGCGGCGCCGAGGTGGCGCGGCTGAACGAGGTCGGCGCCGGGTTCGATCTGCCGGGGCTGGTCCGGGGCGACCTGATTCCCGATGCGCTGCGCCTTTCCGGGGCCCAGATCACCGTGCGGCGCAAGCGCGACGGCTCGCTTGACCTCAGCTTCGGCGATGTCGCGGCCGCGGGCAGCTCCGGGTCGGCGGCGCGGATGCTCGAGACCATCGACGAGATCTTCGCCGCGGGTCCGCTGAGCGAGATCGAGACCATCGCGGCCAGCGAACTGACCATCACCCTGGAGGACGCGCGCACCTCGCGGCTCTGGCAGGTCACGGATGGTCGGCTGTTGTTCAGCCAGACCGCCCGGCAGATCGAGATTTCGGTGGCGTTCGATGTCTTCAACGGCACCGAGGATCTTGCCTCGACCTCTTTCACGTTCCATTCCGACAAGGGCACGCCGGCGGCCGAGATCGGGGCGGCCTTCTCGAATGCCGCATCGGGCGACATCGCGCTGCAATCTCCGGTGCTGGCCTTCCTCGGGGTGCTGGACGCGCCGATCTCGGGGGCGCTCCGGCTGTCGGTCGGTGCCGATGCCGAACTGACCGACTTTGCCGGGACGCTCGAAATCGGGGAGGGGACGCTGACCCCGGGCGAGGGCGCCAAGCCGATCCGGATCGACCGCGGCAAGGCCTATTTCACCTTCGATCCGGCGCGGCGGCGGATCGACTTCTCCGACCTCTCGATCGCCAGCGACGCGCTGGAGGTGCAGCTTTCGGGGCAGACCTATCTGCAGGACCTGGGCGAGGACGGCTGGCCGAATGCCTATGTCGGCCAGTTCCGCCTGCTCGACCTGGTGGCGCGGGCCGATGACTATCTGCTGGCGCCGCTGCATTTCCATGACGGGCTGGCGGAACTGAAGCTGGTGCTGAATCCGTTCCAGCTCAGGGTCGGCAAGCTGCGGCTGCGGGACGGCGACAGCACGATCCGGCTGGCCGGATCGGTGACGGCGACGGCAGCGGGCCCCGACTTGGCGCTCGACGCCACGATCGACAGGATATCGACGGCCCGGCTGCTGGAACTCTGGCCGCCTGAACTGATCCCCAAGACCCGGGCCTGGCTGGGCAAGAACCTGCTGGCCGGGAATTTCACCGATGCGCGGGGCGCCTGGCGGCGGGCGCCGGGGCAGGCCGACCGGACCATGCTGGGGGCCACCTTCAATGCCGCAAGCATGCGCTTCATGAAGACCATGCCGCCGATCACCTCGGGCAGCGGCTATCTGAGCATCGACGGTGACCGGATGGTGGTCCGCGCCGACACCGGCCTGGTGCAGGCCCCCGAGGGCGGGGTGCTCGACATCGCCGGAACTGTGTTCGTCGTTCCCGACATCCGGGTCAAGCCGGCCCAGGGCGAGATCTCGCTGGCGGCGCGGGGGCCGATCCCGGCGGTGCTGTCGCTGCTGGATCAGAACCCGTTCCGGGTCATGCAGAAGGCAGGGCGGCCGGTGGCGCTGGCCGAGGGGCAGGCCGACCTGACCGCCGATATCTCGCTGCCGCTGATCGCGGTGATCGGAAAGGACGACGTGACCTATTCCGCCAGCGGCAGCCTGACCGATGTGCGCTCGGACAAGATCGTGCAGGGCCGGATGATCACCTCCGACAAGCTGTCGGTCGCCGCCGATGGACAGACCCTGACCATCGACGGCAAGGCCCGGTTCGGGGCGCTGCCGGTGGATGTGACCTGGCGCCAGGGCATCGCTCCGGGCGATCCCGGCACCGGGCGGCTGGATGGCCAGGTGGAGCTGAGCCAGACCTTCATGGAGGAATTCGGCATCGACCTGCCCCCCGGCGCGGTGCGCGGCAAGGGCACCGCCAAGGTCGAGATCGAGACCGGCAGCGGTGCACCGACCTTCCGGCTGACCTCGGACCTGCGGGGGCTGGCGCTGAAGATCGAGAGCATCGTCTGGACCAAGGCGGCGGCCGCCAAGGGCAGGCTCGAACTCTCGGGGAGTCTCGGCTCGCCGCCGAAGATCGACAGGATCGTGCTGGAAGGCGGCGGCCTGACCGCCTCGGGCAGCATCGCGCTGAAGGCCGACGGGCAGTTGGACGAGGCGCGGTTCGACCGGGTCCGGCTGGGCGGCTGGCTGGATGCGCCGGTGACCCTGCAGGGCCGGGGCCGCGGGGTGCAGCCGGGGGTTTTGGTCCGGGGCGGCAGTCTCGACTTCCGGCGCGCCGCCTTCGGCGAGGGGGCGGGCGGCTCGGCGGGCGGGCCGGTCTCGGTCCGGCTCGACCGGCTGTCCGTGGCGGACGGGATCACGCTGACCGGGTTCAACGGCGAATTCAGCACCCGTGGCGGCTTCAACGGAAAGTTCACCGCCAGGCTGAATGGCGGCGGTGTGCTGAACGGGACCGTGGCGCCGCAGAACGGCGGCACCGCGTTGAGGGTGATCTCGGACAATGCCGGGGATGTGCTGAAGGACGCCAATCTGGCCAAGAGGGTGCGCGGCGGGGCGATGGAGCTCATCCTGATCCCCACCGGGCGCACCGGCATCTATGACGGCAGCCTCACCGCCAAGAAGGTCCGTATCCGCGGCACCCCGGCGCTGGCGGAACTGCTGAACGCGGTGTCGATCGTCGGGCTGATGCAGCAGCTGAACGGCGACGGCCTTGTCTTCGACAATGTCGAGGCGCGGTTCCTGCTGACCCCGAACGCGATCAATTTCACCCGTGCCAGTGCCATCGGCGCCTCGCTGGGGATCTCGGTCGAAGGCAGCTACACGCTGGGCTCCGGGGCGCTCGACCTGCGCGGCGTGTTCTCGCCGCTCTACCTGCTGAACGGGATCGGGCAGATCTTCGGCAAGAAGGGCGAAGGGCTGTTCGGCTTCAACTACCGGGTGCAGGGAACCAGCGAGAACCCGAAGGTCTCGGTCAACCCGCTGTCGATCTTCACGCCGGGGATGTTCCGCGAGATCTTCAACACGCCGCCGCCGGAGATCAAGTAGGCCGCGACAGGGCCCGGCGTCCGGGGGGCTTGCCTAACAGCGTCCGGAATGGTTGGAGGGGCCAGCCCCCGCTGCCCAGAGGCCTGCCGCATGCTGCTTTCGGATTTCGATTTCGACCTGCCCGAGGGGCTGATCGCCACCCGGCCGGCCCGGCCGCGCAGCGCGGCGCGGTTGCTGGTCGCGGGCCGCTCCAGCCTGTCCGACCGGACCGTCGCGGACCTGCCCGAGGTCCTGCGCCCCGGCGACCGGCTGGTGCTGAACGATACCAAGGTGCTTCCGGCGCGGCTGGTTGGCAGCCGCCGGCGCACCGGCGCCCAGGGCACCGCCGAGGCCCGGATCGAGGTGACCCTGCTCGACCCGCTGGCCGAAGCCGAAGGCTGGTGGCGGGCGCTGGTCAAGCCGCTGAGAAAGCTGCGCGACGGCGAGGTGGTACGCTTTGCCGCCGGCCTGTTGGCGCGGGTCGAACGGCGCGAGGAGGGCACCGCGGTCCTGTCGTTCAACCTGACCGGCGCCGATTTCGACGCGGCGCTGGACAAGGCCGGGATGATGCCGCTGCCGCCCTACATCGCGGCCAAGCGCCCGGCGGATGCGCAGGACCGGCAGGACTATCAGACCCTCTGGGCGGCCCGGCCCGGCGCGGTGGCGGCGCCGACGGCCTCGCTGCATTTCGATGCCGACCTGATGGCGGCGCTGGCGGCGCGCGGGGTCGAGACCAGCCGGGTGACGCTGCATGTCGGGGCCGGAACCTTCCTGCCGGTCAAGGTCGATGATGTCTCGAAACACCGGATGCATGCCGAATGGGGCGAGGTGACCGAGACCGCCGCCGCCGAGATCGCCGCCACCCGCGCCGCCGGCGGACGGGTGATCCCGGTCGGCACCACCGCGTTGCGGCTGATCGAAAGCGCCGCCGCCGCGGGCGAGATCGCGCCGTTTCGCGGCGAGACCGACATCTTCATCCGGCCCGGCTATGACTTCCGCATCACCGACGCGCTGATGACCAATTTCCACCTGCCGAAATCGACCCTGCTGATGCTGGTCTCGGCGCTGATCGGGACCGAACGGATACGGGCCATCTACGCCCATGCGATCGCCGAGGGCTATCGCTTCTTCTCCTATGGCGACGCCTCGCTTCTGCTGCCTGGAGAGCCCTGAGACCGGCGCCGATCGGCGGCCCCGCGGACAGTTGGCGCGGGCAGGCCGGAAAGTGTCGCAATGGACAGGTAATCCGGGCCGGGCAAGGCGCTAGAAGCGCCGAAACGGAGGCAGCGAATGCTACAGGTTCTCGGAAGTTCGTGGGCATTGCTGCTGGGCATCCTGCTCTTGATGATCGGCAACGGGTTGCAGGGCACTCTGCTGGGCATCCGGGGCGAGATCGAGGGATTCTCGACCTGGGAAATCTCGATCGTCATGTCGGCCTATTTCGTCGGCTTCCTGATCGCCAGCCGGGTCACGCCCGACATGCTGCGCCGAGTCGGGCATGTCCGGGTCTTCGCGGCCCTGGGAAGCTTCATCTCGGCGGTGCTGGTGCTCTACCCCGTGGTGGCCGATCCCTGGGCCTGGACGGTCCTGCGGGCGATCATCGGGTTCTCCTTCTGCGGCGTCTACATCACCGCCGAGAGCTGGCTGAACAATTCGGTCGCGAACGAGAACCGGGGCAAGGCGCTGTCGCTCTACATGCTGGCGCAGATGGTCGGGATCATCTCGGCCCAGGGGATCCTCTCGGCCGGTGATCCGTCCGGCTACATCCTGTTCATCATTCCCTCGGTCCTGGTCTCGATCTCCTTTGCGCCGATCCTGCTGTCGGTCAGCCCGGCCCCGGTGTTCGAGACCACCAAGCCGCTGGCAATCCGCAAGCTGATCGAGATTTCGCCGCTGTCCTGCATGGGGATGTTCCTGCTCGGCGGGGTCTTCGCAGCGCAGTTCGGCATGTCCTCGGTCTGGGGCGCCAAGGCCGGGCTGTCGATCGGGCAGATTTCGGTCTTCGTCTCGGTGATCTACGTCGGCGGTCTGGTGCTGCAGTATCCGATCGGCTGGATTTCCGACCGCACCGACCGCCGCCGCATGATCCTGATCCTGGCAGTTCTGGCCGGGTTCGGCGGGCTGATTGGTACATTCGCCAACGGGATCTTCGCGCTCTGGCTGATCTCGGGCTTCCTGCTGGGCGGGCTGTCGAACCCGCTCTATGCGCTCTGCCTGGCCTATGCCAATGATTACATGGAGCGCGAGGACATGCCCGCCGCCAGCGCCGGCTTCCTGTTCATCAACGGGGTCGGGGCGATCTTCGGCCCGCTGCTCACCGGCTGGATGATGGATGGTTTCGGCACCTGGGCCTATTTCCTGTTCATGGCGGTGCTGATGTTCGCGCTGGCGGGCTATGCCGCCTGGCGAACGACCCAGCGGTCGCGCAAGGGGATCGTCGCCGAGACCGGCTATGTCGCGGTCACGCCCTCGGCCACTTCGGTGGCGGTCGAGGCGGCGACCGAAGTGTTCCTCGACATGGGGGACGACAAGCCCGAGGACGAGGGGCCTGGCGCGGGTGATGCATAGAGCCCGCACCCGGGCCGGGTAAGGAAGACCCGGCTTGATGGGTCAAGGCACCCGTGTCAGGCTGAACTTGTGGCGGAGCAGGGAGTCATGGTCATGACAACACCCGAAGACGTGCTGGCCTTCTGGCTGGATGAAACCGGACCCAAGGGCTGGTATGGAGGCGGCGCCGCGCTGGACGCGGAAATCCGCGAGCGGTTCGAGCCGGTCTGGCAGGCCGCCATGGACGGTCATCTGGGAATGTGGCTGACATACCCTACGGGGGTTCTGGCCTATATCATCGTGACCGACCAGTTCTCCCGCAACATGTTCCGCGACACCGCTGCGGCCTACAGTTCCGACCGGCTGGCACGCTGCGCGGCGCAGGCGGCGCTGGATCAGGGCTTCGACCTCAAGATCGACCCGCCGGCCCGGCAGTTCTTCTACATGCCCTTCGAGCATTCCGAATCGCAGGCCGACCAGGACCACGCCGTGCGGCTGATGAAGACCCGGATGGATTCCGAGGAACTGCTGCTGCACGCCCGCGCCCATCGCGAGGTGATCCGTCGCTTTGGCCGCTTTCCCTATCGCAACGCCCATCTGGGCCGCGCCACGACCCCGGCCGAGCAGGTCTTTCTCGACGCCGGCGGCTATCGCTTCGCGCTGAACGAGGTGAAGGCGGCATAACCGATCCCCGGTCCACAGCGCCGGCTGCGGCGCGCGCCCCGCGAGTCCAATGGACGGGACCGGCGGGCGGGTTGCCCGTGCGGAAACCCGACTGCGGGCTTGATCGCGGCCCGCTGGCATCGCAGGGTCGGGGCAGGGCGGCCAGCCAGAGCCATGCGCGACGGGTAGATCGGCCTTGCCGGGCCGGGGCGTTGTCGGGCCGGTGTAGATAGTTTAACGTTAAACGACCTTGGAACCGGGAGGATGGAATGGCATCTCAAAGCTTCGACCTGATCGTGATTGGCGCCGGGCCCGGGGGCTATGTCTGCGCCATCCGGGCGGCACAGCTGGGCCTGAACGTGGCGGTGATCGAGCGCGAGAACCTCGGCGGCATCTGCCTGAACTGGGGCTGCATTCCGACCAAGGCGCTGCTGCGGTCCTCCGAAGTGTACCATCTGATGCACCGGGCCAAGGATTTCGGGCTGAGCGCCGGGGAAGTCGGCTTTGATCTCGACGGGATCGTGAAGCGCTCGCGCGGGGTGGCCAAGCAGATGGAAGGCGGGGTCAAGCACCTGCTGAAGAAGAACAAGGTCACCGTGGTGATGGGCGAGGCTGCCCTCGCCGGGCCGGGCAAGGTCTCGGTCAAGGGCGAGAAGGGCACGGAAGAACTGACCGCCCGCAACATCGTGCTGGCCACCGGCGCCCGGGCGCGGGAACTGCCGGGGCTCGAGGCGGATGGCGACCTGGTCTGGGCCTATCGTCACGCGCTGGTGCCGCCGCGGATGCCGAAGAAGCTGCTGGTCATCGGATCGGGCGCGATCGGTATCGAATTTGCCAGTTTCTACAACACCATGGGCGCCGAAACCACGGTGGTCGAGGTGATGGACCGGGTGCTGCCGGTGGAGGATGCCGAGATTTCCGCCTTCGCCAAGAAGCAGTTCGTCAAGCAGGGCATGACGATCCTGGAAAAGACCACGGTGAAGAAGCTGGACCGGGGCAAGGGCAAGGTCACGGCGCATCTCGAAGCCGACGGCAAGACCACCACGGCAGAGTTCGACACGGTGATTTCGGCGGTCGGCATCGTCGGCAATGTCGAAGGGCTGGGCCTGGAGAAGGCCGGGGTCAAGATCGACCGGACCCATGTGGTGACCGATGAATTCTGCCGCACCGGGGTCGATGGGCTGTTCGCCATCGGCGATATCGCGGGTGCGCCCTGGTTGGCGCACAAGGCCAGCCATGAAGGCGTCATGGTGGCCGAGTTGATCGCGGGCGGCCATCCGCATCCGATCAAGCCCGGCGCGATTGCCGGCTGCACCTATTGCCAGCCCCAGGTCGCAAGCGTGGGCATGACCGAGGCCAAGGCCAAGGAAGCCGGTTTCGAGGTCAAGGTCGGGCGCTTCCCCTTCATCGGCAACGGCAAGGCGGTGGCTCTGGGCGAACCGGAAGGGCTGGTCAAGACCGTTTTCGACGCCAAGACCGGCGAGCTTCTGGGCGCCCATATGGTCGGCGCCGAAGTGACCGAGCTGATCCAGGGCTATGTCGTCGGCCGGACGCTGGAGACCACCGAGGCCGAGCTGATCGAGACCGTGTTCCCGCATCCGACGCTGAGCGAGATGATGCACGAATCGGTGCTCTCGGCCTACGGTCGGGCGATCCACATCTAGGGGGGCCGGGCGCCCCGCCGCCCGATCACCGGGATCAGTCGCGCTTGCCGCCGGCACGCAGCCAGTCGCCGAGGCCGCCGATGTTGTGAACGTTCTCGTGTCCCAGGTTGCGCAGCACTTCGACTGCGCGGCCCGATCTCATGCCCGTGGCGCAATAGACCGCCACCGGGTGTCCGCAGGCCAGCCTCTCGTCGAACCCCGCCGATTTGGGATCACAGCGCAGCCCGATCTCGCCCAACGGGATGCAGAGCGCACCTTCCGCCTTGCCGCTGATCGCGATCTCGTCCGGACCCCGCACGTCGATCAGCACGATCCTGCCCTCGCGGGCCAGGGCGACCGCCTCGGCGGGGCTCATGTCGGATCGGGATTTGCGCAGGAACGCGAACATCGTGGAGACTCCGGTTGGGGCGGCTCCAATGCCGCAGCCGGCACATAACATTCAAGAACTCGAATGTTAAGGCGGGGGCGGAACCGGGGCCGGGCTTGCGACAACCTGCCACGGCCCCCGGAGCGCGCCGGCCGGATGTCTATTCGACGGTCAGCGGGCGTGTCGCGATGACCCCGCGGCCCTGTCCCAGCACATAGCGCAACTCGTAGCTGCCGGGCTCTTTCGGCAGCGGCACCGCCAGTGGCTGGCCGTTCCGCGTATAGGCGAAGGTCAGCTTCTTGTCCGAGCCCGGCACCGCCACGGCGATATAGTCATTGGCGTAGTTCGGCCCCTCCCACTCGACCATCAGCTTCTCGCCCAGCTTGACGGTCGCCGGAGCGGTGAGACTGGCCGAGAGCGGGCTCAGCGTGATCGTCCTGCTGGCCAGCACCTGGTCGGGCTTGCCCTGGCCGACATAACGGATCTCGTAGGTGCCTGCCTCGACCGGCATCAGCAGCGGCAGCGGCGATCCCTGGCGGCTGTAGGTATAGCTGAAATAGTCGTTCGGGTCGGCGCCGGGCAAGGAGACCGCGATGAAGTCGTTGCGGTTGTCGGGGCCGCTCCAGGTGACCTGGATCGTTTCTCCGGCCACCGCCTCGGTCGGCGCGGACAGCGAGACCTCGGCCGCCACCACCTCGATCTTCCGTGAGGCCAGCACCTTGTCGGGGCGGCCCTGCGCGACATAGCGCAGCTCATAGGTGCCGGGGGTCAGCGGCATCGTCACCTTGGCCGGGCTGCCGTTGCGGGTATAGGCGTAGTTCTCGTATTTGTTCGGATCCTCGCCGGGACTGGCAACGCTGACGAAGTCGTTCCTGTTGCCCGGTCCGGTCCAGGCGATCTTCACCTCGCTGCCGGCGATCACGGTCTCCGGTGCCTCCAGCGTCGCGCCGACCTCGACCACCGAAATGGGCCGGGAGGCCAGCACCTTGTCGGGGCGGCCCTGCGCGACGTAGCGCAGCTCATAGGTGCCGGGAGTCAGCGGCATCGTCACCTTGGCCGGGCTGCCATTGCGGGTATAGGCGTAGTTTTCGTAGCTGCCTGCATCGGCGTCGGGCTTGGCGACCGAAATGTAGTCGTCCCGGTTGGCCGGTCCGTCCCATATGACCTTGACCTCGCTGCCGGCGCCGACTTCTTCGGGTGCCTCCAGCGTCGCGCCGACCTCGACCACGGTGATGGGCCGGGTGGCCAGCACCTTGTCGGGCGAGCCGTTGGCGACATAGCGCAGTTCATAGGTGCCGGGGGTCAGCGGCATCTTCATCTTGGCCGGGCTGCCGTGGCGGGTGTTGCTGTAGTACTCGTAGCTGCCGGCATCGGCGTCGGTCTTGGCGACCGAAATGTAGTCGTTCTGGTTGTCCGGTCCGTCCCAGATGACCTTGACCTCGCTTCCGGCGCCGACCTCTTCGGGCGCTTCCAGCGTCGCGCCGACCTCGACTACGGTGATGGGTCGGGTGGCCAGCACCTTGTCGGGCGAGCCGTTGGCGACATAGCGCAGTTCATAGGTGCCGGGGGTCAGCGGCATCTTCACCTTGGCCGGGCTGCCGTGCCGGGTGTAGCTGTAGTGCTCGTAGCTGCCCGCATCGGCGTCGGTCTTGGCGACCGAAATGTAGTCGTTCTGGTTGTCCGGTCCGTCCCAGATGACCTTGACCTCGCTGCCGGCGCCGACCTCTTCGGGCGCTTCCAGCGTAGCGCCGACCTCGACCACGGTGATGGGCCGGGTGCCGATCACCCGGTCGGGCGAGCCGTTGGCGACATAGCGCAGCTCATAGGTGCCCGGGTCCAGCGGCATCGTCACCACGGCGGGATTGCCGTGCCGGGTGAAGGTATAGGCTTCGTATTGCCACGGCTCGGAATCCGTCTTCGAGACCGAGATATAGTCGTTCTGATTGCCCGGCCCGGTCCATGTGACCTTGACCCGGCTGCCGGCCCCGGCGCTGTCGGGCGCCTCCAGCGTGGCTGAGATGTCGGTGACGGTCAGCGGCTGGCTTGCCAGAACCCGATCCGGCGAGCCATGCGCGACATAGCGCAGCTCGTATTCGCCGGCCTCCAGCGGCAAAGTCAGCTCGAGCGGATTGCCGTTGCGGGTGTAGGTATAGGTGACATAGGTCCCGGCGGTCTCGCCGGGCTTGGCCACAGAGATATAGTCGCTGGGATAGTCCGGGCCGTCAAAACCGACCTTGAAGGCCGAGCCGGCACCACCCGAGGCCGCCGCGTCCAGCGTCACCGCGAGATCGGTGACGGTGATCGGGGCGCGGGCCAGAACGATGTCGCCGCGTCCGGTGATCGAGGCGACATAGCGCAGCTCGTACTGGCCGGGGATCAGCGGCATGATCAGATCGGTCGGCGCCCCTTCGGCGGCATGGCGGTAATTGGCGTATTCGTAATCCTCGCGGTCCAGCGCCGCGACGGAAATATAGTCGCCGCCATCGGTATCGGGGTCGGCGGTCCATTCGACCTTGATCGTGGCGCCGATCGGCGCCTCGGCCGGACCCGAGATGGTGGCCTGCGGCAGCAGTTCCGGCAGCACCAGCCGCACGGTCATCGGCACGGTGCCGGGGCGGAAGGAAGCTTCAGCCGTCGCCTCGTCGGCGAGACGCAGCACCGAAACCGTGTAATCGCCGGGCAGGAGCTGAAGTTGCGGGTCGGCATCCGAGCCGTCGTTCTCGATCACCGCGCCCTCGGGGCCGGTAACGGTCCAGATCAGCCCGTCGCCGATCAGCGGCCCGGTTTCGCTGGCGACATGCGCCTCGAAACTGACGGTCACCGGTTGCGGGGCCACGGGCTCGGGCGGTGCGGCGGCCACCTCTGTCAGCGCATCGGCCAGGGTGGCGGCATCCTCGGCGGTCAGGAACTTGCCGCCGGTCTCTTCGGCGATGCAGCGCATCTGCGCCATCGCGGTGACATCGCCGGCGACATCGAAGCCGACGACATGGGCGGTGAAGTTCACCCCGGTCTCTTCCAGGATTTTCGCGGCGGCGCAGGGATCGGGGTTGCAGGTCTCGATCCCGTCCGAGACCAGAATGACGGTGGCGGCGTTCTCGGTGAACTTGAGCGCCTCGGCCGCCGCGATGACGGAATCGGTCATCGGGGTCTTGCCCTTGGGCTTGATCGCCTCGACCGCGGCCCGGATCGCGGCGCGGGTGTCGGGGCCGGGTGCGACGACCGTCTCGATATCCGAACAGTCGCCCTTCCTGCGGTGGCCATAGACCGTCAGGCCCAGGTTCTGGTCGGCGGGCAGGTTGTCGAGCAGGTCCGCGACCACTTTCTGCGCGATGGTGATCTTCGCCACCCCGTCGATCTGGCCCCACATCGAGCCCGACCCGTCGAGGACGAGGATCGTGTCGGCACGATCCTGTGCCAGGGTGGGGGCGGCGGTGAGGCCGACCAGGCAGGCCATCAGGCAGGCGGCGAGGCGCGAAAGGAACATCTGGAAATCTCCGGTCAGAATTGCCGGAGGATAACCTGTCAGCTGACTTTGCGTAAAGCCCTTCGCCGTGGCGAGCCGCCGCGCTGCCCTCAGCGGCGGCGCTGGCTGGCGCGGGTGCGCTTCGGGCCGTCGTCGTTCAGCCCGTCGTTGGCCGAGGAGAAACCGCCCAGGGCGGCGGTGATCGCCTCCAGCGTCGGGCGGCCGTTGGTGGGCCGGGTCTCCAGCGCCTCGCGCATCAGGCGCAGGTGCTCGGGCGTGGTGCCGCAGCAGCCGCCGATGATCCGGGCGCCCGAATCCCGGGCCAGAACCGCGTATTCCGCCATCAGTTCCGGGGTGCCGTCGTAATGGATATGGCCATCGACGTATTTCGGGATTCCGGCGTTGCCCTTGGCGATCAGCGGGCGCTCGGTCCCCTGGGCGACAAAGCCCAGTACGGTGCGCAGCAGGTCCGAGGCGCCGACGCCGCAATTCGCGCCGAAGGCGATCGGCGGGTAGGGCAGGGTCTCGACCATTGCGGCCATGCCGGTCGAGGTCATGCCCATCATGGTCCGTCCGGCCGTGTCGAAGCTCATCGTGCCGCACCAGGGCATCCCGGCCAGGGCGGCCGCCTCGCTGGCAGCGCGGTATTCCTCGGGGGCCGAGATCGTCTCGACCCAGAGCAGGTCGACGCCGCCCTCCTTGAGCCCGTCGGCCTGCTCGTGGAACATCTCGACCGCATCGGCATGGGTCAGGCTGCCCATCGGCTCCATGATCTCGCCGGTCGGCCCCATCGAGCCGGCGACGATGACCTTGCGCCCGGCCTTGTCGGCGACTTCGCGGCCCAGTTCGGCCGCGACGCGGTTCAGCTCGCGGACCCGGCGCTGGTGATCGTGCAGCTTCAGCCGGGCGGCATTGCCGCCGAAGGAATTGGTCAGGAACAGATCCGACCCGGCATCGACCGGGCCCTGATAAAGGGCCAGGATCCGGTCCGGGTGATCGACATTCCAGAGTTCCGGCGGCTCGCCGGCCTCCAGCCCCATGTTGAAGAGCGTGGTGCCGGTGGCGCCATCGGCCATCAGCCAGTCGTGGCTGGCAAGGGCTTGGGTCAGGGCGTCGTCGGTCGGGGCGGAACTGGACACGGGTGAATACTCCACTCTGCCGGGGCATCCGGCGGGAAGCGGCGCGTTGCGATGCCGGGGCAAAGTCAGAGGCCGCAGGTTGGTCGTCGGGTCAGGGGGGCGGCAGGCCGGGAGGCGCGTGCGGCGGGGCGGCGTATTGCCCGCCCCGGCGCCCGATCGTCCGGTAGCCCGCCAGGGGCCCGAGGCTGGCTCAGGCCTCGTCCATCAGCTGGGCCTTCGCGGTGGCCAGAAGCTCGACCATCTTGTTGCGGATGGTGTCGTCGTCGGCCTTGCCCGCCAGATCGTTCTTGATCTTGCGGAACACGTCGGCATCGCCGGCTTCCTCGAAATCGGCCTTGATGACTTCCTGGGCATAGGCCTGGGCTTCCTGGTCGCCCTTTCCCATCAGCTCGGCGGCCCAAAGGCCCAGAAGCTTGTTGCGGCGGGCTTCGGCCTTGAACTGCATTTCGCTGTCATGGGCGAACTTGTTCTCGAAGGCGTTTTCGCGGTCGTCGAACGTGGGCATCGCTGTGTCCTTTGGCTGGGCGCGTCTGTGCCCCCATATGCAAGGCCGGGGCCGATCCCGCAAGGGGCAGGGCGGCCCGGCGACGAAAATCCGGCCCCGATCCCGGTCGGGCAAGGGGGCGGGCCGGTGCTTCGGTGCCTGCACGGCTCTGCCTTGCGGCACTGGGGTATCCGCGATAAAGCAGCCGCGACGGGCAGTGCCCGCCGCCCACCTCCCGGGAGAGACCATGGCGCGCCGCAAGAAAATCTACGAAGGCAAGGCAAAAATCCTTTACGAAGGCACCGAGCCGGGCACCTTCGTGCAGTATTTCAAGGATGACACCAGCGCCGGCGACGGGGCCAAGAAGGCCCAGATCGACGGCAAGGGCGTGCTGAACAACCGCCTGAGCGAGTTCTTCATGACCGGGCTGAACCAGATCGGCGTGCCGACCCATTTCATCCGCCGCCTGAACATGCGCGAGCAGCTGGTCCGCCAGGTCGAGATCATTCCTCTGGAAGTGGTGGTCCGCAATGTCGCGGCCGGCTCGATCAGCAAGCGGCTCGGCATTGCCGAGGGCACGCCGCTGCCGCGCCCGATCGTCGAATACTATTTCAAGGATGACTCGCTGCACGATCCGATGGTCAGCGAAGAGCATGTCATTGCCTTCGGCTGGGCCAGTCAGCAGGACCTCGACGACATCATCGCGCTGGCGCTGCGGGTGAACGATTTCCTCTCGGGCGTCATGCTGGGCGTCGGCATCCGGCTGGTCGATTTCAAGATCGAGATCGGGCGGATCTGGGAAGGCGATTTCATGCGCCTGGTCGTGGCCGACGAGATCAGCCCGGACTCCTGCCGCCTGTGGGATATCGAGACCGGGCAGAAGCTCGACAAGGACGTGTTCCGCCGCGACCTGGGCAGCCTCTCCGACGCCTATACCGAAGTCGCCCGCCGGCTGGGCGTGCTGCCGACCAACGTGACCCATTCGGTCAAGCCGACGGTCATCAACTGAGATTCTGACAACGGAAGACCCCTAGGATGAAAGCCAAGGTAACGGTGATGCTGAAGGCGGGGGTTCTGGACCCGCAGGGTGAAGCGGTGCGTCATGCGCTCGGGTCGCTGGGCTTCGCGGGGGTCGAGAAGGTCCGCCAGGGCAAGGTGATCGAGCTTGATCTGGCCACCACCGACAGGGCCGAGGCCGAGGCCGAGGTGACGGCGATGTGCGAGAAGCTGCTCGCCAATACGGTGATCGAGAGCTACCAGGTCGAGATCGGCTGAAAGTCCCAAGCGCGCCGCGCCATGCCGCCGTGCTTGACTCGCCGCGCCCCGCGCGCAACCCATGATCTGCACAGATCGGGGAGGCATCATGCGCGCAGCGGTTCTGAAAACCTATCGTGAGGATCTGGAACTGAAGGAGGTTCCCGATCCGGACTGCCCGCCCGATGGCGTGGTGTTGGAAGTCGCCGCCTGCGGCATCTGCCGCTCGGACTGGCATGGCTGGAGCGGTGAGCACCCCCGGGTCAAGCCGGGACAGATTCCCGGCCACGAATACTGCGGCACCGTGATCGAGGCCGGAAAGGACGCGCATTACAAGGTCGGCGACCGGTTGGTGGCGCCCTTCATCCTGGCCTGCGGCTCGTGCCCGTCCTGCCAGTCGGGCCACCAGAACACCTGCCCGAACCAGCGCCTGCCCGGGTTTGTCGAGCCCGGCGCCTTCGCGCAATACATCGCCGTGCCGTTCGATCACAATCTTGCCCGGCTGCCCGAAAGCCTGACGCCGGAACTGGCGGCGGGGCTCGGCTGCCGGGTCACCACCGCCTGGCATGCGCTGACCGGCCGGGCCGCCCTGGCCGGGGGAGAGTGGCTGGCGGTGCATGGCACCGGCGGCATCGGCCTGTCCTGCCTGATCCTCGGCAAGGCGCTCGGCGCCAGGGTCGTGGTCGTCGACGTTGTGCAGGAGAAGCTGGACCATGCACTGGGGCTTGGCGCCGAAGCGGCGGTGAACGCGCGCGACGGCAATGTTGCCGAGGCGATCCGCGAAATCACCGGCGGCGGCGCCCATGTCAGCGTCGAGGCCCTGGGCATCCAGCAGACCGCCAATGCCTCGCTGGAATGCCTGCGCCCGATGGGCCGGCACGTCCAGGTCGGGATGCCGATCGGCCATACGGCGGTCATGGAGATCAACATGAGCGCCATCTACATGAAGAACCTCGCCGTATTCGGCACCCGGGGAATGCCGTCCTGGCGCTACCCGTCGCTGTTGTCGCTGATCGAGGCGGGCCGGGTCGATGTGCGGCCGATCGTGTCCCGGCTGGTGCCGCTCTCGGGGGCCAGCGCCGAGCTTCGTGCCTTCGACGGGCCGACGGCGCCGGGCACCGCGGTCATCACCGATTTCCTGAACTGAACGGCTGAAACCGCGCTGCCATCCGGGGCGGCGGGTGACAAATGCCGTCACGGCAGGCTTGGGGCTGGACAGGGCGCGCCCGGGGCGGGACAGTTGCGCAGTGCGGCGCGCGCCGTGCGCTCTGGGAGTGTGCCTTGCCGATACTGTCGAGATTTGCCCTCTGCTTCTGGCTGGCGTTGGCGGCTGTCACGCTCGGCGGCGGCCCGGCGCTGGCACAGGCCGATGCCGAGATCCGCGACCAGATCCTTGCCGGGCAGCCCTCGCAGCTGGTCACAAAGGCCAAGGCGGGCGATCCCTACGCACAGCTCGAACTGGGCACCAATCTGGCGGAGATCCTGCAGGACGCCAGCCTGCGCGAGGCGATCTACTGGCTGGAGGCCGCCTATGACCAGTTCGACGCCATGTCGGGCGACGTGCGCCGCAATGCCGGTGTGGCGGCCTGGAACATCGGCTATGCCTACAAGGACCTGAGCGATTTCGACGAGGCGCTGGTCTGGTTCGACGCGATGCTGGCCAATGCCCGGGAGCTGTCGCATCTGCGCGACAGTGACTGGCGTATCGCCTCGGCGCTGGAATTGCAGGGCCTGACCCTGCTGGACCTGTCGCGCTACCCCGAAGCGCTGGCCAAGTTCGAGGCCGCCCGGAGGATCTTCAGCGGCTGGACCGGCGGCGGACCCGAGGCGACGGGGGACTACTACATGGTCAATGTCGCCTCGACCTGGCTGCACACCGGGATCGCGCTGGAGCATCAGGAACGTTTCGAAGAGGCGATCGCGGCCTATCGGAAGGCGATGGATCTGTTCGAGCAGTCCGAGGGCCGCGAGGCCGGCGGATATGGCTATGCGATCGGCAATATCGGCGTGGTCTACTGGCGCATGGGCCGGTTCGAACTGGCCCGGGCCTGGATGGAACGCGGCTTCGAGTTCGACCTGGTCTCGGATGGCGATTTCAGCATCAACGCGACCAAGTCGCGGATCAATCTGGGGCTGGTCTCCCTGGACCTCGGCGATGTCGATCAGGCGATCTATTGGTCGATGAAGGCGCTGCCCTGGATGGTGGCGAACCGGCGCCAGAGCCTGAGCGATCAAAGATGGGTCTTCGAAACCCTGCAACGCGCCTTCGCGAAGAAGGGAGAGATCGACCGCGCGATCCTGTTCGGCAAGATGG
Source organism: Frigidibacter sp. ROC022 (assembly GCF_024723735.1). Taxonomy (GTDB): domain Bacteria; phylum Pseudomonadota; class Alphaproteobacteria; order Rhodobacterales; family Rhodobacteraceae; genus SLM-1. Next base: position 955,952 of record NZ_JANQDU010000001.1, read on the forward strand.
CGGTCAATGCGCAGCAGGAGATACGGGCGCTGAACGACTCGTTGAGCGAATCCGAAACCGAAGGGCTGCGAAGCGAATGGCGCCGGCTCTATCAGGACCTCGCCGGGTTGCTGATCGGGCAGGGGCGTCTCTCGGAAGCCCAGGCGGTGCTGAACATGGAGAAGGAGCAGGAAGTCTTCGAGTTCCTGCAACGCGACGGCACGGCCGATCTGCGCAAGACCCAGTCACTGCTGTCCGACAGCGAACTGGACCAGCAGGCGCGGCTGACCGCGCTTGCACAGATTCCGGTGGCGGCCGAGCAGGAATTGCAGCGGCTCTATGCCCTGGATGACGACGGCGTCGCCACCGACGAGGACCTGGAACAGATCGCGGTGCTGGAAGAGGCGCTGCAACGTGCCACGGATGCCTTCGATGCCGCGGTCGAGGGGTTTCTGGCCGAAGTCGGCACCGAGGAACGCGGCAGTTTCGAGGCGCAGTTCGACTCGGTCGGCACCTATCAGGACATTCTCGACGAACTCGACCGGCCGACCGCGATCCTGCAGATCGCCGCCCTGGACGATGCGACGCATCTGTTCCTGACCCTGCCGGGCATCTCGGAACATTTCGAGGTCGCCGTGACCCGGGCCGAACTGGCCGGGCTGGTCTTCGAGGCGCTGCAGGCGATCGAGGACCGCGACGCAGAGGTGAAAGTGCCGCTGCGCAGGCTGCACGACCTGCTGGTGGCACCGGTGCGCCCGGCGCTCGAAGCGGCGGGGATCGAGGTGGTGATGCTCAATCTCGACGGCTTCCTGCGCTATGTGCCCTTCGCGGCGCTTTATGACGGCGAGGGCTATCTGGTCGAGGATTACGCCCTGGCAATCTATTCGGCGGCGGTGCCGACCCAGTTCCGCCGCGGTGGCCGCGATGCCGACAGGACCGCCGGCTTCGGCGTCACCAAGGCCTTTCCCGGATTCGACGCCCTGCCGGGAGTGAAACGCGAGATCGAGCGGATTTTCGGGGCCGAGGGCGGCGTGCTGGCGGGAAAGACCGGGCTGGACGAGGCCTTCGACGAGGCCAGCCTGAAGCGGACCCTGCGCGGCAAGCCTGAAATCCTGCACATCGCCAGCCATTTCGCCCTGCAACCGGGGCAGGAGGATGACTCCTTCCTGCTGCTGGGCGATGGCGCGCATCTGACCCTTGCCACGATCCGCAAGGAGCGGGCGCTGCGGTTTCGGGGGGTGGACCTGCTGACGCTCAGCGCCTGCCAGACGGCCCGGGGCGGCGACGGGTCCGAGCTTGACGGGTTCGGCGCCACGGCCCAGCTCTCGGGCGCCAGCGCGGTGATGGCCTCTCTCTGGCCGGTGGCCGACGAGGCGACGCCCCGGCTGATGGCGCTGTTCTACCGCAACATGATCGAAGGCGGGATGGACAAGGCCGAGGCGCTGCGCCAGGCGCAATTGTCGATGCTGGCCGAAGGTGGCGCCGGCGGCGGTGGCGAACGGTCGGGCAGGCCGATCCGGCGCGGCAGCGGCAAGGGGTCTGTCGGGCTGGACCATCCCTATTTCTGGTCGGCCTTCGTGCTGATGGGCAACTGGCTGTAGGGGGTTGGCCGGGTCGCCGGATTGTGTCGGGGCATGGTGCGTGCGAGCACGCACCCTACGGGCCCTCCAGACAACGGTGGTTCGTCGCGCGGTGTAGGGTGCGTGCTCGCACGCACCACCCACGCACCACGCCCGCACCAAACCGACGCCTTTCCCCGCGTCTCCACTCTGGTCGCGCGCGGGAATCTGCGCTAAGGGCAGGGCATCCGCCAGCGCCAAAGGGGACCGCCGATGAAGGCCGCCATCATCACCTTTCCGGGGTCGAACTGCGACCGCGATCTGGCCACCGCCTTCGAACGCGAAGGCTTCGAGGTTGCCCGGGTCTGGCACAAGGACACGGCCTTGCCCGAGGGCACCGATGTGGTCGGCGTGCCGGGAGGATTCTCCTACGGCGACTACCTGCGCTGCGGTGCCATCGCGGCACGATCGCCGATCGTGGCGGCAATGACGGCCCATGTCACCCGCGGCGGCTACATGATCGGAATCTGCAACGGCTTCCAGATTCTGACCGAGACCGGCCTGCTGCCGGGCGCCCTGATGCGCAATGCCGGGTTGAAATTCGTCTGCCGCACCGTCGGGCTGCGGGTCCAGACCTCGGACTCGGTCTTTACCTCGGCGCTGGACAAGGGCCAGGTGATCCAGGTGCCGCTGGCCCATCACGAGGGCAATTATGTCATTGACGACGATGGGCTTTCCCGGCTGAAGGCAGAGGATCGCATCGCCTTCACCTATACCGAGAACCCGAATGGTTCGGTCGCCGACATCGCCGGCATCCTGTCCGACAATCGCCGGGTGCTGGGCATGATGCCGCATCCCGAACGCGCCGCCGATCCGGCCCTGGGCCCGGCCGAGGGCCGCGCGGTCTTCGGCGGTATCTTGCAGGCCGTGGTGAGCGCCTGAGCACCAACGCTTGAGCCGCCCCCGCCGGGGGCCTAGACTCCGTCCATGACGGCCGAGGCCAACATCCAGTCCGCCGGACCGCCGCAAGGCGGCGAAGGCAGCCGTACCCGCCGCGGCAGCCTGCGGTGGCGCTGGCTGATTCGGCTGGTCATGGTGCTGATGATCGGCCTTGCGGTCGGCACCGTCTGGTACACCAACACCTGGCTGACCGAACGCTTTACCGCCACCACACGGGCCCGGGCCGAGGTCCGGCAGACGCTCTATTCCGGCAACATCATGAGCGAACTGCAACGCAATTCGATCGTGCCGCTTCTGCTGTCGCGCGATCCGGAACTGATCAAGGCCCTGCAGAGCCAGGACTATTCGCGCGCCTCGCAGCGGCTGATCACCTTCGTCGACGAAATCGGCGCGGCCTCCCTGCAACTGGTGGATGGCGCCGGGCGGGTGGTCGGCGCCACCGACCGCAACCTGATCGGCACCAATTACCGGCAATCCACCTTCGTCATCGAGGCGCAGCGCTCGAACGACACCGTGTTCTCGACCACGCTGTCCGAGGCCGGGGCCTTCCGCTTTACCTATTCGCGGCGCATCCAGGCCGACGGGGTGTTGCTGGGGGTGATCCTTGTCCATGTCGATCTGCGCAAGTTCGAGCAGAGCTGGTCGGGAATTTCCGATGCCGTCTTCGTGACCGACAGCGAAGGCCGGATCATGCTGACCACCGAGCCGCGCTGGCGCGGGCTGCTGGAGAACGAGGCGCTGGCCGATACCTCGGCGCCCTCGGCCATCGAACGCGCGATCCGCGCCACCGCCGACTGGACGGCGCTGCCGCCCGACGCCTATCTGCGCGGCGAGGCGGTGATGCGGCTGGAAAGCCGGATTCCCTTCCAGGGCTGGCGGATGGTGACCTTCTCGCCCTATGCCTCGGTGCGCGAACGGGTCAATGCGGTGCTGGCTCTGGAGATCATGGGATTCGCGATCCTGCTGGCGCTGGCCTTCTGGCTGTCCTCGCGCCGGGCCTATTCGCAATCGGCCTTCTTCCGCGCCGAAAGCGCCGAGCTGCGGCAGCTGAACGTCGCCCTGCAGCGCGAGATCGCCGAGCGGGAGCGGGCCGAGAAGAACCTGCAGGTGGCCGAGCAGACCCTGGCGCAATCGTCGAAACTGGCCGCCCTCGGCGAGATGTCGGCGGCGGTCAGCCACGAACTGAACCAGCCGCTGGCGGCGATGAAGACCTACCTGGCCGGGGCAAGGCTGCTGCTGCAGCGCAAGCGGCCCGAGGAGAGCCTGGCCTCGTTTCAGCGCATCGACGACCTGATCGAGCGGATGGGCGCCATCACCCGGCAGCTCAAGAGCTATGCCCGCAAGGGCGGCGACGCCTTCGAGCCGATCGACCTGCGCACGGCGATCTCGGCGGCGCTTGCGATGATGGAACCGCAGCTGAAGAGCCGCAAGGTGAAGATCAACCGCTCGATGCCGCGCCAGCCGGTGATGGTGCTGGGCGACCGGATCCGGATCGAACAGGTGGTCATCAACCTGTTCCGCAACGCGCTGGACGCGACCAAGGACGTCGCGGAACCCGAAATTTCGCTGACCCTCAGCGCCGGCAGTCAAGCGGTGTTGATGGTTCGTGATAATGGGCACGGGATCAAGGACTTGGTGAACCTTTTTGAACCATTTTACACAACCAAGGCACCCGGCGACGGAGTCGGACTCGGGCTGGCGATCTCTTCGGGAATCGTCAACGATCACGGGGGCCGCCTGACGGCCCGGAATGCTCAGGGCGGCGGCGCCGTTTTTGAAATGCAATTGCCGATCCTACGGGAACGCACGGAAGCAGCGGAGTAAGCCAGAATGGCCAAAGGCATGAAAATCGCCATCGTGGACGACGAGCAGGACATGCGGCAGTCGATCAGCCAGTGGCTGGCACTGTCGGGGTTCGACACCGAAACCTATCCGAGCGCCGAAGAGGCGCTGAAGGCACTCGGGCCGGATTACCCCGGGGTGGTGGTCAGCGACATCAAGATGCCGGGGATGGACGGTATGGCATTCCTCAAGCGGCTGATGAGCCAGGATTCGGCACTGCCGGTGATCATGATCACCGGCCATGGCGACGTGCCGATGGCGGTCGAGGCGATGCGGGTCGGGGCCTTCGACTTTCTCGAAAAGCCGTTCAACCCAGACCGGATGACCGAACTGGCCAAGAAGGCGACGCTGAACCGGCGGCTGACGCTGGACAACCGGGCGCTGCGGCGCGAACTGTCCGACGGCTCGGGGCTGATGAAGAAGCTGATCGGCACCTCGGCGCCGATGGAACGGCTGCGCGAGGATATTCTCGATCTCGGCCAGGCCGAAGGCCATGTGCTGATCGACGGCGAGACCGGGACCGGCAAGACCCTTGTCGCCCATGCCCTGCACGCGGTCGGTGCCAAGGCGGGGCGGAAATTCGTGCTCTTCTCCTGCGCCGCGCATGACGAGGCCGGGCTGGCGGCGCGGCTCTTCGGCCCGGTGACCGAGGGCGTGGTGCTGCCCCTGATCGAGGAGGCGCGCGGCGGCACGCTGGTGCTGGAAGACATCGACGCCCTGCCGCAGGCGCTTCAGGCCAGGCTGCTGACCTGGATGAACGATCAGGGCACCCCGGCCGAGACCCGCGTGGTCGCGATCTCGAACCTGGCCGAGCAGGGCAAGACCTGCGAGGACGTGCTGCGCCCCGATCTCTATTACCGGCTGGCGGCGATGAAGATCACCCTGCCGCCGCTGCGCACCCGGGGCGAGGACATCCTGACCCTCTTCACCCGCTATGCCGAGCAATTCGCCGAGGAATACGGCTGCGCGGCGCCGCAGGTGAATGCGCAGGAGGCGGCGCAGCTGTTGCAGGCCCCCTGGCCGGGCAATGTGCGGCAGCTGATCAACATCTCGGAACGCGCGGTGCTGCAGGCGCGGCGCGGCTCGGGCTCGATCGCTTCGCTGCTGATGGCCGACAACGAGGATGCCGGCCCGGCGATGACCACCGAGGGCAAGCCGCTGAAGGAATATGTCGAGGCCTTCGAGCGGATGCTGATCGACAACACGATGCGGCGCCACAAGGGCTCGATCGCCAATGTGATGGACGAGCTGTGCCTGCCGCGGCGGACGCTGAACGAGAAGATGGCGAAATACGGATTGACCCGGTCGGACTACCTCTAGCGCGATCCGTGCCGGTTGCGGCCGCCAGGGCCGGGGGCTCTGCCCCCGGACCCCCGGGATATTTCCAAGGTAAAGAGGTCAGGAAAGTCAGGGTGTTGCAGGCCGATCTTCGGGCGCGGCAGCTGCGGCGGCGGGGCGCGCGGGATTTTGCCCATTGTCATGTCCCCGTGATCCCCCTTATGGTCGCGCGACCGCCGTGGCGCCTGGACAAGCCCGCAGGCGGCAAGAGATTCGCTGTTCCAATTGCAGCCCTGAGATCAATGTCGGGGCCCCAAGGGACAACCGATAGAGGCCGAAAGGCCGAAGACCTGCCCGAGACGCGACTTCCCCCCGGATGTCGGGTTGCCGGGCCTGAAACGGGCGACGGGACCAACCCGACGCCGGAGTGAAATGCGGATGAGGCCGAGCGCAGGATTGATGGGCAGAACGGGGCGCGACCGCGCCGCGCAGCCCTTCGGCGCCGCCGATCCCGCCCCCAACCAGAGCCGTGACCGCAGCGCCTGCCCGCCAGGGGGGACGCGCGCCGTCACGCGAGTACCAAACACATGGCAAAGAAGATGCTTATCGATGCCACCCATGCGGAAGAGACCCGCGTCGTGGTGGTGGACGGCAACAAGGTCGAGGAATTCGACTTTGAATCGGAGAACAAGCGCCAGCTAGCTGGCAATATCTATCTCGCGAAAGTCACGCGGGTCGAACCAAGCCTTCAGGCGGCGTTCATCGACTACGGCGGGAACCGGCACGGTTTCCTGGCCTTCTCGGAAATCCATCCCGACTATTACCAGATTCCGGTCGCCGACCGGGAAGCGCTTCTGGCCGAGGAGCGCGAGTTCGCGCAGGCCGAGGAAGCCGAGGAGGACCGCCGCTCGCGTGGCGGGTCCGGTTCGAAATCGAAATCCTCGCGCTCGCGCAGCCGCAGCAGTTCGAGCCGCAGCAAGGCCGCCAGCGCCGAGTCGGACGAGGTGGTCTCGACCGAGGCCTCGATCCCCGGCATGGATGTCGTCGATCTGGGCGATGACGAGGATCAGACCGGTGCCGCGCAGCCGGAAGAGGGCACCTCGCCCGCCTTCACCGTGCAGGAAACCCCGGTCGAGACGCCGGCCGCGTCCGAGGCCGAGGAGGATGTTGAGGACGATCAGGACAGGGCCGACTCGGGGGATGCCGAGAACTCCGATCCGGATATCGAGTCGGTGGCCGACGAGGATGTCACCGAGGAAATCCGCCAGCCACGCAAGCCGCGGGCCCGGAAGTACAAGATCCAGGAAGTCATCAAGGTCCGCCAGGTCATGCTGGTTCAGGTGGTCAAGGAAGAGCGCGGCAACAAGGGCGCGGCGCTGACGACCTATCTGAGCCTGGCCGGGCGCTATTGTGTCCTGATGCCGAACACCGCCCGGGGCGGCGGCATCTCGCGCAAGATCACCAATGCCGCGGATCGCAAGAAACTCAAAGAGATAGCGAACGAAATTGAAGTGCCGGACGGGGCCGGGCTGATCATCCGGACCGCGGGTGCCCAGCGGACCAAGGCCGAGATCAAGCGCGACTACGAGTATCTGCAACGGCTCTGGGAACAGATCCGCGAGCTGACGCTGAAGAGCATCGCGCCGGCCAAGATCTACGAGGAAGGCGACCTGATCAAGCGGTCGATCCGCGATCTCTACAACAAGGATATCGACGAGGTCTTCGTGGAAGGCGAGGCGGGCTATCGCAGCGCCAAGGACTTCATGAAGATGATCATGCCGTCGCATTCGAAGAATGTGAAACTCTATACCGAGACCATGCCGCTCTTCGCCCGCTATCAGGTCGAAAGCTACCTGGCCGGCATGTTCAACCCGACGGTGCAGTTGAAATCCGGCGGCTACATCGTGATCGGCGTGACCGAGGCACTGGTGGCCATCGACGTGAACTCGGGCCGCGCGACCAAGGAAGGCTCGATCGAGCAGACGGCGCTGAACACCAACCTCGAAGCTGCCGAAGAGGTGGCCCGCCAGCTGCGGCTGCGCGACCTGGCCGGTCTGATCGTGATCGACTTCATCGACATGGAAGAGCGCAAGAACAACGCGGCGGTCGAGAAGCGGTTCAAGGACAAGCTCAAGACCGACCGGGCGCGGATCCAGGTCGGGCGGATTTCGGGCTTCGGCCTGCTGGAGATGAGCCGGCAGCGGCTGCGTCCCGGGATGCTGGAAGCCACGACCGCGCCCTGCAGCCATTGCCACGGCACCGGGCTTGTGCGCTCGGACGACAGCCTTGCCCTGACCATCCTGCGCCAGCTCGAGGAAGAGGGCACCAGGAAGCGCTCGAAGGAGGTGCTGCTGAAGGCGCCGATCGCGATCGCCAATTTCCTGATGAACCAGAAGCGCGAGCATATCCAGGTGATCGAGCAGCGCTATGGCATGGCGGTGCGGATCGAGGCCGACCCGACGCTGATCTCGCCCGACTTCTCGATCGAGAAGTTCAAGACCGCGACCCGTTCGGTGCCCGAGGCGCTGCCGGTGATCTCGGGGTCCTCGGCGCTGATGGATCAGGTCGACGAGGACGAGGATCAGGTCGTCGAGGACGAGAGCGAGACCGAAGAAGGTCAGGCCCAGTCCGGTGGCGGCGAACAGGGGGACGGCCCGCCGAAGAAGAAGCGCCGGCGTCGGCGTCGGCGCAAGTCGGGGTCGTCTTCCGGGCAGAACGGTCAATACGCGAATGGCGCCGATCAGGGCGGACAGGCAAGCGACGACCGGAAGGACGGCGATGGCGAGGACAGCGACGCGGAACGCGCCGCCTTTGCCGCCGCCCAGGTCGTGCAGCATGAGGACGCTCCGGCCGAGGTCGAGCCCGAAACGGCCGAGGCATCTGCCGAAGCCGAAGCGCCTGCCGAAAAGCCGAAGAGCCGGACGGTGAGCCGCTCGTCGCTTTCGCGGAGCACCAGTGCGAAGGCGGCCAAGGCCGAGGAGGCCGAGGCCCAGACCGAGGCGGTGGCCGAGCCGAGCGCCGAACCTGCGCCCGCGGCCGAGGCTGAACCTGCGCCCGAGGCCGAAGCCGAGGCGGAGGCCCCGGCGAAGAAGCCGAGCACCCGCAAGGCCCCGGCCAAGAAGACCGCATCGAAGTCCACGACGACCAAGACGGCGGCCAAGAAACCGGCGGCCAAGAAGCCTTCGACGCGGACGACCAAGGCCAAGGCCGCCGAAGCGGTGGAGCCGGAAGTGACCGAAACCGCGCCGGACACCGCCGAAGAGGCGCCGAAGCCGAAGCCGAAGCCCGCGACGCGATCGCGTGCCAAGCCGAAGGCCGAGCCGAAGCCGGAGGCAGAACCGGTCGCCGCCGTAGCGGAAGCCGAAGCGGCACCGGCCGAAGCAGCGCCGGCCGAAGCAGCGCCAGCCGAGGCCGCGCCGGTCGAGACTGTCGAAGAGGCCAAGCCGAAGAAACGCGGCTGGTGGTCGCTCGGCCGCTGAGCGGATCGGGAATGATTTCGCAGGGGGCGGCGCCTGGCGTCGCCCCTTGTCGATTCCCGGGGGCTCAGTCCGTGGGATCGGGACCGCGGCGGATCCGGTAGGCACGATGGTCGCCGCGGTCCTCGGCGCCCAGAAAATCATGGCTGGCCTGGGCACAGAAATGCGGCATGTCCACCTCGGCCGCGGGGTCCGAGGCAAGCACCGTCAGAACCTCGCCCGGCGCCATGCCGCGCAGTTGCCTGGCGGCGCGCAGCACCGGCAGCGGGCAGAGCAGCCCCAGGGCATCGAGTTCGACATCCACATCCATGCCGCGCCGCCTAGCAGGGGGTGGGGCGTCTTGTCCACGGTTTGGTGATCGGGCAGGGCGTGACCTCGGTCCGGGGCTGGGATATGGGAGGTCCATGTTCGGATTTGAAATCATCGACGCCTCGCTTCTGCCGGCATTGTTCGTGGCGCTTCTGGCGGGGATGATCTCGTTCCTCAGCCCCTGCGTCCTGCCCATCGTGCCGCCCTATCTGGCCTTCATGTCCGGGATCACCGTGACCGAGATGGGCGACAGGGCCAACCGGGCGCTGGTTCCGGCGCTGTTCTTCGTGCTGGGCCTTTCGACGGTGTTCCTGCTGATGGGCTTTACCGCCTCGGCCTTCGGGCGGTTCTTCCTGATGAACCAGGAGTGGTTCTCGACCGCCGCCGGAATCGTGGTGATGATCTTCGGGGCGCATTTCATCGGCGTCTACCGGCTGCGCTTCCTGGATCGCGACCTGCGGTTCGAGGCCGGCGACCGTGGCGGTTCGTCGCTGGGCGCCTATGTGCTGGGGCTGGCCTTCGCCTTTGGCTGGACCCCCTGCATCGGCCCGATCCTGGGCGCGATCCTGACCGTCGCCGCATCGGAAGCCTCGCTGAGTCGCGGCACCCTGTTGCTGGCGGCCTATGCAATGGGCCTGGGTCTGCCCTTCCTGGCCGTGGCGGCGTTCTTCCCGCGGCTGAAGGGCCCGATGAACTTTCTCAAGCGCCACATGGAGCGGATCGAGCGGATCATGGGGCTGCTTCTGTGGACCGTCGGGCTGATGATGCTGACCGGCGGGTTCTCGGCCTTCTCGTACTGGCTGCTCGAAACGATGCCGGGGCTGGCGACGCTGGGGTAACCCTCCGGGCGTGGTGCGTGCACGCAGGCGCCCTGCGCGGGCCGCGCTGCATTCCCTCCAAGCCGCAGGGTGCACGATTTCAGGCAGCATTCCCCCGCAAGGGCGCCTTGGCCGCTACAGCGCCTCGCCGCGTTCCACCATCGGGCGCACCTTGATCCGGGTGATCCGGTTCGCCTCGCGGGTCAGGACCTCGAAGCGGAACCCGTGGAACAGGAAGACCTGGCCCTGGGCCGGAATCGCCTGGGCCTCGTGGATCACCAGCCCGGCCACGGTATTGGCCTCGTCATCCGGCAGCGACCAGTCGGTGGCCCGGTTGAAGTCGCGGATCGTCATGCCGCCGTCGATCGTGACCGAGCCGTCATCGGCCCGTTTCAGCATCGGCGGGGCCTCGACATCGAATTCGTCGGTGATCTCGCCGACGATCTCTTCCAGGATGTCCTCCAGCGTGATCAGCCCCTGCAGGGTGCCGTATTCGTCCACCACCAGCGCGAAATGACTCTTGCGCTTCAGGAACTGGCGCATCTGGTCGTCCAGCGTCGTCGTCTCGGGGACGAAATAGGGCTTCGTCGCCACCTCCAGGATGTCGAAGCCTTCGAACATGTCGGCGTCCGAGGGGGCGTCGCGCCGTTCGGCATACATCGCCCGCAGGAAATCCTTGGCATGGATCACGCCGACGATATTGTCGGGATCGTCGCGGTAGAGCGGCAGCCGGGTGTGGGACGAGTTCAGGCAGCGTTCCAGCAGTTCCTGCGTCGGCAGGGTGACGTCGAGCATCTCGATCTCCGAGCGGTGCCGCATCACCTCCTCGACCATACGGTCGCCCAGGTCCAGCGCCCCCAGCAGGCGGTCGCGGTCCTCCTTTTCGACCGCGCCCTCGTGGTGGCCCAGGGTGATGGCGCCGACGATTTCCTCGCGCACCGCCAGGATCTGGCTGTCGGGATCGGTGCGGACCCCGAAGAGATAGAGCAGCCCGCGCACCAGGAGTCGCACCGCCGAAACCACCGGCGAGGCGATCAGCACCACCAGCGAGATCGGATAGGCGACCATGGACGAGGCCCGCTCGGGGTTGGTGATCGCATAGGTCTTGGGCAGAACCTCGCCGAAGATCAGCACAAGTATGGTCATGCCCAGCGTCGCCAGCGCCACGCCGGATTCGCCGAACAGCCGGGTCAGCAGCGAGGTCGCCAGTGCCGCCGCGAGGATGTTGACGATGTTGTTGCCCAACAGGATCGAGCCGATCAGCCGCTCGCTGTCGTCGGTGAGGTCCAGCGCCTTCTTCGCGCCCGCCGACCCCTTGTCGGCCTGAATCCGCAGTTTGGCGCGGCTCGACGCCGTAAGCGCGGTCTCGGAACCCGAGAAGAAGGCCGAGGCGAAGAGCAGGATGAAAATGCCTGTAGCGGTTATCCAGAAGGCGGTATCGAGTATCAGGTCGGCGGGCATGGCTGTATCCTTGACATCGCCGCCTTATCCATTGTTGCGGGCCGCCGATCAAGTGTGGCCGCCGGGGTGCCGGGCCGGTCAGGCCGGCGCAGCCTGGCCCGCGTCCGTCACAGCGGGCTGGCCGGGGCAGAAAGCGATTGCGGCTGCTCGGGACCCTCGGCCATCGGCGCGGTCTCGTCGGTGCCGTCCAGCCGGTCGGCATTGCGCAGCGCCGGGAACAGCCGTGCCCAGGTGCCGGTGACGACCAGGGTGCCGATGCCGCCGAAGATCGCCGCCCCGACCGGCCCGATCAGCCGCGCCACGACACCGCTCTCGAACTCGCCCAGTTCGTTCGAACCCGAGATGAACAGCCCCGAGACCGAAGAAACCCGGCCGCGCATGTGGTCGGGCGTCACCACCTGCACCAGGGTCTGGCGCACGAAGACCGAGATCATGTCGGCGGCGCCCAGGCAGGCCAGCGCGGCCAGCGACAGCCACATGTTCTTCGACACCGCGAAGACCAGGGTCGAAAGGCCGAAACCGGCGACGCCCCAGAACATCTTGATCCCGGCCCGGCGCCGGATCGGCCGCCAGCTGAGCCAGGCCGCGACCAGTGCCGCGCCGATGGCGGGACCCGATCGCAGGATGCCGAAGCCGGTCGGCCCGACATGCAGCACGTCATTGGCGAAGGCCGGCAACAGCGCCGTCGCCCCGCCCAGCAGCACCGCGAAGAGGTCCAGCGAGATCGCGCCGAGGATGATCTTGTTGCCCCAGACGTAGTTCAGCCCTTCGAGGATCTGGGCGATGCGGCTGCCGTGCTGGCGGCGGGGCATGGTATTGGCGCGGATGAACAGCAGCGTGACGATGCAGAGGCCGTAGAGCAGCGCCGAGACCATGTAGCCGGCCGCCGGCGAGACCGCGACCAGCAGCCCGCCGATCCAGGGGCCGGTGATCACCGCCGCCTGCCAGCTGAGCGACTTGAAGGAAATCGCCTGCGCCATCTCCGACAGCGGCACAAGCATCGGCACAAGCGCCGAGGAGGCCGGCCCCAGATAGGCCCGCGCGGCGCCGAAGACGGCGGCAATGGCAAAGATCAGCACGATGCCATTGGCCGGATGCAGGGTCACCGCCACCAGGCCGAGGGCGCAGAGGAACTCCACGCCCAGCGAGATCAGCACGATCTTGCGCCGGTCGTGCCGGTCGGCGGTCGAGCCTCCGGGCAGGGCGAGGAAGAACAGCGGCAGGAAGATCGCCAGACCGATCATCCCGACCAGCAGCGAGCTTTCGGCCACGCTGCGGGTCTGCCGCGCCAAGGTGTAGACCTGCCAGCCCAGCGTCACCGCCTGAATCTGCACCGCGATATTGGCCATCAGCATCCCGCCCCAGAAAAGCGTGAAGTCGCGATGGCGGAACAGGAACGGGCGCTGGTGGCCTGCGGTCTGGCTCATGACAAGGGATCCGGGGCGCTGGACGCGCCGCCGCCCAATATGCACTTGACGAAGGGGAAGGCCAGAGGGGTCGGATCAGAAAGACCGGACCTGCGTCCGGTTCTCGCCTTCCTCGTGCCGCCTTGCGTGGCCCGGGGTGCCCCGGGGCCGGGCTCACTCCATTTCGATGGTGCCCGGCGGCTTCGAGGTCACGTCATACATGACCCGGTTGATGCCCTGCACCTCGTTGATGATCCGGGTCGAGGTCTCGGCCAGGAAGTCATGGCTGAACGGGTAGCTGTCGGCGGTCATGCCATCGACACTGGTCACCGCGCGCAGCGCCAACGCGAAGTCATAGGTGCGGTGATCGCCCATCACCCCGACGGTCCTCACCGGCAGGATCGCCGCGAAGGCCTGCCAGATCTCGTCGTAGAGCCCGTGCTTGCGGATCTGGTCGATGTAGATCGCGTCGGCCTTGCGCAGGATGTCGAGCTTCTCGCGGGTGATCTCGCCCGGGCAGCGGATCGCCAGGCCGGGGCCGGGGAAGGGGTGGCGGCCGATGAAACTGTCGGGCAGGCCCAGTTCGCGGCCCAGGGCCCGGACCTCGTCCTTGAACAGTTCGCGCAGCGGTTCGACCAGCTTCATGCCCATCTTCTCGGGCAGCCCGCCGACATTGTGGTGCGACTTGATGGTGACGCTCGGCCCGCCCGAGAAGCTGACGCTCTCGATCACGTCCGGGTAGAGCGTGCCCTGCGCCAGGAATTCGGCGCCGCCGACCTCTCCGGCGTGTTTCTGGAACACGTCGATGAACAGCCGCCCGATGATCTTGCGCTTTGTCTCGGGGTCCGAGACGCCGTCAAGCTCGCCCAGGAACAGCTCGGCCTCGTCGGCATGAATCAGCGGGATGTTGTAGGTGTCGCGGAACATCGACACGACTTCCTCGGCCTCGTTCAGTCGCAGCAGCCCGTGATCGACGAAGACGCAGGTCAGCTGATCGCCGATCGCCTCGTGGATCAGCACCGCCGCGACCGAGGAATCGACCCCGCCCGACAGCCCGCAGATCACCTTCGCATCGCCGACCTGTTCGCGGATCCGGCGGATCGCCTCGTCCTTGTAGGCGCCCATCGTCCAGTCGCCGGTGAATCCCGCCAGCTTGACGAAATTCTCGTAGAGCAAGGCGCCGCGTGGGGTGTGATGCACCTCGGGGTGAAACTGGACAGCATAGAAATGCCGGTCCGGATCGGCTGTCACCGCGAAGGGGGCATTGGGCGAGGTGCCATAGACCTTGAAGCCCGGCGCGATGGCCGAGACATGGTCGCCGTGGCTCATCCAGACCCGCTCGCGCCCTTCCTCGAACCAGCCGTCCAGAAGCGGCAGCTTCTCGTCGGTGGGGGTGACCCAGGCGCGGCCGAACTCGGCAGTGTCGTGGCCCCGATCGACCTTGCCGCCCAGCAGATGCATCATCAACTGCTGGCCGTAGCAGATGCCCAGGATCGGCACCCCCATGTCGAAGACCGACATCGGCACCGAGGGTGCGCCTTCGGCAAAGACCGAGGACGGCCCGCCCGAGAAGATCACCGCCTTGGGGGCGAAGGACTCGAGAAAGGACTCGGTGACTTTCTGGTAGGGATGGATTTCGCAATAGACGTTCAGCTCGCGCAGACGGCGCGCGATCAATTGCGTCACCTGGGAGCCGTAGTCGATGATGAGAAGGCGCTGATGCTGGGTCATGGCCACGCCATAGTTTGCCACCGGTTCCGAGGCAAGCGGTTCGGTGCGAGGCCGCCCCGGGCCGGCTGGCGTGGCGCGAAAAATCCTCCCCGAACCCTAAGAACCGCGCCGTCGGCGCCCTATGTCCAGTGTGAGGGTCGGACCTGCGGCCTTCGCAGACGCAAAGGAGACGTGTTTTGGTGGACCATATTCTCGCAGCTTCCGACCTGTCAGCCCGATCCGAACGCGCGCTGCGGCGGGCATTCCGGCTGGCAGAAAAGCATGACGCCAAGCTGACCGTGCTGTCGGTGGTCGACGAGGACCTGCCGGGGGCAATGGCGCAGAAGTTTCTCGGCGACACGCGCGAGGCGCTGGAACAGCTCTGCGGCTCGATCTCGGACCACCCCTGCACGATCGACGTGGACATCGCCGACCCGGCCGCCGGTGTCCTGCAACATCTGGAACAGAGCGGCGCCGACCTTCTGGTGCTGGGCACGCATCGGCCGCGGTTGCAGCTGTTCGCCGGTTCGACGATGGAGCGGATCGTGCGCGACAGCAAGGGGCCGGTCCTGCTGGTTCACGATCCGGCGGATCACGCCTATCAGAGCATCCTCGCCGGCATCGACATGTCGCCGCCCTGCGGCGCGGCGCTGCGGGCTGCCCTCCGTCTTGCCCCCGAAGCCGAGGTCACGACCTTCCATGCGGTTCACGTCCCGTACCGGGGATTCCTGATGCCGCAGGGCAGCAGCGCCGCCGAGGCGCCGATGATCGAAGAGGCGACGCGGGCGCTGGACGCCTTCTGGGCCGCGCATGACCTGCCCGAAAGCTGCGCCAGGCCGACCCCGGTCGTGGCCGGGCGGCGGGAATTGCTGAGCCGGAAGCTGATCGAGGTCGAACCCGACCTGCTGGTTCTCGGCGCGCATGGCCGGGGGCTTCTGATGCCCTCGCATCTGGGCAGCTTCACGCTGGAAATCCTGCGCACGCCGCCCTGCGATATCCTGGTCGTCAGAAGCTAGGCCGGGCCTCCCGCCGCGGACCGGTCGGGGATGTCGCAATTCGTCCTGGAAAGCCGCAATAGGCTCATCCGGTTGCGGTTCCAAAGGCTATCACCCGGATAACGATCGGGAGATTGGCGATGACGGATGTCGGGACGGGACGGCGGGCGCGGGGCGGTGGCGGCGCGGCGCGGCGGGCGGAACGCACCGCGGTGCGGATCGAGACCGCGCGCTTCATCGAGCGCAACATTCCGAATTTCGAGATCCTCGATACCGAGGCGCTCGAAACCATCGAATGGAATGCCGACACGGTGCTGGAGGAGATCGGGGTCCGCTTCCCCGAACAGCCCGAGGCGCTGGCCCGCTGGAAGGACGCGGGGGCCGATGTGTCGGGCGACCTGGTCCGGATTCCGCGCGGCCTGGCCCGCGAGCTGTGCAAGACAGCCCCCGCGACGATCACCCAGCACGCCCGCAATCCCGAAAAGACCGTCGAGATCGGCGGCAGGTCGCTGGTTCTCGCCCCGGTCTACGGCCCGCCCTTCGTGCGCGATGCCGAAGGCGGGCGGCGCTATGCGACCCTGGCGGATTTCCAGAACTTCGTGAAGCTCGGGCAGATGTCGAAATGGCTGCACCATTCCGGCGGCACGGTGTGCGAGCCGACCGACGTGCCGGTGAACAAGCGCCATCTGGACATGCTGCTGGCGCATATGACGCTCAGCGACAAGCCCTACATGGGTTCGGTCACCGAGCCCAGCCGGGCGGTGGATTCGGTCGAGATGTCGAAGATCCTCTTCGGCGCCGATTTCGTCGAGGCCAACACGGTGATCACCTCGCTGATCAACATCAACTCGCCGCTGACCTTCGACGGGCTGATGATGGGCGCGATGGAGGTCTATGCAAGGGCCAATCAGGCCAGCATCATCTCTCCCTTCATCGTCGGCGGAGCGATGGCGCCCTGCACGGTGGCGGGAACCCTGACCCAGGTGTTGGCCGAGGTGCTGGCCGGCGTCGCCTACAGCCAGCTGGTCCGCAAGGGTGCGCCGGTGATCTTCGGTGCCTTCGTGACCTCGATCGACATGAATTCGGGTGCGCCGACCTTCGGCACCCCCGAGGCCGGCCTGATCACCTATGGCGCCGGTCAGCTGGCGCGGCGGATGAACCTGCCCTATCGCTCGGCGGGGTCGTTCTGCGGCTCGAAGCTTCCCGACGCACAGGCCGCCTACGAGACCGCCAACAGTCTCAACATGGGGCTGCTGGCCGGGGTCAACTTCATGCTGCATGCCTGCGGCTGGCTGGAAGGCGGGCTGGTCAGCTCGTTCGAGAAATTCGTGCTCGACGCCGATCAGCTGGGCATCCTGCACAGTCTGGCCAAGGGCATCGACATGTCCGAGAACGGCCAGGCCATGGCGGCATTGCGCGAGGTCGGGCCGGGCGGGCATTACCTGGGCTGCCAGCACACCCAGGACAATTTCAAATCGGCCTTCTGGCGCACCGATGTGCTGGATTACAAACCCTTCGAGACCTGGTCCGAAGAGGGCGCCCGCGACACGGCGCAGCTGGCGACGGCGCGGGTCCGGAAGCTGCTGGGCGACTATCAGGCCCCGGCTCTGGACCCCGGCATTGCCGAGGCGCTGAACGCCTATGTGGCGCAGAAGAAGGCCTCGATGCCGGACGCCTTCATCTAGCACCGCTTCGCGCTCTTTCGAGCAGGCGGCTCTCGCCCAGCAGCGCAATCATCAGCGTGACATGGCGGGTCAGCGAATAGCCCGCATCGCCGGCCTGGCGTCGCTGTTCGGCCCTGGCTTCGGCATCGAGCAGGTGCCGCACCGCAACCTCCGGCGTCGGCAGTCGATCCTGCATCAAGCGGCGCAGGTCGCGGTTGCGGTTGTAATCGGCCAGCCCGGCCCGCGCCGCGCGGATCAGAAGGCTGGGCCGGCGAAGCGATTCGACATGCGTGCTGAGGTCTTGCATCGGTCTGCTCCCGGAGGTTTTCCGGCCCCGTCATAAACAACCAATGCTTGTGTTGCGGATTGGGGCGACCTTCCGCACCAATCGTTAGAGAACCCTTTAGATATTGATAGCAATTGATGAAGAAGTTCGATCGTTTAACCATTAGGTAAGAAATTCAACTCATGGTTGTTCGCGCTTGCAGGGCTCGCGGCCCATTCCGGGCGGCAAGGTGGGGCGACGGCATGACACAGGATGATCTGGACCGACCCGGTCCGATGCCGGACTGGGTGCCGGCAGCGGCGCGGAATTATCTGTCACATACCGAATCCGGGCGCTCGATCCGGGCCCTGGCGCGGGACAACGGCGTTCATGCCTCGACGATCCTGCGTCAGGTGCGCCGGATCGAGACCCGCCGCGACGACCCGCTTGTCGATGCCGCGATCCTGGCCCTGGCGCGTGCCGGTGCCGCCAGCTTTCCCGAGACGACCAGAGAGGCTCCCATGGCAAAGACCCAACAGCCGGGCCCGGCCGGGCGGGCGACGGGGGATGACGATCCGGACCGCGAGGCGCTGGCCGTCCTGCGGCGGCTGCTGGAGCCGGGTGCGGTGCTGGCCGTGGCGCCCGAGATGGAGAAGGCGGTGGTGGTCCGCGACACGGCCGACGGGCGCACGCTGCGCACCGCTGTCATCGAGCGTCGGCAGGCCGAGGCCATGGCGCTGCGAGAATGGATCGCGCCGGCTTCGGTCAAGGGGCGGGTCCGGCGCTATCGGATCAGTTCGGCGGAACGCTCGGCGCTGAAGACCATGCTGGCCCGGGAAGAGAACGCCCGCGCCGGATTTGCCGAGGCGCAGGAGCGGTTCGACGGGGCCGCGGCTGCCGCGAACGGGGTGCGGGCCAGGGCGATGCCGCGCCGTGGCGCGGGGCGCTATCAGGCCGCCGAAAGCCCGGTGGCGGCCCTGGCCCGCCGCCGCGATCGCGACGGGGCGCCGTTTCTGGCCCCCGAACTGCTGGCCGCCGCCGAACGCCTGCGCGAGGATTTCGAACTGTCGCAACTCGGCCCGAGGGTCGCGCAGAACTGGGAGGGCATTCTGACCGGCGGCGTCGAGACCTCGGCGGCGGCAGGGGCGGGACCCTCGTACGGGCCGGAGGCCGCACGCCAGCGGGTCGCGGCCGCGCTCGGCGACCTCGGCCCGGGGCTGGGCGACATCGCGCTGCGCTGCTGCTGCCATCTGGAAGGGCTGGAGGCGGCCGAGCGGCGGCTGGGCTGGTCGTCACGCTCGGCCAAGATCGTGCTGCGCATCGCCCTGCACCGGCTGCGGCGGCATTACGAGGCCAACGGGGGCCTGCACGATGTGCTGATCGGCTAGGTCGGCCGGCGCTCAGAGCTTCTTGAGCACCGATTCCAACTTGGCCAGCGTCGCCTTGCCGCCGCGCGCCGCGCGCGAGGCCTGGTCCTGGGTGCTGATGATCAGCGAGCCATGCGGCGCGCGCCGGATCGCGTCCTTGGCCGATTTGCAGCTCTTTTCCAGATCTCCGGCAATCTCGGACAACTCGTCCAGCGCCTTCTGGGCAGAGTCCATCGCCTCTTCCGCCTTCGACTTGGCCCCGCTCTTCAGTGCCACCGCGCAGTCCTTCATCGCCGCCTTCAGCGCCTTGTCCTGGGTCTTGACCGCCTTGATGATCTTGTCGAACGGTCCCTTTTCCAGCTCTTTCGGCAAGGGCTGCTTGGGCTTGCGCGGCATGGTCGCCGCCTTCTTGATCAGCGCGGTGAGATTGGCGTCGATGTTCTTGCTCATCTCCAGCGCATCCTTGGGCGCTGCCTTGAAGGCCGCTGCCGCGCCTTTCAGGTCATTCAGCCGCGCGGTCATCGCCTTGAGCAGCGCGTCGTGGTCCTTCTTCAGCGCCGGGGCGGGCTTCTTGCCGACCTTCTTCTCCATCTCGGCCATCAGCCGCTGCAGCTTGTCCAGCGTGGCTGCGGCCTGTTCGGAGAATTTCTTGAGCCCGGCGGTCTCGTCGTCGAGATCCTCGAACGAGCGCTTGTAGGTCTTGAGCGCCCTGGCAACATCGCTGTCCTTGATGTAGTCGGCCAGCTTGCTGCCCTTGAACCCATCGTCCTGGGCATATCCAACCGCTTCGGCGAAGTTCTCGCCACAGCCTTTGACCCGCATGACATAGGTCTTGATGGTGTTGACCTTGTAGTCGCCTTCCTTCTTGGTGAAGGCATGCAGGTCCTTTGTCATCGCCTTGAATTTCTTTTCGAAATCGGCAAGTTCCTTTGCGATCGCCATGCTGTGTATTCCCTGTTGAAGCCAGATGTTCCGGGCGTCCCGGGCCCCGGCGCTGCCGTTGCCCGGGGTCGGTTCAGCCCGCTTTCTTGATCGTCGTTGCCACGCCACGCAAGGTGCGGGCCGCGTCGGTGGCCAGCTTGTTGATGGTCTGGACCCGCTTGGTCACCTTGGCCTCGTCCTTGGTGCCCTTCAACTGCTTGGCCGTGGCCTTGAACGCCCTGTCATAGTCGTCATTCACCTTCTTCAGCTTGGCCATTTCGGCTGCCGCCGCCTTCAGCTCGGGCATCGCCAGCTTGATGTCGGTCCCGGCCTTGTCGATCGCGGCATCGCAATGCGCCTTGACCTTCTTGGCGAAACCGTTGGCCTGGCTGAGGCCCTTGGCAAGATTGCGGTCGACCAGCATCTGCGGCAGCAAGGTGGCGTCACGTTTCTGCTTCTGCGCCTCGGGCGCCTGCTTCATGATCTTGTCGACATTGGCCTGGAACTTGCTGAGATAGGTCAGCTGGGCCGGCGGCAGCTTGCCATAGGCTGCGGCGGCCTTGTTGACCTCGGTGATCTCGCCCGCGACCTGCTTGCGGAGCTTCTCGATATCCTTCTTGCTGGCCGAGCTGCTCTTGCGGCTCTTCAGGTCCTTGTCGATATCCTTTTGCAGCTTGACCAGCTCGGCGCTGCACTTGGCGGCGTTGTCGCAGAAGGTCTTGAGCTCGGTCTGCGCCTTTTCCAGCTGGTTGCAGGCGATGTTGTAGACCTTCAGCCCGTCCTTGAAGGCGGGGTCCTTGGCAAAATCGGCAAACTTGTTGCCGGTGACGCCGTTCTCGCGGGCTTCGGCCATCGACTCGGCCAGCACGTCCGAGGCATCGCCGATCAGGGTCAGGTACAGCCCCGACGCCGTCTTGCTGAGCTTGGATGCCGCCGCGTTGGTGTAGAGCTTAAGTTGCGGCGCGATCTTCTTGTGCGCCGTCTCGAATTTCGCGATTTCCTTGGCCACCTTGCTCTCCTCCATGCGGTTCGGCTCAGCCTGCTTTACCTTGAGGCAACATTCGGCGCGAGGGAAGCAATTCCTTACCTGTCCTGCCTGCATATCTCCTATGTCCAGATCAGGCTGACGTTGGCCGCGGGATGATCTATATGGGGCCTGAGAGCGGAGGACCGAATGACCCGAGACCTGAAGATGCCGGACCAGCGCCACCCCGAAAAGGCGCATCGTCCCGACAACGCCCAACCGAAGAAACCTGACTGGATCAGGGTCAAGGCGCCGACCTCGGAAGGCTACAAGCAGACCCGCAACACGCTGCGCCAGCATCGGCTGAGCACGGTCTGCGAAGAGGCGGGCTGCCCCAACGTCGGCGAATGCTGGAGCCAGGGCCACGCCACCATGATGATCATGGGCGAGATCTGCACCCGCGGCTGCACCTTCTGCAACGTTGCGACGGGCAAGCCCGAAGCCCTGGACGTCTTCGAACCGGGCCGGGTCGCCGACGCGGTGAAGAAGCTGGGGCTCAAGCATGTGGTGATCACCAGCGTTGACCGCGACGATGTGGCCGACGGCGGGGCCGAGCATTTCGCCCGGACCATCCGCGCCATTCGCCGCCAGTCGCCCGGTTCCACCATCGAGGTGCTGACCCCCGACTTCCTGCGCTGCGGTCCCGAGGCGCTCGAGGTGGTGGTGGCGGCGCGGCCGGACGTGTTCAACCACAATCTGGAAACCGTGCCCGGGCTCTACCCCTCGGTCCGGCCCGGGGCGCGCTATTTCCACTCGCTGCGGCTGCTGCAACGGGTCAAGGAGCTTGATCCGACGATGTTCACCAAGTCGGGCCTGATGGTCGGGCTGGGCGAAGAGGCCGAAGCGGTGCGGCAGGTCATGGACGACATGCGCGCGGCGGATGTCGATTTCCTGACCATCGGCCAGTATCTGCAACCGACGCCCAAGCATCACCGGGTGGATCGCTTCGTGACGCCCGAGGAATTCGCCGCCTACGAGAAAGCCGCGTTCGGCAAGGGGTTCCTGATGGTCTCGGCGACGCCGCTGACCCGGTCCTCCTACCATGCCGGCGACGATTTCGCGCGGCTCCGCGAAGCGCGTCTGGCAAAGCTGGGGGTATAGCGGGGGGCGGGGGCCGTTTGCGGGCGGTGCGTGATTTCACGCACCTTCCCTTGGTCTAGAAATCCCAACCCAGCCCGAGGTCGAGCGCCGGGTCGCCGGCGTCCGAGATCAGGGCGGCGGTCAGATGTCCGCGGTCGCCGATGCCGTAATCCGCCGCCATCAGCGCCAGCGCGTCGCCCGAATCGCGCGCGACCTGCAGCGCGCCGGTCAGGTCCAGATGCTGGCCGGCATGCCAGCTGACAAAGGCTTCGCCCCGGTCCTCGGCACCCGGCAGCGGCGCGACAAAGACCGTGCCGCCCAGCCGGATGTCGCCGATCTGCCGAACTGCCTGGACCTTGCCGCCGAAGCCGCCGTCCGAGGCCCATTCCAGCGCCGCGGCCAGCGACCAGTCGCCGCTCTGCCAGTCCAGCCCGGCACCGACCACCTGCAAATCCTGCTGATCGACCTGATGCGCAGAGACCGCCCATCCGATGGCGCCGCTCTGCCCCGAGGCCGACAGGCCGAGCGGCAGGTAGTGGCCGTACATCGCGCCCCATGTCACCCGGCTGCGGGTCGTGGCGATCCGCGCCTCGTCCAGCCCGCTGATCGGCACCAGCCGGTCCAGAACCGAGACCGCGACCCCGTCGAAGGCCGGGCGCGGCACGCCCGCCGCCAGCTTCACCGCGGCAAGCTCCAGGGTCAGCGTGCCGTAGGTCTCATGCGGGGTGTCGAGATCGGTGGCGAGGCCGAACAGGCCGATTTCCAGCCCGAGCGGTCCGCCGAACAGCGGCAGGGCAAAGCTCAGATCGCCCGAAAGGGCAGGGGTGATGCGCTGGTCCTCCAGCCGTGTGACCGCGGCCAGCCGGCCCTCGAATTCGGTATTGCCGAAGCCCAGGCTCCCGGCCTGTGCAGGCAGCGTCGCGCCCAGAATCAGGGCTGCGGCCAGGCCGGTTCCATGCCGCTCAGCCATCGCGTCTCTCCGTCAGATCGCCTTTGCTCCGGCTACGCCCTTCACTGCCGAAGTCAACCCCGCGGCGCGGTCAGTCGGTCACCGCGGGGACCGATTTCAGGTAGCGCGCCAGCGAGACAAGATCGGCCTCCGGCAGGGTCGAGAGATTCTCGACCACCTCGGCCATCGTGCCGCCGGCGGTGTCGAATTCCGGGGTGAAGCCGGACTGGAAGAAGGTCACCAGATCGGCCTCGGACCAGTCGAGCTTGCCGGGGGTGATATTGGGGATCGTGCCCTTGCCGGTCGGGTTGGGCGCGCCGCCCAGCCACTGGCCGGTCTTCAGCCCGCCCAGGGCGTTGCGCGCCGTGTGGCATTCGCCGCAATGGGCCAGCGCCTCGGCGATGTAGCGCCCGGTCTCGGCCTCGGGCGGGACATCCTGAATGACGAAGTCGCGCTGCAGGAACAGGAACTTCCAGCCGCCGAGCGCCCGCCGGATCGAGAAGGGAAAGCTCACGTCCTGCGGTTTCGACGGCGTATCGACGGCGGGCAGGGTGGCCAGATAGGCGCGCAGGCTGACCACGTCCTGCAGGGTCATCTTGGCATAGGCGCCATAGGGCAGCGCCGGATAGAGATGCGTCCCGTCGGGCCCGACCCCGTTCTGCAGGGCGTTCACCAGGTCGATCGCGGTCCAGTTGCCGATCCCGTGCACCGGGTCGGGCGAGATGTTGGGGGCGTAGAACGTACCGAACTCGCTGGGAAAGGCCTTGCCGCCGCCGAGTTTCAGCAGATCGGCGCCGGTTGCGTCCTTCGCCGCATGGCACGAGGCGCAGCCGGCGGCGCGAAACACATATTCGCCGCGCACCGGGTCCGGGGTCAGCCCGGCAATCGCATCGGGCGTAAGTTGGGTGGGGCGGGTGATGACCCAGAATGCGGCAAGCCCGATCAGGCCCAGGACCAGCAGAACCAGAATTGCGCGACGCAGCATCTCATCCCCTTTGCAGACGGAAAGGGCGCGGAGCAGGCCCCGCGCCCCGTCCTTGTCCCTGTTCGCGGCCTACTCTGGCGCGCGGTAGCTCTTGTGGCAAGCGCCACAGGCGGCGCCGACCGGGCCGAACGCGGCCTTGAGTGCGTCGAGATCGGTGCCCGCCACCGCGACAAGCGCGGTCGTGGCGGCGCCAAGAGCTTCGTATTTGGCCATGAAATCATCCATGTTGCTGGCGATTTCGGGCATCGCGCGCTTGCCGTCCAGGCTGTCGGCCGGGAAGGCCGGCATCCAGTCGGCGTTGGCCAGCTTGTCCAGCTCCGTCGCCGCTGCCGAGGCCGCCGCGGCATCATAGGGCGCCTTGCCCTGCACCATCGCGCCCAGAATGCCCAGCTGCTTGCCCTGGGCCTTCATCATCGCCGAGCGCATTTCGTGCGGGGTTTCGGCCAGCGTCGCGCCGGCGGTGATGGCGCCGATCATCGCCGCGATCATGGTGGTCTTGGTAAGCCGCATCCGGTCTCTCCCTGGAAACTGAGTCTTGGATCTGATGGCCCGACCTTACCTGTTGGAAATTACAGATGAAGTGGAAAATTTCGCAGAGTACTATGTCAAACCTGCACAGGGGAGGGTCGGCCATGCCGAAGGAGAACTGGGATGACCTGCGTTTTGTGCTGGCCGTGGCCGAAACCGGGTCGGTCTCGGCGGCGGCGCGAAAGCTGGGGGTGAACCATGCCACGGTGCTGCGCCGGGTCGCCAGCTTCGAAGATCGCCATGGTGTCGAGATATTTGACAAATCCGGTCGCGGATACGCGATTCCGCCTGAAAAACTGCGGCTTGTGGAGGCGGCGCGCGAAGTGGAGGCGGCGCATCAATCGGTCGAACGGCTGATTCACGGCGCCCAGGCGCCGCTGCGCGGCGTGGTGCGGGTGACCTCGACCGACTCGTTCTGCACCCTGGTTCTGCCCGGCATCCTGGCCCGGATCGAGTCCTCCGCGCGGCAGTTGCGCTTTGAAATCCTGTCGTCGAATGCGCATCTGGACCTCGGCCGGCTTCACGCAGATTTGACCGTTCGCCCTGCAGAAAAACTGGGCGAAGAGCTGACCGGCACCCAGGCGGCGGTGCTGGGCTTCGGCCACTACCGGGCCCGGGCGGGCGGGATCGACTGCTGGCTCGGCCTGTCGGGGCCGCTGGGGCGATCGGCTCCGGCGGGCTGGATGGCGACCGGGCTGCCGCCCGACTCGGTGCAGGGCGGGGCCGACAGTTTCCTGACCCTGGCGGCGATGGTGGCCGAGGGGCTGGGCCAGACCATTCTGCCCTGCGTGATCGGCGATGCCGATCCCCGGCTGGAGCGGGTCCGGGGCGTGGTGCCCGAGATCTCGGTGCCGATCTGGGTCGCGCTGCATTCCGAACTCCAGGGCGTGCCCCGGCTCCATGCCGCCCGCGCCCTGCTGGCCGAGGCGATCGCCGAGGAAGCGCCGCGGCTGGCCGGCGAACCCGGCTGAGATGCGGCCTGCGGCAGGGGCCTCAGATCCGGCCGCGCGGCACCCGGTTCGGGGTCAGCCAGTCGGGCCAGCCGACCAGCCGCTCGATGCCGAACAGGATCAGGCAGACCACGATCACCACCGCGACCAGGATCACCCGCCGTGTCGAGGGAGGACGCCGGGCCCATTTGGCCATCCTCAGGAACTGGGTGAAGCTGCTCATCTGCCGTGATCCGCCTGTCTCGGGGCGCTGTCCCGCGCCGGACGCATCCTAACCTGTCCATGATTGTCACGCAAAGAACGTTGCAATGTCATGGAGTCAGACGCAGACTCTCCGGCAATAGGGACCTGAGGGGGAAGATGTTGAACCACGCCGCTTTCCCTCGCCGCTGCGGCGGCCGATTTCTCGCTGCTGCCGTCGCTGTCGCGCTGCTTGTTCCCGGTGCGAGCCCGTCCAGCGCGCAGACCGCCGAAGAGGGCAGGGCGCTTTATCTCGAAGGCGATTGTGATGGTGCGTTGGCGATCCTGCGGCCGCTGGCCGAGGCAGGGGATGCCAATGCGCAGAACGTGATGGGCGCCGCCTATGATGACGGCTGCGGGGTCGAGGTGGACCACGCGCAGACCCTGGACTGGTGGCGGAAGGCGGCCGATCAGGGCTTTGCCCGGGCCCAGTTCAATCTCGGCTGGTTCTGGGAACAGGGGTTCGAGGGCTTCCCGGTCGATTACCTCCAGGCCCGCGACTGGTATCTCAAGGCCGCCGAACAGGATTATCCCGAGGCGATGACCAATCTGGGCCGGCTCTATGCCGACGGCAGGCTGACGGAAGGGTCGGATTACGAACAGGCGCGCGCATATTATATCCGGGGCCGCAAGCTGGGCTCGGCGCAGTCGATCACCAACCTGGCCGACCTGATGCGCGAGGGGCGGGGCGCTCCGGCCGATCTGGAGGCCGCGTTGCGGCTCTATGGTGAGGCGGCGGCGATGGGCCTGCCGATTGCGCTGAACAATCTGGGTGCCATGTACGAAAACGGTATGGGGACCGAGGCCGACCCCGTGACCGCCTTCTACCTCTACCGTCTGGCGCAGGACGCCGGCTATGCCCATGCCTCGATCAATCTCGCCTGGCTGGTCGCTTTCGAGACCGACGCGCATTTCTATGATCCGCCCTATGGCCATGCCCTGTGCCAATACGGGGTGGCGCAGGCGACCGGGGAAAGTGCCGCAGCCTATGCCGCGGACTGCGCCGAGATCGACAAGTGGCTGACGCCGGAACAGATCGACGAGGGGCAGGCGCTCTTCGAGAGCTGGGACTGAACGGAGTGCGAACGATGCGGATATTGGCAACCGCCGGGCTGCTGGCGCTGGTCTGCGCTTCGGCCCAGGCCCAATCCACCGATCCCGCCGGGGCAGAGGAGTGCGCCCCGCCCGAGGCCGGAGCTTCGGCCGCGCCGGGCCCGAGCGAATGCGCCCCGATGCCTGCGGCAGAGCCCGAAGACCCGGCCGAGGCCGCCCGCAAACGCTATCTGGCCGGCGAGTTCGAGGAAGGGTTCAAGGAGGCTTTCCCGCTGGCGCGCGAGGGCAACCCGGTGGCGCAGAACATGATCGGCAACGCCTATTTCTTCGGTCGTGGCGTGGTGCAGGACTGCGAACTGGGCGAAAAATGGACCCGCCGCGCCGCCGATCAGGGGCTGGATCGGGCAATGTACAACTTCGCCCGGATGAAGCATTCCGGCTGCTACGGCGAAGGTGTCGATCCGGAACTGGCGCTCGACTACTACCAGCGCGCCGTGGCTGCCGGCTTTGCGCCCGCCCATGCCTGGCTGGCCCGCCTTCTTGCCTCGGGCGAGGTCGGCCCGGCCGAGCCGGAGCGGATCCGCGACCTGCTCGACCGGGGCATCGCCGCCGGGATGGCGAATGCCGCGCAGGCGCTGGCCGATCTGCAGGCCAGCGGCATGGGACTGGTCAGGGATCAGGCCGCCGCCGTCGCCTGGTATCGCAAGACCGCGCTGTCGGAGGGCGATCACGAGGCGATGTGGGGATTGGCGCGGGAGTATCTGAGGGGGATCGGTGACGCAGACCCGGACCGCGTCGCCGCCTATGCGCTGATCTACGAACTGGTCTTCGACAACTATGTTCGCGCCATGCCGGATTACGCCCGGCTGCTGATCGAGAGCCCCGGCGACTACTGGCATGATCCGGTCACCGGCTGGGCCCATTGCGTGATTGCCCGCGACAATGCCGGCCCCGAATTCTTCGGCGAGATCGACGCGGCCTGCGAGGCGCTGCGGCCCATGGTCTCGACCCGGGACCTGATGAAGGCAGCCCTGATCGCCGCCCGCGCCCGCTGAGCCGCCGACGCTAGACGAAGCGGACCTTGCCGATATAGGGCAGGTTGCGGTTGCGCTGCGCGAAGTCGATTCCGTAACCGACGACGAATTCGTCGGGGATCTCGAAGCCGATCCAGTCGGCGCGGATGTCGGTCTCGCGCCGCGACGGCTTGTCGAGCAGCGCGATGCTCTTCAGCCGCGCCGGGTTGCGGGCCGCCAGCAGACCCAGCACATGTTTCAGCGTATGGCCGGTATCGACGATATCCTCGACCACCAGCACGTCCCGCCCTTCGATCTTGCCCCGCAAGTCCTTGAGGATGCGGACTTCCCGGCTGCTCTCCATGGCGTTGCCATAAGAAGTCGCCTCGAGAAAATCGACCTCGACCGGCATGTCGATCTCGCGCACCAGATCCGCGATGAAGACGAAGGAGCCGCGCAGCAGCCCCACCACCACCAGCTTCTCGGTGCCCGCGAAGGCCGCCCCGATCTCGCGTGACAAGGCCTCGATCCGGGCCGCGATCGTCTTGGCCGAGATCATCGGATCTATCACATATTCCCTGTCCGGCATTTCGCCCCCTTGCATTCCGCGTCCCGTTTAACGACATCAGGCCCTGAAGTCGCCCCAGAAATCACCGCAA
Organism: Frigidibacter sp. ROC022; assembly: GCF_024723735.1. Taxonomy (GTDB): domain Bacteria; phylum Pseudomonadota; class Alphaproteobacteria; order Rhodobacterales; family Rhodobacteraceae; genus SLM-1. Next base: position 984,443 of record NZ_JANQDU010000001.1, read on the forward strand.
CGGAGGGCCAGCGACCCCGTGCCGCGCCATGACGAATCCCGTGTCCTGCCCTATACGCCGGAGCAGATGTATGACCTTGTCGCTGATGTGGCGCGTTACCCCGAGTTCCTGCCCTGGACCGCAGCGGCGCGGATCACCAGCCGCAAGGAGGCGACCGATCACACGGTGCTCGAGGCCGACCTGGTGATCTCGTTCAAGCTGTTCCGGGAACGGTTCGGCAGCCGGGTGACGCTCTGGCCCGAGGCCGGCAAGATCGACACCGAATATCTGGACGGACCGTTCAAATACATGAAGTCGCAATGGACCTTCACCCCGGACCCGCGCGGCTGCCGGGTCGAATTCTGGGTCGATTTCGAGTTTCGCAACCGGATCCTGCAGGGCGTCATCGGGCTGGTCTTCAACGAGGCGATGATGCGCGTCGTCCGGGCGTTCGAGGATCGGGCCAAGGCGCTCTACGGGGCCGGCGCCGCCGGCTGAGTTCCGGCTCGCCTCAGTGGCGCGAGCGGCGCGAGGCGAAGACCTCGGGGCTGGCCGGCCGGGTTCTGCGATACTGGATACGCCCCATCTCGGGCACGTCTCCGACCTCGACGAATCCCGCCCGGGTCAGCACCCGGCGCGAGGCGGCATTGTCGGCATGGGCAAAGCCGGTCACCTGGGCCAGACGATGGGTCTGGTCGGCCTCGCGCAGCGCCTCGGCCACCAGCTCCCCGGCCAGCCCCCGGCCCCAGACCTCGGCGGCGAAGTAATATCCGACCTCGGGCCCCCAGTCGGGATCGGCCGGATCGACATAGAGCCCGCCCCAGCCGACGATCTGACCGCTGCCGCGCAGGATCGCCGTCCAGGGCGCAAAGCCGTCGCTCACCCGCCGCGCTTCATAGGCGGCGATCCGGGCCTCGGTCGCGGCGAGGTCGGCGTCACGATGGGTCAGGGCCATGACCTCGGGGTCACCGAGGAACCGGTGCAGTTCCGCCGCATCCGAGAGCAGCGACGGACGCAGCAGCAGATGCCTGGTGACCGGCATCCGGCGGTCAGAGCGCTGCGGTCACGACGATCTCGACCTTGTATTCCGGCGCTGCCAGCTTGGCCTCGCCGGTCCAGCGGGCCGGAGGATTGTCCGCGGGCACCCAGCTGTCCCAGACCGCGTTCATCGCGGCGAAATCGGCGGCGATGTCGGCCAGCCAGATCTGCGTGGTCAGCAGACGCGACCGGTCGGTCCCCGCTTCCTTCAGCAGCCGGTCGATGCTGGCCAGCGCCGCCTTGGTCTGTTCGGCCACCGTGGCCCCCGGGGCGCCGACCTGGCCGGCCAGATAGACCACGCCGTTGTGGATGACGGCCTGGCTCATTCGCGGGCCGGGTTCGATGCGGGTGATGTCGGACATGAAGGTCGCTCCTGAATGGGTCGATACCGTCCTAGCCGGAAGCCCTGCGCAAGGCTAGGGGGACAGGACCGATGCCGCCCGTAGTGGGCCGGTGGAGCAGGGCCCGGAGGCCCGGAATTGCGGGAGTGGAGCGGGTGAAGGGAATCGAACCCTCGTCGTAAGCTTGGGAAGCTTCTGCTCTACCATTGAGCTACACCCGCACAGCGGTTCTCGTAGCCCGATAGAACGTCCGAGGCAAGTGGCAGCTTGCCTGTCCGAGGTCCTCGGAGCGGTTCGTTGCGTGGCCCGGTTCGTGGCCCCCCGCGCAGCAGGCGGCCACGCGGAGGGCCGGGTGGGTTGGTGGCGACCGGACCGGCCGGGTGCCGGTCCGTCACCGGATGCGCCGTTTCAGCTGCGGCGCATCCCCTCGCGTCCCGCCGCGCCCCGGCCCCTGATCAGGGGCAGGGCGCAGAGGGCGGCGATGAGCATGGTCGCCGGCACCGGCAGCGGTACGGGCGCGGTGTCCTCGATCGGGATCGGGTCGGTCAGGTCGGCCGAGATCCGGTTCAGCCCGGTGCTGAAGATCTCGAGTTCGAGCGAAGCCTCGACATTGACGGTTTCTCCCGGAAGATAGCCCAGGGCGGACAGATCGACGACATACTGGTTGTTGAGGACATGGTAGTTGCGCCGGTAGGCATTGGCATCCTGCTCCACCGGCGGATCGGTAAATTCGCCGAACAGGATCATCTGCATCCCGTCACCAACGCCCCAGCCGCTCGAGTCCGCCTTGAAGCCATAGGTGATCGGGTCGCCGTCCGCTCCCTCCAGCGCGTAGCTGCGGGTCAGCCGGTTGACCCCGTCGACGACGACCGTCAGGACCAGCGAGACGAAGTTTTCCGAGCTCATGTCCTCGAGGAACATGGACATCGTGCCACCCTGGATACGGCTGACGAGCTGCCCGCTTTCGGGAATCAGGAAGTCCTGCAGGGTGACCTGGGCCTTGGAACGGAGATAGCCCAGCGTCGTTTCGTCGATGGCGCCCGCAACCGAGAAGAACGGCTGGTCGTCACTGAGAGAGGCGGTTGCCAGAAGCGAGGGATGGGGGGCGATCGCGTATTCGTCGATATTGCCGAAACTGTCCGAGCCCTGGGCAAAACCTGCCTGGCTTCCGGCCGAATTGATGAAATCCCATTCCAGTTCGGTGTGGTAATCGACTGTCGCTGGAAGGGCGGGCGACGCCAGCGCAAGAACCAGTGCCGCCGCGGGGAAAATGGATTGTCTGAACATGAAATTGGTCTCCTGCGTTGATCGCTACTTCCGAAGCGGGAACCGAGGGCTTCGGCGCCCGGGGCGGTCCGTTCGGTCACGGGTCCGACTCTGGACTCGGCCGCGCCGCGTCGCCTCAGACGAATGTCCGAGGCCAGAGGCGACCCCCGGTCGGCGCGCGTCGTCCCGGACCCGGGTTGGCGCCGGGCAATGTGCTGTCAGACCTGTCCGGCGGGAAAACCGGGAGGCGGTCGGTCCCTGAATGCCGGCCTCGGTGAGACCGCCCGGCACGGGGCAGGCGGGGGGGGAACCGGACAGATATCCGTTACCGTGTTAGACTGCCGTGGGGGACAGTCGGAAGCAGCAGGATGCAGGGCAAGGAACCCCTCGAGATCGTCGGGGATATCTATCGGGTCGCAATGCCCGGAGAAGGCTGGGAACAGGCGCTGGAAGACCTGGCCGACATGGCGGGCGCTGGCGGCGTCTCGCTGGTGCTGGCCATACCGCGGCTGCACATGGTTTCGGTCGTCTCGCCCCGCTCGGACCCGGAGGTGATCGACGATTTCTGCCGTTTCTGGCACCGCAAGGACATCACCCGGAACGCCATGTTGGCGGCCCCGGAGAGGCAGCTGATGAGCCTGAAGGACATCGGCCGCGAGCGGTTCCTGAAGAGCGAGTTCTACAATGAGTTCTGGAAGGGCTCGGGCCACACGGCCGAACGGCTCGCAGCCAACCTTGTGAACCGCGAGGGCCGGTTCGCCAGTATCGGCCTGCATGCGCGCCGCCAGGACGAGGATATCTCGCCCGACATGTGGGACGCCTTCCTGGCGATGATCCCGCATCTGCAGCGCGCGGTCGAGATCCGCTGCCAACTGCGCCAGGCCGAGCTGGAACGGCAACTGGCGCAACAGGTGGCGCAGGTGGAAGGCAAGGGCAAGGCGGCGCTTCTGGTCGGGGCCGGGGGGCATCTGCTGGCCAGCAACGCGGCGGCGGAAGGGTTGTTTTCGCGCGGAGATGCGATCGGCGTCAGACATGGGCTGCTGACCTGCCGAACACCGGCCGAAACCGAGCGGCTGACGCGGCTGATCGAAAACTGCGGGGCCGACGCGGGGATGCGGCGGCGGGGCGGATCGCTGAACCTGCGGACGGAGTCGGGCGGCACCTTGCAGATCAGGGTTCTGCCCGCGCCGCCGGGCAGTCTCTCGCCCGATTTCGGGGACTTGCTGATGCCGGGTGCCGTGGCGCTGGTGCTGATCGACGACCCGGCCGCGCGCATGGCCGAGGCGCTGGTCTTCCTGCGCGACAGGTTCGGCCTGACCCCGGCCGAGAGCCGCGTGGCGCTTGAGCTCTTGCGCGGCGACGGCCGCAATGCCGTGGCGCAGCGGCTGGGGATCAGCCCCGCGACCGTCCGCAGCCACATGATGCATCTGTTCGAGAAGACCGGGATGACGCGCCAGGCCGAACTTGTGCGGCTTCTGGCACTGGAAGGGTTGCCGCTCGATCTTCCGCCGCCGTCGCCGCCGCACGAGGAGTGATCGCCCGGCGCGCGGGAGGCGCTCCGCTCTCTCCGGCATGCTCCCGTCGCCGTGCATTGACGCCGTCGCGGGCCTCGCAGAAGGTGCGCGGCGGAGGACCGACCATGAAACTCGATATCGACTATGTCCGCAGCCGTTTTCCCGCTTTCTCCGAGCCTGCCCTGAGGGGCCGCGCCTTCTTCGAGAATGCCGGCGGCTCCTATACCTGCGCCCCGGTGATCGAGCGGCTGACCCGCTTCTACCACGAACGCAAGGTGCAGCCCTATGCGCCCTATGAGGCGAGCCGGGTGGCGGGCGAGGAAATGGACGAGGCGCGGATCCGCCTGGCGGCGCTGCTGGGCGTCGCCACCGACGAGCTGAGCTTCGGCCCCTCGACCAGCCAGAACACCTATGTGCTGGCGCAGGCGTTCCGGACCTGGCTGCCCGAAGGGTCGGCCATCGTGGTCACGGATCAGGACCACGAGGCGAATTCGGGCGTCTGGCGCCGCCTGGCCGACGAGGGCGTCGAGGTCCGCGAGTGGCAGATCGACCCCGAGACCGGGCATCTGGACCCGAAACGGCTGGAAGCGCTGCTCGACGACAAGGTCAGGCTGGTGGTCTTTCCGCATGCCTCGAACGTGGTGGGCGAGGTCAACGACGCCGCCGCCATCGTGAAGATCGCCCATGCGGCCGGGGCGGTCACCTGTGTCGACGGGGTATCCTATGCGCCGCACGGGCTGCCCGACGTGGGGGCGCTCGGGGCCGACATCTACCTGTTCTCGGCCTACAAGACCTATGGCCCGCATCAGGGCCTCATGGTGATCCGGCGTGCCCTGGGCGAGAGCCTGCCGAACCAGGCGCATTTCTTCAACGGCGATACGCTTTACAAGCGGTTCACCCCGGCCGGGCCGGATCATGCGCAGGTCGCGGCCTCGGCCGGGATCGCCGACTATATCGACGAGCTTTACAGTTTTCACCACCGCACCCCCGCCGATGCCCGGACCCGTGCCGCCCGGGTGCATGACCTGTTCCGCGCCCGCGAGATCGAGGTCCTGCAACCCCTGCTGGACTTCCTGGCCACCAAGAACTCGATCCGGCTGCTCGGGCCGAAGGATGCCAGGCTGCGGGCGCCGACGCTGGCGCTGGACCTCGGCCGCAGCGCCGAGCAGGTGGCGGCGGAACTGGCCCCGCACGGGATCATGGCCGGGGGCGGGGATTTCTATGCCCGGCGTCCGTTGCAGGCGATGGGCATCGACCCGGCCCGGGGCGTGTTGCGTCTGTCCTTCGTGCACTACACCTCCGAGGCCGAGATCGAGCGGTTGATGGAAGCACTGGACCATATCCTCTGACGGGCTAGATGCGCTGACGGGGCAGGGTGGGCCTGCCCCGACGCCGGAAACCGTCAGGGAACGAGATGACCGACAAGCCGATCCTGCTGTGGCTGCGCCGCGACCTGCGGCTGGCCGACCATCCGGCGCTGCATGCTGCGGCCGCTTCCGGCCGCCCGGTGATCCCGGTGGTGATCCGCGACGCCGCTCTCGACCGGCTGGGCGCCGCGGCGCGTTGGCGGATGGGGCAGGCGCTGGCGCATTTCGACGCGCGGTTGCAGGGCCTCGGCAGCCGGCTGGTCCTGCGGTCCGGCCCGGCGCTGGAGGTGCTGCGTGGGCTGGTGGCCGAGACCGGGGCCGCGACGATCCTCTGGTCACGGGCCTATGACGGTGCCTCGGTCGAGCTTGGGCGCAGGGTGAAGGACTGGGCGAAAGCCCATGATATCACGGCAAAAAGTTACAACGGATCGCTTCTGTTCGAACCCTGGGAGGTGACGACGGCGACGGGCGGCCCCTACCGGGTCTTCACGCCGTTCTGGCGGGCGGTGAAGGATCGGCCGGTGCCGGACCCAGTTCAGGCACCGTCTCAACTTCGTCCGCCAACGCATTGGCCTGACAGTGAAATCCTCGGGTCATGGCGCCTGTCGGAGGGGGTCGGTCGCGGTGCCGAAGTCCTGGCGCGTCATGCCCTGGTCGGCGAAGAGCGGGCGCGGTCCCGCTTTGCCGCGTTCCTGGCCGGGCCGGTCGCCCGCTATGCGACCGATCGCGACATGCTGGCCCTGCCGGGATGTTCCGGCATGTCCGAACCGCTGACCTACGGCGAGGTCTCGCCGCGGCTGCTCTGGCATCTCGCGCAGGGCAAACCGGGGGCGGAGGCCTTTCTCCGGCAACTGGTCTGGCGCGATTTCGCCTGGCAACTCTTCTTCCATCGCCCCGACATGGCCGAGGAAAACTGGCGCGAGGGCTGGGACGGCTTTCCCTGGCGTGGCGACAATGCGCAGGCGCTGGCCTGGAAACAGGGCCGCAGCGGCGTGCCGCTGGTCGATGCGGCAATGCGCGAGCTCTATGTCACCGGCCGGATGCACAACCGGGCGCGGATGGTCTCGGCCTCCTACCTGACCAAGCACCTGCTGACCGACTGGCGGGTCGGGCTGCGCTGGTTCGCCGATTGCCTGACCGACTGGGACGAAGCGGCGAATGCCATGGGATGGCAATGGGTTGCCGGGACCGGCCCCGATGCGGCACCGTTCTTCCGGGTCTTCAACCCCGAGACCCAGGCGGTCCGGTTCGACCCCGAGGGCCGCTATCGCCGCCGCTGGATCGCGGAAGGGGAGGCAGCGCCCACGCAGACCGCGCTGAGCTATTTCGATGCCGTGCCGCGCAGCTGGGCGCTGGACCCGAAGGCGCCCCGCCCGGAGCCGGCGCTGCCGCTGGCAGAGGGGCGGCAGCGGGCGCTGGCGGCCTATGCGGCGCATCGGACCTAGGGCCGCGACGCGGCAGGCCCCTGCGACCTTGACGCCACGCCTGTTCCGGCAGAACCGCGAAGGCGCACAGCGCCCTTGCGCGAAAACCGCCCAGCACGGAAACTGTCCGACAACGCAAACACGCGGGCCCGACGCAAGGGGTCCGATCGAGGGACCGGATGCCGACAGCCGCCAAATTCGTTGCAGCGATCGTTTTCGGCTTCGTGGCCTGGTTCGTGTCGCGTCTCATGGTTCCCTATCTGCCGGAAGGCACGCGGCAGGCCTATTTCGCCGAGGTATCGACGGCGATCGGAATGGTCATGGGCTGGCGCATCTCGGGGCGCTACGGTGGCGGCGGGATGCGGGCCGGGATCGGCTACGGGCTGACCACGGTGGCGGCCACGGTGTTCTGGGGCCTGCTGATCTTTGCCGGCGAAGAGATGCTCGACCGCTCCCTGAACGTCCGCTACGACGGCCCGATCGAGGCGCTGACCGAAGGCGTGCAGCTGTTCGTCGATTACGCCAAGATGATGATCCATCCCGATGTCATCATCTGGCTGATCGTCGGGGCGCTGTTCGGCGGCTGGGTCACGGAACGCACGGCGCGCAACTGGTCCTGACATGATCTTTCTCTATGGCACGTTGCGGCATCTGCCGTTGTTGCGCGTGGTGCTGGGCCGCGCGGTCGAGACCCGGCCCGCGACGGCGCCGGACCAGGCGGTGGTCTGGGCCGAGGGTCAGGGCTTTCCGCTGATGCTGCCGGCGCCGGGCCGCAGCGCGGCGGGGCTGCTGATCGATACGGAGTCCGGGCCCGGCGGCGTCGATGGCGAAGTGCAGTCGCGGCTGGATTTCTACGAGCTGGGCTTCGGTTACGATCTGGCCCCGATCACGGTCGAGACCGAGGACGGCCCGGTCGCGGCGCGGGCCTATCTGCCGCGTCCGGGACTGTGGCAGGCGGGGGCCGACTGGTCGCTGGAGGACTGGGTGGCGCGGCTCGGCCCCGAGACGGTGCTGGCCGCCGAGGCCTTCATGGCGCTCTGGCCCGCGACCGAACCGGAGCGGGCGGCCGAGCGCTATCCGCAGATGCTGCAGCGGGCCGCATCGCAGGTCCGGGCCCGGGCCGAGCCGGTCCCGCGCGGGCCCCGGAAGGGCCGGGGAACGCCCGAGATCCTCTCGCGCTCGGTGCCCTACAGCCGGTTCTTCGAGGTGGCCGAGGCCGATCTCCGGTTTCCGAAGTTCGACGGCAGCCTCAGCCGCCGCGTCAATCGCGCCGCCTTCGTCAGCTGCGATGCGGTGACGGTGCTGCCCTATGATCCCGCGCGCGACCGGGTGCTGCTGGTCGAGCAGTTCCGCTTCGGGCCGCTGATGCGCGGCGATCCGCTGCCCTGGATGCTGGAACCGATCGCCGGCCGCATAGATGGCGGCGAGTCCCCGGAACAGGCGGCGCGGCGCGAAAGCGTCGAGGAGGCGGGGCTGAGGCTGGACCGATTGATCCGGATCGGCGGCTATTATCCTTCGCCCGGAACGCTGACCGAGTTTCTCTATTCCTTCCTTGCCCTGGCGGACCTGCCCGAGGGGTTCACCGGCCCCGGCGGGCTGGACAGCGAGGCCGAGGACATCCGGGTCCACCTGCTGTCCTTCGATGCGCTGATGCAGCTGATCGACGCCGATCAGGGCACCACCGGGCCGCTGATCCTTTCGGCGCTGGAACTGGCCCGACGCCGCGACTCCCTGCGCCGCTGACGGGGCCGACGCCGGGCTTGCCGTTGCGCGGGCTTTGCCGCAGGATCGCCGCGCCAATTGCCAGAGGAATGCCCGCGATGCCCGTGAAGAACCGTTTTGCCGAACTGCTCCCGGAAATCACCGCCTGGAGGCGGGACCTGCACGAACATCCGGAACTTCTCTTCGATACCCACCGGACCGCGGCCACCGTCGCCGAAAAGCTGCGTGCCTTCGGCTGCGACGAGGTCGTCGAAGGCATCGGCCGCACCGGCGTGGTCGGCGTCATCAAGGGCAGGACCGACACTTCGGGCAAGGTCATCGGGCTGCGCGCCGACATGGATGCGCTGCCGATCACCGAGGCGACCGGGCTGCCCTATGCCTCGAAGACCCCCGGCGTGATGCATGCCTGCGGCCATGACGGCCATACCGCGATGCTGCTGGGCGCGGCCAAGTATCTTGCCGAGACCCGCAATTTCGACGGCACCACGCTGGTCATCTTCCAGCCCGCCGAAGAGGGCGGTGCCGGCGGGCGCGAGATGGTCGATGACGGGTTGATGGACCGCTGGAAGGTCGATGAGGTCTACGGGATGCACAACTGGCCGGGCCGCCCGGTCGGCAGCTTCTCGATCCGCTCCGGCCCGTTCTTCGCCGCCACCGACCAGTTCGAGATCAGCATCGAGGGCAAGGGCGGCCATGCCGCCAAGCCGCATGAGACGGTGGACCCGACCGTCGTCGCCAGCCATGTCGTCCTGGCGCTGCAGAGCATCGTCTCGCGCAATGCCGACCCGGTCGAACAGATCGTGGTCTCGGTCACCTCCTTCGAGACCTCCTCGACGGCCTTCAACGTGATCCCGCAGCGGGTGACGCTGAAGGGCACGATCCGCACCCTGACCAAGCCGATGCGCGAACTGGGCGAGAAACGGCTTAAGGCGATCGCCAGCCTGACCGCCGAGGCCTATGGCGCCGAGGCCAGGATCAACTGGATCGTCGGCTATCCCTCGATGGTCAATTCCGAGGAGCAGACCGAATTCGCCGCCGAAGTGGCGCGCGCAGTCTCGGGCGATTGCGAGGACGCGCCGCTGGTGATGGGCGGCGAGGACTTTGCCTATATGCTGGAAAGCCGGCCCGGCGCCTATATCCTGGTCGGCAACGGCGACACCGCGATGGTCCACAACGCCGAGTACAATTTCTCCGACGAGGCGATTCCCGCCGGCTGTTCCTGGTATGCCGAGGTGGTCGAGCGGCGGATGCCGGTGGCCTGAGGCATGGGCGGCAGGCTGGAAACCGGGCCGCAGCCGGGATAGGGCAGGGCAGACGCCCCGCGAAACCGGCCCCGAGACCTGCCCATGCCCGCCGATCCGACACATGCCACCGTCGCCTGCATCAAATGGGGCACCGCCTTTGGCGCCGATTACGTCAACCGGCTCTATTCCGGCGTGCGCCGCAACCTGTCGCGCCCGGTGCGGTTTCTCTGCATGACGGAACATGCCGAGGGGCTGCATCCGGATGTCGAGGTGCTGGACCTGCCCGACGAGCCCTTCCGCCCGGCAATGGACGCGGCGCTGGCGGTGGCCGACCGGAAGGGCGCGATGCGCAAGGTCTCGCTGTTCCGGCCCGGGCTGATCCGCGACCTGCAGGGCCCGGTGCTGGGCTTCGACCTGGATGTGGTCATCACCGGCCCGCTGGACGATCTGCTGGGCTTCGCCCCCGGCAAGGTGGCGATGCGGGCCGACTGGGTCGAGGCGCGGCGCGGGCGGCCGACCGGCCACGGTTCGGTGTTCCGCTACGATCCGGCACGCCATGGCTATCTCTACGAGGAGGTTGCCCGCGATCCGGCCGGCGCGGTCGCGCGCGCCCGCGGCTCCGAGCAGCGCCACACCTCGACGCTCGCCCAGGCGCGCGGCGACTTCGCCTATCTGCCGCCCGATCAGGTGGTCAGCTTCAAGCATGACTGCTACCCGACCTTCCCGCTGAACTGGCTGCTGCCGCCGCGCCTGCCGGACAATGCCCGGGTGGTCTGCTTTCACGGCCATCCGAAGATGCCCGAGGCGCTGGCCGGCTATACCAGCCTGAGCGCGCCGAACCGGACCTGCCGGCCCTGCGGCTGGCTGCGGGAGCATTGGGTCGAGCGGGCCCGCGCCGATCTCGGCGCCGACTGGGTCTGAGCGCCGCTCGGCGCCGGCGCCCCGGGCGCCTGTCACGGAATCGTTGCCATGGCCTGTCATCACTCTGCGCAATCCCCGAATATCTCGGGGCTTGTCAGATGATTGACGCCAGATATAGTGGAACCTGTGGCGGCGGGGTGGCGCCCGCTCCGGATGGGCCGAGGCCCGGCCAGAGCTGTGAGCGTAAACCGAATGGACACCGACTTCAGGACCAGCTTCGTCAGGGACCCCGGCGCGCTGAAACACCACCCGGCCCTTGTGCTGAACGCCGACTACCGCCCGCTCAGCTACTATCCGCTGTCGCTCTGGCCCTGGCAGGAGGCGGTCAAGGCGGCCTTTCTCGAACGGGTCGACATCATCGCCGAATACGACCAGGTGGTGCGCTCGCCGACCACCACGATCCGGATCCCCTCGGTGGTGGTGCTGAAGGAATTCGTCAAACCGCAGCGCCGCGTCGCCTTCACGCGGTTCAACCTGTTCCTGCGCGACGAGTTCCGCTGCCAGTATTGCGGCTCGAAGGGCGATCTGACCTTCGACCATGTGATCCCCCGCGCCCGCGGCGGGGTCACCAGCTGGGAGAATGTCGTCGCCGCCTGTTCCCGCTGCAATCTGCGCAAGGGCTCGAAGTCGCTGAAGCATTCCGGCCTGACCCTGCGCCGGCCGCCGCGGACCCCGGGCGCCGAGGAGCTGCGCAACCAGGGCCGCAAGTTCCCGCCGAACCACCTGCACGCGACCTGGCTGGATTACCTCTACTGGGATGCCGAACTCGAGGCCTGAGGCCGGGCAGGGGGGCTGTCCGCCCCCCGCCGCTGCGCGGCTCCCCCCGAGGATATTTGCAAGATGAAGCCGCCCGGCAAGGGCAAGGCGCCGGGAGTGTTTCCCGGCCGCCTGCATCTTTGGGTCGAAAATACTCCCGCCGGAGGCACCCGCGGCCGCAGCCTGCTCAGCCGCCGGAGGCGGGAACCGCCGCTTCCAGCCCGCCGGCATAGATCACCTCGTCCTGCGCGAATTCGAGCCGGAACAGCCGCAGCGGGCCAGCGGCCCGGGTGATGTATTCGCCATCGACGAGACGGGCGACTGGTATCCGGGCCTGATCCTGCCGGTACAGGGCCCTGGCGCGCCAGTCGCGCAGCAGGAGCTCCTGCCCGGGGCCGAGGCTCATCGTCGCTTCGGGGCGGTCATGGCCGAGCCTATGCGGCCTGACGGTGAAGGCGCCCTTGACCATCTCTGCGGAAACGCCGGTGACGGCGCGGGCGCCGGAACGGGTGATGACCCGGTCGCCGACGCCCAGATGTTCGACCGGCAATTCGCCGTCCAGCGTCAGGATCAGGGTTCCGGCCGAGAAACCGGTGACCGCGCCGGACGGCCGCGCCCGGCCCGCGGGCCGGGCGATGACGGCATCCACGGCCCGTGACTCGGGGCCGCGAAAGAAAGAACGCTGCGACATTGGGGCACCTGACTTTGCTCTGCCTTGTTGTTTTCTCTCAGATTATGTCAGGAATGCGATCATGCCCAGCTCATTTGCCGGTTCTTTTTCCCCTTTGCCCTGCCGCGTGCCTTTGCTAGAAGGGCGCGATTTTGCAGGGCGGCGTCGGGCAACCGGGGCCTTCCTTGGGCGCAGGCGGGTGTGGCGGAACTGGTAGACGCACCAGATTTAGGTTCTGGCGCCGAGAGGCTTGGGGGTTCGAGTCCCTTCACCCGCACCAGAGATGTTGAGAAGGACGGAAAAACAGATGCAGGTTACCGAGACGCTGAACGAAGGTCTGAAGCGCGGCTATACGATCACGCTCAGCGCCGGAGAGCTGGAAGCCAAGGTCCAGGAGAAACTGGCCGAGGCCCAGCCTTCCGTCGAGATGAAGGGCTTTCGCAAGGGCAAGGTTCCGATGGCGCTGCTGAAGAAGCAGTTCGGGCCCCGGGTCATGGGCGAGGCGATGCAGGAAGCGATCGACGGCGCGATGTCGAAGCATTTCGAGGAGAGCGGCGACCGTCCGGCGATGCAGCCCGAGATGAAGATGACCAACGAAAACTGGAAGGAAGGCGACGACGTCGAGGTGGCGATGAGCTACGAGGCGCTTCCCGAGGTTCCGGAGGTCGATTTCAAGAAGATCAAGCTCGAACGGCTGGTGGTGAAGGCCGGCGACGCGCAGGTCGATGAAGCGCTGCAATCGCTGGCCGACAGCGCGCCCTCCTACGAGGACCGCAGGAAGGGCTCGAAGGCCAAGGACGGCGACCAGGTGACGATCGATTTCGTCGGCTCGGTCGATGGCGAGAAGTTCGACGGCGGCGCCGCCGAGGATTACCCGCTGGTTCTGGGCTCCGGCTCGTTCATCCCGGGCTTCGAAGAGCAGCTGGTCGGGGTCAAGGCGGGCGATGAGCTCGAGGTCAAGGTCTCGTTCCCGGCCGAGTATCAGGCCAAGAATCTCGCCGGCAAGGACGCGGTCTTCGCCTGCACCGTGAAAGCGGTGAAAGAGCCGAAACCGGCCGAGGTCAATGACGAGCTGGCCAAGAAATACGGTGCCGAGGATGTCGCGGGTCTGCGCGCCCAGATCACCGAGCGGCTGGAGAACGAATACAAGGGCGCCGCGCGGGCGGTGATGAAGCGCAGCCTGCTGGACGCGCTGGACAAGGAGGTCAGCTTCGAACTGCCGACCGGCCTGGTCGAGGCCGAAGCCGGGCAGATTGCGCATCAGCTCTGGCACGAGGAGCACCCTGACGAGCATGGCCACGATCACCCCGAGATCGAGACCACGGACGAGCACCGGAAACTGGCCGCGCGCCGGGTGCGGCTGGGGCTGCTGCTGGCCGAGATCGGCCGCAAGCAGGAGATCAAGGTCACCGACCAGGAGATGACCCAGGCGGTGCTGAACCAGGCCCGGCAATATCCGGGTCAGGAGCGGGCCTTCTTCGACTATGTGCAGAAGACCCCGGAAGTGCGGCAGCAGATCCAGGCGCCGATCTTCGAGGACAAGGTGGTCGATTACATCTTCGAACTGGCCAGCGTCACCGAAAAGACGGTGGACAAGGAAGCCCTGCAAAAGGCGGTGGACGCGCTCGACGACGAGTGAGCGCCCGGCCTTCGGGCAAGGACATGAGATCGGCGAAAGGCGGCCTTCGGGCCGCCCTTTTTGCGTTTCTGCCCGTTCTCAGCCCGGGGCGATCCGCAGCAGCGCCCCGTCCTCGGCATCGGTCAGGACCAGCAGGCTGCCGTCCGTATCGACATCGACATCGCGGACCCGGCCCAGATCGGGCAGCAGTTTCTGTTCCCCGATCACCCGGTCGCGCTTCAGCACCAGCCGGTTCAGGCCGCCCGGGGTCAGCGATGCGATGATCAGGCTGCCGTTCCAATCCGGAAAGGCGGCGCCCCGATAGAACACCATGTCGCCCGGCGCGATCACCGGGTCCCAGTAATAGACCGGCTGCTCCATCCCCGGCGCCGCGCTCCGGCCGCTTCCGACCGGCGTGCCGTTGTAGTTCTCGCCATAGGAGATCACCGGCCAGCCGTGATTGCGGCCCGCCAGCGGCAGGTTCAGCTCGTCCCCGCCCTGGGGGCCGTGTTCGACGGTCCAGTAGCGGCCCTCCGGGTCCAGCGCATCGCCCTGGATGTTGCGATGGCCGTAGGACCAGATTTCCGGCCGGGCCGCGGCGTCACCGACGAAGGGATTGTCTTCCGGAACGCTGCCATCGCCATGCAGGCGGATCACCTTGCCATAGGTCGTGGCCAGGCTTTGCGCCTTCTGCCGTTCGGATAGGGTGAAATGCTCGCCGGTGGTGATCCAGACCAGCTCGCCCTGCGGGGTGATCCGGCTGCCGAAATGGGCCGGGACGCCCGAGGGCGGGGTCTGCACGAAGATGTCGCGCACCTCGGTCAGGCGGGTCATGTCGGCCGACAGGACGCCCCGCGCGGCGGCGGTTGCGGTCTTGTTGCCCGGCAGCGGCTTGGCATAGGTCCAGAAGATCACACGGGAGGTCGCGAAGTCCGGCGCCAGCGCCACGTCGAGCAAGCCGCCCTGCTGGAAGGCCAGCACCTCGGGCAGGCCCGCGATCGGCGCCGAGACGCTGCCATCCGGCGCGACATGCCGCAGCCGCCCGGCGCGTTCGGTGACCAGATAGCCGCCCGAGGGCAGGATCGCGAGTCCCCAGGGATGCGAGAGGCCGGTCGCCACCGGGGTCACCGTCAGGGCGATGTGCTGTGGCAGTTCGGGCGCGCGGGTCTGTTCGGGGAAGGCGGGCGAAAATTCGGGGACATTGGCCGGCCCCTGCGCAATCGGCCCGGCGCCGGCGGGCAAGGCCAGGGCCAGGGCGAGGCACGGCCAGATCAGGCGGTGTCGGAACATCTCGGGTCTCCCGGAAACTGTCCGGGACAGGTTAGGCCGGAGACGCGGGCATTGCACCCCTCACGGCACGCGACCGGCGGCAAAAGAAAAACCGCGCCCGGTCGGGGCGCGGTTTCGGGATCGGCCTTGTGGAAAGGCTCAGTCGCTTTCGGGGGTCGGGACCGGGCCGAATTCGTCTTCGTTGTTGGCGGCGCCGATGTCGTCGAACAGTTCCGCAATCTCGAATTCGGCGGCGGCTTCCTCTTCCGCGGCCAGTTCCTGGATCGACTTGCCGGCGGCCTGAAGTTCGGCCTCTTCGACCGAGCGGGCGACGTTCATCACGATCGTCACCACCACTTCCGGGTGCAGGGTCACCGAGACGTCATGCAGGCCGAGGTCCTTGATCGGGCGGATCAGCGCGACCTGGCGCTTGTCGATCGAGAAGCCTTCGGCGGTCGCCGCTTCGGCGGCGTCACGCGGGGTGACCGAGCCGTAGAGCGAGCCGGAGTCCGAGGCCGAGCGGATCACGACGAATTGCTGACCGTCCAGCTTGGCGGCCATCGCCTCGGCTTCTTTCTTTGTCTCGAGGTTGTGGGCCTCGAGCTGGGCCTTGCGGGCCTCGAAGCTGGCAATGTTGGATTCGGACGCGCGCAGGGCCTTGCCTTGCGGCAGCAGGTAATTCCGGGCGTAGCCGTCCTTGACCTTCACCACTTCGCCCATCTGGCCCAGCTTGGGCACGCGTTGCAGAAGAATGACTTGCATCGTTCAGGTCCTCACTTCACGGCGTAGGGCAGCAGGGCGAGGAAGCGGGCGCGCTTGATCGCCCGGGCGAGTTCGCGTTGCTTCTTGGCCGAGACGGCGGTGATCCGGGACGGCACGATCTTGCCGCGCTCGGAGACATAGCGTTGCAGCAGGCGCACATCCTTGTAGTCGATCTTCGGTGCGTTGTCGCCCGAGAAGGGGCAGACCTTGCGGCGGCGGAAAAACGGTTTGGTAGCCATTGGTTATTCTCCTCGGCCCGGATCAGGAACGGTGGGGGCGGTCGCCCCGGTCGCGCTCGTCGCGCTTCTGCATCTGCACCGAGGGGCCTTCCTCGTGCTTGTCCACCTTGATGGTCAGCACCCGCATGACATCGTCATGCAGCCGCATCAGGCGTTCCATCTCCAGCACCGCCGGAGCGGGCGCGTCGGACCGCATCAGCGCGAAATGGCCTTTGCGATTCTTGTTGATCTTGTAGGCCATCGTCTTGATGCCCCAGTATTCCGAATCGACGACCTTGCCGCCGTTGTCCGCCAGGACGGTGCCGAAATGTTCGATAAGGCTTTCAGCTTGCGTGTTGGACAAGTCCTGACGCGCAATAAAGACATGCTCGTAAAGCGGCATGTTCACTCCAGTTTTTCAGGCGCACTTCACCGGGCAGATCTTCCTTCCGCGACCTGCCCCCGAGAGGTTGCGCGATGCATGACCTGCGGAAGGATGCGGCCTTATACACGGGCGGGCCCGTGATGCAAGGCCGGCGGGGCAATTGCGCCCTCCCGCGCGATCCGGTCAGGGGGTCCGGTGCGCCACATCTCCGGCCCGGGTGTTCAACTGGCGGTTGTTCGCCGACGGCACCGGTGCGGTGCCGGCCGGAGCGAAATAAAGTGCATTTAGATCAATTCCTTGCCGGATCGGCAAAAACCAGCCTGCGGCGCCGTCTACAACTCCAAGGCGTGAAAATGCTCCGGCGCCGTCCAATTCCTGCCCAGATTGCCGAGCAATGCTTGGACATGCGCCGCATTGGGGACGGCGGAATTGGGAACTGCATGATGAGCGCACGCAGTGGCTTTGTCGAACTGGGAGTGGTCACCGAGGGTCTGCGCGCGGCGCCGATCGTCTCGGAGACCTATTGGGGCTATGTGGTCCGCCCGCCGGAAGCCTATCTGGAACGTGCCGCCGTCATCGAGATCGTCTCGACCTTCGCCGGCGTGCTGATGTTCTTCGCCGCCTATGGGCACTGGTTGCTGCCGGGCACCGACCTGTCGCTGTCGGTCATCCCGGTCAAGCTGGTCTCGACCCTGATCTTCGCCGCCATGGGCGCGGCGCTGATCTGGACCGGGCGTCAGGGCATGGTGCAGGAACTGCATGTCGATACCAAGAAGGAAGAAATCCGCCTGGTTCAGCGCAATCGCCATGGCGAGGGCCGGCTGATCGCGCTGTTTGCCTTCAAGGAAATCGCCAGCGTCGTGCTGAAACGTTCGAAATCGGCCTTCTCGCCGACCCGGCTGTCGCTGCGGATCGCGCGCAGCGGCGGATTCGTGGACATCCTGCCCTCGGACGAGAACGAGCTTCTGCCGATCCGCGACCGGCTGATCGTGGATATGTCGCCCCGGTTCCGGAGCGACAGCACCAGCCGCCGCCTGCCCAAGAGCCCCGCCGCCGCCTGATCCGCGCCGTCCGGCCCGGAGCCCGCCCCCGCGGCTTGCCGCGCTGGCGGCTTCCGTCTAGGACAAGGACGACAGGACAAACCATGCGGGGAAACATGCGGGCATTCGTCTTTCCGGGGCAGGGCGCCCAGGTCATCGGGATGGGCAAGGCACTGGCCGAGACCTGGCCCGAGTCGCGGGCGGTCTTCGATGCGGTGGATGCCGCCTTGGGCGAGAAGCTCTCGACCCTGATCTGGGAGGGCGAGCAGGACGCGCTGACCCTGACCCGCAACGCGCAACCGGCGCTGATGGCCTGCTCGATGGCGGCGCTCAGGGCGCTGGAGGCCGAGGGTGTCGCGGTCACCGACGCGGCCTTCGTGGCCGGGCATTCGCTGGGCGAGTATTCGGCCCTTGCGGCGGCCGGCAGCCTGAGCGTCGAGGATGCCGCGCGACTGCTGCGGATCCGGGGCGAGGCGATGCAGGCGGCGGTGCCGGTCGGCGAGGGCGCCATGGCGGCGCTGCTGGGGCTGGATTTCGCGGCCGCCTCGAAAGTGGCCGAAGAGGCCGCCCAGGGCCAGGTCTGCCAGGCCGCGAATGACAACGATCCGGCCCAGGTGGTGGTCTCGGGCCACAGGGCGGCGGTCGAGCGCGCGCTGGATCTTGCCAAGGCGGCGGGCGCCCGGCGGGCGATCCTGCTGCCGGTCAGCGCACCGTTCCATTGCGCCCTGATGCAGCCGGCCGCGGATGTGATGGCCAAGGCGCTCTCGGAGGTCGAGATCAGGGCGCCGGCGGTGCCGCTGGTCGCCAATGTCCGCGCCGAGGCGGTGAGCGACCCCGAGACGATCCGCGACTTGCTGGTCGCCCAGGTGACCGGCGCCGTGCGGTGGCGCGAGTCGGTGGCCTGGATGGCCGGGCAGGGCGTGAACGAGTTCTGGGAGATCGGCGCCGGCAAGGCGCTGTCGGGGATGATCCGCCGGATCGCGCCGGAGGCGAAGAGCCGGGCCGTCGGCACGCCCGAGGATGTCCGCGCGGCGGTCTCGGGCTGAGCGCGCCGGGAGGGCCAGCCCTCCCGGACCCACCCGGGATATTTCCAAGGTAAAGACGAGAGGAGTGGCAGGATGTTCGATCTGACGGGAAAAGCGGCGCTGGTGACGGGCGCCTCGGGCGGGATCGGCGCCGGAATCGCCGCCGCGCTGCACGAGGCCGGGGCCAAGGTGGGGCTGTCGGGCACCCGCGAGGCGCCGCTGCACGAACTGGCCGACGCTCTGGGCGAGAATGCCTTCGTGCTGCCCTGCAACCTTTCCGACCCGGCGGCGGTCGAGGCGCTGCCGAAGACGGCCCAGGAGGCGATGGGCTCTCTCGACATCCTGGTGAACAACGCCGGGATCACCCGCGACAACCTGTTCATGCGGATGTCGGACGAGGAATGGCAGGCGGTGCTGGAGGTGAACCTCACCTCGACCTTCCGGCTCTGCCGGGGCGTGCTGCGCGGGATGATGAAGGCCCGCTGGGGGCGGATCGTCAATATCACCTCGGTCGTCGGCAGCACCGGCAATCCCGGCCAGGCCAACTATGCCGCCGCCAAGGCCGGGATCACCGGCCTGTCGAAGAGCCTGGCCTATGAGGTCGCCAGCCGCGGCATCACCGTCAACTGCATCGCGCCGGGCTTCATCGCCACCGCGATGACCGAGAAGCTGACCGAGGAGCAGAAGGGCAAGATCATGGGCCAGATTCCGGCCGGCCGGATGGGCGAGGTCGGCGATATCGCGGCCGCCGCGCTCTACCTTGCCAGTCCGGAAGCCGCCTATGTCACCGGTGCGACCTTGCATGTGAACGGCGGAATGGCGATGATCTGAGGATCGCGACAGGGCGGTCCGGACGGCCCCCGGGAAAGCGTTTGCCAAGCTGGGAGGCATCCGATATAGCCGCTTTCCAAGTGAGGCCCAAGGCGCGTATGCTGCGGGCAAAAGGCGTTGCGACGCGAATTTTCAGCGGCCCGATTGGGCCAAACGACAATCGGGCGAGGCCCCAGAGCGTGAGGAATATTACATGAGCGACATCGCAGATCGCGTTCGCAAGATCGTTGTCGAACACCTGGGTGTGGAAGAGGACAAGGTTGCGGAATCGGCCTCGTTCATCGACGATCTGGGCGCGGATTCGCTGGATACGGTCGAACTGGTCATGGCCTTCGAGGAAGAGTTCGGCATCGAGATCCCGGACGACGCGGCGGAAGGTATCCAGACCTTCGGTGACGCGGTGAAATTCATCACCGAAGCCGCCTGAGTCTGCTCGCCGGCCCGCTGTGGCCGGAACGGTTTTCGACGGCGCCTCCCAGGACCATTGGGGGGCGCCGTTTTCTATGTGGCAGGGGCCCGGCAGGGCAGGCGGAGCGCGGCAATGACGATTCCGGTGATCGAGACCGAGAGACTGCGGCTGCGCGGGTTCCGGCCCGGCGACTTTGCCGGATTCGCGGCGATGTGGGCCGATCCGCAGGTGGTGCGATTCATCGGCGGCAAACCCCGGACCGAGGATGAAAGCTGGACCGCTCTGCTGCGCTATGCCGGCTACTGGCCGCTGTTCGGGCACGGGTTCTGGGCGATGACGCCGCGCGACGAGCCGGACCACTGGCTGGGGTGCATCGGCTTCATGCGGGCCCGGCGCGGTTTTGCCGATCTCGACGGGCGGCCGGAATGCGGCTGGGTGCTGGCCCGTTCCGCCCAGGGCCGGGGGCTCGCCTACGAGGCGGCCGCGGCGGTGCATCGCTGGTATGACGGGCAGGGATTCGGCCCCAGCTTCGTGATGATCGAGACCGGGCATGGCGCCTCGGTCCGGGTCGCGGAGCGCTGCGGCTACCGGCTGCTGCGCGAAGACATCTATGACCGCGCCGCGATGCATATCCTGCAGCGCCCGGCGCCCTGGAGGGCAGACGCGAGCGCGCTTTCGGTGTAAACTGCTGTAGCGGCAGGGGAGGCCAGGCGCATGGCGGTCGATGGCGACAAGGTGCGGGCGGCGAATTTCAAGCTGTTCGGCGATTGGGTGAAAGCCAATGGCAAGGAGGTGAAGCCGCGCCGCGAGGTGGCGCTGTTCTATGCCGGCGATTTCATCAACATGGGCGAGCTGGGCAAGCTGGCCAAGGCGCATGATCCGAGCGACAGGAAGGACCGGCACATCGGCCGAATCTGGACCTATGTGAAGGAGATGACCGACAATCCGGTCGGCAGGAAGCTGCGTTACTCCTCGATCGACACCGCCCTGAAGGCCTGCCCCAAGGCGCCGCCGGCGGTGATCGACCCGCTGACGGTCAAGCCGATCAAGCCCTTTGCCGACATGAATGCCTATGCGCATGGTGTCACAAGGCTGTCACCCAAGGGCGACGGCGCCTATCTGCTGGCGGCCGATCAGCGCAAGGTCTGGTCGGTGCTCTCGAAGCTCTATGCCGCCAATACCGAGGGCGAGATCATGATTCTGGCCGAGTTCATGCGGGATTACGAGACCTTCCGGAAGAACAGCGATCTGGTCCATGTCGAGCTGAAGAAACTGTTGCAGAACAAGAAGCTGCCGGACAGTGCCAAGAAGCAGGTCCAGGCCTATGTGAAACGCTACATCGACGCCTACGGGGCCAAGGCGGGGGCGATTGGCAAGCTGCTGGCCAAGGCCGAGGCCGATCTGAAGGCGCGGCCCGGCTCGGGCTGAGACACGGCGCCGCAGCGCGCCCGGACGGCCCCCGCGCCGGCACCGACTTGCCCCGCCCCCGGAAGCCGGGGTAATCAGGGCCAAGCACCGCCAGATAAAAGGGGCAACAGATGCGTCGAGTGGTCGTGACCGGTATCGGTCTTGTTACGCCTTTGGCCTGCGGGGTCGAAGCAACCTGGGAACGGCTTCTGGCCGGAAAGTCCGGCGCCGGACCGATCAGCCGCTTCGATGCCTCGAACGTGGTGACGAAATACGCCTGCGAAATCCCGCGCGGCGACGGCAGCGACGGCAGCTTCAACCCGGACGACTGGATGGAGCCGAAGGACCGGCGCAAGGTCGATGACTTCATCCTCTACGGGATGGCGGCGGCCGAGCAGGCGGTGAAGGATTCGGGCTGGGAACCGGCCAACGAGGAAGACCGCGAGCGGACCGGGGTGATGATCGGCGCCGGGATCGGCGGCCTGACCTCGATCGCCGAGACCGCGGTTCTGATCAACGAGCGCGGGCCGAAACGGGTCAGCCCGTTCTTCATCACCTCGGCGCTGATCAACCTGGCCTCGGGCCAGGTCAGCATCCGCTTCGGCTTCAAGGGGCCGAACCATGCCGTGGTGACGGCCTGCTCGACCGGGGCCCATGCCATCGGCGACGCGGCGCGGCTGATCCAGTGGGGCGATGCCGACGTGATGGTGGCGGGGGGCTGCGAAAGCCCGATCTCGGAAATCGGGATCGCCGGGTTCAACGCCTGCAAGGCGCTGTCGACCAAGCGTGCCGACGACCCGACCAAGGCCAGCCGCCCCTATGACACCGATCGCGACGGCTTCGTGATGGGCGAGGGCGCCGGCGTGGTGGTGCTGGAGGAATACGAACATGCCAAGGCGCGCGGCGCCCGGATCTATGCCGAGGTGATCGGCTATGGCCTGTCGGGCGATGCCTATCACATCACCGCGCCTTCCGAGGACGGCAACGGCGGGTTCCGCGCGATGACGATGGCGCTGAAGCGGGCCGGCGTGACCCCGGCCGAAGTGGATTACATCAACGCGCATGGCACTTCGACCATGGCCGACACGATCGAACTGGCCGCCGTCGAACGGCTGCTTGGCAACGCGGCCGAGGATGCGGTGATGTCCTCGACCAAGTCCTCGATCGGGCACCTGCTGGGCGCGGCCGGCGCGGTGGAGGCGATCTTCTGCATCCTGGCGATCCGGGATCAGATCTGCCCGCCGACGATCAACCTCGACAATCCGGCGGTGGAGCCGCGGCTGAATCTGGCGGCCAATGCGCCGGTCAAGCGCAAGGTCGATGTGGCGCTGTCGAATTCGTTCGGCTTTGGCGGGACGAATGCCTCGCTGGTGCTTCGGCGGGTCGGCTGATGTGGCGTCACATCGCCAGCAACGGCATGTCGCTGCTGATCGTGCTGCTGATCGCGGCTGCCGGGGCGATTGCCTGGGGCAAGGCGAAGTATCAGGCGCCGGGGCCGCTGGCGCAGGCGATCTGCCTGCGGGTCGAGAGCGGATCGTCGATGCGCAAGGTCTCGGAACAGCTGGCCGAACAGGGCGCGGTGAGCGCGGCCTGGCTGTTTCGGCTGGGGGCTGAATACTCGGGCAAGTCAGAGGCGCTGAAAGCGGGCAGCTTCCTGGTGACCGAAGGCAGCTCGATGGCTGAAATCATGGATGAAATCACCGGTTCCGGGGTCTCGACCTGCGGCACCGAGGTGGTTTATCGGATCGGTGTCAAC
Source organism: Frigidibacter sp. ROC022 (assembly GCF_024723735.1). Taxonomy (GTDB): domain Bacteria; phylum Pseudomonadota; class Alphaproteobacteria; order Rhodobacterales; family Rhodobacteraceae; genus SLM-1. The sequence continues at coordinate 1,007,405 of NZ_JANQDU010000001.1, forward strand.
CGGGCCGAGATGCAGGTGCGGGAGCTGGATCCGGCAACCAATCGCTTTGTCGAGGTCGCGGCCTTCGAGCCGGAGGATGGCGCCGAGCCGCCGCCGGAATACCTCGAGGTGCGGCAGGCCGCGGATACCCGCTATCGCGTGGCGATGGCCGAGGGCGCGACCGTCTGGCAGGTCGCCGAGGCGCTGAAAGCCGCTGATTTCATGGACGGAAAGATCACCGAGCTGCCGCCCGAGGGAAGCCTGGCGCCGGACAGCTACGAGGTGACACCGGGGGCCGACCGGGCCGAGCTGCTGGCCCGGATGCAGGCGGCACAATCGGCACGGCTGGCCGAGGCCTGGCGCAATCGCGACGAGGGGCTGCCGGTCAAGACGCCGGAAGAGGCATTGGTGCTGGCCAGCCTGATCGAGAAGGAGACCGGGGTGCCGGAAGAGCGCCGGCTTGTCGCAAGTGTCTTCGTCAACCGCTTGAATCAAGGGATAAAACTCCAGACCGACCCGGCCGTGATCTATGGTGTGACCGGCGGCAAGGGGGTGCTGGGGCGCGGGTTGCGGCAATCGGAACTGCAGCGCGACACGCCCTACAACACCTATGTCAACGCCGGGCTGCCTCCCGGGCCGATCGCCAATCCGGGGCTCGCCGCGATCGAGGCGGCGCTGCATCCGGAGAGTTCGGACTATATCTACTTCGTTGCCGATGGCACCGGCGGCCATGCCTTTGCCAGGACGCTGGCCGAGCATAACGACAATGTCGCCAAGTGGCGCAAGATCGAGGCCGAGCGGGCTGCGGGGGATGGGGATTAGGAGTTTCCCGTTTTTCCAAGGGCTTGGAGCGTGAAGTTAAACGATTAAGACTGTCTTGCACCCGGGCGCCGGGCGCTGCGGCAAGACACAACTAACGGTTTAAATCTTGACTTTGCGCTCTCTCTCGGGTAGGGAATTGCGCAGGCTGGAATAGCTGAGGGCGGACCGGGAAACCGGGGCCGCCCTTTCGTTTTCGACCAGCCAGGCTCGGGCCGGAGGGGCGTTGAGCGAAGGTGTTTAGCACATATGGCATTGATCAAACCCACCGAGGTTGATCCGGACCTGCTGAAGCGCGCCGCCGAGGCGCTGGAATTCCTGAAGGAAAGCAGTGACTTCTACCGCGACTTGAGCCTGCGGGCCAAGCTTGAGGGAGAGGACAGCCCGGCCAGGGCGCGGGATCGGCTGCATGAATACCGCAAGGTCGCTTTGTCAGCTTTGGAGGATGGCCGCCGTGTCGCAGATGAAATCAACAAGTCCCGCGGTATTGTTCGAGACTACGCGCTCGACCTCGCGGCTGCGCGCGACGAGGTGGAACGCCTGCTGGATCGCCTCGCGGCCGAAATCAGAGAGGGACCGGTTTCTGGACAGCCTGAGTGACGGGGCGCTACTGGCGCTGCCCCATATCTTCGGCTTCTGGGCGCATCCGCATCAACTTCCCCCGGCAGGGGATTGGCGCACATGGATAATCCTGGGCGGGCGCGGTGCGGGCAAGACCCGGGCCGGGGCGGAATGGGTGCGCTCGCGGGTGGAAGGGTCGCGGCCGCTGGATCGCGGCCTGTCGCGGCGGGTGGCGCTGGTTGGCGAGACCTTCGACCAGGCGCGGGAGGTGATGGTGTTCGGCGAGAGCGGCATCCTGGCCTGTTCGCCGCCGGACCGGCGACCCGAGTGGCTGGCGACGCGGCGGATGCTGGTCTGGCCGAACGGCGCCGAGGCGCAGGTCTATTCGGCGCATGAGCCCGAGGCCCTGCGCGGGCCGCAGTTCGATGCCGCCTGGGCGGATGAACTGGCGAAATGGCCCAAGGCGCAGGAGACCTGGGACATGCTGCAGTTGACGCTGCGGCTGGGGCAGGTGCCGCGGGCGGTGATCACCACGACGCCGCGCAACGTGGCGGTGCTGAAGGAACTGCTGGACCATCCGGCGATCCCGGTCAGCCATGCCGCGACCGAAGCCAATGCGGTCGGGCTGGCGGCCAGTTTCCTGGACGAGGTGCGGGCCAGATTCGCCGGCACGCGACTGGAACGGCAGGAGCTGGACGGGGTGCTGCTGGATGATGTGGAAGGTGCGCTGTGGTCGTCCGAGACGCTGGAGCGCTGCCGGCTGCGCGGTCCTCTTCCTGCCTTCGACCGGGTTGTCGTGGCGGTGGACCCGGCGGCCGGCGGCGGCAAGGCCGGCGACGAATGCGGCATCGTGGTGGTCGGCGCGGTGACGGCGGGCAGGCCGCAGGACTGGCATGCGGTGGTGCTGGAGGATGCCACGGTGGCGGGGCTTTCGCCGCTGGGCTGGGCCGAGGCGGCGCTGGCGGCCTTCGAGCGGCATGGCGCCGACCGGCTGGTGGCCGAGGTCAACCAGGGCGGCGACATGGTCGAGGCGACCCTGCGCCAGGTGGCGCCGCTGGTGCCCTATCGCGGCGTCACCGCGACCCGCGGCAAGGCGCTGCGGGCCGAGCCGGTGGCGGCGCTCTACGAGCAGGGGCGGGTGGCTCATCTGCGCGGGCTGGACAAGCTCGAGGCGCAGATGTGCCGGATGACCGTCGGTGGCTATCAGGGGCAGGGCTCTCCGGACCGGGTCGATGCGCTGGTCTGGGCGCTGACGGCGCTGATCGTCGAGCCGTCGGCAAAGTTCAGTGAGGCGGTGCCGCGGATACGCCGGCTCTGAGGCGATGACCATGAGGTGGAGCGGGGCCCCGGGCGATGTCCGGGGCCTTTTCGATGGGCCGGGCCGCGGTTCGGGCCGTTGCGTCGGCGGGACGGGCCCCGCGCGCTGCGTTCAACCGGTCTCAACCCCTCGCCTCTAGGGTCGCCCAGGTTCCGCGGCAGGGGGTGCGGGGCGGGGATCGGCCCTGCCGGGACATGCGCCAAACGGAAGGAGCGAGATGTTCGATTTTCTCAGGAAGCCGGGCAACGGGCCGGCGACTCCGGTGCCGGAGCGCAAGGCCGGCGCAACCGGCAAGGTGGTGGCCTTTCACTCCTCGGGCCGGGTGGCCTGGAGCCCGCGCGACACCGGCACGATGACCCGGGTCGGATTCGCCGGCAACCCGGTCGGGTTCCGGGTGGTGCGGCTGGTCGCCGAGGCCGCCGCCGCCTTGCCGCTGGTCCTGCAGGGCGCTGGCCAGCGCTATGCCGAGCATCCGGTGCTGAGCCTTCTGGCGCGGCCGAACGGGGCGCAGGGGCGGGCCGAACTGCTGGAAGCGCTCTATGCCTCGATCCTGCTCACGGGCGATGCCTGGCTGGAGGCGGTGGGCGGAGAGGGGCTGCCGCTGGAACTGCATGTGCTGCGTTCGGACCGGATGAGCGTGGTGCCGGGGCCGGATGGCTGGCCGGTGGCCTATGACTATGCGGTGGGCGGGCGCAGGCATCGGTTTCAGATCGGGGACGAGCCGTCGCCGATCTGCCATGTCCGGGCCTACAATCCGCAGGATGACCATTACGGCCTGTCGCCGATGCAGGCGGCCGCGGCGGCGATCGACGTGCACAACGCGGCAAGCCGCTGGTCGAAGGCGCTGCTGGACAACGCGGCGCGGCCCTCGGGGGCGATCGTCTATCGCGGGCCCGAGGGGGCGGCGTCGATGACCACCGAACAATATGACCGGCTGACCCGGGAGCTGGAGAGCCACCATCAGGGGGCGGCCAATGCCGGGCGGCCGATGCTGCTGGAGGGCGGGCTGGACTGGAAGCCGATGGGGTTCAGCCCCTCGGACATGGAATTCCTGAAGACCAAGGAGGGGGCGGCGCGGGAGATCGCGCTGGCCTTCGGAGTGCCGCCGATGATGCTGGGGATTCCGGGCGATGCGACCTATGCGAACTACCAGGAGGCGAACCGGGCCTTCTATCGTCTGACGGTGCTGCCGCTGGCGGTGCGGATGTGCCAGGCGATCGGGCACTGGCTGTCGGACCATGCCGGCGAGGTGCTGGACCTGCGACCCGACCCCGACCAGGTGCCGGCGCTGTCGGCGGAACGCGATGCGCTATGGGCGCGGGTCGGCGCCGCCGGCTTCCTGACCGAGGCCGAGAAGCGGGCGCTGCTGGGGCTGCCGAAGCTGGAGGAGCCGGGCGATGCGTCCTGATCCCCTGATGCCGGCAGAAATCGAGATATCGGAGGGACCGGTCATGGCACAGGCCCTGGCGCAATGGCTGGAGACCAAGTTCGCGCGGATCGGCGCGGCGGGCGAGGGTGATCTGGTGGTCACCGACGGGGTGCGGATCGAGGGCTATGCCTCGGTCTTCGGGCGCCCGGACCAGGGCGGCGACGTTGTGGCGCCGGGCGCCTATGCCGGGTCGCTGGACCGGCGCGGGGCGCAGGGGGTCAAGATGCTCTGGCAGCATGACCCGCGCGAGCCGATCGGGGTCTGGGACGAGGTTCGCGAGGATGGCCGGGGGCTGTTCGTCAAGGGCCGCCTGCTGACCGAGATCGCGCGCGGGCGCGAGGCGGCGGCGCTGATCGGGGCCGGGGCGATCGACGGGCTGTCGATCGGCTACCGGACGCTGCGGGCGGCGCGGGATGACGGCGGCCGCAGGCTGCTGTCGGAACTGGAGCTGTGGGAGGTCTCGCTGGTGACCTTTCCGATGCTCCCGGATGCGCGGGTCGGCGGCACCAAGGGGCAGAGCGGCCCGGCGCCCGAGACCCTGCGCCATTGGGCGGGCCTTCTGAGCGAGGCGCGCGGCCTGCTGGCCGGGGACTGACCGGCCGGCGGAGACCACCAGTCACGAGAACCGACATTCGGGGTGCGACGATGAAGACGACCGAGACGAAGACCCGGGCCGGGCAGGCCCTGCCGGGGGCCGAGGGGCCGGAAGCGGAGGTGGAAGCCGCGCTGACCGGGCTGCTGGACGAGCTGAAGGGCTTCCAGTCCGAGATCCGGACCAAACTCAAGCAACAGGAAGAGCGACTGACCATGCTGGATCGCAAGACCATTTCCTCCGGCCGCCCGGTGCTGGCCGCCGCGGCCGCTCCCGAGGCGCCGCATCAGAAGGCCTTCGCGGCCTATGTGCGGTCGGGAGACGACGACGCGCTGCGCGGGCTGGCGCTGGAGGGCAAGGCGCTGAACACCGCGGTGGCGGCCGAGGGCGGCTATCTGGTCGATCCGCAGACATCGGAGCGGATCGGCACGGTGATGCAATCGACCGCCTCGCTGCGGCAGGTGGCGAGGATCGTCAGCATCGAGGCGACCTCCTATGACGTGATCGTGGATCATGGCGATGTCGGCTCGGCCTGGGCGACCGAGGCCGGCACGGTCGGCGAGAGCGCGACCCCGGTGATCGAGAGGATCACGATTCCGCTGCACGAGCTGGCGGCGATGCCGAAAGCCAGCCAGCGTCTGCTGGACGACAGCGCCTTCGATGTCGAGGGCTGGCTGGCGGAACGGATCGCCGACAAGTTCATCCGCTCGGAAGCGGCGGCCTTCATCAGCGGCGACGGGGCCGACAAGCCGAAAGGGTTCCTGGACCACAGCATCGTGGCCGAGAGCAGTTGGGCCTGGGGGGCGCTCGGCTATGTGCCGACCGGCACCGATGGGGGCTTCGGCCCGGACCCCGACGGGATCGTTTCGCTGGTCTATGCGCTCGGGGCCGAATACCGCGCCAACGGGACCTTCGTGCTGAACTCGAAGACCGCAGGTCTGGTTCGCAAGCTGAAGGATGCCGATGGCCGCTTCCTGTGGTCGGACGGGCTGGCGGCGGGCGAACCGGCGCGGCTGATGGGCTATCCGGTGCTGATCGCCGAGGACATGCCGGATGTCAGCTCGGGCAGCCATGCGATTGCCTTCGGTGACTTCAATGCCGGCTACACGATCGCCGAGCGGCCCGAGGTGCGAATCCTGCGCGATCCCTTCTCGGCCAAGCCGAACGTGCTGTTCTACGCCACCAAGCGGGTCGGCGGCGATGTCAGCGATTTCGCGGCGATCAAGCTGCTGAAATTCTCGGTCAGCTAGGGCCGGGGCCGAGGTTCGGGGCCGGGCCGGCGCGGACCGGCCCCGGGCGGGTGAGCGCGTGCGGTTGCAGGCACCTTCTGCGTGTCCCTCCGTCCGAGCGGTGTCTGGCACGCGTTCACCATCCCATTTCACCGAGCAGGGGGGGAGGACCGGACAAGAGATGCTTCCCATGATGGTAGTCGAACTGACGGCGGTGCCGAGCGGCGCCCTGCCGGTGCCCGGGTTCCGGGCGCATCTGAGACTGGGGACCGGCTTTGGCGAGGACACGGTGCAGGACACGGTGCTGGAAAGCTACCTGCGTGCCGCGCTGGCGGTGATCGAGGGGCGGACCGGCAAGGCGTTGCTCGAACGGGCCTTTGTCTGGACCCTGACCGGCTGGCGCGATCCCCTTGGCCAGGCGCTGCCACTGGCGCCGGTGGGGGCGATCGACAGCCTGCGGCTGTTCACCCGCGCCGGCGGCGAGACTCTGGTGGAGGCTTCGGCCTACCGGTTGGAACAGGACATGCATCGGCCGCTGATCCGGCCGACGGCGACGAGTCTGCCGGAGATACCGAGCGGCGGCATGGCCGAGATCGAGTTCCATGCCGGTTTCGGCCCGGCCTGGGAAGATGTGCCGCCCGATCTGGCGCAGGCGGTGATGCTGCTGGCGGCGCATTATCACGAGCACCGCCACGCGCCCGAAGAGCGGGCCCGTGCCGAGATGCCCTTTGGTGTCACTGCGTTGATCGAGCGTTACCGGGCGCTGCGGGTCGGCGGCTGGGGGATGTCATGAGCTTCCGTCTGACCCGGGCGATGGTGCTGGAGGCGGCTTCGCGTCTGCCCGACGGCGCCGGTGGCTATACCGAGACCTGGGTGCCATTGGGCACCCATTGGGTCGAGGTGCGCAGCGGCACCGGAAAGGGCGGGGCGGCCGATCTGGTGGCGCTGGCGCAGGTGCCGTTGCGGATCATCGTCCGGGCGGCGCCGGAAGGGGCGCTGTCGCGGCCGAAGCCGGGGCAGCGGTTCCGCGAAGGGCAACGGCGCTTTCGCATTCTGGCAGTGACCGAGGCCGACCGGGACGGGCTCTACCTGACCTGTTTCGCCAGAGAGGAGGCTGCGGCATGAGCTATGGAGCGGCCGCCGCGTTGCAGGCGGCGGTCTATCAGGCGCTTTCGGACGATGCGGCCCTGACCGCACTGGTCGGCAATGCGATCTTCGACACCGCGCCGCCCGGTCCCCTGCCGCCGATCTATGTGGCGCTCGGGTCCGAGGATGTCCGCGACCGATCGGACATGACCGGGCATGGCGCGGCGCATGATCTTCTGGTCTCGGTGGTGGCGGATGCCGGGGGCTTCCAGACCGCCAAGCAGGCGGCCGCGGCGGTCTCGGATGTCCTGGTCGATGCCGATCTGAGCCTGAGCCGCGGCGCGCTGGTCTCGATGCAGTTCCTGCGCGCCACGGCGCGGCAGACCAGCCAGGGGCGGGCCCGGCGGATCGACCTGCGCTTCCGGGCGCGGGTCAGTGACGACTGAAACCAATATCGGAGTGATGGCAATGGCGGCGCAGGCTGGCAAGGACCTTCTGATCAAGATCGACATGACCGGCGACGGGCTGTTCGAGACCATGGCTGGGCTGCGGGCCTCGCGGATTTCGTTCAACGCGGAAACGGTGGATGTGACCTCGCTGGACTCGCAGGGCGGCTGGCGCGAACTGCTGTCGGGGGCGGGGATACGTTCGGCGACGATCTCGGGGTCGGGCATCTTCAGGGACTCGGCCCAGGACGAGCGGGCGCGGGCGCTGTTCTTTGACGGCACGGTGCCGGACTTCCAGGTGATCGTGCCGGATTTCGGCACCATCGAAGGGCCGTTCCAGATCACCTCGATCGAATATGCCGGCACGCTGAACGGCGAGGCGACCTATGAGCTGTCGCTGGCCTCGGCGGGCCAGCTGACCTTCGTGGCGCTCTGAGATGGCGAACCCCTGGGCCGGAGAGGTCGAGATCGTGATCGACGGCGTACCGCGGCGGATGAAGCTGACGCTTGGGGCGCTGGCCGAGCTGGAGGCGGGGCTGGGCGCGGAGTCGCTGCCGGCGCTGGTCGAGCGGTTCGAGGGCGGAAGCTTCTCGACCCGCGACGTGCTGGCGCTGATCGTCGCCGGGCTGCGGGGCGGCGGCTGGGCCGAGTGTTCGCCCGCCGCGCTGATGGGGGCCGATATCGGCGGCGGCCCGGTGGGTGCGGCGCGGGCGGCGGCAGAGCTGCTGGCGCGGGCCTTCGCCCTGCCGGGAGAAGACTGAGATGGCGGGCGGGGGACTCGACTGGCCGGGGCTGATGCGGGCCGGGCTGCGCGGGCTGGGACTGGAGCCGCGGGTCTTCTGGCGGCTGACCCCGGCGGAGCTGCGGCTGATGCTGGGCGAGGTGGCGGCGCCCGCGATGGCACGGGCGCGGCTGGAGGAACTGGCGGCAAGATGGCCGGACCGGAAAGGGCAGGGCGATGACGGAGATTGACGCAATCGACGGTTTCGATGCCGGGCTGGAGGCGCTGGAAGGCGCCCTGGACGGCGCGGCGCAGATGACCGGGGCCTTCTCGGCAGAGCTGATCCGGATGCAGGCGACGGTGAACGATACCGGGCGCGACGTGGGGATGCTCTCGGGCGGGATCAGCCGCGGGTTGCGGCGGGCCTTCGACGGGCTGGCCTTTGACGGGCTGAAGCTGTCGGAGGCGCTGAAGGGCGTGGCGCGGTCGATGCTCGACGCCGCCTATTCCGCCGCCATGCGCCCGGTGACCGGCCATTTCGGCGGGCTGCTGGCCGAGGGCGTCGCCTCGGTGATGAACGGGTTGCTGCCCTTCGAGAAGGGCGCCGGGTTCACCCAGGGCCGGGTGATGCCCTTTGCCCGGGGCGGCATCGTCACGGCGCCGGTGCGGTTCCCGATGCGGGGCGGCACCGGGCTGATGGGAGAGGCCGGACCCGAGGCGATCCTTCCCCTGGCGCGGGGCAGCGACGGCCGGCTGGGGGTGCGCAGCGAAGGCGGCGCCGGCCGTCCGGTGCAGGTGGTGATGAACATCCGGACGCCGGACGCGGAAGGCTTCCGGCGCAGCCGCAGCCAGATCGCCGCCGAGGTCGGCCGGGCGATCCAGCGCGGCAACCGCAACCGCTAGGGGAGGCAGGTGATGGGGTTTCACGAGATACGGTTTCCGGCCAATCTGAGCTTCGGTTCGGTCGGCGGGCCCGAGCGGCGGACCGAAGTGGTGACCCTGGCCAACGGCCACGAGGAACGCAACACGCCCTGGGCGCATTCGCGGCGGCGCTATGACGCCGGGCTGAGCCTGCGTTCGCTGGACGATATCGAGACGCTGGTCGCCTTCTTCGAAGCCCGGCGCGGGATGCTGTACGGGTTCCGCTGGAAGGACTGGACCGATTACAAGAGCTGCTCGGCCTCGAAGGACCCAGATTTCCGCGACCAGGTCATCGGCATCGGCGACGGCGAGACCCGGGTCTGGCAACTGGGCAAGCATTATGCCTCGGGCGGCAGCGATTACCTGCGGCCGATCCGCAAGCCGGTGGCGGGCACGGTGACGCTGGGCATCCAGCGCGAGCCGCTGCAGGAGAGCCTGCACTGGGAGATGGACGCGACCACCGGGCTGATCACCTTTGCGGTGGCGCCCGAGGCCGGGGTCGAGATCACCGCGGGCTATGAATTCGATGTGCCGGTGCGCTTCGATACCGACCAGATCCGCACCTCGGTCGCCGCCTTCAAGGCCGGCGAGGTGCCCTCGGTCCCGGTGCTGGAACTGCGGCTATGAGCGACTTTCCGGAGGACCTGGCGGCGCATCTGGCGGGAGGGATCGGCACGGTCTGCCGGGCCTGGGTGCTGGTCCGGCGTGACGGCATGGCGCTGGCCTTTACCGACCATGATGCCGATCTGGCCTTCGACGGCAGGCTGTTCCGGGCCGACTCGGGATTGACCGCCTCGGCCGTGCAGCAATCGACCGGGCTTGCGGTGGACAATACCGAAGCCATGGGTGCCCTGAGCAGTGATCTGATCCGCGAAGAGGACCTGGCTGCCGGGCGCTATGACGGTGCCGAGGTGACGGCCTGGCTGGTCAACTGGGCGGCGCCGGAGCAGCGAGTAATGCTGTTTCGCGGCACGCTGGGCGAGGTGACACGGGCCGGCGGTGCCTTCCATGCCGAATTGCGCGGGCTGGCCGAGGCGCTGAACCAGCCGCAGGGGCATGTCTACCAGACGCCCTGTTCGGCGGTCCTGGGCGATGCCCGCTGTGGTGTCGATCTGGGCGATCCGGGCTATTTCGCCGAGGTCGCGGCCGAGGCGGTCGAGGACGGCAAGCGCTTCGTCTTCGCGGCGCTCGACGGCTTCGATGACCGCTGGTTCGAGCGTGGCCGGATGCGGGTGCTGAGCGGCGCGGCGGCAGGGCTGATCGGGGTGATCAAGAACGACCGGCTGTCGGCTTCGGGCCGGGTGATCGAGCTGTGGCAGGACCTGCGGGCGCCGGTGGCGGCGGGCGACATGCTCCGGCTTGAGGCGGGTTGCGACAAGCGGGTCGAGACCTGCCGGCTGAAGTTCGACAACATCGCCAACCATCGTGGCTTTCCGGCGATCCCGGGCGAGGACTGGCTGATGGCTGTGCCGGCGAACCAACCCGTCAAGGATGGGGGCAGCCGGGACGGGTTCGGCCGATGAGGCGGGCAGAGATCGTGGCGCTGGCGCGGGGCTGGATCGGGACGCCCTATGTGCATCAGGGCTCCACCCGGGGGGCCGGGGCCGATTGCCTGGGCCTGGTCCGGGGCATCTGGCGCGAGGCCCTGGGCGCCGAACCGGCGACGGTCCCGGCCTATACCGAAGACTGGTCCGAAGCCGGGCGGGACGAGCGGCTCTGGTCCGCCGCCCGCACCCATCTGATCCCGCGCGAGGGGCTTGCACCCGGCGCGGTGCTGCTGTTCCGGATGCGCGCCGGCGGGGTGGCCAAGCATCTGGGCATCCTGGCCGAGACCGGGCCGCGCCCGAGCTTCATCCATGCCTATTCCGGGCACCGGGTCACCGAGAGTCCGCTGTCGGCCCCCTGGGCGCGGCGGATCGTGGCCTGTTTCGACTTTCCCGCAAGGAGCTGCTGATGGCGACGATCGTGTTTGGAGCCCTGGGGGCCGCGGCCGGAGCCTCGGTCGGGGGCGGGGTGCTGGGCCTGTCCTCGGTGCTGATCGGGCGGGCCATCGGGGCGACGCTGGGCCGGGCGATCGACCAGCGGCTGCTGGGCGCGGGGTCCGAGCCGGTCGAGACCGGGCGGATCGACCGGTTCCGGCTGACCGGCGCCAGCGAGGGCGCCGGGATCGCCCGTCTGCACGGCCGGATGCGGCTGGCGGGGCAGGTGATCTGGGCCTCGAACTTTCGCGAGACCGTGCACAGGAGCGGCGGCAAGGGCACAGCCTCGCCGCGGGTCAGCAGCTACAGCTACACCGTCAGCCTGGCGATCGCGCTCTGCGAGGGCGAGATCTCCGGGGTTGGCCGGATCTGGGCCGACGGGCAGGAGATCGCGCCCGACAGCCTGAACCTGCGGGTCTATCCCGGCAGCGAGGACCAGCTGCCCGACCCGCTGATCGAGGCGGTCGAGGGCGCGGGGACGGTTCCGGCCTATCGCGGCACCGCCTATGTCGTGCTGGAAGAGCTGGACCTCTCGCCCTTCGGCAACCGGGTGCCGGCGTTCAATTTCGAGGTCTTTCGCCCCGCCGACCGGGCACTGCCCGGGGTCGTCCCGGACCCGGCGCTGGCGGTGCGGGGCGTGGCGCTGATCCCCGGCTCGGGCGAATATGCGCTGGCCACGACGCCGGTGAACCACGATCTCGGCCTGGGCGAGCTGCGGGTCGCCAACCAGTCCACGGCGTCGGGCCGGACCGATCTGGTCACCTCGCTGGACGGGTTGGAGAACGAGCTGCCGGCGGTCGGCTCGGTCTCGCTGGTCGTGTCATGGTTCGGTGACGATCTGCGGGTCGGGGCCTGCCGGGTGCAGCCCAGGGTCGAGCAGGCCGAGACCGAGGGCACCGCGATGCCCTGGCGGGTCTCGGGAATCGATCGGGCCTCGGCCGGGGTGGTGCCGCAGGATGACGACGGTCCGGTCTATGGCGGCACGCCCGCCGATGACTCGGTCATCGAGGCGATCCGCGAGATCGCGGCCCGCGGCAAGGAGGTGATGTTCTATCCCTTCCTCCTGATGGAGCAGATGCCGGGCAACGGGCTGCCCGACCCCTGGTCCGGGGCCGCCGATCAGCCGGTGCTGCCCTGGCGCGGGCGGATCACCACCTCGGTGGCACCGGGGCGCAACGGCTCGCCTGACGGCACGGCGGCGGCCGAGGCCGAGGTGGCAGCCTTCTTCGGAACCGCCCAACCGGGCGATTTCAGCGTCAGCGGCAGCACGGTCGGCTATGCCGGCCCGGACGAGTTCAGCTATCGCCGCTTCATCCTGCATTACGCGCATCTCTGCGCGGCGGCCGGCGGGGTGTCGGCCTTCTGCATCGGTTCGGAGCTGCGCGGGATCACGCAAATCCGGGGTGCGGGCGGGTCTTTCCCGGCGGTGGCGGCGCTGAAGGTGCTGGCGGCGGAGGTGCGGGCGATCCTCGGGCCCGGCACCAGGATCGGCTATGCCGCGGACTGGTCCGAATATTTCGGCTATCACCCGCAGGACGGTTCCGGCGACGTGCTGTTCCATCTCGACCCGCTCTGGACCGATCCGGCGATCGATTTCGTTGGGATCGACAATTACATGCCGCTGAGCGACTGGCGTGATGGCGATGATCATGCCGATGCAGGTTTCGGTTCGATCTACAACCTGGCCTATCTGCGCGGCAACGTGGCGGGGGGCGAGGGGTATGACTGGTATTACCATGCCCCCGAGGCGCGCGCGGCGCAGCTGCGGACCCCGATCCGCGACACGGCGCATGGGCAGGACTGGGTCTTCCGTCCCAAGGACATCCGCGGCTGGTGGTCGAACCCGCATAACGAGCGGATCGGCGGGGTGCGGCAGGAGACCGACACCGGCTGGGTGCCGGGGATGAAACCGATCTGGTTCACCGAACTGGGCTGCCCGGCGGTGGACAAGGGGAGCAACCAGCCGAATGCCTTTCCGGACGCGAAAAGCTCGGAATCGGGGCTGCCCCATTTCTCGAACGGGCGCCGCGATGACGTGATCCAGATGCAGTATCTGCGCGCCGTGCATGACTTCTGGAACGATCCGGCGGAAAACCCGGTCTCGCCCGAATACGGCGGGCCGATGGTCGATATGGCCCATGCCCATGTCTGGGCCTGGGATGCACGGCCCTTCCCGGCCTTTCCGAACCTTTCGGGCCTCTGGTCCGATGCGGCGAATTACGCGCGCGGGCACTGGCTGAACGGGCGTGGCGGGGCGCGGTCGCTGGCGACCGTGGCGGCCGAGTGCTGTCGCCGGGCCGGGGTCGAGGATTACGATGTCTCGGAGCTCTACGGGCTGCTGCGCGGCTATCTGGCCGATGGCACCGCGACGGCGCGGGCGGCCTTGCAGCCGCTGATGCTGGCCTATGGTTTCGACGCGGTGGAGCGGGGCGGCAAGCTGATCTTCCGTTCGCGCGGGCGGCGTCCGGCGGGCATGGTGCTGCCCGAGGGGCTGGTGGCGCGGGAGGCGGGCGATCTGGACCTGGTCCGGGCGCCCGAGGCCGAGGTTTCGGGGCGGCTGCGGCTGGTCCATACCGAGGCCGAGGGTGACTACGCGATCCGCAGTGCCGAGGCGGTGTTTCCCGACGGGGAGACCCATCGTGTCGATCAGACCGAGCTGGCGCTGGCGCTGGTCTCGGTCGAGGGGCGCGGCATCGCCGAACGCTGGCTGGCGGAATCGCGGATCGCCCGCGACGTGGCACGGTTCGCGCTGCCGCCGTCGCGGCTGCCGCTCGGGGCCGGCGACGTGGTGGTGCTGGGGCAGGGCGCGGAGGCCGCCGAATACCGGATCGACCGGGTCGAGCTGACCGAGAGCCAGGCCATCGAGGCGACCCGTTGCGAACCCGAGACCTATCAGCCCTCGGATGCGGTCGAGGAAGTCGCGCGCAACCGGCCCTTCGTGCCGCCGGTGCCGGTGTTTCCGCTGTTTCTCGACCTGCCCCTGCTGAAGGGCAACGAGGTGCCGCATGCGCCGCATGTCGCGGTGACGGCACGGCCCTGGCCGGGGGCGGCGGCGGTCTGGTCCTCGGACAGCGACGACGGCTATGCGCAGAACCTGATCCTGCCCGATCCGGCGGCGGTCGGGGTGACGCTGGGCGCGGTCGGCAGCGGGCCGGTGGGGCTTTATGACCGGGGCAACACGGTCGAGGTGAAGCTGACCCAGGGCACGCTGAGTTCGGTCAGCGAGCTGGGCCTGCTGAACGGCGCCAATGTGGCGGTGCTGGGCGACGGCTCTTCGGATCGCTGGGAGCTGTTCCAGTTCCGGACCGCCACGCTGGTGGCGCCGCGGGTCTGGGCGCTGAGCGGGCTGCTGCGCGGTCAGGCGGGCAGCGATGCGCTGATGCCCGAGGAATGGCCCGAGGGCAGCTATTTCGTGCTGCTCGATCCCGCCGTCCGGCAGATCGCGCTGGAGGCTTCGGCCCGGCGCCTGGCGCGGCACTACCGGATCGGCCCGGCGCTGCGCGGCTATGACGATCCGTCCTATGTCCACCGGGTCGAGGCCTTCGACGGGATCGGGTTGCGCCCCTATGCGCCGGTGCATCTGCGCGAGCAACTGGTCGGCGGGGACCGGGTCTATTCCTGGATCCGGCGGACCCGGATCAATGGCGACAGCTGGGAATTCGAGGACGTGCCGCTGGGCGAAGCCACCGAGGCCTATCGGGTCCGGGTCATGCAGGGCCCGGTGGTGATCCGCGAAGCCGCGACGTCGGCCCCGGGCTGGACCTACACCGCCGCCGCGATGGCCGCCGACGGGCTGAGCGGCCCGGCCGAGATCAGCGTCGCGCAACTCTCGGATGTCTTCGGCGCCGGGTTGCCGCGGGTTCTGGGCACCAGTTTCTGACCCCGCTCGCGGCGGCGTGATCGGCGCCGGACCCTCTTTCCATTTGGCCCGGCAGCCCTATCTGCGGTAGAAGCCCGACAGGATTGCCGCAGGAGGCCCCCCGATGGAAAACCGCGCCAAGCTTGCCCAGGTCGATCCGGTCTGGTCGCAGATCTGCACCGAAGCCGAAGAGGCGGTCCAGGCCGAGCCGCTGCTGGGCGGGATGATCCATTCCACCATTCTGCACCACCCCAGCCTGCACCGGGCGCTTGCCTATCGGATGTCGATGAAACTGGCCTCGGGCGAGATGTCCGAACAGTTGATCCGCGAGATCGCCGATCAGGCCCATGCCAGCGCGCCGGACCTTTCGGATGCCGCCCGCGCCGATCTGGTGGCGGTCTACGAGCGTGATCCGGCCTGCCACCGGATGTTGCAGCCGGTGCTCTATTTCAAGGGCTATCAGGCGTTGCAGGCCTATCGCGTCGGGCATTGGCTGTGGACCGAGGGCCGCCGCGACCTGGCCTATTTCTTCCAGATGCGGGTCTCGGAGGTCTTCGGCGTCGATATCCATCCCAATGCCAAGATCGGGCGCGGGCTGATGATCGACCACGCCCATTCGATCGTGATCGGCGAGACGGCGGTGGTCGGCGACAATGTCTCGATGCTGCACGCGGTGACGCTGGGCGGCACCGGCAAGGAAGGTCATGACCGCCATCCCAAGGTCGGTGACGGGGTGATGATCGGCGCCGGGGCCAAGGTTCTGGGCAATATCCGGATCGGCAGTTGCAGCCGGATCGCGGCCGGCTCGGTGGTGTTGCAGGACGTGCCGGCCTGTAAGACCGTGGCCGGGGTGCCCGCCAAGGTGGTGGGCGAGGCGGGATGCTCGCAGCCCTCGATCAGCATGGATCAGGTGATCGGGGACTGATCCGGCCCGCCGCGCCGCCGTTTCAGCCGGCCAGCTGGTCGTAGGCCTCCAGCGCCCTGGCGCCATACATGAAGGCCGGGCCGCCGCCCATGTAGATCGAGACCGAGACGCAGTCCGCCACCTCTTCGCGGGTGGCGCCGGCGCGGATCGCCGCCTTGACGTGAAAGCCGATGCAATCGGTGCATTGCCGGGCAATGCCGATGGCGATGCACATCAGTTCCTTGTGCTTCAGGTCGATCGCCCCCGGGCTCATCGAGGCCTTGGCCAGGCCGGAAAATCCGACCCCGACCTCGGGCGCCGCCTTGCGGTAGGTGGCCAGGTTCGTGTTGGCTTCGGCCAGTTCTGCGGTCCAGTCCATGCGGGTGCTCCCTATTGCGCGCTGCGCCGGTCCTAGCCGGGAGCGGTGGGGGAATCCTTGCGGCAGGTCAATTGGCGCAGCCGGGCAAAACTTGACGGAATGGACCCCCTCGCCGCACCATGAAAGCGTGGTGAGAGCGGGGGAGATCGGATGTCATTGATAAGGCTTGCGTTTGTGGCGCTCATGGCCTGCGGGCCGGGGGGAGTGCCCGGGATGGCGCGGGCCGAGGGCAATGTCGTGGTGGCGACATGCAGCACCTCGGGTTGCGAATGTCTGCTGACCGAGCTGAGTGTCGAAGAGGCCACGATCACCCTGGGCGAGGCGCCTCCGGAAGGGGTCGAGGATCCGCTGCTGGTCGAAACCGACGAAGGCTATGTCTGGACAGCCATGACCGCCGAAGAGCTGGATTTGACCTCGGGCGGCCCCGGCGAATGCGAGTTGGCGTTCTTTCCGGCGATCACGCCGCGGGACGGAACCTGGTTCGGCCAAGTGACCGACAGGCAGGTCTCGGGCTGTCCCGCCGGGCTGGACAGCGCGCTGGAGCCCGGTCTTGCGGGGCTGGGCCGGTCGCGGCGGGTGCTCTGGGAAGGGGTGTTCCATCCGCAAAAGCTGTCGCCGGGCAGCACGGTGAGCTGGTCGAAAGTCACCGATGACCGCTACAGCGGCATCATGCCCTTGCAGTCCGGCGGACCGGTCAGGATGTCGGCAATCTGGGACAGCCAGATCAGGGACCCGGAATTCGTGCAGGCGAAACTGGATTTCCGGCTGAGCATGGACGGGGGGCAACTGGCGATGCTGGGGCTGGCCAATTGCAAGGTTCGCGTGTTCGTGGAGTTTCGTCGGACAGGGGACTGAGGCGGGCGCGGCGCAACTGCCGGCCACTCCGGGGCCGGACGTCCGGTCCCGGCCGCCCGAGCACCCCGGACGACCTGAAACCGCTGCACGGCAAGCGGCCGTCCGGCCGCCGGCCTCAGGCCAGCATCGTCACCGGGTTTTCCAGCGCCTGAACGATCTTTTCGAGCAGTTGCGCGCCGAGCGCCCCGTCGATCACCCGGTGATCGACCGAAAGCGTCACGCTCATCACCGTGGCCACCGTGAGGCCGCCATCGGCGCCGACAACCGGTTTCTTCACGCCGGCGCCGACCGCCAGGATGCCACCATGCGGCGGGTTGATGACCGCGTCGAAATTGTCGATGCCGAACATCCCGAGGTTCGAGACCGCAAAACTGCCGCCCTGGTATTCATGCGGCGCCAGCTTGCGTTCGCGGGCGCGTTTGGCGAGGTCCTTCATCTCGGCCGACAGCGCCGAGAGCGACTTCATGTCGGCGTCGCGCAGGACCGGGGTGAACAGCCCGCCCTCGATCGCGACGGCGACGGCCACATCCGAGGGCTTCAGCTTCAGCACCCGATCCCCGGCCCAGACCGCATTGGCGTCCGGCACCTGTTGCAGGGCCACGGCGCAGGCCTTGATGATGAAGTCGTTGACGCTGAGCTTCACGCCGCGCGGTTCCAGCGCCTTGTTCAGCTCGGCGCGGAATTTCATCAGCGCGTCCAGCTTGATGTCCCGGCGCAGGTAGAAATGCGGGATGGTCTGCTTGGCCTCGGTCAGCCGCGCCGCGATGGTCTTGCGCATTCCGTCGAGCTTGACCTCTTCGAACTCGCGGTCGGCATACATCTTCAGCACGGTCTCGGCGCCGGGGCCGGCCGGCATGGGGGCCGCTGCCTTGGTCGGAGCCGCTTCGGCAGCCGGAGAGGCCGCCGCCGGGGCCGCGGCACCGGGTCGGGCGCCTTCGACATCGGCCTTGACGATCCGTCCGTGCGGGCCCGAGCCGGTGATGGTGGAGAGGTCGAGCCCCTTCTCGGCCGCGATCCGCCGGGCCAGCGGCGAGGCGAAGACCCGGGTTCCGTCGCCGGACCGGGCGGCTGCCGGAGCCGGGGCAGGGGCCGCCGGGGGAGCCGCCGCGGGGGCGGCGGGGGCCGCTGTGCTGGGCGTTTCGGCCGGAGCCGCCGCCTTGGCCGGGGCGGCGCTGGCGATGTCGCTGGCGCTTTCGCCCTCTTCCAGCAGCACCGCGATCGGCGCGTTGACCTTCACGCCCTCGGTGCCCTCGGCGACCAGCAGCTTGCCGACCACGCCTTCATCGACGGCTTCGAATTCCATCGTCGCCTTGTCGGTCTCGATCTCGGCGAGGATGTCGCCGGAGTTGACCGTATCCCCTTCCTTGACCATCCATTTCGCAAGCGTGCCTTCCTCCATCGTCGGAGACAGCGCGGGCATCAGAATTTCTGTCGGCATCTTCGGCCCCCTCAGCGATATGTGACTTGTTTGACGGCTGCGACCACCTCGGCCGGATTGATCAGCGCCAGCTTCTCGAGGTTGGCCGCATAGGGCATCGGCACATCCTTTCCGGTGCAGTTGAGGACCGGCGCATCAAGATAGTCGAAGGCATGGGTCATGATATAGGCCGAGAGGTGGTTGCCGATGGCACCCACCGGGAAGCCTTCCTCGACGGTCACGCAGCGGTTGGTCTTCTTCACGCTGTCGATCACCGTGGCGTAGTCGAGCGGGCGCAGGGTGCGCAGGTCGATCACCTCGGCCTCGATCCCCTCTTTCGCCAGCTCTTCCGCCGCCGCCATCGCATGGCTCATGCCGATGCCGAAGGAGACGATGGTGACATCGGTTCCCTGCCGCTCGATCCGGGCCTTGCCGAAGGGGATGGTGAAATCGTCCAGCACCGGCACCTCGAAGCTGCGGCCATAGAGGATTTCGTTCTCCAGGAAGATCACCGGGTTCGGATCGCGGATCGCGGTCTTGAGCAGGCCCTTCGCATCCGCCGCCGACCAGGGCATGACGACCCGCAGGCCGGGCACCATCGCATACCAGGCGGCATAGTCCTGCGAGTGCTGGGCGCCGACCCGGGCCGCGGCCCCGTTCGGACCGCGGAACACCATCGGGGCGCCCATCTGGCCGCCCGACATGTAGCGGGTCTTGGCCGCCGAGTTGATGATCTGGTCGATCGCCTGCATGGCGAAGTTGAAGGTCATGAACTCGACGATCGGGCGCAGCCCGCCAAAGGCGGCGCCGACCGCGATGCCGGTGAATCCGTGTTCGGTGATCGGGGTGTCGATCACCCGCTTCGGGCCGAACTCGTCCAGCAGGCCCTGGGAAATCTTGTAGGCGCCCTGATATTCGCCGACTTCCTCGCCCATCAGATAGACGCGGTCGTCGCGGCGCATTTCCTCGGCCATCGCCTCGCGTAGGGCCTCGCGCACCGTCATGGTCTTCATTTCGGTGCCGGCGGGCCAGTCCGGGCTGGTATCGGCCTGTGGCGTGGCCGGGGCACTGGCCTGGGCCGCGACCGGCGCAGGGGCCGGGGCCTCGGCGGCAGGGGCTGCCGGGGCAGGGGCCTTGGCCGGGGCGGCGTCGGGCACCGCCTCGCCTTCCTCGACCAGCACCGCGATCGGCGCGTTCACCTTGACGCCTTCGGTGCCCTCGGCGACCAGCAGCTTGCCGACGATGCCCTCATCGACGGCCTCGAATTCCATCGTTGCCTTGTCGGTCTCGATCTCGGCCAGGATCATCCCCGAGGTGACCGTATCCCCCTCTTTCACCAGCCATTTGGCCAGGGTGCCTTCCTCCATCGTCGGAGACAGCGCGGGCATGAGAATTTCAGTCGCCATTACTGGGCCTCCGCGTAGATGTCAGTCCAAAGTTCGGCTTCGGCCGGTTCCGGGCTCTCCTTGGCGAACTCGGCCGCTTCGTTGACGATGTTCTTGATCTCCTTGTCGATCGCCTTCAGGTCGTCCTCCGAGGCATGTTTGCCGTCGAGGATCATGGTGCGCACATGCTCGATCGCGTCCTTCTCGTCGCGCATCTTCTGCACCTCTTCGCGGGTCCGGTACTTGGCCGGGTCGGACATCGAGTGGCCGCGATAGCGGTAGGTCTTGATCTCGAGGATATAGGGCCCCTTGCCGGCCCGGCAGTGCGCCACCGCCTTCTCGCCGGCTGCCTTGACCGCCAGCACGTCCATGCCGTCGACCTCTTCGCCGGGAATGCCGTAGGCGAGGCCGCGCCCGTAGAGCGTCGTCGATTTGGTCGAGCGCTTGACCGAGGTGCCCATCGCATACTGGTTGTTCTCGATCACGAAGACCACCGGCAGATCCCAGAGTTCGGCCATGTTGTAGGTTTCGTAGACCTGGCCCTGGTTGGCGGCGCCGTCACCGAAATAGGTGAAGGTCACGCGGCCGTTTTCCAGATACTTGTCCGCAAAGGCGAGCCCGGCGCCGATCGGCACCTGGGCGCCGACGATCCCGTGACCGCCGTAGAAGTGCTTTTCCTTCGAGAACATGTGCATCGAGCCGCCCTTGCCGCGGCTGTAGCCGCCCTCGCGGCCGGTCAGCTCGGCCATGACGCCCTTCGGGTCCATGCCGCAGGCCAGCATATGGCCATGGTCGCGGTAGGAGGTGACGCGCTTGTCGCCTTCCTCGGCGGTGGCTTCCAGCCCGACGACGACCGCTTCCTGACCGATGTAGAGGTGACAGAAGCCGCCGATCAGGCCCATGCCGTACAACTGGCCGGCCTTTTCCTCGAACCGACGGATCAGCAGCATTTCCCGGTAGAAATGCAGCAGGTCCTCTTTCGATGTATTGGGTTTCGCCTGCGTCTTTCTGGCTGCCATGCGGCACTCCTCCCCTGGCGCGAAGATAGTTTAACGTTAAACTATCTAATATCCTATCCTTGCCAAGGAGTGTAGCGCATTTTCGCGGCTTGGAAACAGGGCAGACATGCAAAAGGCGAATGGCTGCCAGTGCTGCGGCGTCAACCGGGGCGGGGCCGTGGCCCCGCGCCCGCGGGTCAATGGACGATCTCGCCCTCTTCGACGAACATGTTGGCCCAGGCGCGGTCGATCAGCTCGGGCGTCATCTGGTAGGGGATGCCCTCGAACTCGCAGATCGCGATCATCTGGTCGATCAGGAAGATCGGCTGATAGTTGGCGTAGACATTGTCGATGGTCGGGTATTTCACCTTGATCAGATGGACCAGCGCCTGTTCGTCCAGCGGCATCTTCTTCTTGCGCGCCACCATGGCGAAGATCTTCAGGAAGTCTTCCTGGCTGGGGCCGTCGATCTTGATCTTGAAGAAGATCCGGCGCAGCGCCGCCTTGTCGAAGATCTTGTTCGGGTGGAAGTTGGTCGAGAAGATCACCAGCGTGTCGAAGGGTACCTCGAACTTCTCGCCCGATTGCAGGGCGAGGATATCGCGGCTTTCCTCCAGCGGCACGATCCAGCGGTTGACGATCGCCTGCGGCGGTTCCTTCTGGCGGCCGAGGTCGTCCACGATGAAGACGCCGCCCGAGGATTTCATCTGCAAAGGTGCCTGGTAGGTCCGCGAGGTGGGGTTGTAGACGAGGTCGAGCATCTCCAGCGACAGTTCACCGCCGGTGATCACCGTTGGACGCTCGCAATAGACATAGCGGCGGTCGTATTTGGCGGCGGTGCGGCGCAGCGAATTGGGATCGTCCTCGGGTTCGGGCGCGAGGGTGTGCACGATCGGGTCGTAGACCGAGATCACCTGGCCCTGGTATTCGACGGCGCGGGGAACATAGATCGTGTCGCCGAGGGCGTCGCGGATACCGTTCGAGATCGAGGATTTGCCGTTGCCCGGCGGGCCGTACATGAGGATCGAGCGGCCCGAGCCGACGGCGGGGCCGAGATGGTCGATCAGTTCGGGCGGCAGGATCAGATGGCCCATGGCGCCCAGCAGCCGGTCGCGGGTCATGGTGATGTTGCGGATCGACTGTCTCTTCATCTGGATGCCGTAGCGTTCCAGCGGCACCGGCATGGCGCCGAAATATTCGGACTGGGACAGCGCATCCAGCGCCCGCGCCTTGCCGGCGTCGGCCAGCTGATAGCCCATCTCCTTGCCGGCGGTGGCGCTCAGGGTGCCGGTGGCTTCCACAAGCCGCTGGCTTCGCGCCAGATCGACCAGTTCCTGCGTCACCGGGATCGGCAGGCAGAGCACGCGCGACAGGGCGCTGACCTCGGTCAGGTTCTGCCGGAACATGGTCTTCAGCAGGATGTCGCGCAGCATGACGGTGTTCAGGCCGGTGTCGGCCAGGTCCTTGGGCTGCGGCGGCGCGATGATGCCGGAGGTCTGGGTCTGGATGTTCATGGTCGAGCCTGTTGAATGCTTATTGCGAACTGCTTCTTGTTTTGTGTCGAATCTACCACCTGAACCCCGTTTTGGACACTAATTTCGGCGATTTGTTGGCGGTGCGATGCCGGGGCCGATAGAGTTTGCGAAAAAATCGACAGGAGCAGCCCCTTGAAGCGACCCAACCCAGTTCTTCTGTTCGGGCTTCTTGCCGCGGCTCTGGCTTTGATCGGCGGCATGGAACTGCTGAAGGGCGGGGTCTTCATTGCCAAGCATGAAGGCGACACGCTGCATCTGCTGGACATCGTCAGCCGGATGGCCGATGGCCAGCGCATCCATCAGGATTTCATGACCCCGATCGGGGTCCTGGCCTTTGCGCCGATCGTGGCGGTCTTTGCCGCAGGGGCGACGATCGGCAAGGCGATGATCCTGGCGCAGATCGGCACGGCGCTGGTGCTGTTGCCGGCGATCTGGTGGGTGGCGCAGCGCCTGCCGCGGCTGGCGGCCTATCTGGTCGGGCTCTATCTGGTCGTGCTGTGCATGGCGCTGACCTATGGCGGCACCGAAGTCACCCTGTCGATGTCCATGCATTACAACCGATGGGCCTGGGTCCTGGCCTATCTGGCGCTGCTGCCGGCCCTGGTCCCGGCCCGGGCCAGGCGCCGCGCCGAGACCCTGGACGGGCTGGTGATCGGCCTGGCGATGGCGGCGCTGGTGCTGCTGAAGATCACCTATTTCATGGCCCTGCTGCTGCCGGTCGTGGTTTCGCTGGCAATGCTGAACGCCCGGCGGACGCTGTTGACGGCGTTTCTGGCCGGGGTCGCGGTGGCGCTGGTGGTGACGCTCTGGGGCGGGCCGGCCTTCTGGCTGGGCTATATCGGCGATCTCAGGACGGTCGCCGAGTCGCCCCTGCGGACCCAGCCGGGCCTGCCGATCGGAAACCTGATGGGGGCGCCGTCCTTCCTGCCGATCAACATCCTGCTGCTGCTGTCGGTGGTGCTGATGCGGCAGGCGCATCGCGGCCGGGTCGGGCTGGTGCTGCTGCTGTTGCTGCCCAGCATGCTCTATATCGAGCTGCAGAATTTCGGCAACGATCCGCAATGGCTGGTCCTGCTGGGCGTGCTCTTGATGACGCTGCGGCCCGGCGCCGAGATGGTCAACGGCTGGGGCTGGAACCTGCGCAACGCCTTCAACCTGACGGCGGCGGCGGTGATGGCCTTTGCGGCGCCCTCGGTGCTCAACCTCGGCTATTCACCCTGGCGGCATCTCTGGCTCGACACGTCGGACTATGTCGCGATGATCCCCAACAACCCGCGCTATGGCGACCTGGGCCTGCCACAGGTGCGCTATGCCCGCGCCGACGGGAAGATTCCCCTGGATGGCGAGGGATCGGGGCTGGATCATCTGGCGAGCTTTGCCGAGCGCGACAAGGACGAGGCCGAACTGTCGGGGGAACCATTGCGCAGCTGCGGCCTGGAAATGGGGATCGAAGGGGTTTTCGACGCGGTGGCCGGGGATCTGAAGAAGGCGGGCTTCGAGGGCCGGCGGATTTTCGAAGCCGATCTGTTCAACGCGCTGTGGCTGTTCGGTGATTTCCCGCCGCTGATCGGCGCCGCGCCCTGGTATTACGGCGGCACGCCCGGGATGGCGGATGCCGATCTGGTGCTGGTGCCCGAATGCGCGGTCAGCCTGCCGGCCCGCAAGACCAAGCTCGATGCGATCAGCGAGGCCGGCTATGTGCTGGCGCCTATTCGCGAGACGCCGCTCTACACGCTTTACAGCGTTACCCCGCCCGGGTGAGGCGTTAAGGGCCGATGGCTGCGGGGGGCAGTCCCGTGTCCGGCAGTTGCACCTGCGGGCGCCGGTCCGGGCGGTCTCAGACCCCGTAGACCGCGACCAGGATCAGGTAGAAGATCAGCGCGCCGCCCAGAGCCAGGCCCATCGGAAAGTCATGCCGGGTCCAGCTCTGCCACTCCGGGGTGACGCGGCGGGCGAAGGGCAGGGCGCGAAAGCCCCGATGGGTGGCGAAGGCGGCCAGGAGCACCGAGGCGAAGAGGATCATGATCAGCTTGCCGTCGGCGGTCGCCACCAGGGGTGAGGCGGCGGCGGCGAATTTCACGTCTCCGGCGCCGACGCCGCCGAACTGGTTCAGAAAGAAGCCGATTGCCAGCACCGCCAGCGCCTGCACCAGCCGCCAGCCGTATTCGGGCAGCGGCAGCGCCACCAGCCCGGCCCCCAGGAAGCAGCCGAACAGCAGCAGCACCGACTTGTTGGGAATCCGCATTGCCTTCAGGTCGGTCCAGGCCACATAGACCGAGATCGGCACCGCGAAGGGCAGGAACCACCAGGCTGACCACCGGCTGGCGGCCACCGGCGGGTCAATCGACGCTAGCCAGTCCAGCATCGGCTTCAGCCGTTCGAGACATTGGCTTCCAGCGCCTTGAGGCTCCGCACCGCGGCCTCGAAGTGCTGGGGATTGGTGTCGATGGCTTCGCGCAACAGGCCCTTGCCGATCGTCACGTCGCCCTGCTTGATCGCGGCCAATGCCAGCGTGTAGAGCAGCTGCGCCCGCTCTTCCTGCGTCATCGGCACCACCGGCAGATCGTAGATCCGCTGTGCGCCGCGTGCCAGGACGAGGTTGTTCTTGGCGGTGAACAGGTTTCGGTCATAGGTGATCGCCTGACCGAATTTCTGCTCGGCGGCCTTGTAGTCGCCGCGGGTCAGTTTCGAGTAACCCCAGTTGTTGTAGGTTGTCGCCGGGGTCGTGGTCAGGCCGACGGCGGTTTCGTAGAAGCTGTCGGCCTTGTCCCATTTCTTCTGGGTGTCGGCGATCATCGCTTCCAGCCGGTAGCGCTTGAAGGTCTCATGCGTCGGCGGGACCTGGTTCAGGACCTTCTCGGCCTCGTCCCATTTGTTGTTGCGGATCAGCGCATCGGCCAGTTCCACCTTGTCGTCCAGGGTCGAGTTGGGATCGGCCACGACCGCGGCCCAGGCCTGGGCGGCTTCGGGGTTGCGCTTGGCGCGGATCAGCGATTGCGCATAGCCGCGCTTCAGATCGACCCGATCCGGGTTCTGGGCCAGGGTCTTCTTGAAATAGGCCACCGCCTCGTTCGGGTCGGCAACGGTCAGCATGATGTCGTTGAGATTGCTCTCGTCGATGACGTTGACGTCCTTCAGGGCGCGTTCGACCTCGGCATCCGAGCTCTTCTGGCATCCAGAAACGGCAACCGCTCCGCCTAGGCAGAGCGTCAGAATCAGTGAATGGCGCATGGCCTGCGTCCTTGTCCTGCTCTCTATGCTCTTCGCTTTTCTAGTGTTCTGAGAGAAGCAGGTATTCCCCGCTTCCACGTCGCACCAATGCGAAGTTGTTATCCGGTTCAGAGTAACTTGGATTGTCCAGTTTGGCCAATGCCAAACGCAGATTATCGCGGATCCGGGCACTTTCGCCACTGTCGAGCGCGTAGGCCCGCTTGAAGGTCTCGACCGCTTCGCCGATCTTGCCGCGTTCCATCAGGACCACGCCCAGGTTGTTCCAGGCCGGAACGAAGGTCTGGTCCACCTCCAGGGCGCGGCGCAGCAGCAGTTCGGCCTGACCCAGGCGGCCGAGGCCGAGATTGGCTGAACCTATGGCCGACAGCACATCGACCGAGGTGCCGTGTTCGGCGGCGGCGCGGTAATAGGCCTTCAGCGCCAGGTCGTATTCGCCGGCGGCCATCAGCCTGTGGCCGACGATCAGCCCGTCGACGGATTCGCCGCGGGCGCGCAGGGCAGGGGCATAGGGATTTCCGTCAAGACCAGGGCCGCCCGCGTTTCCGCAGGCGGCCAGCAAGGCGAGGCTGAGAAAGGCGGCTGCCCTGTTGTGTCCGGTCATCAGGTCCTTTTTCCGCCCGGGCCGCGACCCGGGTGATGTCTTGCAGTGCCTCAGAACTTCGCGTTGTTCAGCGTCTGGTAGATATCGTAGAGCGAAGGCCCGATCAGGATGATCAGAAGCGGCGGCACCGTCAGCATCATTGTGGCAAGGGTCATCTTGGTCGGCAAGGTGTTGGCCTTCTCTTCGGCGCGCATTACGCGCTTGTCGCGCATTTCTGCCGCATAGACCCGCAGGGCTTCGGCGATCGACGTGCCGAAAGAGGCCGACTGGATCAGCACGGTGACGAAAGAGGCGACATCGACCACACCGGCCCGTTCGGACATGTCGCGCAGCACCGAAATCTTGTCCTTGCCGGCCTTGACCTCGTAGCTGACGATGTCGAATTCGTCGGCCAGGGCAGGGAAGCCGGCGCGGATTTCCTTGGCGACGCGGATGATCGACTGATCCAGCGACTGGCCGGCCTCGACGCAGACCAGCATCATGTCCAGCGCGTCGGGAAAGCCGTTGGTGATCTCTTCCTGCCGGGTCTGCTGGCGCTTGGTGACCCAGTATTTCGGCAGCATGTAACCCGCGATGCCGGGGCCGAGGATGACCAGCATCATCTTGGTCGGGGTCATCGGCTCGTCATTGGTGGCGCCTTGCAGCACCGCATAGGCGACACCGGCGATCAGCAGCAGGATGCCCAGGGCGAATTGCGCGAAATGATAGTGCCGCACCGCGTTCTTGGAGCGGTAGCCGGCCTGCACCAGCTTCAGCTTGATCGCCGAATACTGCGCCTCGTCCTGCGGTTCGAGGAAGGTGGCGTATTTCTCGAGCTTGTCCTTCTTGGTCTCGGCGCGCAGCGACTTTTCCTTGCCGCCCTTGGCCTTGGCGCTCGGAATGCGCTGTTCGCGCAGCCGCTCCAGCGGGTCCTTCTGCTTTTTCAGCAGGACCGGCAGGGTCAGCAGGATCAGGAAGAAGCCTGCCACTCCGGCCAGAACCAGCGGGCCGAAGGGGCCCAGCGTGTCGGTGAGCATCGCGTTGAACGGTGCAAAGATGCCTTTGAGAGTTTCCATGGTCGGCCCCTACACCTTGATGTTCACGAGCATGCGCATAACGAAGATATTGACCGTCAGGAACGCGGCGACGATCAGACAGGCCGGGATGAAGACCGACGTCTGCTTGACCTCGTCGTAATAGCCGGGCTGCAGGACGTTGATCATCACCAGCGCGCCGAGCGGGAAGACCGACAGGAACATGCCCGACCATTTCGCTTCGGCAGTGATCGCCTTGACCCGACGGAACAGCTTGAAGCGGGCCCGGATCACCTTCGACAGACCGTCCAGGATCTCGGCCAGGTTGCCGCCCGACTGCTGCTGGATCGAGACCGCGACCGCGAGGAAGCGCATGTCCTGGGTGTCGATCCGCTCGGCCATGTTCTTCAGGCTTTCGCTCATGTCGCGGCCATAGGCGGCCTCGTCGGCGATGACGCCCATTTCCGAGCCCAGCGGGTCCGGCACTTCCTTGGCGACGATGTTCACCGCCGAGGAGAACGGGTGGCCGACGCGCAGCGAGCGCACCATCAGCTCGACCGCATCCGGCAATTGTTCCTCGATCATCGCCATCCGCTTCTTGGCCTTCTTGTTGACCCAGACGTAGATGCCGCCGATCCCCATGGCGATTGCCACCGCGATCCGCACCGGCAGTTCGGCCGCCGTGGCCACGGTCAGCCCCATGAAGGCGACCACCGCCAGCACGCCCATCATGATGATCAGCTGCGAGGGGGTGAAGGCGATGTTGGCCTTCTGCGCCTTGTTGGCGAGGATCGCGTAGAGCGGGATCGAGCGCGACTTGAGGTGCTGGCTCATCTCCTTGCGGAGCTGTTCCAGAACCTGCTCGCGGCCCTGACCCTTTTCCAGCATCTCGAGCCGGCGGTTGACCCGGTTGTTGAGCGAAATGGATTTGCCGAAGACCGTCAGGTAGACGCCTTCGACCAGGACCAGCACGGCGATGAAGATCAGGCCGTAGATGATCGGTTCGGCTGAGATGACCATGAAACTCGCTCCTATTGCGCCGCGACCGGCTCGAACAAGGATGCCGGGAGGTCGTAGCCCCATTGCTTGAAGCGCTCGGAATAGTGCGAGCGCACGCCGGTTGCGGTGAAGCGACCGATGATCTTTCCGTCCGGTCCCAGACCCTGGCGCTGGAAGCGGAACACCTCCTGCATCGAGATGACCTCGCCTTCCATGCCGGTGATCTCGGTGATCGACACCATGCGGCGCGAACCGTCCTGCAGACGGCTGGCCTGCACGACCAGGTTGACGGCGCTGGCGATCTGCGCCCGGACGGCCTTCAGCGGCATCTCGATCCCGGCCATGGCGATCATGTTCTCCAGACGGGAAACGGCGTCGCGGGCCGAGTTGGCGTGGATCGTGGTCATCGAGCCGTCGTGGCCGGTGTTCATGGCCTGCAGCATGTCGATGACCTCTTCGCCGCGGGTCTCGCCGACGATGATCCGGTCGGGACGCATCCGCAGGGCGTTGCGCAGACAGTCACGCTGGGTGACGGCGCCACGGCCCTCGACGTTCGGCGGGCGGCTTTCCATCCGGCCGACATGGGTCTGCTGCAGCTGAAGTTCGGCCGTGTCCTCGATCGTCAGGATCCGTTCCGCGTTGTCGATGAAGCTCGACAGCGCGTTCAGCGTCGTGGTCTTGCCCGAGCCGGTCCCGCCCGACACGATGACGTTCAGCCGGCAGGCGACGGCCGCTTGCAGGAACACCGCCATTTCCTCGGTGAAGGCGCCGAACCTGACGAGATCGTCAATCGCCAGCTTTTCCTTCTTGAACTTCCGGATCGAGACCAGCGAGCCGTCCACTGCGACCGGCGGCACCATGGCGTTGAAACGCGAGCCATCGGCCAGGCGGGCGTCGACATAGGGGTTCGACTCGTCGACCCGGCGTCCGACTGCGGAAACGATCTTGTCGATGATCCGCAGCAGGTGGCGTTCGTCCTTGAAGGTGATGTCCGAGAGCATCAGCTTGCCGTCGCGTTCGACGAAGATCTGATGCGGGCCGTTGACTAGGATGTCGTTGACCGTTTCGTCCTTCAGCAGCGGCTCCAGCGGCCCGAGGCCGGTGACCTCGTCGTAGAGCTCCTGGTTCAGGTGCTGGCGTTCCTCGCGGTTCAGCACCACCGCCATCTCTTCCAGCGCCTCGCCGGCGATCGAGGTGATCTCGGCGCGCAGGTCGGCTTCGGCGGCGGATTCAAGGGCCGAGAGGTTCAGGTTGTCGAGCAGCCGCTTGTGCAGCTCGACCTTGATCTCCTGCAACCGCTCCTTGCGCTTGCGTTCCTTGTCGGCCGGGCCAGGGGCCGCGGCGACGGTGGGGCGGCGTTGCGCGAGCGCGGGCTTGGCCGCGGCGACCGCGGCCTTGGGGGCGGCGGCGGGCGGCACGGCGGCCAGAACCGGCTTGGCCTTGCCGCTGTCGGATTTCTTGTAACGCGAAAACACGGGCGATTACTCCTTGGACCTCAGGCGGCTTTCGAGGCCACCGACTGGTTGACCTCATGCACCGACTTGGCCAGTTTCTGGATTTCCTTGCGCAGCGCGTTCTTCGCGGCGCTCTCGGCCAGGGGCAGGCCGTGGTCATTGGATTGCGTCACCTGCTTGCCGCCGTCGGGCATCAGCAGTTCGATGTCGATGTCCAGGCTTTCGGCCATCCGCTTGATCCGGCTCTTGCCGGACAGGTCGAACTGCCCCGGCGCCCGGTTCATCACATAGCGCAGCTTCTCGTAGGGCAGTTCCTCGCCCTTCAGGGCCCGGATGATCCGCAGGCAGTTCTGCGCCGAGCGCATGTCCTGTTCGAGCAGGGCGAAATAGACATGGGCCTCGTGCAGGACGGTCTCGGTCCATTGCACGAAGGTCTTCGGCATATCGACGACGACATAGTCGAAATTGGTCCGGGCGACTTCGAGAATCTTGGCCACGTCGGCCGGGTTGATGAGGTCGAGCGGCAGCAGGTCGGACGGGGCGGTCAGCACATGCAGCTTTTCGTTGAACGGCTGCAGGGCCAGCATGAAGGACTCGCTGTCCATCCCTTCGGTGTCGCTGAGCATCTCGTAGACGGCTTCGCGGCGCGGCAGGTCGAGATAGGTCGAGACCGAGCCATGTTGCAGGTCGAGGTCCAGAATGCAGACGCGCGGCGGGGACTTCTTGTCGATATTGGCCAGTTCCCAGGCCAGGTTGACCGCGAATGTGGTCGCGCCGTTTCCGCCGGCCATGCCCTGTACCGGCAGGATGACGCCTTCGCGGTCGCCGGTGGCCTTGAGCACCTGGTTGGCAGGCTGGGCTTCGGGCGCCGGGGCAGGGGGCTTGTTCATCCGCTCCAGCGCATCGTGCAGCGCGCCGTCGGGCAGCGGGTAGGGAACGAATTCCTCGGCCCCGAGCTTGAGCAGCTGGTGCAGGGCGATCGGCGAGACTTCCTCGGCGATCACGATGACCTTGATGCCCTGCTTGATGGCGGTGCGGATCACATCGACGACGCCGGCAAGGTTGTCCTCGTCCTCGTTGTCGATGGCCACGGCC
This sequence comes from Frigidibacter sp. ROC022, assembly GCF_024723735.1. Classification (GTDB taxonomy): domain Bacteria; phylum Pseudomonadota; class Alphaproteobacteria; order Rhodobacterales; family Rhodobacteraceae; genus SLM-1. The sequence goes on from NZ_JANQDU010000001.1 coordinate 1,038,210, forward strand.
ACGAACTTCAGATGCGAGGCATCAGGTTGCGCCAGGAATTGCCGGGCATCCGCAAAGGACAGGTCGCCCCAGGCTTCGCCGCATTCGGTTTCCATATCCTCGATCAGAAGATCGAAGTTCTGAACGTCCCGCGAGATCGTGCAAGCCACGATCGGTGCAGCCTCTGGTCGCAATGCAGGCGTACTCGACATACCTCAACGTCCTTTCAATCGTGCCAGGACCCGTGCATGCCCCGATATCCCCCGGAGCTTTGCGCAATCCCCTTCCGTCCGATTCCGGCATATTGCCGCCAAACCGGCCCCACGAATTGAAAGTGCTGGGAAATAAGGGCAACAATTGGGCGAAAGGCGCGTATTATTTCGGAATCACGTGGTGATCCTGCGGCTTTCGCCCAATCGTTTACCGACCGGTCATTAGAGCCTGACCGGAGAGCTGGGCTTAGTTTCCGGCGCTGTCCACGGTGCCGGCTTCGTTCTTCGAGGAGACCTCGGTCGCGCTTTCGACATATTCGCGATGGATGACCTGGGCATACTTGCCGTTCAGGATCGTCGGGTGACGCCCGACAAATCCGGAAACCTCGGTCACCGTGCGGCGATTGCGGCGCTCCTTGTCCTGGGTCACGATCAGGGGCTGGGTCTCGCCGTAGGAGACCACCGCCTGCAGGCGCGAGCGCGAGATGCCGCGGGTCGCGAGATAGGCGACCACCGCATTGGCGCGGCGCAGGCCAAGACGCTTGTTGTAGGCGTTCGAACCGACCAGGTCGGTATGACCGAAGACCTTGAACTTGACCTCGGGGAACTGCCGGATCCAGTCGGCCTGCTTGTCCAGGATCGCCCGGGCCTGACCATCCAGCGTGGCCGAGTTGAACGCGAAGTTCACCATGGTCGGAACGTCGTTGGCAAAGCGCTGGTTGAGGTTGACCACATAGTCGAGCTCGCCCGACATGATCAGCCTGTTGTTCATCGTCGGGTTGCCGAAGCCACCCTCGTCGAGGAACTTTCCGGCCTCGCCGTTCCACTGGCTGCCCTCGGTGCAGGCGCCGAGCGCCAGCATCGAAGAAACGAGAAGGATCGTCGTGGATTTCTGTGCCAACATGCGCCTCACTCCATCACATAGCCATAGGGGCCGTTGAAGTCCTGCTTGGCGACCTCGCCAGCCGCACCGGGCTGGGCAACGGTCTTGCCGCGAAGGAACAGATCGGCCTCGCTTGGCGGCTTGACGCGATCGGTCGGAAGCGCCAGCGCCTCACCCCGGATCGGGGTCACGAGATGCGGGGTGACGATGATCACCAGTTCCGATTGGTTGCGTTCGTAGTTGGCCGAACGGAACAGGGCACCGAGAACCGGGATGTCGCCCAGCCAAGGCACCTGGCCGCTGAGATCCTGGAAATCATCCTGCAACAGGCCGGCGATGGCAAAGCTCTCGCCGTCGCGCATCTCCACGGTCGTCGCGGTTTCGCGACGCCGGAAGGCCGAGACCGAGAAGCCGTTGTTGTTGAAGGTGACCGTCGAGTCGATGCCCGAAACCGCCGCCTTCATTTCCAGGTTGATGATATCGCCGTCCACGACCCGGGGGGTGAACTTCAGCTCGACCCCGAAGGGCTTGTACTGGATGGTGACATTGCCGTCGGAGCCGACCACCGGGATCGGGTATTCGCCACCCGCCAAGAAGCTGGCCTCCTGCCCGGAGAGGGCGGTGAGGTTCGGTTCGGCCAGGGTGCGCACCACCCCTTTGGATTCCAGCGCTTCCAGAAGCACCGCGAATTCCATCCCGCCGGCATTGAAGCCCAGGGTAAAGCGCCCTTCGGCCTCGTTGCCCGAGGCCGGCGCGGTGGCCGGGTTGCCATCGAGCGCCGAGACGATGTTGCCGTTGTCGGTGAACTGCCCGGTGCCGCCGATCGCGCCCAGCGAACTGTTGTTGCGGACCGCCAGCGAGGACGAGAGCGACTTGGACACCGAACGCGACATCTCGGCGAAGCGCACCTTCAGCATGACCTGCTGGGTGCCGCCGACGCTCATCAGGTTCGAGACCCGCTCCGGCGCGTAACGCTCGGCCAGGTCGAGCGCCCGGTCCAGTGCGATGATCGAGCTGACGGTGCCCGACAGCACGATGCCGTCATTGGCGGTGCGGACCTCGATCTTCTCGCCCGGGAGAATCTGTTGCAGACGCTCCTTGAATTCGGCGATGTCGGGGGCGACCTGCACCTCGACATTGGTGATCAGCCGCCCGTCCGGCCCCAGAAGGGTCAGCGTGGTGCGGCCCGGCGCCTTGCCCAGCACATAGATCGTCCGGTCCGACAGCGTGGAAATATCCGCGATGTTGGGGTTGGCGATCGAAAGTTCGGCAAACGGGACGTCACTCTCGACGACCACGGCCCGGTTCATGGGAACGTTGAGCGAACCCGAAGGTGAACCCGACATGACACGCAGCGTTTCTGCTCCGGCAGGAGCGGCTTGTGCCAGTGCCAGCGAAAAGCCGACAAGCGCGGCCTGTAGAAATCTGTCGATTTTCATTGTGATCCTGCCTCTCCGATCACGCCTCTGGATTGGGTCTTTTCTGCCCGATTGTCGAAAGCATGCGTCAACTCGGCTTTTATTGCAACGTTCAAACGGTTGCCCTGCGTTGCTGATGTGGATAAGTCACAGGGTTACAGTTTTCGCAGCAGGGGTTGGCGTCGCGGCGGGGCGTCAGGATGCCCGGCGCGGGCGGCCCCGCGGCACATGCAAAAAGGCCGCGCCGGGTTTCCCTGGCGCGGCCTTTTCGGACTGAAAGTGTTACCCGATCAGTTGGTGCATTCCACCGGAACTTCGATCAGCTCGCCGCCCTTGCGGGTCTTGATCGTGCAGACCTTCTGCTCTTCTGCCTGGACGACCTTGCGTTCCTCGATGCCCAGCAGGGTGCGCTGATCGACATTGGCGGCTTCCGCCACGGTGTTGTCCGAAGCGCCGACAAGGCTGAGCGACAGGCGGCCCGAGGATTGCGCCTGGGCCAGCGAGGCGACCTGTTGCGGGGTCAGCTCGACCGTCACGGTGCGCGCGATCGAGGGGTTGTTCCGGTCGCCGTCGGCGGACTGGTCGACCGCGATCAGGGACACGCCGGCTTCGATCAGCTTGGTGATGTCGCCGCGAACCGGCCCATCCGGGCCGTTCATGACGACGTTGCCGGTCCAGTAGATGTCGACCCGGTCACCCGGGCGCAGGAAGCCCGAGACGCCGGTCTGCACATCGACCTGAATGGCGAAGGCCCGCATGCCCTTGGACAGTCGCGACGAGACCCCGGCATCCTCGCCTGGCTCGGTGACCTTGACGGCCAGGATCGGCTCGTCCTTTTCCATCGCGCGCGTGACCGTGCGCAGCTCTTTTTCATCCTTGGGGAACAGGGTGCCGTCGGCGACGAGGAACGCGCCCTCGGGGAGGGCGGTTTCCGGCCAGGGCACGGCCCGAACGTCTTCCGGCTTCAGGCGTTCACCATAGCGCACGGGGCGGGTGGCGACATAGACTTCCTTGGTCGGCACGATCTGCGCCCTGGCGGCGCGTTCGGCCTGCAATTCAGCCTGATATTCGCTGACATAGCCCCGGGCCATGTAGACCGCAAAACCGGCCAGCCCGATGCCGAGAATGAGAACAAGTCCAAAGACCATGCGCATGTTGAGTTCCTTTCACTTCCCGTCTGTCCCGCCATGCGGCAGGTCTTGTTCCGGGTCGTATCCTCTCTGCCAGCCAATCTTGGCCATTTTGCGGTATAATGGCGGAGATCCGAGGAATTGTTGCGCACCCGTCAACCAGGAGGCAAAGCCTATTGGGTCGCGACGGTAATGCTCGATGCCAGCGTGCTGGAAATCGAATTGCCGATATTGGTAGGTCCGCTGCGCATGATGGCAACAACGCCCAGGCCCATTCCGACAACCGCGGCGGTAAGAACCACCCAATCGACGGTCACGGCGCCATCTTCGTCCTCGCGGACCTTGCGGAAGAGTTTCATCATCTTTCGTACTCCGACTCTGCGCCGCTCCGGGCGGCCTTGACCCCGCAATGAAATTGCATGCCGATTACGGCTGAAATTTGACGCCCGCAGGACCGTTTAAAGGGAAAGACCGTTTCCGGATGGCGATCCGGCCCGGCCCGGGAACCGGACGAAAAGGCTGCGCGAGCTGCGGATCGGGTTGGTCATTTAAGGAAAAGGGCCGCGACCGGTGACGGTCGCGGCCCTGAACTTGGCCGGTAAGGCGCGTTCGATCAGTTGGTGCTGACCGAGATGCTGCCGAGGCCGGTCGAGATCTTGCTGGCCAGGCCATTGGCGCCGCCGCGAACGGTCGACATGACGGCCAGGCCGAGGCCGACGATGGCGGCGGTCAGCACGACCCAGTCAACGGTGACGGCACCGTCTTCGTCTTGCTGGAACTTCTTGGTGATCTTGAACAGTTTCATGATGGTCCCTCCGTGGAGCTGCTTGAACATCCTTGGCGAGGGACCAGGTAATCTGGCGTCTCGCTTGGATGCTTCCTGTTTGCCGTCAGATTCGGGCGGGAGTTGGGCGCGAATCGTACAATTTCAGAGTCAATTCCAAGCGATTCTGCGGTGTTGCGTGCGGCCTGCCGGGCTTTGTCCCGAATCGAGTTCCGCGGCAGCTGCGGGGCGCTTGACGGACGTCGGACCAGTCCGAGGGCTCATTTGTCTTCAGACAGAAGAAAGGGCCGCGACCGGTGACGGTCGCGGCCCTGAACTATGCCGGTGAGGCGCGTTCGATCAGTTGGTGCTGACCGAGATGCTGCCGAGGCCGGTCGAGATCTTGCTGGCCAGGCCATTGGCGCCGCCGCGAACGGTCGACATGACGGCCAGGCCGAGGCCGACGATGGCGGCGGTCAGCACGACCCAGTCGACGGTCACAGCACCGTCTTCGTCTTTCTGGAATCTTTTGGTCATCTTGAACAGTTTCATAGGTCCCTCCGTAGAACTGTTTACAAATCCATGCGCGCTATCCGGTGCATCCGGCCACCGCCTTGGAATGCTCGCAATAAGCGCGAGGAATCGGGCATGAATTGGACCCGAAACGGGTATTTTCGGACTGATTGCGAAGAAATTTTGTGGCGGGGGCCTGAAAACAAGGGGTTTCGTCGATCGCCTGGCCGCCACTCGCAAAGAAAAGGGGCGGCGCCCCGTGCCGGCCGCCGCCCCTGGATGGTTCGTCTCGTCCTGGGCCTTCGATCAGTTGGTGCTGACCGAGATGCTGCCCAGACCGGTCGAGATCTTGCTGGCCAGGCCATTGGCGCCGCCGCGAACGGTCGACATGACGGCCAGGCCGAGGCCGACGATGGCGGCGGTCAGCACGACCCAGTCAACGGTCACCGCGCCGTCTTCGGCATCGCGGAACTTCTTGGTGAACTTGAAAAGCTTCATTGGACCCTCATTCTTGCCCGATTGTCTCTGCCGGCAGGCAGACCTCTGCTGGGTCTGTCCCGGGCCGGTGCATTCAAATGCCTGCCGGATTGCGGCGAGAATGCGGCGCGGGTCGGGCAATTGTGGCGGCGCGGGCCGTCGTGCTGTTTCCGCAACGTTTCGTCGGTGCTGGGCGCCACCAATGGCAGGAATGCCATAGCCAGAATCCCTTGCGCGCGGCGGGAAGGCTCGGGACTGGCCAAGCGGGGCTGCATTTGCCAGTCTCGGCGGCAATAACAAAGAAACCGACCCGAGGCAGACACCGATGCGGATATTTCCGGCTCTTGGCCCGACGTTCGGCCTGACAGTTCTACTCTGCGCGGGCGGGCTTGCGCCGGTGGCGCCGGTCGTTGCCGGGGACGCCCCGGAGTTCAAGGATTTCACCTTCAAGCGCGTGGCCGCGCCGAAGAAGGGCAGCACGGCGAAACGGATCACCGTGCAGATCACCGAGCCCTATCCGCCGCCGCCGGGCAAGCGCAAGGACAAGACCGGAGACAAGGCCGGGGAAGGGGATGATGCCGGCAATGCGGTCGCCGCCGCCCCGGCCGGCGACGCCTATGCCTGGTACTGGAATGCGGTCTCTCCCGATATCGGTCTCTCTCCCGGAGGGGGCCGGTTCCTGGCTGCGGTCGAGGCGCTGTCCAAGGCGCCGGCAGGCAAGGGGGTGAACGCGCCGCGCCTGCAGACCCTGCAAGGCATTGCCGCGGCGCATGGCACCGAAATCCTGAAGGCCACGATCGGCACCAAGGTGTCGCCGGCGCTGGTGCTGGCGGTGATCGCGGTCGAGAGCGGCGGCAATGCGGCGGCGGTTTCGGGCGCCGGGGCGCAGGGGCTGATGCAGCTGATGCCCGACACCGCGGCGCGCTTCGGGGTGACCGAGGCCACCGACCCGGTGCAGAACATCAAGGGCGGCGTCGCCTATCTGGACTGGCTGATGGGCGAATTCTCGGATGATGCGGTGCTGGCCCTGGCCGGCTACAATGCCGGCGAGGGCGCGGTGCGCAAGAATGCAGGGGTGCCGCCCTATCCCGAGACCCGCGGCTATGTGCCCAAGGTGCTGGCGGCCTGGAAGGTGGCGCGCGGGCTTTGCGTGACCCCGCCGCAGCTGCCCGGTGACGGCTGCGTCTTCATGGTGCGCGCGGCGCGGAACGACTGAACAGCAAGCCGAGCCGAGAGAGACCCATGGCCCCGATCAAACCCCTTGTGCTTGACGTGGACGGCACCTTTCTGCGGACCGACATGCTGTTCGAGTGCTTCTGGGCCGGCCTGGGCCGGAACCCGGGCGCCGTGCTGTCGGCCTGCATCGCCCATTGGCGCGACCCGGCGGCGCTGAAACGCCAGCTGGCCGGGATCGCGCCGCTGCGCACCGATCTGCTGCCGGTCTCGCCGGAACTGCTCGATCTGGCGAAGAGCTCGGTCGAGGCGGGACGCGAGGTGGTGCTGGCCTCGGCCTCGGACGAGCAGCTGGTGAAGCGGCTGGCCGCCGACCACGGGCTGAGCGAGCGGGTCTTTGCCTCGGACGGGGTGGTGAACCTGAAGGGCAGGGCCAAGGCGCAGGCCCTGGTCGCCGCCTATGGCGAGAAGGGCTTTGACTACGCCGGCAACGAGCCGGTGGACCGCGACATCTGGGACCATGCCGAGAATGCGCTGGTGGTGGGCGACCTGCCGCGGGTGACCGGGGCGATGACCCGGGCCGGGCAGAACGTGGCCGAATATCCCGGCGGCTGGAAGGCCCGCGACCTGGTCCGGGCGCTGCGGCCGCATCAATGGGTCAAGAACGTGCTGCTGCTGGTGCCGATGCTGGCGGCGCACAACTTTGCCCTGGCGACCCTGCTGCATGTGTTGATCGGCATGGCGGCCTTCTCGATGGCGGCCTCGTCGATCTATGTGGTCAACGACTTGCTGGACCTCGAGGCCGACCGGCTGCATCCGACCAAGTTTCGCCGGCCCTTTGCCAGCGGCGCGGTGCCGATCCGGATCGGGATGTGGGCCTCGGGCGTGATGGGGCTGGGCGCCCTGGTGCTGGGCCTCTGGCTGGGGGCGCCGTTCTTCTGGATCGTGATGCTCTATATGGCTCTGTCGCTAGCCTATTCGCTGCGGCTGAAGCGGCTGCGCTGGATCGACATCGCCACGCTGGCCTCGCTCTATACCATCCGGGTGGTCGCGGGCGCGGCGGCGGGCGCCGTCTATGTCTCGGGCTTCCTGCTGGTCTGGATCTTCCCGGTCTTCATCGCGCTCGGCGGGGTCAAGCGGCTGACCGAGCTGACCCTGGCGACCTCGGACGAGCGGCTGCCGGGCCGCGGTTATGGCCGGCCCGACCGGGGCGACCTGCTGAACGTGGCGATCCTCGGCGTGGTCGGCGCCTTGCTGACCTTCTTCCTCTATACCTTCACCGAACAGGCGCGGACGCTCTATCCGCTGCGCTGGTTGCTGTGGGTGGCGATGCTGCCGATGGCGGCCTGGCTGATCCGCATGGTCTGGCTCGGCTATACCGGCAAGCAGGACTACGACCCGATCGTCTTCGCGATGAAGGACCTGCGCGGGCTGGGGCTGATCATGCTGACGCTCAGCCTGATGTTCTATGCCGCGGGGATCTGGCAACTCCTGTTCGGACTCTAGACGAGCGGCGCGGGTCGGCTGGCCGGGGAAGGGGGGCGCTGCCCCCCGGCTGCGCCTCCCCCCGGAGTATTTGGGCCCCGAAGATCGGGGCAGGGCGCGGCTAGCGGTAGAGCGGCGGGGCGCCGAGGCGCTGGTGGATCGCGTTGACCGCCGCGGGGTCGAGACCGAGACCCTGGGCCAGCCCGTGCAGATATTGTGCTTCGGACTGTTCGTCGAGACGGATCGCCAGAAGAGACATCATGTAGACCTGCGCCTCGGCGCCCTCGGGTGTTTCCGAGACGAGGCCGGGAAGATCGACCGGGCGATCCATCTCGGCCTGGAGGAACTCCATTTCGGCATGGCCGGGGCGGCCCATCCGCTCGATGATCCGGCCGCGCTCCTCGCGGTCGATGCGGCCGTCGGATTTGGCGGCCTGCAGCATTGCCCGGATCAGCAGCCGGGCGAGTTCTTCCTGCGGGTCGGGCGCAGCGCGGCGGCCGGCCGAGGATTGCGGCGCGTCGGGCGCGGGCCGCCGCGGCGGGGCCGGGCGGCGGCGGGCGCTGCCGCCGGGACGTGAGAGCGCCGAGAGATCGTCCAGCGCCGCGCCGATGTCGCCGCCCCGGCCCGGAGCCGCACCGCCCTGGGCCCGGCGCAGGAGAGCGCCGAAACCGCCGGCGGCCTGCGGCGCCGCCGGCGCGGCGGGGGATGGCCGTCCCGGCGCCGCGTTCATCTCGGCCGGGGCGGATTGCGGCGCGGCCGCCGCCCCGGGAGCGGTGTTCATCGGCGCGTCGGCGGCGGCGCGGCGGGCGGATGGCGCGGGGGGCGCGGTCCGTGGCGGAGGGGCCTCCATGGCGTCGATCACCATCACGAGTGTTTCCAGCATGCTCATTGTCCGTCCGTCCTCCGCCGTTGTTCCCGGCAGCATGGCAAATCCTGATGCGCATGTCATTTGCCCTTTCGCCGACTCGGGTTCATAACCGGCGCCGCAGAACGGGAGGACCAATCATGCGCATTCTCTTCACCGGCGGCAGCGGCAAGGCGGGACGGGTGGTCGTGCCCTGGCTGCAGGCCCAGGGACACCGGGTGGTGAACTTCGACCTGAAACCGCTGGACCTGCCCGGCGTCGACAACCTGATCGGCGACATCACCGACTCCGGCCATGTCTTCAACGCCCTCACCTCTTACGCCAATTTCGACGAGCTGGAGCCGGGCACCGGGGTGCCGAAGTTCGACGCGGTGGTGCATTTCGCCGCGATCCCGCGGATTCTCATTACCACCGATGACGAGTGTTTCCGGGTCAACACCATGGGCACCTACCGGGTGATCGAGGCGGCGGTGAAGCTGGGCATCCGCAAGGTGGTCTTTGCTTCGAGCGAGACCACCTATGGCGTCTGTTTCGCGGATGGCGAGCGCAAGCCCGACTATCTGCCTGTGGACGAGGAATATGACGTGGTGCCGCATGACAGCTATGCCATGTCCAAGGTCTGCAACGAGGCGACGGCGCGCAGCTTTCAGGCCCGTTCGGGGATCGACATCTACGGGCTGCGGATCAACAACGTGATCGCGCCCGAGCAGTATCGCGACGACTTTCCCTACTGGCTGGATCACCCCGAAGTGCGGCGGCGCAATTTCTTCGCCTATATCGATGCCCGCGACCTGGGCCAGATGGTCGATCTCTGCCTGAAGACCGACGGGCTGGGCTATCAGATATTCAACGTGGCGAACGAGGATCACTCGGTGCGGCTGAAGACCTCGGAGATCGTGGCGCAGTTCTACCAGGGTGTGCCGATGAAACGCGAGATGGGCGAGGACGAGACCTTGTTCTCGATCAGCAAGGCGAAGACCCTGCTGGGGTTCAAGCCGAAGCACAGCTGGCGGACCGAGATCAAGTAGGGGGCGTGCCGGCGTTACCCTGCCGCCGCCCGCGCGATCTCCTCTAGCCGGAACCTGCCGTCGCGGTGGACCAGCCGCCAGTCCTTCGGCGGCGCCAGCCGCGAGCGGCGCCGCGACAGCTGCCAGCCCGGCCCGCCCTCCGTGCGGCCGCGATGGTCCGGCTCGATCTGCCAGCGGCTCTCGACCCCCGGGGCACCGCCGGCGCCCGGGGTCAGCAGCAGGCCCAGCGGATGGTGCCGGGCTCTCTCGGCCCCGGCCTCGGCCGCCAGGTGCAGCCGCCGGACCGGGGTCAGCCCCGGCGGCCCGGGCAGATCGGCCAGCGCCAGCGCCACCGCGCCCGACCGCAGCACCTCTTCCAATGTCCAGAGCATGTCCTCGGGCCGGCGCGGGTAGACGAAGAGGAACCGCCCCGGATCGGCCAGTGCGGCCAGCGCCTCGCCGTTCAGCCGCTCGACCCGCCAGGCCGGCTGGATCCAGACCACCGGGCCGCCGGTCTCGGCCAGGAGCTGACCCGCCAGCATCGCCGCCAGGCTGCGACGCGCCGCGCCGCACAGCTCATGCACCCGGGCCAGCGTCAGCGCCACCTCGCCCGCGAAGCGCAGGGCAGGGCGCCGGTCGGTGCCGGTTCCGTTCCGGGGCAGCAGGTTGATCGGCATGCGGTCATTCATGGTGTTCCCGTTATGTTCTAATCTTCCCGACCGGAGCTGCCAAGGCCCGGGGAAAGTTTTTGCTGACTCATTAGAATATTCGGATATCGTAATCCTATAGAGGGAGGACCAAATGAAACAACTGACCTGCGCCGCGCTGATCGCGCTGGCCCCGATCGCCTTGCCGATGGCCGCCATGGCCGAAGGCCAGACCCACCATGTCGCCATCCATGTCGACGAAGGCGACCCGCCGCTGATGAACATGGCGCTGAACAACGCCCAGAACGTCGCCGCCTATTACGCCTCGCAGGGCGACAAGGTGGTGATCGAGCTGGTCGCCTATGGCCCCGGCCTGGCGATCCTGCTGGAGGGCAGTCCGATGAAGGACCGGATCGCGATGATGTCGCTGGAACTGGACGACATCTCCTTCTCGGCCTGCGCCAACACGATGGCGGCGATGGAGAAGAAGCTCGGCCACAAGATGACCCTGCTCGACGAGGCCGAGGTGGTGCCCTCGGGCGTGGTCCGGCTGATCGAACTGCAGGAACAGGGCTATGCCTATGTGAGGCCCTGAGCCCGTCCACGGCATGAGGCCGCGTTTGCCGACCGCTTGCGCCTGACGTATGGCCCGCTATAGCTGCACCCCGGACAGCAACCGGGGAACAGCCATGAAATACCGTACTCTGGGTGACAGCGGCCTGAAGGTCTCGACGCTCTGCCTCGGGTCGATGACCTGGGGATCGCAGAACACCGAGGCCGAGGGCCATCGGCAGATCGACATGGCCCTGGAGGCCGGGGTCAATTTCATCGACACTGCCGAGATGTATCCGGTCAACCCGGTGCGGGTCGAAACCATCGGCAATACCGAAAAGATCATCGGCAACTGGTTTGCCAAGTCCGGCAAGCGCGACAAGGTGATCCTGGCGACCAAGGCGGCGGGCGCCGGGCAGGCGGCGCGGGGCGGCGCGCCGATCACCGCGGTGACGGTGCGCAACTGCATCGAGGACAGCCTGCGGCGTTTGCAGACCGATGTCATCGACCTCTATCAGTTGCATGTGCCGAACCGCGGCACCTGGTCCTTCCGGCGCAACTGGACCTATGACCCCTCGGTGCAGAACACCGCGGCGGTGGCCGAGAACATGGCCGAGGTGATGGGCGAACTGGCGGCGCAGGTGAAGGCCGGACGGATCCGGGCCTTCGGCCTCTCGAACGAGACCGCCTGGGGGGTGATCGCCTGGAACCGCACCGCGGCGGCCTGCGGCGGGCCGCGGGTGGCCAGCGTGCAGAACGAATATTCGCTGCTCTGCCGGCTCTATGACCTGGACCTGGCCGAGGTCAGCCATCACGAGAACGTGGCGCTTCTGGCCTTCTCGCCCCTGGCCACCGGGCTGCTGACCGGAAAATACGGTGCCGGGATGATCCCGACCCCGTCGCGCCGCGCCCGTTCGCCCGAACTGGGCGGCCGGATCACCCCGCGGGTCTGGGGCGCGGTCGAGGCCTATATGGCGATCGCCAAACGTCACGGGCTGGACCCGGCGCAGATGGCGCTGGCCTTCGTCCTGTCCCGGCCGTTCCTCGGCTCGGCGATCCTGGGGGCCACCACCGAAGCGCAGCTGGCCAATGACCTGGCTGCGGTCGATGTCACCCTGAGCGCCGAGGTGCTGGACGAGATCGCGGCGGCACACAAGGCCTGGCCGATGCCGTTCTGATCCGGTCCGCGCCCGGCCCCGGGGGCAAGGGCAGGGGCTTTCGGCACCATTCCGGTCCGAGCCGTGCCAGCCCTTGCGGAACCGGTCGAAATCGCATTCCCTTTCGGGGGACGGATGGGAGGCGAACATGCCACTGGCCATGAACCGCGAAGTCTTCATCACCTGCGCCGTCACCGGATCGGGGGCGACGCAGGATCGCTCGCCGCATGTGCCGCGCAGCCCCGAGCAGATTGCCGACAGCGCCATAGCCGCGGCCCGCGCCGGGGCGGCGGTGGTGCATTGCCATGTCCGCGATCCCGAGACCGGGGCGCCGTCGCGGCGGCTCGACCTTTACCGCGAAGTGACCGAGCGGATTCGCGATTCCGAGGTCGACGTGGTGTTGAACCTCACCGCGGGGATGGGCGGCGATATCGTCTTTGGCCCACCCGAGCGCCCGATGCCGCCCGGACCCGGCACCGACATGGCCGGCGCCGGGGAGCGGATGGCCCATATCGCCGCCTGCCTGCCCGAGATCTGCACGCTTGACTGCGGCACGATGAATTTCGCCGAGGCCGATTACGTGATGACCAACACGCCGGGCATGTTGCGGGCGATGGGCGCGATGATGACCGAACTCGGGGTGCGGCCCGAGATCGAGGCCTTCGACACCGGGCATCTCTGGTTCGCCAGGCGGCTGGTGGAGGAGGGCGTGCTGCGCGGCCCGGCTCTGGTGCAGCTCTGCATGGGCGTGCCCTGGGGGGCGCCGGACGATCTGCCGACCTTCCTGGCGATGGTGCAGAACGTGCCGCCGGACTGGTGCTTTTCGGCCTTCGGCCTGGGGCGGAACCAGATGGCCTATGTCGCGGCCTCGGTGCTGGCGGGCGGAAACGTGCGGGTCGGGCTCGAGGACAACCTCTGGCTGGCCAAGGGGCAGCTTGCACAAAACGAACAATTGGTGGAGCGGGCCGTGGGGCTTGTCGAAGCGATGGGGGCAAGGGTACTGGGGCCCGAGGAGGTGCGCCTGAAACTGGGCCTGCACAAGCGCGCGCCGGTGCCGGCATGAAGCTGATCCTGCCCCTGTTGCTGGTCCTGGCGCTGAACGGCTGCGAGACCAAGGCGCCCGAGGATGACGGCCTGCTGGGCGGGCCGGTGCCCGCCGACGCGGCGGCCCAGAAGGAAGCCTGCGAAAAGAGCGGCGGACGCTGGGGACGCGGCGGATTGGGAGATTTCAATGTTTGTTACCGCAACACCCGGGATGGCGGAAAGTCCTGCAGCGCCGGGTCCGATTGCGAGGGGCTGTGCCTGGCGCGGTCCCGGACCTGCGCCCCGGTCATCCCGCTGTTCGGCTGCCAGGATATCCTGGGCGACAACGGCCAGCCCGGGACGATCTGCATTGACTAGGGCCGGGTGTGTCTTGGCCCTTTTGCTGGTTTCAGCCTGCGGATTCCCCGGAAACGGCCCGCATGGCAGCCCGCGCGACCCGGATGTGCCGATCAGCTCGATTGCACTTTTCGAACAATCGCGGCTGGAGGGTGACTGGCGCGAGGTGGCCGGCTATCCGCGTGGTTCCGCCGCTGCAGGGGTTTACCGGATCACCTCGGGCGGCGCCGCGATCAGCGGGCCCGGGCGCTATCTGCCGGTTCGGGGCCGCGCGCCGCTGCGCAGGGTGGGGCCGGGGCGGCTGGAGGTGGGCAGGGAGGTGCTCTGGGTGCTCTGGGTCGATGCCGATTACCGGACCCTGGTCCTGGGGAGCCCCGATGGCCAGATCGGCGCGGTGCTCAACCGGGGCGGTCCGATCTCCTCCGACCGGCTCGAGGCGGCGCGCCGGGTGCTGGACTTCAACGGCTATGACCTGTCCCGGCTGGAGGTGCTCTGATGGCGCGGATCGTTCCCCTGGCGACGCTGGCGCTGGCCTGCGCCACGGCGGCCCCGGCCGAAGAGGCCTTCGAAGGCAAATGGGCCGCCGAGCCGGACTGGTGCGCCCATGCCGACCGGATCGGCAGCCATAGCCCGGCGCCGATCCTGGTCACCGCCGAGGAGGTCTCGGGCTACGAGAACAGCTGCTCGGTCACCGAAATCCGGCGCTGGCCGGAGGATGCCGCATGGTGGACGCTGATGCTGTCCTGTGAAAGCGAGGGCGACAGCTACCAAGAACCCCGGCTGCTGATGCTGGCCGAGCCGGACGTGCTGTGGATGTTCTTCGGCGGCGGCGATCCGATCCGTTTCACCCGATGTGGAGGCTGACATGGCAGGCGTTGCGGCGATAATCGGGGGCGGGGTGATCGGCGCCGGCTGGGTGGCGCGGTTCCTGCTGATGGGCTGGGACGTCCGGGTTCATGACCCCGACCCCGAGGCGGCGCGCAAGCTGGCGGCGGTGCTCGACAATGCCCGCGCCTCGCTGCCCGGTCTGCTGGACGTGGCGCTGCCCGGCGAGGGGCGGCTGAGTCTGCATGAAACCCTGGCCGAGGCGGTCGCGGGGGCCGAGTGGATCGGCGAAAGCGTGCCCGAGCGACTGGAACTCAAGCACCGCATCTATCGCGAGATCGAGGCGGCGGCGGACCCCGGGGCGATCATCGGCTCCTCGACCTCGGGCTTCAGACCCTCGCAGTTGCAGGAAGGCTCGGCGCGGCCGGGGCAGATCCTCGTCACCCATCCGTTCAATCCGGTCTATCTGCTGCCGCTGGTCGAACTGGTCGCCTCGCCCGCCAACCCGGCGGACGTGACCGACCGCGCCGCCCGGATCCTGACCGGGATCGGGATGCATCCCCTGAAGGTCGGGGCCGAGATCGACGGCCATATCGCCGACCGGCTGCTGGAAGCGGTCTGGCGCGAGGCGCTGTGGCTGGTGCGTGACGGGGTCGCCACCACGGAGGAGATCGACGACGCGATCCGCTATGGCTTCGGCCTGCGTTGGGCGCAGATGGGCCTGTTCGAGACCTACCGGGTCGCGGGGGGCGAGGCCGGGATGCGGCATTTCATTGCCCAGTTCGGCCCGGCGCTTTCCTGGCCCTGGACCAGGCTGACGGATGTGCCCGAGCTGGACGACGCGCTGGTCGAACGGATCGCCAGCCAGTCCGACGCCCAGTCGGGCGCCCGTTCGATCCGCGATCTGGAACGGATCCGCGATCACAATCTGGTCGCCATTCTCCGCGGGCTGAAGGGCCAGAACTGGGGGGCAGGGCAACTGCTGAAGGCCCAGGATGAGCGGCTGCGCCCGGAACCGGGCGATCTGGGCCGGCCGATCGAAAGCCTGCGTCGCGCGGTGCCGCTCGACTGGACCGATTACAACGGCCACATGACCGAGGCGCGCTATCTGCATGCATTCGGCGATGCCACCGACCGGATCATGCTGCTGATCGGTGTCGATCCGGCCTATCTGGCCCGCGGCGGCAGCTTCTTTACCGCCGAAACGCATATCCGCCATATCGACGAGGTTCTGGCCGGGGCGATGATCCGGGTCGAGACGCTGGTGCTGGAGGGGCGGGGCAAGAAGATGCATCTGTTTCACCGGATGTTCGCCGAGGAACCCGGCGGCGACCGGCTGCTGGCGACCGGCGAGCACATGCTGATCCATGTCAGCCTGGAGACCCGCAAGGCCTGCGATCCCGAGCCGGAACTGGCGGCCCGGCTGGGGGCGATTGCCGAGGCGCACGCAAGGCTGCCGCGCCCCGACGGGGTGGGGCGCAGCGTCGGCCGGAAATAGTCAGCCATACCTCAGGGTCTTCAAAACCGCCAAAAGCACGGAATATTCCATAATCTGGACCGCCTGGCCTTGTAGTCTTGTGCCGGCCGGGCGAAGTCTCCGAACATCCTTTCATTCTGTCTGAGTCCTGAACGTGGCCAGCCGCCCGACCCATGATGTGCCGACCCGCGAGGAATTGCTTCGTCGCACCGCCGCCGCGGGTTGGCGTGCCGGTCTGCGCACCATCTTCCGGGTGGTCCGGATCAATCTGAAGACGCCCCGGATGGTGGCCGTCGCGCTGATCTCGACCGTGATCGCGGCCTGGCTGCAACTGCTGATCCCGGTGCTGCTCGGCCGCGCCATCGACCAGACCCAGGTGCTGACCGCCGGCCCGTCCGAGGCCGAGGCGGCACGGCAGGCGTTGTGGTCGATCGCCGGGATGGTGCTGCTGGTGGCGGTGCTGCGGGGGCTTTTCACCACGGCGCAGAACTATTTCAGCGAGATGGTCGGTCATACCACCGGCTATCGGATGCGGCTGGCCTATTACCGCAAGATTCAGCAATTGAGCTTCGACTTTCACGATCAGGCCCATTCCGGCGACCTGATCACCCTGGGGCTGCTGGATCTGGACGGGGTGCGGATGTTCTTCTCGACCAGCCTGACCCGGATGGTTCTGCTGACCATGCTGATCGGGATCGGCGGCTACCGTCTGCTCTCGACCGATCTGGTGCTGGGGCTGACGGCGCTGAGCTTCGTGCCCTTCGTGGCCTGGCGGTCCTCGGTGACGCAGTTGCGGCTGCGCGGCACCTGGCTGGAACTGCAACAGCGGCTTTCGGTACTGAGCCGGGTGATGGAAGAGAACCTGGCCGGAATCCGGGTGGTCCGTGCCTTTACCGCGGCGCCCTATGAATTGCAGAAATTCGCCGTCGCGTCTGAGCGGGCGCTGGACCTGTCGCACAAGCGGGTCGATCTCCGGGTCCGCAATACCAGTGCGATGAACCTGTCGTTCCTGATGGCGATGGGCCTGGTGCTCTGGGTCGGTGGCAACAAGGTCCTGTCGGGCCAGATCACCGTCGGCACCCTGGCCGCCTTCCTGACCTTCATGACGATCCTGCAGATGCCGGTGCGCCAGCTGGGCCTGCTGGTCAATTCGCTGGCGCGGACCTCGACCTGCGGGGCGCGGCTCTTCGCGATCCTCGATCTGGCTCCGACCATCGCCGACAAGCCCGGCGCCCCGGAGCTGGAGATCACCAAGGGCGAGCTGCGCTTCGAGAATGTCGATTTCGCCTATGCCGGGGGCGGCCGTCCGGTGCTGTCGGGGATCAGCTTCTCGGCCCGGCGGGGCGAGACCATCGGCCTGATCGGCCCGCCCGGCAGCGGCAAGACAACGATCGCGCATCTGATCCCCCGATTCTACGATGTCACGGCGGGGCGGATCACCATCGACGGGCAGGACATCCGCGATGTCACCGTCTCGTCGCTGCGCCATGCGGTGGCGGTGGTGCAGCAGGACGTCTTCCTGTTCACCACCAGTCTGGAAAACAACATCGCCTATGGCGACCCCTGGGCGCAGGAAAGCCGGATCGCCAGCGCCAGCGCCTCGGCGCAGCTGCACCGCTATATTCAGGACCTGCCCGCCGGCTATCGGACCGTTGTCGGCGAGCGGGGCGCCTCTCTGTCGGGCGGGCAGCGGCAACGGATGTCAATCGCGCGGACGCTGCTGCTGGACCCGGCGATCCTCGTCTTCGACGATTCCACCGCCGCGGTCGATGCCAATACCGAGGGCCGGATCCGCGAGGCGATGCAGGAGAAGGCCGCCGGGCGCGTCACCATCATCGTCGCGCATCGGCTCAGTTCCCTGATGCATGCCGACCGCATCCTCTATCTGGAGGACGGCAGGATCGTGGAACAGGGCAGCCATGACGAACTGCTGCAGCTGGGCGGCCGCTACCGGGCGCTCTACGACCTGCAGGTCCGCCC
The DNA here is from genome assembly GCF_024723735.1 of Frigidibacter sp. ROC022. Classification (GTDB taxonomy): domain Bacteria; phylum Pseudomonadota; class Alphaproteobacteria; order Rhodobacterales; family Rhodobacteraceae; genus SLM-1. Next base: position 1,056,133 of record NZ_JANQDU010000001.1, read on the forward strand.
GAAGGGAGCCGCCTGATGGCCGAGGTCCGCGACAGTGACCGGCGCGAGGCGCCGAGCGACAGCCTGCGCCCGCCGCGCGCGGTCGTCGGCTCGCACCGGATCGAGGAGCAGATGTTCGGCAAGGTCTTCGACGGCCGCATCATCCGCCGGATCTGGCAATTCGTCCGGCCCTACCGCTTCCGTCTGGCGCTGGCGGTGGCGGCGGTGCTGGTCTTTACCGCGACGCAGCTGACGATTCCGCTGATCATTCGTCACGCCATCGATTCCGGCCTGACCGAAGAGACCGGCGGCCGCACCGCGCTGAACCTGGTGATCCTGGTCTTCGGCGCGACCATTCTGGTCAATTTCGCCGCCAGCTGGGTGCAGGAAAGCGTGGTCGGCAAGGTGGCCGAGAACGTGCTCTTCGACATCCGCAGCGCCATGTTCAGCCATCTGCAACGGGTCTCGCTGTCCTTCATGGACAAGACCGAGGTCGGCCGGCTGATGTCGCGGCTGCAGGGCGACGTCAACGCGATGCAGGAATTCCTGGAAACCTCGGTGCTCTCGGTCGGGGACATCGTGCTTCTGTTCGGGATCATCGCGCTGATGCTCTGGCTCGACTGGCAGCTGGGGCTGATGGTGATGATGGTGCTGCCGGTGCTCTTCGTGGTCCGGCTGTTCTGGCTGCCGCCGGCGCGGCGCGCCTTCATGGCGGCGCATGAGACCAATTCGGTCGCCAATGGCGCACTTGCCGAGGGCATCCACGGGGTCCGCATCGTGCAGAGCCTCGACCGCCAGAAGGTCAATTTCACCCTCTACGACGACAAGGTCCGGGCCAATCTGGACGCGCACCGGACCGCCGCCCGTTTCGCCCAGGTGATGGTGCCGATCGTCGACAGCCTGACCGGCATCGCCATGGCGGTGCTGGTGGTCTTTGGCGGCGCCATGGTGCTGGACCATGAACTGGACGTCGGGGTGATGGTGGCCTTCCTGTTCTACATCCAGCGCTTCTTCGACCCGATCCGGGCCCTGACCCTGCAGTATTCGGTGATGCAGCGTGCCATGGCCTCGGGGCACCGGCTGATCGAGGTGCTCGACGTGGCGGTGGACATACAGGACGCGCCCGATGCCGAGGAACTGCCGGCCGACATGGATGGCTCGATCGAGTTCCGCGATGTCACCTTCGGCTACAATCCCGGTCAGCCGATCCTGAAGCACCTGAGCTTCCGGGTCGAACCGGGCCAGACCGTGGCGCTGGTCGGGCCGACCGGCTCGGGCAAGTCCAGCGCCATGTCGCTGGTGCATCGGTTCTACGACGTGCAGGAGGGCGCGGTGCTGGTCGGCGGCCGCGACGTGCGTTCTGTCACCCAGGCCTCGCTGGGCGGGCAGATCGCCATGGTGCTGCAGGAGCCGTTCCTGTTCACCGGCACGGTCGAGGAGAACATCCGCTACAACAAGGTCGATGCCACCCACGAAGAGGTTGTCGCGGCGGCCAGGGCCGTGGGCGCCGACGGCTTCATCCGGGCGCTTCCCGACGGCTATGCGCAGATGCTGGGCGAACGCGGCGGCAGTCTGTCGCTGGGCCAGCGGCAGCTGATCAGCTTTGCCCGGGCGCTGGTGGCCGATGCCAGGATACTGGTGCTGGACGAGGCCACCGCCAGTATCGACAGCTATACCGAGATGCAGATCCAGAAGGCCCTGCAGATCCTGCTGAAGGGGCGCACCGGGCTGGTCATCGCGCACCGGCTGGCGACGATCCGCGACGCCGACAAGATCATCGTCCTGCAGAAGGGCGAGCTGATCGAGCAGGGCAGCCATGACGAGTTGATGGAGGCGGGCGGACCCTATTCGCAGCTCTACAACTTCAGCTACGCCTCGTTCGACGACATCCGGCCGCAGGACCTTCCCGGCGCCCCGGCAGGCTCCGACACCTGATCCCCCCGCTAACGGGCGGCGGGATCAGGCGGGCAGGGCGGCCCTAAAGGCCCTTGGCGCGGTAACTGGCCGCGACCCGCGAGATCGCCACCAGATAGGCCGCGACCCGCAGGTCGGGCACGTCGCCGCGGGAATGCCAGACCTCCCGCATATGGCCATAGGCCGCGCGCATCGTGTCATCCAGACCGGAGCGCACCAGTTCCAGTTCCCCGGCGCCGCGCAGATACTGTTCCTTGAACCCCGGCGAAAGCTCCCAGCCCAGGCCCTTGTCGGCCGACAGCCGCTCCAGTTCGTGGATCAGCAGATCGTGGCGTGATTCCTCCTGCCGCCGCTGCATCCGCCCGAAACGGATGTGGGACAGGTTCTTGACCCATTCGAAATAGCTGACCGTGACGCCGCCGGCATTGGCATACATGTCGGGAATGACGACGCAGCCGTTCTTGCGCAGCACGTCGTCGGCCCCGGCAGTGATCGGGCCGTTGGCTGCCTCGATGATCAGTGACGCCTTGATCCGCTCGGCGTTGCCCTGGTTGATGACGGCTTCCAGGGCCGCCGGGATCAGGATGTCGCAGGGCATCTCCAGCACCGAGGCGCCATCCTCGACATGGGTGGCGTCGGCATAGCCGGTGACCCCGCCGTGCGCCGAGATCCAGGCCCGGACCTGTTCGACATGCAGGCCGTTCTCGTCCAGCAGGGCACCGTCCCGCTCGATGATCCCGACGATCTTGCAGCCGTCTTCTTCCGAAAGGAACTTGGCGGCGTGATAGCCGACATTGCCGAGGCCCTGCACGATCACCCGCTTTCCGTCCAAGGTGGGCGACAGGCCCGCGATCCTTGTATCCTCGGGGTGACGAAAGAACTCCCGCAGCGCGTATTGCACGCCGCGCCCGGTCGCCTCGACCCGGCCGGCGATGCCGCCGGCATGCAGCGGCTTGCCGGTGACGCAGGCCCGGGCGTTGATGTCGCGGGTGTTCATCCGGGAATACTGGTCGGCGATCCAGGCCATCTCGCGTTCGCCGGTGCCCATGTCCGGGGCAGGGACATTCTGGCTTGGGTGGATCAGGTCGCGCTTGGCCAGTTCATAGGCGAAGCGGCGGGTGATCAGCTCCAGCTCGTGTTCGTCATACTGCCGCGGGTCGATGCAGAGCCCGCCCTTCGAGCCGCCGAAAGGCGCCTCGACCAGCGCGCATTTGTAGGTCATCAGCGCCGCCAGCGCCTCGACCTCGTCCTGGTTGACGTTGGTGGCATAACGGATGCCGCCCTTGACCGGCTCCATGTGCTCGGAATGCACTGCCCGGTAGCCGGTGAAGGTCTGGATCTGGCCGCGCAGGCGCACCCCGAAGCGCACGATATATGTCGAGTTGCAGACCCGTATCTTTTCTTCAAGCCCGGGGCTGAGATCCATCAGCGCCACGGCGCGATTGAACATGAGGTCCACGCTTTCGCGGAACGAGGGCTCGCGGATCGGAGCATTCATCGGTCATCCCTTCCAACAGGCCAACCCCTTTCCGGGGTCTTCATCCATAGAATCACAGTTACCACGGCAGATCGGCTTTTCCCTAACGATCGCGGGCCGTCATCGAGATGCCGCAATATTGTCCCGGCGGGGGCAACAGCGCCAACAATTTCCAGTTACTGTTTCTAACTAATTGAGAACATTGGGGAATTATGGCTACTCGCCACATTGCCGCCACATTCTGGGTGCTTTTGGGTCTCGTTTTATTTACCAGTTCGGCCGGGGGGCCGACGAATTGGTGTTGTCGGGAAAGTTATCGGGTTATGACAATTTGGTCTCTCAAAAGCTGCTTTGGCAGTCCGCGTCGGCTATCCGATGAACGCGGGTCGCTGACGGTCTTTTCACTCTTCATTATTCTGATCATGCTGATGGTCGGCGGAATGGCCGTCGATTTCATGCGGCAGGAAAGCACCCGGGCACGGCTGCAATCCACGCTGGATCGTTCGATCCTTGCCGCCGCCGACATGGACCAGAAGCAGGACCCCGAAGCCGTCGTACGCGACTATTTCGCCAAGTCGGGGGTCAAGGGCTACACGCTGAATGTCCATGTCGCGAACGGCTATGACTCGCGCCGGGTCTCGGCGGTGACCAGCGGCGAGATCGACAGCTATTTCCTCAAGTTCCTCGGGATCGCCTCGCTGGACGCGCCGGCGGCCGGTGCGGCCGAGGAAAGCATCTCGAACATCGAGATCTCGCTGGTGCTGGACGTGTCCGGCTCGATGGGCGAGACCTCGGCCTCGGGCAAGAAGAAGCTCGACGAGCTGAAGACGGCGGCCAAGGCCTTTGTCGATACGATCTACGCCCAGACCGACCCGAACCGCACCACGATCTCGATCGTGCCCTATTCGACCCAGGTCAATGCGGGCGAGGAACTGGCATCGAAATTCAGCATCTCGAAGGAGCAGACGGTTTCGGCCTGCGTCGATTTCACCCCCGAGGACTACACCAAGGTGGCGCTGACGACGACCGAACCGCTGAGCCGGACGGCGCATTTCGACCCGATTTCGGGCCGCAGCACCAAGACGCCGCGGCGCTTCGTCTGCCGCACCGAGGACTCGGTCAAGGTGATGCCGGTGGAAAGCAATCCGGCCATCCTGAAGGCCAAGATCGATTCGCTGGTGGCCGATGGCTACACCTCGATCGAGATCGGGATGAAATGGGGCGCCGCGCTGCTGGAACCCGAGGCCCGCCCGGCGATCGCCGCGCTGGCCGCCGATGGCGTGCTGCCCGCTTCCGTGGCCTCGCGCCCCCTGGACAACAACGCCGCCGAGACCCTGAAGGTGATCGTCGTGATGACCGACGGGATCAACACCAACCAGTGGTTGATGGCCGACAGCTACAAGTCCGGCCTGTCTCAGGTCTGGGTCAATCCGGACAACGGCAAGCTGTCCTACAAGGGGCTGCTGGGCTTCTGGGTGGTCGGCTCGGGCTGGAAACTGCAGCCCGATGGCGGTTCGGACGCGGTGCAGCTGACCTATCCCGAGCTTTGGGCCACGACGGGGGTCAAGTACAACGCTTCGAAGACCGCCGACATGATGCAGAGCGGCAGCGGCGTGGCCTGGAACCTGACCTACAACCTCTGGACCGCCGGCACCTGGGTCTCTGGTCTGTTCCATCCCGGTGTCTACACGATGATCGGCGGCTCCGAGAAGGACGCGCGCACCGATACGATCTGCACCGCGGCCAAGAGCGCCGGGATCAAGATCTACTCGATCGGTTTCGAGGTCACGGATGACTCGGCCAAGGTGCTCGAGAAATGCGCCACCACCAAATCGCATTTCTTCCGGGTCAACGGCCTGCAGATTCATGACGCCTTCCAGTCCATCGCCAATGACATCGGCAAACTGAGGCTGACCCAATGATTGGTTTGTTTTTCCGCACCCTGCGGCGGTTCCGCCGCGAAGAGGGCACTGCGACAATCGAATTCGTGATCCTGTTCCCGGTGTTCATCGTCCTGATGATTTCGGGGATCGAGGCCGGGGTATTGATGACCCGGCAGATGATGCTGGAACGCGGGCTGGACCTGACCATGCGGTCCCTGCGGCTGGGGACGGTGGCCAATCCCACGCATGACAACGTGAAGGCTCTGATCTGCAAGAATTCGATGATCATTCCGAATTGCGAGAACGTGGTGCAGCTCGAACTGCGCGAGGTCGACACGACGGCCTGGAACGTGCCGCTCGAAGGCAACAACTGCGTCGACCGGACGGCCGAGATCGACCCGGTGATCAATTTCAATCCCGGTGAGCGCAACAAGCTGATGATGGTCCGGGCCTGCGCGGTGTTCGACCCGATGTTCCCTGCGACGGGGCTGGCGGTGCATCTGCCGCGCGACGCTTCGGGTGGCTATCGCCTGATTGCCACCTCGGCCTTCGTGAACGAACCGTGAGGGAGAAGGACATGAAACATCTTCGTGCCAGGCTGGCCCGGTTCGGACGCGACGGCCGCGGAAGCTTGTCGATCGAGGCGGCGCTGATGATTCCGCTGATCACCTGGATCATGGTGACGACCTTCACCTATTTCGACACGTTCCGGGCCGATTCCACCAATGTGAAGGCCGCCTATACCGTCGGCGACATGCTGAGCCGCGAGACCGAGCCGGTGGACGCGACCTATATCGAAGGGCTGAACACCATGTTCAGCTACATGGTCTTCGCCCAGGAGGGCACCTGGATCCGGGTGTCGAACGTCGGTTTCGACAGTTCCGAGAACAAGATGGTGCTGAACTGGACCTATGCCACCGGCTCGCATACCGCGGCGACGATGGCCGAACTGGAGCCGCAGATCCCGATGATGTCGGACGGCGACACGGTGATCGTGGTCGAAACCTTCATGCCCTTCACGCCGGCCTTCAACATCGGCCTGGACAGGATGACCTTCCGGAATGTGGTCGTGACCCGGCCGCGTTTCGCGCCGCAATTGCTCTGGGCATCCTGACGCGTCCGGCCTTGGGGCCGGCCCCCGCAAACGATCAGTGAAGGCCCCGGGAGAACGCTCTCCGGGGCCTTTTCCATTGGGCGTTCGTGCTGCTCCGCAGGGGGCGGGCTTGCGGGCGACTCGCCCCCGTTTCTGCCGCAATGCCGCTTGAAATCATCCGGTCGTTGCCACCGTACCTCCGCATTTCCGCCGCACTTGCCTGCCACAAGGTCATTTGGGACCGGGGTTGGTATGTGGAGCAAATGACATGTTTTCCTTGAAGGAAAAGTTGCTGGGCGGGGCTGGGCTTGGAAGAGTCGGAGCGCGTCGCAGGTTTGCCCGCGACGAAGCCGGTTCATTCACCATTCTCAATCTGTTTCTGCTGATGACCGTGATGATGGTCGCCGGGATCGCCGTCGATGCGATCCGGTTCGAAGCCAAGCGGGCACGTCTGCAGAACACGCTCGACCGGGCCATTCTGGCCGCCGCCGACATGGGCCAGACCCTGACCCCGGCGCAGGTCGTGCAGAGTTATTTCGACAAGGCCGGCCTGTCCGAGTATTACGCCGAACCGCAGAGTTCCTCGGGCTTCAATTCGAAGACCGTTTCGGCCACCGCCACCGGCACGCTCGACACGTTCTTCATGAGCATGTTCGGAATCGACACCCTGTCGCCGGTTGCGTCCGGCACCGCCGAGGAGAGCATTTCGGACATCGAGATTTCTTTGGTCCTGGACGTCTCGGGTTCGATGGGCGAGCCGATCTATGAATATGTGACCTATTACAGCCGGCGCTACGGTTCGCGCACCTATCGCCAGAACACCGGTACGACCAAGCTGGAATCGCTGCAGAACGCGGCCAAGGAATTCGTCGACACGATCTATGCTTCCACCGTGGATGCGCGGACCTCGATGTCGATCATCCCGTACAACATGCAGGTGAACGCCGGGCCGGATCTGCTGGCGCATTACACGCTGACCAATCAGAACACGACGAACTATTGCGTCGATTTCTCGACCGAGGATTTCTCCAACACGGCGGTGAGCACCACCAGCACGCTCTACCGGTCGGATGTCTTCGACTACTATTATCGTACGATGCCGCCGAGCATGAACGGCATCTGCCCCGACACGACCTATTCGCGCATCCTGGTCCTGGCCGATGATCCGGAGGTTCTGAAGGACAAGATCGATGCGCTGCAGTCGGGCGGCAATACGTCGATCGAGATCGGGATGAAATGGGGCACCGCCCTGCTTGACCCCTCGGCGCAGCCCGCGGTCAGCGGCATGATCGCCGACGGCAAGGTTTCGAGCAGCTTTGAAGGCCGCCCGTTCTCCTACACCAATTCGGACACGATGAAGGTCATCGTGGTCATGACCGATGGGATCAACACCACGGAATACAAGCTGAACGACGCCTACAAGGGGCAGAAATCCGGCGTGTGGCGCTGGTGGGACGGGTCGGACTGGAAGTATTCGGTCTATTACCCCGAGAGCAGCAGCTGGGGCGACAGCGACGGCTTGCTGGAATACTACTGGCGCAAGGATGGCAGCGGCTCGAACCGCTGGGGACTGCTGCCGGAAGGCGCACCCGATGCCACCGAGCTGACCTATTACGATCTGTGGAAGATCATGTCGGTCGATTACCACGCCTATTACCTGCGTTACAAAATCCGCAACCACAGCAGCGACTATTACGCCTGGGACGACGAGCCGATCACCTATGTCGGCGGTTCGACCAAGGATGCGCGGCTGAGCGCGATGTGCAACGCGGCCAAGGAGGAAGGGATCATCGTGTTCTCGATCGGTTTCGAGGTCACCGACGACTCGGCCGACATCCTCGAGGCCTGCGCCTCTTCGCCCAGCCATTTCTATCGGGTGAACGGGCTTGAGATCACCACCGCATTCCAGTCCATCGCCAACGCGATCGGCAAGCTCAGGCTGACCCAATGATCCGTGCGCTTCGAAACCTGCGCCGCCTTGCGCGGCGCGAGGACGGGACGGCCACGATCGAATTCGTGATCCTGTTCCCGATCTTCATGATCCTCGCCGTCACCGGTGTCGAAATGGGCGTGCTGACGCTGCGCCAGGTGATGCTGGAACGCGGCGTGGACATCACTGTCCGGGCGTTGCGGGTCGGATCGATGACGGACCCGACCTTCGAGTCGGTGCGGGATGCGATCTGCGCAAACTCGCTGATCATTCCCGATTGCGCCGAGACGCTGCATCTGGAACTGACGCCGATCTCGACCGACAACTTCACGGTGCCGGAGACCGCCGTGACCTGCGTGGACCGGACCCATGAGGTCGAGCCGATCGTCAACTTCACCCAGGGTCAGCGCAACGCCTTCATGCTGCTGCGGGCCTGTGCGGTCTTCGACCCGATGTTTCCCACCTATGGTCTGGGGCCGGATCTGCCCACCGACGCATCCGGCGGCTACCGGATCATCGCATCCACCTCGTTCGTGAACGAGCCGTGAGGGAGCCAGTCATGATCCTGCATCCGTTCCATTCCCTGCGCCGCCGCCTGCGCAGCTTTGCCGACGACACGCGCGGCATGCTCTCGGTCGAGGCCGCCATCGCCGCGCCGCTGCTCGTGTTCTTCCTGTCGCTCATGTATGTCACCTTCGACATCTTCCGCATCGACGCGACAAACTCCAAGGCGGCCTACACGATCGGCGACCTTCTGTCGCGCGAGACCGAAGAGATCGACCAGGACTTCATCGACGGGATGAAGGGGATTTTCGACTACATCACCCTGGCCAATGCCGATGACACATGGATCCGTGTCTCGGTGGTGCGCTACGACGGTGACGACGAGGAATTCAAGCTGGTCTGGAGCCAGGGCAATACCGGCGTCGAGTCACTGACCCAGGACACGCTGGACGTGGTCGAAGGTTCGATCCCCGACATGGCCGAGGAAGATACCGTGATCGTGGTCGAGACCTACATGCCCTATGAGATGCCGCTGCGCGTCGGGCTTGCCGATTTTGCCTACAAGAACGTGGTCATCACCCGGCCGCGTTTCTCGGGCCAGCTGCTGTGGACCAGCAGCTGACCGGGCAACCCGCCGCTCGGCTATTCTCGCGGGTCCGAGCCTGACGCAGAGAGACGCGCCTTCAGCGCCGATGCCATGGCCTTGACCTCGGCCGCGTCGGCCAGCCCGCCGACGCCCAGTCTCCGGCCCAGCCGCCACCACAGGCCCGGCGCCCAGCCGGGGCCCCGGCGCGTCGAGCGCAGCCGCAGCATGAAACCGTTCGACGGCCGGACCGCAAAGGCCCCGGTCTCGACCGAGGCGATCTCGTCCGGCAGCGCCAGAACCCGCCCGCCGCTGGTCTCCAGCCGCCCCGAGGCGCGCAGCAGCACCGCCCCGGCGGTGGCCCGCCAGAGCCCGAGCAGCAGAAATCCGCCCCCCAGCATCGCCAGGATCAGCCCCGCCTGCCGCCCGGTGCTGCTCTCGGTCCAGGCCAGCCGGGCCAGCAGCACGACCAGCAGCGCCAGGACGGCCATCCCGACGACCCGCCGCCACATGGGCACGGCCAGCCGGGCAATGACGGGATCGTCGGGATCGTTGCTTGGCGTCATCCGGCGGTGGTAGCCGGGGCAGGGGGCGGCGTCCAGCGTCGAGCGCGGTGCCGCCACGCGCCGCCTGCCGGGCACGCCCGTCACAACGGTTGTGCGTTGGCGCACCGGCCCCCGTATTGGCGTGGTGTCGGCGCACAGCTAGATTGAGGCGCGAAAGGAGACATCCGATGTCCATTCGTCCCGTTCAGTCTCTCTCGACCGCCCGACCCCATATCGAGGGGGCCGGGGTCCATCTGCACCGTGCCTTCGGCTTCGGCGACCCCGAGCTGTCGGACCCGTTCCTGCTGTTCGACGATTTCCGCAACGAGCGCCCCGAGGACTTCCAGCGCGGCTTTCCCTGGCACCCGCATCGCGGCATCGAGACCATCACCTATGTGCTCTCGGGCAGCGTCGAACATGGCGACTCGCTGGGCAATTCCGGCACGCTGGGCGCGGGGGACGTGCAATGGATGACCGCCGGATCGGGGATCATGCATCAGGAGATGCCCAAGGGCACGGCCAGCGGGCAGATGCATGGCTTCCAGCTCTGGGCCAACCTGCCTGCCAGTCTGAAGATGACCGCGCCGCGCTATCAGGACGTGAAGGCGGGTGACATCCCCGAGATCATCGACGACGACGGCACCCGGGTGCGGGTCATCACGGGCAGCTTCTGGGGCCGGCGCGGCCCGGTCGACGGCATCGCCGCCGATCCGCAGTATCTCGACATCTCGGTGCCTGCCGGACTCCGCAAGACGTTCAGGATCGACACCTACCGCCGTGCCTTCGCCTATGTCTTCGAAGGGGCAGGGCGGTTCGCCGATGCCTCGGCGCCCTCGGGCGTGCTGCTGGAGAAAGAGGTGATGGGACAGGAGGTCAACATCCGCGACCTTTCCGGCAACCGTACCCTGGTCCGCTTCGGCACCGGCGACGAGGTGACGGTACAGGCGGGGCCGCAGGGCATCCGCTTCCTGCTGATCTCGGGCGCGCCGCTGCAGGAGCCGGTGGCCTGGCACGGCCCGATCGTGATGAACACCCGTGAGGAAATCCAGCAGGCGATGAAGGACTTGCGGAACGGCAGTTTCATCAAGCCGGCGCAGTGAGAAATTTAGCGAAGCCAGGGCGACATTAGCGCTCGCCCTGCAACTGCTAGATATCAATGATTTCTCTGGATATGGGTCGCCGGTCGCTTGCTAGACTTTAGTCTTGGCTACTTGACCCGGAGACAGACTTTTCTCCAGTAAGCCATTTTTTTGCTAGACATGGAGAGGAGGAATGCTGGAAGCTATTGCCCTAAAGAACATCTTGGGTCGCAATGTTTGGAATCGGTTGGTTAATTGGAAGCTTCTATACTGATCCTCTTTCTTGTTGTTGTCGTATTTCTGCTGTCTAGGAGAAGGAGCACCCGCAGAAAAGAAACACATCAATACCGAACAACATTTCAAATCGACACGACTACAAAGCGGCGGCCTTTTGATGCAAAGACCGCCCGGCCCCAGTCGGCGAGGCAAGTCTTGCAAGGCTCTGCCTATGTTGTCGATGGGGACACCTTGGTTATAGAAAAGACGCAAATTCGCTTGTTCGGTGTTGATGCGCCTGAAATAGATCACCCCTATGGAAAGAAGGCCAAATGGGCCTTGGTTTCATTGTGCAAGGGGACGACAGTTCGGGCAGAGGTTGCAGCTCGAGACGCTTATGGTCGCACCGTCGCACGATGCTATCTACAAGATGGCCGCGACCTCTCCGCCGAAATGGTCAAGCTTGGGTTGGCTATTGACTGGGCAAAGTTCTCGGGGGGAACCTACCGCTCTCTTGAATTGCCCAATGTACGCAAGAAATTATGGTTGGCTGACGCCCGCCAGAAGGGTCGGATGCATGTTTGGGAGCAATTCGAAGCCCGACGAAGCGAGCGACGAGCCGAGGATTAGACTTGCGGCTTAGCTGCAAAGAATGCTTGGTTCCGACGACGATGGATGTTTGTGCGACCTCGAGTAATCTGTAGTCGCCCGCCGTCACCCGTTCCGCCCCGGATCCGGCACCAGCTTCCCCGGATTCATCAAATCCTGCGGGTCGAGCGCCTGCTTGACCGCGCCCATCACCGCCCAGGCTTCGCCATGCTCGGCCTGCATCAGCCCGCGCTTGCCGATCCCGATGCCATGTTCGCCGGTGATCGTGCCGCCCATGCCGAGCGCCAGTTCCGCCATTTCGGTGGCGCAGGTCCGGGCCCGCGCCATCTCGTCCGCATCACCCGGATCGACCAGCAGGACGGCATGGAAATTCCCGTCCCCGACATGGCCCAGGATCGGCCCCAGCAGGCCGGCCCGCTCCACCATCGCCGTCACCGCCTCGACCGCTTCGGCCAGACGGCTGATCGGCACGCAGATGTCGGTGACCACCGCGCGGGCGCCGGGACGCAGCCGCAGGCAGGCGTAATAGGCGTTGTGGCGGAGTTGCCAGAGCGCGTTGCGCTCTTCGGTCCGGGCCGACCACTGGAAATCCGAACCGCCGAAGCCCTGCACGATCTCGCCGGTCCGCGCCGCATCCTCGTCCACCCCGGCAGGCGAGCCGTGGAACTCCAGCAGCAGATGCGGCTGTTCCGGCAGCCCGGTCCCGGCATAGGCGTTGAAGGCCCGCGCCGTGGCGGCATCGGTGAACTCGATCCGTGCCACGCCGATTCCCGACTGGATCACCGCCATCACCGCCTCGACCGCCGGGCCGATCGCCGGAAAGCCGCAGATTGCCGAACTCACTGCCTCGGGCTGCCCGGCCAGCCGCAGGGTCAGCTCGGTGATCAGGCCCAACGTCCCCTCGGCGCCGACGAAGAGCCCGGTCAGATCATAGCCCGCCGCGGATTTCCGGGCCCGGCTGCCGGTGCGGATCACCCGCCCGTCGGCCAGCACGACCTGCAGCCCCAGCACCCGGTCGCGCATCGTGCCATAGCGCACCGCCGTGGTGCCGCTGGCCCTGGTCGAGGCCATCCCGCCCAGCGAGGCATCGGCGCCGGGATCGACCGGAAAGAACAGCCCCGTCGCCCGCAGCTCTCGGTTCAGCGCCTCGCGGGTGATGCCGGGCTGGACCACCACGTCCATGTCCTCGGCATGCACCGCCAGCACCCGCGCCATCCGGGCGAAATCCACCGTCAGGCCGCCCGCGATGGCCGAGGTCTGCGCCTCCAGCGACGTGCCCTGGCCATAGCCGATCAGCGGCAGCCCGTGCGCGGCGGCGACCCGGACGATCCGCGCCACCTCCTCGGCGGTTTCCGGATAGGCCACCGCATTCGGCGGCGCCGCGGCAAAATGGCTTTCCGATCCGCCATGCAGGTCGCGTTCGGACTTGGATCGGGCCAGCCGATTGCCTAGGAAGGCAGACAATTCGGAAAGCGCGGGTTCGGGGTCATGACATTTCGGACTCATGCGCCGGATCCTAGACCCGCAGCAGCGGCGGGGGAAGGGAATGGAGCAGGCATGGCAGCCAGCGGCACCAAGGTCTGGGTGCGGAGCGTAAGACGACAGGCAAGACGGGCGCTGGTCCTGGCCCGCGCGGCGCGCGACAACGCCCCGGCGCAGGCCCGGTTCTGGCTTGCCGCATTGCTGGTCGGAACGGCCTCGGGTCTCGCCGCCACCGGGTTCCGCTTTTCGATCGACGCCCTGCAGAGCCTTGTCTACGGCGCCTCGGATCACGAGATGCACAGCCTGGCGCCGCTGCTGCCCTGGTACTGGCTGATCGCGGTGCCAACGCTGGGCGGGTTGCTGGTCGGGGTGATCCTGCACCGCTACACGCCGGACGGCCGGGTTCGCGCGGTTGCCGATGTGATCGAGGGCGCCGCGCTGCAGGATGGCCGGGTCGAGCGGCGCGAGGGCATTGCCTCGGCGCTGGCCTCGCTGATCACCCTCGGCACCGGGGGCTCGTCGGGCCGGGAAGGGCCGGTGGTGCACCTGGCCGGGCTGATCTCCAGTGCCGTGGCCGACTGGATGAAGGCTTCGGGCGTGACCGGGCGCGAGCTGCTGGGCTGCGCGGTGGCGGCGGCGGTCTCGGCCTCGTTCAATGCCCCGATCGCCGGCACGATCTTCGCGCTCGAGGTGGTGCTCCGCCACTACGCGATCCATGCCTTCGGGCCGATCGCCCTGGCCTCGGTGGTGGGGGCGGTGATCTCGCGTTCGGTGCTGGGCGATGTCACCGAGTTCTCGCTGGTCCTCAAGGGCGCCGGCGCCTTCTATGCCGAGCTTCCGGCCTATCTGATCCTCGGCCTGGTGTCGGGGGCGGTGGCCGTGGTGCTGATCTGGTCGATCTTCCGGGCCGAGGATTGGGCCGACCGCTGGCAGGAACGTCTGGGCCTGCACAGGGCGCTGCGGCCGATGGTGGCCGGGCTGGGTGTCGGGCTGCTGGCGATCTGGTTCCCGCATGTGATCGGGGTCGGCTACGAGACGACCTCGCGGGCGCTGACCGGGCAGCTGGTGCTGGGCCAGGCGATCGCCTTCGCGGTGGTCAAGGTGATCGCGGTCTCGCTCACGCTGGGTGGCCGGATGGGCGGCGGCATCTTCTCGCCCGCGGTGATGCTGGGGGCGCTGACCGGGCTGGCCTTCGGCCAGATCGCCACCGCCGTCTTCCCCGGCGTCTCCGGTTCCGAGACGCTCTATGCCCTGGCCGGGCTGGGGGCGGTCTCGGCCGCGGTGCTCGGGGCGCCGATCTCGACCACGCTGATCGTCTTCGAGCTGACCGGCAACTGGCAGGCCGGGCTGGCGGTGATGACGGCGGTGGCGATCTCGACGGCGCTGGCCTCGCGGCTGGCGGTGCGCAGTTATTTCCTGACCCAGCTGCTGCGCCGCAACATCCGACTGGCGGCGGGACCGCAGGCCTATCTGCTGTCCACCTTCTCGGTCTCGAAACTGATGCGCAAGAAGGGCGACAAGCGGGCCGCCAGGGAAGAGGCCTGCTGGGAACTGATCGAGGACGGCATCCATATCAACGGCAACGCCACGCTGGACGAGGCGATGCCGATGTTCGAGCGCACCGGGGTCAGCTTCCTGCCGGTGGTGACGCTGGGCGGCGAGGGCGACCCGCCCGAGCTCTGGGGCGCGCTCTTCCATGTCGATGCATTGAAGGCGTTCAACGCGGCGCTGGCGGCGCAGGCGGCCGAGGAACACAGCTAGCCCGGCGCCGCTTTACCTTGAAAATATCCTGCGGGGGTCCGGGGGTGCAAAACCCCCGGCGCGGACCGATTAGCGCAGGATGCCGGTCCCGGCGTATTCCGCCGTCTCGCCCAGCAGTTCCTCGATCCGGATCAGCTGGTTGTATTTCGCCAGCCGGTCCGAGCGCGACAGCGAGCCGGTCTTGATCTGGCCGCAGTTGGTCGCCACCGCCAGGTCGCTGATCGTGGCGTCCTCGGTCTCGCCCGAGCGGTGGCTCATCACGCAGGTGAAGCCGGCGCGATGGGCCATGTCCACCGCCTTCAGGGTCTCGGAAAGGGTGCCGATCTGGTTGACCTTGACCAGCAACGAATTGGCGGCGCGGCGGCTGATCCCGTCGGCCAGCCGGGTCGGGTTGGTGACGAAGAGGTCGTCCCCGACCAGCTGCACCTGGTCGCCCAGGGTCCGGGTCAGCAGTTCCCAGCCCTCCCAGTCGTCTTCCGAACAGCCGTCCTCGACCGAGAGGATCGGATAATCCGAAACCAGCCCCTGGAGATAGGTCACATTCTCGGCGGCGGTCAGGGATTTTCCTTCGCCCTCAAGCTCGTATTTGCCGTTCTTGAAGTATTCCGTGGCGGCGCAATCCAGCGCCAGCATGACATCGTCTCCGGGCCTGTAGCCGGCCTTCTCGATCGCACGCATGATGAAGTCCAGCGCCTCGCGGGTCGAGCTCAGCCCCGGCGCGAAGCCGCCTTCGTCGCCGACCGAGGTGGCATGGCCGGCCTGGGCCAGTTCCTTCTTCAGGGTGTGGAATATCTCCGAACCCCAGCGGACCGCCTCGCGGATCGAGCCGGCAGCAACCGGCATCACCATGAATTCCTGGATGTCGATCGGGTTGTCGGCATGCTGACCGCCGTTGATGATGTTCATCATCGGCACCGGCAGAACCCGCGCCGCCGAGCCGCCGACATAGCGGTAGAGCGGCAGGGCCGAGAAATCCGCCGCCGCCTTGGCCGCCGCGAGGCTGACCCCGAGGATCGCGTTGGCGCCCAGTCGCGCCTTGTTCGGGGTGCCGTCCAGTTCGATCATCATGGCGTCGATCGCCTGCTGCTCGGTCGCGTCGATCCCGACCAGCGCATCGGCGATCTCGCCGTTCACCGCCGCGACGGCATTGAGCACGCCCTTGCCCAGATAGCGGTCCTTGTCGCCGTCGCGCAGTTCGTGGGCCTCATGCGCGCCGGTCGAGGCGCCCGAGGGCACGGCGGCGCGGCCCAGGGTGCCGTCCTCCAGGATCACGTCGACCTCGACGGTCGGGTTGCCCCGGCTGTCCAGGATTTCACGGGCGTTGATGTCGATGATCGTGCTCATTTCGGCTCCCTTTCGAGGTTCGCCTTCCTATAGCGGCGGCATCGGTTCAGGGGAAGGCCGCTGACGCCGGCGCCGCTTGAGCCGGGCCTCGCGCAGCAGGGTGTAGAGCCCCGACAGCGTGACCAGCGCCGCCCCGGCCAGCATCATCGCAGAGGGCCGCTCGCCCAGCACCAGCGCCGCCAGGATCAGGACGAAGACCAGCCTCGTGTAGCGCAGCGGCACCACGACCGAGCTTTCGCCCATGCGAAGCGCCAGGGTCAGGATAAAGTAGAAGCTGACCCCCATCACGACCGCCGCCGCGAGGATCACCTGATCCATCGGCTCGGGCCAGACCGGCGCCTGCCCGCCGAAGATCAGCATCAACAGGCCCGAGGGGATGGTCGTGGCATAGCCCCAGAAATTCAGCGGCATGGTGCCCAGTTCGCGCGGGGCGCGGCGGGTGGCCAGATCGCGGGCGGCGATGCAGCAGACGGCGAGCGCCGACAGGATCATCGCTGGCTGGAAGGCCTCGGACCCCGGCCGCAGGATCATCAGAACGCCGATCAGCCCGACGAAGATCGCGCTCCAGCGGCGCCAGCCGACGACTTCACCCAGAAACAGCGCCGCGCCCAGGGTGGTGACGATCGGCGCCGCCTGGCCGATCGAGGTGACCAGCGACAGGGGCAGCAGCGCCAGCGCGGTGAAGCCGAGCACCTGGGCGGCCATCTCGGCGCCATTGCGGATCAGCACCGGGCGCGAGAGCATCAGCGGGTCGAGCAGACGGTCGCCGCGAATCCGGGCCACGACGAACATGGCCAGGGTGCCGCCGGTGCCGAGAATCAGCAGGATTTCTCCCATCGGCACCCGGTCCAGCAGCATCTTGATGAACAGGTCTTCCGCCGACAGACCGGCCATGGCGGCGATCATCAGCAGGGCAGCGCGGAGATTGTCGTTCATCGGGGAGGCTCCGGGCCTCGCATGTTCGGGCCGAATTTCCGGTTAGCGTGGATGGGTCGCAAGGGCCAGAGGGCGCGGTATCTTCCTAGCCGTCCTCGTCCTTGTCCAGCGGTTCTCCGAACAGCTCCATCCGGTGCCCGGTCAGCCGATAGCCCAGCCGCTGCGCGATGCGTTCCTGAAGCTTCTCGATCTCGGGATCGACGAATTCGATGACCTTGTTGGTGGACAGGTCGATCAGATGGTCGTGATGCTCGCGGTCCGCGGTTTCGTAGCGGGCCCGGCCATCCCCGAAATCGACCCGGTCGAGCAGCCCGTGCTCTCCGAACAGCTTCACCGTTCGATAGACCGTGGCCAGCGAGACCCGGGCATCGACCTTGGCGACGCGGGCGTGGAGTTCCTCGACGTCGGGGTGGTCATGCGAGGCTTCCAGAACCTCGGCGATCACGCGGCGCGGGGCGGTCAGGCGCAGGCCGATATCTGCGCAACGGGAGATGATCGAATGCGGCATCGGACCTCGGCACTGTGCTGGGGGCTTTCCCGGCAAGTTAGGCGAAGCGGGCCACAGGCTCAACCGTTCCCGAAATCCGCGCATCGGCCGCAGCGGCCATGCCATGCCGCTTCAGTCCACCGGCTCGCCCAGGGTATCGGCCTTGACCGCGCCCCGCCGCCCCCGTGGCAGCGCCGGGCCGGTGGTGGTGTCGCGGGCGATCTGGGCCTCGATCTCGCCGTTCAGCTCGGCGCCGATCAGCACCACATAGGCCGAGAGCCAGAGCCAGATCAGCAGCACGATGGCCCCGCCCAGAGTGCCGAAGGTCTGGTTGTAGAGCGCGAAATTGCCCGCATACCAGGCAAAGCCGGCGGTGCCGATCAGCCAGAGCAGGCAGGCCAGCAGCGCCCCGGGCGACAGCCAGGACCAGCGGGCATGTTCGCGCGACGGGCCGAAACGGTAGAGGATGGTCAGCCCGATGATCGTGCCGATCAGCAGGATCGGCCAGCGCAGCGAGTCGAACCAGGTCAGAAGCCCGGCCTCGATCCCGAAGATCTCCAGCACCGCCGGGATCACCACCGTCGCGGTCAGTCCGACGAAGGTGCCGCCGATCACCACCAGCGTCAGCACAAAGGCGGTCAGGCCCAGCCGCAGGAAGCTGCGCTTCTCGTCCTCGTCATAGGCGACGTTCAGCCCCTCGATCAGGCTCATCACCCCGCGCGAGGCGGAATAGAGCGCGATGGCGAAGCTGAAGATCGCCGTCAGGCCCAGCCCGCTGCCGCTGGCATTGGCCACCTGGTTGGTCTGGTTCAGCAGGATCTGTGCCGCTTCGCGCGGGAATATCTCGGAGACCGCGTCCAGCGCCGAGGCGACGTCCACCGGCTCGGCGAAGAGTCCGCCCAGGGCCACCAGCAGGCTCAGCGAAGGGAACAGGGCAAGGATCGCGTAGAAGGCGACTCCGGCGGCGATCAGGCCCAGGTGGTCCTGATTCATCTCGATCCATGTGCGATGCAGGATATGGCGCCAGGCCCGGGGCGGCAGCCGCCAGGGGGAATTGGCGTAGCGGCCCCGCGCCCGGGCCAGCCGGCGGCTTTCGTGCACCGGGCGTTGCGGCGCCAGCGGGGGATGCTCGCCCGGCCGGTCGGCATGGCTGTGGATGATCCCGGCATCCGTTTCGGCATCGGAGGCCGGCCCCTCTTTCCTGAGGCCGCGCCGCGCAAAGGCCCGGCGCACGCCGCGCCTGCCGGCCCGGCCCTCCTCGATGCCGCGCCGGGTCTCGTTGGCGGCGGCCAGCGCGCCATAGAGCGCCGCTCCGGCAATCGCGGCGCCGATCGGGGCGTCATCGTCCTCGGGGTCGTCCGGGCCGCTCATCGCGCGGGCCTCGACTGCCGGGCGGGCATGGCTAGAGCATCTCCGGTTCGCGGGTCACCCGGGCCGCGAGCTGGGCCACGGTCAGGCCCTGGACGATGATCGAGAACACGACGACCATATAGGTCGCGGTCAGGATCAGCGGCTTCCACTCGCCCTCGGGCAGCGACAGCGCCAGCGCCACCGAGATGCCGCCCTTCAGACCGCCCCAGGTCATCACCTGCACCGCCCCGCGCGAAAAGCTGTTGAACGGCCGCAGGATCGTCACCGGCACCCAGACCGAGATCAGCCGGGCGAACAGCGACAGGCCGATGGCCAGCGCACCGGCCTTCAGCGCATCGACGCCGAAGCCGATCGCGAAGACCTCGAAACCGATCAGCAGGAACAGCACCGCGTTCAGCATCTCGTCGATCAGGTGCCAGAAGGCATCGACATAGCGGCGGGTCTCTTCCGACATGCCGTGGCGCGCGCCGATATCGCCGATCAGCAGCCCCGAACAGACCGCGGTGATCGGTCCCGAGACATGCAGCGCCACCGCCAGTTCATAGCCGCCGAATGCCAGGCCCAGGGTCAGCAGCACCTCGAGCGGGTAGTCGTCGATCCGCCGCATCACCCGGAACACCAGCCAGCCCAGCACCAGCCCCAGGACGGCGCCGCCGACCGCTTCCTGCAGGAACAGCCGGCCGGCCTCGGCAAGGCCCGAGGCATGGCTGCCGGCGCTCGGAAAGGCGAGGCCGGCCAGCACCAGGAACACGACATAGCCGACGCCGTCGTTGAAGAGCGACTCGCCGGCGATCTGGGTTTCCAGCGATTTCGGCAGGTCGGTCTGCTTCAGCACCCCCAGCACCGCCACCGGATCGGTCGGGGCGATCAGCGCCCCGAAGACCAGCGCCACCAGCAGCGGCATCCCGGTCAGCCAGGAGAAGGCGCCGCCGACGATGACGGTGGACAGCGCGACCCCGAGCGTGGCCATCAGGAACACCACCTTGCCCTCGTCGCGCAGGTCCTCGACCTTGACATGCAGGGCACCGGCGAAGAGCAGCAGCCCCAGCATCCCCTCCAGCAGCGCGTCGGCAAACTCGATGTCCTGGATGATCCCCCGCGCCGTGGTCGCCAGGCCAAGGCCGGGCGCCAGCCAGCCGAGCAGCATCATCCCGGCCGAGGCGGCCAGCGCCACGATCAGGATGCCGATGGCGGGCGGCAGCTTGAGGAAGAGATAGTTGATCGACCCGAAGGCCCCCGCCAGAACGATCATCAGGGCGGCGAGTTGCAGGATCGTCATGGGTGCTCCGCTTCTGGTCCCCGCAAGTCTAGCGGCTGGCTCGCGAAGCGAAAAGACTTCATCGGGCCCGGACGGGAAGTGATTTGAAGCGCGGCGCAGGGCCTTGCCATGCCCCGCCGGCAAAAGCGGGGACGGGGGGAATGGTGCGTGACATCACCCATCCTGCGGACCGCCACGGGTAGAGAGCGTCATCGCAGTTCGGCAGATCCCGGCGACCTGATGTCACGTCCCGGCACGCCGTTCGGCCCTTGCGGACCCGTCCTGGCCGAAAGGGTCGGCGCCGGTCAGGTTCCGCAGAAGGTCCGGGTGACTTCCTCGTCGGGTCCGGGTGCTTCCCGCAGCCAGGCCGGGGCGCTGTCGGCAAAGGGTTGTTCCAGCGCCGCCGTCAATCTCTCGAAGGGCGCCATGTCCCCCGCGACGGCGGCTTCGATCATCCGCTCGACCTGGTGGTTGCGCGGGATCACCGCCGGATTGGCGGCCCGCATCACCGCCTGCGGGTCGGGCTCGTCCGCCAGCCGGGCCTGCCAGTCGGCCTGCCAGGCGGCATAGTCCTTGCCGTCTTCCAGCCCGGTCGGCCGACCTTCGGCCAGGGCCCGGAAGGTGTTGGTGAAATCGGCACCCGCGCGGGCCATCTGGTCGAGCAGCCGCTGCGCCAGCCCGCAATCGCCGGGCTTCGGCGGCCCGGAAAACCCGAGCTTGGCCGCGAAACGCTGGGCCCAGGCGGCGCTGTAGAGATCGGCGAACCGCTCGATCTCTTCGGTGGCTGCCGGGATCGCCGACTCGCCGCCCATCAGCGGCAGCAGGGACGAGGCCAGTTGCGCCAGGTTCCAGACCGCGATCTGCGGCTGGTTGGCATAGGCATAGCGGCCCTGAAGGTCGATCGAGGAGAAGACCTTGCCCGGATCGTAGCCGTCCATGAAGGCGCAGGGGCCATAGTCGATGGTCTCGCCGGCGACCGACATGTTGTCGGTGTTCATCACGCCATGGATAAAGCCGACCGACATCCAGCCCGCGATCAGCTGCGCCTGTGCCGCGACCACGGCCTGCAAGAGGCCCATCGGGCCTTCGGCCTGCGGATAGTGGCGGGCGATGACATGTTCGGTCAACGCGGACAGCCCCTCGATGTCGTTGCGCGCAACCAGATACTGAAAGGTGCCGACCCGAATATGGCTGGCGGCGACGCGGGTCAGGACCGCTCCGGGCAGGGCGGTTTCGCGCTGCACCATCTCGCCGGTCCCGACCGCGGCCAGCGCCCGGGTGGTCGGCAGGCCCAGGGCATGCATCGCTTCGGACACCACATATTCGCGCAGCACCGGCCCCAGCCAGGCCCGGCCATCGCCACCGCGGCTGAACGGAGTCCGCCCGGCGCCCTTCAGTTGCAGGTCGCGGCGCCGGCCCTGCCGGTCGATCACCTCGCCCAGCAGCACCGCCCGGCCATCGCCCAGGCGCGGAACCCAGCCGCCGAACTGATGCCCGGCATAGGCCTGCGCCAGCGGTTCGGAACCCTCGGCGACCCGGTTGCCCGCCAGGACCTCCAGCCCCTCCCGGCTGGCCAGCGCCTGCGGGTCGAGCCCCAGTTCGTCGGCCAGCCCGGCATTCACCGCCAGCAGTTGGGGGGCCGCCACCGGCACCGGGGCCTGACGGGCAAAGAACCGGTCGGGAAGGCGGGCATAGGAATTGTCGAAGGCGATGCTGAGTGTCATGGCACAGATGTAGGCACCTGCACGGTCCAGCCCAAGGGCAGCGCCGCAAAGTCACGCGCCGGTGTTGCGCCGGGTCCGCCGGTGGCCCGCACCGGGGCGGGTCACAGCCGCCGGGTCATCAGCGTGTGATTGTCGCGCCTTGCGAAACCGCGTCGGGCATAGAAGCTTTGCGCCTTGGCATCGTCGCCCGCCACTTCGAGATGCAGCGCCACCACGCCGCGCGCTGCCAGCTCGGTCGCCAGCGCGTCCAGTGCCTGCGCGCCCATGCCGCGGCCGCGCACCGCCTCGCGGATGAACAACTCGTCGACAAAGGCATCCGGCCCGCCCAGTTCGATCGACCAGCCCATCCCGACAGCGACATAGCCCACCGGCGCCATCTTCGGCCCGATCAGCCAGACCGAGCCCAGCGGCGTGCCGCGCAGCAGGGGTTCCAGCGCCGCGCGGCGGCGCGAGTCGTTGGACTGGATGCCCTTGAATTCGTGATAGGCGGCGATCATCGGCAGGAGTCGCGACAGATGCTCGGCGCCGGCGGGTGTGAGAATGCTCATAGCCTTGCGATCCGGTTGGTGAGAAGGTCGAAGAAGCCCTGCGCCTCGACCTTGCCCATGAACAGTGCATTCGCTTCGCGCCCCGAGACGCCCCACCAGTCGGCAACCGTCATGCCGCTGGTCCAGCGTCCCGTGGTCTCGATCTCGACATTGATCCGGCGGCCCGTGAAGAGCCCGGGCTGCAGCAGCCAGGCGATGACCGTCGGGTCATGCAACGGCCCGCCTTCCGAGCCGTATTTCTCGGTATCGAAACGCTCGAAGAATTCCAGCCACGAGGCCACCGCCGGCCCGACCCGGCCGGCCTGGCGGAACGCCGCGACCCGGGCCGGGGTGGCCAGCGCGCCATGCGTCACGTCGAGCGGCATCACCACCAGGTCGACGCCGGATTTGAAAACGATTTCAGCGGCTTCCGGATCGACGTAAATGTTGAATTCTGCGGCGGGGGTGATGTTGCCGACCTCGAAATAGGCGCCGCCCATCAGCACGATCTGCTGCACCCGCTCGACGATGTCGGGCGCCCGGGTGAAGGCGGTGGCGATATTGGTCAGCGGGCCCAGCGGGCAGAGCGTCACCGTGCCGGGCGGCTCTCGACGCAGGGTCTCGATCAGGAAATCGACGGCATGCCGGTCCTGAAGCGGCATCTGCGGATCGGGCAGGCTGATCCCGTCCAGCCCGGTCTTGCCATGGACATGCTCGGCCGTCACCAGCGCGCGCGCCATCGGGGCGGCGCATCCGGCGAAGACGGGCACATCAACTCTGCCTGCCAACTCGCAGACAATACGGGCATTTTTTGACGTCAGCGGCAACGGCACATTGCCCGCGACGGCGCAGATCCCCAGCAGGTTCAACTCGGGCGATGCCAGGGCCAGAAGGATCGCCACGGCGTCATCCTGGCCGGGGTCGGTGTCGATGATGATGTTGCGGGTCATGGTGCCTCGTTGGGACTCGCCGAGACCCTGCCGCCCCGACGGCGGCTTGTCCAGACGCGAAGCGGGCGGCCCGCTGTCCGGACCGCCCGCCTGCGGATCGCCGCCGACTCGGGGATGAGAGCCGGCCGCGGCCGTGCCCGCTCAGCCGTCGAAATCGACCTCTTCGACCAGCCGCAGCGCGGTGGCCCGATTGTCGGCGATCTCGGACAGGTCGATCCCGTCCGGGGTGAAGCTGCCCCAGCTGCGCACCAGATCCGAGGTCGCGACCCCCGGCACCACCGGGTATTCGGTGACCGTCGAGGCATAGATTTCCTGCGCTTCGGGCGAGGCGAGGAATTCCATCAGCGCCAACGCGGTGTCCGGGTGCGGTGCCGCCTTGGTCATCGCGATGCCCGAGATGTTCACATGGGTGCCGCCGTTCTCGAAGGCCGGAAAGACGATGCGCACCGAATTGGCCCATTCGGTCTGTTCCGGGTCGGCCAGCATCTCGCCCATGTAATAGGTATTGCCCAGCGAGATGTCGCATTCCCCGGCCCAGATGGATTTCACCTGCGCCCGGTCGTTGCCTTCCGGCTTCTTGGCCAGATTGGCCTTCAGCCCGGTCAGCCATTCCTTGGCCGCGGCCTCTCCGTGATGCGCGATATAGGCGCCGACCAGGCCCAGCGTATAGACATGGGTGCCCGAGCGGGTGCAGATCCGGCCCTTCCACTTCGGGTTCACCAGATCCTCGTAGGTCGTTACCTCGCCATCGGCGACGCGCTCCTTCGAGGCATAGACGATCCGCGCCCGCGTGGTCAGGGCGAACCAGTGGCCCTCGGGGTCGCGCAGCGTGGCGGGAATGGCGTCGAGCACGGGGTCCGAGACCGCCTGCGTCACCCCCGCCGCCTTGACCTCGGCCAGCCGCGAAATATCGACCGAGAGGACGATATCGGCGGGCGAGCGGTCGCCCTCGGCCACCAGTCGCTCGACCATGCCGCTGTCGAGAAAGGCGACATTGGTGGTGATGCCGGTCTTTTCGGTGAACGCATCAAGCAGCGGCTGGATCAGGGCCGGCTGCCGGTAGGAATAGATGTTGACCTCGTCCGCCCATGCCGGAAGGGCAAGGGCGGTGAGGGCCGCGGTCAGTAGAACTCGGGTCATGTCAGGCTCCAGTTATCGCGCCGGTTAAACCTGAGTCTTTTGGTTGGGTCAATACCTGACTGTGTTTGTCGGAATATTGCCCCCCGGTCAGCTGTAGCGTTCGGCGCCCCACCATTGCTGGTAGGAATAGCGATCCCCGAGGCACCAGCCGACCGGGGCCAGGCGCTCGATCTCGTCAAGTTCATCGGCGGTCAGGCCGCGCCGGGCGCCTTCGATCATCTGATCCAGATGCGCGATGGAGCGGGTGCCGGGAATCGAGAACATCGTCGGCCCCTGTTCCAGCGTCCAGGCCACCGCCAGCCCGGCCAGGCTGAGCCCGAGATCGGCGGCATAGCTGCGCAGCGGCGCCAGATAGGCGATGTTGCGGGCCAGGGCCTCGGGCTGGAACCGGGGATTGTCCTTCATGAAGAAGTTCGCGGCGGCGAATTCCGGCGTCGGCGGGGTATCGGTCAGCAGCCCGCGCCCGACCGGCGAGAAGGCGACCAGCGCGGTGCCCAGCCTTTCGCAGGCCTGGCGCAGCCCCAGATCGGGGGCGCGGGTCTGCAGCGAGTATTCCGACTGCACGGCGGCGATCGGCTGAATCTCGGCGGCGGTCAGCAGCGTGGTGGGCGCAACCTCGGAGAGGCCGACCGCCTTGGCCTTGCCGGACCGGACAATGCCCTGCAGGGTTTCGGCCAGTTCCTCGACCGGGGTGCCGGGATTGCGGCGATGCGCATAGAAGACATCGACGGCCTCGACATTCAGCCGCTTCAGGCTGCCCTCAAGCTCGCTCATCAGATGTTCGGGGGCGTTGTTGAAGGTCCGGTTGCCCTCGGAATCGCGGCTGATGGTCGCCTTGGTCGCGATGTGGAACGGATTGCCGTTTCGCGCGATCCAGGCGCCGATCCGGGATTCCGAAAGCCCCTGGCCGTAGACATTGGCGGTATCGAGATGGCGGATGCCGCGATCGGCCAGCGCCGACAGCATCGCATCAGCGCCGCTGTCATCGACATCGCCCCAGGCATTGCCCAGCGACATGGCGCCATAGCCGAGCGCCGGAAGGTCAGGTCCGTTGGGGCCGAATTTGCGGGTTCTCATGGCATTTCCTTCGTCGTTGTTCCTGATTTCTCGGCGGCCTTCGCGGCGTCCCACAGGGCGTCCATCTCGGCCAGGTCGCTGTCGGCGGGGGTCTTGCCCCGCGCGGCCAGCGCCGCTTCGATGGCGCGGAACCGGCGGGTGAACTTGGCATTGGCGGCGCGCAGCGCGGCCTCGGGGTCGATCCGCAGATGTCGGGCCAGATTGGCGGCGACGAACAGGAAGTCGCCGAATTCCTCGAATATCTCGTCCTCGCCCAGCTTCTCGCGGGCCTCGACCAGTTCGGCGGCCTCTTCGGTCAGCTTGTCCAGCACCTCGTCGGTCGATGGCCAGTCGAAGCCGACCCGGGCCGCCCGGTTCTGCAACTTGACCGCCCGCAACAGCGCCGGCAAGCCCTGTGCCACCCCGTCGAGCACGCCCCCTTCGGCACGTTTCGCCCGTTCCTCGGCCTTCAACCGCTCCCAGTCGCGGGTCTGTTCCTCGGCATTGCGCGGCCTGGCGTCGCCGAAGACATGCGGGTGCCGCGCGACCATCTTGTCCGAGATCGCCCGCGCCACATCGGCAAAGTCGAAGTGCCCGGCTTCCTCGGCGATCCGGGCGTGAAACACGACCTGGAACAGCAGGTCGCCCAGCTCGCCGCGCAGTTCGTCATGGGCGCCGCGCTCGATCGCGTCGGCGACCTCGTAGGCTTCCTCGATTGTGTAGGGGGCGATGGTGGCGAAGCTCTGTTCCACATCCCAGGGGCAGCCGGTCTCGGGGTCGCGCAGCGCCGCCATGATGCGCAGCAGCCGCTCGACGGGGCTGCCGTCTTGATCTTGCAGATCGGTCATCCTTGTTCCTTCGGACAGCAAAAAGGCCCGGCCGGAAGCCGGGCCTTTGCCAGTCTGTCACAGTGCTTCAGAACTTGAAACCGACCCGCAGGCCAAGTGTCTCGGGATCGGCATCAAGGCCGCTGCCCGAGAGGTCTCGCTTGGAGTAGTCGGCGCCGAGGAACACCCGGTCCGAGACCTGGTAGTCCAGGCCCAGCCCGTAGTTGACGCCGTCCAGATCGACCGATCCCGTCGCGGTGTCGAGATTGGCGGTCGAATAGCCGACCGTGATATAGGGCAGGGCGCGCCCGATCGTGTAGCCGAGCCGGGCCCGGAGATCGATCGAGTCGGTCAGCTCGGTCGATGGCGTGCCGGTGAGGGTCATGTCGTTGAGCCCGGTATAGGACAGCTCGCCACCATAGACGAACTTGCCGTTCTGCAGATTGTAGCCGGCAAAGCCGGAGACGCCGTCGCCATCGTTGAAATCGGTGCGGGTGCCGTTCTTGAGGCTGCCGGTGGACTGGGCATAGCCGAGACCGGCATAGAAGCCGCTCCAGTCGGTGATCGGGGCGGCCGCGGGGACCGGCGCCACGGGGGCTTCCTCGACCACAACCGGGCCGGGACCACCGGCGAACAGCGGAGTGGCAAGAAGCACCGGGGCCAAGGTGGCACCGAGTCCGAGATAACGGGTAATCATGTCAGTTCCTTTCGTGCAGTCACGCCCGGTGGTTGAGTCCGGGCACTTGCAGGGGAGTAACTGGGCACGCCGGGGCGGCGTTCAATAGCGCCTCACGAAGCTGGCAACAGCCAGCCGATGCGCGGCAGTTTCCCGCCGAACGATTGGGGATTGCAGTGCCGGTCCGCGGCGCCCAGAAAGGCCCGAAGCCGGGAGTCTTGCCGATGCCGATCCTGAACAGAATTGCCGCCCTGGGCCCCGAAATGGCCGAATGGCGCCGGTATCTGCACCGGATTCCCGAGATCGGCTTCGATCTGGACAGGACCGCCGCCTATGTCGCCGCGCGGCTGGCCGAAATCGGGGTCGACTCGCTGCATACCGGCATTGCCCGAAGCGGGATCGTCGCGATCATCGAAGGTCAGGCGCCGGGGCCGACGATCGGGCTGCGCGCCGACATGGACGCGCTGCCGATCCACGAGGAGACCGGCGCCAGCCATGCCTCGACGACGCCCGGCGCGATGCATGCCTGTGGCCATGACGGCCATACCGCGATGCTGCTGGGCGCCGCGAAATACCTTGCCGAAACCCGGGCCTTCCGGGGCCGGGTGGCGCTGATCTTCCAGCCGGCCGAAGAAGAGGGCAGCGGCGCCAGGGTCATGATCGAGGACGGCATTCTGGAGCGGTTCGGGATCGAACGGATCTTCGCGCTGCACAATGCGCCGGGGATGGAGTTCGGCACGGTGATGACGGCGCCGGGGCCGATCATGGCGGCGGTGGACACTTTCGAGATCCATGTCACCGGGCGCGGCGGTCATGCCGCGATGCCCGATGAGACGGCCGACCCGATCCCGGCGCTTTCAGCGATGGCCTCGGCGATCCAGTGCATCGTCTCGCGCAACCACCATGCGTTGGACGCTCTGGTGGTCTCGGTCACCCAGATCCACGCCGGAACCGCCTTCAACGTGGTGCCCGGCACCGGCTGGCTGGGCGGCACGGTACGCAGTTTCGATCCCGCGGTGCAGGGCATGGTCCGGCGTCGGCTGGCCGAGATTGCGGTCGGGCAGGCGGCGGCATTCGGGCTGACGGCGCGGCTCGATTACCATGTCGGGGACCCGGCCACGGTGAACGACGCCGCCGAGGCCGCCTTCGCCACCGAGGTGGCGCGCGAGGTGCTGGGCGAAACGGCGGTCGATGGCGCGGCCGACCGGCAGATGGGGGCCGAGGATTTCGGGCATTTCCTGGAGGCCCGCCCGGGCGCCTATCTGTTCCTGGGGCAGGGGCCGGGCGCCGGGCTGCACCATCCGGCCTATGATTTCAACGACGAGGTCGCGCCGATCGGAGCCAGCCTGCTGGCGCGTCTGGTCGAACGGGCGCAGCCGCTGTAGGCGCCGGCTCGTCCGGGCCACGGGTCCCCGGTGCCGCTATCTCAGCTTCCAGGTGAAGTTGATCATTGCCTTCTTGTCCTTGACCGACATCGACCCATTGACCCGTGCGCCGCCGCCGATCGCCAGGCCGGGTTCCTTCTTCAGGATATCGACATACCACTTGTCCATGCCCTTCTGCCATTCCGGCACGGCCTTCTTGTCGGCCGGGACATAGGTCTTCAGCATCAGACCGATCGACCTGGCGCTCTTGTCGGCTTCCTTCTGGCAGAGTTGATGCAGGCCCTTCAGCTTCAGGTCGATTGCCTTCAGGCGTTTCGGATCGGTCTTCTTGTCCTTGGCCGCCTTGGCCTTTTCATCGATCAGTTTCCGGGCCTCTTCGGTCGTCTTCTTGGTTTTCTGGGCGAGTTTCTTGACTTCGGCCTGGATCGACTTCTTGGCGCCGTCCATCTGCTTCTTGTCTACCGGGGCAGCCATCGGATCCTCCCTGATGCGCAGGTTGCCCTTCTTGCATAGCAGAGCTGCCGCGACCGGTCATTAACGTAACGTCAACTGGCCGGCCAAAAGCAGAAGGGCGCCCGTTTCGGGGCGCCCTCGATCGGTTCGGCCTTGTCCGGGGTCAGCCGCCCAGGGCCTTGCTCAGGTTGCTGTCCACCTTCTCGAGGAAGCCCTCGGTGGTCAGCCATTTCTGATCGGGACCGACCAGCAGCGCCAGGTCCTTGGTCATGTCGCCGGCTTCGACGGTATCCACGACGACCTTTTCCAGCGTCTCGGCAAAGCGCATCAGCTCGGCGTTGTCGTCCAGCTTGGCGCGGTGCTTCAGCCCGCCGGTCCAGGCGTAGATCGAGGCGATGGAGTTGGTCGAGGTCGCCTCGCCCTTCTGGTGCTGGCGATAGTGGCGGGTCACGGTGCCATGCGCCGCCTCGCTTTCGACCACCTTGCCATCCGGCGTCATCAGCACGCTGGTCATCAGGCCCAGCGAACCGAAGCCCTGCGCGACGATGTCCGACTGCACGTCGCCATCGTAGTTCTTGCAGGCCCAGACATAGCCGCCCGACCATTTCAGCGCCGAGGCAACCATGTCGTCGATCAGACGGTGTTCGTAGGTGATGCCCTTGGCCTTGAACTGGTCGGCGAATTCGGCGTCGAAGACTTCCTGGAACAGGTCCTTGAAGCGCCCGTCATAGGCCTTGAGGATGGTGTTCTTGGTCGAGAGATAGACCGGCCAGCCGAGGTTGAGACCGTAGTTCAGGCTGGCGCGGGCAAAGTCGCGGATCGAGTCGTCGAGGTTGTACATCGCCATGGCGACACCCGAGCTGGGCGACTGGAACACCTCGCGTTCGATGGTCTCGCCGTCCTCGCCGACGAACTTGATCGTCAGCTTGCCCTTGCCGGGGAAGCGGAAATCGGTGGCGCGATACTGGTCGCCGAAGGCATGACGGCCGACCACGACCGGCTTGGTCCAGCCCGGCACCAGGCGCGGCACGTTGTTGCAGATGATCGGCTGGCGGAAGATCACCCCGCCCAGGATGTTGCGGATCGTGCCGTTCGGGCTGCGCCACATCTCCTTGAGGCCGAATTCCTCGACCCGGGCCTCGTCCGGCGTGATCGTGGCACATTTCACCCCGACGCCGACTTCCTTGATCTTGTTGGCCGCGTCGATGGTGATCTGGTCATTGGTGCGGTCGCGCTCTTCGATGCCGAGATCGTAGTAGAGCAGGTCGATGTCCAGATAGGGCAGGATCAGCTTCTTCTTGATGAAGTCCCAGATAATCCGGGTCATCTCGTCGCCGTCGAGTTCGACGACCGGGTTGGCGACTTTGATCTTGGTCATGGGCATACTCCGGGGCTTGGAAAGCTGGTCTGAAACAGGGGGTGAATCGTTCGGCCTAGGCCATAGCCGAAAAGCGGGGGCGGGGGAAGGTATGCGACTGTATACAAGCGTCGCAGCCGGCAATCCACGCGCCTCGACGGCCCGGAAGCCGATCGCTGCAAGGGGCGTGGGGGGCTTTGCTGCTGCGTCCGGGCGGGACCGCGTCAGTTGGCGAGGTTCGGATCGTCTTCCAGAACGCTTTCGGTCGAAACCACGACTTCGCCCTTTTCCCGACCCGCGATGATCCGGCCCAGAAGGTCATCGGCCCGGTCGGCGGCGCGCAGGATGCGCAGCGCGGTCAGGTAGGCCTCCTGCAGCGTGGTCGAGGTGGCGCCGATGGCCTTGCCGATCTCGTCCGGAATCGTCGGGTCGCCGAACCGCTTCTCGGCCTCGATCGCCCGCTTGGCGAGATCCTCGCCCTTTTCCTCGAGCAGTCCCATGCGTCAGCGACTCGATTCGGTCAGCCGACGGCGGACATAGCTGTCCACCGAGCCGATCATCTGTTCCATATGCGGGTCTTCGAAGAAGTGCCCGGCGCCCTCGACCTCTTCATGGGTGATCGTGATCCCCTTCTGCTCGTGCAGCTTGCCGACCAGGGTGCGGGTATCCTTCGGCGGCGCGACCCGGTCGGCGGCGCCGTTGATGATCAACCCGGACGAGGGGCAGGGGGCGAGGAAGGAAAAATCGTACATGTTCGCCGGCGGCGAGACGCTGATGAACCCGGTGATCTCGGGCCGGCGCATCAGCAGCTGCATGCCGATCCAGGCGCCGAAGGAGAACCCGGCGACCCAGCAATGCTTGGCGTTCTGGTTCATGCTTTGCAGATAGTCGAGCGCCGATGCGGCGTCGCTGAGCTCGCCGATCCCCTGATCGTATTCGCCCTGGCTGCGCCCGACACCGCGGAAATTGAACCGCAGTACGGTGAAGCCCATGTTGTAGAAGGCGTAGTGCAGGTTGTAGACAACGCGATTGTTCATCGTGCCGCCGAACTGCGGATGCGGATGCAGCACGATCGCGATCGGCGCGTCCTTGGCCTTCTGGGGATGGTAGCGGCCCTCGAGCCGGCCCTCGGGGCCCGGAAAAATCACCTCGGGCATAAGTCCCGGTTCCCTCCAGCAGCTGGCCCGGCAATTCTTGACGAATTTGCTCAGGCACCTTAGAAACATTCTAAACCGCCCGTCGGACGGTCTTTGCCTCGCGGTGAGGTAATGGGCATGGCGGGCATCGTCAATGGTTTCGCGGGTTTTCTGCGGGCAATCGCCCAGGGAATCACCCGGAACGGGTCGGGGCGTAGGTATGAAGCTGAGCACCAAGGGACGCTATGCGATGGTGGCGCTGGCCGATCTGGCGATGCAGCCGGGCGAGGCGCTGGCCTCGCTGGGGGACATCTCCAAGCGCCAGGACATTTCCTTGCCCTATCTCGAACAGCTCTTCGTGAAGCTGCGCCGCGCCGGTCTCGTCGACTCGGCCCGCGGTCCGGGCGGCGGCTACCGGCTGGCGCGGCCGGCGTCGGAAATCCGGGTCGCGGATGTGCTGGCGGCGGTGGACGAGACGGTTTCGGCCATGCATTCCGGCGCCGGGGCCAGTGGCGGGGTCTCGGGCACCGAGGCCCAGGCGATGGCGAACCGGCTCTGGGAAGGTCTCTCGGCGCATGTCTATGTCTATCTGCACCAGGCCCGGCTGTCGGATGTGATCGGCGATGCGCTGGTGCCCTGTCCGGCGGTGCCGTCGCTGTTCGAAGTGGTGGACGAGACGTGAGCCTGCCCGCGGATCATCATGTGCCGAGGGCACCGGCACGCCTTCCGGGGTATCCGCCTGCGGCGGATCGCCTCCGGCGGGAGTATTTGCGACCCAAAGATGCGGGGCGCGGGAGATGAGCGACCGGGTCTATCTGGACTGGAATGCGACGGCGCCGCTGCGGCCCGAGGCGAAGGCGGCGATGGTCGCGGCCATGGACCTCGTCGGCAACCCGTCCTCGGTCCATGCCGAGGGGCGGGCGGCCAGGGCGCTGGTCGAAAAGGCGCGCGACCGTCTGGCCCGGGCCTTCGGGGCCGAGGGCGCCGATATCGTCTTTGTCTCGGGCGCGACCGAGGCCGCGGCGCTGCTCTGCGCCGGGCGCGGGCTGGCGGGCGCCGCGGTGGAACACGAGGCGGTCTCGGCCTGGGTGGATGACGGCCTGCCGGTCGATGCGCAGGGGCAGGTGACAGTCGCCGATCCGGGCGCCACGGCGCTGCAACTGGCCAATTCCGAGACCGGGGTGCTGCAGAGCCTGCCCGAGGGGCTGGCGGTCTGCGATGCGACGCAGGGCTTCGGCAAGCTCCCGCTGGCCTTCAACTGGCTCGGCGCCGGGGCGGTGATGCTCTCGGCGCACAAGTTCGGCGGCCCGAAGGGCGTCGGCGCGGTGATCCTGCGCCGCGGCACCGATCTGGCGGCACAGCTGAAGGGCGGCGGCCAGGAGATGGGGCGCCGGGCCGGGACCGAGAACATCCTCGGCATCGTCGGAATGGCGGCGGCGGCCGAGGCGGCGGCGCGCGACCTGGCGGCGGGCGAGATGGAGCGGGTGGCGGCGCGGCGCGATGCGCTGGAAGCCCGGCTTGTCGATCGCCTTCCAGGGCTTATCTGTGCAGGGAAGGGGGCGGCCCGCCTGCCCAACACGACTTGCCTGGTGCTGCCCGGCTGGAAGGGGGAGACCCAGGTCATGCAGATGGACCTCGCCGGCTTTGCGGTTTCGGCCGGGTCGGCCTGTTCCAGCGGCAAGGTCCGCCCCAGCCGGGTGCTGGCGGCGATGGGCTTTGATCCGGACGCCGCGGCCAGCGCGATCCGGGTCTCGATCGGCGCGACGACCCGCGACGAGGATTTGCAGCGTTTTGCCACGGCCTATCTGGCCGCGGCCGAGCGACATCGGACGAAACACCGGGCCCCGGCGGCCTGAGCGAAGGACCAGAATCATGGATGCGAATGACAGCGATCTCGGCGTGACCGACGCCCCGACATCCGGGACCACCGAGGCCGGCACCGAGGTGCGCGAGGGCGTTGACCGCGCCACGGTCGAGACGGTCGAGGGCATGGGCGCCTACAAATACGGCTGGGAAACCGAGATCGAGACCGACTACGCGCCGAAGGGCGTGAACGAGGACATCGTCCGGCTGATCTCGCAGAAGAACGGCGAACCGCAGTGGATGACCGACTGGCGGCTGGAGGCCTTCGCGCGCTGGAAGGAGATGACCGAGCCGAGCTGGGCGATGGTCCATTATCCGAAGATCGACTACCAGGACCAGTATTACTACGCCAAGCCGAAGAGCATGATGGAACGGCCGAAGTCGCTGGACGAGGTCGATCCGAAACTGCTGGCGACCTATGCCAAGCTGGGCATCCCGCTGAAAGAGCAGAAGATCCTGGCCGGCGTCGAAGAGGGCGCCCCGGTGGGCGGCCGGGTCGATGATGGCCAGCCCGAACGCCGGGTCGCGGTGGACGCGGTCTTCGACAGCGTCAGCGTCGGGACCACCTTCAAGACCGAGCTGGCCAAGGCCGGGGTGATCTTCTGTTCGATCTCGGAAGCGATCCGCGAACATCCGGAACTGGTGAGGAAATACCTGGGCAGCGTGGTGCCGCAGTCGGACAATTTCTTCGCCACGCTCAATTCGGCGGTCTTCTCGGACGGGTCCTTCGTATACATCCCGCCGAATACCAAATGCCCGATGGAGCTGAGCACCTATTTCCGCATCAACGCCGAGAACACCGGCCAGTTCGAACGGACCCTGATCATCGCCGACAAGGGCAGTTTCGTCAGCTATCTCGAAGGCTGCACCGCGCCGAAGCGCGACAAGGCGCAACTGCATGCGGCGGTGGTGGAGATCGTGATTCTCGAGGACGCCGAGGTGAAATACTCGACGGTGCAGAACTGGTTCCCCGGCGACGAGGACGGCAAGGGCGGGATCTACAACTTCGTCACCAAGC
This sequence comes from Frigidibacter sp. ROC022, assembly GCF_024723735.1. Classification (GTDB taxonomy): domain Bacteria; phylum Pseudomonadota; class Alphaproteobacteria; order Rhodobacterales; family Rhodobacteraceae; genus SLM-1. Next base: position 1,090,696 of record NZ_JANQDU010000001.1, read on the forward strand.
GCGCCGATTGCCGCGAGGCGCGGGCCAAGGTGATGTGGACCCAGGTCGAGACCGGCTCGGCGGTGACCTGGAAATATCCTTCCTGCATCCTGCGCGGCGAGGAAAGCCAGGGCGAGTTCTACTCGATCGCCATCGCCAACAATTTCCAGCAGGCCGACACCGGCACCAAGATGGTGCATCTGGGCAAGAACAGCCGCAGCCGGATCGTCTCGAAGGGGATTTCGGCGGGCAAGGCGCAGAACACATATCGCGGGCTGGTCTCGATGCATCCGCGGGCCAAGAACAGCCGCAACTATACCCAGTGCGACAGCCTGCTGATCGGCGATCAGTGCGGCGCCCATACCGTGCCCTATATCGAGGTGAAGAACATGTCCTCGCGGGTCGAGCATGAGGCGACCACCTCGAAGGTCGATGATGACCAGCTGTTCTATTGCCGCTCGCGCGGGATGGACGAGGAAGAGGCCGTGGCGCTGGTCGTCAACGGCTTCTGCAAGGAAGTCCTGCAGGCGCTGCCGATGGAATTCGCGATGGAAGCCCAGCAACTTGTCGCGATCTCGCTGGAAGGCTCGGTCGGCTGATGATGGGCGAGGTGCTGAAGGCTCTGGGGATCGGACTCGGCTGCTTTGTCGGGCTGGCGATCTATTGGAAGCTGAAGGGCACCGAGTTGCAGCATGGGCCGGTGCTCCCGGCGGCCATGGTGGGGGTGACGGTGACGCTGGCGGCGCTGCTGATCGGATGGGTGGCGTGATGGGGCTGCGGATGATGTCCGGGCCGGCGCGGCGACCCGTGGCGGGGCGCGGGACGGCCCTGCCGGAACGGTCCTGCGTCATGCCGACGCAGCCGCGGAATCTGCCCAGCTTCTTTACAAATCTGCCCGAGTTTGGCCCCAATCCCGGTCTACCTCTGATTGCAGGACAGGTTGGAGGGTCGTCGAATGTCGGGTTCTGGCGAGCACATGGATCAGGAGAACATGCGGGTCTTCCACGACCGGCTGGCCCGGGTCGAAAAACGCGCCGAGCAGAATCTGCAGGAAATGCGCAAGCGCCGGGCGCGCATGCGGTCGCGGAAGACGGGGCTGTTCAGCAATGTGTTCGCGATCCTTTCGGGCGGTCTGGCGGTGGTCGCCTCGCGCCTGTTCCGGGCCGATTTCTTCGATGCCGGGCTGACCGGAAGCGGCGCCCAGGAAGCGATGATCAACGACGCGCTGCTGGCGCTGGCGGTGGCGCTGCTGGTCAAGATGCTGTTCCGGCTCAACCTGCGGCAGTTCCTGTTCCTGCAGACCGCGGGGGCCGCGGCGATGCTGCTGGGCATGCACAATCTGGTGCATATGGCGCCGGACATCTTCGCCGAGATCTTTCCGCAGCAATGGGTCAGCGCCGTGCTGGTCGAGACCGAGCCGAACTCGCTGCTGATCCGGGGCGCCTCTCTGACCTTCTAGGGGCGCAACCCCAGTATCCTTTCCCATCCTGCCGACCGGGCCGCGCACTGCGTTGCCCGGCCGATTTCGTCATATCAGGAGAGTCAGCATGATCGTCACCACCACCCCCACGGTCGAGGGCAAACCCGTCGCCGTCTATCATGGCATCGTCTGCGGCGAGGCGATCCTGGGCGCCAACATCTTCCGTGACCTCTTCGCCGGAATCCGGGACATCGTCGGGGGCCGGTCCGCCGCCTATGAGGAGGAGCTCGCCAAGGCCCGCGAGACGGCGCTGCGCGAGATGCAGGACAAGGCGCTGGAGCAGGGCGCCAATGCCGTGGTCGGGGTCGATCTGGATTACGAGGTGATCAACAACATGCTGATGGTCTCGGCCTCGGGCACCGCGGTGACGCTGGCATCATGAACGCCCAGCCGCCGATCCTTCCCTCCGGGCTGCCCCCGATCGCCGAGCGCCTGGCCGGGCGCGCCAAGGGCCGTCCGCTGCGCCTGGCGCCGATGGAGCAGGTGCTGGCACGGATCGACGGCACCCCGGTGCAGTTCCATCTGAACATGGAGAACGACCCGATCCAGCATTGCCACCGGCATGGCCGGTTCTACGAGGCCGAGGAGCTGGCCGAACTGGTGCGGCTGGTGCCGAAGCGGGCGTCGATCCTGGATGTCGGCGCCAATGTCGGCAATCACGCGCTGTTCTTCGCCTTGTTCCACGACGCCCGCCGGATCATCGTGGTGGAGCCGAACCCGCTGGCGCTGGAGCCCCTGGTCGCCAATGTCCTCGGCAACCGGCTCGATCACGTGATCCAGCTTCAGTATCTGGGCTTCGGCCTGGCCGACCGCGACGAAGCCGGGTTCTCGATGAAGCCGCATGACCGGAACCTCGGCGCCACCAGGATGTTTGCCGGAACCGATGGACCGTTCAGCGTGCGCCGCGGTGACGGCGTCTTTCCCCGGGCCCGGCCCGATCTGGTCAAGATCGATGTCGAGGGGATGGAAATGCAGGTGCTGGAGGGGCTCGAGGCGCTGATCGCCCGCGCCCGGCCGGTGCTGATGGTCGAAGTCAACCATGCCAATGCGGATGCCTTCGCCGAATGGGCCGCAGGGCATCACTACAGAACCCATCTGACCCGCCGGGTCGGAAGAGCCAACGACAATCACATCCTGCTGCCGGACACCCCGGAAGCGGTTCCTACGGAAGATAAAGAAAATGCTTGATATCAAAGGCCTGAAGGTCAAACTTGAAGAAGAGGACAAGGCGATCCTGAAGGGTGTCGACCTGCATGTCGATGCCGGGTCGGTGCATGCGATCATGGGTCCGAACGGTTCGGGCAAATCGACGCTCTCCTATGTGCTGTCGGGGCGTGACGGCTATGAGGTGACCGGCGGCAGCGCCACGCTGGACGGCGCCGACCTGCTGGATCTGGAACCGGAAGAGCGCGCCGCGGCGGGGCTGTTCCTGGCCTTCCAGTATCCGGTCGAGATTCCCGGCGTCGGCAACATGACCTTCCTGCGCACCGCACTGAACGCGCAACGCAAGGCGCGGGGCGAGGAGGAGGTCTCGGCGGCCGAGTTCCTGAAGCTGATCCGCGCCAAGGCCAAGACCCTGCATATCGACGCCGACATGCTGAAGCGCCCGGTCAATGTGGGTTTCTCCGGAGGCGAGAAGAAGCGCAACGAGATCCTGCAAATGGCGGTTCTGGAGCCGAAGATGTGCATCCTGGACGAGACCGACTCGGGGCTGGATGTCGATGCGATGAAACTGGTGGCAGAGGGCGTCAACGCGCTGCGCGACGAGGGCCGGGGTTTCCTGGTCATCACGCATTATCAACGGCTTCTGGATCACATCGCCCCCGACGTGGTGCATATCATGGCCGATGGCCGGATCGTGAAGACCGGCGGGCCGGATCTGGCGCTGGAGGTCGAGAAGAACGGCTATGCCGATATCCTGGCCGAGGTGGCGTGATGGCGCTTCCTGCAAGACGTGAGGCCGCGCAGGCCTTTGCCGACGGGCTGAGCCTGCCGAAGGGCGGCTGGGCGGGGCCGGCGCGCACGGCGGCGCTGGCGCGGCTGGTCGAGTCCGGGCTGCCGTTCCGCCGCGATGAATACTGGCGCTACACCGATCCGGCACCGCTGCTGGCCGAAGCGCCGCATGTCGCGGACGATACCGCCGCTTCCGCCTTCGAGGCGCTGGAGCGGGTGCGGCTGGTGTTCCGCGGCGGCGTCTTCGACGCCGAGGCCAGCGACGACCCCAAGGCGGCGGGGGTGGAACTCCTGTCACGCGCGGGCGGCTCGGACATCCACTGGGCACGCGAGACCTACGGCACGCTCGAGGCGCGGGGCCAGACGCCGGTGGCGCGGCCGCTCGCGGCGCTGAACACGGCGCTGGCGCCGGAGGGCGTGCTGATCCGGGCGACAAAGCCGAACGCGACACCCGTGGAGCTGATTTATCACGTGGAACCAGGGGCTTCCGAGGTGTTCTTGCACCATGTCGTGCGGCTGGACCCGGGCGCCTCTCTGACCCTGCTGGAAACTGGCACCGCCGCCGGGCGCGGCAATACGGTTCTGGAGGTGGATATTGCCGAAGGCGCGACCTTCCACCATCTGCGGACCCAGGGCGGAGACCCGGCAAGGCAGGTCGTCAGCCATGTCTTTGCCCGGCTGGGCCGCGAGGCGCGGTTCCGCTCCTTCACCCTGACCGCGGGCGGGGCGCTGAGCCGCAACGAGTCGGTGATCGAACTGGCGGGCGAGGATGGCTCGGCCCATGTCGCGGGCGTGGCGATGGGAGGAAAGGGGGTGTCGCAGGACGATACCGTCTTCATCACCCATGACGCCGAGCGCTGCGAAAGCCGACAGGTGTTCAAGAAGGTGCTGCGCAAGGGCATGACCGGGGTGTTCCAGGGCAAGATCCTCGTGAAACAGGGGGCCCAGAAGACCGACGGCTACCAGATTTCGCAGGCGCTGCTGCTGGATGACGACGCCAGCTTCCTGGCCAAGCCGGAACTGGAGATCTATGCCGACGACGTGCAGTGTTCGCATGGTTCGACCTCGGGCGCGATCGACGAGACGGCGCTGTACTATCTGCGCTCGCGCGGGGTGCCGAAGGCCGAGGCGGAACATCTGCTGGTGCAGGCCTTCCTGGCCGAGGCGCTGGCCGAAATCGCCGATCCGGCCCTGGCCGAGGCGGTTCTGGGGCGGCTGACCGACGGGCTGGCCGAATTGCGATGAGCGTCACCGGCGACATCTGGGAAAGCTGGCGCGCCCCGCGCCGGGTGCTGCGCCGCCTGCTGGCGCAGGGCCAGCGCGAGGATCGGGTGCTGGTCTATCTGCTGGTCGGCTGCGGGCTGATCTATGTCTCGTCCTGGCCCGGCCTGGCGCAGGCGGCGCGGCTTGACCCTTCGGTGCCGCTCGAGGCGCGGCTGGGCGGCGGCATGCTGGCCTGGCTGGCGCTGATCCCGCTGGCGGCCTATGTGCTGGCGGCGGTCTCGCATCTGCTGGCCCGGGCCCTGGGCGGGCAGGGCAGCTTCTACGGGGCGCGGCTGGCGCTGTTCTGGGCGCTGCTGGCGGCCAGCCCGGCCTGGCTGGCGCAGGCGGCCCTTGGCGCGGTGGCGCCGGGCGCCGTCGCCCGGATCGCGGCGGCGCTGGCGCTGGCCGGATTCCTGTGGCTCTGGCTAACGGCGCTGCTGGAAGCCGAACGGAGGCCCGCCGATGCTTCTGCGTGACCTGCTGCCACTGGCCCGCGACACGATCTCGGACCCGAAAGGCGTGCTGCGGCAGCTGATCGGGCTGGGGCTCGACCGCGAGACGCTCTGGATCGCGCTCGGCGCCACCACGGCGGTGGGCGTTCTGCTGGCCGAGGTGATGCTGGCGATCCTGCGCCAGCAGGGGGTGGAGCCGATGTTCTCCTTCGGCACCCTGCCGCTGGGCTCGGCGCTGATCGAATTCGCGCTTCTGGCGATCCTGATCGTGGCGATTCTCTGGGCCGGACGGATGCTGGGCGGCACCGGAACCCTCGACGGCGCGATCCTGGCGGTCACCTGGCTGCAGTTCATCATGGCGCTGGTCCAGGTGGCGCAACTGGTGGCGATGCTCACGCTGCCCTTCCTGGCCGGGGTCCTGGGCCTGTTCAGCGTGGTGCTGTTCTTCTGGCTGCTGACCAGTTTCGTCGCCGAAATCCACGGCTTCCGCTCGCGTCCGCGGGTCTTTGCCGGAATCCTGATCGGGCTGCTGGCACTGGCCACGGTGCTGGTCTTCGTCCTGACCCTGATCGGCGTCACATTGCCGGAGATGACCTATGTATGACCTCGCCAAGATCCGCGCCGATTTCCCGATCCTCTCGCGCGAGGTCAACGGCGTGCCGCTGGTCTATCTCGACAACGGCGCCTCGGCACAGAAGCCGCAGGTGGTCATCGACGCGATCACCCGCGCCTACAGCCAGGAATATTCCAATGTGCACCGCGGGCTGCACTATCTCTCCAGCCTCGCCACCGACAATTACGAGGCCGTGCGCGGCAAGGTGGCGCGGTTCCTGAATGCCGGGTCCGAGGATGACATCATCCTGAATTCGGGATCGACCGAGGCGATCAACATGGTCTCCTACAGCTGGGCGGCGCCGCGGATGCAGGCGGGCGACGAGATCGTGCTGTCGATCATGGAGCATCACGCGAACATCGTGCCCTGGCATTTCCTGCGCGAGCGGCAGGGCGTGGTGCTGAAATGGGTCGAGACCGAGGCCGACGGCTCGCTGGACCCGCAGAAGGTGATCGACGCCATCGGACCGCGCACCAAGCTGGTGGCAATAACGCATCTTTCCAATGTCTTGGGGACCAAAGTTGATGTGGCCGCCATCACCCGCGGTGCCCATGCGCAGGGCGTGCCGGTGCTGGTCGACGGCTCGCAGGGCGCGGTGCACGGCCCGGTCGACGTGTCCGCACTGGGCTGCGATTTCTACTGCATCACCGGGCACAAGCTCTATGGCCCCTCGGGGTCGGGTGCGATCTATGTGGCGCCCGAGCGGATGGCCGAGATGCGGCCCTTCCTGGGCGGCGGCGACATGATCCGCGAGGTCTCGCGCGAGACGGTCAGCTATGCCGACGCGCCGCTGAAGTTCGAGGCCGGCACCCCGGGCATCGTCCAGACCATCGGGCTGGGCGTGGCGCTGGACTATCTGATGGATCTGGGGATGGAGGCGGTGGCCGCGCATGAGGCCCGGCTGGCGGCCTATGCGCAGGAGCGGCTGTCGGGGCTCAACTGGCTGTCGGTGCAGGGCCATGCGCCGGGCAAGGCGGCGATCTTCTCCTTCACCATGGCCGGGGCGCATGCGCATGACGTCTCGACGATCCTCGACAAGAAGGGCGTCGCGGTCCGGGCCGGCACCCATTGCGCGATGCCGCTGATGGACCATCTGGGCGTCACCGCCACCTGCCGGGCCTCGTTCGGGCTCTACAATACCGAAGCCGAGGTCGACAAGCTGGTCGAGGCGCTGGAACTCTGCCGCAAGCTGTTCGGCTAAAGCGGCAGGGGGGACGAAACACCGCTTGCGGCAGCGCCGCCTTTGCCCTATCAGATCGCCGTCCGCACCCGTAGCTCAGCTGGATAGAGCGCTGCCCTCCGAAGGCAGAGGTCACACGTTCGAATCGTGTCGGGTGCGCCAAACCCCTGAAGAGAAGACCTGCCGGGATCGAACCGCCAATGCGATCGTGATCCAGCCGGAGTCCTTCGAGAGTCCGGCGAACTGACGGCCGATGGGCGCAGCTTCCAGAGGGCCGGGCTTTGTGGGAGAAGATCCTGATTGCTCGTCCAGGTCGCGTCAGCGCCACAGGCAACGCACTACTGCCCTCCGCCTTGCGGAAAGGCGTCTACGGGGCGCCGGTTGCGGGTGTCGAGTGCGGTCTCCAGCGCATGACCGGCGGCCAGCAGCAGGTCGTCCTCGAAGCGGCGTCCGATCAGTTGCACCGCCACCGGCAGGTCGTCGGAGTCATGTCCGCTGCACAGGGTCAGGGCCGGGGAGCCGGTCAGGTTGAAGGGCCGGGTCAGCGAGGTGTCGATGGCGCCGGGCTGATGTTCGTAGCCCAGCGGCTGCGCCGGGGTCAGCATCGTCGGCAGGATCAGCAGATCGACCCCGCGCATGGTCTCGTCCAGGGCGCGGATCAGCTCTTGCCGCAAGCGCAGGGCCAGGATGTATTCCGCTGCCGAAAAGGCCCGCCCGTCCTGCAGCCGGGAGCGTGTGGTGGCCCCGAACCGGTCCGGATGCGCGCGCAATTCGGCGCCGTGTTCGGCATATTCCTCGGGCCAGGTGATCGCCTTGGCGGTGCGGCTGTAAAGCGCGTGATCCGCGATGCGCAGGGTTTGCAGCCCGGCGCCGAGTTGCGGCAGCAGTGCCAGCGCCCGTTCCATGCCCGCCGCCACGGCCGGGTGCAGTTGCGGATGGTCTTCGTAGAGATGCCGCGGCACGCCGATCCGCAGCCCGGCGATGCCGCCCGTCAGCCGATCCGGATCGGGGGCGCGGAAGCCGGGCAGGGCGCGGTCGGCGGCGTCCTGCGAGATCATGGCCGACAGCATCAGCGTACAGTCCTCGACCGTCCAGGCCAGCGGCCCGAGGCAATCCATCGTCCGCGAGACCGGCAGCACCCCGGCGCGGCTGACCAGCCCGTCAGTCGGTTTCAGCCCGGCGGTGCCGCACCAGGCGGCGGGGGCGCGGATCGAGCCCGCGGTCTCGGTTCCCAGGGCGCCGGGCACGAAGCCGGCGGCGACCGCTGCGGCCGAGCCGCTGGACGAGGACGACGGGTCGCGGGAGAGGTTCCAGGGATTGCGCACCGGCGGCCAGGGGCCGTCGAGTCTTGTCCCGCCGACTGCATATTCAGCCGTGGCAGTCTTGCCGAGGATCACGGCCCCGGCGCGGCGCAGCATGGCGACTGCGGCAGCATCCCGGCGGGCCAGATGGTCGCGCCGATGCGCTGCCTGGGCGGTCGTTGGCAGGCCTGCCACGTCGATCAGATCCTTGATGCCGACCGGGATCCCGTGCATCGGGCCGCGCCAGCCACCGCCCGCGATCTCGGCCTCGGCCCGCCGGGCCTCGGACAGGGCGGCTTCGGCGGCGACGCAATTGAAGCTTGCGATCCGTCCATCCAGGGCCGCGATCCGGTCGATGCAGCCCCGGGTGAGCGCGACCGGTGACAAATCGCCCGCCCGGATATGCCGGGCGAGGGCGGCGATGGTGAATTCCGGACGTTCGGCCCCGGCGGGCGGCACGGGCAGGGCCATGATATCGCGTCAGTCCGTCAGCGCCATGCGGGCCACCGAGGTCAGCCAGGATATGGCCGGGCCGAGAATCGCATCGTTGAATTCGTAGCGGGCGTTGTGCAGGTCTCCATCCGGCCCGATCGGCCCGTTCCCGATGTAGACATAGGCGCCGGCACGGCCCTCCATCAGAAAGGCGAAATCGTCGCCGCCCATCGCCGGGCGCACGTCGCGTGTCACCTCCAGCCCGGCCGCCTCGGCCGCGGCGACCGAGAGCGCGGCCTCCTCGGCCGTGTCTTCCATCACCCGGCCGGTGGAGTTGATCTGGTATTCCGCCGTCACTCCGAAGGTTGCTGCGGTGCCTTCGATGACCTCTTCCATGCGGGCGATGATCGCCCGGCGCACCTCGGCATCGAAGGTGCGCAGGGTGCCGACCAGCCGCGCCGTCGCCGGCGTCTGGTTGCTGACGGTGCCGGCTTCGACCATCGCGGTGGTCAGCGCCACCGTGTCCAGCGGATCGACATTGCGCGGCACGATCGAATTCAGCGCCACGATCAGATGCGCCATCGCGGTGATCGGATCGCGGGTCAGCTGCGGCATCGCGGCATGTCCGGCCACCCCGCGTAGAAGCACCGTCCAGTCGCCGCCCGCCGCCATTGAGGGCCGGGTGTGCACGGCGACCGTGCCCGGGGGGAAGCCGGGCCAGTTGTGGAAGGCAAACAGCCGCTCGGTCGGGTAGCGCTCGAACAGCCCGTCCTTCAGCATCGCCTTGGCGCCCTGGCCGTTCTCTTCGGCGGGCTGGAAAATCAGGTGGATCGTTCCGGTCCAGTCCTTGTCCTGCAACAGAGCCGCGGCCGTCCCCAGAAGCGCCGCCGTGTGGCCATCATGTCCGCAGGCATGCATGACCCCGGCCGCGGTAGAGCGATGCGCGGTCTCGTTCTCTTCGGTGATCGGCAGCGCGTCCATATCCGCGCGCAGCCCGACCGACCGGTTCGAGCTGGGACGGTGCAGCCGCGCCACCACCCCATGTCCGCCGATCCCCGTTTCGTGCGCAATCCCCAACTCGGTGAGCCGGGCCGCGACGAAGGCGGCGGTCTGCCGCTCCTCGCCGGAGAGTTCGGGATGGGCGTGCAGGTGGCGGCGCCACCGGCCAACGTCGGCAAGAAGGGCTGTGTCGATCCGGGTCGTCGGGGCTTTCTCAGAGAACTTTGGACAGGAACGCTTGGGTGCGCGGGTTCTTGGGCTGGCTCAGCATCTCGCGGGGCCGGCCCTCTTCGACGATGGCGCCCTGGTCCATGAAGACCAGATGATCGGCGATCTCGCGGGCGAAACCGATCTCGTGCGTCACCAGCATCATCGTCATGCCGGTGCGGACCAGATCCTTGATCACGTCCAGCACCTCGCCCACCAGTTCGGGGTCGAGCGCCGAGGTCGGTTCGTCGAACAGCATCACCTCGGGTTCCATCGCCAGGGCGCGGGCAATCGCGACGCGCTGCTGCTGGCCGCCGGATATCTGGTTGGGATAGCGGTCTCCCAGGCCTCCGAGTCCGACGCGGTCGAGCAGGGCGCGGGCCTGCTCCCGGGCCCTGGCACGGGGAATACGCCTGACCTGCACCGGACCTTCCATCACGTTCTGCAGGGCGGTCATGTGCGGGAACAGGTTGAACCGCTGGAACACCATGCCGGTCCGGCGCCGCTGTGCCGCGATCCGGCGCGGGCTGAGTTGATGCAGGCGACCGCCGGAGTCGGTATAGCCCTGCAACTCACCGTTCAGGTGGATGCGGCCCGCCGATATGGTTTCGAGCTGGTTGATGCAGCGCAAGAGCGTCGATTTCCCCGATCCCGACGGGCCGATGGCTACGCAGACCTCGCCGGGCCGGATGGTGAGGTCGATGCCGCGCAGCGCGTGGACGGTGCCGAAGAACTTGTGAACGCCGGTGATCTCGACGCTGGCGGACCCTGCATGGCTTGCGTTGGTCGCGGTGTGGGTCAAGCTTGCCACGGTCATGCCCTTTGCCCCGCGCCGGCGTCGTGACCCTTGCCGAAATGCCGCTCCAGATAATGCTGGCCGACCATCAGCACCGAGGTGATGACCAGATACCAGAACCCCGCCACCATGAGCAGCGGCACCGGAAGATAGAGCCGGTTTGCGATGGCATTGGTGGCGAACATCAGGTCGAGCGTGAAGGGAATGGCCAGGACCAGCGAGGTCATCTTCAACATGCCGATGGTTTCGTTGCCGGTCGGCGGAATGATCGTGCGCATGGCCTGCGGCAGCAGGATGCGGGCCCATATCTTGGCCTTGGGTATTCCGATGGCCTGTGCGGCCTCTGTCTGACCCCGGTCGATGGCACGAAAGCCGGCGCGGAAAATCTCGGTCAGATAGGCGCTTTCGTTGAAGGCCAGCCCGAGGATCGCGGCGGTCATCGCGGTGATCACCCGTTTGGTCTCGATCGTCAGCAGTTCCGGTCCGAAGGGGATCGACAGCGACAGCACCGGGAACAGCACCGCGAAGAGGCCCCAGAACAGCAGCTGGGTATAGATCGGCGTGCCGCGGAAGAACCACACCCAGAGCCAGCTCAACCCGCGCAGGATCGGGTTGTCGCTGTCGCGCATCACGACCAGCGCAATGGCCAGGACCACCGCAACCGACATCGCCGCGACGGTCAGTCCGAGGGTCCAGAGCACGCCGCGCAGGACATTGCGATGGAACAGGTATTCGGCAAATACATGCCAGTGGAAATTGGGATTTCCGGCGACAGCCACGGCCATCTGCCCGGCCAGGACCAGCAGCAGGATCAGCGCGATCCAGCGTCCGGAGTGGCGCGGCGGCGCCACGTCGTTCAGCGGTACGCCGTCGATCTGGCGCACCGAGGCGGCGGGGACGGAGCCCCGCGCGCCCTTGGTGTCGGACCCGGCCATACTGCGGCCAAGTGTGGTGTCGCCGCCTGCCGTCACTCGCCGACCTCGGGGTTGATGACGGCTTCCGAGACGGCCGAACTGCCGACGCCCCAGTGTTCGAGGATGCCGACATAGCTGCCATTGGCGATCATCGCATTCATCGTGTCGGCGATCAGCCGGGTCAGTTCGTCATCCGCCTTGGCGACCGCGATGCCGTTTATACCGCTTTCGGCAAGGATGCCGCCGACCGGCAGGATCACCTCGAGCGAGCCGCGCGACTGGGCGGCGGCATAGCCGATGGTCGCGCCGCCGGAGATCGTCGCATCGGCGCCGCCCGCCGCGATCCGGGTGAGCGCCTCGGGCTGGGTGTCGAAGGGCAGCAGGGTGATTGCGGGCTTGCCCTCGGCTTCGCATCCGGCACTTTCCTCGGTCAGTATCCGCTCGTGGTAGGTGCCGCTCTGGACCGCGATGGTGGTGCCGCAATAGTCGGCCGGGTCAAACCCCTTGGGATTGCCCGCCGCCACCGCCCAGAGACTGCCCGAAACGGTGTAGCTGACGAAATTTACCACCTTCATCCGCTCGTTGGTGATGGAGAAGGCGGAAATGCCCAGGTCGAACTTGCTCCCGAGCGAGGGAATGATCGCGTCGAAGGCAGAGGTCTGGAAGGCGATCTCGACGCCAAGCGTCTTGCCGATCGCCGCTGCGATGTCGACGTCGATGCCTTCGGGTGTCTGGCCGTCGTCGCCGGCAAGGTATTCCCAGGGCGCATAGGCGTTGTCCGAGCCGATGGTCAGCACGCCTGCGCTGCGGATACGGGCCGGAACGCGGTCGGCAAGGGCCTGGTCGATGGCCACCGCGGCCAGCACCTCGGTGGCACTTTCGGCCAGGGCGGCGCCTGGCAGGACGCCCAGAAGGGCCATGACGGCCGCCAGGGCATTGGTGCCGATGCTGCGGGGAATTGTGGTAGGTCTTGTCATCTCTCGGTCCCTGTCGTTGCGGCGCGGGCCTGGTCCTTGGTCGCGCTCTGGTGGATCGCGACGGCAGAGACCGTCGTGAATTTCCGCTAAGGGTGAGAGGTGAGGTCTATTCTGTCCAATACTATGTTGGCGGGATTCAATTCGGTTTGGTTATAGAGATTCAGCGTCGGTATCGGCATGTGCCTGCAACAGCCTGTCGCGTTCCGATTCCAGCGCCGCGGTCATCTCGTTGGCCAGCCGCGAGCGTCGTTGCGGCGGGTAGAGCAGCAGGGTGCGGAACTCGATCTTCGGTTCGAGCCGCCGCAATTGGAGACCGCGCTCGGTGTAGCCTGCGGCGGTCACCGGATCGACGATGCCGACCCCGAGGCCGGCCAGAACGAAGGCGCAGACGGTCGAGGAATAGGCGGTCTCGATCATGATGCGCGGCGAAACGCCAGCGTCGGCAAAGATGCTCTCGGCCTCGCGCCGGGTGGTGTCCTCGGGGGCCAGGGCGACGAAGGGCACACCGTCGAGGTCTTCGGGTCGGATCGCCTTCTTGTCACAGAGTGGATGGCCTGGTGGCATCGCCAGCGCGGCGCGGACCTGGGCAAAGGGGGTGGCGGTGACCCCGGTGGCGTCGATCTCGTCGGCAGTGATGGCCAGGTCGAGCTGTGACGCCGCGATCATGTCGCGGATCGACGAGGATGCCGCAACGAAGAACGACAGTTGCAGGTCGGGATTGCGGCGGCTGAAAGCGGCGATGGCATTGGGCGCCAGGTTGGTGCTGAAGGCCGAGAGGCAGGCAAACCGCAATTGACCCGAGCCATAGTCGCGTATCCGGGCGGCGGCGCTGCGGAGTTTGGCCAGCCCGGCAAAGGACAGCTCCACCTCCTTGAAGAACAGCTGGCCTTCGGCCGAGGGTACGAGTCGGCCTTTTTCGCGATCGAAGAGCTTGAACCCGATCGAGCGCTCCAGCGTCGAGATCGCCTTGCTGACGGCGGGTTGTGAAATGCCAAGCGTCTCGGCAGCGCGGGCGGTCGTGCCCAGCGTCATGACGGTCTGGAAGGCTTCGATCTGGCGAACATCCATGCCAATGCTATAATCAAACGGAATAGAGTGCGGCAAGAAGAATATTGGACGGCATAGCTTTGGCGCGTCAAGTTCCGGGCGGACCGAATAGGACAGCCCGATGCGACCAGAGACCCGTTGTGTGACGCCCGTTGATGTCAGTTCCGAGGGCTATGACAGCCTGACGGTTCCGATCAACCGGGCCTCGACGATCCGCTATGCCGACGCCGCTTCCTTTGCGGCGCGGATGGAGCGCGGGGCGGATGGCTATGTCTACGGGCTCTACGGCACCCCGACGCATCGCCATCTCGAAGGCAAACTGACCGAGCTTCACGGCGGCGCCAGAAGCCTGCTGACACCCTCCGGCCAGGCAGCGATCACCATGGCGATGCTTGCGGTGCTGCGCAGCGGTGACCGGGTGCTGATCACGGATTCCTGCTACGGCCCGGTGCGCGACTTCGCCTTGCATGAGCTGACGGCCCTGGGGATCGAGCCGGTCTTCTACGACCCGACCGACATGGCCGGGCTGGCCGAACTGGCAGCCGGTGGGGCGCGGCTGATCTGGGTGGAATCGCCCGGTTCGCTGACCATGGAGCTTCAGGACCTGCCCGCCGTGGTGGCCGTCGCGCGCCGGGTCGGTGCCCTGGTCGGCTGCGACAACACCTGGGCGTCTGCCCTGAATTTCCGGCCGCTGGAACTTGGCGCCGATATCGTCGTCGAGGCGCTGAGCAAACATCTGGGCGGACATTCCGACCTGCTGATGGGATCGATCACCCTGCGCGACACGGAACTCGGGCTGCGGATGAAGGCGGCACTCGGGCGGCTTGGCATCGGTGTGTCCCCGGACGATTGCGCCCTGGTGATGCGCGGGATCGACACGCTGGCGGTGCGGATGCGGCGCTCGGCGGAGTCGGCGCTTGAGATCGCGGACTGGCTGTCACGGTCGCCGCTGGTGGCTGGGGTGCGGCATCCGGCGCGGGAAGAGGACCCGGGCCATGCGCTCTGGGCCCGCGATTTCGATGGTGCGGCGGGCGTCTTCACGGTCGATTTCACCGAGCCGGCCACTCCGCATGTGCTGGAGGCCCTGGATGCGCTGTCGCTGATCGCCATCGGCGCCTCTTGGGGCGGCACCCGCAGCCTCGCCGCACCGGCGGCAGTCGCCGAGCAGCGCAGCGCCCGGCCCTGGACCGGCCCCGAGGTCGTGCTTCGGCTCTCGATTGGCATGGAGCATGTCGAGGATCTGAAGGCTGATCTGAGCCGGTTTCTCGGGGCTCTGGAGCGCGCGGTCGCGGCGGAGTAGGCCGCCCCGGCGGCACAGTGACGCTGGCACAGGGCTGGGCCTGAGACGGCCACGGCCCGCCCGGCACCTCTGAAGGCATCGGCTTCGCCCATGGCCGGGAACACTCGGGAAGCCGTGATCGATCTCGGGAAAAGACGGGCGGCGCTCGCCATGCGGTCAATGTTGGCGCAAGCACGGTGTGGCAACTGCGGGCTGGCGGTGTTGATGATCCTCCGATGATCTTGATCCGGATCAAGGTGCGCCGTGGGCGGAAGATGCTGAAGAGATCGGGACGTATCACGAGAGGCGATGGCATGGAATTCGCAATCGGGATTGGGGTTCGGACGCCCCGGCGATGGGCCGGGCGGAGTGGCGCAGGCGGTCGGCGCGTCAACCCGGAACGCCTGGGAGGCTCCCGGCCGCCCTTCCATGTCGAGCCTGGCAACATGTTTGAAACCGGGTCCCGTTTTCCCTTCTGCATTGGCGATGTGACCGGGGCCCGCTTCCTTGGGGGGGCGCCATGAATGTCTTGATCCTGACCGTTCAACTGGCCTTGCCGCTGGCGCTGCTACTGGCGCTGGTCTTCCTTCCGGCGGGCAGTCTGCTGGGCTTCGTCCTGCAGGCCCTTGGCACCGGGGCCGTTCTGTTCGCGCTGGCGAGGGTCGCGCAATGGGCGGTGCCGGTCTGGTGGTTGCCGCGGGTCTATGCCGGGCTCTGGCTGGTCGCGGTTCTCGTCCAGCCGCTGCGAAAGGGTCTGGCGGGTCTGCCGCTGCTGCCCGACGGGCCCTGGGGCTGGGGCGGGCTGGTCTTGTCGCTGCTGCTCCTGGGGCTTGGCGGCTGGTATGGTGCGCAGGCCCTGGCGGGGCGTCGCCTTCCGCCGGTCGAGGTGGTGGACATCGCCAACCCCTTCGGGCCTGGTCGGTATCTCGTGGGGCATGGCGGCTCGAACCTTCTGGTCAACGGTCATGTGAAGACGCTGGACGCGGCGGTGGCGCGTTTCAAACCATGGCGCGGGCAATCCTATGCGGTGGACTTCTTCGGACTTGGCCCTTGGGGGCTGCGGGCGCGCGGCTGGAGGCCCGCCGATCCCGCGGCCTATGCGATCTTCGGGGCCATGGTCCGCGCCCCCTGTGCGGGGACGGTGGTGGCCGCGGAAAACGGAATGCCGGACTACGACGTGCCGCAGATGGACGAGGTGAACCGGCTGGGCAACCATGTCATTCTGCGGTGCGGCGATGTCGAGATCGTCCTGGCCCATCTGCGGCAGGGCAGCCTCTCCGCCGGACCGGGCGACCGGGTGGCGGTGGGCACACCGCTTGGCGAGGCGGGCAATTCCGGCGCCAGCACCGAGCCGCATCTCCACATCCACGCCCAGCGGCCCGCGGCCGAGGGGGAGCCGCCGATTTCCGGCGAACCGCTCGGGCTTCGGATCGCGGGGCGCTTCCTGGTTCGCGGCGACCGGCTGCAGGGGCGGGCGTCGTGAGACAGGCGGCGCTCTTCGTCGGCCTGGCTTTCCTCTTGTCCTGGGCCGCCTGGGGCTGGGCGATCCTGACCGGTAGCGAGGCGAGCATCTGGCGCATTGCCGGCAGCTACGGCCCGAGCCTGGCGGCGGTGATCTTGGCGGCGCAGGCCGGGGAGTTGCGGTGCCTGCTTTCGGGCTTTGCCCGCTGGCGGGCACCGGTCTGGGTCTGGACCTTCGCGTTGCTCTCGACGGCCGTTCTGGGCCTGGCGGCACTGGGGGTCGATTGGCTGCTGGGGGGCAGGGCCGAGTGGCTGTCGCCGCGCGTCCTGGTCTTTGCCCCGGTGATCTTCCTCTGGGTGCTGGCCTTCAGCGTCGCCGGAGAGGAGACCGGCTGGCGCGGCTATCTGCTGCCGCGGTTGCTGGAACGGACCGGCCCCCTGCGTGCCAGCCTGGTGCTGGGCCTCGTCTGGGCACTGTGGCACCTGCCGCTCTGGGCTCTGCCGGGGGATTTCCATGCCGCAATTCCGCTGTCGCTCTTTGCGGCGCAGACCCTCGGGTTCTCGATCCTCTATACCTGGCTCTGGCTGCAGAGCGAAGGCAGCCTGATCGTCGTGCATCTGTTTCATGCGGCCTCGAACACCACCCTGGGCCTGCTGCCGCTGATCCCCGGAGAGGGCGCGGGCGGGACCAGACCGTTGTGGATCGCGGTCGGGCTGCTGTGGCTGGTGGCCATCGGCGTGGCGCGGCGCCTGCCGGGGGAGGGCGCGCCGGGGCGGTGAGGGCATCGAAGCACGATGGCACCAGTCTCACGGGCGAAGGCCGGCAAGGGGTCGGGCCTCGTGGTCAAGAGATCGACGTCCTTCGGGGACGGCCTGCCTGCGTCGCGCCGGTCCCTATGGGGGGCGCTGAAATCCCGCTGAGGCACCGCTTTGACGGGCTGGATCGGCTCGGCCGCCGGGTCCGGCCGGTCGATGGGTGCGGTTTGGGTAGGCCGTCCTGTCCACGGCAGGTTGCCGGCATGCTCGGCGGGCATCGGAAGCACCGTCAGCCGCAGGGTCTTCATCTCTTCCGTTCCGGCGCGACGGCGACGAGAAGCAGCCCGCCCGCTGCCAGGGCCGAGGCCGCGCCAAGCCAGGGCCAGAGGCCGGGCAGGATCGAGAACAGGAACAGATAGTCCTGCATGGCGGCCCACAGCGGCCAGCCGAGCAGGGCGGCGGCAATCCCGCCTGCCGCGATCCGCGCCGGGCGGGAGCGGGGGCGCCGCGCCAGCCACAGGGCCGCAAGCGCCAGCCCCAGCAACGCCCCGATGCCGATACGCGCTGCAGTCTCTGCCCAGAGCACCCGCGTCATGCCCACAGGCGCCACGCCCAGGCTGTCGGACCAGTCGCGCAGCACCGCGGCGAACAGCGGCCAGGCGCGCTGGCTGTTGGAGAGGATCACGATGCCGTCGCCGGTCTGCGGCACGATGTGCATGTGGCTCATCCAGCCAAAGCCCTGCCCGCCATGCCAGACCGCCGCGCGCCCGTCCGAGAGCGTCTCGGTGAAATGTCCCAGCCCGTAGCCCTGTGTGACCAGGCCGAACAACCCGCCGACCGGGACCGCGGGCCGATGCAGTTCGGCGACGGCTTCATGCGACAGCAAATCCTGATCGGCGCCCTGCATCCCGGCGGCAGCGAAACGCGCGATATCCGCCGCGGTGGCCATCATCCCGCCCGAGGCCCGCCCGGGATAGAGATAGGGCGCCACGGGCCGCCCGCGCAGGTCGTGGCCCACGGGCATCCCGGCCCCGGTCCAGTCGAAACTGGCCCGCTCCATGCCGAGCGGGCGCATCACCTCGCGCGCCATCAGGGTGCCGAAATCCTC
This sequence comes from Frigidibacter sp. ROC022, assembly GCF_024723735.1. GTDB lineage: Bacteria > Pseudomonadota > Alphaproteobacteria > Rhodobacterales > Rhodobacteraceae > SLM-1. The sequence continues at coordinate 1,108,893 of NZ_JANQDU010000001.1, forward strand.
GCCCGTGCAATCCTCGATCACCAGTTCGGCCAGGTTGTAGCCGGTGTCCGAATAGGCAAAGCCCGCCCCCGGTGCGGCGATCATGGCGAAGTCCGCGGCCATGTGCTCCGGCAGGGTCGGCCGGGGTGCCTCGGGGGCATAGCGCGCCGCATAGTCGCCCAGGCCGATCCCCGCGGTCTGCTGCAACAGTTGCCGCAGGGTGAAGGGCGCGGTGCCCTCGGGCGGTTGCCAGCGTTTCAGGCAGTCCGTCACCGGCGCATCGAGGTCCAGCCGCCCGCCTTCGGCCAGTTGCATCGCACCCCAGGCGGTGACCGGTTTCGAGATGGATTCCACCCGGAACAGCGCGTCGGTTGTCATCGAGAGGCCGCGGGCCGGATCGGCCAGACCGAAGGCGCCGGTCCAGACCGGCACGCCGTCTTCGATCAGCACGACCACCGCGCCTGCCACCTGGTCCGAAATCAGCCGCTGCTCGATGGTCCGCGTCAGTTGCCGGGCCAGGGACGGGTCCTCTGCCAGCGCCGGCGGGGCCAGCATGGCAAGGCCCGGGAACAAGGCCGCCCATAGGTGCTTGCATGCGGTCTTCAACGTCATTGCGCCGCCCCGCCCAGGCCATGGACCCGCCTTGTCGTGGGTGGCAGAGCGGCAGCGGGCCAGAGAGGATGGGTGCCGCCGATCGCTCGGAACCACGCGACCACGCCGGTCGGCACGGTGGGGAGGCTTGACGCATTGGAGAAGCGTGACATGGGGGCGCTCCGAATTCTGTGACGAGCCAGGCCACCATCCGGGGTCGTCCCTCTGTCTTCCATGATCCTGGTCAAAGGCGGGCCGGCGTTGTTTGCCGTATCCCGATGAGTTCGGCAGCGGAGTCGGTCCGAACGGCCGGAACCTTGCCCTTGCGGGACATCCCCGGCACCAGCGGGGCGCGGGCCGGTCAGGGCGACGGGGTCAGTGGATCGAGGACAGCGCCAGGCCCGACGGGTTCGCCGCGTCGAACTGCAGGACCGAGACCGTCAGATCGGGGGACAGGCGGCGGAGTCCGTCGGTCAGGGCCTGCCCGGCCTGAAGCAGGGACGTCTGAGGCATGGGATCGAGACGCTCCAGGACAAACCACATGTCGCGGGAGTCCTCGGTGATCTGGGTGCGCGGACCCTGGCGCCAGTTCCAGCGCCGGCAGGTGACGCCGGCGTCGTCGCGCCAGATGACCTCGCCGGGGTCCGGGGTCTCGACCACGGGCCGGCCGTCCGCGGTCGTGTGAAAGGGCTCCTGACCGCTGGCGCGGCAGAGCCGTGGCCGGCCGTCGTAGCTTTCGGCGTCCTCCCCGCCGACCGGGATGGCGAATTCCAGGCTGATGGCGTTGTAGATGTCCACCACCGCATTCAGCGCCCGCATCCGGCCGTCTTTCCGGGCGCGCTTGCGCAGCGCTTCGGCGGAACAGGGGGTGCGCTTGGGCTTGGCTCCGAAGGCCCGATAGGCGTCGCGCCAGGCGTCGAGATGCGCGTCGGCCCAGGGCGCTTCATCCAGCCCGGCGACGGACCGCGCCAGAAGCGCCTCGCTTGCGTCATCGCTCGGGCCGTTGCGTGCCCCTCGGACGGACAGGCTGATGGCGACGAAATCGGGGCGCAGCGTGAAGATTTCGGGGGCGATGATCGGGTGCATGTGCTTCTGACCTTCGGCGGGCTGGCTGGGCAATCTGGTCCCGGATCTTCGGGCCGGGCCCCTGGCGGACGGGATCGGGTATGAAGCGCCTGGCACCCGAAGTCCAGAATCTGCCGATGGGGGCGGGCGGCAGACAACGGCGCATGATCCGGCGCGGCGCCTGGACGCCGGGCTAATCCCAGACGTCGAACATGGCCCGCGCGACATAGTCCAGGTGCCGGGTCATCGCCGCCCGGGCGCCGTCGCTGTCCCTTGCCAGAATGGCCCGGGAGATCGCCTGGTGGTCCCGCAGGATCTGCTCGCGAACCTCGGCGATACCGGCCAGATGCTCGTGGAACCGCTTGTCGACCTCCTGCGACCGCATGTTCCAGAGAAACTCGAGCTGCTCGCGCAGGACCTCGTTCTTGCAGGCCTCGGCGATGGTCAGGTGCAGGGCACGGTCGTTCCGGGCGCTCCAGCTTCCGTGGCGCGTTTCGTCTTCCATGCTGGCCAGCACGGTTTCGAGCCGCTGCAGTTCGCCGGGCTCGATATGCGCCGCGGCAAGCGCCGCGGCCTCGGGCTCCAGCAGCCGTCGCACGGCCATCACCTCGATGGGCGAGGCGTCATGTTCGGTGAGGGCCTGCGGCTGCCGGGATTCGGCGCGCACGAAGGCGCCGACGCCGACGCGGACTTCCACAAGGCCGGCCACCTCCAGCGCGATCAGCGCCTCGCGGACCGTCGGCCGGGAAACGCCCAGGCTCTGGGCCAGGTCGCGTTCCGAGGGCAGTTGCCGTCCCGGCTGCGCCTCGCCGGACAGGATCTTCTCGCGGATCTGGTCCGCGATCTGGATGTAGAGTTTTCGGTTCGTGACAGCCTGAAGCTTCATCGGATCCCTCGCACAGCGTTCAATCCGTCGCGCAGGGCCGTTCGGATTGCCAACTTGCCGGAGAATACAACTGGTCAGGCCACTTGACAACCTGGCAGCGGAGTCGCCAAAGATGGGCGAGGATTCGAGATGCTGGGGGAACCAATCCGTGCGACTGAGTGGCAAGAAGATTCTGATGACGGCAGCCGGGCAGGGGATGGGGCGCGCATCCGCGCTCGCCTGTGCCGCCGAGGGGGCGCAGGTCATCGCCACGGATCGCGATGCGGCGCTGCTTGACGGTCTTTCGGATGCCGGGATCGAGACCGCGCAGCTCGACGTGACCGACCCGCAGGCGATCAAGGAGATCGCCCGGAAGGTCGGCCCGCTGGACGGCTTGTTCAACTGCGCCGGGATCGTGCATCACGGCACGATCCTCGACCTGTCGGACGACGCCTGGCAGGGCAGTCTGGATGTCAACGTGACCTCTGCCCTGCGCCTGACACGGGCCTGCCTTCCGGGCATGCTGGAACGCGCCGAAGAGACCGGGACGGCCTCCATCCTGAACATGGCGTCGATGGCCTCGTCGATCAAAGGTTTCGTCAACCGCGCCGCCTACGGCGCGACCAAGGCCGCGGTCATCGGCCTGACCAAGGCGGTCGCCGCCGATTTCGTCAAGCAGGGCCTGCGCTGCAACGCGCTGTGCCCCGGAACCGTGGACACGCCTTCGCTTCGCGGCCGGATCAAGGCGGCCCCCGATCCGGTTCAGGCCGAGAAGGATTTCGTCGCCCGGCAGCCGATGGGGCGGCTTGCGACGGTCGATGATATCACGCCGATGGTCATCTATCTGCTGGCGGATGAAAGCCGGTTCGTGACCGGTCAGGCGCTGCTGGTGGACGGCGGCGTGACCATCTGACAGCGTCCGGGAGGGGGAGGAGGCCATCATGACGGCGACGACCGACCTGATCCGCATGGAGCAGATCGACAAGAGGTTTCCGGGCGTCCATGCCCTGAAGTCGGTGGATTTCGATCTGCGCGCCGGCGAGGTGCATGCGCTGATGGGCGAGAACGGCGCCGGCAAGTCGACCCTGATGAAATGCCTGTCGGGCATCTATCAGCCGACGTCGGGCCGCATCGTCATCGACGGCAACGAGGTGCAGCTGTCCACGCCCAAGGCGGCGCAGGACCTCGGGATCGGCATCATCCACCAGGAACTGGAACTCATGCGCGACCTGACCGTCGCGCAGAACATCTGGATCGGCCGCGAGCCGCGCCTGTCCTTCGGCCGGATCGACGAGGCGAAGCTCAACGCCGATGCCGCGGCGCTGTTCGAGGGCATGAATGTCTCGATCGACCCGAAGGCCCCGGTTTCGTCGCTGACCATCGCCCGGCAGCAGATGGTCGAGATCGCCAAGGCCCTGTCGTTCCGTTCGCGGGTCCTGATCATGGACGAGCCGACGGCGGCGCTGACCGAAGCCGAGATCGAGGAACTCTTCACGATCATTCGCCGTCTCAGGTCCGAAGGCGTGGGCATCATCTACATCAGCCACAAGATGGACGAGATCCGGCGCATCTCGGACCGGGTGACGGTGATGCGCGACGGCAGCTATGTGGGCACGGTGCAGGCCGCCGATACCCCGATTTCGCAGATCATCTCGATGATGGTCGGACGCGATGTCGATGACGAGCCGGTCGAGGTGCCCGATCTGTCCAGGGCGGAGGTCGCGCTCGAGGTGCGCCATCTCAGCCGCGGCCGCGACGTGAAGGACGTCACCTTCAGCCTGCGTAAGGGCGAAATCCTCGGCTTCGCCGGGCTGATGGGCGCCGGGCGCACCGAGCTTGCCCGCGCGATCTTCGGGGCCGAGCCGCCCGACGAGGGCGAGATCGTCGTGCATGGTCATCACATGACGATCCGCAGCCCGTCGGATGCGGTGGCGGCCGGGATCGGCTATCTGTCCGAGGACCGCAAGCATTACGGCCTGGCACTGGGGCTCGACGTGCGGGCCAATATCGCGCTGGCCAGCCTCGGCCGCTATGCCGACCGCATCGGCCGGATCGACGAGCACCGGCTGGCCGGGATCGCGCAGGACTATATCCGGACCCTGAACATCCGCACCCCGCATGACCAGCAGCAGGTCCGGTTCCTGTCGGGGGGCAACCAGCAGAAGGTGGTCATCGCGAAATGGCTGCTGCGGGATTGCGATATCCTGATCTTCGACGAGCCGACGCGCGGCATCGACGTCGGCGCCAAATCCGAAATCTACCGCCTTTTGAACGATCTTGCGGCGCGCGGGAAGGCGATCATCGTCATCTCCAGCGAACTGCCCGAGGTGCTGCGCCTGTCGCATCGCATCGCGGTCATGTGCGAGGGCCGCCTGACCGGGATCCTGCCCGGCGGCGCGGCGCAGGAAGAGATCATGGCCCTGGCCACCCAACGTGAAGGGATGACAGCAGAATGACGGCCTCTAAAACGGACTCCAGTGCAAGGAACGGCCGCCGAGGGGCGACCCAGCAGAAGCTTCTGGCCTTTGCCAGCCTGATCGTCCTGGTGATCGGCTTCTCGGTTGCCAATTCGAACTTCATGCAGGTCTCCAACCTGCTGGCGATCCTTCAGGCGGCCTCGGTCAACGGCGTTCTGGCGATCGGCGTGACCCTGATCATCATCACCGGCGGCATCGACCTGTCGATCGGCACGCTGATGACCTTCTGCGCGGTGATGACCGGCGTGGTGCTGACCTGGCTGGGCGCGCCGCTGATCGTCGGCGTGGTGACGGCCATCGGCACCGGGGCGCTGTCGGGGCTGATCTCGGGCAGCCTGGTCGCGAAGATGAAGATCCCGCCCTTCATCGCGACGCTGGGCATGATGCTCATTCTCAAGGGCCTGTCGCTGATCGTGACGGGAACGCGGCCGATCTACTTCAACGACACGCCCGGCTTCGACCAGATCTCGCGCGGGTCCCTGGTGGGCTGGGTGGTTCCCGCCTTCCCGGTGCCGAACGGGGTTCTCATCCTCTTCGTGATTGCCGGGCTGGTGTCCTGGGTGCTGTCGCGGACCGTGCTCGGGCGCTACACCTTCGCCCTGGGATCGAACGAAGAGGCGGTCCGGCTCTCGGGGGTCAACGCCGATGCCTGGAAAATGGCGATCTATGCCGTCGCGGGCGCCATCGTCGGGGTCGGCGGGCTGCTCATCGCAAGCCGCCTGAATTCCGCGCAACCGGCGCTCGGCCTCGGCTACGAGCTCGAGGCCATCGCCGCGGTGGTGATCGGCGGCACCAGCCTGTCCGGCGGGCGCGGCACCATTCTCGGCACGCTGATCGGTGCGCTCATCATGGCCGTGCTGACCAACGGGCTGCGCGTCCTGTCGGTCGCCCCCGAATGGCAGACGGTCGTGACCGGCGCCATCATCATCGTCGCGGTCTATGCCGACCAGCTGCGCCGGCGTGCGCCCGGCTGAGCCGGCATGGTCCACCGAACCAAGGACGTGAACTTAACCAGTGAACCCAGAGGAGGATACCAAATGTTCACCAGAAGAACCCTGTTGGGCGCGGTTGCCGCGCTTGCCACGGCCGGTAGCGTGACCGGAGCATTCGCGCAGGATGAAATGTACATCCCGCTGATTTCCAAGGGCTTCCAGCACCAGTTCTGGCAAGCCGTGAACGCCGGCGCCCAGCAGGCGGCGGATGAGCTGGGGGTGCGGGTCACCTTCGAGGGGCCGGACAACGAATCCCAGGTCGACAAGCAGATGGACATGCTGGCCGCCGCGCTGGCCAACAAGCCCAAGGCGATCGGCTTTGCCGCGCTCGACAGCCAGGCCGCGATTCCGCTGCTCCGCCAGGCGCAGGAAGCCGGCATTCCGATCATCGCCTTCGACTCCGGCGTCGACAGCGACATCCCGGTGACCACGGCCTCGACCGACAACGTGGCGGCGGCGGCTCTGGCGGCCGACAAGATGGCGGAACTGGTCGGCGGCAAGGGCAAGGTGGCCGTGGTCGCGCATGACCAGACCTCGCGGACCGGCGTCGATCGTCGCGACGGCTTCGTGAACCGGATGAAGGAGGCACATCCCGATATCGAGATCGTGGCCATCGAATACGGCGGCGGCGATCAGCTGAAGTCGACCGAGATCACCAAGGCGCTGCTGACCGCCAATCCCGACCTGGTCGGCATCTTCGGAACCAACGAAGGCTCGGCCATCGGCGTCGTGAACGGCGTGCGCGAGATGGGGACCAAGGGTCTCACCATCATCGGCTACGATTCCGGCAAGGCGCAGACCGACGCGATCCGCGAAGGCCTGATGGCCGGCGCGATCACCCAGAACCCGGTCGGCATCGGCTATGAGACCGTGAAGGCGGCGGTCGCCGCGGCCAAGGGCGAATCCGTCCCGCCGTCGATCGATACCGGCTTCTACTGGTACGACGCGACCAATATCGACGATCCCGAAATCGCGGCCGTTCTCTACGACTGATTGCGATTCCTTCTCCCCGGGGGCCGCGCCGCGGTGCCCCGGGGACTTCCAGCGACAACGAGGCAACAATGAAACTTCTGCGCTTTGGTCCCAAGGGCCAGGAAAAACCCGGTCTGCTCGACGCATCCGGCGCGATCCGCGATCTGTCGGCGGTGGTGGACGACATTTCCGGTGACGTCCTGACGCCCGGTTCCATGGCGCGGCTCTCCGAAATGAATGTGGACGACCTGCCGCTGGTGTCCGGCAATCCCCGGATCGGTCCCTGCGTGGGCCATATCGGCAAGTTCATCTGCATCGGGCTCAACTACGCGGATCATGCGGCCGAGACCGGCGCGGAAATTCCCACCGAGCCGGTTGTCTTCAACAAATGGACCTCGGCGGTCTGCGGTCCGGATGACGATGTCGAAATCCCCCGCGGTTCGAAGAAGACCGACTGGGAAGTGGAACTGGGCGTCGTGATCGGCAAGCCGGGCCGCTACATCGACGAAGCCGACGCCCTGTCGCATGTTGCCGGCTACTGCGTCGTCAACGATGTCTCGGAACGCGAATGGCAGATCGAGCGTGGCGGAACCTGGGACAAGGGTAAGGGCTGCGACACCTTCGGCCCGATCGGCCCCTGGCTGGTCACACCCGACGAAGCCGGAGACATCGGCAATCTGAAAATGTGGCTCGAGGTCGACGGGCATCGCTACCAGGACGGAAGCACCGCGACGATGATCTTCCAGGTGCCGAAGATCATCAGCTACCTGTCGCAGTTCCTGTCGCTGCAGTCAGGCGACGTGATCTCGACCGGAACGCCGCCTGGGGTCGGGCTGGGGCAGAAGCCGCCTGTCTTCCTCAAGGGTGGCGAGACCATGCGCCTTGGCATCGAAGGGCTGGGCGAGCAGACCCAGAAGGTCGTGCGGGCATGAAGATCACCGGTCTTCGTACCATCGACCTGCGCTTCCCGACCTCGCAATCGCTGGATGGTTCGGACGCGATGAACCCCGATCCGGACTATTCCGCCGCCTATGTCATCCTCGAAACGGATGGACCCCATCAGGGCCACGGGCTGACCTTCACCATCGGGCGCGGCAACGAGATCTGCGTCGCCGCGATCAATGCGCTGCGGCCGCTTCTGGTCGGGCTGGAACTGGACTGGATCGCCGAGGACATGGGCCGGTTCTGGCGCCATGTCACCGGCGACAGCCAGCTGCGCTGGATCGGCCCCGACAAGGGCGCGATCCATCTGGCCACCGGTGCCGTGGTCAATGCCGCCTGGGATCTGTGGGCCAAGGCCGAGGGCAAGCCGGTCTGGCAACTCGTCGCCGAGATGACCCCCGCCGAGATCGTGCGCTGCATCGACTTCCGCTATCTGACCGATTGCATCACGCCGGAATGGGCGCTCGATTTCCTGACCCGCGCCGCCGAGGGCAAGGCCGAGCGTCTGGCCAGCCTGAAGGCCGAGGGCTATCCCTGCTACACCACTTCGGCCGGCTGGCTCGGCTATGGCGACGAGAAACTGCGGCGCCTGTGCCGCGAGGCTGTGGATGCCGGGTTCAACCACGTCAAGCTGAAGGTCGGCCGCGATCTGCAGGACGACATCCGGCGCCTGACCATCGCGCGGGACGAATGCGGCCCGGACGTCAACCTGATGATCGACGCCAACCAGGTCTGGGAGGTCGATCAGGCCATCGACTGGGTGCGGCAACTGGCCTTCGCCAAGCCCTGGTTCATCGAGGAACCGACCAGCCCGGACGACGTGGAAGGGCATCGCAAGATCCGCGAGGCAGTGGCCCCGGTGCAGGTCGCGACCGGAGAGATGTGCCAGAACCGCATCCTGTTCAAGCAGTTCATCATGCGCGGCGCGGTGGATGTGGTGCAGATCGATTCCTGCCGACTCGGCGGCGTCAACGAAATCCTGGCGGTGATGCTGATGGCCGCGAAACACGGCCTGAAGGTCTGCCCGCATGCCGGCGGTGTCGGGCTGTGCGAATATGTGCAGCACCTGTCGATGATCGATTACCTCTGCATCGCCGGAACCCGCGAGGGGCGGGTGATCGAATATGTCGATCATCTGCACGAGCATTTCGTCGATCCCTGCCGGATCGAGAATGCCGCCTACATGCCGCCGGAACGTCCCGGCTTCTCGATCGAGATGAAGCCGGAGACCTTGACGCAGTTCCGCTTTCAGGGGGCTGGCTGAATGGACCTGGGTCTTGCCGGCAAGGTGGTGATCGTCACCGGCGGCGCCTCGGGCATTGGCGCGGCGATCTCGGCCTCGCTTGCCGCGGAGGGGGCGATTCCGGTCATCCTCTCGCGCCGCGACGCCGATCCCGGGTTCCTCGATCAGCTTCGGGCCGACAGCGCCGGGACCCGGCTGATCCGGACCGAGCTGACCGACGATGCGCAATGCTCTGCGGCCGTGGCGGAGGTGCTGGAGGCGTTCGGCCGGATCGACGGGCTGGTCAACAACGCGGGCGCGAATGACTCGATCGGACTGGATGCCGGGCCCGAGGCGTTCCGCGCCTCGATCGAGAACAACCTGGTCCACTACTACACGATGGCGCATCTCTGCGTGCCGCATCTGAAGGCGCAGTCGGGCGCGATCGTCAACATCTCGTCCAAGACCGCGGTGACGGGGCAGGGCAACACCTCGGCCTATGCGGCGGCGAAGGGCGCGCAGCTGGCGCTGACCCGGGAATGGGCGGCGGCGCTGGCCGGCGACGGGGTGCGGGTGAACGCGGTGATCCCGGCCGAAAGCATGACACCGCTCTATGAACGCTGGATCCGGACCTTCGACGATCCCGAGGCCCAGCTTGCCAAGATCACCCGCCGGATTCCGCTCGGCCACCGCATGACCCGGCCCGCGGAACTGGCGGATCAGGTGGTGTTCCTGCTGTCGCCGCGCGCCGGGCATACCACCGGGCAATGGGTCTTTGTCGATGGCGGCTACACCCATCTGGACCGGGCGTTGGACGAGACCGCCTAGCGCCGCCGTCAATCCGGGTTCGGCAGCGCCCGGAGCCTGGTCGCCAGCATTTCCGAGAAGCGCCGGCCCAGCGGAGTGCTGAAATCGCCCGTCCGCCGGACGATCCCGACCTCTCGCTGGAAGTCGAAGCCGGCCAGGCGGAAATGGCCGAAACTGGAGAACTCGCGCATCCGCAGGCTCAGTTCCGGGGTGATGCTCAGGTAGCGGGTGCCCGACAGGAACTGCCGCATCAGGTGGTCGGCGTTGGTCGTGACCTTGACCCGCGGTTTCCGCTTCAGCGTCGAGACGAAATAGGCATCCAGCGCGGCGCGGCCGGGCTCTTCGAGCGCCGGCACGATCCATTCGCTGTCACGGCACTGTTCGGGCCGGACGACCTGCCCGGCGAACGGGTGATGGCGCGAGCAGATGCCAAGCAGATTGTCCGCGAACAGCCGCTCGACCTCGAACATCGGGTCGTCCAGCTCGCTGTTCGCCATGCCGACATAGAACTCGATCTGGTTTCCCAGCAGGGCCTGCCGCAGGTTCCGCGCATGGTCGGTGATGACCCTGAACCGGACTTCGGGAAATTCCCGGTCGAGATCGCGAATGGTCTCGCTGGCGATCGGGACAAAGGCGGCGCCGACCCCGACCGCGACCGTTCCGGTGGAGCCGGACGCCAGGGCCGCCATTTCGGTTTCGCTCTCGACCAGATCATGCAGCAGCCGCCGCGCGTGGGGTTCGAGCGTCAGGGCAAATGCCGTCGGGCGCACGCCGCGGGGCAGGCGCTGGAACAGCGCGACGCCGTAGTAGGATTCCAGCGATCCGATGCTCTTGCTCAGCGCCGGCTGACTGATGTTCACCTTGCGCGAGGCCTCCAGCAGGCTGGTGCTTTCCAGCACGGCGATGAAGTGGCGGAACTGGCGCAGATTGATCATCGATGGTCCTTCCCGTCGCGCCAGGACAGGTATAACAAAAGCGTTCACAACTCAAAGAAAAAGAAGTTTGTAGTTCTAGCTTGCCAGAGGCACCATGCCCGCAGCTTCAGGGGAGGATGCTATGAAATTCACTCGAACGAGTCTGCGTGGCGTGCCGGTTGCGGCCGCCACCGCACTGGCCATTCTGGCCGCGCCTTCGGCCCAGGCCGAGACCGAGGCGCCGATCAACATCGTCATCAACCAGTCGCCCTGGTTGGAAGGCTTTGCCAATGTCGTCGATCTCTACGAGGAGCAGACCGGCAACAAGGTCTCTCTCGACGTCAACCCCTATGCGGGCAGCCTGGAAAAGCAGCGCAACGCGGTGCGGGCGGCCGAAAGCGAATACGACATCCTGATCGTCAACGGCATCTTCTATCCCGAGATGTATCAGGGCGGCTTCCTCGAGCCGCTGACGGACATTGATCCCGAGTTCAAGCTGGACCCGCAGATCTACACGTTCGACGACACGCTCTGGTATGACGGCAAGACCAAGACGGTGAACCGCGAGACCGGCGACCTGTTGACGATCCCGGTCAACCCCAACATCACGATGATGTTCTATCGCGCTGATCTCTATGAGAAATACGGGCTGGAAATCCCCGAGACCTGGGATCAGCTGCTGGCCAATGCCAAGGTGATCCAGGAGAAGGAAGGCATCGTCGGCATGATGCAGCGCGCCGCGCGGGCCGCGATCTCGATCAGCTGGGACTACTGGCCCTACATGAACAGCTATGGCGGCTCGCTGTTCCGGGACGAAAGCAACGGCGATTTCTTCGTGACCCTGAATAGCCCCGAGTCGCTCGAGGCGCTGAAGATGTATCTGAAGATCGCGAACGAGGTCGGCCCGCCCAACCCCGCCGCGATGGACCAGGCGACCCTGATCCAGTATCTCGTCACGGGGCAGGCCGCCCATGCGATCCTGCCGGTGGCCGCGCAGTCGCAGATGGACGACCCGAACAAGTCGGCGGTGGTGGGCAAGATCGGCTACATGAACCTGCCGCATGCGCCCGGTCATGACAGCGCTCCGGCCATCGGCCACTGGCTGGCCGGCGTTCCCAAGAACATCCCGGACGAGAACAAGAAGGCCGCGCTGGCGTTCCTCAGCTGGTTCCAGAAGCCCGAGACCCAGATCGCCTATGCCGAAATGGGTGGCTCGCCGGTCAGCGCCGCGGCCTATGAAAGCGACTTTGCCGACAAGCCCGAAAACCGCTACATGATCACCATGCGCAAGGCCCTGCCGACCGCGCGGCGGATGTGGACCATCCCGGAAGGCGCCGAGATCGTCGCCGTGACCGAGGTTGGCCTGAACCGTGCCGTCGCGGGCGAGATCAGCGCGGTCGAGGCGCTGAACTCGATGGCCGCCGAGATCGAGAAGATCATGCGGGATGCCGGCTACAAGACCGGACGCCTGCCCGATCTCACGGAATAGGTTGGCGCCGCCCGGCCGCTGCGGCGGCCGGGACCTTCCCCGGCACGCGACCGTTCGCGGCCCAAGACACCGGATTCAAGATGGCAATGCTCAAAGCCAGCCGCCGAGTGAAGCTCTTCACCGTCTTGCCGGCTCTGCTCTTTCTGGTCCTGCTGTCGGTGCTGCCGCTGGCGAACCTGTTGGCGCTGAGCTTTGCCAAGGTGACCTGGGCCGAGGGCAGCGCAACCTGGACATGGGAAGGGCTGGCGAACTATCGCGCCCTGGCCGAGGATGCCCTGTTCAAGGCCGGCATCGTCAATACCCTGATCCTGGTCGTCAGCGCCACCACCCTGCAGGTCGGCCTGGGTCTGGGCCTGGCGCTGATCTGCTCGCGGCTGGGCCGCAGTGCCAAGGCCTATCGCACCCTGTTCCTGCTGCCGATCCTGGTCCCCGGCATCATCATCGGCGCGATCTGGAAGCTGATGTACAATACCCAGTTCGGCGTCATCAACCAGCTGCTCGGCCTGGTCGGTCTGGGCCCGTTCGACTGGCTCGGCTCCTCGACGCTGGCACTGGCATCGGTGATCGCGGTCGATGTCTGGCACTGGACCCCGTTTTCCTTCCTGCTTCTGCTGGCGGCGGTCGAGGCCTTGCCGCGTGACGTGTTCGAAGCGGCGCAGATCGACGGCGCCGGCAGCTGGCGCACCTTCCGGCGCATCGTCCTGCCGCTGTTGTGGCCGGCGATCTTCACCACATTCGTGTTCCGGGCGATCATCGCCTTCAAGGTGTTCGACGAGGTCTATCTGCTGACCGGCGGCGGCCCCGGCACCTCGACCCAGGTGATCAGCTTCACCATCTACCAGCGGTTCTTCGTCCAGGACAGCGCCGGCTATGGCGCCGCGATGTCCATCTTTGTGATGTTCCTCGTCGCGCTCGTGATCGGGGTCGCGATGACCAGCCAGAAGGCCCGCAGCCGATGAGCGTCTCATCCCGCAGGTTCAACTCGCGCCGCACCGTGAACCTGGTCCTGCACGGCGCCCTGATCCTGGCCGCGGTGCTGATCCTCGGGCCCTTCCTGTGGATCGCGGCGGCCTCGCTGAAGACCCAGATCGTGCTGCTGATGGGCCATGTGACATTCAAGCCGGTGACGCTGAACTATGCCGAGGTGCTGTTCGGCAATACCTCGACCTTCGTCCGGAATTTCCTGAACTCGGTCATCGTGGCCAGCATCAGCACCGCCGTGGCGCTCGGCGTCGGCTTTCTGGCCGGCTATTCGCTGCTGCGTATGCAGTGGCCGCGGGGGGTGGTGCACCTGTTCCTGCTCTGGTCCGTCGTGTTCAACCTGGTGCCGCCGGTGACGCTGGCCGGGGCCTGGTACGAGGTGTTCCGCGCCATCGGGCTGGCCAATTCCCTGGTCGCGCTGATCCTGGCCCACACCACCCTGCACCTGCCGATGGCGCTGTGGCTGTTGTCGTCCTTCCTGCGGGAAATCCCGCGTGAGCTGGAAGAGGCGGCGGTGGTGGACGGCGCGGGATTCGTCCGGCTGCTGCGCCGCGTCGTGGTGCCGATCATGATGCCCGGGCTGGTCTCGACCGGGATCCTGATCTTCATCTTCAGCTGGAACGAGTTTCCGGTCGCCCTGGCGCTGACCAACAACCATTCCGCGACGGTGCCCGTGGGCATCGCCAAATTCGCGCAGGAAAACGAGATCAAGTACACCCAGATGGCCGCGGCCTCGGTGCTGTCGGCGATCCCGGCGCTGCTGGTGCTGATCTTCTTCCAGCGGTTCATCGTCAAGGGGCTGACGGCGGGGGCGGTGAAGTGAGCGCGGGTCCCGAGCAGACACCCGTCGATCTCGCGGCGCTGCGGCGGCGGCATGCCAGTCTGGAAGCCTATGCCGGAACCCGGCTGGTGACGCTGGACGACGGGGCAGGGCGCGGAGTGCGGGTGATCGAGATGCGCTCCGGCGCCGGGCTCGAGGCCGAGATCGTCGTCGATCGCTCGTTCGACATCGGCCGTCTTGCCCGCGATGGCGAGACGGTGTCCTGGCACACGCCGGCAGGCGACCGGCATCCGGCGCTGATCGACCCGCATGCCGAGGACGGGCAGGGCTATCTGCGCGGCTTTTCCGGCTTCCTCTCGACTTGCGGCTTCGACCACATCCGGCAGCCCGAGACCGAATCCGCGCGGGACATGCCGCTGCACCCGACGCCCGACATCCACTACCCGCTGCATGGGCTGGGCGCGCACCAGCCGGCACGGCTGATCGGCCACGGCCTGAGCGAGACCGGCGACCGGCCGCATCTCTGGTGCGAAGGCGAGGTGGTCCAGGCGATGAACTTTCGCGGCGCCCTGCGGCTCAGGCGGCGGATCGAGATGTCGCTGGGCGGCGCCGACCTGCGGATCCGGGACCGGGTCGAGAATATCGGCCCGCATCCCGCGCCCTCGATGATGCTGTATCACTTCAATCTCGGCTACCCGCTGGTCGATACGGACAGCCGGCTGGAGTTCGATCCCTCGGAACCGCTCTGGCAGAGCGCCGAGCACGATCCGCGCTCGGCCTTCGGCCCGCCGCTCGACAGCTACCGGTCGGAAATCTCGGTGCATCGCCCGGCGTCGCCCGGCATCGCGACCTGCCGGCTGGTGAACCCGGCCCGCGGGCTCGAACTGGGGATTTCCTTCGACACCGCGACCTTGCCCTGCCTGCAACTGCTCCGCCTGCGCGGCGCGGGCTATTACATGGCGGGGATCGAACCCTGCACGACGGTTCACCGCAGCCGGGGCGAGGCCCGCGCGGCCGGCGAACTGCCCGTCCTCATGCCCGGAGAGCGGCGCGACTTCGCGCTCGACATCTCACTGACCCGCAACACCACGACTTCCGCGAAAGAATAGACCTGCCATGCGAGCGATCTTCGTCCTCTTCGATACCCTGAACCGGCACAACCTCGAACCCTATGGCGGGACCGATCTGGAAACGCCGAACTTCCGCCGGCTGGCCGAACGCTCGGTGCGTTTCGACCGCCACTATGTCGGGTCGCTGCCCTGCATGCCGGCGCGGCGGGATTTGCAGACCGGACGGCTGAACTTCCTGCATCGCAGCTGGGGGCCGCTGGAACCCTTCGACGAGGCAATGCCCAGGATCCTGAAGAAATCGGGTGTCTACAGCCACATGATCACCGATCACTACCATTATCTGGAACCGGGCGGTGCGGGCTATCTGAATACCTACAGCAGCTTCGAGATGCTCCGGGGGCAGGAGGGCGATCTCTGGAAGGCAGAGGTCGATCCGCCGCTGGAGACGTGGCGCCAGACCTACCACAAGGCGCAATACAGCGAGACCCCGGGCGATCTGGCCTATCACAACATGGTCAATCGCGGCGAGATCAGGGACGAGGGCGACTTCTCCTCGGTCCAGTGCTTCGACCTGGGCTGCGCGTTCCTTGACCGGAACCACGCGGCCGACAACTGGTTCCTGCAGATCGAGACCTTCGACCCGCACGAGCCGTTCCACGCGCCGGAGCGGCTCAAGCAACGCTTCCAGACCGGCTGGAACGGCCCGGTGCGGGACTGGCCGCCCTATGCGCGGGTGACCGAGGAGGCCGGCGAGGCCGACGAGCTGCGCGCCAATTACAAGGCGCTGCTGGCGCATTGCGACGAACAGCTTGGCCGGCTGCTCGACAAGATGGACGCGCTCGGGATGTGGGAGGATACGATGCTGATCGTCTCGACCGATCACGGCTATCTGACCGGGGAGCATGGCTGGTGGGCGAAGAACCGGATGCCGGCCTATCAGGAGATCGCCCATATTCCCCTGTTCATCCATCACCCGGCCCATGCCGACCGCGACGGCAGCGCCTGCGAGACGCTGAGCTACACGCCCGACCTGATGCCGACCCTGCTGGACGCCTTCGGCTGCGCGATCCCGGAATCGGTGCGCGGCAAGTCGCTGTTTCCGGCGTTGCGCGATCCCGCCGAACCGGGGCATGAGGCGGTGATCTACGGCTATTTCGGCGGCGCCGTGAATGTGACCGACGGCAGATACACCTATTTCCGCTATCCCGAGGACCTCCTGAAACAGGAGCTGAACCAGTATACCCTGATGCCCAGCCACATGCTGGTGCCCTTCGGACGCGAGGAACTGCAGGGCGCGACGCTGGTGACCAATCTGGCCTATGCCGATGGGGTTCCCGTGCTGCGCGTGCCGGTCTTGCCGGAATCGGCCTGGTATCAGTCCCATGGCCCGGCGGTCATGGAACAGAACGCCTCGCTTCTCTACGATGTCCAGACGGACCCGGCGCAGCTCTCGCCGCTCGACGATCCCGAGGTGGAAGCACGTCTGTCGCGGGCGCTCTGCGAACAGATGCAGCGCCACGACGCCCCGCCCGAAGCCTTCGGCCGCCTTGGCCTGACTCCGCAGGAGACCTGAGATGGCGCATGTAACGGTTCGCGGCCTGCGCAAGGCCTTCGGTGCGGTGGAAGTCCTGCATGGTCTCGACATCGCCATTGCCGACGGCGAATTCATTGCCGTTCTGGGCGAAAGCGGCTGCGGCAAGTCCACCTTCCTGCGCATCGTCGCCGGGCTGGAAGACGCCAGCTCGGGCGAGATCGAGATCGACGGGCGCGAGGTGACGCATCTGACACCGAAGGAACGGGACATCGCCATGGTGTTCCAGACCTATGCCCTCTACCCGCACATGACGGTTCGCGAGAACATCGAGTTTCCGCTGGAGGTGCTCGACCTCGGCAAGGTCGAGCGGAGCCGCCGCTCGAACGAGGCTGCCGCCCTGCTGAATCTGGAGCCCTATCTCGACCGCAAGCCGCGCGATCTTTCCGGCGGGCAGCGCCAGAGGGTCGCCATGGCGCGGGCCATCGTCCGCGAACCCAAGGTGTTCCTGTTCGACGAACCGCTCAGCAACCTGGACGCCAAGCTCCGCGTGCAGATGCGCGGCGAGATCCGGCGCCTGCAGCAACGCCTCGGCGTGACCGCGATCTACGTCACCCATGACCAGGTCGAGGCGCTGACCATGGCCGATCGGGTCATGCTGCTGAACGCGGGGCGGATCGAACAGTTCGCGCCGCCGCTCGAACTCTATGACCGTCCCGCCAGCGTCTTCGCCGCCGCCTTCATCGGAAGCCCGCCGATGAATCTGGTGGACAGCGAACCGGTGGCGGCGGGAACCGTCAAGGCCCTGGGCACCAGCATCGCCATCCCCGACAACATCACCCGCCCGGTGACGCTGGGCTTCCGGCCCGAACATGTCGAGGTTCTGACCGAGGGGCCGGGTCAGTTCTCCGGCCGGGTGGACAGCGCCGAGAATACCGGCGACCGGCTGAACATCTCGGTCGAGGTCGGCCAGGACCTGATCAACGTCAGCATCTCGGACCGCCGCGACATCGCGCCGGGCGACACCGTGGCCTTGTCGGTCGCACCGGAGAGACTGCACATCTTCGACCGCGAGACCGGCCGGCGGGTCTGACGCCGGGCCGGGTTCTGCCGGCCCTTGGCGGCGGTTGCGCCCGGATCAGGACCCGGCCGCCTGCGCTGCGGCCCTCTGGGATCGCCGGTGGCCACTGACGCTCTGCGCCTCGATGAACACGCGCTTGATTGCCGGAAAGGCGTCCTTGATCGTTGCTTCCAGGTCCGAGATCGAGGCCTCGACGTCGATCGACGATTCCCCGTCCTTGAAGTCCACCGAGAGGGCGCAGAAAATGTCCTCGGGGCCCATGTGCATGGTGAGGATCTCGTTGATCGCGAGAATCCGGGCATCGCTCTTCAGGATCGCTTCGATCCCGGCCTGCACATGCGGTTCGGCCGCTTCACCGATCAGCAGCCCCTTGGTCTCCACCGCCAGGATGATCGCCGCGGCGGCCAGCAGGATGCCGATCAGCACCGAGGCGAGACCGTCGAGTTCGGGTATCCCGAAGATCTGCGCGCCCAGTAGTGCCAGCGCCGCGGTGGCCAGGCCGATCAGCGCCCCGGTGTCCTCGAGAAGCACCACGACCAGCGGTGCATCCTTGGAACGCCGGACATAGTGCAGGACCGACTCGTCTTGCCGCCGCCGGTTCATCTCGACGACGGCGGCCCGCAGCGCATAGCCCTCGAAGATCACCGCAAGGCCGATGACGACGAAATTGACATAGGGATTCTCGACCGGGTGCGGATGCAGGATCTTCTCGACCCCGTGATAGAGCGAGACCCCCGATCCGATCGAGAACAGCAGGATCGCGACGACGAAGCTCCAGAAATAGACCTCCTTGCCGTAACCGAAGGGATGCTTGCGGTCGGCCGGGCGTTTGGACTGCTTCATGCCGTGCAGCAGCAGCAGCTGGTTGCCGGAGTCGACGATGGAGTGAACCCCTTCGGCGAACATCGCGGAAGAGCCGGTGAAGGCCGCGGCGCCAAGTTTGGAGGCCGCGATCAGGGCATTGCCGAGGAAGGCAACGATGACGACGCGGGTGGATTCGCCGGCAGCCATGGCAAGCTCGCTTTCGTTCCTGGGCCCTGCCGCGCCGGAAGCCCCTGCGTGGCGGGAGGTTGTTGTTTGCCGGCCCGGTCCGGCCGGCCATCGGTGGCGATGCGTCAGGGCACCGGGGCGCCTGACGCGTGGCCCCGATCCCGCATCTTATCGGGGATGGGCCGGGCGCCCAACCGCAAAGAACGGATCAGTTGGCTACCGGCGCGGGATGACCTTCAGGGGCTGGAGGGCGGCAGCGGTTGCACCTCGATCGGTTCCGGGACCGGGGCGCCCGGCTCTGGCAGCAGCGGCAGGACCTCGACCGGCGGGGTCTCGACCTTGGGCACCTCTGCCGGTGTGGGCAGGACCGGGGCATCCTCGTGACCACCGGTCACGACGAATCGCGCGACGGTGGCGTTCAGCCCGAGCCCGGTGTGGCGGGCGACCTTCAGCTCGATGTCCTCCAGCGGATGCGCGGCGTCAGGCAGCAGGATCACCTGCATCTCGGCGCCTTCCTCGCGCATGAACCGGGCAAAGCCGTCGAGGCTGGTATGCACCGCGCCCAGAACCTGGCTGAGCCCGTAGTCGATCGAGATCACTTCGTCCTTGGCGCCGTGAATCTCCAGCACCTGCAATCCCCTGGCGCCGGGGCAGGACTGGGCGACATAGTTGCCGGCCAGCCCGACCACGCCGGCAATCACCCCCGGGCGGTTGCAGGCATAGTGATAGGACATCATCGCACCGTTGGAATGCCCGACCAGATAGACCCGTCCCGGCTGCAGCAGGCCGGCGGCCTCGAACCTGGCGATGATCCGGTCGAGCGTGCCGAGATCGTCAACGTTGTCGGCAAAGGCGCGGCCGCAGCAATAGCCGGCGTTCCAGGCCTTCCAGTTGCCGCCCTTCAGCCGCATCAGGCGGCTGCCGTCGATATAGACGGCGCGAAAGCCGCCCTCATCCGCCAGCCGTGCCAGCGGTATCCGGTCGGCCATCTCCTTGGCGGTGCCGAATGCGCCATGCAGCAGGAAAACGATCGGCGCCGGTGACGTGCCGAGCCAGTCCGGGCTCTCGATGATGATTTCGCGGCCCTCGATCTCGATGGTTTCGGTTCCGGCGACCGCGGGCGCAGGCAGGGCGGCCAGGCTGGCCAGCAGGGCGAGGGCAGACAGGAGGACGCGGGGTTTCATCTGGACGCTCCGGGTGATCGCTTGCTGGATACACCGCCCGTAGCGAGAACGCCAAAGACTCCGTGGCCACTGGTAGGGTATTCCCGCCTGTGCGCGACTTCGGCGCGGAATTAGTCTAGAATGATACATCTCCGGCCAGCATGGGGGCGTCATGTCATTCACTCTGAAAATCAATGGCGCCAAGGCGACGGTCAGCCGAAGCCTGACCCTGCCGAAGGTCGGCAATGTCGATGCGGTGACACTGGCCAACAGCTTCGATGTCACCCTCGACCTTGGCGGGATCAAGCCCAACACCCCGATATTCAAGGAAATTCTCAAGAAATTCGAAGGGGTTTACAAGGCAAACCTCAAGCAGCCGGTATTGAAGCTGGAGAATGAGGCGCTGAAGGACTGGACCGCGGTCGCCAAGGCGGTGGCCGGGGCCAAGGACCAGGCGGTGGCCGAAAAGCTGGCGGCGGCGGTGCAAAAGAAGATCCTTTCGGCCTGGAATGCCTTCCCGGCCAAGGTCGGCATTCCCTTCGCCGACGCCTCGATCGCCTATGTGCTGAAGGAAATGAAATCCGATGCCGCGGCCAGGGGCGCCAAGCCGAAGTTGAAGCTGGGCGATGCGGCGCTGAAGGACGACCGGGTAGGGATACTCAAGGCCATCCTCGGCGGGGTGGTGATCGTTGCGGCAGGCGTTCCGACCGGCGGGCTGGGCTGGCTGGCGGCCGGGCTCGGCGGGCTGGCGTCGCTGATGAAGGGCGCCGAAAGCAGCATGTCGTTGTCGGCCAAGCGTTCGGGCGAGGTCGAGAAGAACGGCGACCAGATTCGCGACGGTCTGAAGAAGGCCGGCGAGGCGCTGGCCGGGCTGGCGCCCTCGATCGAGCGGATGGTGAAGAGCCGCGAGGAATTCACCCTGGAGATGGCCGGCGCCGCGCGCGAGCTGGCCAAGGCGCAGAAGGCGCTGGCCGAGCTCGAAAAACGTGCGGGCAAGGATGCCGGACCGGCCCAGAAGAAAAAGCTCGAAGGGTTGCGAAACGAGGTCAACCTGCTGTTCTTCAAGGCCAATGCCTTCGAGAAAGCGACCGGCGAGATCGACAAGCTTGCCACGGCGGTCGATAGCGCGACCAAGGCGGTGGCCGCGGCCAATTCGCTGATCGCCAAGGATGCCGTGGCCTGGAAGGATCAGAAGGGGGCGCTGCAAAGCCTCTGGAAGGACAAGGACACGGTCCTGTCCTCGCTGAAATCGGTGGTGTCCGAGGTCAGCAAGCTCTGAGCCGCTCCGCGCCCGGGGCCGACCGGGGCAGGGCGGTGGTGCGTGAAATCACGCAGCCTACTCGAATGCGGTTGCCGGGTGCGTGCCGTCACGCACCATCCCGCGACCGATCCGGTCGTCAGGCGTTGGCTTCGCGGATCTTGTCGGCGGCGTCCTTGTCGAAGGCGATGCCCTTGGTCAGGAACAGCTGGTCCAGTTCGCCCGACAGGGTCATCTCGGTGATGATGTCGCAACCGCCAACGAACTCGCCCTTGACGTAGAGCTGCGGAATCGTCGGCCAGTCCGAGTAATCCTTGATGCCCTGGCGGATATCCGGATCGGCCAGCACGTTCACATCGGCGAAATCGACGCCCATGAAGTTCAGCACCCCGGCGACGCGGCTCGAAAAACCGCATTGCGGCATCGACTTGGTGCCCTTCATGAACAGCACCACGTCGTTCGAGGTAACGGTCTGCCGGATCGTGTCTTCGGCGCTCATTTCAGTTTCCTCTTCATCTGGCCGGGATCAGTCCGGCGCCTTTGTGGTCAGTGCCAGCGCATGCAGTTCGCCTGCCGGACCGTCCATCTTGCCCTTCAGCGCCGCATAGACGGCGCGCTGTTGCTCGACGCGGTTCTTGCCGCGGAAGCTCTCATCAATGACTTCGGCGGAATAGTGATTGCCGTCGCCGGCCAGATCGGTGATCGTGATCTTCGCCTCGGGAAAGGACGCGCGGATCAGCTCCTCGATGTCCTGCGGTTCCATCGCCATCGTACGCTCCTTCGCTTCGTCTCAGATGTAGCCCCGGCAGGGGGGCGTCGCAAGAGGCGGGACTATTGCAGGTCGAGCGCGGCCGCGAAACCCGAGTGATAGAGCGCCGCCAGTTCTTCCAGAGGTGCCGAAGTGCCGCCCAGCGTCAGCGCGGTGCCCCCGAAACGGCCGACCTCGGCCATCGGCACCCCGGCGGATTTGGCCGCGGCCATGAGCAAGCGCGCCTGTTTCGGTGCGGCGGCCAGCAGATAGCGGCCCTGATCCTCTCCGAACAGTTGCGCCGTGCCGGTAGGCGTCACCTCCAGCCCGCAGCCGGCCCGTTCGGCCAGTTCGAAGGCCGCGAGCGCCAGCCCGCCATCCGACAGGTCGGTGGCGGCGCGGATATGGGTCCGGTTGGCCAGGACGAAATCGCCATGGCGCCGCTCGGCCGCCAGGTCCACCGCCGGGGCATCGCCGTCTTCGCGTCCGAACATCTCTGCCAGCAGCGCCGACTGGCCAAGATGGCCCTGCGTCTCGCCGATCAGCAGCAGCAGGTCGCCGGTCTGGGCCCGGCCCGCGATCAACCCTTCGGCGGATTCGATCAACCCGACCGCGCCGATGGTCGGGGTCGGCAGGATGCCGGTGCCGTCGGTCTCGTTGTAGAGCGAGACATTGCCGGACACGATCGGCATGTCCAGCGCCAGGCAGGCGGCGCCGATGCCTTCGATCGCGCCGACCAGCTGGCCCATGATCTCGGGCTTTTCCGGGTTGCCGAAATTCAGGTTGTCGGTCGAGGCCAGCGGTTTCGCGCCGACCGCGACCAGATTGCGGAAGGCCTCCGCCACCGCCTGCTTCCCGCCTTCGGTCGGGTTCGCCTTCACGTAGCGCGGTGTCACGTCCGAGGTGAAGGCCAGCAGCTTCCCGGTGCCATGCACCCGCACCACCCCGGCGCCAAGGCCCGGAGTCACCACGGTATCGGCGCCGACCTGGCTGTCGTATTGCTCCCAGACCCAGGTCTTCGCGGCGTAGTTCGGCGAGGCCAGCAGGGCCTTCAGCCCTTCGACGGGATCGACTTCGGGCACCGGCGCCAGTGCGGCCGGGGCCGGGGTCGGCACCCAGGGGCGGTCATATTCCGGCGCGGTCGAAGACAGCTGCGACAGCGTCAGATCGGCCTTCACCTCGTTGCCATGCACCACCAGAAAGCGGTCTTCGGCCAGGGTCTCGCCGACGATGGCGAAATCCAGATCCCATTTCTCGAAGATGGCCTTGGCCTCGGCCTCGCGCTCGGGCTTCAGGACCATCAGCATCCTTTCCTGCGATTCCGACAGCATCATCTCGTAGGCGGTCATCGCCTCTTCGCGCACCGGAACCCGGTCGAGGTCGAGCCGGATGCCCAGCCCGCCCTTGTCGCCCATCTCGACGGCGGAACAGGTCAGCCCCGCCGCGCCCATGTCCTGGATCGAGATCACCGCGCCCGAGGCCATCAGTTCGAGGCAGGCTTCCAGCAGGCATTTCTCGGTGAAGGGGTCGCCGACCTGCACGGTGGGGCGCTTGTCCTCGATCGTGTCGTCGAACTCGGCGCTGGCCATGGTGGCGCCGCCGACGCCGTCGCGCCCGGTCTTGGCGCCCAGATAGACCACCGGCATCCCGACGCCCGAGGCCGCCGAGTAGAAGATGGAATCGGCCTTCGCCAGGCCCGCCGCGAAGGCATTGACCAGGCAATTGCCGTCATAGGAGCGGTGAAACCGCACCTCGCCGCCCACGGTCGGCACCCCGAAAGCGTTGCCATAGGCGCCGACCCCTTCGACGACGCCCTGCACCAGATGCCGGGTCTTGGGATGATCGGGGCGGCCGAAGGACAGCGCGTTCATCGCGGCGATCGGCCGGGCGCCCATGGTGAAGACATCGCGCAGGATGCCGCCGACGCCGGTCGCGGCGCCCTGATGCGGCTCGATATAGCTGGGGTGGTTGTGGCTCTCCATCTTGAAGATCACCGCGTCGCCGTCGCCGATATCGACCACGCCGGCATTCTCGCCCGGCCCGCAGATCACCTGCGGCCCCTTGGTCGGCAGGGTGCGGAGCCATTTCTTGGAACTCTTGTAGGAACAATGCTCGTTCCACATCGCCGAGAAGATGCCCAGTTCGGTGAAGCTGGGCTCGCGTCCGACGATCTGGAGGATGCGGGCGTATTCGTCCGGCTTCAGGCCATGCGCCGCGACCAAGCCTTCGGTGATTTCCGGTTCCTGCATTGCCGTCCTCATGCGCCAGTCTTCAGGGCCCGGTCTTATGCGGGGAAGGCTGGGGTGAAAAGGGGCGGCGCCGAGATTCACGCGGCCAGGCGGGCCGGGCGCGGGCGTTCAGCCGATCTCGCGGGCCAGGGCCTGCCAGGGCGCGGCATCCCAATAGCGGCTGGCGCTGCCCGAGGGCGAGGGCAGGACCCAGATCGCGGTGGGCCCGATCCGCTCGACCTGCGGGCCATAGGCGATGCGGCCGGTCGGGCGGCCCAGCCAGGCGCTGGCGGCGGTTTTCGAGGTGAAGGCCAGCATTCGCGGCGCCACCTGCGCGATCCTCTGTGTCAGCGCCGCGGCGTCCAGCGCCCCCTCGGGAAGCTCGGCGTCGTTGCCGTAATGGGCCTTGGCCAGATCGGTCAGGCCGATGCCCAGCGGCAGCAGCTTGGGGTAGTCCTGGGGCGCGAAACGGGTCGGGGTCAGGCCGACCGCATGAAGTGTGCGCCAGAACTTGTTGGTCGGATTGGCATAATAGGCCCGGCGCAGGGCCGAGACCCGGCCCAGGGCGGTGCCGCAGAACACCAGCCGAAGGCCCGGGGTCAGCAGGTCGGGGACCGCGTGGCTGGCGGGCAGCGCGCCGTGACGGTCGAGAGCGGGGGCATTCGCGGTGGCGGGTCTGTCGGCGCGGGCATGGGAAGGGTCGGCCATGCCGGCCAGTCTAGGCCGCATCCGCTACAGGGCCAAGCGGCCTTCCCAGGCTTTCAGCAACGGCCGCGAGACCGTTCCGACCCGCCGCCCGCCCAGGGCGCGTTCCAGCGAGGCCAGCGCCTCGGGTGACAATGCCGCGCAGGCTTCGGGGCCGGGCAGAAAGCTCTCGGCGGGAGCGCCTTCGGCAAGGAGAATCTCGTGAGCCGGGCAGAGCAGGTGGTGATAGGCCCAGCCCCCGCTCGGCCGCCCCCGGCTGAACCCGGGCTGGCCCAGCAGCGCCCCGGCGGGCACCAGCACTTCATGGAGGCCGAACATCAGATCGACCTGCCAGCCGCTCAGCAGCAGCCGGTGCTGGCGCGACACGACAAGCCGCTGGTGCGGCTGGCCCGGACCCAATGCGCCGGGGGAAATCTCGACCGGCGCATAGCGCGGGTCTTCGGCGCGGGCGGTGCCGCCGACCGCCGTCCGCCCGACCCAGAGCAGGGGCTGTGCGCCGTTGTCCCGGGTCTCGACCATGTCGCCGGGGCGCAGGCTCTCGACCGGGCGCTCTCCCTCGGGCGTGGCGATCCGCGTGCCGGTGACAAAGCAGATCGGCGCGACATGGTCTTCATAGGCAACCGCCGCGGGTCCGGCCGCATTCGGGGGGCCTTCCGAGACATTCACCACGGTCAGCGGCGTGCCGACCGGCGGCCAGCCGCCGGGCGGTCCGACGAAGGCCAGCCCCTCGATCGTGCCATAAGAGGGATGGGACGAGCCGGGTTCGTTTATGTTGAAGCCGATGATCTGGTAGCTGTTGCCGCCGCCATCGGTGACGGTGAAGGTGTATTCGGCCTCGACGATCCGTCCCGCCGAATAGCTGGTGCCGTCGATCGAACTGGACTGGGACAGGGTCTGGCCGCTGTCGTTGTCGGCGAAGAATCCGTCATTGTCCGATATCTCGACCGGCTGCCAGGCCGGGGCATCCAGGGTGATGCTGCGGCCGACCAGATGCGAGCCATCGCCCTGGGTAAATCCCGAAAGCTGACTTCCACCCGAGACGCTGACATTCGCCGCGCCGAGAACATAAACCGTGAACAAGGACAACCGACCCGACCCGTCTTTCCGCCGGTCCCGCCCGGCGTGGCCTCCGGTATCGCAGACCGGTATGGCGGTTCTGCGGCCTGCCCGGGGCGTATGGGCGCGGAATCGGGCAAGAGCCGGGCCATTGCGGGTCGGCCGGGCCGGAGCGGCAACAATCCGGCGCGGTCAGGGGAAATGTCGTCGTCAGGGAAACGCCGGGTCTCAGCCCCGCAGCGAGACCAGCGCGTGGCGCTTCTTGCCCGCCGACAGCTTGATCGGCGACTCCAGGTCGCTGGCGGTCAGCATCAGCCCGGCATCCGCCAGCGGCGCATCGTCGATCCGGGCGCCATTGTCGGCGATCAGCCGTTTCGCCTCTTTTCCCGATCCGGCCAGCCCGGCGCGGGTCAGCAGCTGCACCACCGAGATGCCCTCGCCGATCTCGTCGCGGCTCAGTTCCAGGGTCGGCAGGGCCTCGCCCACGCCGCCACGTTCGAAGACCTCGCGGGCGGTGGCCTCGGCCGCCGCGGCCGCCTCGGCGCCCCGGCACAGCCCGGTCACCTCGTTGGCCAGGATCACCTTGGCGGCGTTGATCTCGGACCCGCCCAGGGCGCCCAGGCGCTCGCATTCGTCCAGCGGAAGTTCCGTGAACATCTTCAGGAACTTGCCGACATCCGCATCGGCGATGTTGCGCCACCACTGCCAGAAGTCGAAGGACGACATCCGGTCCTCGTTCAGCCAGACCGCGCCATCCGCCGACTTGCCCATCTTCTTGCCGTCGGCGCGGGTGACCAGCGGCGTCGTCAGCCCGAAGGCCTCGTGCCCTTCGACCCTACGGATCAGGTCGGCGCCGGAAACGATGTTGCCCCATTGGTCCGATCCGCCCATCTGCAGGATGCAGCCATAGCGGCGGTGCAGCTCCAGATAGTCGTAGGCCTGCAGCAGCATGTAGTTGAATTCGATGAAGCTCAGCGCCTGCTCGCGGTCGAGCCGCGACTTGACGCTTTCGAAGGCGAGCAGCCGGTTGATGGTGAAATGCTTGCCGATGTCGCGCAGGAAATCGATGTAGCCCAGCTTGTCCAGCCATTCGGCATTGTTGACCAGCGGGCTGTCGGTCGGCCCGTCGCCATAGGAGATATAGCGCGAGAACACCTTCCGGATGCCGTCGGCATTGGCGTTGATCTGCTCGACCGAGATGATCTTGCGCATCTCGTCCTTGCCCGAGGGGTCGCCGACCTTGGTGGTCCCGCCGCCCATCAGGGTGATCGGCCGGTGCCCGGTCTTCTGCATCCAGCGCAGCAGCATGATCTGGACCAGGTTGCCGATGTGCAGGCTGGTCGCGGTCAGGTCAAAGCCGATATAGCCCGTCACCACCCCTTTGGTCAGGGCCTCGTCCAGGCCTTGCAGATCGGTGCAGTCCTGCAGGAAGCCACGACTCTGGATCGCGTGCAGGAATTCGGATTTGGGGTGGTAGGTCATTGCGCTTCGGTCCAATTTCGGGTGCGCTCTTATAGGGGCGGTCCGAGGCGAGGGGAAGCAGGAGATGAGCCGCAGGCCAGCGCAGGCCCGGGAGACGGCGCGATGGGCGGTCGGGCTGGTGCAGATGCCCGAGGGGCAGGGGCTGACGGCGGCGGCACTGCTGGGGGACGGCTGCGCGATCGAAGAACTGGGCCAGACCCGCTGGCGCTACTGGAGTGCGGCCGAGCGTCGGGCGATGTCCGCAGATGGCACCGCCGGTGCCGAGGCGCGGCGTGAGGGCGCCTTGACCGCGCTGTCCGAGGTCCTGGCCGCCTTCCCCGAGGCGCAGGCCCTGGGTTGCGACACGCTGGCACCCGAGGTCGGCGCGGCCCTGGCCGAGGCGATGGGCCTGCCGGTGGTCCGCGACTTTGCCGCCGCCGACCGCGAACTGGGAGGCCGGGGCCGGCCGATGGACGCCTTCTTTCACCATGCGCTGCTGCGCTCGACGGGGCTGCGCGGGGCCTCGGCCGTGCTGGTGCTGGACCGGGTCTGTCGGTTGACATGGGCCGATGCCGATCAGCCCGACCCGGCAGCGCCCGGCGCCTGCCTGGCCTTCGATATCGGCCCCGGTCAGGCCGAGGCGGGCTACCGGCTGACCGGCGGGCGGGTCAGCGAGCCGCTGATCGAGGCGGCGACGCAGGCGCTCTGGTTCCGGCAGCTGCCGCCGAAATGGCTGACCGGGCAGAGCTTCCCCGAGCTTGGCGCGGCGCTGGCGCAACTCGACCCGGCGGATGCCGCCGCCACCACCCGTTCGTTGATCGCGGTTGCGGCGCTGATCGGCCTGTCGCAATGCCCGGCACCGCCGCAAGAGCTGCTGGTCGCCGGGCCGGGGCGCCGGGATTCCGAGTTGCTGCAGCTTCTGGAGGCCGGGTTCGAGGGCCGGATCCGCACCGTCGAGGCCGCCGGGCTGGACGGCGAGGCACTGACGGCGCAGGCCTGTGCCTGGCTCGCGCTGCGGGTGCTGGCGGGGCTGCCAAGCTCGGGGCCCGGCACCACGGGTGTCGCGGCCAGCGTCGGCGGCGGGCGGGTCAGCCGCCCGGGCGGGGACCGTCGGGACCCCGGAAATTGACCGCCTGAGGGCTTTCCCGTTCCTTCCCTGCCGGGTTTCTGAGCATATTCCGCGACGTCATGTCGCACGGTGTCTTGAAACAGCCGTTTGATGCTTCAACCTGATGAGAAAATGATCTATTTTCCGATAACGATGATGGTTTTGCATCAACCGTGATGGCTTTCCCCGCCGCGATAATATCTTTCGGGCTGGGCAGAAATCTCGTCCTCGAACCCTGAATGGGAGTGTCGAAGTGGGAAGATCAGATCAATCCGGATTCACCCGCGCAGAGCGGCTGCGTTGGCTGGAGCAGGTGGAGAAGAGCGTCCAGCGATGCCCGGGCGAGGATGAGTTCGACGCCCGGTTCATCCGCTATCTGCTCTCGCAACTCGACGAGCGCGGCTACACCCATCTGTCGCATGCGGTCCTGCGCTCGGGGCTCGACGTTGCCGCGAACCGCTGCGGGCGGCTGGAGTTCGATGCCCTGGTCGATCTGGCGATCCAGCTGGTGGCGCAGGGGCGGTGGGACATTCCCGCAGCCTTGCCTGCCGGCGGTGCCCCGCGCAAAGCTGGGTCCGAATAACAAGGCCAGAATGATGTCGTCCCCTGCCACGGAGCCTGCTGCGCTCATGACCCGGATCCCAGGACCCGGGGGCGCAGCCCTGCCGCGATGAAGAAGGTCCGTCTACGAGATGTCGCGAAGGCGGCCGGGGTATCTCCGGCCACCGTGGACCGGGTGATCAACCATCGCCCCGGAGTCCGACCCGAGACGGTGCGCAGGGTCGAAGCCGAGATTGACCGGCTGGGCTATGGAAGGCCCGCCGCAGCGGGCGCGACCAAGGCGATGCCGACCGCCGAGCCGCAGGTCATCGAGGTGCTGCTGCCGATTGGCGTCAGTTTCTTTGCACAGGCGATACTCGCGGCCCTTCAGGCCGAGCTTGGCCGGGCCGCCCCGGCCGGATCGCGGCTGGCCGTCACCGATCTGCCGTCACTTGAGACCGAAGCCATCATCCGGGCGCTCGACGACGGTTCTCAGGGCGCCGGACGGGTGATCCTGATGGGGCTGGATTCTCCCGAGGTGCGGGATGCCATTTTGCGCCGCAGGGACCGGGGCCAGCGGATAGTGACTCTGGCCAGCTCGGCGGTCCCGCTGCAGGGTGTGGCCCATGTCGGGATCGACGACTTCGCCGCCGGGCGCACCGCCGGAGCCTTGATGGCGCGGATGATCGGGCCGGACCCGGCGCCGGTCCACATGCTGATGGGTGACCTGAGGGCGCGGCTTTATGTCGAGCGCCGCGCCGGCTTCGAACAGTCGATGGCCATGGCCAGGGCGGTCGAGGTGAGGCGGCTTGGCTCGGGCCGTGATGATCCCGATCGGGTGCATGATCTGGTCGCCGAGTTCCTGTCCACCACGCCGGGCCGGATCGGCCTGTATATTCCGGGCGGCGCCAACGTGGCGGCGGTGCGCGCCCTGTCCGAGGCGGATCGCCGCGACATCGTCGCCATCGGGCACGAACTGACCCCGGCCAACCGCGCGGCCCTGCTGGCGGGGCATCTGACCGCGGTGCTGGCGCATGATGTGGACCTGCTGGCAAGGCGGGCGCTGGAGGCTGTCCTGGCGCCCGAGCCGATCACGCCGCTGCCGTTGCCGATCCGGATCTGGCTTCGCGAGAACCTGCCGGCGGAATAGAAGGTCAGCCGGGGATATCGAACCCGGGCGCGGCCAGCTCGAACGCCTCGAAACGGAAACCCGGGCAGACGGTGCAGCCGACGAGGGCAAAGCCCGCCCCGGGCTCGGCGGCCTGCCAATGGCCCTTCGGCACCACCAGCTGCGGCAGTTCGCCTGCCGCCAGGTCGGGGCCGAGCTGGTGGGCGCGGGCCGGCCCGTCTTCGGTTTCGGAAATCCGGAGCGTCAGGGCGCTGCCGCTGTAGAAATGCCATATCTCGTCGGCATCGATCCGGTGCCAATGGCTCCGCTCACCCGGTTTCAGCAGGAAATAGATGCAGGTGCCGGCCGGGCGGGACTCCCCCGGTGCTTCCGAGACCCAGCTCTGCCGATACCAGCCGCCCTCGGGATGCGGCGAAAGGTTCAGGCGGGCGATGATCTGGTCGGCGGTCATGGCGAAAGGGTAGGCGGAGCGGCAGGATTTGCAAGCCGCCCCGGGAGCGTTTCCCGGCCTCAGCCCTCCATCGCCTCAAGCTCGTCGATCATGCCCGAGATCATGCCCAGGCCCTTGTCCCAGAATGCCGGATCGCTGGCGTCCAGGCCGAAGGGGGCCAGCAGCACCTTGTGGTGCATGCTGCCGCCGGCCTTCAGCATCTCGAAATACTTGGCCTGGAAATCCTCGCCGCCTTCCTCGTAGACGGCATAAAGCGCGTTCACCAGCCCGTCCCCGAAGGCATAGGCATAGACGTAGAAGGGCGAATGGACGAAATGCGGGATATAGGCCCAGAAGGTCTCGTAGCCGTCCATGAAGTCGAAGGCCGGCCCCAGGCTTTCGGCCTGCACCGACATCCAGAGATTGTTGATGTCGTCCGGGGTCAGCTCGCCGGCCCGGCGGGCGGCATGAAGCTTGCACTCGAAATCGTAGAAGGCGATCTGCCGGACCACGGTGTTGATCATGTCCTCGACCTTGCCGGCCAGCAACACCTTGCGCTCGGCCTGGTCCTTGGCCTCCGCCAGCATCGCCCGGAAGGTCAGCATCTCGCCGAACACGCTGGCGGTTTCGGCCAGGGTCAACGGGGTGGAGGACAGAAGCTCGCCCTGACCGGCGGCCAGAACCTGATGGACGCCATGGCCCAGCTCATGCGCCAGGGTCATCACGTCGCGCGGCTTGCCCAGGTAGTTGAGCATCACATAGGGATGCACTTCGGTCACCGTGGGATGCGCAAAGGCGCCGGGCGCCTTGCCGGGTTTCACCGCGGCGTCGATCCAGCCCTTGGTGAAGAACGGCTTGGCAATCTCGGCCATCTCGGGGGCAAAGCCGGCATAGGCGTCGAGCACCGTCTTCCTGGCGCTGTCCCAGTCCACCAGCCGGTCCGACTGCATCGGCAGCGGCGCGTTGCGGTCCCAGACCTGCATCCGGTCCAGCCCCAGCCATTTCCGCTTCAGCTCGTAATAGCGATGCGACAGCTTCGGATAGGCGGCGACGACCGCATTGCGCAGCGCCTCGACCACTTCCGGCTCGACATGGTTGGCCAGGTGGCGCCCGGTCTGCGGGGTCGGCATCTTGCGCCAGCGGTCCTCGATTTCCTTTTCCTTGACCAGCGAGTTGTGCACGCGCGAGAACAGCTTGATGTTGCGCGAGAAGACCCGCGCCAGTTCATGGCTGGCCGCTTCGCGCTTGGCGCGGTCCTGCTCGGTCAGCAGCGACAGGGTGGCCTCCAGGGTCAGCGTCTCGCCCTGCACCTCGAATTCCAGCCCGGCCATGGTCTCGTCGAACAGCTTGTTCCAGGCCGAGGCACCGACAACCGACTGATCGTGAAGGAATTTCTCCAGCTCGTCCGACAGCTGATAGGGCTTCATCGCCCGCAGCCGGTCGAACACCGGCTTGTAGCGCGCCAGATCGGCGTTCGAGGCCATCACCGCGTCCAGCGCGTCGTCGTCGATCCGGTTCAGCTCCAGAGAGAAGAAGACCAGCGGCGTGGTGAAGGTGGTGATCCGGTCCTGCATGTCGGACATGAACTTGGCGCGTTCGGCGTCGATCGTGTTCTGGTAGTAGCGCAGCCCGGCAAAGGACATGATCCGCCCGGCGACGACGTCGATCTTCTCGTAGCGCAGCACGCAGTTCAGCATCCCGGCCCCGTCGAGACTGGCCAGCTTGCCCTCGAAATCCTCGGCGAAGCTGGCGCAGGCCGATTCCAGCCAGTCCAGGTCGCGCTTCAGCTCCTTGGCATCGGGCGAGGCGTAGAGGTCGGTCAGGTCCCATTCCGGCAGATCGCCAAGCTCCTTGCCGCCGCCGCTGTTGGCGTCGAGCAGGGGTTGCGGAACATGCGGAATGGCGAAGCCGGACTTGATCATCGAAAGGCCTTTCTCTGTTTGCAATCTAGATAGGATGCCTGCGCCCGAATGGGAAGGTGGTCGGGGGCGCGGCCCGGTCTTGCGGGGCGGCGACCGGCATGGCAGGTTGGCGGCGTTCTCGGGGCGGGGTGAAATTCCCCACCGGCGGTAAGCAGGGCCTGGCCCGGCAAGCCCGCGAGCGCCCGGCCACCCGGCCGGGGTCAGCAGATCAGGTGCGATTCCTGGGCCGACGGTCACAGTCCGGATGAAAGAGAACCTAGGCACGCCTCTCCGGTCCTCCGGCGGGCGGGTCCTGGTTGCCCTGCGGAGCGTTTGGTCGTGAACAGGAGAAAACCGATGACCTGCCGCTACGCCTTCGTCAAAGCCAACTGGCATGGCGATATCACCTCCCGCGCACTTGCGGGCTTCACCGAGCTCATTCCCGCCGCCCTTGTCGATGTCTTCGACGTGCCCGGCGCCTTCGAGATGCCGCTGCTGGCGCGCGAACTGGCCCTGACCGGCCGTTACGGCGCGATCGCCTGTGCGGCGCTGATCGTCGATGGCGGCATCTACCGGCACGATTTCGTCGCATCGGCGGTGGTGGACGGGCTGATGCGGGTCGGGCTCGACACCGGGGTGCCGGTGCTCTCGGTCGCGTTGACGCCGCATCACTATCACGAGACCGACCATCATCGCGGCATATTCGCGGCCCATTTCGTCGAGAAGGGGCGCGAGGCCGCCGAGGCGGCGCAGGCGATCACCGGGCTGCGGTCGCGGCTGGAAAAGGCGGCCTGACTCCGGGCCGGGCGGGGCGGCACCGCATCGGTCGGCCCGCCCGTTCCTGCCAGCCGTGCCCGGGCACGCAAGAGGGAGTACGGAATGGATGGGCTGATCGACGGGTTGACGGTGCTTTCGGACCGTCTTGGCGAACTGCTGCCGGACTGGGCGCTGACCGCCCTGACCCTGGTCGCGGCGCTGCTGTTCGGCCTGCTGGTCCATCACCTGTTCGACCGACTCGCGACCCGGCTGGTCGCGGACCGGCCCTTGTTCTGGCGCTCGCTGGTGGCGCGGAGCCGGCGGCCGTTGCGGCTGGGGATCGTCATCCTGGCCCTGGCGGTTGGCGCCGGCGTCTCGCCGCTGGACGAGACCTGGCAGGCGGCGCTGAACCATGGCCTGCTGATCGGCTTCATCGTGCTTCTGGCCTGGAGTGCCCTCGTGGCGCTGCATATCTGGTCCACGCTCTATCTGCGCCGGTTCAAGCTGGATGCCGAAGACAACCTTCTGGCCCGCAAGCATGTCACCCAGAGCCGGATCCTGTTGCGGGTGGCGCGGGTGCTGATCCTGCTGGTCGGTGCCGCCGCGGTGCTGATGAGCTTCGACTCGGTGCGGCAATACGGGGTCTCGCTGCTGGCTGCCGGCGGCGCGGCGGGGATCGTCGTCGGCCTGGCGCTGCAACCGGTGCTGCAGAACCTCATTGCCGGCATTCAATTGGCGATCACCCAGCCGATCCGGATCGACGACGCGCTGATCGTCGAGGGCGAATGGGGCCAGGTCGAGGAAATCAGCGCAACCTATGTGGTGATCAAGATCTGGGACTGGCGCCGGCTGATCGTGCCGCTCGGCTATTTCATCGAACGTCCGTTCCAGAACTGGACCCGCGAGACCGCCTCGCTGATCGGCGCGGTGATGCTCTATCTCGATCATTCCGCCGATGTCGCCGCGATCCGGGCGCGGGCGCGCGAGGTGGTCGAGTCCTCGCCGCTCTGGGATCGCGGGGTCTTCGCGGTGCAGGTGACGGACTTCCGCGAGCGGGTGATGGAGCTTAGGGTTCTGGCCTCGGCCCGCAATGCATCGGAGACGTTCGATCTGCGCTGCCAGATCCGCGAGAAGCTGATTGCCTTCATCCAGGCCGAGATGCCCGGCGCGCTGCCCCGGACCCGCGGCGAGGTGACGCTCGACCCGGACGCCGCGCCTTCGCCGCTTCTGGTGAAAGGCTGAGGGGCGGGCAGGGCGGCCGGAGAAAGAGGGCGAAAATGTCTGGTGCCTGAACGGAAGCCGATTGATAAGAAACTGATGCAACACGGCAATCGACCCGGAGGTCCGCCATTCTTCCGTCAATTCCCCTGACCCGCGATCTGGTGCTGATCGGAGGCGGCCATGCCCATGCGCTGTTGCTGCGACGCTGGGGGATGCGGCCCTTGCCCGGCGCCCGGCTGACGGTGATCAACCCGGACCCGACGGCGCCCTATACCGGGATGCTGCCGGGTCACATCGCCGGGCATTACGGCCGCGACGATCTGGAAATCGATCTGGTGAGGTTGGCCCGGTATGCCGGGGCCCGGCTGGTCCTGGGCCGGGTGGAAGGGCTCGACCCCGCGGAACGCCGGGTCTTCGTGCCGGGGCGGCCGCCGATCGCCTATGACGTGGCCTCGATCGACATCGGCATCACCGCCGAAATGCCGGACATCCCCGGCTTTGCCGTCCATGGCATCGCGGCCAAGCCGCTCGGCCCCTATGCGGCCCGCTGGCAGCGGTTCCTGGCCGAGGTCGCGGCGGGCCGCCGGCCGCCCAGGGCCGCGGTCATCGGCGGCGGGGTCGCGGGGGTGGAACTGGCGCTGGCCATGGCCCATGCGCTGCGCGGGCAGGGCACCGATCCGCAGGTCGCGCTTGTCGAACGCGAGGCCCGGATCGGCGGCACCGGCGCCCTGGCCCGGGCGCGGCTGATGCGTGCGCTCCGCAAGGCCGGCATCCGTTGCCATTTCAACGCCGAGGTCAGGCAGGTCGGCCCCGAAGCGCTGCGACTGAAAGGCGGGGCGATCCTGGAGTCGTCCTTCACCGTCGGTGCCGCAGGGGCCTTTCCGCAGCGCTGGCTGGAGCAGACCGGCCTGCCGCTGAGCGATGGCTTCATCGACGTGGACGCCTCCCTGCAGGTTGTTGACCATCCGGGGCTCTTTGCCTGCGGCGACTGCGCCAATCTGACCGCCAGCCCGCGCCCCAAGGCGGGGGTTTTCGCCGTTCGCGCGGCCCCGGTGCTCTACGACAACCTGCGCGCCGCGCTGTCAGGCGGCAAGCTGCGTCCCTTCCGCCCGCAGCGCCGCTATCTGAAGCTGGTGTCGCTGGGCGGCAAGTCGGCGCTGGCCGAGAAATGGGGGCTGGCCCCCGCCGGGCCGCTGCTCTGGCGCTGGAAGGATTGGATCGACCGGCGCTTCATGGAGCGGTTCGGCGACCTGCCGGAAATGTCCGAGCCGAAACCGCCGCGCCGCGCCGCCACTGGGGTGGCCGAGATGCTGGCCGATGTGCCGCTCTGCGGCGGCTGCGGCGCTAAGGTCGGCGGCACGGTGCTGACCGACAGCCTCTGCGCCCTGCCGACGACGGCCCGGGCCGATGTGCTGACCGGTGCCGGGGACGATTCCGCCGTGCTGCAGGTCGGCGGCGTCCGCCAGGTTCTGACCACCGACCACCTGCGCGCCTTCACCGATGATCCGGTGACGATGGCCCGGATCACCGCGCTGCATGCGATGGGCGACATCTGGGCGATGGGCGCGAAGCCGCAGGCGGCGCTGTCCTCGATCACCCTCCCGCGGATGGCGGCCGGGCTGCAGGCCCGGACCATGGCCGAGATCATGGAAGCGGCGTCCCAGGTTTTTGCCGAGGCCGGGGCCGAGATCGTCGGGGGCCATTCCACCATGGGCGACGAGATGACGCTGGGCTTCACCGTCACCGGGCTCTGCGAGGGAGCGGCGATCACCCAGGGCGGCGGGCAGCCGGGCGATGCGCTGATCCTGACCCGGCCGATCGGTTCGGGGGTGCTGCTGGCCGCCGAGATGGCCGGTGCGGCGCGGGGCCGGGACGTGGCCGGGCTGCTGGCCGCGATGCAGCAGCCCCAGGGCCGGGCCGCCGGGATCCTGCGCGGCGCCCATGCGATGACCGATGTGACCGGCTTCGGCCTCGCCGGGCATCTGGCGGCGATCTGCCGGGCCTCGGGCTGCGGCGCGGAGATCGAGCTGGAGGCGGTGCCGTTCTATCCCGGCGCGCTGGAGCTGGCGCGGGAGGGGCGCCGTTCGACCCTGCTGCATGCCAACCGGGCGGCGGCGCCGCTGGCCGGTCCGCAGGATGCCCGCGCCGACCTCCTGCACGATCCGCAGACCGCGGGCGGGTTGCTGGCGGCGGTGCCGGAGGCCGCGGCCGAGCGCCTGCTGGCCGAGTTGCGGGCGGCGGGTTTTCCCGCGGTCCGGATCGGGCAACTGACCCCGCCGCCTGAACTGCTTCGGCTGGTCTGAGGGGTTCGGCCCGGTCCCGGGGCCGCCATTTGCAAACGGTCGTCCGGAAGCCTGCAAACGCGTCCGGCGGCAGGCCCTCGGCCGTCAGACCCGTGCCGCGGCCAGGATTTTCGGCACCGCCGCGCGCAGCGCCGCGTCGTCGAGCCGCTCCAGCGCCACCCGCGCCACCGGCGGGCGGCGCCGCTCGGCGGCCTTGGCATAGCGCGGGTCGTAATGCAGCGCCATCAGTTGTTGCGCCAGCGCATGAAAGCTGCCTGCCGCCGCAAGCCCGTGCCATTCCTCGATCACCTCCGCCGCGTGATAGGGCCGCAGCTTGTCCAGCCGCGCCGCCAGCACCGCGCCGTCCTCGATCAGGTCGCTGTAGCTCTGCATCAGGAAATCGGCCCGCGCCGCCAGAGGCGCCGAAATCTCGATCCGCTCGGCCGCCAGCATCCCCTGCCAGACCCCCTTGGGCACCAGCAGGTCGCCGATCTTGGCCGCCTCGGCCTCGGCAAAGACCACCTGCGCCGGGTCGAAGCCCTGCAAGGCCGCCGCCAGCCGGCTCTCGAACATCTTCTGGCTCGGCTGCGGCGCCTGCAATCCGCCGAAGCCGCCGAAGAGCGAGCCGCGATGCTCGGCCAGCCCCTCGAGATCCAGCACCTGCGCCCCGGCTTCGGCCAGCAGCGCCAGCAGCCGGGTCTTGGCGGTGCCGGTATTGCCGTCAAGCAGCACCAGCCGCGGTGCCGGCTGCCGGTCATAGACCTCTTGCACCACCAGCTTGCGATAGGCCTTGTAGCCGCCCTCGATCGTGTCGGCCCGCCAGCCGATCTGCGCCAGGATCGAGGCGAAGGAGCCCGACCTCTGCCCGCCGCGCCAGCAATAGACCAGCGGCCGCCAGCGATAGGGCCGGTCGGCCAGCGGCCCCTGGAGATGTCGCGCCGCGTTCTTCGCCACCAGCGCCGCGCCGACCTTGCGCGCCACGAAGGGATCGACCTGCTTGTAGATCGTCCCGACCTCGGCCCGTTCGGCATTGCTCAGCACCGGCAGGCTGATCGCGCCCGGCACGTGATCCTCGGCGAATTCGGCGGGCGAGCGCACGTCGATCACCTCGTCAAAGGGCAGGCTGCCCAGTGCCGAAAGGCTGTCGAGTTGTATCATGGCTTGCCCTTGCCGCTTGCCCGAGACCGGCCCCCTGTTTCGGGCGCAGGGGGCCGGAAGTAAAGCCGGGCGTCAGAGTTCCACCAGCGCCCCGCGTTGGCCGATCACCTTTCCGGCCAGCGCCGCCCCGGCCTGCAGGGCCTCCAACAGCCCGGCGCCGGTCAGATGCGCGGCCAGGAAGGCAGCGTTGAAACTGTCCCCCGCGGCGGTGGTATCCACCGGCTGCGCCACGGCCGGCGGGGTCCAGAGCGTCATCTGCCCGTCGGACAGCGCCGCCACCTCGCCGGCGCCGTTCTTGGCCACCACCAGCCCGGCGCCCCGCGCCGCATAGCGCCGTGCCGTGGCCTGCGGATCGGCATCGCCAAAGGCCGCCGCCTCGTCGTCAAAGGAAGGCAGGACGATATCGGCCACCTGCGCCGCCCGGGTGACGGCGTCGCGCATGGTCGGCGCGTCGGGCCAGAGCCGGGGCCGCAGGTTCGGATCGAAGGCCACCAGCGTTCCCGCCGCCCGGGCGCGCGTCAGCTCCTGCAACAGCACCGCCCGGTCGGCAGGCGACAGGATCGCCAGGGTGATCCCCGACAGATAGGCCAGCCGTGCCCCGTCCAGCGCCGCCCGCAGCCGCCCGGCATCCGCGGCCAGCAGCCGTGCCGCCGAGGAATCGCGCCAATAGGCAAAGCTGCGCTCGGCCCCGGACAGCTGGATCAGATAGAGCCCCACCGTCCGCTCCGGCACCCGCGCGATGGCCGAACTGTCCAGCCCAGAGTCTTCGATGAAACCCACCATGTCGTCCGAAATCCGGTCCGTCCCGACCGCCGTCAGATATCCGACCGTCCACTCCGGCGGCAGCGCCCGGCGGGCATACCAGGCGGTGTTCAGCGTGTCGCCGGCAAAGCCCATGGCAAACAGGCCGCCGGCCTGCGGGGCCATTTCGACCATGCATTCCCCGATCGACAGAAACCGCGCCGGTTTCAAATGTTCAGTCATCATCTTCCTCGGTAAAGAATCGGCTGTGTTCGGCGCGGATACGTACAATCTGTTCGCGCATATGGCCAAGGTGATGATGCATCAGGGCATGGGCGCCCTCCGGATCACGCGCTTCGAGCGCGCTCATCAGCGCCTGGTGGTCTTCGAAAGCCTCTTCGCTGGCGAAGGCCAGGGACAGATAGCGCACCCGGTCCATATGGGCCTTGTGTTCTCGGATCGTCTCCCAAGCGAAGGCATGGCCCGAGCGGATGCAGATTTCCTTGTGAAACTGGTCGTCGAGCGCGTGAAACGCCGACTTGTCGCGGGTTTCGACGGCGCTCCGCTGTCGTTCCAGCAAGGCGCGCAGGGCCTGGTGGTCCTCTTCGCTCAAAGCGGTCGCGGCGGCCTTGGCGGTCTCGGCCTCGATGGCGGCGCGGATGAACCGGGCCTGAAGCACCGCAGCGGCGGAAATCGGCGCGATCTCGGTGGCGACCTGGGGCCGGATCGTCAGGAAGCCCAGCTTCGACAGCCGGTAGAAGGCATCCCGCACCGGTTGACGCGAGACCGACATCGCCTGGGCCACTTCGGCCTCGGAAAGGCGGGTGCCGGGCGGCAGGTCGAGCGTCAGGATACGGCGGTGCAGCAGGTCGAACACCCCGTCCGCAACCGTCGGCCGGCGAGCCGGTTCCCGGGTCTTCAGCGCCCCGATGGCTGCCATGTTGCCCCTCGCGTTGACAGAATTGGTATGCTAGAATATTAGCAGACTCCGAAGATATTGAAAGCCCCGAGTTGGGGCGGCGTGACCTGGGAGGGTCCTCATGCTTGACGACGATCGGCTGTTTCCGGCGGAACCTTCGCTGCGTAGCCTGGCGCGCGACCTGTATGAAGGCATCAAGGCGCTGCCGATCCTGTCTCCGCATGGTCATACCGATCCGCGCTGGTTCGCCGAGGATCAACCCTTTCCGGGTCCGGCCGAGCTTTTCGTGATCCCCGACCATTATGTGTTCCGGATGCTCTGTTCGCAGGGGATTCCGCTGGAAAGCCTGGGGGTGCCGCGCGCCGATGGCGGCAAGACCGAGACCGACGGGCGGGCGATCTGGCGGCTCTTCGCGTCGAACTGGCATCTGTTCCGCGCCACGCCGTCGCGGCTCTGGGTCGAACATGCGCTGGCCGACGTCTTCGGCTGGACCGAGCGGCTGTCGGAAAAGACCGCCGACGCCGCCTATGACCATATCGACGCCTGCCTGAAACGGCCCGAGTTCCGGCCCCGGGCGCTGTACGAACGCTTCGGGATCGAGGCGATCGCGACCACGGACGCGGCGACCGACGATCTGAAATGGCATCGCATGATCCGCGAGTCGGGCTGGGGCGGCAAGGTGATCACCGCCTACCGGCCGGACCAGGTCGTCGATCCCGAGTTTGCCGGGTTTGCAGAGAATGTTGAATATTTCTGTGGACTTGCGGGCGAAACTTCAAGCTGGCAGGGCTATCTTGCCGCGCATCGGGCGCGGCGGGCCTATTTCAAGGAATTCGGCGCCACCTCTTCGGATCACGGCCACGCCACGGCGCGGACCGAGAACCTGAGCTCGGACGAGGCCGCGGCGCTGTTCGACAAGGCCATGCGCGGCAAGTGCAGCGCCGAAGAGGCCGATGCCTTCCGCGGCCAGATGCTGACCGAGATGGCGCGGATGAGCCTGGATGACGGGCTGGTGCTGCAGATTCACCCCGGCAGCTATCGAAACCACTCCGGCCAGATGCTGCAGGCCTTTGGCCGGGACAAGGGGTTCGATATTCCGACCCGCACGGATTATGTCCACAATCTCAAGCCCTTGCTGGATGCAGTCGGGATGGAGCCGGGGCTGACGGTCATTGCCTTCACGCTGGACGAGACCAGCTATGGACGCGAGCTGGCGCCGCTGGCCGGGGTCTATCCGGCGCTGAAGCTGGGGCCGCCCTGGTGGTTCTTCGACAGTTACGAAGGGATGAAGCGGTTCCGCGAGACCGCCACCGAAACCGCCGGTTTCTACAACACCGTCGGCTTCAACGACGACACGCGGGCCTTCTGTTCGATCCCGGCCCGGCACGATGTCGCCCGGCGGGTGGACTGCGCCTATCTGGCGACCCTGGTCGGCACCGGCCGGCTGGATGCGGATGAAGCGCCCGAAGTGGCGCGAGACCTGGCCTATGGCCTGGCGAAACAGGCATACAAACTTTAACTTCATGGGAGAAGTGACTGATTACAAGTAGAATATGGTCGTTTGCGGGCTGGGCGCTTCACTGAGGATGCCGCCCGGCCGTGACAGGGTCGTTCGCGGTGCGATCTGCGCCGCTTTCGACGGCCTGCTGCCGATGACCCCTGTTCCCGAACGGTCGTGCCGGCTATCCGCGCCGGCATGTCCGAAATGCGGGCGTTCCTCATATTCCTATGGTTCTGACGAAAGGACTGCCGATGTTTCCCAAAGTCTCTCCCGAACCGGGCGTTACCCGGCAGGTGTTGACCGATGCGCCCGAGCTGATGCTGGTCTCGGTCGCCTTCGAGACCGGCGCCAGGGGCGCTACACATCATCACCCGCATGTGCAGGCGACCTTCGTCAAATCGGGCCGGTTCCGCTTTACCGTTGACGGGCAAGACATGGTCGTCGGCCCCGGCGACACCGTCACGATGGCGGCCGATGTGCCGCATGGCTGCGAATGCCTCGAGGCCGGAGAGCTGATCGACAGCTTCACGCCGCGCCGCGACGATTTTCTGTGAAAGGACGACCATGCTGAGCGTCGAAACCCGCCACGCCGTCGATCCCGCATCCGCCAAGGGGCTGGATACCGAAGGGCTGCGATCCAACTTCCACGCCGGGGGGCTGTTCGCGGCCGGGGAAATCCGGCTGGTCTATACCCATTACGACCGGATGATCCTGGGCGGCGCGGTGCCGGCCGGGGGCTCTCTGGTGCTGGACGAGGTCAAGGAATGCGGCACCGCCAGCGTGCTCGACCGCCGCGAGATGGCGGTGGTGAACATCGGCGAGACCGGGACAGTCAACGAGCACCGGCTGGAGAAGGGCGATGTGCTCTATCTCGGGCTGGGGTCCGGGCCGGTGACATTCGGCGGGCAGGGACGAT
Source organism: Frigidibacter sp. ROC022 (assembly GCF_024723735.1). Classification (GTDB taxonomy): domain Bacteria; phylum Pseudomonadota; class Alphaproteobacteria; order Rhodobacterales; family Rhodobacteraceae; genus SLM-1. Next base: position 1,150,863 of record NZ_JANQDU010000001.1, read on the forward strand.
TCTACATCCTCTCGACCCCGGCGCACAAGGCGCTGCCCTCGCGGCTGGTCACCCTGGCCGAGGCAAAGAAGCTGACCCTGGGCGCGGCCGAGACCGCCAATCACCGGACCATCAACCAGTTCGTCCATCCGGAGGTGATGGAAAGCTGTCAGTTGGTCATGGGCTATACCCAGTTCCACGGCGGATCGGTCTGGAACACGATGCCGGCGCATCTGCACGACCGGCGGATGGAGGCCTATCTCTATTTCGATATGGCGCCCGACGCCCGGGTGTTCCATTTCATGGGCCGGCCCGAGGAGACCCGGCACATCGTCATGGCCAATGAAGAGGCCGTGGTCTCGCCGCCCTGGTCGATCCATTGCGGCTGCGGCACCGGATCATACACCTTCATCTGGGCGATGGCGGGCGACAATGTCGATTACCGCGATCAAGAGCCCGTGGCGATGGATGCGCTGAGATGAGGTTCCGGCTCGACGGAAAGGTGGCGCTGGTCACGGGGTCGAATGCCGGGATCGGGCAGGCGATCGCCGTGGCCATGGCCGAGGCGGGGGCCGAGGTGATCTGCGCCGCGCGCCGCGCCCCGGACGAGACCCTGGACCTCATCGCAAGCGCCGGTGGCCGGGGCCGGCCGATGACGCTCGACTTCGCCGATCCGATGGCCGGGCAGGGTGCCTTTGACGAGCCGGTCGATATCCTGGTCAACAACGCCGGGATCATCCGCCGCGCCGATGCGCTGGAGTTCTCCGAGGCCGACTGGGACGCGGTGATGGACGTGAACCTGAAGGCGCTGTTCTTCACCTGCCAGGCTTTCGGCAAGGCGGCGCTGGCGCGGGGCGCGGGCGGCAAGATCATCAACATCGCCTCGCTGCTGTCGTTCCAGGGTGGCATCCGGGTGCCCAGCTACACGGCGGCGAAACACGGTGTTGCCGGGATCACCAAGTTGCTGGCCAACGAATGGGCGGGCCGGGGGATCAACGTCAACGCCATCGCGCCGGGCTACATCGTCACCGCAAACACGAAGGCGCTGCACGAGGATCCGGTGCGCAACCAGGCGATCCTCGACCGGATTCCCGCCGGCCACTGGGGAGCGCCCGAGGACATCGCGGGCTCGGCGGTCTTCCTGGCCTCGCCGGCTGCGGCCTATGTTCACGGGGCGATTCTCAATGTCGACGGCGGCTGGATGGCGCGTTAACTTGGTCGACATCTCAGCGGAAGGGGCCGCCTGACCGCGTCCGGGGCTGCCCGGCGCGGGCGGTCCCCGGCACATCGCATCAAGGACCGACTACATGACCACGCCACGTCTGACCCGCCAACCCGGCCAACGCCCCGGCACCGGTATCGTTCACCTTGGCCTCGGCGCCTTCTTCCGGGCCCATGGCGCGATCTACATCGCCGAGGCGATGGCGGCGCATCCCGGCGACTGGGGAATTCTGGGGGTCAGCCTGAAGAGCCCCGGCACCCGCGACGCGCTGCAGCCGCAGGGCTGGGATTATACCGCGGTGGAGCAGGGGCCGGATGGAGAGATTCCACGGGTCGTCAACGTGTTGAATGGCGTTCTTGTAGCGCCCGAGGACCCCGGCGCAGTGCTGGCGGCGATGGCTGATCCGGCGGTCAAGATCGTCTCTCTTACCGTCACCGAGAAGGGCTATTGCCACGAACCCGCGACCGGAGAGCTGGATTTCGACCATGTCGATATCATCCATGACATGGAACACGAGATGCCGCGCTCGGCCCCCGGCTATCTGGTGCGGGCGCTGGCGATGCGTCGCCGGGCCGGGCTGAAACCCTTTACCGTGATGACCTGCGACAACCTGCCGGAGAACGGCAAGGTGGTCCGCAAGGTGGTGTTGAGCCTGGCGCGGGTCATCGATCCCGGCCTGGCCGACTGGATCGAGACAAGGGGCGCCTTCCCCTCGACCATGGTCGACCGGATCGTGCCGGCGACCAAGCCCGAGGATATCGCCCGGCTGGCCAAGGCGACCGGGCGGCTGGACGAGGCCCCGGTGATGCACGAACCGTTCCGGCAATGGGTGATCGAGGATGATTTCGTCGATGGCCGGCCGGATTTCTCGGCCGTCGGCGTGCAGATGGTCCGCGACGTGACGCCCTATGAACACATGAAGCTGCGGATGCTGAACGGCACCCATTCCAGCCTGGCCTATCTGGGCTATCTGGCCGGGCACGAGACGATCGCCGATACCGTCGCCGATCCGGTCTTTGCCGCCTATGTCCAGCACCTCTGGCAGCGCGAGATCATCCCGGCGTTGACGCCGCCGCCGGGGGAAAGCCTGACGGCCTATGCCGAGGCGCTGCTGGCGCGCTATCGCAATCCGGCGATCCGGCACCGGACCTGGCAGATCGCCATGGACGGCAGCCAGAAACTGCCGCAGCGGCTGCTGGGCACCCTGCGCGAGAACGCGGCGGCCGGGCGGGACAGCGCCGGCCTGCTGCTCGCCGTGGCGGGCTGGATGCGCTATGTCGGCGGGGTGGACGAGAAAGGCCAGCCGATCGAGGTCAAGGACCCGCTGGCGGCCCGGCTGCGGGCGCTGTCGGATAGCGCTGAAACGCCCGAGGGCAAGGTTGCGGCGCTGCTCGGCGTGACCGAGATCTTCTCGCCCGACCAGGCCGCCGGTCTCAAACCCGGGGTGACCGCGGCCTATCGCTCTCTGCTGGAACTCGGCTCCCGGGGGGCGGCGCAGAAGATTGCCGGATAGCGGTCGTCCGGCAGGATTGCGGCGTTGACCTTGGTCGAAGCCGCGGCATAGCTTTGGCCCGACAATTGGCGCCGGGCGGTGCCGCTGCTGGGAGATCATCATGAAGACCATCAAGGGGCCTGCGCTGTTCCTGGCGCAGTTCGCGGACGATACGGCGCCGTTCAACTCCTGGGGCGCGATCACCAGATGGGCGGCCGATTGCGGTTATGTCGGGGTGCAGGTGCCCAGTTGGGATGCGCGGCTGTTCGACCTGGCCAAGGCGGCCGAGTCCAAGGACTACTGCGATGCCTTCAAGGCCGAGGCGGCCGAGAACGGGATCGAGGTGACCGAGCTTTCGACCCATTTGCAGGGCCAGCTGGTGGCGGTGCATCCGGCCTATGACACCGCCTTCGACGGTTTCGCGGCGCCCGAGGTGCGGGGCAATCCGGCGGCGCGTCAGGAATGGGCCGTCGATCAGGTGAAGAAGGCGATACAAGCCTCTAGAAACCTTGGGATTTCCGCGCAGGCCACTTTCTCGGGCGCGCTTGCCTGGCCCTATGTCTACCCTTGGCCGCAGCGCCCGGCGGGGCTGATCGAAACCGCCTTCGACGAACTGGCGAAGCGCTGGCGACCGATCCTGGACCATGCCGAGGAACATGGTGTCGATCTCTGCTATGAAATCCATCCCGGCGAGGATCTGCATGACGGGGTCAGCTTCGAGATGTTCCTGGAGCGGGTCGGCGGCCATGCGCGCGCCAGGATGCTGTATGATCCCAGTCACTACGTCCTGCAATGCCTTGATTACATTGACAACCTGGATATCTACGCGGACCGGATCGGGATGTTCCACGTCAAGGATGCCGAATTCAACCCGACCGGGCGGCAGGGTGTCTATGGCGGCTACCAGAGCTGGGTGGACCGTGCCGGCCGGTTCCGCAGCCTGGGCGACGGGCAGGTGGATTTCGGGGCCGTCTTCTCGAAACTCGCGGCGATGGATTTCGACGGCTGGGCGGTGGTCGAGTGGGAATGCTGCCTGAAGCATCCCGAGGACGGCGCCCGGGAAGGTGCGCAATTCGTCAAGGATCACATCATCCGGGTGACCGAGCGGGCCTTTGACGATTTCGCGGATGCCGGCACCGACGAGGCGGCGAACCGGAAGATGCTGGGTCTCCAGGTCTGAACTCTCAGCAGGTTGTGCACCCGGATCGGGGGCAGGCGGCAATCGCTAGATCTGGGTTCTCAGCCACTGCTCGAACATCCGGCAGGGGGCAAAGGGCGCGTCGGTCTTGGGCCAGACAAGGTAGTAGTCGCCGATGCTGATCGGCGCGACGCCGGGGGCCGCGACCAGGCGGCCGTCCGCGATTTCCTGATCGATCAGGAAGGTCGGCGCCAGCGCCACGCCCATCCCGTGCACCGCCGCCTGCACGATCGAGGCGAACTGGTCCACCAGCATGCCGCGGGGGGGCGCGACCTCGAACCCCAGCTGACGCGCCCAGTTTTCCCAGGCGTCGGGCCGGGAATCGAGATGCAGCAGGGGCAAGGCGAAGATCGAGGCCGGATCGCCGGGGATGAAGCCTGCCGCCATTTCGGGCGCCGCCACGGCGATCACCTCTTCGCGCATCAGCTTCAGATGGTGAACCTCGGGCCAGTCGGGCTGTCCGAAATGGATCGCCGCGTGAAAGGCTTCCTCGCGGAAATCGAACGGCGTCAGGCGGGTGCCGAGATTGACCGTCACCTGCGGGTGGCGGCGGACGAAATCGGGCAGCTTCGGCGCCAGCCAGCGCATGCCGAAGGCAGGCAGGATCGCCAGGTTCAACAGACCTCCGGTCGGGTTCGCCTTCAGCCGCAGGCTGGCATTGGCGATCTGTTCCAGCCCCCGCCGGACCTCGTTGGCATAGCTCTGCGCCGCGGCGGTGAGGGTGATCCGCTTGCGGTTCCGGATGAAGAGGTCGGTGTCGAGATACTCTTCCAGCACCCGCAACTGACGGCTGACGGCGCTTTGCGACAGCCCGAGTTCCCGCCCCGATACCGTGACATTGCCGGTCCGGGCGAAGGCTTCGAGCGCGCGCAAGGCCGAGATCGGGGGCAGGAACCGCTTGGGTGGCGACATGGGTATTCCGATTCTGCATACTGTAGCGGGTAAATCCGTTTCCCATGGCGCCGCTTCTGATGTCAAATCCGGTGCTGAAACTGCAGTGCGAGTTCAGGCCGATGCTCCGCTCTTGGACATACATGGTTAGCCCGACATCCGCGCCGGCACCTGGCCGTTGCCGAGCCCGTCCCGAAACCTCGCGCCTGCAAATGCATATTCACTTCGCTCATACGTTGCTTCTGCCAGCCCGCCGCAGAGCCGACCCGAGCCCTTGACCCGAACTGGAGCCGACATGCCCTATCAGGATATCCTCACCGCCTGCGCCCTTGGCCCGGACCAGACCGCCGGCGGCACGCTGAAGGTCACGACCCCGATCGACGGCAGCGAGATCGCCGCGGTGCCGGTTCATTCGGTGGACGATGCCGAGGCCGCCATCGCCCGCGGCAAGGCCGCCTTCCTGGCCTGGCGCCGGGTGCCCGCGCCGCGGCGGGGCGAGTTGGTCCGCCTGCTGGGCGAGGAACTGCGCCGGGAGAAACAGAACCTCGGTCGTCTGGTCACGCTGGAATGCGGAAAGATCTATCAGGAGGGGCTGGGCGAGGTGCAGGAGATGATCGACATCTGCGACTTCGCGGTCGGTCTCTCGCGTCAGCTCTACGGCCTGACCATCGCTTCGGAACGGCCGGGCCATGCCATGCGCGAGACCTGGCAGCCGCTGGGGCTCTGCGCCATCATCACCGCCTTCAACTTCCCCGCCGCGCCCTGGTGCTGGAATGCGGCGCTGGCGCTGGTCTGCGGCGATCCGGTGATCGCCAAACCTTCGGAAAAGACCCCGCTGACCCAGCTTGCGATCCAGAAGATCTGTGACCGGGTCTGTGCGGCCTTCGGTCCCGAGGCGCCGGAAGGGCTGATCCAGACCCTGATCGGCGAGCGCGACCTCGGCCAGGTGCTGACCCGGTCCCGCGACGTGGCGCTGGTCTCGGCCACCGGCTCTGTCGCCATGGGCAAGGCCGTCGCCGCCGACATGGCGCAGCGGCTGGGCAAGACCATCCTGGAACTGGGCGGCAACAACGCGATGATCGTGGCCCCGTCGGCCGATCTCGAAATGGCGGTCCGGGCGATCGTGTTTTCCGCGGTCGGCACCGCCGGGCAGCGCTGCACCTCGCTGCGGCGGCTGATCGTGCATGAAGACATCTACGACGCGCTGGTGGCGCGGCTGGTGAAGGTCTACGAAGGTCTGGCCATCGGCGATCCGCTCGACCCCGGCACGCTGGTCGGGCCGCTGATCGACGAGGCGGCGGCAGAGGCCATGGCCCAGGCGCTGGAGAGCGCCAAGGCCGAGGGCGGTACGGTCCACGGCGGCACCCGGGCGCTGACCAACCGGTTCCCCGACGCGGCCTATGTCACCCCGGCCATCGTCGAGATGCCCAGGCAGAGCGCCATCATGCACCGCGAGACCTTCGCGCCGATCCTCTATGCGGTGAAATACTCCGATCTGGACGAGGCCATCGCCCTGCAGAACGCGGTGCCGCAGGGCCTGTCGTCCTGCATCTTCTCGACCGACCTGCGCGAGACCGAGTATTTTCTTTCCGCGCAGGGGTCCGATTGCGGCATTGCCAATGTGAACATCGGCCCGTCCGGGGCCGAGATCGGCGGCGCCTTCGGGGGCGAGAAAGAGACCGGCGGCGGCCGCGAGAGCGGCTCGGATGCCTGGCGGTCCTACATGCGGCGGCAGACCAGCACGGTGAACTACTCTCGCGAGCTGCCGCTGGCGCAGGGCATCTCCTTCGATATCTGACGCCGATGCCCGCCAATCCCCCCGACAGTCTCTGGCAGCGGACCACGCCCGAGTCTCGCAGCTATCCGGCGCTCGACGGCGCGGTGAGCGCCGATGTCGCGATCATCGGCGGCGGCTTCACCGGCGTTTCGGCGGCCTATCACCTTGCGGTGCAGGGGGTTTCGGTGGTGCTGCTCGAGGCGGTGACGGTCGGCTTCGGCGGTTCGGGCCGAAATGTGGGGCTGGTGAATGCCGGGCTCTGGACCCCGCCCGACGCGGTCGAGGAGAAGCTGGGGCAGGAGGTCGGGGCGGAGCTGAACCGGGCCCTGGCGGCGGGGCCGGAACTGGTCTTCGACCTGATCGAGAGCCAGCAGATCAATTGCGAGGCGACGCGCTGCGGCACCCTGCATTGCGCCCATTCCGCCGCCGGGCTGCGCGACCTGGAGCGGCGCGCGGCCCAGCAATGGGCGCGGGGCGCGCCGGTCCGGCTGCTCGATGCCGAGGAAACCGCGCGGCGCACCGGATCGCCGGCCTTCCACGGCGCGCTCTGGGATGCCCGGGCCGGCACGATCCAGCCGCTGGCCTATGTCCAGGGGCTGGCGCGGGCGGCGGCCGCGCAGGGGGCCCGGCTGCACGAGCGCTCGGCGGTGACCGGGATGGTCCGGGACGGTGATCACTGGCGGTTGCGCACGGCGGGCGGCGAGGTGCGGGCGGCGCGACTGATCCAGGCGACCAATGCCTATGGCAGCGACGGGGTGCCGGCCAACCCGGTCACCCTGGCGCATTACTTTCAACTGGCGACCGCGCCGCTGCCCAGGTCGCTGCTCCGCGGCATCCTGGCCGGCGGCGAAGGCTGCTGGGATACGGCGCTGATCATGTCGTCGTTCCGGCTCGACCGGGCCGGGCGGATGATCTTCGGCGCCCTGGGCAATCTGGACGGCGCCGGGGGCCGTGCGCATCGCGGCTGGGCGCGGCGTAAGTTGGCGGCCCTGTTCCCGCAGCTGGCGGGCGTCCCGTTCGAGCAGGACTGGACCGGCCGCATCGCCATGACATCGACCTATCTGCCCCGGGTGCAGGCCCTGGGCGAGGGGGCTGTCTCGATCTTCGGCTATTCCGGCCGCGGGATTTCCCCCGGCACCGTCTTCGGCCGCGCCGCCGCCGACTGGGCGACGGGACGCGGCGGCTTTCCGGTGCCGGTCCTTCCTGCCGGTCCCGGCCCGCGCAACCCGCTGAAGGCGCTCTACTGCGAGACTGGCGCGGTCCTGACCCATCTGGCCGATGCCCGCCTGTCCCGGGGGGGCAGGGCGGCACCTGCCGGATGAGCGCCCCGGCCTGCCGGCCCCGTGCCGGAAGGATCGGCCTCTCGATCATTGACGCGGCTTGCACGGCCCCGGTATTGCAGGGGAAATCCGGTGCAAGCGCCGGATCCGAGACCGGAGGCGGGGCAGGCGGGGACGTCTCTGCCGTCCCGCGGGACACAGCAAGGCGAAGGGGCAGGGCATGGCGAACTCAGGGGCGACGGATCGGGGCGGGAGAATCCGGCTGGGCATGGTCGGCGGCGGCGAGGGGGCCTTCATCGGCGCGGTGCACCGGATCGCGGCGCGGCTCGACGATCGCTACGAGCTGGTGGCCGGCGCGCTCTCGGGCAGCGAGGAGAAGTCGATCCGTTCGGGCGTTGCCCTGGGGCTGGACCCGAAGCGCTGCTATGGCGATTTCAAGCAGATGGCGAGCCGCGAGGCGCGGCGCAAGGACGGGATCGAGGCGGTGGCCGTGGTCACCCCCAATCACATGCATTTCCCGGCGTCCAAGGAATTCCTGAAGCGCGGCATCCATGTGATCTGCGACAAGCCGCTGACCGCGACCATGGCCGAAGCGCGCGCCTTCGAGAAGGCGGTGGCGGGGTCCGAGGCGATCTTCTGCCTGACCCACAACTACACCGGCTATCCGATGGTGCGGCAGGCCCGGGCCATGGTGGCGGCGGGAGAACTGGGCGAAATCCGGCTGCTGCAGGTCGAATATCCGCAGGACTGGCTGAGCGAGCCGCTGGAGAGGACCGACAACAAGCAGGCCGGCTGGCGCACCGATCCCAAGCGCTCGGGCGCCGGCGCCCTGGGCGACATCGGCACCCATGCCTACAACCTGGCCTGTTTCGTCACCGGCGATGTCGCGGCCGAGATCTCGGCGGATGTGCACAGCATCGTCGAGGGCCGCGCGGTGGACGACAATGCGCATGTGATGCTGCGGATGGAGAAGGGCGCCAAGGGGATGCTCTGGTGCTCGCAGGTCGCGGTGGGCAACGAGAACGGCCTGAAGCTGCGGGTCTATGGCAGCAAGGGCGGCATCGAATGGATGCAGACCGATCCGAACTATCTCTGGTTCACGCCTTTCGGAGAGCCGAAGCGGTTGATCACCCGCAACGGCGCCGGAGCGACCGAGGCCGGGATGCGGGTCAGCCGGGTGCCGGCGGGCCATCCCGAGGGCTACCTGGAAGGCTTTGCGACGATCTACCGCGAAGTGGCCGATGCGATCGTCGCGCGGCGCGAGGGCGCGGCGCCGGACCCGGCGGTCGAGTTCCCCGGGATCGCCGAGGGCATGGCCGGGATGCGTTTCATCGCCGCCTGCCTGGCGAGTTCGAAGCGCAACGGCGCCTGGGTCAAACCCTGACCGGGCACGGCGGGCGCCCGGCGCCCGCCGGCCTTCGCTGCGCGGCGGAGCGGGTTACTTCGAATCGGGTTACTTGCGGAACTTGTCCAGGCTGACCACCTCGGCATTGCGACGGGTGCCGTCCTCGGGCGGCGTCGGGTCGCTGGGCGGTTCCTTGTCGTCGCCGCCGTCCTCGGGCGTTTCGGTGGTCTCGAATCGCAGGCCGAATTCCACCGAGGGATCGACGAATGTCTTGATCGCGTCGAAGGGGATGTAGAGCGGCTCGGGTTGATCACCGAAGTTCAGGGTGACGCCGAAGCCGTCATCGGTGACTTCCAGATTGTCGTACCAGTGCTGCATCACCACCGTCATCTCGGTCGGATAACGGTCGGACAGCCAGTCGGCCAGTTCGGCATCCGGATGGGTGGTGTCGAAGGTGATGAAGAAATGGTGGTCGCCGGGCAGTCCGTTGACCGCAACATCGCCCAGAACCTCACGGATCAGGCTCCGCATGGCGCGGTGCATCAGGTTGCCATAGTCGATGGTGCGGGCCATCCGAAGTCCCTATTCGCTCGACCTCAAGCATAGGGGATTCGATCCGGAAGGGAAGAGGAGGCGAAGCGGGAAGCTGCCGAACCTGCGCCGTGCCGCCGCGGACCGTGACGCCGGGACAGGCAAAGGCCGCGCGCCGCCCTGCCGGGCAAGGGAAATCCGGCCTGCGGAAGCCGGGAAAAGCCCGTTTGTCTGCCGGCCCCGGGCCCCGGCCGAGGCGCGGGATGCGGGTGCGGGAGCCTCCGGCGGGAGTATTTTGCACCCAAAGATGGCGCGCCGGCCGGATCAGGCGGCGTCTTCCTCGTCGGAGGCGAAGAGGTTCATCAGCGCGGCCTCCATGTCGCGGTTCATCAGCCGCGAGCGCTCCATATAGGCCTGGTTCAGATGGATCGGGATATCCGGATCCCAGACCTCGGCCAGTCCCTGCATGGCGCTGCGGTCCATCTTGTAGAAGGTGCTCTCGGCCTGATGCGCCTCGTATTCGCTCAGCCCCATCTGCTCCAGCACATAGCGCCCGGCCCGCAGGCTGGCGTCGAAGACCTCGCGGACGATCTTGTCGGCCCCGGCGCGGTAGAGCTGGAACACATGTACCCGGTCGCGGGCGCGGGCGATGATGTAGATGTCGGGCCGGCGCTTGCGGGCATAGGTGACCAGCCGGATCGCCGCCTTGGGATCGTCGAGCGAGACCACCAGCACCTCGGCCTTGTCGATGCCGGCGGCATGCAGCAGGTCGGGCCGGGTCGGATCGCCGAAGAAGCTCTTGAAGCCGAAGGTGCGGATCATCTCGATGGTTTCGAGATCGTTGTCGAGCACCGTGGTGCGGAAGCCGGAAGAGGTCACCAGCCGGTTCACCACCTGGCCGAAGCGGCCGATCCCGGCAATCAGGATCGGGTGCCGCTCGTCGATCTCGTCGGCCTCGGGCGCATCGCCTTCGCCGATCCGTTTCGAGATCTGCTCGTAGAGGATGAAGGCCAGCGGGGTCAGCAGCATCGACAGCGCGATGACCAGCAGCAGCCGGTCGCCGAGGCCGGGCAGGATCACCCGCTGCTGGATCGAGAAGGAGGTCAGCACGAAGCCGAATTCGCCGGCCTGCGCCAGGCCGAGGGTGAACAGCCAGGCGTCGCGGCCCTTGAGCTTGAACAGCAGCCCCAGCCCGTAGAGCACCAACCCCTTGGCCGCCATCAGCCCCAGGGTCAGCCCGAGGATCGAGACCGGGGCGCTGGCCAGCCCCTGCACGTCGATCCCGGCGCCGACGGTGATGAAGAACAGGCCCAGCAGCAGGCCCTTGAACGGTTCGATGTCGCTTTCCAGCTCGTGCCGGAACTCCGAGTTCGCCAGCACCACCCCGGCCAGGAAAGTGCCGAGCGCCGGCGACAGGCCGACCAGCGACATCAGCAGAGCGATGCCCAGCACGATCAGCAGCGCCAGCGCGGTGTAGAGCTCGCGCAGCCGGGCGGTGTGGATGTATTTGAAGATCGGCCGCATCAGATAGGTGCCGGAAAGCACGATCACCGCCACCGCCGCCAGGGTGACCAGCGTCACCCCCCAGGCCGGCAGGCTCTCGATCAGCGAGCGCGCCGCCTGCACCGCCTCGGCGCCCTCGGTGGCATGGCTGTCGACCCGCACCACCGGGGCGAAGGCCAGCAGCGGCAGCAGCGCCAGCATCGGGATCACCGCGATGTCCTGGGTCAGCAGCACCGCAAAGGCCGAACGCCCGCCCGGCGTGTTCATCAGCTTCTTCTCGGACAGGGTCTGCAAGACGATGGCCGTCGAGGACAGCGACAGGATGGTTCCGGCGGTCAGGCTCTGCTGCCAGGAATAGTCGAGCCAGAGCCCGGCCATGGTGACCAGCGCCATGGTACAGGTGATCTGCAGCCCGCCCAGCCCCAGCAGCCGGTGCCGCATGTCCCAGAGCGCCTTGGGCTCCAGTTCCAGCCCGATCAGGAACAGCATCATCACCACGCCGAATTCGGCGAAATGGCGCAGGTCCTCGGTTTCCGAACCAACCAGCCCCAGCATCGGCCCGATGATCAGCCCGGCCATCAGGTAGCCCAGCACCGACCCCAGTCCGAAACGCGCGGCGATCGGCACCGCGACCACCGCTGCCAGCAGATAGATCGAGGCCTGGTAGAGAAAGCTGTCCATGGGCGGGCGCGGGTCCTTTCCGGGGTGCGGGACTGGTCCGAGGATCAGCCGGGCGGGGTCACAGGTGGCAGGGCAGCGGGGCGTCGGGCTTGAACTGATCCATCACGATCTGGCTTTGCACCCGCGCGACGGCGGGGTCGGGGAGGATCACCTGATGGATCAGGTGGTTCAGCGCAGCCAGGTCTTCGCAATAGACCCTGAGAAGATAATCCGCCTCGCCGGTCAAGGTCCATGCACTTACGATTTCGGGACGTGTCGCCACCGTGCGCGCGAAATGGCTGACCCGGTCGGGGACATGGGTGGCCATCTGCACCTGGATGAAGGCCTGGACCTGCAGGCCCAGATGTGTCGCCGAAAGCCGCGCCGCATAGCCGTCGATGAACCCTTCGGCCTCGAGCCTCTGGCGCCGCCGCCCGGCCTGGCTGGACGAGAGGTTCAGCAACTCGCCCAGTTCCTGCGCGGTCAGATGCGCATCGGTCTGCAATGCGTCGAGCAGCCGGGAATCGATTTCGTCCAATGCTGTGCGGTGTTCGTGCATGAATTCACATCATAGTGTGAAATACGCGCATGTATAGCTCTGATCGCGCCGATCTTCGCGCATACCTCGCATCGAATCTGTGCAATCCTCCGCACAAACGCGCAAAGAACAGGAGCGAGCCATGGGTCCCTTTCCGCATGATGCCCCGAGGGCGACGATCAGCGCCGGGAATCCGGCCGGCACCGACGGGTTCGAATTCGTCGAATTCGCCTCACCCGAGCCGGAGAAGCTGCGCCAGCTCTTCACCCGGATGGGTTACGGGCTGGTCGCCCGGCACAAGAGCAAGGCGGTGGAACTCTGGCAGCAGGGCGACATCACCTATGTGCTGAACGACGAGCCGGGAAGCCACGCCCGGGGCTTCGTCGAGGAGCACGGCCCCTGCGCGCCCTCGATGGGCTGGCGGGTGGTGAACGCCAGGCATGCCTATGAGCATGCCGTGGCCAGGGGCGCCACGCCCTATGACGGGCCGGGCAGGGTCATGGATGTGCCGGCGATCGTCGGGATCGGCGGCAGCCTGATCTATTTCATCGACCAGTATTGGGCGGCGTCGCCCTATAACGAGGAATTCGACTGGCTGGCCCCGGCGCATCCCGAGGGCGTCGGCTTCTACTACCTCGATCACCTGACCCACAATGTCCACAAGGGCAATATGGATGTCTGGTTCAAGTTCTATGGGGATATCTTCGGCTTCAAGGAAATCAGGTTCTTCGACATCTCCGGGAAATACACCGGGCTGACCAGCCGGGCGCTGACCTCGCCCTGCGGCCGGATCCGGATTCCGATCAACGAGGATCGCGGCGAGACCGGGCAGATCGTCGAATATCTGAAGCGCTACCGGGGCGAGGGCATCCAGCATATCGCGGTCGGCGCCCGGGACATCTACGACGCCACCGACGCGATTGCCGAGAGGGGAGTCACCTTCATGCCGGCGCCGCCGGCCAGCTACTATGCGCGCAGCAAGGATCGGGTGACGGGCCATGAAGAGCCGCTGGACCGGATGGCCCGGCACGGCATCCTGATCGACGGCGAAGGCGTGGTCGATGGCGGCGAAACCCGGATCCTGCTGCAGATCTTCTCGAAGACCTGCATCGGGCCGATCTTCTTCGAATTCATCCAGCGCAAGGGCGATGACGGTTTTGGCGAAGGCAATTTCAAGGCGCTGTTCGAATCCATCGAGGCCGACCAGATCGAACGCGGCGTGCTGAAGGCGGGCTGACGCGCCCGGAACGGGTCTTCAGCCGGCGGGCCGGTAATGGGCCAGGACGAACAGACGGATCGCCGAGGCCAGGCCGGTATCCTCGTCTCGTTTCACATCAATTTCGGCCGCGAGATCGTTGATCCCGCGGCCTTTTTCTTCGGCTATGCTGCGAAAGGCCGCCCAGAACTCCGGCTCCAGCGACACCGAGGTTCGGTGCCCCTTCAGGGTCAGGGAGTGTTTCTGCGGGCGGCTCACTCGTCCTCCAGCCGATGCTGGTCGAGATTGCGGCGGGCGGCCTCGGTCCGGCTGGCCTCCAGTATCCGCTCGGCCTTGCTGCGGCCGAACTTCAGCGCGTTGCTGTCGGCCTGGGCCTTGGCGGCTTCGCGCAGCCGGGCCTTGCGGGCGCGGGCCAGGCTGACGACGCGCGACGGCTTGTCGTCGCTCATTTCGGGCCGATCATGTCTTCGGGCCGCACGACGCGGTCGAAGGTTTCCTCGTCCACGAAGCCCAGCTTGATTGCCTCCTCGCGCAGGGTGGTGCCGTTCTTGTGGGCGGTCTTGGCGACCTTGGTGGCATTGTCATAGCCGATGGTCGGCGCCAGCGCCGTCACCAGCATCAGCGATTCCTTCATCAGCTTCTCGATCCGCGGCTCGTTCGCCTTGATGCCCGACACCATCTTGTCGGTGAAGGCGCTGGCGCTGTCGCCCAGCAGCTGCATCGACTGGAGCACGTTGTAGCTCATCATCGGGTTGTAGACGTTCAGCTCGAAATGGCCCTGGCTGCCGGCGAAGCCGATGGCGGCGTCGTTGCCCATGACATGGGCGCAGACCATGGTCAGCGCCTCGGCCTGGGTCGGGTTCACCTTGCCCGGCATGATCGAGCTGCCCGGCTCGTTCTCGGGCAGGATCAGCTCGCCCAGGCCGGAGCGGGGGCCAGAGCCCAGCAGGCGGATGTCGTTGGCGATCTTGAACAGGCTGGCGGCGACGGTCTTCAGCGCGCCCGAGAACATCACCATGGCGTCATGGGCGGCCAGCGCCTCGAACTTGTTGGGCGCGGTGACGAAGGGCAGGCCGGTGATCTCGGCCATGTTGGCGGCGACGGTCTCGGCCCAGCCGACCCTGGTGTTCAGCCCGGTGCCCACGGCGGTGCCGCCCTGGGCCAGTTCATAGATGTCATGCAGGCAGGATTCGACGCGCTCGATGCCCTTCTTGACCTGGTGCGCATAACCCGAGAATTCCTGCCCCAGCGTCAGCGGGGTGGCGTCCTGGGTGTGGGTGCGGCCGATCTTGATGATGTCCTTGAACTCTTCCGACTTCGCGGCCAGCGCGGCGTGCAGCTTGCGCAGGCCGGGCAGCAACACGTCGCGCGCCTGCATGGCGATGGCCACGTGCATCGCGGTCGGGAAGGTGTCGTTCGAGGACTGGCCCATGTTGCAATGGTCGTTCGGGTGCACCGGATCCTTGGACCCCATGGTGCCGCCCAGGATCTCGATGGCGCGGTTTGAAATCACCTCGTTGGCGTTCATGTTCGACTGCGTGCCCGATCCGGTCTGCCAGACCACCAGCGGGAAGTTGTCGTCGAACTTGCCGTCGATCACCTCGGTTGCGGCGGCGATGATGGCGTCGGCCAGCTTCGCATCCAGCGCGCCCGAGGCCTTGTTGGCCTGGGCGCAGGCCTTCTTGATCACGCCAAGCGCGCGGATGATCGGCACCGGCTGCCTTTCCCAACCGATGGGGAAGTTCATGATCGACCGCTGGGTCTGGGCGCCCCAATACTTGTCGGCGGGCACCTCCAGAGGTCCAAAGCTGTCGGTCTCGGTTCTGGTCGCGGTCATCGGGGGCCTCCTGGATCGGGTTGCGCCGGGTTTAGGGCAGGCCGGGGGGAGAGGGCAAGAGAGGCCGGGGGCCGGAAGGCGATGATTGCGCTAGCGTTCGTCACGCCGGCGTTCAGCCGGTGACCTTGGTCACCTCGCGCTTGATCTTGGCCTTGATCGCGCGGGGATAATCGAGATGCCCGCGGGCGGTGACCACGAAACCGTGCCGGGTGATCACCGCCAGCCGGTAGAAGCTGGTGACCGCGACGCCGATCGATTCGATGGCGATGCCGTTGATGATCACCCCCTGGCGCTCGGCCCGCTGCCGCGCCGCCTTGGTCGAGCCGCCGGCGTTCTCGGTGCCGTCGCCGGAAATGTCGATCACCGCCCGGGTGCAGTCCGCGACCGGGCCGAACTGCCCCAATCCGAACAGCACCGCGTCGCCGATCGCGGTATCCGAGTTGACGAAGGCCCGTTCCATCTGCCGCGCCCGCCGGCCGAAGCCGGCCACCGCTGCCGGTCCGGTCATCCGCTCCCAGCCCATCACCAGTTCCTGGGCCCCGACCCCGGACCATTGCATCACCGCCAGCGCCACCTGGCCCTGGACCAGCGCATCGACGATCTCGGGATCGGCCAGCGCATCGGCCAGGCCATCGACCTGAATCCGGTATTCTCCGACATCGATGGACGAGGAAACGTCGATCGACAGCAGCAGCGCCGTGTCGCAGGCCCGGGCCGGAAACGCGGTCAGAACTGTCAGGGCCAGGGCAGCAAGCCGTCCGGTCATGCTGGCATGCTAGCAGCCCCGCCCGACAGGGCAAGGGTGTCAGCGGCCCCGCTTCATCTTCCAAATATCCCCGCCGGAGGCCGGACGGCGCAGCCGGACGAGGGCCGGGCGAAGGCCCCGGCGGGGCCCGAGACCGGCCCTGCCGGTCCGCCGAACCCGGTTCAGAGCAGCCCGGTCACCGCATCGACCACCGCCTCGGCGGTGATCCCGAACTCGGCATAGAGCCGGTTCGCCGGGGCCGAGGCGCCGAAGCCCTCCATGCCGATGAAGGCCGATTTGCCGGCCCGGGCGCGTTCGCCCAGCAGCCAGCGGTCCCAGCCGCCGTCCCGCAGCGCCGCCTCGATCCCGACCCGCACCGCGCCGCCGGTCGGCAGCACCTTGCGGCGCCAGCTTTCGTCCTGTTCGGCAAACAGCTCCATGCAGGGCATCGAGACCACCCTGGTTCCGATGCCGCGTTCCTGGAGCAGCGTTCGCGCCGCCAGGGCGATCTCGACCTCCGAGCCGGTGGCGATCAGGATCGCCTGGCGCTTGCCGTCGGCCTCGGCCAGCACATAGGCGCCCCTGGCGGTCATGTTGGCGTTGGAGTGGGTCAGCCGCACCGTCGGCAGGTTCTGCCGCGACAGCGCCAGCACCGAGGGCGTGCGGGTCGAGGTCAGGGCCAGTTCCCAGGCCTCGGCGGTCTCGACCACGTCGGCGGGGCGGAACACCCGGGTGTTCGGCGTCGCCCGGCAGATCGCCAGGTGCTCGACCGGCTGGTGGGTCGGGCCATCCTCGCCCAGGCCGATGCTGTCATGGGTCATGACATAGGTCACCGGCAGGCCCATCAGCGCCGAGAGCCGCATCGCGCCGCGGGCGTAATCGGTGAAGCACATGAAGGTGCCGCCGTAGGGCCGCAGCCCGCCGTGCAGCGCGATGCCGTTCATCGCCGCCGCCATGCCGTGTTCGCGGATGCCGTAATGGACATAGCGGCCCTTGCGGTTCTCGGGGCCGAAGATCCCCAGGTCGGGGGTCAGGGTGTTGTTGGAGCCGGTGAGATCGGCCGAGCCGCCCAGGGTCTCGGGCATCATCGGGTTGACCACTTCCAGCACCATTTCCGAAGCCTTGCGGGTCGCCACCTTGTGTCGCGTCTCGCTGGCCTGCTTCTTCAGGGCCCGGATCGTCGCCGCCAGCCGTTTCGGCGCGGCGCCGGTGAGCACCCGGTTGAACTCGGTCTGCCGGGCGTTGCTGAGCCCGGCCAGCCGGGCCTCCCAGGCGGCGCATTCCGCCGCGCCGCGGGCGCCGATCGCCTTCCATGCGCTGGCGACATCCGCGGGGATCTCGAAGGGCGCCGCGGTCCAGCCATAGGCCTCGCGGGTCCTGGCGATCTCTTCCGCGCCCAGCGGCGAGCCATGCGCCTTGTTGGTGTCCTGCTTGCCCGAGCCGAAGCCGATATGGGTGCGGCAGGCGACCATCGCCGGCTTGTTCGACTTCTTGGCGGCGGTCAGTGCCCGGTCGATGTCGTCAGGGTCATGGCCGTCGCAGTCGAAGACCGCCCAGCCGCAGGCTTCGAAGCGCCGCTTCTGGTCGGTGACGTCCGACAGCGAAACCTTGCCGTCGATGGAAATCCCGTTGTCGTCCCAGAGCACGATGAGCCTGGACAGTTTCTGCATCCCGGCCAGGGCGATCGCCTCGTGGCTGATGCCTTCCATCAGGCAGCCGTCGCCGGCGATGACCCAGGTGTGGTGATCGACGACCTGCTTGCCGAACCGGGCCCGCATCGCCTCTTCCGCCATCGCGAAGCCGACGGCATTGGCCAGGCCCTGGCCCAGCGGACCGGTGGTGGTCTCGATTCCCTTGGCATGGCCGTATTCCGGGTGCCCGGCGGTCTTCGAGCCCCACTGCCGGAAATTGCGGATCTCCTCGATCGTCATGTCGGCGAAGCCGGTCAGGTGCAGCAGGCCGTAGAGCAGCATCGAGCCGTGACCCGCCGAGAGGATGAACCGGTCGCGGTCCGGCCAGTCGGGGTTGGCGGCGCTGAACTTGAGATGCTTTTCCCAAAGGACCGTGGCGACATCGGCCATGCCCATCGGCATGCCGGGGTGGCCGGAATTGGCGGCCTGGACGGCATCCATTGCCAGCACGCGCAGCGCGGCGGCTTTCTTCCAGTGGTCGGGGTGTTTGGCGCGCAGCGTGGCGATATCCATCGAGTTGTCCTCCTGAAAACGGGCGCAGGGCCCGTCGGGCCATCCCCCGGCCCGAGAATTTGTCCTCTGATAGCAGGCAGTTCCGCAAGCGCAAGGCAGAGGCGGGTTTGCGGGGGGAAAGGAGGACGATTCCTCCCGCCTCTTGCCGCAGCAGGGAAAGCATTGCATCCTGTGTCAAAGGGGAAGCGGAAATGAATGAGATCAGCGCCTTGGAGAGCCGTCTTGAGGCGGCACTTGAACGGATCGGCACGGCCCTGCGGACGCCGGCGCCGGTTTCGGACGAACTGCAGATCGCCCGGGCCGAGGTCGACCGGCTGGGCGATACGGTTGCCCGGCTGACGAGCGAGGTCGAGGCGACCGCGACGCAGCTGGCCGAGGCCAAGCAGGCTCTGGACGAGGAGGTGCTGGTGACGAAGCAGCTCAAGGCCCGCAACGAGGCGCTGCATGCCAAGCTCGACGCGGCCGAGGCCGAAGCCGAGCGGCTCAGGGGGGAACTGGCGGCGCGCGATGCGCTGACCGGTCAGTTCCGGCGGGTCAATGCGCAGCTGCGGCAGAACAACCTGATGCTGCGCGAGGCCAATGCCAAGGGCCTGCCGGACGCGCATCTGATCAACAAGGCGATGCTGACCGAGCTGGAATCGATTCGCGCCAGCCGCGATGCCGAGCGGGTCGAGATCGACGCCGTGCTGGCCGAGCTGAAACCGCTGATCGGGGAGGGTGCCGATGCCTGAAGTCAAAGTCTCGGTCGGGGGGCGCGAATACGAGGTTGCCTGCCAGGAGGGCGAAGAGAACTTTCTGCGCTCTGCGGCGGCGCTTCTGGATGCAGAGGCCACGGTGCTGGGCACCCAGTCGTCGCGGCTGCCCGAATCGCGGGTCCTGCTGATGGCCGGGCTGATGCTGGCCGACAAGACGGCGGGGATCGAGGATCAGATCAAGCTGCTGGAAGGCCGGCTGGCCGAGGCTCATGCCGAGATCGCGGCGTTGCAGGCAAGGCCCCCGGTGACGAAGGAGGTCGAGCGGGTCGAAGTGCCGGTCGAGGTCAAGGTCGAGGTTCCGGTTCTGCCCGAGGGGCTGGCGGAGAGACTGGACGCGCTGGCCGGGAAGGCCGAAGGGTTGGCGGCCGAGGCCGAACAGCGCTGCTCGGCGGCCTGAGCGCCGGGGCCTGCCGCATCCGTTGATCCGCGCCGGCGGCCGTCGCGTCAGGCGGTGAACGGGGCCACCCTGGCGCCGGTCAGCCGCAGCAGGTCGTCCGGGGCTGCCGGAAAGACGTGCCGCGGGGTGCCCGCCGCCGCCCAGACCCTGTCGAAGTCGTTCAGCCTCGGGTCCCAGAAACTGGGCACCGGGGAAAGATGCCCGACCGGGGCCACGCCGCCGATGGCAAAGCCCGTGTGCCGGCGCACCAGATCGGCATCGGCCCGCCCCAGGGGCTCGCCTGCCAGTTCCGATGCGCGCCCGGGATCGACCCGGTTGCCGCCGGCGGTCAGAAACAGGAAGATCCTGCCCGATCCGGTGCCGGCAAAGATGATCGACTTGACAATCTGGTCCAGCGAACAGCCTGCCGCCGCCGCGGCCTGCTGGGCGGTGCGGGTTTCCGAAGGCATCTCGACGATCCCCGCTTCCAGCCCCGCCGCCTCCAGCGCCGCGCGCACCCTTGCCACCGACTTGCTCACTTGTCCCCCCCGCCGTCCGGCCCTAGCGTTATGGTCCCGACAGGAGGGACCGCGCGATGCAAACTGCCCCGGACGATGACGTGCTGCAAGAGGTGCTGGCGGCCGAAACGCGCGTCTGGAAGGCTCTGGTTGCAGGCGATGCCGGGGCCGACCGGGAGTTGCTGGCCGAGTCCTTTCTCGGCGTCTACGGGTCGGGCTTCTCGGATCGCGAAGGCCATGCGGCGCAACTGGCCGAAGGGCCGGTGGTCGCCGATTTCGCCCTGTCCGAAGCCCGCCTGCTTCGGCCGGCCCCCGATCTGGCGCTGCTCGCCTATCGCGCCCGGTTCCACCGCCCCGGGACGGCCGGGGCCGATGACAGGTATGTTTCGTCGCTCTGGCAGCGCGGGCCCGGCGGCTGGCGCAATCTCTTCTCGCAGGACACGCCCGCCGTGCCCGATCCGCTTTCGTCCCGACCGGAGAACCCGGCATGAGTTTCGCCCGACGCATCACCCGGCTGCCGCGCCCGCATGATCCCGATGCGGGGGCCGAGGCGCGGCGCCGGGCGGGCTGGGCCTCGGGCGATGTGGCGCGGCTGATCGAGGGCACCGCCGGTTCCGCGCCCTATCTGGCCGGGTTGCTGGAGGTCGAGGACGGCTGGCTTCAGTCGGCGCTGGACCGGGACCCCGACAGCGTGGTGCCCGAACTGCTGGCCGACCTGCCCGAGGGTGCGGCCGATCTCGGCCCGGCCCTGCGCCGGGCCAAGCGCCGGGTGGCGCTGTTCGCGGCGCTGGCCGATCTGGGTGGGGTCTGGGAACTGGAAGCCGTCACCGGCGCCCTCACCGCGCTGGCCGACCGTGCCGTCGATGCCGGGATGCGGGCGCTGGTCGCCGCGGAACTGAGGCGCGGCAAGGTGCCGGGCCAGACCGAGGCCGATGCCCCGACCTGTGCCGGAATGGTGGCGCTGGCCATGGGCAAGATGGGAGCGGCCGAGCTGAACTATTCCTCGGACATCGATCTGATCCTGCTGTTCGACGAGGGCCGCTATGCGCCCGAGGACTATTCCGAGGCCCGCGCCGCCTTCATCCGGGTCGCCCGGCGGCTGACCGCGATGCTCTCGGACCTGACGCCGGAAGGCTATGTCTTCCGCACCGATCTGCGGTTGCGCCCCGATGCTTCGGTGATGCCGGTCTGCCTGTCGATGGAGGCGGCCGAGCAGTATTACGAAAGCGTCGGGCGGACCTGGGAGCGGGCCGCCTATATCAAGGCGCGGGCCTGCGGCGGCGACATCGCGGCGGGGCAGGGGTTCCTCGACCGGCTGCGGCCCTTCGTCTGGCGCCGGCATCTGGACTTTGCGGCGATCCAGGACGCGCATGACATGCGACTCAGGATTCGTGACCACAAGGGGCTGCATGGTGACGGGCTGGAGGGGCGCGACCTGAAGCTGGGCCGGGGCGGAATCCGCGAGATCGAGTTCTTCACCCAGACACGGCAGCTGATCGCCGGCGGCCGCGATCCCGACCTGCGCTGCCGCGACACGGTCGGTGGGCTGGCGGCGCTGGCCGCCAAGGGCTGGGTGCCGCAAGAGGCCGCCGAGGTGCTGACCGCCGACTACCGTGCCCATCGCGAACTGGAGCACCGGCTGCAGATGGTCAATGATGCCCAGACCCATGCACTGCCGACCACGGCCGAGGGCTTTGACCGGATCGCGGCGTTGATGGGCACTGACAGCGCCACGCTGCGGGCCGACATCCGCGAGCGCGTCACCCGGGTCGCCGCCACCGCCGAAAGCTTCTTCGCGCCGAAATCCGGCGTCGCGCCGGCCCCGGAAATGTCCGAGGCCGCCCGCGAGTCGGTGGCCCGCTGGAATACCTACCCGGCCCTGCGTTCAACACGCGCGGTGCAGATCTTCGACCGGCTGCGGCCCGAACTTCTGACCCGGCTGATGAAGACCGGGCGCCCCGACGAGGCGCTGGTGCAGTTGGACCATTTCCTGCGCGGCCTGCCCGCGGGGGTGCAGATATTCTCGCTGCTCGAGGCCAATCCGGTGCTGGTCGATCTGCTGGTCGACATCGCCGCGACCTCGCCGGCGCTGGCCGCCTATCTGGGCCAGAATGCCGAGGTCTTCGATGCGGTGATCGGCGGCCGGTTCTTCCAGCCCCTGCCGGATGCTGCGGCCTTCACCGGGGCTCTGGAAGAGGTTCTGGCGGCGGCGCCGGATTACGAGGCCGGGCTGAACGCGGCGCGGCTCTGGTGGAAGGAGCAGCATTTCCGGATCGGGGTGCATCACCTGCGCGGCCAGATCGGGGCCGATGCGGCGGGCCGGGCCTATGCGGCGCTGGCCGATGCGGTGCTGACCGGGCTCTGGCCCCGGCTGGTGGCCGATTTCGCGACGCGGCACGGGCCGATGCCGGGGCGCGGCGCCGCGGTGATCGGCATGGGCTCGCTGGGGGCCGGCTGGCTGACCTCGGGCTCGGATCTCGACATCATCGTGATCTATGATCCCGATGGGGCCGAGATGTCCGAAGGCCGGCGCCCGCTGGCGGTGCGGCCCTATTACGCGCGACTCACCCAGGGGCTGGTCACGGCGTTGAGCGCGCCGATGCCGGGCGGGCGGCTCTACGAGGTGGACATGCGGTTGCGGCCCTCGGGGAGGCAGGGACCGGTGGCGACGGCGATCGCGGCGTTCCGCAGCTATCAGAAGGAAGAGGCCTGGACCTGGGAGCATCTGGCCCTGACCCGGGCCCGGCCGGTCGCCGGGGTGGCGGAGATCGGCCGTGAGGTCGAGTCGTTCCGGCAGGACGTGCTGGCGGCGCCGCATGACCGGGCCAAGGTGCTGGCCGATGTGGCCGAGATGCGCGACCGGATCGCGGCGGCCCGCGGCGGGGCGGCGTTCTGGGACCTCAAGGCGGGGCCGGGCGGGGTGCAGGATATCGAGCTTCTGGGGCAGACCGCGGCGCTGCTGGCCGGCTCGGCGGCGCGCGAGACCCCGGCGCAACTGGCCGAAGCGGCGCGGACCGGCTTTCTCGACCCGGCGGCGGTGGCGGCGCTGAGCCGGGCCCATGACCTGCAGCAGCGCCTGCGCACCGCGATGCGGCTGCTGGCCGATAGCCCCGCCGACCCCGCGACCCTGGGCGCCGGGGCCGAAGCCCTGATCATCCGCGAGGCGGGGGCCGAAAGCATTGCCGAGGTCGAGGCGATGCTGGAAGAGGTGCGCGGCGCCGCCGCCGAGGTCATCGCGACGGCCCTTCCCCCGGCCGCCGCGGCGGATTAAGCCGGAGTCGCGCAACAGGAACGGGGTTATCATGGCGGAGGCTATGACGGCGGAGGTGGCGGATCGCACCGGGCTGATCCGCGAGGCCTATCGGATCGAGGGGATCACCGAGGCGGAATGCCGGTCGATCTTTCTCGACTGGGCGATGAAACTGGCACCCGAGGTCGACAATGCCGCAGCGATCCGGTTCCTGCTCGACCTCCACGCCCCCGGCGACCGGATGCAGGATCATCCGATGACCGCCGTGCTGCGGGCGGCGCTGGAAACACCGGCCCGAACCGGGCGCCGCGGCGGCTGGCGCGGGCGGGCGCGGTAGCTTCCAACGGCGGCGCCCGGCTGCCGGGCCGGATCACGCAGCCGTGACCAACGCTTGCGACAGATTCGCCGAGTTCCCACGTGTAAGGACAAGACTGGAAAGTCAGACATGGAGGCAAAGATGAAGAAGATTGCGCGGATTTCGACGGCGGCGTTCCTGGCCGGCGCGACCACCTTGGCGGTGACACTGCCGATGCCGCAGAACGCGAATGCGCAGGGCGCGGCCCAGTCGACGCGCAATGCTGAACAACCGGCGCGGCTGCCCAAGGAGGGCGAGGCCGACTAGGGACCGGCAGCGGGGGCACCGGCAACCGGGCCGCGATGCCGACCGGCGGCGCTAACCGGCGCCGTTCAGGCCCATCGCGCAGGCATGGGCCGAGGACCAGGCCCATTGGAAGTTGTAGCCCCCCAGCCAGCCGGTCACATCTACCACCTCACCGATGAAATGCAGCCCCGGCAAGGGCTTGGCGGCCATTGTTCGAGCATCCAGCGCGGCGGTTGAGACCCCGCCCAGGGTGACTTCGGCGGTGCGATAGCCCTCGGACCCGATCGGTTTCAGCGGGTAGGCCGACAACAGCGAAGCCAGGGCGGTCAATTCGGCATCGGCATATTCGGCCAGGGGCGCGGCGCGGCCGTGCCGCTCGGCCAGGCTCTGCGCCAGCCGGGCCGGAAGCTTCTCGGCCAGAACCGTCGCCAGGGCCCTGCGTCCGGCCTCGGCCTTTCGGGCGCGCAGGAAGCTCAGCGCCTCGGGCAGCAGGCACAGGGCGATCTGCTCGCCTTCGCGCCAGTAGCTGGAGATTTGCAGGACCGCCGGGCCGGAGAGGCCGCGATGGGTGAACAGCGCCGCTTCGGCAAAGCTGGCGCGGCGGCGTCTGGCCGTGCTGTTGGCGGTGACAGGCAGGGCGACCCCGGACAGCGGCGACATCCAGGCCAGGTCGCCGGGTCCGAAGGTCAGCGGCACCAGCCCCGGGCGGGTCTCGGTCAGGGCAATGCCGAACCGCTCGGCAATCTGGTAGCCGAAGCCGCTGGCGCCCATCTTCGGGATCGACCGGCCTCCGGTGGCGACGACCAGATTGGGCGTCTCGACCCGACCGCCCGCCAGGCTGAGGGCAAAGCGGTTGTCGGCATGGGTGATTTCCCCGACCGGGGTCGAAAGCCGCAGTTCCGCCCCCGCCAGTTCCGCGACCAGCATGGTCACGACCTGCCGGGCCGAACCGTCGCAGAACAGCTGGCCAAGGGTCTTTTCGTGATAGGCGATGCCGTGGCGCCGGATCAGGGCGATGAAATCCTGCGCCGTGTGGCGGGCAAGGGCGCTCTTGGCGAAATGCGGATTCTCCGAGAGAAAGGCCTGCGGTCCGGTGTTCACATTGGTGAAATTGCAGCGCCCGCCGCCGGAGATGCGGATTTTCTCGCCCGGAGCGCGGGCGTGGTCGAGCAGCAGCACCGACAGGCCGCGCTGCGCCGCGATCCCGGCGGCGTAGAGCCCCGCCGCCCCGGCGCCGAGAATGACGGCGTCGTAGGACGCAGGCGCACGGGTCAAGATTGCGGCCCGGCCGGGCGGCGGCCGTCCCGCCCCCCGGGGGCGGTCGCTGATAGGTCCTCCCCGGCGGACCGGCCGTTGCCTTCTTCGCGCAACCGAGGTCTCACCCTAGATCGAGAACGAGGTGCCACAGCCGCAGGACGAGGTGGCATTGGGGTTGTCGATCACGAAACGGGCGCCAATCAGCTCTTCGGAGAAATCGATGGTGGCATTCGACAGGAACGGCAGCGAGACCGGGTCGATCAGCACCCGCTGGCCGTCGCCTTCCAGCACCAGGTCGTCGGGGCCGGGGTCATCCAGCTTGATGTCATATTGAAAGCCCGAGCAGCCGCCGCCCTCGACCGCGACACGCAGCGCCTTGCCGGGGGCAGAGGCGGTGATCTCGGCCAACCGCGCGAAGGCGCGCGGGGTGACTTTGGGGGGCAGGGTCAGGTCCATGGGCCTCTCCGTTCGGCGGCGCTGTCGGGGTCCGTTGCCCGGGCCGATCCGCTTTCTGCGTTCCGCCCCGGCGATTTCTTCAATATATGGAGGGCAGGACAGACAGACAAGAACGGGCGGCAGATGGCGGCACCCTATGCGTGCGATCCGGGCGACAGCCGCGGACGACAGTATCCCGAGGCGCTCTCGACCTTTCGCTCGGCGTTCCAGCGCGACCGGGACCGGATCATCCATTCCTCGGCCTTCCGGCGGCTCAAGCACAAGACCCAGGTCTTCGTCGAGCATGAGGGCGATTACTACCGCACCCGCCTGACCCATACGATCGAGGTGGCGCAGGTGGCGCGGACCCTGGCCGGTGCCCTCGGGCTGAACGAGGAACTGGCCGAGGCGGTGGCGCTGGCGCATGATCTCGGCCACCCGCCCTTCGGCCATACCGGCGAGGATGCGCTGGAGGCGCTGATGGCGCCCTATGGCGGCTTCGACCACAACGCCCAGGCGCTGCGGATCGTGACCAGGCTGGAGCGGCACTATGCCGATTTCGACGGGCTGAACCTGACCTGGGAGACGCTGGAGGGAATCGCCAAGCACAACGGGCCGGTGCATCCGCCCTATTCCTATGCCATGGCCGAGGTGAACGACGCCTATGACCTGGAACTGGGCACCCATGCCAGCGCCGAGGCGCAGGTGGCGGCAATTGCCGATGACGTGGCCTACAACCACCACGATCTGCATGACGGGCTGCGCGCCGGGCTGTTCACCGAGGCCGACCTGATGGAGCTGCCCGTCACCGGGCCGGCCTTTGCCGAGGTGGACGCGCTGCATCCCGGGCTCGACCCGATGCGGCGCCGGCACGAGGCGCTGCGGCGGATTTTCGGGGTCATGGTCGAGGACGTGATCGCGGTGGCGCGCAACCGGCTGGAGGGGCTGAGGCCGAGCTGCGCGCAGGACATCCGCGAGATGGACGGGCCGATCATCCGGTTCTCCAAGCCGCTGTTCCAGAACCTCAAGGCGATCAAGGGGTTCCTCTTCACCCGGATGTATCGCGCGCCCTCGGTGGTGGTCGAGCGGCAGCGGGTGACGGGGGTGGTCAACGACCTGTTCCCGCTGTTCCTGCGCGATCCGTCGCTGTTGCCCGAGGAATGGCAGCGGGATGTGGCGCAGGCGACCGACGAGACGGCGCTGGCCCGGGTGGTTCTGGACTACGTCGCCGGGATGACCGACCGTTTCGCCCTGCAGGAACATGCGCGGCTGATCGGTTGAGGGGCCTGTGCGGGCGCAGGCGGAACGGCCGTGGCGAGAGGGGCTGTCTGCCCCTCTCGCGCTCTCCCCGAGGATATTTCCGAGGTAAAGCGGCAGGGCGCCTGTTCTGCACGGTGGCGGGCCATGCTAGGCTGGGGTCGGGCGCCGGATCGCGTTCGGACGGCAGTGTCGGGGACGAGTGAGGGCACAGTGGCGATAGCGGAACATGCGGCCGGGATGGAACCGATCCTGGCCTTCGCGCTGGTCGGCGCCCTCGGCGTCGGCTCGCAATGGCTGGCCTGGCGGCTGCGGCTGCCGGCGATCGTGCTGATGCTGGCGGCCGGGGTGCTGGTCGGGCCGGTCTTCGGGCTGTTCGAGCCGGAGCGCGATATCGGCGCGCTGACCGGGCCGATGATTTCGCTCGCGGTGGCGGTGATCCTGTTCGAGGGCGGGCTGAGCCTGAACTTCTCGGCGCTGCGCGATGCCTCGAAAGGGGTGGCGCGGCTGGTCCTGATCGGGGCGCCGCTGGGCTGGCTGACCTCGACCCTGGCGCTGCATTACGGGGTCGGGCTGGGCTGGGCCTCGGCCAGCGTCTTCGGCGGCATCCTGATCGTGACCGGGCCGACGGTGATCGCGCCGCTGCTGCGCCAGGCACGGCTGGCGCGGCGGCCGGCGGCGCTGCTGCAATGGGAGGCGATCGTCAACGACCCGATCGGCGCCCTGGCCGCGGTGCTGGCCTTCGAACTGGTGCTGGTGCTGCGGGCGGAAGAAACCTTCGGCGCCGCGATCTGGTCGCTGGTGATCGGGCTGGCGGTGGCGGCGGCCCTAGGGCTGGTGGCCGGGCAGGGGCTGGTCTGGCTGTTCCGCCGCGGCCTGGCGCCGGAATACATGAAGGTGCCGATCCTGTTCGCCGCTATCCTGGTGGTCTTCGCGCTGTCCGACCATGTGCTGCACGAGAGCGGCTTGCTGGCGGTGACGGTGATGGGGCTGAAGATCGCCAATGCCGGATTGCCGAGCTACGACGAGATGCGGCGCTTCAAGGAACATGCGACGATCCTCCTGGTCTCGGGCGTGTTCATCCTGCTGGCGGCCTCGCTGGACCTCTCGACCCTGGCGCAGCTGGACTGGCGGGCGGGCCTGGGCATCGCGCTGGTGGTGCTGGTGGCGCGGCCGCTGACCGTGCTGCTGGCGCTGGCCCGGACCGACGTGCCCTGGCCGGAGCGCTGGCTGATCGCGCTGACCGGGCCGCGCGGGGTGGTGCTGGTCGCGGTCGCCGGCCTGTTCGGCGAGCGGCTGGCCGGGCTGGGGATCGCCGATGCCGAGCGCATCGCGCCGCTGGCCTTCGCGCTGGTGGTGGTGACGGTGGTGCTGAACGGCTTCGGCCTGGTGCCGCTGGCGCGCTGGCTGGGGCTGTCGGGCAAGGAGGCGCCGGGGCTGCTGATCGTCGGCGGCTCGCGTTTCGCGGTGGCGCTGGCCGAGGTGCTGGGCAAGGCCGGGGTCCCGGTGCTGATCTCGGACCCGAACCCGGCCCGGCTACGCGCCGCGCGCGGGGCCGGGGTGCCGGTCTTCTACGGCGACATCCTGTCCGAGGCGGCCGAGCATTCTGTCGAACTGGTCGCCTATGGCAGCCTGCTGGCCGCGACCTGGAACGACGCCTACAACACCCTGGTCGCCACCGATTTCGCGCCCGAGTTCGGCCGCGCGAATGTCTGGCAGGTGGGGCGCGAGAAGGCCGACAAGGCGCGCCACGCGCTGCCGGCCTCGCTGGAGGCGCGGATCCTGGGCGGGGGCGAGACGCTGGACCATTTCGAGGGCCGGGTGGCGCAGGGCTGGACCCTGCGGCTGACCCGGCTGAGCGAGGAATTCGGGTTCGAGGACTGGCAGGAGACCCATCCCGAGGCGCAGATGCTGGGACGGCTGACGCCGGCCGGCGAACTGCGGCTGATGAGCGGGCCGGGGGAGCGGAAGCTGCCGCCGGGCACCCGTGTCCTGGCCCTGACCCCGCCCGAGGCGGCCAGGGCGGCGGCCGGCTGAGGTGGCGGGCTATTTTCCGGTGCGGATGTCGGGCAGGGCGATCCGGGCGACCTGCTCGGCAATCGGGTCGGTCGAGAGCGGGTGCAGATCGGCGGAATAGGATTCGGGGTCGCCGATCGGCTGCCATTGCCCGCCGTGGTAGATCTCCAGCGCCGGGAAGCTGGCCTTGTAGCCCATCTTCGGCGAACCCGGCACCCAGTAGCCGAGATAGACATAGGGCAGCCCGGCTTCGCGCGCGATGCGGATATGGTCGAGGATGATATAGGTGCCGAGCGAGTCGCGGGCGGCGTCGGGATCGTAGAAGGAATAGACCATCGACAGCCCGTCATCGAGCACGTCGGTCAGGCAGACCCCGGTCAGGCGGCGCCGGGTTTCACCATCGGCCGGCGGCGCGGTGTATTCGATGACCCGGCTGCGGATCGGGGTTTCCTCGACCATCGCGGCGAATTCGAAGATGTCCATGTCGGCCATCCCGCCGGTCGCATGGCGCGAATCGAGATAGCGGCGGAACAGCTCGAACTGGTCCTCGGTGGCCCAGGGGCTGGTCGCCTCGCGCACCAGCCGGGCATTGCGGCGCAGGGTGCGCCTGTGCGAGCGGGTCGGCCGGAATTCGGCGACATTGATCCGGGCCGAGAGGCAGGCCGAGCATTCGGCGCAGGAGGGCCGGTAGAGCACGTTCTGCGAGCGGCGGAAGCCCTGTTTCGACAGGCCGTCGTTCAGGGTCTGCGCGGTTTCGCCCTGCAGCGCGGTGAACAGCTTTCGCTCCATCCGCCCGTCCAGATAGGGACAGGGTTGCGGAGCCGTCACGTAGAATTGCGGCGCGATGGGAAGTGTATGGCGCATGTGGTGCCCGGGTTGCCAACCCGGGAAGCCTAACAAGACCGATGCCGGATTGGAAAGGGTTTTCCGGGCCGCGCCGGGGGGGCGTGCCGGTCCGGCGTGCGGGCGGCGGCGAGAGGGGCTGTCTGCCCCTCTCGCGCTCTCCCCGAGGATATTTCCGAGGTAAAGCGGTGCGGGTCGGGGGAGGGGCCGGGAACCGCTGCCTGCTCAGCGCCGGGCCGGGCGGTTCAGCGCCGCGGTTCCGAGGATCATGTCATGCAGCCCCTGCCGGCGCGGGGTGATCAGCATCAGCCCGACCGAGATCAGGAGCGGCACGACCATGCCGAGGAACAGGGTGAAGAGCAGCGTGTGGCCGGCGGCGGTCGGCAGGTCGAAGCGTTCGCCACGGTGATTGCGCATCTCGATCGCCACCATCCGCATGCCCCAGGTGGCCGAGCCGGAGGCGAGGGTCAGGGTTCGGTAGACGAAGCTGACCAGCATGGCGAGGAACGGCAGGTAGAACAGCGCGGTGAAGGCGGTGAAGGGGATCAGGATCACCGTCATGATGCCGATGATGACCGAATCGGCCAGGAAGGCCACCAGGCGCTTGCCGGGGATGTCGGCATAGAAGGCCGGGCTGGCCTCGGGATCGGGCAGGCCCCAGAGCGGGTCGTCGCGGTCGGGCGGGGCGGTCATGCTGCGGGGTCCTGTCTGATGTCGGGCGCTGTGCCGAGGAAACGGGGGCGGTCAGGCCCCGGCGGTCCGGCTGCCCTCTGCGCCATGGCCGTTGCGGGCGCGGGCTGCGCGGGATTCCATGAAGGCGTCGAACTCGGACTTGTCCTTGGCGGCGCGGAGCCGGTCGAGGAAGGCTTCGAAGCGCATCTGCTCCTCTTCCAGCCGTTGCAGCGTGTCGGCCTTGAAGGCGTCGAAGGCGCTGTTGCCCGAGCGTTGCGGGGATGCGCCGACCTGGGGCGCCACCGCCGCCTGTGTGGTGCCGAAGGCGAATCCGGCGAAGCCGCGCCAGAGGAAGATCGCCGCCAGCAGCAGCCCGACCGGCGCGAGGAAAACGAAGGCCAGGACCGTGGCGACGGTGGCGAAGGCGGTGAAGCCGATCAGCGAGAGGGCGCGCAGCGCCCGGCTGCGATCGGTCCAGATCATCGCCCGGAACCCCAGCCAGGCGGCCAGCAGCGCCAGGGCGGCGCCGGCCAGGGGCAGGAAGACGAAGCCCAGCACCACCGCCACCACCGCGAAACCGGTGAAGAAGATGATCCGCAGGGCGCGCAGGGCGAAATCGGGTTCTTCCGGCGCGACGGAGCCGCGCATCATGGGCAAGTCGGTCATCGAAACCTCGCTGTCTGTTGGTCGGCGTCGTCTCTGCCATGCCGGGGGCCTCCGGTGTCGGGGCAACCCTTCCGGCAGAGCGCAGGACCCGGGCCGACCAGGGGCCGGCCCGGGCCGTCGGGCAGCGGAAGGATCAGGCCGGTGTGGCGTCGTCATCGACGCTGTCGGCCTTGGCGCGGGCGCGCGCGGCGCGGTCCTCCATGAAGGCGTCGAATTCCGACTTGTCCTTGGCGTCGCGCAGCCTCTGCAGGAAGGCCTCGAAGGCTTCCTGCTCTTCTTCCAGCCGCCGCAGCGTATCGGCCTTGTAGCTGTCGAAGGCGGTGTTGCCCGTGGAGTTGAAGCCTTGACGGGCCTTCCAGGCGCGGCGATGCGATTGCAGGCCGCCGCGGAAGGCGCAGGAACCACTGAACATGCGTTTGCTCCAGATCATGTATGCGAGAAGGGCAAGGCCGAGCGGCCAGACGAAGACGAACCCGAGGATCATCAACGCGATCCAGGCCCCCTTGCCGCGCTCGTCAAGCCAGTTCTCGGCGCGGGTGAACCAGCGGTAGAGACCCTCCGTACGGGTGTCGCGATGGCCCATGGCGGCGTTGGGCGGGTCAAGGTCGGTGAAACTCATGCTCTGCGGCCTCCTTGCCGGATGTGAGTGTTGAAGATGTAAACTGCATTCACATTACGAATGTGGGGGGCGAAGGGCGACTTCGCAAGGGGCTATGTGAAGATTATTTACATTGGGCCGGAAAGCGCTTTCGCGCCAGAGATTTAGGGGGCGTCTTTTCGGGCGCCGGGGCGGCCCGGAGGCGGCCGGATGGCGCCTCCGGGGCCTTGCGGGGTGAGTCGTCCGGCCGATCCCGGACGGTCGGGCGCGGCACCGGGTCGCGCTGGATAAGTCGGCCCGGCTGGGGCAAGAGAGGGCGGTGACCGGACGGGATGATCAGGGGAGCATGCGACCATGGCCGGACTGAGAACAGCGCAGATGCCGCCGGCGGTCTTCGCACCGATTCTCGGGCTGCTGGGGCTTGGCCTGGCCTGGCGCCGGGCATCCGCGGTCTGGGGCGTTCCGGACGCGATGGGCGAACTGATCCTGGGGGCCAGCGCAGGGCTCTGGCTCTTTGCCGCGGTCAGCTATGGGCTGAAGGTCTGGCAGCGGCCGGGCGTCCTGGCCGAGGATGCCGCGGCGTTGCCCGGTCGGGCCGGGCTGGCGGCGGCCGGGCTGGGCGGTCTGGCGCTGGCCCTTGGGCTGGTGCCCTATGCGCCGGTCCTGGCACGGGGGCTGCTGCTGCTGACCCTGGCCTGGCAGGCGGGCTTCGCGGTGCTGGTGCTGCGGCTGATCTTCGGCGGCCCGCCCGAGGGGCGCCGGGTGACGCCGGTCTGGCTGCTGACCTTCGTCGGTTTCATCCTCGGGCCGCTGGTCGCGGCGCCGCTGGGCTGGAGCGGGCTGGCGGTGCTGCTGCTGGCGCTGATGCTGCCGGTCGCGGCGGCGATCCACCTGGTCAGCCTGCGGCAGCTCTGGCAGGAGACGCCGATCCCGCCTCTGCGGCCGCTGCTGGTGATCCATTTGGCGCCGATCAGCCTGGGCGGCCTGGGGCTGGGCGCCCTGGGCATCGACTGGGCTGCGGCGCTGCTGGCACTGCTGGCCAGCGGGCTGGCGCTGGCATTGCTGGCAAGCCTGCGCTGGATCACCGCCGCCGGGTTCACCCCGTTCTGGGGCGCCTTCACCTTTCCGGTCGCCGCCTATGCCAACCTGCTGGGGCTGATGGCCGGGCTCTACCCATGGGTGCAGGTCGCGGCGCTGCCGGTGCTGGCGCTGGCGACGGTGGCGGTGCCCTGGATCGCGATCCGGATCCTGCGGCTCTGGGCTGGCGGGCGGCTGGGCGAGATGACCGGCGCGGCGCGGGCCTGAGCCGGAATCGCGTGAATCCCGGGCGGGGCCTTGCACTTCCGGCCAAGCCGTGAAACAGGAAACCGCCAACCGACCACTCCCCAATGGAGGCTCCTGATGGAGATTCGCGAGGCTTTCACCTTCGATGACGTTCTGCTCGTTCCGGCCGCCTCGCGCGTGCTTCCGGGCACCGCGGATGTCGCGACCCAGGTCACCAAGGCGATCCGGATGAACATCCCGCTGCTGTCCTCGGCGATGGACACCGTGACCGAGGCCCGGATGGCGATTGCCATGGCGCAGGCCGGGGGGATCGGGGTGATCCACCGCAATCTCGATCTCGAGGCCCAGGCCGGCGAGGTGCGCCGGGTCAAGCGTTTCGAGAGCGGCATCGTCTACAACCCGATCACCCTGACGCCCGACCAGACGCTCGCCGACGCCAAGCTGCTGCAGGAACGCTACAACGTCACCGGCTTCCCGGTGGTGGACGGCGCGGGCCGGGTGCTGGGGATCGTCACCAACCGCGACATGCGCTTTGCCTCGGACGACAAGACTCCGGTCCGGGTGATGATGACCTCCGAGAACCTCGCGGTGCTGGAGGAGCCCGCCGACCGCGACACCGCGATCAGCCTGATGAAGTCGCGCCGGATCGAGAAGCTGCTGGTGACCGACGGGCATGGCAAGCTGACCGGGCTTCTGACCCTGAAGGACAGCGAAAAGGCGGTGCTGAACCCGCAGGCCTGCAAGGACGAACTGGGCCGCCTGCGGGTGGCTGCGGCGACGACGGTGGGCGATGCCGGGTTCGAGCGCAGCCAGGCGCTGATCGACGCCGGTTGCGACCTGATCGTGATCGACACCGCGCATGGCCATTCGGAAGGCGTCGCGCAGGCGGTCGAGCGGGTCAAGAAACTGTCGAACGCGGTTCAGGTGGTGGCGGGCAATGTCGCCACGGCCGAGGGCACCCGCGCCCTGATCGACGCCGGGGCGGATGCGATCAAGGTCGGGATCGGTCCCGGTTCGATCTGCACCACCCGGGTGGTGGCCGGGGTCGGGGTGCCGCAGCTGACCGCGATCATGGATGCCTCGGCCGCGGCCGGGGAGATTCCGGTGATCGCCGATGGCGGGATCAAGTATTCGGGCGACTTTGCTAAGGCGATCGCGGCCGGTGCCTCCTGCGCGATGGTCGGGTCGGCGATTGCCGGCACCGACGAAAGCCCGGGCGAGGTCATCCTCTACCAGGGCCGCTCGTTCAAGTCCTATCGCGGCATGGGCAGCCTTGGCGCCATGGCGCGCGGGTCGGCCGACCGCTATTTCCAGAAGGATGCCGCCAGCGACAAGCTGGTTCCGGAAGGGATCGAGGGGCAGGTGCCCTACAAGGGGTCGGCCAGCGCGGTGGTGCATCAGCTGGTGGGGGGGCTGCGCGCCGCCATGGGCTATACCGGCTGCGCGACGGTGGCCGAGATGCGGAAGAACTGCAAATTCGTGCGGATCACCTCGGCCGGCTTGACCGAGAGCCATGTCCACGACGTGCAGATCACCCGCGAAAGCCCGAATTACCGGGTCGGCTGAGGCCGGCCGCTGCGGCCGTTTCGTCCTATCCGGCGGTCAGGCTGCGGACTGCGCGGGCGATGACGGCTTCCTCGTTGGTCGGGATGACCAGCGCTTCGACCGCCGAATCGCTGGCCGCGATCCGGGTCGCGTTCGCGGCATTGGCGGCAGGGTCGAGCGTGACCCC
This sequence comes from Frigidibacter sp. ROC022, assembly GCF_024723735.1. Taxonomy (GTDB): domain Bacteria; phylum Pseudomonadota; class Alphaproteobacteria; order Rhodobacterales; family Rhodobacteraceae; genus SLM-1. The sequence continues at coordinate 1,185,541 of NZ_JANQDU010000001.1, forward strand.
CATCCAGCCGAGATGCTCGCAGATGCCCTGCCGGACCCGGGCCGAGTTCTCGCCGATGCCGGCGGTGAAGACCAGCGCGTCGAGCCCGCCGATCGCGGTGGCCAGCGCCGCCATTTCGGTTGCGGCGCGGTAGCAGAACAGCGCGATGGCCTCTCTGGCCTCGGGCGTCTCGCTGGCCTGCAGAACCGCCATGTCGTTGCTGATGCCGGAAACACCGAGCAGGCCGGACTCGTCGTAGAGCAGATGGCCGATCTGTTCGGCCGTCATCCGCTTCTGCTCCATCAGGTAGAGCACCACCCCGGGATCGAGCGCGCCGCAGCGCCGCCCCATCATCAGCCCGTCCAGCGCGGTGAAGCCCATGCTGGTGGCGGCGCTGCGGCGGTTTCGCATCGCGCAGGCGCTGGCTCCGTTTCCCAGATGTGCGACGATCACCCGGCCCTCGGCCCGTTCCCCAAGAAGTCCGGGCAGGGCGCTGGCGATGTATTCGTAGGACAGGCCGTGGAATCCGTAGCGCAGGACGCCGTCCTCGGCCATGGCGCGGGGCAGGGCGAAGAGTTGTGCGAGACGGGACTGCGTGCGGTGAAAGCTGGTGTCGAAACAGGCCACCTGCGGCAGGCCGGGGACAGCGGCGGCGACGATCCGGATGGCGGCCAGATTATGCGGCTGGTGCAGCGGTGCCAGCGGTTTCAGCGTGTCGAGCTCGGCCAGCAGGTCATCGGTGATCCGTGCCGGTCCATGGTGCCTGCTGCCGCCATGCACCACACGATGTCCGGCGGCGGCCAGGGACAGCCCGCCCTGCCAGGCGCGGATCCAGTCGAGCAGTGCCGGGATCAGCCGGTCGTGCCCGACATCCGGCGCCACCGGAAACAGCTGTCCCCGTGGCAGTGCCCGGCCATCCTCGCCGCGGGCCGAAAGCACCGCGCGGTTGCCGATTCCGGCGATCTTGCCGCGCAGGATCGGGGGCCGGTCGCCGGGCTGGTCGGGGTAGACCGCGAACTTGAGGCTGGACGAGCCCGCGTTCAGAACCAGGAGGACCTCCCTCATGGTGCGGGCTTCGTCTTGTAGCTGATGAAGAGCTGCCCCAGGGCGCAGGAGGCGATCCGCGCCATCGGGCTGTCGGCCCGGCTGGTCAGGATGATCGGCACCCTAGCGCCCAGCACGATCCCGGCGGCATCGGCCCCGGCCAGATAGATCAGCTGCTTGGCGATCATGTTGCCGGCTTCCAGATCGGGCGCGACCAGGATGTCGGCCTTGCCGGCAACGTCCGAAAGGATGCCCTTGGCGCTGACCGCGGCCGGCGAGATCGCATTGTCGAAGGCCAGCGGCCCGTCGATCAGCCCGCCGGTGATCTGGCCCCGGTCGGCCATCTTGCACAGCGCTGCCGCGTCCAGGGTCGAGGGGATCTTCGGGTTGACCGTCTCGACCGCCGAAAGGATCGCCGCCTTGGGCTGCTCGATGCCCAGGGCCAGGGCCAGTTCGATCGCGTTCTGCACGATGTCGCGCTTGATGGCGAGGTCGGGGTAGATGTTGATCGCGGCGTCGGTGATCAGCAGCGGCTTGGCATAGGTCGGAACGTCGAGCACATAGACATGGCTCATCCGGCGTTCGGTCCTGAGGCCCAGGGTCTCGTCCACCGCGGCCTCCATCAGCTCGTCGGTGTGCAGCGAGCCCTTCATCAGCGCCGCCACCTTGCCGGCGCGGACCAGCGCCACCGCGGCCGCCGCGGCGGCATGGCTGTGCGGCGTATCGACGATCTCGATCCCGTCCAGACTGCGCCCGGCCTCGCGGGCGGCGGCCTCGATCTTGGCGCGCGGACCGACCAGCACCGGGACGATCATCCCCTGATGCGCGGCATCCAGCGCCCCGGACACGGAAAGGTCGTCGCAGGGATGCACCACGGCGGTGCGGACCGGGTCCAGCGCCTCGGTCGCCGCGATCAGCTTGGCATATTGGGCGCCCTGCACATGCAGATGCACCTCGGGCAGCACGGCGCGGGGGCGGCGCACCTTGTCGCGCGGGGCGATGACCCGGGCCTGACCCTCGATCACCAGCTTGCCGTCCTGGTTGCGGCAGGTGCAATCCAGCAGCAGCCGGTCACGGGGCAGTTTCTCGGTCACCTCGACCCGCACCGTGATCGTGTCGCCCAGCCCGACCGGAGCCTCGAACTTGAGGCTCTGGTCCAGGAAGATCGTGCCGGGGCCGGGCAGCTCGGTGCCCAGCACCGCCGAGATCAGGGCGCCGCCCCACATTCCGTGCGCGATGATCCCGTGGAACATGTCGGTGCGCGCGTAATCGGCATCCACATGGGCCGGGTTCACGTCGCCCGACATCACCGCGAAGAGCTCGATGTCCTTCGGTTGCAGGGTTCGGGTCAGCTCGGCGCTGTCGCCCACCTCGATCTCGTCATAGGTGCGGTTCTCGATGTAGCGCATGGTGGGTTCGGTTTCCTTTGGCTCAGGCGCGGACATGCAGGCCTCCATCGACATAGGCGATATCGCCCGAGACGCGGCCGGCGCCGTCGCTGGCCAGCATCGTGGCCACCGCGCCGACATCCTCGATCGAGATCAGGTCAGGTTCCGGGGCCCGCGACCGGGCCGCGTCGATCAACTCGTCGAAATGGGCGATCCCCGAGCCGGCCCGGGTCTGCAACGGGCCCGGCGAGATCGCGTTGACGCGGATCAGTTTCGGCCCGAGTTCGACCGCCAGCGCCCGCATCGTGCCCTCCAGCGCCGATTTCACCGGCCCCATGATGTTGTAGTGATCGACGACCTTCTCGCCGCCATAGTAGGTCATGGTCAGGATCGTGCCCCCCTTGTCCATCAGCGGCTCGGCCAGCCGCGCCATGCGGATCAGCGAATGGACCGAGATGTCCATCGCCCGTGCAAAGCCGCCGCGCGAGCAGTCCACCACCCGTCCGTGCAGATCGTCGGCAGGACAATAGGCGATCGAATGGACCAGGATGTCCAGCCGTCCCCATTTCCCGCGCACCGCGTCGAAGACCGCCTCCATCTGGCCCTCGACCTCGACATCCAGCGGCAGCAGCAGCCCGGCGCCGACAGCATCGGCCACTGGCTGCACATAGGGCTTCGCCTTGTCGTTGAGATAGGTCATCGCGATCTCGGCGCCCGCATCGGCAAAGGCCTGGGCGCAGCCGGCAGCGATCGAATGGGTATTGGCGACCCCGACGACCAGTGCGACCTTGTTGTGCAGCGGCTTCATTTCATCATCACATAGGTTCCGGGGGCATCGCACAAGGCCTTGTAGCGGCCTGACGAGGTGCCCATCGGCGGCGGAGGCACCGGCGGTCCCGAATGTTTCGAGAGCCAGTCCGAGAAGGCGACCCACCAGGAGCCGTTCTGAGGGCTGGTCTGGGCAAGCCATTCGTCGGGAGCGCGATAGGTCTGGCCATGCGGGGTCTCGGCGATCCGGAAATGCCGGCGCGGATGGCCGGGTTCCGAGACGATCCCGGCATTGTGGCCGCCGCTGGTCAGCACGAAGACCAGATCGGTATCGGCGAAGAGATGCAGCTTGTAGACCGAGCGCCAGGGCGCAACGTGGTCGTCCTCGGTGCCGACCAGGAAGATCGGCGGCCGGATGTCGCTGACCGCGATCGCCTTGGACCCGACACGGAAACGGCCCTCGGTCAGATCGTTGTAGAGATACAGCTTGCGCAGGTATTCCGAGTGCATCCGCGCCGGCATCCGGGTCGCGTCGGCATTCCAGGCCATCAGGTCGAAGGCATTGCCGCGCTTGCCCAGCAGATAGTCGCGGACGGCGGGAGCCCAGATCAGGTCGCGGGCCCGCAACAGCGCGAAGGCCCCGGCCATCTGGTCCGAGGACAGGTAACCCTGCTCGGCCATCATGTCCTCGATCAGAGTGACTTCGGATTCGCTGATGAACAGCCTGAGCGGGCCGGCCTCGGTGAAATCGACCTGCGCGGCCAGCAGCGTGACCGAGGCCAGCCGGTCGTCACCGTCGCGGCCCATGGCCGCCGCGGCGATCGACAGCAGCGTGCCGCCCAGGCAATAGCCGATGGCATGCAGCTTCGGCGCCTTGGTGATCGCCTGTATCGCGTCGATGGCGGCCATGACCCCGAGCTGGCGATAATCGTCCATGCCCATGTCGCGGTCCTCCGCGTCGGGGTTCTTCCACGAGATCATGTAGACCGTGAAGCCCTGGCTCACGAGATAGCGGACGAAGGAATTCTCGGCCGAGAGATCGAGGATGTAGTATTTCATGATCCAGGCCGGAACGATCAGGACCGGCTCGGGATGCACGCTTTCGGTCTCGGGCGCATATTGGATCAGCTCGATCAGCGCATTGCGGAACACGATCTTGCCGGGACTGGTCGCCAGATTGCGCCCGACCTCGAAGGGTTGCGGCCCGGCGGGATGCGGCGCGCCGACCCTGCGGGCGATGTCCTCGGCCAGGTTGGTGGCGCCGCGGACCAGGTTCTGGCCGCGTTCGGCCATGGTGGCGGCGATCACGTCGGGATTGGTCAGGATGAAGTTCGACGGCGCCACCGTGTCGATGACATTGCTGGCCACGAAGGCCAGTAGGTCTTCGTGCGGCGAGGCCACGCCATGCACATCCGTCATCGCATCCTGCCACCACTGCCAGTTGCGCAGATGCGCCTGCGACAGCACGTTGAACGGATAGACCTTCCAGCGTTCCCCGGCAAAGCGGCGGTCGTCCGGGGTGTCGGGCCTGGTGATGCCGAGGCTGTCGGTCCAGAAGGCCTGCATGTTGCGCAGCGCCTCATGCATCAGTTCCATCTGCTTGCCCGGCGAGGCCGCCAGGTGCACGGCCCAGTCCATCCAGGCTTCGCCCAGCACCGAGGGCGACAGCCCCGAGGTCGCCTTGGCGGCGCGGGCATGGGCCATCCGGTCGAGCGTCTCGTAGGCGGCGTGGCGCTTGGTTTCCGCGTCGTCCTGGCGCAGGGCCGGGACCGGCGGCGTTGCGGCGGCGGGCTTGCGGCGTCCCTTGGCGGGGCGGCTGGTCCGTTTGGGCGGGGTGGTCCTGCTCTGGTTCAACACAGCGATTCCTTTCCTGGACGGCGAAAGCGGTCGATCCGTAGGCTCAAATATAGGGTGCGTGCTGCGCTGCGGCATTGATCTGGGTCAGGATTTTTCGGGACATCGGCGGATTCCGTCCCATGCCGACCCGTGCCGATGGCCGCTGTCCGTTTCACTGTGCCGTGCCGGCCGTGTTGGCTCCGGTACCCAGTTCGATGATCTCGGCGGTGATCGCCTCTTGCCGGACCCGGCGCAGCGTCGCCTGGAACATCTCCAGCTCGCGGGCGATCTGGGTTCCGGCCGAGGCCATGGCCTGCATCCGGGCCTCGTTTTCGGCAGCGAAGGCATGCAGGGCGGCATTGCAGACCCGGGCGTGAAAATAGTCCTGCCCCAGCCCGTCGATCAGCGCCTGGCGGGGAACCTGGGTCAGCGGCGGCGGGCCGGACGGGGCGCGAAAATCGCCGAGGTCTATCGGAAACAGGCTCTTCCGCACCAGTGCCGGGCGGCCCGACCGCCAGCGGGTGAAGACCACGTCCAGCCGGTCGATCCGCCCGCCGGCAACCTCCTCGTAGATCGCGCGGGTGATCGCATCCGCCAGTTTCGGAACACCCTGGCTGTGCGAGGGCATCGCGGCGGTCCAGAACGGTTCCAGGTCGCGTTGCGCGGCAATCGACTGGCCTCGCGTGCCGATCAGGAACAGGCGGCGCAGGCCGGGATCGGCGCCGAGACTGTCCAGGACCCGCTCGCTGAAGGCCCCGGCAAAGCCCTGCTCGGCGGCAAAGACCAGCAGTCCGGCCCGCTGGTCACCGGCATCGGCCTGGCGTTCGGGCGGCTTGTCTTCGGTGCCGATGGCGCGCGCCATGGCCCGGGCGATGGTCTCGGCATAGTTGTCCACCGCCTTGACCTGGGTCCGGGCCATGTTGGCACGCGCGGCGGCGATGCCCTTCATCGCGTTCACCACCGCGCCCAGCTGCTCGATCCCCTCGATCCGGGCGCTGATATCGGCCAGCCGTTCCGTCATGGCCCGGTCGGCGGGGCGCTGTCGCCGTCCTGCTGCTTGCCGGGCTTGCCGGCCGCGTCGGCCTTGCCCTCGACCAGCGATTCCGCCAGCCGGGTCATCAGTGCGATCAACCTCTCGCGGGTCTCCGGGTCGAGCTTGCCGGTCGTGCTCAGGGTGCTGACCGCACCGAATTTGTCGGCGTCGAGCGCCGCGGGCAGCCTGGCGCGGAAGACCTTCACCGCGTCCAGGGGCAGCGGGTCCAGCACCCCCGATTGCACGGCCAGCATCAGTGCCACCTCGTCGGCCAGCCGGTAGGGCACATGCTGGGTCTGGCGCAACGCCTCGCGGATCCGCGCGCCCCGGGTCAGCTGCTGACGCACCCGGCCGTCCGGCATGCCGCCGAACCGGGTGAAGACCTCGAGTTCGAGAAACTGCGCATAGTCCAGCCGCAGGGTCCCCGCCGCCTCACGCAGCACCGGGGCCTGGGTCTTGCCGCCGACCCGGCTGACGCTCAGCCCCACGTCCACGGCCGGTTTCTGGCCCTGATGGAACAGCGCCGAGTCCAGAACGATCTGCCCGTCGGTGATCGAGATCAGGTTTGTCGGGATATAGGCCGAGAGGTTGCCGGCGTCGGTCTCGGCGATCGGCAATGCGGTCAGCGAGCCGCCGCCGCGCGCCTTCGACAGCTTGGCGGCGCGTTCCAGCAGCCGCGCGTGGATGTAGAACACATCGCCCGGATAGGCCTCGCGCCCCGGCGATTGCCGGGTCAGAAGGGCGATCTCTCGATGCGTGGCGGCATGTTTCGACAGGTCGTCGATCACGATCAGGGCGTGCTGCCCCCGGTCGCGGAAATACTCGGCCATGGTCACCCCGGCATAGGGAGCGATCCATTGCAGCCCCGGCGCCTCGGCCGAGCCGGCCACCACCACGATGCAGCGGGAGAAGTTGCCCTGCGACTGCAGCGCGTCGATGGTCCGCCGCACGCTCGAGGTTTTCTGGCCGATCGCGACGTAGACGCAGATCATGTCGCTGTCGCGCTGCGCGATCAGCGCATCGACGGCCAGTGTCGTCTTGCCGGTGCTGTGGTCGCCGACGATCAACTCGCGCTGGCCCCGGCCGAGCGCGAAGAGCGTGTCGAGCACGACGATCCCGGTCTGCACCGGCTCGGTCACCAGGTCGCGCTCGATGATCGAGGGGGCGGGGCGTTCGATCGGCAGATGTTCCGCGGCCTCGACCGGTTCCATCCCGTCCAGCGGGCGGCCGAGAGGATCGACGATCCGGCCCAGCAGCGCCTCGCCGACCGGCACGCTCACCACTTCCCCGGTGCCAAAGACCGCTTCGCCCGCCTCGACCTCGCTGGCGGCATCCAGCATCACGCAGCCGATCCGGTCCGGGTCCAGCACCCGGGCAAAGCCGACCTGCCCGCCGGCGAAGCGCAGCACCTCGTCCAGGCGCACGTCGTGCAGGCCCGAGATCATCGCCACGCCGTCGCCGATCTCTTCGACCCGGCCCCGGCTTTCGGCGCGCGGACCCAGGGGCGTCTTGCCGACCACCTCCCGCGCGGCGGTCAGCCAGTCGGGCGTGTCAGGCGGCATGTTTCAGCTCCTTCAGGATGGCGTCGAGATCGGCCTGCCAGCTGTTGTGCAGGACGAAATGCGATGTGCGGAGCTCGAACCCGGCGATCAACTCGGGCTCGGTGACGAAGCGCAGCTTCGCCGGACCGCCGAGCGCGGTCTGCACCGCCTTGGCGATCCGCGCCTGCTCGGCGGCCTCCAGATCGGTCGGGCCGACCAGCTCGATCCCCTCCCTGGCACCCTGCAGCGCCGCGCGGTCCTGCGGTTTCATCTCGGTCAGGGCCTTGACCAGCAGGTCGAGAAAGGCGGCCTGAACCTCTTCGCGCGGCAGCCGGTCGAGCAGCCGTCGGGCGATGTCCACCGCCAGTTCCGCCGAGCGGGCCGCCTCGCGGGCCCTGGCGGCCTCGGCATCGCGCTTGCGGGCCAGTTCGGCGGCGGCGATCAGCTTGTCGGCCTTGTCCCGGGCCTCGGCCAGCACCGCCTTGGTCGCGGTTTCCGCCTCGGTCGCGGCCTTGGCGAGCAGCGCCTCGCGCTCGGCCGCCATCCCCGCGCGGATTTCGGCGACCTCGGCCAGGGCCGCATCCGCCTTGGCCTGCAGGGACTTGCCCTCGTTCAGCAGGGACCGCGCCGCGGTCTGGCGCGCGACGATCGCCGCAGCAACCGGGCGCCAGAATACCCGCGTCAGAAGCCAGACGAGGATCAGGAAATTGATCGCCTGCAGCCCCAGTCCCCAGAAGTCGATTGTCATCGGATCAGCCCAGCAGCGGGTTGGCGAAGAGCAGCAGCAGCGCGATGACCAGACAGTAGATCGCGGTGGTCTCGATCATCGCAAGCCCGACGAAGAGGGTGCGCGAGATCGTGTTCCCGGCTTCCGGCTGGCGGGCGATCGCATCCATCGCTGCGGCCACCGCGCGGCCTTCGGCCAGGGCCGGGCCGAGCGCACCGAACGACACCGCGAATGCGGCGCAGAAGATACTGGCAATTGAGAGGTAGTCCATCAGCGTTCCATTTCTCTTGAGGGGGTGGAGGGGTCGGCGTCGGCCGTCTCGGGCCTGCCGTCCTCGACGGTGGCCGAGATGAAGACCATCGCCAGGACCGCGAAGATATAGGCCTGGACCAGCCCGGTCAGCAGGTCGAGCGCCATCAGCGGGATCGGCACCAGCAGCCCGGCCAGCGATGCGACGATGCCGATGACGAAGACGCCGCTCATCACGTTGCCGAACAAGCGGACGAACATCGAGAAGACCCGGGTGATGCTTTCCATCATGTTCAGCGGGATCATCACCGGATTGGGTGCGGCGAAGGACCGGAAGTAGCCGCCCCAGCCGGTGCCGCGGACCCCGAACCAGATCACCGAGAGAAACACCAGCACCGCCAGCGCCGCGTCGGTTTCCAGCGTGGCCGTCGGCGGCTCGACCCCGGGCAGCAGCGACGACCAGTTCGCCACCAGGATGAACAGGAACAGCGTGCCGATGAAGCCGCGATAGGGGGCCGGCTCGGCGCCCGTGGTCTCGCGGATCTGGATGTCGATGGTCGAGACGATCAGTTCCAGCGCCGCCTGGCGCTTGCTGGGCATCAGGACCAGGTTGCGGCTCAACAGGTAGGCGCCGAGAACCAGCACTGCCATGATGGCCCATGTGGTCAGGATGGCCTGGGTGATCGCCACCGGGCCGATGTGGAACAGCGCGACGGAATCGAGCGGAGAGTCCATCACCCGGCCTCCCTGTATTGGCGTAGCATCAGCGCCTTGGCGCCCAGCACCCCGGCCAAAGCCGCCAGAAGCGCCAGCGCCCCGGCCAGCACCGCGACATAGAACCCGGCCCCCAGCAGCGCCAGCCGCCCGAAGGTCAGGGCCAGCCCCAGCAGTGGGTGGCCGTGGCTGACGATCAGATTGGCGGTCAGCCGCAGGGCGCGGAAGTAGATGTAGCCCAGCACCAGCCCGCCCAGGAAGCAGGCCGGAAGGGTGACGGTATAGGGCAGGGTGGCAGGATCGATCATCGCGCGTTCATCCATTTCCATGCGGTCCAGCCGCCAAGGCACAGGCCCAGCACCAGGCCGGGGCCGGTCCAGAAGATCCCTGAGCCGAACCGGTTGTCGATCCAGCGGCCGAGGAACAGCCCGGCCAGAGTCGGGGCGACGATGATCCAGCCGAGCACGCCGATTTGCGCCAGCCGGCGCCCGACGGACATTTCCCCTTCGCGCAGCCAGAGTTCGTGCCGAAGCCGCCGCAGACGGGTCTCGCGGACCAGCGGCTCGTCTTCCGGATCCTGTGGTTTCGTTTCCGTCATTGGAACCCCCGTGGCGTCGAGACCGGGTGCAGGCGTTCGACCATGCGGCGGATCGCGTTCAACTGCAGTTGCATGGATTCGACATGTTCGACCCGCTCGGCATCGGCGTCGGACTGGAACCGGGCCAGCACCTCGCGGTCGAGCGTCGCCAGGTCGTCGCCCAGCACCGCCTCGCGGGTCGCGATGTCCACGCTTGTGCCATCGGTCACGGTCAGCACGCCGCCGCGCACCGCGCAGAACCGCTCGACCTCGGCCCGCCGCCAGCTGACGATCGAGATCGCCAGCGTGGTCAGGAAGGGGGCATGGCCCGGCAGGATGCCGAAGCTGCCGCTGATGTCCTCGGCGCGCAGGCTGTCGATCTCGGTCTCCAGGACCACCGACAGCGGGGTGACGATCGACAGCTTCACGGTGCTGCCTCCTCGGCTTCGGGCGCGGCGGCGCGGCGTTTCGCCCTGGCCTCCTTGGCCTCGGCATCGGCCAGCGTCCCGACCATGTAGAGCGAGCTTTCCGACCAGTCGTCGGTGACGCCATCCAGGATCGCCCGGCATCCGGCCAGCGTGTCGGTGAGCGCCACGCTGGCGCCGGGCGTGCCGGTGAAGGCCTCGGTCACCATGAAGGGCTGGGTCAGGAACCGTTGCAGCCGACGGGCCCGCTTCACGATCAGCCGGTCGGCGGCGCCCAGTTCCTCGACCCCCAGCAGCGAGATGATGTCGGTCAGTTCGCGGAACCGCGCCAGCGCCTGGCGCACCGCCTCGGCGATCCGGTAATGTTCGTCGCCGACAACCAGCGGATCGAGCAGGATCGACGACGAGCCCAGCGGATCGATCGCCGGGTAGAAGCCTTCCGCCGCCTGTGCCCGGCTCAGCACGATGACGCAGTCCATATGGCTCGATATCGTCGTCACCGCCGGGTCTGTGAAATCGTCGGCGGGCACATAGACCGCCTGGATCGCCGTCACCGCCGAGCCCGCGACCGAGGCGATCCGCTCCTGCAGATGCGCGACTTCGCTGGCCAGCGTGGGCTGATAGCCGACGCGCGAGGGCAGGCGGCCCAGGAGGCTCGACACTTCGGCCCCGGCCTGAACGAAGCGGAAGACGTTGTCCATCAGAAGGAGCACGTTCCTGTGCTTCTGGTCGCGGAAGTATTCCGAGATCGTCAGCGCGGTATGCGGCGCCCGCCACCGGGCGCCCGGCGGCTCGTTCATCTGGCCGTAGACCAGCACGGTGCGCTCCAGCACCCCCGAGCCCTGCATCTCGGTCAGCAGGTCATGACCCTCGCGGGAGCGTTCCCCGACCCCGGCAAAGACGGAGATGCCCTCGTATTTCTCGACCATGGCGCGGATCAGTTCCATCACCAGGACCGTCTTGCCGACCCCGGCGCCGCCGAACATCGCCGCCTTGCCGCCCTGGGCTAGGGGCGTCAGCAGGTCGATGACCTTGATTCCGGTCTCGAATATCTCGGTGGTCCGGGTCTGAGCACCCAGCGAGGGCGGGTTGGCGTGGATCGAGCGGCGCGGGGTATCGGCGGGCAGGGCCGGGCCGTTGTCCTGCGTGTTGCCGACCACGTCCAGCAGCCGGCCCAGCACCGCCTCGCCCACCGGCACCTTGACCGGTGCACCGGTGGCACGGACCGGGACGCCCCGGGAAAGCCCGGCGGTGGACTGGAACGCCACCGCGCGGACCGTGGTCAGGTCGAGATGGCTGTGAACCTCCAGGATCAACGGCGTCGGCCGGTCCCACATCACCAGAAGCGCCGAATTGACCTGCGGCAGTTCCACGCCGTCGAACACGACATCCACGACCGCGCCCCGTACCGACCGGACGATTCCGCAGGGCTGTCCGGGAGGAGGAGTCAGGGGATCGGAGTCTTGCATTCCGTCCAGGCCTTTCGGGTGCGATCAGTCGATGCCCCCCGGATCGTCGGCGGGGCTTGGGGAGGCAATATAGGAAAGGCCGGGCGGCAATACATTGATCTGCGTCAGGCTGACACAGCGGAACCCGCAGTTTCGGCAGAAGGTCGCGCTATCCGAGCCGCGCCAGCAGGTCCAGCGAGGGTTCACCGGTGACGGCCAGCCCCGACGCGCGCTGATAGGCCTTGATGGCGGCGCGGGTCTTGGGGCCGATCACCCCGTCATCGCCCTCGGTGTCGAAGCCCCGGGCGGTCAGCCGGCGTTGCAGGCGCTGCCGGTCGTCGATCGTCATTCCGGCGGCATCGGGCGGAAAGCCGCCCCGGATCGGCGGCCGGCCCAGGATCCGGTCGGACAGATGCCCGACCCCGATCACATAGCTTTCGGCATTGTTGTAGCGGGTGATGACGGTGAAGTTTCGGAACACCATGAAGGCCGGGCCGCGCGGACCCGCCGGCTGCAGGATCGAGGCGGCGCCGTGGTCGGGCACCCTGCGCCCGTCCATGTCGCGCACGCCCGCTGCCGCCCAGTCCCCGGGACTGCGGGTGGTGCCGCGCCCGAAGGGGCCCTCGAAACCCTCGGGCAGCTGCACTTCGACCCCCCAGGGCTGGCCCCTGGTCCAGCCCGAGCGCGACAGGTAGGCGGCGGTCGAGGCCAGCGCGTCGGTCGGGTCGTCCGACCAGATGTCGCGCCGCCCGTCGCCGCGGAAATCCACCGCATAGGCCAGATAGGAGGTCGGGATGAACTGGGTATGGCCCATCGCCCCGGCCCAGCTACCGGTCATCCGGCTGGCGGTCACGTCGCCGTTCTGCAGGATTTTCAGCGCCGCGACCAACTGGCCTTCGAAGAAGCTGCCGCGCCGGCCGTCATAGGCCAGCGTGGCCAGGGCCGAGATCACCGGCACCTCGCCGCGTCTCGTGCCGTAGAAGCTCTCCAGCCCCCAGATCGCGGTGACGATATGCGGCTCGACACCGTATTTCTGCGCGATCTGGCCCAGCACCGTGCCATGCCGGCGCAGCGCCTCCCGTCCCATCGAGACCCGCTCGGGCGAGGCGGCGATGGCCAGGTAATCCTCGAGCGAGCGCTTGAACTCGGTCTGGTTGCGGTCGCGCTCGATCACCCCGGGCAGGAAGGCGGCGTGACGCAGCCCCGAAGACAGAGTGGCGGGGGAGATGCCCTTGGCGGCGGCTCGGACGCGAAAACCCTCCAGCCAGGCGTCGAACCCGGGGTTGGGCTGGGCCGGAAAGGCCTCGCCGGTGCGGCGCGGCAAGGCGAGCCCGGCGCCGATCTCGCGCACGCCGCCCGAACAGGCCGCCAGAGCGCCCGCCGACAGCCCCAGAAATGCCCTGCGCCGGTTCATCCTGCCGCTGCCGATATCCATGCCCTGCCTGTCCCGGTTCGTTGATCGGTTGTGTCTGCAAACCTAGCCCGGTCGGCCCGCAGTTCAAAGCCCGCGCTGCCGGGCTGGCGTGGCCCTGCCACCCGGTCCGGGCCGCACGGGCGACCGCGCAGGCCAGGGCCGCGGAAAATTCGGCGTCTCTGGACTTGGCGGCTGTAACGAACGCAGAGTTCCGAACGAAGTGGAGACCATGCTACATACAGACAATGCGACCCGGCCAGCCGGTCAGACAAGGCACCACGTGACAATCAATCCATTCCCGAAAGCGGCCTCCGGCGGCGGCCCGCATCTGCAAGGTCACCGGACATGAGGCGGGGTCCGGTTCTGGCGGTGCTGCTGGCGGCGATCGTTGTCGGGCTCACCCTGCTGTGGCGCTATCCGGTCGGACTCGAGACCCTGCGGGGCTGGCTGGCGGCTGTTCAGGACTGGCGGATGGCGCATCCTCTGGCCCTGGCGGCGGGGGTCTTCGGGCTCTATGTCGTCACCACCGCGCTTTCCCTGCCGCTGGCGACATGGCTGACCCTGGGCGCCGGGGCGCTGTTCGGATTCTGGCAGGGGCTGCTGCTGGTCTCCTTCGCCTCGACTCTTGGCGCCACGCTGGCCTTCCTGGCCGCCCGCTGGCTGTTTCGCGACTGGGTGGCGGCGCGTCTGGGAGGCCGGATCGAGGCGATCCGGCAGGGCGTCGCGCGGGATGGCGCCTTCTACCTGTTCACCCTGCGGCTGATCCCGGCGGTGCCGTTCTTTGCGGTCAACCTGCTGATGGGGCTGACCCCGATCAAGGCATGGACCTTCTACTGGGTCAGCCAGGTCGGAATGCTGGCGGGCACTGCCGTCTATGTGAACGCGGGCACCCAACTGGCGCAGATCGACAGCCTTTCGGGGCTCGCCTCGCCGCTGCTGCTGGGCTCCTTTGCGCTTCTGGGCATCTTCCCCTGGATTGCCCGGGCGGCGCTGCGGCTGCTGAAGCGTCGCCGGGTCTATGCCCGCTGGAGCCGCCCGGCGCGGTTCGACCGCAACATGATCGTCATCGGCGCCGGGGCCGCCGGGCTGGTCAGTTCCTATATTGCCGCCGCCACCAAGGCCAAGGTGACGCTGATCGAATCGCACCGGATGGGCGGCGATTGCCTGAACTACGGCTGCGTGCCGTCCAAGGCGCTGCTGGCCACCGCCAAGGCCGCGCATCTGCAACGCCATGCCGCCGATTACGGGCTGGAGGCCCCGGCGCCGAAGCTCCGCTTTGCCGAGGTCATGGAACGCATCCACAAGGTGATCGACGGGATCGCCCCGCATGACTCGGTCGAGCGCTACGAGGGGTTGGGGGTCGAGGTCCGTCTTGGCCGGGCCCGGCTGATCGACCCCTGGACGGTCGAGATCACCGGTGCCGAGGGCACCACGCGCCTGACCGCCCGCGCCATCGTCCTGGCCACCGGCGCGGCGCCGTTCATGCCGCCGCTGCCGGGGCTCGATACCGTCGATCCGCTGACCTCGGACACGTTGTGGGAGGCATTGCGCGGCCGCCCCGAGGTGCCGCGCCGGATCGCGGTGCTGGGGGGCGGGCCGATCGGCACCGAACTGTCGCAGGGCTTCGCCCGGCTCGGTGCCGAGGTGTCGCAGATCGAGATGGGCGAGCGGCTGCTGCCGCGCGAGGACCCGGAGGTCTCGGCCCTGGTCCGCCGCTCGCTGGAAGCCGACGGGGTCAAGGTGCTGACCGGCCACAAGGCGCTGGCCTGCGGGGTCGAGGGCGGCGACAAATGGATCGAGGTCGAAGCCGATGGCGCCCGCAGGCGCATCGTCTTCGACGAACTGATCGTCGCGGTGGGCCGCGCGGCGCGGTTGCAGGGCTACGGGCTGGAAGAGCTGGGCATTCCCACCGGCAGGGTGATCGAGACGGACGCCTGGCTGCAGACCCTCTATCCCAACATCCTGGCCGCAGGAGACGTGGCCGGCCCCTATCAGTTCACTCATACCGCCGCGCATCAGGCCTGGTTTGCCGCGGTCAACGGCCTGCTGGCGCCGTTCTGGCGGGTGAAGGCCGATTACCGGGTGATCCCCTGGGCGACCTTCTGCGACCCCGAGGTCGCGCGGGTCGGCCTGTCCGAGGCCGAAGCGAAGGAACAGGGCATCGCGCATGAGGTGACCCGTTTCGAGCTGGCAGAGCTGGACCGGGCGATTGCCGATGGCGCCACGGCGGGGTTCGTCAAGGTGCTGACCGTGCCGGGACGGGACCGGATCCTGGGGGTGACGATCGTCGGTGCCCATGCCGGAGAGCTGATCGCCGAATATGTTCTGGCGATGAAACAGGGGCTGGGGCTGAACAAGATACTCGGCACGATCCATATCTATCCGACCATGGCCGAGGCCAACAAATACGCGGCCGGGGCCTGGAAGCGCGAGCATGTGAACCCGCGGCTGCTGGCGCTGGCCGAGCGGTTCCACCGCTGGCGGCGCGGCGGGGATCCGGCCTCGCTGCGGCCCGCAACCGGGACCGACGGCGATGATTGACCGCTATCTGTTGCCCACGGTGAAGGTCGTGCTGACCCCGGTCGCGCGGGTCCTCGTGGCACGCGGGGTGCATCCGGATCATGTGACGGTGGCGGGATTCGGCCTCGGCATCCTCGCGGTCCCGGCGCTGGCGATGGGCTGGACGGTGCTGGCCCTGGTGCTGATCGCCGCGAACCGGATCGCCGACGGGCTGGACGGGACCATGGCGCGGATGACCCGGCCCAGCGACCGGGGCGCCTTTCTGGACATTGCGCTGGACTTCTTCTTCTACGCGCTGGTGCCCCTGGGTTTCGCGCTCTGCGAGCCGGCCCGCAACGCGCTGCCCGCCGCTGTGCTGATCGCCGCCTTCATGGGCACCGGATCGTCCTTTCTGGCCTTCGCGGTGCTGGCCGAGCGGCGCGGCCTGAAGACCGAGGATTATCCTGCCAAGGGGTTCTACTATCTCGGCGGTCTGACCGAGGGCACCGAGACCATCGCGCTTTTCGTCGCCATGTGCCTGATCCCCGGCAGTTTCCCCTGGCTGGCCTATGGCTTTGCCGCCGCCTGCCTGCTGACCTCGATCACCCGCTGGCGGATGGGCTGGGAGGCTTTCGGGAAGGCGCGGGACAATGATGGCTGAGGGGAAGGGAAGGCGGATGGACGGGCTGAGACGCGGGCTGCTGCCGGTCGGCATCGCGGCTGTGGTAGTGGCGGGGTTCGCCTGGCTGGGCGGCACGGCGGCACTGGGCGCGCATCCCTGGTGGGCCGTCAAGGTCGGCTGGCTCGGCGCCATGATCGGCGCGGCGCTGGCCTTGGCCCTGCTGGCGCTGCAGCTGCGGCCCGGGCTGCTGGCGGGCCTGGGACTGGTCGCTCTGGCCGGCGCCGGCGCCGTGACCTTCATCGGCAAGACCCGCTTCGCCGCCTCCTATGCCGAGGATGCCCTGGCCGGGCAGATGTGGTTCTTCGGCTGGATCGCGGTGATGGCCGGCGCGGTGGTGGCGCTGGCGGGGGTGGCGGCGCTTCTGGCGCGACGCTAGGGGCAGGGACAACCGCCGGCCGGGGTCGAGACCGGACCCGCCGCGCCCTTATCCGCCGCGGCCCTTCCCGACGATCCCGCGCACCCCGCCCGCGATCAGCACCGTGGCATCGGTCAGCACCCAGAGCAGCGGCTGGGTTCCACCCTGCACGGCCAGGAACCGCGGCTGCCAGTCGGGCCGAAACTTCTGCTTGAAGGCGCGCAGCCCCTCGAAATTGTAGATCGGCCCGCCGTGCCGGAAGATCATCGATCCGAACCGGGTCCAGAGCCGGGCGCCCGGCCGGGTCTGCAACCCCGACAATGGCGCCATACCCAGGCTGAAGCTTTGGGCGCCTGCGTCGCGGTAATGCTCCAGCAGGCTGACGAAGATGAACTCCATCATTCCCCGTTCCTCGGGTCGGTAGCGCATCAGATCGACAGCCAGATGCTGGCCGGTGCCCGGCGCCAGAACCGTGGCGAAACCCAGCAGGCGGCCCTCGCGCCGGACCACGGCCACCGGGCCCTCGTTCAGGAAGGCCGGCGTGAACCGGCCCACCGAGAATCCCTTCTCGGCCCCGGTCTTGCCGCGCAGCCAGGCCTCGGAGACCTCGGCCAGTTCGGCCAGCAGGGCGGGCGCATGCGGCGGTGGCAGGACCTCCAGCGCCAGGCCGGATTTGCGCGCCTTGTTATGCGCTGCCCGCATGGTCTTGAAACCCGACCCGGAGAGCGAGAAATCCGGCAGCGAGATCACGGCCTCTTCACCCAGCTTGTGCAGGGTGAAGCCCATCTCGACCCAGAGCGGCAGGTAACGGTCCGAAACGCCATAGAAGGCCGGTCGCCCGTTGCCGGCCCAGGCCTCGTCGAAGAAGGCCCAGGCCAGGTCCCGCGCCGTTTGCGCCGGGCCGACCGGATCACCGAGGGCGATCCAGGACCGGCCCTGCACCGCATAGGCGATGAAGGCGCGGTCGGACTCGTCGAAATAGAGCGCCTTGTCGCCTGTCAGGGCAAGGCAGGCCATCGGTTCGTCGCTGCCGGCGATGACGGCGCGGGCCCGGTCCAGCGCCGCGCCCTCGGGCCGGCGGGTATGGGCGCGCACGGGGCGCATCGCCAGCCAGACCGTGCCGAGCACCAGCAGAGCCGAGGCCAGAAGCCCGGCCCGCAGGCTGCGCGGCGTGTCCGAGCCGCCCGCGAATTCGGTCCAGAGCGAGCCCGACCAGGGTGTCGCGCGATGCATGAAGAAGAAGAACCCGGCCAGGCTCAGCACGATCGCCAGCACCAGCGCGAACCAGGCCGGCGAGAGCACGCCGCGAGTCAGCTTTGCGGCCCGGGTGAACTGGCCACGGAACGGCGTCAGGATGATCGCCACAACCAGCAGCAGCGCCGAGGATTCGATGTCGAAATCGTTCAGCGCCGAGACCAGCGCCCCGGCCAGCAGACCGGATTGCAGCAGCCAGTACGAGCCCGAAATCCGCCGGATCAGCGCCTGCGACAGCATCACCAGCACCACGCCGATCATCGCCGACAGCGCCGCCCCGCCTTCCAGCAGGATGGCGCCGAGAATGTCCCTCGGGTCGATCGTATGCGGCCGCACCGCCGGCATCAGCGCGATCAGCACCAGATAGACCCCCGCCGCCAGCGAGACGACCCCGGTCAGCGAAGGGATCAGCGCCTTCAGCGAGGCGACCGCGGGCCGCATCGGGGCGCTGATCTCGCCGAAGATCCGTGCCGCCACCCCGCCGGCCAGCCGCGCCTCGTTGAAGGCCAGGACAACCAGCGCCAGGGCGAAGGGCAGGAGATAGTAGATCACCCGGAACAGCAGGAGCGCCGCGGTGACCTGCGCCAGTGGCGGGCCCGAGGGCATCGCGGCGATCACGATGGTCTCGAAGACGCCGATGCCGCCCGGAACATGGCTCACCACGCCGATCATCATCCCGGCGGCGAAGATCGGCAGAAAACTGGCGAAATCGGGTGCCCCGGCGGGCAGGAGGATCCAGAGCGCCAGGGCGGCAAAGCTGGTGTCGATCACGGTGACGGCCAGCTGCGCCAGAACGATGCGCGGTGCCGGGGCGGCGATCTCCAGCCCCTTCAGCCGCAGGGTCCGGCCGCCGAGGGACAGCCAGGCCAGCCCGCCGCCCAGGGCCGCCAGTGCTGCAATCGCCAGCAGCCGGGTCGTGGCCGGGGACAGATCGACCAGATGCGCCAGCGCCGAGGGGGCCCAGATCAGCCCGGCCAGACCGATGGCGCTGACCCCCAGCCCGGCGGCGATCGAGATGAAGGCCGACAGCCCGGCCACGTCCAGCGCGCCGAGGCCGAAGGCCGAATAGACCCGGAACCGTACTGCGCCGCCGGAAATCGCGCTGATCCCCAGCGTGTTGCCGAAGGCGTAGCCCAGGAACCCGCCCAGGGCGACGGCGCGGGCGGGGACCCGGCGGCCCAGGTAGTCCAGCGCCACCCGGTCGTAGAGGATCAGCGCCCCGTAGCCGAACCCGGTCGCCGCCAGCGCCACCGCCAGGTCGATCCAGGGCACCGCCGCCGCCTGCACCAGGATCGCGCGCGGATTGGTCTCGGCCAGCAGATGCCGCAGCGCCAGCAGGCCCAGCACGAAGAACGCCCCGGCCAGCAGCATCGGCGCCAGCCGCCGCAGTCTCTGCACCAGCCGCCCGCCGGGCGCATCCTCGGGCGGCCCGGACGGGGGTGCTCGGTCGGAATGTGGAAGAGGCGCAGGCATCGCCGGTCCGTCGATCTTTCTTGGCTGCAGGCCCCGCGGGGCCATGCGGCAGGGTCGGTAGGGCATCGCATATCGGGCGGGTCAGGGGAACCGTCTTGCTCGCGGGTCAGGCGGGCAGGGTGCCCGGCAGGCGCCGGTACAGGCGAGAGAGCAGCCCGAAACCTCGCTGCCGGGGTCGGTCGATCCGGCTCAGAAACAGGCGCCGGGCCGGATCGACGAGACGAATTCCGGTGTGCGCGGGCTGATGTAGAACAGGTAGATCGGCAGCGAATTGCGGATCGAGCCATCGGCAAAGGTCGCCTCGACATGCATCGCATGGAGCGAGCTTCTTTCGGCCCAGAGCTGCACCTGGGCACGCAGTGTCGAGATATTGGGATTGCCGCGGATCGGCAGGTCGATGGCGTAATCGGTGCCTTGATCGCGCAGCTTGATCTCCTGGAACTGCGGCGCCTGGGTGGCATAGGGGCCGCCGGCACCCATCTCGGCCATCATGTCGGGCAGTTCGATCCGGGCGAGGTTGATATAGGTGTGGAAGGTCTCGGTCAGGGTCTGGACCTCGCCACGGGCATCGGTCCAGTCATAGGTCAATTCGCCGAGCGCCACGGTCTGCAGGTTGCTGCCGCCGCCGACGAAACCGGTCAGTTCGCCCATCGGCACCGAGGCGATGAGATTGGCGCGGCAGCGGTCGAGATCGTCATAGCTGGGACAGGTGAACCGGTGCCCCGAGAGCGTGGCCAGATCGACCCCGGCGCGGGTCAGGACGTCGCGCAGATCGACATCGGTGCCCTGGTCGAAACCGGAAATCGGCACGTCATAGGCGGCGGTGGCCGGGGTGGCCGGGATGTTCTCGTAGTTCAGCGTATCCGGATTGGCGAAGCGTACCCGCAGCCTGGGGTTCTCGACCGGGCCCCAGCCGTAGTTGGTCATCTCGAAATCCGGCTGGGTGCCGATGCAGCCCTGGTGCTCCGCGACGCTGAGCATCGGGCGCAGATGCGGCTCGGAATAGTCCACCGCCAGCTTCAGGCTCTCGATCCGGACCCGCGAGGCGTCGTCCGTGGCCAGGTCGATGCTCAGGAAAGCCCGCGTGTCCTGCCAGTCCTGGCGGGTGTTCTCCAAGAACTGGTAGGGCACCTGGGCGGTGCCGTTGCCGGCCCATGCGGCGGCGAGGTGTTCGTCTTGCGGATAGATCTGCAGGGCGCCGTCGCCGAGGTAATGAATATAGGGCACGCCCTGGTTCTGGGCGATCCGCTGATCGGTGACGACGGAGATCGAGACCTTGCCGGCGCTGCCGCCGCCCTGTGCGGGCAGGAGACCGGCCAGGGTGCTGTCGGTGATCTCGGCCGGTCGGGTCGAGGACATCTCGACCCCGCGCCGCATCACCACCTCGTAGCGCTGGCCGCCGGGCAGGGTGATCTCGCCGCTGCCGTCGCGCAGCCCGGCCCGGAAGCCGCCGGTATAGATCCAGCCCTCGCGTGAGCGCCAGGTGCCGGTGCCCTCGGCCAGCCCCTTGTGGAACGGGCCCTCGTAGAGATTGCCTTCGGCGTCGCGGTGGCTGCCGTCGCCCTCCATCAGTCCCGCGACCCAGGTTCCTTCCCAGCGGCTGCCGTCGCGACGGGTCAGCAGGCCCGGCCCGTCATAGGCACCGGCCTTCAACGTCCCCTCGAAACGGTCATGCACGGCACGCGGATCATAGCTGGCGGTGCCCGGCACCCGCCAGGTCAGCACGCCGGGGCCGCTGGCCAGGCCCTCGGCATCGACGCCGGGCCAGTTGCCGCTCGCCGGCTCCCAGAGAAACTCTAGCTTCAGCTCCGGATGCGGATCGACGACCGAGACCTTCTGGCGGCTGACCGAGCGGCTGACCGGATCGTAGAGCACCTGGATTCGCGACACGATGGCCGGTGCCGCCGTGGCTGCCGTCGCCGGCGCGCCTGCGTCGGCTCCGGGCCGCGCCGCCAGAGGCTGGGCCAGCGCCAGGACAACCAGCCCCCCCGCTGCCAGACTGCAGACCCGCTTGGCCGTTCGACGCATTGCACACCCCTGTTTCCGTTGCGGAAAACCCTAGCCGGGCCGGGTTCGGCGGGGCAAGCCCCTATTGCCGGCCCCGGGCGATATCATAAAGCTGCGGCGCCGGGATCTGGCGCAGGAAGATCGTGCCCTGATCGAAGGCCGTCACCTCGGCCAGGGCGCCGCTGGCCAGGCCGCCCGCCCCGGGTCCGTGCTGGTCGAACAGGAAATTGCCCAGCGACTGGATCACCAGCATCCGCCCGCCCGGTGTCGCTCTCGGCCCGGCGCTGGCGGCATGGGGATGGGCGCCGACCAGCGCCGCGGCGCCACGCGCCTCGATCTCGCGGGTCAGCATCTGCTCGCGCGGCCGCGGCTCGGTCACCCATTCGGCGCCCCAATGCAGGAAGGCCAGCACCGGGACCGAGGCATCCTCGACCAGCACCCGGTCCAGCAGTTCCTCGTCCAGCCGGTGCCAGGGCGGCATCGCGGCGCCGTCGAGATCGCTCAGTATCACCAGCGTCAGCCCCGGCAGCTGCAGCCGCTCGCCCTGGGCGGCATGGGGTATCCCGGCGGCGTCCAGCGCCGCCAGCGTTTCGGTCATGCCCGAGGTGCCGATGTCCATCGCGTGATTGTTGGCCAGCCCGAAGCCCGCCACGTTCAACCGCCGCGCCCAGTCCACGACCAGTTCGGCCGGCATCGCCAGGGTCATGTGGTCCAGGGTTCCGGGAAGGTCGGGCAGCAGAACGCCTTCGAGATTGGCGATCAGGGGCAGGCCGCCGGTGGCCTCCAGCGCTGCCCGTTCGACACGTCCGGCAACCAGTTCGTCATAGAGCAGCCCGGGCCAGGTCCGGCCCAGGAACCAGTCGCCTGCCAGGACATAGCGATGCGCCCCGGCAAGGGGCGCCGGCACCGGGGGCAGGCCTTCGGGTTGGTAGAGGATCACCATGTAACTGGTTGTTTCAGAAAGAAACTGATCGACCCCCTGTTGCTGGTTTCGGTTCGCCACCACCTGCGGGCCGGCGCCGAACAGACGACGTTCCAGCGCCATGGTCAGATAGAGCGCCCCGACCGAGTCGACGTGATCCGGCTGCACCAGCCGGGCAATCCCGTCGAGATCGCCCGCCGCCAGCAGGTTCAGCACCTCCTGGTCCCGCTGCCTTGCCTCGTGCCAGGGCAGGTAATGCGAGAAATCGGTGGACTGGATCAGCAGCGTCTCGGCGTCGATCAGCGGCGTCAGCGCCCGCGCCATCGCGTCCCAGTCCGCCCGGTTCGATCCATTGCCGATCGCCAGCGGCAGCACCGGCACGCCGGGGTAGAGCCGGGCCAGGAAGGGCAGCAGCGCCCTTGCGCCATGGTCGCTGCCGAACAGGCAGCTGTCGGCGACCAGATCCGGATCGGCCAGCAGGGTCCGGGCGGCCCCGGCGTCGGTCGGCACCGCGCCCAGCACGGTCCGGAAACCATGCGTCGTGGTCGCGAAGGGGCGCGGGCTCTCGGCGAAATGGTCGGGAAACAGCAGCACGATCCGCCGCGGCCGCTGCCCGCTGCCCAGCCGCAGGCCCGAGGCGATCAGATCGGGCGCGTTCAGGTGATGCGGCACCACCAGCCCGGTCACCGGGGTCGGCCGCGGCGCGACCCCGGCCGTGGCCTCCAGCGCCGCGTCAAAGGGCGCGGGGTCGGGATAGAAGGCCGGGTAGTCGCCCGTCGGGCAGGGGCTGCGGGCCGGCGCCGGCAGGGCCTGCATCGCCAGCAGCAGACCAAGGCCCAGCCGTCCCGCCCATCCTACGAAACTCACGCCGCGCGCCTCATTTCTTCGCCAGCAGGAAATTGGCGGTCTGCGAGATGTGGTAGAACGGCTCCTGCTTGCCTTTCGACAGCCGGACCACCTCGCGGTAGATGTAGTCCGCCAGCCCCAGCAGGCGCACCCCGTCATCCTGACCGGCCTCGCCCGACAGCCCGCGGATCAGCGAATAGGTGAAGATGCCGTGCCCCAGGTCGCGCCGCTCCTGCGCGGTGTTGTTGGCGGCGGTGGCCGAGAAGACGATCACCCGCGCATCCGCCGCCTCCTTTTCCAGCTTGGCGTTGAAGGCATTGGCGGCATGGCAGGTGTCGAGCATCAAAATCCGCCGCCCGGTGGCAAAGCCGATTTCCTCCTGGATCACCGACCAGTCCACCAGCGAGGATTTGCGCCAGGCGTCGCCGCGTTTCTCGCCATTCTCGGGGATCAGGTAGAAGCGTTCGCCGACATTCACCCCATGGCTGGCGACGAAGATGATCGTGGTATCGTCGGGGCCGGGCCGTTGCAGGAAATCGATCAGCTCGCCGGTGATCGTGGCGGCATCCGGTTCCAGCACCTCGGCCGGATCAACGACGCCCTCGGCCCCCGCCGCGGCCAGCGCATCGGGGGTGGCGATGACCAGCGTCTCGATACCGGTGAAGAGCGGCGCCGAATGCTGCTGCACCGCCTTCAGGAAACCGATCGCGTCGGCCACCGGAAAGGCAAGATCGCAACTCGGACCGCCGCAATCGGTCAGCTTGGGATAGGAATTGACGCCCACCACCGCGACGAACAGCTTGCCCTGTTTCTGCGCGTCCTCCTTGGGCAGCCGGAAGATCGCGGTGCCGCCGCGCTCGGTGACATAGCCGAAATCGTCCTCGCCGGTGACAAGGATGTCGTTCTGCCCGTCCTCGATCGGGATCTGGTAGTAGAACACCGCCGCACCGTCCTGCGGAACATAGGCCTGCGGCACATCGGCAGGGGCCGGAACCTGTAGCGCCGGCACCCGGCGGTCGTTGACCAGCACCGAGAATCCCCAGTCGCTCATTTCTTCCAGCGAGGCCCCGGTGAGCACCAGCGTGGCAAAGCCCGGCGGGGCCGGGATGTCCTCGGCGATCTTCAGGTCGAATTCCGGGGCGGGGCGGGACAGGAGATCGAACAGCTCCCGGTCGGTGCCGCGCAGTTCCCTGGCGGCTGCGGCGGCATCTCCGGTGATGATGGCGCGGCGCACGATCTCGGGCGAATGCAGGTGCTGGCGCAGCTGCCGGGCCCGGATCAGCCGCGCCGCCTTGTCCGGCCCCTGGTTCAGGTGCCAGCCGACCAGCCGGTCGCCATCGGGAGAGGACTGGAAATAGCCCTGCGGGGTCCAGATGATCCAGTCATCGCCCGAGACGAAGATGCTGACGATCAACTGCCGCGTGTCGAGGTTCCAGAGCTTCAGAGTCTGGTCGGCGCTGCCGGTCAGCAGCCGGTTGGCGCCGGGGGCCGCGGCCAGGGCCAGCACGTCGCCGGTATGGCCGGTGAATTCGCCCAGAATCTGTCCGTCCGGCAGCCGGTGCGCCAGCAGCACGCCATTGCCGCCGCCGGTGATCAACTCGCCGCGTTCCGGCACCAGCCCGAAGCTGGAGAAGTAGTAGCCATCCACCGGCCCCTTGCCGAGCGTCACCGGCTCGGCGCCGAGGATCTGCAGCTGATCCGCTTCGAAACTGCCGGTGTCGGAAGTGCCCGCCGCCAGCCCGTAGCCCGCCGCCGCCAGCACCGCCCGGACCAGCCGCGCCGAAGCCGCATCCGCCGGTTTCGGCGCCTCGACCGAACGCTCGCCCGAAGGCAGCTGCATCCGCAGGCTAAGGGCGCCCATGACCTCCGGGCAGACCTCGCGCTCGGGGCAGGGGTCGTCCGTGCCCCAGGCAATGGCCGTTCCGTCGGCCGAAAGCGCGACCGCCGAGACCGGAGCGCCGATGCCCTTCAGGCTGGCGACCTTCGCGCCGGTCTCGGCGTGCAACACGCGGATTTCGGGTATCCGCCCGCCGGCGGTGGCAATCAGGTCCGTTGCCCCGTCCCCCGGCAGCGCCACGGCGGCATGGATGCCGGCTTGTGCCCCGTCGTCGCTGGCGACGACTTGCAGCGTATCGACATCCCAGATCCGCGTCTGCGGACCGGCGTCGCAGTGATAGCCGCAGGAGACGGCCAGCAACCCGCCCTTGAAGGCCAGCGCGTCGGCGCGAAAGCCCTGCTCGGGCAGGGTCGCCAGCAGATGCCCGTCCAGCCCGTCGCGCAACTCGACCCGGCCGTCCTCGCCTGCCAGGGCAAAGCGCATCCCGTCCTCCGACACCGCCAGTGCGATCAACGGCACGTCCCACAGCGCCTCGGCATCGGGCACCGCGAGTTCCTCGCCTGTCCCGGCATCCCAGAGCTTCAGCCCGTAATCAAAAGTCAGCGCCACGATCCGGCTGCCGCCGCCCAGAAAGGCCGCTGCCGTCACCCGGTTCGACTGGCTGTCGAGCGGCGGCAGGGGCTCGGGTTCGGCCTCGCCGAAGGGCATCCGCCAGCGCAGCACCATGCCGCCCTGGCCCGAGACCAGCAGCTCGTCGCGCCCGGAATCATAATCCATCGCTTCAACAACCCAGTCGAAGCCCTTGAGAACCCTTGTGATCTTTCCCGAGGCGGTATCGAATATCCGGACGTCTCCGAAAGGCGGGTCCGGCGACAGATGCGGCGCGAAATAGCCCGCGACGGCGATCCGGTCGCCCGATGCGGAAAGTGCCAGCGCGTTGATCATGCCTTCGGCGCCGGGTCCGATCTGACCGCGCAGGCTGGCGGTGCTGCGGCCTTCCTGCCAGTCCCAGACCCGCACCACCTTGTCATCACCGGCGCTGTAGAGCCGCTGCCCGTCGGGCGAGGCGACCAGCGCCCGGATGGTGGCCAGGTGGCCGCCGGTGTCGAGATCGAGAAAGGCTTCGGGCGCGGCCTCCTGCGCCGGGGCGGGGCCAGGCAGGGCGCAGGCCAGCAGCATCGCGGCCAGCGCCGCGCGCGCGGAAAAGGAACCGGGTTTGAAAGACAGGCGCATGGCAATCCTCCTGCTCAAATACCGCCAGACTAGGGCCGAGCCTGCCCAAAGGGAAGTCCGCTCGGGCGTCCCCTCGGGGCCTGCCGGTGGGCGCTGCCGAATTCGGCGGGTCAGGCCAGATCGGGCGGTCCCGGCGGATCCCGCGCGCCCGGCGCAGGTCAGGGCCGGGCGCCGGGCCTTGCCCCGGAAACGGTGGTCCGGCGGGGCTTGTGCGAGGCCGCGCGATAGGGCCCGAAACCTCCCGAAGGTTGATCCGGGGGACGAATTCGACAAGAGTGGCGAGAATATTTTTTCTTAACTTCATTCGGAGACATCCATGACTCTCTTTTTCCGATCGGCATTGCTTGGCGTTTTCTCGGTTCTGGCTACCGGAGCGTCCCTGGCGCAGGACATGAATTCGGGCAGCAACACCCGGACCGGTGATCAGTGCGGCGAGTATTTCTATGCGCCCCGCCTGGCAGGGAAGCGGCCCGCGCCCGACACCACCGAGGTTCCGTTCCGCTCGCCCGACTGGTTCAAGAGCGGCGAGCCGATCTGCTATGTCGAGGCCCGTAAGGGCGCAGTGGTGGCGGTTCCGACGCAGAAAATGCGCCAGGGCGACAAGCATATGGCGCTGGTGATCTACCGCGCGAACGGGGTCGAGCTGCGCTATGTCTCGGGCAAGGACGACGGCGCCCGCTCGTTTCCGCTGGTCGATTGCTCCGTCCGCGACACCGGCTATGTCTGCGTCGGCGACTTCGCCGGGGGCGGAAGGCTGACCGCGATGCTGATCTACAACAAGGAGCGCAACACGATTTCCAGCGGGATCGCTGTGGACATCCCGGTGTTCTACAAGGCCAAGGCAGCCCAGGAGGTGATGGCCACCGATCCCGCGACCCGGAAAATTCGCGTGACCTTCCCCGCGCTGGACCTGAGCTATGATCTGAAAGAGGCCAAGCGCGGCAAGGGGGCGATCTGGGATGCGCCGGCCAAGGGGTTCTACGGGGCGCTGAAATCTCTGCGCGAAACGCCGTCAGAACTGGTGGTGTCGGTGGAGGGCTCCACCACCAAGGATGACGGTGGCGTCGCTCTCATCACCAGGAAGAGCACGCTGAGCCAGGGCAATGTCGGCTATCTGGCCGGAATGCTGCTGAAGATGGAATACATGCTCTACAAGACCACGGTCAAAGACAGCTAGGCAGCGCCGCCGCGACCGGGGTCAGCCGACCATCATTTCCTTGGTCGCGGTCAGTTTCAGCTCCGGGTGATCCCGCTCCACCCGGTCGATATCCCATTGCAGCCGGGTCAGATAGACGAGATCGCCGTCGTTGTCGGTGCCGATATGGCCCTTGTTCTTCTCGACGAAGGCATCGACGTCGGCCTTCTTGCCGGAAATCCAGCGCGCCGAGGTGAATTGCGAGGCCTCGAACCGAACCGGCAGCCCGTATTCCATCTCGATCCGGCTGGCCAGGACGTCGAATTGCAGGGCGCCGACCACACCGACGATGAAGCCCGAGCCGATCGTCGGCTTGAAGACCTTGGCGGCGCCTTCCTCGGCGAATTGCAGGAGTGCCTTGTCGAGATGCTTGGACTTCATCGGGTCCAGCGCCCGGACCGAGCGCAGCAGTTCCGGGGCAAAGCTGGGAATGCCGGTCACCCGCAGCGCCTCGCCTTCGGTCAGAGTGTCGCCGATCCGGAGCTGGCCGTGGTTCGGAATGCCGATGATGTCGCCGGCCCAGGCCTCTTCCGCCAGTTCACGGTCGGCGGCGAGGAACATCACCGGGTTGGTGATCGCCATCGACTTCTTCGACCGCACGTGCAGCAGCTTCATGCCGCGTTCGAAATGACCGGAGGCGAGGCGGACGAAGGCCACCCGGTCCCGGTGTTTCGGGTCCATGTTGGCCTGGACCTTGAAGACGAAGCCCGAGACCGGCGACTCCTCGGGCCCGATCTGGCGCGGTTCGGCGCGTTGCGGCTGCGGCAGCGGGCCGTATTCTCCGATCCCGTCCATCAGTTCCTTGACGCCGAAGGAGTTGATCGCCGAGCCGAACCAGATCGGCGTCAGCGTGCCTTCCAGAAAGGCCTTGCGGTCGAAGGTCGGCAGCAGCTCCTTGGCCATCTCCAGCTCTTCGCGCAACTTGGCCAGCAGATCGGCCGGAACGTGTTCGGCCAGCTTCGGATCGTCCAGCCCCTCGATCTTGACCGTTTCGGCGACCCGGTTGCGGTCGGCCCGGTCCATCAGTTCCAGCCGGTCGTGCAGCACGTCATAGCAGCCGATGAACTCGCGCCCGACGCCGATAGGCCAGCTGGCCGGGGTCACGTCGATGGCTAGGTTTTCCTGAATCTCGTCGATGATCTCGAAAGTGTCGCGCGCCTCGCGGTCCATCTTGTTGCAGAAGGTCAGGATCGGCAGGTCGCGCATCCGGCAGACCTCGAACAGTTTCCGCGTCTGGCTTTCCACGCCCTTGGCGCCGTCGATCACCATCACCGCCGCGTCCACCGCGGTCAGCGTGCGATAGGTGTCTTCGGAGAAATCGCTGTGGCCGGGCGTGTCCACCAGGTTGAAGCGGTATTGCCCGAATTCGAAGGACATGGCGCTGGCCGAGACCGAAATCCCGCGGTCCTTCTCCATCTGCATGAAGTCCGAGCGGGTGCGGCGGGCCTCGCCCTTGGCGCGGACCTGACCGGCCATCTGGATCGCGCCGCCGAACAGCAGGAACTTCTCGGTCAGCGTGGTCTTGCCGGCGTCGGGGTGCGAGATGATCGCGAAAGTCCGGCGACGGGCAATCTCGGGCGGCAGATCGGGGCGGTTGGGGGCATGGTCCAGCATGGCCGCGATATAGAGCGCACCGGGCGGGGCTGCAATCGCGCAACGCGGCCCGGTGCCGGATGTTTTCAGATGTCCGACAGGACGGTGTCGGGGATCGGGCCGGTGCCGGACTCGGCCGGGGTCATGCCGGCCACGTCGCAGGGCGACCCGGCCTGGCCGGGCAGCGGCGCCGCCAGCCTGGTGCGGCGGGCTAGGATCATCCCGGCGATCAGCGCCGCCAGGAAGACCAGCGCCTGCCAGCCGCCAAAGCCCGCCACTGCCAGCGCCGGGCCGGGGCAGAGCCCGACAAGGCCCCAGCCAAGCCCGAACAGGGCCGAACCGGAAATCAGCCGCAGGTCGATCAGCGCGTCGCCCTGGGCCGGAATCCGGGTGCCGGTGAACGCGGTCCGGCGCCGCTCGGCCAGCGGCCAAGCAATGGCCATCGGTATGATGGCGCCGCCGAGGACGAACATCAGGGTCGGGTCCCAGGCGCCGAAGACATCGAGGAACCCCTGCACCTTGGCGGTATCGGTCATGCCCGCGACCAGTAGCCCCAGCCCGAACAGCGACCCGGCGAGCAGCGCGAAGAGATAGCGCATCAGATCAGCCCCAGCAGGCTGCGGCCGACCGCCATGGTCAGAATCCCGGCGGCGACATAGGTGGCGCTGGCGACGATGCCGCGCGGAGACAGGCGCGAGATGCCGCAGACCCCGTGCCCCGAGGTGCAGCCATTGGCCATCCGGGTGCCGAGGCCGACGATCAGCCCGGCCGCGACAAGCAGCGGGACATTGCCGGTCAGATGGGTCTCGGCCCCGGCCCAGTCGGCGCCGCCCATCAGCAGAACCGCCAGCGCAGGCGCTGCGATCAGCCCGGCCAGGAAGGTCAGCCGTTCGGGCACCGCGCCACGCGCCGAGCGGTCCACCAGACCGCCCAGGATGCCGCTGGCCCCCATGACCCTTGCATTGCCCATCAGGTACAGCGCCGCTGCCGAGCCGATCATCAGCCCTCCCAGCAATCCATAGATCATGTCCGAGGTCAGAATATCCGGCATCGCGCGCTCCATACATTCCAAAAGACGAATGACTTTCCTAGGCGATGCCGATGCGTCTGGCAAGGGACAATGGCTCAGCCCTTCGGCGCGGGCGGATCGAGCATGAGGCCCGAGAAGGCGGCGCGGGCGGCGCTGCCGATCTCCACCGGGCGGCGGGTGGCGCGATCGACATGAACATGGATGAAGAACCCTTCCGCGGCGGCGCTCTGCGCGTCGTTTCGGAACAGCCCGATCTCGAACCGCACCGAGGACCGGCCCAGGGCCCCGACCCGCAGCCCGGCGGTCACCTGATCGGGGTAGCCCATCTCGGCCGCATAGCGGCAGCCGCTCTCGACCACCAGGCCGATCGTGGGGCTGGTCGCCGGGTTCAGCAGGCCCGCGTCGATCAGCCAGCCGTTTACCGCCGTATCGAACAGCGCGTAATGCACGACGTTGTTCAGATGCCCGTAGATGTCGTTGTCCATCCAGCGGGTCTGCAGGGGCCGAAAGACACGGTAGTCGGCGCGGGTGCCGGGCGGGGGCCTGCTCACGGCAGGCTCCGGCCCATGTCGACGCCGGCCATTCTCAGAACGGGATTTCGTCGTCGATGTCCGAGCGGGGGCCGCCCTGCGGCGCAGCGCCACCCGAGGAACTGCCGCCCGACGACCCGCCGCCATAGCCGCTGTCGTAGCCGCGGTCGTCATAACCGCCAGACCCGCCGCTGCCGCCGCCGTCACGCCCGTCGAGCATGGTCAGCTCGCTCCGATAGGGGCGCAGCACGACCTCGGTGGAATAGCGGTCCTGGCCGGACTGGTCCTGCCATTTGCGCGTTTCCAGCTGGCCTTCGATATAGACCTTCGAACCCTTCTTCAGATACTGCTCGGCGACCCGCGCCAGCGGTTCCGAATAGATCGCCACCGAATGCCATTCGGTCCGTTCCTTGCGCTCGCCGGTGTTGCGGTCCTTCCAGGTTTCCGATGTCGCAATTCGCAGGTTGCAGACCTTGCCACCGTTCTGAAAGGTCCGCACTTCCGGGTCGCGACCCAGATTGCCGATCAGAATGACCTTGTTCACCGAGCCCGCCATCTTGGTTCTCCCTAGAATCCTCGGGCACAGGTTAGACCACCCCAGACCGGCGATGGGAAGCCCCGGATCACCGCCTGACGTCGCGATGGCCGGCCATTCGCGTCGGCCGGGCCATGCCGGGTGCGCGGTTGCGTCTGGAACTGGGAGGAAAACTTTCCTATAACCGGTCCGGAAAATGACGGGATGGGACAGATGCGGGGAT
Source organism: Frigidibacter sp. ROC022 (assembly GCF_024723735.1). GTDB lineage: Bacteria > Pseudomonadota > Alphaproteobacteria > Rhodobacterales > Rhodobacteraceae > SLM-1. The sequence continues at coordinate 1,216,898 of NZ_JANQDU010000001.1, forward strand.
TAGCGGCGGCAGCGATGCTGTTGGCGATCACGGCGCCGGGGGCGGAAGCCGAGGCCTTGAGTCTCTCGACCAAGAACCGGGCCGGCTTGTTCAAGTCACAATTGTCGGTGCTCGACGGGCGGGCGGCGAAGCAATATTCGAACTCGGTCAAACTGCAGCCGAAATCGGCATTGACGCCGGTCGCCGGCGCGGCGGTGTCGAGCTTCCGGGGCAGCTACAAGGGCCCCTATCTGAGCATGGCGAAGGCCGCGGCGCGAAAATACGGGGTGCCGGAAGACCTGTTCCTGCGGCTGGTCCAGCAGGAAAGCGGCTTCAACCCCTCGGCGCGGTCGCACAAGGGGGCGCTCGGGCTGGCCCAGCTGATGCCGGCGACGGCGGCCAAGCTGCGTGTCGATCCGCTGGACCCGCAACAGAACCTGGAAGGCGGCGCCCGCTATCTGCGCCAGCAATACGACCGGTTCGGCTCCTGGCGGCTGGCGCTGGCGGCCTACAACGCCGGTCCGGAAGCGGTCGAGAAACACTCGGGAATTCCGCCCTACAAGGAAACCCGCAACTATGTGCAGGTGATTCTGGGGTCCTGAGCCCCGGCGCCTTGCCGTCGGGCCTGCGGGGCAGGCCGGCTCAGTCCGCCGCCCAGTCCGGTTTGCGTTTTTCCAGGAAGGCCGCGATGCCTTCGGCGGTGCCCTCGTCCATCATGTTCTCGACCATGACCTCGCCGGCATAGGCATAGGCATCGTCCAGCCCCATCTCGGCCTGCGCGTGGAAGGCGCGCTTGCCGATCCGCACGGCCGCGCCCAGCTTGGCCGTGATGGTCTCGGCCAGGCCCAGCACCTCTTCCTGCAGCCGGTCGGCATGGACGGCGCGGTTGACCAGCCCGGCGGCCACGGCCTCGTCGGCATTCAGGAAGCGCCCGGTCACCAGCATCTCGAAAGCCTGCTTGCGCCCGACATTGCGGGTCAGCGCCACCATCGGGGTCGAACAGAACAGGCCGATGTTCACCCCATTGACCCCGAATCGCGCCGTGTCGGCGGCAATCGCCAGATCGCAGGCGGCGACCAGCTGACAGCCCGCGGCGGTGGCCAATCCGCCAACTTCTGCGATGACCGGCTGCGGCATGTCGCGAATCGTGGTCATCACCCGGGCGCAGCGGGTGAACAGATCGGCGAGCTTCGCGGCTCCCTTGTCCGGCGCCGCCCGGGCGGCGCGGATCTCGGTCAGGTCATGCCCGGCGCAGAAGGTCCTTCCCTCGGCGGCGATCACCACCACGCGGATGCCGGACTCCCCGGCGATCGTGTCCAGCGTCGTCTGGAGCGCCAGCAGCATCGCATCCGACAGCGCATTCAGCCGCTCCGGCGCGTTCAGCACCAGCCGCGCCACCCCGTCCCTGTCCTGGCGTTTCAGGATCATCGGCTTGCCCTTTCTTCGGTTTCTTCGCAGCTTAGGCCCGGCAAGGGATGAGGGAAAGCATGCTGAAGATGGACCGCGACGCGTTGCAGGAGTTTCTGCGGCAGGCCTTTCCGCAGGTGGCGCAGGATTTCACCGTCGAGGAGGTTGCCCCGCATCGGATCGCGGTCCGGATGCCGAGTACGGAAAAGACCCTGCGCCCCGGCGGCACGGTCTCGGGTCCGGCGATGTTCGCCCTGGCCGATGTCTCGGTCTATCTGGCGCTGCTGGCGATGATCGGGCCGAAGGCGCTGGCGGTGACGACCAATGCCTCGATCGACTTCCTGCGCAAGCCGGTGGCGGGGGTCGATCTGCTGTCCGAATGCCGGCTGCTGAAACTGGGCCGGGTCCTGGCGGTGGGCGATGTGCTGCTCCGCTCCGAGGGGCAGGACGCGCCGGTGGCGCGGGCCAGCCTGACCTATTCGATCCCGCCGGAGCGGTAGGGCGGGGGAGGCCGGGGGCCAGCCCCCGGACCCCCGGAGTATTTCCAAGGCAAAGAGACGCTATTCGGCAGCGATCTGGATCACCGGCTCCATGCTGGCCAGTTCCTCGTCCGACAGCCAGCACAGCGTGTGATGCCCGTCCGCGAGGGTCTTGTAGGGCGGCAGCTCGGTCTCGCATTTGTTGCCCGGCACCTGGCTCTTCCAGCGGCAGCGGGTCTGGAACGGACAACCCGGCGGCGGGTTCATCGCCGAGGGGATGTCGCCCTCCAGCACGATGCGCTTCTTCTTGACCCGCGTGTCGGCGATCGGAACCGCCGAGAGCAGCGCCTCGGTATAGGGGTGGTAGGGCGGCGCGAAGACCTGATCGGTGGTGCCGACCTCGACCACATGGCCGAGATACATCACGATCACCCGGTCGGCGAGATAGCGGACGATCGACAGGTCGTGGCTGATGAACAGCAGCGTCGTCTTGTTCTCGCGCTGGATTTCCATCAGCAGATCGGTGACGGCGGCCTGCACCGAGACATCGAGCGCCGAGACCGGTTCGTCCGCGACCACGATCTTGGCGCCGCCGGCAAAGGCCCGGGCGATCCCGACCCGCTGCTTCTGGCCGCCCGACAACTGGCGCGGCATCCTCTCGGCAAAGGCGCGCGGCAGTTTCACGAGGTCGAGCAGTTCCAGCATCCGCGCCTTGCGGGCCGAGTCATCGGCCCCTTCGCCGAAGATCTCCAGCGCCCGGATGATCTGCCGGCCGACGGTCATCGACGGGTTCAGCGTGTCGAACGGGTTCTGGAACACCATCTGCACGCCCGAGACCGTATCGGGCCGGCGCTGCTGGATCGGGGTGTCCTGAATCTCCTCGCCATAGAGCAGGATATTGCCGCTGGTCGCGGTCTCCAGCCCCATCAGCACCTTGGCGAAGGTGGACTTGCCGCAGCCGGATTCGCCGACGATGGCCAGGGTCTCGCTTTCGCGGGCTTCGAAGGACAGCGTCTCGTTGGCCTTGACCACCCGCGGCACGCCGCCGCCGAACAGCTTGGTGGCCGAGACCTCGTAGTATTTCTTCAGGTCTTCCAGCTTCAGCACGACCTTGCCGGGTGTCGATTTCTTGGTCTTCTTGGCGAGCTTCGGCGGCGCCGACCAGTCGATCTCGGTGAATTTCACGCAGCGCGAGCCGTGACGGTCGTCGCCCTCGATCGACGCCATCCGGACATCGCCGGCATCGCAGCGCCCGGCTTCGAAATATTCGCAGCGGGGGCCGAAGTTGCAGCCCTGCGGGCGTTCGTGCGGCAGCGGGAAATTGCCCGGAATCGCGATCAGCGGATGGTCGTTCTTGTCGGCGCCGGGCAGCGGGATCGAGCGGAACAGCGCCTGGGTATAGGGGTGCTGCATCTTGTCGAAGACATCGGTGATCGAGCCGGTCTCGACCGCCTCGCCGGAATACATCACGCAGAGCCGGTCGCAGGTATCGAGGATCAGCCCGAGATTGTGCGAGATGAACAGCATCGAGGTGCCGTATTTCTTGCCCAGCCCCTTGACCAGATCGACGATGCCGGCCTCGACCGTGACGTCCAGCGCGGTGGTCGGCTCGTCGAGGATCAGCAGCGCCGGCTTGCTCATCAGCGCCATGGCGATGACGATCCGCTGCTGCTGGCCGCCCGAGAGCTGGTGCGGATAGGCCTTCATGATCCGCTCGGGGTCGGGCAGCTTCACATCCGTCACCACCTGCAGGGCCATCTTGTAGGCCTGATCCTCGGAAACGCCTTCGTGGATGATCGGCACTTCCATCAATTGCCTGCCGATCCGCATCGCCGGATTGAGGCTGGCCATCGGTTCCTGGTAGATCATCGCGATCTCGGAACCACGGATCCGGCGCAGCTCTTCCTGGTTCATCTCGGTCAGTTCGCGGCCCTTGAACCGGATCGAACCGCCGGTGACCCGTCCGTTGACGCCGAGATCCTGCATCACCGCCAGCGCCACGGTGGACTTGCCACAACCGGATTCGCCGACCAGGCCCATTGCCTCGCCCGGCATCACGGTGCAGGAAAAATCCATCACCGCCGGGATTTCACGCAATCGGGTGAAGAACGAGATCGAGAGATTGCTGATCTCGAGGATCGGTCCGTGGTGGTCGGATGTGCTCATCTCTTTTCCTTTTCTCGTCCTCTGGTCGGCGGTTGCCGCCTGCGGTCTCGGCTCATGCGGTCAATGGCCTTTGGTCATGCGCCCGATGCGGCGTGCCGGCACCGGGCGGTCGGCGATATGGGGCAGGGCGGGGCTCAATCCTTCAGGCTTTCTTCGCGCAGCCCGTCGGCCAGCAGGTTGAGACCCAGGACCAGGCTCATCAGCGCCAGCGCCGGCACCACGGCCGGATGCGGCGCGATCGACAGCAGCCGGCGGCCGGCGTTGATCGTCGAGCCCCAGTCCGGGCTCTCCGGCGAGACGCCGAGGCCGAAGAAGCCCAGCGTGCCCAGAAGGATGGTCGTGTAGCCGATCCGCAGGCAGAAATCGACGATCAGCGGCCCGCGGGCATTGGGCAGGATTTCCCACAGCATGATGTACCAGGGCCCTTCGCCACGGGTCTGTGCCGCCGCCACATAGTCGCGGGTCTGGATGTCGAGCGCCAGGCCGCGCACGATCCGGTAGACGGTGGGCGAGTTTACGAAGACCACCGAGACGAAGACGATCAGGATGTTCGGCTGCATCGAGACCAGGCCCAGCGGATCGGCGTTGAAGGCCAGCCCGGAATAGAGCCAGAGCCCCACCACCACGGTGATCGCGACATAGAGATTGCGCTTTGGCGGCTGGGTGTGAAAGCGCGAGTTGAACAGCACGATCATGAACAGGACCGGGAAGATGAACAGGACGGCCGCCATGTACATCGGGATCCCGGTCTCGACCATTTCCGGGGTCACCAGCAGGTAGAACAGCAGGATCACCGGGAAGGCGAGCACGAGGTTCGAGATGAAGGCCAGAACGGTGTCCAGCTTGCCGCCGAAATAGCCCGAGGGCAGACCCAGGGTGATCCCGACCATGAAGGCGAACAGCGTCGCGGCGGGGGCGATCTTCAGCACCTCGCGGGCGCCCAGAACCATCCGCGAATAGACGTCGCGGGCCAGATTGTCGCCGCCCAGCAGATACCAGTAGGTGCCGTCCGGCAGCGGCGTTCCCGGCGGCTTGTTCTTCATCCCCGACAGGGTGGTCAGCGGGTCGGCGGTGACCAGCAGATCGGCGAAGATCGCGGTGAAGACCCAGAACATCACGATGCCGAAGCCGATCATCCCGATCGAACTGTCGAACAGCTTGCCGTAGAGGCCGAGCCGCCGCTTGAACTTCATCGACAACGCGAAGGTGATGATCAGCGCGATCCAGACCGGCAGATAGAGGGTCGAGATATGGCCGATGATGCCCTTGGCCGGGCCCTGCAGCACGATCCCCGCGGCCAGGTAGATCAGCACCACCGCCAGCGCCACCTTGAAGGCCAGGTTCATCGCGAGGCGCAGATAATCGGCGGTGTCGAGCGGGGCGCTGTGGCCTGGCGCCGGGGGGCCGGCCTCGGGCACCATCTGGACCCCGGACAGCCGGAACACCAGCCGCAGGAAGGTGCGCAGCACCTGCAACGCAAAGGCCACGACCGCCACGGCGATCGCCGCCATCAGGACCGGGTTCAGATAGGGGCCGAGGGCGCCAGTCCAGGTCAGTTGGTCCATGGGCCTCTCCTCACGAGATACGGATGCGGGGATTCAGGAAGACATAGCCGATATCGGAAATCAGCTGGGTCACCAGAACCACGAAGACGGCGACGACCGAGCAGGCCAGGAGCAGCTCGATGTCGTTGTTGCCGGCGGCCTCGACCAGGGTGAAGCCGAAACCCTTGTAGTTGAACAGCGTCTCGACGATCACCACCCCGTTCAGAAGCCAGGGGAATTGCAGCATGATCACCGTGAAGGGCGCGATCAGAGCGTTGCGCAGGGCATGGCGCATGACGATCTGCGGAAAGCTGACCCCTTTCAGCCTTGCGGTGCGGATGTATTGCGCCGTCATCACCTCGGTCATCGAGGCGCGGGTCATCCGGGCGATATAGCCGATCCCGTAGAGCGCGATGGTGACCACCGGCAGGGTGAAGTTCTTGAACGTGATGTGGTCCATCGCGCTGGTCGCGGTGCCCGAGAACCATTTCAGCCCGACCGCGGACGAGGCGAAGATGGCGATGAAGATGACGCCCGAGACATATTCCGGCGTCGCCGTCGAGGCGATCGAGACGGTGGACAACGAGCGGTCGAGCCGCGAGCCCTCCTTCATCCCGGCCAGCACCCCGATCAGCAGCGCCGCGGGCACCATCAGCAGCATCACCGCGCCCATCAGCCAGGCGGTCAGGCCAAGCCGTTTCGCGACGATGGTGCTGACCTCGTCCTTGAAGACGGTGGAGAACCCCCAATCGCCCTGAAGGATTCCGCAATAGCGCGGCGCCGTCTCGGCCGTGTCGCCCGAGGCCACGCAACGACCGCGCAACTTTCCGTCATCGTCGGTGCGGGTCCAGCCCGGAACCACGCCCAGCCATTCGCCATAGCGGATCAGCACCGGCTGCTCGTAGCCGTTGCGTTCCAGCCACGAGGCAACCTGGGCATCGTCCATCCGCGCCGAGGCCTCGCTCTTGGCGAGTTTCTCGAGGTTGGGCGGCAGATTGGTCAGCAGGAAGACAATGAAGGTCAGGCAGAGCGCCGTCAGCAGCATCAGGCCAAGGCGTCGCAACAGAAACATCAGCATGGGCTGGTCCTTTCGGCGCCTGTACCGGAGCCACTAGGATGAAGGAAACCTGTCGTGCAAAGGGCGGCTCGCAAGCCGCCCTTCGGTTTCGGACTCAGGCGTCGATCCACCACTTGTAGTGGTGATGCTCGAAGGTCGGGTGCATTTCGGCCCCCATGACGTTTTCCTTCATGTGACGGTAGAGCGAGCGCCAGTAGGGCTGGATCAGCACCCCGTCGTCCTGCAGGATCTTCTCGATCTTGGCCATCAGCACCCGGCGCTTGTCGGCATCGGCGATCGACATCGCCTCGGCCAGCAGGGTGTCGAACTCGGGGTTGCTGTAGGCCGACTCGTTCCAGGCCACGCCGCTGCGATAGGCCAGCGCCAGGATCTGCACGCCCAGCGGACGCATGTTCCACTCGGTCGCCGAGAAGGGGAACTTCAGCCAGTCGTTCCAGAAGGTCGAGCCCGGCAGGATGGTCCGCTTGATCGGGATTCCGGCATCGCGAAGCTGTGCCGCGACCGCGTCGCAGGTGGCGGCCTGCCAGCTGTCGTCGATCGAGATCAGCTCATGCTCGAACTCGGCGTAGGGGGTGGAGTCGATCAGTTCCTTCGCCTTGACCGGATCGACCACGCGCGGCGGCAGCTCGGCATATTCCGGGTGGATCGGGCAGACATGGAAGTTCTCGGCCTCGGTCCCCAGACCGGCATAGCCGAGTTCCAGCACCACGCCGTTGTCGACCGCCATCTGCATCGCCTTGCGGACGTTGCGGTCCTTGTAGACCTCGGCCTCCTGGTTGAAGCGCACCGCGATGGTGGCGGCGGTGACGACTTCGGACTTCTTCCAGCCGATGCTGTCCATCACCTCGACGAAATCGCCGACCGTCTGGTAGAGGATGTCGATCTCGTCGGCATCCGCGCCGGCGACCCAGGCAGAGGTGTCGGTGCCGAGGTCGATGTATTCGATCCGGTCCAGATAGGCGCCTTCGCCCCACCAGCCGTCACGCTTGACCAGCACCTGCTTGACGCCGACCTCGTTGACTTCGGGCATGTAGGGGCCGGTGCCGATCGGGTTCACCGAGGGATCGCCGTTGTCGTAGCTCTGGTGCACGACCGCCGCCGGATAGTCGGAGAAGTTCGGGATCACCGCGATGTCCGGCTCGCTGAGCACCAGCTTCACGGTCATCGGATCGACCACCGTGACTGCGCCGTCGCGGACCTTCTTGGTCTCGGGATCCTGCAGGGTCGCCATCCGGCCCGCCATCGAGTTGCCCTCGACCGTGCCGTCGCACCAGCGGATGATGTTGTGGGCCACGTCCTCGGCGGTGAACTCGTCGCCGTTCGACCAGGTCACACCGGGACGCACGTGCAGCAGGTACTCGGTGGCGTCGTCGTTGATTTCCCAGCTTTCCAGCAGCATCGGCTTGAACGAGCCGTCGCTTTCGTATTCGACGAGGTATTCCAGCCAGCCACGGGTGAAGTTGGCGATCTGCGACCAGTCGGCGGTGCGCGGGTCCTTCAGGCCCTTGGTTTCCATCTGCATCCGCAGCGTGCCGCCGAATTTCGGCGTCGCCTGGGCGCGGGCCGGGGTTTCGAGCCCGATCATCGCATAGGCCGCCGCCGAGGTCGCCCCCAGGGCGGTGGCCCGGGTCAGGAATTCACGGCGGCTCATCTGGCCGGCCCTGCATTCTTCCGCGTACATGCCGACGGCAGGATGCAAGGCTTTACCCGTAAGGGTTTCATGTTTCATGTCGATCTCCCTGTGACATGTAGCGTTGGTTTGGTATTCGCGCCCCGAGCGTGGCCGCTATCCGGAAGAACCTTGCCGGACGGGCCCTGGAGGATCGGTCCTTTTTCCGTCATTGAGAACGGAACCGGGCAGATCGTCTAGGTCGGCTTTCGCCGTGTCGTAGCACAAATGCGACATATCCACTATTGAAAAGCGACCTGCTCCGGCTTGCAAGGGGGGCAAGGCGAGAAAGTCCTCTCAATTTCGGATTAGTTTCCCGGTTCCGGCGAAAGGTCGGTTCAGCGGCGGCGCCGGAAAGCGGTCGGGGTCTCCCGGGTGGCCTTCTGGAAGGCGCGGGTGAAATAGGCCGGCGAGGTGAAGCCCAGCGTCTCGGCGATCCGCTTGACCGGCCAGTCGGTCTCGCGCAGCAGGCTGCGGGCCTCGTAGAACACCCGGTCCGACAGGATTTCATGCGCGGAACGCCCGCAGGCGGCCTTGCACGATCGGGTCAGATGGGTCGGCGTGACCCCCAGCTTTGCGGCGAAATCGCCGACCGAATGGGCGGCGCTGACATCCTCTTCCACCAGCGCCGTGAAGGCCGCGACCAGCCGCTTTGCGGCGGTCTGCGGGCTGTCTTCCGGGTCGCGCTTGAGGATTTGCCGTTCCAGCCAGACCGAGAGCAGCCCGCCATGATGCGCCAGGGCCTTGTCGGCCACCGGCAACTCGCGATCCAGTTCGCGCTGCAGGTTGTCGATCATCTGGCTCAGTTCGTTCTGCTCGGTCGCGTCGCGGAACCGCAGGTGATGCGGCCGGTCGGGCAGCATCCCGGCGAAGTCGCGCGGGAAGGTGACCTGGCTGCCGAAGATCTGGGCGGTGGTCTCGAACCCGTGCATGGTGCCGGGCGGCAGGAAGATCGCGTTATGGGCGCCGAAACCTCGGGTTTCCCCGGCAATCGTGATCCGGCCCTGACCGCAGGTGAACCAGATCAGCACCGGGGCCGAATAGCTGCGCATCGCCTCGGTGCGCCAGCGCCCGCCCTTGGCCAGCCGGGGCAGGGCGACGATCCGGAACCGGTTGCCCGGATCGGGGGGCGTCGTCTCTTCCGGGCGCTTGCCGGATCGCCTGGCCGGGCGCGACGGGGCGACCTTCGGGGCCGCCAGCGTCGCGGCAACCCGGCCGGTCGGATCGGTCCGGTGGCGGAAACCGACTTTGTGCCGGTCCTCGGTGTCTTCCTGACCGGCTTCGGTCGCGTTTCTCGGAGCCGCCGCGGCGCTGCGGTCGGGGGCGGCGGCCTTGCCGACAAGGACCGGCGGCGCCGTGCGGAAGATCGATTTCTGGGTGACCTGCGGGGCCGGCTTCGGTGTTCCCGACCGGGCGCCCTGTTCCTGCAGCCTTGTCTTCTGCCTGGCGTTCAGCTCCGGCGCCGCTCCGGTCAGCAGAACCGGCGGCTTGCTCCGGAAAATCGGCTTCGGAGTGGCGATGTCGGCACTCGTCTTGCCAAGTTTCTTTACCGGGGCGGGGGTCGGGCGTTGCAGAAAGCTGGGCAGTTTCGTCGCCACGTGCAGTATCCTTTTCGTCGGTCCGGGGACCTCTTGTCGGGGGATGGTCCTCGGGACGCAGCCGCAATCCGGGGCGCCGGATTCAGGCCTGCGAAGACTCAGGGATAGCCGAGCCTGACAGTGCTGGCCAGTCTTTCATGCGCGATCGGAACCAGCTGCGTTGTCGCTTTGCATATTGCCGCGACGAGATGATGGCCAGATCGCGGGCCGAGTCGAGCGACATCTCGCCGCGCAGATGGGCAATCAGCTCGGGTCCGCCGATCGCCTTGGCGGAAGGCCGCGCAGGGTCCCAGTCGGCTAGGTTCTGCCGCGCCTCCTCCAGCGCACCGGCGGCCAGCATGGCATCGAACCGCGCCGCGATTCGGGGGGCCAGCCAGTCGGGCGGGGCGTTGACCAGCAGTGCCCGGGCCCGCGACAGCGGCAGCAGAGGCGGGCCGGTGTCGTCCTGCCACCCGGCCAGACCCCGCCCGGTGGCCCTCTGCACCTCCCAGGCACGCTGGACCCGGACCGGGTTCAACCGGTCGATCCGTTCCGCTGTCACCGGGTCGAGTTCTGCCAGCATCGCGTCCAGTTCACCCGCCGCGATCCGCCGGTCGGCCTCGGCCCGGATCTCGGGCGGGGTCGGGGGGATCTCGGCCAGCCCTTCGGTCAGGGCGGTGAAATAGAGCCCGGTGCCGCCGGTGATTATCAGCCGCGGCCCCCGGTCCAGAAGCGCCGCCACGTCCCGCAGCCAGTGCCCCACCGAATAGCTCTGCCGGGGGCCGACATGGCCATAGAGCGCATGTGGCGCCCGGGCCAGATCCCCGGGGCCGGGCCGCGCCGTCAGTATCCGCCAGTTGTCATAGACCTGCAGCGCATCGGCATTCACGATCACTCCGCCCTGCCGCTCGGCAATCGCCAGCGCCAGGGCCGACTTGCCCGAGGCGGTCGGCCCGGCGATCAGCACCGGCATGTCGTGTGGAATATTATCAATTATTTCCAGCACCTTGCGGGGTATTCCTCATGTTCCCCCGGCGGCAGGGGCATTTTCCCGAGATCGGGCGTTGAACCTTGACGCCTTTTCCGACATTTTCGCCGCATCGCGCAACCGCCATGCCCAGACGCCCGGCCCGGAGGCCGGGCCCTGTGCCGGCCAACAGCCAATCCGTCCGCCATGCCCAGAGGATCAACATGACCGAGACCGCCGCAGCCCCCGCGACGAAATACAGCCGTGTGCTTCTGAAAATCTCCGGCGAGGCGCTGATGGGCGACCAGGGCTATGGCCTGCATCCGCCCACCGTGGCGCGGATCGCCGCCGAGGTGAAGTCGGTGCATGACATGGGTGTCGAGATCGCCATGGTGATCGGCGGCGGCAACATCTTTCGAGGGTTGCAGGGCAGCGCCCAGGGGATGGAGCGGGCCACCGCCGACTACATGGGGATGCTGGCCACGGTGATGAACGCGCTGGCCATGCAGGCGGCGCTGGAGGATCTTAAGATCCACACGAGGGTGATTTCCGCGATCCCGATGGACCAAGTCTGCGAACCCTATATCCGCCGCCGTGCCATCCGCCATCTCGAGAAGTCGCGGGTGGTGATCTTCGCCGCCGGCACCGGCAATCCCTATTTCACCACCGACACGGCGGCGACCCTTCGGGCCAACGAGATGGGCTGCCAGGCGATCTTCAAGGGCACCAAGGTGGACGGGGTCTATGACAAGGACCCCAAGAAGAACCCCGATGCCAAGCGCTACGATCGGGTGACCTACGACGAGGTGCTGCAGAAGCATCTGGCGGTGATGGATGCCAGCGCGATCGCCCTTGCGCGCGACAATGCGCTGCCGATCATCGTCTTCTCGCTGGACGAACCCGGCGGGTTCAGGGGCATCCTGGCCGGGCAGGGCACCTATACGACGGTCCATCCCTGACGCCGCAATTGCGCCGCGTGCCTGCCCTCTGATTCGCACATTCCCGGGCCATCATGACCCGAGGTCGGAGCCCGGCATTCCCTGTCGGGCCTGCGGGGCGTGACACGAGGAACGCGACGATGATGCGCAAGTCCTTCAAGCTGCGGCTGGCCAGGGGTCTGCTGGCCTTCGGCGTGACGCTCGGGCTGACGGCCCAGGCATTGGGCGACCCGGCCCCCCGGTCCTGCCCGCCGGGCTGGATATGCCCGGTGCCGGTGACGCTGTTTCCCGCTGCCGAAGAGGCCGGACAGGACGTTTCCTGGGACGGGACGGTGATCCTGCCGGAGCCCGCGAAGTAGCGCCGCCGCCGGCATCTTCCGGTCTTCAAACCCTGTCGCCGGCAGTCAGCAGACCTATACAAGTGGCTGGGGTTGAGGCTATAACCCCGGCGCCGGGCGACAGAACCCGGACAGGACTGGCGAGTGGATTGATGGCAGACGAAAACGACCTCGATATCGACCTTGACGATCTCAAGCGGCGGATGGAGGGGGCGATGAACAACCTCAACCACGAATTCGCGTCGCTGCGCACCGGACGGGCGAGCGCCTCGATGGTCGAACCGATCATGGTCGATGCCTATGGCAGCCCGACGCCGATCAACCAGATCGGCACGGTGAACGTGCCGGAACCGCGGATGGTGACGATCAACGTCTGGGACAAGGCGCTGGTCGGCAAGGCCGAGAAGGCGATCCGCGAGTCGGGTCTCGGGATCAACCCGCAACTCAACGGCACGATCATCATGTTGCCGATCCCGGAATTGAACGAAGAGCGTCGCCGCGAGTTGACCCGGGTGGCGGCACAATATGCCGAACATGCCAGGGTCGCGGTGCGCAACGTGCGGCGCGACGGCATGGACCAGATCAAGAAGGCCAAGGCCGCGGGCATGGCCGAGGACGATCAGAAGCTCTGGACCGAAGAGGTTCAGGCCCTGACCGACGAGTATATCAGCGTCGTGGACAAGGCGCTGGAGGCGAAGCAGCAAGAGATCATGCAGGTCTGAGTGGACCTGTCGATCCGAAAGGACGACCGATGGACCTGACAACCGAGCGCGCCAAAGGTGGCCCGCGCCATGTTGCCATCATCATGGATGGCAACGGACGCTGGGCGCAGGCCCGCGGCAAGCCGCGCCTGTTCGGCCATCACGCCGGGGCCAAGCGGGTCCGCGAGATCGTCGAGGCCTGCCCCGATCTCGGCGTCCGCTATCTGACGATCTTCGCCTTCTCGACCGAGAACTGGAAACGCACCCAGACCGAGGTGGCCGGGCTGATGAGCCTGTTTCGCCGCTACATCACCCGCGAGGCGCGGTCCCTGTTCAAGGAGGGCGTCCGGGTGCGCTTCATCGGCGACCGGATCAAGCTGGACGAAAAGCTGGTCCGGCTGATGGACGATCTGGAGCTGATGACCAGCGACAACGATCGCGTGCACCTGACCATCGCGCTGAACTATGGCGGCCGCGACGAGGTGGCCCGCGCCACCAAGCGCCTTGCGCGCGAGGTGAAGGCCGGACGTCTGGACCCGGAAAAGGTCGATGCCGAGAGCCTGGCGAAATATCTCGACACCTATGTCCTGCCGGACCCCGACCTGGTGATCCGCACCAGCGGCGAGGCGCGGATCTCGAATTTCCTGCTCTGGCAATCGGCCTATGCCGAATACGAGTTCATCGACACGCTCTGGCCCGATTTCACCGCGGAGACCTTTGCCCGTTCGGTCGCCAGCTACGCCGGGCGCGAGCGGCGGTTCGGCGCCGTGCCTGGATGAGCAGCCCGTCGAAATGGGATGACCTTCTGCCCCGGATCGCTTCGGGCGCGGCTCTGGCGGCCATTGGCCTGGGCTGCATCTGGGCCGGCGGGTTCTGGTTCACCACCCTGGCGGTGGTGGCTGCCGGGGTGATGGCCTGGGAACTGGCGCGGATCATCGTGCCCGAGGCCGGGGCCGATGCGTATCTGCTGGGGCTGGTCGCCGGGCTCTCGGTGGCGGCGGCGCGGCTGGTGCCCGACCTGGCGGTGGTGCCGGTGCTGATGCTGCCGGCCGTCGCCTGGGACCTGACATTGAAGCGCGATTTCAAGACCTTCGGCGGTGTCACCCTGCTGATCGGCCTGGCGGCCTGGGGGCTGGCCGAGTTCCGGATGACCTATGGCATGGTCTGGCTGTTCTGGCTGGTCGGGGTGGTGATCGCCACCGATATCGCCGGCTATTTCGTCGGCAAGACCCTGGGCGGCGCCAAGTTCTGGCCCGCGATCAGCCCCAAGAAGACCTGGAGCGGCATCATCGGCGGCTGGGTCGCGGCGGCGCTGGTCGGGGCGGTCTTTCTGACCTTCACCGATGCCGGCCGGGACCTGATCTGGATTTCCTCGGTCGTGGCCTTCGTCAGCCAGATGGGCGACATCGGCGAAAGCGCGGTCAAGCGGCGCTATGGCGTCAAGGATGCCTCGAACCTGATCCCCGGCCATGGCGGGCTGATGGACCGGTTCGACGCTTTGCTGGGGGCTTCGCTGGCGATGCTGGTCGTCGCCTTGCTGGTCGATGTGCCCGAGGTGCGGTTCTAGCCGATGCGACGGGTTTCGATCTTCGGCGCCACCGGCTCGATCGGGCAATCCACGCTGGATCTGATCGGCCGCGAGACCAACCGCTATCATGTGGTGGCCCTCACCGGCGGGCGCAATGTGGCGCGACTGGCAAAGGATGCGCGGCGTCTCGGCGCCGAAATCGCGGTCACCGCGCATGAGGAACTGCTGGACGAACTGCGCGCGGCGCTGGCCGGATCGGGGGTCGAGGCGGCGGCCGGGGCAGGGGCGATCGCCGAGGCGGCCTCCCGTCCTGCCGACTGGGCGATGTCGGCCATCGTCGGCGCGGCCGGGCTGCTGCCGGGACTGCGGGCGCTGGAACAGGGCACGACGCTGGCTCTGGCCAACAAGGAAAGCCTTGTCACCGCGGGGCCGCTGGTGATCGAGACGGCGCGGAAACACGGTGCCACGGTTCTGCCGGTGGACAGCGAGCACTCGGCGGTGTTCCAGGCCCTGAAGGGCGAAGACATCGCCTCGGTCGAGCGGGTGATCCTGACCGCCAGCGGGGGGCCGTTCCGGGACTGGAGCGCCGAGCGGATGGCGCATGTGACCGTGGCCGAGGCCAGCACCCACCCCAATTGGGAAATGGGGCAGCGGATCACCATCGACAGCGCCAGCCTGTTCAACAAGGCCATGGAAGTCATTGAGACACATGAGTTCTTCGGGATCGCGCCAGAGAAGATCGAGGTCATCGTCCATCCCGAAAGCATGATCCACGCCCTCGTCGGGCACAACGACGGCGGCCTGATCGCCCATGTCGGCCCGCCCGACATGCGCCACGCCATCGGCTATGCGCTGAACTGGCCGGAACGGCGGCCGCTTCCGGTGGCCCGGCTCGACCTGGCCGGGATCGGCCGGTTCAGCTTCGAAGCCCCGGACGAGACGCGGTTTCCGGCCCTGCGCCTGGCCCGCGAGGTCATGGCCGAGGGCGGGCTGGCCGGGGCCGCCTTCAACGCCGCCAAGGAAGCCGCGATGGACCGGTTTCTGGCCGGAACGCTGGGCTTTACCGGCATGGCGCCGCTGGTGGAACGCGTTCTTGATCGGATGTCCGGCGAGGGAAGCCTTGGAATTGACCGATTTTCCCTTGATAACGTCACCCGGATCGACGCAGAGGCGCGCGCCATCGCCATGAGACAGACCGCCGAAGAATGACCGGCACCGAATGACCGGCAAAGGGCGACCCGAGGCCACGTTACGGAGATAACAGGTATAATGGATTTTCAATCGCTGTTCGGGATGCTTGGAGGCGGCGTCTGGACGCTTGTGTTCTTCGTGGTGGCGCTGTCGGTCATCGTGACGGTGCACGAGCTGGGCCATTACCTTGTCGGTCGCTGGACAGGTATCGGGGCCGAGGTGTTCTCGCTGGGCTTCGGGCCGGTGCTGGCCTCCCGCGTGGACAAGCACGGGACCAAGTGGCAGCTTGCGGCGATTCCCTTTGGCGGCTACGTCAAGTTCGTCGGCGATTCGAACGCCGCCTCGGGCCGTGACGATGCGGCGCTGGCCGGGATGGACGCACAGACCCGCCGCCGTTCGGTCCACGGGGCGCCGCTCTGGGCCCGGGCCGCGACCGTCGCTGCCGGACCCCTGGCGAATTTCCTTCTGTCCTTCGTGGTCTTCTCGGCCCTGATCTTCTCGCAGGGCGTGCCGGTCTCGCCGATGACGATCGCCGAAATCCATCCGTTTCCGGCCGAGGCAGAGATCGGCCTGAAGGTCGGTGACAGGATCCTCGCCATCGATGGCAAGGATGTCCGCGACGAAACCGCCGCCGCCGAGGCGCTGGCCGATCTGCCCGACCAGGCCACGCTGGACTATCTGGTCGAGCGCGACGGCTCGGAAATGCTGGTCACGGCGCCGAACCTGTTCCCGGCGCTGGTCGGCTCGGTCATGCCCAACAGCGCCGCCGCCGATGCCGGCCTTGCGCCCGACGACGTGATCCTGAGTGTCGATGGCAAGCCGATCTCGACCTTCAGCGAATTGCGTGACCTGACCGGCGCTTCGGAAGGGGAGCCGATGCAGATCAAGGTGTGGCGCGATGGCGAGACCTTCGATTTCACCCTGGTGCCGCGCAAGATGGACCTGCCGACCGGCGGTGGCGGGTTCGAGACCCGCTACCTGATCGGCCTGACCTCGGGCAGTCTCTACGAGGCCAAGACCGAATATCCCAGCCCGTGGAAGGCGGCGGAATTCGGCGTCAAGCAGACCTGGGAAGTGCTGGTGACGACGATTTCCGGGATCGGCCACATGGTCACCGGCAAGATCGATTCGTGCAACATCCAGGGCGCGATCGGCATTGCCGAGGCCAGCGGCGACGCGGCGGCGGCCGGGCTTGCTTCCTTCGTCATGTTCATCGGCTTCCTGTCGGCCGCGATCGGCCTGCTGAACCTGTTCCCGATCCCGGTGCTCGATGGCGGGCATCTGGTGTTTCAGGCCTGGGAGGCCGTTACCGGCAAGGCGCCCGGCGAAAAGGCGATGCGGATCATGATGACCATCGGGCTGGTGCTGGTCCTGTCGCTGATGATCTTCGGTCTGACCAACGACGTGCGCTGCCCCTGAGCCGGGGCGCGTCACGCCGCCTGTCGTGCCAGAGGTGTTGCCCGAAAGCCGCGGCGCGAAACACCGCCGAGACGCGGCATTCGCGCCCAAATCATGCCATAATCGCGCGGTAATTCGTTGGCAGAGCGAGCTAAACCGCAAATCGACGAGGATGTCATGCAAACCATCGCCAAAGGCTATCGCAGCTTTTCCCTGCTGGTTGATCTGAACGTGGACAGGTTGCTGACGACAACCGCGCTGCTGCTGGCGCTGGTGCTGGGCGGGCTGATCGGCTCGATGCTCTGAGCCGGGCGGCCGCATTCGGTTGCCGGGGCGCCTCGCGCGCCGATCCGAAATCATCCGGAAACGACATGACGGACCGCCCGATCGGGCGGTCTTCGCCTTTTGACAACCTTTGATAATCCCGATACTCAACATCTAGAACGTATATCGCGGGCGAGGTAGTTCTGGGGCCATGACGAGCATCAGTAAAGGCGCCGCAGAGCGCCGGGGACATATTCGAAATCTGGCATTGCGATTGTGTGTCGTGCTGGCCCTCGGGCTGAGCATCGGCGCCGCTGCGGTTCCGGGTGCCGCGCAGGCCCAGAGCTATTCCTTCAACGCGGTGAAGATCGAGGGCAACCAGCGCATCGAGCCCGCCACGATCCTCTCCTATGCGGGCATTCCGCGGGGCACGCCGATCAGCGCAGGGCAGATGAACGACGCCTATCAGCGGCTGGTCAATTCCGGTCTCTTCGAGGCGGTCGAGCTCTCGCCCCAGGGCGGCACGCTGGTGATCCGGGTCACCGAATATCCAACCATCAACCGGATCAATGTCGAGGGGAACCGGCGGCTCAAGGACGATCAGGTGATGGAATTCATCCGGTCGCAGCCGCGCAAGGTCTATTCGCCCGCGGTGGCCGAGCAGGACGCGGCCGCGATCGTCGATGCCTATGAATCGCTGGGCCGCCTGGCCGCGACCGTGACGCCGAAGATCATTCGCCGCTCGGGCAACCGGGTCGATCTGGTCTTCGAGGTTGCCGAGGGCAAGGTGGTCGAGGTCGAGCGCCTGTCCTTCGTCGGCAACCGCGACTATTCCGACGCCCGCCTGCGTCGGGTGCTGGGCACCAAGCAGGCCGGCATTTTCCGGCAGATCATCCAGAAGGACACCTTCGTTCCCGAGCGGATCGCCTTCGACAAGCAGGTGCTGCGCGATTTCTACCTGTCGCGCGGATACATCGACTTCCGGACAAAGTCGGTGACCAGCGAATTCTCGCGCGAGAAGAACGCCTTTTTCCTGACCTTCCATGTCGAGGAAGGGCAATCCTACAAGTTCGGCAAGATCACGGTGGTCTCGGAAATCCCCGAGGCCGACGCGAAGGACTTCGAAAGCCAGCTGAAGATTCGCCGCGGGGCGACCTATAGCCCGGCGCTGGTCGACAATGTCATCAGCCGGATCGAGGCGCTGGCACTGAAGAAGGGGATGAGCTTCGTTCGCGTCGATCCCCGCGTCACCCGCCATGACCGCGACGCGACGCTGGACATCGAATTCGCCATCGTCCGGGGCGAACGGATCTTCGTCGAGCGGATCGACATCGAAGGCAACGCGACGACGCTGGACCGGGTGATCCGCAACCAGTTCCGGACCGTGGAAGGCGACCCCTTCAACCCGCGTGAAATCCGCGAGGCCTCGGAACGTATCCGGGCCCTTGGCTTCTTCTCCTCGACCGATGTGCAGGCCCGCCAGGGCACCGCCCCCGATCAGGTCGTCGTCGATGTGAATGTCGAAGAGCAGAATACCGGCTCGCTTTCCTTCGGGGCGTCGTTCAGCCAGGACAGCGGCGCCGGGGTGAACATCTCGTTCAGCGAGTCGAACTTCCTTGGCCGCGGCCAGGGGCTTCGGTTCGAGGTGCTGACGACCTCCAGTTCGTCGTCGTTCAACTTCAACTTCACCGAGCCGAATCTGCTGGGCCGCGACCTTGTCGGCGGGCTGGGGCTGAGCTACCGCGAGACCGAGAACTACAACTCGAACTTCAGCACCCGGACCGGCAAGTTCTCGCCCTCGCTGTCCTTCCCGATCAGCGACAACGGGCGCCTGAGCGTGCGCTATACGCTGGGCTATGCGGAACTCTTCGATGTCGACAACGGCGATTCCGATGCCGACGGCTTCAATGATGGCGACATCGACCAGAACGGCGTGATCGACCCTTCCGAGACCGCCTCGGGTTCGTCCTTCATCCTGCAGCAGGAAGAGGCGCTTGGCCCGGCCTGGACCTCGAGCCTGGGCTATGGATACACCTATGACACCCGCACCGGCGGTCTCGACCCGCGCGGCGGAATCCTGCTGCGCTTCGGGCAGGACTTCAGCGGCCTTGGCGGCAACTCCAAGTTCATCAAGACCTCGCTTCAGGCCGCGGCCGAACGCCGGGTGGCGAATGAAGAAGTGACCCTGCGGGCGACCTTCGAGGGCGGCGCGCTCTACATGCTGGACGGCGAAAGCCGGTTCACCGACCGCTATCTTCTGACCTCGCAGCAGATGCGCGGCTTCGAATATGCCGGGATCGGGCCGCGTGACATGGCGGTCAGCAACCAGGACGCATTGGGCGGCAACTACTACTTCGTCGCGCGGCTCGAGGCTGAATTCCCGCTCGGCCTGCCCGAGGAATACGGGATTTCCGGCGGCGCCTTCTTCGATGTCGGCTCGCTCTGGGGGCTGGACAACGTGAATGGCGGCGCGACGGGCACCGACACGGTCGATGACGGCTTCCATGTCCGTTCGTCGGTCGGGCTGTCGGTGTTCTGGAGCACCCCGATCGGGCCGCTGCGGTTCAACTTCTCGAAGGCGCTGAACAAGCAGGACTACGACCGGGTTCAGTCCTTCGATCTGTCGATCTCGACACGGTTCTAGGACGATGCATCTGAAGCCGCGCCTTTTGCGTGTCGCGGCCCTGGCCCTGGTTCTGGCCGCTCCGGCATTCGGACCGGCCCGGGCGCAGGACGCCACCGCGCCGCCCCCCGGTCTGGGCTATCCGACGACCCAGGATGTGCCCTCTCAGGTCCTGACGCTGGATCAGGAGCGGCTGTTTTCCGAGAGTCTGTTCGGCAAGCGGGTCACCGCCGAGATCGAGGACCGGGCCCGGGCGCTGGCGGCGGAGAACCGCAAGATCGAAGCCGATCTCGAAGCGGAAGAGCAGGCGCTGACCGAGGCACGCCCGACGCTTCCGGTGGAGGAGTTCCGCTCCCGCGCCGATGCCTTCGACGCCAAGGTGCAGAAGATCCGTGCCGAGCAGGCAGCAAAATCCCGTGCCCTCAACACGTTCCGCGATTCCGAGCAGCAACGCTTCGCGGCCGCACTGGGCTCGGTCCTGGCCGATGTCGCGCGGCAACGCGGCGCGCTGCTGGTGATCGACCGGCGCGTGGCGCTGATCTCGGCCGATTCGATCGACGTGACCGACGACGTGGTCGCAGCCATGGACGCCCGTCTCGGGGACGGGGCGGAAGGGGCCCCAAAGGAATAGGTCAGCTTGTTCCCTCGGGATTGAGTTGGTATTGCGCCCGGACAACGAAAGGAACCCGGTAGATGAGTGACGGTTTGGCCAGCGCCGACATCCAGTTGATCCAGCGGATCATTCCACATCGCTACCCGTTCCTTTTGGTTGACCGGGTCGAAAGGATCGACGGCGACAAGAGCGCGGTCGGCATCAAGAACGTGACCATGAACGAGCCGCATTTCCAGGGCCATTTCCCGGGCACGCCGATCATGCCGGGTGTGACGATCATCGAGGCCATGGCGCAGACCGCGGCCGTGATGGTCGGGGTTGCCAAGGGTCTGGTGGACCGCCGCTTCCTGATCTATTTCATGGGTATCGACGCCGCCAAGTTCCGCCGCAAGGTGGTGCCGGGCGACCAGCTGCAACTGCATATCGAGACCAAGCGGGGCGGCGGCAAGATCTTCAAGTTCCATGGCCGCGCGACCGTCGAAGGCGAGCTGGCCGCCGAAGCGGAATTCACCGCGATGCTGGATCTGCCGAAAGACTGATGCGATGAGCATTCACCCGGACGCCCGGATACATCCCTCGGCCATCGTCGAGCCCGGCGCGGTGATCGGGGCCGATTGCGTCATCGGCCCGTTCTCGACCGTCGGGCCCGAGGTCACCCTTGGGGTCGGGGTGACGGTGAAGTCGCATGCGGTGCTGACCGGCTGGACCGAGATCGGCGCAGGCTCCGAGGTGTTCCCCTTCGCCACGGTGGGCGAGGTGCCGCAGGACCTGAAGTTCGAGGGCGAGCGGACCCGGCTGATCGTCGGTGAACGCTGCCGGATCCGCGAAGGCGCGACGCTGAATACCGGCACCAGGGGTGGCGGCGGAGTGACCCGGGTGGGCGACGACTGCCTGATCATGACCGGGGCCCATGTCGGACATGACGCCCAGGTCGGCAATCGGGTGGTGATGGCCAACCAGGCGGCTCTGGCCGGGCATTGCGTGATCGGTGACGACGTCATCATCGGCGGGCTTTCGGGCATCCACCAGTTCGTCCGGGTCGGTCAGGGCGCGATCATCGGTGCCGTCACCATGGTGACCAATGACGTGATCCCCTACGGGCTGGTGCAGGGGCCGCGCGGGCGGCTCGACGGGCTGAACCTCGTCGGCCTGCGCCGGCGCGGCGTGCAGCGGGCCGAGATCAGCGCCCTGCGGGCCGCCTTCGAGCGCCTGGCCTCGGATGAGGGCTCGTTCCTCGACCGCGCCCGCGCCCTGGGGGCCGAGACAGACAGCCCGCATGTGCGCCAGATCGTCGAGTTCATCCTCGGTCAGTCCGACCGCTCCTTCCTGACGCCGGAGTAGCGCGGTGGCGGGGGCTGAGAATCCGGGCCGGGTGGCTCTGATCGCCGGGCAGGGGCGGTTGCCGGCGCTTCTGACAGCGCATCTGCAGGCCGAGGGCCGGGCCGTCACCGTTTTCGCACCGCAGGGCTTCACGCCGGAAGGGGTTGCCGCAGAGCTGTTCCGCTTCGAACATCTGGGCAGCCTGATCGCCGGTCTTGCCGCCGAGGGCTATGACAGTGTCTGCCTGGCCGGAGCGGCGCGGCGGCCGCGTTTCGATCCCGCCGCGCTCGACGCCGCCACGGCGCCGCTGGTGCCCCGGATCATGGCCGCGATGGCGCAGGGTGACGATGGCTTGCTGCGCTTTGTCATCGGCCTGTTCGAAGAGGCCGGCCTGCAGGTCGTCGGTGCGCATGAGCTGATGCCGTCCCTGGTCGCGCTGCCGCCCGGACCGGCGCCCGACGCCGGGATGCAGAGCGATGCCGGGCGCGGTGCCGCGATCCTGGCCGCGCTCGGGCCGCTGGATGTCGGGCAGGCCTGTGTCGTGGCGGGCGGCCATTGCCTGGGGATCGAGACCCTGCAGGGCACCGCCGCGCTGCTCGATTTCGTCGCCCGCAGCCGTGGCCTGCTGGACCTGCCGCCGGGCGGGGTGCTGGTGAAACGCTCGAAGCCCGGTCAGGACCTGCGCATCGACCTTCCGGCGATCGGCCCGGACACTCTGGACCAGGCCACCGCGGCCGGGCTGGGCGGGATCTGCGCCGAGGCGGGCCGGGTGATGTTTCTCGATCGCGACCGGCTGTTCGCCGAGGCGGAACAGCGGGGCCTGCGGATCTGGGCGAGCCCGTGACCCGCGTGTTTCTGGTCGCCGGAGAGCCTTCGGGAGACCGGCTGGGTGCGGCGCTGATGGCCGGGCTCCGGCAATTGCGCCCCGAGGTGGCTTTCCAGGGGGTCGGCGGCGCCGCGATGGGCGCCGAGGGGCTGGAGAGCCTGTTTCCGATGCAGGAACTCTCGGTCATGGGGCTGAGCGAGGTGCTGCCGAAATACCGCGCCCTGAAGGCTCGGATGGTGCAGACCGCCGACGCCGTGATCGCCGCGAGGCCCGATGTGCTGGTCGGCATCGACAGTCCGGACTTCTGCCTTCGGGTGGCGGCAAGGGTCCGCGCCGCGGCACCCGACATCCGCATCGTCCATTATGTCGCGCCCTCGGTCTGGGCCTGGCGACCGGGCCGCGCCGCCAAGATGGCCCGCCATGTCGATCAGGTGCTGACCCTTCTACCCTTCGAGCCGCCCTATATGGAAGCCGCCGGGATGCGGGCCGATTTCGTCGGCCATCCGGTGGTCTCGGACCCCTTGGCCGACCGGGACCAGATCGCCGGGTTCCGGGCCGAGGAGGGCCTGGGAGAGGCGCCGGTGCTGCTGGTTCTGCCCGGGTCGCGCCGGTCCGAGGTCACGCGGCTGATGCCGGTCTTCGGGGCCGCATTGCGACTGATCCTGGCGGCACGGCCGGGCACCCGTCTGGTGCTGCCGGCCGCCGCGCCGGTGGCCGAGGCGGTGATCGAGGCGGCCAGGGGCTGGCCGGGGCGGCCGTTGATCCTCGACCCGCGCGGCCAGGCGCCGGAGCGTGCCGCGGCACGCAAGCGGGCGGCCTTCGGGGCTGCAAATGCGGCGCTGGCCGCTTCGGGCACCGTCAGCCTGGAACTCGCCGCCGCCGATACCCCGATGGTCATCGCCTATGATCTGCGCTGGCTGAGCTGGCAGATCATGAGCCGCATGGCCCGGGTGCCCTCCGTGACGCTGGTCAATCTGGTCTCGGGGTGCCGCGCGGTGCCGGAGCTGCTCGGGCCCGCCTGCCGACCCGAGCTGATCGCTCAGGCCGTGGCGGCGCTGCTGGGTGACGGCGCGGCGCAGGCGGCGCAGCGTCAGGCGATGGCGGAAACCATGCAGGCGCTCGGAAGGGGCGGAGAGCCGCCGGGCCTGCGCGCGGCGCGGGCGGTGCTGGACGGGCTGGCGGCAGGCTGAGGCGTCAGGTCTTCGAGGGCATCTTCAGCTTGTGCTGCCGGTTGCCCTTCACATAGATCAGCTCGGATTCCCCGATCGCCGCCACCTTTCCGCCGTCGAGCCGGTCGCCGATCTGGACCTTGACGTATTTGCCATTCGCCAGCCGGACCAGCGCCCGCCGGGACGAGGACGAGCCGTAGATCCCGATCAGGTTGATCTTCGACAGCTTGATCGCGTTCGGGACCGTCGCGGATTTGGCCACGCTTGCCTTGGTCGGCAGTTTCGGCATCACCGCGGCGGCGGCCTGCACCTTCGCGCCGCCGGCTTTCTTGGCCGGGGCCGGGGCAGGGGTCGCCACCACGGCGGCGGCGAGTTTCTCGATATTGCCGGGTTTCGGCTTTGGCAGCAGGGAGGTCTGCACCGCCAGCTTGGTTCCGGGAGCGAGTTCCAGCGCCACCTGCGCCACCGCGGCATTCGCCGCCTCGGCCACCGCATCCACCGCCGCCGCGTCCGGCACGCGCGAGGCCAGCGCCAGCTTCTCGATCACCGCGGGCCGCTGTCGCGGGCGCAGCCCGGCCAGTTCGACCCGCGTGCGGCCGCCGAGCGTGGCCTTTTCGTTCAGCTCCGTCAGATCCTCGGGTCGGGGCTTCGGCCGGATTTTCGGCACGGCCGGGGCGGCATCGGTCGCGGGGGTCGCCGCATCGGCGCCCGGCGTCTCGGGCGTCGCGGGCGGGTTGGCGGCTGCGGCGGCGGCTTCGGCCGATCCCGGGCGCGGCGCCGGGGTCACCGCCGGCTGGCCCTGGAAGATCAGCACCCCGTCCGGGTTCAGCGCACCCTCGGGCGTCGCCCGCACCAGACCGCGTTCGTCGAAATCGAACCGGGTTCCGGCGGGCGGCGGCGGCAGCTGGGTGAGCAGCCGCGCATCGCGTGACGGGACCGGCAGGGCTACGGCATCCTCGCCCTCGATCTGGGTGTCGATCGCCGCAACATAGAGATCATCGACCGAGTCGAAGCCCGGTTCGGGCAGTGGTTCCGGCGGCAGCACCCAGATGCCGGTGGCGGCATAGCGACGCTCGGCCACCTCGGGGGTCAGCTCTTCCAGAAGCTGCGCCGCGATCCGTTCGGCGGCTCCGTCGTCGGTGCCGACCAGTTCGGTCACCGGATCCTGCGGCAGGGCCGGGGTCTCGGGAACCGGCGCCACGTCCAGAGGGGCGCCCGCGTCCGGAACCTCGGGTTCGGTCAGGGCGGCAAGCTCGGTCTCCGGTCCGCTGTCCTCGGCATCTGCCAGGTCGGTCTCGCCGGTGCCCGCACCGTCGATCTCGGCGCCATCCAGCTCCGCCATGTCGGTTCCGGCCCCGTCCGGAGAGACCGCACCGCCACCCGGCACGGCGTCCAGCAGCGCGTCCGGCTCACCATCGGCCAGAGCTTCCTCGTCAACCAGGCCGGCATCGCCACCCTCCAGCGCCGCGGCACCATCCGGGCCGAGCGTTTCGGAAACCGACGGGTCGAGAGCCCCGGGCATGGGGCTGGCATCGGTGCCATCGGTGGGCAGGGCGGCGACCTTGGTGCCATCCTGGGCAGGGGCGTCTTCGGCGGGGTCGAGCGGTCGCCCGGCGAGATCGGCGGCAGGGGCCGGGTCGCCGGGAAGAACCGGATCGGCCGCGGCCACCTCGGGCGCGGTGAGCACCGGGTCGGGGCTCGGCAACTCGGGCTGCGGTGGTTCGGCGGCAGCGCTCTCGGTCAGGGTGTCGGCGCGCGGCGCGACCGGGCTCTCGGGCGGCGGCACCAGCGCGACCTCGGCGTCGGTGCCGGCCGGGCCGTCGCTCCAGAAGGTGGACCAGAGGGCAAGCCCCGCCATCGCGGCCAGAAGCAGAAGGGTCATCACCACGACGGCCATGGGGGAACTGCGCCGGCCACGCGCGGCGAGCGGTTTCCGGGCTCCGAAGACCGAGAGGTCGTCGCGGTCCCGCGCCGGCAGCTTGCCGCCGGGCGGTTCGGGAACCGGGGCGCTTCCGGGGCCCGGCTCGGGCTTGGCGGCGGCCTTCGCCTTGGCAAGCGCGGCGGCCTTGGCGGCATGTTTCGGCCCGAAATTGATCACCGGAGCCCGGCGGGCCGGGGCGCCGGCGACCGGCTTGATGCCCGGGGGAACCGGCGGCACGCGGCGTAGGCTCGGCGGCGGCACCTGTCCCTGCACCTTCGCTTCGGCCCGGATCGGCACAGGGGACTTGGACGGCTCGGCCGGGGCCGGCTCGGGCGGAGCGTCTGCAAGGGCAAGCCCGGCCTCGCTCTGTCCCGTCGCCTCGCCCATGGGCGTTCCGGGGCCGTCCGAGGCGGCGCTGTCGGCCATTGCCGCGGGACGCGCGGGCCCCTGTTTGTCGGAGCTGACCAGCACCGGCGTCGCGGTCCGCTCGGGCAGCGGCACCCGGCTCGGCACCAGTTCCGGCTGGCCGGACGGGGGCGAGAGCCTGGGTTCGATCCGGGGCGGCGGGGGCGTGCCGGCGGCCCGGCGCGAAGCAAAGGTCGGCACCGGGCGCGGCTCGGCCGCGGCATCCCTCGGGTCAGCCTGGGCCGCGGCGCCCCGCGACAGTTCGGGCGGCTCGACCCGGCCAGTGCCCTTGGCGCTGGCAGAGCCGCTTCCGTCATCCTTCGGCGCCGCGGGTTGCGGGGCCTGTGTTTCGACCGGCTCGGGAGGTGTCTCCGCCCCGGCGTCGTGGGACGCGGCGGGAAGCTCTTCGGCGTTGTCCGTCGCCGCTTCCGCGAGATCGGCTTTGTCCGTCTCGGTCGGCTCCCCGGCACCTTTCGCATCGGCATCGTCGGGCAAGGCGGAGTCCGGGGCGCCGGCCACTGCGGTTT
Organism: Frigidibacter sp. ROC022; assembly: GCF_024723735.1. Taxonomy (GTDB): domain Bacteria; phylum Pseudomonadota; class Alphaproteobacteria; order Rhodobacterales; family Rhodobacteraceae; genus SLM-1. Next base: position 1,243,526 of record NZ_JANQDU010000001.1, read on the forward strand.
CGGGCGCCGGTGATTCCGGGTCCCCGGCATCCGATGCAGGGGCCGCTGCATCCTGTTCCGGGATCGGCTCGGCCGGGGGCGGTTCCACGGCCGTGCTGTCGGCCTGTGCCGGGGCCGCGTCCCCGGCGTCCTCAGCGGTCTCGGGGGCTGCCTCCGCCGGGGCGGGGGCCTCGGCCGGTTCCGCAAAGGGGTCCGTCAGCGCCTCCGGTTCCGAGGCCAGCAGGCGCTCCAGATCCAGGGCCTCGACATCGGGCTCCACCGGCCCGGTGCCGGCCAGCAGTTCTGCTGCCGACTCCGCCGTCCCGAAGAACGGCTCGCCGGGGAAATTCTCCGGCGTCGGGGCGGCGGCGAAGGCCACCGGGTTGAACCGATGCTCGCGGGCAAAGGCTTCGGCCTCCCCCAGCGTGTCGCGGGCCACCACCGCCAGCCGGACCCGGCCCGGCCGCAGCGGCCGCCAGTCAAAGGCCAGTTCGTCGGGCGTGTAGGGCGTCAAACCTTCCAGCCGCTGGCTGATCTCTGCCCGCCGGTCCTGGTCGGGCATGTCGGGGCAGTCGATCTCGGTGTAGAGGATCTGCGAATCGGGGATCAGGACCTTCACCGCCATGCCGCCCGTTTCCAGGCTGACCGCCGTCTTGCGCAGCATCGCCAGCTTGCGGGCCAGGTCCGGATCGTCCAGCTTGGTGCTGCCGACCATGCGCCAGCCGGTCTTGCCCCTGTGCAGCAATGCGATGCCGTCATGGCCGAGATTGAGTGCGAAATTAGGTCTCATGAAGAATGCGTTATCCGTCCGTCTGGCCACCGGGGGGCGGTCGGCCGCCAGCATAATCCCGGCGCGCAACCAAGCCCAGCACCGAAAGTTGCCCTTCGGCGCAAATCCAGACTACAGGAGCGGTTTCGTGAAATGAAGTGTCTGGCCAAGAATGCGCCCCCGGGCGGCGTCTATGGGCATGATACCGCCACCGAAATCCACGGAGATGTGATATGAAATTCCTGCCTTGCCTGTTCGTTGCCCTCGCCTTCGGGCCGATTGCGGCGCTGCCCGCCGCCGCCCAGCAGGGCGCCGGAGCCGGCGCCGTGGCCCCCATGGCCAGCCTGACCGTCAGCGCCGAGGGCCATGTCGATGCGGCCCCCGACATGGCCGTGGTCAGCGTCGGCGTCACCACGACCGGCGAAACCGCCGCCGGGGCACTGGCCGAGAACAGCGACCGGGTCGCGGCCCTGCTGGCGACGCTGAAGCGGCAGGGCATCGAGGCCCGCGACATCCAGACCTCCGGGCTGAACCTGAACCCGGTCTTCGACAAGGACGGCCAGAAGGCGGGCCGGCAGGAGATCACCGGCTATCGGGTCTCGAATGTGGTCACGGTCCGGGTCCGGGCGCTGGACCGGCTCGGCCCGGTGCTGGACCAGATGGTCGAGAATGGCGCCAACCAGTTGAACGGGTTGAGCTTCGGCCTGTCCGAGCCGGGGCCGCTGCAGGACCAGGCCCGGGAACGGGCGGTGGCCGAGGCGCTGCGCCGGGCCCGGTTGCTGGCCGATGCGGCGGGGGTCGAACTGGGCCGGATCGTGACGATCCAGGAGGGCGGATCGTCCCCGGGCTCGCAGCCGATGTTCGCGCGCGAGGCGGCGATGGCGGTGCCGGTCGCCGGCGGCGAGGTCTCGGTTCAGGCTTCTGTGACCATCGTCTTCGAACTGGCCGGGCAATAGGCCCGGCGCCGCCGAGGGGAACGCCCGGGCTCGGGCCGCCCGGCGGCCGTCGCCCGGGCGTCGTCCGGCCCTGCCGTCCGGGGCGCTCCGATGCGGGGCTGCGGCACGGGTGGCGGGGGCAGGCACCTCCGGCGGGGATATTTGGAAGGTGAATCCGTGGCGGGGATCAGACCGGCTGGCCGCCGGTCTTGTCCAGCCAATGCGCCAGCCGCTCCTTCAGCAGGTCCTGCCGGCGCATTGCCGAGAGCTTCGGGTCCAGCGTCTCGAGCACCTCGAAGCTGAAATCCCCCTCGTCGGCATAGGCGGCGGCCAGGGCGGGATTGCGCTCGGTCCCGGTGGACAGGGTGAACCGCAACCGGTTCTCGGCCGCCGTCAGCCGCGACGCCGCCCCGACCCAGAGCCCGGCCCGCAGTCGCAGCGCGTAGATGCCGGCGTCCGGTTTCCGTTCCAGAAAGTCGGCCCGTGCCTGTTTGCGGTCCATCGCCGCCTCCGATTCGTTTTGCCCGGGTGTTATTGACATATTTTGATCCGGGTATAAATAGGCGCCGACCCAGACCGGAGGGGGCGATGCGCCTGACCGTTTTCGAGAACATGACCCGGATCGCCAGCGGCACGATCGCCGAGGTGGCGGCCGCCGCCCAGGCCGCCGAGGCGCGCGGCGGCCGGGTGCTGGCCTTCGACGATTCCAATGGCCGGGTCGTCGATCTCGACCTGCGCGGCAGCCCGGCCGAGGTCGCCGCCCGCCATGCGCCGCCGGCCCGCCGGGGCCGCCCGAAACTGGGGGTCGCGGCGAAGGAGGTGACGCTGCTGCCCCGGCACTGGGACTGGCTGGCCAGGCAGAAGGGCGGCGCCTCGGCGGCGCTGCGGCGGCTGACCGAAGCCGCGATCCGGGCCGAGACCGGCCCCGATCCGCGCCGGGCACAGGAAGCCGCCTATCGTGTTGCTACCGCCCTGGGCGGCGATCTGCCCGGCTATGAAGAGGCGATGCGGCTGCTCTTCGCGGGCAAGCTGTCCGAACTGGAACGGGCGCTGGCCGGCTGGCCGCCGGATCTGGCCGCCTATGTTCTCGCGCTCGCAAGGGGATCATGACCATGCGCTACCTTCACCCCACCGATGCCACGGCCCGGGCGCTGATCGCGCGGCGGATCGACGGCCCGATCCTGATGCTGAACCTGCTGCGGTTCCGGGCCGAGGCGGATTATGCCGCGACCCCGCAGCTGGCTCCGGAAGCGCCGGTCAGCGGCGCCGAGGCCTATGGGCGCTATTCGCGCGAGATCACGCCCCTGCTGGAGGCCACCGGCGGCGCGGTGATCTTCGAGGCCGAGGGCGGCGGCTGGTTCATCGGCCCCGAGGCCGAGCATTGGGACCGGGTGCTGATCGTCCGGCAGGCCAGCCTGCAGAGCTTCTTCGCCTTCGCGGGCGATCCGGCGGCGCAGACCGCGCTGGCGCATCGCACCGCCGCGCTGGCCGACAGCCGCCTGCTGCCGATGGCTGCCGGCTTGCCTTTCACTGCCTCCGCGCCCTAGGGTCGCGCCGACACTTGACCCAGGGGGAAGACACTCATGTCAGACGCACCGAGCTACGGTTTCGACACGCTGCAAATTCACGCGGGGGCCCGCCCCGATCCGGCCACCGGCGCCCGCCAGACGCCGATCTACCAGACCACCGGCTACGTATTCCGTGACGCCGATCACGCCGCGGCGCTGTTCAACCTGCAGGAGGTCGGCTTCATCTATTCGCGGCTGACCAACCCGACCATCGCGGTGCTGCAGGAGCGGATCGCCACGCTGGAGGGCGGCGCCGGGGCGGTCTGCTGTTCCTCGGGTCATGCGGCGCAGATCATGGCGCTGTTCCCGCTGATGGCGCCGGGCCGCAATGTCGTGGTCTCGACCCGGCTCTACGGCGGCACCGTCACCCAGATGAACCACACGATCAAACGTTTCGGCTGGTCGGCGAAATTCGTCGATTTCGATGATCTCGACGCGCTCAAGGCGGCGATCGACGACGATACCCGGGCCGTCTTCTGCGAGACCATCGCCAACCCGGGCGGCTATGTCACCGATATTCCGGCGGTGGCGGAAATCGCCGGCGCGGCGGGCCTGCCGCTGATCGTCGACAACACCTCGGCAACGCCCTATCTCTGCCGCCCGATCGAACTGGGCGCGACGCTGGTCGTGCATTCGACCACCAAATACCTGACCGGCAACGGCACCGTGACCGGCGGTTGCGTGGTGGATTCGGGCACCTTCGACTGGGCCGCCAGCGACAAGTTCCCCTCGCTCAGCGAGCCGGAGCCGGCCTATCACGGGCTGAAGTTCGCCGAGACCTTCGGCCCGCTGGCCTTTACCTTCCACGGCATCGCCATCGGGTTGCGCGATCTCGGCATGACGATGAACCCGCAGGGTGCGCACTACACGCTGATGGGGATCGAGACCCTGTCGCTGCGCATGGAGCGCCACGTGCAGAACGCCCGCAAGGTCGCGGAATGGCTCGAGAAGGACCCGCGGGTGGATTACGTCACCTATGCCGGCCTGCCGTCCTCGCCCTATTACGACCGGGCCCGGAAGATCTGCCCGAAGGGCGCCGGGGCGCTGTTCACCTTCGCGGTCCGGGGCGGCTACGATTCCTGCGTCAAGTTCGTCGATGCGCTGGAGATCTTCAGCCATGTCGCCAATCTCGGCGATACGCGCTCGCTGGTGATCCACTCGGCCTCGACGACGCACCGGCAGCTGACGCCCGAGCAGCAGACGGCATCGGGCGCGGCGCCGGAAGTGGTGCGGCTGTCGATCGGGATCGAGGATGCCGACGACCTGATCGCCGACCTGGATCAGGCGCTGGCCAAGGCGACCGCCTGAGCTACCGCCCCGGTGCCGGAGACCCGGCGCCGGGGCCACGCCCTCAGACCGCTTCGATGGCCATGGCGATGCCCTGGCCGACGCCGATGCACATCGTGGCGAGGGCGCGTTTCTCGCCGCGCAGCTGCAGTTCCAGCGCCGCGGTGCCGACCAGCCGGGCGCCGGACATGCCCAGCGGATGGCCCAGGGCGATGGCGCCGCCATTGGGGTTGATATGCGGGGCGGTCTCGTCCAGCCCGAGATCGCGCAGCACCGCGAGGCCCTGGGCGGCGAAGGCCTCGTTCAGCTCCACCACATCGAAATCACGCGGGTCCATGTCCAGCCTGTCGCAAAGCTTGCGGCTGGCCGGGATCGGGCCAAGCCCCATGACCCGGGGCGCGACGCCGGCGGTGGCGGCGCCGAGGATCCGGGCGATGGGCGTCAGCCCATGCGCATGGGCGGCCTCGGCCGAGGCCAGGATCAGCGCCGCGGCGCCGTCGTTGACGCCAGAGGCATTGCCCGCCGTGACAGTCCCTCCGGCGCGGAACGGGGCGCGAAGCCGGGCCAGGGCCTCCAGCGTGGTGTCGGGCCGCGGATGCTCGTCATGGCTGACCGTCACCGTGCTCTTGCGGCCGGTCACCTCGACCGGAACGATCTCGCGCGCCAGACGCCCCGAGGCCTGCGCGGCGGCGGCCTTCTGCTGCGAGCGGAGCGCGAAAGCATCCTGCTCCTCGCGGCTGATCCTGTAGTCCTCGGCGACATTCTCGGCGGTCTCGGGCATCGAGTCGGTGCCGTAGGCCCGCTCCATCGCCGGGTTGACGAAGCGCCAGCCGATGGTGGTGTCGTGGATCGTGGCGTCGCGGGAAAAGGCGCTGTCCGCCTTGCCGATCACGAAGGGAGCGCGGCTCATGCTCTCGACGCCGCCGGCGATCATCAGGGCGGCCTCGCCGGTGGCGATCGCCCGCGCTGCGGTGGCGATCGCGTCCATGCCCGAGCCGCAGAGCCGGTTGATCGTGGCGCCGGGCACGCTCTCGGGCAGCCCGGCCAGCAACAGCGCCATCCTGGCCACGTTGCGGTTGTCCTCGCCGGCCTGGTTGGCGCAGCCGTAGAGCACGTCATCGACGGCGGCCCAGTCCAGCCCGGGATGCCGGGCGATCAGCGCCTTGAGCGGCAGCGCCGCCAGGTCGTCGGCGCGGATCGTGGCCAGCGCGCCGCCATAGCGCCCGATCGGGGTCCGGATATAGTCGCAGATGAATACGTCGTGCATCGGGTCTCCTGGCGCTGCCGCAGCCTGTCGTCTCTGGCCCGTTACTGGCAGGAACCGGGGCCGAGGCCAAGGCCCCGACCCGTCGTGGAGCCGTGCAGAGAGGGCGCGCGCCGCCTAGCCGGCATAGTCGTCCTTGTAATAGGGGTAGCGCCGGCGCGTCTCGGGCTCGTGGTTCAGCACCGTCAGCAGCGCCTGATCCGGCCCCATGTTCTCGGTCAGGGTCTGGGTCGCGCTGCGCAGATCGGACTGGCTGAAGGTGGCGAAGCGGACCACCAGGGCCACGACATCGCCATAGGGCACCAGATAGCGGGCATCCACCACCGGTCCGACCGGCGGGGTGTCGAGGATGACGATGTCGAAGGCCTCGCGCCCGGCCCGGATCAGCCCGCGGAACGTGTCCGATCCCAGAAGCTGGTCGGTCTCCTGAAATGCCCGGCCGCGCCCAGTGATCAGAGAGGTCGCCGAGATAGGGTCCTGGGTCAGCAGTTTCTCGGCCGGTGTGGAACCGCTGGCATCGGTCAGATAGTCGATCAGCCCGCGTTCCGGCGTGATCCCTGCCAGCTGGTGAATCGTCGGCTTGCGCAGATCGGCGTCGATCAGCAGCACCGAGACCTGGCTCAGCGAGAAGGCCCGGGCCAGCGCCAGCGCGGTGGTCGATTTGCCCTCGGCCGGGCCGGAGGAGGTGACAACGATGGTGCGGCCGGGTTTGCGACCCTCGGCGTCCGGCTCGACAGGTCTCTGGCGCAGTTCCAGCTCGATCGAGGCACGCAGCCGTCGGATCGCCTCGGAATAGGCCGAGAGGGGCGAGGTGATGACATTGTCCGCGATCGAGCGTTCGGATTCGGGCTTCAGCGCCACCAGCGGGATGGCCGTCGCCACCTTCTGCTTCAGGACATCGCGAAGCTGGGTCTCCGAGACGATGCCGCCCAGGTAGAACTCGTTGAGAAAGGCCAGCCCGGTGCCCAGGCCCAGCCCGGCCAGCAGCGCCAACGCCAGAACGAGCTTTCGGTTCGGATAGCTGGCCGACACCGGCGGCAGCGCGGCCGAAACCACGCGACTGTCGGCGACCTGCACGGCGGCCTGCACCTCGATCTCGCGCAACCGTGACAGCAGGGTCTGGTACTGGCTCCGGGCAATGCTCGCCTCTTGCTGCAACTGGTAGATCTCCGACAGCATCTGGCTGGGCAGATCGCTGCTCAGAAGCGTCCGGCGCAGCTTGTCCCGCGTCTCGCGCATCGTTTGGTCCAGTGCCCCGGCCTTGTCGGTCAGTGCCGACAGTGCCTCTTCGGCCGCCCTGGCCTGCCGTGCATCCAGTGCCGCCAGGGCCGAGCGCAGGTCCACCTCGTCGCTCGAACCGCCATCCGTGCCGGCCAGTTGCCGCTCCAGCTTGTCGCGTTGTGCCTGCAGTTCCGCCAGGGCCTCGTCGCCGAGCCGGGCGGTCAGGGTCGCCCAGTCCTGCTGCTCCAGCGCCTTGCGGGCTTCGCGGGCGCTGACCTCGGCGGCCAGGCGCTGCTTGTCCAATGCCTCGATCTGGCGCTGCAACTCGGCCACTGCCGCACCGCCGCCTTCCGCCTCCAGACGGCCGAGATTGCGCGAGATGTAGTTGTCGATCGCGTCCTCCGAGGCCGTCATCGCCGCCTGGACGGTGGCGATCTGGTCCTGAAGCGCGTCGCGGGCGTTCAGCCGCGAGGCGACCTTGGATTCGATATTGGCCTGGATATAGGCCTCGGTCATCGCATTGGTCAGCGCCGCCGCCCGCTCGGCGTCTTCCGAGGACACCGATACCGCGATCAGATAGGTCAGGCCGCGCCGCCGCACCGTCACCGCCTTCTGGAACCGGGCCAGCACCTGGTTCAGCAGCCGGGTGCCCGATTCCGCCGTGTCGCTCCGAAAGCCGAGCGCCTGCCCGATCTTGGCGCCCAGTCCCAGGGTCGGGCCGAACTCGGGGTCGCTGATCAGGTTCATCCTGTCGACCACCGCCAGCGCCACGGTCGGAGAACGGAATATCTCGACCTCGCTTTCGACCCGTGCATTCTCGGTCGAGGCCGATTGGCTGGTATCATCGGAATAGACCAGCGATTTGGCCGCCGGATCGACCATCACCAGCGCGGTCGCGGTATAGATCGGCTTGACCAGCGCGATATAGCCCACGGCGATTGCCAGGCACAGCAATATGACCGACAGGATCAATTTCGATTGGCGCCGCAGTTGCAGGATCGTCGCCTTGATGTCGATGGGGTCCTGGTCCATGGATCAGGCCCAATTCCGGATCGGTCGCGGTTCTGGAAAATCTTCAATCATGATACGCCGTTCCATGCCAGCCTTTCCTGTTGGGTGAAAATTCGTCGGATTGGCCCATTCGGTTCATTTCCGGTTTCCGAATGGCGCCATTGCCGGGTGGTTTGCGTTTTCGGTTCCGGCCACTCATGTCTCCACCGCTTCGAGAAAGGCCGGCGCCTGGCCGTCCTGCAGCCGCACCGCCGTCAATCTACCGGTTGCGCAGGCGCCGGTATCGACGCCCAGCCGCCAGCCCCGACGCTCGGCCCGGGGCAGGGGGACATGGCCCTGCACGGCCAACCCGTTTCCCAGATCGGGCGGCGGCTTGGTCGGTGCCGCATCGAAGGCCCGCGACCACAGCAATTCGTGCGGGCGTTGCGCGTCGAGCCTGCGGGCCGGGTCGGGCCCGGCATGGCTGAAGAAGTGCGGCCCGATCCGCAGCCAGAGCGGCAGGCCGCGCAGGAAGGCCAGATGCGGCACCGGAACATGGCCGTCGATCCGCGCCGCAAGCTGCCGGGCCGGAAGCCGGTAGCCCAGTGTCGGGTCCGGCGCGATCCCGTAGGAGGCCAGGGTCTCGGCGCCGCCGAGCTTCAGCCAGGGCGCGGCCGGATCGGGCCGGGCGAAGAAGGCCAGCGCCATGGCTTCGTGATTGCCCATCAGGCATATCCGCTCCAGCCCCCTCGGCGGGGGCGCCAGCAGGTGCTCGATCAGCCCGGCGCTGGCCGGACCCCGGTCCAGCATGTCGCCCAGCACCACCAGCAGCGCCGGCTGCGTCGCGGGCCGGTCGGGGTCAGACAGGATCAGCCGCTCCAGCCGGCGGAACAGGTCCAGCCGGCCGTGCGGGTCGCCGACCGCATAGATCACCGCGTCGGGCCGGTTCAGGCTCTGCCCCCGGGCGACCGGGTCGGCGTGGTCCTGCCGCGCCGTGCCCAACAGGCGGTCCAGCCAGCCGCGCCCGCTCACGCCCCGATCCCCGTTCCCGGCGGCGCCTGTGCCGGGCCGCGGGTCTGCCGATTGCTCGCCGCTACCGCCAGCCGCCGCCGTGACAGGCCGAGCGCCAGGATGGCCAGAAAGACGAACAGGTTGGCCTGCATCTCCAGGCTGAAATCGACCAGTGAATGCACCGCGTTCTGGACCAGAACCGCAAGCGCCGCGACGACCAGAGCGACAGCCTCGCGCCGCCCGGCCAGCACCCTCGCCAGGTGCAGTCCCGCCGCCAGCCCGGCGAGCGGCAGCAGCGATCCGAAGATCAGCCCGAAATCGCTCCACAGGGTCAGATAGGAGGAATGCGGATGGTCCCAGACCAGATGGGTCGCCAGGGCGGGCCGGTGATAGAGTTCGAAGGCCAGCGCAAAGCTGTCGGCCCCGAAGCCGGTCAGCGGCCGATCGGCCAGCATGGCCAGCACCTGCCGGTAGATCTCGACGCGCGTATCGGCGTTGTTCAGCGTGAAGAGGCTGCGCTCGACGATCCCGGACGAGGCAAGAAGCCCCAGGCCAAGCAGCAGCGCCGGGCCCAGGCCGATCCGCCAGCGGCGCCTTGTCCGCTTCGCGCCCCCGATCCCGGGCCTGCGCGGCGAGATCGCCACGACCACGGCCAGGCCCAGCACGGTGGCCAACAGCCCCATCCGCGACTGGGTGGCGACCAGGCAGATCAGGATCAGCGCCAGAGCGCTCCACATCAGCGCCAGCGAGACGGTCTCGGGGCCTGCCGTGTGTCGGCCCGCCGGGGTCACCTGCCGGCTGCGGGTCCGCTCGACGATCATCGCCAGCCCCAGCACCGCTCCCATGCCCAGGAATGTGGCGAAGGAGTTGCGGTTGACGAAGGGGCCGGTCGCCACCCCGCGATAGGCCTGCTTCGGCCCCCAGAAATGCACATCGCCCAGCAGTTTCAACGCCACGATGCCCCAGACGGCATAGAGCGCGATGCCGGCAATGATCGCCATGCCGATCCGCTGCGCCCGGTCGCGGCGGCCCGAGGCTTCCAGCATCAGCACGAAGAACAGGCAGCTGGCGCTCATCCGCAACAGGCCGATCCGCCCGGCTTCGGGTGCCAGGCTGATGCTGCGCGGGGCCGGGGCGCCGGTGTCGGGCAGGGGCAGCATCCAGGCCCGCAGCAGCCCGGCCAGGGGCAGCGTCTGCAACAGCCCGTAGCCAAGCAGCAGCAGCGGCAACAGGAGTAGCGGAAAGCGCCGCAGCTTCATTCCGCCCAGGGCCCCGGTCGCCGCCGTCCGGGCCAGATAGAGGCAGGCCGTCGCATGAAGCACCGTGCTCCACAGCATCCAGGCGGCGGGCCGGTCGCTGCCGGCGGGCAGCGGTGCCAGCAGGACGATGCCGGTCAGCAGGCCCGCGACCACGCGGTTGACCGGCCGCATCCGTTCCTCCGGGGCAGGATCCGCCCGCCCGCCGGCCGGATCGGAAAGCCGGGCCGGTTCCGGCGGGATGGCGGGGGCGGCCGGGGGTTCGAGACGGAAGAAATCGGTCGGATTTTCCGCCCATCGGGCCCGGCCCCGCGCCGCGGCCCTGTGCAGCGCCTGGCGCAGCCCCGGTTCGGTGGCCTGATCCGCGCCCGGACGGGCGCTCGGGTCCTTGGCCCCCGTCATCCCTTCAGCGCCCGCAGCGCGTTCAGGAACCGGCGTTGCTGCGCGGGCCGGACGGTTTCGGCCACTGCGGTGATCAACGGCTGCAGGGCCGGATGGCTGTCATGCAGCCGGGCGAGAAAGGGGATGTAGGCCGGGCTCAGGAACAGCAGGCGGAGGTCGGCACGGGCGATCTGTTGCAGACCCGGTTCCGCGGATGCGGCGATCTGCGGGGCGATCAGGTCGATCCGCCGTTGCGCAAGCCAGCCCTCGGCGGGCGCGGTGCGCTGCGACAGCGCCAGATCACCAAGGAACCGGGGCCGGTCCCCGGCCTGCAGAGCCGCCTCGGCGGCGACCAGAAAGGCCATGCTGTCGGTCGGGCTGCGGCGCAGAATGCTGTCCGCCGCCCGGGCACAGGTCTGCACCAGCCCCTGCCGCAACTCGACCGGCTGAAACGCGCCATAGGGACCGCGCAGGCCCCGGTCGCAACTGTCCAGCAGCTCGCGCCGGGCCCGGAAGGAGGCGGGCGGTTCCACCGTCGCGCGGCCCAGGGCCGGTATCCGCAACCCGGGCGGCTGCCGGCCAAGGCGGAAGGCGGCGAACTCGCTGCGGAACGCGACCAGGCTTTGCAGGGCGGCGAAGCCGAGAAGCATCACGGCAAGCCAGGGGCCGATGGTCTTGATTGCCGGTGCCATTGGCGTCTTTCACGTTCTCCGGATAGGGAATGCCGAAACCACGCCAGCCAACAACGCGGCGCGTTCAGCCGGGCGTCGGGGTCGGAATTTCGGGGAATGTCCATTCGGCATCAATTTCTCGCCGCGGCGGTGCAATAACCCTCCGCGCTTTCCGGGTATGGGAGGGGCGCGGGTGAATCGCGGCCCCGATGTCGTGGAATTGTGGATTAGGAATTATTAACAAAAGGTAAAGATATGCATTCCGGCCTCGGTCTGTATGTATTTGTCGTCGTTATTGCGTTTTTTCGAAAATGCGTTTATAAAACACCGGCAGAGTTCAGGGTAAGGACAGCTCGGATGATCGCGCGCAACTTCCTGCTTTCGGCCATCGCCGCCGCCACGCTCGCCTTGCCGGGCCCGGCCTTGGCGCAGGCGGGTTTCGACCTTGCCGAGCTGACTGCGGGCTGCACTGCCGGCCACTGTTCCAGGACCGTGGCGGCCATTCTGGCCCGGCTCAGGCGTCTGGGCCTGACCCAGGCCCAGATCAACTCGGTTCTCGGCCAGATGGCCGGCGCGCTGGTGCAGCTCGCCCGGACGGACCCGGCCATTGCCGATGATGTCGGGGCGTCGCTGGAACTGGTGGCCGAGGAATCGACCGACAGCGTTCAGCGTGCGGCGATCAGGCAGGTGGCCCAGATCGTCGCTGCCGGGGATGCGGAGACGATCGACCTTGGCACCGCGGTCGCCGGCAGCGCGACCTGAGCGGTCGGCGGCCCGGACAAAGTCCAACGGACCCGGGACTCACTAGGACGCCAACTACCCGCATTCGCGGATTCCCATGCGGATCAGTTGCGCCCCGCGAAGCCGGGTGAAGCCGACCGTGATATGCCGCCCCTCGGCCAGGAACCAGCTGCGCAGCGGTTCGGGGTAATAGGCCGCCATCAGCCGCGAATAGTAGTCGAACCTCTCCGGTGCCAGTCCGATGCCAGGGATGCCGGAACTGGGGCCGTGAAAGCCCAACCGGGCCGAGCGGGCGACGCAGACATTCGGCAATGACAGGAACATCGTGCAGGCCGACCAGCAGCCGCCGACGATCTCGACCCTTGCATGGCTGGCCCGCAGTTGCTCGACCAGCGCCACGCGGGTCTCGACCGGGCCGCCCGGATCGCCCGAGACGCGATAGACCTCGGCACGGGCCTGCACGGCAGGGGCCGTGGCCAGGGTCAGGCCAAGGGCCAGGGCCAGTTGCAGGACAAGACGAAAACAGGAAGAAACCGCTCGGCGCCGCGCGAATGCGCACGGCCGCCGGCAAGACAGCGCTGACATGAACCACCTCGACATCAGTGTTGACCCGGCCGTTCTGGCCGGATGACCACAGAGACCCCACGCCCCCGATGCCGTCATAAGGCCCGATGCCGGTTAACGATCGGCTGCCGCGGCGTGCAGCAAATGCCTAAGGCTTGTTGGGGATTTTCAACAAAACCTTTCGATCGCGGCCGCGGTCGGGCAGGGTGTGCCAGGGCAAGACCCTCGCCGTCTCAAGTGGCGGCGAGGGATATTGTCGCAATATCAAATTGTTGCGCAACGAAGTTAAAGTTGCCTTCGGGCCGGCCGCAACCCCGCCTCTCCTCAGCGACGCCGGGACGGATCGTCCGGCGGCGGCCGGCGGGCGCGGGACCCGGCCTCGATCCCGTCGAAGAAGGCGGCGACCACTCTCTGCATCGGCGGCACTTCTTCCTGCGGCGGCGGGGGCGGCGGGGCCGGTTCGCGGGCCAGCAGCATCAGCACCAGCCCCAGCACCAGATAGATGCCGCCGACGATCAGCCCGGCCGTCACCGGCCCGTCCCATTGCTTCAGCGCATACCATCCCGCCGAGGTGATAAAGCCCAGGGCCACGATCAGCAGGATCGCCGCCGCCACCCCGAGGGCCGAGCGGCGGGCGATGTCCGCGGCGCTGGCGCGAAGTGCGCCGAACATCTCTGCGGACCCTAGCGGCGTGCGGTCAGAAGACCGACCAGAAAGCCGATCCCCGCCGCAATGCCGACCGCTGTGGCCGGATTGGCCCGGACATATTCCTCGGTCTCGGCATATTTCTGCCCGGCAAAGTCGCTGGCCGCGGCCATGCCTTCGGTGCCTTTCTCCGAGGCTGCCCGCAGCCCGTCACGCGCCTGCGCCTTCAGCGCTTCGGTCTGTGCCTTGCCATAGCGGCCCAGCGAGGCGGTCAGTTCCGCGATGTCGGTCTTCAGCGCCAGAATCTGTTCCTGCAGTTCGGCGGTCGAGGCGTCGGCCTGGGCTTGTTTCGAGCCGGTGGCGGCAGAAGTCGTGGCCATGTCGGTTTCTCCTGTAGCTGTCCACATCTCAACGTGGTGATCGCTTTCGGGTTCCACAATGACTCGGAGCAGCGGTCTTCGCTTTGATCCTGCGCAATCCGCGCTGTCGGAAGGGAACCGGATGCGCCGCTGCGCGTTTCTTCCACATGGCGCGCCGGATCATGGCGCATGACAGCCCCCAGAACGAAGGAGAACCCCATGCTAGGCTGGGCCCTGACCTTTCTTGTCGTCGCTCTGATTGCCGCCGTCTTCGGTTTCGGGGGTGTCGCCTCCGCTTCGGCGGGGATCGCGCAAATCCTTTTCGGCGTGTTCCTGATCCTGTTCCTGATCACCATGCTGGCGCGGGCGGTCCGGGGCAAACCGCCGGGTTGAGCCGGAAGGCCCCCGGTCGGCGGCGGCCGGGGGCTTTCTCGGAGCCGGGACGGGCTCAGGCGATCAGCGTCTCGGTGGAGGCAAAGAACATCGCCTGGCTGACAGCCGAGCGGATCTGTTCCTCGGAATAGGGCTTGGTGATGACGAAGGCCGGTTCCGGCCGCTCGCCGGTCAGCAGCCGTTCGGGGAAGGCGGTGATGAAGACGACCGGCGTATCGCCGGCGGTTTCCAGGATTTGGTTCACCGCGTCGATTCCCGAGGAGCCGTCGGCCAGCTGGATGTCCGAAAGGATCAGATCGGGCGGTTCGCGCCGTGCCAGCCGCACCGCGTCGCGGCGGGTGGCGGCAACCCCGCTGACGCGGTGGCCCATCTCCGAGATGATGGTTTCGAGGTCCAGCGCGATGATCGCCTCGTCCTCGATCACCAGGATCCTGCCGCTGATGTCCGATTCCATCTCTCGCGCGGCGATGGCCAGCAGGTGATCCACCTGGCTCAGCTCGCGGTCCATGATCAGGGCGATTTCCTCGCGGCTGAAGTCTTCGATGGTCGACAGCAGCAGCGCTTCGCGGGTGTGGGGTGTCAGCCTGGCCAGACGGGCCTGGGCCTGGCGAGCCACGCCGGTCTCGCCGCTGGCGACCGGTTCGCCGACCGAACTCCAGATTCGGTGAAAGGCGTGAAACAGTGCCACTTTGTGCGGCATGCCCTGTTCAAAAACCGAGCGGTCGGTCAACAGTGCCTCCAGCGTCGCGGCGGCAAATCGGTCGCCGCTGGTCTGGTCGCCGGTCAGGGCACGCGCATAGCGCCGCACATAGGGCAGCAAGCCGGCCACGACCTCGGAAAGGAGCTGCGGTTTCACGTCAGCGGCCATTTTTGACGTCCTTCTTTCGGTATTGATGGGAACCCAACCCGGGGCTGGCGGGTTTGGTTCCCTGTGACGGTTTGTTTTTCGCGCCTGTGAAGTGCTACCATCCCTGGAAAATCGAATGAACCTGATGACGAGTCCCAAAGAGACACACCCCGAGCTGGAGCGCCAGATCGTCGAGAATCTGCGCCGGGTCTACAACGAGACGCTGGAAGAGGCGGTGCCGGAGCGGTTCCTGGACCTCCTCCGGCAGCTCAAGGACCAGGACGGCTCGGAGGGCGGCGTGAATGGCTAGACCGGCCCCGCCTGATCCCCGGAACGAACTGATCGACCATCTGCCCGCGCTTCGGGCCTTTGCGGTATCGCTGACCCGCGACGGCGTGGCGGCCGACGATCTGGTGCAGGACGCAGTGGTCAAGGCCTGGCGCAACATCGACAGGTTCCAGCCGGGCACCAATCTCCGCGCCTGGCTGTTCACCATCCTGCGCAACACCTTCTATTCCGACCGCCGCAAGGCAAGGCGCGAGGTCGGCGACGCCGACGGCGCGCTGGCCGCCACCCTGACGGAGAAACCCCGCCATGACGGGGCGCTGGCGCTAACCGATTTCCTGGCGGCCTTCCAGACCCTGCCCGACGAACAGCGCGAGGCGCTGATCCTGGTCGGCGCTTCGGGGTTTTCCTACGAGGAGGCCGCCGAGACCACCGGGGTGGCGGTCGGAACCGTGAAGAGTCGCGTCAACCGGGCGCGGGCGCGGCTGGTGTTGCTGCTGGGGATGCGCGACGACGAGTCCTTCGACATGACCGACAAGGCAACGATGTCGGTGCTGAGCGGCGGGTTCTCGACCCTGCCGTTCGCCGGCTAGGATGGCACTGCCAAGGCTGCTGGACGGGCTGGCCTTCCGGGTCGGTCTGCTTCTGACCGTGGCGCTTTTTCCGATCGGGCTGATCGCGATCTCGCTGACCCGGCAGGTCGAGCAGGAGGAAGACGCGCGGGCCGAAAGCGCGATCCTGGCCCTGACCGCCGAGGCCGCGGCCTCGGAGGAAAGCTTCATGCGGGCGGGGGCCTCGGTCGCCGGGGCGCTGGCGGCGGCGCTTCCGGTGGTCCGCCAGGACCCGGTCGAGTGCAACGGCATCTTCGAAACCTTCCAGCGGCAGAATCCGCAATATGTCTTTGCCGGCTTCATCGACCCAGAAGGAAAGGTGCAATGCGGATCGTCCGGCGGCGCGGTCGATCTGTCGACCTCGCCGGTCCACCAGCAGATGCTGGCCAGGCCGGAGCCGCGGATCGACGTCAGTGCCCGCGGCCGGATTTCGAACGCTTCGGTCATCATCCTGTCGCAGCCGGTCTTCGACGCGGAGGGCGCGTTCGACGGCTATGTCGCGGTCTCGATCCCGAACCAGGGGCTGTTTCGCAACAGCGAGAGGTTTTCGGTCGATCGGCCGATCGAACTGGTCACATTCAACGACGAGGGCGCGGTGCTTTCCACCGAAAGCAAGTCGGCGGCCGATGGCTCGCAACTGCCGCGCGACCGAAGCCTGAAGTCCTTCGTCGGCCAGCCGCGCACCGCCTTTACCGGAGAGACGGTGGCCGGGGAAAAGCGGGTCTTCGCGGTGGTGCCGATCATCTCGGACACCGCCTATGCGCTCGGCTCCTGGCCGGTAGCGCGGATCGACCGGGGGCTGGGCGCGACGCTGCTGTCGCCGCTGATCTTCGCCTCGCTGATGTGGCTGGTCTCGCTGGGCGTGGCCTATCTGGCGGTGCATCGGCTGGCGATCCGCAACATTTCCGAGCTGCGGGCCAGGATGCAGAGCTTTTCCGCGTCGCGGCGGCTCGACAGCGCCAAGGCGCCGCTGGCCAAGCCGCTGGAATTCCGCGAGATCGACCAGACCTGGGAAGAGACCGCCGCCACTGTGGTCCGCGAAGAGGCGGAACTGGAGAACATCATCCACACCCGGACCGTGCTGCTGAAGGAGGTGCACCACCGGGTCAAGAACAACCTGCAACTGATCGCCTCGATCGTCAGCATGAAGATCCGCAAGGCCACCGCGCCGGAAGCACGGACGGCCTTGAAGGAGGTGCAGATGCGGGTGATGTCGATCGCCACGGTGCACCGGGCGCTCTACAGCACCTCGACGGTGGGCCATGTGCAGGCCGACGAGCTACTGAAGGAGATCGTCGACAAGACCATCGAGGCGGTGCTGCTGCCGACCGGGGGCATCCGGATCGAGACTTCCTACGAGCCGACCCAGCTGTATCCCGATCAGGCGGTGCCCTTGTCGCTGCTGGCCGCCGAGGCGATCACCAACGCGGTCAAATACGTCGGCCGGCCGGCGGACGGAACTGCGCCCTGGATCACCCTGCGGCTGCTGCATGAGGGGACCGAGAGAGCGCGGCTCGAAGTGGCGAATTCGCGCGGCGCGGCGCTGGCCCCGGTCGAGCAGACCCGCGGCACCGGGCTGGGCGCCAGCCTGATCCAGGCCTTCGCCGGCCAGATGCACGGCAGCGCCGAGGTGACCGAGGACGATCCCGCCCGCTATGCGGTCAGGGTCAGCTTTCCGATCGTCGGTTTCGATGCCGATCCGGTCGAAGCCGGGATCGACGACGGCGCCTGAGCGCAGGCCATGCGGCCATGCGCCCCTTGCCTTTGCCGCGCATCCGTCGCATTCCCGGACCCGGTCCCGCCCAGCCCGAGGAGAAGCCCCGATGTCCCGTCCGATCCTGATCGCGCCCTCGATCCTTGCCGCCGATTTCGCCAATTTCGGCGCCGTCTGCGAAACCGTCGAGGCCCAGGGCGCCGACTGGATTCATGTCGATGTGATGGACGGCCATTTCGTTCCCAACCTGACCTTCGGCCCGGCGATGGTCGCGGCGCTGCGTCCGCATGTGAAGACCTGCATGGACGTGCATCTGATGATCTCTCCGGTCGATCCCTATATCGAGGCCTTCGCCGAGGCCGGCGCCGACCGGCTGACCGCCCATGTCGAGGCCGGGCCGCATCTGCACCGCACGCTTCAGGCGATTGCCGGGGCAGGGTGCAAGGCCGGGGTGGCGCTGAACCCGGCGACCCCGGTCGAGTCGGTGCATGACATCCTGGACATGGTCGATCTGATCTGCGTGATGACCGTCAATCCCGGCTTCGGCGGGCAGAAGCTGATCCCCTCGGCGCTGCCCAAGATCGCCCGGCTGCGGGCGATGATCGGCGACCGGCCGATCCGGATCGAGATCGACGGCGGGGTGGACCCGGCGACGGCGGGTCTGGTGGCGGCGGCGGGCGGCGACGTGCTGGTCGCGGGCTCGGCGGTGTTCAGGGGCGGCTCTGTCGGTGCGCCCGATGCCTGGGGAGAGAACATCCGCGCCATCCGCCAGGCGGCCGAGGCCGAGGTCTGAGCAGCTTGCGGCGGCCGGGTCAGTAGATCAGCCAGACCAGCCCCAGGGTGAGCGAGGGGAAGGCCACCAGCAGCGAGACGCGGATCAGGTCGGTCAGCACGAAAGGCAGGGTGCCGCGGAAGGTCTCGGATATCGGGATGTCGCGGGCCAGCGAGTTGATCACGAAGAGGTTCATCCCGACCGGCGGGGTGATCAGACCGACCTCGACCACGATCAGCACGATGATTCCGAACCACAGCCCGAAGTCTCCCGGCGCGACGCCGAAATCCAGTACCGACATGATCGGGTAGAAGATCGGCACCGTCAGCAGCACCATCGACAGCGAATCCATCACGCAGCCGAACAGCAGATAGAGCAGCAGCACCACCGTCAGCACGGTGAAGGGGGCATAGCCCTGCGCGGTCACCCATTCCGCCGAATGCTGCGGCAGCTGGGTCAGCGCCAGAAAGGCGTTGAACAGCCCGGCGCCGAGGATGATCATGAAGATCATCGCGCTGGCCGAGGCCGTGCCCAGCAGCGCCTCGCCCAGCCGCTTCCAGCCCAGCTGGCCCGAGAAGGCCGCCGCCAGCCCGGTGCCCGCCGCGCCGACGGCCGCGGCCTCGGTCGGAGTGAACCAGCCGCCATAGATGCCGCCCACGACCAGAAGGAAGATGATCAGGACCGGCCAGATATCGACCAGAGCCCGGAACCGCTCGGCATAGGCCACGCGGTCGCGGGGCCGGGCCTGATCGGGGAACAGCCGGACATAGATCGCGATGCAGATCATGTAGCCGATCGCGGCGAGCAGGCCCGGCACCATCGCCGCGACGAAGAGCTTGGCGATGTTCTGCTCGGCCAGGATCGCATAGACGACCAGGATGACCGAGGGCGGGATCAGGATGCCCAGGGTGCCGCCGGCCGCCAGCGCGCCGGTGGCCAGCCGCCCGGAATAGCCGTATCTCCTGAGTTCCGGCAGCGCGACCTGACCCATGGTCGCGGCGGTCGCCAGGGACGAACCGCAGATCGCCCCGAAGCCGGCACAGGCCCCGATCGCGGCCATGGCGACTCCGCCCCGGCGATGACCCAGCCAGGTCTCGGCGGATTTGAACAGCGAGGCCGACATCCCCGAGATCGAGGCGAATTGCCCCATCAGCAGGAACAGCGGAACGATCGAGAAGGAATAGCTTGCGAAGGTGCCGTAAGTCAGCGACTTGAGCTGCGACAGCACCGGCAGCGTGGTGCCGTGGACCAGCACCATGCCGCCCATGCCGACCCCGAACATCGCCAGGGCGATCGGAATCCGCAGGAAGACGAGCAGCAGCAGAACCGGGAAGGACCAGAGGCCGATCTCGAAATTGCTCATGCGGCCTGGCCGCCCTGTTCGGTGGCGCCGGTCAGGGCGCGGGCCGAGCGCAGCACCGCGAAGGCCGCGACCAGGCAGAAGGCCACCGCACCGACCATCCCGGCGGCATAGCCCCACCAGATCTCGGCCCGCAGGATGAATGTGGTCTCGTGATAGCCGCGCTTGTCGAGCATCCCGAGCCAGAGCCTCCAGGTCAGCAGCAGCGCCAGCGACAGCATGCCGATGTCGGCGATCAGGTCGATCAGCCGGTTCAGCCGCCGCCCCAGCACCGGCTGCAGCAGATCGACACTGGCATGGGCGCGGGCATAGGTGCACCAGGGCAGGAAGGCGAAGACCGCAAAGCCGATGCCGAACTCGACATATTCGGTGTCGCCCGGCAGCGGCTTCAGGCCCAGGCCGAGGCTGTCTCCGGCCCGGCCGAGGATCGACACGACCGTGAGTGCGACCACCAGGAGCAGCGCCAGACCGCCGGCCCAGGCCATCAGCACGGCCAGTCCGCGGGCCCAGCTCTCGAGGGTTCTGTACATCTCAGCTCCGCCAGCAGGACGCGGGGCGGCGCAACAGCGGCGCGCCGCCCGACCTCCGTATCCGCTCTAGACCGACATCTCGACGATCAGCTTTCGGGCCTTCTCGATCAGCGCCGCGCCGTCCAGCCCCTTGCCCTGCGCATCGGCCACCCAGCGTTCGATCACCGGCTGCGAGGCCGCCTTCCAGCGGTCGACCTCGGCCTGGTCCAGTTCGATGATCCTGTTGCCGGCATCGACGGCGATCTTGCGGCCCGGCGCGTCGCCATCGGCCATGATCTTGCCGGTGGCGGCGGCCATCTTGTCGCCGGTCGTAGCGTCGATGATCGCCTTCAGATCGTCCGGCAGGCTGTCGTATTTCGGCTGGTTCATCGCCATGACGAAGGTCGCGGTATAGAGCGCCTCGGTCGACTTGAACTCGGTGTGGTTGTGGACCAGCTCGGCCAGCTTGATCGAGGGGGTGATCTCCCAGGGGATCACGGTGCCGTTGATGACGCCTTTCGACAGCGCCTCGGGGATCTGCGGCAGCGGCATCCCGACCGCGGTGGCGCCCAGTTCCGAGATCAGGTCGGTGATGACCCGCGTCGGGGCACGCATCTGTTTGCCCGACATGTCCTCCAGCTTGGTGATGGGCTCGGCAGAGTGGATCACCCCGGGGCCATGCACCCAGCCCGACAGGATCTTGATCCCGGCGAATTCACTGGCCTGGAAATCGTCCTCGATCATCTTGTTGTAGGCCCGGGCGGTGGCCACCGAGTCGGTCATGATGAAGGGCAGTTCGAAGACTTCCGAGCCCGGGAACCGGCCCGGCGTGTAGCCGGTCAGGGTCACGGTGATGTCGACCACACCGTCGCGGGCCTGGTCGATCAGGTCGCCGGGACGCCCGCCCAGCGACATGGCGTCGAAATGCTCGATCACCAGCCGGCCTTCCGAGGCGGCCTCGATCTCCTGTCCCCATGGCTTGAGCAGATGCGTCGGCAAGGTCGCGACCGGGGCCATGAACTGATGCAGGCGCAGGGTGATGACGTCCTGGGCATAGGCGTGGCGCATCAGCCCGGGGGCCGAGAGCGCGGCAAGGGCAGTGGCGGAACCGGCAAGCAGTTTGCGGCGAGTAGGGTGTGTCATGGTTTCCTCCCTGGAATCCCCCGACCCTGAGGCCGGGGTCAGACAATTGACGCTGGTAATCATTTCTTTCGGATTTCGGGTTGCCGGTCACCAACTTTTTTTGCCGACAAGGCGGCGTGACCCTAGGCATAGCCCGATCCGGCCGTTGTCGGCCAGTCCCTGATGCCGCTTTGCCGGGGGCGCGTGCCCCTAGCGGCCCGGAAGCAGGCCGCGCGGCGCGAAGCGCAGTGCGAGAAGCAGCACCAGCCCCATGGCCAGCAACCGCATGTGCTGCACCGAGTCCAGCAGATGCCCCTTGAGCCAGGAACCATCGGCCATCGGATATGTGATGAGATCCATCATCGCCTTGCCGATCGGTTCGGCCTCGACCCAGAAGAACCAGATCATCATCCCGCCCAGGGCCGAGCCCCAGTTCGACCCCGAGCCGCCGACGATCACCATCACCCAGATCAGGAAGGTGAAGCGCAGCGGCTGATAGGCGCCCGGCGTCAGCTGGCCGTCGAGCGTGGTCATCATCGCCCCGGCCAGCCCGCAGACCGCCGAGCCGAGGATGAATATCTGCAGATGCCGCCTGGTGACATTCTTGCCCATCGCCTCGGCAGCGGTCTCGTTGTCGCGGATCGCCCGCATCATCCGGCCCCAGGGCGATTTCAGCGCCATTTCCATCAGCCAGATCAGGATCAGGAGTACCGCCAGGAACAGCCCGGCATAGGCCAGCTTCACCACGATCGAGCTGCCGACCACCGGGTCGAATCCCCAGCGTTGCATCCAGTCGACAAAGCTCGCGGATTGCTGGAGGTCGATCTCGTAGGGCACCGGGCGCGGAACGCCGATGACATTCTTCACGCCCCGGTCCAGCCAGTCCTCGTTCTTCAGCACCGCGATGATGATCTCGGCGATGCCCAGCGTCGCGATCGCCAGGTAGTCCGAGCGCAGGCCCAGGGCGGTCTTGCCGACGATCCAGGCCGCGCCCGCCGCCAGCAGGCCGCCGACCGGCCAGGCCACGATCACCGGCAGGCCGAGCCCGCCCAGATAGCCGGTCTGCGCCGGGTTCACCGCCTCGATGGCCTCGACCGCCGGGTCGAAGAGGTAGCGGAACAGGAGGAAGCCGGCGATCAGCACCACCGCCACCGCCGCTCCGCGCAAGCGCCCGCGCGGCATCTTCCGCCAGGTCAGGATCGCCGCGCCGATCGCCCCGGCGCCGACCGCCAGTGCCAGCAGGACGCGCGCGCCGCCCGCCGCCCAGGCCTCGCCCGTCGGCGGCATCGAGACCAGCACGCAGCCCAGCCCGCCCAGGGCCACGAAGCCCATCACCCCGATGTTGAACAGGCCCGCGTAGCCCCATTGCATGTTCACGCCAAGCGCCATGATCGCCGAGATCAGCCCCATGTTCACGATGTTCAGCGCTGTGTTCCAGCTCTGGCTTTCACCGACCAGAACGATCAGCGCCGCCATGATGGCGAAAAGGATGGGTCCCCTCATACCGATTTCCCCTTGAACAGACCGGTCGGCTTGAACAGCAGCACGATGATCAGGATCGCGAACGAGACCGCGAACTTGTAGTCGGTGGACAGAAGCTGGACCAGCCCGTCCGGTTCCCAGCCCTCCGGCGCCAGATAGCCCAGCACCTTCTTCCAGGCATAGACCACGCCGATCTCGGAAAAGGCGATCAGGAAGCCGCCGGCAATCGCGCCCAGCGGGTTGCCCAGGCCGCCGACGATGGCCGAGGCGAAGATCGGCAGCAGAAGCTGGAAATAGGTGAAGGGCTTGAAGCTCTTGTCGAGGCCATAGAGGACCCCCGCGGTGGTCGCCAGCGCCGCGACGATCATCCAGGTGTAGATCACCACCCGCTCGGGGTTGATGCCCGAGAGCAGCGCCAGATCCTCGTTGTCGGAATAGGCCCGCATCGACTTGCCGGTGCGGGTCCGGTTCAGGAACCAGAACAGCAGCGCCACGGCGATTCCCGCCGTCACCAGGGTGAGCGCCTGCGAGGTCTTGAGCACCAGGGCCTCGTTCAGCCCGGTCATCGTCTTGAAGGTCCGGGCCGAGATGATGAACCGCTCGCCGTCCGAGAAATTCTGGTCATTGACGCCGATGATGAAGCGGACGATGCCGTTCAGCACGAACATGACCCCCATCGAGGCGATGACGAAGACCACCGGCGCTGCCTTCTGCCGCCGGTAGAAGCGATAGACGGCGCGGTCGGTGAGCAGCACCAGCAGGATCGTCGCTGCGATCCCGAAGGGCAGGGCGAGCAGCGCCGTCGGCAGCGGCCCGAGGCTGACCCCGGCGGCCTGCAGCCCCCAGGTCACCAGGATCGTCACCATGGCGCCGAAGGCCATCGTGTCGCCATGCGCGAAGTTCGAGAACCGGAGGATGCCGTAGATCAGGGTGACGCCCAGGGCGCCCAGGGCCAGCTGCGCGCCATAGGAGGCGGCAGGGATGAAGACATAGTTCAGCACCGCGACGATCGCGTTCAACAGGTCCATTGGCGCTCCGCTCTGTTTGTGGCTGGCAGGGTCATCCGGTGATCTTCTCGCATCTGCCCCAGCTCGACGAGATCAGCGGCTCGCCCTCGGGCATCACCGTCGTGACCAGGGCCCGCAGGTCGGGGCGCAGATAGGTGACGGCCTCCGGGGCGTCCGGGGACGGAGCGGCGGCGCGCAGCGCCAGTACGGCGCCGTGCCGGATCGCATCCGGGGCCGACAGCGGCTCCACCCGGGCGCCCTCGCCGCCGGGATAGTCGAAGACCCACCAGTCCGTTCCCTGCCGGGCGATCATCCGCTCCCAGGCGTAATCGGCGTTCGGGGTGCAGAGCATCTCGTCGCAGATCGTGCGCAGGTCGCAGACCCAGGCCTCGTCGGCATTGGGCCGTTCCGGCGGTTCGAGAAGGCCCGGGTCTTCGGGTTCGCCGTCTCCGGAGGTGACGATCCAGCTCGGCGGCTGGCCCGGCGCCCAGACCTCGGCATGCAGCGGCAGGCTGGTGAGGATCAGAATCAGGCCCCATCTCATTGCAGCAGCGGCCCCCTTGTGCAGCTTCCGCGATAGGTCCTCTGCGGTTCGTCCGGGTAGAAGGTCCGGTAGACCCCGACATTGTCTGCCGAGATGGTCAGCTCGTCGTGTTCTTCGGTGAACAGGGCATGATCGCCCCGGATGCCTTCATAGATCAGGCAGGACTGGCCGTCGAAACTGTCGTCCTTCCAGCAGGCCGCCCTCGGGTCTTCCGGATAGGTCCGGCGCAGGCGCAGGTGCAGGGTTGTGGCCGAGGGTTCGTCGGTCAGCGTGCAATCGGCGAACAGCAGCGGGTCATCCGAGGCAGAGACGCAGGCCGACAGACACAGCAGGGCGGGCAGGGTGATGAACATGCGCCGCCTAGCCACCGAGAAAACTCCTCCGCACCTCGGGATTGGCCAGCAGGTCCTGCCCGGAGCCGGTATAGGCATTGGCGCCCTGCACCAGCACATAGCCCTGATCGGCGATCTCAAGCGCCTGGCGGGCATTCTGTTCGACCATCAGGATCGAGATCCCGGTTCGCGCCACCTCGATGATCCGGTCGAACAGTTCGTCCATCACGATGGGCGAGACCCCCGCCGTCGGCTCGTCGAGCATCAGCAGCTTCGGCTGGGTCATCAGCGCCCGGCCCACCGCGACCTGCTGGCGCTGGCCGCCCGACAGCTCGCCCGCCGCCTGCCGGCGCTTGTCGCGCAGGACCGGGAACAGATGATAGACCTGCTCCAGCGTCGGCCGGATGTCGTCGTGACGCAGGAAGGCGCCCATTTCCAGGTTTTCCTCGACGCTGAGCGAGACGAAGACATTGTTTGTCTGCGGCACAAAGCCCATGCCGGCCGCGACCCGGTCCTGCGGCGACAGGCCGGTGATGTCCTGCCCGTCCAGCACCACGCGGCCCTTGCGCAGGGTCAGCATTCCGAAGACCGCCTTCATCGCGGTGGATTTCCCGGCGCCGTTGGGGCCGACGATCACCGCGATCTGGCCCTTTTCGACCGCGACGGTGCAGTCGTGCAGGATGTCCGTGGCGCCATAGCCGCCGGTCATGGCTTCGCCGATCAGAAAGGGCTGGCTCATGCCGGAACCGCCTTGTTCTTCAGGCCGCGGCCCAGGTAGGCCTCGATCACGGCCTCGTTCTCCATGATGTGGTCGGCGGGGCCCTCGGCCAGCACCTTGCCCTCGGCCATGACGATCACCGGATCGCAGAGCCGGGCGATGAAATCCATGTCATGCTCGATGACGCAGAAGGTATAGCCGCGTTCCTTGTTCAGCCGCACGATGGCGTCGCCGATGGTGTTCAGCAGGGTGCGGTTCACCCCGGCGCCGACCTCGTCGAGGAACACCACCTTGGCCTCGACCA
Source organism: Frigidibacter sp. ROC022 (assembly GCF_024723735.1). Classification (GTDB taxonomy): domain Bacteria; phylum Pseudomonadota; class Alphaproteobacteria; order Rhodobacterales; family Rhodobacteraceae; genus SLM-1. The sequence goes on from NZ_JANQDU010000001.1 coordinate 1,269,167, forward strand.
TCATGGTCCGGCCCAGTTCCAGAAGCTTCTTCTGCCCGCCCGAGAGGTTGCCGGCCTTCTCCTCGGCCAGATGCGAGATGGTCAGGAAATCCAGAACCTCGTCGGCACGCTTGCTGAGAACGGCCTCTTCCTCGCGGATCCTGGCGCGCTGGAACCAGCTTGCCATGATCGCCTCGCCGGTCTGGGCCGGGGGCACCATCATCAGGTTCTCGCGCACCGTCATCGAACCGAATTCGTGCGCGATCTGGAACGTGCGCAGCAGACCCTTGTGGAACAGGTCATGCGGCGGCAGGCCGGTGATGTCCTCGCCCTGCATCAGCACCTGGCCGGAGGTTGGTTTAAGAACCCCGGCTATTGCGTTGAAAAGTGTAGATTTTCCGGCCCCATTCGGACCGATCAGCCCGGTGATCCCGCCCTTGGCGATGGTCATCGAGGCGCCATCGACGGCACGGAAGGCGCCGAAATGCTTGTGGAGGTCGCGGACCTCGATCATAGACCCTCCCCCAGGGTACCCTCACCGCTTGAATTACGGTCTGTAATGCATTGAAGCGGCCCGGTAAAATCTCCGGGCCGCTCTGGAAGTTCCGACGCTCAGCGGTAGCCGACCGTCACCATCTTGCCGTCCTTCATCTCGATCTCGCGATAGTTGCCGGCGCTTTCGCCGGGTCCGATCAGCTCGACCGCCGAGGCGCCGACATAGTCGATATCGCCGCCATCCTTGAGGATCTGCAGGGCCTTCGCCAGTTCGCCGGGCAGGATCTTTTCGCCCGGAGCGTTGGCGACTTCCATCACCTTGTCCTTGTAGACCTGCGGGTCGGTCGAACCGGAAGCCTGCATCGCCAGAAGCATCAGCGCCATGGCGTCATAGCTTTCCGGCGCGAAGGCGTTGGTCGGGTTGAAGCCCGCCGCCTTGCCCAGTTCCTCGAACTTGGCGCCGCCGGGGCTGTCGTTGCCCGGATGCTGGCCGAAGGAGCCTTCGGTCTTGTCGGCGAAGTTCTTTTCCAGCGTTTCCGAAACCATCCCGTCGGGGAACATGAAGATATCGAAGGCGCCCGAATCCAGCGCGGCGTTGATGATCCCGGCACCGCCCTGGTCCACATATCCGGCAACCACGAGCACTTCGCCGCCGGCCGAGGCCAGCGCGCCGACTTCGGCGGAGTAGTCGGCCTTGCCGTCCTCATGCGCGGCGTTCAGCGTCACCTTGCCGCCGGCGGCCTCGAAGGCGGTCTGGAAGCTGTCGGCAAGACCCTTGCCGTAGTCGTTGTTGGTGTAGGTCACCGCGACTTCCTTGTAGCCGCGATCCATCAGGATGTCGGCCATCACCTGGCCCTGGCGGGCGTCGGAAGGCGAGGTGCGGAAGAACAGGCCGTTGTCCTCGACCGTCGACAGGCCCGGCGAGGTGGCCGAGGGCGAGATCATGACCATGCCGTTCGGCAGGGCGACGTTCTGAAGCACCGCACCGGTCTCGCCCGAGCACATGCCGCCGACGATGCCCTTGACGCCATCCGCGGTGATCATCTTTTCCGCCGAGGCCGTTGCCAGACCGGCGTCGATGCAGCCGGTATCCCCCTGGACCGTCTCGATCTTGACGCCGTCGAGCAGCAAGCCCGAGTCGGTGACTTCCTTGGCCGCAAGGTCGGCCCCCGCCTTCATGTCGGGCGACAGCGTTTCCAGCGGGCCGGTGAAGCCCAGAAGCACGCCGATCTTGATATCTTCCGCCATGGCAGATGTGCCTGCGATGGCTGCAATGGCCGAGGCCAGCAAGAGTTTCTTCATGTTTCGCTCCCTAGTGGATTTTTGGTCCTGCGGCACAGGTTAGACGCCGCCGATTTGAAAGGAAAGCCTTTCAAAGGTTTGCACCTTTTCCCCTTTCGGGCTTCGCCGCCACGCGGTCCGGACCTAACCGCGACCGCGGCCCAGAAAGGCCAGCCGCTCGAAGAGGGCGACATCCTGTTCGTTCTTCAGCAGCGCCCCGTGCATCCGCGGCAGCAGCGATCCGGCATCGCGGCGCAGGTCTTCCGGGCTCAGATCCTCGGCCAGCAGCAGTTTCAGCCAGTCGAGCACTTCCGAGGTCGAGGGCTTCTTCTTCAGTCCGGCCTGGTCGCGCAACTCGTAGAATTGGGTCAGCGCGGTGGTCAGAAGCGCTTCCTTGATGTCGGGGAAATGCACCGCGACGATGGCCCGCATCGTGTCGATGTCGGGAAACCGGATGTAATGGAAGAAGCAGCGGCGCAGGAAGGCGTCGGGCAGCTCCTTCTCGTTGTTCGAGGTGATGATGACCACCGGCCGGTGCCGGGCCCGGATCGTCTCGCCGGTCTCGTAGACATGGAACTCCATCCGGTCGAGCTCCTGCAACAGGTCGTTGGGAAACTCGATGTCGGCCTTGTCGATCTCGTCGATCAGCAGCACCACCTTTTCCGGTGCCTCGAAGGCCTGCCAGAGCTTGCCCTTGCGGATGTAGTTGGCCACGTCATGCACCCGCGCGTCGCCCAGCTGGCTGTCGCGCAGCCGGCTGACGGCATCGTATTCATACAGCCCCTGCGCGGCCTTGGTGGTGGATTTGACATGCCATTCGATCAGTTCCATCCCGAGCGCCGCGGCGACCTGCCTGGCCAGTTCGGTCTTGCCGGTTCCCGGCTCTCCCTTCACCAATAGCGGTCGCTCGAGCAAGACTGACGCATTGACGGCAACGGTCAGATCGTCGGTGGCGACATATGAGTCGGTCCCAGTAAATTTCGTCACGCTTTTCAAATCCCTGTGCGGCACTGCTCAGAAGTGGCCGAAAGAGTTAATCACATTCCGCACAAAGCCGGAATGGGGGAGTGACAAGCCTTTGTCCTTGCGGTAAATGGCTGGCCACGGAGGGTGCCGATGGTGACAGAGACACGCGCTGAAGCCGGAGGCGGGGTAAAAGGACAACGCATGAAGGCCGAGGTTTTCTTGCCTGACGACTATCGTCCCGCCGAGGACGAGCCATTCATGAACGAGCGCCAGCTGGAGTATTTCCGACGGAAGTTGCTGGCATGGAAATCCGATCTTCTCGGCGACACGAAGCAGACGATCGGAGCCTTGCAGAATACCTCGCGGAATATTCCTGACATCACCGACCGCGCCTCGGAAGAGACCGACCGGGCGCTGGAACTGCGGACCCGGGACCGGGAACGCAAGTTGGTGTCGAAGATCGACGCGGCTCTGCGACGGATCGAGGAAGGTGAATTCGGCTATTGCCAGGAGACCGGGGTACCGATCTCTCTGAAGCGGCTGGACGCGCGGCCGATTGCCACTCTCAGCCTCGAGGCGCAGGAGCGCCATGAACGGCGTGAGCGGGTGCATCGCGGCGATTGAGGCGGCGGGTCGGTCTGCATGACACCTGCTGCAAGCATGAACATGGGCCTGTCGGTGCGCTGTCAGGACATTGAGACGCCGGGGAAGGGAGGCCCCGGCGTCTCTCTTTTGACAACTCCGTTCCGGGGCCTGCCATGTTGATCGGGCAGCGGGTGCTTGTGGCCGGAGGCGGGGTGGCGGGCTATGCCGTGGCCCGGGCCCTGGCGTTGCGCGGGGCCAGTGTCGAACTGGCCGAGGCCGGAGCCGCCGATGCCGCCGCCGCGGCAGGGGGCGGGTTGCAGATCACGCCGAACGGAATGCGGGTGCTCGACGCCCTGGGGCTGGGCGAGGCGGCGCGCGACCAGGGGCTGGCCTCGCAGGCCGTGGTGCTGCGCGACGGGTTGCTGGGCGGGGTGATCACCCGGCTGGACCTGGGCCCGCACCGGGCCGAGGGGTTGGAGTATCGTCTGTTCCATCGCGCCGATCTGGTGGCGCTGCTGGCCGAGGGCGCGCGCGAGGCCGGGGTGAAGATTCGGACCGGGGCGCCGGTCGAGGTGCTTTCGGACGGGGCCGAGGCGCGGGCCCGCGTTGCCGGGGACGAGGTCTCGACGCCCCTGCTGCTCTGTGCCGACGGGTTCCATTCCTCGGGGCGGCCGGTGCTGAACGGTCCCGCCGACCCCTTCTTTACCGGGCAGGTGGCCTGGCGGGCGGTGATCCCGGCCGACAGGGCGGTGCCGTCCGAAGTGCAGGCCTATCTGGGGCCGGGGCAGCATCTGATCACCTATCCGCTGCGCGGCGGCGACCTGCGCAACATCGTGGCGGTCGAGGACCGGCGCAACTGGGCGGCCGAGGGCTGGAACCATGTCGATGCGCCGCAGAACCTGCGCGATGCCTTCTCGGGCTTCTGTCCCGAGGTGCGGGCCTTGTTGGAGCAGGTCGAATCGCCGCGGCTGTGGGGTCTGTTCCGGCACGAGATCGCGGCGCGCTGGCACGGGCAGGGGCTGGCCCTGCTGGGGGATGCCGCACATCCGACGTTGCCCTTCATGGCGCAGGGCGCGAACATGGCGCTGGAGGATGCCTGGGTGCTGGCCGATTGCCTGGACGCGATGCCGCAGCCCGAGGCGCTGGCCGCCTATCAGGCCCTTCGCCTGCCGCGGGTCCGGCGTGCCATCGCCGCCGCCAATGCCAATGCCCGGAACTACCATCTGCGCGGCTTTGCCCGCTATGGCGCCCACAAGGTGCTGAAGATCGGCGGCTGGCTGGCGCCGGGCGCGGCGCTGAAGCGGTTCGACTGGCTCTATCGTCACGATGTGACCAAGGCTCAGTAGTCGGGCAGCTCCATCGACCGGGTCAGCCCCGAGCCCAGCAGCGGCCTTGCCAGCCCCGGCACCCGGGTCAGCAGCAGCATTGCATCGCGCAGGATCAGGGTCAGCCGGTTCTTCGGCGCGAAGAAGCCGGCAAAGCGCAGCGCCATGTCCTGCTTGCCGCGGGTATAGTCCGCCATCCGTGCCTGCCAGGCGGCGAAGGCCGCGCCGTGATCGCCGCCGGCCCGTTTCAACTCGCCCGCCAGCACATAGGCCGAGGTCATCGCCAGCCCCGAGCCTTCCCCGGCCAGCAGCGAGGGGCAGGCGGCGGCATCGCCCAGCAACGCCACCCGGCCCTCGGCCCAATGGTCCATGCGGATCTGGCTGACCCGGTCGAAATAGACCTCGTCCACCTTGTCGAGCGCCTTCAGGATCGCCGGAACCTCCCAGCCCATGCCGTCGCAGACCCGCGCCAGGGCGGCCTTCTCCTCGGCCAGCCCCTTCGGCCAGCTCTCGAGGAAATGCGCCGCGAAGATCACCAGAATCAGCGTCAGGTCGCCGCGCAGCGCCACCCGCGAGACCTGACGCCCCGGCTGGGTGTGCTGCACATAGGCCAGGTCCTCGCGCGGGCGGTAGCCCGGCAGCGTGAAGGCCGCGACGCCATAGCCCAACCGTTTCTCGAAGGTCTCCTGCGGACCGAAGACCATGCCGCGCAGCGCCGAGTGCAGGCCATCGGCGCCGATGGCAAGGTCGAAGCGTTCCTCTCCGGCGGCCGAGCGGACCGTCACCCCCTCGACATCCTGGGCGATGCCGGTGATCGGCTGGCCATAGCGGATCTCGATCCCGTCGCAGGCCGAGACCAGCCGTGCTGACAGGGCCGAGCGTTCCAGGCTCATGTAGCGGCCGCCGGTGATCTTGCCGAAGAGGCTGGCATCGACCGAACTGGAGGTGCGGCCGGTCCGGGTGACGCTCCGGAGCCGCTGCATCACATAGCCCTCGGCCAGCAGATCGGGAATCAGCCCCATCCTCTCGGCCACCGCATAGCCCGAGCCCCAGAAGTCGATGACATAGCCGCCCCGCCGCAGCGCCGGCGCCTGTTCGAAGATCACCGGGGTCATCCCGTGCCGACGCAGCCACCATGCCAGCGCCGGCCCGGCGATTCCGCAGCCGTTGACGGCGATCCTCATCCGGGCGCCCTCCGGCTACTGGCCCTGTTCGCGTGCTCCCGCGTCGGCCAGGGCCTGGATGATCGGCAGGAAGTCCTTTGCCTTCAGCGAGGCGCCGCCGACCAGCGCGCCATCGACATCGGCCACCGCGAAGATCTCGGCAGCATTGCCGGGCTTGACCGAGCCGCCATAGAGCAGCCGGACCGAACGTCCGACCCCGGCACCGAAGCGGCGTTCCAGCCGTTGCCGGATGAAGCCATGCACCTCGCCGATCTGGTCGGTGGTCGGGACCAGGCCGGTGCCGATCGCCCAGACCGGTTCATAGGCCACCACCAGCCGGTCTCCTGTCACCAGATCGGGGATCGAGCCGGCCAGCTGGCCGCCGATGATGCCCAGCGTATTGGCGCTTTCGCGCTGTGCCTGGGTCTCGCCGACGCAGATCACCACGGTCAGCCCCTGGGCCAGGGCGGCACGGGCCTTGGCGCGGACATCCTCGTCCTGTTCGCCGTGGTCGGTGCGGCGTTCGGAATGGCCGAGGATCACATGGCTGGCGCCGGCATCCAGCAGCATCGCCGCCGAGAGGTCGCCGGTATGGGCGCCCGACTCGGCGCTGTGGCAATCCTGGCCGCCGACCGCGATCGGGGCCGCCATCGCCGCCATCCGCTGGATCAGCGTCGCCGGCGGGCAGATCAGCACCTCGGGGGCCTCCGCGCCCTTCGGCAAGCCGGCCTGCATGGCCGTCACCTCGGCCAGATCGGCCCCGGTGCCGTTCATTTTCCAGTTTCCTGCTGCCAGTTTGCGCCGCATGGCCGTCCTCCACTTTTGCGGAAGGTGATAGCCGCCCGGCCCGGGCAAGGGAAGCCGTCGCTAGCCGGATCGTGCCTTGCGGGCCTTCCGCTGCCGTTTCCGGACCGCCGCCGCCCGTGCCGGCTCCAGCGCCAGCCGGGCCCAGTGCAGCGCCTCGTCGGGATCGTCCAGCGCCGTTTCGGGCAACGACATCAGCGAGGTGACGACCTGTTCGCCATCGGCGCGGTGGAAGCTGAACGGTTCCGATCCGGCGGCGCGGAAGGCGGCCTCGGTGCCGGCGTCGGATTTCATCCAGACCCGGTCCGAGGCCGAGATCATCGCGAACATGACATCGCCCTCGACATAGAGCGAGACGCCGGAGAACAGCCGGCCCCGGGTGATCGGGCCCAGCCCGGCGAAGAGATCGGTGACATGCGCGACGAAATCGGGATCCGCCGCCATCAGCGGTCGGCCACGAGACTCTCGTCGAACTTGATCGATTCCCCGCAGCCGCATTCGTCAACCACATTCGGGTTGCGGAACTTGAAGCCCGAGGAAAGCAGCGTGGTCTCGTAGTCGATTTCGGTGCCGAAAAGGAACATCTGCGCCATCGGCGCGATCATCACCCTGGCGCCGTCCTGTTCCACCACCTCGTCATTCGGGTCGATCTCGGTGGCGTAGTCGAGCGTGTATTCCATGCCGGCGCAGCCACCTTTCTTGATCCCCAGCCGCAGCCCCTTGGTGCCGCCCTTGGCCATCAGCCCGGCGATCACTTCCGCTGCTTTCGGGGACAGGGTGACGGCCGGTTTTCCGGGAATGCCGAACATCGGGTCTCTCCAATTCTGGTTCCCCCAATCTAGGGGCTGAAGGGCAGGATTCCAAGCGGCGGCAGCGCGGCCATCAGCGCCCGGGTCGCATAGGCGACGATCAGCGCCCAGCCGAAGGAGGCCAGCGTGCCGACGATGACATATTCCCCGGCGCGGGTGTCCCTCGAGGTGGTCTCGAACCGCAGCACCGACTTGGCAGCGATCAGAAAGCCGATTCCTGCGGGCTGGCCGACGAGCACTAGGGTGAAGATCACCCCGCGCTCCAGCAGGCCGATCAGCTTGCCGCCGTTGGGCAGCCCGCGCGGCAGCCGGACATTGGCCCAGGGCCGCATGAGGAAGCCGACCGCAAATCCCCCGGCACGGGTGGCAAGGATCGCGCCCGCCACCAGGGCCATGAGTCCCGGCAACCAGTCCTGCCCGGCCCAGAGGCTTGAGGCCCAGAGCCCCGGCATCCACCAGGCGAGCGCCACCAGGGTCGCCAGATGCAGCGCCTGATCGGCAAGGTAAGGGCCAAGACCCCTGCCGGGCAGGGCGGGCTTGAGCAGGTCGATGGCCAGATGCACGAAGGCCAGCCCGGCCAGCACCGGCGCCGGTTGGCCCAAAGCGATCACCGCCAGCGCGCCGACGGCCAGCAGGTGTGCGGCCAGCGCATCGCGGTGCCGCTGGTCCTTGCCGGAGGCCATCCGGTTGGTCTGGAACACGAAATCGGCCAGGACATGGGCGAAGAGCAGGGCGGCGAAGGACTCGATCACGATGCCGCCTCCCAGGGGTAGAGCTCGAAGGCCCGAAGCGCCGGCTCCAGCGCCGCGGCCCCCGCCGAGGCCAGCCGCGACTGGACGGCCTGCCGGGTCACGCCAAGCTGGGCGGCCAGTTGGGCATGGGTGCGCCCGGGATGGATCAGCGACAGGGCCACCGCCTCGGCCTGAGCGGCCGTCCAGCGCTGGCTCTGCTGTTCGACAAGGGCCAGGATGGCCTCATGAAGGGGCGTGACGAGCTGCCGGAACGCCGGCTGGTCCGGGTCTTTCGGCCCGGCAATCGCCAGCCGCCGGTCATGCGGCAGCCCGTCGAGCAGATGGCCCGAGGTCACGAAAGCCGGTCCGGTGGCATCGCCCAGGTTCCGGGTGCCAAGGCTGTCCACCGCCCCGATCCCGATGGCGATCCGCGTGGCAAGGTCGAGGTCGGCCGCCCGCAGCCGGGCGGTCAGCAGAAGCGTCGCCCGGAGTGAGTCGGACGGGTTTTCCAGCACCATCTGCCAGCCGTCGCCGCGAAAGCGGGAGAACCGCGCGTCGGTCCGGGCCCGGGCCGCGATCTCCCGGGCCGCGGCGCCCAGACAGGTCATGGCGGCATCCACCTCTGCCGGGGCAGCCCGCGACGAGTCGATCAGATCACCGGTCAGTACCGCGACTTGGGGCATTCGGACGCCTCCGAGCGCGCAAGCGGATTTGCTTGCTGAGCTCGAAAGCAAACTTATATGCTTGCTATTTAGAAAGCAAGAATAATCATTTGCTATCAAGGGAAGCAAATGAATTGGTTTGCCTGGACCCCGCGCGGGGCAGGGGCGCCGTCGCAGCGACGAAGCGCCCGACAGGCTACATGAACCCCAGTTCCAGCCGCGCCTCGTCGGACATCATCTCCATGCCCCATTGCGGTTCCCAGGTCAGTTGCACATCGACCTGCTTGACCCCCGGCAGCGGCTCCACCGCATCGGCGACCCAGCCCGGCATCTCTCCGGCCACCGGGCAGCCCGGCGCGGTCAGGGTCATCAGGATCGAGACCTCGTTCTCGGGGCTGATCTCGATCGTGTAGACCAGGCCGAGATCGTAGATATTCACCGGAATTTCCGGGTCATAGACGGTGCGGCAAGCCTCGACCACCGAGTCGTACAACGGATGATCCGTGCTGGAGGGCTTGATCAACGGCGCGCCTTCCAGAGGCTCTTTGCTTTCGACTGTCATAGGTCTTCCCCGATTTCCGACCAATTATATAGGGATTGCCGCGCCAAGGTCCAGAGCCGACAGTGGACGCCGCCCGGGCAAGCGGCTATCGGATGTCGCATGAGCAAGACGACCCCAAGCAAGGCGGCGGAACCCTCGCTGATCCGCCTGGCCCGCGAAGGTGGCGGCGCCCCGGAAACGCCGGCGCCGCTCGATCTCGGCGAGCGGGTCCGCGAACTGCGCCGGGCCCGGAACTGGACCCTGGAGCAGGCGGCGCGGCAGGCCGGGCTGGCCCGTTCGACCCTGTCGAAGATCGAGAACGGTCAGATGTCGCCGACCTGGGAGGCGCTGAAGAAACTGGCCTCGGGGCTGCAAATATCGGTGCCGCAGCTCTTCACCCCGCCGAAGGACGACAGGATCTCGGGCCGGATGGCGGTGACCCGCCTGGGCGAGGGCGCGGCGCATGCGACGACGACCTATGAGCATGAATTGCTGGCCGGCGCCCTGACCAAGAAGGCGATGCTGCCCTACAGGGCGCGGATCCGGGCCCGGGCCTTCGAGGAATTCGACGGCTGGGTGCGGCATGACGGCGAGGAATTCCTCTATGTGCTGACCGGCATCGCGCGGCTGATCACCGAGTTCTACGAGCCGGTCGAGCTGCGCCGCGGCGACAGCGCCTATTACGATGCGACGATGGGTCACAACGTGATTTCGGTCTCGGAAGAGGATGCCACGATCCTCTGGGTCACCTCGCTGGCGTGACCCGGCGGGCCTGCGCCTGCACGCGATCGGGTGGCCTGTCCCGGACCGAGGGACGCCGGGGCCTTGCGCCCGCGAAGCTCACGGCATGGAAAACTGAAACATGTTTCGACGGAAATCTCCCGGTCCGCCGTTTGGTCCGGGAGCGACAGGACCGGACAGGAATTCATAGAACATGCGCAGATTTGCAACTTTGGTCGTGGCGGCCGGCATTCTTGCGGCGGCCTATGCCGTCACATTCGGCCTTCCCCCCTGGCTGTCGGAACTGACCGGAAGCGGCGGGGAACAGGTTGCCGCGACAAGCGGGGCGGCCCCGCAGGCGCCGGCCGGAGGCCGCCCCGGTCGCGGCGGGCCCGGCGGCCGGTCGGCAACGACCGTCGTCGTCACGACGCCCCTGGAACTGCGTCCCTATGACAGCGTGCTGAGCGCCATCGGCACCGCTTCGGCGTTGCGCAGCGTCGAAGTGGTCTCGGAAAGCGCCGGAACCGTGACCGAGGCGAACCTGGCGGCCAATCGCGCGGTCGAGGCGGGCGACGTGCTGCTGCGGCTCGACGCAAGGACGGAGGTGCTGAACCTCGAGATCGCGCAGGCGCAGCTGGAAAAGGTCAGGGACACCGTCACCCGCTACGAGCGGCTGAAGCAGAGCGACAGTTCGACGGTCACGGATGTCACGCTTTCGGAAGCGCGGCTGGACCTGCGCCTGGCCGAGGCGGCGGTCGGGCTGGCAGAGGTCGCGCTGGAGGACAAGACCATTCGGGCGCCGATCTCCGGCCGTCTGGGGCTCAGCGATATCGAGGTCGGCGCCACCCTGAGCGCCAACAGCGTCATCACCAGCATCGACCAGTCCGACGTTCTGGTCGTCGAATTCGAACTGCCGGAACGGTCCATCGGCATGCTGGCCGGGGCCAAGGAGGTTCTGGCCACCACCTCCACCCTGGCCGGACGGGTCTTTACCGGCACGATCACCTCCTACGACAGCCGCGTCGATCCGGTGACCCGCAGCGTTACCGTGAAGGCGCAGATCGACAATTCCGAAGGGCTGCTCTGGCCGGGGATGACCTTTGCCGTGCGGCTTGAGCAGATCAGCGATCCGCTGCCGGCGCTGCCCTCCACCGCGATCACCTGGTCGCGCTCGGGGTCCAGCGTCTGGATCGACGCGGATGGGGTGGCCGAACAGGTTCCGGTGACGATCCTGTATCGCCGCGACGATACCGTCTGGATCGACGCCGATATTCCCGTGGGCACGCAGGTCGTGACCGAAGGCGCGCAGAAACTGCGCGCCGGAGCGAAGCTTTCGACCGGGGCTCCCGCCCAGGCCGGCACCCCGCCGGTCGCGAATGCACCGCCGCGTCCCGGGGCCGATCCCGGCGCCGCGCCCGAAGCCGCGGCCGGGGAACCGACATGAGCGCACCGAAAACGCCGGGAATGAGGTCCGGCCTGGCCAATCTCTTCGTCGCCCGACCGATCTTCGGTGTGGTCATCAACCTGCTGATCCTGATCGCCGGACTCGCGGCGCTGCAATCGGTGGATGTGCGCGAGATGCCCGACGTGGACCGGCCGGTCCTGTCGGTGCGCACCAGCTATGAAGGGGCGGTGCCGGCCACCGTCGATCGCGAGGTCACGCAGGTGCTGGAGGATGCGCTGAGCGGGCTCGACGGGCTGGCCTATATCGAATCCACCTCGTCAAGCGGCGAGAGCCGCATCACCATCGACCTGTCCGAGGGCACCGATGTGGATGTCGCGGCCAACGAGGCGCGCGAGATCGTCTCGGCCACCCTGCGCCAGTTGCCCGACGCGATCGACGACGATCCGTCGGTCACGAAGAGCGACAGCAATGCCGATGCGATCATCCGCCTTGCCCTGCTGGGCGATGTCACCCTGGACGAGTTGACCGCGCTGGCCGAGGGAACGGTCTATGATCGCCTGTCCACCATCGACGGAATCGCCGAGGTCTCGGTGCGCGGCAGCCAGGCGAACGAGTTCCGCGTGACGCTGGACATGCCGGCCCTGCTCAGCCGGGGCCTGACCATCTTTGACGTCACCGAGGCGCTCTCGGCGCTGCGCGACGACACGCCGCTTGGCGCGCTCGAAACCGATTCCCAGACCATCTCGCTGCGGGTCGGAAATGCCGATGCGACGGTGGACCTGGTGGGGCAGGTGCCGATCGATGCCAACGCCCGTGTCTCGGACGTGGCCTTCGTCCGGCTGGTCCCCGAGGACAGCGCCGTCCTGACCCGGGTCAACGGCGAATCCGCCGTCAGCATCGACATCACCCGGCAATCGGTCGGCAACACGCTGTCGATCTCCAAGGATGTCGCCGTCGCCGTCGAGGAGCTGCGCGCAGCCCTGCCGGAGGGGGTCGAGCTGATCGTGACCTCGGACGACGGCACCTTCATCGAAGGGTCGATCAGCGAGGTGGTCAAATCCATCGGCCTTGCCACAATTATCGTGGTGGCGGTGATCTTCACCTTCCTGCGTTCGCCCCGGGCAACCATCATTCCCGCCGTCACGATCCCGGTGGCGCTGGTCGGCACCGTCGGAGCGATCTGGATCACCGGATTCTCGGTGAACACGATCAGCCTGCTGGCGCTGGTGCTTGCGACCGGGATGGTCGTCGATGACGCGATCGTGGTGATCGAGAACATCACCCGCAAGCGCAAGCAGGGGATGGGCGCTTTCGCCGCCGCGGCGGCGGGGACGAACGAGGTCTTCTTTGCCGTGATCTCGACCACGGCGACCCTGGCGGCGGTGTTCATCCCGATCTCCTTCCTGCCCGGCCAGGCGGGCGGCGTGTTCAGCGAATTCGGCTTCGTGCTGGCCTTCGCCGTCACCCTGTCGTCGATCACCGCGCTGACACTGACCCCGGTCATGGCCGCCATGCTCGATCCCGGCAAGCCCGGCGCCGGGGACATCGCGCGCCCGGCCACGCCCGGCTGGATGTCGCGCCTGTTCGACAGCGTCATGGACCGGGCCATCCGGATGCCGCTGATCGTGCTGGCCGTGGCCGGTGGATTCGTCATCATCGCGGCGGGGGCGGCGGGCAGCCTGTCCTCGACCATTACGCCCGAAGAGGACCGCGGTTTCTTCCTGATCCAGGCCAGGGGGGCGTCGGACACCACGGTGGATTACCTCGATACCCAGGTCGCGATGATCGAGGACATCCTTGCCCCCTATCGCGAGAGCGGCGAGGTCACTTCGGTGCAGAGCATCATCGGCATCGGCGGCGGCACCAGTGCCTTCATCATCGTGCGGCTCGCCGACTGGGACGAGCGCGAGCGGTCGCAATCGCAGATCGTGGCCGAGATCAGCAGGAGCCTGGCCCGGGTGCCGGGAATCCAGGCCAGCGCCCGAGCGACCAACAGCCTCAACATCCGTGGCGCGGGGCAGGGCCTGCAATTCGCGGTCACCGGCAACGACATCGACGCCATGACCGAGGCCGCCGATGCGCTTGTCGCAGCGATGGCGGCGGATGACGCTTTCCTGAACCCGCAGCTTTCCGCCGATGCCGTCGAGGCGCAGTTCGAGGTGCGGGTCGATCCGGACATGGCCAGCGTCTTCGGTCTGACCGAATCCGACATCACCCGGACCGTCAGCGCGATGATCCAGGGCCAGACCGCCGTCAGCGTCTTCGTGGACGGGGTCGAGACCGATGTGAAGGTCGTCCCCGGCGGCCCGCCGATCGACGATCCGTCGGATCTCGACTCGATCCAGATACGCCTGCCCGGCGGCGACTACGTTCCGCTGTCGGCGGCGGCGACCTTGGAACCGGTGGTCAGCCAGACGAGCCTGACCCGCCTGGGCGGCAGTCTCGCCGTCGCGGCGCAGGCCAATCTGGCCGAGGGCGTCGATCTGGGCGCCGCGATGGACCGTCTCTCGGCCATCGCCAGCGAGGTCCTGCCGGACGGGACGGGGCTCATCTTCACCGGCGAGGCGGCCAGCCTCAACGACAGCAAGACGGCGATGTACACGGTGTTCGGCGTGGCCTTCCTGGTCGTGTTCCTGGTGCTCGCGGCGCAGTTCGAGAGCATCGCCAGCGCGGTGGTCATCATGCTGACCGTGCCCTTCGGTCTTGCCGCCGCGCTGCTGGCGATCTCGATCAGCGGCGGGTCGCTGAACTACTACAGCCAGATCGGGCTGGTGATGCTGATCGGGGTGATGGCCAAGAACGGCATCCTGATCGTCGAGTTCGCGAACCAGCTGCGCGAGGCGGGGCAGGATATCGACAGTGCCATCCGCGACGCCCTGCGTCTGCGGATCCGACCGGTGATGATGACCATGGTCTCGACCGTGTTCGGCGGCCTGCCGTTGATCCTGACCTCGGGTGCCGGAGCCGAGGCACGCATCGCCGTCGGCTGGGTGATCGTCGGCGGTCTCGGTTTCGCCACCGTCTTCACCCTGTTCCTGACGCCGGTCTTCTATCGCTGGATCGCGGTCTGGGGTGCCGAGCCCGGCATGGCGTCGAAGCGCCTGCGGATCGAGACCGGCGGCGAAGGCGCGGGCTCGGCGGTCTGACCTGCCGGGCCCTGCGTCCTGACCGCCGACATCCGGACCCGCATCGCGAACACGAACCGCTTCTCGGCCCTCGGCAGGGCCGGGATCGACTCCGTCGCCTGAACCCGGGCGGGAAGGGGCCGGCTTTGGCCAGAGCGGGCTTTCCGCAACAAGGGCGTTCCGGAAGTGATCAAGGAGCGCCTGTCCGGTTGATGTCGTCCTGTTCGTGAATGGACCCAATCCGGTCTGGCTGACCTGCCGCCGGTCCTTCATCCCGCGTGTTCATGGACAGATTGGCGCGGCTTCGCTCCGCTGTTCCAGACCACCCAAGGGCGGGTTTGTCGAAATTTCCGACCGAAGCGCCGAGCGGCCCGCGCCTTGAAAACCCGCTTGCGTTTCTGTTCCGATTCTTAATAGGTATTATAAACACCGATTCAGAAAGGCCGGGCAGGGATGCGCCTCACATCTTTCACGGATTATGGCCTCAGGATGCTGATGCGGATGGCCGGTGCGCCGGACCGCGCGTTTTCCACGGCCGAACTCGCCGAGGAGTTCGGTCTGTCGCGCAACCATCTGACAAAGATCATGCAGCGCCTTGCGCAGGGCGGGATCGTCACCACCCGCCGCGGTGCCGGCGGCGGGGCGATGCTGGCGCGACCGGCCCGGGACATACGGCTCGGCGCCCTCGTCCGGCTGCTGGAGCAGGGGCAGGCCATGGTCGAATGCATGGCCAGTGACGGCGGCGATTGCTCGTTGACGCATTGCTGCCGGCTGAAGGCCCGGCTTCGCAGCGCCGAGGCCGCCTTTCTGTCCGACCTCGACAACTCGACGCTGGCCGATATCGTGCTGCCGGAAAGGGAGATCGATCGGGCCACCGCCGCGCCGCCGGGGCCGCGGCCATGACCGGCACGCTGAGCATTTCCGAGCGGCAGGTCGGGCTGGCGCTTGCGGTGGCGCTGACCCTATTGGGGCTGGTGATGGCGGCGGCGGCGCGCCAGGGGCCGATGGCGGTGCATGGCGCGATTGCCGCGGCGCTCGGCCTGGCGCTGGTCTTCAGGCTTGGCGGCGCGCTGTATGACCCGGAGGTTCCGGCCGGTCGCAGGCAGCGCTTCTACGACGCCCCGACCCGGTTCGGGATCGCGTTGACGGTGATCTGGGCCATCATCGGCATGGGGGTCGGTGTCTGGGTGGCGGCGCTGCTCTACTGGCCCGAGGCGACGCCGCCCTGGCCCTGGACCAGCTTCGGCCGCCTGCGGCCGGTCCATACCACGGGCGTGATCTTCGGCTTCGGCGGCAATGCCCTGATCGCGACATCGTTCCATGTCCTGCAACGGACCGCGCGCGCACGATTGGCGGATTCGATCAGCCCCTGGGCGGTCCTGATCGGCTTCAACCTGTTCTGCATCTGGGCGGTGACCGGCTATCTGATGGGCTCGACCCAGTCCAAGGAATATGCCGAAGCCGAATGGTATGCCGACCTGTGGCTGGTGGTGGTCTGGGTCACCTATTTCGTCCTCTACATGCGCACCCTCGCGCGGCGGGCGGAACCGCATATCTACGTCGCCAACTGGTATTACCTGGCCTTCATCCTGGTCGTGGCGATGCTTCACATCGTCAACAACCTCGCGCTTCCGGTCAGCCTTGCCGGGGCGCGGAGTTTCCCGATCTGGGCCGGGGTGCAGGACGCCATGGTGCAGTGGTGGTATGGCCACAACGCCGTGGCCTTCTTCCTGACCGCCGGGTTCCTGGGGATGCTCTACTACTTCCTGCCGGTGCGCTCGGGGCGGCCGATATGGTCTTACCGGCTCTCCATCGTCAGTTTCTGGGGCATCGTCTTCTTCTACATCTGGGTCGGCTCGCATCACCTGCACTACACCGCGCTGCCCTATTGGGTGCAGACCCTGGGGATGACCTTCTCGGTGATGCTCCTGATCCCGAGCTGGGCCTCGGCGGGCAACGCCATCGCGACGCTGAACGGCGCCTGGCACAAGGTGCGGGACGACGCCACGCTGCGCTTCATGTTCGTGGCGGCGGTGTTCTACGGGCTGTCCACCTTCGAAGGGTCGTTCCTGGCGATCCGGCCGGTCAATTCGCTGTCGCATTACACGGACTGGACGGTCGGGCATGTCCATTCCGGGACTCTGGGCTGGGTCGCGATGATCATCTTCGGAGCGATCTACACCCTGGCCCCGCAGCTGTCGGGGCGCGAGACCATGGCCTGGCCGCGCGCGGTCGAGTGGCATTTCTGGCTCGCCGTGACGGGGGCCCTCATCTATGTCGTGGCGCTTTGGAATGCGGGGATCACCCAGGGGCTGATGTGGCGCAGCTATGACGACAACGGGGCGCTGTCCTACAGCTTCCTGCAATCGGTCATGGCGATGGCGCCCTACTATCTGATGCGCACCATCGGCGGTGCCCTGTTCCTGAGCGGCGCGATCCTTTGTGCGCTGAACACCCGTGCCACGATGCGCCGCGCGACCGGCGCGGTGCGGGCCTGGGATCGACCGCTCGTTCCCGGGCCGGCGGAGTAGACCGATGCTGCGCCTGCATTACAACCTCGAGAAACTGTCGATGGGCATGGTCGTGGGGATCATCGTCGCCGCCTCGATCGGCGGTGCGGTCGAGATCGCGCCTCTGTTCACCATCGATGAAACGGTTGTCGCCCCCGACGACCTGCGCCCGCACACCCCGCTGGAACTGGCCGGGCGCGAGATATTCATCCGCGAAGGATGCTATGCCTGCCACAGCCAGATGGTGCGCTCGCTGGCGGACGAGATCGACCGATACGGTCCCTATTCCCTGGCGGGCGAAAGCGCGTGGGACCACCCGATGCTCTGGGGGTCCAAGCGCACGGGCCCCGACCTGGCGCGGATCGGCGGCAAGTATTCCGACGCCTGGCATGTCGCCCATCTCCTTGATCCGCGCAGCGTCGTGCCGGCCTCGATCATGCCGGCCTATCCCTGGCTGACGCGGTCGCTCGATACCCGGGTCCTGCCGGGCGCCCTGGCGACGCTGGCGGTGCTGGGCGTGCCCTATTCCGAGGCGATGATCGACCGGGCCGAGACCGATGCCCTGGCCCAGTCGCGCCCCGACAGCGATGCCGCCGAGGATGTCCTTGCACGTTACGGCGACGCGGTTGCGCTGCGCAGTTTCGATGGCGACCCGTCACGGCTGACCGAACTGGATGCCCTGGTGGCCTATCTCCAGTCGATCGGCACGCTGACGGCCGCCGCGCAGGAGGAACTGGAGGAGGCCGGCAAGTGACCCACGATCTGTTCCTGTTCCTGTCCAAGACCGTCGGCCTGTTCTGGCTGATGGGCTTTTTCCTGATTGTCGTGATCCGGGCCTACGCCCCCTCGCGCCGTGCCGCGCAGGAGCAGGCCGCGCGGTCGATTCTCGTGGAGCGGGGCGAAGATGACTGATGCGACGGATCCGGGGCGGCGGCACTCCGCCGGCCATCATGGCGGCGACCGTCCCGTCGATCCGGTGACGGGCCATGAAACCACCGGCCACGACTGGGGCGGCATCACCGAACTCAACACGGCATTCCCGAGGATCGTGATCTGGGCGCTGGTCCTGGCTTTTTCCTATTCGGTCATCGCCTGGATCCTGCTGCCCGCCTGGCCCTTGGGGCATGATTACACGCGCGGCCTGCTGGGGCTGGACCAGAGCGAGGAGGCGGTCAGGGAGTATCGCGAGATGGAGCGCGCCCGGGCCGACTGGCTTGCCCCGTTCGCCTCCGCCGAATTTGCCGCGCTGGCCTCGGATGCGCCCCTGATGGCGCGGGCCATGCCGGCCGCCGCGCGGCTCTTTGCAGACAACTGCGCCGCCTGCCATCAGGCGAAGGGGACTGGCGGGCCGGGCTTCCCGAACCTCGTCGATGCCGACTGGTTGTGGGGCGGCGATCCGGAAGAGATCGCCGAGACCCTGCGCGTCGGCGTCAACAGCACGCATCCAGACACCCGGGTCAGCCAGATGCTGGCCTTCGGACGCGACGGCATCCTGCCCGCCGGGGACATCGAACTGCTGGTCGATCATGTCCTGGCCCTGTCCAGGGGAGAGGACGCCGCCGACGGCCCCGGTGCGGAACTGTTTGCCGAGAACTGCGCCGCCTGCCACGGCGAGGGCGGTGTCGGCGGGCTCGGGATCGGCGCTCCGGCGCTGAACGACGGCGACTGGCTCTATGGCGGCAGCCCCGGGCAGATCAGGACGACCCTCAGACAGGGGCGGCAGGGCGTGATGCCCTCGTGGGAAGGCCGGCTCAGCCCGTCCGAGATCAACCTGCTGGCGCTCTACGTCGAAAGGCTCGGCAAGGGGAACCGGAACGAGGCCCGCGAATGACCGCCCCCGCGCAACGTCGTCTGGCCATTCTCGGCGCGCTGTTGCTGGCGGGCCTGTTCGTGGCCGCCAACATTCACCTGCTGGGCGTCGCCCTGACGTCGCGGAGCGCCTGCGTTCCGGCGGCGCCGGACAAGCCCCCGGCAAAGCGCGTCTGCTGAGGAGACGGCCATGCTCGAACCTCTTCCAACATTGCATCCGCCGCGCCGCCCGCCGCCGGCATTCGCCCGCCACCTGCCGACCGGCACGGCGTTCGACTGGCTTGCGTCGGGCTGGCGCGATTTCCGGCACCAGCCCTGGCCGAGCCTGGCCTACGGGCTGTTCATGTTCGTGCTGTCGGTCGCGGTTCTGGCCATGCTCCACGCCGCCGGGATGCTGTATCTGGCCTTTCCGGCAACCGCGGGCTTTCTGATCGTCGGGCCTTTCCTGGCCCTTGGCCTGTACGAAAAGAGCCGCCGTCTTGCCGCCGGTCAGCCGGTTTCTCTCCGGGCCATGCTGGTTGTCCGGCCGGCATCCGGGGGGCAGCTCGCCTATGCCGGCCTGATGCTCGGCCTGCTTGTGCTGTTCTGGCTGCGGGCAGCCGATCTGCTTTACGCGCTGTTCTTCGGACTGGCGGCCTTTCCGGGGGTGAGCGATGCCCTGGTCAATGTGCTCACCACACCGCGCGGCTGGCTGCTGATCGCGGTCGGATCGGCCGTGGGCGGGCTTTTCGCCGCATTCGCCTTCGCCATCAGCCTGTTTTCGATTCCGATGCTCATGAGCGAGAAGCGCGACGCGTTGACGGCGCTCGGGCTCAGCTTTGCCATGACGGTCCAGAACCTGCGCCCGGTGCTGGTCTGGGGGATGATCGTCGCCCTGGGGCTGGCGCTGTCGGCGGCGACCGGGCTGCTGGGGCTGATCGTCGTCTATCCGGTGCTCGGGCACGGCACTTGGGCGGTCTGGCGCGCGATCGCTGCGGGACGGGCTGGGGCATGAGCTTCATGGTCCTCATCCCTCTGTCGATCGGCATGGGGGGCATCGGTCTCGTCGCCTTCTTCTGGGCGGTGAGGCACGACCAGTTCGACGACCCGGATGGCGCCGCCTGGCGGGTCATTTCGGACGGCGAGATATCGACGAAACCCGAAACAGAGAAGGAATAGGACATGGAGAACTGGCTGCCCACACTGATCACCGACACGCCGACCAAGGGTTACGACCTTGCCGTGAAGATGGCGCGGATAGCGGTGAAACTGACCCAGCCCGACGCCGCCGAACGCGACCGGCTGCGCCCCGAATACGCCGGCGACGCCGATGCGCTGATCGCCGTTTCGCAGGTGGTGGCCACCAATTTCGCCACCGTTGCCGCCGCGAACGGCTATTGGCGCGACAAGGCCTGAACAGCGCCGAGGGGGCAGGGGCGTGGCGAAGCGGGGACAGATGCGGGTTTCGGCTTGCCTGCCTACCGATCTTCACCACACAGGCGAGCGAAGACGTGCCAACGGTGGCGCAATCGTCGGCCATGGCAGTGGCTGCGTTGCCCTGGCCGGGGCGTTCTCGGAGGCGCGCGCTTGCTCACACCAATCTCGATGCGCCCGGCCAAAGGGGGCATCAGCATGGATCGATAGCGGGCGGATACCCGACTTGGAGCGATTGGCGTGCGGAAATGGCCGGGCAGGTTCGGGGCGTCAGAGCCCGACCGGTCACATCCTTTCAGCGGGTGGCGCGTGTAGACCGAATGGTTCCGGTAAGGTACCAATTGCCGTCCAGACAAAAAAGTATCATCAATCCGAACCATGACGACACATTCGCAGTCCAGTTCGCGCCACAAGCGCCAGGCGGCGGCGCTCCGGACGCTTGCTGCAGAGCCTACCGATCCGAAGGATGCCGGTCTGCCGAAGTATCGTCGGTTGATGTATCTTCTTCAGCGCATGGTCGATCAGGGCCACTGGAAGCCGGGCGACGAGATCCTCGGAGAGCGCGAACTGGCCCGGCTCATGGATGTGAGCCTGGGCACGGTCCAGAAAGCGCTTGGCCTCATGGCCGACAACGGCGCTCTGGTGCGCGAACACGGCCGCGGCACCTTCGTCACCGGCGGACGGACCCCGCAGGAGGACATCTGGTACTATCGTTTCGCCGCTGAGGACGAAACCGAGCTGTTGCCGATCTATGCACGTGTGCTGAGCTTGTCCGTCATCTCGGAACGCGGGCCCTGGTCGGGGTTCCTGCAGGGCGCCGACGAGTTTGTGCGGATCCGTCGGCTGATGTCGGTCAACCACGAGTTCGATCTGTTCTCCGAAGTCTATCTGGATGCCGGGAAATTCGGGCGCATCGCGCAAATTCCGCCCGATGTCCTGCACGGTGCCGCCATCTACCGGATGCTGGACAAAGAATTCGGGATGCCCACCCGCCGCGTTGCGCAACAGCTGCGGTTTCGGGCCCTGCCTGACGAAGTGGTGGAAGAACTGGGCCTGAGAAAGGGCACGGACGGGATCGAACTGACCATCCTGTCCTACGACATGAACAATCGTCCGCTGATGTATCAGCGCGCCTTCATCCCGCCGAATGATCGCGTCATGCAGGTGAGCGACATGTCCCTGACGGTCACTCGGGGTCGTTCGGGGGGCGCCCTGACCGGGATCGAGATCGAGGCGCCGGACACACCGACGGGTTGAATCCCTCTTGCCCGGGGTCAGGTCGGGGGCAGGGAAGACCAGGCCGGAATCATTCCCAGGGGGGCGACCCGGATCGGCGTCGCGTTCGGAATGGCGTTTTCCTCGGGCCGCAACCCGATCCGCGCGCAGATCGCCCGCCAGGTGCCTGCATGTCCGACGATCAGATTGCCGCTGCCATTGATCCTCTCCAGGGTGCTTTCGCAGCGTCGGCGGAAGGTTTCCCAGCTTTCGCCACCGGGGGGATCGGCAAAATAGTCCGGCCGGTCATCGAGCGGCCGGCCTTCAAGCTGCCCGAAGCCGCGTTCTTCGATGCCCGGCAGCGGCTCGACCGGTAGTCCGAGTTCCCGCGCGACGATCTCTGCTGTTTCATGCGCCCTCGCCATCGGGCTGGCGAGAATGCGTGTAATGCCTTCGCCGGCAAGCGCCGGTGCGGCGGACCGCGCCTGATCGCGGCCGCGATCGGTCAGTGGAACGTCCAGACTTCCCGCAATCAGGCCTGACCGGTTCGCCTCGCTTTCGCCATGTCGGAGAAAGCTGAAGCCGATCTCGAAAATGTTCGCCTGCCCGTTCATCCCGCCGCCTCCGAGGTCGTGTTACAATACTGGTCTACCTGTCCCGGCAGCAACTGCTGATACAAACTGGATTGATTCGTATACGACGATGTGCTATACAGCTCTATAGCTGTTATCAAGAGTAGTCGGGTATCCGACCAAAAATCGCCTCTGCAGGGAGCATTCCATGTCACAGCACAATCACACGAAGCTGCCTCTCGATCGCCGTCTGTTCATGGGGGGGCTTGCCGCCCTGGGCGGCGCCACACTGGCCCGACCCGGACTTGCCCAGAGCGGGCGTCCCGAACTGGTGATCGGGATTTCGGGTCTGCCGACCAGCATGATGCCGGGCCGCATCAGCAACACGCACAACCGGTTGAAGATGGTCTATCTCGACCAGCTCATCGCTCGCGACTACAACGCGACGCCCGAGGGCAACGGGTTCGACATCGTTCCCTGGCTGGCTGAAAGCTGGAGCCAGATCGAACCCACCGTTTGGGAATTCAAGCTACGTCCGGGCGTGAAGTTCCACGACGGCACCGAGATGACGGCCGAGGATGTCGCTTTTTCCTTCGGTGAAGGCCGGATGTGGGGCGAGAACCCGTCCGAGCCCCAGGGCGAGCGCTACTTCAACGGCGGCCTGATTGCCGGGATCGATGTCGTCGATCCGTTGACGGTGCGCATCCGCACCAATGCGCCCGACCTGATCATGCCGCTGCGCTTCGTCTCGCCGGTCGGCTTCGTCGTGCCCAAGGCCTACTACGAGAAGGTCGGACCCGACGAGTTCTTCCTCAACCCGGTCGGGACGGGCCCCTACAAGATGACGAGGCTCGAGCGCGATACGCTGATCGAGTTCGAGGCATTCGACGACTACTGGGGTGGCAAGCCGCCGGCCAGCAAGATCACCTTCCGCGTGGTCCCCGAGATGTCGTCGCGTGTCGCCGGCCTTCTTTCGGGCGAGTTCGACATCATAACCGATGTCGAGCCCGAGCTGGTCTCGACCGTCGAATCCCATGACGAACTCAAGGTCCGCAAGGTGAATTACGAGAACCAGGTGGTGATCGTGATCTCGACCCTGCATCCGGTCACCTCGGACAAACGCATCCGTCAGGCGCTGGTCCACGCGCTTGACCGCGAGGCGATGGCCAAGGCGTTGTGGGGCGACGCCACCCATGTGCCCGAACCCTTCGCTTTCGAATTCTACGGCGAGTACTACGATCCCGACCGCAGGGGCCGGAAATACGACATGGAGAAGGCAAAGGAACTGCTGGAGAGCGCCGGCTACAACGGCGAGGTGCTGAACCTCAGGATCCAGCGCGGCGGCTATCCCAAGATCGAGGATGCCGCGCAGATCATGGCCGAGATGTGGAAGAAGGCCGGGATCAATGTCGAGATCGAAATCCGAAAGGGTTCAGCTCTGGCGGCCGAGGGGCTGCCGGACGGGGAAGTGGCGATGATCTCGTGGTCGAACGGGATTCACATCCCCGATCCGGCCACGCCGATCTGGGCGACCTGGGGGCCGGACGGTCCGCGTGCGCCGGGCAAGAAGGAAAGCTCGTGGGATCATCCGCAGAGCTTCATCGACGTCGGCCGCGCCTTCGAGGTCGAGAGCGATCCAGAGAAGCGCCGCGAGCTGTTCAAGCAGCTCGTCGATATCTGGGTCGAGGAGACGCCCGGCTTCCCGCTGTGGATGCGCGCCGACTGGTTCGCGATGAAGAAGGAGATCGAGTGGACGCCCTATTCCTTCTTCTATCTCGACTTCGGTCCCGACAATCTGTCGTTCTCGACCTAAGCCGTACAGCGACCGGCTGCCCTGCGCTACATTGGTGCAGGGCCATATCGGACATCCCCCAAATGACAGCAGCAGAGCACATTCCGATCCTGTCCGTTACAGGACTGGAGATCGAATTCGCCGGCGGGCTGAGGGCCGTGCGCGGCGTCGATTTTTCGGTGCGCCAGGGCGAGGTTCTGGGGCTGGTCGGAGAATCCGGCTGCGGCAAGTCGGTCACCTGCCTGTCGCTTCTCGGCTTGCTGCCCGCCAACGGTCGGGTTGTCGAAGGCTCGGCCATGTTCGACGGGCAGGATCTTCTGTCCCTCGACGAGAAGCGGCTGAACCGCGTCCGGGGCAGACAGATCGCCTATATCTCTCAGAACTCGACCCAGGCGCTCAATCCGATTCTCACCATCGGCCGCCAGATCGCCGAAACCATGATGACGCATCAGGGGCTCGACCTCTCTGAGGCCCGCCGTCGCGCGGTCGAGCTGCTGGACCGGGTCGGAGTGCCCCAGCCCAGCAAGCGGCTGCGGGCTTTTCCGCATCAGTTCTCGGGCGGGATGAACCAGCGGGTCATGATCGCGATGGCGCTGGCCTGCGACCCCGCCATCGTTATCGCGGACGAGCCGACGACGGCGCTGGATGTCACCATCCAGGCGCAGATCCTGGAACTTCTGGCCGAGATCGCGCGCGAACGCGGCACCTCGGTGGTGATGATTACCCATGATCTAGGCATCGTCGCCGAGATGGCAGACCGCGTGGCCGTAATGTATGCCGGTCGGCTGGTCGAGAGCGGCGAGGTGACCGACGTGTTTCACAATCCCCGCCATCCCTATACCCGCGGCCTTCTTGCATCGCGGCCCCGGATCGACCGGCGCATCGAGACCCTGACGACCATCGAGGGTCAGGTGCCTTCGTTGCGCGAGATGCCGCCGGGCTGTCCCTTCTCGCCGCGCTGCGAGGGCGCCGAGCCGCGCTGCGCCAATATGCCGGGGCATACCGAACTGGACCGCGGTCATCGCTACGCCTGCTGGAACCCGGAGCCGGCGGCATGACGGAAGGGAACGAACTGATCCGGGCGGAAGGTGTGGGCCGGAGCTTCGCGAGCCGCAGGACGAGCATGTGGAGCGCCACCGAGGCGGTTCAGGCCGTGGTCGATGTCAGCATCGGCATCCGGCGCGGCGAGACGTTCGGGCTGGTCGGTGAGAGCGGATCGGGAAAATCGACCCTGGGCCGGATCATGCTGGGGATGATGAAGCCGACGCAAGGGCGGGTGTTGTGGCATGGTACCGATCTCGCCGGGCTCGATCCGGCGGAGCGAGCCGGGTTCCGGCGTCGTGTGCAGATGATCTTCCAGGACCCCCTGGGCAATCTCGACCCGCGGATGCGGGTTCTGGCGCAGGTGCGCGAGGCTCTCGACATCCATGCCGAAGGAACGCCCGAGGAGCGGAAGCGCAAGGCGCTTGCCACGCTTGCCTCGGTGGGTATCGACGAGAACCTGGCGCAGCGCTATCCGCACCAACTTTCGGGCGGCCAGCAGCAGCGCGTCGTCATCGCGCGAGCCATCATCCTGGACCCCGATCTGGTGATCTGCGACGAACCGGTCTCGGCGCTGGATGTCTCGGTGCAGGCGCAAGTCTTGAACCTGCTGTCCCGGCTGCAGGCCGAACTCGGGCTGGCCTATCTGTTCATCTCGCACGATCTCGCCGTGGTCCGGTATATCTGTCACCGGATCGCGGTGCTCTATCTCGGCCGGATCGTCGAAGAGGCCGAGACCGAGGCACTGTTCGCCGAGCCGCGCCATCCCTATACCCGCGCTCTGATCCGGTCGGTGCCGGTTGCCGATCCCGCCGCCCGCCGCAAGCGCGAAGTCCTGCAAGGCGAACTGCCCGATCCCGGCAGCCTGCCTCCCGGATGTGCCTTTGCCACCCGCTGTTCGTTGGCGACCGATCGCTGCCGTGCCGAGGCTCCGGCGCTGCAGACCGACAGCGACGGCCATGCGGTGGCCTGCCATCTGGTCGAAACCGCAGGAACACGGGCATGACTCGCTATCTCTCGATCAAACTGGCGCGCGCGCTTCTGACCATGCTGCTGGTGGTGAGCTTTGCCTTCGTGGTGCTGCGGCTCGCGGGTGATCCGGTGAGGACGATGATGCCCGAGGACGTCTCGCCCAAGGTGATCGAGCATTACCGGCAGCTTTGGGGTCTCGACCGGCCGCTCTGGGAGCAATATCTGCGCTATATCGGCTCGGCACTGCGCGGCGACTTCGGCGTGTCGTTCCAGGACAATCGCGGCGTGGTCTCGCTGATCGCCGAGCGGTTACCGGCAACGCTGCGGCTGGGCATACCCGCCTATCTGCTTGCGGTGGTGTTCGGCACGACGATGGGCATCGTCGCTGCCCTGCGCCGCAACAGCGCGACCGACCGCGGCATGATGACCATCGCCGTCTTCGGCTATGCCATGCCGAATTTCTTCCTCGGGATCGTTCTGATCCTCATCTTCTCGGTCTGGCTGCGCATCCTGCCCAGCTCCGGCGACACCCGGTCATCAAGCATCATCCTGCCGATGATCACATTGGCCACTGCCCATGCCGCTGCCATTGCCAGGTTCGCGCGTTCGGCGATGCTGGAGATTCTCAACGAGCCCTATATGCGCACCGCGCGTGCCAAGGGCCTGTCTGCAATGGTGCGCAACCTGCGCCATGCCCTGCCGAACGCGCTGGTGCCCATCGTCACCATCATGGGGCTCAAGTTCGGGCATCTTGTCGCCGGCGCCATCGTCATCGAGACGGTATTCGCTTGGCCCGGTGTTGGCCGGCTTCTGATCCAGTCGGTCGACACCCGCGATCTGGCCGTGGTTCAGGCGCTGGTGCTGATGGTGGCCGCTTCGATGATCACTGCCAACTTCCTTGTCGATGTGTTCTACGGGCTGATCGACCCCAGGGTGAGGACGCAAAAGTGAACGATCTCACCCGCACCCGACTCGAGCCCGGTGGCCGGCCCCTGCGCAGGCGATGGCTGCCGCGGCTTGGTGGCGGCGGTACGGTCGTGGTGCTCTCGACCATCTACTTGCTGGCCGTGGTGCTGACCGCGCTCTTCGCGGGCTGGTTGTCGCCCTATCCGCCGACCGAACAGGATCTGCTCGCACGCCTGACCCCTCCGGTCTTCGCCGGCGGAACCTGGGCGCATCCGCTGGGCACGGACACGCTTGGCCGCGACATCCTCAGCCGGCTGTTCCACGGGATGCGTGTCTCGCTCTCCCTGGCTCTGGCAGGGACGGTGATCGGCGCCGCGCTCGGAACATTGCTGGGATTCCTCGCAGCCGCCATCGGCGGGATATTCGAGGATGTGGTGATGGCGCTGGTCGATTTCCAGGCTTCCCTGCCTTTCCTGATCATCGCCCTGGCGGTGTTGGCCTTTCTGGGGTCGAGCCTGACGCTCTTCGTCATGCTCATGGGGCTCTACGGCTGGGAGACCTATGCCCGCCTCTCGCGCGGCATGGTACTTTCGGCGCAGGAGCGCGACCATATCGCCGCGATCCGGTCCCTGGGAGCAAAGCCACTGCGGGTCTACCTGCGCCATATCTTTCCCAACATCGCGCCGGTGCTGATCGTACAACTAACGCTGAATTTCCCCGAGATCATCCTGGCGGAGACCTCGCTCTCCTTCCTGGGCCTCGGTCTCCAGCCACCGCATACCAGCCTCGGCATGATGCTCGGAGACGGCCGCGACTACTTGATCGTGGCTTGGTGGATCGCGGTCTTGCCGGGGATGACCATTTTCCTCACCACCCTCTCGATCTCGATCCTGGGCGACTGGGTCCGCGATCGTCTCGATCCGAAACTGGCGGACTGACATGGCTGATCGCATCCTCGTCATCATACTCGACGGATTCAGGCGCGATTTCCTGTCGCCCGAACTTACCCCCACGCTCTGGGCGTTGGCCCGGGCCGGGCAGGATTTTCCGAAGGCGCGGGCGGTGTTCCCTTCGGCGACGCGGGTCAATTCCACGGCGATCTCCACCGGGACCCTTCCGGCGACGAACGGCATCATCGCCAACAGGTTCTGCGACCCTCGGGTGTTCTCCGACCGCGCCGTCGATACCAGCCGACTCGCCCATCTGGAGGCGATGGACCGGGCCTATGACGGAGGGCTGCTTTCGACCGTCACACTGGGCGAGGCGCTGGCGCAAGCGGGGCGCAGCATGGCGGTGATCACCTCGGGCTCCGAGGGAACGACGTTTCTTGCCAATCCGCGCGCCGCCCGCAACGGCCATGTGACGTTGTCGGTCAAGGACTGGGGGTCGTCGGTGCCCGGCAACCTGGCCAACGAGGCGCTGGAACTGTTGGGCCCGATCCCGCCGCTGACCGTGCCGAACAGCGGACGCAATCGATATGTCTCCGATCTCTATCTGCGGTTCACCGAACCACGGTTGAAACCGGATGTGACCCTGCTGTGGTACAACGACCCGGACAAGACACTGCACAGCCACGGTCCGGGAACGCCGGTCTGTCTGCAGGCCCTGCGCGATGTGGATGCCGAACTGGCCCGTATCGTCGCCTGGCGCGACGCATCGCCGGACGGGCAATCGCTGCAGATGATCGTGGCTTCCGACCACGGGCATGTCACCGGAACCGACCCGATCGAGATGGGGGCCGAATTTGCAGCGGCCGGTTTCCCCGTCTCGGAAAGCGCCGAAGAGCCAGCCGGGACCAGCCTGCTGGGTATTCCGGGCTATCTGGGCACGATCACCGACCCCACGCCGGGCAAGCGGCTTCTGCCGGAGCTGGTCGATTGGCTGATGACCCGTCCCTGGTGCGGCTGCCTGTTCACCCGCCGCGGCGACGGGATCGAGGGCGGAATACCGGGAACCTTCGCAATGGAGCTGCTGGGTGGTGAGCATCCGCGGATGCCGGATCTCTATTACACCTCGCGCGGCGACGACCGGCCCAATCAGGCGGGCTGGCCAGGATGCAGTTTCTATGACGGCAGCCAGCCTCCTGGCGGCGGGATGCACGGCGGGCTGAACCCGCGCGAACTGGCCAGCCTATTGATCCTGAACGGTAGCCGCTTCGGCACTGGGAGGGTGGCGGAGCATTATGCCGGTGACATCGACATCGCCCCCACGGTGCTTGCGCTGCTCGGCATCCCGCGCCCGGCAACCATGCGCGGCCGCGCGCTATGTGAAGTACCGGACGGGCCGGTGCCCGCCGAATCCCGGCATTCGATCAAGGTGCGGCGGGGCAGGCGGGTGCAGCGGCTCGACTATGTCGACAATGGCAGCGCCCGCTACTTCGACGGCGGATTCGTTGAGACAGAGTGAACCATAGATGAGGCCAACGCCCGACCGGGCAGGTGGCCTTTTCGAGACAACTTAACAGCTCGGCAGGACAATTCTCGCAACATGCTTTCCTCAGACCCAGAAAACGACGCAGCCGGCCGCCAGGGCGAGACCCTCGGCGGCGAGCAATGCCGGCCCCAGCCGGACACGCTCGACACCGCACGGCTCGGCCAGGTCGAGCTATCCCCGGTCGGCAGCTTCGCCGCCGGGAGCTTCGTCGAGTTCACGCTGACCTATACCGCCGGTTTCTACGGCATCGACGACAGCGGGGCTGTCCGGCTCTGCTTCCGGTATCCCACCGATCAGTCGCCGTTGCAGTTCACTGACCCGACCGCGCCGGGGTTCACGAGCGTGGAAGCCTCGAACGGTGCCGTGCTCGAATGCCGCTATTCGGTCAAGGGCAATGTCCGGCCCTGGGACAAGTGTCTGGAAGTGAAGGTGGTGCGCGGCTATCTGCGCGAGGGTGATCGGCTGATCTTTCGTCTCGGCGACCGTCGGCAGGGCTCGCCGGGGCTGCGGTTGCAGACCTTCGCCGAGGCGAGTTTCGAGTTCCGCGTTCTGGTCGATCCGATCGCCACCTACAACTTCCAGGCCATCGCCGCCCATCCCGAGATCGAGATCACCGGCGGCACGCCCAGCCGGCTTGTCGCCGTCTGCCCCACCGAGCTGCGTCCCGGCGAGGACTTCGTGATGCGGGTCAAGGTCGAGGATGCCTGGGGCAATCCGACCGCCTTCACCGGCGCGACGCTGCCGCTTTCGGCCTCCGGCCCGGTCTCGGGCCTGCCCGAAAGCCTGACCCTGCCCGAGGGAGAGAAGGTGGCGCGGCTGGAAGGGCTGAGCGCCACCGGCCCCGGAGACATCCGCATCCGTATCGGCGAGACCCCGGCCACGCCGGTCCGCGTGCGGCAGTCCGGGGCACTGCGGCCCTATTGGGCCGATCTCCACGGCCAGACGGAAGAGACGATCGGAACCAATTCGGCACAGGACTATTTCACCTTTGCCCGCGATCTCGCCTTTCTCGACGTCACGGCCCATCAGGGCAACGATTTCCAGATCACCGACGAGTTCTGGCAACGTCTCAACGAGATCTGCGAGGATTTCGACGAACCGGGCCGCTTCGCGGTGCTGCCGGGCTACGAATGGTCGGGCAATACCGCTCTGGGCGGCGACCGCAACGTGTTCTTCCGCAAGCCGTTCCGCCCAATCCGCCGCTCGTCGGGGGTGCTGGTCGCGGGGGCCGCGGCGCCGGAGCGCATCGTGCCCACCGCCCGCGCCCTGTTCAGGAAACTCGACGGCGAGGACGCGATTTGCTTCGCCCATTGCGGCGGGCGCTATGCCGATATCGGCGTCGCGCATGATCCGAACATCGAGACCGCGGTCGAGGTCCATTCCTCCTGGGGCAGTTTCGAATGGCTGGTCGAGGACGCCTTCAGGCTGGGCCACCGTGTCGGCATCGTGGCGAATTCCGATGGCCACAAGGGCCGGCCCGGCGCCAGCTATCCCGGCGCCTCGCTGTTCGGCGCTGTCGGCGGGCTGACCTGCCTGCTTATGCCCGAGCTGAGCCGCGACGCGGTGTTCGACGCCCTGCGCCGGCGCCATCACTACGCCACCACCGGCGGCCCCTCGGGGCGCATGTTCCTGTCGGTGACGGCGGCCCTTCCCGAAGGTGCCCGGCTTCATCATCGCGACCCGGCGCTTGGCCCGGACGAAAGTTCGCCGGCCCGCGAGGCGATGATGGGCGACATAGTCTCGGTCCCGCCGGGCGAGGTCCGGGTGGATGTCTCGGTTTCGGCGCCGGTGCCGGTCGAACGTATCGAGCTGTTCAACGGCACAAGGCGCATAGCGAAACGGCTGGGCTACGCGCCGGACGCCGCGGCGCCGCGGCTGCGGCTGCACTGGGAGGGGGCCGAATATCGTGGCCGGGCGCGGCAGGTGGTCTGGAACGGCCATGCCAGGCTGTCGGGCAATGCCATTCGGGATGTCCGCGCGTTCAACTTCTTCAACCCCGATCTGGCCCTGACCCGGCAGGGCAACCGGCTGAACTGGACATCGATCACCACCGGCAATTTCGCCGGGGTGGATATCTGGCTGGCCGACCCTCGGGCGGGAACCATCGAGATCGAGACGCCGCTGGTGCAATGCAGCCTGGCCTTGGGCGAACTTGGCAGCGAAGCCCGCATCGAGGATCGCTCGGACCGGCTGCCGCGATTCCTGAAGATCTTCCGCCTGCCCGAGACGCTGGACCGGCTGTCGCTGGATGCCGGCTTCACCGTCACGCCCGAAGCGGGGAGGGACAATCCTCTTTTTGCGCGGATCACGCTCGAGGACGGCACCCGTGCCTGGTCGAGCCCGATCTACCTGCTGCCGAAATGACCGATGCCGCGCTCGATACCCGCTCCGGACTTTTGCCCGGACTGCTGCGCGAGGCCGGGGCATTGGCGCTGGCCTATTTTCGCGATCCCTCGCGGTTCACCGTTCAGGTGAAGGGCCTTCAGGATCAGGCCAGCGACGCCGACCGCGCCGTCGAAGAACTGATCTCGGGCCGCATCGCGGCGCTCTTTCCCCAGGACGCCATCCTGGGCGAAGAGACCGGTTCCGGCGGCGCGCTGGCGGCCGACGGAGAAACCTGGGACCGGCGGGATGGCGGTGCCGGGTTCCTGTGGGTGATCGACCCGATCGACGGCACCCAGTGCTTCGTGAACGCGATCCCGGTCTGGTGCGTCTCGGTGGCGCTGCTTCGGAACGGACAGACGGTCGCGGGCGGGATCTTCGATCCCAACGCCGACGAGTTGTTCCTGGCGCGGGCCGGCCGGGGGGCCAGCCTGAACGGCACCCCTCTCACCTGCTCGCCGGCAGGCACGCTCGATCAGGGCGTGGTCGGGATCGGCTTCTCGCACCGGACCGGAACCGAGCCGGCGCTGGCCGCCATCGACGGGCTGGCGCAGGCCGGCGGAATGTTTCAGCGCAACGGCTCGGGCGCGCTGATGCTGGCCTATGTCGCGGCGGGTCGGCTCCTGGGCTATTTCGAGGCGCATATCAATGCCTGGGACTGCCTTGCCGGAAACCTTCTGGTGACCGAGGCAGGCGGCCATGTCTCGCCCTTTCTCGCCGATGGCGGGTTGACGGGCGGCGGCCCCCTGCTGGCCGCCGCGCCCGGCGTCGCGGCCGAACTTGGCCGCATCTGTGCAATGACCGGCAACGAGGGCTGCCTATGATTTCCTTTCATCACCGCGACAACGGCCGGGCGCATGTCTGCGGGCATCGCGGCTATCCGCTGATCGGACCGGAAAACACCATCGCCAATCTCGAGGATGCCCGCGCTGCGGGGGCGACGACCTGCGAGATCGACATCCGCCTGACGCGGGACGGTGTTCCGGTTCTGATGCACGATGCCACACTGGATCGCACCACCACCGGCAGCGGATTCTTGTCGGATATCGACCTCGTAGCCCTGCGCGGGCTGGAAGCCGTCTGGCGGGGAGATAGCGAGCGGAGGGCCGCGATCCCGACCCTGGAGGAGACGCTGGACTGGGCGGTGCAGAACGGCATCGGTCTGGAGATCGAACTGAAGGAGGCCGAGCGGCCGGCGTTGATGATCGAGCGTCTGGCCGAGGTGCTGGAGCGGACCGGCGCCATCGGCCATGTCCAGATCATCGGTTTCGATCACGTCGTTCTGCGGGCCGCGGCCGAGGCCATTCCCGGCCTGCGGCTGCAGCTCATCACCCATGCTCGGCATGCCGATTTCCCGGCGCTTCTGGCGGCAGTCGGGGCGCAATCGGTCTCGATCGAACTGGCCATGTTCCACCCCGACGATGCCCGCGCCCTGCATGACCGGGGATTCAACCTGCGCCTCCATGTTCCGCCGCCAACCGCCTTGGCGCCTTACCTGGGCACGCGCCACTCGCCGTTGCCGAATCTGGTCAGCTGGCTGGAAGAGGGCCTGGTCGATTCCGTCTCGGGCGACGATGTGTCGTTCCTTGTCCGACTGCGCGAAGGAGTCCCGGGATGACTGCCGTCGCCGTAACCCGATTCGATGGAACTGCGTGATATGAGCTTTCAACTCGCGGCCTGCGCCGAGATGATGTGGCGCGACAAACCCATGGCCTGGCGCGCCGCCCGCCTGCATGAAATGGGTTTCGGTGTCGGCCTGTGGAACTGGACCGCCTGGGATGTCGATGAGCTGGCCCGGACCGGTGCCACATTCACGATCATGAACGGATATCTGAAGGGCCGTCTTGCCGATGCCGAGGGCGCTCGAATCCTGCTGGCCTCGGCGCGGGAGGCGGCACAGGTCGGCAAGCGGTTGGGAGTCCGCCTGCTGAACCTGCACGGTACCGGTCTTGGCGACATGGGCATCCCGATCCCGCATATCGGATCATGCACGCCGGGCATGGCGCAGCAGGCCCGCGACACGCTGATGCGGATCTGCGATCTGGCCGAAGCGGAAGGCGTCGTATTCGCGCTGGAGAACCTCAACCCGACCGACCATCCCGGTTGCCCCTTTGGCAGCACGGCGGAGGTGCTGGCGCTCGTCTCGGCCGTCAATCGGCCGCAACTTCGGATCAATCTCGATCTCTATCATACGCAGATCGGCGAAGGTGACCTGATCCGTTGGTGCCGGGCCTGCCTGCCATGGATCGGCGAGGTGCAGGTGGCCGACAACCCCGGTCGATGCGAACCGGGCACCGGCGAGATCAACTACGCGGGCATCGCCCGCGCCCTCGATGCGATGGGCTATGCCGGTCCGGTCGGACTGGAAGCCTTTGCACAAGACGACGAGGAAAAGGCGCTGGAGGCTTTCCGCGCCGCGTTTACGCTATAGGCCGGCTAAGCCCAAGGTTTGATCGGGTGACGTATTCGCCGTATTGGGAGGAGGCATTCGGGGCCATGTCGCGATACAGTGTGTGAGGACCGCGGCGCGATCAGCGCTGCAAGAGACAGGGAGACGGACCGGGCCTGCCCGCAATCCTCATGCTGCGCTGACGTTGTGGCACCAGAATGCGATGCCGCCGCCTTCGTGACGGTTCTCCCGGATCAGTACCGAAAAAAAGTTCAGCGGAGCATGGCTGGGAATACTCCATCCGACTTGGAGAACAGGTCTGCGCAAAGATGCGGCATCGTCGGCCTGGAAGGAACCAGAAGCCATGTCCAGCACCTGAAGCCGCGACCGAAAACGGTATCGCGCCAAACGCCAGACGGAGACTCGGGCCGTTTGGGACGGCTACTTGGCCCGTGAATTCAAGTCTCCAAGGGGCACCACGCCGCGCATGTCGCGGAAACCTCGCCACCATGCGCAGGTCATAGACCGCTTATTTTCAATGGGCTGGGTGGGTGGCGGAGAGGGTGGGATTCGAACCCACGGAACGCTTTCACGCTCAACGGTTTTCGAGACCGCCCCGTTCGACCACTCCGGCACCTCTCCTTGGTCTGGGCGGGCGTATAGTTGCCTTGCGGGCGCCGTGCAAGACGAATCCCTGCACCGATGCCGGACAATCTCAGGGCAACGTGATTTGCACGACACGCCGGCTGCGATAGTCTCGCCGCAAAACAACAGGCAGGCCGATGATGAAATCCCTCCTTCGCAGTTTCCGTGTCCTTCCGCCGCTGCTCTCGCTGCTGGTCGCCGGGCTGGTGTTCTTCAGCCAGTCGCACGCCCATGCCGCCGATCGCGACAAGCTGCAGGCCTTCCTGAAGGTCACCGGCTATGACGTGGTGATCGAGAGCCTGCAGCAGGGGGCAATGGCCGGGCCGGGCATGGTCGGCGAGGCGCCCGATACCTTCGGCAAGCAGTATTCGAAGCTGGCCGAAGAGGTCTTCGTGCCCGAGGAGATGGTCCGCCGGGCGGTGGACATCCTGGAAGCGGTGATGCCCGAGGCGCTGGTCGATGCCGGCGCCGATTTCTATGCCTCTGATCTCGGCCAGCGGCTGGTGGCGGTCGAGAATGCCAGCCACATGGCCGATGACACGGTGAAATATACCGAGGGCCAGAAGCTGGTGCAGCAGATGATCGATTCGCATTCGCCGCGGCTCGACCTGCTGCGGGAACTGGATCGGGCGATCGGCTCGGCCGAGACCTCGCGCAAGGCGGTGGTCGAGATCCAGGTGCGGTTCCTGCTGGCGGCGATGGCGGCCGGGGCCTCGCCGCTCGACATGACCGAGACCGAGCTGCGCGCAGAATTGATGCGCGAGGCGGTGGCCCGGGCGCCGCAATCCGAGATGCTGGGGCTGATGGCCAATGCCTGGACCTATCGCGACATTTCCGATGCCGACCTGGCCGCCTATGTCGCGGCTCTGGAGACGCCCGAAATGCAGCGGGTCTACGAAGTGCTGAATGCCACCCAGTTCCAGGTGATGATCGAGCGCTATCAGGTTCTGGGTGCCCGACTGGGGGAATTGCAGCCCGAGCAGGAGCTCTGAGGCTTTGCTTCATCGCGGCAAGGGCCTAGGTTGAGCCCCGTGCCGCCCGGAGGTTTCATGCGCCCGATCTCATCCGTTCCCGCCGCCGTCCGGTGGTTGCTGCAGCCGTTCATGGTGCTGACGCTGATGCTGGGGCTGGCCGTCGCCCGGCCGGCCCAGTCTGCGGACCAGGCCGAGATCGACCAGCTCTGGACGCTGCTCCTGATGCCGGAAGTGCTCGGGATCATGCATGCCGAGGGGATCGATTACGGCGAGAGCCTCGACCGGGACATGCTGGGCGGGCAGGGGGGCGACGACTGGGCCGCGGAAGTGGCCGCGATCTACGACATCGAATGGATGACCCGGACGTCCCGGGCCGCCTTCGGCCAGGCGCTGGCCGGGGTGGATGTCAGCGACGGCATCGCCTTCTTCAGTTCCGAGCTCGGCGCCCGTGCGGTGCGTCTGGAATACGAGGCGCGCAAGGCGATGCTGGACCCCGAGGCCGATGAACTGGCCCGGGTCCGGGTTCAGGAGATGCGCGACAGGGCGCTGCCGTGGATCGACCAGCTGACCCGCTTTGCCGAGGTGAACGACCTGTTCGAAAGCAATGTCGCCGGGGCGCTGAACGCGAATTACGCCTTCTTCAAAGGCCTCGCCTCGGGCGGTGCGCTGGACCCGGAGATGGACGACTCGGCGATCCTCGCCGAGGTCTGGGCGCAGGAGCCGGGCGTCCGGGCCGATACGATCGACTGGGTCTACAGCTTTCTCAACCTCGCCTATCAGCCGCTGACCGATGCCGAGCTGGACGCCTATATCGCGTTTTCGGAAACACCGGGGGGGCAGACCCTGAACCGGGCGATCTTCAGCGCCTTCGACGGAATGTTCAACGACATCTCCTTCGCGCTCGGCGCCGGGCTGGCCCGGCGGATGGTCGGCGAGGAACTCTAGCAGTCGGAGGCGGTGCGGGGGCCGAAGTTGCTTGACTTCGCTGCCGCACTCTCCGATAAGCCTGCATCCCGACGCCGGCCCTGCCGTTGCCGGGCAAGTTTACAATGCCGCCCCATGGGGCGCGCCGTCCGAGGTGGCCCGCAGCGGGCCGAGACGTCCGGAGTAGCGTCCGGGGACCACAGGACGCGGAACCGAAAAGGAAGACGAAGATGTTTGCGGTCCTCAAGACCGGAGGCAAGCAGTACCGGGTCGCGTCGGGTGACGTGTTGAAGGTCGAATTGCTTGCCGCCAATGCTGGCGACAAAATCCAGTTCAACGAGATTCTGATGGTCGGCGCCAAGGTCGGCACGCCCTATATCGAGGGCGCCGCGGTGCAGGCCGAGGTGATCGACAACATCAAGGCCGACAAGGTCATCACCTACCACAAGCGCCGCCGCAAGCATTCGTCTCAGCGGACCCGGGGCCACCGGCAGAAGTTGACCCTGGTGCGGGTGACCGACATCCTGGAATCCGGCGCCGAGAAATCGGGCGTGATGGCTGCCACCGGCTCCGCCGCCGCCCGCGTCGCAGCGCATGGCACCAAGGGCGACGCTGCGGCCAAGCCGGCCAAGGCCGCCCCGAAGGCCAAGGCCGCCGCCGAGAAGCCCGCAGCCAAGGCCAAGTCCGAAGCTGCGCCCAAGGCCAAGGCCGCGCCGAAAGCCAAGGCCGCCGATGCTGGCGAAGCCGCGGCCAAGCCCGCGAAGAAGGCGGCGGCCAAGAAGCCCGCCGCGAAGAAGGAGTAATCCGAGATGGCACACAAGAAAGCAGGCGGCTCGTCCCGCAACGGTCGCGACTCGGCCGGTCGGCGCCTCGGCGTCAAGCTCTACGGTGGCGAAGTCGCCAAGCCGGGGATGATCATCGTGCGTCAGCGCGGCACCACCTGGTGGCCGGGCGAAGGTGTCGGCA
Organism: Frigidibacter sp. ROC022; assembly: GCF_024723735.1. Taxonomy (GTDB): domain Bacteria; phylum Pseudomonadota; class Alphaproteobacteria; order Rhodobacterales; family Rhodobacteraceae; genus SLM-1. Next base: position 1,306,701 of record NZ_JANQDU010000001.1, read on the forward strand.
TGGGCAAGGATCATACCCTGTTCGCGACCACCGACGGTCACGTGACCTTCAAGAAGGGCCTCAAGGGCCGTACCTTCATTTCGGTCCTCCCGGCGGTGGAGGCCGCCGAGTAGCCGAAGACCTCAACGAATTGGCAAGGGGGATCGGCGCAGACGCCGGTCCCCCTTTCCGCTTTCCGGGACCGCCAGGTTTCGGCTCCATCATCGTCCGGGAGGAGGCCCAGATGATCATTACCAAGGTTGACCCATTGCCGACGATCGACGCTGGTCGTTTCTTGCTGCGGCCGATGCGAACTTCGGATGCCGGGCTTCTGACGCTCTATGCCGGCGACGAGCGCGTTGCCCGAGGTACCCGCTCGATCCCGCACCCGCTGCCGCCCGGCGCGGTGGAATCCTTCATCGCCCGCGCGATGGGCGAAGCCCCGGCCGAGCAGGTCTGGGTCATGGATGGCAGTGCCAACGACCTGGGCGAGTTGCTGGGGGTGATCTCCCTGCGCGGCATGGACCGCGATCAGTCGGAAATCGGCTATTGGGTGGCGCCGGGGTTCTGGAATGCCGGCTTTGCCTCGGATGCCGTCAAGGCGCTGATTGCCGCCAATCCGCGCGGGGACAAGGCGTTCTTCGCCGAAGTGTTCCAGGACAATCCCGCCTCGGCCCGGGTGCTGACCAATGCCGGCTTCGAATATCTCGGCGATGCCGAGGCCTATTCGGTTGCCCGTGACGCCACGGTCCGCACCTGGACCTATATCCGCAAGCTCTGATGCGATGGCCCGGCCTGTCACATCACCGGCGGAGTTCAGGACCGAAAGGCTGACCCTCCGGCCGCTGGTGGCCGGAGACGCCGCCGCGGTGGCGGAAGGCATCGGCCACTGGGACGTGATCCGCTGGCTGGTCTCGCCGCCCTGGCCCTATCGGCTGGAGGATGCCGAGAGCTTCATCGCCCGGCATGACTCGGACGGCGCCCTTGCCGTGACCGAGGGGGACGGGCCGGTTCTGGGCGTGGTCCATATCGCGCCTTCGGGCGAACTGGGCTACTGGCTGCGGCCCGAGGCGCAGGGCAGGGGGCTGATGACCGAAGCGGCGACGGCGCTGGTCGCGGCGCATTTTGCCGGCTCGGACAGTGACCTGGTTTCGGGCCACCTGCCGGGCAACGAGGCCTCGGCCCGGGTGCTGGCCAAGCTCGGCTTCCGCTATACTGCACCGCGCCGGCAGTTCCACCGCGCCGAAGGCCGCGAGGTAGAGACCCTGCGGATGGCGCTGAGCGCCCGGGACTGGGCCGGCCGACCGTAACGTCTCCCGTCTCGGCGATTGAGTTTCGCCGCCGCCCGCCGTAAGCCGTCCTTGAAAAGGAACTCCGCATGAAATTTCTCGATCTCTGCCGTGTGACCATCCGCTCGGGCGCCGGCGGCAATGGCTGCGTCTCGTTCCGGCGCGAGAAATACATCGAGTTCGGTGGTCCCGACGGCGGCGACGGCGGGGCCGGCGGCGATGTCATCGCCGAGGCGGTGGAGGGGCTGAACACGCTGATCGACTTTCGCTATCAGCGGCATTTCTTTGCCCAGAACGGCCAGGGCGGCATGGGCAGCCAGCGCACCGGCAAGGACGGCAAGGACATCGTGCTGAAGGTTCCGGTGGGGACCGAGGTGCTGGACGAGGATCAGGAAACGGTGATCGCCGATCTGACCGAGGTCGGCCAGCGCGTGGTGCTGGCAAAGGGTGGCAATGGCGGCTGGGGCAACCTGCATTTCAAGTCCGCCACCAACCAGGCCCCCCGTCGCGCCAATCCGGGCCAGGAGGGAGTCGAGCGCGATGTCTGGCTGCGGCTGAAGCTGATCGCCGAAGCCGGGCTGGTCGGCCTTCCCAATGCCGGGAAATCGACCTTTCTGGCGGCGACCTCGAATGCGCGCCCGAAGATCGCCGACTACCCCTTCACCACGCTGGTGCCGAACCTCGGGGTGGTCGGGGTCGATGGGGCGGAATTCGTCGTGGCCGATATTCCGGGCCTGATCGAAGGCGCGTCCGAGGGCCGGGGGCTCGGCGACCAGTTCCTGGGCCATGTCGAGCGCTGTTCGGTCCTGCTGCATCTGGTGGACGGGACTTCGGCCACGATCACAAAGGACTACCGGACGATCCTCGACGAGCTGACCCGCTATGGCGCGGGGCTGGAGGACAAGCCGGCGGTGCTGGTGCTGAACAAGGTCGATGCGCTGGACGACAAGACCCGCAAGGCCAATGTGAAGAAGCTGGAAAAGGCGAGCGGCGGCCCGGTCATGCAGATGTCCGGCGTCACCGGCGAGGGCGTGACCGAGGTGTTGCGCGCCGTGAAGGCGCAGATCGCCGAGGACCGGCTGCGCGCCGCGATCTCCGAGAAACCTGCCGAGGAAGAATCGTGGCGACCCTGACTGAAGCCCGTCGCCTGGTCGTCAAGATCGGCTCGGCCCTGCTGGTGGATCGCGAGGCCGGCTTGAAGACCGGCTGGTTGAAGGGACTGGCGGCAGACGTTGCCGCGATGCGTGGCCGGGGCACGGATGTGATCCTGGTCTCTTCCGGCTCGATCGCACTGGGGCGCCGGGTGCTGGACCTTCCCGCCGGGGCGTTGAGCCTGGAACAGCAGCAGGCCGCCGCCGCGGTCGGGCAGATCAGGCTGGCCCGCGCCTATGAGGAAGCCCTGGCCCCGCATGGCATCACCGCCGGCCAGGTGCTGATGACGCTGGAGGACACCGAGAACCGGCGCCGCTACCTCAACGCCCGCGCCGCCTTCGCGCAGATGCTGAACTTCGGCATCGTGCCGATCGTCAACGAAAACGACACCGTGGCGACCGACGAGATCCGCTTTGGCGACAACGACCGGCTGGCGGCGCAGATCGCGGTGACGGTGGGGGCCGATCAGCTGGTGTTGCTGAGCGACGTGGACGGATTCTACGACAGCAATCCGCAGACCAATCCCGATGCGCATCACTTCGAGATCATCGACAGGATCACGCCGAGGATCGAGGCGATGGCGGGCGAGGGCACGTCGGGCCTGTCGAAAGGCGGGATGAAGACCAAGCTGCTGGCGGCCAAGACCGCCACCGCCGGCGGCTGCGCCATGGTGATCACCCTGGGCGCCACCGAGCGGCCCCTGACCGCGCTGGCCGAGGGCGCCCGCGCCACCTGGTTCACCCCGCAACTCGACCCGCAGCAGGCCCGCAAGCGCTGGATCGCGGCGATGAAGCCGCGCGGCGAGATCGTGATCGACGCCGGTGCGGCGCGGGCCCTGGCCTCGGGCAAATCGCTGTTGCCGGCGGGCGTCACCGGCGTCTCCGGGCGCTTCGGGCGTGGCGATCCGGTGGCGGTGCTGGGCCCGGACGGCGCGATGCTGGCCTGCGGACTGACCCGCTATACCGCCGAGGAGGCCGCGAAGATCAAGGGCCATCGCTCCAGCGATATCGAAGAGGTGCTGGGCTATTCCGGCCGCGCCGCCCTGATCCACCGCGACGACATGGCGGTCTGAGCCTTGCCCGTTCCCTTGCCCCGCCAAACCGCCTAACCTTTGCCTGACCGCAGGAGTTCGTGATGAAAGACGCCGAAGACATCCCCGCCCTGATGGCCGAGATCGGCCGCAAGGCCCGTGACGCCGCCGCCGAACTGGCCTTTGCCAGCCCGGAGCGCAAATCGGAAGCGTTGATGGCGGCCGCGGATGCGGTCTGGGAGCGCCGCGAGGCGATCATCGCGGCCAATGCCGAGGACCTTGCCTTTGCCCGGGCCAAGGATCTGTCTCCGGCGATGCTCGACCGGCTGATGCTGGACGAGACGCGGATTCGCGCCATGGCGGACGGGTTGCGGGCGATCGCCGAACAGGCCGATCCGGTGGGCCAGGTGATCACCGAGTGGGATCGCCCCTCGGGTCTGCATATTCGCCGGGTGCGGACGCCTCTGGGCGTCGTCGGGGTGATCTACGAGAGCCGCCCCAATGTCACCGCCGATGCCGGGGCTCTGTGCCTCAAGGCCGGTAACGCGGTGATCCTGCGCGGCGGTTCGGAAAGCTTCCAGTCCTCGCAGGCGATCCATGCGGCGCTTCTGGCCGGGCTGAATCAGGCCGGCCTGCCCGAAACCGCGATCCAGCTGGTCCCGACCCGCGACCGGGCGGCGGTCAGCGAGATGCTGAAGGCGGTGGAATATATCGACGTGATCGTGCCGCGCGGCGGCAAGGGGCTGGTCGGTCTGGTGCAGCGCGAGGCGCGGGTGCCGGTCTTCGCGCATCTCGAGGGCATCTGCCATGTCTATGTCGATGCCAAGGCCGATCCGGCCATGGCCGAGGCGGTGGTGATCAATGCCAAGACCCGGCGGACCGGCATCTGCGGCGCCGCGGAATGTCTGCTGATCGATCGCGACTATTACGTGAAGAACGGCCCGCATCTGATTGAAAAGCTTATCGAGAAGGGGGTAGAGGTCAGGGCCGATGGCGAGCTGGCCGAACTTCCCGGCACGGTGCAGGCCGAGCCCGGGGATTTCGGCAAGGAGTTCCTCGACGCGATCATCGCGGTGAAGCTGGTGGACGGGGTGGACGCGGCGATCGCCCATATCCGTCGCTATGGCAGCCAGCATACCGACGCCATCGTCACCGCCGACGATGCGGCCGCCGAGCGGTTCTTCACCCGGCTCGATTCGGCGATCCTGATCCGCAACGCCTCGACCCAGTTCGCCGATGGCGCCGAATTCGGCATGGGCGCCGAGATCGGCATCGCCACCGGCAAGATGCATGCAAGGGGTCCGGTCGGGGCCGAGCAGCTGACCAGCTTCAAATATCTGGTCGAGGGCAACGGGACGATCCGTCCCTAGCGGCGTCCGCGCAGCAGCAGCAGCGTCAGCACGGCCAGGGCGGCCAGCCCGGCCGCCCCTGCCACCGGGAGGGCGGTTTCCGCGTTCTTTGCCGCAATCGCCGCCAGCGCCCAGATCAGTGCCGCGCCATAGCCCCAGGACTGCGGCCGGGCCACCAGCACGGCGCCGCCGATCGCCGTCGCCAGGGCGATGCCGACATAGGCCCAGGCGATCTCGCCCGGCCCGATGCCCCAGCCGGCGCCCAGCAGACCCAGCCCGGCGCAGGAGGCCGCCGTCAGCCAGCTGGCATAGAGCCCCAGAGGCATGCCCAGCCACCAGCGGTCGCGAAGCTGCGGCGCCCGCAGCAGGGCCAGCACGGCGGCCAGCAGCATGAGCCAGATCATCGCGGTGGCGAGCACCGGCGAACGTTCGGCCGCCGCCAGCCAGAAGGTGCCGAGACTCAGAGACAGGGCCAATGGCGGGCGGGTCGCCTGCCAGTCGGCATCCCCGGCCCGGCGCAGGACACCGAATCCGGCCATGACGATCAGCCAGAGATAGAGCAGCCCCCAGATCGCGAAGGCCCAGCCGGCGGGCTGCACCGGCGGATCGACCTGCGGAACCGGGTAGAGCTTCGGGTCGATCCCCTGGAACGAGGTGACGAAGAACGGCGACAGCGCGAAGCTGGCGGCGAGGGCAAGGACGAGAAGGGACATGATGCGCATGTCCCTTACTACGCGCCAATCGGCGTCCCGGTTCAGTTCAGGCCAGATATCCGTCCGGTGTCAGCCGGGTCTTGCCGCCGAGATAGGGGTGCAGGGCCTCGGGCAGGTCCACCGAGCCATCCTCCTGCTGGCCGTTCTCCAGCACCGCGATCAGCGTCCGACCGACCGCCAGGCCCGAACCGTTCAGGGTGTGGACGAACTCGGGCTTGCCCGATTCGGTCCGGTAGCGGGCATTCATCCGGCGGGCCTGGAAATCGCCGCAGGTCGAGACCGAGGAAATCTCGCGATAGGTGTTCTGTCCGGGCAGCCAGACCTCGATGTCATGGGTCTTCTGCGCGCCAAAGCCCATGTCGCCGGTGCAGAGCACCACGGTGCGGAACGGCAGGCCCAGACGTTTCAGCACCGCTTCGGCGCATTCGGTCATCCTCTGATGCTCGGCATCCGAGGTTTCCGGGGCGCAGATCGTCACCATCTCGACCTTCTCGAACTGGTGCTGGCGCAGCATTCCGCTGGTGTCCTTGCCGGCCGACCCGGCCTCGGAGCGGAAGCAGAGCGTATGGGCGGTCAGCCGGCGGGGCAGGGACTCGGCGTCGAGAATCTCGCCTGCGACGGTGTTGGTCAGGGTGACTTCGGCCGTCGGGATCAGCCACCAGCCATTGGTGGTCTGATAGCTGTCCTCGGCGAATTTCGGCAGCTGGTTGGTGCCGTACATCGCCTCTTCGCGCACCAGCACCGGGGTGTTGGTCTCGATCAGGCCATGCTCGGTCGTGTGCAGGTCGAGCATGAACTGGGCCAGGGCCCGGTGCAGCCGCGCGACGGCGCCTTGCAGGACCACGAAGCGGGTGCCCGAAAGCTTGGCCGCGGTCGCGAAATCCATGCCGCGCTTGACCGCCGGAATCTCGAAATGCTCCAGCGGCTTGAAGGAGAAGTTGCGCGGTGCGCCCTCGCGCCGGATCTCGACATTGTCGGCCTCGTCCTTGCCGTCGGGGATGTCGTCGCGGGGCAGGTTGGGGATGCCCATCAGCAGGTCGCGCAGCGCCGCGTCGTCGGCCTTGGCCTCTTCGTTCAGCTTCGCGATCTCGGCCTTCTTCGCGCTGACCAGCGCCCGCAGACGTTCGAACTCGGCCTCGTCGCCACGGGCCTTGGCGGCGCCGATTTCCTTCGAGGCGGCGTTCTGTGCCGCCTGCGCGGTCTCGGCCGCGTGGATCTTCGCGCGGCGTGCCTCGTCCAGGGCCAGGATCTCCGACGACAGGCCCGAGACCCCGCGGCGGCCCAGGGCGGCGTCGAAACCGGCGGGGTTGTCGCGAATGGCGCGGATGTCGTGCATGGGATCGGCTCCTCGAATGGCAGGAAAGTGGCGCGGTCATAGAGTATATTCGGGGCAAGGGGAACGGCGAAGGCCATCGCGTGCCGGCAAACCCCTTTTGTTGCCGACATGGCGTCCCCATATGCCCCCGGAGCCTGCGGGTTTCCTGGCGAAATCCGCGCGGCGCCGCGCCTTGCTATCCGCCCCCCCCGGCCTTAGGTTGCGCGCCAATTCGAAATGCCCGTCAAAGCCCCTGGCCGGACGGGCCCGACAACAGGATGACCCATGTTCGCAAGCCCCGCCTATGCTCAGGCCGCCGGAGGTGCCGGTGGCGGTGCCCTGGTGCAATTCGCTCCGCTGATCCTGATCTTCGCGATCATGTATTTCCTGCTGATCCGGCCGCAGCAGAAGAAGGTCAAGGAGCATCAGGCGATGATCAAGGCGCTGCGCCGCGGTGATCAGGTCATCACCCAGGGCGGGATCATCGGCAAGGTCACCAAGGTCACCGAGGGCCAGAACGAGATCGAGGTCGAGATCGCCAGCGGGGTCAAGGTGCGGGTCATGCGGTCGACCATCGCCACAGTCCTGACCAAGACCGAACCCGCGACCTGACGCGAAAGTCCACCCTGACGCGAAAGCGAAACCATGCTGCAAATCGCCCCCTGGAAGCGCATCCTGATCCTTCTGATCACTGCGCTGTTTGTCGGCTCTGCCATCCCGAACCTGTTCTACAACAGGGTCGAGACCCATAACGACGCGATCAAGAAGATCGAGTCCGGAGGCGAGACGCCGCAACTGGTGGCGGCACGGGACGACTGGCCGAGCTGGGCGCCGGACCGGCTGGTGAACCTGGGGCTCGACCTGCGCGGCGGCGCGCATCTTCTGGCCGAGGTGCATCTCTCCGAGGTCTACGAAGACCGGATGAACGGCTACTGGCCCGAAGTCCGTGATGCCCTGCGCGAGCTGCGCGACGAGGTTGGCGGCATTCGCCGGGTCGATTCCAACAGCGGCGATCTGCGGATCAGGCTGGCCAAGCCCGAAGGCATGGCCGCGGCGCTGGAGAAGGTGCGGAGCCTGGCGCAGCCGGTGGCTTCGCTGTCCAATATCGGCGCCAAGGACATCGACGTGAGGGGCGAAGGCGACATCCTGATCGTCTCGCTGTCCGATGCCGAGAAGATGGCGACCGACGACCGGACCATGCAGCAGAGCCTCGAGATCATCCGGCGCCGGGTGGACGAGGTCGGCACCCGCGAGCCGACGATCCAGCGCCAGGGCGACGACCGGATCCTGATCGAGGTTCCCGGCATCGGCTCGGCGGCCGAGCTGAAGGCGATCATCGGCACCACCGCCAAGCTGACCTTCCAGCCGGTGGTCGGGCGCACGACCGACCCCGATGCGGTGCCGGGACCGAACAACGAACTGCTGCCCTCGGCCGATGAGAAGGGCGTCTACTACGTCCTCGAACAGACGGCCGTGGTGACGGGCGACGAGCTGACCGACGCGCAGCCGTCCTTCGACCAGAACGGCCGCCCAGCGGTCAGCTTCACCTTCAACCCGACCGGGGCGCGGAAATTCGGCATCTACACCGCCGAGCATATCGGCGAGCCCTTCGCCATCGTCCTCGACAACCAGGTGATTTCGGCCCCGACGATCCAGAGCGCGATTCCCGGCGGTTCGGGAATCATCACCGGGAACTTCAGCCTGGAGGAATCGACCAACCTGGCGGTCCTGCTGCGGGCCGGCGCCCTGCCGGCGGGGATGACCTTCCTGGAGGAGCGCACCATCGGTCCCGAACTGGGCGCCGATTCGATCGCGGCCGGCAAGCTGGCGGCGATCGTCGGTTCGGTTCTGGTCGTGGTCTTCATGGCGGCGGCCTATGGCCTGTTCGGCTGGTTCGCCAATATCGCCCTGACCGTGAACCTTGCGATGATGTTCGGTGCGCTCAGCATGATCGGCGGCACGCTGACCCTGCCGGGCATCGCCGGGATCGTGCTGACGGTCGGGATGGCGGTGGACGCCAACGTGCTGATCTACGAGCGGATACGCGAGGAGTTGAAGAACACCAAGGGACCGGCACGGGCGATCGAACTGGGCTATGAAAAGGCGCTGTCGGCGATTCTCGACAGCAACATCACCACGCTGATCACCGCGGCGATCCTCTTCGTGCTGGGCACCGGCCCGGTCAAGGGCTTTGCCGTGACCCTGGCGCTCGGCATCCTGACCTCGGTCTTCACCGCCTATTTCGTCACCCGGCTGATGGTCATCAGCTACTTCCACCGGAAACGGCCGAAGAGCGTGCTGCAATGGGGCCTGCGTCTGGTCAAGGACAACACCAACATCGACTTCTTCCGCATCGCCCGGGTGACCTTCGGCGGCTCGGTCGTGCTTCTGATCGCCTCGATCATCGTCACGGTTGCCATGGGGCTGAATTTCGGCATCGACTTCCGCGGCGGGACCACGATCCGCACCGAGAGCACGCAGCAGGTGGATGTCGGCGCCTACCGCGAGGCCCTGACGCCTCTGAAGCTGGGCGATGTCTCGATTGCCGAGGTCTTCGACCCGAGCTTCGGCCCCGATCAGAACGTGGCGCAGATCCGGATTCAGGCGCAGGACGGCGACGAGGCGATCACCAGCGAGACCATCGACAAGGTCGAGGCGGCGTTGCGTGCGGTCGATCCGGACGTGACCTTCCCCTCGGTCGAAAGCGTCGGGCCAAAGGTCTCGAAGGAACTGATCCTGGATGCGATCATGGCGGTTCTGGCCGCAGTGACCGCGATCACCGTCTATATCTGGCTGCGGTTCGAATGGCAGTTCGCCGTCGGTGCCCTGGTCGGGCTCGTCCATGACGTGGGGCTGACGATCGGCCTGTTCTCGCTGTTCCAGATCAAGTTCGACCTCAGCATCATCGCGGCGCTGCTGACCATCGTCGGCTATTCGATCAACGATACCGTGGTGGTCTTCGACCGGGCCCGGGAGAACCTCATCAAGTACAAGCAGCGGGCGCTGCGCGACGTGCTGAACCTCTCGGCCAACGAGACCCTGAGCCGGACCATCATGACCTCGGGCACCACGCTGGTGGCGCTGTTGGCGCTGCTGATCTTCGGCGGGGACGTGATCCGCGGCTTCGTCTTCGCGATCACCTGGGGCATCGTGGTCGGGACCTATTCCTCGATCTACATCTCCAAGAACATCGTGCTGATGCTCGGGGTGAAGCGCGACTGGTCCAAGCCGGTGGCCGAAGGCACGGCCGGAACCCAGTTCAGCACCAAGGAAGGCTGATCCGGTGCGCCTGACCGAGATCGATTTCGGCGGCGCTCTTCCGGTCGATGGCTACGGGCCGGGGTTCTTCCGGATCGGCGGCCAGGTGCATGAGGGCGCGCTGGCGCTGGACCCGGGCGGCCTGCGGGCCTGGGCCGGCTGGGACGACCGGGCCTTTCGGGACATCGACGTGCTGCTGGTCGGCACCGGCGCCGAGATCAGCTATCCGCCCAGGGCCTTTCGCGAGGCGCTGGAGGGGCTGGGGATCGGGGTCGAGTTCATGGCCTCGCCCGCGGCCTGCCGCAGCTACAACATGCTTCTGGCCGAGGGCCGGCGCGTCGGGCTGGCGGTGCTGCCGGTTTGAGGGGGGGGCGGCGAGCACGCACCCTACGAATACTACGAATACCGCAGGGCAGGATGTGGTGCGTCACGCACCATCCGCAAACCACACCGTAGGGTGCGTGCTCGCACGCACCATCGACGCCCCTAATCCTCCCACCACCAGACATCGGGCTGGAAGCCGATCCAGTCGCCATAGGCGGCGATATAGTCGGTGGGATAGTGCAGATGCCGGTCATGCGCGATCCGGCTGGTGGTGGTGAACCAGATCGGGATCACATAGCGTCCCGCCGTCAGCACCCGGTCCAAGGCATGGGCGGCGGCCAGCGATTCCTCGCGGGTCTTGGCCGAGAGCATCGCCTGGATCATCGCTTCGGCGGCCGGAGAGTTCATCCCCATCCAGTTCCGCGTTCCCGGTTCCGTCACGCCTTCCGAGCCCCAGTAGAGCATCTGCTCGTTGCCGGGGCTCAGCGACAGGCCGCGCACGTAATAGGCCATGTCGAAGTCGTAGTTGTTGGTGCGCTCCTTGTATTGCGCCGAATCGACCGTGGTGACGGTGGGGGTGATCCCCATCCGCTTCAGCGCCTCGACATAGATGTCCATGGTCTTCTGGGTCTCGGTGGCGCCCGAGGACAGCAGGATTTCAAAGGTGAAGGGCTCTCCGGCGGCGTTCTTCATCACCCCGTCCTGCACCGTCCAGCCGGCCTGCTCCATCAGGTCCATGGCCTTGGCGATATTGCCCCGGTTGCGAGCGGTCCCGTCACCCTTGGGCAGGGAATAGCCCTCGATCGTGCCGGGCGGCAGCTGGTCGGCGAAGGGTTGCAGCAATTCCAGCACCTTTCCGGTCGCCGGGCCATGGTCCATGCCCAGCACCGAATTGGAGAAATAGCTCTGGATACGCGGGTCGCCCGAGGCATTCAGCGTGTCCGAGATGAACTCGTAGTTGAACGCCAGTATCATCGCCTGCCGCACCCGCCAGTCCTTGAAGATCGGATTGCGGGTGTTCATCACATAGCCCCTGATTCCCGACGGTCGCTTGTGCGGGATCAGCGATTTCACCACCTCGCCCGAGGTGACGCGCGGAAAGTCGTACTGGCTGTCCCATTTCGCGGCATTGCCTTCGCGGAACGAGGTGATTTCGCCGGCCTTGAATGCCTCGAACACCACGTCGCCGTCGCCGAAATAGTCGTAGCGGATCTCGTCCAGGTTATACAGGCCGCGGTTGAACGGCAGATCCTTGCCCCACCAGTCGGGGTTCTTCATCAGCCGGATGTAGCGCCCGGGCTCATAGTCGCCGATCACATAGGGGCCCGAGCCGATCGGCACCGTGCCGAAACCCGATTCGGTGAAGTCCTTGCCTTCCCACTGGGCCTTTTCCAGGATCGGCCGCAGCCCCATGATCAGCGGCAGCTCGTTATCCTCGACATTGAAGGTGAAGCGGATCGAACGGGGGCCTGTGATCTCGGTCTTGGCGACCTTGGCCCAGCTGCCCTGATAGCGGGGATGGCCGATGGTGCCGAGGGTCTCGTAACTCCACTTCACATCTTCGATGGTCACCGGGTTGCCGTCCGAGAATTTCGCCTCGGGCCGCAGGGTGAATTCGACCCATTCCCGATTCGGCCCCACCTCGACCGATTCGGCCAGCAGGCCGTAGAGGGTGAAGGGTTCGTCCCAGTTCCGGCCCATCAGGCTTTCGAAGACATAGACCCCGACGCCGTAGGGGGCCGAGCCTTTCAGGATGTGCGGATTGAGACTGTCGAAACTGCCCGGTTCCCCGAAGATGATCTTGCCACCCTTGGGGGCGTCCGGGTTGACATAGGGAAGAGACACAAAATCCGGTGGCAGGGCCGGCTCTCCATACATAGCTATGCCATGCATGGGTTTCGCTACGGCACCCGTGCCCAATCCAAGGTCGGCCATCAGGGCGGCGGCCAATCCCATGCTACGGAAAAAATCTGGCATCATTTTGGCAACAATCCCCGTATCGCCTGTCGGTGTTGAGGGGAGCGTAAACCCGGATGCCAGCCTTTTCAAACTTTTACACTTTGACTCTCCGGTTCGGGGAGGTATAACTAAGGCACTGCTCGATAGGTTTCTTGCCTGTATGAAACCTGCCTCAATGACTTAACGCCCGCCTTGTGCGGGCGTTTTTTTTTGAGACGCTTCACCTGGTCGCGGGGGGCGGGGCTTTCGGCCATGCTGCGCTGCGGCTACCCTGTGCGGACAGACAGCAGGAGCATCGCATGAGTCTTCAGGGAAAAACCGCCGTCATCACCGGATCGAACTCGGGCATCGGCCTGGGCGTGGCCGAGGCCCTGGCGGGTGCCGGGGCGGACGTGGTGTTGAACTCCTTCACCGACCGGGACGAGGACCACGCGCTGGCCGCCGATTTGGCCGCCCGGCATGGCGTCTCGGCGCGCTACATTGCCGCCGACATGTCGAAGGGCTCCGATTGCCGTTCCCTGATCGAGAAGGCCGGCGCCTGCGACATCCTGGTGAACAATGCCGGCATCCAGCATGTGGCGCCGATCGACAGTTTCCCGACCGAGAAATGGGATGCGATCATCGCCATCAACCTGTCCTCGTCCTTCCACACCACCGCCGCCGCGCTGCCGCTGATGCGGGCCGCGGGTTGGGGCCGGATCGTCAATATCGCCTCGGCGCACGGGCTGACGGCGAGCCCGTTCAAGTCGGCCTATATCGCCGCCAAGCACGGGGTGGTCGGCCTGTCCAAGACCACGGCGCTGGAAACCGCGGAAGAGCCGATCACCTGTAACGCGATCTGTCCGGGCTATGTGCTGACGCCGCTGGTCGAGGCGCAGATCCCAGGCCAAATGGCGGCGCATGACATGGATCGGGATACGGTGGTGCGCGAGGTCATGCTGCAACGCCAGCCCTCGCGCCAGTTCGCCACGGTCGAGCAGATCGGCGGCACTGCGGTGTTCCTCTGCTCGGAGGCAGCCGATCAGATCACCGGCACCACGATCAGCGTCGATGGCGGCTGGACGGCGCTCTAGATTACATCTGAGACCCGGAAACGAAAACGGGACCCGAAAGGGTCCCGAGTCCGTTTGCCTGTTTCGGGCCGGTTGGGCCCGACGTCCGGCTTAGTCCGACGAAGACACCGCAGCGGCGACGAGCAGCAGCAGCATCAGCGGAACGATGACGCCAGCGGCCGACGAGGACGAGGCATCTTCGACGATGACTTGCGGCTCAACGATGACCGGGGCGATACCGCCGGCAACGGCCGGAGCAGCGATGGAGAGGGCGAGGGTAGTGGCAAGGATCTTTTTCATGGTTGTCCCCATAAGGTTCTGTGACACAGCATATTTAGCGCCAGTCTGCGAGAACCGCCCTAGACTCGCGAAGCGATTTCCGTGATGTGGCATAGATGACACTATGGCGTTGCCGAGGAACCGGACCCGTTCCGGCCGTTCGTCTTGCCGCTGGGGTAGACGAGACCCGCCGAGATGATCAGCTTGGCCGCATCCTCGACGCTCATGTCCAGATATTGTACATCCTTTTCAGGGACATAGAGCAAGAATCCCGAAGTCGGGTTCGGTGTGGTCGGCAGGAAGACCGACAGCAGCTTGCCGTCTCCGGGTGTCTTCTCCACCAATTCTCCCTTGGCTTCGGTCGAGATGAAACAGATCGCCCAGATGCCCTTGCGCGGATATTCGATCAGGCAGGCCTTCTCGAACGAACTCTCTGACTGGGCGAAGACGGTCTCGGTGATCTGTTTGAGACCGTTGTAGATCGACCGCACCACCGGCATCCGGTCGACCAGCCGTTCGCCCCAGTGCAGGAATGACCGACCGATCAGCCCCTTGGCCATCCAGCCGACCAGCACGGTGAAGACCAGGAAGATGATGACCCCGAAGCCGCGGAAGTTCAGCGGGAACGAGGGGAAATAGTCGCGAATCAGCACGTCGGGCTGGAACCGCATCGGCACGAAGGGCAGCACCCAGCCGTCGATCCAGCCGACAACCTTCCAGATCAGCCAGATGGTCAGCCCGATCGGGGCGATCACCACAAGTCCGGTCAGGAAGTTGGCCCTCAACCCGCCCAGGAACGAGCGGCGGCGGGGGGACGGCTGATGGATCGGTGGTTGCGACATCAAGGACCCGGCTGTCAGGCGCAATTCGGCGCCAGGGGGTAATCTATGGCGAGTGCTGCGGCTGCACAATGGCCCCTTGCGCTTTAGGCCGCCGCAATCCGCGCCGCGAGCCGGGCATTGTTCAGGACCAGAGCGATATTGGCTTCGAGCGAGGCCCCGTCGCTCAGTTCGAATATCCTTTGCAGCAAGAAGGGCGTCACCGCCTTCTGGCCGATTCCCCGGCTTTCGGCCTCGGCCAGGGCGGCCTCGATCCAGGGGCCGATCACATTTTGCGGAATTTCCGACTCGGGCGGGATCGGGTTGGCGACAAGCTGGCCGCCGGGAAGCCCCAGGGCGGCGCGCTGCCGGGCAGCGGCGGCGATCCCGGCCGGATCATCGATTCGCAGCGGCGCCTGCAGGCCCGAGTCGCGCGACCAGAAGGCGGGCAGTTCATCCTGCCCGACCGCGATGACCGGCACGCCCAGGGTCTCGAGCACTTCCAGTGTCTTCGGCAGGTCGAGAATCGCCTTCGCCCCGGCGCAGACCACTGTCACCGGGGTCTGGGCCAGTTCCTGCAGATCGGCGGAGATGTCGAAGCTCAGCTCGGCGCCACGGTGCACGCCGCCGATTCCGCCGGTGGCAAAGACCGCGATCCCGGCCTGATGTGCGGCGATCATCGTCGCGGCAACCGTGGTTGCGCCGGTCTGGCCCCGGGCCATGGCCACCGCGAGGTCGGCGCGCGACAGCTTGGCGACCTCCCTGGCCTGTGCCAGCGATTCGAGCTGCGCCCCGGTCAGCCCGACATGCAGGCGTCCCTCCAGCACCGCGATCGTGGCCGGGACCGCTCCGGCGCCGCGAACCTCGTCCTCGACCGCCTTCGCGGTTTCCAGGTTTCGCGGCCAGGGCATGCCGTGGGTGATGATCGTCGACTCGAGCGCCACCAACGGGCGGTTCCGGGAGCGTGCCTCGGCGACCTCGGGGGACAGGGTGACGGGTGCAGTCATTTCGGCCTCATGAAGGTTGTCCGCCGGATACGAAGGCCGCGGCGGCGGCCAGCGCGGCCTGCAGCGCCGCCTCGCGGGTTTCGCCCCTGCGTTCGGCGAAGAGATGCGCCGCCATGAAAGTGTCGCCGGCGCCGGTGATCCTTGTCACCAGTACCGGCGGCGGTTCGGCCTGGCGCAGGGCTCCGGGTTCGGCCTCGGCGGCGGTGCGGGCACCATCGGTGACCAGCACCCTCCGGGCGCCCTGCGCCACAAGGCCGGCGGCGGCCTCGGGCGCGTTGTCGAAGCTGCGATGGGCCAGCAACCCGGCTTCGTGCAGATTGACATAGAGAACCGCCTTCGGGTGTTGAAGCAGCGGCAGCAGGCGCTCGGCCTTGCCGGGCGAGGCGGGCGCGATGCGGAGATCGGCACAGGCAAAGGCCGGGTCGGCGGCGATGTCGGCCAGCAGCGAGGCGGTCAGATTGCCGTCCAGCGCGATGGTGCCGGGGTAGGGCGCGGCGGCATCACCCAGCCGCCCGTCATGCAGCGGCGCGAGGATCTTCGGCCCCGCCGCCTCCAGCGAATGCGCGTCGGCAATCGCCGCGACCAGCCCGTTGCCGCCCTCGATCGCCATGTAGACATCGGTCGGCAGGTCGTCGGACCGGTAGAGATATCGGGTGTCGAGCCCGAGCCTTGCCGCCTCGGCCTCCAGTTCGTTGCCCTCGGCATCGCGGCCCAGCGAGGACAGCAGGGCGGGGCGCAGGCCGAAGCGGCGCAGGGTCATGGCGATGTTCATCGCCACCCCGCCCGGCACCCGGGCAATCCGCCCCGGCACATCCGATCCCAGCTTGAGATGCGAGGGCGACCGGCCGATCACGTCCCAGAGCACCGAACCGATGCAGAGCACGTCCGGTGCCGGCGCGTCGGCAAGCGGCTCTGCGGCGGCGGCTGAGGTTGGAACGGGGCTCATGCCCCTTCATGGCCAATGCCGGGCCCCGCCGCAAGTCGGGCCGGGGCACAGCGGCCCTGCGAGGCTCAGGCCGGAGAGAAGGCCAGCGACAGTCCCGCCTTGCTTTCGCTGCGCTTCAGTTGCAGCCCGATATCGCCGGCCCAGATCGGGGCCAGGGCAAAATGCAGGTCGGCGGGGGCCAGGTCGTGAATCCGATGCGGGTCGTCGAAGACCGACCACAGGCCGTCGAGATCGCGGAACTTCGTCGAGTCGGCGCTCAGCAGCCAGGCGCCGTCGCGCTCCGAAACGGTGATCCGCCCGCCCCAGGGCAGGGCGCTTTCCAGGCATTGCAGGCAGAGAAAGGCCAGCTTGACCAGGGGGCGCTCGACCGTGCCTTCGACCTGCCAGAGGATGGTCTGACGTCCGTCCTTGGCCAGGGCGCCGAGAATGTCGATGATCTCGGGCCGGGCGAGGCTCTGGCCCCAGGCGGCGGCGCCGAAGGCGATCCGGTAGAACCTTATCCTTGCATTGGCATTGGTGACGCTCTCGGCAATGAGCGATATCTCGGGCCCGGCGACCACGCCCGACATCGACAGAAGCTCGACCCCGTTGCCGATCGCCCCCAAAGGGCTGATAAGGTCATGGCAGATACGCGAACCGAGCAGCGAGGTCAGGATGACGGTTCTATTCATGCCGACGCCTCCGGGCAGGTCCTCCGCGTGAGCGCCTTGTTCCAGCCCGGAATGCTCGTCCGCCATCCCGAGCGCCCCGATTGGGGGCTGGGCCAGATCCAGTCGGTCATTGGCAACCGCATCACCGTGACGTTCGAGGAGGCCGGAAAGGTCGTGATCGATTCCCGAAGAGTCGCGCTGGCCTTGGTCTTCATGCCCTGATTCCCGTGCTGGCTTGGCCAAAGGCATCTCATTCAACCCCCGCTTGTGTCAAACCCCGGGCAATCGAGCGCCCGGATTGCATCATTCGCCCGATCCCCTTAAATCCGCGTTAACCGCGACACCCGAGGCCTGATGGACATCCCTGCCGCCCGTTTCGAAACAAGACTGGCGCGCGATGCCTCCGACATCGCCGCCGCGCAGCGCTTGCGGTACCGGGTTTTCGTGGCCGAACTGGGCGGCGGCGGTCCGGGGGTGGACCATGCGCGGGGGCTCGAGACCGACGCCTTCGATCCCTATTGCGAGCATCTGCTGCTGTTCGACCGGGCCCGCGACGGCGATCAGGTGGTCGGGGTCTACCGTCTGCTGGACGGGCCGGGCGCGGCGCGGGTCGGGCATTTCTATTCGGAAGGCGAATACGACCTGACGCCGCTGAAGCGCTCGGGTCGACGCTTGCTGGAACTGGGCCGCTCGTGCCTCGACAAGCGCTATCGCGGCGGCGCCGGGATGATGCATCTGTGGATGGCGCTGGCCGATGTGGTGCAGCAGCGCGGCATCGAGATCCTGTTCGGGGTGGCCAGTTTCCACGGCACCGACGTCGCGGCGATGGCCGAACCGCTGGCCCAGCTGCGCCAGGCGCATCTGGCGCCCGAGGAGATCCGGCCCAGATCGCTGGTCTATCAGTCGATGGACCTCTGGCCGCCGGAGAAGATCAACCGGACCCGGGCCATGCTGGCGGTGCCGGCGCTGATCAAGGCCTATCTGCGACTGGGCGGTCATGTCGGGGACGGCGCCTTTGTCGACCATGCCTTCAACACGATCGACGTCTGCCTGGTGCTGGATACCGCGCGGATGACCGAACGGCAGCGCACGCGCTATTCGCGCGGCCTGCACAACATCTAGCGGCCCGCCTTGGCGACCTGGTATTCCGAAACCCCGCCGCCCGAACCGCGCGCCTATGGACTGGCAGGCTGGCTGCGGATCGTGGTTCGGGGGCTGGCGATCCTGCTGGTTCTGCTGGTCGGGCTGGCCTGCCTGCTGGCGCTGCGGCTTGTCGAGGCCCCGTTGCATGCGCCGCGCCGTCCCTGGACACCCCATATCACCCAGACCGTCTGCCGTATCGTGCTGCGCCTGATCGGGTTGCGCCGTACCGTTCAGGGCCGGCCCGCGGCCGAGGCCCGCGTCGTCGTCGCCAACCATGTGTCATGGCTGGATATCTTCGCCCTGAACGCGACCCAGAGAGTTGTCTTCGTCGCCAAGTCCGAGGTCCGGGGCTGGGCCGGGATCGGCTGGCTGGCGCGGGCCACCGGCACGCTCTTCGTGCGCCGCGACCGGCGCGAGGCGCCGCAGCAGCAGGCCGCATTGCGCGAGCGGATCGCGGCTGGCCAGCCGGTGCTGATGTTCCCCGAAGGCACCTCGACCGACGGGTTCCGGGTGCTGCCCTTCAAGACCACGCTGTTTGCTCCGCTGGCGGGGCAGGCGAGGTTGGAGGTGCAGGCTGTCTCGGTGGTCTGGACGGCGCCCGGGGGGGCCGATCCGCGCTTCTATGGCTGGTGGGGGGACATGGACTTCGGCAGCCACATGCTGACGGTTCTGGCAGCACCGCGGCAGGGCGGCGTCACGCTGCGCTATCATCCCCCGGTCGATGCGGGCGGGTTCCCGGACCGCAAGGCGCTGGCCCTGCACCTGGAACGCCAGACCCGCGAGGGTCAGTGGCTGGCCGAGGGACGCAGCAGCTAGTAGAGCGCGACCAGCCGGTTGAGGGCCGCCGCAGGGTCGTCCTCGGACCAGATCTCGTCACCGAAGCCGAGGAAATCGCAGGCCTCCGCCAGCGCCGGGAGCAGTTCCGGGGTCAAGCCGCCTTCGGCCACGACCGGTATCTCGATCATCTCGGACCACCACTGGAACAGCTCCAGCGGTGCTGTGGTGCCATCGCCCAATGCGCCCGAGACCGGCCCGAAGGAGACGTAGTCGGCTCCGGCTTCGGCCACCGTCAGCCCGTCGTGGCGCGAGGCGGCACAGAAGGCGCCGACGATCGCGTCATCGCCCAGTTCCGCACGGGCGGCGCGATAGCCGCGCCCGGCCTCGGTCAGATGCACGCCGTCGAGCCCCAGCCGTGCCGCCAGCAGGACATGCCGCTCGATCACCAGCGCCACGTCGCGGGCATGGGCGACCTCGCGCAGCGCATCGGCGGCGCGCGACAGCTCGTCCTCGTCCCGGGTCGCCAGCGCCAGGCGCAGGCAGGCCACCGGCTGCGCGTCCAGCACCGCGGCCAGCTGGTCGGGGAAGCTGCCGGGATCGAAGACCGGCGGGGTGATCAGGTAGAGTTGCGGGCGCTGCTGATCTGTGTCCATGGCAAGTCCTTCGGGCAGGCGGGATGATCCCGGGGCGTCGGATCCCCGGCGGGTCCGGCGGGCGGTTGCCGGCGCTTGTCCGTTACCGCCCGCCGGCCGTTCCTAGCGGCAAATTCTGGCTTTGGCTATCTCTGCAATGCCCTTGTCGCGGCCATGCCTGACGGGGACTTCGCGGTGCTACTTGGGCGCGAGCGTCCGGACATATCCCAATGCGATCTCCATCAGCTGCCGACGCCGCCGGTCGTCTGCCAGGACGCTCCCGCTGGCCTCGACGATCCCCTCCATCCGGCGTCCGGACATGGTCATCGGCGATGCCCCTTCGATCTGCAGCGCCGCGGGTTCGTTCGGCTTTCCGACCCTGAACATCCCGTCGTTCCGGCGCAGCGCACAGACAAGATGGCCGTTCAGCAGGAATGCCAGCCCCCCGAACATCTGTCCTTCGCTCAGGCCATCCAGTGCGGCGAGATCCGACCGCAGTAGTGCGAGAAGTTGATCTCTGGTAGGCATTCAGTCCGGTTGTCTTTCGAGCGTATAAGCACTGACGCCGGGCCGAAGCCCGATCGCCCCTTTCTGGAACCTCTTCGTAACATGCAAAATATGAATAAAAAGCAAAGCAATGAACCTGCGGTTGCAGAGCCGGTCTTCGTCCTGGTCCGCCCGCAGATGGGCGAGAACATCGGCGCGGCGGCCCGGGCGATGTGGAACTTCGGGCTCGACCGGATGCGGCTGGTCGCCCCGCGCGACGGCTGGCCCAACCCGCGTGCGGTCGCGCTGGCCTCGGGGGCGGGGCGGTTGCTGGATCATGCCGGGGTGTTCGCCTCGACGGCCGAGGCGGTGGCCGATTGCAGCCATGTCTTTGCCACCACCGCGCGCAATCGCGGGTTGACCAAGCCGGTGATGACTCCGGAACACGCAATGGCCAGGGCCCGCGCCCTGAGGGCGGAGGGTCAGCGGGTCGCGGTGCTGTTCGGGCCGGAACGGACCGGGCTGGAAAAAGATGACGTGGCCCAGGCCAATGCCATCGTCACGGTGCCGGTGAATGCCGAGTTCTTCTCGCTCAACCTCGGCCAATGCGTTCTGCTGATGGCCTATGAGTTCGCCCGGCAGGGCAGCGAGATGCCGGCCGAGACGGTGGCCATGGCCGGGGCCGAATGGGCCAGCCATGTCGAGGTCGAGAAGCTGGGCGACCACTATGAAGAGCGGCTCGACGCGGCCGGCTTCTTCTTTCCGCCCGAAAAGGCGGCCTCGATGAAGCTGAGCCTGCGCAACATGTGGAGCCGGATGCCCTTGACCCGCCCGGATGTGCAGACCCTGCACGGGATGCTGCGGCAGTTGCTGCGGAAACGGGACGAGTGAACAAAAAAAGGTGCGTGCAAGCACGCACCCTACGGGTTTCCCGATCGAAGCTCTTGCCTGCCCGGACGCAGCCTCAGCTGCCCCAGGTGCGGACCGGGCCGCAATCCATGTGGACGAAGTTCGAACGCGAATACTTGCCGACCCCGCCGGCCGAACATGCGCAGGCAGCGGCGTAGATCTGGTTGACCGAACGCGACTTCAGCCGCAGGTCGTTGGCCTGACCCTTCATGTGCAGCGAGTTCTTCGCGACGCCCGACGAACGGGCCCGCAGCATGGCATTGGTCTTGGGCGACCGGTAGCCGGACAGCAGCATGTAGGGTTCCGAGACATCCATCAGCCGATGCGCGGCGGCGGTGATGTCGATGGTGCGGGCGTCGATGCCCATCAACTGGTCGGTGCGCCAGTCGCGCATGAAATAGGTGATCTCCTTCAGCGCGTCCTTGATGTATTCGCCCTCGACCCAATAGATCGTGTCGATCTTCTCGCCGGTGCGGCCCGAATACATGCTGATCCGGCGGATGTCGCCCGCGCCCCGCAGAAACCCGGCGGCTTTCGAGAAGGTGGGGGCTGCAACCGTAGCGGTTGCGGCAAAGACGCCAAGAAGGGTGCGCCGCGAAAGCTTCGCCGAGTCAAGCTGAGTCATATTGTCTGATCGTCCCGTCTTCTTACCTGTCGTCCCACTGTTGTCGCGGGTTCTTTCCTCTGCCGCCTCATCCCCAGGCTGCAGGACGATTATGCCACAGAATACTGGTCCGACCAAGGCAAGAGATGTCGCAGATCGGGCGCGGGCGCCGGATCGGCAAGTTTTGGCGCATGGGACCGATCGGCGCGAACACCGGCCGATTCGCCGGTGCGCCGGACGGCAGGGGTGTGTTCGTGCCGGATTCTTCACCATTGCCGCGCGGGTCCGCCGCGGAATGCCGATTGCCGTGGCCGGACGGCGACAAATGGGCCAGTTGGCGCATTTGTGAAGCTTCAAGCTCTCAACTATTGGGCTAAGATGCGGTAACAGCGACGTGAAGGGCGCGAAAGGGTTACGGATGACGAAGATGGTCGACAGCGGCAGACGGACGCTACTGACGGGAGGCGGTGCTGCGGCCGCCTTGTGGTTGAGCGGGGCCGGAGCGGCCAGTGCGACGGCTCTGACGGCGTTCCGCCAGGCGGTGGCCGAAAGCGCGGCGCAGGACGAGGCCCTGTCGGAGTTCTATCGCAACAACGATTTCGCCGGCATCTGGACCAGTGACAGCGCCGCCGACGCCGCCCGCCGGGCCGCCCTGCTGGAGGCGCTCGACCAGGCCGCCACGCACGGGCTGCCGGTCGCGGCCTATGACCTTCCGGGGCTCGAGGCGCGGATGGCCGCGGTGCGGACGCAGCGCGATCTCGGCGAAATCGAAGTGGAATTGAGCCGGGTCCTGCTGCGCTATGCGCGCGATATCCAGACCGGCATTCTGACGCCGCGCAAGGTCGATCCGGGCCTGGTGCTGACCGTGCCGCTGCGCGATGGCGCCGAGGTGCTGCGCGGCTTTGCCAAGGCCAGCCCGCGCGGCTATCTGCGCCGCCTTGCGCCGCAGGCGCCGGAATATGCCCGGCTGATGAAGGAGAAGTTGCGCCTGGAACGTCTGCTGGCCGCCGGTGGCTGGGGACCGAAGGTGCGCGGCGGTGCGCTGAAGCCCGGCCAGTCGGGCGAAAACGTCGTCGCCCTCCGGAACCGTCTCATCGCGATGGGCTACATGCGCCGCACTGCCAGCGCGACCTATGACGCCGACATGCAGAAGGCGGTGCAGCTGTTCCAGGTCGATCACGGAATCTCCACAGATGGCGTGGCAGGAGAGAGCACGCTGCGCGAGATCAATGCGCAGGTCGAGGACCGGCTGGCCTCGATCCTCGTCGCGATGGAGCGTGAGCGCTGGATGAACATGCCGCGCGGCGAGCGTCATGTCTGGGTCAACCTGACTGATTTCACGGCGCAGATCCGCGAGCATGACAAGGTCACCTTCGAGACCCGTGCCGTCGTCGGCGCCAACCGCGCCGACCGCCGGACGCCGGAGTTCTCGGACCAGATGGAAGTCGTGGTCGCCAACCCGACCTGGAACGTGCCGCGCTCGATCTCGGTCAAGGAATACCTGCCGATGCTCAAGCGGAATCCGAATGCCGCGGGGCATCTGCGGATCACCGACCGCCGGGGACGGCTGGTCGATCGCGAGGCCGTCGACTGGTCGGCCTACAACGAGCACAACTTCCCCTTCGACATGAAACAGCCGCCCTCGTCGGGCAATGCCCTGGGGCTGGTGAAGTTCCTGTTCCCGAACCGCTGGAACATCTACCTGCACGACACGCCCGCCAAGAGCCTGTTCAAGCGCGAGGTGCGGGCCTTCTCGCATGGCTGCATCCGGCTGATGGACCCGTTCGACTTTGCCTATGCGGTGCTGTCGAAACAGACCGACGACCCCAAGGGCCTGTTCAAGAAGCATCTGAATTCGCGCCGCGAGTCGCCGATCCCGGTCGAGCCGGCGCTGCCGGTCCACATCACCTACCGGACCGCCTTCACCACCGCCAAGGGGCGGATCGGCTATCGCCGCGACGTCTATGGCCGCGACGGACGGGTTTTTGCGGCCCTGAAGGATGCCGGGGTGGTGCTGGACGGCGTTCATAGCTAAATCCACGGGGCCGAACGGCGGGCCGGGCAGCGTGTCCGGCCGTTACTTCCGGGAGAGGCCCGTGTCATGCTGCTGACTGTTGCCGAGATCGCCGAAGCCCTGGGCGTGGAACCCCTCGGGGATGCCGGGTTGCAGATGCGTGGCCTGGCGGAACCGGCGCTGGCCGGTCCGGAGGATCTGGCGCTCGCCATGTCCAGGACCTATCTGGCCGCTCTGGCCCGGGGCCAGGCCCGTGCCGCGGTGGTGCCCGAGGGGACCGACTGGCAGGCCCTGGGGCTGCTGGCCGCGGTGCCGGTCGGGCGGCCGCGCCTGGCGATGTCCACCCTCACCACCGCTTTCGACCCGGGCCCGGGATGGGCGCCGGGGGTGCACCCGTCGGCGATCGTCGAGGACGGCGCGATGCTGGGGATCGGCACGTCGGTCGGCGCCTTCGGCGTGATCGGGGCCGGGGCGGTGATCGGCGCCGATTGCCGGATCGGCGACCATGTCTCGATCGCGGCCGGGGCGGTGATCGGTGACGGTGCGCTGATCCATCCCGGCACCCGGATCGGTCCGCGGGTGCGGATCGGCGGGGGCTTCATCGCGCAGCCGAATGCGGTGGTCGGCTCGGACGGGTTCTCCTTTGTCACCGCCGAGGTCTCGGCGGTCGAGACCGCCCGCGCGACGCTGGTGGGCGACACCGCCGGCATCGAAGGTCAGGAGTGGCAGCGGATCGCCTCGCTGGGCGGGGTCGAGATCGGCGACGACGTCGAACTCGGCGCGCTCAGCGCCATCGACAGCGGCACGATCCGCCCGACCCGGATCGGTGACGGCACCAAGATCGACAACATGGTCCATGTCGCGCACAATGTCGTGGTCGGTCGGCATTGCCTGCTCTGCGGCCAGGTCGGAATCGCCGGATCGACGGTGATCGGGGATTTCGTCGTCCTCGGCGGCCAGTCGGGTGTGGTGGACAATATTACTGTCGGCGACCGGGTGATCGCGGGGGCCGGGTCGAAACTTCTCTCGAACGTGCCGGCCGGCCGGGTGGTGCAGGGCTATCCGGCGGTCAGGATGGAGACCCATGTCGAGAGCTACAAGGCACTGCGCCGCTTGCCGCGCCTGATGGAGCGGCTTCGGGCCGCTGCCGGCGATGGTCAGAATGCTGTTTCCAAGCCGCGCGAGAATGACTAAATACCTGCGACCGAAAAAGGGTGCGGTGAGATGAGCGTCAAGGATGAGGTATATCGGATCGTTGCCGAGCAGGCCGTGATCGACGTTGCCGATGTCTCGGACGACAAGACGCTCGAGGCGCTCGGTATCGACAGCCTGGGGCTGGTCGAATCGATCTTCGCCATCGAGGAGGCCTTCGACATCACGGTGCCCTTCAACGCCAACGAACCCACATCGAGCGATTTCGACATTTCTTCGGTCGGCGCCATCGTCCGGGCGGTCGAATCCCTGGTCGCCGAACAGAAGGCCGCCCGCTAGGAATGCGGCGCGTTGTCATCACCGGCGCGGGCACGATCAACGCGCTCGGACATAATGTGCCCGACACGCTGGAGGCGATGCGCGAGGGGCGCTGCGGGATTTCGGATCTCGACATCCGCGATGTCGAGCGGCTGCAGATCCGGATCGCCGGCCAGGTTCATGACTGGGACGCCGAGGCGCAGTTCAACCGTCAGCAGATCGCGCTCTATGACCGTTTCACCCAGTTCACCCTGCTCGCCGCGAAAGAGGCGATCACCCAGTCGGGGCTCGAGTTCGGCGGCCAGCTGGCGGCCGAGGCCGGGGTGGTGCTGGGCACCGCCGGGGGCGGGGTCAACACCTGGGACGAGAATTACCGGGCGGTCTATGAAGACGGCAAGAACCGGGTCCATCCCTTCGTGGTCCCGAAGCTGATGAACAATGCCGCCGCCTCGCATGTCTCGATCGAGTGGAACCTGAAGGGCCCGGCCTTCACCGTGGCCACCGCCTGTGCCAGCTCGAACCATGCCATGGGGCTGGCCTTCCAGATGATCCGCGCCGGCGGCGCCCGGGTGATGGTGACCGGCGGCTCGGAATCGATGCTCTGCTTCGGCGGGGTCAAGGCCTGGGAGGGGCTGCGGGTGATGTCGCGCGATGCCTGCCGGCCGTTCTCGCTGAACCGCAACGGCATGGTCCAGGGCGAGGGCGCCGGGGTCTTCGTCTTCGAGGATTACGAGCACGCCCGGGCCCGCGGCGCCGATATCCTGGCCGAGGTGGTCGGTTTCGCGATGACCTCGGACGCCGCCGATATCGTGATGCCGTCCAAGCAGGGCGCCGAACGGGCGATCTCGGGCGCGATGCGCGATGCCGGGCTGGCCCCGACCGACGTCGGCTACATCAACGCGCATGGCACCGGCACTGCCGCCAATGACAAGACCGAATGCGCCGCCGTCGCGGATGCCTTCGGCGCCCATGCCGACCGGCTGATGATCTCCTCGACCAAATCCATGCACGGCCATCTGATCGGCGGCACCGGCGCGGTCGAATTGCTGGCCTGCATCATGGCGCTGCGCGAGGGCGTCATCGCGCCGACGATCGGCTATGAAGAGCCCGATCCGGAATGCGCACTGGACGTGGTGCCCAATACCGCGCGCGAGGCAAAGGTCGGCGCGGTGCTGTCGAATGCCTTTGCCTTCGGCGGGCTGAATGCGGTGCTGGCCCTGAAACGCGCCTGAGCCTGCCGGCCTGCGCCGCCCCCATCTTCGGGTCCGAAATACTCCCGCCGGAGGCTCCACCGCCGGCAGCCCGCGTCACCGGCCCGGGCAGGGGCCGGACAGCAAGACGCCGCCCCGGGGGGCGGCGTCTGGATCACGAAATCCGCGACCGGCTCAGTTGTCCTCGGCGGCCTTCCTGGCTTCGTCGGCCCGTTTCTGGGTCTCTTCATTGGTCGCTTTCATCTTCTCGAACCCTGCGGTGAAGCCGGTCAGCGACACGGTCAGCTGCACCTTCTGGTCCGGCGCCACCATCGGCACGATGGTCACCACGGCCTTGGCGCCCTTCTTCAGCTGTGCCACCTCGGCAGAGGTGAAGCCGATCCGCGAGAAGCAGCCGACCTGCGAGCACCAGGTGAAGGGGTAGCGCTTGGCCTTGCCGCCATCGACCGCCATGGTTAGCTGCGCGGTCAGAAGGGTTTCCAGCGGGGTGATGATCGTGGCGCCGGCGGCGGCTTCCGAACCTTCGGGCAGGGCCACCATCGAGAATTCGGCGACCGAGTTTCCGTCCTTGTCCTTCAGCAGCTGGTAGAGCTGGCAGGGATCGAACCCGTCCTGGGTGTGGACGCAGCGAACCTGCCAGTCGCCTTCGGTGGCGATGACGTAATCGGTCCCCGGGGCGTTTTCGGCATCGACTTCCTCGCCGGGGTTGAACTGGTCGGCGGGGCTGACCGGCGCGTCGGCGGCGGGAGCATCGGCGGCCGGCGCGTCGGTCGCGGGGGCATCCTGGGCGACGGTGGCCAGCGGCAGGCCCAGGGCCAGTACCAGCGCGGCGAGCGGTGAGAGACGGACTGCGTTCATTCGGATCCTCGGGTGAAAGCCTGTGTCGGGCCGGGTCTTAGCACTCTCCGCAGGGATTGTCAGCGGGGCACGGGCGCACGGTTGTGTCATGGGCGGGGCCTTGCGGGCCGGGCAGGGGCGGGGGCCGCCGTCCGCCGTGCCCGGCGATGCGCCGCGATCCGGGATCCGTCGGGGCCGGCAGGGCTCTGCCGCAAGGGCGGAAACGGCGCGGAGGCAAGGGGTTCAAGCGAAAGGGGCCAACGAGGGCCCCTTTCTTTATCTCTCCCTGTCGGACTGGCCGACTTCGTCATGACAAAATTGTTATGCCATGCTTTGCAGTCCGTCAACCGGGCAATAGTGCTGCAAAATATACCTTCGCAGAGCAAAAAAGTGCCGCGTCCGGGTGGGACGCGGCCAGTTCGACAGGGAGGAAGTCAATCCGCAGGCAACCCGATGCCGCCCGCGGACAGGAGGGTTATGCCGGCAATAGATTAAGATCGCGTGTGCGGCCCTGCAGGCCGCAGCCCGCCCGGCCACGGGCCACGGCGCCTTGCCGGGCTGGCCGTGTCGGTCCGGGCATGGCAAAAGAGGGCAGGGCCGGGACGCTGCAGGGCGTGCCGCGGCGCAGGCAGGGCAACAGGGCGGACAGGTGATGACGGACGGTGCGATCTTTGTGGGCGGCGGCGGGCCGGACTATGGCACGCCGCAGGAGATGCTGCTGAAATACGGCAACCGGCACGGCTTGATCGCGGGCGCCACCGGCACCGGCAAGACCGTCACCCTGCAGATCCTGGCCGAGAGCTTCTCGGCCAACGGGGTGCCGGTGTTCCTCTCGGACGTGAAGGGCGATCTCTCCGGGCTCGGCGCCGCCGGGTCCGAGGACTTCAAGCTGCACGAGGCGTTCCAGTCCCGCGCCGCGAAGATCGGTTTCGAGAGCTATGACTACGCGGCCTTCCCGGTCACCTACTGGGATCTCTACGGCGAGCAGGGCCACCCGATCCGGACCACGGTGGCCGAGATGGGACCGCTGCTGCTGAGCCGCCTGATGGATCTCTCCGATGCCCAGGAAGGCGTGTTGAACATCGCGTTCCGGGTCTCGGACGAACAGGGCCTGCCCCTGCTCGACCTCAAGGACCTGCAGGCGCTGCTGGTCTGGGTCGGCGAGAACGCCAAGGACCTGTCGCTGCGCTACGGCAATGTCTCGGGCGCCTCGGTGGGGGCGATCCAGCGCTCGCTGCTGGTGCTGGAGAACCAGGGCGGCGCGATGCTGTTCGGCGAACCGGCGCTGGACCTGGCCGACATGATGCGGACCGATCCCGACGGGCGCGGCCGGATATCGATCCTCGCCGCCGACAAGCTGATGGGATCGCCCCGGCTCTATGCCACCTTCCTGCTCTGGCTGCTGAGCGAATTGTTCGAGCAGCTCCCGGAAGTCGGCGATCCCGACAAGCCGAAGCTGGTGTTCTTCTTCGACGAGGCGCATCTGCTCTTCGACGATGCCCCCAAGGCGTTGATCGACAAGGTCGAACAGGTGGCGCGGCTGATCCGTTCGAAAGGGGTGGGGGTCTATTTCTGCTCGCAGAATCCCGCCGATGTTCCCGAGGATATCCTGGGTCAGCTCGGCAACCGGGTGCAGCATGCGCTGCGGGCCTTCACCCCGAACGATCAGAAGGCGCTCCAGCAGGCGGCGCAGACCTATCGGCCCAATCCGCGCTTCGACACCGCCGAGACGATCCGCGAGGTCGGCACCGGCGAGGCGGTGACCTCGTTCCTCGAGGCCAAGGGCGCCCCCGGCGTGGTCGAGCGGACCCTGATCCGCCCGCCCTCGTCGCAGCTCGGCCCGATCGACCCGGCGGCCCGCAAGGCGCTGATCGCGGCCTCGCCGGTCGCGGGAAAATACGACACGCCGGTCGATCGCGACTCGGCCTATGAAAAGCTGAAGGCCCGGGCCGAGGCGGCCGCGCGCGAGGCGGAAGCCGCGGCGGGCTCGGAGGTCGGTCCCGAAAGCGCCGGCGAGGATGACGGCTACAACCATGCAAGGCGCTATGACCCGACCCCGCGCGGCCGCGGGACGTCGAAGTCCAGGCGCAAGGCGAAGGAAGAGGAGACCTTCGGCGGCGAGGTTGCCAAGGTGGTGATCAAGGAGCTGAAGGGCACCACCGGGCGGCGCATCGTGCGGGGGATTTTCGGCACCCTGTTCCGCTCGCGCTAGCCTGGCTGCTTCGGGCCGCCCTGCGGCTCCGATCCGCGGGGGGCCAGCCCCCCGCGCCCCCCGGAGTATTTCCAAGGCAAAGAGCGCATTCGGGGCCCCGTGGGGCGGTCAGCCGGGTCGGGAAAGCGGCAGGGCGAAACCTGCTGCCGATCGCGGCGAAACGGCCCGCGTCTTGCCGCGTCACGGTCAAGGCGCTCCCTTATCTCTGCCAGAATTTCGGGTTAGCGTCGGGCCGGAATGAACGAGGCAGCAGCGCATAAGCAGGTCCGGTCGCGGCGGGTGTTCTACATCCCCGGCTATGACCCGATTCATCCGCGCCGCTACCGCGAACTCTACCGTTCGGAAGGGGCGGCGCAGGCCGAGCTGTCGGGCTATGCGCTGCATCTGACCCCGAAGAGCCGCAAGGGCCGCTATGGCTGGCATGTCGATGCCGAGATCGAGGGCGCGACCGTGGCGGCAGATGTCGAGGTGCTGGTCTGGTCGGATCTGGTGCGCGAGTCGATGGACGCCTCGATTCCGGGCACCTATCTGCAACTGGTCCGCACCGCCTGGACCTATGTCGCCTCGGGGACGCTGCGGCGGCTGATGTGGCTGCGCAAGGGGCCGGTGATCGCGGCGCTCTATCCGGTTGCGATGCTGATCCTGCAGCTGTTCGTCGCGCTGCTGGCCTTATGGCTGGTGGCCTCGCTGGTCGGTGAGATGGTCGGGTGGGTCGAGGCGCAGATCTGGCCGGGGCGCATCTTCACGCCGCTGTTCTACCCGTCGATCGTGCTTGCCCTGGCGGCGGGCGCGGCGGCGATGGTGCTGCTGCTGCGCCTGTTCAAGTCCCGCGACGGCAAGCTCTTCGCCTATTACCTGATGCATGACTACGCCTATACGGCCCGGCTGAAGGGCGCCAACCCGCCCGAACTGGAACGCCGGATGGCCGCCTTCGGCAAGGCGATCGCGGCGGCGCTGGCCTCGGATGTCGACGAGGTGCTGGTGGTCGGGCATTCCTCGGGCGCCCATCTGGCGGTGTCGATCCTGGCCGATCTGCTGCGCGCCGGGAAGGTGCCGGCCAACGGGCCGGCCCTGGGCTTCCTGTCGCTGGGCCAGGTGATCCCGATGATCTCCTTCCTGCCCGAGGCGAAACGCCTGCGCGCCGATCTGCACTATCTGGCCGGCAGGGACGAGCTGTTCTGGCTCGACGTGACGGCGCCGGGCGACGGCTGCGCCTTCGCGCTCTGCGACCCGGTGGCGGTGACCGGCGTCGCCCCACCCGGGCAGAAAGGCCCGCTGGTGATCTCGGCCGCCTTCTCCCGGACCCTCAGTCCGGAGCGCTGGAAGGCGCTGCGCTGGCGCTTCTTCCGGCTGCATTTCCAGTATCTCTGCGCCTTCGACAACCTGCCGGGAACCGCGCAGGACTATGACTATTTCCGCGTCACCGCCGGGCCGCAGACCCTGGCGGCGCGTTTTGCCGGCCGGGCGCCCTCGGCCAGCCGCATCGACGTTCCGGCCTCGCGCCACACGGCGCGGCTCCCCGCCCGGGACATGGCCAGCCGCCGCCACCCGGCCCGGCAGAGCGGGGATGCCGCATGACCCTGCCGCCGAAGCCCGCCGCGCGTCAGGGCAAGGTCTCGCTCTGGCGCTATGCCAGGCTGTTCCGTCAGGACATCCTCTCGGCCCAGCCGGCCCGGCTCTACCGCGCCTGGATGGCCGAGTTCCGCACGCCCTTCTTCCGCAGCTTCCTGATCAACGATCCCGGGCTGGTCCATGAGGTTCTGAAACACCGCCCGATGGATTTCCCGAAGTCCAACCGGGTGGCCGAGGGGCTGCGGCCGCTGCTGGGCGAGTCGGTCTTCCTGACCAACGGCGCGGCCTGGCAGCGGCAGCGGCGGATCATCGACCCGGCCTTCGAGGGGGGCCGGCTGCGCGATACCTTTCCCGCCATGGTGGCGGCCGGGGCGGCGGCGGTGGCGCGGCTGGAGACGATGGTCGGCGAGGCGCCGGTCGAGATCGAGGAGGAAATGAGCCATGTCGCGGCGGATGTGATCTTCCGCACCCTGTTCTCGATTCCGATCACCCATCATGTCGCCTCGGAGGTCTTCACCGAATTCCGCGCCTATCAGCGCAGCCAGCCGATCCTCAACCTGGCGGCCTTCCTGCCGCTGCCGCGCTGGCTGCCGCGCCTGCACCGGCCCGCGACCCGGCGCAGCGCCCGGATCATCCGCAGCCTGATCACCCATCTGACCGCCGAGCGGATGAACGCGATCCAGGACTGCAAGGCCCCGAACGACCTCGCCACCAAGATCATGACCACGCCCGATCCGCAGTCCGGGCAGATATTCACCACCACCGAGATGGTCGACCAGGTGGCGATCTTCTTCCTCGCCGGGCACGAGACCTCGGCCTCGGCGCTCGGCTGGGCGCTCTGGCTGCTGGCCGCGCATCCCGAGGCGCAGGAACGGGCCGCCGCCGAGGCCGCCGCCCTGTCGGACAGGCCGCAGTTCGGCGAAATCTCGCAGCTGAAGTTCACCCGCGACGTGTTCCGCGAGGCGCTGCGGCTCTACCCGCCGGTGCCGATGCTGGTGCGCGAGACCACGAAGCCCGAGCGCTTCCGCGACCGCAAGCTGCCGAAGCGCGCCCAGCTGGTGCTCAGCCCCTGGCATCTGCAGCGGCATGAGAGGCTGTGGGACAATCCCGACGGGTTCGATCCGGATCGCTACGGCACCGAGAATGGCAAGGACTGTCAGCGTCTCGCCTACATGCCCTTCTCGCAGGGGGCCCGGGTCTGCCCCGGCGCCGGTTTCGCGATGATCGAAGGCCCGTTGATCCTGGCGCAGATCCTGCGCCGGTTCCGGGTCGCGGCGATTCCCGACCGAAGACCGGTGCCGGTGGCCTATCTGACGGTGCGCGCGAAGGACGGGATCTGGCTCAGGCTGAGCCGGCGCCAGGGGTAGCGGGGTCGCCCGGACCGCCGCTTGCCGGTCCGTCCCCCCGGCCGCGTTCATGCCCCGTTAACCCGGATGTGGCTAGGCTGCTCTCCGGCGCCGGGCTTCGGCGCCGGACGTCGCGAAGCATCCTGCCCCCGTATTGGGGCAGGGTGCTTCCGCACTTGCTGCGGGGGTCCGTTCCGTTTGCGGGGTACAACCAGACCCGGGGCTGCCCCGCCCTTCGGCAGGGGGCAGCCAGAGAGGTCCGATCCACCCCAGGATGATCCGGCAGGGTTAAGACGGGGTTAAAGTCGCTGCCTAGAATCCCGCCGCCTCGGCAACCCGTTCGGCAATCTGCCGGAACGCCGCCGCCTCGGCACTGTCGGGTGCGGCCAGCACCACCGGCCGGCCCTCGTCGCCGGCGATGCGGGTCGCCAGGGTGATTGGGACCTCGCCCAGGAAGGGCAGCCCGCGCGCCGCGGCCTCGGCCCGGGCGCCACCATGGCCGAAGAGATGCGCCTCATGGCCGCAATTCGGGCAGTGATAGGCCGACATGTTCTCGATCAGCCCGAGCACCGGCGTCCCGGTCTTCTCGAACATGTGCAGCGCCTTGCGGGCGTCGAGCAGCGCCACGTCCTGCGGGGTCGAGACCACCACCGCGCCGGTGACCGGCGCCTTCTGGGTCAGGGTCAGCTGCACATCGCCGGTGCCGGGCGGCAGATCGACGATCAGCACGTCCAGCTCGCCCCATTCCACCTGGCCGAGGAACTGCTGCAGGGCGCCCATCAGCATCGGCCCGCGCCAGACCACAGCCTCGCCCTCGGGCATCATGAAGCCCAGCGACATCACTGTGACGCCATGCCCATGCAGCGGCAGGATGGTCTTGCCGTCGGGGCCGGCCCCGGGCCGGCCGCTGATCCCCATCATCCTCGGCTGCGAGGGGCCGTAGACATCGGCGTCCAGCAGCCCGACCCGCTTGCCCATGGCCGCCAGCGCCACCGCCAGATTGGCCGCGACGGTGGATTTTCCGACGCCGCCCTTGCCGCTGGCCACCGGCACGATGGTCTTCACCCCGGGGATCGGCTGCGGCCCGGCCTGCGGCGTGGGGTGGCGGCCGATCTTCAGGTCCGGCGGCGGCGGTTTCGGCCCCGCGGGAGCGGTCACCACCGCCTGCACCTTGCCCGGTCCGGTCAGCTCCTCGACCGCCGCCACCGCCGCGGCGCGCACCGGCTCCATCCGCGCGCCCTGGGCGGCATTGGCCACCTCCAGCACGAAGCGCACCTTGCCGTCGGCAATCACCAGGGCCCGCACCAGGTCGGCCGCCACCAGATCACGGCCCGAGGCCGGGTCCACCACCCGCGCCAGCGCCGCCAGAACCGCATCCCGCGTCACATCCATCTCTGATCTCCTTCAGGTTTCTAGATCGTCCCGTAGCCGCGGCGACGCAACCCCGGCACGGGCTTTACCTGGGAAATATCCTCGGGGGGGGCCGCAGGCGGGGGGCAGACAGCCCCCCTCGCGCTCAGCGCCCGCGCTGCGTGTCGAGAAAGCTCGCGCAGCCGGTCAGGGCGGCATAATCGTCCTCGATCACCGAGACCGGGAACTGGGTCAGGAACTCGCCGAACCGGCCCTTGTCGGCAAAGGCCGCGGCAAAGCCGAAAGGCTCCAGCCAGGGGCGCATGGCCCGGACCACGCCGCCGATGAAGTAGATCCCGCCATAGGGCAGCAGGGTCAGCGCCAGATTGCCGGCCACATTGCCCAGCATCCGCACATAGACCCGCGCCGTCGCCTCGGCCCTCGGGTCCGAGCCATCGGCGAGGCAGGCCATGATCGCCTTGGCCGAGCGCGGCACCGGATCGCCGGCCTCGGTGCCGAGCCAGAGATAGACATGTTCCAGGCCGCGACCCGACAGGACCTCCTCGACGCTGGCAAAGCCATCCGCGATCGGCACTTCGCTCTCCAGGTAGCGGGCAAGGCGGAAATCCTCTTCGCCGCGCAACGGCAACGAGACATGGCCGGCCTCGGAGGGCGGCACGATCCGGCCCCCGGCGGTGTCGAAGACCGGCGCCGCGTTGAACCCGGTTCCGGCGCCGATCACCAGCCGCGCCGCGCCGGGGGCCGAGGCGCGGCCCGATTGCACCGCCTTGACGCTGCCCGGCGCCAGGTCGTCCAGCGCATGGCCCTGCGCCTGGAGGTCGTTCAGCACCACCGCCCGTTCGGCGCGCGTCACCCGGGCCAGGGTCTCGCGGTCCATCCGCCAGGAGAGGTTGGTCAGCTCCCCGGCGCCATCGCGCACCGGCCCGGCGATCGCCACCGCGGCGCCTTCGCAATCGACCCCGTCGAGCTCGTCCACATAGGCTGCCAGCACCGCCTCCAGCCCCTCGCCGCGATCGACGAACGGCTGGTTCGGATAGCGCCGGATCGTCGCCGGCAGCACCGTCCGGCCTTCGGCCAGCGCCACCCTTGTGTTGGTGCCGCCGACATCGGCGACCAGCGAGTATCGGTCTGCGGCAAGGGCCATTCGTGTCTCCGCCAGTGGAAAGTCGCGCCTAGCGCCGTTCGAGCATCCGCGCCAGGTGGTGATATGAGGCTTTCGGGGTCCGGACCTGGGTTTCGTAATCGACATGGACCAGGCCGAAGCGCTTCTCATAGCCCTCGGCCCATTCGTAATTGTCCAGCAGCGACCAGTAGAAGAAGCCCTGCACGTTGGCGCCATCCGCCAGCGCCATCCGCACCGCCGCCAGGTGCCGGTCGATATAGGCCTCGCGCTCGGGGTCGGGCACCGCGCCGTTCTCGATCCGGTCGTCCCAGGCCATGCCGTTCTCGGTCACGAAGATCGGCAGGCCGCCGGTCTCCTCATGCGCCCGCATCAGGAAGTGATAGAGTCCGTCCGGATAGATTTCCCAGCCGCTCTGGGTCTTCGGCAGATGGCCCTCGACCTGCTTCGTGGCAGGCCAGGGGGCGCCGGGGTCGGCGGCGTGGATGTGGCGGGTGTAGTAGTTCACCCCCAGCCAGTCCAGCTCTTGCGAGATCAGCCCCATGTCGTCCTGCCAGCCTTCGGGCATATGGGGGGCGAGGGCGCCCAGCAGTTCCGGCGGATAGGCGCCGCGGGTGATGCCCTCGATATACCAGCGGTTGAAGATCTGGTCGTTCAGATCGGCGGCCTTCCAGTCCTCCTGCGCATTCGAAGCCGGGTCGCAGAAGTCGAAGTTCAGCACCACGCCCAGATTGTCGCGCCCGCGGGCCCGCAGCCGCTGAACCGCCGTGCCATGCGCCAGCAGGACATGATGCATCGCCCGGGTGGCGGCACGGATGTCGCGCTTGCCCGGGGCATGGACGCCGAGGAAATGCGACAGCCAGGCGACACACCAGGGCTCGTTGATCGTCGCGATCCGCGCCACCCGGTCGCCGATCCGCGCGTCGATCACTTCGGTGAAATCGCCGAACCACTGCGCCACGTCGCGGTTCTCCCAGCCGCCCAGATCGGCCAGGGCCGAGGGCAATTCCCAGTGGTAGAGGGTCTGGAACGGCTTCAGCCCGCGCTCCAGGATCCCGTCCACCAGCCGGTCATAGAAGTCGAGCCCCTCGGGGTTCGGCTTGCCCCGGCCCTCCGGCAGCACCCGCGCCCAGGAGGTGGAGAACCGGTAGGCGTCGAAATTGCCGTCCTTCAGGAGGTCGAGATCGGCCTCCCAATGGTGGTAGTGGTCGCAGGCCAGGCTGCCGTCCTCGGCCCCGGCGACATTGCCCGGAGTGCGGGCGAAGCTGTCCCAGTGGCTCGACCCGCAGCCGCCGAAACGCGCGCCTTCGATCTGATAGGCCGCGGTCGCCGCGCCGAACAGAAAGCCTTCTGGAAAGTCGTTTCGTGTCAATGCCATGTCGGCCCCTGTTCATGTAACTGCCCTGCCGGAGGGCGGCCCGCCCCTCAGCCACCGGCACCGCCGGGCGCGGGCCCGGTCGAGCGGCCCAGAACCAGATCGGCGTCGAGCAGCAGATGCCGCGGGTTCTGCCCCGGCTCGGCGATGATGTCGAGCAGCAACTCGGCGCAGAGCCGGCCCGCCGCGCGCACCGAGGAGCGCGTGGCGGTGTAGATCGGCTCGTCCTCGCCGTTCTTCATGTAGCCCAGGTCGTCGTCGTGGATCACCACCGAGATGTCGCGGCCCATGACCAGGCCGGCATCGGTGATCGCGCGCCGGACCCCGGCGGCCGAGATGATCGACGAGGCCAGGAAGGCCGTCGGCGGGGCAGGGGCCGCCAGCATCCGGCGGGCAGCGCGGTAGCCCGAGGTCTCGGTCATTTCCTCCGCCGCCATCAATTCCGGATCCAGCGCCAGCCCCCGGGCTTCGAGCGCCCGGCAATAGCCCTGCCGGCGCCGCATCGCGAAATCCATCGTCTCGAGCCCGTTGACCAGCCCGATCCGCCGGTGCCCGAAGTCGAGCAGGAAGTTCGTTGCCCGCTCGAAGGCCCGGCGGTTGTTGACATCGACCCAGTTGATCGTCTCGTCCTGGGTCGAGGTCCGGCCATGCACCACGAAGGGCAGGCCGATCTCGGTCAACAGCTTGACCCGCGGATCATCGGGCCGCGGCCCGTGGACGATGATCCCGTCGACCGACCCCCTGGCGGCGATCTCGCGATAGGCGTGGTCCTCGTCGTCGTCGGGCACCACGGTCAGGCGCATGTCATAGCCGTTGCGGGCATAGACCTCACCGGCGCCGGCGATGAAATCGGCAAAGACCGGGTTGACGATCTCGTGCCTGGTCGAGACCGGGATCACATGGCCGATCGCCATGGTCTTGCCGGTGGCCAGCGACTTGGCGCCCGGGTTCGGCCGGTAGTCATAGCGCCGGGCGGCGGATTCAACCCGTTTGCGGGTCGCTTCCGACACCTCCGGATAGCCGTTCAGCGCCCGGCTGACGGTGGTCTGACTGAGCCCGAGCCGGGCGGAAAGTTCCTTGAGATTCATGGACCTCGGACATTCAAAGCGCTTCAAAGTAGCTTCGAACCATAGGGACAGCCCACAGGAAGGTCAAAAGCAATTCTTGCCGCGCCGCCGCAATGCATGTGCAGAAATGACTGGAATACATGGGGTTTTTGGAATTCCATTTGACAGCCCTGCGGATTTGTCTGACGCTAACATCAGCCAAACCGCTTTGGATTTGATTCGATGCGGGATTGGGTTATGTGAATTGCAGGTCCGCGCCCATACTAAGGGCGATCAATGGGAGAACGATCATGAAGAATGCAGCCTTAGGCGGCGCCGCACTGCTCGCGCTGTCGGTCGGCATGGCGCCGGCGCAAGACCTGAAATTCCCTGTGGGTGAGGGCGACTTCACCTGGTCGAGCTTCGAGGCGCTCAAGTCGATGGACCTGTCGGGGCAGGAGCTCACGATCTTCGGGCCCTGGCCGGGACCGGACCAGGACAACTTCGAAAACGTTCTGGCCTATTTCGAGGCCGCCACCGGCGCCGACGTGAAATATGTCGGCTCGGACAGTTTCGAGCAGCAGATCCGCATCGACACCGAAGCCGGGTCGGCGCCGAACATCGCGGTGTTCCCGCAGCCGGGCCTGATGTCGGACCTGGCCAAGCTGGGCAAGATCACCCCGCTGGACGATTCCGTGGCCAGCTGGCTGAAAGAGAACTACGCGGCCGGGGAATCCTGGGTCTCGCTGTCCAGCGCCGAAGGTCCGGACGGCACCCGGCATCTCTACGGCTTCCCCTTCAAGGCCGACCTGAAGTCGCTGGTCTGGTATTCGCCGGAGAACTTCGAGGATGCGGGTTATGAAGTGCCGCAGACCATGGAAGAGCTGAAGGCGCTGACCGAGCAGATGGCCGCCGATGGCGTGACCCCCTGGTGCATCGGTCTGGGATCGGGCGGCGCGACCGGCTGGCCGGCGACTGACTGGGTCGAAGACCTGATGCTGCGCCTCAACACGCCGCAGGACTATGACGACTGGGTCAGCAACAAGCTGAAGTTCGACGATCCGAAAGTGATCGCCGCGATCGACGCATTCGGCTGGTTCGCGCGCAACGACGACTTCGTCGCCGGCGGCGCCGGAGCGGTGGCCACCACCGACTTCCGCGATTCGCCCAAGGGCCTGTTCTCGTCGCCGCCGCAGTGCATGATGCACCGTCAGGCCTCGTTCATTCCGGCCTTCTTCCCGGAAGGCGTGCAGGTTGGCGTCGATGCCGATTTCTTCTACTTCCCGGCCTATGCCGACAAGGATCTCGGCAAGCCGGTTCTGGGCGCCGGCACGGTGTTCTCGATCACCAAGGACAGCCCGGCGGCGCAGGCCTTCATCAAGTTCCTCGAAAGCCCGATCGCGCATGAGGTCTGGATGGCCCAGAAAGGCTTCCTGACCCCCTACAAGGGCGTGAACACCGCGGTCTTCAGCGACCCGACCCTGGGCAAGATGAACGACATCCTGCTGAACGCCACGACGTTCCGCTTTGATGGTTCCGACCTGATGCCGGGCGGCGTCGGCGCCGGATCGTTCTGGACCGGGATGGTGGATTATGTCGGCGGCGAGTCCGCGGCCGATGTCGCCAAGGCGATCCAGGACAGCTGGGACGCGCTGAAGTAACCCTACGACAACCGGGCGGCCCAGTTGACAGGGCCGCCCGACCGCGCCCAGCTTGGCGCAACAAGTGTACTCCTGACCAGTATGGCGACCCGGTATCGGTCGCAGGAACGGCGCAACCAATTGCGCGACCCCGCCGCAACGCCGGCGATCCAGGGAGGACAGCGCCATGCATCCCGCATTGCAAGGTCTCTTGACCATCGTGATCGGAGTCGGCGGTTGTGTCGGCTACTATTCGCTGTCGAACATCTACCTTGACAAGTATCTGCTGCCCGCGCGCGGCAGCAGCCCGGAAGAGGCCCGCCGTCACCGCTGGCAGGCACCGCTGGTCACCTTCCTGGGCGTGATCGTCATCGCGGTGCTGGCCGTGGCGTTTGTCCAGCTGGTCTCCTCGCTGCTCAGCCTGCGCTGGCTGGGCTCGATCCCCGACGCCTTCCGCGCCGGATATGGCCTGCTGGCCGATCCGGCCCTGCGCCTGCCGCTGCTGATCGCGGCCTTGGTGGTGGCGCTGATCGCGCTGGTCTTCGTCATCGATGCGCCCTCGGATATCGGGCGCAGGATCAACCGGGCCGAGATGATCCGGCCCTGGCTGTTCCTGGCCCCGGCGATGATCGCGCTCGGCCTCTATCTGGCCTATCCGGTGGTAGAGACGATCCGGCTGTCGCTGACCGAGAGGGTGGCGGGCGGCGGCTACGAATTCGTCGGCGCCGACAACTACGCCCAGATGCTGCAAGAGCCGAAATTCTGGGAAGCGCTGAAGAACAACATGCTCTGGCTGATCGTGGTGCCCGCCGCCTCGACCGCCTTCGGCCTGGTCATCGCCCAGTTGACGGACCGGATCAAATGGGGCGCGCTGGCCAAGTCGCTGATCTTCATGCCGATGGCGATCTCCTTCGTCGGCGCGGCGGTGATCTGGAAGCTGGTCTATGACACCAGACCCCCGGACCAGCCGCAGATCGGGGTGCTGAACGCCATCTGGCTGCAGTTTCAGGGTGGAATCTGGTCAACCCTGTGCCTGCGGGTGCTGCCGGGGCTGCTGGTCCTGGGCTTCGCGATCGTCAGCGGCTGGGTCGGCTGGCTGCTGGTCAGGCCGATCCTGGGCCGTGACGGCGAAAGACCGGCCGCCTGGTCGCTGCTGTTGCGGATTCTGGCGGCGCTGGTGGCGGTCTGGCTGATCTGGCTGTCGCTGGGCACGATCCTGTCGCTGGTCCGGGCCTCGCCGCCCTATGGACAGCCGCAGACCTGGCTGACCATGCCCTATTGGAACAACTTCCTGCTGATGGTGGTTCTGGTCTGGATCCAGACCGGCTTTGCCATGGTGATCCTCTCGGCGGCGCTGCGCGGCATCCCCGAGGAAACCATCGAAGCGGCCATCGTCGATGGCGCCGGGCCATTCCAGATCTTCTTCAAGATCAAGGTGCCGCAGATCATGCCGACCATCGTCGTGGTCTGGACAACGATCACCATCGTCGTGCTGAAGGTCTTCGACATCGTCTATGCGATGACCAATGGCCAGTGGGAGACGCAGGTGCTGGCCAACTACATGTACGACAAGCTGTTCCGGGCCAATGACTGGGGCGTCGGTTCGGCGGCGGCGATGGTCATCATGCTGCTGGTGACGCCGATCCTGGTCTGGAACGTCTACAACGCCCGCAAGGAGATGCGCTGACATGGACAACATCGCTGGCAGCAAATCCTCGCTCACCTGGGCCGTTCACATCACCGTCGCGGCGCTGGTGGCGCTGTGGCTGTTCCCGACCGTCGGACTGTTCGTCTCGTCCTTCCGCACCGCCGACCAGATCGCCTCGTCGGGCTGGTGGGACGCGCTCGCGACGCAGGAAATGCAGATGCCCGCGATCCGCGTCGCCGGAACCGAAGTCGAATCCGATGGTGTCTTCACCATAACCGGCAGCCTTTTCGACGAGCCCGGCAACGTATCGGCCTGGGGCACGTCGAGCCGGGCGCCGAATGCCTATGCGCCGGGTGATACCGCCGACCTCGGCGATGGCGTGACGCTGACCCTGGACAACACCGGGGCCTATGTCCTGAAGGGTCCGGCCAGTTTCGAAGGCACGAGACTGCCGCGCATCTTCGCGAATGCCGAGGTGCCGCCGGACTTCACCATTGCCAATTACGACACGGTGCTGGGGCCGGGGGTGCTGCAGTCGATCCTGCTTTACGCCGCCATATCGGTGGCCCTGGGCATCGGCGCCTTCTATGGCGCCCGCGCCGCCGGATGGGAGCAGGCCCGCACCATTGCCACCCTGGGGGCCTTTGTCGTCTTCATTTTCTTGGCGATGATCCTCGGCCTGGGGCAGGGTGGCAACGGCGGCGGACAGGCCGGCGACAACATGGCCAGGGCCTTCTTCAACACCCTGACGGTGACGATCCCGGCGACGATCATCCCGATCCTCGTCGCCGCCTTCGCGGCCTATGCGCTGGCCTGGATGGACTTTCCCGGCCGTGCCCTGCTGGTCGCAGCGGTCGTCGCGCTGCTGGTCGTGCCGCTGCAACTGGCGCTGATCCCGCTGCTGAAGTTCCACCTGGCGATCGGCATCGGCAAGGGCTACCTCGGCGTCTGGCTGGCGCATACGGGTTTTGGCCTGCCGCTGGCGATCTACCTGCTGCGCAACTACATGGCCGGCCTGCCGCGCGACATCATCGAGAATGCCAAGGTCGACGGCGCCACGGATTTCCAGATCTTCGTCAAGATCATCCTTCCGCTCAGCTTTCCGGCACTGGCCAGTTTTGCGATCTTCCAGTTTCTCTGGACCTGGAACGACCTGCTGGTCGCGCTGGTCTTCCTGGTCGATTCCTCGGGTGAGACAACCGTGATGACCAAGCAGATCATCGAGCTTCTGGGCACCCGGGGCGGCAACTGGGAGATTCTCGCCACCGCCGCCTTCGTCTCGATCTCGGTGCCGCTGACCGTCTTTTTCCTGATGCAGCGCTATCTGGTGCGGGGCCTTCTGGCCGGGTCGGTCAAGTGAGATTTGCAGAATGAGGGAATGGGTTCGCGACAAGGACTGGTGGCGCGGCGCGGTGATCTATCAGGTCTATCCGCGCAGCTTTCAGGACAGCAATGGCGACGGGGTCGGGGATCTTCTGGGCATTGTCCAGCGGCTGCCCTATGTGGCCTCTCTGGGCGTCGATGCCGTGTGGATTTCGCCCTTCTTTACCTCGCCGATGAAGGACTTCGGCTATGACGTGTCGGACTACCGCGATGTCGATCCGATGTTCGGCACGCTGTCGGATTTCGACACCCTGATCGAGGCCGCCCACGCCCTGGGCCTGATGGTGATGATCGACCTGGTGCTGTCGCACTCCTCGGATGCGCATCCCTGGTTCCAGCAATCCCGGGTCAGCCGCG
Organism: Frigidibacter sp. ROC022; assembly: GCF_024723735.1. Taxonomy (GTDB): domain Bacteria; phylum Pseudomonadota; class Alphaproteobacteria; order Rhodobacterales; family Rhodobacteraceae; genus SLM-1. The sequence goes on from NZ_JANQDU010000001.1 coordinate 1,348,974, forward strand.
ACAACGATAAGGCCGACTGGTATGTTTGGGCTGATCCCAAGCCCGACGGCACGGCCCCGAACAACTGGCTTTCGGTCTTTGGCGGCCCGGCCTGGGCCTGGAACCCGGAACGGATGCAGTATTACCTGCACAACTTCCTGACCGCGCAGCCCGATCTCAATTTCCACTGCCCCGAAGTGCAGGACGAATTGCTGAGCATCGCGCGGTTCTGGCTGGATCGCGGCGTCGACGGGTTCAGGCTCGACACGATCAACTTCTACATCGCCGACGCGCAGTTGCGGGACAATCCGGCGCTGCCGCCGGAAGAGCGCAACGACACCATCGCGCCGGCGGTGAACCCCTATAACTGGCAGCGCCACATCTACTCGAAGAACCAGCCGGAAAACCTTGAGTTCCTGAAGAAATTCCGCGCTGTTTGCGACGAGTACAACGCCGCCGCGGTAGGCGAGGTCGGCGATGCGCAGCGCGGGCTCGAGATCATGGCCGAATATACCTCGGGCGGAGACAAGGTGCAGATGTGCTATCCGTTCGACCTCCTGCAGCCGCATCGCCCGACGTCGGAAGATCTGGCCGCGACCTTCCGGCGGCTCGAGGCTTTCGACGACGATTTCTGGCCCTGCTGGGCCTATTCCAACCACGACGTGGTGCGCCACATCAGCCGCTGGGACCTGACCCCGCCGGCGGCGCGGGTCTACACGACGATGTTGCTGACCCTGCGCGGCTCGGCCTGCATCTACCAGGGGGAGGAACTGGGCCTGCACGAGGCTGATCTGGCCTATGAGGATCTGCAGGATCCCTACGGGATCGAGTTCTGGCCCGAATTCAAGGGTCGCGACGGCTGCCGGACGCCGATGGTCTGGGAGACCGACAACCTCTATGGCGGGTTTTCCACCCATCGGCCCTGGCTTCCGGTGCCGTCCGAACATCTGCACCATTCGGTGCAGGACGCCGAGCATGACCCGGGCAACATCCTGCACCACTATCGCCGGGCGCTGGCCTTCCGGCGCTCGCATCTGGCGCTGCGCAAGGGCACCCAGAGCCGGGTCGAGGCGGTGGGCGACGTGGTCCAGTTCACCCGCCAGGGCCCGAGCGAGACGATCTTCTGCGCCTTCAACCTGGGCAAGGATCCGGCCGAGACCGACCTTCCCGAGGGCCGATGGGTGCAGATCGGGACCGAGTTGAACTCGGCCCATGCGGACGGTGAAGGGCATGTAAGGTTGGGCCCGTGGCAGTGCTGCCTGGCCTTGAAAACAAAGGGCTGAGGGAGGAACCGATGGCCGATCTGAAACTCACGGATATCGCCAAGAGCTACGGCAACGTCAGTGTCCTGGAACATATCAACCTGGACATCAAGGCGGGCGAGCTGATCGTCTTCGTGGGCCCTTCCGGCTGCGGCAAGTCCACCCTGCTGCGGATGATCGCGGGACTGGAAAAGATCACCGCGGGGACGCTGGAAATCGACGGCATGGTGGTCAATGACGTGCCGCCCAGCCAGCGCGGCATCGCCATGGTGTTCCAGAGCTACGCGCTCTACCCGCACATGACGGTGCGCGAGAACATGCAGTTCGCGCTGAAGATCGCCAAGAAGAGCCGGGAAGAGATCGACGCGGCGGTGGCCAAGGCGGCGAAGATCCTGCAGCTCGAACCCTATCTGGACCGGCTGCCCAAGGCGCTGTCGGGCGGCCAGCGGCAGCGGGTGGCGATCGGCCGCTCGATCGTGCGTGATCCCAAGGTCTATCTCTTCGACGAGCCGCTCTCGAATCTCGATGCGGCGCTGCGGGTCGCGACGCGGATCGAGATTGCCCAGCTCAAAGAGCAGATGCCGGACCGCACGATGATCTATGTCACCCATGACCAGGTCGAGGCGATGACCCTGGCCGACCGGATCGTGGTCTTGGCCAACAAGGGCATCAGCCAGGCCGGCCCGCCGCTGGAACTCTACGAACGGCCGCATAACGAATTCGTCGCGCAGTTCATCGGCTCGCCGGCCATGAACCTGTTCCCCGGAGTGATTTCCGGGACCGGCGAGAAGACCACGGTGCAGCTTGCCTCGGGCGGGGTGGCGGTGTCATCGGTGCCGACCACCGGGGCCGACAGCGGCCTGAAGGTCAATGTCGGGGTCCGCCCCGAGGACCTTCTGGCGACGAGCGAGACACCGCTCTATACCGGTTCCGTCGATTTCACCGAGGCCCTGGGCGAATTGACCATCCTCTATTTCCGCAAGGACGGCCGCGAACATCCGGTGATCGCCAAGCTGCCCGGCATCCATACCGGCCTGCGCGGATCCGAGGTCAAGCTGGGGGCGGCGCCCGAGAAGGTGCATATCTTCTCCGACGGCGTGTCGCTGCTCTACCGCTAGGGCGGCGGAAGCCCGACCATCTCCCGGAGTTCGGCCGGAGAGACCCCTTCAGCCCGATAGCGCCGGATCGCGCGGGCGTCGTCGCGCTTGGCCAGTCTCTTGCCGTTCTCATCACGAATAAGATCGTGATGCCAATAACTTGGCGTTGGAAGTTCAAGTAATGTCTGAAGCAATACATGCAGCGGCGTCGCGGCGAACAGATCGACGCCCCGGACCACCTCGGTGATCCCCTGATCCACGTCATCCACCACCACCGCCAGATGATAGGCCGCAGTGCCGATGTCGCGCCGCGCCAGCACCACATCCCCGGTGCCGGTCAGCAACGCCTGCGGGTCGAGCGCGTGCCTGCCGGCATGCAGCGGCCCGTTTTCGGTGAAGCCCGGCGCACGCCCCGCCACCAGCGCCAGGGCGCGCCCCATGTCGAGCCGGATCGCGTTTCCGGGCTGCGCCTCGGCCATCGAGCGGCCCCGGCAGGTGCCGGGATAGACCGGTCCGTCCGGCCCGATATCCGGCGTGCCTGCGCCTTCCTGCGGGGCCGAGAGCGCCGCGCGGATGTCGCCCCTCGTGCAGCGGCAGGGATAGGTCAGGCCCAGGGCCGACAACTTGTCCAGTGCGCTGGCATAGCTGGCCAGATGCTCGGATTGCCGCCGCACCGGTTCCGGCCAGTCGAGCCCGAGCCAGCGCAGATCCTCCAGGATCGCCGTCTCGTATTCCGGACGGCAGCGGCCGGCGTCGGTGTCCTCGATCCTGAGCAGCATCTCGCCACCCTGCGCCTTTGCCATGTCATGCGCCAGACAGGCGGAATAGGCATGGCCCAGATGCAGATAGCCGGTCGGCGAGGGGGCAAAGCGGGTGCGGAACATCAGGACCCGGCGGCAGCCTCCGCGATGGCATCCGGTGCGGCGCCCGGCACCCCCGCCAGCCAGTCGGTGAAGGCCAGCTTGGCGCGGTCGGTATAGGCCTTGTATCGGTCCTTGCGGCCGCGCCGCCCGCCCTTGGCGTCGATCGGCGGGAACAGTCCGAAATTGACGTTCATCGGCTGGAAGGTCTTGGCCTCGGCGCCACCGGTGATGTGGTGGATCAATGCGCCCATGGCGGTTTCGGGCGGCGGCGGGCCGGCCTCGCGGCCCAGCAGTTCGGCTGCGGCGAGGCGCCCGGCCAGCAGGCCCATCGCGGCGCTCTCGACATAGCCTTCGACCCCGGTCACCTGTCCGGCAAAGCGGACATGCGGCCGGGAACGCAACCGCATCTGGTTGTCGAGCAGGGTCGGCGAATTCAGGAACGTGTTGCGATGGATCCCGCCCAGGCGCGCGAACCTGGCGTTCTGTAGTCCCGGAATCATCCGAAAAACAGAGGTTTGCGCGCCATACTTCATCTTGGTCTGGAAGCCGACGATATTGTAGAGCGTGCCCAGGGCATTGTCGCGGCGCAGTTGCACCACGGCATAGGGCTTGTTCAGCGGATCATGGGCATTGGTCAGGCCGATCGGCTTCATCGGGCCGAAGCGCAGGGTCTCGCGACCGCGTTCGGCCATCACCTCGATCGGCAGGCAGCCGTCGAAATAGCCGGCCGTCTCGCCTTCGTGGAACTCGGTCTTCTCGGCGGCCAGCAGGGCGTCGATGAAGGCTTCGTACTGCGCCTTGTCCATCGGGCAGTTGATATAGGCCTTCCGCTCCGCCTCGGTCTCGCCCTTGTCATAGCGCGACTGTTCCCAGGCGATGTCCATGTCGATCGTCTCGGCGTGGACGATCGGCGCGATGGCGTCGAAGAAGGCCAGCGCCTCGGCTCCGGTCTCGGCCTGCAGCGCCGCACCGAGGGCGGGAGAGGTCAGCGGACCGGTGGCAAAGATCCAGCTGCCGCTGTCGGGCAGGGCCGAGACCTCTCCCTCGACGAAGGATATCCGCGGATGGGCACGCAGCCGGGCCGTCACCGCGGCGGCGAAGGGGTCGCGATCCACCGCCAGGGCACCGCCCGCGGGCAGGGCATGGGCGTCGGCCATGGCCATGACCAGCCCGCCGGCACGACGCATCTCCCAATGCAGCAGCCCGACCGCGTTGCGCTCGTCGTCGTCGGAGCGGAAGGAGTTGGAACAGACCATCTCGGCGAAATCGCCGGTGCGATGGGCGAAGGTGCCCACCTTGGGCCGCATCTCGTGCAGCACGACGTCGCATCCGGCCTCGGCGGCCTGCCAGGCTGCTTCGGAACCGGCCATGCCACCGCCAACGATATTCAGGGTTTTGCTCATGGCTGCGGTGTAACCGGGCCGGGCTGCCGGTGAAAGGGGGGACTGGTCCGCGCTTGTCGAAGGAAAGGGCGGAACCGCAACGGGGGATTGTTGCAGCTCCGCCAGCAAACCGGCGCCAGGGAGGACACGCCGCAGAAAGATCGTCGCCCGAAATGCCTCGGCTCAGGATGGACTTGGTCCGGTTTTTCTCGGCGCCCGGTTCCAAGGCCCCTAATCTTCCATAAGGTAGAATACCACATGATGTGGTTTCCAAGAAGCCAAACTTACGCAGATATGGAAAAATTTAAACCATGGGTTGTATTCGGCAATATCAGGTCGCCGCGTCGCTCAGTTCGGCAACCTGTGAAACCTTGCCATAGGGCCCCTTGCGGAAGCAGTCGATGATCCAGTCGGTCACCACCCGGACCGCCGGGTCGTCGCGTCTTGTGGCATGAAAAACCAGCCAGAATTCCGCGCTGGTATTGGGTCCGTCCGGGTCGATCGCGACCATGTCCGGGAGCTGCCCGGCGACCTCGTCGGTCAGGATCCCGGCCAGCCCGGTGCTGCGCATGACGGTCAGCTTCTGTTCGAACAGGGACACGGTGACATTCGGATCGGCGCCGAAAATCTCGCGCCCGAGCGCCAGATCCAGCGCCGTCGAGCTTCGCGCGTTCATCGAGACCCAGCCCGACAGGGTGCTTTTTGCCTGAGTCGAGCGATAGCCGCGCGAGGTCAGCGTCGCCAGCCGCCGCGCCAGCACCCGCCCGGCTTCGGGGCGCCCCTGGCGCAGCAGGATGTCGGCATCGCCCAGCCCGGTGCCATCGACACGGTTGCGGAAATCCAGCTCCAGTCGCGGATGTTCGGCCAGCAGGTTATGCACCTCGGGCACCAGAACCATGGTGTGAAAGAACGGCGGCGCGGCGATCTGCAGCCGGGCCTGGATGCCCTTGCCTTCAAGCGCGCTGCGGCTGTTGCGTTCGCTGGTCAGCCGGGCGTCGAAATCCTCGGCCATCCGCAACAGGGGCAGCACCGCCTGGGTCGGGGTCCAGCCGGAGGCGTCCTTGATGAACAGGGGCACGCCGATAGCCTGGCCGGCCCGCTCGACCCGCCGGGAAACGGTGGCGACGTTGGTATGCAGGGCATCCGCCGCCGCGCTCATCGTCTTGTGACGAGACAGCGCCAGCAAGAAGCGCATGTCGTCCCAGTTTTCCATGAGTCCCACCCTGCCAAGGTTGCTCGCCCACAGGAATACGGTCAGGTCAGGTCAGGTCAAAGGGTTAACGGAGCATTAAGAGAAGTTAACCGGACAACGTGCCTTCCATGCCCTCCGGTTGTGTCGGAGCAGGCATGAGGCGGGCCCGCGCAAGGGGGGCGGGCCCGAAACCCGGTTCAGGTCTCGGGCGCTGCATCCTCGCCGGAACTGGTCCCGTCCTCGCCGTCCTCGTCGCCGTGATCGGCGATCCGGGCCACCGAGACGACCTCTTCACCGGCCGCCGTCGCAAAGACACGGACCCCGCCGGCCGACCTCGACCGGAAGGAGATGCCCGCCACCGGACAACGGATCGACTGGCCGGTCGTGGTGGCCAGCATCACCTGGTCGGTGGTCTCGACCGGGAAGCTGGCGACCAGCCGGCCGCCGCGCATCGCGCCGTCCATGGCCTTGACGCCCATGCCGCCGCGGCCGCGCACCGGGTAGTCGTGGCTGGACGAGAGCTTGCCCGCGCCCTTGGCGGTGATGGTCAGCAGCAGATCCTGTTCGGCCAGCATCTCGTGATAGCGTTCATCGGTCAGCACGCCTTCGGTTTCGGCGCCGTCCTCGCTGTCCTCGGCCTCTGCCTCGGTCTCGGTTGCATCCTCGTCGCTAGACTCGGCGCCCAGTTCGGCGCGGTAGCGCTTGATGAACGCCGCCCGTTCCCAGGGTTCGGCGACGCTGTGGCGGATCACCGACATCGAGACCACTTCCTCGCCTTCGCCCAGGCGGATGCCGCGCACCCCGGTCGAATCGCGGCCCTTGAAGACCCGGACATCGGTGGTCGGGAAGCGGATCGCCCGGCCGCCGGCGGTGACCAGCATCACGTCGTCGTTCTCGTCGCAGATTCGCGCGTTCACCAGCGAAACGCCTTCCGGCAGCTTCATCGCGATCTTGCCGTTCTTGCGGACATCGGTGAAATCCGACAGCGCGTTGCGGCGCACATCCCCATGCGAGGTGGCAAAGACGATCTGCAGGTTCTCCCATTCCTCCTCGGGCACATCGACCGGCATGATCGCGGCCAGCGAAATCCCCGGCTGCACCGGCAGGATGTTGGCGATCGCCCGGCCCTTGGCGTTGCGGCCCGCCATCGGCAGGCGCCAGCACTTCAGCTTGTACGCCATGCCGTCGGTCGAGAAGAACAGAAGCTGGGTGTGGGTATTGGCGACGAACAGCGTCGTCACCACGTCGTCTTCCTTGGTCTGCATCGACGACAGGCCCTTGCCGCCGCGCCGCTGGCTGCGGAACTCGGCCAGGGGCGTGCGCTTGATCCAGCCCGAAGAGGTGACCGTGACCACCATGTCCTCGCGCTCGATCAGATCCTCGTCGTCCAGATCGCCGGACCATTCGTCGATTTCGGTGCGGCGCGGCACGGCAAAGGCATCGCGGACCTCTATCAGCTCGTTCGAGATGATCTCCATGATCCGCGCCCGGCTGCGCAGGATGTCGAGGTAATCCTTGATGTTCGCGGCCAGTTCCTGAAGCTCGCTGGTGACCTCGTTGACGCCCAACTGGGTCAGCCGCTGGAGCCGCAGGTCGAGGATCGCGCGGGCCTGAATCTCGGACAGGTTGTAGGTGCCGTCCTCGTTGACCTTGTGGGTCGGATCGTCGATCAGCGCGATATATTCCAGGATGTCATGCGCCGGCCAGCGTCGGGTCATCAGCCGTTCGCGGGCATCGGCCGGATCGGCGCTGGCGCGGATCGTCGCCACCACCTCGTCCACGTTCGACACCGCCACCGCCAGGCCGCAGAGCACATGGCTGCGTTCGCGCGCGCGGCGCAGTTCATAGGCCGTCCGGCGTGCCACGACTTCCTCGCGGAAGCCGATGAAATAGGTCAGGAAATCGCGCAGGGTCAGCTGCTCGGGCCGGCCGCCGTTCAGGGCCAGCATGTTGCAGCCGAAGCTGACCTGCATCGGGGTGAACCGGAACAGCTGGTTCAGCACCACATCCGGCGTCGCCTCGCGGCGCAGTTCGATGACGACCCGGACGCCGACCCGGTCGCTTTCGTCCTGCACATGGGCGATGCCCTCGATCTTCTTCTCGCGGGCCAGTTCCGCGATCTTCTCGATCATCGTGGCCTTGTTGACCTGATAGGGGATCTCGTCGATCACGATCGCCCAGCGGTCCTTGCGGATTTCCTCGACCCGGGTCTTGGCCCGCAGGATCACCGAGCCGCGCCCTTCGAGATAGGCCTTGCGGGCGCCGGAACGGCCCAGGATCACGCCGCCGGTCGGGAAGTCCGGTGCCGGGATGTAGGCCATCAGGTCTTCGCTGGTCAGATCGGGGTTCTCGATCAGCGCCAGGGTGCCCGCGATGACCTCGCCCAGGTTGTGCGGCGGGATGTTGGTGGCCATGCCGACGGCGATGCCGCCGGCGCCATTGACCAGCATGTTCGGGAACCGGGCCGGCAGGACCGTCGGTTCGCGGTCCTTGCCGTCATAGTTGTCCTGGAAATCGACGGTGTCCTTGTCGATGTCGGCCAGCAGGTAGTTGGCCACCTTGGCCATCCGCACTTCGGTGTAGCGGAAGGCCGCCGCCTTGTCGCCGTCCATCGAGCCGAAATTGCCCTGGCCGTCGAGCAGCGTCAGGCTCATCGAGAAGTCCTGCGCCATGCGCACCAGTGCGTCGTAGATCGCCGAATCGCCGTGCGGGTGATACTTGCCCATCGTGTCGGCAACCGGGCGCGACGACTTGCGATAGGGCTTGTCGTAGGTGTTCCCGACTTCGTTCATTGCGTAAAGAATACGCCGATGCACAGGTTTGAGGCCGTCGCGCAGATCCGGGATCGCGCGGCTGACGATGACCGACATCGCGTAGTCGAGATAGGAGGTCCGCATCTCGGCTTCGATCGTGACCTGCGACCCGATCGGCGCCTTGCGCGGGGTTTCTTCTTCGATTTCAGGGGGTTCCGGCGTGTCGTTCAAGTGGATGCGCCTCTGCGGTCCAGGGGTCAATATCTAGTTGGGCGAAGTCTATCACCGGCTGGATATAGGGTGCAATGGCAGAAGCCCCGGAGCATTGGCAGCCACCCGGATAGAGTGCCAACATATTGTTTTTATTGAAAAGAAAATCTTTGGTGCCATGATTCAAGGACAGGCAACCGAAAGAGGCAATGATGAAGGAATCTCCGACCGAACTGATGCTCAAGGGCTACGGGCTGACCACGGCCGAATTCTACTACCGGATGCCGGACTACAACCATGTGTTGAACGCGTTCATCTGGCAGGAATACGACCTGGCGCCGGACTATCCCGAACTGTTCCGTTTCATCGAGTTCTGGCAGCGCGACATCGAGGGCGAGCTGCACTCGGTGCGCTTCAGCCATCGCAAGATGATCGGTGCCGGTGACTGGCAGAACGTCGTGCAGGAATTCACGCTGCATTAGGCCGGGGATCGCGGCACCACTTGCCGGGGAGGTTGCAACCCTGGGGCGCTGGTCCTTTCCTTTTGCCGCGCCGGGGGGTATCCCGGGTGGACCCTAAACGACAGTCTGACCCGGGACGCATGATCACCATAACCACGACCGAGGCGCTGGCCGCCTTCTGCAGCCGCGCCGCCAAGGCGCCCTACGTCACTGTCGATACCGAATTCCTGCGGGAACGAACGTATTACTCGAAGCTCTGCCTGATCCAGCTTGCCTTGCCCGGCAAGGCCGAGGAAGACGCGGTGCTGGTCGATCCGATCCTCGGCTCGGACATGGACCTGGCGCCGCTCTACGACCTGTTCCGCAACGAGGCGGTGGTGAAGGTGTTCCACGCCGCCCGGCAGGACCTGGAGATCTTCTACATCGAGGGCGGGGTGATCCCGAAGCCGCTGTTCGACACCCAGGTGGCCGCGATGGTCTGCGGTTTCGGCGAGCAGGTCGGCTACGAGACCCTGGTGCGCAAGCTGGCCAAGGCGCAGGTGGACAAGACCTCGCGCTTCACCGACTGGTCGCGGCGGCCGCTGAGCGAGGCGCAGCAGACCTATGCCCTGGCCGATGTCACCCATCTGCGGGTGGTCTACGAGGCGCTGGCGGCCGATCTGGCCAAGTCCGGGCGGCATCACTGGGTCGAAGAGGAAATGGCCGTGCTGACGGCGCCCGAGACCTATGTGACCAAGCCCGAGGATGCCTGGCTGAAGGTGCGGACCCGGACCCATTCCGGGCGTTTCCTGGCCATCGTGCGGGAACTGGCCCGGTTCCGCGAGGACTACGCGCAAAGCCGCAACGTGCCGCGCAACCGGGTGATGAAGGACGACGCGCTGCTGGAAATCGCCTCGCTGAAACCGGCCACGGTCGGCGACCTGGGCAAGGCCCGGCTGGTATTGCGCGAGGCCCGCAAGGGCGACATCGCCGAAGGGATCATTGCCGCGGTCAAGGCCGGGCTGGCGGTGCCGGCGGATGCGCTGCCGAAACCGGTGGTGGGCGAGCAGCTGCAGGTGAACCCGGCTCTGGCCGATCTGTTGCGGGTGTTGCTGAAGGCCAAGGCCGAAAGCGCCGGGGTGGCGGCCAAGCTGATCGCCACCGCCTCGGACCTGGATGCACTGGCGGCGGGAAAGCGCGACTCGGCGGCGCTGCGCGGCTGGCGCAACGAGGTCTTCGGCGAGGATGCGATGAAGCTCTGCGAGGGCAAGATCGCGCTGGCGGCCAAGGGCAACCAGGTCCAGGTCATCCCGCTTTAGGCTGGCGGGCCGCAGGGGCGCGGATCAGGGGACGGCGGGTGAACCGGCGGTCAGCGCCGCAGGGACCGGCTGTTGGCCAGCCCCAGAACCCGGATTTCGCGCACCCCGTCCAGTTTCTGCCGCGACAGGAACAGGCCGACCACGACCTCGCGCGATTGCGGGGTCGAGACGGCGGTCGGCTCGACCGGGGGCGCGATGCGGAATTCCAGCAGCAAGACGCCTTTCTCGGGGGTGAAATCGTTGGTCGAGACCAGTTCCCCATCCCAGTAGCCCTGCACCGGCGGCAGGCCGGTGGCACGGACCAGGGCGCCGCCGATCACCGGCTCGATGGTCAGTTCCGTGACCCGTTCGATCATCGAGCGCTTGTCGTTGTCGGTGGTGAAACCGCCCTCGGGGATCAGTTGCACCCGGTTCTCGGACGGGCCGAACCAGTTCAGCGGATTGAACCGGGATTGGCCAAAGCCGCAGGCCGTCAGCAGGCAGACGCCCAGTATCGCGGTCAGGCGGGCAATGGTCATGAAGGGTCCCCTCAGCTTGGTCCCATTGGGTTAGCGGATTGCGGCATGGTTGAAAAGTCCGCGCTTTGCGCTTGCCGGGCTCTGGACGCCGGGCCGCGGGGGGCTTAGGTCGGGGTCATGGCGACCGAAGCATTCGAAGAGCTGGCCGAAACCTTTGCCTTCCTGACCGATTGGGAAGACCGCTATGGCCATGTCATCGACCTCGGCAAGGCCTTCCCGCCGCTGGACGAGGCCGAGCATCGGCCCGAATACAAGGTGAACGGCTGCGCCAGCCAGGTCTGGCTGGTGCCCGAGATCAGCGGCAGCGGCGCCGGGGCGATCTTCGATTTCCGCGGCGAAAGCGACGCCCTGATCGTGCGCGGGCTGGTCGCGGTGATTCACGCGCTCTACGCCGGGTTGACGGTGGAGGAGGTGCTGAAGGTCGATGCGGCGGCGGAACTGGCGCGGCTGGAACTGGATCAGCATCTTTCGGCGCAACGCTCGAACGGGGTGCGGGCGATGGTGGCGAAGATCCGGGACATCGCCGCGGCGGTGGCCGGGGGCTGAGACCGCTCAGGCGCGGGTCAGCCCGCCGATCCGCTCCAGATGCGCGACGATCTCGGCCACGCCCTCGCCACGGCGCAGGCTGGCCATGACGAAGGGCCGCCCGGCGCGGGTGCGTTCGGCATCCCCGGCCAGCTGGTCGAGCGACACCCCGACATGCGGCGCAAGGTCGGTCTTGTTGACGACCAGCAAATCCGATTTCGTCAGGGCCGGGCCGCCCTTGCGCGGGATGTCCTGCCCGGCGGCGGTGTCGATCACGTAGAGCGTCACATCGGCCAGTTCCGGCGAAAAGGTCGCCGACAGGTTGTCGCCCCCCGATTCGATCAGGATCAGCTCCAGCCCCGGATGCCGGCGGGTCAGGTCGTCCACCGCGGCCAGGTTGATCGAGGCATCCTCGCGGATCGCGGTATGCGGGCAACCGCCGGTCTCGACCCCGACGATCCGATCCAGCGGCAGGACCTGCATCCGCATCAGCGCCTCGGCATCCTCGCGGGTGTAGATGTCATTGGTGATGACGGCGAGCGCGTAGTGCTCCTTCAGCGCCTGGGCCAGGGCGGCGGTCAAGGTGGTCTTGCCGGCGCCCACCGGGCCGCCGATGCCGACCTTGAGCGGGCCGTGCGGTGAGCGGGTCATGATCGGAACACCCTTGTTTCCATGGTTTCATGGCGCATCCCGGCGAGGTCCGACAGGATCGCGGCGCCGCCGATCTCATCCAGGTCGCCATCGGCCGTCTCGGCGGCCAGTGCGGCGCAGAGCGGGACCAGCGCCGCCAGAACCTGTTGCCCCTCGGTCTGGCCCAGCGGCACCAGCCGCACCGCGACCGAGACCAGGGTCGAGGCCATGGCCAGCAGGTAATGCCGCGCCGTGGCTTCGGGCGGCAGGCCCAGCAGCCGCGCGGCGCGTCCGGCCGCGACCGGGTAGCTCAGCGGCTTCAGGTCGATCCCCCAGACATCGGCAACGGTGCGGGCAAAGGCGGCGCCTTGCAGAACGGTTTCGCGCAGCCGTTCCGAGGAAGGCACGAGCGCGCGCGACAGGGCATCGACCCGGGCCAGGTCGTCCGGGCCGGCAGCGGCATGGGCGGCGGCCAGCAGCAGCGCGTCGTTGCGCCCGGCGCCATGGGCCAGCACATCCCGTAGCCACGCCTGCAACTCGGCCGCAGTGCCGATGCGCCCGTCTGCGATCGCGGCTTCCAGCCCGTGCGAATAGGCAAAGCTCCCGACCGGAAAGGCCGGGGAAAAGAGCTGCGACAGGGTCAGGCCCGGATCGGAAACGGGCCGGGTCATGGGCCGGTGCCCCCGGCCGGGGTCATGGCCCGTGACCCTGCTGGGCCTGCGGTCGGGCGGGCCGGCGGCGATCTCCGGCGCAGCGTCGCCGCAGGTCGGAACAGGCCCCTAATGCGCATGGGAATGGGTCCGGCCAAAGCCATAGGCGCCGCCTTCGGGGGTAAAGGGTTCGGTCACCTCGCGCAGCCCGGCTCCCAGCACCTCGAGCATGGCGCGGATCACATGGTCGCGCTGGATCAGCAGCCGCGACGGTTCGATCTGGCAGGGGGTGTGGCGGTTGCCGATATGCCAGGCCAGCCGGCTGAGGTCGGTCCCGGTCACTTCCAGCAGCGCTTCCGGGGCGGCCTGCACCGTGACGCGGGTGCCGTCCTCGCATTCCAGCACGTCGCCATGATCCAGCGAGACCGTCGCTTCGAGGTCCACCAGCACGGCCGGGCCCTGATCGGTGATCAGCCGCTTGCGGCGCAGGAACCGGTCCTCGTAGCTGAGCGACAGGCTGAGCCGCGCCGGGCCTCCCTGGCGCAGCAGGCGCCGCGCCGGGGGAAGTTCGAAGGGCAGGGGACTCATGCCCCCGGCCCCGCCGATGCTGCCGTCAGGTGTGGAACAGATCGCGGAAGACGTAGCGCGCGATGTCCTCGCGGGCGATGCCCAGCTCGGCCAGTTCGGCGTCGCTCATCGCGTTCAGCCGCTCGATCTGGGGCATCCGCGAACGGCTTTCCAGATAGGCGTTGAAGCCTTGCCCGATGCCGGCGAAGAACGCATCCAGATTCCTGCGAAGCCTGTCGCCGACCTTGGCTGTGGTGGGTAACGAAGTTGAAAGTGCCATTGGAAACCTCTTGGTCTGTTGGTTTCCTCCCTTGGCATGAAAGGTAGGCCCGCGGTGCGGTCCTGTCCACCGGGGTGGTTGCGCTAATGCTGCATTGCAGCATTGCGCTGGACACAGAGCCGCTCACGGCAGCGCCTCGATCCGTTCATAGTTGAACCGCACCGTGCTGCCGTCCGTGGCGGCGCTGCCGGTCAGATAGGAAAATCCCAGTTCCGGCATCCAGGTCAGTTCTTCGAAATAGGGCGGATCGCGATCCGGGTAGCTGATCGTGACCGGCACGCCGCGATACCGGCAGCCGTCGAAGTCGAGCGGCGTTTCGGGGCCGAAACGGACCACGAAGGGTTCGACATAGATTTCGCCGCCGTCGAGAGTCGTCATCCTGCCCTCCCAGCCTCCGCCGGGCACCGGGTCGGGCAGCCCGCCGGGCGGGTCCGAGAAGCTGAAGGTGATCCGGGTCGAAGGCACCAGGGCGCCCGACTCGTCCATCTCGATGATCTCGACCATGTAGATGCCGCGCAGCAGCAGCGAGCGGGTCATGACCCCGTTCTCGGAATAGACCGAGGAGATCAGGCCCGGTTGCTCCTGGCGAAAGGTCTCGCTGACATCGGGGCCATCGTACAGCCGGATGCCCCCGGCCAGATCGGCGGCGGTCGGGCAATCCGCGGCATGCACGGCGGAGGCGGCGCAGAGCGCCAGCAGGGCAGGGAACAAGCGCATGGCGCCGATCCTAATACAGGAAGTAGCGCTGTGCCATCGGCAGAACCTCGGCGGGCTGGCAGGTCAGGAATTCGCCGTCGGCGCGGACCTCGTAGGTCTCGGGGTTGATCTCGACCTTGGGCAGCGCATCGTTCAGCCGCATCTCGGCCTTGCCGATCCCCCGCGTGCCTTCGACCGCGACGCAATCCTTGGCCAGGCCAAGCCGCTCGCCGATGCCCTCTTCCATCGCGGCGGCCGAGACATAGGTGACCGAGGAGCGTTCCAGCGAGCGCCCGAAGGCGCCGAACATCGGCCGCATGTGAACCGGCTGCGGGGTCGGAATCGAGGCGTTCGGATCGCCCATCTGCGCCGCCGCGATCGTGCCGCCGATCAGCACCATTTCGGGTTTCACCCCGAAGAACGCCGGATGCCAGAGCACCAGGTCGGCGCGCTTGCCCTCTTCGACGCTGCCCGAATGTTTCGCGAAACCATGCGCCACCGCCGGGTTGATCGTGTATTTGGCGACATAGCGCTTGACCCGCGCGTTGTCGTTCTCGCCGGTCTCCTCGGCCAGCCGCCCGCGCTGCTTGCGCATCTTGTCGGCGGTCTGCCAGGTGCGGATGATGACCTCGCCCACCCGGCCCATGGCCTGGCTGTCGCTGGCGATGATCGAGAGCGCGCCCATGTCGTGCAGGATGTCCTCGGCGGCAATGGTCTCGCGCCGGATGCGGCTTTCGGCGAAGGCGACGTCTTCCGGGATCGACTTGTCCAGGTGGTGGCAGACCATCAGCATGTCGAGATGCTCTTCCAGCGTGTTCACGGTGAAGGGCCGTGTCGGATTGGTCGAGGAGGGGATCACGTTCGGCTGGCCGCAGATCGAGAGGATGTCGGGCGCATGGCCGCCGCCGGCGCCCTCGGTGTGGAAGGCATGGATCGTGCGGCCCTTCATCGCCGCCACCGTGGTCTCGACAAAGCCGCTTTCGTTCAGCGTGTCGGTGTGGATCATGACCTGCACGTCCATCTCGTCCGCCACCGATAGGCAGCAGTCGATGGCGCCCGGGGTGGTTCCCCAGTCCTCGTGCAGTTTCAGGGCCATGGCCCCGGCGCGGACCTGTTCGACCAGGGCTTCGGGGCGGCTGGAATTGCCCTTGCCGGCAAAGGCGAGGTTCATCGGGAAGGCGTCGGCCGATTGCAGCATCCGCCCGATGTGCCAGGCGCCGGGGGTGCAGGTGGTGGCCAGCGTGCCATGCGCCGGCCCGGTGCCGCCGCCGATCATCGTGGTCAGGCCGGAATGCAGCGCCTCCTCGATCTGCTGCGGGCAGATGAAATGGATATGGCTGTCTATCCCGCCGGCGGTGAGGATGCGGCCCTCGGCGGCGATCGCCTCGGTTCCCGGTCCGACGACGATATCGACGCCGGGCTGGGTGTCGGGGTTGCCGGCCTTGCCGATCTTGACGATCCTCCCGTCCTTCAGCCCGACATCGGCCTTGTAGATGCCGGTCCAGTCGAGGATCAGCGCATTGGTGATGACCGTGTCCACGGCGCCGCCCTCGCGGGTGATCTGGCTTTGTCCCATCCCGTCGCGGATCACCTTGCCACCGCCGAATTTCACCTCTTCCCCGTAGGTTGTGAGGTCTTTTTCAACCTCGATGACCAGATCGGTATCGGCCAGGCGGACCCGGTCTCCGGTGGTCGGGCCATACATGGCGGCATAGGTGGTGCGGGGGATGGTGGTGGCCATTCTCAACTCTCCAGTCAGGCCGGCCGGCGGGCCGGGAGACGCATTGCGCGGATCACGGTTTCTGCGCCCGGGTCAGCCGCCGGGCATTTGCGGCGGTCTTGCGTTTCAGCGGCGCCATGGCGGCATTGGCGATCTGGTCGGGGCGTGCGCCCTGCAGCGCCGCGCGGGTGCCGGCCAGGGCGGATTGGGCAAAGGCGGCCTGCTTTTCCGTCACCATCCGCAGGGTCTCCTGCGGATGCGGATCGGTCAACCCGAGCATGCCCATCAGCCGCAGGCCGATCACCTGCGATGCCTCGGCCCAGAGGTCCCAGGCCTGCAGCCCGGTGGTCAGCAATTCGTCGGGAGAGGAGGCGCGCGGCATCAGAGTTTCCCCATGACTTGCTGGTTGAAGCCCCAGATCTCGCGGCCGCCGCCGATCTCGATCAAGCGCACCTCGCGGCGCTGGCCCGGCTCGAACCGCACCGCGGTGCCGGCGGCGATGTCGAGCCTGCGGCCTCGCGCCGCCTCGCGGTCGAAGTTGAGCCCGGCATTGGCCTCGGCAAAGTGGAAATGCGAGCCCACCTGCACCGGGCGGTCGCCGGTATTGGCAACCATCAGGGTGATTGCCTCGCGGCCCGCGTTCAACGCGATCTCGCCATCGGCCAGGAACATTTCACCGGGAATCATGCGCGGCACTCCAATCTGGTTTCGCTGCAGTTGCACATATGGTCATCGGATCGGCTGATGGACAGTCACCAGCTTGGTTCCGTCGGGAAAGGTGGCCTCGACCTGCACCTCGGGGATCATCTCGGGGATCCCCTCCATGCACTGGTCACGGGTGACGACCTGTGCGCCGGCCTCCATCATGTCGGCGACCGAACGCCCGTCGCGGGCGCCTTCGACCACCGCATCGGCGATCAGCGCCACGGCCTCGGGGTAGTTCAGCTTGACCCCGCGGGCCAGCCGCTTGCGGGCCACCTCGGCAGCCATAGCGATCAGGAGTTTGTCTTTTTCTCGGGGGCTTAGCTGCATGTCTTAAAGTGTCCATGATCGGGGCAGGGCATGGCCGTGCAACAGCGTCAGCGCCGGGATCAGGATCCGGCGCAGGGTGAAGGCATCGGGGGCGGCGAGACGGGCCAAGAGCAGGCCGTCGCGGATCAGGCTGGCCGCCGAAGGGGCGGGCAGCAGGGCGCGCAGCGGGTCGAGAAAGGCATCGGCGTCGGGTGCGGCATAGATCAGCGCCGCGAAGGCACCCAGTCCGTTGCCCGTGGCGGGGCCCGAAAGGATGGCTGTCGCATCGCCGACCAGCCGCAGCGCATCGGCCTGGATCAACTCGCCGCCGCGGCTGACCCTGATCTGGTCGCGCAGCGCCACCTGCCGCAACAATTCGCCATGCGCGGGGCGGCCAAGGATCAGCGGTTCCACGGCCAACAGGGTCGCATCGGGTTCCATGTCCACGGTCAGCGCGCGGCGCAGCACGCCCTGGTCGAAGAGGATGGTTTCCTGTGGCAGCCAGTCCAGCCGGGCACCCGAGTCCAGGCTCAGGCTGTTCGTGATGCGGCCGGTCTCGCCGCTGCTGGCGGCATAGATGCGTTCCGCGGCCTGGGTGGTCAGGCTCAACCGGCTGCGGGCACCCGCCCGGGCCGTCAGCCGCAGCCGGTCGCCGCCGGTGACGCCGCCGGCGGTGTTGAGCAGCATCGCCGTCAGCCCCGGCCCGTCATGGTCGGGAAACAGCGCCCGGAAGCAACCCGCCTGCCGCAGCCCGTCCAGCGTCGAGACGGCGCCGCCGGTTCGTTTCGACGACAGCCGCACCTCTCCCGCAGCGCGGGGGCGAAGCGGCAGCGGAGCGGCGCGGGCAAGATCGGTGTCTGGATGGGCGATGGCGCTCTCCTCCGGTTGGCCGAAAGGAACGGCCACCCTGTCCCGGGCACAAGCCTTGCCCGGGTGCAACGGTGGCGAAAGCAGCGAGTTGCCCGAAAAATGGGCAGGTTGCGCATGGATTGCCCAAGATGGGTTTGCCGATGCGACGGTGGTGCGGCTGTCGCCGGCGGCGTTCGGTCCCGTCCGGAAGCGTCAGGGCGGGGCGGGAGCGTGTCTTCCGACTCTGCACGGTTTCGCCCGGCCACAGGCCGGCCAGCGCCCGGCAATCCGGTCTCTCCGTCATGGGAAGCGCGCGGCAAACATGCCCGCCAGATCGCGTTGCGGCGCGGACAAGTGATCGGAGCCACCTTGCTCCGGGCGGCGTTACATGGTTTTCACGACGACACTGGGAAAGCACTCACGGGAATCGGGATATGAGCTCAACGCAGGGCGTCGCGCTGATCGGCGCGGGCATGGTGGCGGGAACCTATGCGGATGCACTGTCCAATCTGCCCGAGTTGCGGGTGACGGGTGTTCTGGCCAACCGGGCCGGATCGGCAGAAGCCTTTCTGCAAAAGCACGGGCTGCCGGGCAGGGCCTATGCCGATCAGGAGGAAGTGACCGCCGATCCCGAAGTCGATTTCGCGATCCTGCTGACGCCCCCTGACGCGCGGGTCGAGATCGTCCGGACACTGGCGGCGGCGGGCAAGCCGATCCTGATGGAAAAGCCGGTCGAACGCTCGTTGAAGGCCGCGACCGAGATCGTCGAGATCTGCGAATCCGCGGGGGTGCCCTTGGGCATCGCGCTGCAGCACCGGGCGCGGCCGACCACGAAGACCATGCACGATCTCATCGATGGCGGCGATTTCGGGGCATTGCGGCTTGCCGAGATCAACGTGCCCTGGTGGCGGCCGCAGAGCTATTACGACGCGCCCGGGCGCGGCACCTATGCCCGCGACGGGGGCGGGGTGATGATCACCCAGGCGATCCATGCCATCGACCTGGCACTGCAGTTCACCGGCCCGGTCTCGGCGGTGACGGCGCTCTGCACGACGACCGGCCTGCACCGGATGGAAGCCGAGGACACCGTCGTTGCCGGGCTGGAGCTTGCCAATGGCGCCACCGCCAGCCTGTTCGCCACGACCGCCGCCTATCCGGGCCGCGAAGACGAGATCATCCTGCATTTTGACCACGCGACCATGCGGCTGGCCCAGGCCCAGCTGAGCGTCGCGCATCACGACGGCCGTTCCGAGACGATCGGCTCGGCCGGCGGGTCCGGCTCGGGCGCCGATCCGATGGCCTTCACCTCGGACTGGCACCGCAGCGTCATCGCGGATTTCGCCGAGGCGCTGCGCGACGGCCGCCCGCCGATGATCACCGGCCGTTCGGCCCTGCCGGTCCATGCCCTGATCGAGGCGATCGAACAGGCCGGCCGCTCGGGCCGGCGCCAAAGCCTTCAGACCTGAACCAAGGAAAACGACATGAGCCTGAAACTCGGGATCCTCGGGATCGACCATTTGCACATTCTCGGCATGCTCTCCTCGATGCAGGAGCAGGGCTGCACCTGCACCCAGTGGTGGAGCGAGGGCGAGGGCCCGTCGCATGCCAAGTTCAAGCGCAAGTTCGGCGACCTCGAACGGGTGGCCGACCGCCGGACGATCCTGGACGACCCCGAAGTCGGCATGGTGCTGATCTCGGCGGTTCCCGCCGACCGTGCGGCGCTGGCGATCGAGGCGATGGAAGCCGGCAAGGACGTCATGGTGGACAAGCCCGGCTGCACCACGCTCGAGCAGCTGGCGGCGATCAAGGAATGCCAGGCCCGCACCGGGCGGATCTGGACGGTGAATTTCTCGGAACGGTTCGAAGTGCCCTGCGTGACCCGCGCCGCCGAGCTGGTGCAGGCGGGCGCCATCGGCACCGTCAAGCAGACACTGGGCCTGGGGCCGCACCGGCAGAACCTGCAATCGCGGCCCGACTGGTTCTTCCAGCCGGAGCGGTTCGGCGGCATCCTGACCGATATCGGCAGCCACCAGATCGACCAGTTCCTCTATTTCACCGGTTCGGAAGAGGTGACGATCTCGCATGCGCGGGTCGAGAACACCACGATGCCCGATCATCCCGGCTTTCAGGACTTTGGCGAGGTGGTGCTGACCGGCGACAAGGGCAACGGCTATGTGCGGATCGACTGGTTCACCCCCGATGCGCTGCCGACATGGGGCGACGGGCGCCTCGTGATCCTCGGCGACAAGGGCTATATCGAACTGCGAAAATACACCGACATCGCGCGCCAGGTCGAAGGCAACCAGCTTTATCTCTGCAACGGCGAGCGGATGGAGAGGATCGACTGCAACGACGCCGAACGGCCGTATTTCCCGGCCCTGGTCGCGGACCATCACAACCGGACCGAGACCGCCGTGCCGCAGGCCCATACCTACAAGGCGATGGAACTGGCGATCCGGGCGCAGATGCTGGCGAACGAAAGTTTCGGCAATGCGTAGAGTCGCGGTCGTCGGGGCCGGGATCGGGGCACAGCACCTGGAAGGCTACCTGGCGCTGCCCGACCGGTTCACGGTGAGCCATGTCTGCGATCTGGATCGGGACAGGGCGCAGCCGCTCTGCGACCGGTCCGGCGCCGCCTATGCCCCCGATCTCGACAGCGTTCTGGCCGACGAGAGCGTCGATATCGTCGATATCTGCCTGCCGCCTCATCTGCATTTCAGTGCCGTCGAGGCGGTGCTGAAGGCGGGCAGGCACGCGGTCTGCGAAAAGCCGCTGGTCGCCTCGCTGGCCGAAGCCGATGCGCTGATCGCGCTTTCGGCCGAAACCGGCAAGCAGGTCTTCCCGGTGTTTCAGTATCGCTTCGGCCGGGCCGCCAGCCAGCTGCGGGCGCTCAGCGCCGCGGGGCTGACCGGCAAACCCTATGTCGCAAGTCTCGAAACCCACTGGAACCGCGACGCCGCCTATTACGCCGTGCCCTGGCGCGGCACCTGGAAGACCGAGCGCGGCGGCGCGATCCTGGGTCATGCGATCCATATTCACGACTGGCTGGGCTTTGTCTTCGGCCCGGTGGCGCAGGTCTATGCCGATCTGGCGACACGGGTGAACGATATCGAGGTCGAGGATTGCGCCGCCCTGTCGATTCGCATGGCTTCGGGTGCGCTTGTCACCTCGTCGGTGACCCTGGGCGCGGCGAATGACACGTCGCGCCTTCGGTTCTGCTTCGAGGGGCTGACCGCCGAAAGCGGCTCGAACCCCTACAAGCCCGCCGAGGACAGCTGGACCTTCACCGCCCGTGCGCCGGTGACCCAGGCCGAGGTCGATGCGGTGCTGGCCGGGGTGGGTGAGGCGCCGGCGGGCTATGCCGGGCTGTTCACCGCCCTGGCCGATGCGCTGGACGGGAAGCCGGGGGCCGAGGTGACATTGGAGGACGGGCGCCGCTCGCTGGAATTCGTCTCGGCGGTCTATCAGTCGCACCGCAGCAATGCCCCGGTGCGGTTGCCCCTGGACCGGCACCATCCGCTGTATCGGAACTGGCTGCCCGAAGCGCTTTGAATCGATCTTGAAGGCGCGGCGAGTCGCGCGCTAGATGGGCAAAAGCGATAGGAGCATGCCATGACGATCCGGGTCACCGTCTGGGGCGAGAACGTCCATGAACAGAAATCCGAGGTGGTGGCCGGAATCTATCCCGACGGCATGCACGGCTGCATCGCGGCCGCGCTGAACCGCGCCGAGGGGATCGAGGCCGGCACCACCACGCTGCAGGACCCCGAACACGGGATGACGGCCGAGCGGCTGGCGCAGACCGATGTGCTGATCTGGTGGGGCCATGCCGCGCATGGCGAGGTCGCCGACGCGGTGGTCGAGCGTGTGACCGAGGCGGTCTGGTCCGGCATGGGCGTGATCTTCCTGCATTCGGCGCATTTCTCGAAACCCTTCAAGCGGCTGATGGGCACGCCCTGCAACCTGACCTGGCGCGAGGCGGGCGAGCGCGAACGGCTCTGGCTGACCAGCCGCAATCACCCGATCGCCGCCGGGCTGCCGGACCATTTCGAACTGGAATACGAAGAGATGTATGGTGAACCCTTCGGCGTGCCGGAACCGCTGGAAACGGTCTTCGTCTCGTGGTTCCAGGGCGGCGAGGTCTTCCGCTCGGGGCTGACATGGAAGCGCGGCGCCGGGAATGTCTTCTATTTCCGTCCGGGGCACGAGACCTATCCGACCTATCACGACGCCAATGTGCAGCGGGTTCTGCAAAACGCCGTCCGCTGGGCCCACAACCCGGCGCGACGGATCGCCGATCCGACCGCGGCTCCGAATGTCCCGGTGGAAACCGCGCTGGAGCCGATCACCGAACGCGGGCCGAAGCTGCACAAGGCCGGTGAAGAAGGGCTGCGCTGAATGGTCAGACCGATCCGGATGATGATCCTGGGCACCGGCCACATGGCCAATGCCCATGCCGATGCCTATGCCGCGATGGAAGGCGTGACCCTGGTGGCCGGGGTGGATACCCAGCCCGAGGGGCTGGCGCTCTTTGCCGAGAAATACGACATCGAGAAACGCTTCCTGTCGCTGGACGAGGCGATTGCCTGGGGCGAGTTCGACGCGGTGTCGAACGTGACCCCCGACCCGGTGCACTACTCGACCACCCTGGCGCTGCTGGCGGCGGGGAAACATGTGCTTTGCGAGAAACCGCTGTCCACCGACTTTGCCCGGGCCCGTGAAATGGCCGATCTGGCGGCGCGGATGGGCGTGGTCAATGTGGTCAACCTGACCTATCGCAACGTGCCCGCGCTTCAGAAGGCGGCGCAGATGGTGGCCGAGGGCGCCATCGGCACGATCCGGCATCTGGAAGCCTCGTATCTGCAAAGCTGGCTGACCCAGCCGGCCTGGGGCGAATGGACGACCGAGCCGCGCTGGCTCTGGCGGCTGTCCAAGGCGCACGGCTCGAAAGGGGTGCTGGGCGATGTCGGGATCCACATCCTCGATTTCGCCACCTTCGTTGCCGGAGAGCCGGTGACCGACCTGTCCTGCCGTCTCAAGACCTATCAGAAGGCGCCGGGGGACCGGATCGGCGACTATGTTCTGGATGCCAATGACGGCTTCACCATGCATATCGGGCTGAAGGGCGGCGCGATCGGCACCGTTTCGGCGTCGCGCATGACGACGGGGCATTTCAACGACCTGCGGCTCAGGCTCTATGGCGACAAGGGCGGGCTGGAAGTGCTGTTCGAAAAGCGGGTCTCGGCGCTGCGCGCCTGTCTGGGGCAGAATGTGCTGACCGAGATCTGGCAAGAGATCGAGGCGCCCGAGGTGACCAGCAACTACCAGCGGTTCATCGACGAGATTCGCGGCGAAGCGGCGCTGGCGCCGGGCTTTGCCCGCGGCGCCGAGTTGCAGCAGTGGCTGGACCTGGCCGAAGCCTCGGATGCCGAGTCGAGCCGGACCATGGCGGTGGTCGCCTAGA
>NZ_JANQDU010000010.1 GCF_024723735.1 Frigidibacter sp. ROC022
GCACTCATCTAAAAAATTCCTTAACTAAGACACAATTCAGTCTAACGCGGATCCCCGCAGCAAAATATCAGTTTGTTCAGCTCAGTCGACGCCACGGTCAAAATTTACCGGGCAGACGGACACAATCTATCAAAATCCTTACATCTGTTTCCTCAAGGGAAACACGTGTCCCTGACTTCACCCAGCCACTTCAGGCGCTGTAGAATCTACGGCCCTTGGACTCTTCGTATGCTTAATACCCATATCCATAGCTGTACTTCTCTTCCGTGTAGCGGCACTTGTTCAGCACGACGCCCAGCACGTTGGTCTGCGCCGCCAGGTCGCGTTCACAGCGATCAATATCAGCGACCGTAGTTTGCTCGGCCCCCGCGACCACGAGTGCGCAATCGACCTCTCCTGCGAAGGCCTGCATGTCATCGCTCAGAAGCATTGGTGGCATATCGAACAGCATCAATGACAAGTCTAGTTCGGTCTCGATCGTCTTCAGTGCCAAGGTAGCAGTTTCGCTGCGCAGAAGCTCCGTTGATCGCATGACTGGCTTTCTACCGACGCCGATCGCCAAGTTGCCTCCCACCCGCCGCATCTGGGCACTGTAGCTGGTCTCGCCCTCGAGTACGCGCGAGAACTGCAGTCCACGTTCGTTGAGCCCGATGGTTTGAGCCAGCGCCGGGCGGCGCATGTCGAGCTCGATCAGCCCTACACGCTGGTTCTGTTGCCGGGCCATGCCGAAGGCGAGGTTGGCGGCTATGGTGGTCTTGCCGTTCGCGCCTGACGGCGATGTTATTGCGAGTCGCCGCCAACCGTTGGCTTGCATCTGTTGCAAAACTCGTGTCCGCATCATGTCGAAGGGTGTTGCCTCCGCCCCACCAGAGAAGGTCAGGATGCGGTTACGCACCAAGTGCTTCGCGTTCGGAGTGAAGACCGGAATATCCTGCCATGCGCCCACCACCTCATTCCGTGCCTCGGAAGAGCGATGGCGAAATGTCGCCGGAGCAGAATCCGGAACAGAATGGGTTGACGGTGGCGTTTCGCCATCGCGCCGCGCCCGTGCCTTTTCGATTGCAGCCTGAATTCGTTCCATCGCTCTATCCTGAAACTCGCTGCTACAGTTGTTCGAAGAACGGTCCAAGACCGGCCTTCTTGATGATCCGCTCCAACAGGAGATCCATTGGCAGATAGTATGTGTGCACCGCGTACAGGCCGCCCGAAACGCCTAAAATCACGGCACAACAGACGGCGGCCACGATGCCCCGCCGTCGCCAGGTCTCATAGCGCGTCCGAACATAGGGAAGTGTCGCGATCGGTGTGATACCGAGCTTGGACACGATGTCCGCAGGGCGACGGATCGCTTGGTTCATCAGCTCGAGCAGCACCACCACGAGACCACCTAAGACCATGCCGGCTCCTACCCCACCTGCGGCGAGAAGTTTGCGGTTCGGGCTGTAGGGCTCGGTCGGTAGGACCGCCTGTTCGACGACAGTTATGCGCTGGCCCTTGGACAAGGCTTCGATACGCTCGCCGGTCTGCGCTTGTGCGAGGCGCTGGACCGCTACGTTGTATTGACCCTGCGTGATCGCGTTCTCGCGCTGCATCTCGGCCAGCCGGGCGGCATTGCCCGGCGTCGCCTCGATCGAAGCGCGCAGCTGTTCGATCTCGCTTTCGACCTGGGACATCTGATCGCCAAGATAGCTGAGTTCGCCGTCAATCTGGGCCAGTTGGACCTCGTAAGGCGACAGCGCGTCGGCATCGCTTCCATTCCCCGCCGCAGCAACTTGTTGGGCAACCACCTTTTTCAAGGCTTCGACCCGCGCTTGCAAGAGCTTCACTGTCGGGTTCTGCGGGCTGTAAACCAACAGTGCCTGGTCAAGTTGGGCCTGAACCTCCTGCAGTTGACGTTGCTCCTGCGTCAGCTCGACGCCTGCGGGTGCCTCGATTCGGCCCGTGGTCTCATAAAGCTTGATCAGCCGCGCCCGCCGGTCGTTCTGGGCTGCCTGCTCGCGTTGCAACTGAAGAAGCCGTTCCTGTAGCATCGACAGGCGGTTTCGGCGATAGTCCAGGCTGTCCGGCAGGCTGTCCTGATTTTCGGTTTGAAACGCCAGTAACTTGGCCGATTGCCGGTCGAGTTCGTTCCCCAGCCGTTCAACCTCTTGCTGGAAAAAAGCCAACGTGGCATTGGCGCGACCGGTGCGCAGTTCGACGTTCTTGCGCAGAATTTGCGTGACGACCTCGTTGACAACCTGCAAGACTTGGTTCGGATCCCCGCTGGCGAAGCTCACGTGCAGGGTGACCGCCGCGCCACGCGGTTGCTCCACATCGAAGACGATGCGTTTGCGCAGATCATCGACGATTTCCGTCGCGTCCAGCCCCGGCCTGTCTCGGTAGAGGCCGAAACGGTTGGCGAGATCGATCAGGTTGGCCCGAGTCATCAGCTGTTGCTGAATGATCTGCAGCTGTTCACCGGTGCCGGTCTGCACGGTGGATTCAGCGAGATCACCGGGAATCTGCTCGCTCTCGACCAGAAGCAACGCCTCCGCCCGGTATTTTGCCGGCAGAATCACCGACAAGGTGACCCCGAGCGCCGCAACCAGCACGGCGACGACCAAAAAATACGGCAGTCGCCGCAGGAAGATCGAGAAGTAGAACTTCATTGAAGTCATCAATTTATCTTATTCCGCAACACGAGGGCTCCTACGCCGAAGAAGGCACCATCGGATAGGATCTGGCGCACCACCGACAGGGTGATCGGTGGACCGCCTTCTGAAAAACCGTAGACCATCGCAAGATCGCATAACTGGTTGACCAACCGCGGCACGCCGCCGGTAACCTCGTAAATGAGCTGACAGGCATCGTCCTCGAAGAACATGGTCTTGGCACCCGCAACTCTCAGGCGGTGCTCAATGTAGGACCGGACAGTATCGCCATCCATTGCCGGGATATGGAAGCTCGCCGCGATGCGCTGCGAGAACTGGACCAGGTCGGGATTGCGGACGATGTCGCGCAGTTCGGGTTGTCCAACGAGTACCAGTTGCAGCAGAACGTCCTTGTTCGAGTTGATGTTTGTGAGCATCCGCAATTCCTCGAGCGTCTCACGGTTGAGGTTCTGCGCCTCGTCGAACACGAGAATTACCCGACGACCCTTGGCGTATTCGTCAACCAGGTAGTCCTGGAACTGCTTGAACATCTCGACGAAGCTGGCGTCGCGAGACATCTCCTGGGACAGCGACTGCATGATCCAGCGGATCAGTTCGGATCGATCCGAACTGTGCGCATTCGAGATCATCCCGACCTGTACTTGGTCGTCGAGCATCTGCAGGAGATGCAGCAAGAGCGTTGTCTTGCCTGCACCGACCTCTCCGGTGATCATCGTAATCGGCGCCCGGGTCATGAGGCCGTATTCAAGCATCGTATAGGCCGAGCGGTGCTGCTTGGACCAGTACAGGAAGCTGGGATCGGGAACGAGGGAGAACGGTCTCTCGGTCAGCCCGAAATGCTCAGAATAAATATCGAGGGACGAAATCATACTCATCTTAAAAAGGGCCGTTGCCTTGCACAAATATTCCCCGGCGTTCGAAACGCCAGTCCGAACCTCGCCCCAGGGCATCCGCATAACATGTTTCGCAGGGACCATCACAAGTTTATTCCCGTGACAAGTCGCAAGAGAAGGTTGCATCAACTCACAATGCCCACGGCGTGGGGACAATCAGAACATACGCGGCACTTTGTCCACCCTCAGGGCACGTGCTCGCGGAACCGTGTTGCAAAGACTGTGTCGGACCGCATTATGACCCGGGATACGAGGGGGTCGGTCATGAGTTTCAGAAGTGGTTTTGCCGCGCTTGTCTTGGGCGCCGCCTTGGCTCTTACGGGTTGCCAGAGTGCCGAGGAGAAGGCTGAAGAGCATTTCAGTTCGGCAATGGAACTGCTCGAAGCTGGAGACATTCCGCGCGCCAAGATTGAGCTTCGCAACGTCTTCAAGCTCAACGGACAACATCACGACGCACGCGCGACCTATGCGCGCATCCTGCGCAAGGAAGGCGCGATTGGCGAAAGCTACAGCCAGTACCTGCGCCTCGTCGAGCAGTATCCCGAAGATCTGGAAGGCCGTCGAGCATTGGCCGAGATGGCGATCCGTCGGCAGGACTGGGAAGAAGCCGCACGCCACTCCCGGGCTGCTCTGGCCGTAGCCCCCGAAGATCCGCAATTGATCGCGATGGTTGCTGTTGTTGATTACGTCGAAGCGAGACGCAGCAATGATGCCGCGGCTGCGGAAGCAGCCATCGAGACCGCCCGGGGATTGCTCGATGATGTGGCAGCGGCGCCCTTCGCGCGGTTGGTAGTGATCGAGGGGATGGTTCAGGAGAAGCGGTGGAACGCCGTGATCGAGGAGGTCGACCGTGGCCTCGAAACTGATCCCGACAACATGGTCCTGCACCAGGCCAAGCTGAGTGCATTAGCGGCCCTGCAGGATGATGCCGGAATCGGTGAGCATCTCAAGCTGATGGCCGAAAGGTTCCCGGACAACCAGCAGATCTCCGGCGCGTTGATCTCCTGGTACATCCGTGCCGGTGACAATGAAGGCGCCGAAACCTACCTGCGCAGCCTGGCTGATGCCGCCAAGCCCGAAGACGTCCAGCAGGCGCGAATCACGGTGGTACAGTTCTTGCATGATGCCCGCGGCGTCGATGCCGCCCAAGAGGAGCTCGAGCGGTTGATCGCCCTCGATGATGACAGCGCGCCTGTCTACCGCGCCCTGCGTGCAGCGATGATCTTTGAGGCTGGCGACGCCGGTACAGCAATTGCAGAAATGGTAGACATCCTTGACGGCGCACCGAGCGGCAGCCAGACCAATAATCTGAAAATGGCGCTTGCCGAGATGCTTCAGGCCAACGGGGATCCGGTTGGTGCCCGCAGCCGGGCCGAAGAAGTATTGGCGGATGACCCCGGCCATGTCGCAGCATTGCAGATGAAGGCTGGCTGGGAGATTGCCGACGATCGCCCTGGCGACGCAATCGCAACACTGCGGGCGGCATTGGATCAGGACCCCCGCAATGCCAAAACACTGACCCTGATGGCCGAGGCGCATCTGCGCGACGGCAGCCGCGAACTGGCCGGAGAACGGTTGGCGCTGGCTGTTGAGGTTTCCGGCCAGGGCGCCGCGGAATCGCTTCGCTATGCTCGGTTTCTGATGGCCGACGGTCGCCTTCCGACCGCCGAGGCGGTCCTGGTCGCGGCGTTGCGACAAGCCCCTGCCGAAGTCTCTCTGCTGGCCGCTCTGGGAGAGATCTATCTGAGGCAACAAAGCTGGCAGCAGATGGAAGCTGTGATCAAACAGCTTGACGATCTCGATAACGAAGCCTCGCGCCAAGTCGCCAACGGGCTGCGTGCAGCACTTCTGGCCGGCCAAGAAAAGCTCGACGATAGCGCAGCGTTGATCGAGGAGCTGATCGGTACAGGCAATTCTTCCACCGCAGCTGCGACGGCTGTGGTACGCGCCTATATGAAACAGGGCGATATCGATAAGGCCGTTGCCTATGTCGAGAGCCTGCTGGCCGAACAACCGGACGACCCTCAGCTCCGAATGCTGCGTGCCGGGCTGCACCTGCTCAAGGGAGAAGTTGAGGACGCCGAAGCGGGCTATCGCGCGCTGATCGCCGATATGCCAGGCGAGGCGGGCCCGGTCACCGGCCTCTATACTGTGCTGAGGGCATCAGGCCGTGATGACGAGGCCGACGAAGTGCTTAACGCCGGAATCGAGGCCAGCGGCGGCACAGCGCGGCTTCTGTTTATCAAAGCAGGGCGGCTCGAGGCCTTGGCCGATTACGATGGCGCGATAGCTATCTATGAACAGCTCTACGAACGCGACAGCTCGAACGACGTGATTGCCAACAATCTCGCCAGCTTGATCACAACTCATCGCGACGACGCCGAGAACCTGGAGCGCGCGGCCATCATCGCCCGCCGGCTGCGCGAGACCAAGGTGCCGCAATTTCAAGACACTTATGGATGGATCGAATCCCGTCGCGGCAATTACGAAACGGCCCTGCCCTATCTCGAATCGGCGGCCGAGGCGCTGGACGGCGATCCCTTCGTGCATCTGCACCTTGGTCTGACTTATGCGGCGCTTGACCGTGACGATGAAGCCAAACTCCATCTGGAACGTGCTCTGGAGCTTGCGGGCGACAGCAATCTGCCGCAATTCACCAAAGCGAAGGCGGAACTCGAACGCATCGCTGCCGCTGAGAACTGAAGTCGATGCCCGTCACCAGAAAATTGTTGCTACTTGGGCACGTGGAGCTGACGAGATTGGCCACTCGAACCATCATGGTTTGGCCTGAACCAGAAAATTCTATAGTTTGCATGGCAACAACACCCGCTCGCGGGGGCACGAGCCGTGCGTGGAACCGCCCGATATTTGGGCCAGCCAGAGGAGACTAGGCATGACACGGCTCGCGACCATGTTTGCATTCATTCTGACCTTGATGACCGCCGCTGTGGCGTCAGCGCAGGACTACAAGATCCGTCGTGGCGACACGCTGCGGATCGAAGTGATTGAGGATTCCAGCCTGAACCGGGCGGTCCTGGTCTCGCCCGACGGGCGCATCAGCGTGCCGCTGGCAGGCTCGATCAAGGCCGCCGGCCTCACCGTCGAACAGGTCCAGGCGCAGCTCTCGGCGGCATTGGCGCCGCAATTTGCCTCGGCGCCCAGCGTCTTCGTCGGCATCCAGAGCCTGGCCGAGGCGAGACCCAGCGGCGGCAGCCGGACACCCGCCGCCGCGGCGACCGTCGATGTCTATCTGATGGGTGAGTTCATGACGCCCGGCAAGGCTGCGGTCTCGCCCGGGACCACGGTGCTGCAACTCTTTGCCCAGGCCAAGGGGTTCAGTCGCTTCGCCGCCACCAAGCGGATCCAGCTGCGTCGCATCGGCCCCGACGGGACCGAGAAGATCTACAATCTGAACTATGACGCGATCATCGCGGGCAAGAGCTCGAACGGTCAGGTTCAGGTGCAGGACGGCGATGTCTTCGTGGCACCGCAGCGGCGAATGTTCGAATAGGATACGGGATGGGCGGAAGCCGGATCATCATCACGACAGCGACGGGACGGCACCGCCTTGCACAGGCCGGGCTGTGCCTCGCCGCACTGGCCGTCGGCATGGCCGCGGTGGCGCAGGATCTGCCGGATCCGCCGCGGCTGACACTCGATGTCGACAGCGGCCTCGAGTATTCGAACAATCCCGGCTTCGTCGCCAACCCGACCGAGAGCGGACTCTGGGCCCGGACCGACCTGCGCTTCGGCTTCTCCGACGAAACCCCGCTGAGCCGGGTGTCGCTGACCGCCGATGTCGCGCTGCGGGCTGGCATCTCCGGCGATACCAAGGACGGGATCGACCTGCCGCACCGCCGGCTGGCATTCTCCTACACGCGCGATCTGGTCGGCGGCGCGCTCGATTTCAACGCCGCCCTGGACGACAGCCGGATCGATTACCAGCGCCCCCTGAGCGACTTCATCGACACGGATGGCAATATCGTCCTGCCCGATGATCTGGACGCGCTGACCGGCTCCGGCTGGCGCCAGTCGCTGAGCTACGGCACGCGCCTGACGCTGGGCGAAGGCGGCACGCTGACCACCCGCCTGGCACTGGGCGGCTCCGACCTGTCCTATCGCGACGCCAGCGATCCGACGCTCGACAACAGCCACCGCCGCTATGCCGATCTCGGGTTCGACATCGTGGTGACCCCGGCGACCACGGCCGAGATCGGGCTGCGCTATTCCACCTACCGGGACAGCGATCAGGACGACGAGACGCTGGCCATCCGCGCCGGACTGTCCTTCGCCCGTCCCGACGGCAGCTACGGTTTCCGGATCGAGCATGAGGATGCGCCTGACGGCACCCGGCTGCGCGCCTCGGTCAACCGCCGGATCGAACGGCCCTGGGGAAGCCTCGACGGACGGCTCGGCGCCACGCGGGACGAGAATGGCGATGTGCTCGCCTCGGGCTCGCTGCGTCTGATCTATGACCTGCCCTCGGCCCAGTTGACCGCCTCGCTGGGCCGCGACGTTCAGTCCGGCTCCGACGACGCTTCGGAACTGCGGACCAGCCTGATGCTGGGCTACACACGCCAGCTGGCACCGCGATCGAACATGTCGTTCAACGCCACCTATATCGATTCCTCCCCGACCGACGGATCCGCCGGAACCACCATCGCCAGCCTCGGGCTCGGCTATGGCTACGAGTTGACGCAGGACTGGTCGCTGAACCTCGGCCTGACGCATCGCCGCTATGACGAGGATGGCGCCCCGCGGCGCGAGGAAACCGCCGTGACCCTGGGCCTGAGCCGCAGCTTCGCGATGGGGCTCTGAGGGCGGTTCAGGCGGCTTGATCCTTGGGTGTCCCGCCCCGGGTTGATCCCGACAGGCAGCAGGATTTCGCAGCATGGTAAGAAATGCGGCCTTCGACTATGCCCGTCTAGCGGCCGCTTTCGGCATCGTCTGGTTCCATGTCGGCGCTCCTGGCGCAGAAATCGGTTATGCCGGGCTCCCATTCTTCCTGCTGGTGCTGGTGATTTTTGCTTTGCCCGGTGCCGGCCGTCAGGGGTTCCGCCCATTCGTATCGAACCGCGCACAGCGCCTGATGCTCCCCTTCTTCATCTGGTCGACCATTTTCGGACTGTTGAAGCTGGCCGATGTGGCCCTGACCGACTCTACCCTGGCCTCGGAGTTCCAGCTCGGCATGCTGGTGACGGGGCCCGCCCTTCATCTGTGGTTCCTGCCTTTCGCCTTCGTCATCTGTCTGATTCTGCATCCAGTCGCCCATTGGATGACCCACGCCGATACCAGCAAGCAGGTCGCGGCAGCGAGCTTGAGTCTGGCGACGTTGGGATTTCTCGCCTTGGAACAGCAATGGCACCCCGGGATACCCCTGCAGCAATGGCTGTTTGCCATGCCGGCAGTAACCTTGGGGTTGGCAATGGCCATCTGGCCACGCGCAGCACCGGCTTTCGTGGGCGGTATTGGCCTGGTCGCCCTGCTCGCTGACTGGACCAACGGGAGTCTGCAAATCCTGATAGCTGCGGCCCTTGTCCTGGCGTGCCGATTCATGCCCCTGCCAGAATCCCGGCTGTCGCAGCTCTGTGCCAGGCTTTCGATGGGGATCTATCTCTGTCACCCGTTGATCGTCTCGGCCCTGGTCCGTGCTGTCGGATTGCCCGCACAGAGTGTGATTCTGGCGGTGGTCGCCTGCCTTGGAGCCGCCAGTCTGGCCCTGGTTCTGCCAGGTCATGGAAGTCCGAACCTCCCAAACCGCCGGCTTCGGAAACCTGCCGACCCCCTGCCCCGACCCAAGCGCTGATCTTCCCCCCCTTGCCCTGCTCACAATCCCGCCGGAACCGCTGTGTTGCCGACTGAAGGACTCGCCCTGCATGCTCCAGCCCTATATGTTTTTAACGGGAAGTTCGGGCAAAGGCCCGGGCGGTGGTGACAATCCGAGGAACGCATGACCGATGCCTCTTCTACCGCGAAACGGGCGGGCATGCCGGCATTTGCCGGGCTGACGTCAGGCTTCTTATTGCTGCTGCTGATCGTCGTCTCGGCACTGCCGATCTTCTGGCTCGGCTTCCAATCCCTCGCTGCCGCCTGGTCGACCGCGGAATACAGCCACGGGCCACTGATCCCGCTGATCTCGCTATACCTGTTCCTGCGCGAGTTGCGCAACGAACCCGCCTGGCCCACCGACACACCCCGAAACCGCTGGCCCGGCATCGTGGTGCTTCTGGCCGGTTTGGCGATCGGTATCCTCGGATCTGTAATCCGGATCCCCGACATCGTCACCTATGGGCTGATCATCTGGGTCGGCGGCATCGTTCTGACGGTGATGGGCTGGCGCATCGGCCGGACCCATCAGCTGCCGGTGCTGCATCTGATCTTCATGCTGCCGCTGCCGCAGTTCGTGTTCTGGAAGATGACCATCTTCCTGCAGCTGGTCTCGTCCCAGCTCGGCGTCTGGTTCATCGAACTGGCCGGCATCCCGGTATTTCTCGAAGGCAACGTGATCGACCTCGGGGTCTACAAGCTGCAGGTCGCCGAGGCCTGTTCGGGCCTGCGCTACCTGTTCCCGATCCTGTCCTTCTCCTACCTGTTCTCGATCCTCTATCGCGGTCCGTTCTGGCACAAGGCGGTGCTGTTCCTGATGGCGGCGCCGCTGACCGTGTTCATGAACTCGGTGCGGATCGGGATCATCGGCATCCTGGTGAACTCCTATGGCATCGGCCAGGCCGAGGGCTTCCTGCATATCTTCGAAGGCTGGGTGATCTTTGGCGCCTGTATCGTCATCCTGTTTGTCAGCGCAGTGTTGCTGCAAAGGCTAACGCCCAGCCCGCTCTCCTTCTCCGACACCATCGATCTCGACTTCCAGGGTTTCGGCGGCCAGGCCCGGCGAATTCTACGGATCGCACCTTCGGCCGGAATTGCCGTGGCTGCAGTGGTGACGCTCGCGGTGACGCTGGCTTTCCTGTTCTTCCCGACCCCTCATCGCGAGCCTGTGGAACGCGATAACTTTCTTCTGCTACCGCGCAGCCTTGGCGACTGGCAGGGCTATGCACAGGCACTGGAACCGGACGTCGAAAAGATCCTGGGTGCCACAGATTACATCAACACCAGCTATACTGCGCCGGGCGAGGCCGGGTATGTCAACTTCTTCGCGGCCTGGTATCAGAAGCAGACCGAAGGCTCGGGCATCCACTCACCCGAGGTCTGCCTGCCGGTCGGCGGCTGGGAAGTGTACTCGATCGAGCCGCACCAGGTCTCGTTCCCGGGCACGGTCTACGGCACCTTCATGGTGAACCGCGCGGTGATCGAGAAGGGCACCTCACGGCAGCTGGTCTATTACTGGTTCGAGCAGCGTGGCCAGCGGATGACCAACGACTATGCCGCCAAGCTGAGCGTGCTCTGGGACAGTTTCACCCGCGGCCGGTCGGACGGGGCGCTGGTCCGCTTCGTCACCCAGATCAACCCCG
The DNA here is from genome assembly GCF_024723735.1 of Frigidibacter sp. ROC022. Taxonomy (GTDB): domain Bacteria; phylum Pseudomonadota; class Alphaproteobacteria; order Rhodobacterales; family Rhodobacteraceae; genus SLM-1. Next base: position 11,014 of record NZ_JANQDU010000010.1, read on the forward strand.
GCGAGACCGAGGCCGATGCGGCGGCGCGGATGGAACGTCTGATGGCCGAAGTGCTGCCGAAGCTGCCGCGGTTCATTCCCGAGTAGAAGCGGCCTCACCAACCCGACGTCGCCGCACCAGCGCGGCAAGACCCAGGAGAGAGCCGGCCAGAAGCGGCAAAGGAGCTGGCACAGGGACGGGAGACAGCTCTCCGCCAGGATCGCCTCCCGACGGCGGATCACCAGGATCGACGGTACCACCGCCGGTACTGCCACTGCCGCCACCACCGCCGTACAGGCCTCCACCACCACCCGCTGTCTTTCCGGGACCGGCGCCCAACAAAGCGAGAAGCGGCGCAGCAGCCCCCCCCTTGTTGCCCTGCCCTGGATCTTCCAACAACAGTTCTGACAAGGCGCCAGCGCAGGCTCCGATCAGATGTTCTCCGCCGGCAAGTTCGTAGGAACAGAGCTCCACGGAACGGGCGCCGAGACACCCTTTGACGCCATTCTCGACCGCAGGGACGTTTCCGTCCGCTGCCCGGCTGATCCGCACCTTATGGGCCCCGTCCCGGAAGTCGGCGTCGAAAATCCCCGGCACATAGGCCTGGGTCATGCGGCCCTCATCGTCGAAAGCGACGAATATCTTGTCGGTCTGCGAGACGAATCCGGTCACCGATTGCAGATGCGCCAGATGCAGGCGGCCCGGCGGATCGGTCATGCCGCAGGTCCTGAGATCCTCCAGCGTCGCCAGCGGCGTCGTCTCCGGATCGGCAAGGAATGTCGCCCGGATCGCGCTGCTGGGCGCGACAACGGGCCGGGCCTCGGCCGCCAGGACCGTCTGGCAATTCTCGAGCGCGGCAAGGTCGGGCGCCGGCAGCCGGTCGGTGACCGTGCGCCCGGTGTCGCCCGAAATCGCCACCAGAACGGGCTCTTCGCCAGCCGCGAAAGCGGCCACCATGCGTTCGGCGACGGTCCCGTCGAGCCAGAGACTGTCGGTGCTGGGCTCGAGCTGCCCGGTCACGTCGATCGTCTCATCGCCCAGCGACAGCCGGATCGGTGCGCCGGGCCTGGGGCTGTATTTGAGCTGGATGCGGAAGCCGGTCGGCCCCTCGGCTCCGGCAACGGCCTGCACCGAGGCGGCAATGCTGCGGATGATCCGTTCGAAGGGCACGTTGTCGCCGTTCGGGGCCCGGTAATCGGACGTCTCGATCACGATCCGGCGGTTGACCAGGCAGACCGACTGGTCCGGCGTGGCAACGATCGAGGAGCCGTCCTCGAGGAAGCGCTGACCCACCGGCGCCCCCGGGCTCGCCTCATCCGCCATGTCCACGGTTGCGGCAAACAGCGCTCCGCCCTGCATCGCCACAGCGCAAACGAGACCGAAACCGGCCGAGAGGAGATATGACCTCCGCATTTTTTTACCTACCTCAAGCCCTAACCAACAAATAACACAACGATCGAAACACAAGAAAGGTTCTTCAAAAAAGGTTATTCAAAATCCCGTCCTGATCTCTGCGGGTCAACCCGCCTCGAAAGGGTAATGTGACGCCCGAAGGCGTCACATCAAACTCGCCCCATCCCGCCGGATGTCAGGCCGCTTTCTTGCGACGGCGCAGCGCGCCGAGACCGCCGAGGGCGCCGACCAGAAGCAGACCGGCCGCCGGAACCGGCACCGGCGAGGCGGTGACGAGGTTCTGGTTGTTGCTGGTGCCCTGCAGGAAGGTCAGGCCGTAGGAATTGGACGGCGTGTCCCCCATGGCTCCCAGAAAACCTTCCGCAGCGGAGACCGCAAGAGCACGGGCGGTATTGTTGCTGTAGGCTTTGAAATTGCCGTCGCTCAGATCGTAGTCGGTTCCCGTCTCGTAGCGGACTTCCCAGAGCGCCAGCTGGAAACCGGCCGACACGGCGTTGTTGGTGATGTTCGCGAGAACATAATCATAGGCCGTGTCGAACAGCGCCTGAACGGCACCGATCTGGGTCGAGGTCATCACGGCCCCGACGAAGGGGGTGTCGGTCTCGGTATATTGCCCGGGATTGGCCAGATAGTGGCTCAGGTCGAGGCACCAGGCGACGAAATCGCCCATCTCGGGAGATTCCAGGTCGAAACCACCAGCGTAGAAAGTCCCACTCCGGATCGTACCGCCGATCTGGACCGAAGTATGGCCGTTGCCGTTGAACGCATCGCTACCCTGATAGGTAACGGTTGACGCCTGAGCCGATGACGAGACTGCCAGAGCCAGAGTTGCCACGGCCGCGGCGGTGGTGAAAATCGATTGAATACTTTTCATATAAAGCTTCCTACAAAACCCCGAATATTGCCGCCCTTTTGACACATTCCGGGAGGGACCTCAAAGAGGTTTTTTGGAGACGCCCCGCTTTGCAACCAAGGCGGGAGAAGCCGTTTGTAGTTCGGCAACAGTACCCCCACTTAGGGAGAACTGCCATCATCCCGGCAACTAAGCGTTGCGATGGTCCACCCTTGATGCGCTTGCAAAGTCCATGCTCTCTACAGAGACCAGCAAATAGGTTCTGCACCGCCATGCCTCTTGCGCGTCTTCCCGGAGCCGCCGACAAGCAGGCATGACCGTTTCCGCCCCCTCTTCCGGCCGACCGGACCGCCTGTCCTGGATACTGGCGCTGGCGCTGGCCCTGCCCGAACTGGTGCTGCTGGGGGCCGACCACGGGCTTTGGGGCGCGGCGAACTGGCGGCCGCTGGCCTATTCCTTCGGCGGCTTCTGGGCCGGGCTGCTGCATGGCTGGCAGCCGAACTTTCCGGGCCAGGCCTGGACCATGTTCGTGACCTACGGCTTCCTTCATGCCGGGCCCGTGCATCTGCTCGGCAACCTCGGCGCATTGGCCTATCTGACGCCCTCGGTGCGCTGGCGGGTCGGCCCGGCGGGGTTCCTCGCAATCTGGATCGCGGCCTGGCTGGGCGGCGCGGCGATGTTCGGCCTGCTCTCCCGGCAGGCCGCGCCGATGGTCGGCGCCTCGGGGGCGCTGTTCGGCCTGGCCGGGGCCTGGGTGGTCTTTGTCCTGCGCGAAAGGCTGGCCGCCGGCATGCCGCCTCGCCGCACGGTGATCCGCGCGGCCGGTGCGGCGCTGGTGCTGGTGCTGCTCAACATCGCCGACTGGTGGATGCAGAGCGGCCGGCTCGCCTGGCAGACCCATCTGGGCGGCGCCCTGGCCGGGGGGCTGGTGGCGGCGATGATGGGGCGCGGGCGACGCGGAGGCGCATGACGCCGGGTCCGGAGCGAAATGTGCAGCAGATTGTGCAGCAAAAAGAGCCGAAAAGCCGCCATTCTTGACCACAGTTTTGGCCAAGCCATTTATATTATTCGATAATACTATCTCTTGTTGGCGAATGAATGGCGGAGAGGGTGGGATTCGAACCCTAGCGCCGCACCTTCTCGAAGATCCGCTCGTAGGCCGCCAGCAGATGCGGCACCGAATAATCCCAGGACAGGGCCTCGAACACCCGGGCCCGACCCGCCTGCCCCATCTGGCGCCGCAGCTCGGGATCGTCCATCAGCCGGGCGATCTGCGCCGCGAAATCCTTCGGGTCGTTGTTCTTCGCACAGAGCGCCGCCGCCCCGGCCGAGACCCTGCCCTCGGTCAGGTCGAACTGCACCGCGGGCTTTTCCAGGGTCATGTATTCCATGATCTTGTTCATCGTCGAGATGTCGTTCATCGCGTTCTTCGGGTCCGGCGCGACGCCGATGTCGATGGCGTTCAGCGCCGCCAGCAGCTCGTCGCCGTAGAGCGCGCCGGTGAAGGTGAAATGCGCCTCGAGCCCACGCGCCGCGACATCGGCCATCACCTCCTCCAGCGTCGGACCGAACCCGACGATGACGCAATGCACGTCACTGCGCCCCATCTCCCGCACCAGATGGTCGACCGCCGCGATGAGAAGGTCCATTCCCTCCTGCTGGCCGATCACGCCGACATAGCCGAGCACGGTGCCCGCGCCCTTGCGATAGGCCGGATCGCCGGGGCCGGGCTTGAACCGGTCGACCTGCGGCGCCGAGCGGACCACGAAGACATCCTCGGGCTTCATCCGGCCGCGGCGGATCGCGATGTCGCGGAACGAGTCATTGGTGGCGATCGAGACCGAGGCGGTGGCGAAGGTCATCCGCTCCCAGATCCGCATCACCCGGTAGAGCAGGCCGCGCTTGTCGAACTTGGCCTCGAACAGCTCGGGGCAGACGTCGTGATGGTCGAAGAGATAGCGCACCCCGGCCAGCCGGTAGCGCCAGGCCAGCAGGAAGATCAGGTCGGGCGGGTTGCAGCCGTGGATGACATCGAAGCCCCGCTCGCGCCGCACAACCCGCGCCAGGCGGAACCAGGCACGGATCGCATGCCAGTATTCGCGGGCATAGGCCAGCGCCCCGGAATGGGCCTCGGGCGGCGCGGGATGGCGGTAGATATGAACGCCGTCGATCTCTTCATAGGGCTTGTCCCAGCCCCGGCCCATCGGCGAGATCACCGAGACCTCGTAGCCGGCGGCAGTCAGCGCGGTCGCCTCGAGCCAGACCCTGCGGTCAAGCGGCACAGGCAGGTTCTCGACCACGATCAGCACGCGGCGCGGGGGGCTGAAACTCATCCGGAAGTCTCACGATAATGGACTGTTGCAACCGACGCCTATCAGGCCATCTTTGCAGAAAAAAGGCGGCGGGAAGGCCTTACAGCAGCCATCTCAGGAGCCCTTGGTCCCGTATTCCCGTTGCAGGAGCGTCACGGCGTACTCCAGTGTCTCACCCAGACCCCAGCCATTGGCATCAGCGATGGCGCAGTAGGTCTCGATAGTGTCGGGCCGGGCCTTGAGGTTGAACTGCATGTTGCGGCCAGTACGGCGACGACGAACCAGCAGACGATCGGCCGGTTTCTCCCCCCCTACCCCACCGGCGTCCGCCACGGGTTTCGGCGTGACGGGTTGACGGCTAACGAAACCGGTCGCTTCAGCACTACGCCGAGCTGTGTCCGCCGGCGGTCGTGGTTTTGGGGACGTCGCCGGTGCCGCGGCCCAGTCCGCCGGATCGAACCCGTCGAGTGCGTCGGAAAATCCGATGTCAGCACGGGTCCTGGTGCTGTCCGTCCCACTCATCCCGCCACCTCCATCGTTTCAACTTCAGGCCGCTCATTCTTCAGCAGGACCAGAACCTCACCGGCAAAGTCGCTCGCGTTCTTGCGCGCGTTGCCAAGATTGGAAACCTGCCCCTCAGGCAGATCCGCGAGCAACCCACCGTAGTCGAAAACATCACGGTAGGCCGCGCGCTCGACTATCGGTGTCAGGAACACCGGGATGCCGGCGCGGTCGAGTTGATCGCGTACGTTCCGCATTGCCCTCGAGGTAACCGCGGCACTGGTCCGCGTCATCAGAACGCCATGACGTATCTCGCGCCGCGCCATACGTTCCTGGTTACGGATCAACCGGATCATTTTGGCAGCGCCCTTGGCATCCATTGCACCACCTTGGGTCGGGATCACTACAAGGTCGGACATACCGACGGCATTGGCGACCATCAGGCTCGCTGTTCCCTCGAGATCGACGATCACGAACTGACTCTGGCCCTGGGCTTCCTCTATCTGGTCGACGATGCTTTCCTCGCTGACCTCGCTTTCGATCCGCAGGTTTTCAGGGCGACCGGGAAGTCGCCCCCATTGGGTCAGCCAGCGTTCGGGATCTGCATCGAGGATGGTGACCTCTGCGCCACGGGAAGCGAGTTCCGAGGCCAAGAGAAGCGCAGCAGTCGTCTTGCCCGCTCCACCTTTCGGGTTGGCGAATGCGATGACCGGCATTGGGGTCCTTTCTGCTCTGCCTGTCGCGCCCCTGAGGGGCGTCTGTTCGGCCCGCCCCTTGTGTGCGGACCTTTGCGGAAAGGATGGCACAGCCCCCTCCACCTGTAAACAGCTAGCTATCACTGTAGTATCCAAGTAGCTTCCCGATAGCTTCTAGATAGCTATCGTATATCGGATAGCTATTCGCCAAAGGTGATCATGCTGTTTTCTTGGTTGCTCGGTGAATCGCGCCGGCCACCATCACGCACATCAGTATCTTCTAGCTATCCAGAAGCTATCGGACAGCTACCGACACAAACCTGAATAGGAGCCATGCAGTAACCAGCGCGTACGTTTGCCGCTGCCAAACTGTGAGGTTTCCGGGCAGGAGGCTTGTGAGGCAGCTTCCACGCCATCCAGCCTTGTTTTCAAGGAGTTCCGATATGCCGTTGTCCCATCCTCTGACCCTAAATGTGAGGTTTTCGGGGAAAAGTGAAAATCACTCGTCGGAGCTTTCACAATAGTACGACCTAGGCTAACATCATCTTGTGATGACAAAGCGCAGAGGCACCAGTTCTCGTGATAAGCTGAGCGATGCCAATTCCGAGGCACCGCCGCGCGTCTTTGACCTTCGTCCACGCCTTGATAACGCGGTAAAACCGGCTGAGCTAATCCAGATCACCGGGCATCAGACGCTGACGCTCAACGCCCGGCGATCGATCACCATCCTCTGGCACAATGCACACATGCAAGGCATCGAAGAGGGTAAGGACTATCGCATCGAGATCGACGACCTGAAACCCGACGATCACAAGGGCTACGAGATGGTGGAGAGCGCCATTCTCGACCTGATGCGAACGATCTTGACTGTACGATTGCCCGGGGGTCGGACGCGACGAGTCCAGTTTCTCGGCGGAAATGATCTCGACGATCCCGAAAGGGACGCCGGGACGTTGCTCTATTCTTTCGACAAGCGGCTGATAGAAATCCTGCGCGACAGTTCGATCTGGGGCAAGATCAACCTCCCGGTGCTGATGGCCTTCACTTCGAAATACTCCGTCTCGCTCTATGAAAACGTGGCGCAATGGTCGGGCCTCAGCCACAAGACCTGGCAGGAGTTGCCGCTGGAGGAGTTCCGTGAACTGATCGGCGTAGAAGAGGGCAAATACGCCGCCTTCGGCGCACTCAACAAGCACGTCATCAAGAATGTGGTGCTCCAGATTAACGCCCTGGCGCCATTCTCCGTGACGGTGATGCCGGTCAAGACAGGCAAGAAGGTCACCCATGTACGGGTCGCCTGGTGGTCTAAATCCAAAGATGAGATGGACGCAGCCTGGCGCGAGGTGAACCGATCAAAGATCGGCCGCAAGGCTCGTCTGGCCGGCCGCACCGTCGAGATCACATCCTTCGCCAGCGAAAGCCGCCGAATGCGTGGCAGCCGGCGCGCGGCCCGCATCGGCTCGACACTGGTCGAAAGCGACTGATCCGTATCGGATTTCCCCGAGCTTCTCACATTTGGCAGTCCGAACGCCTCAGGTCCCTCTGCCTGACAGCACCGATAGGGCAGGGCGCTCTTCCCGGGCTCGGACATCCGTCGGAAAATCTTCCCCTGATTCCTAACACTACGCCCCGGATTCCTCACCGGAGTCCCCGGATTCCTCACAATATCCCCCGGATTCCTCACCGGAGTCCCCGAATCCTTCACAGTATATCCGCCAAGTATCTGAAGACTCGGTCTGAATCGCTCCTGAATCTATGAATCTTGAATCTATGAATCTTGAATCCCGACAAGGGTTTAGACGGAAACGGACGGACTCCGATTACAACAAGAGTCAAGGCGGAAAGCACAGGCCTGCTTGGAAAACAGACCTTACAGCCAGACCACCTAACTGGATCGAGCCCGAGCCGCACATCCATCGGCTCCAAACGCCATCAAGGCCGGCCTCGCTTCTCCATCCACTTACGACAGAACCCCAAGAAAGCACGGTCGGGATCCCGAGGCGCATCGAGGCCACCTTCGGCCATCCAACTCCGCCAAGCCTGTTCAAGATGATGGACATCCCATCCAGGGGCCAGACTGCGGGCAGCATCGTAGCTTTCGGGATCAAGCCGGATCCCGGCAAGTTCCGCCGGTACTTCGGTTTCAGATGCAACTGTCCCGCGATTAATAAACACCACGTAGTCGCCATCCAGGCGCACGGCATAGTCCGGCATATGGCCGTAGCTCTCGTCCTGCTCGACGATCGCTCCGACGAGACGCTTGAACTCTCGAGAAGTCGAGGATGATCCACTCTTACGCTGTAGCGCTGCGAGAGAGATCCTCCATTCCTTCTGCCGGCCACAGTGTTTGCGAGCAATCTCATAGATACGGCGCTCCAGAGGCTTGCGCAGACGAAAGTAGTTGCGGTGGAGTGTAAGAACCTCGTGGGCACTGATCGCGTTGAACACCCAGTCGGACAGTTCGATCTCGATCTCCTGCATCCGTCCGTCTCGGGTCTCACGGATGATACGGGCACGATCAATGATCGAGAATAGGTCCAATTGCTCGGTCCCGCCGGTGGCGATGTTGGTTTCGATCTGCGTCCCCTGCAGCCGCACCAGCGCTGCCTTCAGCCCATCGTAGCCACGCCCGTCAGTCACTCGGTTCGTGGCCTTCAGAAGGTCGTGTGCCTTCAATCGAACGGTGCGGCTGACCTTATGCCCCTTGTTCAACGCGGACATGATTTGGCTGATGCAGTAGATCAGCACATCGCGATCATGGATTGTAGCAAGCCCTTCGGCTGAGGGGCGGATTTCGAGATAGGCCTTTCCGCTTTCGTCCTCGTAACGGCGGGTGCGGTGGTCGGGGCGAGTGGAGAGCGAAAACACCGGATGAGCCATCGATGCCATATCGCCCTTCGGGGCGGCATCAAGGATATCACAGACAAAGAAGTCGTCTTCCCGACGGTCTGGAAGAAGTGGTGAGCGGCCACCGCTACCAGTGGCGGCATCTTCCGGTTTCGTGATTTCACCCACACCAAGTCCTCAATCGTGATTTCACCCACGGAGTTCCAAGGCCGAAGTTCGTGATTTCACCCACAAAGGTCAACAGATTTCGTGATTTCACCCACGCGCCACGTAGCAGTGCCTCTCGCTACGCCACCCTTCCGGAGCACGAAAACCGGCAAGTCCGCATCGTGACTCTGCCCACGCTATTTCGTGATTTCACCCACGTTTTTTCGTGATTTCACACACGCCGGGTTTAGAGAAATAGTTATATTTCAACGATCTAAAGGCTACATCCCGAGGCGTAACACGAGATTAACACGGTTCTAACACCAGACTGGCCGGAAAGTCCGCCTAGCAACCAGTGCCCCGAAGCACCACGCCGACGGTACGGACCATCAATTTCATATCCGTCTGAAGACTCAGATTCTGCAGATAAACCTCATCGTAGTGCGCCCGTTCGGCGAAAGACGTCATGTGTCGATCTGAAATCTGCCAAGCACCAGTGATACCAGGCCGCAGCATGTAGTAGGCCGTTCCAGGGTACAGCTTCCTTTGTTCCACCATCATCGGCCGCGGCCCCACAAGGCTCATGTCCCCGATCAGAACGTTCCAGAGCTGAGGAAGTTCGTCCATCGACGTCTTGCGCAAAAAGCGCCCGATCCTGGTGATCCGCGGATCGTTCCGCAACTTTTGATGACAGTCCCACTCGGCGCGTGCCTCCGGCTCCGCAGCGAGATGTGCTTCGAGGCGCGCTTCCGCATCTGGCACCATGGTACGGATCTTCAGCATGCCGAAGGTCCGTCCGCCGCGACCCAGGCGTGCCTGTCGATAGAACGGGTTCTGTCCCTGAAGAGCGACCAGAAGCACCATCCCCAGAACAAGCGGGATCGCCACAGGCGCTGCGAGCAGCACCAAAACGATGTCCACACACCGCTTGGGAAATCCGCCGTATCCCAAAACCGGCAGCGAGCGGCCATGACGAACTACAATATCCGCAGACCTCGGACGTGAATCTACTGTCATCAATGTAATCAACCCCGAAAACTCAGGCCCGGAACAACTCCGAACCAAACCAACTACGTCCCCGGCAAAAAGTTGCCATAGAAATGCCATAGACGGTTGCAGATTCATCTGTGCAACCTGTCGAAAACAACAAACGTCTCATATCATATTGATATATAAGTATATTTTGTCGGGTGTCGCGACAGGAAGCTCATTACGCTACGGCAACAGTCATGCGTACTGTAAAGTTATTTATTCTGATTTGAGCACAATGATGCGTAGTTCTCCCTAGGGTTGAGCGAAGAATCGCCGGGGGCGGGGCCTCGGACAGAAGTTACTGTGCCCGGCAAGAAACGATGCCAAACAATTGTCACTACTAAAGTCACACTTTCGCCCCACTTTTGGAGCTAGCGTGATGGTATTAAGGTACTGGAGGCGGCCCATGGGCGCGACCTATCCCATCATCGCTTTGATCCCGGCCTACCCAGCGGCCATTGGGGCTTTGCTCTTTGGCGCAAGTTGGGGGATGGCTCTAATGGTTCTGATCGGAACCGGCGTTGGTGTGGCACTGTTGCTTGCGGGCTTCCGTTTCTTCTTGCCACGTAGCGCCCATGACGCACAGGCTGTTACGGCGCCCTGATCCTGGTCGATATCTTTGGTTTCGATGCGGGGGCAAGGAGCAGCCTCGTACAGGCTGAACCGAGGCGCGCCTGGTTCCGACAATCCGATCCACGATCTTAGGTAGAACCATCGTTTGGTTTGTCGTGTGTGGGATATACCGACCATTTGTCCGGGGCAGGGGGTCTGGAACCACTTCTTTCAGCCTGGCTTGTTTTGGAATGGACGCGCGCTGCTCGGGCACTTTGACATCCCTGCGCGAATATTTTTGTTCCAGGCACAATACCGCCACCCGTACCTGCCCCCGACCCATGGGCAGTTCCTACAGCTGCGTTCCCGTATCCACGCGATGTCCGATATCGGGGACCAGCCGCCTGCCCGCAGGCTTTTCTCCTGCCCCCGTCGCCGCATTTCGCCTTGTCGAGTCCCCTGTGCAACAACGTGCCAGGTGGGTTTGAAATCGCGTTTCTGGAGGTGCCAGTAGGAACCGCAACCCTCCGGACCGGGTGAGTTTCCCGGGAACAGATGCTTTTGGCACGGGAAAGCAACAAACCGTGGCAGGCACTTTTGGGTCTGACCTTTCGAGGCCGCCAGCCGGAGAAGAATACCCGCATGAACTCCGGCGGGACCCGGAACAGACACGAGTCGGTGTACATGAGCCGGGACTGATCCGAAGGCATGGATGAGGCGGGAGGGTCAGAACTACGGAACCTACGCCGATCGCCACCTTCGGCGAAAATCGACCTAGTACTCCTGTACTCTGCGCTCCCAACATTAGCTGAAGCCAAGGGGCATTTTCAAGCGAAATGTTGTGGTTGCTGACTGCATCACCGCAAGAAGTGGTGTAGCCATCGACCTGATTCACGCTTGCCTTGGATGTCCTCGAAGTCTGAGATGCCAACTCTGCGCAACTCGCTGATGTCGTCGTCATCCGACAGTACCAGCCACGTGGCGCGGCCCTCGCTCAGCTCGGTCACGCGCTCGCTGATGTCAACTTTTGTCAATAATGCAGAAGCGATCTGATGGGCTATGTTGGCGGATCATCCGGCGCGGATTACGGCCTTTATCCCATTACAATCAATGCGATACATACAGCTGCATGCGTCCTCCTTGGAGTTGTTCGGCGTGCCCATAGCGTCCTTGTCGATGCGCGGGCATTTTGAAGGGAACTTGCAGCCAGGATCCGCGACGCTGGCGGGCATCGCTGTACGGTTTCCGTCGCAACCAGTGGTTCATGGGAATGCCAAGGTCGCCGGAATTTTCGACAGCATATTACATAATATGGCTTATCCGCCGATGCTGTGTCGCCGGGGCACATTCCAATCCGGGTTGCGCCCAATCCCCTGTCCTGCTGGAAGGCAAAGAGAAGGAAGATGGCCCACACAGAGCTGGATCTGCGTGAGCGCCTGAACGCTACGCCCAGAAAGTGCCTCGGCTGGAGAACACCCACCGAGGCGTTCACGGATGAACTAAGGAAACTCAGGTAGCGGACAACGTCGCGACTACTCTTGAGCCTACACGCGAAACAGGGCGAATCGGGCGTCATCCGCAGATTGATTACAGAAGCGGGTCAATCCTGATGAGAGATGCAGATTGCGTACCCATGAGGGACAGTGCGACTGCAGGCCTGAGTCCCGACCGATGAGGATGGTTGATTGTGGCGCAACCAGGCACACGCATAAGGTGTATTCATGACAAAGGCGGCGGAAAGCGGTTCGGATTGTGGCAAAACCTTGCCCAGCGGTGCCGCTGTATAGTAAAGTTTTGGAGAGTGTAGGCAGCGGTTCGCCACCTTTGGTGGCCATGCTTGCAGTGATGGTGCCGTTGGGCATGAAGTACGGCAGTTTTTTTGAGAGGGGCGAAAATGAATATCAAGGGATGGTTTGCTGCAGCAGGGCTGGCTGTTGCTATGACGGGTGGAGCGGTTCAGACCGCGTCCGCAACGACCATGTACACCGTTGCCGCAGGTGACGTCACTGTCTCCGGTGGCGATTTCTGTTTTCCGGGTGACTGCACCCTGGACGGCGCGGTCACGGGCGGTTCGTTCTCCCTGAGCAATGTCGGCGATACGTTTGACTTCGACGACCTGTTCGATTGGTCGATTGCAGTCACCAATAAGTGGGCCACCGGTGGTGGCGCGTACACTGTCAGTGTGGTGCTTGAGTTCTTGACGCCATCTGCCGCCAGTGGAACTCCGAACTCGGGTGTTGCGGGCTTCGTCACCTTCTTGGGCACTCTCTCTGCTGGGGGAGTGGACTGGATTAACGATAGCGGAAGCGTCACTTTCGCCAATAACCACGTTCTGACCTATGAACTTCACGACGTGCTGGAAGGTGGTTTGGGAACGAGCGCCTCTTCGGGCGCAACGTTCACGCTTGCAGCCGTTCCGCTGCCGGCCGGCGGCTTGTTGCTGATCGGCGCGCTCGGTGGCCTGGGTGCCCTGAAGCGTCGCAAGGCGAAGAAAGCCGCCTGAGCTTCAACTGAACGAGAATAAAGGAGGGCGGGGATTTCCCCGCCCTTTCTTTGTCGAGCCAGTGGAGATCAGACAGCACACCTCTATCAATCGATGCCTTGGGGTGATTGATGGCGGAAGCGGCGCCCCTGCCCCATGCGCGGGGCGGTTCAGGCATTATTGGCGGCCCCAGACAGTAAGAGCTCTGGTGGGTATAGTTCAGCCCTTGGCGCCCTGACCGCGGGAATAGACGTCCTCGTAACGGATGATGTCGTCTTCGCCGAGATAGGTGCCGGTCTGCACCTCGATCAGCACCATCGGAACCTTGCCGGGGTTCTCCATCCGGTGCACGGCGCCCAGAGGGATATAGACGGACTCATTCTCGGTCAGGAGCTTCACCTGATCGTCCACCGTAACCTTTGCGGTGCCGGAGACCACGATCCAGTGCTCGGACCTGTGGTGATGGCTTTGCAGGCTCAGTGCCGCACCGGGATGAACGACGATGCGCTTGACCTGGAAACGGTCGGCCAAAGCCAGTGTCTCGAACCAGCCCCAGGGACGGTGATCGCGAAGGAAGGTGTCGGCTTGCCGCACGTCCTTGTCGCGCAACCTAGATACCACCAACTTGACATCCTGTGCTCGACGGCTGTCGGCGACCAACACGGCGTCCGGCATGGCGATCGCAATGATATTCTCCAGGCCGAAGCCCACGAGTCGCTGGCCCGAACTTTCAGCGCGGAGAAGCGTGTTGTCGCAATCGATTGCTGTTGCCGGGCCGGAGCGCGCGACGCCGCGGGCGTCAGTCTGCATCTCATGCGCAACCGAATGCCAGTCACCAAGGTCGGACCAACTGCCATGATAGGCGACAACTGAAAGGTTCTGTGCCTTTTCCATCACCGCATAATCGATCGAGATCGTTTCGACATTGGTCCAGCCATCGGATGCGAGGCGCAGGAAGTTCAGATCGGGCCGGGTCGCCGCGATCGACTGGCGGACATGCTCAGTCATCTTCGGCTGATGTTCTTCGTACGCGGCTATGATATCACGGGCCGTGAACAGGAAAATGCCCGTATTCCAGAGAAAATGGCCTGAGGCCAGCATGCTCTCGGCCATCGCGCGGTCGGGCTTTTCGACGTAACGGGCGAGCGGCACAGGAGTGTTGTCCGGGGCGGGCCCGTCCAGTTCCAGCCAGCCGTATCCGGTCTCTGGTCGGTCCGGCGCGATGCCAAATGTCACCAGTCGGCCCTGGGCCACGGCATCGAGACCCGCAACGATGGCATCCTGAAAACCTTCCATATCGGCGATAACATGATCCGAGGGTGCGACCAGAAGCACCGCCTCCGGGTCCTCGGCAACGAGATGCAGCGCGGCAGCCAGCACCGCCGGCGCCGTGTCGCGAGTCTCGGGTTCGAGCAGGATCACCCCGGGGTCGATCCCCGCTGCCAGAAGCTGTTCGGTGACGATGAAGCGGAAATCTGCGCCGGTGACTATTGTCGGAGGATGAAACAGTGGTCCGGTCAGGCGACGCGCTGAGGCCTGGAACGATGTCTCGTCGCCGACAATATTCGCGAACTGTTTGGGGAAAGCAGCACGCGAGAGCGGCCATAGCCTAGTGCCTGAGCCGCCACAGAGCAGGACGGGGTATAGCTGTCGGGGTCCGGGGGTGGGCGTACTCATCTGTGATCTCCTGGACTTCCATTGCCGAAACCATGCTTTTGCCGGTTCGCCGAGTGCTCCGGGCGGGCGATTCCAGACGCCATGATCGCGCAAATGATCCCTGTCCCCATGTCGGCTCCGCCAGCCGATGTTCTTGTATCAGTTGCGATGATGACCATGCATGCGTCCGAGGATTGGTTCTTGCCGAGAATCGTGTCTCGTTCGGGGAGGGATCCGGGCCAGAATCTGACAACAAGGTTCTGATCATGGTAACTTCGGATAGCCTTGCCGCCATTCGCTGCGCCGCGCCCAGACTTGGGCCCAGCTCTCGGTTTTCTCCTTTTGTGCCGTGCTATTTGTCAGCATTGCCCTGAAACGTGCTGCCTGCCATCGGCTCCAGGGCCAGAAGCGGAGTAGAGCCATGGCCAGAGGGCGCTGCCAGGCCGGGAAATGTCGCCGTATCAGTGTGGTCTTCGCCTTGATCAGGCGAACCAGTTTGTCGGCTCGGACAGTTTCGGAAGCGCCGGCGTAATGTACAATTTCGGCAGTCGGCGTGATCCGGGGCCGCGCCCCGACTGCGCGTGCGCGAAGGCAAAGGTCAGCTTCCTCCCCATACATCACATAAGTTGGATCAAAGCCGCCCAGACTGTCCCAGAAGGACTTCTGTATCAGGAAGAAACACCCGGTGACGATATCCACCTCCCGCTCGGTATCACGCTTCCAGCCTCCAAGACCCTCGGGATTGAAGAACGCGTTGCGGCGAAACAGGCTGCTCAGGCCCAGAACCTGACTCGTCAGGCTCCATAGAGTCATTCGACGCCAGCAACTGGTGGGGTTGAGACTGCGGTCTCCGTAGAGCGTGCGTCCGCCCCAGATGCGAGCCTCTGGAGTGCGTTCTGCAAACGCCATCAGTTTGTCGATTGCACCGTCAAGAACGATGGTGTCGGGGTTGAGTAACAAGACGTAGTTCCCCCTCGCTCGCTTGATGGCAAGATTGTTGCCTTGCGCAAAACCATGGTTTGTCGTCTCCCTGATCAGGACGACTTGCGGAAATGCCTCGGCAATTGCGTCGGCGGATCCGTCGGAAGATGCGTTGTCGAGAAGGATAACCTCATGTGGGGTGCGGGTTTCAGCGGCAATCGAACGCAGGCAGTCCAGCGTCATCTCGCGTGTGTTGTAGCTGACCACGATGATTGAAAGGGCCGGAGGCGTCGTCATGTGTACTCTTTCTTGCGAAACCGACTCTGCGGCCGTTCAGGGGTCCAGTCGGGAGAAGCGTGCGGGTCCTCAGTCTCCGCGCCAGGCGGTCTTGCTGGACTGGCCAGAGCCGACCAGCATGCCCAGCATGCGCCGTGCCCGGTAGAGCCGGAGACGCGTGAGCACCAGAAGAGTCATCCCGCGCGTACGAAGGCCTGTTACCCGATCCGTACGCAGGATCCGTATGGCTTCAACAGGGGGGGATACAGCAAGTGCCAATGCACGAAGGACCCAGAGGACTTTTCCTTTGGGGCCCTGAAGCACCGCAAAGGCATGGGCAATATGCCGGTCCCACTTGCGAGCCAGTTCCGCAAAACTGTCGCGGGCGGGTGTTTCGATGTCCATGCCGGGCACAAAATCAATCTTCAGGCCAAGCGCCGTGGCGCGGCGGCCCCAGTCCATGTCTTCGGCAACAGAGATACCGGCGAAATCCCCGACCTTTTCAAAAGCCTCTCGCCGTACCGCCATGTTCCCGGTTCCGGTATAGTTGTGGCGTTCGACATACTGCCGCATGCGGTAGCCATAGACACTCTCGTAAGCTTCGATGGCGGTGGGCCGTTCCGGGTCTGTCATTGCGATATAGACATCACCTCCGACCACCGAAGTCTCCGGATGGGAACGTAAATGGTCCAGCATCGCCGCCGCCCAGCCCGGACGCACAGTACAGTCGGCATCGATGAATGCGATGATGCCGGTCTGGGCCAGCCGCGCGCCATGGCTGCGTGCTGGTCCCGGGCCTGGCTCGGTTTCTTCGATGAGGCGGACAAAGGGATATGCCTCACAGACGCGGTGCGGGAGGACGGACGAGCCGTTATCGACGACGATGACCTTCATATCTGGCGCTGCTTCGGCTCGCTCGCGCGCTAGAGCAGCGAGGCAGCGGGCCAATCCCTCTGGGCCATTCAGATGCGGAATGATGACTGTGAGGCCAGACAGGGGGTCGGAGGCCGATGGCTCTGAAACCACGTCGGAAACATGCGGGTTTTCGGAGTGCTCAAGCTGCGGTCGCGGCCTGTCATTCTCATCTGTAGCCATCTGATACCTCAAGAAAACAACCTTAGAGTGAGCTGACCGATTTCCAAGCCTCCCTTGGGATGAATCCGTTCGCCCAACTCATGAAAAGCTTCAAATTGTGAATGCCTTAGGCTAAAGTGAACAACAGATTTCTTGATTAGAAGCTATACATTTTTACACCGTTGCCGGGGGGGCCATGGGTATTGAACTGAAAGTCCCACTAGATGGGGAAACATTTTTGCCGTCTGCCGTGCCGATGATCCGGCGCCGCAGATCCAGGGTCTACGAGAAATTTGTCAAGCGCCGCCTGGACTTCGTTCTGGTTGTGTTGTCTCTACCTGTCGTTCTTCCGTTGGTCCTGCTGATTGCACTTATCGTGGCCTTGGACGGAGCCTCGCCTTTCTATCGCCAGCTACGGGTTGGTCGTGGAGGCCGGGTCTTCAGCATGTGGAAGATACGCACGATGGTGCCGCGTGCCGAGGAGCTCTTGGAAGAGTATCTGAGCGAGAATGCCGATGCCCGGCGTGAATGGGCAGCCACTCAGAAACTGAAGAAGGACCCGCGGATCACCTGGTTTGGCGCGTTCCTTCGGAAATCTTCTCTTGATGAACTGCCCCAGCTCTGGAACGTGCTCAAAGGGGATATGTCGTTGGTTGGCCCACGGCCGATGATGGTCGAGCAGAAGCCGCTCTATCCCGGCAGCGCCTACTACAGTCTGCGCCCTGGAATCACCGGATATTGGCAGGTCTCGGAGCGGAACGCCGTCTCGTTCGCGGGGCGGGCAGAGTTCGACAACCGTTACTATACTGACCTGTCATTTCGTACTGACCTGAAAATCTTCGTCAAGACCCTCAGCGTTGTCTTACGGGGCACAGGGTACTGAGATCACTCCCGTGGCGGCGGACACTGTCAGCCGCCGGTGGATGCCGTCTGGATACCGTATTGAGATCCACTACCGAGTGCCAGATTGAGTGAAACATAGGCGAGTGCCAGTTGGCGTAGATTGGCTGCTAGCGCCAGTTCGGCGTCGGAAACCGCTACTTCCGCATCCACCAGGTCGCGCAGGGTTGCCCCGTCTCCGGTGACCAATTCTCGGGTCAATGTCACGGTCTGTCGATACAGGTCGACGCTGCGGCGCGAGGCGCTTATTGCTCCATGTGCGCCGATGTAGTTGACTAGAGATGTCTCGACTTCAAGAAGCGCGTCGAGAACAGTGGATTTCCACGACTGCATCGCCTGCTGGGCCCGAGATTCCTGCACAGCCACCCGTGCCTTGCGGGGCGAGCCGGGCAAGGCGGGAAGGGACAAGACAGGCCCGAAATAGGCATCGGCACCGCTGCCGTCGATCGCCGAAAGCGTGATCATCCCGGTGAGGGACAGGCTTGGGTAAAGTGCCGCGCGGGCCTGATCGACGTCTGACAGGGCCGCATAATACAGCCGGTCGGCGATGCGGATATCGGGGCGGTTGCGGACCATGTCGGCCGGGATGCCGATGTTCGGCGCCAGAGTCGCGACCGGCTGATGCGCGTCCCGGTCAAGATCGATCCCCAGATCGCCCGGGGCGCGTCCGACCAGCACAGCGATACGGTATTTCTGGACCTGAATTGCCGCCTTGATGCCGGGCAAAACGGCCTCGGTTTCGGCCAGCCGGGCCTGTGCCGCAAGCACGTCTAGACGGGTTGCGGAATCGCTGTCGAATAGCCTGCGGACGAGCCCAAGTGTCTGTCGCCTTGCCGTAAGTTCTTGGCGACGAACAGTGTAGAGACGTTGTTGATAGCGCAGCTCGATATAGGCATTGGCCACGTTCTGGATCAGAAGAAGCCTCGCCGCATCCAGCTCGGCGTCAGCGGCTTCGACGCGGGCCATGGCGCCCTTGCGCTGTGCCCGACGACTGCCCCAGGGGTCTAGCAACCAGTCGAAACTGAGTGACGCTTGGCCAATGGTCGCCGAGCTACCCTCGAGATCTGATTCATGACGGACTTGGAGGTCGGACTCGAGCGAGGCCGGAGATGAGATTGCCGCGACAAGCGCTTCGGTCTCGGTGATACGCTCGCGGGCGAGTGCGATATCGGGACTGCCGACAAGCGCCGCGTCTATCAGTCGATCCAGTGTGGGCTCATTCAGTGCCCGCCACCAAGCCGTATTGCTGACTACGATCGGGGCGCTGCCGACGCCGGTGGCGTAGTGATCCTTGAACGGAAACTGGGGTGCCCTGTGAACCGTTTCGGGAGCACAACCGGCCGTGATCGTCATAAGAACCAAGGCGGCACCAAGCCGTTCTCGGCTGTAGGTGGAGAATACAACCATCTGAAATTTGCCTGCCGTCTGCCGACTATGGCCCCGGTCTTTGCCAAGGTCACACAGTCAATCGGGGTGACGGTGCCTTGGCGTCAGCTTTCTGGCAAGTGTAGACGGGCATTTCCCCCCGAGCTTGTGCCCCAAGGGCATCAGGAGGGCCAACCTTGTCAGTCGTCCCGGAACGCGAGGCCTATCTGGTCCATCAGAGGTTTTGTCAGGTAACTCAGGACAGACCGTTCGCCGGTCTGAAGGAAAGCTTCGATCGGCATGCCAGGGATCACTTCGGCTTCACCCAGGAGCGCCAGTTGGTCTGGTGGGACGCTTAGTTCAATCCGGTAGTAGCTTTGTCCTGTCATCGGATCGGAGATACTGGTGGGAGAGATTGTTTTGACTGAACCAAAGATTTCGGGCGTGGTACGGCTGTTGAAGGCGGGAAACACGACCCGCGCGGTCTGTCCAACGAAGACCTGATCGATCGATTTGGGGTCCACGCGCAACTCGAAGTCTACTCCCTCTGCCACCGGAATGATTTCAAGGATGACACCATCCGGCGAGATTACGCCTCCCGCATTGAAGACCCGCATCTCGTGTACCACACCGTCTACCGGCGCCAGGATTTCGACCCGGTCGAGCTGCTTCTCGACGGTAACGATCTGCAGGATTAGTTCTTGGTAAGTGGCAGTGGCTTCGCGCAGCTCTGTAACGACTTGCTCCTTGAATTCCCGCTCTGTCTGCACGCTTTCCAGCTCGGTATCCCGGATCGAGTTCTTGATCCGTGCCAAGTCTGCTTGGCGCTCGGCCAAGTCGCCTAGAAGCTGAGCTTCGGATCGCTGCAACTCCAGTACCTGGCTTTCGCGGGCCAAGCCTTTATTCTTCAGCCCCCGGACGGTGGCCAATTCGCTCTGGATAAATTCAAGCTGGTTTCGAGTCGATTCGAGCCTACCTTCAATCCCATCGATCTGGTTTTCGAATTGCAGGATACGTTCGGAGAGCTGTTCCTGCTTTCCTGCCAGTACTTCGCGTCGAGCTTCGAATATCTCGATCTGGCCGATCTTCTGCAGTTCTGTCGACACGTCGTCCAACTGTTTGGGCGCTGCGGGAAAGGTGATCTTCTCGAGGCCCAGGTATTCCGCCTGTAGCCGGGCCTCGCGGGCGTAGACTTCGGCCAGACGGTTTCGGTAGATGTCGAGGTTGATCTTCAACAGGGTCGGATCAAGGCGCAGCAACGTCTGGCCCGCTTTGACTGCGTCGCCATCGTGCACAAAGACCTCTTCTACCACGCCGCCGTCCAGACTCTGAACCACCTTTGGCTTGCCATGGACCACCGCCTGACCCGAGCTGATGACGGCCCCGGCGATCATCGTGAAATGCATCCAGAGCACCAGCAGTACGATCAGGCAAAGGCTGCCCACCGCTCCGACCCGGAGCGGCATGGCAAGGCTGATACTGGGGCGTGTCAGCGGAGTGGCAGTCATTCAGCCGCTTCCCGCCGCTTGAGTCTGCGCCGCTTTGCCCGGGACCCGGTGGCTGTAGTATCCGAGTCCTTCTGCTGGGTAGCAGGAGTCGAGTTAACCGCTAGCCGGATTGTCTCTTGCTGATCTCCGAAATGGGCGAGGCGCCCCTTGTGCAGGATCAGCACCTTGTTCACTGACCGGATGACGTTTGGCCGGTGTGCCATCACGATGACCACGGTTCCGCGGGCCCGCATCGTTTGTACCGCCAAGTCCAGCGCTTCATCGCCCTTGGTGTCGAGATTCGAGTTGGGCTCGTCCAACACAACTAGCTTGGGGTTGCCATAAAGCGCCCGCGCCAGCCCCAGCCGTTGGGTTTGTCCGCCGGACAAAGGCTGGGTGGCAGCGCCGATGATTGTGGAATAACCTGCCGGCAGGGCCAAGATCATTTCGTGCACCCCGGCCAGCTTGGCTGCATCGACAATGTCTTGGTCGCGGGCCTGTATATCAAAACGCGAGATGTTCTCGGCGATGGTTCCGGGCAGCATCTCGACCGATTGCGGGAGATAGCCGATGTGACCGCCGAGCTGTTCGGGTTGCCACTGGCTCAGAAGTGCGTCGTCCAGACGAATTTCGCCCGCATCGGCAACCCAGGCACCGACAAGAAGCTTTGCCAGGCTCGACTTGCCTGCGGCACTGTTGCCCATCACAGCCAGCCCGTCGCCCGGTGACAATTCGAAACTGATTCTGTCGAGGATCCGCGACCGTTCCGGGGTCTGTAACTGTCCCGGCAGCAGCTTGGTCAGGCCGATCACCTTGAGATTGCCAGAGGGTACGGGCAACGACAACTGCCGCGGCGCTTTGGGGCGCTGGTCGAAGGCGGCTTTGAGGCGGCGATGCGCTTCGCGGGCCCGACCTATCATCCGCCATTGTCCGATCAGTTGATCAACCGGCGCCAGTGCCCGGCCTGCGATGATCGAAGTGGCAATGATCGCGCCTGGTGTGACCTCTTGCAGGATCGCCAGATAGGCGCCCAGCGTCAGCAGCATTGACTGCAGAAGCAGCCGGAAAGATTTCGAGAAGGCGCTGAAACCTTCACCGCGGTCGCCACCCTGCTGCATCCGAGCCAATGCCATGCGGTGCATTTCTTGCCAGCGCCGGGTCAGCCTGGACTGCATGCCCAAGGCGGCCATCGCCTCGGCATTACGCCGGCTCTTCTCGGCAAAGCTGCGTTCCGCCGATTCCATCGCCATCGCCTCGGCGATCGGACGTTGGGTTACCGACTTGTTGACCACGGCTGCGATGATGATCACCAGTGCCCCGGCGACGGTGAGATAGCCGAGCCAAGGATGCAGGAAGAAGACGATAGCCAGGAAGAAAGGGATCCAGGGCACATCGAACAGCCCGGAAATTGCCGGGCTGGCAATGAACCCACGCACGATCTCGAGGTCGCGGATGGGGTTCTCTCCCGGCCCGTCACGGCCGATGCCCGAGCGCAGCCAGAGGTCGAAGGCAGGCCCGCCGGTCATCTCGTCCAGACGATAGGCCGCTCGCGATAGAAGACGAGATCGCAGGAATTCGTAGAGGCCAAGAAAGGCATAGAGTACCACCACGATGATGAAGAGCCCCTGCAGGGTTGCAATTGAACTGGAGGCCAGAACCCGGTCATAGACCTGCAGCATGTAGATCGGCCCGGTCAGCATCAGGATATTCAATGCAGCGCTGAACAGCCCGACCATCACGAATGTGCGGCGCATGCCCCCGACCGCTGCACGATAGGGGTTGTCGGTCGATCCTGGAGCGTTTTGCATCGGGCTCTCGGTTAGGCGGGGTGGTCTGCTTAGCTATATTGTAGCATGGAACCTGTCCACCGATGTCGGCCATTCCATGCCGTCATGGTCAAGGAACAATAAAGGCCCGCAGGGGGCCTTTACCAGTGACATCATGTTGTCTTCTGATGGTGTGGGTTCCCGGACTCGGGCAGAGTCCAAAGCGTGTCAGAAGAAGTTGTAGTCGTGATGGACAAAGGCGTCGTCGAAGCCTGACCCCTCCGAGGTCATGCCGGCGTCGAGGGCGGCGGCATGCAAGCTGTAGATGTCGCTATCTGTCCACGATGCCGCTGTACTGCCATTGCCTTCGCCTGAAGAGGGTTGCGCGGCGCTCAGTTGATCGTCGACGTAGAGAGAGACATCGCCCAATCCATATGTGCTATATGTGCTCGGGGCGGCTTTATCGAGGATCGGGTTAAGAACCAGAAATGTCGAGTGCACGGGTGGCGAGACCAACTCGGAGG
>NZ_JANQDU010000011.1 GCF_024723735.1 Frigidibacter sp. ROC022
GGACCGTGCGCACCGACACCCCGAACTCGGCAGCGATCCGCGCCACCGGACGACCTTCGGCGCGCCGGGCAACGATCAGCTCTCGACTATGGACGGTAAGACGGGCACCTTGATGCAGGTTGTTCATCCTTCGGGGTCCTCGGCTGTGGTTTGGCGATTGCAGCCTAACCCCGGATCGGATGAACAACCTACTGAGAGTTCACATCTAGAGGGGGCGCCTTCCGGCCCTGCCGGGGGGGGGGGCGTCGGCGCGGGGCCTCGCGCAATGCCGGCCGGTGTCATGTGTCCGGCACCGCGCAGAGGGCGTTCAAAACCAGGGCATTCGCGTCCGGACCCGCGAATATCTGTGGGAAATTGCGGCCTTCGGTGCATTTGACGCCACCGCCCCCCTTTCGTGACGCGGCGCGGGGCCCTAGGATCGGCGCAAATCCAGAGGGAACCTGTATGGCGCGCCCGGTCGTCGGCATCATCGGCAATGCCCATCTCATCAACGACACCTATCAAACCCATGCCGGGGGGGCGATGAACTCGGCCGCGGTGGCCGAAGTGGCGGATTGCCTGCCGCTGATCGTTCCCTCGGACCCGGAACTGGCGCCGATCGAGGATCTGCTTGAGGCCTGCGACGGATTCCTGTTCACCGGCGGCCGCGCCAATGTCCATCCCGAGGAATACGGCGAGGTCGCGACCCCGGCGCATGGCAGTTTCGACCGGGCCCGCGACCGGCTGGCGCTGCCGCTGATCCGGGCGCTGGTCGAGCGTGGCCAGCCGATGATGGCGATCTGCCGCGGATTTCAGGAGGTGAATGTCGCTATGGGCGGCTCGCTCTATCCCGAAATCCGCGACCTGCCGGGGCGCAGCAACCACCGGATGCCGCCCGATGGCACGCTGGAAGAGAAATTCGCCCTGCGCCACATGGTGACCTTCACCGAAGGCGGGCCGTTCCACCGGCTGATGGGCAAGACCCAGGTGATGACCAACACGCTGCACGGGCAGGGGATCAAGACCCCCGGCGACCGGGTGGTGATCGACGGGCTGGCACCGGACGGCACGCCCGAGGCGATCTATATCGAGGGCGCGCCGGGGTTCACTCTCTCGGTGCAATGGCACCCGGAATACAACGCCGCTGCCGACCCGGTCTCGTCGAAACTGTTCGGTGCTTTCGGCGATGCGGTGCGGGCCTGGGCGGGGCGCCGTTCGGGGGGGCTGCGGCGCTCGGCCTGAGCGGCGGGCGGGGCAGGTGGCTTGCGGTCGGCCCCCGGGCTGGCGATAAGCGGGTGACGCATCGAAAGGCCCGCTTCCCGTGACCGACACACCCATGAAGATCGCCCTGGTCTCGATCGGCAAGATCGCCCGAGACCAGCATATTCCGGCGATTGCCGCCAGTGCCGACTGGACCCTTGCCGCCGCTGTCAGCCGCAATGCCACGGTCGAGGGCGTGGAGAATTTCGGCAGCCTGGCCGAGATGCTGGCGGCGCGGCCGGATATCGGCGTGGTGTCGCTCTGCATGCCGCCGGCGGCGCGGTTCGAACCGGCGGCCGAGGCGATCGCGGCGGGACGCCATGTGATGCTGGAAAAACCGCCGGGCGCCACCTTGTCGGAATGTTTCGAGCTGGCGCGTCTGGCCGAGACGGCGGGGGTCAGCCTCTATGCCACCTGGCATTCGAGGGCCGCGGCGCAGGTGCAGGCGGCCAGGGCCTGGCTGGCGGACAGGAACCTGCGCCGGGTCCGGGTCACCTGGAAAGAGGACGTGCGGCGCTGGCATCCCGGGCAGGAATGGATCTGGCAGCCGGGCGGGCTGGGCGTCTTCGATCCGGGGATCAACGCGCTGTCGATCCTGACCGAGATCCTGCCCTTTGCGGTGCATCTGGACGCGGCCGTGCTGGACTTTCCCGCCAATCGCGACACCCCGATTGCCGCCGAGCTCTCGTTTCGTGCTCCGGGCGGGGTCGCGGTCGGGGCGGTCTTCGACTGGCGTCAGGAAGGCCCGCAGACCTGGGACATCGAGGCCGAGACCGACGAGGGGCGGCTGCTGCTGCAGAACGGCGGCGCGACGCTGAGCCTCGACGGCGGCCCGGCGGCGGATGCGCCAGACATCGAATACGCGACGCTTTACAAGCGGATGGCCGAACTGGTGGCGCATGGGCGCAGCGATGTCGATCTGGCGCCGATGATGCATGTCGCCGACGCCTTCACGCTGGGCCGGCGCCGGCAGGTTGCCGCCTTCGACTGGTAGCGCTCAGAGCAGGCCGAGTTCCCCCAGCAGGCGCTTTGCCTCGGCGCGCGGATCGGCCAGCGGCGCCCGGTCCTCTCCGGGGTGGAAGCGGGCGCGGGTGGCGGTGGGCATCGGCCGCGGGGTGACGATATCGACGGTCAGCGGGAACCTGGCGGTCTCGGCCTGCCAGCTTCGCGCCAGCGCGATCTGGGCCGCCTTGGTGGCGCCATAGGCGCCGAAGAACTTCTCCCCGCCCCGCGGGTCGTCGAAGAACACCGCCCGACCGGCGCCGGCGGCCTGCAACAGCGGTTCCACCATCGGGATCAGATAGCCGGTGGCGGTGACGTTGAGCGCCACCGACTTGTCCCAGTCCTTGGCATCCATCTGCGCGGTCGGGGACAGCGGGGCGGCGTGAACCGCCGTATGCAGCCAGAGATCGGCATGGCCCCAACGGTCATGGATGCCGCGGCAGAGATGCGCCATGGCATTCGGATCGAGGATATCCATCGGCGCCAGGGTGGCGCTGCCGCCCCTGGCCTGGATCCGGTCGTCCAGCTCTTCCAGAGCCCCGGTGGTGCGGGCGACGGCGACGATGTGATGGCTGGGCGCCAGAGCCTCGGCCAAGGCCGAGCCTAGGCCGCGCGAGGCGCCGGTGATGAGGGCAATGCGGGTCATTGCGGGCTTCTGCCCGGGGTTGCGGGTCTGGTCAAGGGGGCGCCGCGCCGCGGTCGTTGGGGCCACTTTAGGAATGGCCCATTACGCCTTGAAATCACGTATGTTTCAGTTGTCACTACAGGCCACGGCATAGGCCCCTTCGAACAGCAGCGCCCAGCTGGAGCCATAGCCCTTGCGCATCATCTCGGCCATGTCGCCATAGCCTTCCCAGTTCCACTGCTTCAGCGTCACCCGCGTGCGGTCGTCCAGCGGCTCGAATGTCACCGTGACCTGGCCGGTCTGATCGGCCGGCAGCCCCATGTGAAAGTCGAACTCGATCAGCGAGAAGCGCTCCAGCTTCCGGAAGGTGCCCCAGTGATGGAGACTGCCGTCCTGCCCGGTCTCGACGATCCGGCCGCCGATCCGGACATCGGTGGTCAGTTCTTCGGCGGCTGAACCGCCCATCCTGGCCATCGAACGCTTCTCGAGCGGCCACCAGCGCGGCATCCCCTCGGCAAAGGTGCGCCAGGCCGTTTCGGCGTTGCAGGGGACGTCGATGGCGCTGACATGCGGCGGGATCATCGGAGCTCCTTTCAGGATGCCCGGTGGCTTGGTCGCGGGCGATCTCGGCGATATGGGCCGGCAAAGCACCGTGCCGGAAACTGCGCGGATATTCCTGTCGTGCGATCTGGGCCCGCGATTTCTCAGAGGTTGCGGGTGGCCTGGAAGCGGTCGGGTAGCCCGGGCCGACGCCTATTCGGCGGCCTTCAGGGCAAAGCCCTTGTCGATCATGTCCGAGGGTGCCACCGGGTATTCGCCCGAGAAACAGGCGTCGCAGTATTGCGGCGCTTCCGGGTTGCGGCCCGTGGCCTCGCCGACCGCGCGATAAAGCCCGTCGAGCGAGATGAAGCGCAGCGAGTCGACGCCGATCCAGTCGCGCATTTCCTGTTCCGACATCGTCGCCGCCAGCAGCTTCGACCGTTCGGGCGTATCGACGCCGTAGAAACAGGGCCAGGCGGTCGGCGGCGAGGCGATGCGGAAATGCACCTCGGCGGCGCCGGCCTCGATGATCATTTCCTTGATCTTGCGGCTGGTGGTGCCGCGCACCACCGAGTCATCGACCAGAACCACCCGTTTGCCCTTCACCAGCGCCCGGTTGACGTTCAGCTTCAGCCGGACGCCCATGTTGCGGATCTGCTCGGTGGGTTCGATGAAGGTGCGGCCCATGTACTGGTTGCGGATGATCCCCATGGCATAGGGAATCCCGCTTTCCTGGCTGTAGCCGATCGCCGCCGGGGTGCCGCTGTCGGGCACCGGGCAGACCAGATCGGCCTCGACCGGGGCTTCGCGGGCCAGTTCGACACCGATCTGGGCGCGGGTCTCGTAGACCGAGCGGCCGCCGAGGATCGAATCCGGGCGCGAGAAATAGACATGTTCGAAGATGCAGAACCGCGAGGCACGGCTGTCGAAGGGGCGGAAGCTCTTCAACCCGTCCTTGGCCGAGATCACCACCATCTCGCCCGGCTCGATCTCGCGGATGAAAGTGGCGCCGATGATGTCGAGCGCGCAGGTTTCCGAGGCCAGCACCCAGCCTTCGCCCGAGCGGCCCAGCACCAGCGGCCGGACGCCGACCGGATCGCGGACACCGATCAGCTTGGTCCTTGTCATCGCGACCACCGAAAAGGCGCCCTCGACCCGGCGCAGCGCGTCCTTCATCCGCTCGGGGATCGAACGTTGCAGGCTGCGCGCCATCAGATGGATGATGCATTCGCTGTCCGAGGAGGACTGGAAGATCGAGCCGCGCTCGATCAGTTCCTTCCGCAACGCATCGGCATTGGTGATGTTGCCGTTGTGGGCCAGTGCCACGCCGCCGTCGGAGAACTCGCCGAACAGTGGCTGGATGTCGCGGATTTCCGAAGCGCCCTTCGACCCGGCGGTGGAATAGCGGACATGGCCGATGCCGATGCTGCCGGGCAGCGTCCCCATCAGCGAGGCCTTGGTGAAATTGTCGCGGACATAGCCAAACCGGCGGGCCGAGGTGAATCCGTGGTCGGGATGGTAGGTGACGATCCCGCCGGCCTCCTGGCCGCGATGTTGCAGCGCGTGCAGGCCGAGGGCGACGAAATTGGCGGCATCGGTCAGGCCGACGACCCCGAAGACCCCGCATTCCTCCTTCAGCTTGTCGCCGTCATCTCGGGCGTCAAACGGATGGGCCGGGAGGGTCGGGGCAGAGGGCAGCTTGCGCATGCGGCTTTCCGAATCTGGATCGCGATGACGATCATGTAACGCCCTTACCGGGTGCTGTCACCCATCGGTTGGGCCGTGCCGGAGAATTGATGGCGGCGCCGGGCCGATTGCCCGCTTTGCGGGCAGTCGGCCGCCGTGGCGCGTGTCACTTGTTGCAGACGCTGGTCAGCTCGTCATAGCGATCGACGATCCAGCCCGGCGCATCGGTCGGGATGGTTTCGTCCAGACGTTCCTGGCTGCGGGCGAATATCTTGGCGGTGCGGCTGTCGCTGATCATCTTGATCGGGTCGCCGCCGACCACCCGGTCGTAGACGATGAAGGCCACCGCCACCAGCACGATGCCGCGCAGCGCACCGAAGAGAAAGCCCAGCCCCTGGTCGATCCCGCCCAGTGCCGAACGCTGCACGACCGAGGAGAACAGCGGCGTGAACAGCGATACCACGACGAGGCTGAGCGCGAAGACACCGGCGAAGGCGGCAATGATCGACAATTCGCAACTGTCGCCCAGGAAATCGCCGAGCATCGGGATTTCCTTCATCAGGGGTTGCGCCTTGGGCGCGAAGATGAAGGCCAGCACCGCCGCCGCGATCCAGCCGGCAATGGCCATCGCCTCGCGCACGAAACCGCGCGAATAGGCGAGAATCGCCGATACCACGATCAGCAGCGCAACGCCGCCATCTACCAGAGTAAAGCCGTCCATGTACTGCTCTCCTGCCGGGTCAGCCGGCTTCGAAAATTCCGTCCCGCGACCGGATCACCCGGCGCCGAAGACCTCTCCGACAAAGGCGGTCAGGTCGGGGAAATCCCGAATGCTGATGCCTGACCCGTCGCCGGTGCGACTGCCGGAAGGGGCAATCGCGTCGGAGAAACCAAGTTTGCCTGCCTCTTTCAACCGGTTTTCGGTCTGACCCACCGGTCGCAACGCTCCTGATAGGCTGATTTCCCCGAAAACGACAGTCTGTCGCGGCAGCGCCACGTCTTCTCTGGCCGAAAGTAGCGCAGCCGCCACAGCCAGATCGGCGGCCGGTTCGCTGACCTTCAGCCCGCCCGCGACGTTCAGATAGACATCGAGCCCGGCGAAGGGGATGCCGCAGCGCGCCTCCAGCACCGCGAGGATCATCGCCAGCCGGCTGCCGTCCCAGCCCACCACGGTGCGCCGCGGCTGGCCCAGCGGCGAGGGGGCGACCAGGGCCTGAAACTCGACCAGCACCGGCCGGGTGCCCTCGATCCCGGCAAAGACCACCGCGCCCGGCGGCGGTTCGACCCGGTCCGAGAGGAACAGGGCCGAGGGATTGGCGACCTCCGAGAGGCCGGCGCCGGTCATCTCGAACACGCCGATCTCGTCGGCCGGGCCGAAGCGGTTCTTGACCGCGCGCAGGATGCGGAACTGATGCCCGCGCTCTCCCTCGAAATAGAGCACCGTATCGACCATGTGCTCGATCACCCGCGGCCCGGCGATCTGGCCGTCCTTGGTGACATGGCCGACCAGAACCACCGAGATGCCGCGGCGCTTGGCGAAGGAGGTCAGCTCATGCGCCGCCGCGCGGACCTGGGCGACGCTGCCCGGGGCACTGGCGACGTTGTCGGCCCACATGGTCTGGATCGAATCGATCACCACCAGGTCCGGGCGCTCGGCGTCGATGGTGGTCAGGATGTCGCGCAGGTTGGTCTCGGCCCCCAGACGCACCGGCGCCTCGGCAAGACCCAGCCGCTGGGCCCGCATCCGGACCTGGGCGCTGGCTTCCTCGCCCGAGATATAGATGCATTTCAGCCCCGAATTGGCGAAGGCAGCGGCGGCCTGCAGCAGCAGGGTGGATTTGCCGATGCCGGGATCGCCGCCGACAAGGATGGCCGAGCCGCCGACCAGCCCGCCGCCAAGCGCCCGGTCGAATTCGGCAATGCCGGACAGGCTGCGCGGCGGCGGCATGTCGGTGGTGGCCAGATCGGTCAGCGCGATGGCGCCGCCCTTCTTGCTGCCCAGGGTCTTCGAGGCCGGCCCGGTCGAGAGCGGTGCCTCCTCGACGATGGTGTTCCAGGCGCCGCAGGCATCGCAGCGCCCCGACCAGCGCGGATGGCTGGCGCCACATTCAGAGCAGGTAAAGGCGGGGGCTTTGGCCATGTCGCCGGTCTGCCCGAAGTCGCTGGCAGGGTCAAATGGCTTGCGGCTTGTTCGGGGCAAGACCGCGTGATAGCCGGATTCCATGTCCGTGACTGGCACCGATCTTCTGGTTGACGAGTTGGCTTCGACCGTGTTGCCGGAAGGCTGTGGGTGGCGGCGCGATCCCCTGCTCAAGCCCGAAGCGCACGGGCCCGATCACGATGCGCGCTACGATTTCGATACGTTGTTCTATGGGGCCGCCTACCGCCCCGACCGCAAGGCGCTGGTCCTTGTCGGGCCGCCGCCGTTGAACCTGAAGCCGCTGATGCGGGCGGGCCGATACCTGGCCGATGGAACGCCTCTGCGGCTGCGCCGGATCAAGGTCTATCGCCGCCATTGCGAAGTCTGGCTGACGGCCGGAGAGGCTCCGGCCGAGTTGAGGTTCGCGCATGACGGGCTCGACCTGACAGTACCGATTCTGCGGCCACTGCCGGGATTTGCCGGCCGCCGCTGCCTGGTGACGCTGTCGAAGGACAACGACCTGGACTGGGTTCGGGACTGGGCCGGCCATTGCGCCCGGCATCAAGGGGTCGAAGCCCTGCTGTTTCTCGACAATGCCTCGACCAAGGTTGACCCGAAAGAGACGGCGGCGGTGCTGGCCGAAATCCCGGGCCTTGCGGTCGCGGTGATTTCGGTGCCGGCGCGTTTCGGGCCGGTCGGCATCCGCTCGCCTGCCAGTCGGGCGCTGTTCCTCCAGACCGGCATGCTCAACATCTGCCGCCATGCCTGGTTGCGGGAAGCCCGGTCGGTCATGCATTGCGATATTGACGAACTGCCGGTGTCGGACGGGCCGACGCTGTTCGAGGCGGCCGAGAAGTCCCGGCTGGGCTATGCCACCGCGCGCTGCCTCTGGCGACTGGCCGGGGATCTCGGGGGGCACAAGCCGCGGCACGGCGATCACGTCCTGCGCTTCGACCCCGGCACCACCACAAAGGAGAAATGGGTGGTCTGCCCGCGCGGCCCGCTGGGCGATACGGTCTGGGCGACACATGGGGTCGCAGGCTATCTGTTCAATCCGCTGTCGATGGCCCGGGGGAGCCGCTTCTATCACTGTGACAGCGTGACGACCCACTGGAAGCGCAAGGGCGGCACGGTGCCGGAGGGCGTGCTGGTCGAGGATGACCGGACCCGCAAGGATTACCGGCGTCTGGGTCTGGTCGCCGGTCGGCCCGTCGACAGCGACACCGCCAGCGAGGCAATGATGCAGCCGGTGAACAGGTAGAGCCCCCAGGCGGTCTCGACCCGTCCGACGCCGATCCCCTTGAGCACCACGATATACAGCGCCAGCAGGAAGATGTCTGCCATCGCCAGCTTGCCCAGGAACAACAGCGCCGGAACGATCCGGGCGTCGGCCAGGCCGAAATGCACCAGCGCCAGGCCGATGGTCTTCAGATAGGGCGCGAAGAGCGCGAAGGTGGTGACCAGCAGCGCCAGATAGATGTCTTCCGACCAGAGGGCCTGCAACCCGGTCATCACCGATATCTCGTTCAGCCCGAACAGGGGCAGCAGCCCGGCGCGCAGCATCGGCGCGAACCAGGCCAGCGGGAACAGGATCAGCAGCAGGAGATTGAGATATCGCATGGGCCCAGCGCGCCCCTCCGGCGCCGTTTCTCGGGTTCGGTCATCTGAACCATATTGTCGCGGCCGCGCCTAGCGCAGAGTGGCGATCGGTCCTTCGGCGCGGCCATGGATGAACTGGTCCAGATAGGGATCGTCGGCGGTCTCGACCGCGTCCACCGGGCCGCACCAGCGGATTTTCCCGCCGTGCAGCATCGCCACCCGATGCGCCACGTCGCGCACCGTGGTCATGTCATGGGTGATGGTGATCGCGGTCACCCCCATTTCGTCAACGATGTCGCGGATCAGCCTGTTGATGACTCCGGCCATGATCGGGTCGAGCCCCGCCGTCGGTTCGTCGAAGAAGATGATCTCGGGGTCGGCGGCGATGGCGCGGGCCAGGCCGGCGCGTTTCTGCATCCCGCCCGACAATTCCGCCGGATAGAGATCGGCGGTCTCGGGGCCCAGGCCGACCCGGGCGAGTTTCTCGATGGCGAGGGCTCTGGCCTCGGCCCGGGGCAGCCGTCCGGGGCCACGCAGCAGGCGGAAGGCGATGTTCTGCCAGACCGGCATCGAATCGAACAGGGCGCCGCCCTGGAACAGCATCCCGAACCGGGCAAGGAAGGCGTCCCGGTCGGCCTTGGTGATGTCCTGCCCATCCAGAAGGATGGTCCCGCTATCCGGTTGAACAAGTCCCAGGATGCATTTGATCGTGATGGATTTTCCGGTTCCCGATCCGCCGATGATCACCAGGCTTTCGCCGGTCTCGACCTTCAGGTCCACCCCGTCCAGCACCTGCTTGGGGCCGAAGGCCTTGCGGATGTCCCGAAGCTCGATCATGCGGCGAAGAACAGCCCGGTGAGGACGAAGTTGGCCGCCAGGATCAGCACCGCCGCGGTCTGGACGGACCCCTTGGTGGCATTGCCGACGCCGAGCGCACCGCGCCCCGAGTTCATGCCGTAGTAGCAGGCCACCGTGACCGCGATGAAGCCGAAGACCGCGCCCTTGGTCAGCGACGATGCGATATCCGAGAACTCGAGGAAATCGACGGTGTTGTGCAGATAGGTCGCGGCGTTGAAGCCCAGCTTCAGGGTGCCGACCAGATAGCCGCCGAAAACCCCGATCACGTCGCCGACCCCGACCAGGACCGGCACCACCAGGGTCGCGGCCAGGATACGGGGCGCCGAGAGGTATTTCATCGGATGGGTCGAGAGCGTCACAAGGGCGTCGATCTGCTCGGTCACCTTCATCGTGGCGATCTCGGCGGCGATGGACGAGGTGACCCGCGCCGCGATCATCAGCCCGCCCAGCACCGGCCCCAGCTCGCGCACCATGCCGACGGCGACGATCTGCGGCACCACCGCCTCGGCGCTGAACCGGGCGCCGCCGGCGTAGATCTGCAGGGCCAGCGCGGCGCCGGTGAACAGGGCCGTGAGCGCGACGACGGGAAGCGAGAAATATCCAATGGAAAGAGCGGCGTACAGGATTTCCTTGAAGTAGATCGGGGGCCGGAACAGATGCCCGACGGCGCTGCCGGCGAAAATCGTCACCCGCCCGGTGGCGGCCATGGCATCCAGAACCGCGCGGCCAAGCCCGGCGACCGGCGCCAGAAGCCTAGCCGACATAGCGCCGCCCATAGCGGGGCCCGAGCCCGGTCAGCACCTCATAGCCGATGGTGCCCGCCACCTCTGCCAGATCATCGACGGTCTGCTCCTGCGAGAGGATATCCAGTGCCACCGGGGTCTCGGTCAGATGGGTGACATCGACGGTGATCAGATCCATGGAGACCCGGCCGACCATCGGGCAGCGTGTCGTGCCGTGATAGAGCATCGCCTGATTGGACAGGACCCGGTGCAGCCCGTCGGCATAGCCGGCCGCCACGGTGGCGATCCGGCTGGGCTTCTCGGCCTCCCAGGTGCAGCCGTAGCCGACGCTTTCGCCGGCCTCGATCTCGCGCACCTGGATCACCGGCAGCGACAGGCGGACCACCGGCTGCGCATCGGCAAAGGGCGCGCCGCCATACAGGCCGATGCCGGGGCGGGTCAGGTCGAAGTGATAGTCGGGGCCCAGCAGGATGCCGCCGGTCGCGGCCAGCGAGCGCGGCGCATCGACACCCTCGGTCAGCTCGCGGAACAGGTCGAGCTGGTAGGCGTTCATCGGATGCTCGGGCTCATCGGCGCAGGCCAGGTGCGACATGATCAGGTTGGGTTGCTGGGTCAGGGCGATGTCGCGCACCGCTGCCCACTCGGCCGGCTCCAGTCCCAGCCGGTTCATGCCGGTGTCCAGCTGGATGGCAAAGCCGGTGCCGGGCAGGGCCTCAAAATGCCGGGTCAGCTGTTCGACCGAGTTCAGGCAGGGCGTCAGGTCGAGATCGCCGATCATGTCGGTATCGCCGGGCATGTGGCCCGAGAGGACGAAGATGTCCGGTTCGCGGCCCAGTGCGTTGCGCAGGGCGGCGCCTTCCTCGGCCAGGGCGACGAAGAACTGCCGGACTCCGGCGCGCAGCAGGGCGCGGGCGACCCGCTCGGCCCCCAGCCCATAGCCGTCGGCCTTGACCACGGCAGCGGTCACGGTGGACGGCGCCGAAAGGGCATCCAGGGCCTGCCAGTTGCCGGTCAGGGCGGTGAGGTCGATCTCGAGCGTTGCGGTTCCCATAGTCATGGGTTTTGACGGCTGCCCGGATAGGGTGCAAGCGGAAAGCGGGCCGGTCGGCGGCGGCGGCAGCGCCTTGCCCGGACCGGCCGTGGCGTCAGGCTCTGCGGACGGTCAATTCTTGCGGGTCAGGACCAGCAGCAGGACCACCAGGAGTCCCAGTGCGGCGGTGATCGCGGCGGGCCGCCAGAAGGTGCGCCAGGGCCGGTCGTAGCGGAAGGTCTCCATCACCACCAGCGCGGCGACGGCGACCAGGAAGGGAACGATGTAATAGGTCAGCCGGAACACCACCAGGGCGGCGACGGCATCGGGCCGGTTGACCGCGCCCAGGCCCAGCAGGATGCCGGCCTCGAGCACCCCGAGCCCGCCCGGCGAATGGCTGAGCGCCCCGGCCAGGAAGGCGGTGATGAAGATCAAGGAGAAGGGCAGGAAGGCAGGCTGCAGATCGCCGGGCAGCAGGACATAGAGCGCCCCGGCGGCCAGTCCGAAATCGATCACGCCCAGGGCGGTCTGGGCGATTGCGCCGGGGCCGTTCGGCACCGGAAAGCGCCAGCCGAGGATGCTGATGCTGCTGCGCCCCGGCCAGAGCCAGACGATCAGCGCCAGCAGCGCCAGGCCCAGCCCGGCGCCGACCGCCTGGGTCGCGGCCGGTGCCCAGCGGAACAGCGGGATCATCGCCGGCTCCAGCATGAAGACCACCGCGACGACCGCCGCCACCGACAGCCAGATCGTGCCCAGCGACAGGGCCAGGATCTGCGCGATCTGCTGTGCCGTCAGCCCGTTCGCGATATAGATGCGATAGCGCACCGTGCCGCCCAGAATGATGTGAAATCCCAAGGCGTTTGCCAGTGCATAGCCGCAGAATCCGGCAACCGCGGCAAGCCGGACCGGGACATGCCGCAGGCCGGCGATCTTGCACGACAGCACGTCGTAGAGCCCCATGGTCATCATCGCCAGCACTGCCAGGCCCAGGCTGGCCAGGATATGGGCAAGGGGCACCGCCCGGACCGCCTTGCGGACCGCTGCGAGGGTGATCTCGTGGGTGACTTCGCGCAAGACGACGACCGCCAGAACGATCAGCCCGAGCGCCATGACCGGGCCGAGCCAATGGCCCAGCCGGGCCCAGCGGCTGCCGGGCGCGGCGGTGGCAAGTTGGGGTCGGTCGGCTGCGGGCGGCAAGAGTTGCGGCTTCGCCTTTCGGGCAGCGTGACTGTTGGTCGGTCGGTCCTGCATCGCCCCTGCCTTCGCCGCCCCGTGACACGGCTGGCCTGAGGTAGAGCGCACGGCCGGAACTGGCAAGCCCCGGCGGCAGCGCCGCCTCCCGTCAGCTGCGGATCAGAAGTCTTCCACCCGCGCGTTGGACTGATAGCCCTGCGCAAGATTGCCGAAGCGGGTGAAGCGGCCCTCGAAGGCCAGTTCGACGGTGCCGATCGGCCCGTGCCGCTGCTTGCCGATCACGACCTCGGCGCGGCCATGCAGCCGTTCCATCTCTTCCTGCCATTTGGCCATCTTTTCCAGCTCGTGATCGCCGGGTTTCTCGCGTTCCTTGTAGTATTCCTCGCGGAACACGAACATCACCACATCGGCGTCCTGTTCGATCGAGCCGGATTCCCGAAGGTCGGACAGTTGCGGGCGCTTGTCCTCGCGGCTCTCCACCTGACGGCTGAGCTGGCTGAGCGCGATGACCGGAATGTCGAGCTCCTTGGCGATGGCCTTGAGGCCCTGGGTGATCTCCGAGACCTCGTTGACCCGGCTGTCCTTGGCGCTCGCCGGGCGCACCAGCTGCAGGTAATCGACCACCAGCAGGTCGAGCCCGTAGGTCCGCTTCAGCCGCCGGGCGCGGGCCGCAAGCTGGCTGATCGGAAGGGCCGGGGTGTCGTCGATGTAGAGCGGGCAGGCCTCGAGCGTCTTGGCGGCGTCGACGAAGCGGCGGAACTCGGTTTCGTCCATCGCGCCCTTGCGGATCCGGTCCGAGGGCACCTCGGAGGCTTCCGACAGGACCCTTGCGGCCAGCTGTTCCGAGGACATCTCGAGACTGAAGAACCCGACCACGCCGCCGTTCACCGCGCCTTCGGTGCCGTCGGGGCGGATGCCCTTCTTGTAGCTCTTGGCCACGTTGAAGGCGATGTTGGTGGCCAGCGAGGTCTTCCCCATCGACGGACGTCCGGCGAGGATGAGCAGGTCCGAAGGATGCAGCCCGCCCAGCTTGCGGTCCAGATCGGTGAGCCCGGTGGCGATCCCGGCCAGTCCGCCGTCACGCATATGCGCGGCATTGGCGACCTTCACCGCCTGGGTCACGGCCGTCAGGAAGGACTGGAACCCCTGTTCGGCATTGCCCTTCTCGGCCAGCGAATAGAGCTTGCTCTCGGCCTCGACGATCTGCGTGGACGGCTCGCTTTCGGCTTCCTGGCGGGCCGCCTTGCCGGCGATGTCGCGGCCGATCTCGATCAGTTTGCGGCGGATGTGCAGATCATGGATCATCTGCGCATAGTCGCGCGCCGCGTAGGTCGCCATCGCGGCGCCCGAAAGCTTGACCAGATAGGCGGCGCCGCCCAGTTCCTTCAGGCCCTCGTCGTCTTCCAGGAAGCCTTTCAGCGTCACCGGCGATGCCAGCGCGTTCTTGGCGATTCGCGCGGCGGCGAGTTCGAATATCCGCGCATGCACCGGCTCGTGGAAATGCTCGGCGCTGATGATCGAGGCGACCCGATCGTAGATGTCGTTGTTGTTCAGGATTGCGCCGAGAAGCTGTTGTTCAGCCTCGATATTATGCGGCAACGCGGTTTCGTCCGATTCTTCCGACAGCCCCGCCGTGGCCGGGGTCGCACCCGGCCCGATTGCCCTGATCTCAGTCATTGTATGTCTCGTCCCATGCCCGGAGATGGCTTAGGCCGGGCGACCCGGCCAAGGCAAATTGTATGTTTCTGTGGATGGTTTGTGAACAATTCACGATACCATATCGGGTAGGGTTTGGCGCCCTGTTCGGCCATATTTTGACGGTAGGCCGCGAATGGGCCCGGGTCAACGGTGTCCTTTCCCCGACGGAGGCAGCAGCGTCATCCGGCTGTCATCCGGCCCGGCGGCGACGAATCGTCAGCCCTTGCGGGCGGCGCGCCATGCCTCGGGGTCGGTCAGGAAGGTCTCGACCTCGGAGAGGGTCGCCGGGTCGAAATCCTGGCCCGCCCGGGCCTCGGCCAGCACGTCCCACCAGGTCGTCAGCCAGTGCAGCTTGATCCCGTGTTCGGCCAGCATCGGCTCGGTGTTCTTGAAGATGTCGTAGTAGAAGATCACCGCGGTATGGCCGCAACTGGCACCGGTCTCGCGGATTGCCTCGACGAAGCTGACCTTGGAGCCGCCATCGGTGGTCAGGTCCTCGATCAGCAGCACCCTCTGGCCCTCGCTCATCGCACCTTCGATGCGGGCGTTGCGGCCATAGCCCTTGGGTTTCTTCCGGACATAGGTCATCGGCAGCGCCATCCGCTCGGCCACCAGCGCGGCAAAGGGGATGCCGGCCGTCTCGCCCCCGGCGATGTTGTCGAAGGCTTCCGGCCCGGCCTCGCGCATCACCGTGCAGGTCAGGAAATCCATCAGCACCGAGCGGATCCGCGGGAACGAGATCAGCTTGCGGCAATCGACATAGGTCGGCGCTTCCAGGCCCGAGGCATGGACATAGGGCGGATCGGTCCTGAAATGCACTGCACCGATGTCCAGCAGCATCCGCGCCGACAGGCGGGCGATCTCGTCCCTGGGCGGGAAGGTCGATGGAATCACGAGGGCTCTCCTTTGTGGTTCGGTTGCGGGGGCCGGGCCGCGTTCATGTCTCGACCTGCCAGTGCAACGGAAAGCCGGCGTCGAAGACCGTCACCGGCCCGGCACCGCTGGCGATCTTGTCGGGATAGGCGACCGGGGCGCCCTTGCTCAGGGTGATCCGGGCCTCGCTCGGCGGCAGGCGATAGAAGGCGGGGCCGTTGAGACTGACGAAGGCTTCCAGCCGATCCAGTGCCCCTGCGGTCTCGAAGACCTCGGCCAGCACCGAGAGTGCGTTGGTGGCGGTGAAGCAGCCGGCGCAACCGCAGGCCTGTTCCTTGGCCGGGTCCGGATGCGGGGCCGAGTCGGTGCCGAGGAAGAAGGCCGCATCGCCGCTTGTCGCGGCCTCGACCAGCGCCAGCCGGTGGGTTTCGCGCTTGGCGATCGGCAGGCAGTAGTAATGCGGCCGGATGCCGCCGGCGAGGATATGGTTGCGGTTGATGACCAGGTGATGCGCGGTGATCGTCGCGGCCAGGTCGGGCCCGCCGGCGCGGGCATAGGCGACGCCCTCGGCGGTGGTCACATGCTCCATCACCACCCGCAGTCCCGGCGTGGCGCGGCGCAGCGGGTCGAGCACCGTCTCGATGAACACCGCCTCGCGGTCGAAGATATCGACCGAGGGATCGACGACCTCTCCATGCACGCAGAGCGGCAGGCCGATTTCGGCCATCCGTTCCAGAACGCCGCGCACCTTGTCGAAGTCCCGCACCCCCGAGTCGGAGTTGGTTGTCGCCCCGGCGGGGTAGAGCTTGACCGCCTTGACCAGTCCCGAGGCGGCGGCCCGGGCCATGTCCTCGGGGTCGGTGGTCTCGGTCAGGTAGAGCGTCATCAGCGGCTCGAACGCCGCGCCTTCGGGCAGGGCGGCCAGGATGCGCTCGCGATAGGCCAGCGCCTCGGCCCCGGTCACCACCGGCGGCACCAGATTGGGCATGATGATCGCGCGGCCGAAATGACGCGCGGTTTCGGGCAGCACGGCGCGCAGCATGGCGCCGTCGCGCAGATGCAGGTGCCAGTCATCGGGGCGGCGGATCGTCAGATTTGTCATGCCCCGCGCTTAGCCGGTTCCGCCCGCGGTGGAAAGTCCGCAGGCGGCAGTATTGCGCCCGATCCCGGGCCGGTCACATGTCGGGCAGGGGCGGCAGGCTGCGCAGATAGAGCAGCACCGCGTCCAGATCCTCGGCCGTCATCCGGGCCAGATAGGCATAGGGCATCGGCGGCAGCATCGGCGAGCCGTCCGGCCGCCTGCCGGTGGTGATGATCGCCTTCAACTCGTCGTCGCTGTAGCCGGCCAGCCCATCGGCCGACGAGGTCAGGTTGCCCGCCACCGAGACACCCCAGGGGCCGAAGAACTCGAACCCGCCCTGGCCGAGGTGATCCTCGATCATCGGGCCGGCCGGGCCGAACGGGGTATGGCATTCCATGCAATGCGCGACCGTATGGGCAAGATAGGCGCCGTATTCCACCGTCACGCCGCGTGGCGGCGGGGTCACGCTGTCAACCGGAGGTCCATAGGCCGGGGGCAGGGGTATGCGATACTCCGAGGCCGGCAGATCGTTCTCCACCGGTGGTAGGGTCCGCAGGAACATCACGATCGAGGCGAGGTCCTCGTCGCCCCAGCCGCGGTACATCATGAAGGGCATCGGCGGGCCGATCAGCGTGCCGTCGGGGCGGAGGCCCTCGCGTATCGCCCGGGCCAGTTCGGCGTCGCTCCAGGTGCCGACCCGTCCGGCCGGGGTGATGTTGGGGGCGATGGCGGTCATCGCGTCACTGTCCTCGACCAGGAAACCGGCCAGTTCCCTTGCCATGATCGGGCCATCCATCCCCTGTTCGGTGTGGCAGTTGCCGCAGCCCGCCGGGCCGCGGACCAGATATTCGCCCCTGTCCAGGCTGGCTTCGGAGACGGCCCCCTGTGCCGACAGGATGACGAGGCACAGTGCCATGGAAGCTGTTCGCATTTTCAATCTCCGTTGCGCCGCTGCGCCTGCGACAAGGTGACGCAAGGTAAACCAAATGTCCCGCGCTGCGAAGATGAACGTTTCGGCAACGGCCCGGCGGCATGGCATCTTGCCATTGGTGCGGTTCGGGGCCGGCGCCATGCTGAGCTGACCCCGGGGGAAGGAGGCATGGGAAGGACAGGTTACACCGGCGGATGCCAATGTGGCGCTGTTCACCATTCGGTCGAGGCCGGCCTGGACCCGCCGATCACCTGCAACTGCTCGTGTTGCCGGCGGCTGGGCTGGGGGCGGGTCGGCGGACTGAAGGACTTCGTCGCCATGGACGG
Organism: Frigidibacter sp. ROC022; assembly: GCF_024723735.1. Taxonomy (GTDB): domain Bacteria; phylum Pseudomonadota; class Alphaproteobacteria; order Rhodobacterales; family Rhodobacteraceae; genus SLM-1. The sequence goes on from NZ_JANQDU010000011.1 coordinate 17,566, forward strand.
CCGAGACAGCGCGGCCAGAGCGGTCGGTGACGGGGTGACGGCCGCCGCGCCCCTTGCCGGAAGGCCGCCGAACTGCCATATGCAGGGCACGTCCCAATCAATCATGCATATCTGGTGTTCCCATGGCACATCGTGCCACCCCTGCGGTCGTGACCGCACCCGTTCAAAAGTTCAGCTTCCTGCTCGCCGCGCCTTTCGCGGCACTTGGTGAGGCGCTCAGCGCCGTCATTGTCGCCAACCGGCACGGGACCCCTCCCGACTGAAGCGCGTCCATCCCGTCACCTGATTCAAGGGCCCGACAGGGCGTGATCCCTGTCCAAGGTCAGCTGACCTTGACCGGTCGGCGCGCCGTGGGACGTGGAGGCAACGTCTGACCCGCCGCCTTCAGCCTGGTCAGAGCCTCGTCATGCAGTTTCTGGAACCGGCGCCCGCCATAGCGTTCGGTCAGCAGCCGCGTCACCTTGGCCAGCCGCATCCATTGCCCCGAGTCGCGCAGCCGGCCGATCAGGTTGCGCAGATAGGGCAGGTAGCGTTTGCGGGCACGCAGGGCGCGGTGGATGGCGGCGGGGCGCAGGCCCTCGGCGGCTTCGTCCAGCAGGGTGTCCAGCACCTGCATGCGGACCAGATCGCTGGCGATGTTGTCGCCCAGCATCGGCATCCGGACCAGGCTCGTGTTGGGGCAGGTGAAGAAGCTGGCGTGGATCGCATCGGCATCGACCTGCGGGTCGTAGAACAGGAAGGCGCGGTCGGCGGCCTCGATCATATGCGGTGCAAACCCGTAGCGGTCGGTGAAGTTCAGCCGCCGCTTGTCGCGGTGCCGCCTGTCCCAGCCGGCGCGCAACGGATCGAGCGTGGCATAGGGCTGCACCGCCAGCACCGTCGCGCCGGGGGCCGCCACCGAGAAGGCGCAGGCCGCATATCCGCACATCCCGGCGCCGTAGAAGATCACCCGGTCGAAATCCTCGAAGAACCCGTCATCGACCAGCCGGTCGAAATAGCCATAGACCCGGCGGTCGCGAAACCAGGTCTCGTCCCGGGCCAGAATGGTCAGCTGGGACCAGCCGCGGGCATCGGCCAGCGAAAAGCCCTGCGGCAGTTGATCGGGGCGGGCGCGGGCGGCCGTCATGGTTTCGAAAGTGACCAGCAGCACCGGGCCTTCATCGGTGAAACAGGCGGCATGATCCGGGCCGACCGGCTCGAAATAGCCGCGTTCCTCGGCGATGGCGTCAAGCGCCTCGAGCCAGGCGGAATCGTCCAGCCCAGCCAGTTCGGCAGCTTGCGCTGCCGGATCCGTCGTCGTCACCATGTCGTGCACCCCCGTGCTCCGGCCAATCTAGACCGAGCCTGTGGCGGGCCTCAATCCCGGCAGAGCCCGCATCGACAAGTCGGGGAACTATTCCGATCCGGTTGTTTCCGGATCGGCATCAGTCCGTGGCGCGGCGGGCCTTTTGGGCGAATCCGAACAGGAATTGCGCCGCTTCCGGGGCGACGGGCCGCGAGGGCGGGGTCAGAAGCAGGCGTCCGAACAGCGCGCGCAGCCCGTCGTCGAGCATCAGCGATTCGAATTTCCGGCGCCGCCAGGCGACCGCCTCGTCATGCAGGCGGGCCAGCTCGGCGTCGGCCTTCAGTTCGGCCAGGCCGGCATCGCGGGCGGGTTCGTAGCGGGCGATGCTCAGGTCTTCCTCCTGGGTCCAGTTGCGATCGACCCAGTAATCCATCCCCAACCGCTCGCCGCCATGCACCGCGCGGCCCCGGTCGGCCTTGAGGATGTAGCTTTCCATCGCGCCGAGCGCGTAATGGTTCAACTGCACCAGCGCATAGTTGTCGCGCCCGAAGGGCGAGAACAGCCGCGCCTTGCGGAATTCGGGCGGCAGCTCTCGGCCCTGACCGTCGAACCAGGCGGCGGAGTCGATCCGCTTCGGGTCCGGGTTCCGCGGCCGGTGCACGCCGAGCTTCCGATAGGTGCCGTCGTTGCGGTAGAGCGTCTTGAACATGAAGGCGCGCCAGGGCCAGTGCATGTCGCGCCGGGCGGCGCGGCGGAACTGCCCGGTCACCGGAGCATCGGCAAAGCGCACCACGCCGTCGTTGCCGAACAGCCGCCAGGTCAGGGTGATCGCCTGCGCCTTCGGCAGCGCCGCCAGCAGAGCCGCCAGGCTGCCGTCGCCGGTGTGGATATTGACGAATTCGTCGATGTCGAGCGCCAGAATCCAGTCGGCCTCGGCAACCAGCGGGTCGGCATCGGCGCGTTTCAGCGCCGCCCATTGCACGCCGCCCTCATGCGGGCCGGGGTTGCGCAGATGGGTCAGCCAGCCCATCGCCTGCAGCCGGTCGAGCATGGCGTCGGTGCCATCCTCGCAATCGTTGGACAACACCAGGAAATCGGTGAAACCCACGGCGCGGTGATGGGCCAGCCATTCCAGCAGGAAGGCGCCCTCGTTGCGGACGGTCAGGACGGCCAGGGCGCGCATGTTCACCAGTCCCGGCGGAAGGTGACGACCTTGTTCCGGGAACTGCGTGGATAATAGGTCAGTCCGGCCGCGGCCATGGCATCGAAGACGGCCTTGACGCCGGCGCTGCCGATCCATTGCGGATGCAGTTCGACCACCGCGCAGCGCAGGGTCGAAAGGTCGGTTGCGGGAAGCAGGTCGGCCTCGGCGCCCTCGATGTCGCAGATCAGGAAGGTCGGCGCGACCCGGCGGAACTCGGCGGCGATATCGAGCATCGGCACCTCTTCGACGGCGACCACCGGGCTGAGCTGGCTGTCCTCTTGATCGCTCATCGAGGAATCGGGGAACTCGGCACGGATGTAGAAATTCACCGTGCCGGATTTGGGGCCGAGCGCCGCATTGGTCAGCTGGATATGCTCGACCCGGTTCAGCCGGTGTACCTCGCGGATATAGGGGATCATCCGCGGGTTGGCCTCGTAGGCGTGCACCTGCCTGACCTTGCGCTTGAGCGCCACGGCGGTGGACATGAAGCCCATGCCGGCGCCCAGTTCGATCACCACATCATCGGCCAGGACCTGAGAGCGGATGGCGTTGAACTCGTTCTCCTCGTATCTGTTCTCGCGCAGCAGGCGCAGCTGACGGCGCGTCAGCAACTCCCGGTCGACGGGGAATTTCATGCCCAGCGAGTGGATCACCTTGCCGTCGCTAGGGGCGGCCTTGGCGGCCGGTTTGGGCTTCCTCTTGGCGCCGGCCTTCGCCTTCGCCTTCGGCTTGGACTTCTGCTTTGCCGCGGCGGGCGGGTCAGCCTCTGTCGCGGTCTCGGCCTCGGCCTTCGGCAAGGGGTCGGCGGCTGTCTGCGCCGCCTTGTCCGACCTGTCGTCGGGGGCGGGCGCGGGCTCTCCGTCCCATGCGGCGACGGGCGCGACGGCCACAGGTGCTTCGGTCCCGGTCCTGTCGGTCCGGGCGGCCACCTTGGCGAGCTTCGCGAGAGGGTTCCAGACCATTGATCAACTCTCCAGATCGAGGGCCAGCGCATAGGCGACCCGTTCCATGCCCGACAGGCGGGTTTCCAGCGCCTGGCGCAACAGTTCTTCGAATTCCGGCTCGCGGCGCAGGGTCTCGGCCCTCTTTCGGTGCCAGTCTACCGCGCCACGATGCAGCGTGGCCAGCTTGTCGTCGGCCAGCAGCCGGTCCATTTCCTGGCGCAGCCGGGGCAGGTTGCGCTGGATCGTCAGATCGGTGGCATCCGACCAATCCATCCGGATCCAGTAGTTCAGCCCGATCGAGCGATCGACATGCAGCGCCCGGCCACGCTGCCGCTTGATCAGGAAGGATTCGGCCGAGCGCAGCGCATAGTGGTTCAGCTGGATCAGGTCATAGCCGATGTCCTGCACGCCGTTGCGCCAGCCGCGATCCTTCAGACTGTCGGCCATCGGCTGGCCCGAGCCGTTGACCCAGCGGACGTGGGGGCGTTTCTCGGGCGCCAGCTTGTTCGGCCGGTGGCAGGACATCTTGGCGTAGGCGCCATCGTTGCGGAACATGGTCTTGAAGCCCCAGACCGTGTGCGGCTTGGGACAATAGGCCGGGGCGCAGCGGGTGAACTGGCCGATCACGGGTTCGTCGACGAACTCGGTCACGCCGCCGTGGCCGAACAGCCGCCATGTCATCGCCACCGCCGTCGCATCGGGAATCCTGGCAAAGAGGTCGGGCAGGGTGCCCTGGCCGGTGCGGATGTTCATGAACTCGTCGATGTCAATGTGGATCAGCCAGTCGGCATTCTTCACCAGCGGTTCCTTGAGCGACTTGTTCAGGGCCGCCTGTTGCGGCGACTTGCCTTTCCATTCGTCGTTGTTGCGGTGCTGGACGACGCCGAGCTCCTGCAACCGGTCGAGGATTTCGGCGGTCCCGTCCTCGCAGCCATTGGTGTAGATCAGGAAGTTGTCGACCCCGATGGCGCGGTGATAGGCGATCCATTCGACGATATAGGGGCCTTCGTTCTTCATGCATCCGACGATGACATTGCCGGTATTGTCACCGCTCAGCGGCCGCGGCGGCACTGCCGGGTAGGGGGAGCCAAGCTCTTCCTCGTTGACCCGGACGATCCCGTTGTGCGGCGCGAAGCGTCCACGCGACAGCTCGGCATAGGTGGCCTTGGCCAGCGGCGGCAGCAGCCGTTCTGCCTCGGGCGACAGCGGCGCCACGGTGGCCGGGGCGTTTCGGGGGCTGGCGGTGCTGGCGGCGCGAGCCTTGAGGAACTCCTGCGTTGCCTTGTCGATCCGGGGCAGGAAGGCGGTCAGATACTGGCTCGCGCGAAACCCCAGGGTCGGGTCGGGCTCGTCCCAGTCGGGCAGCGCCGGGTCCGGGGTCAACGCCGGGCCGAGGTCGGGGAAACGGGACAGCAACTCCGCGTTGCGCTTGGCGAAATGCCGCGAGACCGGCGCCAGGGCCCCCGGCGCCACCGGCGCGCCCGGCACCGCGACCTCTCCCAGCAGCCGGCGCCAGAGCATCCGGGTGATGATCCGGCCGCTGGCCAGGAGCTTCTCGAACAGCGCATTCATCTGCCGCGCCCGGGCCAGGGTGGCGTCCGAGGGCAGGTCCGGCAGCGGCACCGGGGCGACCTTGCCGATCGCCCGGTCGAGCCCGAGGAAGGCGGCCAGTTCCGCCGGTGCCTCTGCGCCGTAGAGCCGCGCATCGTCCTGCGGGCGCAGCACCACGCTTCCGGCACCAAAGACGTTTTCCCAACGGGTCAGCAGCGCGGCATAGTCCAGCCAGACCGGAGCCGAGGCGATCTCGGGGTAGCGGTTCAACCGCGGCTCGGCCTTGATCCGACTGGCCAGCGCGGCGACGACCCAGTCGGGCCGGCCCGCCAGCGCCAGTTCCTGCTCCAGCCCGGCGATCCGGCCGAGGAAGACCTGCTCGGCGTAGTGCCGGGCCAGCGCCCGTGCCTGATCCTCGACATGCAGGACGATGCGGACATCCTCGGAGACCGGGTCCAGAAGCGCCTTCAGCCGCGCCACCTCGGCCTCGGTCAGCAACCCGTCGGCCAGCTGCGAGCAGGCCAGCACCAGATGATCGGGGCGGGAACGCTCGACCTCGGTCAGCAATTCGTGGCGCACCGTGTTGGCCAGCAGCATCTGCGCCTCGGGGCTGGCGAAGCCGCGGTTCCAGCGCAGGAACTCCACCCGCTCCGGGGCCGTCGTCGCCATGTAGAGCCGGGTGTGGTTCTTCCGGCCGAGGGCCTGGCCGAATACCACGCCCTGTTTCGACAGGGCGTCGCGCTTGGCGTCGAGCACCGATTGCAGCCGCTGTGCTCCGGCGGAGTCCGGCGTGATCAGCAGGGTCAGTTTCACGAGACATCCTCGGCGGGTTCGGCCGGGTTGGCATTGGCCACGCCCCACCAGGGCAGGTCGATGCCGAGGAAATCCGAAATCAGCTTGGGCGCCTCCGGGTCCGCGATGTCGAATTCAAGGAAATCATCCGAATTTTCAAATACTTTCCGGCAAAACTTGAAGTGCCCCTCGATCCAGCGAACCCGTTCGGCGTCGGTGCTGCCATAGGGGATCGGCAGACCCGGGACGCTGGACCCGGGAAGGCGTCGTTTGCCGAGGTTGCTCCAACGCTGCATCGAGGCGGAAATCGCCGCAGGGTCGCGGGTGTTCAGCAGGAACCGGCTTCCGGGATGCCGCTCGCGGATCGCCGAGATCAGCGCCCAGTCGGTCTGTGGCCAGAGGTTCAGGTCGTTGCGGACGATCTCGATCTCGGTGAAGGCATCGAATCCGCCGAGCTGGGCCAGCGGGTCGCCATTGTCGAAATAGGATTGATACATCAGGTCGCCGACAAAGCGGCGCAGCGGCCCGTCCTGACCGCGGCGGATGCGCCAGTCCGCGACCCGCAACCCGGCCCTCTTCAACGCCTCGCCCAGCGTCGTGGTGCCGGATTTCGGCAGGCCGAGATTGATGACCTTCAGCGGCGCGCTCATGTCAGGGCCTTCAGCAGTGCCAGTTCGGCGGGGGGAATTCTCGGCGCCGCCCGCAGGGCGTCACGCAGGGCCACATAGTCCGCATCGGCCATCAGCCGGGCCAGGGTCGCGCGGTGCAGCCGCACCGCCTCGCCATGCAGATCGGCGATGCCGGGCAGGGCCTTCAGCCGCGCCATTTCCGCTTCCAGCCGTGGCAGATAGCGCAGGATCGAGTCGTCGAAATGGCTGTCGTCATTGCGGTCCCGCCAGTAATCGGTGTCGAAATTGCGGTCCTTGCGGTTCACGTCGCCGCGGTCGTTCTTGACCAGATAGCTGTCGAGCGACCGCAGCGCATAGTGGTTCAGCGTCGCGAAGTCGCGGGCGCCCCGGGCCGGGAACTTGCGGATCCGGCGCTTGTTCTCGGCGAGGAGGAACTTCTCGGGCACCGGCCGGCCGGAACCGTCGGTCCAGCGCGGATGACTGGCACCGGCGGGGGAGGGTTTGAAGAAGGGCCGGTGCGCCCCGTAATACTGCACCGGAAAGTCCCTGCGAACGAGGGACTTGACCTCCTGCGCGCTCTGGTCGGTCCAGAGATCGGGATTGTGGGTGCGGGTGAACTGGCCGATCACCGGGCGGTCCTCGAACCGCTCGACGCCGCCGTTCGACATGAACTGGAAGGTGACCGAGATGCATTGCGGATTGCCGCAGGCATCGATCAACTCGGGGATGGTGCCGTCGCCGTGGCGGATGTTCAGGAACTCGTCGACATCCGCGATCCAGACCCAGTCGGCCTGCCGCACCACCGGCTGCTTGCGGGCGTCCTTCAACGCTTCCATCTGGTAGTTCCGTCCCTGCGCCGGGTTCGGCAGATGGGTCAGCAGCCCGTGCCCGGCCAGGGCATCCAGCAGCCGGTCGGTCGCGTCACTGCAGTCATTGGAATAGAACAGGAAATCGGTGACCCCGATGATCCGGTTGAAGGCGATCCACTCGATCAGGAACGGGCCTTCGTTCTTGACGCAGGTGACGGCGGTGATCCTCATGGTCCGGTCCGGCACTCGGTGCAGGGAGACGCGGCGGCGCGGTCAGGCTGCATCGGTCTGCAGGCCTTCGACCGCCGGCATTCCGGGTTTGCGCAGCTTGCGCATGAATTGCAGATCCTTGGCGGCACCGAAGCCCTCTATCGCGCTCTTCACCTCTCGGAACCGCGGAACGGTCCAGTCGGCAGCATTGTCGATATAGCCCAGCTCCTGCAACTCGGCGGCGACCGCCGCCATGTCGAGCTGGCCAAAGGAATAGCGTCCGGCGCGGCCCTTGTGCCGCGGCACCCAGTCGGCCACGACATGGGCGATGACATCGGGACGCCGGCCCGAGAAGGCCTCGATCTGATGCACCAGCCCGTTCGGCACGGTCGAATTGCGGCGCAGGATGACCGCGGCCTTCTGATCCGCGCGGGCCACGAAGCCGAACATGTGAAAGGCCGAGCCGTCCAGCCCCAGGACATGGGTGGCGGCCCGGTAATGCGCGACCTGTTCGGCCACCGTATGCTTCTGCGGGTGGAATATCTCGTATCCGGCGGCCGAAAGCCTGGCCTCGAGCCGCTCCTCCAGGATCACGCTGCCCTCCAGCCCGCCCAGGGCCGAGCGCGAGAGATAGAGCTTCTTCGGCCCCTCGGCGGCCACGTCCCGGCAGAACCGGTCGTGGAAGAAGGCCCGGAATTCGGGCGTCGCCCGGTCGATCCGCCCCAGGCCGAACCCCTGTCCCGGAACCACCAGTTCCGCCACCTCGGTGGGGGCCGAGACCACGATCACCGGCAGATCGATCCCGAGCAGGTCCAGGAACTCCTTCTGCCAGCCCTTGAGCCGTTCGATCCGGCCCGGCCGCTTGGCAATGAAGATCAGCCCGTCGAGCCTGCCGGCCTCGGCCAGCCCCCAGATCCGGGCCATGCTCTCGCAGAGGAAATGCCCGAAATGCGCCCAGAGCTGGCCGCACCACATGTAGCGCCCCTCGAGCCGGGCGGCGGGTCTCGGCGCGGTTTCGGGCGGGACCATCATCGGACGGCGGCCGCGCCAGGTCGCGGCATGGCCGACCCAGCCATCGGCGCCGCGGACCCCGCAGGCCTGGATCATCGCGCTTTCGGTCGGCGGCATCACCAATGCGTCGCGGACCGTCACGCATTCACGTGACCATCCGGAGTCTGGATCCGGGCCAACGGTGGTGTCGGTTGTCATCTGCCTGCCTGCTCTTGCCTGCCCGTCCGGGGCTTTTTCGGCAAGCATAGCAAGCAGGCGACCCGTTTCAAAGCGCCCGGCGCCGATTCTCCGGCCCTGTGACCTAGAAGAAC
>NZ_JANQDU010000012.1 GCF_024723735.1 Frigidibacter sp. ROC022
CGAGGCCGCCGGTCAGCACGTCGTTGCCGGCGCCGCCGTCGAGCACGTCGGACCCGTTCTCGCCGAGCAGGAAATCGTCGCCGTCGCCGCCGTAGAGCGTGTCGTTGCCGCCCTTGCCGCGCAGCACGTCATCGCCGGCGCCGCCCTTCAGCATGTTGTCCCCGGCGGTGCCGCCGAGCCGGTCGTCATGGTCGGAGCCTTCGAGGTTCTCGATGCTGTCGAACCAGTCGGCGCCCTGGCCGCCGCCGACATCGCGGCCGCTCCATTTCAGATAGGCCGACACCGCCGAACCGGCATCGCAATAGCTGGCGGTGTCGATCCCGGCGCCGCCGTACAGCAGGTCGTCGCCCCCCGCCCCGATCAGGATGTCGTCCCCGTCCAGACCGTTCAGCGTATCGTCCCCCGCGGTGCCGCGGACCAGCCTGGGCGGGGCGCTCTGCAGGGGCTCCCGCGCGACATCGAAGCGGCTCAGCGCCAGGACATCGATCCGCGGCAGGTCGGTCAGCGCAAGGGCGGCCCCCCCGGCGCGGTAGAGATCCAGCACCTCGGCACCGAAGCCGAGCCGCAGCCCGCCGCCCTCCAGAAGCGTCACGCTGGCCTGGTCCAGGCTGTAGAACATCCGCCAGTCGGTCAGGTCGAGCCGGTCGATCCCCGGTTCGAAATCGTCGATCACGTCGCGCCGGCCATCGGCCGCCAGCACGAAGGTGTCGGCCCCGGCGCCGCCGTGCAGGGTCTCGGCCCCCTGCCCGTCCAGCAGCAGATCGGCCCCGGCGCCGCCCTGCAGCCCGGTGTCGGGCGGCGGCAGCGCGTCCAGGTCGAGGCTCAGCTGGGTGATGCCGCCATCGCCCGCGCTGGCCAGGAAGATCTCGACCCGCTCGCCGACCACCGCCGCGGTCAGGGCGGTGATCCGGTCCAGCCCCATGGTCCCGGTTCCCGCGACGGTGTCGCGGTGGATCAGCCGGCCGTCCGGGGCCAGCGAGAACAGGCTCAGCCCCGCATCCACGCCGGCCGCCAGCACCAGCACCTGCCCCCCGGTCTCGACCACCTCCAGCGCCGACACGCCGGCGAAGCGGGTCTCGCGCCCGTCGACCAGGTGATCGGTGGCGGTCAGCCGGCCATCCGCCGCGACCTGCAGCACGGTCAGGCTGGAGGATCCCGAGGCCGCCGCGACGAGATAGCTCCGGCCGCCGAGCTCGGCGCTGTCCAGCGCGGTCACGGCCTGGACCGGCAGGCTTTCGGCGCGGCCGAAACTGTCGACGACCGCCCCCGGCAGGCCGGCCGCATCCAGCCGCCAGCCGCTGAGCCCATGTTCCAGAACAGAGCCTGCAAAGAGGAAATCGCTGTCTCCGACCGAGACGAGGGCCAGCGCCGAGATGCCCTGCGCATAGGTCGTGGCGCTGTCGCCGGACCGGGCGAGGCAGTGCAGGCCGGCGCTGTCCGTCCCGGCATAGACCCCGAAGCCGGCCGCCGCCGGCTGCGCGACATAGAATGTCTCGACACCGCCGAACCGGCCGCTCACCAGCGCCCCGGCGCTGCCATGGCCGGCGCCGGCGGCCAGGGATGTGGTCAGGCTGCCGGCATCGCCGAGAGCGGCGCCCCCGGAGGCCAGCGCCAGCACCTGCTGCGACAGGCTGCCGGCACCGTCATCCAGGGCCAGGCGGCCGTTCAGCGACGGCGTGTCCGCGACCCGGGCCAGCCCGTCTTCCGAGGGATCGAACAGCCGCACCCGCCCGGCGCCATCGTCGATCGCCACCACCCGCAGCGCCCCGTTCAGCTCCCGGAGGCCCAGCGTCCCGGCCATCACCGGCGTGTTGCCGCCCCCGAGAGACAGCTGACCCCGAAACACCAATCCCGACATATGCACCCTGCCCCATGATCCCGAGCCCGGGACATCGCATCGGCAGGGTGCGACAGGCCGGCCCGAACCGGGCCAAACTGTGGCTCTTGCAGCGGCTTTCTATCAAACTGGAGCGATCCGGCGGGCGCTCAGCCGGTCCCGGGCGGGCCGCGATAGCGGCGCCGGACGGCATCGGCCACCGCCCGGTTCAGAAGCCGGAGGAAGGCCGCCCGCTCGGCGCCATAGGCCCGCGCGCCGCGCCGCCAGGCCAGGTATTTCCACAGCAGGACCGGCCAGATCAGCAGCCCGCCGGCGGCCTGCCGATAGACCAGGATCTGGTTGCGGTGATAGTAATAGGCCTTCCACAGGGGCCGCAGCGCGGCGCCCTGTCCAAAGGTCGCGCTGTCATGCTCGAACCGCAGGCCGGGGTCGAAGGCGATCCGCCCGCCCGCCGCCCGCAGCCGCAGCGTGTAGAGAACGTCGTCGCCATAGAGGAACAGCCGCCCGTCCGGCAGCCCGGCCAGCGCCTGGCCCTGCCGGCTGAGAAACAGGCCGACGAAGGAGCCCCCGTCGACCGGCCGCGGCGCCGCGGCGGCATAGGCGGCATCGGGCAGATGGAAACCGGCCCGCCCGGCCCGCAGGCTGCGCCAGAGCACGGCCGGCGCCCAGAACGGATTGACCCAGGGCCGGTTCATCTCGCAGATCCGCCCGTCGGGATGGCGGACCGCGGCCAGCCAGGCCTCGCAGCCGCTCCGGGGCCGGGCCCGGAAGGCCGCCAGCGCCCCCGGTTCGGGCCGGGCATCGTCATCCATCAGCAGCACCCAGTCCGGGTCGAGAGTCCGGCGGACATGGCGCAACCCGGCCTCGAACCCCCCTGCCCCGCCCCGGTTCTCCGGCAGCGTCAGGACCTGCAGCCGGGGATCGGCCTGCGCCGCCAGCCAGGCCCCGCTGCCGTCCTGCGAGGCATTGTCGACCACCAGCACCGCCGCCAGATCGGCCGCCGGCGCCGCCAGCAGCCGGGCCAGCGTCACCTGCAGCTGCGCCAGGCGGTTGCAGGTGACCACCAGCGCCACCAGCCCGGGCCGGGAGTCAGCCACCGGCGCCGGGCGGGGTTTCGCATGCGAAATTTTTGACCATCTGGTAAAATCTACTCATGCCCCGCCCCCTGCGCCGCCAGCCAGTCCAGCAGCCGCTGCACCAGATCCGGCGTCAGCGCAGCGCCGCTGAGCAGCAGGCCGCCGTCGGACCGGGACTGCACCCGCAGCCCGGGCAGCGGCTCGACCGGGGCCGCCGCGGCCGGTTTCGACCGGGGCGGGGCAGGGGGGCGCGCGGCCCCGGCCCGGCTCTCGGCGATCCGGCGCACCGCCGTTTCCGGACCGGGCGTTTCCGGCCCGGGATCGGTCCCGGCATCGGGGGCCGCCAGGAAGCGCTGGATCAGCGCGATCTCGGCCTCGGCAGTCTTCGGCTGCGCCGCGGTCAGGGCCAGCGCCAGCCGCCCGGCCAGGGCCGGGCGATCCGCCAGCCCATGCGCCAGCTGCAGCCCCTGCCGCTCGCTCAGCGCCTCGGGAAAGCGCAGATGCCCGTCCAGCGCCCGGACGATGCCGAGAAAGGCGCCGATCTTCGAGCGGCGCGGCGCCGAAGCGGTCGCAAAAAGCCTTTTCAGAGCCTCTTTTTCCGAAGGGAAGACCCCCTGGTCCGCCGCCCGCGCGACGATCCGGGCGCGTTCGTAATAGCTCAGCCCGACCCGGACCTCGTTTTCCTCGACCATCGCCTGATAGGCCTCGGCGGCCTCTGCCGGACGGCGCAGCAGCGCCAGCACCGTGTCGAACCGGGCATCGCCGGTCTCGGCCCGCAGCGCCGCCAGCGCCTGCATCCGGCGCCAGCCCGAGATCAGCCCGTAGCGGCCCGGCTGCAGTTCGGCGACCTCGATCGGGGTCTGCTGGCCCCGGGCCCGCAGGCTGTCCTTCAGCGCCTGCATCTCGGCGGCGTCGATATGGCTGCGGTCGCGGACCAGATAGCCGGTGGCGATCACCTCGCGCGGCAGTTCCAGCACCAGCCGCCCGGCGGCGCGGTCGCGCGCGACCCGGTCGGCCAGATCGGCCAGCGCGGCGCTGGCGGCGGTATCGCCGGCGATCCGGGCGATCGGCGCCGCCCCGGCCTGCGGCCCCTCGCCGGACCAGCCGTCGCGATAGGGGGGCAGGGACTTGGTCTCGAGCCCCTCGGGCAGGGTCTCCCCGGCCTCTGCCGAGGGCAGATAGGCGGGGTTGGCGGGGGTCAGGCGCTTGCGTTTGGCCATGGCGCGGTCCTTTCCTGGCTGCGGGCACCCTTGGCGGTCCCGGTTAACAACCCGCCACCGCCCCGGGCGGTGGCGCCGGTCGCGGAGGCGGCAGGCCCCGTCATTCGGCCGCCGCCCGCGCCGCCAGCTCGTCCCGGCGCCAGGCCCCGATCAGCAGCTGCTTGACCGCCGCATAGGTGGTGTCGAAGGTCTCGCGGCCGCGGGCATAGGTCTCGCGGTTGAAATCGCGGTAATCGGCTTCGTAGATCCCCTGGACCTGTTCCGAGGCCTGGCCGATCAGGGCGGTGAAATCCTGCCGGTGCGGCGACAGCGTCGGCCCCAGATAGGTCTGGATCAGCATCGCGAGCTCGGCCTGCTGGGTGCTGTCGTAGCGGGTCACCAGCGCCCGCACGGCATCCCACTGAAACGCCAGCTCTCCCCGGCCCAGGGCCCGGGCGGCCAGGTTCTCGGCCTCCTCGATCGACCCGAAGGTGGTCGCGAGCATGTCGAAGAAGCGGCCGGTCGAATCGAATTCCAGGAACGAGGCCCCCATCGGCACCAGCAGGATATCCGCCGCCGCCAGCCCGTTGATGGTCAGATAGCCCAATGCCGGCGGGGTATCGAGCAGCACCAGGTCATAGGCGTCGAGGATGCCGTCGGCCGCCAGCACCTCCGACAGCGCGTCCCAGAGCTTCCAGCCGCGGCCCTGCATCCGCCAGACCGGCACCTGGAACTCGGCCCAGTAGAGGTTCAGCTGGGCGCCGATCAGGTCGATGTTCGGCCAATGGGTCTTCTGCACCAGGTCGGGGGCGCGGATCTTCAGCGCCTCGGCCAGGGTGTCGTCCAGCGGCAGCGGCGTTTCCCCCCGGTCGAGACGGCGCTGGTTCTCGCCCCGCAGATATTCGGCGTGATGCCGGGCCAGCAGCGGGAACACGGTGCCCCATTCGTCGGCCACCCTGCCGCCGAAGATCGAGGTCATCGAGCCCTGGCTGTCGAGATCCACCACCAGCACCCGATAGCCGTCCAGCGCCGCCGACATCGCCAGATGCGCGGCCGTCGAGGTCTTGCCGACCCCGCCCTTGAAATTCGCCACCGCGAGGATCTTCGCCGGCAGCCCCGCGGGCCGGTAGGGCAGGTAGTTCTTGGCCCTGGATCCCTGCTGGCCGAAATGGGCCCGCAGCCGCAGCACCTCGTCGAGGCTGAACCACTTGGCGCTGCCCCGGCCCTCCGACCGGCCCTGCGGCAGGTCCGGATTGGCCTTCAGCACCCGGCGGAAATGCGCCTGCGCGACCGGGATCAGATAGCGGGTGATCTCCCAGGTCGAGAACAGCCGCAGCTGCCGGCCGCCGTTCGCCTCCAGCCCGCGGCTGGCCAGATCGGCCCGGCCCCGGGAACAGGCCCGGGCGATCTCGGCAAAGCCCTTGGTGTCGGCCGGGCCGCCCAGATGGCTCAGGGCCTGGTCCGGATCGATGTTGAAATAGGGGGGGAGCGTTTCTGCCATCCGCTGCCTCATGTGCGCTGTTTTGGCCAAGATACCGAAAAACTGCGCACATGGAAGAAGAACCGGCACATTGCCGGAAAAGCCCTTCCTTTTCTAGGCCGATTCGGGGCGTTCCGACAGGCCGGAGGGGGCGATCGGCGCGCGGCGGGCCGGATCCGGGACCGAAACTCCCGTTAATGGATGTTATATGAAACGTTACGGTCCTGCGCGACCGGCATTGAAGCCTTGCAGGACAGGGGGTTGCGGGGCGGCGCCGGGCAGGGGCCGATTCCGATACCACGTTCGGGCGATTCCGATACCACGGCCAGGCGACTCCGAACCGCCGCTGCGCGGCGGCGCCGGGATGGACGGGGTCTGTGGATAACTTTAGGGTGTCACTGAAACCCCGATAACGGGGGTCGGGCGACGGCGGACAAGGGGCAGGGCAGGGCGCATGGCAGGGCCGGGAACCGGGCAGGGGGCAGGGCAGGGCGGTCTTTCGCCGGACCGGCATCCGACCGCCGATTTCTTCATCTGCGACCTGTTCGACGCCAGCCCCAAGGGCGATCTCGGCTCGATGGAACATCCGCTGTTCTCGCTCTCGACACGGCCCGACCTGCGGGTCACCCGCTACCGGCGCGGCGGCACCACGGTGGAGGTCGCGCCCTCGGTGCGGGGCCGGGCGACGATCCATGACAAGGACATCCTGATCTATGCCACCAGCCAGCTGATGGCGGCGCTGAACGCCGGGCGCCCGGTGGCGCAGCGGCTGGGGATCAAGGCGCATGACCTGCTGGTGGCCACCAACCGCGACACTTCGGGCGACAGCTATGCCCGGCTGCGCGAGGCCTTCGAGCGGCTGGCCGGAACCCGGATCACCACCAACATCAGCACCGGCGGGGTCGAGACCACCAGCGGCTTCGGCCTGATCGAGTCCTGGGAGATTCAGCGCCGCAGCCGGGGCGGGCGGATGATCTCGGTCAGCGTCACGCTCAGCGACTGGCTGTTTCGCGCGGTGCTGGCGAAATCGGTGCTGACCCTGAGCCGCGACTATTTCCGGCTTCGCAAGCCGCTGGAGCGGCGGCTCTACGAACTGGCGCGCAAGCATTGCGGCCGGCAGCCGGAATGGCGCGCCTCGGTCGCCACGCTGCACCAGAAATCCGGCTCGACCGCGCCGCTGCGGGTGTTCCGGGCGGCGCTGCGCCGGATCATCGCCGATGCGCATCTGCCCGACTACCGGCTGTCGGAAGAGCCCGGCGACCTGATCCGGGTGACCCGGAACGGCGGCGCCCGGGCCGCGGCGGGGCCGCGCTTCGACCCCGAGGTGCTGGAGCGGGCCCGGGCCCTGGCTCCGGGCTGGGACGTGCATGCGCTGGAAAGCGAATGGCGCGCCTGGTGGGCCGAGACCGGCCATCCGCGCCTGACCGCCCCGGACCGCGCCTTCCTGGGCTGGATCGGCGCCCGGCTGGCCCGCCAGACGCCCTAGACTCCCTGCACAGACCCTGATTCCGGCTCAGACCGGGGAATGGACGAAGGCCGGAAGCGGCCGGCCCTGGCGCCGCGCCTCGAGATAGCGCCGCGCCACTTCCATCGCCTCCTCGATGCATTGATCCATGTCGAGATAGCGATAGCTGCCGAGCCGCCCGACGAAGGTGACGCCGCGCTCGGCGCCGGCCAGCGCCAGGTAATCGGCCAGCAGGGCTTTTTCCCGGACCAGCCGGATCGGGTAATAGGGGATGTCGTCGGGGCCGCAGGCCCGCGATGTCTCGCGCGAGCAGAAGGTCGCGGCGTGCTCCTCCCAGGGGGCGAAATGCTTGTGCTCGGTGATCCGGGTCCAGGGCACCTCGGGGTCGCCGTAGTTCATCACCGGGCAGCCCTGCCAGTCGCCGGTGGCGGTGAAATGCTCGAAATCCAGGGTCCGGTAGCCGAGCCGCCCCAGCCGGTGCCCGAACCAGCCGTCCAGCGGCCCGGACCAGAACACCTGCTCGGCCCCGGCCGTGTCCTCGCGGCGCAGCGCCCGGCCGAGCTGCAGGGTGATGCCGGGATGGTCCAGCATCGCCGTCACCATGGCGGTGTAGCCCTGCTCCGGAATGCCCTGGAAACGGTGGCTGAAATAGCTGTCGTCATAGGAAAAGCGCAGCGGCAGCCGTTTCAGGATCGCCGCCGGCAGCAGGGCCGGCGGGGTGCCCCACTGCTTTTCGGTATAGGATTTGAAGAAGGCCCGGTAGAGATCGGCGCCGATCATCGCCAGGGCCTGTTCCTCGAAGTTCCGCGGCGGCCCGTCGCCGGTCTCGGTCAGCCCGGCGACGAAGGCCCGGGCCTCGTCGGGGCGCATCGCGCGGCGGAAGAACTGGTTGATCGTGCCCAGGTTGACCGGCAGCGCATAGACCTCGCCGCCGACCGTGGTGCGGACCCGGTGCCGATAGGGCATGAACCGGGCGAAGCGGTTGACGAAATCCCAGACCGGCGCCTTCTCGGTGTGAAAGATATGCGGCCCGTAGCGATGCACCATGACCCCGGTCTCGGGGTCGCGCTCGGTATGGCAGTTGCCGGCGACATGGTCGCGCGCCTCCACCACCTGCACCCGCAGCCCGGCCTCGGCAAGGCAGCGGGCGATGACCGCGCCGGACAGGCCGGCGCCGGCGACCAGAATCCCGCCCGGATCCGCGGTGGTGCCCGGCCCGGCCATCTCAGCCGCGATCCGCGTAATAGGCCCAGGTCCGGCGGATGCCCTCGGCAAGCGGGGTCACGTCCTCTCCCAGCAGCTCGCGCACCTCGGCGGCATTGGCGATCACGTCGCGCGGCTCGGTGGCCAGCAGCGCCCGGGCCGGCTCCTTCCGATAGGCCAGCGGCCGGCCCGAGGCGGCCTCGATCGCGGCGATCACCTCCATCAGGGTGGCGGAGCGGCCCGAGCCGAGCATGCTGACCGGCGGGGTCGGTTCCCCGGCCTGCAGCCGCGCCGCCAGGGTGGCGATGCCGCGCCCGACATCCCCGGCATAGATGAAGTCGCGCGACTGGCCGCCGTCGCCGTTGACGGTGACCTCGGCGCCGTCCCGGGCGGCCCGGGTGAAGGCATGGATGGCGCTCTTCTTCCGGTCCGAATGGCGGCCGTAGACATTGGTCATCCGGATCACCGAGAAATGGCCGCCGCGCAGCTCGACCAGCTTGCCCAGGATCATCTCCTCGGCGGCCTTGGTCGCGCCGTAGAAGTTCTTCGGACAATAGGGGCTGTCGACGCTGATCTCGAAGCTGCCGTCGAACAGGGCGCCGGCGGTCGAGATCAGGATGAACCGGTCGCCGGGCCGCAGCGCGTTCATCACGAAGCGGGCCGGGTCGGTGACATTGGCCTCGATGAAGTCGAGCGGCCGGTCCTTCGAATCCGCCACCCGGGTCTCGCCGGCGAGAAACACGAAGATGCGCCCGTCCGGCGCCGGGTCGACCCGGTCGAGAAAGGCCAGCGCGCCCTGGTCCTGATAGCCGCCGCGCCAGGCCGGAAGGTCCAGCGCCTCATGTCCCGGGCAGGCATTGCTGAGATCGTCGATCACCACCGGCGCCAGCCCTGCAAAGGCGGGCTCGGCCGCCAGCGCGTCGAGGATGTTGCGGCCGACAAACCCGAAACCGCCGACCAGGACGAGGGTGGAAGAGTTCTTCATCGCTTGGCTTTCCGTTCGCTCACGCAGGCGCCCCCTCTCGTAGGGTGCCGGGCAGCGGAATTCAACGTGACGCGGACGGCGGCCTTCGGCGCGGAACCGGGCCGGACCGAAAGCTGCATTGAACTTGATCGGGAGCGTGCTAGAAGCTGGCGATCTTGTCGATCAGGTTAAAAGGGCAGCATGAACGCCGCACTGAAGAAGCTCATTTCCGAGGAACGTGCCAGGCTCGGTATGAAGCATTACATCCGCAAGCTGTTCAAGCTGCAGATGATGGCGAACGGTCACCCGCGGGGGCTGGTGGCCGAGATCGGCGGTCCCAAGAACAGCTTTCGTGCAGAATTGCCGCGTTACGATTTCGAGTTCCTATCGCTGTTTCCCGTTCCCGACGATCCTGCCGTCAAAGTCGCCGACATTACCAATTGTCCGCATATCCCCTCCGAGCGCTACGATGCCGTGTTCTCGATCAGCGTTTTTGAACATGTCCGCCAGCCTTGGCTGGCGGGGCGCGAAATCGAACGAATCCTCAAGCCGGGCGGCCTGTGCTTCAATGCTGCGCCGTTCAGCTATTTCTATCACAAGGCGCCCGAGGACTACTGGCGCCTGACCCCGGCCGGGTTCCGTGCTATCCTGCCTGGTCTGGAAGAGGTCTATTCGGAGTTTTATGGTCGCAACCGGCGCCGCGACAACCGCGGTTCGGAGGTCAATCCGGTGGCTCGCGACGGCGGCGCGGAATTCGCTGTGGACGATCTCGGCGGCTGGCGCGAGAACTGGTTCTGCATCCATGTCGCCCGCAAGCCGACCGACGGCGGCGCCGCGCAGGCCGAGAGGGCCCGCAATCAGGTGGTTGTCAACTTGGTTAAGCGGATGATCGAGATCGGGATCGACGAGGCGGCGGCGATCAGCGCCGTGCCGGATGTGATCAGGAACTGGACGATGGATCGCGGAACGTTGATCCGGGCGCCTGAAGGCGCTGGTTTTGTGCTAAGTCGAGACGAGGTAGAGACGGTTTGGAAGAAACGCCCCGGCGGTCTGCGGGTGACCCCAGAACGCTATGCCCAAGCGGCGCTGATGGACATCAAGCCCTGATCAAGGTTTCGCAGGCGGGCCGAAACCGCCGGACATTGAGCCCGACCCCCGGTCGGAGGTAAATTTGGACTGCACTTCTGATCTGCCGGCCGGGGCGCCCAGCACCTATTTCGACAAGCCCGAGATCGCCCTCGACCCCGGGGAAGTGCTGGTCTTCGCCTGTCTGAAGAACGAGGCGATCCGGCTGCCGCATTTCCTCGACTATTACCGCGGTCTCGGGGTCCGGCATTTCTTCATTGTCGACAATGCCTCGGTCGACGGGTCGGGGGACTATCTCCGGGCCCAGCCCGACGTGCATTGCTTCCACACCGGCATGAGCTATCGCGGCAGTTCCGCCGGGCGGCTCTGGCTGCAGGAGCTCTGCGACCATTACGGCACCGGCCACTGGTGCCTGACGGTCGATGTCGACGAGCTGCTGGTGTTCCCGGCGGTCGAGCAGACCGGGCTGCCGACGCTGTGCCGCTATCTCGACCTGGAAGGCGTGGCCGGGCTGTTCTGCGTCTTTCTCGACATGTATTCCGACCGGCCGCTGCGCGACACGCTCTATGCGCCGGGGCAGCCCTTTCTCGAGGTCTGCAACCATTTCGAGACCGACAGCTATGTGCTGCGGCCCGGCGGCAATCCGCCGTTTCTCAACGTCTTCGGCGGGCCGCGCGGCCGGTCCTTTCTCGAGAAGGGCGGCAAGCGGCAGGGGCCGATGATGAAGAAGGTGCCGCTGGTGCGCTGGCACAAGGGTTTTTCCTATATCTTCTCGACCCATTCGCACATGCATCTGCCGCTGTCGGACATGACCGGGGCGCTGCTGCATTTCAAGTTCTTCGACTTCTTCACCGATCTGGCCGCCTACGAGCACCGGCGCGGCGACCGGCGGCAGGCCGCCGATTACGCGCATTACGCGGCCAACATGTCGGGCGACACCTGCTTCCTGTCCCCGCAGTCCTGGCGCTACCGCCGCTCCACCGACCTGGTCGAGCTGGGGGTGATGCGGGCCAGCGGGGATTTCCGCGACTTCTGCATCGAGGCGTCCCGCGACGCCGGGCCCGCGGCGGCCCAGGCGCTGCGCCGGTGCTTTCCGAAGCCGCGGCCCGACCCGCCGCTGCGCGACGGCAACCAGATGACGATCCGCTGGATCGGCACCGTCTGGCCGCTGGTCAACAACCACAGGATGGCGGCCTTCTTCTCGAACGGGATCGCGACCCGCCGCGCGGTCGACCGGCCCGGCTTCCTGCGGCTGGCGCGGCGCGACATCCGCCTGCTCGATCTCGACCCCGGGGGGCTGTGCCTGCATGTCGGCGAAGAGGTCCTGGCCCGTCATGCCGACCCGCATCTGAGCCTGGTCTGTTTCGTCGGCGAGCGTTTCGGATTCCGGCACCGGGTGGCGGCGGGCCGGCTGGCGGTCGACGAGACGGCCCTGCAGGCGGCGGTCCACCGGCTGCCGGTGGACTGGGGCCGGCTGCCACAGGCCCGCCCGGGCCTGCTGGAGGATCTGCACTTCCATGTGGTGGCCGACGAATCGCTGCCCGACACCGGCTTCGGGACGCAGCCGCGCAGCTGTTTCACCGCCCTGCTGGGGCCGGAGATCGCCCGGGTGCCGGTCTTTGCCCTGACCCCCGAAGCGGCGGCGGACCCCGGCCCGAAGGCCAATGCAGGGTCTGAATCCGGCCATGAGCCGGTGGCGCGACGGATCGCCGGGCAGCTGGACGGGATCCGCGACGGCACCGCGCGGGGCAGCTGCCGGGTCGATGGCGCGGCCTGGCCGGTGGCGCTCTATCTCAACGGCCGCTTCGCCGCGCTGTCCGAGCCCGGCGAGGACGGGCGCTTCGCGCTGCCGCTGCCGCTGGGCTATTTCTTCGAGAAGGACGACAGCGGGATCACGCTCGACCTGCGCCCGCTGGGCAGCAATCTCTCGCTGGACCGGGTCCCGATGCAGATCCGGCGGATCGCCGATCATCTCTGGCTGCAGGACCCGGTGACGGCCGGCGCCGGACACTGGATCGCGATCACCCCGGGGCAGGGCACGAAGATCGGGTCATGGCATCTGCCGCCGACCCGGATCCCGGTTCCGGCCCCCCCGGCGCCGGTCCGGCCCCCGGAACAGAGTCTGCGGATCACCGATTACGCCTGGGTTCGGGGCGGCGGGGCCCGCGGCCGCCGGGTCCTGCCCCGCCCGGCGCGGCGGAAACCCGCGAAGCCCGATCCCTGGCATCTGCCGCTGGCCCGCCGGGTGGTGCGGGCGACCCGCGGCGCGCCGGTGCTCTATGCGGCGCTGCGCCGGGTCTACCGCGGGATCCGGCGCTGGCTGTGAGGCCCCGGCGGGCGCCGCGATGACCGCCCCCCGCGCCGCGGTGCCGAAACCGGGCGCCCGGCGGTTTTCGTTTTGCCTTGCCCCCCGGATTCAGGAATACACGGGCGGGCAGAAATTTATCGGAAGCGAGAGCGGAATCTCATGAAAGTCATCATCCTGGGCGGCGACGGCTTCTGCGGCTGGCCGAACGCACTCTACCTGTCGAACCGCGGCCATGAGGTGATCATCGTCGACAACCTCTCGCGCCGCGAGATCGATCTCGAACTCGAGGTCGAGAGCCTGACCCCGATCCGCCCGATCGGCGAGCGGCTGCGGGTCTGGAAGGAGCTGACCGGGAAAGAGATCGGGTTCCACAACTTCACGGTGGGCGAACATTACCACCGCCTGCTGACGCTGCTGCAGGACGAGAAGCCCGATGCGGTGATCCATTTCGCCGAACAGCGCGCCGCGCCCTATTCGATGAAATCGTCGAGCCACAAGCGCTACACCGTCAACAACAACCTCAACGCCACCAACGACGTGCTGGCGGCGATCGTGGAATCGGGGCTCGACATCCATCTGGTGCATCTGGGCACCATGGGCGTCTACGGCTACGGCACCGCCGGGATGAAGATCCCCGAGGGCTATCTGAAGGTGAAGGTCGATACCGCCGAGGGGCCGACCGAGCAGGAGATCCTCTATCCGGCCAATCCCGGCTCGATCTACCACATGACCAAGACCCAGGATCAGCTGTTCTTCCATTTCTACAACAAGAACGACGGGGTGAAGATCACCGATCTGCACCAGGGCATCGTCTGGGGCACGCAGACCGCCGAGACCCGGATGGACGAGCGGCTGATCAACCGCTTCGACTACGATGGCGACTACGGCACGGTGCTGAACCGGTTCCTGATGCAGGCGGCGGTGAACTATCCGATGACGGTGCATGGCACCGGCGGCCAGACCCGCGCCTTCATCCATATCCGGGACACCTGCCGCTGCATCGAGCTGGCGCTGGAGAACCCGCCGCAGAAGGGCGAGCGGGTGAACATCCTCAACCAGATGACCGAGACCCACCGGGTCCGCGACCTGGCCGGGATGATCGCCGAGATGACCGGGGCCGAGATCGCCTATCTCGAGAACCCGCGCAACGAGGCCGACGAGAACGACCTGCATGTCGCCAACGACCGCTTCCTCGGCATGGGGCTGGAGCCGATCACGCTGAGCCAGGGGATGATGGACGAGGTGCAGCAGATCGCGCGCAAATATGCCGACCGCTGCGACAGGTCCAAGATCCCCTGCGTCTCGCTCTGGCGCCGGCCGGGAGGGGGCGCCTGACGGCCGGTCAGCCCCCGGTCTCGGATCCGGACGGGGCGCGGCCCCGGTCGTCGCGGGTGTTCAGCCGCGGGAAGGGCCCCTCCGGCGGCGGCAGGCCGCAGAACCGGGCCAGCGTCCGGTAATCGGTGAGGCTGGTCAGCGAGACCCTCAGGCAATCCTCGGGAAAGGCCTCTTCCAGCCGCTGGAAGTCGCGCAGGCTGCGCTGCCACAGCCTGCGCCTGAGCTGGATCTGCCGTTCCGGCGCCTCGATCCAGAGCCGGTGATCGGGATATGTCCCGGGATGGCTCAGCTCCCAGTTCCGGACGCTGTCGATCCAGGCGTCGAAATCGCGGTTCAGCCAGATGAACCGGGCCTTCGGGGCCACCGCCTTGCGCAGGAAGGGATGAATCATCGTATGGCCGAAGGGCGCATCGGAGAACACGTCGAACCGGGCCAGGGCAGCGGTCATCCGGCGCATCTCCCGCCGCACCTCGTCGCCATGCCGGGCCAGGAAATCCCTGGCCCCGATCTCGGGATCCACCATCCGGTTCAGCCGCGTGATCAGCGGCTGATGGAGCCGGATCAGCCTCGGGGCATGGCCCATGTCCCGGGTGCCGGCCCCCAGCTCGATCAGCGCCCGGCCCAGCGAGGTGGTGCCGGTCTTGTAGGGCGAAGCCGCAATATAGACCCTGTGCCGGAGCCGTCCCTGGTGCAGGACGAGGGACCGCTTCAGATAGGGCAGCAGACGCCGAAGGCGCCGGGCGGCCGTCATCGGCCTCCGCCCAGCCTCTGCAACTGCCGGTAGATCCCCAGCAGCGCCGGCTTCAGCACCGGAACCCGCTCGGCCAGGGTCCGGCCGGCGGCGACGAGCCCCGAGTCCGTCTTCCGGTGCGGGCCATGGTCCCGCTGCGGGGCCAGCCCGGCCAGCACCTCGGCATAGAACGGGGTCCGGATCAGCGCCTCCCAGTAGGGGGCGGCAAAGAGCACCGCCTTGCCCTGCCAGGGCTTGAAGTCGCGGGCGGCGTAATGAATCACCAGCGGATCGCGGCGCGCCTCCATCGCCAGGGCGTAATTGGCCTGCGGTACCCGGGCATAGCCGGCCTCGCCGGTGTTCATCACGTTGTAGCGGCCGGGCAGGACCATCAGGCTGTCCTTGAAATAGCTGTTCAGGATGTCCTGGTCGCGGAACAGGTAGCGGGTGCTGCCGGCCAGTTCCAGAAGCTCGCGCCCGACCTTGCGGCAATCCATCGCGGCGAAGTTGAGCAGCAGCAGCCCGGCATTGAAATAGCGCCCGATCTGGGCATCGGACAGGCCCAGGACCTCGCGCTGGTACTGGTAGAGATCGGGCACCTGGGGATCGACCGTGGTGATCTTGCCGGTCAGCGACCGGGTCATGATCCAGTCGGTGACCGCGCCGATCTGGCAGTCGCCCAGCGGGCTGTCGAAGATTTCCGCGACATCGCCCAGGGCGATCATGTCGACATCCATGTAGAGCAGCCGGTCCAGCCCCGGCAGCAGGTCGAACAGCAGGAACCTGTTGTAGGTGGCATTCGACGGCGCCCGGCTGGCCGATCGGTAGCTGCCCGAGAACCGGTGGCCGACGTTGATCTGATGCCAGTCGACCTTCGGCCCCGCGCCGCCGCCGGGCCCGGCGCCGGGCCCGAGCACGACCGAGCGCAACAGGTCGCAGCTCCGGGCATCGACCCCCGAATGCAGGAAGAAGAAGGAATAATGCCGCGCCGGGTCGGCATGGGCCATGACCGATGCCAGCATCGCCGCCGCATGGGGCACATAGGCGCGGTCCGAGGAGAAGGCGATGTTGACATGTTCGGGGCCGTTCAGGCCGCCGTCGAGATAGGGCACCACCGTGGCCCGCGCCAGGTTGAGGATATGCACCCGCTGCACCTGCAGCTCGGGCCGGGTCTCCAGCAGATGCGCGACATAGACGGTCATCAGCCGTTCGGCGAGGAAACCGGCATAGCGGGCCTGGGTCGGGTTGTCCCGGGCGCCGTCGCCGCGCGCCGCCGCCACCCGGTCGAGAATGTCGAACAGCCAGGCGCAATAGGGCTCGAACAGGGCGCGCCGCATCAGCATCATGTTGCCCAGCAGCAGCCGCCGGCCCCCGGCGGCCCGGTCGAAGGCGGGCAGCCAGTCCGGATAGTGCCCGGCAATGACGCTGCGGGCC
This sequence comes from Frigidibacter sp. ROC022, assembly GCF_024723735.1. GTDB lineage: Bacteria > Pseudomonadota > Alphaproteobacteria > Rhodobacterales > Rhodobacteraceae > SLM-1. The sequence goes on from NZ_JANQDU010000012.1 coordinate 16,118, forward strand.
AGGTCGAAATCCCGGGCATGATGCGCCTTGGCATAGTTGTCGGCCATCGTCCTGCCGAGGACATGGTCCTGCGGCAGCACCAGGTCGATCTCGGGATGCGCGGCCAGCCAGGCCTCGGTCCGGCGCAGGTAGTCGGCGATGTCGAAATGGTCCAGCGGCACCTCGGCCTGTCCGAACCGGGCGCTCTGGTCGAAATCGAGCATCCGCCGGTAATGCATCAGCCCCAGATGGCTGCTCTCGCGGTCGTTCTTCCAGGCCCAGTAGAGCGCCGTCAGCTCGCAATAGGCCGGGTTGCGGTCCGAGATGTTGTCGCCGGTGTCATCGCCCGGCATGCGCTCCAGCGGCGCGGCGGCAAGCGCCCGGCCGACATGGATCGGCTGCACCGAAGGGCTCTGCAATAGCGGCGCCGGCCGGTGATAGGCCGTATAGATCGTTGCCTTCAAGGAACCCGTTTCCGCCCGTTTCCGCCAACCGTGATGTTCTGCCCGGGGACTCGGCCCGCAGGCCGGGTCTTATCAACACGGCCCTCCGATCTCCACCTCCGGATTGCCGTCCGACATGACGCGTTTCGCGCCCGAAAGCCAGTGGCGGCAGCCTAGAACCAGCGGCCGATTGCCGAGACCGAGACCACCGGCGCGGTGCTCGAGGCGCTGGCCCGGAACGCCCGGACCGTTGCCCCGGCGGCGCCGGCGGCGGCCAGCGAGAACCAGAGATCCAGACCCGGCCCCCCGCTTGCCGACAGCGCCGGGGTGCTGCCCGCGGCAAAGCTCTCGGGAAAGGTCCAGCTCGTCGCCGTGGCGCCGCGGAACACCGCCCCGCTGGCGCTGGACGGGGCGTCGAGGCTCAGCTCATGGGTGCAGATCTGGGTGCCGTCGGCAAAGCGGGCATAGCGGCCGTTGCCGTTGCTGCCGCGCTCGATCAGGGCGCCGGTCGGGATCCCGCCGGCCTGGCCGACCGGGCCGAGGATGCCGGCCTGGTCGTAGATCAGCCGCCAGCCGGTCCAGCTGGCACCGCCGTCGGTGGAATGGCGGCGATGGAGCCGGCCGTCCGCGGCCCCGGCCTGGAATATCTGGGTCACCAGGTCGTCCCCCGCGGCCGGGCGCTGCACGATCAGCGTGCCGGCCGCCGCCACCGGGGCATGGGCCGCCGCCGCGGTGCAGGAATGAAAGCCCGGCGTGGTGGCGTCGTCGAGATCGGAACTGACCAGCGTCGCGCCCAGCCCGAAGGCGCCGAGGGTCAGCAGCCGGCCGGCGGTCGTGTCGGCGGGGCCCGATTGCACCGCGCTGCCCGAGGCCAGGCCCGACCCGGCGGCGAAGCTCAGGGCGGTCTGCCAGCCGCTGCCGTCGGCGGAGACCTTGATCGCGAAGGCGTCGCTCCCGGCGATGCCCATCTCGGCCCGGCCCGAGTAGCCGGTCTGGAACAGCAGCGAGGCGGTATCGGCGGCGCTGGCCTTGTTGATCTTCAGCTGATGCCCGGCGCCGTCATGGGTCAGCAGCACCGCCGGCGCCGCCACCGCCAGCCGGTTCACCGGGTCGGCCGCGGTGTTGATGCCCAGCCCGTCGAGGCTCTCGAAGCCGAGCAGATCGGCCAGCCCCCGCCAGAGACTGCCATCCCAGACCCGCAGCCCGGACTCGGCCCGGCCCCAGGCCCGCCAGCCGATCCGCGGCGTGACAAAGCGCCAGGCGCCGCCGCTGAAGGCCGCGATCCGCCCGGCCTGCCCGGCCCAGGCCCCGGTCGGCACCGCGCCCAGTGCCCAGACCTCGCCCTCGGCGGGCAGGGCCGGCGGGGTCGCCGCGTCGAACCCCTCGACCACCAGCTGGACCAGCAGGTCGAGCAGGGCCAGGGCCTCGTTATGGGTGACATGTTTCTGCGCCTGGGCCGGCTGCAGATAGGGCAGGGAGAGGATCGGCGAGACCTCGGACATCGGGACAGCTCGTGTTGGAAGGACTGCCCGGCACTATCCGGGCCGGGCCTTGACGGCCGGCAAATGCAGCGCACGGTGCCCCGGGACCGCCGGGCGATTGCCCTTGCCGGCGGCCTTGCGGCACCGGGCCACGGGCCTTGCCGTGCCACCGGACCTGTGCGACCCGGGGGCTGGCCCGTCGTCCGGGCGCCCCGGCGGGCGCGACGGGGGGCGACGGGGCAAGGCAGGGAAGCAGGATGCGAATCGAACTGGTGATCTCGACCTATAACGCCCCGCGCAGCCTGCGGCTGACGCTGCTGTCGGTGCCGGGCCAGCGCCGCCGCCCGGACAGTATCTGCATTGCCGATGACGGTTCGGGGCCCGAGACCGCGGCGGTGATCCGGGACTTTGCCGCCGCGCATCCCGACCTGGCCCCGCGCCATGTCTGGCACCCCGACAGGGGGTTCGAGAAGAATGCCATCCTGAACAAGGCGGTGGCCTCGTCGCAGGCCGATCTGATGATCTTCACCGATGGCGACTGCCTGATGCATCCCGGCTTTGTCGCCCGCCATGCCGAGCTGGCGGATCCCCGGCGCTATGCCTGCGGCAGCCTGATCCGGCTGAATGCCGCGGCCACGGCGGCGGTGACCGAGGAGGATGTCACCTCGGGGCGCGTCTTCGACCGGGGCTGGCTGCGGGCGCAGGGGGCCTTCGACCGGCTGACCAGCTGGCTGAAGAGCGGCGCCCTGCCGCGGCCGCTGGCGACGCTGCTGGAGCGGAGCTCGCCGGTGCGGCGGACCTGGAGCGGGTCGAATGCCTCGGCCTTCCGCAGCGCCATCGTCGCGGTGAACGGCTTTGACGAGGCGATGAAATACGGCGGCGAGGACAAGGAATTCGGTGTCCGCCTGGCCAATTCCGGCGTCCGGGGGAGGCATCTGCGCTTCAGCGCGCCGCTGGTCCATCTCGATCACGCCCGGAGCTATGTCGATGCCGCGAAGCTGCGCGAGAACCGGGCCCGGATCATCGAGGCCCGGCGCAGCGGCCGGTCCTGGACACCGAACGGGCTGGTCAGGAAATGACGAAATACTTCCGCAGCGGTTTCGGCAGCCGGGATTTCGGCCGGACGGTCAGCAGGTAGCGGGCCATGTCCGGCGGCCGGTCGGCGCAGACATCCTCGCAGACCTGCAGGAAGGCCTGAAGAAAGCGGCGCTTGCGTGACTGATAGAGATGGAAGAAGTCATTCTCTCCATAGAAGGTGCCGATCCCGTAGAGCCGCTTGTCGGCCAGCGGCCAGATCGTGATCAGGCAGGAGCTGGGCAGGACGGTCTCGACCGGCACCCCTCGGGCCTCGGCGGCGATGCAGAGCCGCTGCCCGGCGTCATGTTCGGAATCGGCCGCCATCGAGGGGCTGCCGAGGCGGCGCCAGATGCCGCGGTCGAGCGCCAGGAACATCGGCGCGGCATAGATATGCCGCGGATTGCCGAGGTGGTTGCAACTCTGCGCCAGGCCGGCGATGCGGCCCGCCCGGGCCCGGGCCACCAGGCGGTCGAACGGCCCGGCCCGCAGCGGCACCGCGTCGATGTCGCAGAAGACCACGATGCCCTCCGGCTCCTGGGCCAGAATCTCGTCCATCCAGACGCCATGCGGCATCCGGTCCCGCAGATGCTGTTGCAGCGGAATCCCCAGATGCTCGAAGACCGCCCGCTGCGCGGCCAGCAGGCGGGGGTCGACATTGGCCCAGTAGAGGCTGTGGACCTCGGGCCGGGGCGACTCGGTCACGGCACCATCCTCATGGTCCGTCGGGCAGGCGCCGCGCCAGCCGCTTGCGCCACCAGCGGCGCCAGTAGGCCGGCTGCAGGAACCGCCCGCGCCGATGCTGGACATCCTGCCTCTGGGGTTCGAGATGGGACTGGCCCGGCAAGGGTTCGGGATGGCCGACCGGGCGCGGCATCAGCGCGACGGCACCGACCTCGCGGATGTCGCAGGGCCAGTCGGGAATGAAGGAGATCGGCAGCGACAATGCCCGGATCTCCGCCGCGGCCCGCGCCGAAACGCTGTAGCCGGTGGCGCGGAACGGCGACAGGGCGACGCGATGGGCGGTCAGCCCGGCGCCATAGGACTCCGCGCTGCCGCGAATGACCCATGTGTTGGAATGGTCCAGCAGGATCATCGGGGCCCGAAGATAGGTCCGCTCCTTCAGGAAGGTCGCCAGGGCCTCGGTCGGGCGGGCGTCGTCTTCCAGGACAACCGCCCCGGGCAGGCCACGCTCCACCACGGCGCGAAGGATTTCCTGATGCGACAGGGCGCAGGCGAACTCGGCATCGCCCATGTTCCGCCCCATGCGCCGCCGGGCCGCCGCCCGGTCGATGCTGGCCTCCCATTCCGGCGCCAGGCCGCCGCGGCCGTCGACGCCGAAGAACAGCTCGTGCCCGATCCCCCGCGCCTCCAGCCAGTCCACCAGAGGGGCACGGCGCGCCGTATCGTCGGGCATGGTCAGGATGAAGAGGGGATAGGCGCCAGAGGCCATCGGACAAATCCTGCCGTTTTCCATCAGCCGGCACCTATAGGGCTTCGGGGGCCGGTCCGAAAGGGCCCGGCCGCCGGAGCCCGACGGCGGTCTTCTGCCGGGACCGGGGCCGGCGTTTTCGCCGTCCGGGTGACATAATATGGCTTATCCGCCGATGCTGTGTCGCCGGGACACATTCCAATCCGGATCGCGGGGCGGCCCGGTCCCTGCCTGAACTTGACGGAACCCGCAGCGCCATATAGTTTCGGATCAGAAATATTATTTATAACAAATAGTTAGTCCATTCCCGCGATGGTCTGGCTGCTTCGCAGGAAAGTGGTGGCGTGACGGACAGGGCTTCGTTCGATTCGGTGGCGAAACGCGTCATGGTCACGGGGGGCGCGGGATTCCTCGGCAGTCACCTGTGCGACCGCCTTGTCGAGGCCGGCAATGAGGTGCTGTGCGTCGACAATTACTTCACCGGCCGGCGGGGCAATGTCGCCCATCTGCTCGATCACGGCCGTTTCGAACTGATGCGCCACGACGTGACCTTCCCGCTCTATGTCGAGGTGGACGAGATCTACAATCTCGCCTGCCCGGCCAGCCCGATCCATTATCAGCATGACCCGGTCCAGACGACCAAGACCTCGGTGCATGGGGCGATCAACATGTTGGGGCTGGCCAAGCGGGTCAACGCCAAGATATTCCAGGCCTCCACCTCCGAAGTCTATGGCGACCCTTCCGTGCATCCGCAGACCGAGACCTATTGGGGCAACGTCAACCCGATCGGCATCCGGTCATGCTATGACGAGGGCAAGCGCTGCGCGGAAACGCTGTTCTTCGACTATCGCCGCCAGCACGATCTGCGCATCAAGGTCGGGCGGATATTCAACACCTACGGCCCGCGCATGCATCCGGACGACGGCCGCGTGGTGTCCAATTTCATCGTGCAGGCGCTCAGGGGCGATCCGATCACGATCTTCGGCAACGGAGAGCAGACCCGGTCGTTTTGCTATGTGGATGACCTGATCGACGTCATCATGGCGTTGATGGCGACCGGCGACGATGTGACGGGGCCGGTCAACATGGGCAATCCGGGCGAATTCTCGATGCTGGAACTGGCCGAAACGATCGTGGAACTCACCGGATCGTCGTCCAGCCTGGTGTTCCAGCCGCTGCCCGATGACGACCCCAGACAGCGCTGCCCGGATATCGGCCAGGCCGAGAAGCTTCTGGGCTGGCGCCCGAAGGTGCCCCTGCGCGAAGGGCTGGAACATACCATCGCGTATTTCGACGCGCTTCTGTCCGCGCCGGGGCGCTGAGCGGCCCCACCACCCCCTTTCCGGCAAGGCCCGGGACACCTCCCTGCGCCCGGCCCCCCGCCCGGCCGGCGGGGGCATCGGAGTCCGGCCCCTGCCCACGGCTTTCCCTGCAAGCGCCATGCGAAGGTCATTTTTCTCCTCTCTAGATCGTCTCCCGACACAACCCCGATTCCGACGAACAGGACGACCGAATGTACAAGCCCAGCAGCACCACCTTCACCGATGCCGGGCCCATCGCCGAAAGCAGTCTCGGCACCCTGCCCGGCTTCACCGCCCCTTCGGGCAGCGAAGGCAGCGATGCCGCGGCCGGCACCGGCACCATCTATGACCTGGCCATCGACGACCGGTTTGCCGGCACGATCTCCAGTGCGGCGGACCAGGACTGGGTCCGGGTCAGCCTGGAAGCCGGGCAAAGCTATGTGTTCCAGGTCTGGGGCACCGGCGGCAGCAGCGCGGCGGTTTCGGACACCACCCTGGCGCTGCGCGACAGCAACGGCGACCAGCTCGCCTTCAACGACGACGTCAACAGCAACGCCGGCAACCCGTTTTCCCTGATCGAGTTCACCGCCACGACCTCGGGGACCTATTACCTGGATGTCGGCGGCTACAGCAGCCAGACCGGCAACTACTACCTGCAGGCCGCGACCAATGTGTTCACCCTGGACGAGGCCGTCACCCAGATTTCCGAATACGGCTGGGGCATCACCTCGCCGGTCGCGCATGACGAACAGACCGGCGACACGATGACGGTCAACATCTCGGCGCTGAACGCGGCGGGGCAGAATCTGGCGCTCTGGGCGCTCGAGGCCTGGTCGACCTATACCGGGATCACCTTCCAGACCTCGTCCAGCTCGGGCGCGGACATCGTCTTCGACGATTACGACAGCCGCATCGGCAGCGGCAACTACGCCTTCGGCGGGCCGACGAGCTACAATCCGGCCAATGGCGTCATCAACCAGGCCACCGTCACCATCAGCACCGGCTGGCTCTCGAGCTACGGCACCACGGTCAACAGCTACAGCTACCTGACCTATCTGCACGAGATCGGCCATGCCCTGGGCCTGGCCCATTCCGGGAACTACGACGGCGCCGCCACCTATGGCACCGACAACCATTTCCTGAACGACAGCACCCAGCTCACCGTGATGTCCTATTTCGGCATCGACGAGAACGGCTACATCGACGGGGACAAGGCCTATCCCGTCACCCCGATGATCGCCGACATCGCCGCCATGTGGGATCTCTACGGCACCCCGGACGCGGTCTATGACGGCAACACCGTCTGGGGCGCGAATTCCAATGTCGGCGGCACCCTGGGCGAGGTCTTCGGCTATTACTTCGACGGCGACAGCCCCGATACATCCGTCATCGCCACCTCGGGCAGCTTCCTGGCGCCGCCGGCGCTGACGGTGCTCGACACCGGCGGGATCGACACGATCGACCTGTCCAGCGTCACCCAGGCGCAATATCTCGACCTGCGGTCCGAGGCGGTCAGCAATGTCGCCGGCTATGTCGGCAACATGGTCATCGCCCGCGACACCGTGATCGAGAACGCGATCGGCGGCTCGGGCAATGACGAGATCATCGGCAACGCCAGCGACAACATGATCGCCGGCGGCGCCGGCAACGACACGCTCGAGGGCGGCGACGGCACCGATACGGCGGTGCTGGCGGTGCAGCGCGATTCGATCACCGTAACCGAACTGAACAACGGCCAGATCCAGATCACCTCGGCGCTCGGCACCGACCTGTTCCGCGGCTTCGAATATTTCAGCTTCCTCGACGGCACCATCGACACCGCCACCCTGCTGGGCGGCGGCAGCATCACCAACGGCGACGACGGCGCCAACACGCTGAACGGCACCGCGGGGGACGATACGCTGAACGGTCTGGACGGGGACGACATCCTGATCGGGGCGGGGGGCGACGATCTGCTGTATGGCGGCGCCGGGATCGACACCGCCAGCTATTGCGATGCCGGGGCGGCGGTGTCGGCCTATCTGAAATGGAGCGGCCGCGATGTCGGCGGCGGCCAGGGCGCCGACTGGTTCGACAGCATCGAGAATCTCGAAGGCTCCGACCATGACGACCGGCTCGGCGGCACCGCCGGGGACAACATGCTGAAGGGCGGCGCCGGCGATGACGTGCTGCGCGGCAAGGGCGGCAACGACACGCTCTACGGCGGCGCCGGCGACGACGACCTGCGCACCGACGACGGCAACGACAGCCTCTACGGCGGGGACGGCAACGACAGCCTGCTCGGGCTCGGCGGCACCGACCAGCTCTGGGGCGAGGACGGCGCCGACTATCTCTACGGCGGCCGGGGCGACGACACGCTCTATGGCGGCGAAGGCGACGACCGGCTGCGCGGCAACCGGGAGGACGACACGCTCTACGGCGGCGCCGGCAATGACGACCTGCGCGGCGGCGGCCATGACGACATCCTCTACGGCGGCGACGGCGACGATTTCCTGCTCGGCGAGAACGGGTCCGACGTGCTCGACGGCGGCGCCGGCGACGACGTGCTGACCGGAGGCTACA
>NZ_JANQDU010000013.1 GCF_024723735.1 Frigidibacter sp. ROC022
CGTTCAGATCGGAAGGGCCGGCCGTGACCCGCTGGGCCATTGCCGGTCGGGCAACCATGATTGCTGTCGAACAGAAAAACTTCAGAACAGCTCGTCTGGATGGTACGGGACTCATTGTCGCGAACTCCCAAAGTGGCTTGTCGACATCAGGTCCTCTCTTGATCGCCGATAGCGCAGCGGCGGGCGTTCTTCTTCGACATGGATGTCCGGCGCGTCATCTTCGGGCCTGGCATCCAACAACCACATCCCGCTGCCCAGCAGGAAATGAAACAGGACGTAGGTTGCGTTCCAGTAGTGTACCGTCCAGCCGGTCAGAAAGAATGCGATCAGGCAGAAAATGATACCCATCCGGCATGCGGACTGAGCCTCATCGAGCCCTTTGCGAAAGATTAGTGACAGAACAACTCCGAAGAACGCGGCAAAATTGAAGAAGACAGCGGGAAGACCATGCCTCACGCCCGGTACGATCCAGTACATGTCGATGCTGGATCTCATCCAACTCGGCCGTGCCCATTCGTTGAATCCTATCCCAAGCAATGGGTGGGCGAGGATTGATGCGGTCCCGAAGTTCCAGATGTGGAGCCGCATATAGGCGCTGTGTTGGTCGAACGAGAAATATGAGATGAAGATCTGTGCTGGCGACCGGTTGGAGGCAAACTCGAGAAATATCCACATGGCTGCAATTATACAGGCTAGAAGCTTCCAACGACTCCGGACAGCCCCTAGAATTCGATTCCAAGCCAACAGCAGAAGTTGGGCGGTCATGCCGGTGAGCGGTCCGGCCGACAGTGTCAGGGCTGCTGTGAACAGGACCAAAAAGGTTGCGCCGGCGCGTCGTAGAAAGGACCACCCTTGGCCTAGGACGACGTATGTCAGTGCAATCACGCTGCCACAGAACACGCCATACAGGATCGGATGTTCGAAGGTCGCCTGGACGCGCTGCAACCCCCATCGGGGGTCTTTGGCAACCCGCGGGTAGGAGTTCCAAACTGTGTCCATGGCTTCTAGCAGAATATCTTTTCCCGTGACTGCTTCGATTAATGCGAAGGGCAAAAGGAAGAGGACGATCAGAAAAAGAGCCTTCACCATCGCTCGGAAGGCAGCAGCCGAACGAATATAGACTCGCGCGACAAGGTAAGGTCCTAAGGTTTCAATGAATAGCATGCCCCCAGCCTGGATACCCGCAGTTCCGTGAACGACGAAGAAGCTGATGGCCCCCCAGCTACAGAGTAGAACCAAGGCAATATCGGCTATCCGGATGCGCCCGGCGTGTCCAGCGAGCCAAGCAACCACGGCGGGAACGAAGGCCACAATCAGGACGACCCTGTAGACCGACAGGCGCAAAGGCCCGAGGTACAGGATAAAAGGCAGGATCAGAGACACGAGCAGCATCGGCACGATCAGGGGTAGCTGCCGTACGCCGCTTCGATGGCCAGCGTTTTCATATCCAGCCGACAGGGGGCTGCGTATCTCGTCTGTAGCGTTCGACATCAGCCCTGCATTCAAGCCCTTTTGGCCATGTTTGGCCGACAATGGTTCATCGCAGCGTCCTTTGTACTTTGCATCCGGCGCTCATACGACACAAGGTGACGGGCCTGTGCGGATGGCTTAGTATGCGACTGATTAAAAGAAACAACTTTGTGACACAGAGAGTTTTGTATGAATCCGGCAGTCTCGGTAGTTCTTCCCACCTTCAACCGGCTCCGCAGCCTGCCCGCGGCCATGCGCAGCGTGCTCGATCAGTCGTACCGGGATCTGGAACTCATTGTTGTCGATGATGCTTCGACGGAGGATGTCGAAACTGTCGTGACCGGGTTCAATGATCCGCGTGTTCACTACCTGCGTTGTCCTGTGAACGGAGGCGCTGCTGCGGCCCGCAATGCCGGTCTTGTGGAGGCGCGCGGTCGGTTCATAGCGTTCCAGGACAGCGACGATCTGTGGCTGCCCGGCAAGCTGGGCCGTCAGGTCGAACTGCTCGAGAACCAGCCCCCGAATGTCGGTGCTGTCGTGGGCTTGAAAATTCTCTACGGCCGCGACGCGGCACGAAACTATGGTCCCGGCCGGGTGACTTGTGCACCAGACCCGAAGCGGCGCATGACCCTGCAGGAAGATCAACTGAAACGCAGCCTGCTCGATTCCCGGATCAGTGTGCAGAATGGCCTGTTCAGACGCGACTGTCTGCCTGATATCGCTTGGTTCGATCCGCGCGCGCGGGCCAACGAAGATTGGGATTTCACGATCCGGCTCGCGCGTCATACACGGGTACTCGAGCAGACCGAACCCGTTGTGCTTGCCATGATCTCGCCCGACAGCATTTCGACCAATGCGCGCCGAAACGTCACGGGCTATCTGCGCATCATGAAGAACCACGGAGACGTATTCCGTAGGTATCGTCGAGAGCTTGGCGAGTTCCAGTTTTTGCTTGGCCGGGCGCTTCTTCGCGTCGGCCGGCGGAAGGCCGGTCTGGGTCTAATCTTTCGAAGCCTTCAGAGCCGTCCACTCAACTTGCTGACCATGGGGAAGGCGGGGGCTCGGCGGGCAATGCTGCGACTTTCTCCGCATAAGAAAGCAATGGATTCTGGTCGATGACCATGAAGACGACCTCACCTGCCGTTAGTTTCGGAATGCCGGTCTACAACGGGGCCAGATATCTTTCAGAGGCGCTGGATTCGCTTCTCGCGCAGGATTTTCCGGACTTCGAGATCATCATTTCCGATAATGCATCGACAGATGAAACGCCTGATATCTGTGCATCCTATGCGGCACGGGATACGCGGATCAAATACTATCGGCTCGATCACAATCATGGGGCGGCGTTCAACTACAACAGGGTCTTTGAGCTCTCATCCGGGCGCTACTTCAAATGGGCGGCGCATGATGACCTGATCCGACCAGCTTTCCTGTCGCGATGTCTGGAGATATTCGAGAACCACAGTCAGGACAGTCCTCCGCCGGCGATTGTCTATCCCGGTTCTGCCTTTATTGATGAGGCCGGGAAGCTTGTCGGGCCGGACATCAAGGTGATGCATACGCTTGCGCGCCAGCCTTGGGCGCGCGCTTTTCATACTGTTCAGAACATGGGTATGGCCGCTCCTGTGTTCGGTTTGTTCGCTCGCGAGGCACTGGAAAGAACCCGTTTGATCGACAGCTTCATTGCCTCGGACTATGTGCTGATGTTCGAAGCCGGGCTCTTGGGGACGATCGTCCGGTTTAATGAAACCCTGTTTCTGCGCCGCGTGCATCCAGGCATGTCGCGCCTTGCCAACACGAAGAAACGTGACGTGCTGAAGTGGTTCAGTCCGAGCGCAAAACAGAGGCTGCCGACGCGACAACGGCTATTCATTGAGTACCATCGGTCGGTTTGGGGCAGAAAAGAGATCGGGTTCTTTGGCAAGATCGCCTGCTCAGTGGCCTTGTCACTGGGGGTCTGGTTCCATCGGATACGTGTCTTGCAGGGGTATTACCGGAGAAAAGCAATGTCGCGGCTTCAGGTGGCCTTACGGCGGTAGTTGGCCTCTTGCGGTTCGAAGGCTTGTTAGCACGCGTCGCAGCTCGGAGCGTTCTGAGGCTCTGAGACCGAAGACCAGTAGGGCAGCAAGGTAGGCGATACCACCCGTAGCGATTGATACTATCAGCTCGCTCCAACTCGAAACATCGGTCGTGAGTCTGATCATTGCCCAGACTAGTCCGCCGGCTGCGGCCGGGATGAATCCCGGTTTCAGAACCTGCTGCGTAAAGCTTCCGAAGGATTGCCCGGTCAGTTTCAGCACGAGTGGCCAGAAGTAGAGCAGCTGCCCCCCAATGGTAATCACGCTTAGCGCAAGCGTGACGCCGATTGCCCCGAGATCGGTAAAATGCAGCATCATTCCCATCAGTATCAGACCGGTAAACTGGGACAGGAAGGCAGGCAGGAAAAACTCTTTCACCCGTCCTGTCGACATCGCTGTCATCGGGAGCAGGAATGTGGGGTTGGTGAAGGGAAAGATCACCATGAACATCACGATGACCATCGCGGTCTGGGTGTAGTCCGGCCCCATATAGAGTGTGATGAACGCGCTGGAATAGATTGTCAGAGGAACCGCCACGGCCATCCCCACCCAAAGCGCATATCGGCCACCACGAAACACCGTTCGGGCCAGACGTTCACGATCCTCCAGCGCGTTCATCGCTGTCATCACCGGCTGGAGGGGCTGTGCGGCAAGACCCAGGGTGCTTTCGATCTGACGGTAGAAAGTTGAACCAATATGGTAGCTCGTCACGTCCACGGCAGTGCCATAGAGGTTCAGCAGGATTGTTGCGGCATTGGTGTACATCACCCAGCCCAGTCGGCCCAGGGTGGTCCAGAGGCCGAAGCTCATCAGCTGGCGTGCAAGGCTGAAATCGAAGAGCGCCCGGCGCAGGCGCAGTTCGGGCACCATCCTGCGCGACCGCCACACTGTGGCCAGCGTATAGGATATTTCGGAGATTGCGGTCGCGGTCGATACCCAGATGACGTGTGGCCCGATCCCGAGTAGAAAGATCAGCAGCAGCGTAATGCGCAGCAGATCGCGGGCCAGCCCCCAAAGGTTCAGTTCGACGAAGCTCTGGCGAATATAAAACCCCGCCGCGAAGGGCAGACCGAGCATCTGTAATGCGAAGCTTCCGAACAACATTCCCATCATCCAGCCGGCAGAGTTTTCCATGCCTGGGGCGATGTTGAGGACATGCGCGATGTTGATTGCCAGCAGTATCCCCAGAGTCAGAAACACAACCGCCATCACGGCGAGGAGTGGAAAGATCGACGAGACGATGCCGGTCACTCGTGTGGTGTCACCCTTCGCATAGGCATCGACGAGATAGCGGGCGATCCCACCGGTGAAGAAGGAAAAGAACAGCGGCGCGAAAACCATGAGCGACATCACCACCGGCAACACCGCAAATTCGTCGGCCGAGATATGTTTGAGAAGATACTGGTACATCCACAGAAGCACGGTCATGTTGACGAGCTTCGCGACCAGAGAGCTGGCGGAATTGATGACGACGAGACGTTTCGAGATGGTGATGGAGGCCACGGCCTACCCTGCTATCACGGCAATTTCCGCGTCGAGACCCATATCTCGGATCTCCTTTGAGATTTCGTCCTCATAGAGCGCATTTGAGACTAGAACCAGTGCAGGTTTGATCTCGCGCAGCGCCTCGGGTGCGACGATCGGTAAAGCCACGCCGGGTGCGACCAGGCCGTGCTTGCGCGGATTCAGGTCGACCATTGCGGTCAGCGGTGCCGCAGCGTCACCGAGTGCATTGGCGAAAGTAATCCCTTTCGATCCGGCGCCCCAGATCACAGCCTGGCCAGACAGCTTTTTCAACCGCCTGCACCAACCGGAAAGCTCGCCCGCCGCCGCCTTAGCGAAAGCGTTGGCATCTACGGCGATTCCGGACGCGCCGGGAGCAAGATGAGTGGGGTCAGGAGCCGCAGGGCGAGCCTCGAGCATCAGAAACTGGCCGTCGTAACCTTCTGCTACCGAGACTGGCTGAAACCCGGCGCGGCGGAAGGCGGTGCTGATCGACGGCGTGGTCCAGTAGCCGACGTGTTCATAGATCACGTCCCACATCGAAACCGTCCTCAACATCCAGCCGGCGTTTGGTACTTCGAAGTAGACCGGCACATCGCGGTCACCGATTGCCTTCCGAATGTCGTCCAGAAGTGGTCGGGGCCTGTCCAGATGTTCCAGGACATGACGGCACAGGATTGCGTCGAAGGGTCGGTCGAGCTGTTCGAAGCGGAAATATTCCGGGATGATCTCGACGCCATCGCGGGCAGTAAAGGGCGTCGACTTGGCTCTCATGGACGGGTCGAAGCCGGTTGCGGTTGCGGCACCGTACTTCGACATCAGGTCGAGCATATGGCCGTCGCCGCAGCCGATCTCGAAGACATGTTTGCCCCTCAGATCGAAGCGCTCGACCAGACCCTTTGCCAAGTCTTCGGCGAAGTCTCGGAACCTCGGCGAGAAATGTAGCGCGTTCTCATAGCCCGGCGCATAGACCATGCGCTCTGGTTCGAAGGCTGCGTTCCAGATCATTGCACAGCCGGGACAGCGGACGAGGTCTACATTTCCAGCGGGTGCGGCGCGTGCAGCCTCGGCGTCTGGCCAGAGCTGGTTGCAGATCACGGGTACGTTGCCGAGGGTGAAGACGGGCTTCAGATCAGTGCTGCTGCAGACCGGACATGTTGTGGCCAGACCCATCAGACCGCCACCAGCTCGGGATTCAAGCCCATCGCTGCAAGGTCGGCGCCGATTTCCTTCATGTAGATTGGGTTCATCACGATCACCGTGTCTGGGGGGGCTTCCTTCAGACTGCCTGGGCCGGAAACAAGATGTCCGGTGCCTGGCAGATAGCGGCCTTGCTTGAACGGATTGATATCGATGACCTGCGCCACTTCCGTGCGGAGATCGTTGCTGGTCAGAAAGGATACACCTTTGGACCCACCGCCCCAGATTGCGACGCGCTTGCCTTCGCCGTGGCGGGTGCGGACAAAATCGATCCAATAGGCGCGGCTCTCAGCGACCCTCTCAGGGAAGGCTTTCGCCAGAGCGCGCACGGCATCGAGGTCATCCTCCTCCGGGAGCGGCGGCCGTCCGGTGGAGGGTTCGGCATACTGGATGATGTATTGGTCGTCATAGGCCAGATAGAGTTTCGTTACATCCATTCCAGCCTGCCGGAACAAGCGTGCGTGGCTGCCGAGAGTGAAGTACGAGCAATGCTCGTAATAGATGTCCCAGAAGGCTCCTTCGTCCAGCACCCGACGCACATCGGGCGTTTCGAAGAAGATGCCTACATCCTTGCGACCGCGGATTGCGGTGGCGATGTCCGCCATGAATTGGCCAACGGCGGGGATGTGTTCCAGCGTATGGCGACAGGCTACAAAATCGGGAGTCTCGGCGATAGTCGCTGGATCGAAATACTCGCGTTGGAAATGGATGTCTTGCCCGTCCGCACCCGGAAGGCGCTCCGGGATGAAACCGGGATCAACGCCGAGGCCCAGCGTACCGGTTTGTTGCACCAGCTCCTGTAGGAACTCACCTTTGCCGCAGCCGATCTCCAGTGTGCGCTTGCCCTTCAGATCGTAGAGCGAAGCGACCTCGGCTGCGAGCTGCTTGGCGAAGCGGTTGAAGGTGCCGGAGAAATGCTGGCTCTCTTCTGTGGTCGAAGCATAGTCGACCTGGGACAGATCGAAGACCGAATTGAAGACGAAGCCGCAATCATCGCAGAATTTCAGCACGAGCGGACGGCGCGGGAAATCCCGCGCCTCCGCCGCGCTGTCCAGAAGGATGCAGCTCTGCACCGGAATCGCATCGAGCCGATAGATCTCGTCCAGATGCTTGCTGCTGCATGCAGGACAGGTTTGAAGACTCTCTGGCATCAGTTCGAAACGATCTCGAGATTGGGGATCGGCACCACGAACTTGCCGCCTCCGGCTAGGAAATCCTGCTGTTGGCGGATGATCTCGTCGCGGAAATTCCAGGGCAGGATCATCACGTAGTCCGGCCGATCTGATTGCAGTTTCTCGGGACTGTCGATCCGGACCCGAACGCCTGGCATATACTTGCCCTGTTTGTGAACGTTGCGATCGACTGCATATTCGATCGACCGCGCATTCAGGTTCAGAAAGTTCAGCATGATGGTGCCCTTGGCGGCGGCGCCGTAGGCTGCGATCCGTTGTCCCTCGGCTTTCAGTCTGCCGATCAGCTTCCGGGCCTCTTCCCGGAAGGTCCGGACCCGGGTCCCAAAGCTCTTATAATAGCTGTAATCGTCCAAGCCGAGCTCATGCTCTTCACGCAGGATCCGGGTCACTGCCTCGGATGGCGCTTCGGTCTTGCCAAAATAGAGCCTGAGCGACCCGCCGTGAATTGGCAGCCGGCGCAGATCGTTGAGATAGAGACCGTGGCGCGCGAACAGAGTTCGTGCCGACCCAACCGAGAAGTAGCAGAGATGCTCGTGATAGATCGTGTCGAACTCGATGAAATCGATCAGGTCGCGGACATAGGGGAATTCGACAGAGACGATCCCGTCATCGGCCAGAAGCGCCGCCATACCGGCAACCAGATCGTTCTGATCGGCCACATGGGCAACGACATTGTTGGCAATGATCACATCCGCCTTGCGACCCTGTGCGACAAGAGACTTGGCAACACGGGTCCCAAAGAAGTCGTTGATCGTCTCGATCCCCTGCGCGATCGCCGCTGTGGCTGGCTGTTTCGCGGGGTCGACGCCAAGAACTGGAATACCCTTTTCCTTAAAGTTCTTGAGTAGATAGCCGTCATTTGAGGCGATCTCGACAACCAGGTTTTGCGGGCCCAGACCTCGCGTCTCGATAAGTTCCAGCGCGTTCTTGCGGCTGTGCTTCAGAAGGTCCTCGGAGAAGGACGAGAAGTAGAGATAGTCGTCTCCGAACATTTCTTCGGCCGGTCGTGTTTCGAGCAGTTGCACCAGCGTGCATTCCGGGCAGTAGCCGAGACGGAGCGGCACCAACGACTCCTTCCTGTCGAGGACCGCCTCATCCAGAAGACCATCCGAACGCGGCATCGGGCCGAGATCGAGTATCGGCTGTAATCCGGTGTGTCCGCAGGAGATGCAGGTTACGCTGGCGGCATCCGCCTCGAATTTCGGCGCCAGCATCTCGACTGGAGCGGCGTCGCGCTCGGCCTGCGCCTTGGGTGTATGCTTCAGGGTTTTGTCGATGATGCCGTCGGCAATCAGCTTCTTGATATGACCGATGCGCTGGTATCTCGGCCCCTCGAATTCTTCCAGCGTCAGCTTTTGTGCCCTGTAGGCCTCGTAGAGAGATTGCGCCCCGCGTCGGGCATCCCATTGTGGTTTGAACTGCGGCATCACTCGCTGAATCTTGTCGCAGTTCACGCGATACGATCGTTTGTCCGGCCCGGCATCTTCGGCGAAGGTCACCTCGCAGCCCGGCACCACCGACGCGACGATATGGGCCAATTCGCTGATCTGGTAGTTATGATCTGTGACCCCGACGTTGAATGCCTCGTTGCGGATCGTCTCGACAGGCGTGGACAGCGTGGCGAGAAATGCTCGAGAGATATCCTCGATATGGGTGATCGGTCGCCACGGCGTTCCGTCCGACTTCATGTGGATATTGCCCGTGGTCACGGCCCAGGCGACAAGATTGTTGAGCACCAGATCGAAACGGATCCTGGGCGAGACGCCATATGCCGTCGCTGAGCGCAGGAACGTCGGGCAGAAACTGTCATCGGCGAGTTCAGCCAGCGCCTGCTCCGAGCGTACCTTGGAAACACCATAAGGCGTCACGGGATTGAAGGCACCGTTCTCGTCGATGAAGTCGGACCCCCCTGCCCCGTAATTCGAGCAGGAAGAAGAAAATACGAACCGCTCGACCCCCGCGGCCTTGGCGGCGCGGGCGACTGTCATTGTGCCTTCGAAGTTGATTTCGAAAGTGGTCTCTGGACGGAAGTCGCCGAGCGGATCATTCGATAGTGCGGCCAGATGCAGGACCGCATCGAAGCCCAGCATGTCTGCCGGCGTGACCTCACGGATATCCTTCAGCAGGGTCGGGATTTCGGGCATCACTCCGCCCGGAGCGAATGTGCAGCGTTCATAGAGATCGCTGTCGAGACCGACGACGTCGTGGCCGGCTTCGAGAAGCATCGGCGTCAGGACGGTTCCGATATAACCGCGATGACCGGTGACGAGTATGCGCATCCTAATGTTCCCAAACAGCCCAGGGGCGTTCCCCGGAATCCCACAATTTCTGCAGCGTGTGCTTGTCACGCAATGTATCCATCGCCGCCCAGAACCCCTCGTGACGATAGGCCATGAGCTGCCCGTCCTTGGCGAGATTCTCCAGTGGCGCATGTTCGAACATCACCATGTCGCCCTCGATGTAATCGAAGACCTGTGGTTCGAGCACGAAGAAGGCACCATTGATCCAGCCTTCGGCGGTCTGCGGCTTTTCTTCGAAGGCCGCGACCCTGTCACCATCGAACCGCATATGTCCATAGCGCGCCTGCGGGCGAACTGCTGTGATGGTGGCTAGCTTGCCGTGGCTCTTGTGAAAGGCGATCAGCCGGTTCAGATCCACATCCGAAACGCCGTCGCCCCAAGTCAACATGAAGGTGCCATCACCGAGATAGGGCTGCAGGCGCTTCACCCGTCCGCCGGTCAGTGTCTCATCCCCGGTCTCGATCAGATCAATCCTCCAGGGGGCGTGATCCTTCTCGTGGCGGATCAAGGGTTCGGGGTTCTGCAGGTCTACGGTCAGATTGCCCGACAGCGTTCCGTACTCGGCAAAATAACGTTTGATGTAGTCGCCCTTGTACCCGAGGGCGACAGCGAAGTCGTTGAAGCCATAGTGTGAATAGATGTTCATGATATGCCAGAGGATCGGTTTGCCGCCGATCTCGACCATCGGTTTGGGACGAACAACGGTTTCCTCGGCAAGACGCGTGCCCTTGCCTCCGGCTAAAATGGCGGTTTTCATTTGTAATAACTCCGGTTTTGTAATCGAAGGGCCAGACGGCCATCCCCCTCTCCGTAATCAATGCGGATATATGGGGGCCAATTTGTGATGATCCGCAGGCGAATGGAACCTTGACGGCCCGGGTTCAGACGGCGTGGATATCAGACCAACGTGTCATAGAGAAAATCCTCACTTTCGAGAGACAGTCCAGACACGTTGCGCAGAACTCCGATCAGTTCGCTTTCGGCACCGTTCTGGCCGGTCAGCCAGATGGCGGTCCCAGGCGTCAAGTCCGGCGCATTTGTCGTCAGGGTGTAGTCGCCGGCACTGCCGGCAAGACGAATCTGATCGACGCCGCTCTCGAAGTCCCAGACAAAGCCGTAGTCTTCCACCCCCGAGCTGCTGGCGTTGCCGTCGTCGTAATAGACCGTGCCATTGGCGCCGAACACGAAGACGTCTGCGCCGGCCCCCCCGGTGAAGACGTCGATCTCCCCCTGCCCCGGCAGGGCCGCCTCGGTATCGGCCGCCACCAGGGTCTCATTGGTGTCCGTGCCGTTGAGGATGTCGCTACCGGTGATCTCGGTGACGGTGAGGTCTCCGAAAGTGACGTCGAAGTAATGCGCGTTGAGATAGATTCCCCCGGTCGCTGGCGCTTCGTCCAGCGAAAATGTCTCGAGTCCCTGCAGCGTCCAGCCCACAGGCTCCGAGGTTCCCACCTCCCAGACCTTCAAGGAATAGAGCCGATCGTAGATACCAACTTGCTCTACCTGCACCGTGAAATTGTAGGTCAGGCCCTCTTCGAGGGCGAAGCTCTGGGTGCCCAGCACCTGGCCATAGCTATGATAGCTGTGACTCTCGAACCGGTCTGTATAGAAGAATGAAGCGCCGGGCTCGTAGCCAGAAACCGGCTGCCAGCCGGAGATTGGCTGGTCGGTATGGCCACCCCAAAGCATCCCGATCGCAAAAGCACCCCCGTCGCGGCCTCTCGGATCCACGTTCTCCAAGTCATTCATGGTGATGGTCAAATTAAGCGTGTAGTTGTCCCAATCGCTGTCGCCGAGCACCAGAAGCCGGTCATAGCCCAGATCCACGGGTCGGACGCCCGAGGCATCATGGGTCCAAGTGCCGTCGGCGACTTGTAGGACCTGCTGGATGTCGGTCACCGTCGCCCAGTCAATCGCGTAATTGGGGTTCCAGTGTGCACCGTCTTCGTAATCGACGGTCACCTGGCGGGTCCAAGTGCTGCCGTCGGCCAATTGGGCGCTGATCTCGATCACGTCATCGACCGGAGAGCCGTCGAGGTCGTCGTAGATGATGTCGATGTTGAAATCACCGTTGTCTTGCAGACGCCGGGTATCGGGGCCTACCGACAGCGCTACAGGAGTGCCGCCGTTCAGTGTATAGCTGAGAGACGTGACGTCCCCCGAGACATTGCCGAGAATGTTGATCCACGACTGTGCCTCGCCAGGCGTGCCAAAACTCTGGTCCAGCCCGTACCAGACGTCGATCGGATTCCCGACCAGCACCGAAACACTAGCTGTGTCAGTTAGTTCACCGTCCGTGACCGTATAAGTGAAAGTATCTGTGCCTTCGAAACCGGCTTCTGGTGAGTATATCCACCCGCCTTCACCGTCGGAGGCGATCGTCCCGTGACCGGGTTGAGTCAGGCCGGAAACGGTCAGGGAATCCAGGTTCGGATCGGAATCGTTCGCCAGCAAATCAGCGGCATCAATCTGGAGCGGCGCACCGAGAGGCGTGTAGAAATCGTCGGATGAAGCCTCAGGTGCCAGATTGGCCGGAACATAGCTGCCATCCTCGTTCAGGATCGGATCGGCGCTGTTCTCGAAATAGTCTACCTTGGCCGTATAGCCGGGGGCTGTTCCCTGGTAGGACGCGCTGCCGGCAAAGACGCCAGCCTCGGTGATGTCGATCTGGTGATCAAGCGAAAACGCCGTGGTCCAGTCCGCCCCGTTGGAACTATATTCGAAATTGAAAGTGTCGCCGACACGAGTCACCCGGAAGTCGGTGACTTGGCCGGACTGGACTTTGGCGAACAGCGGATACGTCGTTTCACCATCCTCAACGACACCAACGATCAAGCGGAGGCTCGACGGTGTTCGAGCGAGATCGAACCGAATCCAGTTCTCGTCATCGGCGACCATCAGCAGCCCGTGCTCCTGATAGGCCTCGCCGGGTTCGGACAAGAATCCCGCACTGATCTGGAAGTCCCCATTGGTCACGTCTTGCATAAGACGCGGTGTGGTCAGCACGTCAGAGGCACTGACGGGGACGCCGGAGGGAGATGATATTGCGACAAAGGAATCCGTGGGCGACGTACCTATCTGCGCCGTGCCCGCCGCCCCCGAAAATGTCCACTGGGGATTGACCGTGCCCGAACTGAAATCGTCGGAAACCGCGTCGAACGGCACGAGCC
>NZ_JANQDU010000014.1 GCF_024723735.1 Frigidibacter sp. ROC022
TGTTCAGTTGGGCCGCGTTAGAGACATAGATATTCGCCATGGATGAAGTGCCCTTTGATCGCTTTGCGCACCGGTCTCGGCCCGCACTTTGAGAAAAGCGCTGGACAACCGCCACGGCGCATGGCTTCTCATGATTTCTCTTAAGGTAAGGCTAAGCTGCTTTGACCTGTCGCTGGACCGCGCAATCGAGTGAGACCGCCGCATCCTCCGTTTTGTATTCTTGTCCTTGGATTCTGCGTAACAATGAGACCCAAGTGAGGCAAGAAAGGCCGGAAGTCGGGGCAAGATGTGGGCGGGAAATGGCGTGAGGTATGCTAGATGTCGGCGACAAATCGCGCATAGTGCTATATTTACGAGGGGCCAAGAGTGATAGTGCTGTGTTTTTACGCTATAAGATTGATTTTTATGATGAATAACATCTTGGTAGGTCGGACGCTGCTGTTGGGACTGACAGGAGAAGGACAACAACAGCTGATAGCTGTTGGCGCATAACTACCTGATATGACCCCTGATCGTCCTCCCGTGCGCATCGGCTTGGTGTGGCACTCCCTCAATTCCGATAACCTCGGCGTGGGTGCTTTGACCCTTGCCCATATCGAGATTCTGGAAGAGGCCGCCCGTGCACTTGGACTTGCGCCGAAGTTCATCATCCTTGGTTGGACCGATCCGAAGCCTCTCTACCTGCAGAAAGGGAATGTCGAAGTCGCCGGTCTCCGACTGAAGGACTTCGTCAAGCCGGTCGGCGGCCTTTTCGGCAGGTTGAAGCGGTGCGACCTGGTCTTCGACATCGGGGCCGGGGACAGCTTTGCCGACATCTACGGTCTCAAGCGCTTTGGTACGGTCTGGGCCTCGAAGGCATTGACCTTGCTTGCGGGGCGTCCCCTGATCCTGTCTCCACAGACGATTGGGCCGTTCAACCGAGGCTGGGCCCGATGGTTGGCGGGGTCGGTCATGAAGCGCGCGACCGCTCTGTCCACCCGGGACGACCTGTCCACCCGCTTCCTGCGTTCGATGGGCTATAAGGGCGAGATCATCGAAGCCAGCGATGTCGCGCTCAGGCTTTCCTTCCAGAAACCTGTACGGGCGTCGTCGGAGAAACTTCGGGTCGGTCTCAATGTCTCGGGACTTCTGTTCAACGGTGGGTACAACCGAAGCAACATGTTCGGCCTTCAAAGCGACTATGCTGACCTGGTGCGAAGGATCGTCCGTCAGGTGCTGGAGCGCAAAGATGCTGAACTGCATCTGGTGCCGCATGTCGTCTCCGATGCAATCGCCGTCGAGGACGATCACCGGGCCAATCTGGCGCTGGCAGAGGAATTTCCGGAGGTGCTGGTGGCGCCAAAGTTCGGGAGCCCTATCGAGGCCAAGTCTTATATCGCGGGAATGGATTTCTTCGCTGGAGCGAGGATGCACGCTTGCATAGCAGCGTTCTCGTCCGGAGTGCCGGTGCTTCCGATGGCCTACAGCAGGAAGTTTGCAGGGCTGTTCGGTTCTATTGGCTACGATATTTTGGCGGATTGCAGATCGGACAGTGCCGATGAGATAGTCGCCAAGTTCGAAGATGCACTGGACCGGCGGGAGGAGTTGAAGCTTTCGGCGGAGTCGAGCCTTGCGTGGGGCTTGGCCCGTCTGCAGCGCTATGAGGAGGCGGCATCGGAGGCGCTGCGCCGTGCCGTGAGTGCCGGATGAGCGAACGGCGCCCTGAAGTGAATGCGCCATCGTCCCCGGTTCTTGATCGGGTTCTCAAGGGCTCTTTGTGTAGCGGTTGTGGGGCTTGTGCGACCATAGCCCATGGTTCTGTCTCCATGAGCTATTCGAAAGACGGGTTCCTGCGACCTGTGCAATCCGGGCCGGTTTCTCCTGAGCAGGACCGGCGGATCCGTCAGGTTTGCCCTGGTGTGGGACTACAACTGCCTTTGGACGACCGGCCTCAGCATCTGCTTTGGGGGCCGTTTCTGAGCATGTATTCTGGGCATGCGACCGATCCGAATTTGCGTCGGCTCGGCTCTTCCGGCGGTGTGCTGTCCGCTGTATTGACCTATCTTCTGGACAACGGAGAGATTGATCAGATCCTCCAGGTAGCCGCCGATCCCGAGTTGAAGTTCGCCAACCGCACCATCACTGTAGCGGAATGCGGTGATATCGCGGCTGCCGCGGGTTCGCGCTATGCGCCCTCGGCGCCCCTCGCCGATCTCGAACATCATCTCGCTTCCGGCCAACGCTTCGCTTTCGTAGGGAAGCCCTGCGATGTTGCTGCATTGCAGGCCATGAAGGTCGGGGATGCTCGGATTGCCGAACGTATCCCCTATCTTCTCTCTTTCTTCTGCGCCGGGGTTCCAAGTTTGGCAGGTGCGCGCGAAATCCTGGCCCGGATGGGCGTGGAAGAGGACGAAGTGACTGCCTTCCGCTATCGCGGGGATGGTTGGCCGGGCATGGCCCGTGCAGATCTGAGGAACGGGACGCATAGAGAGATGTCCTATGCCGACAGCTGGGGCGGGATCTTGTCGCGGCACGTCCAGTTCCGCTGCAAGATCTGCCCGGATGGGATCGGAAGCTTTGCCGATGTGGTCTGCGCTGATGCCTGGGAAGCTGATGAGAAGGGCTATCCCCGGTTCGAAGAACGCGATGGCGTGAGCCTTGCTGTCGGTCGCTCAGTTAAAGGGGATGTGCTGCTCCGGCGCGCGGTCGAAAGCGGGTATTTGGAACTAAGTCCGTTCGATCCCGCAGGGCTTTCCGCCATCCAGCCGGGGCAACTGTCAAAGCGCCGATTTGTGCTATCGCGGGTCCTGGCCCTGAAGCTGTTGTGGAAGCCTGTGCCCGCCTACAGAGGGTTTCACCTTCTGCGCAACGCTATGTCGGGTGGGTTGCGAGGGAACGTCAGGAACTTCCTCGGGACCGTTAGGCGGGCTTTCCTGGGCCGGCTTTGAGTGATGTCGTTCAGATGCTGATTGAGTAGGTCTGGTGTGGCCTTACTTCTTTGATCGCCGGAGGAAAGCC
>NZ_JANQDU010000015.1 GCF_024723735.1 Frigidibacter sp. ROC022
AGGTTTCACCAGGGCCGATTTCGACGCCGCGGACGTCCTGCTCTGAGCCGCACAAGACCCTGACAAGGCGAATCCGGCCGAAAACGCGCGCTCAGACCATGTCCGAGCGCGCCTGCATCAGCCGTTCGTGATGCGCGATCGCCTCTTCGACATCGGTGTAATAGGTCAGCCGCCCGGCCTCCAGCACCGCGCCGTGCTGGCAGAGCCGCCGCACCTGGCCCATGCCGTGGCTGACCACGATCGCGCCGCTGCGGGTCAGCCGGTCCTCCATCAGACGATCGCTCTTCTGCCGGAACGACCGGTCGCCGGCCGCGGTCACCTCGTCGACCAGATAGGTGTCGAACTCGATCCCCATCGAGATGCCGAAGGCCAGCCGGGATTTCATCCCCGAGGAATAGCTGCGCGTCGGCAGGAAGAACTGCCGCCCGAGCTCGGAGAATTCCCGGACGAAGGCGACCAGCTCGTCGGTATCGACCCCGTAGACCCGGGCGATGAAGCGGGTGTTCTGCAGGCCGGTCAGCAGCGGGTGGAAGCTGCCGGCGAAACCCACCGGCCAGGAAATCGAGCCGGTGCTGAGCACCTCGCCCGAGTCCGGCTCGCTGATCCCGGCGATCATCCGCAGCAGCGTCGATTTCCCGGCCCCGTTGCGGCCCAGGAGCGCCACCGAGACGCCGGAGGGGAACACCACGTTCAGCCGGTCGGCGACCACCTTGCGCTGGCCCCGCAGCAGGAAGCTCTTGCACAGGTCACGCAGTTCGATCAACGCCGGTCCCTGAGCGAATAATAGACCATCCCCAGGATCGCCCAGCCGGTCAGCAGCAGCGCCCCGATGACCGCCAGCAGGACCGGCCGCTGCGGATATTCCGGGGTCTCGGCGAGGGTCGGCTGGATGTAGGCGGCCAGATAGCGGGATTTGCGCTGCGCTTCCGCGACCGCCGCATCATAGGCCGAGCGCGCCGACAGATAGCTGTTCTCGGCAAATTCCAGATCCACCGCCAGGGCCTCGTAATCGCTGACCAGTTCCGAATAGCCGTCGTCCTCGACCTTGCCGTCCTGCACCCCGGTCGCCGAGAACCGGGCCCGCTCTTCGGCGATCCGCTTCTCGATCACCTCGACCCGGCGCTGCGCCTGCACCACCCGCGGGTCCTCGGCGCGGCTGTTGGACTGCAGCATGTCCAGCTCGATCAGCGCCGCCGCCAGCTGCGCCTGCAGCGTGTTCAGAAGCCCCATCCGGCCCTGGATATCGGCCAGGGGATCGACGATCCGGGTCCGGGACCGGAAGGCGGTGATCGCCGCCCGGGCGGATTTCAGCCGGGTGAGCGAATGGTCGAGTTCCTCGCGGGCATGGCGCGTGGCATCCTCGCGGGCGATGTCCGACAGCGCGTTGATCATCTTGCTGCTCTCGGAGAACACCAGCTGGGCGATCTTCTGGGCATCCTCGGGCGAGAAGGCCTTGACCCGGATCTCGATCAGCCCCGAGGAGCGATCGTAGAACACGCTGACCATCCGCTGCCAGTAGCGCAGCAGCGTTTCGACCCTGGCATCGGCGGGCAGGGAGAAAACAGGGTCTTCTTCCCTTGTATAGACACTTTTCAGGTCGATCTTCTCGGCCACCGCGCTGACCATGTTCTGGCTGCGGATGAACTCGTAGAGGATGTCGGAGTCGCTGGTGTCCGAGCCGGTCAGCTGGGTGATGCCGCCCAGCAGCTCCACCGCCGACCCGCTCTCTTCCTTGCGCACCGTGAAGCCGACATGGCTGGCATACTGGTCCAGCGCCACGGCATAGAGATACCAGGCCGCCACGGCGAAAGGCAGCACCACCAGCAGGAGAAAACTGGCGATCAGGCCCAGGTGCCGGCGCCGCAGCCGGGCCGGGCGGGCCGGCCTGAGCACGCCTTCGCCGGTCTGGCCCTGCGGCGGCACCGCCCGCAACGCCGGACCGAGGGCCGGGCCGGGACGCGGCCGGGCCGGATCCGGGTCCGCCGCCCCCTTCGGACCTTTGGCGATCTCTTCCAATTGGGCGCCTTTCCGCTATGCTCGCGCGGCAGAGGTTATCGCGAAGCGGCGGCACCGGCAAACCATGATCGTTGAACTTCTCCCCCGCGGGCGCCGCTGATGGACCGGCCGATTCCCCGGCCCCCGCTGCGCCCGGCGCAGAGCTTCGGGCTGCGCCGCAGCCCCCGGGTCATCATGGCGCTGGTGTTCCGCGAGATGTCCACCACCTATGGCCAGTCCAGCCTCGGCTATCTCTGGGCCCTGCTCGAACCCCTGGCCGGGATCCTGCTGCTGACCCTGGTGTTCTCGCTGGCCTTCCGCTCCCCCTCGATCGGCACCAGCTTTCCGCTGTTCTATGCCTCCGGGCTGCTGCCCTATCTGGCCTATCAGCAGATCAGCCAGAAGATCTCCCAGGCGCTGAGATTCTCGCGGCCGCTGCTGTTCTACCCGCGGGTCACCTTCATCGATGCGCTGCTGGCGCGGCTGATCCTGAATGCGCTGACCCAGGTGATGATCTTCGTGCTGGTGCTGGCCGGGATCCTGATCGCCTACCGGATCGACGTGATCCTGAACATTCCGGCGATCGCGCTGTCGCTGGCGATGAGCTTTTCCCTGGCCTTCGGGGTCGGGGTGCTGAACTGCTATCTGTTCTGGCAGATTCCGATCTGGCGCAGTGTCTGGAAAGTGGTGAACCGGCCGATGTTCGTCCTGTCCTGCGTGCTGTTCATCTTCGATGACGTGCCGCAGCCCTACCAGGACTGGCTGTGGTGGAATCCGCTGGTCCATGTCGTCGGCATGATGCGCAGCGGCATCTATGCCACCTATGACTCGAGCTATGTCTCGCCGCTCTACGTCTTCCTGGTGGCGCTGGCGACGGCGGCGTTCGGCCTGCTGCAGCTGCACCGCTGGCACCGCAACATCGTCGAGGACTGAACGCCGCCGCGGCTCAGAGCAGGACGTCCGCGGCGTCGAAATCGGCCCTGGTGAAGCCC
>NZ_JANQDU010000016.1 GCF_024723735.1 Frigidibacter sp. ROC022
TCCCCGGACCGCCCTGATCTTTCGGCCTTTGACGCGAGTGATCCGTTCCGCTTTGGCGATCAGCTGAGCGAGGAGGAGCGGATGCTCCGGGATGCGGCGCGGTCCTTTGCGCAGGACCGGCTGGGGTCGCGGGTGGTCGAGGCCTTCGCCAACGAGACCGTGGCGCCGGAGATCTTCGCCGAGATGGGCGCGGCCGGGCTGCTCGGCGTCACCGTCCCCGAGGAATACGGCGGGCTCGGCGCCGGCTATGTCAGCTACGGGCTGATCGCGCGCGAGGTCGAGCGGGTCGATTCGGGCTATCGCTCGATGATGTCCGTGCAGTCGAGCCTGGTGATGTATCCGATCCTGGCCTACGGCTCCGAGGCGCAGAAGCGCCGATACCTGCCCGGCCTGGCGGCGGGGACGCTGATCGGCTGTTTCGGCCTGACCGAGCCCGAGGCCGGCTCGGACCCCGGCGGGATGAAGACCCGGGCCACGAAGACCGAGGGCGGCTATCTGCTGAACGGCGCCAAGATGTGGATCTCCAACGCGCCGCTGGCCGATGTCTTCGTGGTCTGGGCCAAGTCCGAGGCGCATGGCGGCCGGATCCGCGGCTTCGTGCTCGACAAGGGGCTGAAGGGGCTGAGCGCGCCGAAGATCGAGGGCAAGCTGAGCCTGCGCGCCAGCGTCACCGGCGAGATCGTGCTGCAGGATGTCGAGGTCGGCGAGGAGGCGCTGCTGCCCGGGGTCGAGGGGCTGAAGGGCCCGTTCGGCTGCCTGAACCGGGCCCGCTACGGCATCGCCTGGGGGGTGATGGGCGCCGCCGAGGACTGTTTCGAGGCGGCCCGCGACTATGGCCTGACCCGGCGCCAGTTCAACCGGCCGCTGGCCCAGACCCAGCTCTACCAGAAGAAGCTCGCCGACATGGCCACCGACATCGCCTACGGGCTGCAGGCCTGCCTGCGGGTCGGACGGCTGATGGAAGAACACCGCGCCGCGCCCGAGATGATCTCGATGATCAAGCGGCAGAACTGCGGCAAGGCGCTCGACATCGCCAGGCTGGCCCGCGACATGCATGGCGGCAACGGCATCTCCGGCGGCATCCCGGTGTTCCGCCACATGGTCAATCTCGAAACCGTCAATACCTACGAAGGCACCCACGACATCCACGCCCTCATCCTCGGCCGCGCCATCACGGGCATGCAGGC
>NZ_JANQDU010000017.1 GCF_024723735.1 Frigidibacter sp. ROC022
TGGCTCTGTTGCACAAATCGGATAATGTCCGGGGTTCCCCTTTCCCCGGACAGACCTATCCCGCGGCCTCTGTGACAGGGATGCCGAGCGCGGTGTAGCCGTTCAGAACGGCGATACGGACCTGAAGCTCGGCGACCTGCCGATCGAAATCCCGTGCCATGAGGCGCTGCCCCAGCAGTTTCACGCAGTGCATCTTCGTCTCGACGCGGCTTCGGCGGTGATATCCGCTCCATCGTCGCCAGAGTGCCCGGCCAAGGTATCTCGCGGCGCGGAGGGCCTCGTTGCGTGCCATGGCACCAGCCGTGATCACCTTCCAGGGCTTGGCATTCCTGCGGGGCGGAATGACGGCATGAGCGCCGCGGTCGGCGATGGCGTCGTGGCATTTCCGGGTGTCATACGCGCCATCTGCCGTGACGCTGCCGATCTCCTGATCCTCCGGGATCTGGTCGAGCAGATCGGGCAGCACCGGCGCATCACCGATATGGCTGCCGGTGATCTCGACGGCCCGGATCTCCAGCGTTTGCGCGTCGACCCCGAGGTGGATCTTGCGCCAGACCCGTCGTTTGGCGCCGCCATGCTTGCGGGCATGCCACTCACCTTCGCCCTCGACCTTGATCCCTGTGCTGTCGATCAACAGGTGCAGTGGCCCCCTGGAACCGCGATAGGGGATATTCACCGCCAGGGTCTTCTGACGACGAGACAGCGTGCTGAAGTCGGGCACCGTCCAGTCGAGGCCGACCAACCGAAGCAGGCTCTCGACGAAGCCGGTCGTTTGGCGGAGCGCCATGCCGAATAGCACCTTCATGGAGAGGCAGGTCTGGATGGCCGCGTCACTGAAGCTCTGCTGGCGGCCACGCCTGCCGGTCGGCACAGCCTCCCAGTTCATCTCGGGATCGAACCAGATCGTCAGCGAGCCCCGGCGCTTGAGCGCTTCGTTATAGGCGGGCCAGTTCCTGGTCTTGTAGGTCGGGGGTGTCGGTCTGCTCATGCCACCCAGCTATCAGGCTGGATTCAAAAGATGAATCCCCTCAAGGATTTGTGCAACAGAGCC
>NZ_JANQDU010000018.1 GCF_024723735.1 Frigidibacter sp. ROC022
TCGATGGTTCCGGTGGCACCCATGTTGTCTGGGATCATACCATCGATGGCGACGAGGTCTTCGAGCGTGATCCAGCGCCCGGCTTCGGGGTTGACGAAGAAGTCGCCGTAGTAGAGCGGCCCGTTCGAGTCGACGTTCTGCAGGGTGAGGTTGGTACCGCTGGACGCGTCCTGAAGGTAGGACGTCTGGATGTTGTCGTAACTCTGGCCGTCGACCATCACCTTGGTTGCCTTGCTGCCCTCGTCGGACAGGTTGATCACGGTGTTGTTGCGCGCCACGACATTGGTGCCACTCGTGAGCGTAACGCCGTGGATCATACCGGTGACGATCACGTTCTGCTCGATCAGAACGTTGGTGTAATGGGCGTCATCCATGAAGATACCCTGCACATCGCCGCGCGTTCCCGGCAGGCTGACGTTGCCGCGGATCACGATGTCGCTGGAATCATTGCCCTGGAACTGGATGAAGTCGAGATGTGAACCGGCTTCGGGATAGATGTGGCGCGCGCCCATGTTGCCTTCGATCAGCACGCCATGCACGCTGATGAACTTGAGACTGTCCGATCCGGTATAGTCTATGGTGTTGCCGCTGACCGTGAGGTCTTCGGCATTGTAGAAGGTCCCTCCGATCTTGACGTCGTGGACGTAGTTTCCGGAGAAAGTGACGTCGGTGACGTCCTTGGTATAGAGTCCGTAGTGGCCGGTGTAGGTGCCGTCGACCTTGCCGTTGACCTCCGAATTGAGGAACTGGACATGGTTGCTGCCTTCAGTCACCGAGACGATGGATGAGGCGCTACTGCCGTTGCTTGGATTGTCGACATGCACGTTGTCGATCCGCAGATAGTCTGTATCGCGGATCTTCACCTGATCGAAGACCGCGCCGAGAGGCTCCTCGGAGACCAGGGTGACATAGCTGGAGAAGGATTTTCCCGAGATGTCGAGCGAGCCGTAGTCCCCGCTCTTCATCACGATCGTCTCTCCGCCCTTCGCAGACGAAAGCGCGG
>NZ_JANQDU010000019.1 GCF_024723735.1 Frigidibacter sp. ROC022
ACAAGTGGCTCAGACGCTGCCGGGAAGGGGGGCGCGCGGCGCTCGGGAACAGGGCAAGCGCCCCGGCCAGGTCTCCGCACCGGCTGGGAGAGGGTCAGGTTGCACTGATCCTCGGTCTCCGGCGCCGGTTCCGGATGAGTGCCGCGACGATCGCGCAGCACCTCGGGCTGGCCCGCGCCACCGTCGCCCGCTGGCTGGCCCGCGCCGGCTTGGGGCGGCTCTCGGCCCTCGATCCGCCACCGCCCGCGCGCCGCTACCAGCGCGAGCGGCCCGGCGAGTTGATCCACGTCGACATCAAGAAACTCGGCCGCTTCGACCACCCGGGCCATCGTGTCACAGGCACCCGCCGGGGCTGTCGCAACCGCGGCGCCGGCTGGGACTTCGTCCATGTCGCGGTCGATGACGCGACACGGCTGGCCTATGTCGAGGCGCTGCCCGACGAGAAGAAGGAGAGCGCCACCGCCTTCCTCGCCCGGGCCCTGGCCTGGTTCGCCGCACGGGGCGTGAAAGTCGAGCGGGTCATGACTGACAATGGGTCGTGCTACCGGTCGAAGCTATTCGGAAAGGCCCTCGCCGCAAACGCCATCCGCCACATTCGAACATGGCCATACACCCCGCGCACCAACGGCAAGGCAGAGCGGTTCATTCAGACCCTCCAGCGCGAATGGGCCTACGGCGCGACATATGCCAGTTCAAACGCCCGCAACCGCGACCTGCCCAGATGGCTTGACTGGTTCAATACCAAACGCACACACTCAGCCATCAACCATCAAGCCCCGGCGCAGGCTCTGAACAACCTGATGAGAATCCACA
>NZ_JANQDU010000002.1:0-320000 GCF_024723735.1 Frigidibacter sp. ROC022
CCCGGTCGGATCGCGCAGCGATCCGAAACCGCTGGCGCGCGCCCGGCCGCTCAGGCCCGCAGCACCGCGCCCGGGTTCATGATACCCAGCGGGTCCAGCGCCGCCTTGATGGCCCGCATGGCCGCCAGCTTGGCCGGGTCGCCATAGCGTTCCAGTTCTCCCACCTTGGCACGGCCGACGCCGTGTTCGGCCGAGAACGAGCCCTCATGCGCCGCGACGAGATCGTTGACCAGCCGCATCAGCGTCTCGCGCCGGTCGGCCCAGGCGGCGCGGGTTCCGCCGGGTTCGGGGAAGATGTTGAAATGCAGGTTGCCGTCGCCGAGATGGCCAAAGCAGTTGATCCGCAGCGGCCCGAGCGCCGCAATCGCGGTGCGCGCCTCGTCGATGAAACCGGCGATCCGGCCCAGCGGCAGCGAGATGTCGTTCGACAGGATCGCCCCGATGCGGCGGTTCGCCTCGCTCATGCTTTCGCGCAGCGCCCAGAAGGCCTGGCTCTGCGCCTGCGACCCGGCGATCATCCCGTCGAGCACCATCCCCGCCTCGTTGCCCGCCATGAACAACGCCTCGATCAGGGCCTGGGGGTCACGGTCGGATTCGGTGCCGACCTCGATCAGCACCGCCCAGTCGGGCGCCTCGGGCCAGGGCTGGCGCAGGTCGGGCAGGGTCTCGGAAATGAAGCCCAGCCCGACCCCGGAAATCAGTTCGAAGGCGCTGACCGATTCGCCGATGATCTCGCGGGCAAGGCTGAGAAGCCGCAGCGCCGCTGCAGGGTCCGGCACCACCAGAAGCGCGGTGCCGTTGCGGACCATCCGCGGCGAGAGCCGCAGCACCGCGGCGGTGATGATGCCCAGCGTGCCCTCGGCGCCGATCAGGAGGTTGCGCAGGTCATAGCCGGTATTGTCCTTGCGCAGCCGTTTCAGCCCGTGCCAGATCGTCCCGTCGGGCATCACCGCCTCGAGCCCGAGGCAGAGCTCGCGGGCATTCCCGTAGCGCAGCATCTGCACGCCGCCGGCATTGGTCGAGAGATTTCCGCCGACCCGGCACGATCCTTCCGAGGCCAGCGACAGCGGGTAGAGCCGGCCGGCCGCCTCGGCCGCCTCCTGCGCCTCGGCCAGGGTCACCCCGGCCTCGCAGACCATCAGGTTCTCGTCCGGATGCACCGCCCGGACCCGCCGCATCCGCTCCAGCGACAGCACCAGCGGCGCCGGGCCGCCGGTCATGATCTGGCCCCCGACCAGGCCGGTGCCGCCCGACCAGGGCACGATCCCGACCCGCGCCTGCGCCGCCAGCCCGACGATCACCGAGACCTCGCCGACCGTCGCCGGCAGCGCCACCGCGCCGGCATGACCGCGCCAGATGCCGCGCGGCTCTTCCAGATAGGCGGGCCCGGCCTCGCGGATCGTGCCTTCGGGCAGCACATCGGTCAGGCGTTCGACGAAATGGGTATCACAGGGATTGAGCATGGTGCCTCCGTGAACGGATTCTGCACGGCGGTGGCGGAGGGGCAAGACCGATCAGCGCGAAAGAGCCCCGGCCATCTCCGCCAGCTTCCGGCAGGTCCGCAGATTGCGCGCCGTCATCACGGCCTTGAAATGACGGGGCAGTTTCGCGGCGAAGGCGGACCGGCCGATGCCATCGGGCGCGCGCAGATAGAGCACCCGGTCGGTGCAATGCCACTGCTCTCCCGGCGCCAGCAGGGCGTCCAGCGCGGCACGATCGGGCCGGGCGGAATTGTCGTGGAAATACAGATGCATCGGCCGGGGGTCCGACTCGGCCTCGGGGAAGGGGTTTGCGGCCAGCACGGCGGAAAACTCGGCACCGGACAGCAGGAAGGCCGCGGGGCGGAACCCGTGCCCGGCCTCGATGGCGTCCCGGATCGCGGCGGGCAGCGCGGCGCCGGGCCGCTCATGCAGGAAGACCGCGTTGCCGCTCTGGATATGGGTCGCGACCCGGTCGGCGCCGAGCCGCGCAAGCAGGGCCCGCAGATCGGCCATCGGCAGCTTGCCGGCGCCGCCGACATTGATGCCGCGCAGCAGGAGAACGCAGGCCGTCACTCCAGATAGTCCGGGCGCAGCACCACGATCGTCGGGCGTGCAGGCAGGCTGCGCAGCGAAAGGGTGATTTCGCTGGCATCGCTCCGCTCGACCGCGAATCCGTCCGACATGCCGACCAGGAAGGCATCCAGCGCCGCGCCGGAGAACCAGTGCATCGGGATCACGACCGAAGAGCGCAGCCGTTCCACCACCCGCATCATCGTCGGCAGGTCCAGCGTCCGGCCGCCATCGACCGGCACCATCAGCACGTCGATCCGCCCGAGCGCGGCATATTGCGCCGCATCGGGTTCGTGATGCAGGTGGCCCAGATGGCCGATGCAGAGGCCCGCGACCTCGAAGACGAAGATCGAATTGCCCTTCGGCTCGACCCCCGACGCGCCCAGCCGGATGTCGGTGGAGACATTGCGCACCAGCATCTCGCCAAGGTCGAGATGGTGCTCGATCCCCTGCCCGAACGGGCCCCAGCCGGGCAGGACATGCGGAATCCGCGGATCGGGCGCGCTGGTCCAGTGGCTGGAATGGGCGTGATTCATGGTGACGACATCGGGGACCAGATCGACCGGACCGAGAAAGCCGGTGAAGTCGGTTGCCGCCGCCAACCCGCCCGGGGTCTGGATCAGGAACATCGAGTGGTCGATATAGCGGATCCGGACCGTGTCCCTGGCCACCGGATCGCGCCAGTCGGCGCGCCAGAGCCGCTCGGGCCCGGCATCCGCGACGGCGATGCAATGGCTGGGAATGCGGGACTGGGCGCTGGCCGGGAGCGCCACGAGGGCAAGGAAGACGGCGGCGAGGATTCGGTGCATGGGGGCCTCCGGGTCACGGCAAGCCTAGCAGCGGTCGCGGCGGATCCGGGGTTCACAGATTGGTGAGCTGGCGGTCCGGCCCGGCGCGGCGCCGAAAATCCGGGCGCTCAGCCGACGTCCGAGCGGCCGCGGCGATCACCGCGCAGATTGGCGTAGAGCACATGGTTGCGCCAGCGGCCGTTGATCTGCAGATAGCTTTGCGCCACGCCTTCGTATTTGAAGCCGCATTTCTCCAGCACCCCGCGGGAAGCGGTGTTTTCGGGCAGGCAGGCGGCCTCGAGACGGCTGAGGTCGAGCGTGGTGAAGGCGTGGTGGACCATGGCCTGCAGGGCCTCTCGCATCAGGCCCTGGCGGGCATATGCCTGGCCGATCCAGTAGCCCAGCGTGCCCGATTGCGCCGGGCCGCGGCGGATGTTGTCGAGCGTGATGGCGCCGACCAGAACCTCGCCTTCGCGGCGGAACAGGAACAGCGGCAGGGCCGAACCCGAAGCCACCGAGCGTTGCGCCCAGTAGACCCGGTTGGTGAAGCCGCGCCGGGTCAGGTGATCGGCGGCCCAGGTCGGTTCCCATTTCTTCAGGAACTCGGCCCCGTCCCGGCGCAGCCCGGCCCAGGCACGGAAGTCACTGTGCTGCGGCGGACGCATGATCATCCGCTCGGTCTCGATCCTCACCTTGCGGCGCGGCAAAAACATCAGGCGGCGAGCCTTTCCCTCAGTCGCGCCAGTGACGGCGCCTTGCCGACCGGGCCGTAGAGCGCCAGGGCCGGGGTTGTTCCGATCAGCGCCTGGGCAAAGTCGCGCACGCCCTGCGCCGAGACATCGTCGATCCGCCGGATGGTTTCCTCCAGCGGCGGCACCCGATCCCAGATGCCGACCAGCCGCGCCAGCCGCTCGGCCCGGGCCGAGGGGCTTTCCAGTCCCATCAGCAGCCCGGCCTTCATCTGGGCGCGGGCACGGGCCACTTCGGCCTCGCTGATGTCGCTGGCGGCGCGTTTCAGCTCGTCCAGCGTCAGCGCGGTCAGGTCGGCGATATCCTCGCCGCTGGTGCCGGCATAGATCGTCATCAGCCCGGTCTCGGCATGGGCTCCGGTCGAAGCATAGATCGAATAGCAGAGCCCGCGCCGTTCGCGAACCTCCTGGAACAGCCGCGAGGACATGCCGCCGCCGAGTGCGGTCGAGAAGATCTGGCTGGTGTAGACCAGCGGATCGCGGAATCCCGGAGTCTCGAAGGCCAGCGCCATATGCGCCTGTTCCAGCTTCTTCTTCACCCGCCGCTCGCCGCCGCCGAAGCGGCCGGCCTCGCCGCCTTCGCCGCCCCCGGCCGGCAGATGGCCGAAGAGGTCTTCGCAGAGCTTCACGATGGCGTCGTGATCCACCGCGCCCGCCGCCGAGACGATCAGCCGCTCGGGCCGGTAATGCTCGTTGACGAAGGCGCGCAGGTCGTCGCGATTGAAGCCCGCGACCCGCTCGGCCGGGCCGAGAATGGCGCGGCCCAGCGGCTGGTCGGGATAGGCGACCTCTTGCAGCCAGTCGAAGATGATGTCGTCGGGCGTGTCGAGAACCTGGCCGATTTCCTGCAGGATCACCCCGCGTTCGATCTCGAGCTCGGCGGCATCGAAGGCCGGATTCAGGACGATGTCGGCGATCACGTCCAGCGCCATCGGCACGTCGGATTCGAGCACCCTGGCATAGAAGGCCGTGGTTTCGCGGCTGGTATAGGCGTTGATGTAGCCGCCGACGTCCTCGATCTCTTCGGCGATCTGCAGGGCGCTGCGCCGCGCGGTGCCCTTGAAGGCCATGTGTTCCAGGAAATGCGCGATGCCGTTCTGGTCGGCGCGTTCGTGCCGCGCCCCGGCGCTGACCCAGACCCCGACAGAGGCCGAGCGCAGGCTCGGCATGTTCTCGGTCACGATCCGCAACCCGTTCGGCAAACGATGCAACTCGACAGTCACTTGGACCGGTTCTCCCGAATCAGGTGCTGAAGGCTGGCCAGGTCGTTCGGCACCGCGGTGACGCGTTCAGGCAGATCGAAGAGATCGGCCATCCGCGGCGGCAGTGCCGGGCGCTGGCCGGTGGCAGCCTCGACGGCCACCGGGAATTTCGCCGGATGCGCTGTGCCCAGGGTGACCATCGGCGCCCGTCCCATATGCTCTTCCGCCACCTTCACCGCCACGGCGGTATGCGGGCAGATCAGCTGTCCGGTGGTTTCGAAGACCCGGCGGATCGTCGCGCGGGTCTCGGCCTCGGAAGCCCGGCCGGAACCGAAATTCTCGCGCAGCCGGTCCAGCGCCCCCTGGCTGAGCGCAAAGCCGCCGTCGCCCAGTTCCTCCATCAGCGCCTCCACCGCATTGCCCTCGCGGTCGTAGGCATCGAAGAGCACCCGCTCGAAATTCGAGGATATCTGGATATCCATCGACGGCGAGATCGAGGGCTCGACCCCCTCGGGGCGATGCTCGCCGGTCACCAGGGTCCGGTGCAGGATGTCGTTCTGGTTGGTGGCGATCACCAGCCGCTCGACCGGCAGACCCATGCCGCGGGCGATATAGCCGGCGAAGATGTCGCCGAAATTCCCGGTGGGCACACAGAACCGCACCGCCCTCTCGGGCGCCCCCAGGGCCACAGCGGAGGTGAAGTAATAGACGACCTGGGCCAGCACCCGGGCCCAGTTGATCGAATTCACCCCGGCCAGCGCCACCTCGTCGCGGAAGGCATGGTCGTTGAACATGTCCTTGAGCCGGGCCTGGCAGGCGTCGAAATCGCCGTCCATCGCCAGCGCGTGGACATTCTCCTCGGCCGGGGTGGTCATCTGGCGGCGCTGCACCTCGGACACCCGGTCGCCATCGGGGAACAGGATGAACACATCGACGTTTTCCAGGCCCTTGAACGCCTCGATGGCGGCGCTGCCGGTGTCGCCGCTGGTGGCACCGACGATGGTGATCCGCTGCCCGGTCCTGGCCAGCGCGGTCTGGAACAGCTGCCCGATCAGCTGCATGGCGAAGTCCTTGAAGGCCAGCGTCGGGCCGTGGAACAGCTCCAGCAGGAAATGGGACGGCGCCAGCTGAACCAGCGGCGCCCGGGCGACATGGCCGAAGCCCTGATAGGCACGCTCGATGCAGTCGCGCAGCTCGTCCTCGGTGAAGGTGCCCTCGACAAAGGGCCAGACGATCCGGAAGGCGGCCTCCTCGTAGGGCAGCCCCTCCAGCGCGGCGATCTCGTCGGCGCTCATCTGCGGCACTTCGGCCGGGACATAGAGCCCGCCGTCGCGGGCCAGTCCGGTCAGCATCGCCTGCTCGAAGGTCAGCACGGGCGCGCGGCCCCGGGTCGAGATATATTCCATGCCTGCCGTTCGTCCTATGCGGTCCGGCGAGAGATACGCCAGAGCAGCAGCCCTGTCATCCCCGCCCAGACCCCTGCCAAAAGAAACCAGGTGATGGCGTATTGCAGATGGTCGTTGGGAATCCCCTCGGTCGAGACCGGCAGCGGCGTGATCCCGTCGCCGGTATCCTCGCGCGCGACGACCAGCAGCGGCTCGGTGCCGAGCGCCCGGGCCATCTCGTCGAGATCGCGGGCAAACCAGATGTTCTTTTCCGGGTCGTTCGGCGGTGTCGAGCTGGTGCGGTCGTCGGGCCAGATCAGGTTGCCGACGATCCGGGTGACGGCGCCGGCATGCGGATCGTTCTGCCGACCGTCGAGCACATAGCCGCGGTCGAGCAGGACCGTGCGGCCGTCGGTGACGAAGGGCACGATGATCCGCCAGACCGGCCCGACATTCTGGATGCTGTCGAGCAGGTGCAGCTCTCCGGGGCCGATATGACCGGTGGCGGTGACCGCAAGATACCTGTCGCCCTCGGGGTCGGGATCGGCAGGGATCGGGACCGGCGCGGCGGCGATCCGGGCCTCGATATTGGCCAGGATGCCCCGCTTCCAGTCCAGTCTCTGCAACTGCCAGACGGCCAGCGATATCAGGATGCCGATCCCGATGACGCCAAAGGCCAGCGCGCCGAGATAGCGTCTCATGCGAAAGGCGCGGGACTGGCCCCGCGCCCTCCGGTCTTCTGCATGCCGCGCAAGATCGTCGTCCGTCTCAGCCGCCCCAGACGTAGACTGCGGCGAAGAGGAACAGCCAGACCACATCGACGAAGTGCCAGTACCAGGCGGCGGCTTCGAAGCCGACATGCGCCGTGGGCGTGAAATCGCCCCGCAGCGCCCGGATCAGGCAGACGGCCAGGAAGATCGTCCCGATGATGACGTGGAAGCCGTGGAACCCGGTCGCCATGAAGAAGGTGGCACCGTAGATGTTGCCCGAGAAGCCGAAGGCGGCGTGGCTGTATTCATAGGCCTGGAAGACCGTGAACAGCGCGCCCAGAACGATCGAGATGATCAGGCCGTTGACCAGATCCTTGCGGTTGTTCTCGTGCACCAGCGCGTGGTGCGCCCAGGTGCAGGCAGCGCCCGAGCAGAGCAGGATCAGCGTGTTGATCAGCGGCAGGTGCCAGGGGTCGAAGGTCTCGATCCCGGCCGGCGGCCAGACGCCATCGACCGCGGGGCTGTCGGGGCCCATCGGATACATGGCGTGCTTGAAGAAGGTCCAGAACCAGGCCGAGAAGAACATGACCTCGGACATGATGAAGAGGATCACGCCGTAGCGAAGGCCGATGCGGACCACCGGGGTGTGATCGCCGCCATTGCCCTCGGCCACCACATCCGCCCACCACGCATACATCGTGTAGAGCACCGCGGCGAACCCGATCAGCAGCAGCCACGGACCGTAGTTGTGGAAATAGAGCACCGCGCCGAACAGCATCGCGAACGCCGATACGGCGCCGACAAACGGCCAGATCGAGGGTTGCAGAATGTGATAGTCGTGATTCTTCTCGTGCGCCATGGTCTTCCCTCGCCCCCTGGATCCGGTGCGTCTCAGTTAGTTGTTCTCTGCCCGATCGGCGGATCGATGGCAAGCTGGGTCAGCTGCTCTTCGGTCAGCTCGGTCTGGTAGAAGGTGTAGGACAAAGTGATCTCGTGCACGTATTTCGCATCGGGATCGTTCTTGATGTCCGGATCGACATAGAAGGTCACCGGCATCTGCACCCTTTCATGGGGGCGCAGGATCTGTTCGGTGAAGCAGAAGCAGTCGATCTTGGTGAAATAGCCGCCGGAACTGTCGGGCGCGACGTTGAACGAGGCGCTGCCGCCGATCGGATGGTCGGTCGGGTTGTAGGCCTCGAAGAACGCCATGCCGGTCTCGCCGATATGCAGGGTCATCTTCTTGACCACCGGTTTGAATTCCCAGGGCATCCCGGGATCGGTGTTGGCGTCGAAGCGAATCAGGATGGTCTCGTCCAGCACCTTGTCGGCGGGGCCGACGGCGGTGGAGGTGGTTCCGGCAAACCCGGTCACCCGGCAGAACCAAGAATAGAACGGCACCGCGGCCCAGGCCAGCGCGCCCATGGTCAGGACCACGGAGACAAGCGCGAAGACCACGCGGGTATTGGGATCCTTCGGCAGTTTCATGGCTTGTCCTCGGAAGTTGTGACAGCGGGTGCGGCGGCGCCGGGGGTCTGGGTCGCGCCGAGATTGGTGACCTTCACCATGGTCAGCGCAAAGACCAGGGCGACGAAACCGCCCAGAACCAGCCCGAGGCCGTAGTTGCGGCCGCGGCGGCGGCGGTGGAGTTCGTGTTCCTGGGTGATCGGCATCGCGTCAGCCCCCCCAGCCGGGAACGCCCGGCGTCGCCTGCAGCAGCAGTGCACCGAAATGCAGGAACAGATACCAGAGCGAATAGCGGAAGAAGGCCTTCTCGGCCTTGTAGGCGTCGGCCTCGGCCAGCGCCTCGTCACGGCGGACCAGACGCAGCGCGCCCAGCACGAAGCCGGCATTCAGGACCAGCGACAGCGCCAGATAGAACGGCCCGCCGATCTGGGTCAGTCCGAGGCCCAGGGCCACCGGAACCAGGGCGACGGCATAGGCCAGGATGTGGCGCCTTGTGGTTCTGCGACCATGCGTCGCAGTCAGCATCGGCACCCCGGCGGCGTCGTAATCGGCCTTCATGAACAGCGCCAGCGACCAGAAGTGCGGCGGCGTCCACATGAAGATCAGCGCCACCATCATCACCGGGGCCAGCGTCACGCTGCCGGTGACCGCCGCCCAGCCGATCATCGGCGGCAGCGCCCCCGACAGCCCGCCGATGACGATGTTCTGCGGGGTCCGGCGCTTCAGCCAGATCGTGTAGACCACGGCATAGAAGAAGATGGTGAAGGCCAGCAGCCCGGCGGCCAGGAAATTGGTGGCCAGCGCCAGGATCGTCACCGCAAAACCCGACAGGCCGAGGCCGAGCGCCAGTGCCTCGTCGGCGCGGACCCGGCCCGAGGGCACCGGACGCGAGCGGGTACGCCGCATCACCGCGTCGATATCGGCGTCATACCACATGTTCAGGGCGCCCGAGGCCCCGGCCCCGACCGCGATGCAGAGCACCGCGACAAAGCCGACCACCGGGTTGACGCCGCCCGGCGCCACCAGCAGACCCACCAGCGCGGTGAAGACAACCAGGGACATGACCCGGGGCTTGAGCAGCGCGACATAGTCGCGAAAGCCCGCGTCGCCCTCTGCAATGGTGGTCACATCGGTCATTGTCTATCCAAAACAGGTCTGTCCGGGAATGCCGGTTTGTCGTGGCCGGCCCCGGGGGCCGGCACCGACCGGATCAGTTCGAGGCAAGCCGGACCGGCTGGTCGCCGGCATCCAGCGAAGCGAACTCTTGCTTGGCACCGGCCAGCCAGTCGGCATAGGCCTCTTCCGAGACCACTTTCACGGTGATCGGCATATAGGCATGGTCCTTGCCGCAAAGCTCGGAGCACTGGCCGAAGAAGACGCCTTCGCGTTCGGGCTTGAACCACAGATGCGCGATCCGGCCCGGCACCCCGTCCTGCTTGACGCCGAAGGCGGGCAGCGCCCAGGAATGGATCACGTCGGCGGCGGTGACCTGCATCACGATGACCTTGCCGACCGGCACCACGACCGGATTGTCGGTGGCCAGAAGAAACTCGTCCTCGGTATAGCCGGCGGCGACCAGCTTGGCCTTCATCGCGTCGGTCAGCACATAGGGCTTGACGTCCGGCTCGGCGGCGTCGTCGATCGTGGCCGGCTGGCCGATCATGTAGCTGTCGAAGGCAAAGCCCTCATCGACATAATCGTAGTTCCAGAACCACTGGTTGCCGGTCACCTTGATGGTGATGTCGCCGACCGGAATCTCCTGCTGCTTGAACAGGATCGGCAGCGAGAAGGCGCCGATGACCACGAGAATCATGATCGGCAGCAGGGTCCAGGCCAGTTCGACCGGCGTGTTGTGCGTGAAGCGTGCCGGTGTCGGATTGGCGCGCCGGTTGTAGCGCAGGATCACGATGGCCAGCAGCACGACCACCAGGGCCACGATGCCGCCGATGATCCAGTTGATCATGCCGTCGAGCCAATGGATGTCCGAGGCCAGTTCCGTGGCGGCAGGCTGGAAATACATCCCGCCATCCGTCGGTTTGCCAATCGTCTCCAGCGCCCCGAGCGCATCCTGGGCCAGGCCGAGTCCTGCCCACATAACCATGGTACCGGCTACCGAAATGCCCGAGAGGAGCTTCAATCCACGCATGTCACGTTCCTGTTCGCTGATTGCCGACGAGTCGCCCGCCAAGACGGGCCCGGCCGGAATCCCATTGTGTCTGCGCGGTGTGAAACCATATTAGTGAGGTTCTAACAAGACCAAGCCGCAACGCCAACGGTGCGTTATGCCGCATCTGCGACTCTCGGAGCCGCCAAAACGCCGCCAAACCTGCCCCGGAAGGCCCATCGCCCCATGTCTCATACCGCCTCCAATCCCGCCCCGTTCCGCCCTTTCGAGGGCCAGATCGACCGTTCGGCCGCCGAATCTCTGCTCAAGCGCACCCTGGATGGGGCCGATGACGGGGAACTCTTTCTGGAGCGGCGCCGGTTCGAGGCCCTGGGCTGGGACGACGGCCGGCTGAAGACCGCCAGCTATGACGCGGCCGAAGGCTTCGGCCTGCGCGCGGTCAAGGGCGAGACCTCGGGCTATGCCCATTCGACCGAGATCACCGAAGCGGCGATGGCGCGCGCCGCCGAGACCGCGCGGCTGGCGGTCGGCGACGGCGGCGGCACGCTCGCCCTGGGCCCGAAACCGACCAACCGGCGGCTCTATACCGACCGCGACCCGCTGACCGATGCC
The DNA here is from genome assembly GCF_024723735.1 of Frigidibacter sp. ROC022. Taxonomy (GTDB): domain Bacteria; phylum Pseudomonadota; class Alphaproteobacteria; order Rhodobacterales; family Rhodobacteraceae; genus SLM-1. Next base: position 11,087 of record NZ_JANQDU010000002.1, read on the forward strand.
GAATTCGGGGTCCGGATCGAGACCCTGGCCGAGATCGACGCCTATGCCCGGGCCCGCGATCCGCGGGTGGTGCAGGTCTCGGCCTCGCTGGTCGCCTCGATGCAGGAGGTGGAAATCCTGCGTCCCGACGGGCTGCTGGTCCGCGATGCGCGGCCGATGACCCGGCTGAACGTCTCGGTCATCGTGGAAGACGGCGGCCGGCGCGAAAGCGGCAGCCACGGTGCCGGGGGGCGGACCTCGCTTCTGGGGCTGATCGAGCCGGCGCATTGGCAGGCGGCGGTGGACGAGGCGCTGCGGATCGCGGTGGTCAACCTGGGGGCCGAATCGGCTCCGGCGGGGATCATGGACGTGGCCCTGGGCGCCGGCTGGCCCGGAATCCTGCTGCACGAGGCGGTGGGCCACGGGCTGGAAGGCGATTTCAACCGCAAGAAGACCAGCGCCTTTGCCGGGCTGATGGGCCAGCAGGTCGCCGCGAAAGGCGTCACGGTGCTGGACGACGGCACGATTCCCGACCGGCGCGGCAGCATCAGCGTCGATGACGAGGGCACGCCCAGCGGCCGGAACGTGCTGATCGAGGACGGCGTGCTGGTCGGCTACATGCAGGACCGGCAGAACGCCCGGCTGATGGGGGTGGAGCCCACCGGCAACGGGCGCCGCGAGAGCTATGCCCATACGCCGATGCCGCGGATGACCAACACCTACATGCTGGCGGGAGATGCCGATCCCGACGCGATCGTCGCCGATCTGAAGGACGGCATCTATGCGGTCGGCTTCGGCGGCGGCCAGGTCGACATCACCAACGGCAAGTTCGTCTTCTCCTGCACCGAGGCCTATCGGGTGAAGAACGGCAAGGTCGGCGCGCCTGTCAAGGGCGCGACCCTGATCGGCGACGGTCCCACGGCGCTGAAGCAGATCCGGGCGATCGGCAACGACATGAAGCTCGATCCCGGGATCGGCAATTGCGGCAAGGGCGGTCAGTGGGTGCCGGTCGGGGTCGGGCAGCCGACCCTGCTGATCGGCGGGCTGACGGTGGGCGGCTCGTCGGCTTGAGCGGCCAGCCGACACCGCGGCGGGCGGTCGAGGCGGATTACGACCCGCTGGCCGATCTGTTCCACCAGCGCTGGCACGATGCGCATGGCGCCTATTCGCCACCCTGGATGATCGCCCTGCGCAGCCGCGCCGACCTGCTGCGCCGCCTGCGCGGATTCGGCGACGACATGCGGGTGATCGGCCCCGAGGGCGCGCCGCAGGGATTCTGCGCGATCAAGGGCAGCCATATCGACCAGATCTATGTCAGCCGCGCGCTGGAGGGCCGCGGCGCGGCGGCGGTGCTGATGCGCGACGGGCTGGAGAGGATCGCGGCGGCCGGCCATGCCGAGGCGCTGCTCGAATGCAATCCCGGCAATGCCCGCGCCGCGGCCTTCTACCGCAAGACCGGCTGGACCCTGCGCGGCACCGAGACGGTGCTGCTGGACGGCCCCGAGGGACCGTTTCCCTTCGATTGCCTGATCTTCACCCGGCCCCTGCCGGCGCCGGGCAAGTGACGCCGGGCGCCGCGCTTGCACGGGGCGGGCAGGCTGCTAGGTCTGGCGCTGGAGGAGGCCGAGGATGACCCGAGACCCTGCGATTCAGCCCGCCCGCGCCGGAGCGGCCGCATGAGCCTGCTCCGCACCCCGGCCGGGCGCGCCAGCGGCCCGATGGATCATCTGATCGCGGCGGCGGGCTGCCTTGCCGTCATGGCGGTGCTCGGCGCGGTGCTGACGATGGCGGCCAGCCTGGCGGAGCCGAGACTGGGAGCCGGCCCTCCGGTGGCGCAGCTCTGGAGCCTGGGCGCGGCGCTGATGGCGGTGCCGCTGTCGGCCCTGCCGATGCTGCTGCCGGGCATCCTGTCGCTTCTGCTGGCGCGGCGGGCCGGGGCCGGAGGCTGGGCGGTCGCCGGGCTGATCGGGCTGACGCTGGCGGCGCTGCGGATGCAGCTTGCCGGGCAACCGGCGACGGCTGCGACCCTGGGCATCGGGGCGGCCATGGGGCTGGTCTACTGGGAACTCCTGCGCCAGCGCTGCAACGGACGGCTGACCGCAGCCTCTTAAACGACCTGTTAACCATTCAGGGAACATGATCGCCGGGCAAGAGTGCGGACCCCGGAATGGCTGAAGATCAATTCTCTCCCCCCCACCCCATCCACCCACCCCACGGGGAAGAAGAGCGGCTGCACTGGCTCTGCCTCTTGCGCTCGCGCCGGGTCGGGCCGACGACATTCTACCGCCTGATGGCCGAACATGGCAGCGCCGCGGCGGCGCTGGAGGCATTGCCGGAAGTCGCCCGTGCCGCCGGGGTCGAGGACTATCGGGTCTGCCCGCTCGATGTCGTCCGGGCCGAGCGGCGGGCCGGGCGGCTGGCCGGGGCCAGGCTGATCGCCTTTGGTGAAGATGCCTATCCCGCCGCCCTGGCGGAGCTGGACGACCCGCCACCGCTGCTCTGGGCCCTGGGCGACCTGTCGCTGCTGGCCCGTCCCGCCGTGGCGCTGGTCGGCGCCCGCAATGCCTCGAGTCTCGGCACCCGGATGGCGCGGACGCTGGCCGACGGGCTGGGCCGGGCGGGGCATATCGTCGTCTCGGGCCTGGCCCGCGGGATCGACACCGCGGCACATCTGGGATCGCTGGCGACCGGAACCCTGGCGGTGATGGCCGGCGGGGTCGATGTCGTCTATCCGCCGGAAAACGCCGTGCTGGCGCAGGAGATCGGCGACCGCGGGCTGCGGCTGTCGGATCAGCCGATGGGCACGGTGCCGCAGGCCCGCCATTTCCCGCGCCGCAACCGGATCGTCGCCGGGCTGGCACGGGCGGTGGTGGTGGTCGAGGCCGCAGCAAGATCGGGCTCGCTGATCACCGCCCGGGCGGCACTGGACGCGGGGCGCGAGGTGATGGCGGTGCCGGGCCATCCGATGGATGCCCGCTGCTCGGGCTGCAACATGCTGATCCGCGACGGCGCCCTGCTGGTGCGCAATGCCGAGGATGTGATCGAGGCGCTGGCGGCGCCGCCCGCCCGCAACGAAGCGGCGGCGGCACCGCCGCCCCGGCCCGCCGACAGCATCCCCACCCCGCCACAGCGCCGCGACCTGGCCCGGACCTCGGCCCTGCACCGGCAGATCCTCGAACGTCTGTCACCCAGCCCGCTGGCCGAAGACCAGCTGATCCGCGACCTGGGCCTGGCGGCCAGCGACATCGGGGCCGAACTGCTGAACCTGGAACTGGAAGGCCGGATCGAACGCCAGGCCGGCGGGCTGCTGACCCGGATCAACTGAGACCCTGCCGCGACGCCACGCGCCCTGACCGTAGGCGCCGGCGCGCGCACCCATCCCCGCCTTGCGACGCCCGGCGCCGGGCCCGAAACGCTGCGACCCGACGTCGTTCCGGCCTGCATTGACATCCTCCCGACCCGCCCACATGTTCCCCCGCCAAACGGTCCGGCCCCCCGCCCCGGGCCATCCGCCCCCGTTCTGCTAAGGAAATTTCATGCCCGTCGTCGTTGTCGAATCGCCCGCCAAGGCCAAGACGATCAACAAATATCTGGGCTCGGATTATGTGGTTCTGGCCTCGTTCGGCCATGTCCGCGACCTGCCGCCCAAGGACGGGTCGGTCGATCCCGAGCAGGACTTTAACATGAAATGGGAGGTCGCCAGCGACTCGAAAAAGCACATTCGTGCGATCACCGAGGCGCTGAAGACCGACGACACGCTGATCCTCGCCACCGACCCCGACCGCGAGGGCGAGGCGATTTCCTGGCACCTGCAGGAGGCGCTGGCCAAGGAGCTCAAGAAGGGCAAGAAGGTCAGCCGGGTGACCTTCAACGCGATCACCAAATCCGCCGTGACCGAGGCGATGCAGCATCCGCGCCAGGTCGACATGGAACTGGTCGAGGCCTATCTGGCCCGCCGGGCGCTGGACTATCTGGTCGGCTTCAACCTGTCGCCGGTGCTCTGGCGCAAGCTGCCGGGCGCCAAGTCGGCGGGCCGGGTGCAATCGGTCTGCCTGCGGCTGATCGTCGAGCGCGAGATGGAGATCGAGGCGTTCAAGCCGCGCGAATACTGGACCGTCTCGGCGGTGCTGGCGACGCCGCGCGGCCAGACCTATACCGCAAGGCTGGTCAGCTACGGCGGCAAGAAGCTCGACAAGTTCGACCTGGCGACCGAGGCCGAGGCGGCACTGGCCAAGGCCGCGGTCGAGAGCCGGGCACTGAGCATCCGCAAGGTCGAGGCGAAACCCGCTTCGAAGAACCCCTCCGCCCCTTTCATGACCTCGACCCTGCAACAGGAAGCCAGCCGCAAGTTCGGCATGGGGGCGCGGCAATGCATGAACGCGGCGCAGCGGCTCTACGAGGCCGGGCATATCACCTATATGCGGACCGACGGCATCGACATGGCCCCCGAGGCGGTCGCGGCGGCGCGCGAGGCGATCAAGCAGGCCTTCGGGGCCGAATACCTGCCCGACAGCCCGCGCATCTACAAGAACAAGGCCAAGAACGCGCAGGAAGCGCATGAATGCATCCGGCCGACCGACATGGCCAACACGCCCGAGAAACTGGGCCTGACCGATGGCGACCAGCGCAAGCTCTACGACCTGATCTGGAAGCGGACCATCGCCAGCCAGATGGCCGGCGCCCGGCTGGAACGGACCACGGTCGAGATCGGCAGCGACGATGACCAGGTCGGGCTGCGGGCCACCGGCCAGGTGCTGCTGTTCGACGGTTTTCTGAAGGTCTATTCCGAGGGCCGCGACGATGCGCCCGCCGCCGACGGCACCGGGGCCGAGGAAGATGACGAGCGCCGCCTGCCGCAGATTACCGAGGGCGAAACCGCCGAAAAACGCCAGGTCGAAAACGCGCAGCATTTCACCCAGCCGCCGCCGCGCTACACCGAGGCGAGCCTGGTGAAACGGATGGAAGAGCTCGGCATCGGGCGACCCTCGACCTATGCCTCGATCGTCTCGACGATCCAGGAGCGGGAATATGTCCGCAAGGAACAGAACCGGCTGATCCCCGAGGACAAGGGCCGTCTCGTCACGATCTTCCTGATGACGTATTTCTCGCGTTATCTGGCCTATGAATTCACCGCCGATCTGGAAGCGCAGCTCGATGACGTCTCGGCCGGCGACCGGAACTGGAAGGACGTGCTGGAGAAGTTCTGGCGCGATTTCTCGGCGGCGCTGGCGGAAACCTCGGAGCTGCGGATTTCCGAGGTCCTGACCAAGATCGACGAGGTTCTGGCCCCGCATCTCTATCCGCCGCGCGCCGATGGCAGCGATCCGCGGATCTGCCCGCTCTGCGGCGAGGGACGGCTGAACCTGAAGACCGCCCGCTCGGGCGGCGCCTTCATCGGCTGCGGCAATTATCCGAAATGTCGCTACACCAGGCCGATCGGCGGCTCGGGCGACGAGGCCGAGGGCGGCGGTGACCGGGTTCTCGGTGTGGACAACGGCGACGAGATTTCGCTGCGGTCGGGCCGCTTCGGCCCCTATGTGCAGCGCGGCGAGGCCACCGAAGAAGTGCCGAAACCACCCCGCGCCAGCCTGCCCAAGGGCTGGGATGCCTCGGAACTGACGCTGGAAAAGGCTGTGCTGCTGCTCAGCCTGCCGCGCCCGGTCGGCAACCACCCCGAGGATGGCGAGCTGATCGAGGCCGGGATCGGCCGCTATGGGCCCTATGTCAAGCACGGCCGGGTCTATGCCAACCTGCCCGAGGTCGACGAGGTCTTTACCATCGGGATGAACCGGGCCGTCGAGGTTCTGGCCGAAAAGGCGGCACGCGGGCCGGGCCGGGGCCGCGCGGCGGCACCCCCGCTGCGCGAACTGGGCGAGCATCCGGATGGCGGGCCGGTCAACGTGATGGACGGAAAATACGGGCCCTATGTCAAATGGGAGAAGGTCAACGCCACCCTGCCCAAGGAGCTGCCGCCCGAGTCGGTGACCCTGGAACAGGCGGTCGAGCTGGTGAATGCCAAGGCCGCCAGCAAGGGCGGGCGCCGGAAGGCGGCGCCGAAGAAGGCCGCCGCCAAGAAGCCGGCCGCCAAGAAGACCACAGCCAAGAAAGCGCCCGCGAAGAAACCCGCGGCAAAGAAGGCGGCGGCCAGGAAACCCGCCGCGGAATAGCGGCGGATCGCCAACCCGGGGACGGTTAGCGCTATCTTGATCGATCCGCCGCAGCGCAGCATTGACTCCGGCGGACCCGGGACGGAGAAGAGAACAGCAAACCTCTCGGGGGACCCCATGAAGAAAGTCTATGGCACGGCCTCGGAAGCGCTCGACGGGCTTCTGTTCGACGGCATGTTCATCGCGGCGGGGGGCTTTGGCCTCTGCGGCATTCCGGAATTGCTGATCGCGGCGATCCGCGACGCCGGCACCAAGGACCTGACCGTCGCCTCGAACAACTGCGGCGTCGATGACTTCGGGCTGGGCGTCCTGCTGGCCTCGCGGCAGATCAAGAAGATGCTCTCGTCCTATGTCGGCGAGAATGCCGAATTCATGCGGCAGTATCTGTCCGGCGAACTGGAGCTTGAATTCAACCCGCAGGGCACCCTGGCGGAACGGATGCGGGCCGGCGGCTGCGGCATCCCCGGCTTCTACACCAAGACCGGCGTCGGCACGGTGATCGCCGAGGGCAAGGAAGTGAAGACCTTCGACGGCGAGGACTATATCCTCGAGCGCGGCATCGTCGCCGACCTGTCGATCGTCAAGGCCTGGAAGGCCGACGAGACCGGCAACCTGATCTTCCGCAAGACCGCGCGCAACTTCAATCCGCCGGCGGCGATGTGCGGCCGGACCTGCGTCGCCGAGGTCGAGGAGATCGTGCCCACCGGCTCGCTCGACCCCGATGCGATCCACCTGCCCGGCGTCTATGTGCACCGGGTCGTCCAAGGCGAACACGAGAAACGGATCGAGCAACGCACGACCCGCAAGAAGGAGGCCGTCTGATGCCCTGGGACCGTAACCAGATGGCCGCGCGGGCGGCCGAGGAACTGAAGGACGGCATGTATGTGAACCTCGGCATCGGGATCCCGACGCTGGTGGCCAACTATGTCGGCGACAAGGACATCACCCTGCAATCCGAGAACGGGATGCTGGGCATGGGTCCCTTCCCCTATGAGGGCGAGGAAGACCCCGATCTGATCAATGCCGGCAAGCAGACGATCACCGAACTGCCCCGCACCGCCTATTTCGACAGCGCCACCTCCTTCGGGATGATCCGCGGCGGCAAGATCGCCATGGCGATCCTCGGCGCGATGGAAGTGTCCGAGACCGGCGACCTGGCGAACTGGATGATCCCCGGCAAGCTGGTCAAGGGCATGGGCGGCGCGATGGACCTTGTGGCCGGCGTCGGCCGGGTGGTGGTGGTCATGGACCACACCAACAAGCACGGCGAATCCAAGGTGCTGCGCAAATGCACCCTGCCGCTCACCGGCAAGGGCGTGGTCGACCGGATCATCACCAATCTCGGCGTGCTGGACGTCACCCACAAGGGCCTGCATATCGTCGAACTGGCCGATGGCGTCACCGAGGCGCAGTTCCGTTCCGCCACCGAGGCGACCCTTGTCTGAGATCGAGATCACCCGCGAAGTCACCGGGTCGAAGGGCCGCTATGTCTATGCGCTGGACGGGGCCGAGGCCGAGCTGACCTATTCCATCGCCGGCCCCGGCCGCATCATCGCCGATCACACCAACGTCCCCGAGACGTTTCGCGGCCAGGGCGTGGCGCTGAAACTGGCCAACCGGCTGATCGCGGACGCCCGCGCCGAAGGGGTCAAGATCGTCCCGGTCTGCTCCTACATCAAGGCGCAGGTACGGCGGCATCCGGACTGGGCGGATGTGATCGCGGACTGAGCGCCACCGCTGGACTCCCCCCGCGCCGCAGTCTTAACCTGTGCACAACAGTTTCCTGACACCGGAGTGACACCGATGCTGACCCGCCGCGCTGCCCTTGCCGCAATTGCCCTGTTCGCCGCCCTGCCCGCCGCAGCGCAGGACCTGCCCGATCTGGGCGGGCGCGAGATCACGGTGGTCACCGAGAACGCCTATCCGCCGCTGCAGTTCCTGGACGGCAACGGCAACCAGATCGGCTGGGAATACGACGCCATGGCCGAGATCGCCAAGCGCCTGAACGCCAAGATCACCTACGAGAACATCTCCTGGGACGCGATGATCCCGGCAGTCAGCGAAGGCCAGTTCGACATCGGCATGACCGGCATCACGATCCGCGACGACCGCAAGGAAATGGTCGATTTCTCGGACCCCTACATGCATTCGGAAATGGTCATGCTGGTGCGCGGCGACGAGACCCGCTTCACCGATGCGGCCAGCTTTGCCGCCGACCCCGATCTGCTGATGGCCGCCCAGCCCGGCACCACGCCCTTCTATGTCGGGGTCTACGATGTGCTGGACGGCGACGAGGCCAACCCGCGGATCAAGCTGTTCGAGACCTTCGGCGCCGAGGTTCAGGCCCTGCAGGCCGGCGATGTCGATCTGGTGCTGACCGACGGCACCGCCGGCAAGGGCTATGTCGCGGCCTCGGATGGCGGGCTGAAGCTGATCGGCGAGCCGCTGGGCGCCGAGGACTTCGGCTTCATCTTCCCCAAGGGCTCCGATCTCGTGGCGCCGATCAATGCCGCAATCGCCTCGATGCAGGCCGACGGCACGATCGAAAAGCTGAACAAGCATTGGTTCCTGGACTTCAAGCAGGGCGAGTGATCCCTCTCTCGACCCTCGCGCCACATGACCCAAAGACGAGCCCAGGCTGACAAGGCCGATTTTCCCTGGTGGCTGGTGGCCGCCGGGCTGATCGGCGCATGGCTCCTGTGGCAGGTCGTCGCGGACGATCTCTATTTCCGGGTCCTCACCACCCTGTCGCGGGGCATCGGCATCACCCTTTTCGTCACCCTGGTGGCCTATGCCTTCGCAACGCTGCTGGGGCTGGGCCTGGCGCTGGCCGGGCTGTCGCGCTGGCTGCTGCTGCGGCAGCTGGCGCGGTTCTACATCGAGATCATGCGCGGCATCCCGATCATGGTGCTGCTGCTCTATGTCGCCTTCGTCTTTGCCCCGGCGCTGATCGCGGCCTGGAACTGGGCCACCGGCTGGACCGGCTGGGAGCCAATGAAGACCCGCGACTTCCCCTTTCTCTGGCGCGCGATCATGGCACTGACCTTCGCCTATGCCAGCTTTCTGGCCGAAGTGTTCCGCGCCGGAATCACCGCTGTCGATCCGGGCCAGATCGAGGCCGCCAAGGCGCTCGGCCTGAAGGGGTGGAACCGGTTCCGTCTGGTGGTCTGGCCGCAGGCCTTCCGGACCATCCTGCCGCCCTATGGCAACGACTTCGTCGCCATGGTCAAGGACAGCTCGCTGGTCTCGGTGCTCGGCGTCGCCGACATCACCCAGCTGGGCAAGGTCACGGCGGCGGGGAACTTCCGCTATTTCGAGACCTACAACGTGGTGACGCTGATCTATCTGTTCATGACCATCGGCCTGTCGCTGCTGCTCCGGCGACTGGAACGGCATCTGCGGCGCCAGCCCGGCTGAGGCCGCTTTCCCGCCCCTGCGGGCTGTTCCCTGCCGCGCCGCACGCCTAGAGTGCCGCGCAAAGGAGACCCGCCCATGAACGCCCTGCTTTCGCCCTGGACCGCGCAATTCGATCTGCCGCCCTTCGCCGAGATCACCGATGCCGATTTCGCCCCCGCCTTCGAAGCCGCCCTGACCGAGGCGCGCGCCGAAATCGCCCGGATCGCGGAGAACCCCGAAGCGCCGACCTTCGCCAATACGATCGAGGCGCTGGAACTGGCCGATGAGACCCTGAACCGTGTGCTGGGCGTGTTCTACAACCTGGCCGGCGCCGACTCGAACCCGACCCGCGAGGCGCTGCAGCGCGAGTTCTCGCCCAAGCTGGCCGCCTATGGCTCGGAGATCACCCGCAACCGGCCGCTGTTCCAGCGGATCGAGACGCTTTGGCAAGCGCGCGATACACTCGGTCTGACGCCCGAGCAGAACCGGGTGCTGATGCTGACCCGGCGCGGCTTCGTCCGCGCGGGCGCGGCACTGGAAGGCGAAGCGCAGAGCCGGATGGCCGAGGTCAAGGAACGGCTGGCGGTGCTCTCGACCCGGTTCACCCAGAACCTTCTGGCCGATGAGCGGGACTGGTTCATGGAACTCTCCGAAGCCGATCTTGAGGGCCTGCCCGATTTCGTCGTCGCCAGCGCCCGCGCCGCCGGGGCCGAGAAGGGTGCGAAAGGGCCGGTGGTCACCCTGTCGCGCTCGCTGATCGTGCCCTTCCTGCAATTCTCGCCCCGCCGCGACCTGCGTCGGAAGGCCTATGAAGCCTGGTCGAAACGCGGCGAGAACGGCGGCGCCACCGACAACCGCGAGATCGCCGCCGAAATCCTGCGGCTGCGGCAGGAGCGGGCCGAACTGCTCGGCTACCCGAACTTCGCGGCCTACAAGCTAGAAACCGAGATGGCCAAGACCCCCGAGGCGGTGCGCGACCTTCTGATGCAGGTCTGGAAACCGGCCCGCGCCAAGGCCGAGGCCGACGCCGCAAGGCTGGAAGAGATGATGCACGAAGACGGCATCAACGGACGGCTGGAAGCCTGGGACTGGCGCTATTACTCGGAAAAGCGGCGCCGGGCCGAACATGATCTGGATGAGGCCGAGCTGAAACCCTATCTGCAACTCGACCGGATGATCGAGGCCGCCTTCGACTGCGCGACCCGGCTGTTCGGCGTGACCTTCCGGCCGCTGGACGTGCCGCTCTATCACCCCGACGCGCGGGCCTGGGAGGCAATGAAGGACGGCAAGCATCTGGCGGTGTTCATCGGCGACTATTTCGCCCGCGGCTCGAAACGTTCGGGCGCATGGTGCTCGGCCTTCCGCGAGCAGCAGAAACTGGCCGGAGAGATTCGCCCGGTGGTGGTGAACGTCTGCAACTTCGCCAAACCGGCCGAGGGCGAACCGGCATTGCTCAGCTACGACGACGCGCGGACGTTGTTCCACGAATTCGGTCACGCATTGCATCAGATGCTGTCGGATGTGACCTATGCGTCGATCTCGGGCACCTCGGTGCCGCGCGATTTCGTCGAACTTCCCAGCCAGCTTTACGAGCATTGGCTGGAAGTGCCGGAGGTTCTGGGAAAGTACGCGACCCATGCGGTGACGGGAGAGCCGATGCCGAAGCCGATGCTGGACCGGCTGCTGGCGGCGCAGACCTATGACATGGGGTTCCAGACCGTCGAATACGTCGCCTCGGCGCTGGTCGATCTGGCGTTTCACGACGGTCCCGCGCCTGCCGATCCGATGGCGGCGCAGGCGGCGGAGCTGGAGCGGATCGGGATGCCGCATGCGATCCGGATGCGGCACGCGACCCCGCATTTCGCGCATGTCTTCGCCGGCGACGGCTATTCCTCGGGCTATTATTCCTACATGTGGTCCGAGGTGATGGACGCCGATGCCTTCCAGGCCTTCGAGGAGGTCGGCGATGCCTTCGACCCGGCGACGGCGGACAGGCTGGAGCGGTTCATCCTGTCGGCCGGGGGCAGCCAGGAGGCCGACGCCGCCTATACCGCCTTCCGGGGCCGGATGCCGGGGCCCGAGGCGCTGCTGAAGGGCCGCGGGCTGGACGGATAGCCGGCGTCCCCATGGGGACGGGGGGTCAAGCCGTTGAAATTCCTTGCGAACCCCGTGGGGACATCATCGTGGTTAACGGCTCAGTCACAAATCCCCTCGATCTGCACCCCGCGCCAGGGCAGCAGCACCTGCTGCGCCAGCGGGGTCGAGATCGGGGAGACGGGGAAGACCTTGGCCAGCATCTCGTGCAGGCGCCGGGTCCGCTCGGCATTCGGGGCGAGAACCCGGCAGCAGAGATACTCCTCGACGATCGCGCCCTGCTGCTCGTAGCCGAAGCTGCTGAAATCGGCCGTGGTGTCGGGGTCGAACAGATAGGGATCGGCGCTGGTGACATGCTCGCGCGCCGCCCGCCAGGGGGTATAGCCGGTCTCGGCCCGGTGCTGCCATTGCCAGACATGCACCGCCTCATGCGCCAGCAGCATCGCCCGCACCAGATCCATCTGCCGCGGCACCCCGCCGGTGAGATCCTTCGCCGCCCAGTCCGAGCGGACCATGATCGTGTTCCACAGCGTCATCGCCGGGGCGGCGCCGAGCGCGGTCTTGTTCGGGTTCGGCGGGTAGAGACGGCTCTGGCAGGTCAACCGCGGCTGCACCGGAAAGCGCCGGGTCAGCGTGACCAGACCGGGATGGATTCGGATCGCCGAAGTGTCCAGCCGGTCGCCGGTGAAATTGCGCAGGAAGGCGGCTTCGGGCGGCGCCAGCGGCCTTGTGCAGGCAGCCAGAAGCGTGAGCAGGAGGAACAGAAATCTTCGCATGGCGGCAAGGCTATGCGAGCCATCACGATGCGTCGAGAGGGCTAGGAGGTCTGCGCCAGGACGACCCCGACGGCCATCAGCAGCAGCGCGATCATCCGCTGCGCCGAAAGGCCGATCACCCGGGCGCCGAACAGGCCGAAGGCGTCGATCACCGCGGCCGAGACCAGTTGCCCGAGCAGCACCATCATCACCGCATTTCCGACGCCGAAGCGCGGCGCGATGACGGTGATCGAAAGCACGTAGAAGGCAACGAAACAGCCGCCCAGGAACAGATGCGGCGGCTGCGCGGGAAGCTTCGCGAGCGCCCCGCCCTGCCCCAGCAGCAGCATCGAGACCAGCGCGACAAGGAAGGCGACGACGAAGAGCACCGCCCCGGCGGCGAAGGGCGCGCCGATCCGGGCGCCGAGCTGCGCGTTGATCGCGGCGAGGATCGGGATGCCGACCCCGGCGGCGAACATGACCGTGGCGTGACGAAGGGTATCGGGCAGCATGGGCGGGCTCCGGGCTGGATGCGGCAGAGCCTAGTCGGCGGGACCGGCGGGGGGAAGGGGGCGGCGCCTCTAGAGGCCAAGCGCCTTGCGCAGCGCGGCATTGGCGCGGGTCTGCCAGCCCTTGCCGTCGGCCTTCAGCCGGGCCAGCACGTCGGGGTCGAGGTACATGGTGACGCGCTGCTTCTTCTTCGAGGGCGGAAGCGGCGGCCGGCCCTGCCCCTTGACCAGGGCAAGGAGGTCGGGGCGTTCGGACATCGGGCGGAACCGGCGAAAATCCTCTTCGGTCAGTTCGCGAACTTCGCCCTCTTCGTCAATGAGGGGCGCGGGCGCGGTAGTAGGCTTTTTTCTCGCGGTCATTGGCCTTCCTCAGGTTGATGAGGCGGGGTCTCCCGCCACGCGGTGTCCAGGTGCAGATGTGCAGCCTGCCATCCAGGTTGCCGACCGAAACGACGCGAACCTCACCATAGTCGCGTCTGCGGTCTTCTTCGAAAGTCGCCGTCTCCCAGTCGAACCGGACGATCGCGGCGAAGTCCACGCCATGCTTGGCGCGGTTGCTGCGGCGCTTGGTCTCGTCCCAGTCCCAGTCCCACATTTAATGTATGCATGTTTAATTCGCAAGGGATGCCGGGAGGATGCGGGAGGTGTGGTTAACGGGAGGTGAAAGGGGAGATGGCCGGTGCGGTTGCCGAGGTGCGAAACGGACAGCGGCCGGCCCGTGGGGGGCGGGTCGGCCGCTGCCCGGCCTGCGGCCGGGCGGGAGGGGGCGGAATGGTTTCAGCCTAATATATCCATATCGCAGGTAATCAGTTCCGATATTCCATCATCATTCGACAATCTTGACATGCCCGCATTTCGTATCTGAAAATCGAGAAAACTAGGAGGCCCTCATGGCTGAACTCGAGCATAACGGTGTGGAACTGTCACGAATCCATAGACGAAACAATGAGAAGAAGTTCTTTTGTCACTTCACCGGCTTCCTCGAAGGCATTGCTGCAAGTGGCTACGTAGAAAAAGGTGAGGTTGCCCCTCTGATAGCAGAGTGTGAAGAGTTTGTGCTGCGCGCTTCCGACGGGGACGCATATGACATTATCGAGGATTTTCAGAGCGACCTTCTTGAACACGCAACCATTGCTGATGCGGCGCGTCTTCGGCTTTCAGAAATCGACCCAACCTGCACGAAGAGCAGTCTGAACCGGTTCCTCGGATTTTGCAGAGGTATCGTTTGCGATGGACGGATTACACTGCATGAGGCTCAAGGACTGATATCCTACATCGAAAGAAACCCCTCGATAAGAGATGTAGTGGGTGTCCGCCAGATATTTGTCACATGCGCGGATGCGATAGCCGATGGAATTATTGATGACACAGAAAGCAATGAGATCTGCGATGCCATCGGTCATGTCGTTGGCGATTCCTACGGAGACACAGGACTGGCACAAACAGGAGGTGTAGCAAACTTCGAGGAATACAAAATTTCCGACATAAACAGCGATCTTGAGAACAAGAGAGTTGTTCTTACAGGAAGTTTTTCTGTCTCACCCAGAAGAATAATGGAGGAAAGAATTTCTGGGTTCGGCGCCATTGTTGAACGAGCAGTCACTCGGAAGACAGACTATCTCTTCATTGGCGGCAATGCATCGCGCGATTGGATTGAGCTCAATCGGGGAACGAAGATGATCAAATCACTTAAGCTTAGACAGACATCTAATCGGCCACTGTTTGTATCTGAGCATCAGTTCCTTAGATTATCAAAGGCTTAACCCCTCAAACATCCAGCTCCTCAACAAACCGCGCGTTTTCCTGGATATACTGGAACCGCAATTCCGGCTTCTTGCCCATCAGCCGCTCGACCAGATCGCCGGTCTCGCCGCCGTCCTCGTCGTCGATGCTGACCCGGATCAGCTTGCGGGTCTTCGCGTTCATCGTGGTTTCCTTCAGGTCCTTGGCGTCCATCTCGCCCAGGCCCTTGAACCGCTGCACGTCGATCTTGCCCTTGCCGCCCAGCCCCTTGGCCAGCCACAGATCCTTCTCGGCCTCGTCCGAGACGTAGAGCCGCTCGGCCCCCTGGGTCAGCCGGTAGAGCGGCGGGCAGGCGAGGTAGAGATGGCCCTTGTCGATCATCGGCCGCATCTGGGTGAAGAAGAAGGTCATCAGCAGGCTGGCGATATGGGCGCCGTCCACATCGGCGTCGGTCATGATGATGATCTTGTCGTAGCGCAGATCCTCGACGTTGAACTTGCTGCCCATGCCGGTGCCGAGCGCCTGGCAGAGGTCCGACAGCTCCTGGTTCTGGCCCATCTTCGCCGAGGCGGCGCCGAGCACGTTGAGGATCTTGCCCCGCAGCGGCAGCAGCGCCTGGGTGGCGCGGTCGCGGGCCATCTTGGCCGAGCCGCCGGCGCTGTCGCCCTCGACCAGGAACAGCTCGGTGCCCTCGCGGTTGGTGGCGGTGCAGTCGACCAGCTTGCCGGGCAGGCGCAGGCGCTTGGTGGCGCTCTTGCGGGCGGTTTCCTTTTCCTGGCGGCGGCGCAGGCGTTCCTCGGCACGGAGCACCAGGAAATCGAGGATCGCCCCGGCGGATTTGGTGTCGGAGGCCAGCCAGTTGTCGAAATGGTCGCGCACCGCGCCCTCGACCAGGCGGGCGGCCTCGGTCGTGGCAAGGCGGTCCTTGGTCTGGCCGACGAATTCCGGCTCGCGGATGAAGCAGGAGACCAGGGCGCAGCCGCCGGCGGTCAGGTCGTCGCGGGTGATGTCGCCGGCCTTGCGGTTCTTGACCAGTTCGCCATAGGCGCGGATGCCCTTGAGGATGGCGGCCCAGAAGCCCTGCTCATGGGTGCCGCCCTCGGGCGTCGGGACGGTGTTGCAATAGGACTGGATGAAGCCGTCCTTCGACGGGGTCCAGTTGATCGCCCATTCGACCGAGCCGGGGGTCTGGAACTTCTCCTCGAAGCTGACCTTCCCGGCGAAGGGCCGGTCGGCATAGGCGGTGGCGCCTTCGAGCTGTTCGTTCAGATAGTCCGAGAGACCGCCGGGGAAGTGGAAGGTGGCCTCCAGCGGGGTGTCTCCGTCGGGAATCGCGGATTTCCAGCGCAGTTCCACCCCCGAGAAGATATAGGCCTTGGACTTGACCATCTTCAGCAGGCGGGCGGGCTTGAACCGGTGGCTGCCCCAGATTTCCGGATCGGGATGGAAGGTGGTGGCGGTGCCGCGCCGGTTGGCGATGCTGCCCAGCTGCTGCAGCGGGCCCTGCGGGATGCCCTTGGAGAACTCCTGCGCCACCAGCTGGCGGTTGCGGGCGACCTCGACGCGCATGTGGTCCGAGAGCGCGTTGACCACGCTGGCCCCGACGCCGTGCAGGCCGCCCGAGGTCTGATAGGCCTTGCCGCCGAACTTGCCGCCGGCGTGCAGGGTGCAGTGAATCACCTCGAGCGTCGATTTGCCGGGGAACTTCGGATGCGGGTCGAAGGGCATGCCGCGGCCGTTGTCGCGGATGGTGACGGAATAGTCCTCGTGCAGTTCGACCTCGATTCGCGTGGCATGGCCGGCCA
The DNA here is from genome assembly GCF_024723735.1 of Frigidibacter sp. ROC022. Lineage (GTDB taxonomy): Bacteria > Pseudomonadota > Alphaproteobacteria > Rhodobacterales > Rhodobacteraceae > SLM-1. The sequence continues at coordinate 27,535 of NZ_JANQDU010000002.1, forward strand.
CCGCCTCGTCCATCGAGTTGTCGAGAATCTCGCTCACCAGATGGTGCAGGGCCCGATCGTCGGTGCCGCCGATATACATGCCGGGGCGCTTGCGGACCGGTTCCAACCCTTCCAGCACCTCGATCGACGAGGAATCATAGCTTTCCATGCCCTGCAAAAGGTCGTCCGCCATTGCCGCTGCCCGTTCTTGCTCTTGGTTGGCGGACATCATGGCAGCAGCGACTCGGGCAGGCAATGGGTCCAGCCCTGTCGTTTCCACTCCGCGAACGGCAAATGGCGATCCTGCGGCGAAAATTCGGCCATTGACGCCCAGGAAGGGACGATGCAAGGTCACAACCATGGATTGAATGCAGAATCGAAACGCTTTCCGATTCTGCAAGAGCAGCTTTGCACCCGATACCTGTAGGAAACGACAGGTTGGACTAAATCCTGCCACATTTTGCCACGAAACATGATCCTCGACGGCAGGGAAAACTTGCCGTGGAACGACAGGACTGAACCGATGCAAAACGACCTCTGCAACAAAGCCCGCAACCGCCGCATCTTGGCGCTGGCACGTCTGACCCGGCGTCGTCTGCGTCATGAGAATGGCGCTGCGCGCTCGCTCCCGGAAATCAAGAGCGCAGAGGTCGGCGCGTTATTCGATACAATCAGTCAGAGGCTCGACCAGAGTCCGATCCTGGCCTGACGGGACCAAGGCGGTCCCCCCGCCTGTACCCCCCCCGACCCCGTCAGGGCAATTGCCGCGCAACGGAACCCGACACCGGCGCGCGCATCTCGAACCCCGTCCTTCGCCCTCCGGCGGGACGGGGTTTTTTCTTGTCTGCCCCCCATGTTGCGGGCCGATTCCGCACCCCGATTCTCCCCGGAACGCGCGCCTGACACGGGCCGCTGGCAACGCCGCCGACCGGCACATTTTCCGGCCCCAGGATTGCCGCAAATGGGGCGGAAGCGGCGACCGGGAACAACCGCAGCGGTCGCCACCGGGCAGCCAAATTCTACAACAAAACCAGAAGGATGCGGCGAATCCCCCGAGAGCCGGAAGCAAGCCGCAGGCACCGCCTCAATTCGCAGAAGATCGCCTTTAAGTTGTTCGAAAATGGCAGGATTCGCGTCGCATTCCGGTCGCATTTCCAAGTGAAGTTGGACCCATCGACGACCAACAGTCGAGCCAGCATACTACTCGGGAGAACACCAATGCCGAACCTGATGTCCAAGGCCCGCCAGAACCGTATCGACGCCATCGCCATCCTGAGTGACCGCCGGTCGCCACGTTCCTCCGATGCCGACAGGTCGGCGGGCTCGACCCACGCCGCGGTCGAAACCAACCGTCGCCCGTCGCGGCCGAACATCTTCATCTGAGTTCACATCAGTTCCGCCCCAGGCGGCCATGCGGCCCCTCCCCGCATGTTAGCCGCCAAAGGGCCGCGCGGCGGCGAACTTCTGAGCGCCACCGCCAAAATCTCGGGATCTGGACCGCATTCCGGCGGTTCAGATCCTGAGTTTCTTGAACACCGGCTCGGGGATCGTGCGGATGATCAGCATGATCCAGCGCCAGATTGACGGTGTGTAGAGGATATTCCGCTTTTTCTCGGCAGCGCGGATCAATGCGGCGGCCACCGCTTCGGGCGCGGCCGCCTTCTTGATTCCCGGCAGGCCCCAGGTCATCGCGGTGTCGATCACGCCGGGCTTGACGGTGACGACATGCACCCCTGACCGTCCCAGCCGGTTGCGCAGGCCCGAGAGATAGGCGTGGAAGCCGGCCTTGGCCGAACCGTAGACGTAATTCGGCAGCCGTCCCCGGTCGCCCGCCACCGAGCCGACCCCGATCACGGTGCCCGTGCCCCGCTGTTCCAGGAGCGGTGCCAGCATGTGCAGGAACCGGGCCGGGCCGGTGTAGCTGTCGGTCACGGTGCCGTCGATCAGCGAAGGATCGGCGTCGATGGCCGATTGCGGCGGCATCGAACCGACGAAGACCGCGCAGCTGATCGTCCCCTCGACCGCGGTGGCACGTTCGATGATCGGGCCGAAGCTGACCGGATCGCGGGCGTCGAAGGCGATGGCTTCGGCCAGGGGCGCGCCGCGCAGCCCGGCATCCGAGGCCAGGGCGGCAAGATCCGCCATGTCGCGGCCGGCCAGCAGCACCGAGTCGCCGCGGGCGGCCAGTTCACGGACGAAGGCCCGCGCCATGGACGACGAGGCGCCGAGAATGATCCAGGTCTGTTGCATCGCTCAGCTCCTCAGCTTCAGGCGGCGGGTCATGTCGGTCTGCAGATGGCCTTCGGGATCGGCCTTGGCGACCACCTTCCGCCATTCGGCCAGTTCGGGATACATGCCGGGCAGCCGGTCCGGGCGCAGCAGCGAATCCTTGGCCAGGTAGACCCGGCCCCCGGCGGCTTCGGTCAGCCCGTGCAGCATCTCGATCAGCGGCGCGGCGCCGGGGCGGTTGGGGAAATCGACGGCCAGGGTGAAGCCCTCCATCGGGAAGGACAGCATTCCGGCCCGGCCCGGCCCCATGCGCTTGAGCACCGAGAGCGGCGAGGCGATTCCGGCCTCGGCGATCTGGCTGAGCATGCCGCGCAGCGCATCGACGCTTTCGGTCGGCACGACGCATTGGAACTGGTGGAAGCCGCGCTTGCCATAGAGCCGGTTCCAGTCGCGAATCCGGTCGAGCGGGAAGAAGAAATCGGTGATCGGCTTGACCACGGTGCGGCCCGAACGCGGCACCCGGCGCCAGTAGGCGTTGTTGAACATCCGCACGATCGGCGAGGACAGCGCCCAGCCCGGCGCGTCGAAGGGCACCTTCTTGCCGGGCTTGCGCTTCGGGACCAGGCCCGAGCCGGTCTCGCCCTCTTCCAGGATGCCGCGGCCGAGGCTGGCGCCCCTGGCGGTGGCGTCGATCCAGCCGACCGAATAGGGCGCGGTGGAGGCTTCCAGCAGGGCGACATGTTCATCCCAGTCGGCGACCCGGCGTTCGGTGACCATCATCAGGTCGCCCTTGCAGGGCGTCAGCCGCAACGTGGCCTGGGCGATGATCCCGGTCTGGCCCAGCCCGCCCAGCGTGGCGCGGAACAGGTCCGGGTCCGTCTCGGGCGTGATCGTGCCGGCCTTGCCGTTGCGGATCAGGGTGATGGCGGCGACATGCTGGCCGAAAGAGCCGGCGCCGTGGTGGTTCTTGCCATGCACGTCATTGGCGATGGCGCCGCCGACGGTGCAGAAGCCGGTGCCGGGCATCACCGCCGGCAGCCAGCCCCTTGGCGCGAAGGCGCGGGCGATGTCGCCGAGCCGGGCGCCGGCCTCGACCGTCAATTCGCCGCTGGCGCTGTCGAATCCCAGCATCCGGTCGAGCCGCGTCATGTCGATGACCCGGCCGCCGGTGTTCAGCATCTCGTCGCCATAGCTGCGGCGCATCCCGATGGCGGGGCCCTCGCCCGACAACCCGGCCAGCAGACCGGCGCGTTCGGGGCGCGCGGCCTCGGCCTTGCCGCGCAGGGCCCGGCCCCAGCCGGCAATCTCGATTTCATTCCAGGTCATTTCGGCATCCGTTCGGCAAGCGGGAAGGCGATCAGCCCGATCAGCAGGGCGAACCAGAGGGTGGTGAGGCGGATCACCGCGGTGGCGGGGATCGAGATGTCGAGCGGCACGCCTTCCAGCGCCAGCAGCGCGACCATCGCCGCCTCGGCCCCGCCGACCCCGCCCGGCGCCCCGGTGAGACCGCCGGCAAGGGTGGCGAAGGTGAAGATGGCGATGCTCTTGGCAAGCCCGATCTCGGCCCCCATGAAGCCGAGCAGCAGGTGAAAGGCATAACCTTCGGCGGCCCAGCCGATGACGCCCAGCACCCCGGCCCCCAGCAGCACGGCGGGCGAGGTGAAGCGCCCCAGCGAGCGGGCGGCGCCACGCAGCCGGGCGAACAGCCGGGCAAAGCGGCCGGTGACGCGATAGCCGATTCCGGCGGCGCCATGCAGCAGTGTCGGGCGGGTGGCAATCCAGGCGACGGCCAGGGCCAGCACCGCGACCGGCAGGGCGCCGCTGGTGCCGCCGGTCGAAAGCGCGACGCCGCCGGCCATCAGCACCGCCATCGCGGCCAGGTCCGACGCCCGATCGACCAGAACCAGGGGCGCGGTGCGTTCCACGGGCCAGCCGGTCTCGCGCCGCAGCCAGCGCATCCGCACCAGCTCTCCGACCCGGCCCGGCGTCACCGACATGGCGAATCCGCCGAGGAAATGGGTGACATTGCGCAGCGCCGAGGTGGGCACGCCCAGGCGGCGGGCGAAGAGATGCCAGCGCAGCCCGCGAAAGCCGTAATTGGCCAGGCTCAGCGCCAGCAGGAGGCCGATCTGCGCCCAGGTCAGCTTGGCGATCTGGGCCAGGGTCTCTTCCCAGCCGGTGGCCGCCGCCAGCCCGGCCAGCCCGGCCAGGACCAGCGCGAAGAGCCCGGCCAGCAGCGCATAGTCGCGCCAGCGCCGCGCCGTGGGCGGCGCGGGCGTCTGGGCCACCAGCGGGCCGGAAAGGGGATCGGAACCGGTCATCGTCATTGCTGCCGGATTAGCAACGGATTTGGGCAAAACCATGGCCCGGTTTCGGCATCGGAGACAATCCGGAGCCCATTTCCGGGCCTGTTCATTGCCCCACGGCCTGCGCCCCTTCGCCGCAGACCGGGCAATCCTCGCGACGGCTCATCCGCACCACCCGGGCCTCGGCATAAAGCCCGTCCCAGATCAGCATCCGGCCCCGCATCGGCTCGCCCGCGCCGACGATCAGCTTGACGGCTTCGAGCGCCATCATCGTGCCGATCACCCCGGGCAGCGGCCCGACGACCCCGGCCACGGCGCAGGCCGGCACCATGCCGGGCGCCGGGGCTTCGGCGAAGACGCATTCATAGCAGGGCCCGCCCCGGGCCGGATCCCAGATCGAGATCTGCCCTTCCCACTGGGTCATCGCGCCCGAGATCAGCGGCTTGCCCTGCGCCACCGCCACGCGGTTGGCGAGGTAGCGGGTGTCGAAATTGTCCGATCCGTCGAGGATCAGGTCGTAATCGGCGAAGAGATCGGCGGCGATCTCTCCGGTCAGCCGCCGCTGATAGGGGCGGACCCGGATATGCGGGTTCTGCGCCTGCATCGCCGCCGCCGCCGACTGCACCTTGGGCTGGCCGGTGGCGGCATCGGGATGGATCACCTGCCGGTGCAGGTTGCTGACATCGACCTTGTCGTCGTCGATCACCCCGATGGTCCCGACCCCCGCCGCCGCCAGATATTGCAGCGCCGGAGCGCCCAGCCCGCCGGCGCCGATCACCAGCACCCGGGCCGATTTCAGTTTCTTCTGCCCCGGTCCGCCAAGCTCCTGCAGCAGGATATGGCGCGAATAGCGCTCCAGCTCGGCATCCGAAAAGGCCGCCGAGGGCGATGGCGCCGCCTGCCGCGCCCGGGCCTTGGCCTTCAGCCAGGCCAGCCCCTGGGCATAGAGCGCGACCAGCAGCCCGGCGACGCCGACCGCACCCCAGGCCGCCGCACCACCGCCCAGTGCCCGGGCCAGCCCGTCCCCGGACGGCAGCAGGAGCAGACCGAAGATCGCCGCCCAGCCCAGTGCCAGCAGCCCCAGCCGCAGGCCGCGCGGCCAGCCCAGCCAGCCGCCGCCGACCCACAGCACCAGGGCGGCCAGAAGCAGCGCGAAGATCATCCCCGGCCGGTCGAGCCGAAACCGCCCGCCCCCCGCCGGGTGTCGCTGAGCGACTCGACCAGCTCGAAACCGGCCTGCACCACGGGCGCCACGATGGCCTGGGCGATCCGCTCTCCGTGATGGATCACCACCGGCTCGGAGCCGAGATTGACCAGCAGCACGCCCAGCGGGCCGCGATAATCGCTGTCGATGGTTCCGGGAGAATTGGGCAGGGTCAGCCCGTGTTTCAGCGCCAGGCCCGAGCGGGGCCGGATCTGCATCTCGAACCCCTCGGGAATCTCGATGCAGAAGCCGGTCGGCACCACGACCCGCGCCATCGGCGCCAGGGTCAGCCCGGTCGCACGCTGTTCGGCGGGCAGATTGGCCCGCAGATCGGCCCCTGCCGCGCCCGGCGTCGCATAGGCGGGCAGCGCCACCTCGGGGTCGGCCCAGTCCTCGCGCAGCAGCCGGACGGTGGCCCCGGCGCTCATGCCAGCGCCTCGGCGATCCGCGCCGCCAGGCGGCGGGCGACCATGTCCTTGTCCATCCGCGGCCAGCTCTCGGCGCCATTGGCATCGATCAGCGTCACCGCGTTCTCGCTGCCGCCCATGATCCCGGTCTCGGGCGAGACATCATTGGCGACGATCCAGTCGCAGCCCTTGCGCTTGCGCTTGGCCTGGGCATGGGCCAGCAGGTTGTCGGTCTCGGCGGCGAAACCCACCACCAGCCGGGGCCGGCCCAACGCCATTTGCGAGACCCTGGCCAGGATGTCGGCATTCTCGGCGAAATCCAGCGACGGCAGGGCGCCCGAACCGTCCTTCTTGATCTTGTTCCCGGCGGCATTGGCGACCCGCCAATCCGCCACCGCCGCCGCGAAGACCGCCGCATCCGCGGGCAGCGCCGCCTCGACCGCCGCCAGCATCTCGGCCGCGGTCTCGACCCGCACCAGGGTCACGCCCTCGGGCGGCGGCACGCTGGCCGGCCCGCTGATGAAGGTCACCCGCGCGCCCAGCGCCACCAGCGCCCGGCCCAACGCGCTGCCCTGGGCGCCCGAGGACCGGTTGGCGATATAGCGCACCGGGTCGATCGGCTCGTGCGTCGGGCCCGAGGTCACCAGCACATGGCGCCCGGCCAGGGGCCCATCGGCCAGCGCCGCTTCGACCGCGCCGGCGATCGCCACCGGTTCGGCCATCCGGCCCGGCCCGTATTCGCCGCAGGCCATGTCGCCATTGTCGGGGCCGACCGTCTCGACCCCGTCGGCGGCCAGCCGGGCCAGATTGCGCTGCGTCGCCGGATGCTGCCACATCCGCACATTCATCGCCGGGGCGATCAGCACCCGGGTGTCGGTGGCCAGCAGCAGGGTCGAGGCCAGGTCGCCGGCCAGCCCGTTGGCCATCTTCGCCATCAGGTCGGCGGTCGCCGGCGCCACCACGATCAGGTCGGCGGACCGGGACAGCTGGATATGGCCCATCTCGGCCTCGTCGGTCAGGTCGAAGAGATCGCGATAGGCCTTCTCCCCGGCCAGGGCCGAGGCCGAGAGCGGGGTGACGAACTGCTCGGCCGCCCGGGTCAGCACCGGCACCACCGTGGCGCCGCGCCGCTTCAGCTCGCGGATCAGCTCCAGCGCCTTGTAGGCCGCGATGCCGCCGCCGATGATCAGAAGAATCCGTTTGCCCGCCAGCATTTCCATTTCCCCGAAGCCTGTCCCTGTCTAGGCCCGCCGGGGCGCGAACTCAACAAGCGCCGGCAAGGCCCGGCCCGGCCGCTTTACCTTGGAAATATCCCCGGGGAGAGCGCGAGAGGGGCAGGCAGCCCCTCTCGTTCCGCGCCCGCATCGGCGCCGGTCAGCCGAGCAGCGCCGCGACCTCGCCGCTCTCGCTCTCCAGCCAGCGCCGCATCTTGCCGTAGGCGCCGGCTTCCAGCTGCCGCACCCGTTCCTTCGACAGGCCCAGTTCGTCGCCCAGGCTTTCCAGCGTCCGCACCTCCTCGGTCAGCTTGCGGCTTTCCACGATCAGCCGCTCGCGCGGGGACAGCCCGGCCAGCGCCGCGTCGATCCAGCGCCTCAGCCGGGCCCGGTCGATTGTCTCGGCCACCCGTTCGGCGGCCTGCGGCGCCTCGTCCTCGATCGTCTCGACCCAGGTCCGGCCCTCCTCGCCCGGCGCCTGTGTCGCGTCGAGCGAGACATCCGAGCCCGACAGCCGGCCCTGCATCATCTCGACATCGGCCAGCGGCACGCCGATCTGACCGGCGATCCGCTGCCGCAGCTGGTGCCCGTCGAGCGGCGCCGCCGCGGAATCGCGCTCGATCCGGGCCTGGACCCGCTTGAGGTTGAAGAACAGCGCCTTCTGGCTGCTGGTCGAGCCGGTCCGGACCATCGACCAGTTGCGCATCACGTAGTCCTGCACCGAGGCCCTGATCCACCAGACCGCATAGGTCGAGAACCGCACGCCGCGATCCGGGTCGAACTTGTCGGCCGCCTTCATCAGGCCGAGGCTGGCCTCCTGGATCAGCTCGTTCATCGGCGCACCGTAGCGACGGAATTTCGACGCCATCGAGATCGCCAGCCGCATATAGGCGGTGATCAGGCGGTGCAGGGCGGCCTCGTCGCGCCGGTCGCGCCAGGCATGGGCCAGGGCCTGTTCGGTCTCGGCGTCCAGCATTTCGGCCCGCATCGCGCTGCGGGTGAATCTCCGGTCCTGATCCGCACCTGCCGCCATCGCCATTGCGCCTCTCCCTTTCGGCCCGCCGGGGTTTCGCGCCCGGATGCTCTGGGTTACGCAGGACCAACGCATCCGGATCACCTCGGGTTTCACCATGACGCTGAAAAATCTCTCGCTCGTGCTGGGAGGCGCTTCCTCGGGCAAGTCGGGATTTGCCGAGACGCTGGTGACGGGCAGCGGCCGGGCGCGGGTCTATATCGCCACGGCGCAGGCGCATGACGCCGAGATGCAGGCCAGGATCACCGCGCATCGGCAGGCGCGCGGGCCGGACTGGCGCACCGTCGAGGCGCCGCTGGAGCCGGGCGCGGCGCTGGCGACGGTCGCGGAGGACGAGATCGCGCTGCTCGACTGCGCGACGCTGTGGTTGTCGAACCTGATGCTGGCCGGGGCCGACCTGGCCGAGGCGGAACGGGAGCTGATGCAGGCGCTGGACGACTGCCCGGCGCCGGTGGTCGTGGTCTCGAACGAGGTCGGCGGCGGCGTGGTTCCGGACAACGCCCTGGCGCGGCGGTTCCGCGCCGCCCAGGGCGGGCTGAACCAGAGACTGGCGGCACGGGCCGATCTGGCGGTGCTGGTGGTGGCCGGGCTGCCGCTGGTGCTGAAGGGGGCGCTGCCGTGACCCGGTTCTGGTGGGTCCGGCACGGGCCGACGCATCAGAAGGTCTTCACCGGCTGGCGCGACGTGCCCGCCGATCTCTCCGACACCGCCGCCATCGCGCGGCTCGACGCGGCGCTGCCGGCCGGGGCGCTGCTGGTCTCTTCCGACCTGTCGCGCGCCGTGGCCACCGCCGATGCCCTGGCCCGGGGCCGCCGGCGCCTGCCGCATCGCGCCGACCTGCGCGAGTTCCATTTCGGCGACTGGGACGGCAAGGGCTTTGCCGAGATCGCCGAGGCGCATCCAGACCTGTCGCGGCGCTACTGGGAGGTCCCGGGCGACGTGGCGCCGCCGGGCGGCGAAAGCTGGAACGCCGCCGCCGCCCGTGTCGCCAGGGCGGTGACGGCGCTGCACCGGGACCATCCGGGCCGCGACATCGTGGTCGTGGCGCATTTCGGAGTGATCCTGACCCAGCTTCAGGCGGCGCTCGGCCAGAGCCCGGCGCAGGTCATCGCCCGGACCATCGACCCGCTGTCGCTGACCCGGATCACCCTGTCGGACCCGCCGCAGGTCCACGAGATCAATCACAAACCCTGATCGGGAACATCGGAAACATTCGCTTTGCGGATGCCGGCCGCCGGGCTAGGCAGGGGGGCCACGCAACGGAGGCTGCCATGACCTACGCCCTTGCCATCGGACAGCGCTCCTATTCCAGCTGGTCGCTGCGCGGCTGGCTGCTCTTCGAGAAGACCGGCCTGCCGCTGCAGTTGCAGTTCGCCGAGATCTACGGCGCCGATTTCCTGAAGCAGCTGGCCGAATTCGCCCCGGCCCGCACGGTCCCGGCCCTGCGCCTGCCCGATGGCACCGCGGTGACCGAGTCGCTGGCGATCGCGGAAGAGCTGGCCAGCCGCCACCCCGAGGCCGGGCTCTGGCCCGAGGATCCGTCGGCCCGCGCCATGGCAAGGTCGATGGCCGCCGAGATGCATGCCGGGTTCACCGCGCTGCGCGGCGATTGCCCTCAGAACCTGCGGGTCTCCTATGCCGGTTTCCGGCCCGCTGCGGGGGTGCTGGCCGACCTGGCGCGGCTTGAACGGCTCTGGGCGCTGGCCCGCGACCGGTTCGGAAGCGCCGGTCCCTGGCTGTTCGGCGCCTGGTCGGCGGCGGATGCCTTCTTTGCCCCGGTTGCGGGACGGATCGCCAGCTACGGCCTGCCGGTCGGACCCGAGGCGCAGGCCTATGTCGATCTGCAACTCGCCGACCCGGCCTTTCGCCGCTGGCGCGCCCTCGGCGCGGTCGAAGGGCCGGATATCCCGCGCTATCACCTGCCGCTGGCCGCCCGGCCCTGGCCCGGCCCGAAGCCGCTGCCGGCACGGGCGGTCGCGGGCACCGAGGCCGAGAACACCGCCTGCCCCTATTCCGGCAGGCCGGTGACCCATGTGCTGGAATTCCGCGGCCGCCGCTGGGGCTTCTGCAACCCGACCTGCCGCGACATGACCCTGCAGGACCCCGAGGCCTGGCCGAGCTTCATGGCGATGGCGGGCGGGTAAGCGCGGTCATCCGAGCCGCCCCGGCCCCTTGATAGGGAGCGATAGCGGCTTGCCAAAACCATACGGAATGGCTTTCTAAATGCATGGGAAAACTCATCTTGATGCACAAGACGGACTCGATCTACGAGGATGAGCCGGACACCGTCTATGACTTTCCGAAGACATATCTGAAAGCCGTGAAGGAAGGCATCGGAGACTGGGTCATCTACTATGAACCGGTGAAGGCAGGCCCACGCGGGTATTTTGCTGTCGCGAAGATACAGGATGTGATCCCCAAGCCCGGCACCCCTGACCGCTATCTGGCATTGATCGAGCCCGGCAGCTACCTGCCCTTGGATCGTGAGGTGCCACGGTTGCTGGATGGGCGTCCGCTTGAGCAGTCGCTGGCCGAAGCCGATGGCACCCCGAAGAAGGGCGGGGCGCTCCAGCTTGCAGTACGCCGCCTGCCCGATCGAGACTTCGCCAAGATCGTCAAGATCGGGTTGCCGCAGGACCTGGAGCGGATCGAGAACACGCGCTACGACCCGCACAAGCCCGAGATGGACGATCCCGCCGCCACCTTCGAACGTCCCGTCATTGAACGCCTGACCCGCCTCCCCTATCGGGACGTGGTCTTTCGCCGAAAAGTCCGCGAGGCCTATGACTACCGCTGCGCCATTTCAGGCCTGCGCCTGCGCAACGGTGGCGGGCGCCCTGCAGTCCAGGCGGCCCATATTCGCCCGGTCGCACGGCAGGGAAACGACTCGGTGCGCAATGGCCTGGCCCTGTCGGGAACCCTGCACTGGATGTTTGACCGCGGTCTCCTATCCGTCGCCGACGACTGGTCAATCCTTGTGTCCCGGAACAAGGTCCCGCCCGAGGTAGTAGACCGGTTGTTTCTGCCCGATGGCAAGCTGTGCCGACCGGCCGACCCACGGAACTGGCCCAGCCTTCATAACCTGCGCTGGCATCGCGAGAATGTCTTCGGGCAGGTCATCACGGACGAGTCCGCGCCTTGGGGATAGCCGGCGTCAGGGGGGCGCTGCCCCCCTCGGCCTGCGGCCTCACCCCCCGGGATATTTGCACGGTGAAGCCGGCAGCCGTCGGGAGCGGCGTTAACAATTCCTAAACCATCTTCCGGCTACCGAGGGGGCAATCAGCTTGGGAGATGGCATGGGCGCCACGGCCTATACTGTGGCCTTTCAGGGGATCGAGGCGCGGCTGGTCGAGGTGCAATGCGCCGTCACCCCCGGGATGCCGAATTTCGCGCTGGTCGGCCTGCCCGACAAGGCGGTGAGCGAGGCGAAGGAACGGGTGCGCTCGGCGCTGTCGGCGCTGAACATCGCGCTGCCGTCGAAACGGATCACGATAAACCTCTCGCCCGCCGACCTGCCCAAGGAAGGTTCGCATTTCGACCTGCCGATCGCGCTGGCGCTGGTGGCGGCGCTGGAAATTCTGCCCGCCGACCTGGTGGCCGAGACGGTGGCACTGGGCGAGCTGTCGCTGAACGGCGCCCTGGTGCAGGTGATCGGGGCGCTGCCGGCGGCGATGGCGGCGGCGGAGGCGGAAAAGGCGCTGATCTGCCCGAAGGCCTGCGGCGCCGAGGCGGCCTGGGTCGGGGCGACTCCGGTCTATGCCGCCGGATCGCTGGGCGATGTGATCGCGCATGTTCTGGGCCGGCGCCCGATCGAACCGGCCAAGCCGGGAGAGGTCGCCGGGCCGGAGGGGCTGCGCGATATGCGCGAGGTCAAGGGCCAGGAACGCGCCAAGCGGGCGCTGGAGATCGCCGCCGCCGGCCGCCATCACATGCTGCTGGTCGGCCCGCCCGGTTCGGGCAAGTCGATGCTGGCGGCGCGGCTGCCGGGCATCCTGCCGCCGCTGTCGCCGGTCGAGGCGCTGGAAACCTCGATGATCCATTCGCTGGTCGGGCTGATCGAGGAGGGCGGGATTTCCCGGCTGCGGCCGTTCCGCGAGCCGCATCACACCGCCTCGATGGCGGCGATCGTCGGTGGCGGGCGCGGCGCAAGGCCGGGCGAGATCTCGCTGGCCCATAACGGCGTGCTGTTCATGGACGAGTTCCCCGAGTTCTCGCGCGCGGTGCTGGAGACCCTGCGCCAGCCGATCGAGACGGGCGAGGTCGTGGTGGCCCGGGCCAATGCCCATGTCCGCTATCCCTGCCGCTTCCTGCTGATCGCCGCCGCCAACCCCTGCAAATGCGGCCATCTCTCGGACCCGGCCCGGGCCTGCGCCCGGGTGCCGCATTGCGGAGAGGAGTACCTGGGGCGGATTTCGGGGCCGCTGATGGACCGGTTCGACCTGCGGATCGAGGTTCCTCCGGTGGGTTTTACCGATCTCGACCTGCCGGAATCGGGCGACAGTTCGGCGCGCGTCGCGGCACGGGTCTCGGCGGCGCGGGCGCTGCAGGCCGAACGCTATGGTGCCGACGCGGGCTGCCGGGTCAATGCCGATGCCGAGGGCGCGGTGCTGGAACGGGTGGCGACCCCGGATGCCGAGGGACGGGCGCTGCTGGGCCGGGTGGCCGAACGTTTCGGTCTCTCGGCCCGCGGCTATCACCGGGTGCTTCGGGTGGCCCGCACCATCGCCGATCTCGACGGCGCCACGCCGGTCAGCCGCCGCCATGTCGCCGAAGCGGTCAGTTTCCGCCTGTCGGGAGAGCGGGAAGCTGTCGCCGGATGAAACCGGCGATATTGGTCACAGCGGCATCGGCCTCGGGCAGCCAGCCCTGATACATCGCCCAGACATGCGGCAGGTCGCCCCAGAGATCGAGTTCGGGCGCCGCGCCCTCGGCGGTCAGATGCGCCACCATGCGCAGCGTGTCGTCGCGCAGGATCTCGGTACTGGCGGTCTGGAAGAACACCGGCGGGCAATCGGGGAAACGGGCGTAGAGCGCCGAGGCCCGCGGGTCCTTCGGATCGGCGCCGTTCAGGAACAGCCGGCAGACCTCGGCGATGCGGCCGGCGGGCAGGTAGAGGTCGCTCTCCGCGTTGTCCCGGATCGAATCGCCCGAGCAGGTGAGGTCGAGAAACGGCGCCAGCGCCACCGCGGCGCGCGGGCGCTGCCCCCGGGCCAGCAGTGTCGCCAGCAGCGACAGCATCACCCCGCCGCCGGAACTGTCGCCGCCCAGAATGATGGTTCCCGGCGCATGGCCCATCTCCACCAGCCCGTCCCAGACCGCCAGCGCGTCGTCATGCGAGGCCGGAAACGGGGCCTCGGGCGCCAGGCGATAGTCGGGCAGCACCGCCTTGAGCCCGGTCATCGCGCCGATCCGGGTCACCATGGCCCGATGGGTGCGCGGCGAGCCCATGACATGGGCGCCGCCATGGATCCAGAGCAGGATCTCCGGCCGACGCGGCCGCGCCGAGCCCCAGGTCACCGGAATCCCGCCGATCCGGTCCTCCTGGTAGAGCGCATAGGGCGGGTCGCGGAACCTCCGGCCCTGGCGTTCGAAATGCGCCCGCGCGACCTCCGGCTCGGACCGCGCCAGCCGGCGCTTCTCGACCCTCCGGAGCCAGGCAGAGAGAAGGCGCAGGCGCAGGGTCATTGCCGCCTGGCCTCGATCGCATCCCAGATCCGGCCGGCGATATTGGCGCCGTCGAAACGCTCGAGCTCCAGGATACCGGTCGGCGAGGTGACGTTGATCTCGGTCAGCCAGTCGCCGATCACGTCGATGCCGACGAAGATCTGGCCCTTTTCCTTCAGCACCGGGCCGATCCGGTCGCAGATCTCGCGGTCGCGCTCGGTCAGGCCGACCGGTTCGGGACGGCCGCCGACATGCATGTTCGACCGGGTCTCGCCCTCGGCCGGAACCCGGTTGATGGCGCCGACCGCTTCGCCGTCGACCAGGATGATCCGCTTGTCGCCGCTGGCGACGGCGGGCAGGAATTTCTGCGCGATCAGCGGCTCGCGGCTCATCGAGGTGAAGAGCTCGTGCAGGGCGTTGAGATTGCGGTCGGCCGGGTCGAGCCGGAACACCCCGGCGCCGCCATTGCCGTAGAGCGGCTTCAGGATGATGTCGCCATGCGCGTGCTTGAAGGCCTTCAGCGTTTCAAGATCGCGGGCGATGGTGGTCGGCGGGTGCAGGTCGGGAAAGCTCAGCACCAGCAGCTTTTCCGGCGAGTTGCGGACCCAGAACGGGTCGTTGACCACCAGCGTGCCGGGCATCAGATGCTCGAGAATATGGGTGGTGGTGATATAGCCCATGTCGAAGGGCGGATCCTGGCGCAGCCAGACCACATCCCAGTCGGCCAGGTCGACCTCGGTCTCGGCGCCCAGCCGGTAGTGGTCGCCCTTGACCCGGCGCACCTCCAGCGGCCAGCCCCGCGCGGTCACGCGCCCGTCCTGCCAGGCCAGCCGGTCCGGCGTGTAGTAGAACAGCGAATGGCCCCGGGCCTGCGCCTCTTCGGCGATCCGGAACGTCGAATCGGCGTCGATGTTGATCGGACCGATCGGGTCCATCTGGATGGCAATCTTCAGCGGCATCTAACCCTCCGGCACAGCCCCATCTACATGGGGCAGCAACAAGGGGAGGGCAAGAGCCGGGGTCAGAGCTGGCTGACGTTCTCGATGATCGAGACCCTGCCCTGCGCATCGACCAGCGCCAGATCGACCCGGCAATCGGTCAGCTGGCCCTTCGGCATTCCGGACAGGAAATCGCTGGCCGAACTGCAGATCCGGTCCAGCTGCCGCCGCGACAGGCGTTGCGCGGCCAGCTCATGGGTCTCGGCGCGCTTCACCTCGACGAAGATCAGCCCTTCGCCGGCTTCGAGGATCAGGTCGATCTCGCCGCCCGGCCCCCGCCAGCGCCGCCGCGCCGCGGGGATGCCGCGCCGGGCATAGTCATCGACCACGATGTCCTCGGCAGCGGCGCCATTGCGGTAATTCACCGCGCCGCGAATTTGCCGGGCGGTCTTCCGGGAGGGTTTTGCCGTGCTGCGCCGTCGCCGCATGTCGCGTCCGCCTGTTCGGGGCGGATCGCCAGGCCTAGGAGTCCTTCCCCAGGGCGAGCGCCGCCTGATACACCTGTCGCCGGGGCAGACCCGCGGCCCCCGCCACCGCATCCGCCGCATCGCGGATGCTCATCGTCTTCAGCGCCGAGCGCAACGCCGCGTCCAGATCGAAACCCGACCCGTCTGCCGGCCCGCGGTCCAGAACCAGCACGATCTCGCCCTTCAGGTCGCGACCGGCCAGCGCCTCGGCGATTTCGGCCACCGTTCCCCGGATGACCTCTTCGAATCGCTTGGTCAGCTCGCGGCAGACGGCTGCCTGCCGGTCCGGGGATGTTTGCACCAGATTGCTTAACAATCCCTGAATCCGTTTCGGGCTTTCATAGAGCACCAGCGTCGCCGGGACCGCCAGGATCTCGGCCAGCCAGCTCCGCCGTTCGGCGGCTTTCGGCGGCGGGAATCCGGCAAAGAGGAAACGGTCCGTGGGCAGGCCCGAGAGGGTCAGCGCGGTCAGCACCGCCGAGGCGCCCGGGGCGGCGGTGACCGGCAGACCCTCGGCCGCCGCGGCCCGGACCAGCTGATAGCCCGGATCGGCGATCAGCGGGGTGCCGGCTTCGGAGGCATAGGCCACCGACCTGCCCTCCCGCAGCGGCGCCAGCAGCCGCTCGCGGGCGCGGGCGTCGGAATGGTCGTGATAGGCCAGCACCCGCCGGCCGTTCAGGGCGACCCCGTGGATCTCCATCAGGTGCCGCAGGGTCCGGGTGTCCTCGGCGGCCAGCACATCGGCGCTGCCCAGCACGTCCAGTGCCCGCAGCGTGATGTCCCGTGCCGCGCCGATCGGGGTCGAGACCAGATGCAGACCGGCGGAGATCGGCTTTGCTTCGGCGCGCATCGGCAGCCCCCCGATTGCTCCGTTTACACCGGCCCGTGATGCTCATAGTTTAGGGCCGAGCGCAAGAACGACGCCAACAGAGCTGACAACCGACACATGACCCCATGCTGTCCGACCTGTCGAAGGAGCCAGACATGACCCCGAGAACCGGCCTCGGCCTTTCCCTGCTGGCCCGTATCAGCCTCCTCCTCACCGCGTTCTGGCTGGCCGCCTGCGAACCGTTCCCGGTGGGCAGCCCGAGGATCGACGCCTCGGCGCCAGTGCCGGTGGCGCTGCTGGTGCCGCAGACCGGGTCCGGCGGCGATCAGGTCCTGGCCTCGAATCTCGAGAACGCGGCGCGGCTGGCGATCGCCGATCTCGACGGGGTGCAGATCGACCTGCGCGTCTATGACACCGGCGGCAACGCCACCCAGGCCGCCGCCGCCGCCACCAGGGCGATCGACGAGGGCGCCAAGATCATTCTCGGCCCGGTCTTCGCCGAGGCCGCCAATGCTGCCGGCCATGCCGCCGCGGCGCGCGGGGTCAACGTGCTGGCCTTCTCGAACAACCCGACCATCGCCGGCGGCAATGTCTTCGTGCTGGGCAACCTGTTCGACACCACGGCCCAGCGGCTGGTCAACTATGCCGCGCGGAAGGGCAAGCGCTCGATCCTGGTGGTGCATGGCAACAGCGGCGCCGAGATGCTGGGCCGCGACGCCATCGTCCGGGCGATCCGCAATTCCGGCGCCACCCTGGCCGGAACCAGCAGCTTCGACCTGTCGCAGCAGGCGGTGGTCAGCGCGGTTCCGGGGATCGTCGCCAAGGCGAAATCGACCGGCGCCGACGCGATCTTCATGACCTCGGGCACCGATGGCGCGCTGCCGCTGCTGGCCCAGCTGCTGCCGGAACAGGGGCTTTCGACCACCGCGACCCAGTTCATGGGCCTGCAACGCTGGGACATCCCGGCCAGCGCCAAGGCCCTGCCGGGCCTGCAGGGCGGCTGGTTCGCGCTGCCGGACCCGGGCATGACCCAGCTGTTCGACAACCGCTACTATGCCGCCTACGGCGCCGCCCCGCACCCGATCTCGGGCCTTGCCTATGACGGCATCGCCGCCATCGGGGCGCTGGTCAAGCAGGGCCAGTCGCAGGCGCTGACCGCCGCCGCCCTGACCCAGTCCCAGGGCTTTGTCGGGGTCAACGGCATCTTCCGTCTGCTGCCCAACGGCACCAACCAGCGCGGCCTTGCGGTCGCCCAGATCCAGAACTCCCAGGTGGTTGTGATTGACCCTGCCCCGAGAAGCTTTGGCGGCGCGGGCTTCTAGGCCCGCAAATCTGCCGCAACAGACCGAATCGGCGCCGGACAGGCTGATCTGTCCGGCGTCTTCGATTTTTGACGCCGTGGCGGTCCGCGCCGCCATCGACGCGGCCATTTCCGCGGCCCCGCATGACGACCCGCGGGCCCGGCGCGCCGCCGTGGTCGGGGTGCTGTCCGAGGCCAATGCCCGCGGCCGCGCGGCGATCGCCGAGGCTTTCGCCGCCCAGCCCCGCCGGGCCCGGCCGACGGTGCGCGCCTATGCCAGGCTGACCGACGGGCTGGTCATCGAAGTCCTGCACGCGGTGCTGACCCATATGCATCCGCTGCCCAATCCGACCGCCGCGGAACGGGTCTCGCTGCTGGCGGTGGGCGGCTATGGCCGGGCCGAAATGGCGCCCTATTCCGACGTGGACCTGCTGTTCCTGACCCCATGGAAAACGACGCCCTGGGCCGAGAGCGTGGTCGAGACCATGCTCTACATCTTGTGGGACCTGCATCTGAAGGTCGGCCATGCCACCCGCACGGTGAGGGACTGCATCCGGCTGGGGCGCGAGGATTACACGATCCGCACCGCGCTGCTGGAACAGCGCTACCTGGCCGGCGACGAGGCGCTGGCGGCCGAGTTGAAGAAGAAGCTGCGCAGCGAGCTGTTCAAGGGCACCGGCGGGGAATTCATCGAAGCCAAGCTGGCCGAGCGCAGCGAGCGGCACAAGAAGCAGGGCGGCCAGCGCTACATGGTCGAGCCCAACGTGAAGGAGGGCAAGGGCGGGCTGCGCGACCTGCAGTCGCTGTTCTGGATCGACAAGTATCTGCACGGGGTCGAGGACCTTTCCGTGCTGATCAAGCGCGGCGTCTTCACCCAGGACGAATACGCCAGCTTCCGCGAGGCCGAGGAATTCCTGCTGGCCGTGCGCTGCCATCTGCATCTGATCGCGAACCGGGCGCAGGACCAGCTCACATTCGAACTGCAGGTCGATGTCGCGCAGCGGATGGGCTTTGCCGATCATGGCGGCCGCCGCGCGGTCGAGCATTTCATGCAGGCCTATTTCCGCCATGCCACGACGGTCGGGGAGATGACCCGGATCTTCCTGACCGACCTGGAGCAGCTCCATGTCAAGACCGCGCCCAGCCTGGTCGGGTTCTTCCGCCGCGCCAGGAAGGTGCGCGCGCCCTACAAGCTGCAGCAGGGCCGGCTGGCGGTGAGCTCGGAGAAGAAGTTTCTCGAGAACAAGCTGAACATGCTGGGGATCTTCGAAGAGGCGCTGCGCACCGGGCATCTCATCCACCCCGACGCGATGCGGCTCGTGACCCGCAACCTGGGGCTGATCGACGACCAGATGCGCGAGAACCGCGAGGCCGGGGCGCGGTTCCTTGACCTGCTGCTGAAACATGGCAATCCGGAGCGCGCCCTGCGCCGGATGAACGAACTGGGGGTGCTGGCCGCCTTCCTGCCGGAATTCGCGCCCGTCGTGGCGATGATGCAGTTCAACATGTATCACCACTACACGGTCGACGAGCACACCATCCAATGCATCTCGACCCTCAGCCAGATCGAGCGCGGCGAGCTGGCCGAGGAGCTTCCGATCGTCACCGAGATCATGAAGGCCGGGGTCAACCGCAAGGTGCTCTATCTCGCGGTGCTGCTGCATGACATCGGCAAGGGCCGGAAAGAGGACCACTCGGTGCTCGGCGCGCAGATCGCCCGCAAGGTGGCGCCGCGGATGGGACTGAAGCCGGACGAATGCGAGACCGTCGAATGGCTGGTCCGCTATCACCTGCTGATGAGCGACATGGCGCAGAAGCGCGACCTGGCCGACCCGCGCACGGTGCGCGATTTCGCCAAGGCGGTGAAGACCCGCAAGCGGCTGGACCTGCTGACGGTGCTGACCGTCTGCGACATCCGCGGTGTCGGGCCGGGGACCTGGAACAACTGGAAGGCGGTGCTGCTGCGCAACCTCTACCGGGCCACCGAGACGGCGCTGGAAGGCGGGCTGGAATCGGTCAACCGCGAGACCCGGGTGAACGAGGCCAAGCGGCAGCTGCGCGAGGCGCTGGCCAGCCCCGAACAGGGCGCCTGGGACAGAAAGGACATCCGCACCGAGATCGCGCGGCACTACGACCCCTACTGGCAGGGGCTGCCGCATCCGGTGCATCTGATCTTCGCCCGGCTGCTGCGCGACATGAAGGACGACGAGCTGGGCATCGACCTGCTGCTGGACGAGGACCGGGACGCCACCCGCGCCTGTTTCGCGCTGGTCGATCACCCCGGCATCTTCTCGCGCCTGGCCGGGGCGCTGGCGCTGGTCGGGGCCAATGTGGTGGATGCCCGCACCTATACCTCGAAGGACGGCTATGCCACCGCGACCTTCTGGGTGCAGGATGCCGAAGGCCGGCCCTATGAAGAGGCCCGGCTGCCGAAGCTGACCAGCATGATCCGCCGCACGATGAAGGGCGAGGTGGTGGCGCGCGAGGCGCTGGCGGGGCGCGACAAGATCAAGAAGCGCGAACGGGTGTTCAAGGTGCCGACCTCGATCACCTTCGACAACGAGGGATCGGACATCTACACGATCATCGAGGTCGATACCCGCGACCGGCTGGGGCTGGTCTACGACCTGACCCGGACCATGGCCGCCAACAACATCTACATCGCCAGCGCGGTGATCGCGACCTACGGGGCGCAGGCGGTGGACACGTTCTACGTCAAGGACATGTTCGGGCTGAAACTGCATTCCGAAAGCCGCCGCAAGGCGCTGGAGAAGAAGCTGCGCGAGGCGATCATCAGCGGCGCGCAGAAGGCGAACGCCTGACATGGCGGCCACCCGTCTGATCAAGGGCTTCATGACCGTGGGCGGCTGGACCCTGGCCTCGCGGGTGCTGGGCTTTGCCCGCGACATCCTGATCGCCGCCTTCCTGGGCGCCGGGCCGATCGCCGAGGCCTTCCTGGTGGCCTTCTCGCTGCCCAACATGTTCCGCCGCTTCTTCGCCGAGGGCGCCTTCAACATGGCCTTCGTGCCGATGTTCTCGAAGAAGGTCGAAACCGGCGACGCACCGCTGGAGTTCGCCCGC
This sequence comes from Frigidibacter sp. ROC022, assembly GCF_024723735.1. Taxonomy (GTDB): domain Bacteria; phylum Pseudomonadota; class Alphaproteobacteria; order Rhodobacterales; family Rhodobacteraceae; genus SLM-1. The sequence goes on from NZ_JANQDU010000002.1 coordinate 48,246, forward strand.
GATGCCTTTTCCGGCATGGCGCTGCTGCTGACCGCCTTTTCGGCCCTGGGGGTGATCTTCATGCCGGGGCTGGTCTGGCTGATGGCCTCGGGCTTTGCCGAGGACGAGCGCTTCGGGCTGGCGGTGGTCTATGGCCGGATCGCCTTTCCCTATATCCTGTTCATCTCGCTGGCGGCGCTTCTGGCCGGGGTGCTGAACGGGCTGGGCCGGTTCACCGCTGCCGCCGCGGCACCGGTGCTGCTGAACGTGATCTTCATCCTCGCGATGCTGCTGACCACCCTGACGGGCACCGAGGGCGGCCAGGCACTCGGGCTGCGGGTCGGCGATGCCCTGGCGCTGTCGGTGCCGCTGGCCGGCATTGCGCAACTGGCGCTGGTCTGGTGGGCGGCCCGGCGGGCGGGCTATCCGCTGCGCTTCCGGCGCCCCCGGATGACGCCAGAACTCTGGCGCCTGGCCCGGATCGCGGCGCCGGCGGCGCTGGCCGGCGGGGTGGTGCAGGTCAACCTGCTGGTCGGGCGCCAGGTGGCCAGCTATTTCGACGGCGCCATCGGCTGGCTGAACTATGCCGACCGGCTCTATCAGCTGCCGCTCGGGGTCGTCGGCATCGCGATCGGCGTGGTGCTGCTGCCGGAACTGTCGCGCCGGCTGGCGGCGGGTGACCTGGAGGGCCAGCGCAACGGGCTGAACCGCGCCGCCGAGGTCTCTCTGGGCCTGACGATCCCCGCCGCCGTGGCGCTGATGGTGGTGCCGGGCCCGCTGGTGCAGGCGCTGTTCCAGCGCGGCGCCTTCACCACGGAAGACGCCGCCAACACCGCGCTGGCGCTGACGATCTACGGTCTCGGGCTGCCCGCCTTCGTGCTGCAGAAGGTGCTGCAACCGCTCTATTTCGCCCGCGAGGACACCAAGCGCCCGTTCTACTATGCCCTGGTCTCGCTGGCGCTGAATGCCGGCATCGCGATCGGCCTGGCGCCGTTCATCGGTTTTGCCGCGGCCGCGGTGGGCACGACGCTGGCGGCCTGGGGCATGGTGCTGCAGCTCTGGCTGGGCAGCCGCGAGATGGGCGAGGTGGTGCATATGGACGCCACCCTGCGCCGGCGGCTGCCGCGGATGCTGCTGTCGGCGGCGCTGATGGGGCTGGCGCTCTGGGGCTTTTCCTGGCTTGCGGCGCCGATGTTCGCACCGGGTGGCGCCCGGGCGATTGCCCTGCTTCTGCTGGTCGCGCTCGGCGCCATGGTCTATTTCGGCTGCGGCCAGGTTGTCGGCGCCTTCCGGCTGGCCGATTTTCGCGGCGCCCTGAAACGCCGCGGCTAGGTTGCGCGCCTATCGGTTGCGCAGCCGGGCGCGGATCGCCGCCCAGGCGCCGGGCGCCAGCAGGAAGCACAGCAGGAAGCCCGCGGCAAAGCCGGCCAGTTCGGCGATGACCTGCACCCCGATCCCGCCCTGCATAAGGGCGAACATCAGTTGCAGCCCGATCAGCACGCCGATCATCCGGAAGGCCCTGGCCGGGTGCTCGCCGGTCTGCTTCGCCTTGCGCCAGAGCAGGAAGGTGAAGGCGCCGACCAGCCCGTAATCGGGCGGCATCGCGCCGAAGAGCGGGATCTGGGTGTCGGTCAGCAGCAGCAGGGCCAGCGCCCCGGCGATGGCGGAACCGAACCACAAGGCCACCAGCGCCAGGCCCGAGAACACCTGGCCCACGAACTTGCCCAGTGCCAGCAGGATCACCACGCCGAACATCATGTGGGTGAAGCCGCCGTGAATGAACGGATAGGTCACCAGCCGCTGGATGATGCCGATCTGCCAGCGGCCGCTGTCCAGCATCATCCAGTCGAACTGCGGCGCCCAGAACGAGAACCGGCCGATCGCCTCGCTGCGCCAGCCGACTCCCCCTGCGCCGCCGATCACCCCCTGCTGGGCAAGCTCCAGCACGATCTCGATGGCGACCAGCACCAGGGCGCCGATCACCACCACCGGCGGGACATCGTTGAAGGGCGAGGCATTGTGGTCCTGATCGAAGGGCATCGGGCTTCCTTGACGCTGTATCGGCACATGGGTATGCGAGCCGGACCGCATAATCCAGTCGGAGCCTGTCAACATGGCCAACCAACCTGCCAAATTCTCGCCGCGCGTCTTTTCGGGCATCCAGCCCTCGGGCCAGTTGCACCTGGGCAACTACCTCGGAGCGATCAAGCGTTGGGTCACCATGCAGGAGGAGGATTTCGAGACGCTGTTCTGCGTCGTCGATCTGCATGCGATCACCGTCTGGCAGGATCCCGACCACCTGACCCATGCGATCCGCGAGCTGACGGCGGCGCTGATCGCCAGCGGCATCTCGCCCGAGAAGTCGATCCTGTTCAACCAGTCGATGGTTCACGAACATGCCGAACTGGCCTGGATCTTCAACTGCGTCGCCCGGGTCGGCTGGATGGACCGGATGACCCAGTGGAAGGACAAGGCCGGCAAGAACGCCGAGAAGCAGTCGCTGGGGCTCTATGCCTATCCGGCGCTGATGGCGGCCGACATCCTGATCTACCACGCCACCCATGTTCCGGTCGGCGACGATCAGAAGCAGCATGTCGAGCTGACCCGCGACATCGCGGCCAAGTTCAACCACGATTACAAGGTCGATTTCTTCCCGATGACCACCCCGGTCATCGAGGGCCCCGGCATGCGGGTGATGAACCTGCGCGACGGCACCAGGAAGATGTCCAAGTCGGGCGAGAGCGACATGGAACGGATCAACATGACCGATGACGCCGAAACCATCGCCAGGAAGTTCAAGCGCTCGCGCACCGATGCCGAACCGCTGCCGTCGGAAGCGGCGGGGCTGAAGGACCGTCCCGAGGCGAAGAACCTGGTCGATATCTATTCCGCCCTGGCGGATGTCGGCGTCGATCAGGTCTTGGCCGAATACGGTGGCCAGGGCTGGGGCACGTTCAAGCCGGCGCTGGCCGAACTGGCGGTATCGAAGATCGCGCCGATCTCGGACGAGATGGCGCGGATGATGGCCGATCCGGGCGAAATCGACAATCAGCTGCGCAAGGGTGCCGCCCGCGCCAGCGCCATCGCGGCGCCGATCCTGGCCCGGACCTACGAGATCGTCGGCCTGGTGCGCTGAGCCGCCCCCCGGGCGCCCGGCTTTACCTTGGAAATATCCCACGGGGGTGCGGGGGTGTGAAACCCCCGCCCTGCCCGCACCGCCGAGCGGCGGTGCGGGATCATCGCCGCATCACTTCGGCCAGTCGCGCGTCGCCTCTTTCAGAAAGCTCAGGAAGGCCTGCACCTTGGTTGTCCGGTGCAGGTCCACATGGGTCACCAGCCAGAGCCGCACCGCCCAGGCGTCCAGCGGCTCCATCACCTCGATCAGTTCGGGGTAGCGGTCGCGGGTCGAGGCGGCGACGAAGCCGAGCCCCAGCCCGGCGACCACCGCCTCTTCCCGTGCCTCGCTGTCCGAGGCGCGGAACACCACCGCGCTGTCCGGCACCGTGTCGCTCAGCCAGCGATAGAAGGGGGCCGCCGTCCGCTCGGAGGCATGGCCGATGAAGCGGTGGCCGCTGAAATCCCCGTTCACCGGCCGCCCGTGACGCTCGATATAGGCGGGCGAGGCGCAGAGATGCCCGTGCAGGACCGCCAGCGGCTGCACCACATTGTCGGGTTCTTCCGGCGCCGATCCGGCGCGGATCGCCACATGCGCCTCGCCATATTCCAGCCGGAACACCCGGGCATCGGTCAGGAACCGGACGGTAAGCCCCGGGTGCTGCCCCTGGAACTTGGCGATCAGCGGCACCAGCAGCGCCGACAGGCCGGAAACGGTGGTCACCACCAGTTCGCCCGTCACCTCGGCGCCGCGGCCGCGGATGCGCGAGACCAGCTGCGAAATCTGGTCGTCGGTGGCCTGGCCGACCGCCATCAGGTCGCGCCCGGCCTCGGTCGGCGTGTAGCCGCGGGCATGGCGCTGGAACAGCTTGACGCCGATCCGGCTTTCCAGCGCGTCGATATGGCGGATCACCGTGGCGTGGTGGACGCCAAGCGCCTCGGCGGCGCCCGAAACCGTGCCGGAGCGCGCGACTTGATAGGCGGTGCGAATCTCGTCCCAGTTCGTCGTCGGCATCTGTGACCCTTTTTTCATTGTGTTTCCTGTCTACTGGCGCAAGCCGTCCGCCGGCGCAATCCCCGCTGCACCGCAGCAAGCGGCTAGGAACGAGCTACGACCGATTCAAGGTTTTCCGTCGCTGAATCGTATGTGCACATACAAACATGTCCCTGCTCGGATTTGCGCCTTTTGTTCGGGGCGGCCGACACCCAATTCCATGACACCGGCCGCACTTCCCCCCCGCGGCCCAGAAACAAACAAGCCACCAGGCTGGGGCAAGAAGCCCCGGCGAGTTGAGTAGAAAGGACTACCATGTTTTCGCGTAATCTTCTGGCCGTTCTGGCCGTTGTCGCCGCCGCCCCCGCCTTCGCTGCCGACGTGTCGGCGGGCGATGCCCAACTGGCCCTCGCCCTGGGCGTCGAGCCGGGTGTCTATACCACCGATCAACTGATCCGTCTGAACAATGCGCGGCAGGAAAACGATGCCGAAACCACGCGGTTCATCCTGGCGTCGCCGGGCGGCTACCTGTCCTCGACCGACAGCGCCACCGTGTCCCCGGGTGAAGCCCAACTGGCGCTGAGCCTCGGTGTCGAGCCGGGCGCATATTCGCTCGCCGACCTGACCCGCCTCGAGCAGGCCCGTCAGGACAACGATGCCGAAACCGAGCGGGCGATCCTGACCGGTGAAGTGCACAACCCGGTATCCGAGGCCGTGACCCCGGCCAAGGAGCAGCTGGCCGCCACCGTGGGCGTCAACCCGGCGGACTACACCCTGGCGGAGCTGACGGCGATGAACGCCGCGCTCTACGATTGATCGCAACGACCGGTCGACATCTTCCACCTCGTCGATCGACAGGGCGCGCGGGCAACCGCGCGCCCTTTTCCTTTGCCGGCGCGGCAGGCCCCGACAGGCCCGGCATCTTGACTCGTCCGCCCGCCCGGTCTAACCCCTGCCGGATTCCGGAGGTCTCTATGCTTCCGGTTCCCGGACCGATCCGGGGATCGACATCCGTCAGCGCGTTGCGCCCACGGGTGCCCTTGGGCATTTCCGCGCCCGGTCCCATATCGGTACGGTAGCACGACAAGGAAGGGACCGCGCATGTTCGAGACACTCTCCGAAAGGCTCTCCGGAGTCTTTGACCGGCTGTCCAAGCAGGGCGCCCTGTCCGAGGCCGATGTCGCCACGGCGCTGCGCGAGGTCCGGGTGGCGTTGCTCGAAGCCGACGTCTCGCTGCCGATCGCCCGCGATTTCGTCAAGGCCGTGCAGGAAAAGGCCACCGGCCAGGCGGTCACCAAATCGGTGACCCCGGGCCAGCAGGTCGTCAAGATCGTCCATGACGAGCTGGTGCATGTCCTGGCCGGCGACGGGACGGAATCCGGCGAGCTGAAGATCGACAACCCGCCCGCGCCGATCCTGATGGTCGGCCTGCAGGGCAGCGGCAAGACCACCACCACCGCCAAGCTGGCCAAGCGCCTGACCGAACGCGAGGGCAAGCGCGTGCTGATGGCCTCGCTCGACACCAACCGCCCGGCGGCGATGGAACAGCTCGAGATTCTCGGCCGCCAGATCGGCGTCGATACGCTGCCGATCATCAAGGGCCAGTCGGCGCTGGAAATCGCCAAGCGCGCCAAGACCCAGGCCGCGATGGGCGGTTATGACGTCTTCATGCTCGACACCGCCGGCCGGTTGCAGATCGACCAGGTGCTGATGGACGAGGTGGCCGCGGTCCGCGACGCCACCAAGCCGCGCGAGACCCTGCTGGTGGTCGATGGCCTGACCGGCCAGGTCGCCGTGGACGTGGCGACCGAGTTCGAGGCCCGGGTCGGGATCACCGGCGTGGTGCTGACCCGGATGGACGGCGACGGGCGCGGCGGCGCGGCGCTGTCGATGCGCGCGGTCACCGGCAAGCCGATCAAGTTCGTCGGTCTCGGCGAAAAGATGGACGCGCTCGAGGAGTTCCACCCCGACCGGGTGGCGGGCCGGATTCTCGGCATGGGCGACATCGTGGCGCTGGTCGAAAAGGCGCAGCAGACGATCGAGACCGAACAGGCCGAGCGCATGATGAAGCGGTTCCAGAAGGGCCGGTTCAACATGAACGACCTGCGGATGCAGCTGGAACAGATGCTGAAGATGGGCGGCATGGAATCGATCATGGGCATGATGCCGGGCATGGGCAAAATGCAGAAACAGGTTGCCGAGGCCGGGTTCGACGATGCCGTGCTGCGCCGCCAGATCGCCCTGATCAACTCGATGACCAAGCGCGAACGGGCCAACCCCGAGATCCTGCAGGCCTCGCGCAAGCGCCGGATCGCGGCGGGCGCGGGACGCGACGTGCAGGAATTGAACCAGCTTCTGAAGATGCAGCGGCAGATGGCCGACATGATGAAGAAGATGGGCAAGGGCGGAATGCTCAAGCAGGCGATCAAGGGCATGTTCGGCAAGGGCGGCGCCCCCGACATGAACGACCCCGCCGCGATGCAGGAAGCCGCCAGGGCCCTGGGCCAGAAGATGCCCGGCATGGGCGGCCGCGGCGGCCTGCCCGGTCTGGGCGGCGGCGGCATGCAGTTGCCGCCGGGCCTGTCCGGCTTTGGCAAGAAGAAGTGACGTGACCGGCGCCGGCCTCCATATCCCGATGCTGGACCCCGCGCGGCCGCGCCCGCGGGTGGAGGCCCGCGCATGACTCCTCCGACGCTCACTACAGCCCGGCTGACCCTGCGCCCGCAGGTTCTGGCGGATTTCGAACCCTTCGCCGAGATGCTCGCCTCGGACCGCGCCCGATACATGGGCGGCCCGATCCAGCGCAACGAGGCCTGGGGCTGGTTCTGTGCCGACGAGGCCGGCTGGACCTTTCTGGACCATGGCGCCCTGAGCGTCACCGAGACCGCCAGCGGCCGGCTGGCCGGGCAGGTCGGGCTGAACAAGCCGCCGCGCTTCCCGGAAATCGAGCTGGGCTGGCTTGCCTATGACTGGGCCGAGGGCCGGGGCTACATGACCGAGGCCGCCCGCGCCCTGCGCGACTGGGCCTTCGGGCCGCGCGGATTGACCACGCTGGTCAGCTATGTGGACCCTGCCAACCTCCGCTCGCGGGCCCTCGCCGAACGTCTGGGCGCCCGCATCGACCCCAAGGCCACCGGTCCGGACCCCGACGATGTCGTCTATCGGCACAGCCCGGAGGCCGCATGACAGCCGCGCTTGGCCCGACCCTGACCACAGACCGCCTCACCCTGCGTCCGCTGGCCGAAGGGGATTTCGAGGCGATCCGCCGGTTCGGCCAGTCCGAACGCACCCGGTTCATCGGCGGCAAGGCCGACGAATTCACCATGTGGCGGGCCTTTCTGGCCGGGATCGGGCATTGGCACCTGCGCGGCTACGGGCTGTTCTCGGTGATCGAGCGCGCAAGCGGCGCCTTCGTCGGCCGTGCCGGGCCGATCTTTCATCTGCACCATTCCGAGCCGGAACTGGCCTGGCACCTGTTCGACGGGTTCGAAGGCCGGGGCTATGCGACCGAGGCCAGCGCGGCAGCGCGGGACTGGTATCATGCAAGCACCGGAAACGATCCCCTGATGAGCTGGATCGACCCCGAGAACACCGGCTCGGTCCGGGTCGCCGAACGGCTCGGCGCCACGCCCGAGGGCTGGCACGAGATGGACAACGAGCGGGTCCGCATCTGGCGCCACATCGCCCCGACCGGCGGAGGCAACGCATGATTGCCACCCGCACCGCCCCGATCACCCCCGACCGCCTCACCCTGCGTCGCCCGACTGCGGCCGACATGCAGGGCTTTGTCGATTTCTTCGGCACCGAACGCTCGACGATGAACGGCGGGCCGCTGCTGCCGGGCCGCGCCTGGCGGGCCTTCGCCGCCCAGCTGGGTGCCAGGCTTGACCCCGATGCCGCGACACCGCCCGCCGAATACCGCCCGCAGGTCTGGCGGCATCCGAATCCGACGACCGCAACCGACCCGAGAGGCCCGCAATGACAGACCCCGCCGCCCGCGCTGCAGCCCTGCTGAAGGAGCATCGCGAAAGCATCGACCGGCTAGACGCGATCCTCGTCTACACTCTGGCCGAGCGGTTCAAGCACACCCAGGCGGTGGGCCGGCTGAAGGCCGAACACGCGCTGCCGCCCTCGGACCCGAGCCGCGAGGCCGAACAGATCGCGCGGCTGGAGACCCTTTCGGTCGATGCCGATCTCGACCCCGAATTCGCCAAGGCCTTCCTCGCATTCATCATCGAGGAAGTCATCCACCACCACCAGAAGTTCCAGAAATAACAAGGAATTGGGCCCGGTTCTCCGGCGCCCGAAACAGCCATCCAAAGGAGACAAACTCATGGCTATGAAAATCCGTCTTGCCCGTGGCGGCTCGAAGAAGCGCCCGTTCTACTCGGTCGTCGCCGCCGACTCGCGGATGCCCCGCGATGGCCGCTTCATCGAGAAGCTGGGCACCTACAACCCGCTGCTGCCGAAAGACAGCGAAGAGCGGGTGAAACTGGATCTCGACAAGATCAAGGCCTGGATGGACAAGGGTGCGCAGCCGACCGACCGGGTGTCGCGGATGCTGGAAGCGGCCGGCGTGCTGCCGAAGAAGACCCGCGCCAACAACAAGAAGGGCATCCCGGGCGAAGCCGCCAGGAAGCGCGCCGAGGAAAAGGCCGCCAAGGCCGCCGCGCCGGCTCCCGCTGCGGAAGAAGCCCCCGCCGAAGCCGCGGAACCGGCCAGCGAGTGATCAACCGGGATGGGGCGTGGCCGCCGCGCCCCATCCGCCACCCGCTCGGGTCCAGAAACGGAGGGATCATGGCCGAACCGCTGGTTCTGGTCGGCGCCATTTCCGGTGCCTTCGGCGTCAAGGGCGAGGTGCGGCTGAAGAGCTTCTGCGCCGAGCCTGAAGCGATCGAGACCTATGCGCCGCTCTCGACCGAGGACGGCAGCCGGGAGTTTTCCGTCCGCCTGACCCGGCCGATCCCGAACGGATTTGCCGCGCGGCTGGGCGGGGTGACGACCAAGGAACAGGCCGACGCCCTGCGCGGAACCCGGCTGTTCGCCCCGCGGGAGCGGTTGCCGGCGCTGCCGGATGACGAATTCTACCATGCCGACCTGATCGGGCTGGAAGTCCGCAATTCGGGCGGCGAGTTGCTGGGCCGGGTCCGCGCGGTGCTGAACCACGGCGCCGGGGACATCCTGGAAGTCCACCAACCGGGCGCGGCGCAGACCCTTCTGCTGCCCTTCACGCTGAAGACCGTGCCGACGGTCGATCTGGCCTCGGGCCGGATCGTCGCCGATCCGCCGGAAGAGCTGATCGCCCGGCCCGAGGACGAGGAATGACCCAGCAAGTTCACCCCGACGCCGCCCGGCGGGCGCCCGGCAAGCGGACCACGGCGCCGGAGGCCGCGCGATGAGCGACCAACCCAAGTCGCACGGCCGCAAGTCGATCCGCGCGAGCGCCGCACCGCGGGCGTTGATGGACGGCCCGCCCGAGTTGAAGGATGCCTGGGTTGCCAGGGTCGTCACCCTGTTTCCCGAGTGCTTCCCCGGGGTTCTGGGCGCGTCGCTGACCGGCAAGGCCCTGCAGGAAGGGCTGTGGCGGCTGGAGACCATCGACCTGCGCCAGTTCGGCGAGGGCAAGCATCGCGCCGTCGATGATACGCCGGCGGGCGGCGGCGCCGGGATGGTGATGCGCCCCGACATCGTCGCCCGGGCGCTGACCCAGGCGGCACGGGGCACGACCACCGACCGCGCCCGCTGGCCAGTGATCTACCTCTCGCCGCGCGGCAAACCCTTTACCCAGGCCATGGCCGAGACGCTGAGCCGAACCGAGGGGCTGACGCTGCTCTGCGGCCGGTTCGAAGGCGTCGACGAACGGGTGATCGAGGCCTTCGACATCACCGAGGTCTCGCTGGGCGATTATGTCCTGACCGGGGGCGAGATCGCCGCACAGGCCTTGATCGATGCGACCGTCCGGCTTATACCCCGCGTGCTCGGGAATCATGCGTCAGCCGGGGAGGACTCCTTCTCGGCCGGTTTGCTTGAATACCCGCAATACACGAAGCCTGCCGTTTGGGACGGTCGTGCGATACCCGAGGTTCTTCTCTCGGGCCATCACGCGAAGATAGCCGACTGGCGGAGGGCCGAGGCCGAAAGGCTGACCAAGGAACGACGACCTGATCTCTGGCGGGCTTACCTGCAAGCGCATGGTAGGGACCCGGGTGAAGACCGAGAGCTCTCTGGCGTCCCCACGTCGCGGAAGAAACCGCGCGGAACATAGGAGTGACAGGCATGGACCTGATCGCACAACTCGAGGCCGAGCAGATCGCTGCGCTTGGCAAGACCATTCCGGACTTCAAGGCCGGTGACACCGTCCGGGTCGGTTACAAGGTGACCGAAGGAACCCGGAGCCGGGTCCAGAATTACGAAGGCGTCTGCATCAGCCGCAAGAACGGCAAGGGCATCGCCGGATCGTTCACGGTCCGCAAGATTTCCTTCGGTGAAGGCGTGGAACGGGTGTTCCCGCTGTATTCGACCAATATCGATTCGATCGAGGTCGTCCGTCGTGGCCGCGTCCGCCGCGCCAAACTGTATTATCTGCGTGCACGTCGCGGCAAGTCGGCCCGGATCGCGGAAGTCACCAACTACAAGCCGCTCGACAGCGGCGCAGACGCGTAAGGAGATCCGGAGATGAAAGCCGATACCCATCCCGACTACCACCTGATCGACGTCAAGCTGGTCGATGGCACCGTGGTGCAGATGAAATCGACCTGGGGCAAGGAAGGCGAACAGCTCGCCCTGGACATCGACCCCTCGGTTCACCCGGCCTGGACCGGTGGCGGCACCCGCCTGATGGACACCGGTGGCCGCGTGTCGAAGTTCAAGAACAAATACGCCGGCCTCGGGTTCTGAGCACCCGCCCATGGCAGAAATCGCGCCGCCCTCCGGGGCGGCGCTTTTCGTTTCGGCGCCCGGCCGTGGCAGGGTCAAGGTAACGGACAATGTCACTTTCCGTTCCGGCGCCGGCCACCGATACTGGCCCCGTCGCCCCGAACGAGATTCCGCCGATGCGCCTGACCCTTTCCGCCCTCCTGCTCTGCGCCGCCCTGCCCGCGCATGCCGATGTCTTCGACGACGCGTCCGGGCTTTGGGGCCTGACCGGCGATGACGAGCTGACCTGCCAGTTGAATCCGCACCGGGTCACCTTCTTCGACGACAACAAGCGGGCCAGCTTCCGCTGGGAGCACCTGATGACCAACTATCTGGGAGAACCGGATCAGGAGGGTTTCTATACCGTGCTCGACCACGGCGACGACTACATCGTGCTGGCCCTGGACGGCGAGCAACGCCGGACCCTGGAGGATGCGCCCGTGGTCTGGATCATGCGGCTGAGCGAGGGCGGCGGGCGCTATTGCTGGGGCCGCACCGACTGGCCGGCTGAGGATTGCCTGGACGGCTATGCCCGCTGCCCGGCGCCGGTTCCGATCAGCTAGACCGCCTGCGACCCTGGGCCCGGTTGACAACGCCGACGTCAAACCGGACTTCCGGCAAATGCTGCTGAATGCCGCCATCCTGATCACAATCGCCGCGGCACTCGGCCTGCTCTGGTTGCCACGGTTGCGCACCGATCCGCCCTGGCGGGCGATGGTGACGCCGCTGGCCTCGATCATCGGATCGGGTTTCCTGCTGCTCGGCCCGGTGCTGAGCCATGCCTATGGCGCCTATGCGCCGCTGGCGATGGCCGGACTGTGCTGGCTGGCCTGGGGCTTTGGCGATGCGATCCGCTATTCCATCGCCCGGATCGACGAGGCCGAGGCCCGGCCCGCGCCCGACCGGACGATCGAGCGGCTGGCCTCGGCCACGCTCGGCCTCGCCTATGTGGTGTCGGTGGCCTATTACCTCAACCTGCTCGGCGCCTTCGGGTTGAGCCTGACGCGCTGGAACGACCCCCTCCACGCCAAGATGCTGACCTCGGCGGTGATGCTGGCCATCCTCGCCGTCGGCTGGACCCGCGGCTTCGCGATGCTTGAGCGGCTCGAATATGTCTCGGTCTCGCTGAAACTGGCGATAATCGCCGGGCTGCTTCTCGGGCTGGCGGTCTATTTCGGCCATGCGGCCGGTGCCGGAGAACTCCACGCCCTGCCCGTCTCGGCGGGCGGACTCGGTGCGGTGACGCTGGGCTTCGGGCTGATCGTGACGGTGCAGGGCTTCGAGACATCTCGCTACATGGGCGACAGCTACCGGGCCGCGACCCGGATCCGGTCGATGCGTTGGGCGCAACTGTTCTCGGCCCTGATCTACATGATCTACATCGTCCTCTTTGCCTATGTCTTCCGCCCGGACCAGATCGAGCTGCGCGAGACCGCGCTGGTCGACATGATGGGGATCGTTGCGCCGATCCTGCCGGCGCTGCTGGTCCTGGCGGCCCTGTCGGCACAGTTCTCGGCCGCGGTGGCCGACACAAGCGGTTCGGGTGGCCTGTTCCACGAGCTGAGCGGCGGCCGGATCAGCCATCGGCTGGGCTACGCCGGGCTGATCGCCCTGGGCCCGATCCTGACCTGGAGCTTCGACATCTTCGCCATTGTCGCCTATGCCTCGCGGGCCTTCGCCGCCTATTACGCGCTGCAGTCACTGCTGGCGACGCTGGCGGCGCACCGGCGCCAGAACCGGCCGCGCAGCCTGCTCTATGCGCTGCTGACCGGCCTGGGTGTGGCCATCGTGGCGCTAGGTCGGCCGGTCGAAGGCGGATAGCGCCCGAAGTGCTTTTCAAGGCGACTCGCACAACATATAGTGGCGGAAACGCGCCGAAGCGCGTCAGACCACGCGCAGAGAGCGCTCAGAGCAGGACGGCCAGTGGCACATATCATCGTCGTCGGGAACGAAAAGGGTGGCGCGGGGAAATCCACCGTGTCGATGCATGTTGCGACAGCCCTGGCCCGGTTGGGCCATCGGGTCGGCGCCATTGATCTGGATCTGCGGCAAAAGACCTTTGCCCGCTATCTCGAGAATCGCGCCACATTTGCCCTGAAGGAAGGCCTGGCGTTGCCGACCCCCGAATATCGCGACCTTCCGGACGTGCCGCGCGACCAGTTGCAGGCGGGCGAGAACGTCTATGACCGGCGGTTGTCGGCGGCCGTGTCGGGGCTCGAGGGCGATTGCGACTTCATCATCATCGACTGCCCCGGCTCGCATACCCGGCTGTCGCAGGTGGCGCATTCCCTGGCCGATACGTTGATCACGCCGCTGAACGACAGCTTCGTCGATTTCGACCTGCTGGCCCGCGTCGATGCCGAAACCAACCATGTCACCGGGCCTTCGGTCTATTCCGAGATGGTGTGGAACGCGCGTCAACTGCGCTCGCAGGCCGGGCTGGCGCCGATCGACTGGGTGGTGGTGCGCAACCGGCTGGGTGCGCAGAACATGCACAACAAGCAGAAGATGACCAATGCCATCGCCGAGCTGGCCAAGCGGATCGGCTTCCGCACCGCGCCCGGCTTCACGGAGCGGGTGATCTTCCGCGAGCTGTTCCCGCGCGGCCTGACCCTGCTGGATCTGCGCGACATCGGGGTGCACAACTTCAACATCTCGAATGTCGCCGCCCGGCAGGAACTGCGCGAACTGGTGAAGGCGTTGCGCCTGCCCGGAGTCACCGTCGATTTCTGAACCCGGCCGCTGTCAGAGCCCGTGCGACCCGTCGTATCGGCTGGGTTCCGGCGGCGTCCAGCCCCTTGGCGCGGCCTTGGGACGGTAGATCTCGATCAGCAGCGGGTAGCAGCGGGCGGTGTCGCTGGAATGCTCGGCACCGCAGTCGCCACCGGGGCAGGCCGAAAGGCCCAGCAGCAGGTCGATTTCGGCGAAGAACTCCAGGAAATCACCGGGACGGACCGGCGAAGCCTTCATGAAATACTGCCCGGTGTCGCGGCTGAAGCCGGTGCACATGAAGACGTTGAGCACGTCATGCACCAGCGGCTCGGCTTCGGCCGGGCGCATCCCGGTCTCGGCGGCCAGCGCCCGCGTCAGGTTGGAATGGCAGCAATGGTGATAGTCGGTGCCTGACAGAAGCCGCCCGGTATAGGGATCGCAACGGGTGCCGATCACGTCATGCACGGCGCCGCCGAAGCGGTCGAACCCGTACCAGTCCAGCGTGTCCTCGGTGATCGTCGCCATCGGACGCAGATGCGGGAAGCTGGACCACAGCCGGTCGCCGCCGGACAGATGGGTGCCGTGCAGCGCGCGCGTCTTGCCCGAATAGAACCGCTCGCCGAGATCGCCGGCATTCCAGAGATTCAGATCGCCCACCTGCGGACCTTCGGTCGAGACGATGCGAAAGAACCAGCCCGCCGGAACCCGGGCGCAGGCGGCCTCGCGTGGCGGAACGGTGACGGTCTGTTCCAGAACCCAGCCTTGCCGGGCCGCACGCAGGCGCTCCAGCCCCGGATCGGGCAGGGTCTCGGGCGGGTAGCAGATCACCGGCGCACAGGCCAGACGCTCGGCGGCGTCGGCGGGGGCGTCATGTTCGGGGGTCTGAGGTTTCATCGGAGCTCCAGGCAGATCGTCACGGATGTGACGCTAGCCGAGACGCCGGAACTTGCAAGCGATGCGCTTCGGGCCCTTGCGGGCCCGAAGCCGGCTGCTCAGGCCGCGCCGACCGACGACCTGCGGCGCTGGCGATGCCGGGCCTTCGGCTTGGCGCTGCCGTTCGAGCCCTTGCCGCCACCCGCGCGGAACCCGCCCGACTTGAACCCGCCGCCACTGCGGCGACGCTGGTTCTGCACCGGCTTCTCGATCTGCGATCCGACCCAGGGCGTGCCGCCGATCACCGGCAGGGCATTGCCGATGGTCTTCTCGATGGCGCGGAACTCGTCCATCTCGGCCGGCGAGCAGAAGGCCACCGCGCGACCGTCCTTGCCGGCCCGCGCGGTGCGGCCGATGCGGTGCACATAGGCGTCCGGGACGTTCGGCAGATCGTAGTTGTAGACATGCCGCACATCCGGAATGTCGATCCCGCGCGCCGCCACATCCGTGGCCACCAGCACCCGCAACTCACCCGCCTTGAAAGCGGCAAGGGCGCGGTCGCGCTGCCCCTGGCTCTTGTTGCCGTGGATCGAGCCGGCGGCAAAGCCCCAGTCTTCCAGCAGCTTCTTCAGCTTCTCGGCGCCATGTTTGGTGCGCGAGAAGACCAGTGCCAGTTCGTCGCGGTGCTGGTCGAGATAGCTTTCCAGCAGCCTGGCCTTTTCGCCCTGGGCGACGAAATGCACCGATTGGTCGATCTTGTCGGCGGTCTTGCCGGGGGGCGAGACCTCGACCCGGATCGGGCTCTGCAGGTAACTGTTGGCAATCTCGGTGATCAGCTTCGGCATGGTGGCCGAAAACAGCATGGTCTGGCGCTCTTCGGGCAGCACCTTCACGATCCGGCGCAGCGCGTGGATGAACCCGAGGTCCAGCATCTGGTCGGCCTCGTCCAGCACCAGGAACCGGGTCTGGCCCAGCGAGATCGAGCCTCGGTCGAGATGGTCGATCAGACGGCCCGGCGTTGCCACCAGGATATCCAGACCGCGTTTCATCTTTTCGGCCTGCGGACGCAGCGAGGCGCCGCCGACCACGACCGCGGTCTTCAGCGGCGTGCCCTTGGTGAACACGCCGAGGCTGGCCTCGATCTGCTTGGCAAGTTCACGGGTCGGCGCCAGGATCAGCGCCCGGGCCGTGCCGGGGGCCGGCTTGCCGTGCAGTTTCGACAGTTCCTGGATGATCGGCAGGCCGAAGGCCAGGGTCTTGCCGGTGCCGGTCTGGGCCAGGCCCATCACGTCGCGGCCGGCGAAGACATGCGGTATGCCCTTCCACTGGATCGGGGTCGGCTCGGTATGGCCGATCTCGGCCAGGCGGGCCAGGATCCGGTCGGACAGGCCAAGGGTTTTGAAGTCAGACATCAATATTCTTTCGATCGGGCCGGCAGAACCGGCGCGAATACGGACCGTCCCGGCGGACCCGCGGGAATCGCAGAGTGCCGGACGGCAGCGCAATAGGGCGGCCAGCTCTGGCAGCGGAACCGGATTGTTCCAATACCGTCAGGCCGTCGGACCCCTGCGTGATCGTGGGAACCTCGTAAGAGGCCGCATGTTGCGGCCTTCGTCCCGCCCGGGAGCTGTGATTGCACAGAACCGCCTGCTCACGCGGCAGGGGGCGGGGACAGCCATCACATCGGGGTTCCGGGGGAATAAGTCAAGGGAAGAATTGCTGCACCAGCAAAGAGGGCGGCCCGGGCGGGGCCCGGCCAAGGCGACGGGTCGGTGCAGCGCCCCGGCCGCGGGCCGGGCGTCAGATGGTCGGAAAGCGCTGTTCCAGCCAGCACAGCCCGGACGGCGCAGGCAGCGTCCGTTCAGTCTCCTCGGGCTGCAACGGGCCGGCGCTGCGCTCGATCAGATAGCGCAGAGTCGCCAAGTCGGCCTTGGTCAGGCGCGGCGGCGGAAGCGGAACAGGGTGAGACATGAGACATCCTCCTGCTCCCAATATGCGTGTCGATCCGGGCGGCGCTAAGTCAGGTATTCCGCATCCATGCGGTCGGAATACCCGACCTTCGCCACGATTGCGCCGGTCTCAGACGACCCGATCGACCATCATCCGCTTGATGTCGGCAATCGCCTTGGCCGGATTGAGACCCTTGGGGCAGGTCTTGGTGCAGTTCATGATCGTGTGGCAGCGATAGAGCTTGAACGGGTCTTCCAGCTCGTCCAGACGTTCACCCGTGGCCTCGTCGCGGCTGTCGACGATCCAGCGATAGGCATGCAGAAGCGCCGCCGGGCCGAGGTATTTGTCGCCGTTCCACCAATAGCTCGGGCAGGCGGTGGAGCAGCTGGCGCACATGACGCATTCGTAAAGCCCGTCGAGTTTCTTGCGGTCCTCGATCGACTGCCGCCACTCCTTCGCCGGCCGGTTGGTCTTGGTTTCCAGCCAGGGCATGATGCTGGCATGCTGGGCATAGAAATGGGTCAGGTCGGGCACCAGATCCTTGACCACCGGCATGTGCGGCAGCGGGTAGATCTTCACGTCACCCTTGATCTGGTCCAGCCCGTAGATGCAGGCCAGCGTGTTGCCGCCGTCGATGTTCATCGCGCAGGACCCGCAGATCCCTTCGCGGCAGGAGCGCCGGAAGGTCAGGGTCGGGTCGATCTCGGTCTTGATCTTGATCAGCGCGTCCAGGACCATCGGGCCGCAGGTGTCGAGATCGACGAAATAGGTGTCTACCCTGGGGTTTTCGCCGTCGTCCGGAGACCAGCGATAGATCTTGAAGGTCTTCAGATTGGTGGCGCCGGCCGGTTTGGGCCAGGTCTTGCCGACCCGGATGCGGCTGTTCTTCGGCAGAGTGAATTCGACCATCTCAGAGCCCTTTCGCGTGTTCGTCCCGCAGATGCTTGCGGATCATCAGTTTCAGTCCGGACCAGACCTCGTCCACGGCGCAGACCTTGACATCGACCAGGATGTCGGAGAGCGCCCGGGCGCGGATCACGTCCTCGGTCACGTCGGTTTCGACCTTCGAGGCCCTCTTGGGCCAAGAGACCCAGAAGCTGCCCCCCGGCGCCATCCGGGCCCGCAACGCCGGCGTCGCGGCGTCCAGCTCGGCGGCGGAATCGGTGAAGAGGTGGATGTAGTCCAGCCCCGCACCTTCGATCCCTCGCCAGTCCGGCACCGTCTGCAGATCCCGGAACGCCGCCGCGCGGGTCAGGTCGTCCAGGCCCTCGGGCAGCCCGGCAAAGGCCACCGCCAGGCCCTCCTTCAGGCCCAGCTTCCGGGCCAGGGGGGTGCCGGAATAGCCGCTCATCAGCCCAGATCCAGCGGCCGGATCGGCCCCTGACCCGATTTTTCGCGGACACATTGGTCATAGACGTCATAGGGGTCGCGCCCCTGAAGATAGTCCGACGAGACACTCAGTTCGCCGCCGACCACCGGCCCGCTCTTGGCGGTGGAGACGCCGACATAATAGCTTCCATGCACGCCCGTGGCGGCCCGCGCACGCTCTTCGCAGACACGCGCGGCGGCGGCGGGCGACATCGGGCCGCAGGCGGTCAGCGTCAGGGTTCCCAGCACGGCAAGGATCGAGGCTCGGGTCATGCGGCAATGCCTTCTTGCTGAGGCCAGCGCGTGAACAGCATGTCCATGTGGCGCGGCATGTCATGGTCGGGCGGAGCCATCGCAAGCACGTCGCGCAGTTCCAGCCCGGCTTCCGCCAGCCGCGCGATCAGGGCACTGGGCAGCGGCGTCTCGGCAAAGCGGCGGCTGACCGAAACCTCGGCGACCACGAAGACGCAGCGTCGCAGCGTCTCGCCGGCCCCGTCCAGCACCTCGGCCTCATGGCCTTCGGTATCGATCTTCAGCCCGACGCTGCCGGGCCGGTCGGCCATGATCTCGTCCAGGCGGCGCACCGGCACCCGGCGCTGCTCGGTCCAGCTCGACCAGTTGCGCGAACCATCGACCCGCCTGTGGAACCCCGACAGATTGCCGCCGCCGCCGTTGGCCTTGTGGGTCACGGTCAGGTCCATCTCGCCATCTTCCGATCCAAGGGCCACCGCCAGGAATTCGTGCCCCGGCGGCGCGATCGGTGCCACCAGTTCGGCGCTTTCGCTCAGCGGGTCGATCAGCAGGAATTGCGCCCCCTCGAAGGCCCGATACAGCCAGCCGGTGCCGTCGTAGACGCCGACATCGACAACGATGTCGGGGGAGAAGCCGAAACGGCGCATGTAGTGCACCGTCTGCTTGATCCGCACCGGTTTCAGCCCGGTCCCCTTCAACGCTGCCCTGGCTTGCGGATTGGCCATGGCGCCCTCAGTAGACCCGGGCTTTCGGGGCGATCTTCTTGAGCGCGATGCCGCCCTCGGCCTCGGCCGTCAGCGGTTCCAGATGCACCGGGCGATAGCTCAGATCGACCTTGTTGCCGTTCACCCGGGTCAGCGAATGCTTGCGCCAGTTCTTGTCGTCGCGCTCCGGGTAATCCTCGTGCGCATGGGCGCCGCGGCTTTCCTTGCGCGCCTCGGCGCCGACGATGGTGGCCAGCGCGTTCGGCATCAGGTTGGTCAGTTCCAGCGTCTCCATCAGATCGCTGTTCCAGACCAGGCTGCGGTCGGTGATGCCGAGATCGGAGATCTTGCCGGCAATCGCGGTCATCGCCTTGACACCTTCGGCCAGGCTCTTGTCGGTGCGGAACACCGCCGCATCGGCCTGCATCGCCTTCTGCATCTCCAGCCGCAGTTCGGCGGTCGGCACCGGCCCCTTGGCGTGGCGCAGCCGGTCGAACCGGTCCAGCGCCGCATCGACGCTGGCGGTGTTGGTCGCCGGAACCGGGCTGGCCGGGTCGATCACCTCCCGCGCCTTGATCGCCGCGGCGCGGCCGAAGACCACCAGGTCGATCAGCGAGTTCGAGCCCAGCCGGTTGGCGCCATGCACGCTGGCACAGCCGGCCTCGCCCACTGCCATCAGCCCGGGCTGGATCGCGTCGGGGTCGTCCTTGGTCGGGTTCAGCACCTCGCCCCAGTAGTTCGTCGGGATGCCGCCCATGTTGTAATGCACCGTGGGCAGCACCGGGATCGGTTCCTTGGTCAGATCGACGCCGGCGAAAATCCGGGCACTCTCGGAAATGCCGGGCAACCGCAACGCCAGCGTTTCCGGAGGAATGTGGCTGAGGTTGAGGTGCAGGTGATCCTTGTTGGGACCGACGCCGCGGCCTTCGCGGATCTCGATCGTCATGCAGCGCGAGACGACATCGCGGCTGGCCAGGTCCTTGTAGGTCGGGGCGTAGCGTTCCATGAACCGCTCGCCTTCCGAGTTGGTCAGATAGCCGCCCTCGCCCCGCGCACCCTCGGTGATCAGGCAGCCGGCGCCGTAGATGCCGGTGGGGTGGAACTGGACGAACTCCATGTCCTGCAGGGGCAGCCCGGCCCGCGCCACCATGCCGCCACCGTCGCCGGTGCAGGTATGGGCGCTGGTGGCCGAGAAGAACGCCCGGCCATAGCCGCCGGTGGCCAGTACGACCATCTTGGCGTTGAAGACATGCATCGTGCCGTCATCGAGCTTCCAGGCCACGACACCGGTGCAGACCCCGTCCGTCATGATCAGGTCGATGGCGAAATACTCGATGTAGAACTCGGCCTTCTGCTTCAGGCTCTGGCCATAGAGCGTGTGCAGGATGGCGTGGCCGGTGCGGTCGGCGGCGGCGCAGGTGCGCTGCACCGGCGGGCCTTCGCCGAATTCGGTGGTATGGCCGCCGAAGGGCCGCTGATAGATCCTGCCGTCTTCGGTGCGGCTGAACGGAACGCCGTAATGCTCCAGCTCGTAGACCGCCTTGGGCGCCTCGCGGGTCAGGTATTCCATGGCGTCCATGTCGCCCAGCCAGTCGCTGCCCTTGACGGTGTCATACATGTGCCACTGCCAGTTGTCGGGCCCCATGTTCGACAGGCTGGCGGCGATACCGCCCTGCGCCGCGACGGTGTGGCTGCGGGTCGGAAAGACCTTGGTGATGCAGGCGGTGCGCAGCCCCTGCTCGGCCATTCCCAGGGTGGCCCGCAGGCCAGAACCGCCGGCGCCGACCACGACCACATCGTAGTCGTGGGTCTCGTATTCATATGCCGCCATGTCGTTCCCTCAGAGCGCGATGCGGGCAAGGGCATAGAGCCCGACCGCCATCACCAGATAGGCGAGCCCGATCGCCAGGATGAACAGGCCCTTGCGCAGCGACCCGCGCCAGTAGTCCGAGACCAGCATATAGGCCCCGCGCCAGAAGTGGTTCATGCCGACGACCAGGACCAGCGCGGTGAGGATCGCCATGAACGGGTTCGAAAAGGCCTCGATCACCTCGGCCCGGGTGCCGCCCATGGCACGGCCGAAGAGCACCAGGAAGATCGGCACCAGGCAGGCCAGCGTCACCGACGTGACGGTCATGTACCAATGGTGGTCGGTGCCGTGGCCGGAAGCCCCCTTGCCCTCGGCCCGTTTGCGGTCGGTCAGATAGCGCATTGTCTTGCCTCCCTCAGACCAGGAACAGGGTGATGACGGTCAGAACGACCGAACCGATGACACAGGCCCAGCCCAGCTTTTCCGCCGTGGGCAGGTCCAGCCCGTGACCCGCGTCCCACCACAGATGCCGGAGCCCGGCGAGGTAGTGATACCAGACCGCCCAGAGGCTGAGGGTGAAGACCAGATCGCCGAACCAGCCGGTGACAACCGCATCGGCGGTGGCGAAGGCGGCGTCCGAGGTCGCCGCGGCGGCCAGCCACCAGACCCCGAGCGCGAAGGCAACCAGAAGCGCGTTGCCGGTCAACCGGGTCAGGATCGACGACATCGAGGTAATCTGCGGGCGATAGATTTGCAGGTGCGGCGAAAGCGGTCTCTCGACCGTCGTGACATCATCCATGCGTGACTCCTTTCCGGCGCTGGCGGCGCTGCAGCCGACCTATTGATCCGGTGATAGCAAATATTCGCCCCGAGTCCACGCGGCATCAGCGCTAACATGGCGCGGCGAAGTGCCACCGTGGTCGATTTCCGGCTTTCGTGATCACAGTTTTCGGCACCGTGATCACGAGTATTACATCGGGACCAGCGCCCAATAGTCGAGGTCGAGCAGCACCTCGGGCAGGTATCGGCCCGAAGCGTCGCGCAACGCCCCGGCGGCGCCGGTGGTGGCGACCAGCCGCAGCCGCAATGCGCCGACGCCCGGCGCCGGGGTCTCGGCCCGGTCCAGAACCTCGCTCCAGGCCCGCACCGTCATCCCGGCAAAGGCCGGATTGGCATGAGCGCCGCCGTTGATCGCCACCATCATTTGCGCATTGGCCAGCCCGTTGAAGCTCAGGGCCCGGGCCAGGCTGATGATGTGGCCGCCATAGATCAGCCGCTTGCCGTCGGGCCGCTGAGTGGCGTCGAAATGCACCTTGGCGGTGTTCTGCCACAGCCGGGTGGCCATCATGTGCTCGGCCTCGCTCAGCGTCACGCCATCGACATGGTCGATCACCTCGCCGATCTGGTAATCGGCCCAGCGATGCGGTTCCCCGGCCAGGCCGAAATCATAGCGGCTGAAGTCCAGCCCTCGCGGGATCACCAGGGTCTTCGGCGCCACGGTGGCCGCCAGCTCCGGAACCACGGTTTCCGGCGCCGGCGCCTCTGCATCGCGCTTGCGCACCATGACCCAGCGGACATAGTCCATCACCGTCTCGCCATGCTGGTTGCGCCCGGTGGTGCGGACCCAGACCACGCCGGTCTTGCCGCTGGAGTTCTGCTTGACCCCGATCACCTCCGACTCCGAGGTCAGCGTGTCTCCGGGCCAGAGCGGCATCCGCCAACGGCCCTCGGCGTAGCCCAGGTTGGCAACCGCGTTCAGCGAGACATCCGGAACGGTCTTGCCGAAGACGACATGGAAGGTCACCAGATCGTCCAGGGGGCTGAACGGCAGGCCGCAGCTCTTGGCGAATTCATCCGAAGAGTGCAGCGCGTGCCGGGCCGGGTAGAGCGCGTGGTAAAGCGCCCGCTCGCCCATCTTCACGGTGCGCGGCACTGCGTGGCGGATCACCTCTCCAACCCGGTAGTCCTCGAAGAAGCGGCCCGCCGTGGTCTTCATAGAGCCCCCAGCTTCAGCTCGGGGGAATAGTCGGCCTCGACCTCCTTGGTGACGGCCTGACCGCAGCGCATCTTGCCGCTGGCGGCGTCATAGGCATAGGTCGGCCCGCCATGCAGCTGCCAGCCTTTGGCCAGCGCCTCGGTCACCTTGTGGCAGAAGGCGCTGGTGTCATCCTCGGTCAGAAAGCGATAGGCAATCACGTCAGGCCCCCGTGAACGGGTTCGGACCCAGCCAGATGTGCAGCGCCGAGATCACCGCGAAGACCACCACCGAAATCGCCAGCAACATCAGGTCGCCCCGGGCATTGCCCTTGGGCCGCACCCATTTCGGCTCGGCCCGGTTGATCAGCACGATTTCGGCAACCGCCCAGAGCCCGAGCCCGCCGAACAGCACCAGCGACGGCACATCGCCGTTGACCAGCAGGTGCGCCACGGCCCAGAGGATCACCGAGGTCAGCATCGGATGCCGCAGCCAGCCGCGGACATGGCTCTTGGAATGCGAGGCGCCGAACAGGATCACCGCCAGGACCATCAGCGTGTTGTTGGCATGGCGCGCCCAGCCACCCAGCTGCCACAGATAGTCCGGGTCGGCCATGCGATAGCCGATCACCATCAGCACGATGGCCAGCAGCGAGGCCGCGGCGACCATGCCCTTGGCCGCATCGCCCATGCCGCGCCGCACATTCGGCACCAGCCGCTTGAAGACATGCGCCCCCGACCAGAGCGCTACCCCGATGACAATCCAGATCATGCCGTTCTCCCTGCAATGGCGTCGGCCTTGGCCAGCAAGGCCCGCGCCGTAACGATATGCAGATTTTCGACGATACGACCATCCACCACGGCAATCCCCTGGCCCTTTGCCTCGGCCTCGGTCCAGGCGGCGATCTGGCGGCGGGCCAGGTCGATCTCGGCCTCGGTCGGGGCAAAGACCCGGTTGGCGATGGCCAGCTGCGCCGGATGGATCAGGGTCTTGCCGTCAAAACCCAGGTCGCGGCCCTGCTGGCATTCGGCCTCCAGCCCGTCCTCGTCCAGATAGGCGTTGAACACCCCGTCCAGGCAGATCAGCCCGGCGCCGCGCGCCGCCATCAGGCAGGTCTGCAGGGCCAGCATCAGCGGCAGCCGGTCGGCGCGGTGCCGACAGCCCAGATCCTTGGCCAGGTCATTGGTGCCCAGCACCATGCCCGCCAGCCCGGGCGCTGCCGCAATCGCATAGGCATTGGCAATGGCGACGGGGCTTTCCATCATCGCCCAGACCGGGACGCCAGGCAGCGCCTTGCGGACCGCGGCGATGTCGTCCGGATGCCCGACCTTGGGCAGCAGGACGCCGTCGAACTCCAGCCCCTTCAGCGCCGCCAGATCCTCGGCGCCCCAGGCGGTATCCAGCCCGTTGACCCGGACAATCCGGGCGCGCGGCCCATAGCCGCCGGTCCTGAGCGCCGAGCAGAGCATCTCCCGGGCCGAAGCCTTCTCGCCCACCGCGACGGCGTCTTCCAGATCGAAGAGGATCGCGTCGCAGTCGAGCCCGCGCGCCTTGTCCAGCGCCCGCTCCTTGCCGCCGGGAATGTAGAGCGCCGAGCGCCAGGGTCGTTGGTCGGGCTGCATGATTCTTCCCTCTCGCAACATTCTGTCGCTTTCGACCACATTCGCGCAGCTTTCCGCAAGAGCAGATTTCTGCATCGCGGCAAAACGCCCGACAGCGCCGATCCTTCCGGGTGCGGATGCCCGCGGGCTCGCCCCCCGCCCCATATGTCAGGCGTGAATCGCCCCGTCACCGCAGGCCAGGGCCGCCTCGCGCACCGCTTCGGAATAGGTCGGGTGGGCGTGGCAGGTCAGCGCCACATCCTCGGCCGCGGCACCGAATTCCATCGACACGCAGATCTCGTGGATCAGGTCGCCGGCCCCCGGACCGATGATGTGGCAGCCCAGGATCCGGTCGGTCTCCTTGTCGGCCAGCATCTTGACGAAGCCATCGCCCTGGAACACCGCCTTGGCACGGGCATTGCCCATGAAGGGGAACTTGCCGACCTTGTAGGCCCTGCCCTCGGCCTTCAGCGCCTCTTCCGTGGCGCCCACCGTGGCAACCTCGGGTGTGGTGTAGATCACGCCGGGGATCACGCCATAGTTCACATGCCCATGCTTGCCGGCAATGACCTCGGCCACCGCCATGCCCTCGTCCTCGGCCTTGTGGGCCAGCATCGGACCTTCGATCACATCGCCGATCGCATAGATGCCCGGCACATTGGTCTTCCACTGCGCATCGGTGGCGATCTGGCCGCGCTTGGTGCGTTCGACGCCCAACGCCTCCAGCCCCAACCCATCGACATAGGGCCGCCGTCCGGTGGCAAGCAGCACGCAATCGGCATCCATGCCGCCTTCCGAGTCGTCCTTGTTCAGCTTCCAGGTCAGCTTGGCCTTGTTGCGCGACACCTTGGCGCCCTGCACTGTGGCCCCCATGACGAATTTCAGCCCCTGCTTTTCCAGGGTGCGCTTCAGCGCCTTCTGCAGATCGCCGTCCATGCCGGGGGTGATCGTGTCGAGATATTCGATCACCGTCACCTCGGACCCCAGCCGCGCATAGACCGAGCCCAGTTCCAGCCCGATCACCCCGGCGCCGATCACCGCCAGGGTCTTGGGAACCTTGGCCAGTTCCAGCGCCCCGGTCGAGGTCACGATCACCTTCTCGTCAACCTCCACGCCCTTCAGCGGCGAGGCCTCGGATCCCGAGGCGATCAGGATGGCCTTGGCCCCATGCACCTCGTCTCCGACCTTGACCTTGCCGGCCTCGGGGATCGAGCCCCAGCCCTTGAGCCAGGTCACCTTGTTCTTCTTGAACAGGAATTCGATGCCCTTGGTGTTCTGCGCCACGGTCTCGGCCCGGTAGCTCTGCATCTGCGGCCAGTCGACCGAGGGACTCTTGCCCTTGAGACCCATCTTGGCAAAGTTGTGCTCGGCCTCATGCAGCATGTGGCTGGCATGGAGCAGCGCCTTGGACGGGATGCAGCCGACGTTCAGACAGGTGCCGCCCAGGGTCTCGCGGCCCTCGACGCAGGCAACCTTGAGGCCCAGCTGTGCCGCCCTGATCGCGGCAACATAACCGCCGGGGCCGGCGCCAATGACGATAAGGTCGAAGTCGGACATCTTGGGTCTCCGTTATTGCCGCAGGCGT
Source organism: Frigidibacter sp. ROC022 (assembly GCF_024723735.1). Classification (GTDB taxonomy): domain Bacteria; phylum Pseudomonadota; class Alphaproteobacteria; order Rhodobacterales; family Rhodobacteraceae; genus SLM-1. The sequence goes on from NZ_JANQDU010000002.1 coordinate 74,078, forward strand.
GGGCAGATGGGCCCCGGCCCCGCGTGAGTGTCTCTATCAGATCGCGTCCCCCGGCGGCACCCTCGCCGGATCGACGCGGAAATGCCAACCGGGCGGTTCATGCCGGCTCGATCCGGTCGCCGGGCCGGATGTCTCCGCCCTCGATGATCCGGCAGTTCAGCCCCGAGCGGTGGATCAGCGGCTCATAGACCTTCTTGCCGGTCACCAGTTCCAGCAGCCGGCAGGGAACATTCAGCCGCCCGCCTTCCAGAACCACCGAGCCGACCCGGAACCGGCGCCCGACCAGATGGTTGAGCGGCACGCCCTCGGTCGTCAGGTTGCGCCGGTGCTCGTCCGGGGAGAGGTCGATGTCATGGTCGCGTTTCAGGGCGGCGAGCGACTCGGATTCGATCAGCGTCACCTCGCGGATATCCGGGATGCTGGAATATGTCCCGGTCCCCAGCACATAGCGGTCGCCCTCGATCCCCTGCCCGGCCAGCAGCCGCGCGCTCTCCTGCCGCCGCATCGGCGCACGCGCCTCTGTGGTGGTGTGGATCGCAAGCAAGCTGCCGTGCCACATAACCCTGCCTCCTGCCCCGGACCTACCGATGTCCCTAGAGGTCCATCAGCAGACGGCGCGGGTCTTCCAGCGCCTCTTTCACCCGGACAAGGAAGGTCACGGCGCCCTTGCCGTCGACGATCCGGTGATCGTAGCTCAGCGCCAGATACATCATCGGGCGGATCACGATCTCGCCGCCGACCACGACCGGGCGATCCTGGATCTTGTGCATCCCCAGAATGCCCGACTGCGGCGGGTTCAGGATAGGAGAGGACATCAGCGAGCCGTAGACGCCGCCGTTCGAGATGGTGAAGGTCCCGCCCTGCATCTCGGCCATCGACAGCTTGCCTTCGCGCGCCTTGGCGCCCATCTCGGCGATTGCCTTCTCGATCTCGGCAAAGGACATCGCGTCGGCATTGCGGATCACCGGCACCACGAGCCCCGTCGGCGTGCCCGCCGCGATCCCCATATGGACGAAGTTCTTGTAGACCACATCGGTGCCGTCGATCTCGGCGTTGACCTCCGGCACCTCGTGCAGAGCATGGACGCAGGCCTTGGTGAAGAACGACATGAAGCCCAGCTTGACGCCGTGTTTCTTCTCGAACATCACCTTGTATTCGTTACGCAATTCCATGATCGCCGACATGTCCACCTCGTTATAGGTGGTCAGCATCGCGGCGGTGTTCTGGGCGTCCTTCAGGCGCCGCGCGATGGTCTGGCGCAGCCGGGTCATCTTGACCCGCTCCTCGCGCGCGGCATCGTCGGCGCTGACCGGACCGCGCGGCGGGGCCGGCGGCGGCGCGGCAGTCGCGGCGGCTGCGGGGGCGGACACCGCCTTGGCCACATCCTCCTTCATCACCCGACCGTCCTTGCCGGTGCCGGTCACGGCATCCTTGGACAGCCCGGCCTCGGCCATCGCCTTCTTGGCCGAGGGCGCATCCTCGGGGTCGCGGGCCTTGCCCGAGGCTTCGGCAGGTGCCGGCGCGGGGGCTTCGGGCTCGGCGGCCTTCGCCGCAGGCTTGGCGGGCGCGGCGGCGGCGCCCTCGGCGATCGTCGCCAGCAGCGCATTCGCCCCCACCGTCTCGCCCTCGGCAGTGATGATCTCCGACAGGGTCCCGGCGGCCGGCGCGGCCACCTCGACCGTCACCTTGTCGGTCTCCAGCTCGCACAGCATCTCGTCCATCGCCACGGCATCGCCGGGCTTCTTGAACCAGGTGGCAACGGTCGCCTCGGAGACGCTTTCGCCCAGGGGCGGCACGCGGACTTCGGTGGACATGACTACTTCCCTTCGATCTTCAGCGCGTCATTGATCAGCGCGGTTTGCTGGGCCTTGTGCTGCGAAACGAGGCCGGTGGCAGGCGAGGCCGATGCATGGCGTCCGGCATAGGTGGGTCGGCCGTGCTTGGCGCCGATCCGGCCCAGAACCCATTCGATGTTCGGCTCGATGAAGTTCCAGGCGCCCTGGTTCTTGGGCTCTTCCTGGCACCAGACCATCTCGGCCTGCTTGAAGCGTTCCAGTTCCTTGACCAGCGACAGGGCCGGGAACGGGTAGAACTGTTCGACCCGGAGCAGGTAGATATCGTCGATCCCGGCGGCATCGCGGGCTTCCAGCAGGTCGTAGTAGACCTTGCCCGAGCACATGACCACGCGCCTGATCTTCGAGTCCGGCACCAGCTTGGTGTCGGAATGCCCTTTCTGCGCATCGTCCCAGAGAACCCGGTGGAAGGACGAGCCGGTGGTGAAATCCTCGGCATCCGAGACGCACATCTTGTGCCGCAACAGCGACTTGGGCGTCATCAGCACCAGCGGCTTGCGGTAGCTGCGATGCAGCTGCCGGCGCAGGATGTGGAAGTAGTTCGCCGGGGTCGAGCAGTTGGCGACGATCCAGTTGTCCTCGGCGCACATCTGCAGGAACCGCTCCAGCCGGGCGCTGGAATGCTCCGGCCCCTGGCCTTCGTAGCCATGCGGCAACAGGCAGACGAGGCCCGACATCCGCAGCCATTTGCGTTCGCCCGAGGAAATGAACTGGTCGAACATGATCTGGGCGCCATTGGCGAAATCGCCGAACTGCGCTTCCCACAGCGTCAGGGCGTTCGGTTCGGCCAGCGAATAGCCGTATTCGAAGCCCAGCACCGCATATTCCGACAGCATCGAGTCGATCGCCTCGAACCGGGCCTGGCCGGGCCGGATATGGTTGAGGCTGAAGTAGCGCTCGTCATTGGTCTGGTCGATCAGCGCCGAATGCCGGTGCGAGAAGGTGCCCGAGATCGAATCCTGCCCCGACAGCCGCACCGGATAGCCCTCGGTCAGCAGGCTGCCGAAGGCCAGCGCCTCGGCCGTCGCCCAGTCGAAGTTCTTGCCGGTCCTGAACATCTCGGCCTTGTTGTCGAGCATCTTCTCGACGGTCCGGTGCAGGGTGAATCCCGGCGGCTTGGCGACCAGCGCGGCACCGACCTCCTTCAGCAGCTTCTTCGGAATCGCGGTCTCGCCGCGGTCGTATTCCTTGCCCTCGCGGTCGAGATGCGACCACTTGCCGTCCAGCCAGTCGGCCTTGTTCGGCTTGTATTCCTTCCCGGCCTCGAACTCTTCGTTCAGCTTCGCCTGGAAGGCCGCCTTCATGTCCTCGATCTCGCCTTCCGGGATCAGCCCGTCGGCCACAAGGCGTTCGGTATAAAGCTGCAGCGTCGATTTCTGCTTCTTGATGTGCGAATACATCACCGGGTTGGTGAACATCGGCTCGATGCCTTCGTTATGGCCGAAGCGGCGATAACAGAAGATGTCGATGACCACGTCCTTGTGGAATTTCTGGCGGAACTCGGTCGCCACCTTGGCGGCATGGACCACCGCTTCCGGGTCGTCGCCGTTGACGTGGAAGATCGGCGCCTCGACCATCAGGGCGATGTCCGTCGGATAGGGCGAGGAGCGCGAGAAGGCCGGCGCCGTGGTAAAGCCGATCTGGTTGTTGACGACGACATGGATCGTGCCGCCGGTGCGGTGCCCGGTCAGGCCCGAGAGACCGAAACACTCGGCGATGATCCCCTGCCCGGCAAAGGCGGCGTCGCCGTGCAGCAGGATCGGCAGCACCTTGGTCCGGTCGGTATCGTTCAACTGGTATTGCTTGGCCCGCGCCTTGCCCAGAACCACCGGGTTCACCGCTTCCAGGTGGCTCGGGTTGGCGGTCAGGCTGAGGTGGACGGTGTTGCCGTCGAAGGTCCGGTCCGAGGAGGCGCCGAGGTGATACTTCACGTCGCCCGAGCCTTCCACGTCCTCGGGCTTGAAACTGCCGCCCTGGAATTCGTTGAAGATCGCCCGGTAGGGCTTCATCATCACGTTGGTCAGCACGTTCAGGCGGCCGCGGTGCGGCATCCCGAAGACGATTTCCTTCACCCCCAGGGCGCCGCCGCGCTTGATGATCTGCTCCAGCGCCGGGATCAGGCTTTCGCCGCCGTCCAGGCCGAAACGCTTGATCCCCATGTATTTGACATGCAGGAACTTCTCGTAGCCCTCGGCCTCGACCAGCTTGTTCAGGATCGCCTTGCGGCCTTCCCGGGTGAACTGGATTTCCTTGCCGTAGCCCTCGATCCGCTCCTTCAGCCAGCCGGCCTGCTCCGGGTCCGAGATATGCATGTACTGCAGCGCAAAGGTGCCGCAATAGGTGCGTTTCACGATCTCGACGATCTGCCGCATCGTGGCATGTTCCAGGCCCAGGACCTTGTCGATGAAGATCGGCCGGTCCATGTCGGCCTCGGTGAAGCCGTAGCTCTTCGGATCCAGCTCGGGATGGTCGGTGCGGTTGAGCATCCCCAGCGGGTCGAGATCGGCGGCCAGATGGCCCCGGATCCGATAGGCGCGGATCAGCATCAGCGCCCGGATGCTGTCCAGCACCGCGCGGCGGACCTGATCCTCGGTGACGGCAATCCCGGCTTCGGCGGCCTTGGCCTTGATCTTCTCGCCCTGCGCGGCCGGCTCGGCCCATTGCCCGTCCAGCGCCGCGGTCAGCTCGTCATGCGGTGCCGGCGGCCAGTCGTCCCGCGCCCAGGACGGCCCGGCGGCCTCGGCCTTGGCATCCAGCTCGGACTCGCCCATCTGCCGGAAGAACTCGGCCCATGCACCATCGACCGAAGTCGGGTCCTCTGCGTAGCGGGCCTGAAGCTGTTCGAGATATTCGGCGTTGTGTCCCTGCAGAAAGGACGAAGCGCGGAATTGGTCGTTCGGGGATTGCTCGGTCATGGGTGTTTCCTGACGTTGCGGCTGTTGCGCGGATTGGGTTGCGTGACGGGCGGTTCGGGCGGGGCGGCGGCGTCGAAGGAATAGCTGACGATGATCGACTGGGCGCCCAGAAGCGGCGGTTCGGGCGTGAAGGGCGGCGCGATCACGATCCAGTCGTAATGCAGCGCCCGATAGCCCGGCAGGTCGGGGTTCTCGGAAAAGCCGCCGAACGAGCCATGGAGGGGCCGGGCGTGATCCGGCTGGCGGGCCTTCGGCTGGGCCATGGCCTCGGCCACGGCGGGAAGATCGGTGCCGGTCATGTAGCAGTTGACCAAGCTGTCTCCGGCAGAAGCTTCATAGAACGTCAATCCGGCCGAGAGACCCTCGTGGACCATCACCAACAGCCAGTCGTCGCCCATCTCGGCCCGTTGATGCGCCTTCTCGATGAAATGGCGGTAGTCCTCGGGCGTATCCAACCGCGGCAGCATCTGGACCATGGACTGGACCTCGCCCAACGCACGCAGCGCCCGCGTCCGCCCGGCGCCCTGCGCCTCGGCCCAGCCCGCCATCTCGAAGGCGGCGCGGAAACCCTCGACATCGGGACTGGCGGCCAGACAGGGCGCCGCGATGCCCGAGGCGTCATAGGCGGGACCGGCCAGCGCCGGGGTGGCCAGGCCCAGGCACAAGGCGGCTGCCAGCGCCGGCGGAACCGGCACTGCCCAGGACTCGCCCAAGACCGGACCCGCGCGCATCACCTTACCCGATCGCTTTCAGGACGGCCTCGCCCAGGCCCGCCGGGCTGTCGGCCACCACGATGCCGGCGCTCTTCATCGCCTCGATCTTCGATTCCGCATCGCCCTTGCCGCCCGAGACGATCGCCCCGGCATGGCCCATCCGGCGGCCCGGAGGCGCGGTGCGCCCGGCAATGAAGCCTGCGACCGGCTTCTTGCGGCCCTTCTTCGCCTGTTCCTTCAGGAACTCGGCGGCTTCCTCCTCGGCCGAACCGCCGATCTCGCCGATCATGATGATCGACTGGGTTTCGTCGTCGTCCAGGAACATGTCGAGAATGTCGATATGCTCGGTGCCCTTGATCGGGTCGCCGCCGATGCCGATGGCCGAGGACTGTCCCAGCCCGACATCCGTGGTCTGCTTGACCGCCTCATAGGTCAGCGTGCCCGAACGCGAGACCACGCCCACCGTGCCGCGCTTGAAGATGCTGCCCGGCATGATGCCGATCTTGCAGGCATCCGGGGTCATCACGCCGGGGCAGTTCGGCCCGATCAGCCGCGTGGCCGAACCGTCCAGCGCCCGCTTGACCTTCATCATGTCCAGCACCGGGATGCCCTCGGTGATGCAGACCACCAGCGGCACCTCGGCGTCGATCGCTTCCAGGATCGAATCCGCGGCGAAGGGCGGCGGCACGTAGATCACGCTGGCATTGGCACCGGTCTCGGCCACCGCCTCGTGCACCGAGTTGTAGACCGGCAGGTCCAGATGCGTCGTGCCGCCCTTTCCCGGAGTGACCCCGCCGACCATCTTGGTGCCGTAGGCAATCGCCTGTTCGGTGTGGAACGTGCCCTGGCTTCCGGTCAGGCCCTGGCAGATCACCTTGGTGGTTTCGTCAACGAGTATCGCCATCTTGTGGCTCCTTGGTCAGTGGTGGCGCCGGGGCGCGGCGGCGGAAAGGGACCACGGGGCCTCGGTCGGCCCCCTGGATGCGAAGAACTGCGCCGGTCGCCCCGGGGCAGGTAGGGTCTGTGTCGCGCAGATCAATGGCCCGGCCGCCACGGTGGCGGCGACCCCCCGTGCCGCGCGATGCTGCGCGGCGGGACCGGGAACGGGCTGGGTGATTGCGGACTGGGTCATCTTGTCGGGCCGCTCAATGCGGCGTTTCCTCCTGCGGGCCGCAGCGCACCGGGTATTTCGACGCCATGTGCTGGAACGTCTCGCCCGGCAGGTCCTGACAGCGGCCACGTCCCACTTCGGGGGCGACCTGGGGCCCGACCGTCAGCGGCACGCAGCCGCCCAGGGCCAGGGTCAGCCCGATCATCCATCCCGCAAGTTTCATGGTCCCAACTCCTCTTGTGCGCCCGGGCCCCCGGGTCACTCGGCCTCGACCAGCAGAGCCGCCCCGGCGACGGGGCCGAACTCGAAACGCCTGGCGACAAAGACATTCGACAGCCTGTTGTTCAGCATCCCGGAATAGAGCACCGTCACCTCCCTGGTCGGCGGGGTCAGCTTGCTGGCGCCGGGCATCTGCCGGAGCAGAGCATCGACCAGTTGCCCGGCCTTACGGGTGCTCAGCTTGTGCTCCATGACGACGCAGCGCAGCCCGGTCTCGGCACTGCCCTTGGTGCCCGCCACGGTCTTGCCATCCGGCGAAAGGAACATCTGCATCCCGCCCATGTCGCCCTGGCTGACGAAGCCGGCGGCGGCAAATCCGCTGGCGATGGTCGCGGGGGTCGGGAAACCCGTGGCGCAGGCAGACAGCGCCGCGCGGGTGTCGGAGGGACCGGCAACAGCGGCCGAAGCCAGACCAGCCGCCAGCGCCAGGACGGCACCGAAACCTGCATGGCTGGCCTTGAACATCATGCTCTCCTGCCTGGCATGGGATCGTCCATCTCGCGCCCCCTCGCCCGCGCGCCCCGTTCAGCCCTTGACCGCCTTGACGATCTTCTCGGCCCCGTCCTTCAGGTCGTCGGCGGCGATCACGTTCAGCCCGGAGCCGGCGATGATCTCCTTGCCCTTCTCGACATTGGTGCCTTCCAGCCGCACGACCAGCGGCACCTGCAGGCCGACTTCCTTGACCGCGGCGATGATGCCCTCGGCAATGATGTCGCAGCGCATGATGCCGCCGAAGATGTTCACCAGAATGCCCTTCACATGCGGGTCCGAGGTGATGATCTTGAACGCCTCGGTCACCTTCTCGGTGGTGGCGCCGCCGCCGACATCGAGGAAGTTGGCGGGCGAGGCACCGTAGAGCTTGATGATGTCCATCGTCGCCATCGCCAGGCCGGCGCCGTTGACCATGCAGCCGATCTCGCCGTCCAGCGCGATGTAGTTCAGGTCGAATTTCGAGGCGGCCAGTTCCTTGGGGTCCTCCTCGGTCTCGTCACGCAGGCTCAGGATGTCGGCATGGCGATACATCGCGTTGCCGTCGAACCCCATCTTGGCGTCGAGGCATTTCAGATTGCCGTCCTTCATCACCACCAGCGGGTTGATCTCGAGCATCTCCATGTCCTTGTCCACGAAGAGCTTGTAGAGCGTCCGGATCAGCGCCACGCATTGCTTGACCTGCGGCCCCTTCAGCCCCAGGGCGAAGGCCACCCGGCGGCCGTGGAAATCCGACAGGCCGGTCGCCGGATCGACCGAGAAGGACAGGATCTTCTCGGGCGTCGAATGTGCGACCTCCTCGATGTCCATGCCGCCTTCGGTCGAAGCCACAAAGGCGATGCGCGAGGTAGCGCGATCGACCAGCACGGCGAGATAGAGCTCGCGCTCGATGTCGGAACCATCCTCGATATAGATCCGGTTGACCTGCTTGCCCGCCGGGCCGGTCTGCTTGGTGACCAGGGTGCGGCCCAGCATCTTGCGGGCCTCGTTGGCGGCTTCCTCGACGCTGTGGGCCAGCCTGACGCCGCCCTTGTCGCCGGCGGCAGCCTCCTTGAACGTGCCCTTGCCGCGGCCCCCGGCGTGGATTTGCGCCTTGACCACCCAGAGCGGCCCGTCCAGTTCACCGGCGGCGGTCTTGGCATCCTCGGCCTTCAGCACCGCACGGCCGTCCGAGACCGGAGCGCCATAGGATTTCAGCAAAGCCTTGGCCTGATATTCGTGGATATTCATCGCAAGTGCCTGCCTTTCGAAACGGTCCGGTTTCCCGCGTCATGCCAAAGCGGCCCGTCAAAATACAGGGATTTTCGATGTTAGCGCATTGAACCGCGGCAAAAAGAGGATTTTGTGATCACGGCATTCCGGGCCGTGATCACAAGCACCCGTTCCCGAAACGACTCAGTTGAACAGCACCGCGAAAAGCATTCCCCGACCCTGCATCAGACGGTCGAAGCTGCGCCAGCTGCGGCTGCTGATCCGCTCGCCGGTCTCGGCATAGGGCAGCGCCCCGATGCCCTGCACCCAGGCGAACAGATCGACCGGGCGCGGGTCCTCGAACATCCTGCGCAGGTTCAGCCCGGCGCCCTCGCCCAGCCGCCAGTAGGGCAGAAGCAGTTCACCCTTCAGCAGCCGGTCGGCGTCGTCCAGCACCTTCAGCCATTCCTCGCCGGCATTCGGCGGCATTTCCAGGCCCAGGGCCGAATGCTGGCGGGCATTGGGGATCCACTCCATTGCATCGTCGGTCTCGGCCGCGGCCAACCGCCAGAAATCGTGATTGGCCCGCACAACCTCCTCGAACCGCTGCAGCGCCCTTGCCGCGTGGTCGCGGTCGGGCTGCTGCGCCAGCGCGCGCTGGACCGCCACCGCACTGTCGACGAAACGGCCGAAATTCATGTCCATCGCGTTGAGCATCGGCTGGCCGTCATTGACCGCCGCCAGACCCTGATTGGCCGCCATCACATCGGCAATCGCCCGGGTCGGGTCATAGGCCAGCACCAGCTCGCCCACGCCTTCGATCAGCGCGGCATAGGCGCTCAGCCAGCGGCTGTCGGCGACATCGAAGCGGATGGTGATCTGCTCCAGCCCGCCGGAGTCGAAGCCGGTCCGGGCAAACAGCGCCATGCCCAGCACCTCGTGGAACTCCTCGCCGGCGCCGCGCCGGCCATCGCCGTCGATGTCGAACCACAGATCCGCCGGCCGCAGTTCCAGCCCGAAATCCGAGTCCTCCGGGATCGCCGCCAACTGGGCCCGCGCCGCCGCCATTTCCGCGATCAGCCCGCCAAAGATGTCGCGCACCAGATCGGCACGGAACGGTTGCGGGGCCGGGTTCTCGGGCACCGTCAGGCGCAGCACCGGGATCATGTTCATCTCGGGGCTGAAGGCATGGTCGTAGCGCGCCTGAAGCGCCGCCTCGACCCCGCCCAGAAACCGCAGCCCGGCCAGGGCAAAGCGCTCGGCATCATCCGGCGCCGGCAAGGCGGCCAGCCGGTCGCGGGTCGCGGTGATGCCGGTCTCGCCGATCTCGGCCGAGATCCCCTCGGCGGCAAGGGGCGAGGCGAGCATGTGGGTGGAGAGCAGAACCAGGCCGAACAGGCCCGACAGAAAGGGTCGCATTTGAAACTCCTTGGCAAATGTGCGCAGCCTAGGGCCGCCTCGGACAGTCCGGCAAATCCTCCGTCACGTCACGCGCAGGGAAGGGGATCGCAGAGCCGATCGACCAATCCGCGCAGAACGCCGGGCCGTCCGCCGCAGTTGCCCGGCGGAAGACCTCCATTGGGTCGACACTGAATCGTTTCCATAGCGTCAACGAAGTATTTCCCGCAGCACCGAAGATGCGCGAAACACCGTCGCCCCGGTTGGTCGATTCTATGTTAACGTCCCCTTGGGGGAAAGTTCGGGAATCACTGTTCTTTCGAGATCTTTTCGGATTCCCGACTGATTGTTTTTCCTGAATGCGTCTGTTCGGCGCCTGTCTTGTAATACTGGAGGGGGACTATGTTGAGGACACTAATACTTGCCGCCGCATTTGCGGCCGGGGCAATGACCGGGGCGGCGCAGGCCGCAACGCTCGACTTCATGGGCTATGCCAACAGCGGCGAAAAGGGCGTCGCAAATGGCACGATGATCAGCAGCCCGTTTTTCGATGGCGAGACCGTGACTTTCTCGGCCACGGCCAGTGGCAACGACGCCTACGCCTATTTCGACGCCGGCGATGCCGGCCTCGGCGTCTGCAAGTCGCTGACCCAGTCGGACCAGTGCACGCCGTCCAGTGATGACAACGTGACATATGGCGAGGCCGTGACCATCGCCTTTGACGGCCTCAGGACGCTCAGCGACATCCTGTTCCGCGCCGAAGGCCATGTTCCGCTGACGACGAATGAGACACTGCTCTTCGGCATCAACGGCGGCACTCTGACAGAATATACCTTTGCCGGCCTCAGCGGACTGAGCTTCGGAAATGTCAGCTCTGCGACCTTTGCCTTTGGCGGCACCAGCGAGCAACAGTTCTACATCCAGTCGGCCGTCGTCACTGCCGCAACGGTCCCGCTTCCGGCCGCGGCACCGATGCTGCTGATGGCACTGGGCGGCTTCGGTTTCGCCGCGCGCCGCAAGCGCAAGCAGGCGGCCTGACCCGACACGATAGAAGAAATCGAAAGGGCGGCAGACCGAAGTCTGCCGCCCTTTCCTGTTTCGGCGAACCCTGGCCTCAGGCCAGCGAGGGGTCGATGCCCTTGCAGGCGGCGACGAGGCCCTCGACGGCTTCGACCGACTTGTCGAACATCGCCTGCTCGTCCTTGGAAAGCTTGATGTCGATGATCCGCTCGATGCCGCCGGCGCCGATCACGGTCGGCACGCCGACATACAGCCCCTTCAGGCCATAGGCCCCGTCGACACGGGCGGCGCAGGGCAGCACCCGCTTCTGATCCTTCAGATAGGCCTCGGCCATTTCGATGGCGCTGGCGGCGGGCGCGTAGAAGGCGCTGCCGGTCTTGAGCAGCCCGACGATCTCGGCGCCGCCATCGCGGGTGCGCTGCACGATCGCGTCCAGCTTGTCCTGGGTGGTCCAGCCCATGCTGACCAGGTCCGGCAGCGGAATGCCGGCGACGGTGGAATAGCGCACCAGCGGCACCATCGTGTCGCCATGGCCGCCCAGCACGAAGGCGGTGACATCACGCATCGAGACGCCGAATTCAAGGCTCAGGAAATGCCGGAACCGCGCCGAATCGAGCACGCCGGCCATGCCGACGACCTTCTCGGCCGGCAGGCCCGAGAACTCGCGCAGGGCCCAGACCATCGCGTCCAGCGGGTTGGTGATGCAGATCACGAAGGCGTCCGGGCAGTTCGCCTTGATCCCCTCGCCGACCGCCTTCATGACCTTGAGGTTGATCCCCAGCAGGTCGTCCCGGCTCATCCCCGGTTTGCGCGGCACCCCGGCGGTGACGATGCAGACATCGGCCCCGGCAATGTCGGCGTAATCGTTGGCACCCTTCAGCTCCGCGTCAAAGCCCGAAACCGGGCCGCTCTCGGCAAGGTCGAGCGCCTTGCCCTGCGGCACGCCTTCGGCGATGTCGAACAGGGTGACATCACCGAGCTCTTTGGTGACGGCAAGGTGGGCAAGTGTGCCGCCGATCTGTCCTGCGCCGATAAGGGCGATTTTCGATCTGGCCATGGTCTTCGGTCTCCCGCATGGGTTGGATTGACGGCGCGAGGCTTAGGCCCTGTTGCCCCGGCGTGCAAGGCCGCTGCGCCGCGGCACATCGCCAACCCCTGTCAGACCGCCGATGTTTGCGCTAAAGCGGCGCCCGAGGCAGGGAGGCCGATCGATGGGTTTCGAAGATTTCGGGTTTTGGGCCGCGGCCATCACCGCGGCGATTCTGGTCGGCATGTCCAAGGGGGGTCTGCCGATCGTCGCCATGCTCTCGGTGCCGATCATGACCCTGGTGATCAACCCGGTCATGGCGGCGGGGCTGCTGCTGCCGGTCTATGTCGTCTCGGACATGTTCGGTCTCTGGGCCTATCGCCGCGACTTCGACAGGCTGCTGCTGCGGATCCTGATCCCGCCCTGCATCCTCGGCGTCGCGATCGGCTGGGCCACCGCCACCCTGGTGCCCGAGCGTCTGGTCACCGGGCTGATCGGCCTGATCGGCGCCGCCTTCGCGCTGAACCTGCTGTTGCGCCATGCGCAGGAAGGCCCGCCGCGCAAGCCGCGGCTGGGCCCCGGCTGGTTCTGGGGCACGGTGGCCGGTTTCACCAGCTTCGTCAGCCATTCCGGCGGCCCGCCCTATCAGGTCTATGTGCTGCCGCTGCGGCTGAAGAAGACGGTCTTCGCCGGCACCACGACGATCCTCTTCGCCATCATCAACGCGGTGAAGCTGATCCCCTACTATTTCCTCGGCCAGCTCTCCGCCGACAACCTGCATGTCGCGCTGCTGCTGATGCTGCCCGCCTCGCTGGCGGTTTTCGCCGGGGTCCGGCTGGTCCGCATCCTGCCCGAGAAGCTGTTCTTCCAGATCGTCACCTGGGCGCTGCTGGCGATCTCGCTGAAACTGCTCTGGGATGCCGCAAGGGGCGGCTAACCGTCCATCGCCCCGTCCCAGTCATAGACCACGATGCCCTCCGTCTCGCGCGCCGCGAGCCTGCGATAGAGCGCCCGCGCCGCGGCGTTGTCGGCTTCCGTGGCCAGCCAGATTCCCTCGCAGCCCAGGCCCCGCGCCGTCTCCAGCAGCAGGGCGACCAGCCGGCTGGCGATCCCGCGCTTCCGGTGGCTCTCGGCGGTCCCGACCTCCGAGACGAAGAAGGCCGGCGCCTTGTCTGGATGCAGCAGCACCATGCCGCTGGCCATGCCGACCATTCGGGCCCCGTCGAAGGCGCCGACCAGAACGTGATCGTCGCGGGACAGGAAGGCGCGGGTCTGATCCGGCCGGCAGGGATGATCGAAAACGCCCTCCGAGGCCAGGACCGCCGCCGCATCCTCTGGACCGAGCCGGCGAATGGTGATTTCCATGGGGCCAGCATGGAAGGGCCGCGCATGAAACTCAAGGACATCGAGATCTTCACCGTCGCCCCCCCGGCCCCGGGCTGGGGCGGGCGCTACTGGACCTTCGTGAAGCTCACCACCGACGACGGCATCAGCGGCTATGGCGAATGCTATGCCTCAACCGTCGGACCGAAGGCGCAGAACGCGGTGATCGAGGATGTCTTTGCCCGCCACATGGCCGGTGAGAGCCCCGAGAACATCGAGCTGATGTTCCGCCGCGCCTATTCCGCCGGCTTCACCCAGCGTCCCGACCCGACCGTGATCGGCGCCTTCTCGGGGCTCGAGATCGCCTGCTGGGACATCCTCGGCAAGGCCAGGAACCGCCCGGTCTGGGCGCTGCTGGGCGGCATGATGAACCGGCGCATCCGCTCCTACACCTATCTCTACCCCGGCCCGCAGGACGACGCCGCCGCCTTCTGGACCTCGCCCGACATGGCCGCCGAGGCGGCGCTGCGGATGGTCGATCTGGGCTTCACCGCGATCAAGTTCGACCCGGCCGGCCCCTATACGATCCGCGGCGGCCACATGCCCGCGATGTCCGACATCAGCCGCTCGGTGGCCTTCTGCAAGGCGATCCGCGAAGCGGTGGGCGACCGCGCCGACCTGCTGTTCGGCACCCATGGCCAGTTCTCCACCGGCGGCGCGATCCGGCTGGGCCAGGCGCTCGAACCCTGGTCGCCGCTCTGGTACGAAGAGCCGGTCCCGCCCGACGACTTCGCCGCGCTGGCCGAGGTGGCGCGGGGCGTCCGCATCCCGGTGGCCACCGGCGAGCGGCTGACCACCAAGAACGAATTCGCCCTCGCCCTGCGTGCCGGCACCGCGATCCTGCAACCGGCCCTGGGCCGGGCGGGCGGCATCTGGGAAGGCAAGAAGATCGCCGCCCTGGCCGAGACCCACAACGCCCAGATGGCGCCGCATCTCTATGCCGGGCCGGTGGAATGGGCCGCCAACATCCACCTCTCGGCCTCGATCCCCAACCTGCTGATGGCCGAGACCATCGAGACCGGCGGCGCCTTTCACATGGCGCTGATCCGCAACACGATCACCTGGGAAGACGGCTTCATCCTGCCGCCCGAGACGCCCGGACTGGGCATCGACTTCGACGAAGCCCTGGCCCGCGCGCATCCCTATGCCGGCGACCGGCTGCATCTGGAAATGCAGGAAGCCCCCTGCGACTGGCGCCACGGCAACCGTTTTCAGGGCGGGGCGTCGGGCGAGTAGCGACCGAGGGCGCGAAGCGGTGGGTCATGGCCGCATTCAAACCCAGACTTTGTCCTAGGAGTCTTCGTCTTCTCGTCTTGACCATAACACACGCCTGGTATCGCCTACGCCGACAACAACCTGCCATCTGGCGAATGTCGCTTGTAGTTCCCCCGCTGGCACCAAACCTTCATGCAAGGTGACCAATTGCCGTGACTGGATCCACTTTTCCCGTGTTGCCCGAATAGCAAGGCGAGTGCCGGTCCTGACTACCGCCAAAGACGGAGGATTGTATACATTAACGTCAACCAGGCTGCTTTCATCCACTTCAACTCGGACGTCCGGAACAATCAAGCCCTTCCAGCTATCGTTGCCTTCGCATTCAATAAGGCAGGATTTTTGATCCCCCGAAAGTAATACCGCTACGGCGACACCCTCCAGTTCGCCAATCAGCATGGCCTCGTCGTACTTACTTATCGGAAGAAGCAAGCTAAGAGGTCTGGCAGTACCAACATCGCCAACAGTGAACTCTTCGGGTGACAACATGCCTACCTCACCGTATTGAACTCAGAAGACTCGTGCTCAACGTATCCAAACGGTTCACTTACCAATAAAAAGGGGCACGTGGTCCGCGGAGATAGCCCCACCGAGATACCAAATACGTTAGCCCAAGAACACTGCATCTTGCTGTCAAACCCATCTGCGGCGAATGTCGGTTCGTCCGCACTTGGGACAGTGGCCGGAACCAATCGGTTGGTTGACGCGCAGGGTTTCGCGGCGCTCCTCTTCATCAAGAATTTCAGCTGCAAAGTGGTGGCCACAGTTGCTGCACTGGAAGAGCACGCTCTCAGGCATAGGTGATCCCCGCCTGCTCGAGAAATCTGTTCCATAGGTATTCGGCCGCCTGCTCTGCATTCAGCCTACTAGGTTCGTTCCCAATAGCCTCCAAAGCCTTGACAAGAAACTGATCGTATTCGTCCGAAGAAACGTTGAATCCGCCATTCGCCGTATTGTCTGCAGCATTTTCGTCAAAGGAGTAGTAGATATCCGCCAACATAAGCCGTCCACTTCGACGATAGACCGTGATGTGCGCAGTTCCGTTCTGAAGGCCGCGGTTCACAACTGTGCCGCCGAACGAGTATTCGGATCGGTCAACAAAACGACCTCGCAGACCTTCAATTTCGTCTAACTCGCCAATTGCCCTCCGGAAATAGTCTCTGATCGTGGCAAAGGCTGCGTCTCGATACTCACTGCGATCAATCTCGTCGAAATCGCGCTGTATGCGAAAGCGCGGAACGCCTCGCTGCGGCTGCGCCGGCGCAATTGCTTCATTGGCATGTTCACGCATCACCGCCCCACCAGCATCAACGATTCGCCGAAGCTCCTGTACGATATCAAGGTAAGCAGTGTTCTTGTTCGTCCATTCGGAAATTGGTAGACCGTCCTTGGGAAGCGCCTTCAATTTTCGTAGTTGCGGAATCCCTGCCCAGTCGCACGGTTCGACAATAATCGGTACAACTCGTGCTTCGCCCGCATCATGCCGCTCAAGTGCGCGCTGCATTTCTCGCTCAACACAATACTCCGACGCGATGAAATCCGGGCTAACCATGAGAAGAAAGAGATCCGCGGAGTTCAGCTCCTTATTGATTTCTTCATCTAAAGCATCGCCCGCGAGGATTTCGCGGTCATACCACGCCTCAATTCGACCTTCGCGCTGAAGGTTTGCAAGATGAACATGCAGGCGCTCAAGCGCACCACTATCTCGGTGAGAATAGGAAATAAATGCTCGCATTTAGCCCCCAGACGTTTCCGGTTCTGTTTCAAAGTATCCGTTCGACCCAGATTCGGCAACTCCAATTTGAAAGGCGCAGCTAAACGAGCGAATGATAGTCCTCGGAAAGGAATCGCAGTTTAGCTCCACGTCGCCAATTGAAACTGGATTTGTATAGATTCAAAGCCCCCGACAGAAAATTGACGGGCGCGCCCCTCCAGGACCGCGCCCGCCGACTGCTGCTCAAAAGGTCTTCGGTTGAAATTCCGTTCCCGGCCCTAGAGACCCAGAAGGGTCACCTCGGCCTG
Organism: Frigidibacter sp. ROC022; assembly: GCF_024723735.1. Classification (GTDB taxonomy): domain Bacteria; phylum Pseudomonadota; class Alphaproteobacteria; order Rhodobacterales; family Rhodobacteraceae; genus SLM-1. The sequence goes on from NZ_JANQDU010000002.1 coordinate 90,751, forward strand.
ATCGCCTGCGCCGGCGCCGCGATAGGCCATTTCCACCGCCTGAATCCGGCGGCGGCTGCCGGGCATGTCGATGGCGCGGCTTCGGCCGCCGGCGGGGACCAGATCGCCCAGCGGCACCTCGATGCTGTCGCCGTTGCCGAACCGGATCACCAGCCGTTCAAAGCGGACCGCCGCCCCGGCGACCTGAAGCCGCAGGGTGGTGCAGCGGCCGCGTCCGGGGCCGACCTCGATCCGGTCGGCCTCCTGCGCCAGGTCCAGCTTGCAGCGCCCGAGAATCCGCCAGGACGACGCGGCGGCGGGCCTTGCGGCCAGGCCCGCGACAAAGACCAGCCCTGCCAGGGTCCGGCGACGTGTCAGCATGGGCGATCTCCTTTCCCCCCCGCCGCGGCGATCCGGCGCTGCGGCTTCCGGGAAAAGGATCTACCCCGGACCCCGGCGGAAGCCGAATGACAAAGCCTGTCATCCGGGCAAAACCGTCAAGATTCGGTTAACCAAGCCGGAGTTTGTTCGAAATATCCCAATGAAATCAACGTGTCCCCATGGGGACACCGGCCTAGACCGCCATTGTCGCCGCCACGGCCCGCTTCCAGCGGTCATATCTGGCATCGCGCAGGGCCGGGTCCATCCCCGGCTCGAAGCGCCGTTCCAGGGCCCAGCTCTCGGCGAAGGCATCCTGGTCCGGATAGACTCCGGCCTGCATCCCGGCCAGCCAGGCCGCCCCCAGTGCCGTGGTCTCCAGCACCTGCGGCCGGTCCACCGGCGCGTCGAGGATGTCGGCCAGGAACTGCATCGTCCAGTCGCTGGCGCACATCCCGCCATCGACCCGCAGCACCGCCGCGCCCTCGGTCTGCCAGTCGGCCCGCATCGCCTCCATCAGGTCGCGGGTCTGGAAGCCGACGCTTTCCAGCGCCGCGCGCGCCAGTTCGGCGGCGCCCGAGTTGCGGGTCAGCCCGAACACCGCGCCGCGGCAATCGGCATTCCAGTAGGGCGCGCCAAGCCCGGTGAAGGCCGGCACCAGCACCAGGTCCTGCGCCGGATCGGCATTGCGCGCCAGCGGTCCGGCCTCGGCGGCCTTGCCGATCAGCTTCACCCCGTCGCGCAGCCATTGCACCACCGCCCCCGCCACGAAGATCGACCCTTCCAGCGCATAGCTGCGCTTGCCGTTCAGTTGATAGGCCACGGTGCTGAGCAGCCGGTTCGAGGAGATCACCGGCGCATCGCCGGTGTTCAGCAGCGCAAAGCATCCGGTGCCATAGGTCGATTTCATCATCCCCGGCCGGAAACATGCCTGCCCCACGGTCGCCGCCTGCTGGTCGCCGGCAACGCCGAGGATCGGCAGCGCACGGCCGAACAGCTCGGGCTCGGTCGTCCCGAAGTCGGCGGCGCAATCGCGGATTTCCGGCAGCATCGCCATCGGGATGTCGAGCAGGCGGCACATCTCTTCCGACCATTGCCCCGTGCGCAGGTCGCACAGCAGCGTCCGCGCCGCGTTGGTCGCATCCGTGGCATGCACCCTGCCGCCGGTCAGCTTCCAGATCAGCCAGCTGTCGACGGTGCCGAACAGCAGTTCCCCCGCCGCCGCCCGCGCCCGCGCACCTTCGGTCTGGTCCAGCACCCAGGCCAGCTTGGTGCCCGAGAAATACGGGTCGAGCAACAACCCCGTGGCTTGCGTCACCGCCGCTTCATGGCCTTCCGCACGAAGCCGCTCGCAGGTGGAAGCGGTGCGCCGGTCCTGCCAGACGATGGCATTGTGCAGGGGCTTGCCGCTGGCCTTCTCCCAGACCAGCGTGGTCTCGCGCTGATTGGTGATGCCGATCCCGGCGATGGTGGCATCACCCGCCTTGGCGAGCGCCGCCCGCGACACCCGCAGCACGGTCTGCCAGAGGTCTTCCGGCGCATGTTCGACCCAGCCGGAGTCCGGGTAGTGCTGCTCGAATTCCTCCTGCGCACTGGCGACGGGACGCAGTTCCCCGTCAAAGACAATCGCCCTGCTCGATGTGGTGCCCTGATCGATCGCCAGAATATGCGCCATTCACCCCTCCCCGGTTGCTGCTGTGCCAGATTTCGCGGCGGAGAGTGGCGAGCCGTCAGGGCCATGTCAACGTGCCGGGCCGGGCGGCGCCACCGGGCGCGGCGGCCCTATCCCGGCAGCCCGGTCAACCGGGCGATCAGCTCGCTGCTGTTGCGAACCTCCAGTTTCGCGAGCAGGCGCGAGCGATGCGCCTCGACGGTTCGCGGCGAGATGTTGAGCAAGCCGCCGATCTCGCGGCTGGTATGGCCATGGGTCAGCAACATGGCGACCTCTCTCTCGCGCCGGGTCAGACGGGTCATCGGCCGGACCGCAGAGATGTCGGCAAAGGCCCAGACCGCATGCGCAAAGGGATCTTCCGGCGTCAGCGACTGGCCCCGCACCCGGCACCAGAAATGCTCGCCGTTGCGGCGTTTCATGATGCGCTCGTCATGGTAGCGCCCGGTGCCGCGCATGCGCTCCAGGCCGATCGCTCCGATGCGCCGGAATTCCTCGGAGGATGGATAGAGCTTTGCCAGCGACTGGTTTTCAAGCTCGTGGCGCGCATAGCCGAAGGTTTCGCAGAACCGGGCATTGCAGGATTCGATCGTCCGGTGCCGGGTCACGGCCAGCCCGGTGGGCGCGAATTCGAACCCTATATCGGCGCTTGCTGCCAAACTGTCCCTCTCCATGCCGAAAATCGCGGGACTCTACGGATTGATGTGGTCCGGCCCGGGCGCATTATTAGGGCCGACAGAGGGAGGAGACAATGAACGCCCGTATCCCGAACCGGGGCCGCAACCATGGCGGCCGGACCGAAGCGCCCGCGCCCTGCCGCCGGGGCCGGCCATGAACCCGGCGGAATGGCTGCGCCGGACCAGCCGGCGGCATCCGCAACGCCCGGCGCTGCTGGAAGGCGAAACGGTGGTCGCCGACTACGCGGGGTTCGACCACGCCGCATCGGCGATCGCGGCCGGGCTGGCCAGATTCCACGGCATCGCGCCGGGCGACCGGGTGGCGATCTTCGCCGCCAATTGCACCGATTACCTGCCGGTGCTCTATGGCGCCTGGTCCGCCGGGGCGGCGGTGGTGCCGATCAATGCCAAGCTGCACCCGAAGGAGGTGGCCTGGATGCTCGACCACTCGGGCGCCAGGCTCTGCTTCACCAGCCCGGATCACGTCGATGACCTGGCCGGGCGGGTCGGCGGCGATGTTGCCGTGCTCGGGCTTGGCGGAGAGGCGCACCGAAAGCTTCTGGCCGCCACGCCGCGCCCCGAACCGGCGCCTCTGGCGGCCGATGACCTGCTGTGGCTCTTCTATACATCGGGCACCACCGGCAAGCCCAAGGGGGTGATGCTGACCGCCGCCAATCTGATGGCGATGACCCTGTCCTATTTCGTCGATGTGGACGACGTCGGGGCCGGGGACGCGGCGCTTTACGCGGCGCCGATGTCGCATGGGGCGGGGCTCTACAACTTCATGCACGTGATCCGCGGCGCCCGGCATGTGGTGCCACGCTCGGGCGGCTTCGATCCGGACGAGATACTCGACCTTTCGGCAAGGCTGCGGAATGTGTCGATGTTCGCGGCCCCGACCATGGTCGGGCGGCTGATCGACACATGCAGGGCGCGGGGATCGGGGGCGGAAGGTATCCGCACCATCGTCTATGGTGGCGGGCCGATGTATCTGGCCGACATCATCGCGGCCGTCGAGACGATCGGGCCGCGCTTCGTGCAGATCTACGGCCAGGGGGAATGCCCGATGGCGATCACCGCGCTCTCCCGCGAGGACATCGCCGACCGCACCTCGCCGCGCTGGCGCGAGCGGCTGGCCTCGGTCGGCCGGGCCCAGTCGGCGGCGCGGGTCAGGATCGCCGACAGCGAGGGCAATGCCCTGCCGCCGGGCGAGATCGGAGAGATCCTGGTGCAGGGGGTCGGCGTCATGGCCGGCTATTGGCGCAACGAACAGGCCACCGCGGCGACGCTGCGCGACGGCTGGCTCTGGACCGGCGATGTCGGCGCCATGGACGAAGACGGATACGTGACCCTGCACGACCGGTCCAAGGACATGATCATCTCGGGCGGCAGCAACATCTACCCGCGCGAGGTGGAAGAGGTGCTGCTGACCCATCCGGAGCTGCGCGAGGTCGCCGTGGTCGGCCGCAGGCACGCGGATTGGGGAGAAGAGGTGGTGGCCTTCGTGGTCCGGGTGCCGGGCGGAACGGTCGGCGAGGCGGAACTCGACGCCCTCTGCCTGGACCAGATCGCCCGGTTCAAGCGGCCCAAGGCCTATGTGTTCTGCGACGAACTGCCGAAGAACAACTACGGCAAGGTGCTCAAGACCGAATTGCGCAACAGACTGGAGGAAGTTGGATGAGCGAAGGATATCTCAGCGGGCGCACGGCGCTGGTGACCGGCTCGACGCAGGGCATCGGGCTGGCCATCGCCCGCGCCCTGGCCGGCGAAGGCGCCCGGATCGCCCTGCACGGGCTGATCGACGCCGACGACAGCACCGCGATCGAGGCCGAGATCCGCGAGGCGGGCGCCCCCGAGACCCGGTTCCTCAACTCCGATCTGAGGGACCCGGCCGCCATCGACGCGATGATGGACGCGCTTGCCGACTGGGGCGGTCTCGACATCCTGGTCAACAATGCGGGGATTCAGACCACCGTCTCGCTGAAGGACGCGACGCCGGCGATCTGGGACGCGATCATCGCCGTCAACCTTTCCGCCGCCTTCCACACCATGCGCCGGGCGCTGCCCGACATGGCCGGGCGCGGCTTTGGCCGGGTGGCCAATATCGCCTCGGTGCACGGGCTGGTCGGCTCGGTTCACAAGGCGCCCTATGTCGCGGCCAAGCACGGCCTGGTCGGGATGAGCAAGGTCGCGGCGCTGGAATATGCAACGGCCGGCAGCAAGACCTCGGGCGGGGTCACGATCAACTGCATCTGCCCGGGCTGGACCGAGACCACGCTGATCGAGCCGCAGGTCGAGGCGCGGGCGGCCGAATTCGGCGGCGACCGCGACAAGGGCATCGCCAGCCTGCTGGCCGAGAAGCAGCCCAGTCAGCGCACCTCTGACCCGTCCGAGATCGGACGGCTGGCTGCCTGGCTGTGCCACCCGGCATCGCACAATGTCACCGGCACCGCGATCCCGGTCGATGGCGGCTGGACCGCGCAATAGTAGGATGGCCGGGGGCGGGTCGGGCCCGCCCCTGCGCCGCGGCTAGCGCGACGGCGAATCGCGATACTGCCGCAGCTCCAGCTTGGCGATGGTCTCGCGGTGCACCTCGTCCGGTCCGTCGGCCAGCCGCAGGGTGCGCTGATTGGCATAGGCCGCAGCCAGGAAGCTGTCCTGACAGACCCCCATCCCGCCATGCACCTGGATGGCGCGGTCCACCACCCGGCAGGCCATGTTCGGCGCCACGACCTTGATCATGGCGATCTCCTTGCGGGCCGCCTTGTTGCCGACCGTGTCCATCATATGCGCCGCCCGCATGGTCAGCAGCCGTGCCTGATCGATCTCGATCCGGCTTTCGGCGATCCAGTGCCGGGTGACGCCGTGGTCGGAGATCGGCCGGCCGAAGGCTTCGCGCTGCCGGGCGCGCCGGCACATCGCCTCCAGCGCCCGTTCCGCCATCCCGATCGACCGCATGCAATGGTGAATCCGCCCCGGCCCCAGCCGGCCCTGCGCGATCTCGAAGCCCCGACCCTCGCCCAGCAGGATGTTCGACACCGGGACCCGCACATCGGTATAGCTGACCTCGGCATGGCCATGCGGCGCGTCGTCGTAGCCGAAGACCGTGAGCGGACGCTCGACCTTCACGCCCGGCGTGTCGAAGGGCACCAGCACCATGGATTGCTGCTTGTGGCTTTCCGCCGTCGGGTCGGTCTTGCCCATCACGATGGCGATCTTGCAGCGCGGGTCCATGGCGCCGGAAGACCACCATTTCCGGCCGTTGATGACATAGTGGTCGCCGTCCCGCTCGATCCGGGTCTGGATGTTGGTGGCGTCGGACGAGGCGACATCCGGTTCGGTCATCGCGAAACAGGACCGGATCTCGCCGTCCAGCAGCGGCTTCAGCCAGCGCTCCTTCTGCTCCTCGCTGCCATAGAGCCAGATCGTCTCCATGTTGCCGGTATCGGGCGGCGAGCAGTTGAAGCATTCCGGCCCGATCGGCGAGCGCCCCATGATCTCGCACAGCGCGGCGTAATCGAGGTTCGACAGCGCGGCGCCGCCGTATTTTCGGGCGTCCTCATAGGGCAGGAAGAGGTTCCACAGCCCCGCCGCGCGGGCCTTGGCCTTCAGCTCCTCGACGATCGGCGGAACTTCCCAGCGTCCGCCCTCGGCATGCTGGCGGGCGTGGACTTCTTCCGCCGGATAGACATGATCCTCCATGAACCGCAGCAGGGCGGCCCGCAGTTCCCTGGCCCGGTCCGTCAGGGCAAACATGTCGTCCATTGCTGATCCTCCTGAACCGACGGGGCCGGATGGTCCGTCTCGGGATTTTCACCCGGCCCGTGCGCCCTGTCAACGCGCGGAAGGGATTTTCGCTTTACGGAATTTGACCGGTCTCCTAGGATTCGGCGCGATGGAAATCCTGCGCCGGGGAGAGCAAGGTTCGATGCACCGCGCAAGACAGATCACGCCGCCGCCCGCCGCACCCGGCACGGTGCGATCCTTCGCGGACGAGTTTCTGGCCGCGGCGGCGCGGCATCCCGACAAGATCGCGGTGACGGACGAAAGCGGCAGCCTGACCTGGGCCGAATTTGCCGGGCTGGCGGCGCGGGTGGCGCGACGGCTGGCCGAACAGGGCATCGGGCCGGGCGGTTTCGTCGGCACCCTGGCCGAGAACTCGGCCCGGCACCTGGCGGTCTATTGCGGAACGCTCATCGCCGGCGCCTGCATCGCGCCGCTGCCAACCAGCGCCAATCCCGCGACCCTGCGGCAGATGCGCGACAACTGCGGTGCCCGGCTGCTGTTCGCCTCGCCCGCATTTGCCGAGACCGCCGCGGGCCTGGGGGCGCAGGTCGTGCCGCTGGCCGAGCTTGACGGCTGGACCGCGGGGGCCGAGCCGCTGGACCCGGTGCCGGTCGGGGGCGAAGACCTCTTCGACCTGATCTATTCCTCCGGCACCACAGGGGCGCCGAAGGGGATCGAGCATGACCACCTGTTCCGCTCCCGCCAGTTCGACCGGCTGCTTCGCTGGGACATGGGGCCCGAGGCGGTCACGCTGGTCTCGACCCCGCTCTATTCCAACACCACGCTTGTCGCGGTACTGCCAACTCTGGTCTCGGGCGGCTCGATCGTGACCATGGCCCGCTTCGACTGCGCCCGGTTCCTGGAACTGTCGCAACAGCACCGGGTCAGCCATGCGATGCTGGTCCCGGTGCAGTATCGGCGCCTGATGGAGCATCCCGGGTTCGATAGCTACGATCTCACCTCCTACCGGGCGAAACTGTCCACCTCGGCGCCCCTCTCGGCCGATCTGATCGCCCGGGTGCAGGCGCGCTGGCCGGGCAATCTGGTCGCCTTCTACGGCATGACCGAAGGTGGCGTTTCCTGCGTGCTCGACTGCGATGCGGACCCCGGGAAGTGGGACACCGCCGGCCGCCCGGCCCCGGGTTGCGACGTCCGGGTGATCGACGATTCGGGCGCCGAACTGCCGCCCGGCGTGCCGGGCGAGGTGGTGGCGCGGAACGGCTCGATGATGGCGGGCTATCATCTGGCGCCCGAGAAGACCGCCGAGGTGGTCTGGCGCAGCCCCGAGGGGCTGGACTTCATCCGCACCGGCGATATCGGCCGGATCGATCCCGATGGCTATGTGCGGCTGTCGGACCGCAAGAAGGACATGATCCTGACCGGCGGGTTCAACGTCTATGCCTCGGACCTGGAGGCGGTGCTGATGCAGCATCCCGAGGTTTCCGATGCGGCGGTGATCGCGGTGCCCTCGGCGGATTGGGGCGAAACCCCGCTGGCCCTGGTGGTCCCGCGGGGCGGGGCACGGGCGAGCGCCGAGGCGTTGCGGGACTGGGCCAACGCGCGACTTGGCAAGGTGCAGCGGATTTCGGCCGTCGAGTTCCGCGACTCCCTGCCGCGCAGCGACATCGGCAAGGTCCTGAAACGCGAGCTGCGGGCGCCCTATTGGCCAGCGGCCGGGGAAGCAGACCGGGCGCAACCGGAAAGGACGGGCGGGTGAGGTTCGACGGCAGGATTGCCCTGGTCACCGGGGCTTCGGGCGGCATCGGACGGGCCACCATGGCGCGGCTGGCCCGCGAGGGGGCCCGCGTCATCGGAGTCGATCTGGATGCCCAGGCGCTGGCCGCCGCGATGCCCGAGGGCGCCCGGCATATGGCGCAGGTCTGCGATGTCGCGGACGAGGCGCAGGTGCAGGACTGCCTCGCCGCCGTGATCGAGCGATACGGGCGACTCGACGCGCTCTCGAACAATGCCGGGGTGCTCTGCCACACCGCCCCGATCACCGAGATCGACAGCGACGACTGGGCCCGCGTGCTGGGGGTCAACCTGATCGGAATAGGGCATTTCCTGAAACATGCGGGCAGGATCATGGCCGAACAGCGCGCCGGCGCGATCGTCAACACCGCCTCGGTCGCCGGGATCCGCTCGGGGGCCGGGGGGAACATCTATTCCGCGTCCAAGGCCGGGGTGATTTCGCTGACCCAGACCGCCGCCTGCGATCTGGGCGGCTACGGCGTGCGGGTCAACGCCGTCTGTCCCGGGCTGGTCGAGACCGGGATGACCCAGGAGGTCTTCGACCATGCCCGCGCCATCGGCAAGGAGGACCGGCTGGGCTATCGCTGCGAGTTGCGCCGCTATGGCCGCCCCGAGGAGATCGCCGCCGCAATCGCCTTTCTGGCATCGGACGACGCCAGCTACATCACCGGGCAGGCGTTGCCGGTCGATGGCGGCAATACCGCCTCGCTCAACCTGCCGGGGATGAAGATCTAGGCCACCATCGAGGAGCCGACATGCGCAAGAGATCCCCTGCCGCCCCTCTCGCCGACGACGAGGACGACGCCGGCGGCGACCGCCAGTTCGTCACCGCCCTGCACCGCGGACTGGAAGTCCTGCGCGCCTTCCGGCCCGACGACAACCAGGGCCTGGGCAACCGCGAGATCGCAGAGCGCACCGGGCTCCCGAACTCGACCATCTCGCGGCTGACCTACACGCTGCTGAAGCTGGGCTACCTGGTCTACGACGACACCACCGGGCGCTATCGGGTCGGCGTGCCGGTGCTGTCGCTGGGCCTGGCCAGCCTGGGCGGTTCCTGGCTGCGCGACATCGCCCTGCCGCGGATGCAGCAGCTGGCGGATGCCTGCGGCGATGGCATCATGGTCGCGCTTGGCGGGCGTGACGGCATGTCGATGACCTATGTCGCCTGCGCCCGGGCGGCCGGGGTGATCTCCTTGCAGCTCAACGTCGGGTCGCGGATTTCGCTGACCCGCTCGGCCATGGGCCGCGCCTATATCGCCGCCGCCGCGCCGGGGGAGCGGGAACAGATCCTGGCGCAGCTGCGCGAGCGGACCCCGCCCGAGGACCTGCCGCGAATTCTGGACGGGATCGAGGACGCCCGGCAACAGATCGCAAGCCGCGGTTTCTATGCCAACATCGGCCAGTGGAAGCCCGACGTGAATGCGGTCTCGGTGCCCTATCTCTCGCCGCAGGTCGGCAATCCGCCGATGGCCTTCAACCTCGGCGGCCCGGCCTATCTTCTGCCCCCCGAACGGCTGCAGGACGAATTCGGCCCGCGCCTACTGGAACTGGTCCGCGCCGTCAGCCGCCTCTGACCTCACGGGGCTGGACCGATCGGTCCAACGTCTTGGTCTTCACGGAATCGCGCAGCTTTCCCGTTTGCCTTCACCGGGCGATGCCGTCAGAGTTTCCTCAACAAGATGACTGGGAGGAAACCGTGCTTGGGATGATGATGCACCGTCCGCTGATGATAGCGGATATTCTGACCTATGCCGCCGAAGCCTATCCGAAAGGGCGGATCGTCTCGGCCCGGACCGAAGGTGACATACACGAGCAGACCTATCCGCAGACCCTGGCGCGGGTTTCGCAGCTGGCCCATGCGCTGGCCGGTCTGGACATCCAGCCCGGCGACCGGGTGGCGACGCTGGCCTGGAACGGCTACCGGCATTTCGAACTCTACTACGCGATCTCGGGCAGCGGCGCGGTCTGCCACACGATCAACCCGCGCCTGTCGCCCGAACAGCTGGTCTATATCGTCAACCATGCCGCCGACCGGTTGCTGTTCGTCGATACGACATTCGTGCCGCTGATCGCCGCGATTGCCGACAAGCTGCCACGCGATCTGCGCTTCGTGGTGATGACCGACCGGGCCCATATGCCCGACACCGGGCTGCCCGGCGTGCTGTGCTATGAAGAGCTGCTCGACGGTCAGCCGGAAAGCTACGACTGGCCGGAGATGGACGAGAACACCGCCGCCGGGCTCTGTTATACCTCGGGCACCACGGGCAATCCCAAGGGCACGCTCTACAGCCACCGCTCGACGGTGCTGCACGCGCTCACCACCGGCATGCTGCATCCCGGCACCTTCCACGAGGGCAGCCGCGTCCTGCCGGTGGTGCCGCTGTTCCACGTCAACGCCTGGGGCATCCCCTATTCGGCGCCGATGTTCGGGGTCGATATCGTGTTTCCCGGCGGCCGTCTGGACGGCGACAGCCTGTTCGACCTGCTGGAGCGGGAAAAGGTCGTCTCGGCCTGGGGCGTGCCGACGGTCTGGCTCGGGCTGCTGGCGACGATCAAGGCGCGCGGCCGGTTGCCGGAAGGCTTCCAGGAGATGATCGTCGGCGGCTCGGCGCCGGCGCGCAGCATGATCGAGGCGTTCGAGGATATGGGCGTGACGGTCTGCCACGCATGGGGCATGACCGAGATGAGCCCGGTCGGGACCCATGGCAACCTGCCGATCTGGGCCCGCGACCTGCCGCGCGACAAGAAGATCGACCTCAAGGTCCGGCAGGGCCGGCGGCTCTACGGCGTCGATCTAAAGATCGTCGACGACGAGGGCAGGCGGCTGCCGCATGACGGCAAGGCGGCGGGGGAGCTCTATGTGCGCGGCAATGCCGTGGCCACGGGCTATTTCAATGATCCGGCGGCAAGCGCCAAGGCGCTGGACCGCGAGGGGTGGTTCGGCACCGGCGACATCGCCACGATCGACCCGGACGGGTTCCTGACCATTCAGGACCGCTCGAAGGACCTGATCAAGTCGGGCGGCGAGTGGATTTCCTCGATCGACCTCGAGAATGCCGCGATGGCCGCACCGGGGATCGCCGCCTGCGCGGTGATCGCGGTGCCGCATCCGAAATGGGACGAACGGCCACTGCTTGTCGCGGTCCCTGAAGAGGGCGCGACGCCGGACCTGGCCGAGGTTCACAAGCTGATGGAGGGGCATTTCGCGAAATGGCAATTGCCCGACGACATGGTCCTGGTTGAAAGCCTGCCCCTGACCGCGACCGGCAAGGTCTCGAAGCTCACGCTGCGCAAGATGTTCGAGGACTACACCCTGCCGGACCTGCGCTGAACCGGGTGCGGCCCGGCCGCGACGGCAGGGGGTGCGGAGACGCGCCGCCGGCGCTATCACCGGGGCGTTCCGCCGCCAGGGATTCGCTTCAGGAGGAATACCGATGGTCACCCGCGCCGAAATGGCTGCCCGCGTCGGGCAGGAGGTCGGGGTCTCGCGCTGGTTCGACGTGACGCAGAGCCGGATCGACGCCTTCGCCGAGGTGACCGAGGATCACCAGTGGATCCACACCGACCCGTCCCGCGCCGCGCACAGCCCCTTCGGCGGCACCATCGCGCATGGTTTCCTGACGCTCTCGCTGCTGCCGGCGATGATCAACGACGGGGTGCCGGTGATGGAAGGCGTGACCATGGGGGTAAACTACGGCTTCGACCGGGTGCGTTTCGTCTCTCCGGTCCGGGTCGGCGCCCGGCTGCGCGGCCATTTCACCCTCAAGGCCTTTGCCGAACTCGGCCCGCAGGAAGTGCAGACCACCATGGCGGTCACGGTCAGGATCGAGGGCCAGGGCAAGCCAGCGCTGGTCGCCGACTGGCTCGGCCGGCGCTACTTCGGGGACGCGGCATGACCGAAGCCCATGACCCGGGCCAGCTGGACACCGGGGCCGTCACCGACTGGCTGAGCGCGCATCTGCCGGGCTTCCGCGGCCCGGTCACGGCCGAGAAGTTCCCCCGCGGCCAGTCGAACCCGACCTTCCGCCTGACGACCCCCGAGACCAGCTACGTACTGCGCCGCAAGCCGCCCGGCACGCTGCTGAAATCCGCCCACGCGGTCGATCGCGAATTCCGCGTCCAGAAGGCGCTGGCCGGGTCGCAGGTTCCGGTGCCGCGGATGTATCTGCTCTGCGAGGATGACGGCGTGATCGGCTCGGCCTTCTATGTCATGGAGGACGTCCGCGGCCGCAACTTCGACGACCCGGCACTGCCGGAACTGGCCCGCGCCGACCGCCGCGCGGTGCAGGAGGAGATGAGCCGGGTGCTGGCGGCGATCCATTCCGTCGATATCGCCGCGGTCGGGCTGTCGGACTATGGCCCCGGGGGCAATTACTATCGCCGCCAGATCGACCGGTGGACCAAGCAGTACCGCGCCTCGGAAACCACCCGGATCGCCGAGATGGAGGCGCTGATCGGCTGGCTCGACGTCTCGATTCCGCCCGATGACGGGCAACGCACCCTGGTTCATGGCGACTACCGGATCGACAACCTGCTGTTCGCCGATGACGGCCCGCGCTGCCTGGCGGTTCTGGATTGGGAACTGTCCACCATCGGCCATCCCTATGCCGATCTCGCCGCGGTGCTGATGCAATGGCACATGCCTCCGGGTCCGGACGGGCGCGGGCTGGACGGGCTCGACCGCGAAGCCCTGGGCCTGATGAGCGATGCCGAATTCGTCGCGGCCTATTGCGCCCGGCGCGGCCTGGCGGCGATCCCCGATCTCGGCTTCTATCTGGCGTTCTGCAATTTCCGGATGGGCGCCATCCTTCAGGGCGTCTACAAGCGGGCCCTCGACGGCAACGCCTCGAACCCCGAACGCGGGCTGGCGATGGGCGCCACGGTGCCCCGCTTTGCCGAACAGGGGCTGGCGGCAACCAGGGACATGACATGACCGAGACACCGCGCGACCCGATTCTGGGCGAGGAAATCTATCCGCTGCAACGCCATCTGGGCTTCCGGATGCTGGACTGGCGCCCGGATTTCTGCCGCTTCGAACTGCCGCTGCAGCCCTTCCTGATGAACCGCTACGGCATCCCGCATGGCGGCATCCATGCCACGCTGCTGGACACGGCCATGGGCTTTGCCGGCTGCTATACCGGAGACCCGGACCGGCCGCAGCTGGCGATGACCCTGTCGCTGACCGTCAATTTCCTCGGCCAGGCCAAGGGCGAGAGGCTGATCGCCGAGGCCCGCCGGACCGGTGGCGGCGCCCGGACCTTCTTTGCCGAGGGCATGGTGACCGATGATGCCGGCGCCCCGGTCGCCAGCGGCACCGGCGTCTTCCGTTACCGAAGCTCAACCCGAAAGGCGAAGGAATGACCAACGACACCATGCAACGGATCGTGCTGGCCCGGCGGCCGCAGGGCGCCCCGGTGCCCGAGGATTTCCGGCTCGAGACCCTGCCGATTCCGCAGCCGGGCCCGGGCGAGGTGCTGGTCGGGGTCAGCCATCTGTCGCTCGATCCCTATATGCGGGGCCGGATGGACGCCGGCAAATCCTATGCCGCGGCCGTCGAACTGGGCCAGACGATGGAGGGCGGCGCAGTCGGGCAGGTCCTGGCCTCGCAGGCGCCGGACCTGGCCGAGGGCGACTGGGTCTTCGGCCCGCTGGGCTGGGCGAGCCATGCGGTGCTGCCGGGCCATGCGCTGCGGCGGCTCGATCCCGGTCAGGCGCCGGTGACCACCGCCCTGGGCGTCCTGGGCATGCCGGGCTTCACCGGCTGGTATGGGCTGACGGAACTCGGCCGCCCGCGGACCGGCGAGACCCTGGTCGTGGCGGCGGCCACCGGACCGGTCGGCTCGATGGTCGGGCAACTGGCGAAACTGCGCGGATTGCGGGTGGTCGGAATCGCCGGCGGCGCCCGGAAATGCCGCCTGGCGGTGGAGGAGTTCGGCTTCGACGCCTGTATCGACCACAAGGATGCCGGCGGCCGGGCCAGGGACGCCCGGTCCATCGGTGCCGAACTGGAAGAGGCCTGCCCCGACGGGATCGACATCTATTTCGAGAATGTCGGCGGCGCGGTGCTGCAGGCGGTGCTCGGGCTGATGAACCCGCAGGGTCGGATCCCGCTCTGCGGCACCATCGCCTGGTATGATCTCGGCGGCATGGGCCGGGACGGCGGCACGGGCCCCGACATGCTGCCGCGTGCCTGGCGGACGATCCTGGTCAACCGCCTCAAGGTCTCCGGCTTCATCATCTCGGACCATTGGAACCGTCTGCCCGATTTCCTCGCCGAAGTGGCGCCGCTGGTCGGGTCCGGGCAGGTCCGCTATCGAGAGGACATCGCCAAAGGCCTGGAAAACGCCCCCGCCGCCTTCATCGCCATGCTGAAGGGCGGCAACCTGGGCAAGCAGATCGTGCAGATCGCCTGACCGCCCCATCTTTGGGTCCCAAATACTCCCGCCGGAGGCTCCCGCCTTTTCGGCAAGGGCACCGGCGGACCCTGCGCCCGCCCGTGCGCCGCTCAGGCCGCGTATCCCGTCATGACCCGCGCCAGGTGCAAGTCGGTGTCGCCCAGCTGCGCGTCCAGCATCACCAGCCGCTTGGCGTAATGCGACACCGGCGCCTCCCAGGTCATGGCGATGCCGCCATGCATCTGCACGGTTTCCTCCGCCACCTGCCGTGCCACCCGTCCGATCAGGCTCTTCGCCATTGCTGCCATGCGCCCGGCGTCCGGCCCGTCCAGCGCCGCCGCCGCCGCGATGGTGATCGAACGGGCCTGCTCGATCTCGGTCAGCATGTCCACCGCGCGGTGCTGCAGGGCCTGGAACTGCCCGATCGGACGGCCGAACTGGGTCCGGGTCCGCAGGTAGTCGAGCAGCATCGCATGGCTGACGTCCATCAGCCCGACCGCCTCGGCGCAGAGCGCCACGATTCCGGCCTGCTCGGCCGCCGCCAGCGCTTCCGAAGCGTCCTCCAGCATCAGCCGGCCCGGCGTTCGGTCCAGAACCAGCTCTGTGGCGCCGCCGCCGTCGATCATGCCATAGCCCGCCACGGTGGCCGCGGCCGCCGGAACCTCGAACAGCGCCAGCCGGCCCTCTGCCTTGGCCGTCACCAGGAACCGCGCGGCCACCTGGCCGCCATAGACGGCGCTCTTGCGCCCGGTCAGACGCCAGCCGCCGCCCTCGGCGCGCGCCTCGGTGGCGATCAGGTCGGCCGCATAGGGCGCGTCGATCTCGGCACTTGCCAGGGCATAGTGTGTGGTGCCGGCCATCAGTTCCGAGACATCCTCGCCCGCCGCAAGCATCAGCCGCGCCGCCAGCAGGGCGCCCAGAAACGGTTCCGGGCACAGACCGCGGCCCAGTTCCTCGAACACCACCGAGATGTCGAAGCCGGCACCGCCGAAGCCGCCCGCCGCTTCCGGCACCAGGGCGCCAATCACCCCCAGGTCGGCCAGCGCCTGCCATTGCGCGGGGTCATGGAACGGCGCCTCATAGGCCACCGCGTTGCGATGCGGGACCGGATAGGACTCGGCCAGGTAGCGGCGCAGGGTTTCGGACAACATCTGCCGGTCGTCGGTCAGGTCGAAATCCATCGCTACAGCTCCAGCATCGTCTTGGTCAGGATGTTGCGCTGGATTTCGTTCGATCCGCCGTAGATCGAAGTCTTCCGGCCATTGAAATAGCGCGCCGCGTTATGGGCGCTGTCGGGCGGGCCGAAGGTCAGGTTGCCTTCGGTCGCCGGCCCCGGAAAGGGCGCCGCCATCGGCCCCAGGGCGCGGCGCGCCAGATCGCGCAATTCCTGCATGATGACCGTGCCCTTGATCTTGAGGATCGAGGTTTCCGGCCCCGGCTGCCCGTTCTTCTGCGCCCGGTAGAGCATCCTGAGATTGGTGATCTTCATCGCCTCCAGGTCGATCTCGACCCGCGCCAGCCGTGCCGCGAACAAGGGATCCTCGATCAGCGGCCGCCCGCCGCGCCGTATCTTGCGGGCCAGTGCCTTGACCTCTTCCAGCGCCTGCATCGAGAAGCCGACCCCGGCGATATTGGTGCGCTCATGGGTCAGCAGGAACTTGGCGATGGTCCACCCCGTGTTTTCCTCGCCCACCAGGTTCCCGACCGGCACCCGCACATCGGTGAAGAAGACCTCGTTCACCTCGTACCCGCCCTCGATCAGCCGGATCGGCCGCATCTCGATGCCGGGCGTGTCCAGATCGACCAGGAGGAAGCTGATGCCGGCCTGCGGTTTTGCCTCCGGGTCGGTGCGGACCAGGCAGAAGATCCGGTTGGCGTGCTGGCCGAGCGTCGTCCAGGTCTTCTGACCGTTGACGACATAGTGGTCGCCCTCCCGCACCGCACGGGTGCGCAGGCTGGCCAGGTCCGATCCGGCGCCGGGCTCGGAATAGCCCTGACACCACCAGTCCTCGCCCGACAGGATGCGGGGTAGATAGGCGGCCTTCTGCCGCTCGCTGCCGAAGCGGATCAGCACCGGCCCCAGCATCGAGACGCCGAAGGGCACGACCCGCGGCGCATAGGCCCGGCAGCATTCCTCTTCGAAGATATGCCGCTCGACCGGGCTCCAGCCCGGCCCGCCGTGCTCTTTCGGCCAGGATGCCGCCAGCCAGCCCCGCGCCGCCAGGATCGCGTGCCAGTCCTGCATCGTCTGACGGTCCAGCTCTCCGCCCGCCCGCACCGCATCGCTGATCCGGGCCGGGAGGTTGGCGGCCAGAAACCCGCGCACCTCGTCGCGGAAGGCCAGTTCGGCGGGGGAGTAGCTCAGGTCCATCTCAGCCCGCCCTGTTCAGATCGTCGAAGCTGCCGCCATCCTCGGCCATCCGGCGCAGCAATGCCGGCACCTGCCAGTAATGCGGGTCCTCGGCGGCATAGCGCTCGATCCGCGAGACGATCTCGGCGGCGCCCAGCGTGTCGGCATAGTGCAGCGGGCCGCCGCGAAAGCGCGGGAAACCATAGCCGAACAGGAAGACCGCATCGACATCGGCGGGCCGAAGCGCGATGCCGTCCTCGACCACCCGCGCGGCTTCCGAGATCATCGCGGTCATGTAGCGCTCGACGATCTCTTCGTCCGGGAAGCTCCGCGGCACGATCCCGGCCTTGGCCCGTTCCGCCTCGATCACCTCCATCGCCGGCGGATAGGGCGGCGCCGGGTCCTGCGAATAGTCGTAGTAGCCCTGCCCCGTCTTTCGCCCGAACCAGCCATGCTCGCAGAGCACGTCGGCAATCGGCACATAGCGTTCCTCGGGCGGGCGCATCGGCGCCTTGCGCTTGCGCTCGGCCCAGCCGATGTCGAGCCCGGCAAGGTCCGAAACCCGGAACGGCCCCATGGCAAAACCGAAGTCCTCCAGCGCCCGGTCGATCTGCGCCGGGCTGGCGCCGTCCATCAGCAGATAGGTGGCCTCCTTCAGGTAATGCGACAGGATACGGTTGCCGATGAACCCGTCGCAGACCCCGGCCCGGACGCCCACCTTGCCCAGCCGCCTGGCCAGTGCAAAGCCGGTCGCCACCACCTCGGGCGCGGCCCTGTCGGCGACCACGATTTCCAGCAGCCGCATCACATGCGCGGGCGAGAAGAAATGCAGACCCAGCACATCCCCGGGCCGGCTGGTCGCGGCGGCGATCTCGTTGA
Source organism: Frigidibacter sp. ROC022 (assembly GCF_024723735.1). Taxonomy (GTDB): domain Bacteria; phylum Pseudomonadota; class Alphaproteobacteria; order Rhodobacterales; family Rhodobacteraceae; genus SLM-1. The sequence continues at coordinate 108,616 of NZ_JANQDU010000002.1, forward strand.
TGTTCAGATAGGAGGTGTTCGAGGCCAGCACCGCCCCCGGTTTCGCGATCTTGTCCAGCCTGGTGAAGATGTCCTTCTTCACCTCCATGTTCTCGAACACCGCCTCGATGATCAGATCGGCCTCGCCGAGGTCCGCCATCTCGGTGCTGGCGGTCAGCCGCGCCAGTGTGGAGTCGCGGGCATCGGCGGCCAGCTTGCCCCGCTTCACCGCACCGTCGAGGTTCCTGGTGATCGTGGAAACGCCCCGCGCCAGCGCCTCGTCGGAAACCTCGTCCAGCGTCACCGACAGCCCGGCCAGAAGCGCCGCGGTGGCGATGCCCGAGCCCATGGTGCCGCCGCCGATCACGCCAAGCGCCGACAGCGGACGCGGGGTCGCGGATTTCTCGGGCACGTTGGCCACGGCGCGTTCGACGAAGAAGGCGTGGATCAGCCCTGCCCGCTGCGGCGTGTCCATGCAGTCGAGGAACCTCTGCCGTTCGACCTTCAGCCCTTCGGCCAGGGGCAGCGCGGCGGCTTCGATGGCATCGACGCAGGCCAGGGGCGAAACAAGATGCGGCTGGGTCCGGCGCAGCCTGTCCCGCGCCGCCTCCAGCGCCGCCGGGTCGGCAACCAAGTCGATCTCCGAAGTCCGCCGTGTCGCCAGCCGGCCCGACAACACCGCCTCGGCGGCGTCCAGGGCGACGGCGCGGGTTTCGCCCGCTTCCAGCCGGTCCAGGATGCCCAGCTTCAGCGCCTCTTCCGCCGGGACCTTGCGGCCCGACAGGCAGATGTCCAGCGCCGCCGGGACTCCGGTCAACCGGGGCAGCCGCTGGGTTCCGCCGGCGCCCGGCAACAGGCCGATCAGCACCTCCGGCTGGCCGACCTTCAGCCCCTCGATCCCGATCCGCGCATGGCAGGCCAGCGCCAGTTCCAGCCCGCCGCCCAGAGCCATCCCCTGCATCACCGCGATGACCGGAATCGCCGAGGCCTCGATCTCGTCATAGAGGTCCGGCATCGCCGGGGCGCGCGGCGGCTTGCCGAATTCCCGGATATCGGCTCCGGCCGAAAAGGTCCGCCCGGCAGAATGGATGGCGATGACTCCGGCGCTCTCCTCGGCCTGGAGGGCACGAAGCGCCGCCTGAATCTCGGCCCGCACGGAAGACCCCAGGGCGTTCACCGGAGGGTTGTCGATCTCCAGCAGGGCCACACGGCCGACCCTCTCCACGCGCACCGCGCGGTCTGCCCCGGTTTCGCTTCCCATAGCCGTTCTCTTTCCTGCCGCTGATCCGTCGGAACTCCACCACCGACCGGCGCAAGCCTAGTCAGCCGGGGCGGAGCCGTCAATCTCGCGGAATGATATTCCGCATTGCGAAATAGCAGCGGCGAACGTTGCGACGGGACCGGGGCTGGCCTATGTCTGCGCCGCAACCATCGGGGAAGGCCAGACAGATGAAGACGGTCCGGATCGGCAACGCCAGCTTCGGCAACGCCCTGCCCTTCGCCCTGATCGCCGGCCCCTGCCAGCTGGAGAGCCTCGACCACGCGCGGATGCTGGCCGAGCGCATCGCCGCCGCCTGCGCCGCCACCGAGACGCCCTTCGTCTTCAAGGCCAGCTACGACAAGGCCAACCGATCCTCGTTGAAGGGCAAGCGCGGGCTGGGCGCCGAGGCCGGGCTGGAGATCCTGGGCCGGATTCGCGACGAATTCGGATGCCCGGTGCTGACCGACGTGCATGAGCCGGGCCATTGCGCCATGGCGGCGGCGGTCGTTGACGTGCTGCAGATCCCCGCCTTCCTCTGCCGCCAGACCGATCTGCTTCTGGCGGCGGGCGAGACCGGCAAGCCGGTGAACATCAAGAAGGGCCAGTTCCTGGCCCCCTGGGACATGAGAAATGTCGCCGAGAAGGTGGCCTCGACCGGCAATGAGCAGATCATGCTTTGCGAACGCGGCGCCTCCTTCGGCTACAACGCGCTGGTCTCCGATTTCCGGGCGCTGCCGATCATGGCCGAGACCGGCTATCCGGTGATCTTCGACGCCACCCATTCGGTGCAGCAGCCGGGGGGACTGGGCGGATCGACCGGCGGCGACCGGCGGATGGTGCCGCCCCTGGCACGGGCCGCCATCGCGGTGGGCTGCGCCGGGCTGTTCATCGAGGTGCATGACGACCCCGACAACGCCCCCTCGGACGGGCCGAACATGCTGCGGATCGAGGATTTGCAGCCGTTGCTGCAGCACCTTCGCGCGATCGACCGGCTGCAGAAGGGCTAACCGGGCAACCGCCCGGGCCGGCCGCCGCCCCCGCGCCGGACCCTCAGTCCTTGACCGAGCTCTCGTCCTCCATCCGCATCTTCCGCTTCACCCGCGCACCGAAGAAGATCGGCAGCACGAAGCCGACCAGGGCCACCGCCCAGAGACCTATGGCCAGCGCAGAGCCGAACAGCACCGTCCAGTCGCCATCGGCGATCTCCATCGCGCGGCGCAGGTTGACCTCCATCGCATTGCCCAGCAGCACGCCCAGCACCACCGGCACCAGCGGAATGTCCAGCTTGCGCAGCACCCAGCCCAGCACCCCGAAGATCACCATGACGGTCAGGTCGAAACTCGATCCGGTGACGCCATAGACCCCGACGAACGAGATCATCGCCACCACCGGCATCAGGAACCGGGGCGGCACCAGCAGGACCCGGGCAAACAGGCTGACCATCGGGATGTTCATCACCAGCAGCATCACATTGGCCAGCAGCAGCGCCGCGATCAGGCCCCAGACCACATCGGGCCGGTCGGTGAACAGCAGCGGCCCCGGGGTGATGTTCATCGACAGCAGCACCGCCAGCAGCACCGCCGTGGTGCCCGAGCCCGGCACGCCCAGGGCCAGCATCGGCACCAGCGCCCCGCCCGCAGCGGCATTGTTCCCGGCCTCGGGCGCCGCCACCCCGCGCGGATCGCCCTTGCCGAAGGTGCGGTCCTTGTCCGAGACCTTCTTTTCAAGGCTATAGGCGATGAACGACCCCAGCGAGGCGCCCGCCCCGGGCAGGATCCCCGCCAGGAACCCCAGCACCGTGCCGCGTCCCATGGCCGGCGCGGTGAAGCGCAGCATCTTCAGCGGCGGCGTGACCCGGCCGATCGCGGGCGGCTTGTGGTCGACTCCGCCATGCCGGTTCTCGAGGAAGATCAGCACTTCCGAGACCGCGAACAGGCCGACAATGACCACCAGGAAATCGATCCCGTCGTTCAGATGCAGCAGGCCCAGCGTCATCCGCGGGGTGCCGGTCTGGGAATCGTAGCCGATCATCGCCAGCATCAGCCCCAGCAGCGAGGCAAAGGCCGATTTCGCCTGATTGGTCGAGGAGATGCCGCCCAGCGTGGCGAAGGCCAGCACATAGAGCGCGAAATACTCGGCCGGGCGGAACAGCAGCGCGATCTTGACCAGCTGCGGCGCCAGAATGGCCAGGCCGATGGTGGCAAAGACCGCGCCGACGAAGGAGGCCACGCCCGAGAGCGACAGCGCCAGCCCGGCCTGCCCCTTCATCGCCATCGGATAGCCGTCGAGACAGGTCATCATCGCCGGTTCGTCGCCGGGAATGTTCAGCAGGATCGACGATATCCGGCCGCCATACATGCAACCGTAATAGACCGAGGTCAGCAGGATCAGCGCCGGTGTCGGCTCCAGCCCCAGCGAAAAGGCCAGCGGGATCAGCACCGCGACGCCGTTGGCCGGGCCCAGGCCGGGCAGGGCGCCCATCATCGAGCCGAGCGCACAGCCGATCAGCGCCAGGAAGATGTTCTGCAGGGTCAGGGCGACGGCAAACCCTTCGGCGAGTGCATTGAGCGTTTCCATCGCCTAGAACCCCAACGGACCCTTGGCCAGTGACAGGCCGAGGATCAGACGAAAGACAATGTAGATGCCGCCCGAGGTGGCAATGCCCGCGATGACCGCCATCACCGGCCCGGTGCCGAGCCGCCAGGTCAGGTAGGTCGAAGCCAGCGCCGTGGCGATCAGAAAGCCGAGGTCGGGCAGCAGCTGCGCATAGGCGAACATCACCGCCACCGCCATCAGCACTTCCAGAAGCTGCATCCCTTTGGGCCAGACCGGGTCACTGTCCGGGCGCAGCAGGATCACCAGTGCGCAGACCCCCATGGCGACCCCGAGGATCAGCGGAAAGGTCTTGGGCCCGACCACGTCGGACATGAAACTCTCGCGGATCAGGGTGGCCTGCCAGATGTAGAAGGCGGCAAAGACCAGCGCCAGGCCGCCCAGAATTCGATCACTCATGTCATCCCCCTGAATCGCTGGCCCGCCGCCCGGTCTGTCGCAGGGCCGGCCGGGCCGGATGTCGGAACCGGGCCGGACCCGAAGGCCCGGCCCCGCCCGCCTATTGCAGGATGCCGATCTCTTTCGAGAGCGCCTGGATGTCCTCGACATTCTGCTTCACGAAGGCCTCGAACTCGGGCCCGCTCAGCTTCAGGTCGGCCAGGCCGTTGGCCGCCATGACATCCTTCCACTCGGGGCTGTCGTAGAGCTTGACCAGCGCCCCGACCCAGAAGTCATAGGCCTCGTCCGACATCTTGCCGGGCGCGTAAAAGCCGCGCCAGTTGGCGCCGATCACGTCCACGCCCTGCTCCTTGGCGGTCGGAAAGGCGGCGGCGTCACCGGTCAGCCGTTCGGGCGCCAGCACCGCCAACACCTTCAGATCGCCGGATTTCACGAAACCCTGCGCCTCGGAGACATCGCCGGTAAAGGCCTGCACCGAACCTGCCAGAAGCTGGGTCATCGCCTCGCCGCCGCCGTCGAAGGCGATGTACTTGATGGTCCGCACATCGTCGATGCCCACAGCGCGGGCCGCCATCAGCACCTTGAGGTGGTCCCAGCCGCCGACCGCCGAGCCGCCTGCGAAGGCAACCGAGCGCGGATCGGCCTTGACCATGTCCAGCAGCTCGCCCAGCGTGTTGATCTTGCTGTCGCCCGCGACGCCGATGACGCCGTAGTCGGCGCCGATGGTGGCCAGCCAGCGGACCTGGTCCATCGAGTTGCCCGGATAGGCACCCTGCGCAAGCCGGGTCGTGGTGGCCGACGAGGCGGCCACGATCAGATCGTTCTCCGTGTCGCGCTTGGTGACGACCTCGGCAAAGGCGACGCCGCCGCCGGCCCCTGCAAGGTTCGTCACCTGCATCGTGCTGCCGATCAGTCCCAGGTCCTGCAGCATCTTGCCGGTCTGGCGGCAGGTGAAGTCCCAGCCGCCGCCGGCACCGGCCGGGGCGATGCATTGCGGCTCACCCGGCTCGAAGGCCATGGCGGGCGCGGCAAGGGCGAATAGCGCAACGGCTGCCGAACGCAGTGTGTTCCTAAGAATCATGATGTCCTCCCATTGCCCATGTCTGATTGGGCAATTGCCAGCGTGATGGACAAATACGCATGGCGCAATCCCGGATTTGTCCGGAGCCGGCCCGCCTCCCCTGCCCGCCCGGACCCCGCGGCCGACAGACCGGGCTGGCGCCCGGCGCCCGGATGGTCGAGACTGACCCCGACACATGGCGACCCAGGACCTTCCGATGAGCAAGACAGTCTACCTTCTGAACGGCCCCAACCTGAACCTGCTGGGCCAGCGGCAACCGGAAATCTACGGGGCCGAGACCCTGGCCGATGTCGAGGCGAGCTGCGCGACGCTCGGCGCCGATCTGGGACTGGAGGTGCTGGGCTTCCAGTCGAACCACGAGGGCGCGCTGGTCGATCTCATCCACGAAGCGCGCCACAAGGCCGCCGCCATCGTGATCAACCCCGGCGCCTATTCGCACACCTCGGTGGCGATCCTCGACGCGCTGAACACCTTCGACGGCCCGGTGATCGAGGTCCATATCTCGAACATCCACCGGCGCGAGGCGTTCCGGCATCATTCCTATGTCTCGGCCCGGGCCGAGGCGGTGATCGCCGGCCTGGGAACCGAGGGCTATCTGGCCGCGCTGCGTCGGTTGGCCACGCTTCTCGGCGCCGGGGACCGATGATGAACCTGCCTCCGAATCCCTTCAAGGCGGCGCTCGGGGCCGGTCGGCAGCAGATCGGGATCTGGAACGTGATCCCGAATTCGCTTCATACCGAGGCGCTGGCGACCTGCGGCTTCGACTGGATGCTGATCGACACCGAACACACCCCGGTCACCCTGCCGACCGTGCTGACCATGCTGCAATCCGTCGATCCCTCGCCGACCCATGCGGTCGTCCGGCCCGGCTGGAACGACGCGACCGAGATCAAGCATCTTCTCGACATCGGTGCCCGCACCCTTCTGGTGCCCTATGTCCAGAACGCGGCCGAGGCGACCCGAGCCGTCGAGGCGGTCCGCTATGCACCGCAGGGAATGCGCGGCATGGCGGGGCTGACCCGCGCCGGACATTTCGGCCAGTACAAGGACTATGCGACCCGCGCCAATGACGAGGTCTGCCTGCTGGTCCAGGTCGAGACGGTCGAGGCGCTGGCCGAGATCGAGGCGATCGCCGCCGTCGATGGCGTGGACGGCATCTTCATCGGTCCGGCGGATCTGGCGGCCAGCATGGGCCTGCCCGGCCAGCCGACCGCGCCGCAGGTCAGGGCGGCGGTGCTGGACGGCATCCGGCGCATCGTCGCGGCAGGCAAGCCGGCCGGCATGTTGACCCCGGACCAGGGCTTTGCCCGCGAGGCGGTGGCGGCAGGCACCAGCTTTACCGCGATCGGGATCGACATGGCCCTGCTGCTGACGGCCGCGCGCGGTCTGGCAGAGAACTGGAAGCGCGATGCCCCGGCATGAGCCGCCCCGCCCGTCCCTCCGGCATCGCGGCGCGGCAGCAGCGGACCGCCTTTCTTGCAAGCAGGCGCGTTGCTTTGTTAAGGCAACGGCGTGGGGCGGTAATCGGACTTCCGGGGTGACAGGCAGATGAAACTGACAAGAACCGCGCTGGACGGCGTGGTGATCCTCGAACCGCAGCGTTTCGGCGACCACCGCGGGTTCTTCTCGGAAAGCTACAATCGGCGTCGGATGGTCGAGGCCGGGCTCGACCTGGACTTCGTGCAGGACAACCATTCGCTCAGCCGCCAGACCGGGACCGTGCGGGGCCTGCACTTCCAGGCCCCGCCGCATGCCCAGGCCAAGCTGGTGCGCTGCGGGCGCGGGCGGATCTTCGACGTGGCCGTGGACATAAGGCAAGGCAGCCCGAGCTACGGACAATGGGTGGGCGTCGAGCTGTCCTTTGACAACGGCTTGCAGTTGATGATCCCGGAAGGCTTCCTGCATGGTTTCATGACGCTCGAGCCGGACAGCGAGATCATCTACAAATGCACCGATTACTATGCCCCCGACTGTGACGGGGCGGTGCTCTGGAACAGCTGCGGGATCGACTGGCCGAATCCCGGCACCGCGCCGGTCCTGTCCGAGAAAGACCTCAAGGCCCCGGCCTTCGCGGCCTTCGACAGCCCGTTCCGGGCCGGGAGCTAACGATGAAACTGCTGATCACAGGAGGAGCCGGCTTCATCGGCTCGGCGGTGGTGCGGCTGGCGGTGGCGCGCGGGCATGAGGTGGTGAATCTCGACGCGCTGACCTATGCCGCCTGTCTCGACAACGTCGCCAGCGTCGCAGACAGCCCGCTCTATGCCTTCGAGAAGGCCGACATCCGCGACCGCGCCGCGCTGGACCGGATATTCGCGCAGCATCGTCCGGATGCGGTCATGCATCTGGCCGCCGAAAGCCATGTCGATCGCTCGATCGACGGACCGGGCGACTTCATCTCGACCAATGTCACCGGCACCTACACTCTGCTAGAGGCCGCCCGGGCCTGGTGGACGGCGCAGGGCCGCCCCGAGACCTTCCGCTTTCACCATATCTCGACCGACGAGGTCTTCGGCTCGCTCGGTCCGACCGGGCAGTTCACCGAAGACACGCCCTACGACCCCCGCAGCCCCTATTCGGCCTCCAAGGCGGCCTCGGACCATCTGGTTCGCGCCTGGGCCGAGACCTATGGCCTGCCGGTGCTGCTGACCAATTGCTCGAACAACTACGGCCCCTTCCATTTCCCCGAAAAGCTGGTGCCGGTGGTGATCCTGAACGCCCTGGCGGGCAAGCCGATTCCGGTCTACGGCACCGGCGCCAATGTCCGCGACTGGCTCTATGTCGAGGATCACGCCGACGCGCTGCTCTGCGTTCTCGAAAAGGGCCGGCCCGGCCGCAACTACAACATCGGCGGCGAGAACGAACGCACCAATATCGATCTGGTGCGGACGATCTGCGCCATTCTCGACAACAGACGGCCGGACGCCCGCCCCCATGCCGATCTGATCACCTTCGTTACCGACCGCCCGGGCCATGACGCCCGCTATGCCATCGACCCGACACGGATCCGCACCGAACTCGGCTGGCGCCCGTCCGTCACGGTGGACGAAGGGCTGGAACGGACCGTGGACTGGTATCTGGCCAACGAGCCCTGGTGGCGGGCGCTTCAGGCCCGTGCCGGGGTCGGGCAACGGCTGGGAACACGGGCATGATCCTGGTCTTCGGACAGACCGGCCAGGTGGCGCGCGAGCTGGCCCGGGTCCTGCCCGGCGCCCGGTTCCTGGGCCGCGCCGAAGCGGACCTGACCGACCCCGACGCCTGCGCCGGGGCCATCACGGCCCTGCGCCCCGATGCCGTCATCAACGCCGCCGCCTATACCGCCGTGGACAAGGCCGAAACCGAAGAGGCCCTGGCGACCAGAATCAACGCCGAGGCGCCCGGCGCCATGGCCCGGGCCTGCGCTGCGCTCGGCCTGCCGATGGTGCATGTCTCGACCGACTATGTCTTTGACGGCTCGGGCGACCGGCCCTTTGGCCCCGATGCGCCGACCGCCCCGCTCGGCGCCTATGGACGTGGCAAGCTGGCAGGAGAGCAGGCCCTGCGCGGGTCGGGCGCGACCCATGCGATCCTGCGCACCTCCTGGGTCTTCTCGGCGCATGGATCGAATTTCGTCAAGACCATGCTGCGCCTGTCCGAGACCCGCGACAGCCTGAACGTCGTGGCCGACCAGATCGGCGGCCCGACGCCGGCCCGCGCCATCGCCGAGGCCTGCGCCCATATCGCCGAAGCCCTGACCCGCGACCCCGCGCTGTCCGGAACCTACCACTTCTCCGGCGCGCCGGATGTCAGCTGGGCCGATTTCGCCCGCGCGATCTTTGCCGCCGCGGGGCGCCGCACTCGGGTGCAGGACATCCCCGCCGCCGACTACCCGACCCCGGCCCGCCGCCCCGCCAATTCCCGGCTCGACTGCTCCGGCCTCGACCGGCTGGGCCTGTCCCGGCCCGACTGGAAGGCGGGGCTGAGTGCCGTGCTGCAAGAACTGGAGATCGCATGACCAGGCCGACAACCCGACGCAAGGGCATCATCCTCGCGGGGGGCACCGGCAGCCGCCTGTTCCCGCTGACCCTGGCCGTCTCGAAACAGCTGATGCCGGTCTATGACAAGCCGATGATCTACTATCCCCTCTCGGCGCTGATGCTGACCGGCATCCGCGAGATCGCCGTCATCACCACGCCCGAGGATCAGGCGCAGTTCCGCAAGCTGCTGGGCGACGGCAGCCAGTGGGGCATTTCGCTGAGCTACATCCCGCAGCCCTCGCCGGACGGGCTGGCGCAGGCCTATCTGCTGGCCGAGGACTTCCTGGCCGGGGCACCCTCGGCCATGGTGCTGGGTGACAACATCTTCTTCGGCCACGGCCTGCCGGAACTGCTGGCCTCGGCCGATGCCAAGCCTGCGGGCGGGACGGTGTTCGGCTATCACGTCGCGGACCCCGAGCGCTATGGCGTGGTGGCCTTCGATCCGGACGGCAAGGTCCGCGAGATCATCGAAAAGCCCGCCGAGCCGCCGTCGAACTATGCCGTGACCGGGCTCTATTTCCTCGACGGCGAGGCGCCCGAACGGGCCCGGGCGGTGCGGCCCTCGGCACGGGGCGAGCTGGAGATCGTGACCCTGCTGGAAAGCTATCTGGCCGACGGCACCCTGACGGTGGAGCGGATGGGCCGTGGCTTTGCCTGGCTCGACACCGGCACCCACGGTTCGCTTCTGGACGCGGGGAATTTCGTGCGCACCCTGTCACAGCGCCAGGGAATGCAATCCGGTTGCCCCGAGGAGATCGCCTATGAAATGGGCTGGATCGACGCCGACAAGATGGCCGAGCATGCCCGGACCTACGGCAAGACCGAATATGGCAGATACCTTGCGCGATTGATCTCGCATCCGCACTAGCCGCGGGTGTCACAACACCGCGGTCATCCCGCCATCGACATAGATGACCTGCCCGTTGACGTAGTTCGACGCCGCGGAACAGAGATAGATCGCGGTGCCCTGCAACTCGTCCGGCCGGCCCCACCGGCGCTGCGGTGTCCGATCCTTGACCCATGCATCAAATACCGGATCATTGACCAGTGCCTGATTCATATCAGTCAACATATACCCAGGGCCGATCGCGTTGACCTGCAGCCCGGCCTCCCCCCATTCTGCCGCCATCGATTTGGTCAGCATCTTGATGCCGCCCTTGGCGACCGTGTAGGGCGCGATCGAGACGCGGGCCCGTTCGCTGGTGACCGAGGCGATATTGACGATCTTGCCCTGCCCGCGCGACACCATCCGCCGCGCCGCCTCGCGCCCGACCAGGAAGGCCGAGGTCAGGTTGGTCTCGATCACCCGCCGCCAATCGGCGCTGTCGAGGTCGAGCATCGGCTTGCGGAACTGGATTCCGGCGTTGTTGATCAGGATATCGACCGCCACCCCCTGCGCATCCAGCGCCGCGAAGGCTTCGGCGATGGCGGCCTCGTCGGTGACATCGAAGGGGGCGCTCAGCGCCTCGTGCCCCGCCGCCTGCAACTCGGCCCGGGCCTGCGCAAGCCGCCCGGGATCGACGCCGTTCAGCACCACGCGCGCCCCGGCCTCGGCCAGACCCTCGGCCAGGGCCCGGCCCAGCCCGCGCGACGAGCCCGTGACCAGCGCCGTCCTGCCACTCAGATCGAACAGTCCCGCCAATTCCGCCCCTCCCTGTCTTCCCCGGCCACCCTAGCCGCAACAGCCGCCGGACCACCAGAGACATCGCCCCGGCGCCCCTGTTCCCCGCCATCGGCAGTCCGTCCCCGGAAATCCACAGTTCCCGACATTGTCGCCCCGCCTGTTCCCTAATTGTTCGCGCCAGACTACAGTGCCGGGACGACACATATCCCTCGCATCGAAGGCCCGCATATGTCGGACAGCTATCTGGCAAAGCTCAACCCCGCCCAACGCGCCGCAGCCACCTTCGACGGCGACAGCGGCCAGCCTGCGCCGCCGCTGCTGGTGATCGCCGGGGCCGGATCGGGCAAGACCATGACGCTGGCACATCGGGTGGCGCATCTGCTGATCAACGGCGCCGATCCGCGGCGCATCCTGTTGATGACCTTCTCGCGCCGCGCCGCGACCGAACTGACCCGCCGGGTCGAGAGGATCACCGCGCAGGCCATGGGCACAGGCTATGCCGCCGAGGCGCTGACCTGGGCCGGCACCTTTCACGGCATCGGCGCCCGGGTGCTGCGCGACCACGCGCAGGCGATCGGACTGAACCCCGAGTTCTCCATCCACGACCGCGAGGACAGTGCCGACCTGATGAACCTCTGCAGGCACGGGCTTGGCCTCTCGAAGACCGAAAGCCGGTTCCCCGCGAAGGGCACCTGCCTTGCGATCTACTCCCGCGTCGTCAATGCCGAACAGCCGCTGGCCGAGGTTCTGCGCCGCCATTTTCCCTGGGTCTCGGGCTGGGAGGCCGAGCTGAAACGGCTCTTCGCCGCCTATGTCCGGGCCAAGCAGCAGCAGAACGTGCTCGACTATGACGACCTGCTGCTGGCCTGGGCGCAGGTCATGTCCGACAGCGCTTTCGCGGCCCATGTCGGAGCGGCCTGGGACCATGTGCTGATCGACGAGTATCAGGACACCAACCGGCTTCAGGCCCGCATCCTGATGGCGCTGAAGCCGGACGGGCGCGGGTTGACGGTGGTCGGCGACGATGCCCAGTCGATCTATGCCTTTCGTGCCGCGACGGTGCGCAACATCCTCGACTTTCCGGCAAGCTTCTCGCCCCCCGCCGATGTCGTGACGCTGGACCGCAACTATCGTTCCACCGCGCCGATCCTCGACGCCGCGAACAGCGTGATCGCGCAGGCGAAGGAACGCTTCACCAAGACGCTCTGGACCGATCGCGCCTCGGCCGAGAAGCCGCGCCTGGTGACCCTGGCGGATGAGGCCGAACAGGCCCGCTATGTCGTCACCCGCGTGCTCGAGGATCGTGAACTCGGAGTGCCCCTGAAGGAACAGGCGGTGCTGTTTCGCGCCTCCAGCCATTCCGGACAGCTGGAGGTGGAACTGACCCGGCGCAACGTGCCATTCGTCAAGTTCGGCGGGCTGAAGTTTCTCGACTCGGCGCATGTGAAGGACCTGCTGGCGATGCTGCGCTTTGCCCAGAACCCGCGCGACCGTGTCGCCGGGTTCCGGGTGCTGACCCTGATCCCCGGCGTCGGCCCGGTGGCGGCGGGCCGGGTGCTCGACGCGCTGGACCTGGCGCCCGACCCGCTGACCGCGCTTCAATCGGTCGATCCGCCACCGAGGTCCGAGGCCGACTGGCCCGCCCTTGTCGCGGCGCTCACGGCCCGGGCGGGCTGGCCCGAATCCATCGGCCTGGCGCGGGCCTGGTACGATCCGCATCTCGACCGCCTGCACGAGGATGCCGAATTCCGCCGCGCCGACCTGGCGCAGCTGGAGCAGATCGCGGCGGGCTACCCCTCGCGCGAACGGTTCCTGACCGAGCTGACGCTGGATCCGCCCGACGCGACAAGCGGTCAGGCCGGCGTGCCGCTGAAGGACGAGGATTACCTGATCCTTTCGACGATCCATTCGGCCAAGGGGCAGGAGTGGAAATCGGTCTTCATCCTGAATGCGGTCGACGGCTGCATCCCGTCGGACCTCGGGACCGGCACCAGCGAGGAAACCGAGGAGGAACGGCGGCTGCTCTATGTCGCGATGACCCGCGCCAGGGACCGGCTGACCCTGGGCCTGCCGCTGCGCTTCTACGTCACCCAGCAGGCCCGCAACGGGGACCGCCATCTTTACGCGCTGCGCAGCCGCTTCATTCCGAAGGAGGCCCTGGACAGGTTCGAACAGGAACACTGGTCCTCGGTGCCCATGGCGCCCGGCACGGCCCGCGCAGCCCCGGCACCGATCGATGTCGCCGCCCGGATGCGCGAGATGTGGGACTGAACACCTGGCGCCGCCGGAAATCACCCGGAGGTGCCTGAGCGCCACGCCACCCCCGGCCGCCGCAAAACGGGGGTTGCCTCTGCCGCCGCCATCGGCAAGTTGCACCCCATGTTCGATCACACCGACCCACTTGCCCTGGCCGCCATTCTGGCAGCTCTCATGATGGGCGGGGTGCTGAAAGGCGCGACCGGGGCCGGGGCGCCGGTCATCGCGGTCCCGGTGATCGCTGGGGTCTTCGACATCCGGGTCGCGGTGGTGATCATGGCGGTTCCGAACCTGCTGACCAATACCTGGCAGAGCTGGAGCTATCGCAGTCATGGAATTGGCCGCAGCTTCACCCTGGCATTCGCCCTGGCCGGCGCGATCGGAACCATCGCCGGCACGGTCGTTCTGGCGCTGCTGCCGATCGACGCATTGCAGCTCCTGACCGCCGCCGTCGTGTTCCTCTATGTCCTGCTGCGCCTGGCCCGGCCCGAGCTGACCCTCAGCCGGCACCATGCCAACCGCGCCGTGGTGCCCGTGGGCGTGGCGGCGGGCGTGCTGCAGGGCGCCGCCGGGATATCGGCGCCGATCTCGCTCAGCTTTCTGTCCGCGATGCGCCTCAGCCGGCCGGCCTTCATCGCCACGATCTCGCTCTTCTTCGCATCCATGGGCCTCGTTCAGCTTCCGTCGCTGGCCTATTACGGGCTGATGACCTGGCAGTTGTTCGGCATCGGCATCCTCGCCGTTGTGCCGCTGCTGCTCGGCATGCCCCTGGGCGCCGCCATCGCAAGGCGGATCGGTCCGAAGGGCTTCGACAGGGTGATCCTGGTCTTCCTCTGCCTGCTGGCCCTGCGCCTGATCTGGACCGCACTGCACTGAACCGCGCCGGCGGCGGACTGATCTCGGCGCCGATCCCTGGAAACCCGGGCGACCGGACCATCCGGCTTTGTCGCGCGCCACCCCGACAAGACGCTACTCACTCGCCGGTTGGTCAATTCGGTAGACCTGATACAGCGTGTCGCCACGTTCCCCATCGGCACGCTCTACGGTCCAACCGGTGGCCTCGAGTGCTTCGGTCAGCCGGAAGATCCGATTCCAGTCCCGCGTCACGATCATGTAGCCTGCGCCCGCCCGTCCGGCGATCTCGGAGATCGCCTGCGGGACTCGTCGGCACTGGGCATAGGTCATGTCGTGGTGCACCTTTGCGCTGGACGGAGACTTCAAGCCCACAAGATCGACCAGCGGCTGCCGACCATGGAGCGAAATCAGTCCGGCATCGTGAACCATGACCACATCATCCGGCGCCACGTTCTGTGCGACCCAAAGGCTCGCGGACAGATTCTCTTTGGAAACGGTCCTGGCCTCATCCACATAGGCGGAAAGACGGGTGCCGGCAGTCATCACGACATGTGTCACGGCCATGAGCCCGATCACCGCAGTCACTCTTCGGAACGTCGCGTTCTGATGAGCAAGCGCGGATGACCAGCCGAGAACGGCGAACGGCAGCAACAGGTAGAGATAGCGGAACTCGTTGTGCCAGAGCGCCCCTGGAAACCGGAAGAAATAGGCCAGCAGGAAGACGAAGATGAAGCCGGCTGCAATGGAGCGGAGCCGGGATGCTACAACCAATGCAAAGCCGAACCCGAAAGCTCCGACAGTGCCGAGAAAGCCCGCCACGCCACCGGCGGCGAGATAGGCGCGTGCCGCAGCAGGCTGACAGCCTTCCGCAAAGAAATAGGTCTTGGCCGATACCGTGTTGGCGACGACGCCACCCGAAACCGCGAACAGCGAAGCTCCCATCACAGCCAATGTGCCGACTGCCACTACCAGACCGGCCTGCCAGCCCGAGGGCCGTTTGGCCAACACGAAGAGTGCGATCAGCCCCTGGACCGCGGCAAGCTCCGGCCGGATGAAGAGAAGCGACCCCAAGAGCCCATACCCCCAGATCGGCGGCTTCCTGCGGTCGAAGGCCACCAGTATCCACGTCAACGCGGCCATCGCCATGGCCGTTTCCAGCCCATTGCCGATCTGGTAGATCGTCATGCCCGAGAACAGGGCGACAACCGCCACGACGACCGCGACAACCGGCCCCACCGAGCGGCGCGACAGCACATACCAGCCCAGGACCAGCGCGAAGGCCGAAAGCCCGCCCATCAACCAATGGGCGATGTCGATCGGCAGGATCAGCGCAAGCAGCCACAATGCCCCGACGTAGAGGGGGCTCGTCACCCCCTGCCAGGGGGTCGAGCCGATGAACCGTGTCTCGGCACCCGCCAAGATGCCCTTGACCGAGTGCTCGACAATATAGGCATCGTCCATCGCATAGTTGCCCATGCCGATCAGAGCAGCGGCAACGACCAGCACTGCCACAACCAGCAGAGCGAGACCGGACATGGCGAGTCTTTCCAGGGTCGTTTCTGTCATCTCGATCAACTCGCTCTTTCCCGGCCATCCACCAGGCGACCCATTTCCGAGGCTCCGGGAACCGGTTCTGCCCGATCCATGCCTCCCTGATCTTCCCGGGGGTCAATAGGCAATGCAACCACAGCTCAGGTTTCTTTCGCGACAGAAGACCTGATGCATCGGAATCACGGCAGCCCACCGTCCACGGCGAAACTCATGTGGAGGCATGGTGATCCCGGGCTCACCGCCAGAAGGACGGGCGCCTGAACAAGGTGTCGGTTCAATCGCAAGACCTCACGCTCTCCAGGGAGACACGTGAATTCTAGTTTTTCTTGGAATTTGGTTGCGGGGGTAGGATTTGAACCTACGACCTTCAGGTTATGAGCCGTGCTGAACGAACCATGAACAATCACTCTGAACCACGAGTTCTTGCGCAATTTCCGACGCTTGCCGACCCCCGCGAAGTGGCTCCGCTGCGCACGATCTGTTGGGATTGCGCAGCGTTTTTCGGTATCGTGCTTCCATAATGCTTCCAGCGGGCCGAGACCTGATTTTCCGGTAGCACGTCAAGCGGCCACAAAATGGCCGGCCTTCGTGACACACTGGTCCGACCGCTGATCAGTCCATTCAGCGAGTTCCTTTGGCCAGATCCTCTGTGATCAACTTCGAAACGTCGACTTGCTCTTCCACGATTTCCTTAATGGCAGCAGCCATGGCTGTGGTTATGAGCTCTTTTGTGATGAACCGCGAAAAATCGACCTGCTGCTCGATTACTTCCTTCATCGCAGACTTTGCGCCAGATTCTAGATTCTGAGCGAGTGCGCTATGTATATAGCCAAAATTGAGTTCAAAATCCCTTACTGCATCACCAAATTTCTCATCAATTGTTTCCTTCATTGCTTTCTCAAGGGAAGCAACAAGCGCTTGTTCGATTTCCATTTTTTCTTGCCTCTCGACTGCTTGAACATCACGCACTGAATACAAACCGGCCATACATCTTCGCAACTACAAAGTCGGCGGAAGGACCATCAGGCGGCGGTGAGCGACCAGAAGCCGAACTTCTTGCTGTGCTCCTCCTTCAGCCGTGCGACGTAGGCGTCGTGCGACTCGACGCCGCCGAAGTCCGGAATCTCCTGCGCGAGCCGGGCGCACTCGGTCAGGTGTTCGGCGGCATAGCGATACCGTTTCGAGCGCGCCTTGGTCAACGTGAAGTCGATCATCGCGCGCAGCGCCAGCGTCGCCGCCAGTGGATGACGCTCTGACAATGCCTCCGCCGCGGGCACCAGATACTCGTAGTGATCCCCGTCGATCTCCGAATGCCGGACCACCAGGAGTTCCGCGGCGCGATCCAGCGCCGACCAGTCGAGGAAGAACTGAAGCGCAGCAAGAAGGTTTGGATGGGCCATGGCCTGCGCCATCGCCCTCTCTTCGGCCTCGAAGTCATCGAAGTCGGGCAGCCGCTTGAGGTAGGCGCGCAGATGCTCGACCGAGAGGGTCCGCTCGAAGGTTTGCCAACGGAAGGCCTGGGCCTCGTCGCAGCGGCCCAGCGCTTCAAGCACCGCGAGGCGCGCCTCGGTCCATTCCCTCGGGATCCAGCCGTTATTGCCGAACTCGGCCCGCTCGATGAAGCCGAGCGCGTCTTCCGCGCGGCCCACGCCCAGAAGCCGCTGCGCGATCTCGGCCGCGATCTTCGGAACCCGGCGCGTTTCGGGTTCATACTGGGCGATGAAACCATCGACGTCGCCCTGCGCATCGGCAATGTCCTTGAGCGCCATCGAGACGATGCTCTGGCGTTCGCGCTCCGCCATCTCGTGGACATAACGGGGGCCGCCTGTGCCCCAGCCCACCTGTTCCCATTCGCTTTTCGGGGGCACGGGCACCGGCGTGCGCCCAAGCTCCTCGACCAGCTCTTTCAGATGCTCCAGACCATCGGAACCGAGCGCCGGCACCATGAGCGCGATCAGGTCGTCATACTGGCCATAGCCATTGTCCTGCAGCGCATCGAGAACTTGCCGGGCCAGCGCCATCGGATCCGGCCGGACGACCTTCGCCAGCGCGCCCAGATCGGCGCAGGCCTGGTGGAAAATGTCGATGACCGTGCCGCTGGAATCGTCGCAGCGCTCGAACACCGGCGTGGCCAGCGCCATGAACCGCCACATCAGCGTCAGCGCCTCTTGCGGATCGGCGGGAGCGATCTGCTCGACGATGGCGCGCCGCTGGGTTTCGAGGTCATCGACCAGTGCCTTGCGGTTCTTCCAGGTAATGAAGCTGCGGGCGCGGGCAATGCTGGTCAGCCGCTTGGTGATCTCCCGCGCGGCCTCTTTCGGGCCCTGCGCGCCCGCCAGCGCGAGACGCAGCGTGCGCTTGGCGGCCGCATTGCCGGTACTGATCTCGATAAGGAGTTGCGCCAGACGCTCTGCACCCAGCGCTTCGAGGTTCTTTGCGTTGAGGGTGGTCCTGGAAGCCAGGGGAACCCCGATATCATTTGCGGGTCAACTTATCAGCGGGTCGCGGGGTCCGGAACCTGCGATGTGATTCGATGGACGCATAGTTTCCCCGCACCAGAGCGCGGCCCCCCCTACTCGGCAATCCGCGGCATTTCCTTTTTCTTCGCAATTTCAACGTGTTCGTTGACTGCCACCCGCACTTCAGCACTGTGGAACGGAGAAAGAACCGCCGAAAAGCGCCATGCCGAAGATCACCAAACGCCTCGTCGACGCTACAGAACCCCACCCCACCGAATACTTCGTCTGGGACAGCGAGATCCCCGGCTTCGGATTGCGCGTGCTACCGAGCGGGCGCAAGAGCTACGTTGTCCAGTATCGTGCTGGACGCCGATCCCGCCGGATCAGCCTTGGACCCAGCACTGTTTTGACCTGCGAGCAGGCGCGCAATCGCGCCATCGCCATCGTCGCCGCCGCGCGCAATGGCGAGGACCCCGCCGCCGAACGCGACGCTGGACGCAAGGCAATCACGGTGAAGGAACTGGCGGAGAGGTTCGACCGGGAACACATCTCGGTGCGCCTGAAGGCCAGCACGGCCAAGGAATACCGGCGCAACCTGCAGCGCTTCATCTTGCCCGCGCTTGGCCAGCTTACGGTTACCGGCATCACCCGCGCGGACGTGGCGAAATTTCATCACGACCTGCGCCACATCCCCTATCAGGCAAACCGTTGCCTCGAGGTGATCTCGAAGATGTTCAGCCTTGCCGAGATGTGGGGCCTGCGTCCGGACGGCACCAATCCGAGAAAGCACATCCGGAAGTACCCTGAGGAGAAGCGCGAGCGTTTCCTCAGCGCCGCCGAACTGCGCCGGATCGGCGAGGTGCTGCGCGAGATGGAGGCCGAAGGGATTGAGCTGCCCTCGGCCATCCTGGCCGCGCGGCTGCTGATCCTGACCGGCTGTCGGCTGAACGAGATCATGACGCTGAAGTGGGAATACGTCGATCTGGCGGAACGCGTCCTCCGCCTGCCGGATTCCAAGACTGGCGCGAAGATCGTCCATCTTGACCAACCCGCCGTCGACCTGCTCCGCAACGCCCAGCGCCTGGATGGCAACCCGTGGGTCATCACCGGCACTCTGCCGGGCAAGCGCCTGAGCGATCTCCAGCCCTTCTGGCGACGCGTCCGCGCCCGCGCCGGCGTCAAGGACGTGCGCATCCACGACCTGCGCCACACCTTCGCGTCCATGGCCGTCGCCTCGGGTCAGGGCCTGCCGATGATCGGCAAGCTGCTCGGGCACACGCAGGTCCAGACCACGGCGCGCTACGCCCATCTCGCGGCCGAGCCGGTGCGGATAGCTGCCGACACGGTGGCGCAGAACCTCAAGCAATCCTTGGGATAAACGCGCGCGGCCGCGCCCTTTTTCGATTGATCGCGCTGCGCCTCACCGCTACCCTCCGAGAAAGCCCAGAAATTGGGCGCGCACAGTTCACGTGCGCGCAGGGGCAATCGGGAGCGGAACGTGGACAGGGACAGGAGCGAACTTCGCTGGGGCATCGAGCAGCGGCTCGAGTTCATAGAGTTCCGCCTGTTCTGGGACGGGCATGTGAACCGCAGCGACCTGATGAATCAGTTCGGGATCTCGGTAAACCAGGCTTCGTCGGACCTGAGCCGCTACATCGAGATAGCCCCAGGCAACATGGTCTACGACAAGAGTGTGCGAAGCTATGTGCGCGGCCCGGACTTCGCCTGCAGGTTCCGCCAGCCCGATGCCGCACGCTATCTCGCGCAGCTTCGACTTGTCGCCGACGATGTGCTGGATCGGGAAGATTGCTGGATCGCCGAGCTTCCGCCCTTTGCCACGGCGCCGGCTCCGGTGCGCGGCATCAATCCGGTGACACTGCGCTCGGTGGTAGATGCCATCCGCCGGCACGAAGCGATTGAGGTGAAGTATCAGTCCCTGTCCATACCCGAGCCGCGCTGGCGCTGGATCGCGCCACATGCCATCGCGTCTGACGGCTTTCGCTGGCACACGCGGGCATTCTGCGAAACCGATGCGTGCTTCAAGGATTTTCTTCTTTCCCGGATGCTCGAGGTTCGCGGGACGCGGAACTGCGATGTCTCGGCGGACGACGACCTCGACTGGCATTCCGAAGTCACGCTGAAAATCGGGCCCCACCCCGCGCTGTCGGAGACGCAGGCGAAAGTGATCGCGCTCGACTACGGGATGCGGAGCGGGAAGGCGAAGATCAAGGTGAGGCGCGCACTTCTCTACTACGCGCTGAGGCGGCTCGGACTGGACACCGATCCAAGCGCCCGCAGGCCGCAGGACCAGCAGATTGTTCTTCTGAACAAGGAAGCCGTTTGCGCAAATGAAGCGGCAGTCGCATCCGGTTCCATCACCACACAAGCAACAGTCGAGCCTGAAGTCCGGGCCGCAAACAAAGACGAGTAACGACAGTGAATCACGCCGCCCATAACAAGCTCATCTCGTTCATCTGGTCCATCGCCGATGACTGCCTGCGCGATGTCTACGTCCGAGGTAAATACCGTGACGTCATCCTCCCGATGGTCGTCTTGCGCCGCCTCGATACGTTGCTCGAGCCGACGAAAGAGGCCGTTCTCGAAGAGGTCCGCTTTCAACGCGACGAAATGAAGGCGACAGAACTCGACGACGCGCCGCTGACGGCTGCGTCTGGCTACGTATTCTACAACACCAGCAAGTGGACCCTGAAGCAGCTTTACGCCACCGCGACCAACAACCAGCAGATCCTTCTGGCCAACATCGAGGAATACCTCCGCGGCTTCTCCGAGAACGTCAAGGAGATCGTCACCCGCTTCAAGCTGCTCGAACAGATGCGGCACATGGCGGACAAGCAGGTCCTGCTCGACGTGCTCGAGAAGTTCATCTCGCCCTACATCAACCTTTCACCCCACGATGTCGAAGACCCCGACGGCAATGTCATGCCTGGCCTGTCGAACCTCGGCATGGGCTACGTGTTCGAAGAACTGATCCGCAAGTTCAACGAAGAGAACAACGAGGAAGCCGGCGAACATTTCACGCCTCGCGAAGTCATCCACCTGATGACCCACCTGATCTTTGACCCGATCGGCGACCGCCTTCCGCCAGTCATGACCATTTATGACCCAGCCTGCGGCAGCGGCGGGATGCTGACCGAGGCCCAGAACTACATCAAGGATCCCGAAGGCCCCATCGCCGCCAAGGGCGATGTCTACCTCTACGGCAAGGAAATCAACGACGAGACCTATGCCATCTGCAAATCCGACATGATGATCAAGGGCAACAACCCCGAGTACATCAAGGTCGGCTCCACACTCGCCACCGACGAATTTGCCGGCCAGCGATTCGACTTCATGCTGTCGAATCCGCCCTATGGCAAAAGTTGGAAAAGCGATCTCAAGCACATCAAGGACGGGAACGACGTCATCGACCCGCGCTTTCAGGTCGAACTGACCGACTATTGGGGCAATACCGAAACCGTCGATGCCACCCCACGCTCCAGCGATGGGCAGCTCCTGTTCCTGATGGAGATGGTGAGCAAGATGAAGCCCACCGAAAGCAGCCCCATCGGCTCGCGCATCGCATCCGTCCACAACGGCTCCAGCCTGTTCACCGGCGACGCGGGCAGCGGCGAATCCAACATCCGCCGCTACATCATCGAAAACGACATGCTGGACACCATCATCCAGCTGCCCAACAACCTGTTCTACAACACCGGCATCACCACCTACATCTGGCTGCTGACCAACGCCAAGCCCGAGGCGCGGCGCGGCAAGGTTCAGCTGATCGACGCCAACCTGATGTTCCGCAAGCTGCGCAAGAACCTTGGCGACAAGAACTGCGAATTCGCCCCGGAACATATCGCCGAGATCGTCCGCGCCTATCAGGAATTCCAGCCGATCGAGCGCCAGCTTGACGCGGTCGGCGACCCCACCGGCATCGCGGTCAAGATCTTCGACAACGCCGATTTCGGCTACTACAAGGTCACGATCGAGCGCCCCGACCGCCGCCGCGCGCGCTTCAGCGCCGAGGCGCTCGAACCCTTGCGCTTTGACAAATCCCTGCGCGAGCCGATGGAGTGGCTCTGGGCCGAGCATGGCGAGAAGGTCTATGAGCCGGGCTTCCTGAAAACCCAGGCCAAACCCGTTCGCGACTGGGCCGAGGAACAGGGCCTCACGCTCAACGCCAAGCAACGAACCAGGCTGACCGACACCGCCAACTGGCTGCGCCTGCGCGGCCTGCTGGAGATCGGCCACATTCTCATGGACGAGATCGGGACCGAGGAAACCGCCGATTTCAATGCCTTCCGCGAGAGCGTCGCCAAGGTGCTGAAGGCGCGCAAGATCAAGATGACGGCGACCGAGAAGAACGCGATCCTGAACGCGGTCAGCTGGTATGACGAGACGGCCGAAAAGATCATCGCAAAGCGCCACCGCTTCACCCAAGCCGAGCTTGAAGACCTGGCCGCGCGGCTGGGCTGCGCCATCAATGATCTGGGTGATTTCGGGTATGACCAACAGCCCGATGGCAGCTGGCTGACCTACGAGCCCAGCACCGACTTGCGCGACAGCGAATCCGTGCCGCTGAAGGACAGCATCCACCGCTATTTCAAGGCAGAGGTGCAGCCCCATGTGCCCGAGGCGTGGATCAACCTCGACAGCGTGAAAATCGGCTACGAGATCAGCTTCAACAAGTATTTCTATCGCCACAAGCCGCTGCGCAGCCTCGAGGAGGTGACGCGCGACATCCTGGCGCTGGAGGCGCAGGCCGACGGCCTGATCGCCGATATCCTGGGCACGGTCCCGGCCCGCACGGAGGCCGCGCAATGAGCGTTGCAGGCTGGCCCAGATATGACAGCTACAAGGACAGCGGCGAGGGCTGGATTGGAGAGATTCCAGCGCACTGGGATCTGCAACCTGTCCGCGCTAATTTTGCTTTCCGAAATGAGAAGAACGACCCAGTTATCACCGAGGAAGTGCTCTCACTTTCAATTGCCCAGGGCGTGACTCTTTACAGCGAAGAAGGACGGGGGGGCAACAAGCGAAAGGACGATCTGACAGGTTATAAAATCGCACGCCCGGGTGACATCGTCCTGAACAGCATGAACGTAATCGTTGGCGCTGTTGGACGATCCAAATACTTCGGCGCGATCAGTCCCGTTTACTATGCCCTATTCGCCACTCGCCCCGACACTAACGTCGACTACTATGATCGGGTACTCTCAAACTCCGTTTTCCAGAAAAACCTACTGCGCCATGGGAAAGGCATTTTGATGAAATTGAGCGGAACCGGCCAGCTCAATACCATTAGGATGAAGATTGCACAGAACGACTTGAAGAATGTCCTTATGCCAGCCCCGCCAGCTTCCGAACAAGCTGCAATTGTTTCTTTTCTGGATGAAAAATGCGCCAAGGTGGATGAGGCGGTGCGGATCAGGGAGCGGCAGATCGCGCTTTTGCGCGAGCGGCGGCAGATCCTGATCCAGCAGGCCGTCACCCGCGGCCTGAACCCCGCCGCCCCGATGAAGGACAGCGGCATAGACTGGATCGGCAAAATCCCCGCGCATTGGGAAGTGCGGCGTTTCAAGTATCTCTTTATGCAAAGTCGATTGCCTGTCAGGCCCAACGATGGGGTCGTTACTTGTTTTCGCGACGGTCAAGTAACACTTCGATCAAATCGTCGTCTCGAGGGCTATACCGAAGCCATCATCGAAGGAGGTTATCAGGGCATCAGAAAGGGACAGCTTGTCTTAAATTCGATGGATGCCTTCGAGGGGGCTATCGGGGTTTCAGATTCCGACGGCAAATGCACACCGGAATATGTGATCTGCGACCCAATCGGACACAACCTTTCTCAGCACTATTTCGCCTATCTACTGCGAGAAATGGCACTTGCTCGCTACATTCAGGTCATTTGCAACGCCGTCCGACAGCGCGCGGTGCGGATTAGGTACAATAATTTGGCTCAGCACTTCATGATCGTTCCACCACACTCCGAGCAATTGGCAATTGTGGGCTTCATTGAAGATGCCAAAGGAAGATTCGAAGCCGCCATTTCCATCAAGGAACAGCAGATCGCCGCGCTCAGGGAATACAAGGCCAGCCTGATCGACGCGGCGGTGACGGGCAAGATCAGGGTGACGGCGCAGGCGGCGGGGCACGCGGGCGCAGGGCGCGAAACGAAATTGAGCGCACAGGCATAGGGGGGTAAGGCATGGTCAGCAACACAAGGGAAATTGCGCTGGAACAGGCCATCGAACGTCACCTTTCCGGGCTGACCCGCGAAGAGCTTTCCACCAGCCCCTCTGCCACCGCCCCCGGCCCCTTTCGCATCGGCCGGCCCGAGGATTTCGACGCCGAATTCGCGCTCGACACCCGGTTCTTCTGGCAATTTCTGGAAAGGACGCAAGGCAAGGTGCTGGACCGGCTGAAAACCCGCAATCCCGGTGACTGGCAGCGCAAGATCGTTGAGCGGCTTGACCGCACGATCCGGCAAAAGGGCGCGCTGCACCTGCTGAAAAAGGGGCTCTCGGTCGAAGACGCGCATTTCACGCTGCTGTTCCCTGCGCCGTTGGCCAGTTCGGCGGCCAGCGTGCACGAAAACTTCGCCGCCAATATCTGGAGCGTCACGCGACAGGTCCGCTATTCCCGCGCCAATCCGGGCGAAGAGATCGACATGGTTCTGTTCGTCAACGGCCTGCCGCTGATCACGCTGGAGCTGAAGAACCCCTGGACCGGCCAGACCGCGCGCTATCACGGCCAGAAGCAATACCGCGAGGACCGCGACCCCAATCAAACCCTGATGCAATTCGGCCGCGCGCTGGTGCATATGGCGGTGGACACCGACGAGGTGTACATGACCACCCGGCTTGCCGGCCCCGCCACCTATTTCCTGCCCTTCAACAAGGGCCACAACGAAGGCGCCGGCAATCCGCCCAACCCCGGCGGCCACAAGACCGCCTATTTGTGGGAAGAGGTGTTCCAGCCCCGCAGCCTGGCCGGCATCATCCAGCATTTCATGCTGCTCGAGGGCAAGCCGACAGATCCTCTGGCAAAACGGACGCTGATCTTTCCGCGCTATCACCAGCTGGACGTGGTTCGAAAGCTGCTGGATCACGCCGCGACGGAGGGCGTGGGGCATAGCTATCTGATCCAGCATTCGGCGGGTTCGGGCAAATCGAACTCGATCACCTGGGTGGCCTATCAGCTGATCGAGACCTATCCGGCCCGTCCGGACGTTCCCGGCGCGCGGGGGGCGGATCAGCCGCTGTTCGACAGCGTGATCGTGGTGACCGACCGGCGGCTTCTGGACAAGCAGCTGCGCGAGAACATCAAGGATTTCTCCGAGGTCAAGAACATCGTCGCTCCGGCGCTGCGCTCGGCCGATCTGAAAGCGGCGCTGGAAAGCGGCAAGAAGATCATCATCACCACGATCCAGAAGTTCCCCTTCATCATCGACGGGATCGCCGACCTCAGCGACAAGCGCTTTGCGGTGATCATCGACGAGGCCCACAGCGGACAAAGCGGCCTTGCCCATGACAACATGAACCGCGCGATGGGCGGGGGCGAGGCGGACCCCGACGAGGTCGATCCGCAGGACCTCATCCTCAGGGCGATGCAGGCGCGCAAGATGCGCGGCAACGCCTCGTATTTCGCCTTCACGGCGACGCCCAAGAACACGACGCTGGAAAAGTTTGGCGAGCGCCAGCCCGACGGCAGCTTCAAGCCATTTCACCTCTACAGCATGAAGCAGGCCATCGAAGAGGGCTTCATCCTCGACGTGCTGGCGAACTACACGACCTACAAGAGCTATTACGAGATCCAGAAGTCGATCGCCGACAATCCGTTGTTTGACACCAAGAAAGCCCAGAAGAAGCTGCGCGCCCATGTCGAGCGCAGCCAGCAGACGATCAACACCAAGGCCGAGATCATGCTCGACCATTTCATCGAGCAGGTGGTGACGCCGAAGAAGCTGCGCGGCAAGGCCAAGGGGATGATCGTCACCCAGAACATCGAGGCTGCGATCCGCTACTACAAGGCGATCACCAAGCTTCTGGCCGAGCGGGGCAATCCGTTCAAGGCGTTGATCGCATTTTCAGGTGAGAAGGTCGTGGATGGGGTGAGCTACACCGAGGCCGAGATGAACGGCTTTCCCGAAACCGAAACCCGCGATCAATTCGACAAGGACGAATACCGGCTCCTGGTGGTGGCCAACAAATACCTTACTGGCTTCGACCAGCCGAAGCTGACCGCGATGTATGTGGACAAGAAGCTGCAAGGCGTTTTGGCCGTTCAGGCGTTGTCGCGTCTCAATCGTGCAGCGCCGAAGCTCGGCAAACGGACCGAGGACCTGTTCATCCTCGATTTCTTCAACGATGCCGCCGACATCAAGGCCGCCTTCGACCCCTTCTACACCATCACCACACTTTCATCGGCCACCGACGTGAATGTGCTGCATGACCTGAAGGCCTCGCTCGATCAGGTTGGCGTCTATGAGTGGCAGGAAGTGGAAGATTTCGTCACGCGCTATTTCGCGGGGGAAGACGCGCAAAAGCTCAGCCCGCTGATTGACACTGTGGCAGACCGTTTCAACCAGCAGCTTGAACTCGAAGAAAAGGACAAGATCGACTTCAAGATCAAGGCGCGTCAGTTCGTCAAGATCTACGGCCAGATGGCCTCGATCATCCCGTTCGAGGTCGTCGCGTGGGAGAAGTTGTTCTGGTTCCTGAAGTTTCTGCTGCCGAAACTGAAAATCACGGACCCTGACCAGGATACGCTCGACGAGTTGCTGGAAGCGGTCGATCTGTCTTCTTACGGTCTCGAACGGACGAAACTCAATCATTCCATCGGCCTCGATTCGTCCCCCTCCGGGCTTGACCCTCAAAACCCGAACCCTCGGGGATACAGGGAGGGAGACCCGGAAAAGGATCCGCTGGATGAGATCATCAGAACCTTCAATGAACGATGGTTCCAAGGTTGGAGCGCGACGCCTGAGGAGCAACGGGTCAAGTTCGTGAACATCGTGAACAGCGTCCGAGCGCATCCCGACTACGCCGAGAAATATGAGGCGAACCCAGACCCTTTCAATCGCGAACTCGCGCTCGAAAAAATGCTGCAGGAGGTGATGCTGAAGCGCCGAAAGGAAGAGCTCGAACTGTACAAGCTTTTCGCATCAGACCCAGCCTTTAAGGCGGCCTGGAGCCAAAGCATTGCGAGCGTTTTGAAGAATCCTCAGGGCATGTGAGTTGATTTTTTTGCCGTATCCCGAAGTCGTATCCCGAGCCATGTGAATTTTGATGAAACCCCGCTCGATCAATATCTTCCTGCTCGACGGCGACCCGAATGGCATTCGAGTGGCGCAAATCTCGATGTCGACGATCCAGGCAATCGCTTTCCGGCGCAATCAGCTCCGGCGGGTACGCCAAGCTTTCCCCGAGATCGAGCGGCCAGGCGTCTACATCCTGATCGGGACGGACGAGGAGGCGCAGGACAGGCAACTCGCATACATCGGTGAATCCGAAGGCGTCGGTGGTCGCTTGTCAAATCATAATTCGAACGAAACCGGAAGTGACGCCAAAGGCTTCTGGACCGATACCGTGGCGTTGATCAGCAAGGACGAGAATCTGACCAAGAGCCATGCACGTTACGTCGAGGCATGTCTTATCAGGGGTGTAGGGAGCAATCCGCGCTGGTCCCTGCCTAACAACACACAGACCCCTGCGAACGACGCCGGCAAGCTGCCACTGCCAGATCGCGCAGCCATGGACGAGTTCGTCGACCAGACGAAAACGTTAGTCGGAGCGCTCGGCTGGGATCTCTTCCGAGAAATCCGCGGACAAAAACCGGAGCAAAGCCAGAGGCGCGACCTTCCGAAAACTGACTCCACTGAAAGCCCTCGCTTCTTTTTTCGTGGCGACGGCTTCGCTGCAGAGATGGAGATAAGCCCGTCTGGCGATTTCGTTGTCACGGCTGGGTCAAGGGCGAGAATTCGAACGACCCGAACGATACCGAGGGGAACTCTCTCGCTCCGGAAGACCCTAGTCGAGAAGGGCGTACTCCGCGAGGAAGGCGATTTTCTGGTTTTCACAAGCGCCTACAGCTTCAGGTCTGCTTCCGCCGCCGCAGCGGCTGTCATTGGAGCGAGCGCCAATGGCCGGATCCTCTGGAAACTTCCGGATGGGCGCACCTATGCAGATTGGGAGGCCAACCAGGACGCAATAGAGAACCCGCCCGCGGAGCCCCTTCACCCCACCTTCGCGCCCCAGAACGACGTCTGATCTGCCGCAAAATACCCATCCGCCGCGCGGAAATACCCCTGCAGCTCGACGGTATCGCCAGCCGCCAGATCCACCATCGTCTGCAGCCAGAGCGCCGTCGCCTCGGAGACATGCGCCCCGCTGATCTCTCCGCGCGAGCCGCGGATTTCGGTCGTGCCGTTCAGCACGAGCCGCCCGCTCATCCGCGCCGAGGTGCTGGCGTTGACCTTGTAGAGGAGCGTCGCGCCGAAGAGATAGGTGCCGTCCGATGGCGCCACGAACTGGTTGTTCGCGGCGTCGAAGGCGCCCTGGTCGTTATAGTCGGTGTTGTTGATCCCGATCTTCGTCCAGGTCCCGACACCGACGTAGTTGTCGTAATTGGTCCAGGCCTTGAAGCGGGGCAGCCGGGGCTGGTCGACGATGCCGCTGGCGTTGTCGGCGCTGAGGGCGTCGAAGAAGGTGCTGCCGTCGTCCGAGACGGCAAGGCGGAAGCGGTCCGAACCGAAGAGCCCCAGCAGCGCCTTGGTCACGAAGCCGGTCTGCAGCGTGAGGCCGAGATCGTCGCCCGAAGCCTCCTTGTTCATCGTGTAGAACAGATCGCCGGTGCCGCCCTCTGCGACGGTCTTCGCGGTCCAGAGCGCGGCATTGAGCTTTGCCGAGAACGGGTTCGAGGTATCCGCCGTGGTGCCGAACCCGAGCCGTGCGAGGTTCTGCAGCGCGTCCGGGGTGGTGCCGACCCAGCCGGAACCGTCGTAGACCAGCAGCAGCGCCTCGTCTTCGACCCACGCCCGCCAGCCTGTGCGCGGCGGCAGGCGCAGCCACGCCCCATCGCTGAACAGCGCCACGTTCAGGTCCCAGCCGGCCCAGTCGCCGGTCGCACCCGAAGCAACGATGTAGCGATCGCCATCGGTGGGGGTTGCTGGAGGCGCGGCCAGGTCGCGATCGAGGACCGAGAGCTGCACGAGCCCGTCGAGGATCCGCAGCGCCTCGTTGTGGGTGACATGCTTCTGGGCCTGGCCACCAAGGATGTAGGGCAGCAGAAGATGGGTCGTGGTGTCGGACATGGGCGGTCTCCAGAACGAAGAACGCCGCCTGCATGGCAGACGGCGAGCAATGGCGCTGAGATGGGCGTTGGCGGGCTACCCGTGTTCGGGCGTCTCCCCTGGGATGGCCGAGAGAATCGGATCGGGCTTCGGCGCATCCCACTTGGCGGTCATCGCGGCCCAGCGATCGATCTCCGCCCGGAATGCCGGATCGTCGATCCGCAGATGGAATGTGTAGAGCCGGTCCACGATCTCGCGCATCAGAGCACCCATTTCGTCGTCATTGATCCGCGAGACCTCGGACCACGGAATGCGTCTGCCCGCAGCGTCCTCGACGATGACGTCGGTGCCATCACCCGTGTGCGAGACTGGCGTCAGGCCGGCATGCAGGGCCTCCAACTGCGTGTTGCGCACGCAGGCCACGGCCATCACTCTGGCAAGCTGGGCGGCAATCTGGTCTTCGTCCTCGGGGCGCATGTCACCAGCCTACGCCGGAGGGTGCGCGGCTGGCCAGAACTCATTGCGTGGTCTCAGAAGCTCAGCGTGACGGTTTTCGGCGCGCCCCGCCCCACCAGGGCGGAGAGCTGGTAGATTCGGATGTCGAGGCTGTCGCCGGGACCAAGCGGTGCGCCCCAGTCGGCGGTCTGCTGGGCGGCGGTGTAGAGCGCACTGGTGGTGGTCGCGCTCAGCACCCGCTTCACGGCAGCGCCGTCGAGGATCTCGACCTCGTAGGCTTCGAGTTCTTCTTCGAGCGGCACCTCGAGCCCGGTCCAGCTGTCGGCCGCGAGCGCGCGAGATCGGCGTGTCCAGCAGATGGTGAGGTCTCCGGGCGTGCGCGGCCTGCGCCAAGGCGGCTCGACATGGGCGACCGAGAACGGGCGCAAGCCGACGCCTTCGGGCGTGAAGGATTGCGCGACGTAGGTCTCATCGCTGACCGGGTGGCTCGCCGGGCCGATGCGCCAGTTCCACGGGATGCCGATATCGGCCTCGGCGATGGGCAGCGTGGCGAGGCTGTCGTCAAGCACCACGACGCGGGCGCCGGCAGGTGCCGGGTTGCCCATGGCACCTTCCGTGCCGCGCTGGCCGCGCAGAAGCCGGGTCAGGCGATACCGGCCCGGCGCGATGAGTTCCGCCGCGCCCGCCTGCACGATTTCGCAGGTGCCGGGCGCGCTCTCGATGGCGAGCGCGTTTGCCCCACCGAAGAGCGCCAGGTCGGTGACACTCTCCAGCGTGCCCGACAGCAGATCGACCTCCAGCACATTGCCAAGATCGAACCGCGACGTCGGTCCCGGATGGAGGTCGGAAACCAGCGTGCCGATCCGTGCCCGACTGCCGAACGTCGTCAGCAGATCGAACCCGTCCGTGGAGGGGCTTCGGAACACCGCCATTTCGCCCGGCCACGGCGCGGCATGGGCTGCAATGAACGGCCGATGCGCGGGCTGGTCCTCGGACAGTTGCGGCAGATCCAGCAACACGACCTCGGGCGCGCCGAACACCACAGCCCGTGAGAGCGCCGAGGGCCGCGGCTCCCCCGGCGGCAGGTCGTAGGCCTCGCGGTCCTGGCGGACGGCCTCGATGCCGCGCGCGTCCGCATCTGCGATGGAGACGAGGCGCAACGGGAGGGACCGCCCATCATGTGCCAGCGCCACGACGTCAGCCGGATCGAGCGCCAGCCTCGACGGTGGCAGGCGGAAGGTGGCGCTCTCGCGGCCCGTCCAGGCTTCCATCAGCGCGCGGCGACAGCGGCGCTCGGCCTCCTCGGGTGGCACGGCCATCGGAAAGTCCTCCGAGGCGATCCGAGTCGTATCGACGGTGATGCGCCGGGCCTCGACCTGCGCGGCCTCGTAATCCTCGTCAGCCCGCGCGACCTGCCACTTCAGTGCCTGCGGCAGTTCGGTCTCCTGGCCGCGGGTGAGCTCGAGACCCTCGCCCTCCTGCGCGGCGACAAGACCATCCGGCGAAACGCTCGCCACCGCCGCCCTGCCCCGCATTTTGAGCCGGATCACGCCCTCGGTCTCGACGGCATCGAAGCCGAAGTGACGCGCAAGCGTGGTGATCGAGGCGCGCGGGGACTCCAGCGCGTCGATGACGTAACCCTCGACCGCGCCCCAGAGACCCGAGACGTCGATGCGGTCCTCGGGCAAGCCCGCGCGCAGGCAGAGATGCCGGACCAGCGCGGCGAGAGAGACTGCCCCGAGGCGACCGGTGAGCCAGTGCCCCAGCCGCCAGTTCTCGCCATCCGTCCAGACGTCGGTCAGCGCCGGGAAGAACGGGTATGGCCGGGCGTCCCAGGTCCAGGCGGCGCATTCGGGAAGGTCGACCATCGGGCCGCCATAGACGGAGGAGACTGGATTGTTCGCCGCCTCGCCCCAATACAGGTAGGTTGCCTCCAGGTAGGCGCGCTGGATCGCGTCATCGCGCCAGCCGCGGGAGAAGTACGGCGTGAAGCTTTCCGAGGACTTCGGGTCGAAGAAGACGTTGGGCTGGTTGGTGCCGCGATCAATGGCGGGACAGCCGAGCTCCGTGAAGTGGATGGGCTTGGCCTCGGGCACCCACGCCGTCGGCGTGCCGGCCTCCACCCCGCCCGGGCGGTCGTAATGCGGGTTCGACCACCAGCTGCGCAGGTCCTTGGTGCGGAAGACCCATGGCTTGCCCGCGCTGCCATCCGTGATGGGCGTGCGCAGCTGCGCGGCGCGGTCAGCGTCGGAGGCATAGAACCAGTCGAACCCTTCGCCGCCGGCGATGTTGGCCTGCAGGTAGCCACGGTCGTAAATCGCGGGCCAGCCTTGGTGCGCGTCCATGTGCTCAAAGCCGTCGCGCCAGTCGGAGAGCGGCATGTAGTTGTCGATCCCGACGAAATCATCGTTGCCGTCCGCCCAGAGCGGGTCGAGGTGGAAGAACCCATCCCCCGAGCTATCCTGCGGCTGGTGCCCGAAATACTCGCTCCAGTCTGCCGCGTAGCTGATCTTCGTGCCCGCCCCGAGGATGGCGCGGACGTCGGCGGCGAGTTCGCGAAAGGCCTGTACCGCAGGATATGTGCCGGGTCCCGAGCGGATCGTGGTCAGCCCGCGCATCTCGGAGCTGATCAGGAAGGCATCGACACCGCCCGCCGCCGCGCAGAGATGGGCGTAATGCAGCACCATGCGCCGCAGGCCCCAGTCGCCCGGATCGCCCGTCCAGGAGACGCTCTCGCCCGAGATGGCGAAGTCCGAGGGGCTGGCATTGCCGAAAATGGCCGCCACCTGGGCCTCGGCCGCCGTGGTCTTGTCCACGGAGCCCGCGTAACCCGCCGCCGGCGAGCAGGTGATCCGTCCCCGCCAGGGAAACGCCGGTTGGCCCATCTCGGCCGCGTTGTCGCTGTAGGGGTTCGGCAGGCTGTTGCCCGGCGGCACGTCCATCAGGATGAAGGGATAGAAGGTCACGCGCAGGCCGCGTGCCTTCATCTCCTTGATCGCCTGCACCACGGCAAAGTCGGCCGGCGTGCCGCCATAGACCGGCCGGTTCTCGGGATCGCGGCCGACGAGATAGGCGGCGGACCGGCTCACGCCGTTGACGCTCCACATCTGCGGGCTGGTGGTCTTCTCAGCCACCTCGACGCCGGGCCGCACCTTGCATGAGCCTGCGCGCAGGTCGTCGCCGAACCACGCCACCACGAGGCTGACGCTCTCCAAGTGCGGCGCGCTGGCCTGCAACCGGTCGAGCGCCACCACCATGTCGGCGGTGTCCGACAGCGCGTTCAGGTTCTCCGGCTCCTGCGCCCCACTGCTGCCCTTGCGGATGCCCTCCGTGGCATAGGTGAACTCGCCCGAGGCCGGGATCATGGTGACGGCCTTCACCAGCCCTTCGGCCGTGTCGGGATCCGCCAGCGGGCGAAAGACCTCGAAGGAGAGCTGCGGCAGGCGGTTGCCGTAATCCCCAAGCGGCAGCTCCTCGAAGACGACATAGGCGGTGTCGCGATAGGCCGGGGTGTTCTCCGCCCCCATCTTCGCGGCGATGAACGGGTCCGGCGTCTGCGCCTCGTCGCCCGGATACCAGCGCCAGGTGACGCCGGAGAGGTCCATCGGATTGCCGTCGGCCCAGATCCGGCCGATGCCGGTGATCGGGCCTTCACAGAGAGCAACAGCGAAGCTGGCGTAGTAGAGATACTCGGTGGTCTTGACCTTCGGGCCGGTGCCCTTCCCGCCGCCCTGCGTGGTGGTCTTGGTCTCCTCGCGGAAGTCGGTCGCCCAGATGATGTTGCCGCCCGTGCGCATGCGGCCAAAGACGCGCGGGATCACGGCGCCTTCGGTCGCGGAGGTGATCCGCAGGCTGTCGAGCCGCGCGCCCTCGATGCGCTGAGCCGGCGCCAGCGAGGAAGCGATCCAGTTGTCGACGACCGAGCCGATGCCGGCTCCGATGAACTTGCCGATGGTGACGGCGCTGACGCCAAGGATCCCGCCACCGATCGAACCGCCAATGGCGGCGCCGGCGGCGCCGAGCACAAGTGTGGCCATGTGAAAACTTCAGTGTTGCGGAAACAGGAAGGCGAAGGCCATGCGCCGCCGCCAGGGTTGCGTGAGCGGTTCCTCGATCACGCCAAGCCGTTCATAGGCATGGATGAAGCTGTCCGGCCCGGTCAGGATCCCGACATGCTTGGCGATGGCGCGCGGCATCATTCGAAAGAGGACCAGCGGGCCGGGGCCGGCCGCCGCCGGTTCGACCTCGATCATCATGGCACGCGCGCCTTCGGCCAGAACTTCACGCGGGCCCATCTCGCCCCAATCCCGGCTGTAGGGCGGGATCGGGAACGGCTCAGGGCCGACCACCTCGCGCCAGACCCCACGAGCCAGCCCGAGGCAGTCGCAGCCGACACCCTTGAGGCTGGCCTGGTCGTGATAGGGCGTGCCGAGCCAGGAGCGCGCGGCGGCGATGACACGCTCGGGGTCCGCGCTGGCTCTCACAGCACGCTCCCGTCGTGGCCGCCGTTCTTGGTGGCATAGCGCAGGATGGTGTCCTGGCCGGGGATATGCGGGAAGCCCCGGAAGTTCGCGGTGTTGGCGAACTTCGCGCCGCAGGTCTCGATCCGCTTGTCGCAGCCCGCGCGGAGGATGAACGCGTCGCCCTCGGCAATGGCCAGCACCGGTGGCTCGAGCAGTGTCAGCACCGCGACACCGTCGGTGACTTCATGGCCCAAGAGCTCCGCCCGACGCCCGGCATTCGCGCCGCTGGTCCACTCGATGGTGCCGTAGCTGAACCAGCCGGCCTCGAACCCGCCGAGCCCCGAGGCCATGAAGGCACGGTCGCGCAAGAGATCAACGACGGCGCCGCTGCCCTTGAAGGCCGGATCATCGAGATCGACCCCGCAGCGCGCATCGCCAAGCGCAGCATCGCAACTCGCCTGGAAGGTCCGCCCCACCGTCTGGCCCAGCACATGGGCAAGCGAGCGCACCTCCGCCACGAAGGCGAGCCGCCCGCGCCGGATCTGGCCGATGGCCCCACGTCGCATCAGCACGCGCTGGCTGGTGTCGGTCCAGTTCACCCGCCATACCTCCACCTCCGCATTGTCCCAGCGGCCATCGAGGATGTCGGTCTCGGTGATCCGGTCCGAGGTCAGCACGCCCTCGGCGTCCTGCGCATCGACCGAAAGGTCGGAGCCCGACCGCACCTCGGAGGCCGTCAGCCCGCTTTCCGGCTCGAACTCCGTGCCGTCAAAGTTCAGCGTCCGGTCATGATCGGTGAAGCCGAAACTCGCGCCATCGGTCCGCGTGATCCGCCACACCCAGGCGAGCGTGGTCGTGCCCTCGTCGAGATGGGCCTGAAGATCGGGCGAGAGGGCTTTCACCTTCGCCCCCAGCCGCGCAGCAATGCCAGAGAGGCCAGCGCGGAGGAGACGACCCCTCCGCCTGTGCCGGCCAGGGCGTAGAGGTTGAACGGCTTAAGGTCGAACGTCCCCGTCGCGAGGTCGAACTCCGCCAACCCGGCCATCGCAAGGCCCGAGGCCGCCAGGCAAGCCAGGTAGACCAGCCCGCGTGCAAGATTCCAGGTCATGATATTGCCCTTCCCTTGAAGTATTCCAACAGCTTGCGCCACCACGTCGGCGCGCTTGCGTGGCGCAGCAGCGCCTTGGCCTCGTTCTCGGTGAGCCGCCGGATGGCCTGCGAGAAGTCCACCCGCCCCGCGCGATCCACGGACCAGACCGGGATCGGACCGCCCGGGTAGCGGCCATAGTGGAACAGGTCGCGCTCGGCTTCCCGGCGCGGGATGATCGAGGCCGGCCGCCGCCAGTTCAGAAACGCGTTGGCGGCTGCAACGCGATTGCAGGCATTGAGGTGCCGGGTCAGCGCCGCGCGGGCGATGTCGCCGGTGTTGTAGTGGAACGAGACCAGCGCATCGAACTCGTGCGGCGCGAGCGGAACGGTCACGGCGCGCAGGACATCCGCCTCGTAGCGCGCAAGGTCGGCGCGGAAGGTCCGGAAGGCCTCCCTGATCCCTGCCTCCAGATCCTCGGGCATGCCGCGCGGCATGGCCTCCGGATCCGGCGGCCCGGCGGCGGCCGTGTGGCCGATGCCGAAGGTCCAGACCTGTTTCACGTCCATGTATGGCCCCGGCACGATGCCTTCGTGCCGGGCAAGGGCCACGAGGCCCCGGTCAGTCATCTGCATGGCGTTACCCCAGAAGCGAGAGGAGCAGGATCAGCGCGGCCACGGAGAGGCCGATGCGAAGCTGATGCGCGAATGCGGCGCGCGGATCGTCGGCGGCACGTCGCAGGCTGCGCAGGACGCGGGTGAGCTCAGTCATTGCGCCCCTCCCGCGCGTTGCGCAGGCGGGCGAGCACCAGTTCGATCACAGCCGGCCCGAAGACGCCCACCAGGTAGGCCGCCGATCCCGCAGCCCCGCCCGCGGGGATGGCTTCGGGCGGCAGGCCGAGCCAGGAGGTGATGACGGCCATCGACAGGCTGCCCATCCCCGCCGCGATCAGCCCGCCGAGCAGGATGTGGCGCAGCGCGTCGCGCAGGCGCATCTTTGTGGTCAGCGCGTTGGTCGCGCCGCCAAGCGCGCCCCAGGCCGCAAGGATCACGGCCGTGGAGGTGGCAAGCTCGCGCAGCACGGCGCCGAGGAAACTGCCTGAATCGTTCATCGCCGGATCTCCAGGAGCGGGATGGAGGTGATCGAGCCCAGCCGCTCGAGATCGAGGGTCACGTCCAGCGCGTCGGTATCAAAACGCGCCGGCACGTCGAACTCGAAGCCGGCGGTGACGGCGACGCCCGTGGCGGGGGCCGTGTCGAAGGTCACGACGCCGGTGGTGGTATCGACCGACCAGCCGCCGAACTGTTCCGCAGCGTCGAGCGCGATGCGCACCGTGCCCGCCACCGGCTTGGTGATGGTCCGGGTCCAGGATTGCGAGCCCGATGCGTAGGTCTTCACCAGTTGAAACGCGGTCGTCTCACCGTCGCCAGTGCCGATCATCTGGTCGGTCGGCGCAGGCGTGCCCGACGGCAGGCAGGACTTGTAGTCGGCCCAGTCCTTGAAGCGGAAACCATGAAGCCGGCCGTTGCGCGCCTCGAAGAAGGCGACCACCGCGGCCAGGTCGTCGGCGCGGCGAATGCCATAGGCGACATCGTAGCGGCGGCGCGAGTTGGCCCAGCTGGCATTCCTCTCCTCGTCGCCGGAGGCCAGTTCGACGATCTGCGTGCGCCGCTCCGGCCCGCCGCGCGCGCCACGGCTGATGTTGTCGGGGAAGCGCACCTCGTGGAATGCCATGGCTCAGAGTCCCCTGCGCCCGAGCGAGACCGCGCGGGCAATGTCGGCCGCGATCTGCGTGCGCGACTGCCGGAAGCTCTCGGCGTTGCGGGCATTGATGTTGATGGTGACGCCGCCCGCACCCAAGGCCTGCGCCTCGCGCCGCGAGAGCACCCGCTCGCCGCGTTGCAGGATGGCCGGCACCTCGTCATGGCGCAGGCCGAGTGTTCCGCCGGAATGCATCCGGGGCGCGGCGGCGAAGGCCATGGCCGGAACCATCCGCGCGGCCCCGGCCGAGCCGACCACGCCCCCGCCATGCAGGACGTCCGCGAATATCCCACCCGCACCGCCAAGGATGCCGCCGAGCGCGTTCGCGATCGATCCCAGGATGAAGCGGCGCGCCCCGAGCTTGGCGAGATCGGCCAGCAGCGAGGTGACGAGATCGCTGAAGTTCAGCTTGCCGGTCCTGACGAACTCGCCCACCGCGTTCTCGGCCGACTGGAAGGCGCTGACGAGGCTCTGGCCGATGTCCCCGCCGATCTCGCGCGCCTTGCCGGCATAGTCCGACAACGCCTCCGTGACCGCCTGCCAGCCAGTCACCGCCCGGTCCGCACTCTCCACGTTGGTCGCGCCGGCGGCGCGCGCGGACTGATCGGCGGTATCGAGGGCATCCGCGACCCGATCCGCGGCGGCGGCTGCCTCGTCAAGCGCGCCCGCACCATCCTCTCCGCTCGTCCGCATCGCCGCCCGCAGCGCATCCACCGCAGTACGCACGCCGTCGAAGGCATGGGCGCGGGTCTCGGCCGCGCGGGCACGCAGGGCATCGGCCTGATGGCCGGCATTGCTCGCGGCGTGCTCGAGGTAAGAGGCATAGCTCTGCGCCCCGAAGACATCGATCCGGGCCTCTGCTCCGATCCGCTCCGAGACCGCGTTGAAGGTCGGCCCGATCCGGGCAAGAAAGTCAGCCCATTTTTGCGAGAGAAACGCCATGAGCCGCAGCCAGATCCCCTCGATATCGGCCCGCATGGCGCGGAAGTCATCGACAAAGGAGCTGACGGTGAGCTTGATCCCGTCCCAGACCGCGCCAGCGACATTGCCCATGAGTTCCAGCGCCTCGCCAAAACCGCCCGCGCCCCGCACGAGCCTGGCGAACTGGTAGATCAGCTCCCCTGCCCCGACGATCAGCGCGCCGATCCCGGTGCGCACCAGCGCGCCGCGCAGGACAACCAGCGCCGTGGCGAGACCACGGACCGAAAGCGCGGCGGCGGCCAGCCCGGCGACCCATCGGCCAGCGAGGAAGGCGGCGAAGGTCGCGGCCTGGGTGGCAAGGCGGCCGATGTTGTCGAACAGCCCCGAGATTGCCTGCCCCAGCGGGCCGGTTCGGCTGGCGAGCGCCGCCATGGCGTCTGCAATCGCTTCAAGTGCAGGCGCAGCGACGACCGCCAGCTGGTTCGACAGCCCGCGCCAGATCAGCCCCAGCCGCGAGAGCGCGTCATTCGTCCGCTCGATCTGGTCGGCGTCCTGCTCCGAGACCGCGACACCGAACGCGCTCACGTCCTCCGCCGCCTGGCGCAGCGTCGCCGTATCCAGCCGCTGGAAGGCCACGAAGGCCCTGTCCCCGAACAGCTGGCTGAACAGCGCCGCCTGCTCGGCGGCCGAGGCATTCTCGCGGATGCTCTGCGTCACGGCGGCGATGCGCTGGTCGAGCGGCAGGCGCAGCAGGTCTTCGGCATTGAGGCCGAGCCGCTCGATCGCCTTTGCCGCCGGGCCGCCACCATCGGCGGCAAAGAGCGACAGGCGCCGCGTGAGACGGGCCGAGCCGGCTTCAAGCTCGCCCATCGAGTTGCCGCTGAGCTCGGCGGCGCGCTCGAGCACCTGGACGCTCTCGACCGTCGTCCCCAGCGACTGCGCCAGCTTGGCTTGCGCATCGACGGTCTGGAGACCCGATCGGACCATGGCCACGCCGGCCGCCGTGGCGGCTGCAACCGCGGCCGCCGCCGCGACCCTGGCCCGCCGCGCGAACGACGCAAGGCGCGCGTTCGCCGCCTCCATCTCGCGGCTGAGCCGCCCGAAGCCGCGGGTGCCCGCCTCACCCACGCCTTCCAGTTCGGCACGCACCTGCCGCCCGCCGACCGCGGCAAGGCGGACGCTAACCCGTTTCTCTGCCATGTTGGCGTTCCTCTTGAGATGTCGTCAGCCCGGGAGACCCTGGCACGCGCCCCTTGAAATATGTATCACGACGTGATACATACCCCCATGATCGTCAGCACGAAGGGCAAGCTCGCGGCGAACGCGGTGGCAGACCGGTTCGGCAAGGGTTTCCCCGCCGACCTGGTCAAGCGAACGCGTGCAATGCTGTCGGCTCTCGATGCCGCCGTGGTGCTCGAGGATCTCCGGTTTCCACCGGGCAATCACCTCGAGGAACTGAAGGGCGACCGGGCCGGACAGCATTCGGTGCGTATCAATGGCCAGTGGCGCATCTGCTTCGTGTGGACGGACCAGGGACCGGCCGATGTCGAAATCGTCGATTATCATTGAAAGGGTACGACATGAGCATGATGAAGAACCCCTCTCACCCCGGCGAGGTCCTGGCCGAGCTCTATCTCGGCCCGCTCGATATGAGCCCGATCGCGCTTGCCAAGCGCCTTCATGTGCCGCGCACCCGGATCGAGCGGCTGGTAAAGGGCGAAACCGCGCTCACCGTGGACACGGCACTCCGGCTCGCGAAGTTCTTCGGGACGACCCCGGAATACTGGATGAACCTGCAGCGCGCATGGGATCTGGCGCAGGCGCGCAAGACAATCGATGTCTCAGACATCACGCCTCTCGAGGCTGCCTGACGCCACCTGCTCGTTGAGCTTGGCGACCATCACCGCCTCGATGATGGGCAACAGTTCAGCCATGACGAGCGGCGGCACGCCGAGCGCACGGCCGAGGGCCAGCGCGGCGGTCATGTCCCAGCCGACGACGGCGCCGGGCAGCGCGCGCAGCTGACCGCCGAGGCGGCCGACGAGATCCCAGACCTGCCAGCCTTCAAGCGTCAGCGGCCGGTTCAGCCGCGCCGGGCAGTCCGGGCAGGCTTGCTCGCGGCCCTCGTAGGGTGCGCAGGCTTGGCAGTATCGCTCGCCCCCGCCGAAGGACCATTCGGCGAGAGCGCGGAGGCGTTTTTTTCCTGCTCCAGCAGCAGGCCCTTGGAGACATAGGTCAGCTGGAACGCCTCGAAGATCGGCCAGACGTCCATGAGCGCGTCGATCGCCTCGGGGCTCGGGTCGATGGGCTTCCCCTCCGCATCGCCGACGCCGTCCCAGGCCAGCACGGCCCGGCGCGCCAGAGCCTTGGCAAAGGCAACGGCGCGTTCCTCGTCGGAGGCGTCCTCGGGCACGGCTTCCACGGCCGGATCGCTGCGCGTCGCCACCATCAGCGCGGTGGTCAATGGGCGCAGTTGCACCCTCACGCCGGGGGCAAGATCGTGCCAGCGGGGCGCGTTGGTCAGGTCGAGCGTCAGCATCAATATTCCTCGATGTCATTGATCAGGGTGGCGGTGCACATCCGGCCGGCCACGCTGTCGCGCGCGGCCTGCCAATCAAACGTCGCCTGCACGCCCTGCGGC
Organism: Frigidibacter sp. ROC022; assembly: GCF_024723735.1. Taxonomy (GTDB): domain Bacteria; phylum Pseudomonadota; class Alphaproteobacteria; order Rhodobacterales; family Rhodobacteraceae; genus SLM-1. Next base: position 149,332 of record NZ_JANQDU010000002.1, read on the forward strand.
CCGGAGATCTCGATGCGGGGACGCGGCAGGTAGACGGCGTGAACCGTGAAGGTAAAGCTCTCGCCCGACGGCAGGCTGTAGGCGAACTCGAGCTCGCAGGGGTCGCCACCCAACGCCTGCGTCACCAGCGTCTGGTCGGCGAACCGCACCTCGATGGAGCCGGTGAGCGCCGCGATGGACGGGTCCGCGCCGTCGATGCGGCCATCGTTGCGGATGGTCTCGATCCGGTCGAGGTTGTTGGCATAGGTGATGTCGGCCGAGACCACGTTGCCAAGCGCCGTGCCGTTTCGGGTTATGGACCCGTTGAAATGCCCGAAGCGCTTCAGATCCAGCGCCGCCGGGGTTCCCGCGCTGGTCGTCGTGCTCACCGTCTCACCCTGCGCGACCAGCCGGGCCGTGGCGGTCAAGAGCCCCGAGCGCTGCATCTACCAGGTCAGCTGGTCGAGGACGCAGCCGGAATACATGGCATAGCGCGGCACCTCCGGCATGGCGGTCTCGATGGACATGCTGGGCAGCGTCCAGGCGCCGGACTGGAACTCGTGCGTCCAGGGGCCGGTGCCGGTCGTGGTCGGCGCGCCGAACGCCGCCTTCAGCCAGAAGCCGAAGGTCTCGGCATCAATCGGCACGACCACATCGCCGTCAGTTGTCACCGCGTCCTTGATTGGTGCCAGCGGATCTCGGCCGTAGCCGAGAAGCTCGGAGTTCAGGAGCGGCTGCTCGGCCCCGAGCGTCGTGCTGGCGAAGGGCATCTTCGTGAAGCCGCTCGCGGGCGGCGTGCCATAGGTCGTCTCGAACGCAAGCGCCATCAGCGCCCGCGCCCCCTGGGCTCGTGCCATGGTGGTCTCCTGTGGTCGGTTGGATCAGGTCAGCGGATCGGCTGTCGAATAGTGCAACACCACTGGAATGACCGCGGCCTTCAGGCTGACCGCGCCTTCAACCGGTAGATCAACGGGTCGCGGCGCTTCCGCCTCGACCCAGTCGCAGAGCCCGCCCAGCGTGCGGTCGGCGGCGAGCGCCGTGCCAATGCTGGCGGTCAGCGTGTCGAAGGCGGCGTCACGGTCGGCGCCCTGCACGACCGCCTCGATCCCGGCGCGGTGCTGGTAGTGGTAGGCGAGCGGCGAGAGCGTGACATCCGGTTCCCCCGGCTCGCCGTCGCGCAGGATCAGAAGCCCCTCGGCCGGCACGCGCTCGGGCAGGACGTCGCCGCGGAGCGCGGTGGCGGGCAGCGCCGAGAGCCGCGCGTGCAGCGCGGCGAGAATAGTTTCACGAGGGGTGGGCATCGTCTGATGTCGAAGTTAGCTTCTGCGATGAGCGGATTGCAGCGGGAATGACAGATGAGCGATTCAGATTTTGTGGCGCATTTCACGAAGGGTGATGGCGAGAAGCCTTTCGAAAATCTCATTAAAATGCTGGAAGAAAAGACGCTAAAGGCTAGTGGCATCCCTTGGACTGGCAATCCCGCGGTCTGTTTCACGGAATGTCCATGGTCGAGCCTCCTGAAGCACGTTCGCCATTATTCTCCGTTCGGATTAGGCTTCACCAAGCCGCATGTATTCGCTGCCGGAGGCGGTCCGGCGTACTACGTCCGCGCAGACCATTGGGAAAAACAGCAGTGGGACGATCATGTGAAGACCTTCGTCACACCGTTCTGGCCCGGATATCGCCCCAAGACGGAGAAATACTCCAAGCAGCTCGGTGGAAAGACGATCGACTATGCACATGAGCGAGAGTGGCGCGTTCCACACGATTTCCACTTTGAACACAATCAGGTTCAATTCGTAGTTCTTCCGGATTACGAGACCATGGCAAAATTTCCCAAGGAGCTCAAAGACGCTGTGGGCCGCGAGAAATTCATCCTAGTCGACGTCTATCGTCACATTGAAGCGTTGTGGCCAACTCACGTCGTCGATTAGCCGAAGCTACAGCCTGACCTCCACCCAGTTCGCCACGATCAGCCCCGGCACGCTGTCGAGCGCTCGCTCTGCGTCACGGTCCAGATCGAGCCGCTTCGGCAGCTTGACCTGAGGGACCAGCAGGAAGATCGGCACCGTCGTGCGACCGCGGCCGGTCTTCGAGCGTGAAGCGACACCGAGCCCCCGGCTGTTCAGCCTTCCCTCTGCCACCAGCAGGCTCGGGCCCCGGCGGCGATAGACGAAGCGCAGGCGCAGGCCGCGCCGTCGCTCCCATTCGCCAGGGGTGATCCTGCCGCCGCGCAGGCCACGGCCGGCGGCTTCGGTAGGGATCGCGAGCCAGAACCCGTCCTTCGAGCGGATCAGGGGGCCAGTGTCATGCGCGCCGACGATGACTGGAGCCTTCGACCAGACCAGCGCCGCGGCGTTCAGGCTCTCGCCAGCCTTCGGATAGGTCTGGCTGCGGATCGAGTTCGCGAGGCGTCGTCCGAGCCCCGCCCCGGTAATCTGGCCGCGCCAGGCGGTCTTGAGCCCTGTCCCGGCCTCGCGCATGGCGGCGGTCACGGCCTTCTCTCCGGCCTTCACCTCGGCCGCCATGGCGGCCACGAGATCAGGCCTTCGGTGGAGACTTGGTCCACTTCACCAAATCTTGTCCACCTCAATGGCGAGCTTCAGCTTCATGGAACCCGTGCAGGACGATCAGGTGGGGGCACTGATACCGAATATGCTGGTGCCGGAATGCTCGAAACGGAAAGAATCAAGTTCAGGAAGCCATTTGCGAGACAGGTTCAGGCCATACTCAGGTTTGCTGGTCTTTCCGTCATAATCACGATCGACAAAAAGTCCGTCCGGTTCTTCCCAGCGTGAGGCCGGAATGAGATACAGGCTTGGCTCCCGGTCCTCCTCGAAAAGAGCGAGGGCGAGCAGGAGGTTTTTTCTCAGGCGGAAAACGTCCTTCCTGACGAACACATAATTCAGGTTCCGAACGGATTTGACCTGCACATCCCAGTATCTGCCTGGTTCCTGCCGCACCACGAAATCGATACCGCGGTCGTCGACCTCGGCAGAATAGACGTCGAGGCCTAGCAGCACGAACTGCATCTTGGTGAAATACTCGGCGTAGCGGCCGAGTTGCAGATGGTTCAAACGGCTCCATTCGTGTCGCATCTGCCCCTCCCGACTGGACTTGAACCTTTCTATGCCGGGCACAGCTCCACGGTCCAGACCAGCCGCCCGCGGTCGCGGACAGGTTCGCCCTGAATGAGAAAGGCATCGCCGTCGATCTCGATGCGGTCGCCGGGCCTCGGGTTCGCCACTTCGGCGAGGCGCAGATCCAGCCGGGTGGTCTGCGACGAGATGTGGGCCTCACCGAAGCCGGTGACGTCGTCGGGCCGCCGGAGGATCGCCCGGACCAGCGAGGGCGCGCCGCCTTCCGCCGTATAGACCACATCGCGCGCGAGATGCGCGTCAGCGAAGAGCGCGTCGAGAGCGGCGGCGAAGGCGGTCATCAGAAGCTGCCGTTCAGACGCACCCGGCCGGTCGTGTCGCCGGCGCCGCCCGCCACCGCCTCGACCGCCACGCCGATGAGGGTGTTGTCGGTGGCGACCGTGGTGCAGCGCTTGTTGGTATCGTCCCAATAGACCTTGTCGCCGACGGCCCAGGCCTGCGAGCCGACCTTGATGAGATCGAAGACACCGGTGAGCGCGGCCTCGACGGTGGCACCGCTCTCGGCATCGCCGGCGGCCACGCCGAAGATGGAGCCCACGAGCAGGCCATCGCCAGAGGCCACGGCATGGGGCGCGGTCAGGGTGAGGGTATTGCCGGGCTGGACGTAGTTCTTCATCGCGCATTCCTTTCGCGGAAAGACGAAGGGCGGCCCGCCAGGACCGCCCACGCTTCAGGGGATGGCCCGGCTCAGGCGCCGGGGTTCTTGTAGAGACCGCGCCAGTCGATGGCCTTGGCGCCGAAGTCGAGGCGGCACTTGATCTCGACGCCGTCGACGTCGAAACCGTTGCGCGTCTCGATATAGGCGCCCTGCTGGCCCTCGAGATAGGCGTATTCGATGGTGTCGATCTGGTTCGGCGAGGCCGCGAGATACCAGGCCTTGTCGCCCGCCGCATCCAGCCGCGGCTCGGCAAGCGGCGTGAGCGTGCGGATCGACTGCGGCACGACGTTGCCGCTCTGGGCGGGCACGAGGTTCTGGGCGACCAGCTGCTCGGCCTTCAACTCCAGCGCGGCCGGCACGATCAGGAAGGGTGAACGCCGGTTCGCATGGCGGCGAACCGTCCAGTGGACGGTTCGAGGCGTGAACGGGCGGAGCCCCGGGGATGTTCAGCACGGTCTTCTTGTCGAGCCCGGTCTGCTTGCGCATTGCCGCCCGCGCCGCGCCCACGCTGTCGACCCCGAGCGCCGTGCCGGTCCCGGCGAGGTTCTTGTGGCTGGCATGGAACAGCGCCGTGCCATCGGCCATGGCCGGGTTCGAGGTGATGATGCCCCAGACCACGTCCGACTCCAGTTGGGCGATGGAGTTGCCCCGAAGTTATCTTTTCTTACGACTGTGAGCTTGGAAAACCAGACCCGCGAACGTCTTGACGTCATCCTCAGTTTCGACCCAACCACGAGAATAGCTGTTTTGATCTGGGCGAAGGAAGCCTCCGTGTTCGTAGCTGGAAGGGTTACCGTAAAGCGTGAATTGTAAATTTTTTTTGCGAGGCTGCGCCTTAAGCGTAAAGCTGTTTATTGGTGAATTGACCCACCGCCCTTTGGATTTCTCGACTAGCTTCCCCTCGACCCCTTGGGATCGGACTTCCGCCACCGTCGCTTCAGCAAGTTTTGCCAAGGATGGCTCCAATTTTCGCACTGAATCAAGAAAATCCGCGTCGTTATTTTGCATCTCTTGCGACAACGGAGCGACAAGCTCATCACTTTGATCTTGGTTGACCACAATCAATATTGCGTTTGTCCAATCTCCATCCGTTATCGCTAAGATATCTTCGGCATCGAAAATTCCGGTTTCCATCTCGCCTAGGATCGCCGCCTTTCGAGCGACGACAACGGCTGGTGCCACGGTAGTCCCCTTGATCGAGGCAGCATCAATTGGTTCCGCCTTCATACGGAACAGCTTACCATCTTCAAAAGGTAGCACTTTGAAAGCGATTGGCCTTTCCATTCGAGCCTCCTGCTAAAATGTGCTCCATATATACTGCAGTATTTACTGCAGTCAATGCTGGAGATCTTGTTCTGTGCGCCATTCGACCGCACCATGCCATTCTTGGCAACGCGGCGCGGATCGCTGTCGAGCACGAGACCCAGCTCGTCGAGCTTCTCGTTCGTGGCGGCGATTTCGGCCAGCACCGCGTCGGGGTTGCGGCCCTGCCGGGCGATGGCCTCGGCCAGCGTCATCGTGCCGGAGCGGATGGCGAGCAGGTCGGCCATCGCGTCCATCTGCGGATCGACCGCCTCGAACTTCGGCGGTGACCATTCCACCGGCACGTCCGGCGTCGGGATCCGCCCCGCCGCCCATGCGGCCTCGGTGAACCAGCGCCAAACATGCGCACAGAACATCGGGATGAAGAGCTGCCACTGCACCGCGTCGATCATCCGGCGGAACTCCACGAGCCCTGCGCGGATCGACGAGTAGTTCACCTCGCTGAGATCCCCGGTCAGAAACTCGTAAGGCACGCGGAACCCGGCCGCGATGGTGTGCAGGCTCGCGCGCTTGTATTCGCCATAACCGCCGGTGGCCGCCGGCTGGTTGAAACGGATGTCCTTGCCGCCGCGCGCGTAGGCGATGAGACCGGGCTCGAACTGCTCGACACGGTTGCCGTCGGCGTCGATCACCGCGGGCGCGATGCCCTGCTGCGCCTCCTCGTCGCCAAAGACGATGGCGGTGACGCAGGCCTCGGTCTTCTTGCGCACGATCTCGGCCACCTCGTAGTCGTCGAGGTCACGCAGGGCGCGGATCACCGGCGCACCCCAGGGCACCCCGCGCGCCTGCGTGCGCTGCTTCTCGTAGACATGGGCGATCTCGCTGGCCGGAACTGGTCGGCTGGTCAGCCTGCCCTTCAGGCTGAGTGTCGCGTCGCCCGGATGGGAGCCGAAGAGCCAGTAGGCCCGACGCCGACCGAGCGCGTCAAACTCGATCCCCTGCACCGCCTGTCCAGACCCGATCGCGCCGTTGCGGGTGGCGTCGAGGAAGTCGGCCTCCAGCAGCTGCAGCGGCACGGGCGGCATGACGCCGTCGCCGGGGCGGCGAGGCCGGCGGCGCACCAGCACCTCCCCGGCCTCGACCATCTCGCGGCAGGCGAGCGTCTGCAGCCCGTAGAAGTCGAGCTGGCCATCCGCGTCGCAGCCCCGCGCCCAGAGATCGAAGAGCCGGTCCACCTCGCGGTCGAGCGCGGCGTCCCCGCTTGCCGCGCGCGGCATGATCCCGGCGCCGACGATGTTGTTCACCAGCACCGAGACCGCCTTGGCCGCGTGCGGGTTGTTGCGCACGAGTTCCCGCATCCGGTCGCGCAACAGCGCACCAGCGCGGCCGATCTCGGCGTCCGCCGAGGATCCCGGCGCGTGCCAGCCGTCGGTGCGCCGGCCACGGGCCGCACCCTCGTAGGAGCGCGCGAGCCCCTCGAAAGCCTGTCGCGCCAGCACGCGCCGCGTGGCGACCCGAGGGGCGACCGAGGCGATGGCCCTGTCGAACCAGGAGACCATCAGCGATCCCCGCGCGAGAAGCCGGCGAAGCCCGCGATGGGTCGCGTCGTGGTGCCTGCGATCTGGCGCTCGATGGTACGGATGCGCCCCAGCAGGTCCTCGGCCGAGCCGTAGTCCACGGTCTTGCCGTCATAGCTCACCCGCGTCGTCCCGCTCGCATAGGCGCGCCGGAGCGCGGCCAGTTCAGCCTCTGTCCAGTCGGCCATGCTCAGAACCATCCTTCCCGCCGCCCGAGCCAGTCGGAGCGGCGCTTGCCTTGCGGGGCCGCGTCTGGCCGCCCGATCCGGCCGGCCGGGCTGTCCATCCCGCTCGGAACCCCGAGTTGCGCCTCGAGATCGGCCCATGTCGCCTCGGGCCAGCGATCCGCGCCCGCGATCCAGGCGGCGGCCCGGGCATAGACCCGGCAATCCAGCGCCTCGTTGCGCTCGCGGATCTTCTGCCATTCGAGCTTGGCAAAGCCGCGGCGGTTGCGGACCGTCACCAGCTGCTCGGCCGTCAGCTGCCGGATCCACTCGGTGTCGGCCCAGCCGGGCAGATGCACCGTGCCGGGGGGGAACGCCGCACCCTTGCTCAGTTCTTCCGCCGTCGGCCGCGCCAGCCGCAGGAAGCGGTAGGTCTCGGCCTTGAAGGTCGAGGTCGCCACGCTCCAGAGCCTTGCGCCGCGACGCAAGCGTTTGCCCCCCGCCGTAGCGTCGACGAAAGTCGGCCCCGAAACCGGGCTTGCCCGGTTGAAGCCTTCGAGACCCTTCACGGGCGCCACCTGCGCAAAGCCGACCGAGCGCGCCCAAGCGTAGACCGCGGCCGTCTCGTAGCCCGTGTCGATGGCGAGCCGCGCGAGACTGAGTTCGGCGCCGCCGGCATGCCGCCAGCTGCGGCCCAGCAGATCGGTCAGCGCCTCCCATGCCTCGGGCCGCGCCGGGCCACCCTCGATCACCACGTGATCGACGAGCCAGCTTTCCAGTCCACGGCCCCACGCCCAGACATCGACCTCGATCCGGTCCTTCTGCACGTCGGCGCCGGCGGTCAGGAACAACCCGCCCGCGGGAACCGTGCCCGCCGGCCAGTCCTCGCGCCGCTCGGCGATGCGCTGCCAGTCCGGCGCGTCGCCCGTCTCGATCCAGGTCTCGCCCAGCACCGTGTTGCGGAACACCCGTTCGGCCTCGTCGGACCCAGCCGCCGCCTCCTTGTCCCGCGCGATGTCGGCCCAGCTCTTCCACCCCGGCGGCGAATAGAGCGCCGAGAGATGAAACCCCACCGTCCGCGCATCGCGAGCCTCCGTCGTCGCCCGCCACTCGCCCGCCGCCAGCATCGCCGGCTTGTGGTGTTCCTCGATCCGCTGGTCGCAGGCATCGCAGTGGTACGCTGCCGTCTCCGGTTTGCCCTTCTGCCAGCACAGCCGCTCGAACCGCAGCCACTGCATCGCGCCGCAATGCGGGCACGGCACGAAGAAGCGGCGCTGGTCGCTCGCCTCGTATTCCCGTTCGATCCGGCTGACGCCGCGGATCGTCGGCGTCGAGACCAGGAAGACCTTGCGCCGGTGGGCGAAGGTCAGCGAGCGCGCCTCGGCGAGGCCCACCGGGTCGCCTTCCTCGTCGGCCGAGGCCGGATAGGCGTCGACCTCGTCGAGGAAGACGTAGCGCGCCGGCATCGAGCGCAGCCCCACCGCCGAGTTGGCGCCGGTCATCACCAGCACGCCGCCCGGGAAATCCTTGGACAGCTGCGTGTTGCCGCTGTCGCGCGCCCGCGCCGGGCGGACGCGTTCCTTCAGCGCCGGGCTTTCCTCGATCAGCGGGTCGATCCGCTGGCGCGAGTTGCGCTTGGCCAGTTCCACCGTCGGCTGGACCGCCAGCATCGGCCCCGGCGCCTGGTGGATCACGAAGCCGATCCAGTTGTTGCCGGCCTCCGTCGCGCCGACCTGTGCGGCCTTCATGAACACCACCCGCTGCGCCGGATCGCCGGGTGAGAGCGCGTCCATGATCGCGCGCATGTAGGGCGTGCGCTCGGTGCGATACCGGCCGGGCTCGGCGCTGGCGCGCGAACTCAGCCAGCGATGCCTGTCCGCCCATTCCGAGACGGTCAGCCAGTGATCGGGCGTGAGCCCGCGGCCCCAGGCCCGCAGCAGCGCCTCGGCCCCGTCAAAGGCGGTGATATCCTCAGAGGGCAATCCGGGGCTGGGCGAGTTCCTCGAGATGGGCGCGGACATGGGCCTCCAGAACCTTCTGCATGGCCGCCACCTCGATGGTCACCTCGTGGCTTGCCGCTTCGCTGCAGGAGGCCGTCAACTCCGCCGCCATCGTTGCGGCCACCCGCGCCGGCCAGTTGACCCACGCATCGCGTTCCTCGCGCGCGAGCCGGAAGACCAGCGTCGTGGCGCGGTCGCGGTCGACGAGCTCTCCCTTCAGCTTCGCCAGCCGAATCCGCCGCTCCTGCGCCTTCAGCACCTCGTGCGCCGTCTTCGCCTGCAGGAAGGTCATGCCGCCGCCCGCTGCGGGGGCCGCGAGGCCCTGTTCCCTGAGCGTGTCGCCGACGGCCGACACCGCGGCTTCGGGCACCGGCTTCAGCTTCTGCTCCTTCGGCGCCTTCCTGGTCTTCGACGGATCGGTCGCCTCCGCCCTGAGACGGTCGGAGGCCGCCGCGTCGATGCTGCCATCCTCGTGCAGAACAAGCCGGCCGGCGGCCTTGGCCTTCTGGATCGCACCGCGCGACAGCCCGACATGGGCGGCATACTGGCGCTCGCTCATGCCCCGCATCGCCAACCCAGATTATCATTCGAAATCATGTGTTTATCGAGTTGATAAGCGCCGCGCGTGGAGCGAACGTTCATCCCACGACGACGATGCAACTCGAGCCAAGGAGCCAAGACGATGACCACGCGCCTGAACCCGATCACCACCCCGCGCTTTGAGGCCCGCGCCGAGAAAGCGCGCCGCAACCGGGAGGCGGCGCTGGCCGCCTTCATCGGCAAGAAGGCCGAGATCGACGAGATGCTCGCCCGCCTGCAGGCGCTCAGTGATGACCATTTCAACTGCCGCCCCGACGAGGTGGGCTGGGCGATGGTCGGCACCCTCGAACACTACGCAAGCCTCCTGAAGCGCATCACCGACAGCGCCTTCGGCGAGGGCGAGCACGCCCGCTGATCTCCGGCATCGCCGGAGCTCCCGCCGCGCACCCTGCGCGGCTTGGGGTCGTAGAAGGTGCCGCATGTCGCGGGCCTCGAACACGGAGACGATCCCATGACACAGATCCAGCTTTCCGATGCCCAAGCCATCATCCTGTCTACCGCTTGTGCGCGCGAGGACGGGGCAATCTTCCCTGTCACCGCCAACCTCAAGGGCGGCGCTGTAGGCAATGTCTGCAAGAGCCTCCTGAAGCACGGGCTGATCGAGGAAATCCCGGCGACCGACCTCAACACCGTCTGGCGGCATGATGAGAAGCGTGGACCGATCACGCTGCGCGCCACCCCGCTGGCCTACCGCACCCTCGGGATGACGGACGAACAGGACGAGACACCGCCGACCGAGATGCCATCCGCGCCGGTCCAGCACCGAAAGGGCACCAAGCAGGCGCAGCTGATCGAAATGCTCCGCGCCGAGAGCGGCGCCACCATCGACGAGATCGTCGAAGCCACCGGCTGGAAACCCCACACCATTCGCGGGGCCATGTCCGGCGCGCTCAAGAAGAAGCTCGGCCTGACCATTACCTCCGAGAAGATCGAGGGGCGCGGGCGCGTCTACAGAATTCCTGGCTGATCCCCAGAAAGCTCGGGCCGTTCGGGCGTCCCTCGAGCGGCCCGCCTAGTTACACTATTTTCACTTGTTTCGGTTATTTCACTTGTCGGAGGCAGCTTGCGTCGTTATCTACACCATTGAGACAACCCCTAGATGGAGGCCGAGATGGACAACACCGCGGAAGTGATTGACCTGACACGCCGTCTTCCAACGCACGAAGAGATTGCAAGTGCGGCGGAAGCCGCCACTGCCCTTGCGAACGCGCGCGCCGAGAACGGTGCGCTGGTGATCCACAGCGAGAACGGCGAGCCGGTGAGATTGGCCCCCGCCATCGCCGACCTGATGATCGATCTACTGGGTCACGTCGCGCGCGGCGACATGGTCACACTCGTTCCTACCGGCGCCATGCTCACAACTCAGCAAGCCGCAGACATCCTGAATGTGTCACGTCCATATCTGAGCAAGCTACTCAAGGAGGGCGAGATTCCGTTCATTCCGGTGGGCTCGCATCGGCGCGTGATGCATGCCGATCTCATGGCTTACAAAGCGCGTCGTGATGCTGCACGGACAGCGGCGCTGGATGATCTCGCACGCTTGGGACAGGAGTTCGAAGCGTCTTGAAGCACGTCGCCGATCGCTTTGTCGTCATCCTTGATGCCAACGTCCTGTTTCCATTCCGGAAGCGGGACGTTCTCCTGCGCTTTTATCACGCCGGTCTGTTCCGCGGCCGGTGGACAGAACAAATCCTCGACGAGTGGACGCGGAACCTTCTCGAACAGAAACCACATCTCGAAGATAGCATCCGTTCGCAGCAACGCGCGATGCAGGTACACTTCGCGGAGGCGATCGTCACGGGGTACGAGCCACTGATCCCGGCGCTGAACCTGCCAGACCCGGATGACCGCCACGTTCTTGCCGCCGCCATCCAATGCGGCGCACAACACATTGTGACCGAGAACCTGGCCGACTTTCCTGCGGACCTCCTCGAGCAATTCGAAATTGAAGCGATTGACGCCGACGAATTTCTCTCGCGAACATTTGATCTCTATCCGTCAGAAGCACTCGCTGTGCTCCGGAGCTTGCGGGAACTCTACGACAACCCGCCCTTTTCACCGCCCGAATTCATCCTCGATCTGACGGCGAAGGGCCTTCCGAAACTCGCCGCGCGAGTACGTGAACACCGCGACTTCATCTGACTATGAACGGATCGCACCCTTAGCGCCTCGAACAGCCGCCTCAGAGCGAAGGAACGCGCGACGCTCACCACCGTGAACCGCGCCGATCTTCAGGTTCTGCGCCAGCGTCGTGTGCAGCCCAAAGACCGGGAAGATCAGGATCTGCGTCGCAACGGCGACACCGTAGCCCACCGCCACGTTGACGACAGCCTCAACCAGCGACATGGCACGGCTCTGCTTCATGCCGCGGCTTCCTTGTCTGCCGGTGACAGATCGAGCCTTTCGGCTTTCACCTCGGCGAAGGTTCGACCGTCGCCATCCAGGATCGCGTTCTTTCCCGTCTCGGCCTGCCAGCGCTCCACGGCGACATCGACATAGGCCGGGCTGATCTCCATCGCGTAGACGCGACGACCGTTCGCCTCGCCCGCCATGATCTGCGAGCCGGAGCCGGAGAACGGCTCGTAGCAGAGCCCGCCGCGGGCGACGTGCTGGCGCATCGGGATGCCAAAGGCGTCGAGCGGTTTCGGCGTCGGATGATCCGGGCGTTCGTCCTTGGCGAAGGACGGCATCTCCCAGGTCGAGGGCAGCGTTTCCTCTGCCACCTTTGGCGGGCGGTGCGGCCGGCGCCAGCCCATGAAGCAGGGCTCGTGCTTCCAGAGGTAGTGCGAGCGGGTCAGAACACCGCGGTCCTTCACCCAGATGATCTGCTGGTGCACGAAGGCGCCCGCCCTTTCCCAGCACTCTTCCAGCATCGCCTGGCGGCGCGAGGCGTGCCAGCAGTACCAGGCCGCGTCCTCGGTGATCGCCTCGGCCACGGCGGCGGCGATGAAACCGTCGTAGAGCTCGGCTCCCTGCGAACTGTCGTCCCAGGTGGTACCGTAGGAGGCCGACCAGTCCTTGTTCCGGGTCGGATGGTTCGAGCCGTCGTAGTCTACGAGATACGGCGGGTCGGTGGCGAACAGCACGGCGCGCTCGCCATTCATCAGCCGGCGGACATCCTCGTGGTTGGTGGCGTCGCCGCAGAGCAGCCGGTGATCGCCGAGGAGCCAGAGATCTCCCGTGCGCGATGCCGGGTTGCGCGGCGGCTCGGGGATGGTCACCGGCGGCACGGAGCCCCCGGTGCCACCTCCATCTTCACCGTCCCCGTCCAGATCGAGCGCCAGCAGCTTGTCGAGTTCGCCATCGGAGAAGCCGACCAGCGACAGGTCGAAATCCTCGGCCAGCAGGTCCTGCAGTTCCGACGAGAGCAGCGCCTCGTCCCAGCTGCCGAGTTCCGTCAGCTTGTTGTCCGCGATGCGGTAGGCCCGCCGCTGCGCCTCGGTCAGATGCCCCAGCACGATCACCGGCGCCTCGGTCAGCCCGAGCTGCGTCGCGGCCAGCACCCGGCCGTGGCCCGCGATCAGCTCCCCGTCGTCCGCGACGAGGCACGGCACGGTCCAGCCGAACTCGGCCATGCTGGCGGCGATCTTCGCGACCTGGTCGGCCCCGTGCACCTTCGCGTTCTTCGCGTAGAGCTGGAGCTTGGTCAGGGGCCACATCTCGACCTTATCGGGGGCGAAGGTCAGCGTCATGAACGAGCGTTCCGTGAGTGGTGGATGCCAGCTGGACTCCGGACACCGGATTCCGCGCTGGACTCCAGGCGGGGTCCAGCGGCATCCAGGGCATCCGGCCAGAGGGCCAGTGTTTATTGGGGTTTGCGTGCGGCTCGGGTGGATCCGGATTCCGGGTGGCTTCCCAAAAATTCGGCCCTGTCGCTGGCGAAATCCCGAGCCAAGCCCGCCAGCATACATATCCGCCAGGAAGGAACCATTGAATTCAAAGGGTTGGCGAGATGGACCCCGGCTGGACCCCACGGTGGACTCTGGAAGCCGGCGCCTCGGTCCGTCCCGCACGCGCCTCTCCCGAGCTTATCCGATTTCTAGCCCGGGAGAGGCCTTTCTGTCCCGTCGAAAAGTGTCCGCCGCACATCTTTCCCTGTGGCGCGCAGGGTTACGCACCACGGGCCAGTTCGATCACGCGCCGTTTCGAAAGGTTGCGGTTGAACCAACGCCGGTTGAGCTTCAGCGAGATGACGCAGAGCCCGTAAAGCCAGTGCTGATGGGCGGCCGAGCGTTGCAGCCCGACGGTCCAGCAGATGGTCTTCCAGCGCTCGCCATGGGCGCGCATCCAGACGATCTTGCCATCGACGGGATCAAGGCAGGCGGTCCAGGTCAGCGTCTCTTCCATCCGGCTGATCGCCTGCGGCGAGGGCAGCACACGCATGGGCTTCGGCTTCTGCCCCACCTTGTCGGCGAAGGAGTGGATGACCTCAGGCCATGTGCTGAAATAGCCCTGCCGTCGCGGCTCGGGCAGGCGCTTGAGCACGAAGGCCGCCTCGGCCAGGCGGGCCTCGACAAGGGAGGGTGTCCACTTATTCATGGCACCCTCCATCGTCGGCAGCACGCGGTCCGTAGAGCCGTTCGCCCAACTGGCGAACGAGCTCCCGTTCAGGCCAGGTCAGCCGGTCATCATCCACCGACACCGCCAGCACTCCCTGCTCCTGCCAACCCTCGCGCTTCACCTGCTCGGGGTCGCGACGACGGCCGCCGTAGCCCTTGGGATGCCACCTCATGCGACACCTCCATTCGTCTCGATCGCCCAAACGACGATCGCGATGGCATCGGCCTCGTTATCGTCGGCGGGGCTGAAGCCGCGGGCGCGCGCGGACGCGATCATCGCCTCCTTCGGCGCGTTTCCCTTGCCGGTGGCATGCCGCTTGATCGTGCCGACGGGAACGCCCTCGTAAGGCACGCCGCGCAGTTCCGCCCACGCGGTCAGCGTGGCCATGAGGCCGCCGTAGACGTGGGCCGCATCGGTTCCGGCATGGCGGCGCACCTCTTCGAACCAGATGGCGGCGATTGGACCGGACAAGCGGTCGATCTCGGTGAGCCAGTTGGTGAAGCGCAGGTACCGCATGCCGCCGCCGTCATAGCGGCCCGGCCTGAAGCTCGCGGTGCCGCTGGTGATCAACCCGTCCGGAGCGCGCAGCGCCCAGCCGGTGCTGGTGCCGAGATCAAGCGCGAGAATGCAGCGGTCGAGAGTGCCGGCGACCTTGGAAGGCGCCGGGGCGATGTGTGGGGAGCGGTCCATGACGACCTCCTCTTCGAGTGATCGGCCGAGGCCCACGCCTGCCTGGATCGAGGGGCAGAACGCGCGCCCGGACCGGGATCGCGAGATCGGGTCAGAGGCATGGTCGGGGCGTGGTGAGCGCCCAAGGATTTCTTCAACGGCTTCAGTCCCTCCACTTGAAGGAAGTGGGGCTGCAAGCCATTGGAAGATATACAAGAATCATCTTCTTTCCATATTTCAGTTTTTTCAATGGGTATGTGTGTCATGCTCCCCTTTCCCGCGCGCGCGAGGGTCTTTGCGTGAAATATTGAAAGAAGTCTCCCCGCGCCGGATTTCCGTTTCAATACCGAGGCTTGGACGTGGCCTTCCTTCAAATGAAGGATGGCGGCCGTTGAAGGAAGCATTGCACAGGCACCTCACCGCAGCGCCCGGAAGCGCATGGCCTTCCGCCCCCCGGTCTCCTGCTCGAACGTGACAATGTCGCCGCTCTCGACCAGCGTGAGCAGGATGTCGTCACGGTCGCGCGCCCGAAGCCATTGCGAGGCACGGGTGAGCTCGGACTTCGTCAACCCTGCCGAACCGGCCTTGCGGATGATCTCGCGCAGGCGTTTCAGATGCGCTTCTGTCTCGGTATCGGCAACATGGCGCTCGACGGCGTCGATGGTGCGCCGTGCGAAGTGGCGCACGAAGTCGATGGCCCAGACGGCCTCCTCAATCCGGATGACGGGCTGAACCGGGTCCCTTCCCACGGCCAGGACAAGCGCGACCTTGGCCGCGTTCTCCGCGATCCGGGCAAGGATCGGCGTCTGGAACGTGCCCGCCGCAGCCCTGAGCTCTGCGGTGGTCTCCTCGCCGAGAGCATCGAAGCGCGCCTGCGCCGCATCGTCCATCGGCACAGTCATCGGATCCACGGCGGTCTCGGGTCCGGAGGTCCGACCGGCCAGGTTGCCGCTGGCCCGGCCACCACCTTCTGCGAGCCGCTGCAGCCCCTCGATCAGTCCGGGCGGCGACCGGCGCAATCCGACGGACCGGTTCTCGTCCGGATAGTCGTCGTCCGTCACGAGGATGATGAACCGGGCCAGCGAGCCATCCACCACATTGGCCCCCTGCAGCGACCCCCAGAAATGCAGCGGCGTCGTCGTACCGTAAACGCACAGGCAGGGCTGGACGATGTCGCGCCGCTCATTCGAGCCATCACGGTTGGCGTATTCCGCGCCGAGAAACACCCCGCTCGCCGCGCTGTAAAGCTCGGTCATGTTGTCGAGAATCTCGGTCACATGGCGTGGGCTGCGCTTCCGGTCGGCCGCCGCCGAAAGGAACATCCCGAACTCGTCGATCTGGAACAGGATCGCGGGTTGGCGGTGGAGCGCGGTCAGGAGCCCCGCGCCCGAGGCGATCTTGTTGCCGCCCAGATGATGCGCGAGCCCGGCTTCGAAGAAGAGACGGTTCACCACCTCGCGGGCGTGGTTCTTGCCCGAGCCGCTATCGGCGATGCCGACGATGTAGAGGTTGGTGCGCAGGTCGGTCTCCGTTCGGTAGCGCCGCCCCATCAGCGCGCCGAGGGCACAGAGGCTGGCGCCCACCGCGAGAAGCGGTTGCGGTCGGCGCGCCGTGTCGATCATGTGGCGGGCGAGATCGCCCACGAGCCCGTTCGGGATCGTCAGGGTGAAGGACGACGCGGGTGCGAGGATTGGCGCCGCGGTCCCAGGCCGCGCCAGCCGCGCGAGAAGGCCGGCTGCGGGATGCGCGTCGCCCTCGCTGACCCTCTGACTGCCGTCGAGCAGCAGGTCCGGATCGGGGCGCCAGCCCTTCTCCATGGCAAGGTGATAGATCGTGCCGGCGCCGATCCGCTCCGGCTTGAAACTCGCCCAGGCCTTCGCCGTCGCGGCCGGATCGTTCTTGGCCGCCTGCGCCGACCAGTCGGCAAAGAGCGGCGCGCCCGCATCGCCGAGCGCCCCCTTCAGCGCCATGCCGATGCGCACCCAGCTATCGTAGTCGAGCTCGGCGTTGGGCAGCCAGGCGAGCGCGCTGCGGATCGCGGCCAGCGTGCCGGCCTGGGCGTGCCCCGGCAGACACGGGCTCCCGGCTCCGTTTGCCCCGTTGGCGCCGAGGCTCTTAGGACGCAGCTCGGGCGGGATCAGCGCCAGTGCTTCGTCGAGGAAGGCCGCTGCCTGTTCAGCGTCGATCTCGGGCAGGCTCTCGATGTCGAGATCCGCGAGCCCTTCATCGGGCCAGGCATAGGGCCGGCCGGTGTCGGGATGCTCGGCATAGGCCACGAACTGCTGCCCGAGGCAGAGCATCTCGAGCGGCGCGCGCCGGATACCGGCGAAAGGCTCGGTTGCGCGGTAGACCAGCAGCCGTTTCGGCTGCTTGCCAATCCTGAGTGCAGGCGTGTCGCCAAGCCGCTCGCGCGCCAGCCGCTCAATGCGAAGGGCCAGTTCGCCATCCTCGGCGATATCGATGTCGAGCGCGGCGACCGCACCGCCGACGATTCCGACGCCGCAGCCGGGCCAGGTCGACCAGGTTGCGACCTCGATCTCGGTCGTGGCGCGAGTCGCGTGCCGGTTCCACTGCGGGTAGTCGTGCCAGGCCGCGCGCGCGAACTGGCCGGGTTTCTTTGTGCCGGGCGCGATCGGCAGGATCGCGTAGCCATTGTTCACGAGGCGCGCGCCGACGCGCGCCATCCACGAGGTGTCCGCCATCAGAAGGGCACCTCCGGGATCATGCCATCGAGCCGCGCGCGGTCCTTCGCCGCCAACTCACGCAGATGGTCACAATAGCCGGTGACGATCGCCTCGACGAAGCTGTCCCATTCCTCCTCGGTGAGTTGAGCGAGATCGGTCCGGCCGAGGCTGTCGAGATAGGCGCCGCCGGCCTTGCCGCCCTCCACCATGGCCGCGACCTCATTGGGTGTCGGATCGATCATGCCCGCCCTCCTGTGGCAGATGTCCTGGCAAACCCGGCTGCAGAGATCCCGGCGGGTCGTGTCGCGGCGAGGGTCGGAGAGGCGAAAGCGCGCGTCGAACCAACCCCAGCCACGGGGTTCCCGGTGGCAGACGGCGCAGAGGCCGGCACGGACGTAAGGCATGGAGCGAACCTGTAGGCAGTGATTTCGGTGAATCGGCCCGCGGGGCGGACGGCGATTTCGGTGGGGCGGCGCAACCGGTCGGCCAGCAAGAGCGCCTCGTCGACGGTCTCGGGCACCTCCAGCTCGGGCGCCCGCTCGCGCCACCAGCTTGCGGCCTTGCGGCGCGGATAGCCCTCGTGCTCGAAGCAGACCCATTCCGTGTGGAAGGCGAGACCGCAGCGGTAGGTAACCTTCAGCGAGACCCGCCCACCGCGCTTCTCGTGGCGGCAGTAGGTGACGTCGGTGACGCCGACCCATTGCGACTTTCCGGTCGACAGCACCTCCAGCGTCGAGGCGGTCGGCTCGAGCTTCACCTCGCGGCCGGGGAACTCGAAGCCGCAACCGGGGCATTCGAGAGCCGCCGCAGCCACGATGGTCCCGCATTTCGGACAGATCTTCGTGGATGGTGGCCCATCGCCAGGGCCGCCCGGCCGCTTCGGGCGCACCAGGTCGATGGGGCCGTGTCGGCGGACATTGCCCGCGAAGTCGAGCACGAGACAGTTCTCCTTGCCCTCAGCGAGCCGCGTGCCCCGTCCGGCCATCTGAACATAGAGCCCTGCCGACTTGGTGGGCCGCAGCATGGCAATCAGGTCCACGGCCGGCGCGTTGAAGCCCGTCGTCAGCACCCCCATCGAAGCCAACGCCCTGATTTCACCGCGCTTGAAGGCGGCGATGATCCGGTCGCGCTCGTCCTTCGGCGTCTTGCCGAAGATGGTCGCGCAACTGACCCCACGGCGGCGGAACTCCTCGGCGACATGGGTGGCGTGGCGCACGCCCGAGCAGAAGGCGAGCCAGGACCGGCGCGTCTCGCCGTGAGCGATCACCTCGGCCACGGCCGCCCGCGTGATGGCATCCTGGTCGACCGCGTCCTCGAGATCGCGCGCGATGAACTCTCCGCCGCGCGATCCTACGCCCGTCACGTCGAGGCGGGTCTTCGTCTGCTTCGAGATGAGCGGGGAGAGATAGCCCTGATCGATCAGGTCGCGGACCGACACCTCGTAGGCGATGTCGGTGAAGAGCGCATTCTCGCCCTCGTGCAGCATGCCGCTATCGAGCCGGAAGGGCGTCGCCGTCAGACCGATCACCTTCAGCGCGGGATTGATCGCCTGCAAGTCGGTGAGAAAGCGGCGATACATGGTGTTCGACCGGCCCGGAATCAGATGGGCCTCGTCGATCAGCACCAGGTCGGCGTGGCCGATCCGCGTCGCCTTGTCGTGGATCGACTGGATGCCGGCGAAGAGGATGCGGGCTCGCGCGTCGCGGCGTCCAAGCCCGGCCGAGTAGATGCCCGCCGGTGCCTCGGGCCAGAGCCCCAGCATCTCGGCATGGTTCTGCGCGATCAGTTCGCGCACATGGGTGACGACGAGCACGCGCTGGTCGGGCCAGGACTTGAGCACGCCGTCGATGAAGGCGGCCATGATGAGGCTCTTGCCGCCGGCCGTAGGGATCACGACGAGCGGGTTGCCACTCTTCTTCTCGAAATAGCCATAGATCGAGGTGATCGCGGCCTGTTGATAGGGGCGCAGGGTCAGCATGCGGCGGCCTCCTTCTCGCGGGCATCGTTGGTCCAGGAGGAGCCGTCGCGCATGCGGTAGGAGACGAAGTCCTCGCCTGCGTCGGCAACCTCGCCGGGGACCAGATCAGGGATGAACAGGTGCCGGGGGCAGGCCCGGCGCTGGTTGGCGGGATCGATCTGCCGATCATGGCGTGCGCAGTGCCAGCCGCCGTCGACAGGCGTCGAATGCAGGCAGGAGCGACAGGTGACTGCCGCGGCGTCCTCGCCATGGCAGAGCCCGTGATGGTCGCAGAACCGGCACTCGAACCAGGCGGGATCCGCGCTGATCCGTTCGGGCGGGTGCTGGGCGAAGATGATCCGCCGCGCTTTCTCGAGCAGACGTTCGCCCATCTCGGGATCGGCCGGGACGCGCTCGATGTGCAGCGCATCGGTGTCCTTGCAGACCGCGACGTAGAGCGCCCGCGTGATGCCGGTCAGGTGCATGTAGACCTGCATCTGGGCAATGTGCCGGGGTTTGGCACGCGCAACGCCCTTGGCGACAAGTTCGGAGAAGCTCTTGGCCGAATGCGTCTTGAACTCGACGACATGCCAGGTCTTCGGCGCCTCGAGCAGCCCGAGGGCGACGGCGTCGAGCGAGCCGCCGAAATGGCCGCCATGGGCTTCGACGCGGAACTGCCGCCCTGTCTCGGGATCGACCTCCAGCACCGTCGCGCCGGTAGCGCGCAGGTCGCGGACCAGCCGCGCCTCTTCCAGCTGGCCGGTTTCGAACAGCCGCAGGATGCGCCCAGAGTGCCGCGCGGGCGTGGTCCAACGGAAATCGTACCAGAGCGCGCGGGAGCATGACTTGCCGATGAGCGACGCGCCGAGGTGATCACGGAAGCCGTCGCCCTGCCTGGCCTCATAGGAAGCATAGATCGCGGACAAGGTTGGCGTTGGAGGGGCGGGAAGCTCGGCCATCAGCATGCCTCCTCCTGCTCGAGCCGCGCCCGCGCCTCCGCCAGCACCTCGGTCCATGCGGTGCTGTCATGGCGTTCGCGCAGGACGGCAATGATCGCGTCCTTGATCCGCTCGCGTCGCCGCCGACCGCCTTGGCGGGCAATCAGTTCGGCGCGCTCGCGCTTGAGGTGACGCAGCGCCGTGCGCGCGCGGTGAAACCAGTCGGGGTCGATCGGCCTGGCCGTGCGTTGCCGCGCCAGATCGGCCGTCGCGATCTGCGTGCGGATCTTCGCGATGGCGTCCTCGATCTCGATCAGGCGGCGGGTGTCGTCAGGCAAGCCGGGGGTGTTCGCGGCCGCGCAGGCCGCGTCGGTGGTATTGGTCATGGTCGCTCTCTCGGGTCTGGCGATGTTCGGGCCGCCGCGAGTCTCAGACCGCGGCGACCGAAGGCATCAGCTCTTACGGTTCCAGGGCGCGGTGGCCGGGCGGGCGGGCGCCGACTGGGCGGGCGTGTTGGCCGGCTGCGACGCGGCGGGCTTGGGCTGGGTCGCCTGCGCCGGGGCTTCCGGCACCATGTAGCGGATCGTGTTGCGCTCGCCGTAGCCGCTCTTCGGGGGCTTCACGCCGACCTGAATCGTCATCGGGATCAGGTGCAGCTCCTCGCTGTCGTTCACCTGAAGCTTGCCCGTGGCGTGGCAGATCGCCGACAGCGTACGCTGCGCGATCTCGACCGTGGTGGGGTTGGCGTTCACCAGGTTCAGCTGGTCGAAGATCTTGCGCCCCTTGTGCGGCCCCTCGAGGATGTCGAGCATCAGCCAGAGATACTGCCCCATCCCGTTTTTCGTGACGCGCATCTCGCTCTCGACGATCTGGGCGCTATACCTGCCCGCGGGCAGGATCTCGTAAGCGGTTGCGGGCTCGATGCCCGTGGCATCAAAGGCGGTGTCGAAACGTGCCATCGTTTTGTCCTTTCTGTCGCAATCAGTCGGATTGGGGCATGGCGGCCAGGAACTCCGACCAATCGAGAGGCAGGGTTTCCGGCAGGCCGTAGCGGTTCTTAGCCAGGAAGGCGGGGCGCTCTTCGGTGTGCATGACGCGCGCACCGGACCCGAGCGCCCGAGTCACCTTCTTGTTGAAGCCCACGTCGGACTTCGCCACCGAGATCTGGTAGTTGGCAAAGAGCACCACGTCCGAGTGCTCCTGCAGCAGCGCAGACGCACGGGCTTGCAGCTTGATCACGTACCGGTCGTAGGGTTCATGCTCAGGGCTGTCGAAGCGCCTGATGTCGGTGTGGGCGATCTGGATGACCGCCATGCCCTTGCGGTCGCGGAGCGCGTTCAGCTTGTCGATGCATTCGCGCCAGATGTTGAGCGCCTCGGCATAGCCCTTGCCAAAGCCGGGGCTTTCGATCGACTGCCAGCCGTTGCGCCGGCAAGTCTCGGCCCAAATCAAGGGCTCCAGCCAGTCGACGCTGTCCACGACAACCGTGGAATAGGCGTGGTCCTCGTCGAGCAGGGCGTCGAGCGCCTCGGCGACCTCGGCGTAGCTCGTCGCCAGCGGGAAATGCGGCACCTGCAGCTTGCCGAGACCATCCTCGGTGAGAACGAACACCGGCGCGTCGGCGGATGCGGCAAAGGTGGACTTGCCGATGCCGGCGACGCCGTGAATGAGCACGCGCGGCGGGCGCAGAACCGACGAGGTTTGCAGGGATGCGAGCGAGATGGCCATCAGCGCACCTCCTCGCCAATCACCAGCCGGAATTTCGGCTTGCCGGTACGGACCGTGCGTGCGGGCTCGAACTCCTGGCGAATGTCCTTCGGCCAGGCGGTGTACTTGCGCTCGGGCACGCTGAACGCGATGTCGACGTACTCGGCGGGATCGGCGCCATCGGCCCGGATGCGCTCGACCAGACCGGCGAGCATTGCCTGGTCCCAAACGACCCGCTTGGGGAGCTCGGCGACTACGGTGACCGGGCCGTCCTGCAGCCGGACAGTGCCGGTGTCCTTGCCCTCCGCGCGGCGCGCCTCCTGCGCCCGGTCGCCGTACTTCAGCGCGATGGCGCCATCGAGCCAGTCGCAGAGAGACTTCGCTGCGCGCAGCCACTCGTCGGCTTCGTGCTTCAGCAGCGCCAGTTCATCAGCCGGCAGCGCTGCGATCTCGCCGACCGGCATGGTGGGAAGGTCGTCGAGGGTGATGCGGTTGGGGATCGTCATGGTCACCCCCCTCACGCCAGCTTCACGTTGGGCTTGTCAGCCGTGCTCGAGCAGTGCCGATTGGCCTCGTAGGCCTCGACATCCTCGAGCCGGTACACGACCCGGCCACCAATCTTGATGAAGGCAGGGCCCTCACCCGTCCAACGCCAGCGCTCCAGCGTGCGCGGGCTGATCTTCCATCGAGCCGCCAGCTCGACCTGATTGAGATGCGTGACTGACATCTTCGTCTCCTTCGCGTTTGACCGAATGCCTGCGAAGGAGATTGGGGTATGCGAGGGGAGGAGATGGGGAGGGCGGAGGGAGCGGAGACGGGAGGAATGCAGTTCCAGGCCCCGAAAACGAAAAAAGCCGCCCCGAAGGACGGCCTGATTGTCATGTTTGCGTCGCGTCACACCTCGAGCCAGGCGTTGGAGCCGCTTTCTCGAATGACGTCTCGCCACGTCCGATGGCCACCGAAGAGATCCTTCAGACGTTTGACGGACCGGCCGCACTCGGCTTCCTCGAGGATGCGCGCGATCGGCAGAACCGGATCTCCGCGGAGCCAGGCCTCGGCCAGCATTGCAACGGCGATCTTCTGCTTGCCGCCAGTGAACTCGTGCCATTTGCCATGCACGATCAGCACGCCGCCGTCGCCGGAGACCCAGACCGGCCCTTGATGCGACGGGCCCTTGAACAGGCGTGCAGCGAGGATTTCGGGAGCTACCGCAAGCCCGTCTTCGTGTTCGACCACGTCTTCCAGCGCGACGAACTCATGACCACGAATGAACGGGATGGGCGCTCGGCCCGGGGGATCGAGAACGAGAACCACGCGCAGACCGTCAGACGGGCGGCACCGGACGAGTTCACGAAAAGCCTCGAAACCCTCCCGCCTCGTCAGCCCGCGCGCCACCCATATCCCCACCCGAGCAGTGCGCCTTGGCAAGCGGGCCTTGCCGAAGTCCAACGCAGCGCCACCGAGGTATGGCACGGGATCATCCCCGAGCGTGCAGTCGAGCCTGTTTACCGTCCTCCGGGCCGTGGCCATCATGTCGAGCGCATGGACGCGACGGCGGGCGCTCGTGCGCTCGTCCTGCCAGACAGAATTGCCGAGGTGACCAGGATGCCCCGTAATGGGGTGGTTGATCACAGGTACAGGCATGTCGTCGAGATCGTCCTCCGCGACAACGCACGAGCCGGCACCACGCGGCACGAGCAGTCCCGCAGCCATCAGCACCTCTCCTGCGCCACGCATCTGCGCCAGCGCGAGGCCAGAGACCCGCGCATCACGGGTTCCGGCGATGGACGAGAGCAGCCGGCGGGCGGCGCGATCAATCCTCGAACAGTTGCGCGTCATCGACGAGGATCCCCCAGCGCCGCAGGTACTTTTCGCCGATCATCTGCTCGGTCGCGGTGCGGTCCTTCAGATCGCAACCATGCGGCCAGCTGATGGTGAAGCTCAGCGTTCGCCGTCGGTCCCCGCCCGGGCGCCGGGCGAGCTTCACGGCGATCTTGGCCCGCGTGACGACGTAGCCCTCGCTGAGGGGAGTACGGTCCCCGAACCGCTCCTCCGCCTTCGTCCAGATCGACTCGTCGGCGCGCGCGGGCTTCTCCAGCGTAACCCTGAGATCGCCGTCGTCGATCGGCATCACGCGCAGCTCTCGCACCTCGACCGCCTCGATCCCGTCCTCCGGATCGGTCGGGAAATCATACGGTTTCAGCAACACCGAAAGATCGTAGCACCTCAACGGCAGGCGATTCTCCTTGAACTCGATGCCGAGAAGGTGCGTGACCGTGGCCTTCACGATCTCGCTCCGCGTCGCCTTGTCGTTGGCGATAACCTCGATGCTGCCGGTCGCGGGCTCATAGGTCACGGCGGCCTCGAACACGGGACGATATGCCTGCCGGACGAGCGCCCCCTTGTCGTCGAAGCGGAGCAGATCGTCTGGCCGCCCCTCGCGGTAGATCGTCACCTGCACCAGGTCGCATTCGTCGCCCTCATGGGTCATCCTCATCCGGTCGAAGATGTCGACATGGGCATGGGCGGCACTCGAGAACTCCTTGATCGCGGAGACAAAGACATGGCGGGCCGACGCGTCGCGCTGCACGACGCAACCCGCGTCGGTCATGTAGCCAGCCCACATCCGACCGCGTCGGCGGTCCTCGGTGAAGCGAACCTCCTCAGCATGACGGAAGCGATCCTGGGCGTTCAGGAACATCCAGAGCGACCGCGCGTGCGGGTTCGCGAGCCCGTCGAGGAGGGCGGGATCCTCCGCGACGCTATAGATCGCGGCCTGCCCCGGTTCGTCGGACAGGGCATGGACGCGCTCGGCGTCGTTGGAGATCCGGTCGCGCTGAATGCGGGACATGTTCTCGATGGCACCGAGCAGCGGCCTGGAAAGCTCGGCCTCCGGCACGCTCCAATCGAATTCGGTGGGCAGGCCGATTTCCGGCCGGTCGAAGTATGCGCGCAGCGCCTCGCCGGGCGTCTTGCGAAGGAAAGCGGACATTGCGGTCACCGCGGTCTCCTTTCTGGCGATTCCATGTTTTAGCTGATCTGCTAATTAGCGTAGTATCGGCTGGCACGAAGTCAATCGAAAAATTACGCAGTTCCGCGGATTCGCGATCAGCGATCGAAGAGCGAGGGCTGCCCGTATGTCGAAGTGATAAGGTTGAGCTTCAGAAGCCTGATGCGCGCAGCTTCTTCCGAGACTGCAAACCTCTCCATGACCATCTGGACAAGCTGCGCGGCATGCTCCGTCGAAACATGGATATCGCCATGGAGCTCGCGCGGGCTGCAGTAGTCGGAAACGAGGCGGCGTACCGGCGTGGCCGGCATCAGCAGCGCGCCACTGATGTAGCCGGCCTGCCATTCCATCCAGTCGGACTGCGGGGCATCCAGGATGTTGTCACGCTTGGAGATCGCCTTGTTTGCATTCACCCCGTGTTCGAGCAGGTCCCCGGTGGCGAACTTCTGCTCCCAAAGAGGCCCGTGGAACTTCACGTGCCCGAACTCATGGGTGAGCGTGGTGCGGAAGCGATTCTCGCGCCGTTCGTCCGAGGCGATTCGGTCCGAGATGGAGACCTTGGGCCCGCGGTCGGGGAAGAACTCGGTAACACCTTCAACATCGGCGCCGTACGCCGACAGGTCGGCGTAAGGGTCGAGATCGGCGTCGTGCATCTCGATCAGCACGGTCAGGTCGTCGGTCGCCACAGGGTAGTCAACCGTTCCGCGGCGCTTCAGCAGCAGGTCCTGAATCAGTCGCTCGCATTCGTTGTCGAGCTCCCACGCCTCATAGAAGGGTCGTTCGGCAAAGCGGCCCGTGTTGTCACGGATCATCTTCACCATGCCAGCCTCCTTACTCCTTCAAGGTCTTCCTGAAATTGGCAAAGGCCCTGACGACCTGGTCCGGGGTGGACGTATCTGGCCGAAGATCATCCGGAAGCCGACCTGCCAAGGCGTAGAGGTAATCCTCAGGTATGTTCAGAATGCCGGAGAACTGGCGGATCAGGTGGCCCGAACTAGGGCTGCGGCGATCGTGCTCGATGTCGTTGAGGTACTGCGGGGATATCGACCCTCCCCCCTCTTCCTTCATCACCCGCGCCGCGAGCTCCTTCTGGCTGAGACCGAGCTCCTTGCGAGCCTTCGCTATCGCGCGACCGAAAGTCATCCCGTCGGCAGACATGGCCTGATCATCGCTGCTTCCTTCTGTCAATCCGCTTGTTCGCGGATTTGCGAGTTGTTATTCCTTATCCACAAGGGGATCAACAGTGAAGGAGACCAGCCCATGCGGAAGCGGCCGCACATGATGCAGGCAGTTAAACGTGCGACTGGTCCTTCACGGAACGGGCACAAGCCACGAAAAGCCTGAACAAATGTCGTCGCTTGCTTGGATAGACTTTGATGAAGCAGAGCGTCAGCGGTCACAGCGCATCATGGCGCTGTTCCAAGAGCGCGAGACCCGCGATGAGCTGGGGCTTGGCGCGATCCGGGACTCCATCGCCGATCACCTCTTCCCTGGCACGAGCACGATCCAGACGCGGCTGCGGTACATGCTGTTCATTCCGTGGCTCTATCGGGATCTGGAAAAGCGCGACGTTCCCGAAGCGCAGTTGCGCACTCAGGCGCGCGAAGCGGAGATCCGGCTCGCCGACGCCTTGAAAGCTGGCGGGGAGTCCAACGGCATCATCGGCCGCGATGCCGGGCCGCGTCTCCAGCGGCTTCCGAGTTCGGTTTATTGGGCCGGGCTCGGCGCATGGGGGATCCGGGTTTTCCCCGGTTCCCTTGACAGCCTATTCGTCGCGTTGCGCCGTCGAGGCCGTTCGCACGTCACATCGAGCAATGAAGAAGTCATGGCCGGCGCCCAGGCGCCCACCGTCTGGAATCCAGCCTTGCCGCAGATGCCAAGCGACCTGCTCGATCGCGCCGTCTTCCACCTGACCGCTGAGGAGGCGCAGTTTCTCATCGACCGGCTGGTCGCCAGTCAACCGAGCTCACTGCTCACGATGCTGGCGCGCGAAGGCATTGACGCCGACTGCGACCAGATCTGGACGCATCCTCATCTGGCGGCGTTTCCGGTCGCCGCTCGGCGCCTCGTCCAACATGGGGAAATCTTCTCCCATCTGATGCACGGTGCGGCTCTGCTCTACAACCTCGCGCTCAGCGAGCTGCGCCAGCGCGATGATTGGATCGACACCTATCGCGAGCGGCTTGAAGCCTGGAGCGACGAACTCGATCTCGGCGCCGTCCGTGCGTGGTCGCTCGATGATTTCTGGAACGTGGTGGAGCATCCGGCGCACGCCGTCCGACCAGCCGCAAAGCGCTTTGTGACCGAGTGGCGAGAACTGGTTCTAGCGGGGACAGAGCAAGTGGTTTCGTCGCCCGCGGGGCGACAGCTTGTCGAAGAGCGTGAACGCCGGCTCAAGACCAGCCAGTCCCGCTACGCCAATCATGCCGTGCGCGACCGCTGGACCGGTGCATCGGGCGCAGAACGCCTCAGCTTCCGCTGGGCGCAGGCCAAATCCCATCTCCGGGATCTCGCGAATGCTGAATAGGCGCAGCCTCGATCCCGAGCAGCGAACACTATACGGCGCCAATCTTCAGCCGCCCGCAGGCTATGTCTTCGACGTGGCGGTCGCCACGACCTTCTCGCTCGACTTCGAGACCGCGCTCGCGGTGCCGGTAAGTCTGGCGCTATTTGCAGCGGAAAATCGCGACGACATACTTTCTCACCCCTTGGCGCTGCTGGAGGGTGCCGAGCGCATCGCGGGCCGGCTCGTCGTCTTCACCGACGCGGGCCACATCCAGGCGAGTGCCCGACCGCACTCCCGCCTTTGCTCGCTGCTCGAACGCATCGTGGTCGAGGTGGCAGCACCCAAAGGCGGAGCCTTCCATCCCAAGATGTGGGCGCTTCGTTTCACACCGCTAAGACCCGAAGACCCAGCGCGCGTTCGCCTACTCATCCTATCTCGGAACCTGACACGTGATCGTTCTTGGGATCTTGCGGCCACCCTCGACGGCGTGGTCACCAAGCAGCCCAAAGCCATCAACCGCCCGATCGCCGAATTTCTCCGTCAGCTTCCCGGCATCACGACCGCAGGCGCTCCCGAGGGCACGAATACACTCGTCGATGAACTCGCCGCAGACATCCGGCGCGCCGAATGGACTCTGCCCGAGCCGTTCCAGAGCGTCTCCTTCTCGGTCAACGGACTCGGCGGGAAGCCTTGGCGCCCGGAACCCTGCGCGCGGCTGGGCGTGGTTTCACCCTTCTGCGATGATCAGACCCTGTCGATGCTCGGCGGCCTGACCAGCGCCGGAAAACCCATCTTCATCGGGCGGTCCGACGAACTCGCACAAGTCTCAGATGTCACGCTGGATGGCTTTGCCCGCGTTGCCGTACTCGATGAAATGGCGACCACGGAAGATGGCGAGGAGGAGGATGCCACGGCCTTGCAAGGGCTTCACGCCAAGGCGTTCATCGCCGAGCGCGGCTGGGACACCGCGATCACTATCGGTTCGGGAAACGCCACGCGGCCAGCGCTGCTGACCGGCAAGAATGTAGAGATCTTCGCCACCCTGACGGGAAAGCGCTCGCGGGTCGGAAGCATCGAGGAAATCCTTGGCGAGAAGGGGTTTGGCAGGCTGACGCGGCCTTTCATCCGCAACGAGATGAGTGCAGCCGATGCGGCGCAACGGGCAGCCGAGGCGCGCTTGGAATTGGCGCGGCGCGAGATATGCCGAACGGGCCTCAAGCTCCGTTGCGAGCGTGGCGAGCCAACCGATGAAGGCGCTTCGACGTGGCGGGTCTGGCTTGTACCACCCGAACCGATGCCGCTTGCTGGGATTGGCGCTTTGCGCGTTTGGCCAATCACACGGGGCGAAGGGCATGCGCACTCCGTGCTAGAGCTGCTTCGGCAAGGACAGCCGGCTGACCTTGGCACGATGCCGTTGGTCGACCTCACCCGATTCCTCGCCTGTTATCTGACGGACGAGAAGGAAAATCTCTCTATCCTGTTCAGCACTGGGCTCATGATGGATGGGCTCCCCGCAGAGCGCCACGCCGCCATCCTTCGCTGGGTCATCGATAGCAGGGACGCATTCTTTCGCTACCTGCGGCTGCTACTCTCCGAGTTGGGAGATCCCTTCACCGCCGCCCTTGCGGCGCAAGACGGGTCAGGTCAGGGCGCCTGGCGCTCGGCAAGCGACGACGCTCCGATCCTCGAGGAGATGGTTCGGGCCTTCTGCCGGGGCGGCGACCAGCTCCGCGCCATCGAACGGCTGATCGCGCGCCTTGAAACGGGCGACAGCGTTGATACCGATCCGATTCCCGCCGAGTTCCGCGCGCTTTGGAACACCTTCCGAATTGCGCTCGCCACGCAGGACGCCGCGCATGCCAAATGAACGGTTCCGCGCCGACGCGGCGCTCGCTCCCCTCAAGGTCTTTCAGCGGCGCACCGTCGATTATGTCTTCGATCGGCTCTACGGCCAGGACGATCCTGTCCGCCAGTTTTTGGTCGCCGACGAAGTTGGCCTCGGAAAGACGATGGTGGCGCGCGGGGTCATCGCTCGCATGATCGAGCACCTCTGGGACAGCACCAAACGGATCGACATCCTCTACATCTGCTCGAACCAGGCAATCGCCGCCCAGAACCTAAACAGGTTGAACGTCCTCGGGCGGCGCGAGCTCGCCCTGCCGACCCGCATGACTCTCGTTCCTCTGCAACTGCGCGGTCAGGTGGGTCTCGATGCCAACAAGGTGAACTTCATCAGTCTGACGCCGGGCACGACATTCGATCTGCGCTCATCAACGGGAGTTGCGCAGGAACGCGCCCTGCTGTGCCATCTCCTGCGCGATCTCGTTGCGCGCCCACGGGGCCTACACAACCTGCTGCAGGTCACGGCCGGCGTGGACGGCTGGAACCGCGCAGTGCGGGATCTCACCCTCGAAGGGGTCGACAAGCGAATAATCGATCGCTTCCGCCGCGACGTTCAGGCAGATCACAATCTCTTCGAGGAACTTGAGCGGGTCTGCGAACTCTTCCCGCGGCGCCGGGACGTCTATCCCCCGGAGATCACACAGCCCCGCAACAGCTTGGTCGCACGGCTCCGCGCAAAGCTGTCCCACGCCTGCGTGGATGCACTGCAACCCGACCTGATCATCATGGACGAGTTTCAGCGGTTTCGGGACCTACTGCACGGCGACAACGACGCAGCGATCCTCGCGCGAGAGCTGTTCGACTACTCGGGCAGCGATGGGCACGCAGCCCGCACATTGCTGCTTTCCGCCACGCCCTACCGAATGCTCACACTCAACGGCGACGAGCCTGACGAAGGCGACCATTACCAGGACTTCCTTGAGACCGTTAGTTTCCTCTATGGCCGGGAAAAAGGACCGCGGGTAGCGGTGACGCTTGCACGCGAAATGCGCGACTTCCGCAGGCTCCTTCATGCCCTGCCACAATCTCACGCGCCAGCGGTCGCGAGCCGCGAGGCCATTGAAAGGCGCCTTCGGCAGGTGATCGCCCGAACCGAGCGGGTGGCGTCCACAGTCGATCGCGACTCAATGATAAGTGAGCCGGCCATCAGCGTCTCGGTCGCGCCCGCCGATCTCGCGCAGGCATCCGCCGTTTCCCAAGTGGCGCGCATACTCGATGCTCCGGAAATCATCGAGTACTGGAAGTCTTCACCGTACCTGCTCAACTTTATGCGTCACTACAGTCTGAAACGGCTGCTTGAAAACCAGGTTGAAGCTCCTTCGCCCGCGCTCCGCTCCGCAATCCAGTCAGCGCGCGCGACCATGCTAGATCACGACGCCATCGACGGCTACGCGCCTCTGGACCCGGCCAATGGTCGCATGCGTGCGATCATGGACGACATCTTCGGCCAGAACCTTGAACAGAATCTCTGGATACCCGCTGCTATGCCGTATTACGGCGACCCACGTTCCGGCGCGCCGTTGACCAAGGCGCTGTTGTTCTCCTCTTGGTCTATGGTGCCGGACGCGATTGCAGCACTGCTGTCCTACGAGGCCGAACGGCGCATGGGCGTCGGCGAATCCGGTCGGCGCTATTTTGAACAGCATCGCCTGCGCCCGTTGCAGTTTCGGCACGACCACGGTCGGCTTGCAGGTCTGCGCGCCCTGCTGCTGATCTATCCATCACCGAAGCTGGCGGAACTGGCTGATCCGCTGATGGTGTTCCGCGAAACCGAGACACTCTTGTCGCAGGAGGGGATGCGCGCCGCGATAAGCGACCGCCTCAAGCCCGTCCTCGATGTTCTGAACGAACAAGTCGAAGCGCTGCACGATACCGGCAGCGCGGAGTGGGCCGCTCCCGCAGTGATCGATGACCTCCTTGGCGCACGGTCCAGCGCATGGCTGGAGAGTCCCGCAGGCATGCGCGCCCTGGCAAACGAGGACGCTTATCAGGATCATGTTCGTGAACTAGCGGCCGCGGTGACGACGCGCGACGTTGGCGCTTTGCCCGCTGATCTTTCGGATCTGCTTGTCGACGTCGCACTGGGTAGTCCGGCGGTCTGCGCGCTTCGCGCCCTCAAGCGGATCGCCCCCGAACTGGCTTGGGACGATCCATGCCTGCTCAGCGCTGCCGCTGAAGTCGCGTGGTCATTCCGGACGTTGTTCAATCAGCATGACGCGGTCGCTTTGCTTCGACGGGATACAGACGACCACTACTGGCGGCGCGTTCTGGTCTATGGGGCCCAGCACAATCTTCAGGCCGTCCTCGACGAATACGCCCACTACCTCGTCGACGCAGAAGGCCTCGGGACCAGTCCAGCCAAAGAACGAGCAACCGGGGTCGCTCATGCGATGGCCCATGCCCTCGCCATTCGCCCTTCGCAAATCGACGTCGATGATGTGCATGTCGACGGCGAGTCCCTCTCCATCAGCAAGTTCCAGATGCGCGGACGCTTTGCGATGCGGCTCGCCGACTACAAAGATGAGGATGGCGCCGTTGCACGGCTCGGAGGCGTCCGCGAAGCGTTTAACTCACCGTTTCGACCGTTTGTTCTCGCAACGACCTCGGTCGGACAGGAGGGGCTGGATTTTCATCCCTATTGCTATCGCGTCTACCATTGGAACTTGCCGAGCAACCCGGTGGATCTCGAACAGCGTGAAGGCCGCGTCCACCGGTTCAAGAGCCACGCAGTACGCCTCAACCTTGCCGAACGGCAGGCCGACGCAATCAGGGGCGGCGGGCGGTCTCCTGACGATCCGTGGAGACTGATGTTCGAACGCGCCCGAGCCGAGGCGCCAGTAGACACCGATCTCATCCCCTATTGGATCTATGAGGGCTCAGTGAAGGTCGAACGGCGCGTGCCGATGTTGCCGTTCAGCCGGGAGGTAACCCGCTTGGCTTGGCTCAAGCGCAGCCTGACAGTGTATCGCCTGGCCTTCGGCCAGCCCCGTCAGGATGATCTTCTAGAGTATCTGCAGAATCTCGTGGGTGGTGGTATGGATGGCTCGATGCTCGGTGACCTGCAAATTCGCCTCGAGCCGAGACCAGCTATTGTGTCGGATTCATAGATTACGCAGCGATATGAAGGACTTCGCCCCCTCTTGCTTCCACAGTGCTTCCACGCGCGTTGGAAACGCAAACGCCGCCCCGGAGGGCGGCGTTTAAGCGTTTGATAACGCGAAGAGATTTGGTTGCGGGGGTAGGATTTGAACCTACGACCTTCAGGTTATGAGCCTGACGAGCTACCGGGCTGCTCCACCCCGCGCCAAGGATTGCGCTTCTAGGCCGAGTCGCCGGGGACCGCAAGGGGGTTCAAAGGGAAACTTTGCAAGCTTTTGTGACAGGCCGATGTCGGCCGAAACATTTGCACTCGACCGTGGCACGGGATAACCAAGGAAAAGACTCGGAAAATACGGACGGAGACGCCATGCCAACCTTCGGGACTCGCCCGCCGCGCCTGGGGGTCAGGAGCCTCGGCTGCCTGGCCGGGGTCGGGCTGGGTCTGCTGGCGCTGCCGACCGCCGGGCCGGCCGAGCAGGCGGTGCCGGAGGGCGCCGGGGATGGTGCGGCGCAGCTCGAGTTTCTGGCCGGCAAGGCCCTGTTCGACAAGCTCTGGGTCTCCTCGCCCTCTTCCACCCTGGTCTCGGACGGGCTGGGACCGCTCTACAATGCCCGCTCCTGCGCGGCCTGCCATCCGGGCGGCGGCGGGGCCGGGCTGCCCGGGGCCGGAGAGCCGAGCGTCGGGCTGGTGGTGCAGATTTCGGTGTCCGGCCCGCAGGGTCCGGAACCCGACCCGGTCTATGGCCGCCAGATCCAGACCCGCGGCATCGCCGGCCACGCCGCCGAAGCGGCGGTCCGGCTCGACTGGACCGAGCATGAGGTGGCGCTGTCGGGCGGCGAGACGGCCCGCCTGCGACAGCCGGAACCGAGCCTGACCGATGTCGCCTATGGCGCCCCCGCGCCCGGGCTGATGCTCTCGCCCCGGCTGGCGCCCCGGCTGCGCGGCCTGGGCCTGATCGACCGGCTGCCCGATGCCGCGATCCTGGCGGCGGAAGACCCCGAGGACCGCGACGGCGACGGCATCTCGGGCCGGGCCAACCGCGACGGCGCCGGACGGCCGGGACGCTTCGGCTGGAAGGCCAGCCAGCCCGACTTGCGGCACCAGGCCGCCGCCGCATTCGCCGATGACATCGGCCTGGGCTCGCCGCTGCGGCCCGGTGGCTGGGGTGACTGCACCGCGGCGCAAGCCGCCTGTCGGGCGGCGCCGGACGGGGCCGGGCCGGATGGCGCCGAGGTGACCGACCAGATGCTCGACCTGGTCAGCCTCTATACCCGAAACCTCGCCGCGCCGGTCCCGGCCGGGTCTCCCGATCCGCGGGGCGCCGAACTGTTCGAGACCGTCGGATGCGCGCTGTGCCACAGGCCCCGGCTGGGCGATGCCCCCGATGCCCCTGCCGCCTATTCCGACTTCCTGCTGCATGACATGGGTCCGGGCCTGGCCGATCACCGCCCGCAGGGCGACGCGACCGGGCAGGAGTGGCGGACCGCGCCTCTATGGGGTATGTCTGCCCGCGGACCCGACGGCCACCCAGCACCCCTCCTGCATGACGGCAGGGCCAGGTCGCCGCTCGAGGCAATTCTTTGGCATGATGGGGAGGCGCGACCGATGCGCGATCGGGTGGTGGAGATGCCGCCAAAGGATCGGGCGGCGCTGATCCGATATCTGGAGTCACTCTGATGCGAAAATTCCTGTTCGGTTTGGTGCTTTGCCTGCCGCTTCCCGCCCTGGCCGACGCGCCCGGCGTGATCTCGGATGTGATCGACAACCACATCCTGCCGCGAATCGAGACCCTTGCCGATACCGGCGCGGCGCTGGACGCCGCGGCGCAGGCCGATTGCCGTGCCGACAGTGCCGGATTGCGCAGCGCCTATCAGACCGCCTTCGACGCCTGGACCTCGGCCAGCCACCTGCGCTTCGGTCCGACCGAGACCGGCAACCGCGCCTTTGCCCTGGCCTTCTGGCCCGACAGCCGCGGCATGGGGCCGAAGGCGTTGCGCGGGATGATCCTGGGCGAAGATCCGGTGGTGAACGATCCCGGGGCCTTCGCCAGCGCCTCGGTCGCGGTGCGCGGCTATTTCGCGCTGGACCTGCTGCTCTACGACCCCGGTTTCGCCGAGCTGGGCACCCCGGCCTATCGCTGCAGCCTGATCCGGGCGGTGAGCCATGACATTGCCGATCTGACCGGGGCGATCCGCGACGAATGGGGCGGCAGCTATGCCGACACGATGCGCAATGCCGGCGCGAACGAGACCTATCGCAGCACCGACGAAGCCCTGCAGGAGCTCTACAAGGCGCTTTACACCGGGCTCGAATTCACCGCCAACACGCGGCTCGGCCAGCCGCTGGGCACCTTCGACCGGCCGCGTCCGAAACGGGCCGAGGCCTGGCGCTCGGGCCGGTCGCTGCGCAATGTCGAACTGTCGCTGCAATCGCTGCGCGACCTGACGGCGCATCTGGCCGAGGATGCCGGCGACGATCCCGATCTGGCCTCGCAGATCGACTATGCCTTCGGCCGCGCCATCGACAGCGCCCGGGCGCTGGACGATCCGATCTTTGCCGGGGTAGCCGATCCGATGGCGCGGTTCCGGGTCGAGTCGCTGCAGCAGATGCTGTTCGCGATCCGCAACGCGGTGCGTGGCGAGCTGGGCCCGGCGCTCGGCGTCTCGGAAGGGTTCTCGATCAACGACGGAGACTGACGATGGCAACGCGACGGGGATTTGTCTCGGGGCTTCTGGCGGCCGGACTGATGCCGCGCCCGACATGGGCCGATGCCGGCAGCCCGGCCTATCTGGCGGCGGCGCTGCGCGACGATGACAGCTATTGGCTGATCGGCTTGAGTGCAGCGGGGCAGGAACGGTTCCGGCTGCCCCTGCCGGAACGCGGACATGCGGCGGCGGCGCATCCCTTGCGCCCCGACGCTGTGGCATTTGCGCGGCGGCCCGGGACATTCGCGCTGATCATCGATTGCCGGGACGGAACGGTGCGGGCCGAGCTGCGTTCGCCGCCGGGGCGACATTTCTACGGCCACGGCGCCTATGCCGCGGACGGCACGCTGCTGCTGACCACCGAGAACGACTATGACGCGGTGCGCGGCGTGATCGGGGTCTGGGACGTGGCGGCGGGGTATCTGCGGGTTGGCGAGTTCGCCTCGGGCGGCATCGGACCGCATGAGATCGCACGGTTGCCGGATGGCGGCTTCGCGATTGCCAACGGCGGGATCGAGACCCATCCCGACAGCGACCGCGAGATCCTGAACCGCGACACGATGGCGCCGCGGCTGACCTATGCCGAGGCCACGGGGCATCTGCCGGAATCGGTGGCGCTGCCGCAGGAGCTGCACCAGCACTCGATCCGGCATCTGTCGGTGCGCGGCGACGGGCTGGTCGCCTTCGCGATGCAGTGGCAGGGCGATGCCTCGGTGACGCCGCCGCTGCTGGGCCTGCACCGCCGGGGGGAAGCCGTGCGGCTGGTCAAGGCCCCGCCGGCGGAACACGCGCGGATGCAGAACTATGCCGGCTCGGTCTCGTTCTCGGGCGACGGCGAGCTGGTGGCGATCACCTCTCCGAAGGGCGGGCTGGCGCAGGTCTTCGAGGTCGAGACCGGCGACTGGATCGGCAGCTACGACTCGGCCGATCTCTGCGGCGTCGCCGCGGCGGCGGAGGGGTTCTGCGTGACCACCGGCACCGGCGCGGCGACCGGCCTGGCCGGCGCGACGCCGCTGTGGACCGCCCGCGAGAAGCGGCTCGCCTTCGACAACCACCTGGTCCGGATCGGGCCGATTCCGGCCTGAATCCCGGCCCGTTTCGGGGCGTCCCCATGGGGACGGGGGGTCAAGTGATTGATTTTGCTGGACTCCCCGAAATGGGGACGATCATGGTTAGCGAAAGGTGAACGGCAACGGTGGCATGGCGGGTGCCGCTCTGCCGTCACGACAAGCGAGGGCAACGCCTCCACCCCGCACGACCCTCTGGTCGTCGGGATCATTCTCCGGCACTGTCGGGGCGGGTTGCGTTTCGGCGCCTGGCCCGTTTCCGACCATCCGGCCCGATCCCCGACCGCGGCCAATTCATCGCTGAGGCCGCAACCCTGGACTGCCCATGACCGCTTACGCCCTTGGCATCGTGCTGTTCTCGGCGCTGCTCCATGCCGGCTGGAATGCGATGCTGAAATCCGAGACCGACCGCGCCGGGGTTCTGGGCGCGGTGTCGCTGTTCCATGCCTTTGCCGGGGTGGTGCTGATCCTGATGTCGCCGATACCGGCGCCGGAAAGCTGGCCGTCGATCGCGGTCTCGACGATCGTGCATTACGGCTATTACCTGCTGCTGTTCCGCGCCTATCGGTTCGGCGACCTGAGCCAGGTCTATCCGATCTCGCGCGGGCTGGCCCCGGCCATCGTGGCCTTTTCGGCCTGGCTGCTGATCGGCGAGACGCTGGCGCCGCTGGCGATGGCGGGGCTGGTGGCCATCGTGACGGGCATCTTCCTGCTGGCCCTGCAGCGCGGTGCCGCGGCGGCGCCGCGCAGCACGGTCGGCTTCGCGGTGCTGCTGGGGCTGTGCATCGGCACCTATTCCACCGCCGACGGCATCGGCATCCGCCTGTCCGGAACCGCGACCGGCTATATGGGCTGGCTGTTCCTCTTCGAGGCGCCGGTGCCGCTGTACATCGCCCTGCACCGGCGCCGCAACCGCGGCCATTTCGCGCCGCGCACGCTGATCATGGGGTTCCTGGGCGGGGCGGCGGCGGTGACGGCCTATGGGCTGGTGCTCTACGTCAAGACCATCGCGCCGCTGGGCGCGGTCTCGGCGGTGCGGGAGTCGAGCGTCATCATCGCGGCGTTGATCGGTGTCATCGCCTTTGGCGAGCGGCCCTGGAAGGGGCGCATCCTGGCGGCGGTGATCGTGGCCGGCGGCGTCATCGCGCTGTCCCTGTCCGGCTAGCCCCCCGCATCGGCGCTATGCCCGCAGGCGACGGGATGCTACGCTGCCGCTGTCCCTGCCAGCCGGAGGCTGCCGCATGCTTCAGAAAACCTTCTTTCCCACCGATCAGGTCCGGGTGCCCGCCAAGCGGGCCAAGACGCTGGACGCCGCCAAGGTGACGGCGCTGGCCGAGAGCATCCTGGAACAGGGGCAGCTGACCCCGATCAAGGTCCGGGCCGACGGCAGCAAGGGTTACGTGCTGATCGAGGGTCTGCATCGGCTGGAGGCGTTGAAGGCCCTGGGCGAGGAGCGGGTCGAGGGCTACCTGGTTCAGGCGACGCTGCACTGAGCGGGCGCCGGGCGGGGAGTCAAGGCTTGACGGGTGATCCCCGTTCAACGAGGCTTGCCGGAACGTCAACCGGTCTGGAGAACGACCCCATGAAGACAAGACTTGCATTCACCCTTGCAGCGGCCATGACGGTCGGCCAATCGGTCCAGGCCGGCGGCATGGCGCCGGCGATCGTCGAACCGACGGTCGTCATCGAAGACACCTCGTCATCCTCGGCAAGCGGCCTCATCGTGCCGCTGATGCTGCTGCTTCTGGTGGCGGCGGCGGCATCGTCGAGCGACAGCGGCAGCGGCGGCACGGTCTCGATCAGCGACGCGCGGCTGAAGACCGACATCGAAAGGGTCTCGACCGCCGCAAATGGCCTGCCGGTCTATCAATTCCGCTATCGCGGGCATCCCGAGATCTACCAGGGCGTGATGGCGCAGGATGTGCTTCAGCGCTTCCCCGATGCGGTGATCACCCTGCCGAGCGGCTACATGGCGGTGAATTACGACCGTCTCGGTCTGCGCATGGAACGGATCGACTGATCACCCGGGGGCCGGGCGGGGCGCAGCCTCAGCCCGGCCCGCCGATCCAGGCGAAGGCCCTTTCCAGATAGCGGCGGCCGTCCTGTCTCTGCCATTCGCCATGCGCCATGATGACCCGCCGGGGGTCCCAGGCCAGCATCCTGTCGCGGGAGGCCCGCAGCGAGGCCCGCGCGAAGGAGGTCAGGCGCAGTTCGAGCGGGGCATAGCCCTTGCCCTCGACGATGCCCCAGAGCCGCGCGACGACCCGTTTCCAGCCCGACCAATGCGCACGCAGGAAACGGTCCGAGAAATTCTCGGACATGTCGGCGATGATGACGGTGCGGGATGCGCGGTGAAGGAACACGATCTCGTCCAGAAGACGCGAGCCACGGAACCAGACCTGATCGAAGGCGCCCTGCCAGGCGGCGGGACTGGTCTCTTCCAGCGGCGGTTCGAAGGACAGGTCGCAGCGCTTGCGGATCGTCGAGAGCGGCCCCCAGAGCCGCGCCCCGGGAAAGGCGGTCTTCCAGTCCTGCAGATAGAGGTGGTGAATCCTGTTCGGGCTGACCAGATGGGCGGGCGTGCCGAGCGTCTCGACCTCGGCCCTCAGCGCCGGGCTCAGCGCCACCGGCGACCAGACCCACAGAGCGCCATCGGGCAGCCGGACAAGCACCGAGCGGGTCGGATAGGGGAAGCCGTAGAAATTTACGATGCCGCCTTCGATGATCCAGATGTCGGCCGCAACCGGCGTCAGCAGGGACATGGCCCCCTCCCTTCGCGGCGCGGGGCCGCTATTTTCGCGGCACCCGTGGCTTGCCCTTCCAGGTGCCGAGCCAGGCGGTGAAGCCGCCCCAGATGCCTTTCGCCTTGTCGGCGGCGGCGTCGGCGTGATCATCGACCCTGTCCCAGACCTCGCCCGCGTCTTCCAGCATCGGGTCCACCGTGCGCTCGCGGAACTGGGCGATCATGCGCCGGACCAGGAGGACGACGAAGCCGAGGAACAGGAAGAAGAAGATGTTGAACCAGGGGATGATGCGCACGTCGGGGCCGTCCACCGCCTTGATCCCGACCGCGTTCGGATAGATCGAGAGGAAGGGAATCCGCCAGCCGTAATGGGTCATGATCACCCATTGCGGATTGGCCTTGGTGGATTGCAGATCCTGCGCCTCGGCCTGCAGGTTCGACGAGTCGAACTTGAAATAGGGCGGCCAGATCGTGCCGGTATCCTCGTTGCGGTAGACGATCACCCGGTCGCCGTCGCGCACCGCGTAGATCAGCCGGATGTCCCGGGTGGTGCCTTCGGCATTGCCGGCATCGGCCTGGGCGTAGAACAGCCGGTTGAAGGCGGTGAAATCGGTGCGGATCACCTCGGTCCCGGTCACGCGCACCACATCATGCTGCGGCAGGACGTAATGGAAGAAGGCGACCAGGATCAGCGCGACGACGATCCTTATGCCCCATTTGATCTTGCGCCACATGTTCAGCGATACCCCGGCATGTAGTTGGTTACATAGATGGCCCCGAACACGGCGATGAACGGCAGGATCAAGATAAGCACGATCAGCTTGCGGCGAAAGGAGTTGTCGTATTTCTCCAGCCCTTCGCGGACATAGGTTTCGCGGTCGATGCCGGGCGGCCGGTCGCGGTCCCAGCGTTTTTCCAGCCGTTCGGTGCGGACCGAGCGCGAGTAGATCGAGACCAGCCAGTAGATCACCCCCAGCACCACGGCCATGATCAGAAAGAGCCGGACAAAGGCCATCTACCTGTCTCCCTTCAAGGCGCCCCAGGGGCCGACGAGATCGATCAGCGCCCTGTCGCGGCGTGCCCGTTCCCAGGGCGAGACCGGCGGTTTCGGCGCCGCGGGGGGCGAGACCGGCGGGTCGGCCATCGGCTCGTCCCCGCCGAACAGCGCCTCGCGCGCGCCGGCCTTGTCGGTCAGATACTCCTGTTCGAGGAAGCGGGCGACATAGTGCTGCTTGGTCGGCGACCAATGCCTGTAGAGGCTGTAGAACAGCTCCTTGTGGCAGATGAACAGCTGCCGCACGTCCAGCGGCGACAGCTCGGCCAGGAGCTGGTTCACAAGGTCGCGGTCGGCGTGGTTGCGGGCCCGCAGGGTGTAGAAATAGGCCGGATGCTCGGAGCTGATCGTGGGCCAGGTGCCGCCCGCCTCGGCCCAACGCTTCAGGTCGCCGAGGGCCCGGAACTCGACCGGCAGGGCCGATCCCACCTGCCGCGCCACGTTGCGCAGATCGGCGCGGGTCGCCTCGCCGAGATCCAGCCCCAGCTGGGCGCCGGCCTCGACCAGGATGAAATCCATCTTCTGGCCGAGGATCGCGGCGGCGTCGATGCCGCGCGCCTTCACGATGGGTTCGACCAGATCGTTGGCTTCCAGGAAATGCGCGATCTCGTTGCGCTGGCCGAGGTCATAGACATCGGCAATCGGCAGCGGGCCGAGCCGGTCCTTGGCGCCGATCGAAATCGCCGCCGGATGCGGCACGTCGCGGAACACATAGAGCCCGCCGAAATGCGAGGTCCAGAAATTGGCCTGATCGACCACGAGCGGCCGCAGCGCCAGCGGATTTCGGGTCACGTCGCCGGTGCTTTTTGCCAGGCCGATCATCTCGGCGATCAGCACGTCGTCCCACCAGGCGTCCTCTTCGTTGCGGAACCGCTCGATCAGCCCGGCCAGCTTCTGCGCCTCGGCGACATGGCTGCCGGTGGTGTCGGCCTCGACCTTGATCCGGCGGATGTCGAAGAGGCGTTCGGGTTTCGAGAGTTCGTAGACCGAGTTGGTCAACTCCCCGCAGACCGCGTCGCGGGCGGTGAGGGCGAAGAGCTCGGCCTCGTTCTCGGCGATGAAGCGTTTCAGGATCGGCCGCGAGGCGGAGAACTTGGCATTCAGCAGCGGAGCCCGGCGCTGATCGGTGGTCAGCAGGATGAATTCGCGGTTGCAGCCGTTCTGGTTCAGATAGAGGTCATCGCCCAGCTCGTCGCCGATCTCGGGGGAATAGCCCGAGAGGTCGATGTGAAAATCGGTCAGCTTCGTCTGCCGGCCGGTCAGTTTCTTGAGAGCGCGGTTGTAGCGTTCGACCAGCGCCGACGAGGTGACCGGCACCAGATTGCCGAACATCAGCCCCTTCTCGATCAGCAGACCCAGACCTTCGCTCACCAGGTGGCCTCCTTCCAGCGTTTCGGAACCGCCGCCACGGCCAGCACCAGCACCGGCCCCCAGATCAGCGCCGAGGCCAGCCCGAGGCGGAGGAAATGGAGCACCGTGCTGCCGGGCGCGATTTCGAAGAGGTCGAGCAGCACGTCGCCCCTGTAGAGATAGGACCCGAAGAACCAGAGCGTCGCCAGGACGGTCAGCACCGCGGCGGATGCCAGCCCGTTGAGGATCAGCCCGGCCAGCGTCTCGGGCGTGATGCGTTGCATCCAGCGCGGCAGCAGCACCGCCACACCGACCAAGACCGCGATCGGCAGCAGGATGGTCAGGGTGAAGGTCATCCCTTCAGTTTCGCGGCATAGCGCCGCCGCGCCTCGTCCATGCGCTCCATCTCGCGCACGGCGTTGGAGATCGCCACCTCGTCTGACTTGTCGGCATAGCGGAATTCGCTGTCGGCGTAGCGGTTGATCTCCTGGATCACCATCTCCACCGTGATCGGCTGCGCCATGGCCTTCAGCATCGCCAGCTTCTGCTCGTAGGGCTTGTGCAGGAACTCGGTCGGGTCTTCCATCCAGTCGTCGGGCAGCTCGAAATCCATCGCCCGGACCTTGACCGCATCGGTGATGTTCTTGATCGCCCGGCCGGTGAAGCGCGGGTCGGCCTCCTGGATACGTTTCAGATAGGCGCCCAGCTTGGCCAGGGTGTCGAGCTTGCCGAGGTCCTTCTCGGTCCGTTCCCAGACCTTTCGCAGGCCGTCCTCCTGCGGGCGACCGTGTTTCTCGAAACTGTCCGCCACCGCCCGCTTCAGCTCCTGCGCGGCGTAGAGCTTGTGATTGCCCAGCGGGATCTCGTGGTTCTTGCCCAGAAGCAGGGCGAGGATGTCGATATAGTCCTCGCGGGTCTGCGGGCCATCGACCAGGAACCGCGCCCCGGCCCGCTGGCGCAGGGCGTCGTCCACGTTCTCGGGGTAGTTCGAGAACATGCCGTAGGTGCAGTTGCCGCGCACCACGGTATTGGCCCCGGCGAAAGCCTCCATGAAGACCGCCGTGACCTCCTGCTGCCCGGCCGAGCTTTGCCGGTCGCCGCGCTTGCCGGCGATCTGGTCGATGTCGTCGATCGTGCCGAAGCCAATCACCGTAGGGTCGAGCACGTTCGTGATGAACGCCTTGGCGTTCTGCGCCGACTTGCCCTGGTAGCTGTCGATCTGGTCGATCGAGAAGTTCTGGTAGCGGAACGGATAGCCCGCCACCTCGCAATAACCCTGTATCAGCCCGGCCATCATCTGGATCAGCGTGGTCTTGCCGGTCCCCGGCGCCCCGTCGCCCATGAAGGTGAAGATGAAGCCGCCGGCCTCGACAAAGGGGTTCAGGCGCCGCTCGAAGTCGTAGGCCATGAGCATCTTGGCCAGCTTCATCGCCTGATACTTGGCGATATGGTTGCCGACGACCTCTTCGGGCTTCTTGAACTGCATGGTCAGGGTGCTGCTGCGCGCCTTGCGGGCCGGGGTGAAGCCGGCGATCGGCAGGTCATCGGCCTCCACCCGCCAGGTGCTGGTGGCAAAAGCGCCGATCCGCGGCGCGTCCTTGGCCCGGGCGGCGACCTTTTCCATCAGCGCCTCGGCATAGGCCAGCACCACCGCGACCAGCCGGGCGTCGCCTTCGGCCAGGGCGCCGATGTCCTGATCGAGCTCCCAGAGCGCGCCC
The DNA here is from genome assembly GCF_024723735.1 of Frigidibacter sp. ROC022. Taxonomy (GTDB): domain Bacteria; phylum Pseudomonadota; class Alphaproteobacteria; order Rhodobacterales; family Rhodobacteraceae; genus SLM-1. The sequence continues at coordinate 192,401 of NZ_JANQDU010000002.1, forward strand.
TGCAGCGCCAGCGGGGCGTTGTCGGTCAGCACCTCGTCGACGCCGCCGATCTCGACCGTCGCCTGGGTGGCCGAGGGCGCCAGCAGGAAGGCCAGGGCATTGCCGAAGGTATAGAGCACCGAGAGCGCTTCGGCGGCCAGCAGTTCGGAGAATTCCGCCGCCCGGGCCGGCGGCAGGCGGCCTTCGAGGTTTTCCTTCTTCAGCTCGGCCAGCCCGGTGATCCCCGCCACCGCGTCGCCCAGAGCCAGGGCGATGGAGAGGGCGCGGCGCAGGCTGCGGGTCACGGTGGCCTGCACCGGCGAGGTCAGCGCGTCCTCGCCATCCGACTCGGCGATCCGGTCGATCAGCCGCACCGATCCGGGCCGCACCGTCGAGCGCGTCACCAGCCCCGGCGTGGTCGAGCGGAACCGCGGCCGCCGGCCGATCCCGGGCGAGCGTTCCGGCGCGTCCACCGCCGCCACCCTGGCGCTGGCCAGCCGCGGCGCGTGGTCGAACCCGGTCAGCAGCGCCTCGGCGGCGCCGTAATGGGCGCGGATGTCGTCCTCGCGCAGTTCCATCTGGTCGGAGGTCTGGCTCATGCGGCGGTTCCCTTGAAATTCATGCTTTTCAAAATGTGCCTGCCGCGGGCCGGCAAGCGGATATGGGGCGGGCGGGCGGTCATCGGTAGCTCAGCACCCGGCCCTTCGGGCTTACCACGAATTTGCGGACCTCGCGAAAGCCCGGCGGGTTGCGTTCGGCCAGCACCTGATAGGGTCGGGCCGGCAGGATGATCGCCCGTTCGGTCCGGGTCGCGCCGGTATCGACGCCGCGCCCGGAGAACGGATCGAGCGCGAAGATCTGCCGCTCGACCTTGCCGAACCAGCCGCTCTTCTCCTGCTCCACCCTTTCGCTTTCCAGGGTCTCGACGGTCCAGGCCAGGGCCCAGTCCTGCCCCTCTTCCGACCCCGCGTCCTCCAGCACCTCGCGCAGGGGGCCGGTCTGCAGCGTGTAGGCCGAGCTGTACATCGGCCCGAGATGGAAGCGGCGCAGCCGTTTCGGGTGCAGGTCGTCGAAATCCCGGTCGAACCCCTGGGCGATGGTCAGCAGTTTGAGCCCGGCCACCGATTGCGCGATCAGATGGCGCTGCGCCTCGGGCCAGCGGCGGGTGTCCTTGGGCAGCGCCCAGGAGCCGGTATCCTCGACCTCCATCAGGTAGACGGTGGGCAGGTTGATCTGGCTGTCATAGACCGCCCAATGCACCATGAACCGGCGCCGGTCCTCGCCCAGATCGCCGATCCAGTGCGCCACCGGGTCGTTGGTCGCCCAGAACAGCCCGCCGTCGTAGAGCGCCTGATAGTAGAGCCGCTGCGACAGGGCGAATTGCAGCTTGGTCGGGATCTGCTGTTCCGAGAGGATCTCGTGGATCATCTGCTCCTTCAGCTCGGCCACCGTCGGCATCCCCGACAGATGCACCCCGGCCTGCTGGGCGTCATTGGCCATGACCAGCAGTTCGCGGAACACCGGAAAGCCGCTTTCGACGCGGTCCATCGACAGGCTGCCGAAGACCTGGCCGGGATCGCGGCCGGTCAGCAGATACTTGTGCCCGAGCGCCCCGAAGGTGGCCGAGAGCGCCCTGACATAGACCGTGAGAACCTCGACATCCGAGCGCGACAGGCTGCCCTCGGCCCGCATTTCGTCGGCGACCCGGCCCATGTGGCCGATGATCGTCTCGAACTTGCGGAAATAGCGGCGCACCGCATAGGTGTCCGTCAGGCCGACATGGTCGGCCTCGAGATCCACCGTGTTTCCCGGCTCCGCCATTGGCCCGGATCAGCCCTCCGAACCGTAGAGGTTCTTGTCGTGCTTCTCGACGATCGCCTGGAAGCGGCGGGCAAAGCGTTCGTCGGCCTTGGCCTTCTGCTCCAGCACCTTGCGCGCGAAGACCATGTGATCCTCATGCGCCTCCAGCATCTCGGCCATCCGCGTGTTGGTGGCCGATCCGATGGCCGCCATTGCCGCCTGGGCTTCCTTGTCGGTCTCGACCCCGATCTCGTTGATCCGGTGCGCCACGTCCTGCTGCTGCGCGGTCTTCAGCGACTTGGTCAGCGCGTCGTAGAGCACCACCCGCTGCTTGGTATCGGTCTGAAGCTTGTTGATCAGCACCATCTGGGTCGCGGCCTGGTTCTGCAGGCTGTCCACCCAGGTCTTGCCGGCCTCGATATAGCGTTCCAGCGTCTGGCTCTTGGCCAGCATGACCTGCTCTTGCTGGACCATCTCGTTATATTGCGCGTTCAGCGCCGCCAGATCGCTTTCCAGCTTGGTCCGGGCGGCGGCATCCTGTTCGACGCTGATCTTGTTTTCCAGCTCGATGATCTTCGGGTCCATGGCCTGGATGTCGGCGCGCAGGGTTTCCAGTTCCCCGACCACGGCCTCGCGTTCGTCCAGCGTGGCGGTGAGGTTGGTCTCGACCCTGGCCTTCTGGTCGTTCAGCGTCGCAAGCTGGCCTTCCAGAAGCTTCACGATGATGTCGGACTTGCCGATCAGATCCTGCAGCTTGTCGTCGATGCTGGCGGTGCGCATCCGTTCCTGCCGCATCGACTCGGATTTGCCCTTGCTGAAAATCCCGACGAAGGTCTCCCAGCCGGTCTTGTTGCGCATCTCGTCGAAATCGCGCGAGAAGCCGGCGGTCACATCGTCGAGCCCCATGATGAGTTCGGCGATATTGGCGTTCATCAGATCGGTGTGGCGATGGACCTCTTCCAGCGAGGCATTCTCGATATCGACCGAGATATCGTCGCCGCTGGCCAGCTTGGCCCGCGCCGTTTCAATCCGGCTTGTCACGGCGGAAATTCGCGCCTGCGTCTGCGCCACCTGCTCCTGGCTTTCGCGAATTTGGGCTTCCAGATCGGCCATTTCAGTCCCCTTGGGTCAATCACCTTGTCCTATGTCGGAAATCCTAGCGGGTTTGTCACCAGCCTGCACCGGAAATTCCGCGCCAAGGCGCTTCGGGGGCGGGCTCTGCCGCCCCGGGGGCATGGGACTCGCGTTTGCTTAAGCGAGAGGCGCCCGATCAGAGGTTCTCGATCTCGATGGCGCCGGTGTCGATATCGGTCACGGTCGGGGCCATGTCGTCGCCCCGATGGGCCATTTCCAGACCTTCCTTCTCGACCGACTCGTCCAGCGTGCGGACCCGCACGTGCGACGGAATCTCGACCCGGTCGTAGAGATCGATGATGTCGTGGTTGAACAGCCGGATGCAGCCCGCCGAGGAGTTGTGCCCGATCGACGGCAGGTCGTTGGTGCCGTGGATCCGGTAATAGGTGTCGCGGTTGCCGCGATAGAGATAGAGCGCCCGCGCACCCAGCGGAGAGCGCAGCCCGCCCGGCACGCCGGCGGCATATTTGGCATAGACCTCGGGTTCGGTGCGGATCATGTTCTGGGTCGGCATCCAGCCCGGCCACTTTTTCTTCAGCTTGACGGTGGCGGTGCCGCGGAAGCCGCGCCCTTCCCGCCCGACCGCGATCGGATAGCGCATCGCGGTGCCGTCGCCGAGCGTGTAGAACAGGAACTTGGCGAACGGATCGACGATGATGCTGCCGGCAGCCTCGTCGCCCGTGTAGGTGACCAGGGCACGCTTGTTGACCCCGGCGGTATAGGCCGGATCGACATGCGGCAGGACGTATTCGCCGTCTTCGAGCGGACCGTAGCCTTCGTCATATGCCTGGGTCGTCGGCGGGGCCGTGTCGTCGGGCCTCGCGGCACAGGCAGAAACGAAGCCGCCCATCATCAACAATGCCGTGCGGCGCGAAAAACGTGAAGCAGATGTTGTCATCGACCTGTTACTATTCCGAATCCTGCAAAGCCTTGGCTTAACACGGAATCCGGGCGGGGCAAGTATTACCGGCCTCACGGGTCCGTCACGATCGCTCCAGAATTCCGGCGGTTTCGCGGCCGGAAAGGCGCGCGGACGCTATTCTCCGTAGGGCACCCAGATCGTCTTGACCTCGGTCGATGCGGCCAGGAAGGCGCCGGCATCGGGCTGCATCCAGTCCCGCGCCCGGCCGTTGTTGACCCATGTCCGCTTGAGGTTTCCGGCGCTCTCGCGCTCGATCACCCCGGATAGGTCGGTGGAGGAAAAGCTCCAGACCGCGTCCACGTCCATATGGCCCGCAAGATGCGGCGCCAGTTCGGTGGCGGAGCCGGTGAGGATGTTGACCACCCCGCCGGGCAGGTCCGAGGTTTCCAGCACCTGATAGAAGTCGGTCGCGGCCAGCGGCCAGGCGCCCGAGGCCACGGCCACCACCCGGTTGCCCATCGCCACCGCCGGCGCGATCACCGAGACCAGGCCCAGCAAGGGCGCCTCGTCGGGGCAGAAGGCGCCGATGACACCGACCGGCTCGTGCATGGCCAGCGCGATGCCGCGCAACGGCACGCCCTTTGCGGCGCCGTCGTATTTGTCGGCCCAGGCGGCATAGGTGAAGAGACGCGAGACCGACGCGGCCACCTCGGCCTCGGCCGTCTTGCCGCCCTGCCCGGTCATCGCAGCGATCCGCCCGGCAAATTCCCCGGCCCGGGCCGAGAGGTTCTCGGCGATGTAATAGAGGATCTGCGCCCGCAGATGGCCGGTGGTTCGGGCCCAGCCCTTGGCCGCCTGCGCCGCTTCGACCGCGTTGCGGATGTCCTTGCGGTTGGCCAGCCCGACATGGCCCAGCAGCTTGCCCCTGGGCGACCAGACGGCGCGCGAGTAGCCGCCATCGGGGCGGGCCTGCTTGCCGCCGATATAGAGTTTCGCGGTGCGGTCCATCCCTTCGACCTGGGGCTTGTCCGGCGCCGCCGCGGGCAGCACGGGTTTCAGGGCCTTCGCCTTGCCCCTGGCGCGGGTATAGGCCCGCAGCCCTTCCCAGCCGCCTTCGCGGCCAAAGCCGCTTTCGCGGACCCCGCCAAAACCCGCCGCCGCGTCGAAGAGGTTGGTCGCGTTGACCCAGACCACCCCGGCGGCCAGTTTCGGCGCCACGTCCAGCGCCAGATTGACATTCTCGGTCCAGAGCGTCGCCGCCAGCCCGTAGCGGGTGTTGTTGGCCAGCGCGACGGCCTCGGCCGGGGTGCGGAAGGTGGTGGCCACCAGCACCGGGCCGAAGATTTCCTCCTGCATCAGCCGTGCCGCCGGGTGCAGGCCGGTGATCAGCGTCGGCGGGTAGTAGCAGCCTTCGGGCAGCGGGGCGGCGGAGCGGTGGACCTCACCCTCGGCGCCGCCTTCCTCCACCATCCGGGTGATCGTTTCCAGCTGCACCGGATCGACCACCGCGCCGATGTCGATGCATTTGTCCAGCGGATCGCCGATCCTGAGACCGTCCATCCGGCGTTTCAGCTTCCCGTAGAAGCGTTCGGCGACGCCTTCCTGCACCAGCAGCCGCGACCCGGCGCAGCAGACCTGGCCCTGATTGAACCAGATCGCATCGACCAGCCCTTCGACGGCGCTGTCGAGATCGGCATCGTCGAAGACGATATAGGGCGACTTGCCGCCCAGTTCGAGCGTCAGCGCCTTGCCCGACCCCGCCGTGGCCTCGCGGATTTTGCGGCCGACCGAGGTCGAGCCGGTGAAGGCGATCTTGTCGATATCGGGATGCCCGACGATCATCTCGCCCACCGCGCCGTCACCGGTGACGATGTTGACCACGCCGGCGGGCAGCCCGGCCTCCTGGCAGATCTGGCCGAACAGCAGCGCCGTCAGCGAGGTGTATTCGGCCGGCTTCAGCACCACCGTGTTGCCCATCGCGATGGCGGGGGCGACCTTCCAGGCCAGCATCAGCAGCGGGAAGTTCCAGGGGATGATCTGGCCGCAGACGCCGAGGGGCTCGCGGTCGGGCAGTTCCTCTTCCATCAGCTGCGCCATGCCGGCGTGGTAGTAGAAGTGCCGCGCCACCAAGGGCACGTCGATGTCGCGGCTCTCGCGGATCGGCTTGCCGTTGTCGAGCGTCTCCAGCACCGCGAACAGCCGCGCGTGTTTCTGCACCAGCCGCGCCAGGGCATAGAGTTTCTGCGCCCGCTGATGGCCCGGCAGCCCGGCCCATTTCGGCTGCGCCGCACGGGCCGCCTTGACCGCCGCATCCACATCGGCCTGCGTGGCCTGGGTGACCCTGGCCAGCACCGCGCCGGTCGCCGGGTTGCGGGTCTCGAACCCCTTGCCGGGCCTGGTGAAGCTGCCGTCGATGAAATGGCCGAAGGCACTGCCGCCATCGACCAGCCAGGCCAGCGCCTCGGCGGCGCTTTCCGGGGCCGGGCCGTAGTCCATCGAGTCGAAGATTTGGGATACGGTCATACTGTGCCCTCCGGAGTGGTGGCGTGCTGCGGTCTTGGTGGCCAGGGCATCGCCCGGTCGGCAGACCGGGCAGCGCCTGCCTGCCCCCCGGCAGGCGCTTCGCGCCCGCCCAGGCAGGCGCCGCCCTTCGGATATTCCGGGCGGCGGGTCATGACATCGGATGCCGGCTGGCCGAGGAATAGCGCCCGGTGACAAAATGCTCCAGCTGCCGCTCGATATCGCCCAGCAGGGACGAGGCGCCGAAGCGGAACAGGTCGGGCTGCAGCCAGCGGTCGCCCAGTTCGTCCTTCATCATCGCCAGATAGGTCAGCACGTCCTTGGCCTTGGAAATCCCGCCCGCGGGCTTGTAGCCGACCTTGATCCCGGTCCGGGCCTGATAGTCGCGGATCGCCCGGATCATCACCAGAGAGACCGGCAGCGTGGCATTCACCGGCTCTTTCCCGGTCGAGGTCTTGATGAAATCCGCCCCCGCCATCATGCAGACCAGCGAGGCGCGGGCGACATTGCGGAGGGTCTGCAACTCTCCGGTCGCCAGGATCGTCTTCATATGCGCCTCGCCGCAGGCCTCGCGCATCGCGCGGGTCTCGTCATAGAGCGCCTGCCAGTTGCCGGTCAGCACATGGCGGCGGGAAATCACGATGTCGATCTCGGAGGCCCCGGCCTTCACGCTTTCGCCGATCTCGGCGATCCGCAACGGCAGCGGCGACAGCCCGGCCGGAAAGCCGGTGCTGACAGCGGCGACGGGAACCCCGGTTCCCTCCAGCGCCGCCACGGCCGTCGGCACCATCTCGTGATAGACGCAGACCGCCGCGGTGGTGATCGGGCGCATCCCGAGCGCGTCGAGAATGTCCTGCCGCACCGGATGCACCGCCTTGGCGCAGAGCCGCCGGACCCGGCCCGGCGTGTCGTCGCCCGAAAGCGTCGTCAGGTCGATCAGCGTCACCGCCTTCAGCAGCCAGGCCGCCTGATACTCTTTCTTGACCGAGCGCCGCCCCGGCAGGCTGGCCGCCCGCCGCTCGATCGCCGAGGTATTGGCCTGGACCGAGGCGACCCAGTCGAGGTCCAGCGGCATCCCCGGATTGCGGGTCAGGCCCTCGGGCACACCCTGGACAAGCGGAAGGTGGGACCGGTTGGCGGCAGGCGCATCGCTGGGCAATTCGAAGTCCTCATGCAGTCGGGCAAGCGTCGGGACGGTCGCACGCGGGGCCGATTCCCGCAAGCATGACCGAATGGTCAAAATTCTATGCCGGGCGTCGGCGCGGCGAAAGCCCCGAACGCGCCCGCCGCCCCCTGCCGGGACCGGCCCGGCATCCAGCCTTGCATCTTTCGGCGCTTCGGCAAGAATTGCGCTTCCCGACCGCAAGGACAGATCCCTGATGCCGAACCCGGCCCGGCCCATCCCAGCCCCAACCGGCGCGGCGGTTCCCGCGGAGCCGGTCCGGTGACTGCGCAGCGGATCTTCGACCTGGCACTGGCGCTGGTCCTTGCGGTGGTGACCTTGCCGCTGCTGGCCGCGATCGCGGTTCTGATCCTTCTGCGGGACGGGCGCCCGGTGCTCTACGGCGCCGAAAGGATGCGCAGCCCGACCCGGGGCTTCACCCTGTGGAAGTTCCGCACCATGCGGGGCGTCGCGCAGGACCGGGGAGTCTCGGGCGGCGACAAGCGGGACCGGATCACCCGCAGCGGGCGCTGGCTGCGCACCACCCGGCTGGACGAGTTGCCGCAGCTGTGGAACATCCTGCGCGGCGACATGGGGTTCGTCGGCCCGCGTCCGCCGCTCCGGCAATATGTCGAGAGGTTCCCGGCGCTCTATGCCCGGGTGCTGCAGAGCCGTCCGGGCGTCACCGGGCTGGCCTCGCTGGTGTTTCACCGGCACGAGGCCCGGCTGCTGGCCCAGGCCACCGACGCCGAGGAAACCGACCGCATCTATGCCCGCCGCTGCGTGCCCCGCAAGGCCAGGCTGGACCTGATCTATCAGCGCCACCGGACGCTTTGCACGGACATGCGGATGATCCTGGCCACCGGCGCCGTGCTGCTTGGCCGGCGGGGCCGATGGGCGCGCCGCAGGTAGACCGGGCGGACCCTGCCGATCCTTGCCGCGCCGGAGCCCGCCATCTAGCGGAAACACGCGCAATCTGCTAGCACATCCGGGTTGCCGGTTGCCGTGGATGGCGCCCCCTGCCAAGTGAATGACGCGCGAAAGAAACAAGACCCTGACAATGGTTTTTCCTGATTTCACGGGACGTGGATCGAATATGGCAGCGACGTGCAGCAACGCGGGTTCGGGAGATCGGATGTGAAAGCCCTCCGCCGACTGCGCATGAGCTATCACCGCGGCGGCGTCTCGTTGCGGCATCTGGCCGAGAACATGAGCCGCCGCCGAAAGCGCATGTTGCTGCTGCTGGCGGATCTGCTGGTCATCAACCTGTCGCTGTTCAAGGCGCTGTCGCTGTCGCTGAACCGGCTCCCCGGGTCTGCCGATCTTGCCAACGCCTGGCTGCTGTTCCCGGCCCTGACGCTGATCGGCGGCAGCCTGGCCTGGGGGCTCGGCCTGCCGAAGATCAAGCTGAACGCCTATGACTGGAGCGCGATCCTGCGCACCGCGGTCTTTGCATCGCTGATGGCCGTCGCCGGCCTGGCGGTGGACCGCGTCTGGCCCTCGTCGGTTCCGGCCTCGCTGTTCTACACCTACGGGCTGATCCTGTTCACCATCTCGGTGCTGGGCCGGATCGGGATGCTGCACGCCCTGCTCTGGGTCTACCGGCGCAAGGTGGAACAGCGGCGGGTGCTGATCTATGGCGCCGGATCGACGGGGATACAGCTTGCCGCCGCGCTGTCGACGCATGACTCGATCGACCCGCTGGCCTTCGTCGACGACAACCCCGCCCTGCGCGGGCTGACGATTTCGGGCGTGCCGGTCTATGGGCCCGGCGATCTGCGCCAGCTGATCCGGAACCGGCGGATCGACCGGGTGCTGCTGGCGATGCCGCAGCTGTCGCGCAGCGAACTGTCGCTGAAGCTGGCGCGGCTGCAGAGCTTCGATGTGGATGTTCACGCGGTGCCCTCCTTTGCGCAGCTGGCCGGCGAGAAGGAGCTGCTGCGCCGGATCGAGCCGGTCTCTCTCGAAGGGCTTCTGGGACGCGCCCAGATCCAGGACGAACTGCCGGGCGCAAGGGATACCTTCGCCGGGCGGTCGGTCATGGTGACCGGCGCCGGCGGCTCGATCGGTTCGGAACTCTGTCGCCAGCTTGCCGACTGCAACCCGGCGCGGATCGTGCTGTTCGACAACTCGGAACCCGCGCTCTACCAGATCGACCGGGAGCTGCGCGGGATCGACATGCTGCGCGGGATCGACGACCGGACCCCGCCCGAGATCGTGGCGCAGCTCGGCTCTGTCACCGACGCCGGGACCGTGCGCCGGGTGATCGCCGAATACGGCGTGCAGACGGTGCTGCACACCGCCGCCTACAAGCATGTTCCGCTGGTCGAGGAGAACCCTCTGGCGGGCCTGCAGAACAACGTCATCGGCACCCGCGTCGTCGCCGAGGCCGCGCGCGACATGGGGCTGGAGAACTTCCTGCTGGTCTCGACCGACAAGGCGGTGCGGCCGAAGAACATGATGGGCGCCTCGAAACGGATGGCCGAACTGATCGTGCAGGACCTGGCCACCCGCGCGACGGAAACCCGGTTCTCCATGGTGCGTTTCGGCAATGTCCTGGGCTCTTCCGGCTCGGTCATTCCGCTGTTCCACGACCAGATTGCGCGCGGCGGGCCGGTCACCGTCACGCATGACGACGTGACCCGCTATTTCATGACGATCCCCGAGGCCGCGCGGCTGGTGCTGACCGCCATCAGCTTCGCCCGCGGCGGCGATCTCTTCGTGCTCGACATGGGAGAGCCGGTGCCGATCCGGCGCCTGGCCGAACAGATGATCGAGGGCGCCGGGCTGACGGTGCAGAGCGACGACAACCCGAACGGCGACATCCGGATCGTCATCACCGGCCTGCGCCGCGGCGAGAAGCTGCACGAGGAACTGCTGAGCGGACCCGACAGGGTGACGACACCGCATCCGAAAATCCTGCGGGCCCAGGAGGAGTCCCTGTCCGAGATCGAGGTCGCAACGATGCTGCGGGATCTGCAACTGGCGCTGGACGCGTCGGATGCCGAAGCCGCGCGCAAGGTGGTGCTGCGCTGGATCCGGGACAATGCCTTCGACGAGGCCCCCGGCACAGTTGTGTTTTCGACGCAGCCCGGCCAATAGCCAGCCGCCACCAACCCGGGAAAGTTTACTTTCCGCAGCATCAGGCTAATCTGGCGGGAAATAGAATTGCGACCGGAAAAGGGGCAGTGCCGGTGAGCAAACGTTATCGATCACGGCAGCGGGCCATTGTCCGCAAGGGTCGCGTTGCGGCGCTGACCTGCTGTGCCGTCGCGGCAAGCACCGGGTCAGTGCTGCCCGAACCTGCCGGGTCATTGAACCTCTATGGTGTGCCGGGCACCATCGACATGCCCTCAGGCGAAAGCGCGCCCGACGCTCAATTGTCGATGACGCTTTCCAGTTTCGCCGGCATTCAGCGCACCAACCTGTCGTTTCAGTTGACCGACCGGATTTCGGCCAGCTTCCGCTATTCCAAGTTCAAGGACCTGAATCTTGGCGGTTATGTCGATTACTACGACCGCAGCTTCGACATCCGTTTCCGGCTGCTGGACGAAGGCAAGTATATGCCCGCCGTCACCGTCGGATTGCAGGACTTTCTGGGCACCGGCTACTCTTCGGCGGAATATGTCGTTGCGACCAAGAACCTTGGCGACAAGGTCAAGGTCAGCGCCGGTCTGGGCTGGGGCCGGTTCGGCAGCCATGGCAGCATCGGCAGCATCGGCACCCGCCCCGACAGAAGCGCCGGCGACCTCGGCGGCACGCTGAACACGGCACAATGGTTCCGCGGCCCGGTCGCCCCCTTTGCCGGGCTGCAATTCGCGCCGACGGACAAGCTGACCCTGAAGTTCGAGTATTCCTCGGACGCCTATACGCTGGAGTCCGACAGCCGCGACCTGTTCGAAAGGGCCAGCCCGTTCAACATCGGCGCCGAATACAAGCTCTCCGACTCCTTCCATGTCGGGGCCTATTACATGTATGGCTCGACGCTGGGCTTTTCGGCCAGCCTCATCCTGAATCCCAAGAAGCCCGCCCTGCCCGGCTCCAACGCCAAGGCGCCGCTGCCGGTCAAGCCGCGCGACCGAAGTGCCCTGGACAGCTGGGGCACCGAATGGACCGCCGATCCGGCCAATACCGACACCATCCGCCGGGTCTCGGCCGAGGCGGTGGCGAACGAGGGCATGCTGCTGGAGCACATGCAGGTCACCGGCAACACCGCGACCCTGCGGATCCGCAACACCCGATACGATGCCGAGCCGATGGCGATCGGCCGGGTGATGCGGGCGATGAGCTATATCCTGCCGCCCTCGGTCGAGGTGATCTCGGTCGTGCCGGTGGTCAACGGCATCCCGGCCTCGGCGGTGACGATCCGGCGCAGCGATCTCGAACGGTTCGAGAACCTGCCCGACGGCACCGAACAAATCCTGGCCGCCGCAGAGATCACCGATGCCGCCGACCAGCCGCGCGGCATCGAAGCCGAGGGCGCCTATCCGCGCCTGAGCTGGGCCATCGAGCCCTATGCCACGATCGGCGTGTTCGACCCGCGGAATCCGGTGCTGGGCGACGTCGGCCTGCGCGCCAGGGGCAGCTTCGAGGTCGCCCCGGGCTTCGTCCTCTCGGGGTCGGTCACGCAGCGCGTCTATGGCAACTACGACGAAAGCGACCGGGTTTCGGATTCGGTCCTGCCGCATGTCCGCTCGGATGCGTTGCGCTATGCCCAGGAAGGCAGCACGGTTCTGGAACACCTGACCGCCTCCTATTACTTCCGGCCCGGCAAGGACCTCTACGGCCGCGTCTCCGCCGGTTATCTGGAGCGGATGTTCGGCGGCGTATCGGCAGAGGTGCTGTGGAAGCCGGTGGACAGCCGCCTGGCCCTGGGCGCCGAGGCGAACTGGGTCAAGCAACGCGATTTCGACGGCGGCTTCGGGTTTCAGGACTATTCGGTCGTGACCGGCCATGTCTCGGCCTATTACGCCCTGGGCAACGGCTACCTGACCTCGATCCAGGCCGGGCGCTATCTGGCCGGCGACTGGGGCGCGACCGTGGCGCTGGACCGCGAATTCGCCAACGGCTGGAAGGTCGGCGCCTTCGCCACCCTGACCGATGTCTCCCACGAGGATTTCGGCGAAGGCTCGTTCGACAAGGGTATCCGGGTGGAAGTCCCGCTGAGCTGGCTGCTGGGCAAGCCGACGACCAGCACCACCGGGATGGTGCTGCGGCCGCTGGTGCGTGACGGCGGCCAGATGCTGGAGATGGAAGGCCGGCTCTACGACAGCGTGCGCGACTATCACTCGCTGGAGCTGTCGCGGGAATGGGGGATGTTCTGGCGATGATCCGCGGGATGGTTCTGGCGCTGGCCCTTGGCCTGGCCGCCTGCTCATCCGGCGGCGAAGGCACCACATCGCCCCTGACCGAAGCGACCCGCCTGATCACCCAGAAGATCAAGGGCCGGAACAAGGCCCCGCCCCCGCCCGCCGCCCAGCTGACCCGGGCGGCGCTGGAAGACGCCAAGGGGCCGTTGATCCTGGCCTCGATCGAACGCAGCAAGGCCGCCGCGACGCTGCGCCTGGCCCGGCAGAACGGCGGTTACGGCACCTGGGTCTCTCTGGACAAGCTGTCGGTGACGCTGAAACAGGGCGTGCTCTCGGCCAGCCGCGGATTGCCCGGCGACCTTCTGGCGGGAGAGACCGATGCCACTCTCGCGGCGCTTCGGACCGACGAGAGCAGCAGCTACGGCAAGGTGATGCGCTACATCGGCGGCGACCGGCAGATCCTGAAATCGCGGTTGAGCTGCCGGATGGACCCGGTCGGCGCCGAGACCATCGAAATCCTCGAACGCAGCCATGCGACACGGCACATGGCCGAGGTCTGCTCTGACAGCTATGGCGGCACGATCCGCAACGACTACTGGATCGGCGATGACGGCACCCTCTGGCAGTCGCGGCAGTACCTGCACCCGGTGATGGGTTACATCACCTTTCAGCAATTGCTGAAGTGACCCGGGCCGCGGCGGCGGCTATTCGGGATGCAGCACCCGCATCTGCGGCGCCGCCCAGGGCAGGTGCTCGTGCATTGCCGGCATCACTTCCGACATCAGCAGGCGACGCAGGGTGCCGGCCAGCTCGCTGGCGGCGCCGGTGATCCAGTCGAAGGCCGCGAACAGCGAGATCGTCCGCGAGAAGGGTTCGAAGGGCAGCGGCAGCGCCTCGACCCGGTCGTGGAACTGGCCCGAGCGCAGATAGCTGAGCGCGGTGGTCACCGCCCAGCCGCTGCCATGCGCGACCAGCGCGGTGATCGCCGGGTTCGACCCCAGCTCGAACCGGTTCGGCAGGTTCAGGTTCAGGCGGCGCAGCTGCGCCTCGATCTGCTGGCCGATCATCTGGTTGCGGTCGTAGCGCAGAAACGGCAGTGCCGAGAGCGACTGCATCGGCTCGGCCCGGTCCAGCGCAAAGCCGCGCGGCACGATCAGCATGAAAGGGTCGGCGAGAAGCGGGTATTCCTCAAGCCCCTCGATGCCGCCGACCTGCGCCGCGGCCACCACCACGTCCAGCATGCGGGCGCGGGCCAGTTCGCACAGCTCGTGGCTGGGACGGATATGCAGGCGGAACTCGCAATCGGCCAGGGTGCCCGCCAGGGCGGCGGCCAGTTCGGGCGTGACATGGTTGTCGAAATCGTCGATCACCCCCAGCCGCAGCTGCGGGACATGCGAGAGATCCAGCACCGAGGCCTCGGTCAAGGCCCGGCGCAGGCTGCGCAGGATGTCCTCGGTCCGTTTCAGGAATGCCGTGCCCGCCGGGGTCAGCAGCATCGGCCTGCGGCCGTGGTCGAGCAGCGAGCGGCCGACCGAGTCTTCCAGGTTCCTGAGCTGCTGCGATACCGCGGGCAGCGACATGCCCAGTTCCTGCGCGGTCTTGGCGACCGAGCCGGTCCGGGCGACGACCTCGAAGATTTGCAGGCCCCGCAGGGTGATATCTTTGGAAATCAAGAATTTACCCGCCCAATCCGGATATTGGATTTGCGTCAGGTAAAACTATTCCGCGATTTCCGTCAAGCCGCGGACCGGAGCCACGCCGAGACAGAGCCTCGCGCACAAGAAAGGCGGTCCGATGACCGAACCGCCTTGCCTAATTCCAGATCCGTGTCGGAGATCAGTCCGAGCTCGACGCGATCGCGGCGACCACACCCAGCAGGAGCAGCGCACCGATGACGCCACCTGCGCCCAGCGAACCGGCCGAGGAGGACGAGCCGGCGTCTTCGATGATGACCGGAGCGTCTTCGATAATGACAGGGCCCGGGCCACCAGCCATGGCGGAGGAAGCGGTGAAGCTGGCGACCAGCGCGGCGGTTGCAGCGAATTTCTTCATGTAAGTCTCTCCAATCCTAAAGCGAAGGAGATGGCGCAATTCGGCACCCCTCATGCTTTCTGTTGCCATAAAAGCGGCTTCAATGGAAGAGATTCACCCGTCCGGCACCCGAATCGGCACGAGTCCGGCCGAGTCCGGCCGAAACTGTTGCGGCGCTGCACTGCCGGCCCCGAATCCGGCCCGAAACCCCGGCGCGACACCAAGGCCGGCCGATTCGGACCCGGGGCGGCCGACTCGGCCTGCGCGATGTCGATCTATGCCCTTGCCCCCCGCGCCGCGTGGACTATTGTCCGCCTCAATTGTTGGACCTGAAACCTGGAACGGAGCCCGCCATGCAGGACGCACTGAAATTTACCCCTCACGGCAAACATCTGATCGCCGGGGAATGGGTCGACGGCGAAGCGAAGTTCCAGTCGAGCCCGGCGCAGGGCCCGGCCCACAGCTTCTCGGTCGGCACCGTGGCCAATGTCGATGCCGCCTGCGAAGCCGCCGAGGCGGCCTTCTGGAGCTATGGCTACAGCAGCCGCGCCGACCGGGCGGCCTTCCTGAACGCCATCGCCGACGAGATCGAGGCCCGGGGCGAGGCGATCACCGAGATCGGCTGTTCCGAGACCGGCCTGCCCGCTGCCCGGCTTGAAGGCGAACGTGGCCGGACCACCGGCCAGCTGCGGCTCTTCGCCGAGCATATCCTGAAGGGCGACTATCTCGACCGTCGCCACGATGCGGCGCTGCCGGATCGCAAGCCGCTGCCGCGCCCGGACATCCGGCTGATCGAGCAGCCGATCGGCCCGGTGGCCGTGTTCGGCGCCTCGAACTTCCCGCTGGCCTTCTCGACCGCCGGGGGCGACACCGCCGCCGCGCTGGCCGCCGGCTGCCCGGTGGTGGTCAAGGGCCACTCGGCCCATCCCGGCACCGGCGAGATCGTCGCCGAGGCGATCCTGGCGGCGCAGAAGAGCTGCGGCGTGCATCCGGGCACCTTCTCGCTGATCCAGGGCGGGCGCCGCGATGTCGGCACCGGGCTGGTGCAGCATCCGCTGATCAAGGCGGTGGGCTTCACCGGCTCGCTGGCCGGGGGCCGGGCGCTGTTCGACCTCTGCGCCCAACGTCCCGAGCCGATCCCGTTCTTCGGCGAGCTGGGAAGCGTCAACCCGATGTTCCTGCTCCCCGCCGCCGTCGCGGCCCGCGGCGCCGCGATCGGCGAGGGCTGGGCCGGATCGCTGACCATGGGCGCCGGCCAGTTCTGCACAAATCCCGGCATCGCCGTGGTGATCGAGGGTCCCGAGGCCGACGCTTTCGTCGCCGCCGCCCAGGCGGCGCTGGAGAAGGTCGGGCCGCAGACCATGCTGACCGACGGCATCGCCCAGGCCTATCGCCAGGGCCGTGACAGGGTGGCCGGAACCAGCGGTGTTCAGGAGGTGCTGACCTCGATGTGCGACCTGCGCTCGGCGACGCCCTATCTGTTTGCCACCACCGGCGACGACTGGCTGGCCAACCAAGCCCTGGGCGAAGAGGTCTTCGGACCGCTGGGCCTGGTGGTGCGGGTCAAGGATCTCGAGCAGATGCGCGCGGTGGCGAAGTCGGTGCAGGGGCAGCTGACCTGCACCCTGCACATGGACGATGCCGATACCGAGGCGGCACAATCGCTGATGCCGATCCTCCAGCGCAAGGCCGGCCGGATCCTGGCCAACGGCTACCCGACCGGGGTCGAGGTCTGCGACGCGATGGTGCATGGCGGGCCCTACCCGGCCTCGACCAATTTCGGCGCCACCTCGGTCGGCACCCTGTCGATCCGCCGCTTCCTGCGCCCGGTGAGCTATCAGAACATTCCGGAGGCGATCCTGCCGGAAGACTTGCGCTGAACTGACCTACGCGCCCCGAACCCTTCGGGGCGCGTGCCCTCCCCCCCGGCGCCGGCCCGACGACCCTTGGCGCCACGGCGGGGCCGTCAAGCCGCCGGACCCGCGCCATGAGCCGTCTACCGCCAAGGATCACCCTCCGCGCCGCGACCGATGCCGACGGGCCGGCGCTGATCGCCGCACACCGGGCCAGCACCGGCCTGCACGCGCCCTGGGTGGCGCCCTTCACCGACATGGCGGGATTTCGGAACTGGCGGGCCGGCCATGCCGCGGGCATTGCGGCCGGGTTCCTGGCCGAGGACGGCGACAGCGGGGCGCTGGTCGGGGTCACGAACCTCAGCCAGATCGTGATGAAGGCCTTCTGCAGCGCCTACATGTCCTATTGGGGGATCGCCGGAGTCACCGGCGGCGGCCGGATGACCGAGGCGGTGCGGCTGACCCTGTGGCGCGGCTTCCGGGTGATCGGGCTGCACCGGATCGAGGCCAATATCCAGCCCGGCAACGCGCCGTCGCTGGCACTGGTGCGGCGGCTGGGGTTCCGGCACGAGGGCTTTTCACCGCGCTATCTGAAGATCGACGGCGACTGGCGCGACCACGAGCGCTTCGCGATCCTGGCCGAGGAATTCGAGACCGGGAAATAGGCTTCGCCCCGGGCTGCGCCCGGGCCGACCCGCCGGGAGGGGCGCTGCCCCTCCCGGACCCTCCCCGGAGTATTTGAGACCCGAAGACGGGATCAGCCGGGGTAGGCGACCACTTTCTGGTGCTGGCGGCCGAGGCCCTGGACCTCGAGCTCGATCTCGTCCCCGGGGCGCAGGAAGCGCTGCGGTTTCATCCCCATGCCGACGCCCTGCGGGGTGCCGGTGGCGATCACGTCGCCCGGCAGCAGAGTCAGGAAACGGCTGACATAGCTGACGATCTCGGCAACGCCGAAAATCATGTCGGACGTATCGCTGTCCTGCACCTTCTCGCCGTTCAGCGACAGCCAGAGGCCCAGCTTCTGCGGGTCCGGGACTTCGTCGGCCGTGACCAGCCAGGGGCCGCAGGGGCCGAAACCGGGCGCCGACTTGCCCTTGGTCCAGGTGCCGCCGCGTTCGGTCTGCCATTCCCGCTCGGAAAGGTCGTTGATCGTGCAGTAGCCGGCCACCACCGAGAGCGCGTCGGCCTCGGACACGTGATCGACCCGGGCGCCGATCACCACGCCCAGTTCCACCTCCCAGTCGGACTTGACCGAGCCCTTCGGGATCACCACCGGATCGTCCGGCCCGGCCAGCGCGCTGGTGGCCTTGGAGAACAGGATCGGTTCCTTCGGCGGGGTGGCGCCGGTTTCGGCGGCGTGCTGGGCATAGTTCAGCCCGATGCACCAGAAATTCGGCACCGAGGCGAGGCAGGCGCCGATCCGGGTGTCGCCGGGGACCTCGGGCAGGCTGGTCGGGTCGAGACCGCGCAGCTTGTCCAGCGCCGCCAGCGAGACCGAGTCACCGGCGAAGTCATGAGCGACGGCGGAGAGGTCGCGGATCCGCCCCCCGGCATCCAGCATTCCCGGTTTTTCCTGGCCCTTCGGCCCGTGGCGCAGCAGTTTCATCTGGAGTCCTTTCATGGTGATGCCTGCCCCGGGCAGGCCGGGGGCGGCGCCGGCCGGCGCCGCCGGGTGGTTTTCGCGGCATCGGCGCCGCGCTGCAATCCCTCCGGCGCGGCGGAGTCAGTGGTTGTCGCGCGGCAGGTTGCGATAGACCTTCTGATAGCTCGTCGCCAGTTCGAGACAGCCGCCATCGCCGAGCTGGCCGACATTCTCGCGGTAGATCTGCTGCCAGGGGGTCTGATGCTCGATCTTCGGCGGCACCCAGGCGGCCTTGCGGGCGGCCCATTCCGCGTCCGACACCAGGGCGTTCATCCGCCCGGTGTTCAGGTCCATTTCGACCATGTCGCCGGTCTGCAGATAGGCCAGGCCGCCGCCCACGACGGCTTCCGGGCTGGCATTGAGCACCGAGGGGCTTTCGCTGGTCCCCGACTGGCGGCCGTCGCCGACCGTGGGCAGGTGGTTGATGCCTTCCCGGATCAGCCGGTCCGGCGGCTGCATGTTCACCACCTCGGCGCTGCCGGGATAGCCGACGCAGCCGACGCCGCGGATGAAGAGGATGCAGTTGGCGTCGATCTGAAGCTCGGGCGAATTGATCGCGCTGTGATAATGCTCGGGGCCCTCGAAGACCACGGCGCGGGCAGTGTGGATGCCCTCCTTGCCCGGCTCGGACAGGAAGCGCTTGCGGAAGTCTTCCGAGATCACGCTGGTCTTCATGATCGCGGAGTCGAAGAGATTGCCCTTCATCACCACGAAGCCCGCGTTTTCGCGCATCGGCTCGGCCACGGTCTTGATCACCGCGTGGTCGGCGCTTTCGCAGCCCTCCAGATTCTCGCCCATGGTCTTGCCATTGACGGTCATGCAGTCTTCGCGGATCAGCCCGGCCTTCTTCAGCTCTCCCATCACCGCCGGGATGCCGCCGGCGCGGTGGAAGCTCTCGCCGAGATATTCGCCGGCCGGCTGCATGTTCACCAGCAGCGGCTTGTCATAGCCGTAGTCCTGCCAGTCCTGCACGCTCAGCTCGACCCCCATGTGGCGGGCGACGGCCTGCAGATGCGGCGGCGCGTTGGTCGAGCCGCCGATGGCGGTATTGGTGACGATGGCATTGATGAAGGCGTCGCGGGTCATGATCGCCGAGGGCCGCAGCTCCTGCTTGACCATCTCGACGATCCGCTTGCCGGTCTCGTAGGCCATGACCATGCGCTCGCGGAACGGCGCCGGGATCGCGGCGCAGCCCGGCAGGCTCATCCCCAGGGCCTCGGCCAGGGCGTTCATCGTCGAGGCGGTTCCCATGGTGTTGCAATGGCCCAGCGAGGGCGCCGAGGCGCAGACCCGGTTCATGAACTCGTCATAGTCGATGCTGCCCTCGGCCAGCAGGCGGCGGCTTTCCCAGACCACGGTGCCCGATCCGGCCAGCTTGCCGCGCCAATGCCCGTCCAGCATCGGCCCGCCGGACAGGACGATGGCCGGAAGATCCACCGTCGCGGCGCCCATCAGCATCGCCGGGGTGGTCTTGTCGCAGCCGGTGGTCAGCACGACGCCGTCGATCGGGTAGCCGTGCAGAACCTCGACGAGACTGAGATAGGCCAGGTTGCGGTCCAGCGCGGCGGTCGGACGCTTGCCGGTTTCCTGGATCGGGTGCACCGGGAACTCGATCGGCACGCCGCCGGCATCTCGAATCCCCGCCTTGACCCGATCCGCAAGGAAGACATGAATCTTGTTGCAGGGCGCCAGATCGCTGCCGGTCTGGGCGATCCCGATCATCGGGCGACCGGATTGCAGCTCTTCCCGGCTGAAACTGTGGTTCTGGTAGCGCTCGAGATAGAGCGCCGTCATGCCCGGGTTGTTCGGATTGTCGAACCACTCCTGGCTGCGGTAGGTCTTGTTGGCACGGGTATCGTGGTCAGCCATCTTCAATCTCCCTCGGATCGGTCCAACCTATTCCGTCCGACAGCGGCGCGGTCAAGGGGGTTGGCGGGTATTTGTCAGACCAAGATGGCTTCTCTTGCCTTCCCCGACGTCTCGGGCGAGACCTTGGCGAAACCGGAAGGAGACCACGCAATGAAACTATCGGGCAAGCGCGCCTTCATCACGGCAGCGGGCCAGGGGATCGGTCGTGCCTCGGCCGAAGCCTTCCTGCGCGAGGGCGCGAGTCTGGTCGCGACCGACCGGGACGCGACGCTGCTGGAGGGCCTGGACTGCGAGGTTCTGGGGCTGGACGTCACCGACGATGCGGCGCTGCGCGAAGCGGTGGTCGCGGCGGCGCCGGACGTGCTGTTCAACTGCGCCGGCTATGTCCATTCCGGCACCATCCTTGAGGCCACCGATGCCGACTGGGATTTCGCCTTCTCGCTGAACGCGCGGGCCCAGTTCGTTGCGATGCAGGCGGCCCTGCCGGGCATGGTCGAGCGCGGCGGCGGCTCGATCATCAACATGGCCTCGGTCGCCTCGTCCGTCACCTCGGCGCCGGGACGGTTCATCTATGGGGCCTCGAAGGCGGCGGTCGTCGGGATGACCAAATCGGTGGCCAAGGATTTCGTGACCCAGGGCGTGCGCTGCAACTGCATCTGCCCCGGCACCGTAGACAGCCCCTCGCTGCACGCCCGGCTGCGGGCCACCGGGGATTACGAGGCCGCGCTGGCGCAGTTCATCGCCCGGCAGCCGATGGGCCGGATCGGCACGCCCGAGGAGATTGCCGCGCTGGCGGTCTATCTGGCCTCGGACGAGAGCGGCTATACCACCGGCCAGGCGCATGTGATCGACGGCGGATGGACCATATGAGGGTCCTCGTCACCGGTGGCGGCGGGTTCCTGGGCCAGAAGCTGGCCCGGGCGCTGGCGGCGCGCGGCAAGCTGCGCGGGCAGGACATCAGCGCCATGGAACTGGTCGATCTGGCCGCGCCGGCGGCGATCGAAGCGCCCTTCCCCGTGACCGGGACCGCGGCCGATATCTCGGACCCGGCGCAGGTCGGGGCGCTGTTCGCGTCGAAACCGGATGTGGTCTATCACCTGGCCGCCGTGGTCTCGGGCGCGGCCGAGGCTGATCTCGACCTCGGGCTGCGGGTCAACCTTACCGGCACGCTGAACCTGTTGCAGGCGGCGCGGGCGGCGGGCAACGAGCCGGTCGTGGTCTATGCCTCGTCCTGGGCGGTGCATGGTGGCGACGAGCCGGACCCGATCCATGACGGGCTGGAGCTGAATCCGCAGACCTCCTATGGCGCCCAGAAAGCGATTGGCGAGCTGCTGCTGAACGATTTCTCGCGGCGCGGACTGATCGACGGGCGCGGGCTGCGGCTGCCGACCGTCTCGATCCGTCCCGGCAAGGCCAATGCGGCGGCCTCGTCCTTCATGTCCTCGATCTTCCGCGACCCGATGGAAGGGCGCCCGGCAAACTGCCCGGTGCCGCGCGACTTTCCGGTCTGGCACACTGCGCCGCGCACCGTGATCGGCAACCTGATCTATGCCGCCGAGCTGGAGGGCGCCGCCTTCGGCACCAATCGCTGCCTCAACCTGCCGGGCCGGACCGACACGATCGGAGAGATGATCGCCGCGATGACCGAGGTCTTCGGCCCCGAGGCCGAGGCCCGCATCACCTGGGAAACCGACCCGGTGATCGAGACCATCGTCAAGGGCTGGCGCACCGCGCTGGTGCCCGGCAAGGGCGCCGCCCTGGGTTTCGCCGCCGATGCGTCCTTTGCCGATTCGGTGCGCTGGTTCCTGGAAGACGACATCCGCCGCTGACCGCCGGATGCCGGCCGTCCCGCGCCACCGTCAGGGCGCCGGGGCTCAGCCCTCCGTCCCCGGCACCGTGTCGATCTCGAATTGCAGGATCATCGGCTCCTTCCCTGGTCCGGCATCCTTCCGCTTCTTCTTCAGGCTGACCGCGCCGCGCGTGGTCTCGCCGAAGCCGGCGTCGCGCATCGCCGCCTCGACATCGGTCATGCTGCCCCGGGACAGTTCGACCTCGCGCTGTTCGAGAAACGAGAGATCCTCGACCGCCGACTGTTCCGCCGCCGGGGTCAGCACCACGACCATCCGGTCGCGGCCGAAGGCACTGTCCGAAACCAGCACATAGTCGTCGTCCAGCACGTCGCCGGGTTGCAGCCGGCCGTTGCCCATCCAGGTGATCGAGTAATCCGCGCCGACATAGAGGATGTTGAAATCCACCGGCCCGTCGGTCGTGTTCTCCAGCCGCGCGCCGATCACGTCGTCTGGGATCAGCCGCGGCACGTTGGCGGTGTCGAGCACGTCGCGCGTCGAGGCATCGACATCCTCGGCCACCGGGTCCCAGCGGGCGCGGCGCAGTTCGGCCTTCACCGCCAGGCCCGAGCCTCCGGTGGCGGCGCCGATCTTCATCAGGTTGATCGCCCGCGCCATCCACATGAAATCCTCGCCCAGCACGGCGGACAGTTCGTCCACCGTCTTGTCGCCGGTCGAGACCGAGGGCACCGAAGCCTCGGCCGTGTCGATCATGCCCGAGGAGGGCAGGATCCAGATCGCATCCGGCCGGTCGCTGTCGGGCAGCACCGCCAGGCGCAGGTCGGCTTCGGCCCCCGGTTCGACGAAGCGTAGGCGCTGGCCGGTCTCGGGGTCTGCCGCCAGCCGGGCCGCCGCCTCGCGGGTCGCGACCGCGACCGGGTCGTCGCCCTCGGGCAGCGCCACGGTCAGGGTGAAGTCGATCTGCTCGGAAACCTTGCGCAGCACCGCGCCCTTGGGAATGTCGGCCAGCTTCAGCCCGCCCTCGGCCACCGCCCGGGTGGTGAAGGTATCGACCTGCGAGACCACGACCCAGCCCAGTGCCTGATCCTCGGTATCGGCGGGCGAGGTCAGCACCGCCAGCCGCTCGCCCTCGCCGATGCCATGCAGCCTTCCGGCGTCGATCGTCGCCACCTCGCCCTTGACCGCCACCGGCCATTGCTGGACCCGGCCCGAGCCGGCACCGCCGAACACCACCCCGTCCAGGTCGCCCTCGAACATCGGCGTGGTGCGGGTCAGGTTCTTGACCGCGTATTTGCGCAGGACCTCCTGGGCCAGCTGGCGATAGGTGATGCCGGGCCGCTCGGCCAGGGTCTCGAAGATCGTGTAGGTGAAGACCCCCTGCGGGCGCCGGTCGGGGGCGCCCTTGGGCATCCGCTTCTCCGGCGTTGTCTCGTTTGTCTGGGCCGCGAAGAAGGCGATGAAGCTGCCCATGCCTTCGGGTTCCGCCACATCCACCGGCGGCTCCGGCCGGGCCCGCGGGTCGGGCAGGCCGCGGCTCTGCCCGGCGGCTTCGGCCTCGGCCGCGTCCATCCGCTCCAGCGGAATGCCCAGGGCCTCGGGCGGCAGCTTGCGCAGCTGCACCTCCTCGTCGCCATCCGGGGCACCGCGGGTGACGGTGCCGGAATGGCAGCTGTCGAACACCGCCCAGACATCGGCGCCCTTGGCCCGGATCGCGTCGATCATCGCGCCGATCTCGTCATCGACCAGGGCATTGTCGACATGGCCGATCGCGTCCTCCCAGGGGCCGATATCGACCGGCAGGAACAGCTCGTCCAGACCGTCGAGCTCGCCCGAGCCTTCCGGCGCCGGGGCCTGGGAGCCGTGGCCGGAGAAATGCAGATAGACAAAATCGCCGGGCTGCGCCTTTTCGGCGATCTCGGCGAAGGCGGCACGGATCGCCGCCAGCGTCGGCCGCGGCGCGCCCTCGATCCCGTCCGCCAGCACCAGCACATGGTCCGGCGCAAAGCGCATCGTGTCGTTGGTCTCCAGATAGGTCGCGACCAGTTCGATGTCGTTGGCCGGACCCCTCAGCCAGTAGCGCTCGTCCAGGTTGTCGTATTGCGCGGCGCCGACCAGGATCGCCCAGCTCTCGCGGGCCAGCCCGGGGGTGGCCATCAGCATCGACAGGGCAGTTGCTGCAAGCAGGCGTTTCATAACGGTTTCCTCAATTCGTCATCAACGAATAGCCAGCATCACCCTGGCCACGGTTCTCGACCCGAATGGTAAAGGCCCCACCTTCGGACGGGCGCCAGCCGCAATAGGAGATCGCCGAAATATCGGTATCCGAACAGACCAGCCGCCCCGCCGCGTCATAGACATAGAGGTTCAGATCGCTGCCGTCTGCGCTTTCGACATAGACCTCGGCATATTCCCCTGCCGCGAAGGGCAGGTTGTCATAGACATCCTCGCCGCCATCGTCGATCCGCGAGATCGAGTAGACCTGGCCGGTGGTCACGCCCTTCGCGCTCTCCGCCGCCACGTCCTCGATCAGCCCCAGCAGCGCCGGGTCGCCGGCGGCCAGTTCGCGGGCGCTGTCCAGCATCTCGTCCCAGGTGATCGGCGCCGGGGCGGCGGCATCGGCGGCGGGCGTCTTGGTATCGCGCGGCGCCGGGGTAAAGGACAGGCCCTTGCGCAGTTTCGCCGCCGCCAGAACCAGCAGCGGATCGCCGTCGGCGATGCCGCGGGCATAGAGCTGGGCCGAGAGGTCGAGCTGCCGGAGGCTGCCATCCCCGGCCGCCGCAGGAAGCGCCAGGGCCAGGCTCAGCACCAGCGCCGTCGCGCTGCGGGAAAGAGGATCAAGAAACATGTCGGTCGTCTCCAATGCAAATCTGCCGTCACTATGCTTGGCCGGATCATCCGCATTCAAACGAAAAAGCCGATGCCGCCCCTTTGTGACGGGACTTGTCATGTGCCTCGTGGAAACCCCTGCGTTACCAAGGGTTCAACCAGAGATTGGAGATCATGACCGTGACCTATCAGGCAACCCCATCCCGCGCAGCCCAGCCCCGCCGCTGGCGCCCCACCAGCCCGACACGGCTGATTCCCATGATCGCGCTGGTGCTTGCCGCGCTGATGCATTTCGCCGGTCCGGCCCGCGCAACGGCGCTGGACAAGGCGATGGACGCGGTGCTGGTCGTCTATTCGGATGACCTCGACGAAGCCTTCCTGGGGTCGGCCTTCCTCTGGGGCGACGGACAGCTGGCGGTCACCAACCAGCATGTGGTCGGCGATGCCACCACGGTCGAGCTGCGGACCCGCGACGGGCAGCGGCTGTCGGCCCGTGTGGTGGCCCGCGACAAGGGCCGCGACATCGCGCTGATCGCGGTGCCCGACGCGGTGCTGGGCAAGGGCCTGCTGCCGGCCGACTACCTTCCCGATGTGGGAGAGCCGGTCTTTGCCCTGGGCGCCCCGCTGGGCGCCGAATTCACCGCGACGCAGGGCATGATCTCGGCCACCGGGCGGCAGATCGAAGAGGCGATGCCGATCCGCTATGTGCAGCATGACGCGGCGGTGAACCCGGGCTCCTCCGGCGGCCCGCTGGTCGATGCCGAGGGCCGGCTGGTCGGGATGAACAGCCAGATCGCCGACGGCTCGCGGCTGTTCGCCGGGATCGCCTATGCGATGTCCTCGGTCGATATCGAGCGGCTGGTGCCGGTACTGGCCGACGGCTCGCTGAAGCCGGTGCCGGACCTCGGGCTGCGGCTGCGGCCGGTGTCGCGCAAGATCGCGGCGGCCCTGGGGATCGAGGCCGAGCGCGGATTGCTCATCGACGCCGTGAAACCGGGCAGCATCGCGGATCGCGGCGGGCTGGAACCGGGCGACGTGATCCTGGCCTTCGGCGCCGGGGTGCTGCATGCGCCCGGCGACCTGGCATTCCGGATCGAGGCGCGGATCGGCGATTTCCCCGAGCTGACGGTGCTGCGGCAGGGCTTCCGGGTGCGGGTGGTGCTGGACCTGAAACCGACGGGGTCCATCCTGGCCAAGATGTCGGCCGGCGCCGCGCCCGGCAAGGTCGCCAGCTACAGTTTCGCCGGTCTCGGCATCGCCTGCGGCAGCGACGGCCGGGTCACCGGGCTGAACCCGGCCAGCCCGGCGGGCTTTGCCGGCCTGGTCGAGGGCGACATCATCCTGACGATCAACGGCAAGCCGGTGGCCGAGGTCGATCTGGCGACGCTGGAGGTCACCGGGCCGCTGGTGCTGCTGATCGAGCGCCGCGAAGGCGAGACCCTGCATGTCATCGTCGATCCCTGGGGCAAGGGGCGCGGCGCGCGGCCGGTCGGCGGGGCGAATGTTCTTGACCCGGCGGTGGTTCTTTTCTGAAGTTGTGACGCAAGGGTAGGGTTATGACAGATACACGCATTTTGATTGTCGAAGATGATTCCGAAACCGCCGCCGCAATTTCCCGGACCGTGGCCGAGCTGGATGCCGAGCCGATCGTGATGCGCAGTTTCGATGCCGGGCTGGAAGCGGCGGGCCTGGCCGATTTCGCGGTCATCGTGCTCGACCGCACCCTGCCCGGCGGCGACGGGATCGACACCATTCCCCGGATCCGGGCCAAGGGCTCGAACGCGCTGATCCTGGTGGTCTCGGCCCTGGGTCGGGCGGCGAACAAGATCGAGGGTCTCGACCGCGGCGCCGACGACTATCTGGCCAAGCCTTTCGAACCGGACGAGCTGAAGGCACGGTTGCGGGCGCTGCTGCGGCGGCGAACCATGGAGGTGCTCGACAACGACCTGATCACCTTCGGCGACGTGCAGATCCGGATGAAGGCGCGGACCGTGCATATCGGCACCAACCATGTCGCGGTGAGCCCGAAGGAATTCGAGCTGATCACCTATTTTGCCCAGAACGCCGGGCAGACGGTGACGCGGATGCAGCTGCTGGAAAATGTCTGGAACCTGCATTTCGACCCGCAGACCAATGTCGTCGATGTCCATGTCGGGCGGTTGCGGCGGAAACTCGAAGCCGCCGCCGGGCGCCCGATCATCCAGACCGCGCGCGGCGAAGGCTATGTCTTCGCGCCGACCGCCCCGGCCCCGACGGGCGTCGAGAGCTGATGCTGCCACGCCCCGGCCCCGCCTCGCTGCGGCTGACGCTGGCGGTGGCGGCGGGGATCATCGTGATTTCGCTGGCGGCCATGGTGGCGCAGTATCGGCTGACCGAACGCAGCCTGACGGCCCGGCAGATCGAGCTTCTGCAAAGCGACATGGACGCCTTCGCGGCGCTCTACGAACAGCGCCGTATCCCGGCCCTGCGCCAGGCGATGGAATTCCGCGCCGGCACCGATCCGTTCGAGGCGATCTTCCTGTTGCAGGACAAGGCCGGCGAGAAACTGGCCGGGAATATCGAGACCTGGCCCGAGGGCCTGCCGGCGCTGGCCAGCGACGACTTCTCGATCACCGGCCTGCGCCAGTTCAACGTCATCCTTGGCGAGACCCTGACCTCCTATCAGGGCGTGACCCGGATGCTGCCGGGCGGCTTCCCGCTGCTGGTGGCGCGCGGCACCGGCGAGGTCGATCGCACCCTGGCCGATCTGCGGCAGATGATCTGGGTGGTTGCCGCCTTCATGGTTCTGGCCGCGCTGGCTGCCGGCTGGGTGGTGGCGCGGCTGGTACTGCGCCGGATCGAGCGGCTGAACGGTCTGGCCGACAGGGTCGCGGCAGGAGATCTGGCGGCCCGCCTGCCCGGCCCCCGCAGCCATGACGAGTTCGGCGCTCTGGAAGGCCATGTCCACCAGATGCTGGACCGGATCGAGACCCTGAACCGCGCCACCCACCGGCTGTCCGATTCCATCGCGCATGAGCTGCGCACCCCGCTGAACCGGATGATGCAGAAGCTGCAGAACCTGAAGGGGCAGGATGCCGAGATTGCCGCCATACAGTCCGAGATGCGCGGCACGATCCGGATTTTCGACAGCCTGCTGGACATCTCCTCGGCCGAGGCGCAGTCCGGTTCGGCCGCCGGGGTCGTGCCGGTCGATCTCTCGCAATGCGCCGCCGAGGTGTTCGAGCTCTACGAGCCTCTGGGCGAGGACAAGGGACTGAATATGTCTATACATATCGACCCCGGTCTCTGGGTTCTCGGCGACCGCAATCTGATCGCCCAGCTGCTGTCCAACCTGCTCGACAATGCGATCAAGTTCACGCCCGAGGGCGAATCCGTCACCCTCTCGCTGACCGAGGGCCCCGACCGCCACCTGCTGAGCGTCACCGATACCGGCCCCGGCCTGCCGGCGGAAATCCGCGACGAGGCATTCGAGCGTTTTGTCCGGGCCGAGCGGGATCGCACGACCAAGGGGCACGGGCTGGGGCTGGCGCTGGTGCAGGCGATCGCCACAAGGCACGGCGCCCGGCTGCGGCTGCTGCCGGTCGAGAAGGGTTTCGCGGTGGAGACCGCCTGGCCCAAGCTGGCGCCGCCCGCCGCCGCTGCCCCGGGGCCGGAGTCCCCGGCCTGAGCCCTTGTTCCCCGCCGGGGGGCCCTGGATGACAAGTTCTGTTAGGTAAACGACTTTCCTTGATTGGTTTGATCCAGCGGGTAGGTTGACGGACATGAGATTCCGCAACCGCCTCCTGTCTACCGTCTTGCCGCTGGCCCTTGGCGCCGCAAGCCCGGCCCTGGCCGAGGTGCGGGCCCTGCTGGTCGGGGTTTCGGATTATCACAGCCTGGATGCCGATCTGAAAGGGCCGCAGAACGATGTCGGCCTGCTGGCCGATGCGCTGCTGGCGCGCGGCGCCGATCCGGCGCTGATCCGGGTGCTGACGACTCCGGGTGCCAGGCTGGCGCAGGGTCTGGCCCCCGCCGCCGACCCGACCCGCGCCGCGATCCTTGCCGCGCTGGACGATCTGGCCGCCAAGGCCGGGCCTGGCGACACGGTGATCTTCTACTACTCCGGCCATGGCTCGCAGGCGCCCGACCAGAACGGCGACGAGGCCGGCGGCTATGACGAGATTTTGCTGCCCTCGGACAGCACCGGCTGGCGCGGTGCGATCGGCGCGGTCGAGAACGCCATCGTCGATGACGAGTTGCAGGTGAAGATGCAGGCGATCCTCGATACCGGCGCCGAGTTGGTGGCGATCCTCGACGCCTGCCATTCCGCCACCGGCTTCCGGGCGGTCGGCGGCCTGGGCGAGGCCCGCTATGTCTCGCCGCAGTCGCTGGGCATCCCCGAGGACGGCGCCGGCAGCGATGGCGGCCATATCGCGCCGCCGCTGGTCGGGGATTTCGTCTTTCTCTACTCGTCGCAATCCGACGAGCGCAGCTTTGAATACCCCATCGGTGACAAGGACGATCCGGCCAACTGGTATGGCGATTTCACCCGCAACCTGACCGCGGTTCTGACCTCGGTGCCCGATCTGACCTGGGCGCAGGCGCTGGCGGCGGCGGCGGACGGGCTGAAGCAGGAACTGGCCAGCCAGACCCCGGATGGTGAAGGGGCGCTCGACCGGCCGGTCTTTGGCGCGGCCGGCGCGACCGAGGGCCGGATGCGGATCGAGGGCGGGCGCCTGATGGCCGGAATGCTGTCCGGCCTGGCCGAGGGCGCCACGGTCGAAATCTTCGACGCGGCGGCGGGCGGCGCCTCGCTGGGCATCGCGACCCTGAAGGACGTGCAGGCCGCCGAGGCGGCGCTCGACTTCGACGGCGCCCTTCCCGCCACCGCCTATGCCGAGCTGCGGGCCCCGGGCCGACCGGCGCCGCTGCGGCTGGCGCCTCCGGTGGCGGCCGATGACGGCGATTATTCCGAGGCCCTGGCGATGGTGGCGCATATCAAGGACGCCGACCTTGTCGACGGGCTGGTCTGGACCGAGGACGATTATGACATGCGGCTGGTGCTGGTCGATGGCGAGATCGCCATCGTCGGCCGCGATGGCGTGCTGGACCCGGAAGGGCCGGGCAGTTCGCCCCGGATCAAGGTGACGGACGGTCAGGACGTGATCCTGGGCTTTCTCGACCGCGCGGTGCGGCTGGAGCGGTTGCAGGCGGCGCTCTCGGCCGCCGAGGGCAGGAAGCGCGGCCTGAGCCTTCCGGGCACCGGGCTGAAGGTCGAGGCCGAGCGGCTGGAAGCGGCCAAGGACGGCGCCGAATGCGGCGAACCGGACGGCCTGTCGATGAAGCTGAAGGACCGCGGCGCGGTCAGCGATTGCGACCAGGTCTGGCTGGCGCTGAAGAACAATTCGCGCACCGCGCAGGACGTGACGGTGCTCTATGTCGATCGGGACATGCATGTGGTGCCGATCTGGCCGCAGGACGGGCTGTCGAACCGGGTCGCCTTTGGCGAGACGGTGGATGTCGGCCTGCAGATCGAGGCGGCCGGGCTGCCGGGCGGGGTCGAGCAGATCATCGTCATCGCGGTTCCGGCCCGCGACGGGGCGCCGCGCACGGTGCTCACCGGGCTGGCAGATGCCGGGCAGATGCGCGAGGTTGGTGCAGCGCCCGGATCGGCCACCGAAGACTGGCTTCTGGCTGCAGCGGACCCGGAAGGGCAAAGCCGTGCCGTGGGTCCGGGCGCCAAGCCCGACCCGGTGAAGGTAACACGGATCAGAGTGGTTCTGACCGCCGACTAACGTGGGTTTTGAAGGAGAACGGGAATGAATTTCAAACTGAAGCATCTGCCGCTGGTTGCGGCGATCTGTGCCGGGCTGGCAGGTGTCGCCCTGGCGCAGGACGGCAGTTCGACCGATATCAAGGCAGAATCGAAATCGCCCTTCGACTATGCCGCGAGCGGCGAGAAGGACGGCTACCTGAAGATGGAGGAAGAGGCGGCCAAGTCCGGCGGCGGCAAGGTGATCGGTGGCCAGCTGGCCGAGGAAGGCGCCTGGCCCTGGCAGGTCGGCCTGATGGTCGCCGGGGCGCCGGTCGGGCCGGACGCGCAGTTCTGCGGTGGCTCGCTGGTGCTCGACACCTGGGTGCTGACCGCCGCGCATTGCGTCCACATGGCCGACCCGCAGGGCGTCTATCGCGACATTCCGGCAGACCGGATCATGGTCCTTGCCGGCACCAACCATCTGGCGCCCGGCCAGGGTGACCTGATCCCGGTGGCCGCCATCTTCCGGCATCCCGACTATGTCGGCACCGAGTTCGACAACGACATCGCGCTGATCAAGCTCGCCCGCGCCCCGAAGGTCGCCTATCAGACCATCACCGTGCCCGAGCCGGACTTCGGCGAGGTTCTGGACCAGCCCGGCGTTCCGACGATCGTCACCGGCTGGGGTCTGGTGAACGGCGGCGGCCATCCGGCCGACATGTATCAGACCGAAATCCAGGTCATGGCCCGCGATCTCTGCAACGGCGCGATCATGGAAGCCCGCGCCAACGAGGCGGCTGCCGCCTTCACCCATGCCGCCGAGACCTTCAACCTGTCGGAAGAGGACACCGACGCCGCCTGGGGTGCGCTGGTCGAAAGGGCGCCGCTGCCGCTGACCGAGAACATGATCTGCTCGGGCAGTTTCGAGGGCGGCAAGACCTCGTGCCAGGGTGACTCGGGCGGGCCTCTGGTGGTGCCGCTGGAAGACGGAACCTACATCCAGGCCGGCGTCGTGAGCTGGGGGCTGTCGGCCTCGGCCACCTCGACCTGCGCCGAGGACGCGCCGTTCTCGGCCTATACCAAGATCTCGAAATTCGTGCCCTGGCTCGAGGCCACGATCAACGGGAACTGACCGGGTGGCTGCGGCCACCGAACCAACCACGGCGGGGCCGGGCATCATGCCCGGCCCCTCTGGCACGACAGGGCTGCTGGCAGTCCTGCTTGCCCTGGGTCTGACGATCGGCCCGGCGTCGCCGGTCCGGGCACAGGATCAGGGCATGAACGCGCCGGCCCCGGCGGCCGCGCCCCCGTCCGAGGCCGGGCGGCCATCTCCGGAACAGGTTCTGGCCCTGGTGGCCGAGGGCGAGGCGCTGCTGGCCGCGGGCGACCTTCCCGGCGCCGAGGCGAAGCTGCGCGAGGCCAATGACGCGACCTTCCTCTTCACCTATTCCGACCCGCTGGTGAAATTCTATCCCAACCTCGCCTTTGCCCGGTTCTACCGGCGGACCGGGGACTGGCGGCAGATGGTCCGCTATGCCGCCTCGGTCGCCTCGGCGCTCGAAACGGCGGGGCTGGGCACGCATCCCTACCGGATCGAGGCGCTGCTCTATCAGGGTGCGGCCCTCTACGAGATCGAGCGGCGGGTCGAGGCCGAGCCGCTTCTGCGCTCTGCGTTCGGCGAGACGCGGGACCGCCCCGAAATGGCCGGGCTGCACGAACTGGCGACCTATTACCTGGCGCGGGTCCTGTCGGACCTGAAGGCGCCGGATGCCGCCGAAATCCGCAACCACCTCTTCGATCTGGAAGGCAGCACGGTGACCATCGCGCAGGTCGCCGCGGTGGTCTACGAAGGGGTCCTGGCCCTGCGCCGCGCCGGTGCGGACCCGGACCGGCTGGCGCGGCAGATGGCCGGGCTGGTCGAGGCGCTCGAGGACAGCCCCGGCTTCGACCCGCTGGAACTGGCCCGCTACCGCAGCTACCTCGGCCTGCTGCTGTCCAACGCCTATCGCGACGAAGAGGCGCTGGAGTTGTTCCGGCAGGTGCACAGGACGCTGACCGAGGCCGGGGCCTATGACTCGGCCTATTACTGGAACGTCCAGCGACTAGCGATGGAGACCCGTATCCTCGGCGATCCCGAGGCGGCGCGGCGGCTTCTGCAATCCGAACTGGCGGCGCTGAAAGAGCGCGGCGCCGGGCCCTTCTTCGCGGCGGTCTATCTGGGCAATCTCGGAGAATTCTCCGAGGTGCTGGGCGAACCGGCCGTTGCGCAGCGCTATTACCGCGAAGCCTATGCCGAGCTGCGCAAGATGTATCCGGCCAGTCACAAGCAGGTCCGCGAGATGCGCGACCGGATCGACCGGAGCGCCGAGGACATTCTGGCCTTTTCCTTTGCCGGGGAACTGGGCGTGGTGCAGGGGCTGGACTACAGCGCCCGGGCCGATGCCTCGGACACGCTGCGGATGTTCCTGCAAGGCGATTTCGTGGCACTGGAACTGGCGCAGGACGAGGCCCGCGCCGCGACCGGCGACAATGCGCTGTCCGAGCTGAACCGGGCGATGCTGCTGGGGCTTAGCGGCACATATGACGGCGCAATGGAGGCCCTGGCACAGGCCCGCCGCCTGGCGGTGATCGACCCCGGCACGCTGTCGCCGCAGGCGCCGATCCTCGACCTGACGGAGGCGCTGGCCCTGCTCTGGGGCAGCGGTCACGACCTGGCGCGGGCGCCGGGCGTGCTGGCGCTGGCCGGGGCCAAGGCGGGGCTGATGAGCGATGCGGAACGCTCGCTCTATCTGGCGCTGGAGCTTTGCGCCGCCTATCAGGCGCAGGCACCGCAGGCCGAGGTTCTGGCCGCCCTTGGGCGCTGGCAGGCCGAGGCCGGACCGCAACCGGGGCCGCTGGGCATGATGGCGCGGCTCCTGGTGCTGGAAGCGGCCGGTCCGGTGGCCGAGACCGAGGCGATGCGTGCGTTGCTGGACGGGTTGCAGGCCGAAGCCCGGACCAGCGGAATGCACCTGGCCGGGTCGCTGGCCGAAATGCTCTATCTGACCTCGGTCGGCTACGAGATCGCCAACGAGACCACGGTGCCGCGGCTGACCCTGCTGGAACATGATCTGAGCCTCGGCCTGCCGGAACATCACCTGATGCTGGTCGCGGCGCGGATCGGGCTTTCGAATGCGCTGGACTGGCGCGACCGGACGCTGGACTCGCTCGACTGGCTGCGCCGGGCCAGCGAAGACCTGCGGCTCAATCCGTTTCACGCGCCCGACCATCTGGCATTTCTGCTGGCGCAACAGGCCAATATCTTTGCCAGCCAGGGCGATGTCGCGATCGGCGCGACATTGGCCCAGCAGGCCTATCAGGGGCTCGACCCGGCCCGCGACCGGCCCGGCTTTGCGGTGGCGGTGATCCGCGCCTATGCCGGGCTGCGGTGGGAACAGAGCGGCGACCCCGCCCTGGCGGAAGAGGTCTATCGCCGCCATGTCGAGGATGCCGCCTTTCTGGCCCGGCTCGGCCCCCAGGACCGCGCCCGACTGTTGCAGGACTATGCCGAGACGATCTGGGACATCGACTATCCCGCCGCCGAGGCGCTGTTCGTCCGGGCCGCGGCGGCGCTGGCCGAGGCCGAGACGCTGGACAGCCGCAGCCAGCAGAGTTCGATCCTGTTCAGCCGGGCGATTGCCGCCTATTTCAACGGCCATGCGGCGGCCGCCTGGCGGGCGATGACCGAGGCCAACGACCTGCGCCGGACCTGGGCCCGGGACCAGATCGCCGCCGGAGCGGTGGCGGCGATCGGCGGCAGCGACCGCAACCGCGCCGCATGGGAAGCCGCGATCGGCTGGGACTATGCGCAAAGCCTGGCGGAATAGGGCGCGGCGCGGGGGGCAGTGAAGGCCCCGGGGGCGCGCCTGACCTCAGAACCCGGCGCCGCCCTCGCCCACCACCACGAAGGGCGCCCAGATCCGGGGCTGGGCAAACCGGTCCTCGGACCGATCGTCCAGCAGGGCCAACATCGCCTGCCGCAGGGCCTCGGCCCGGGGCGCCGGATGCTCGGCGTCATACATCCGGCCCAGCATCCCGGTGGTCAGGACCCGGGCGGCATAGTCGTCCACCGGCCAGTGCGAAACCAGGATCGCCCGCGCCCCGGCAAAAATGAAGGCCCGCGCCAGCCCGGACAGGCCCTCGGCCCCCGGGGTGCCGTCGGAGCCGGCGGTGTTGCAGGCCGAGAGGATCACCAGATTGGCGGAGAGCTTGAGCTGCGCCGCCTCGGAAGCGGTCAGCAGGGCGTCGTCCAGTTCCGACGGCGCGGCGGGCGGGGTGAAGACCAGCGCCGGCTCGCTCAGCCCCGGCAGACCGTCCGCGAGCAGGCCATGGGTGGCGAAGGCGATCACGTCGGCCTGCGACAGGTCGGCGGCCTTCACCGCGGCCTCGGTCGCTGCGGCGCCGAGATGCACCGAGCCGCCCGGCGCCGCCATCGCCTGCGCCAGGGCCCGCAATTCGGCGGCCGTGTTGGGCAGCGGCGTCAGGTCGGCGACCCGGGCCACGTCCTCGTAGGCGCCACGGGTAAAGACCGCGCCTTCGGAGTCCCCGGCGGCCGCCACCTGATCCAGCCTGTAGCCCAGCAGCGGATCGCCGAAGCCGACAAAGGGGCTGGCCCCGGGATCGCGCGGCAGCGGCGCCTTGGCCCGGCGCAGAACCCCCAGGGCCGAGACCGAGGGCAAGGTGGTCAGCGCATGGCTGCGGACCAGCCAGGGCGTCGCCCGCAGCGCCGCCGGATCGCTGTCGTCGCCTTCGGGCGGGGCAGTGACCAGCACCGCCGGCGGCAGCGAGGTCAGCGGCCCGTCGAGCACCAGCATCAGGTGATCGGCCCCGGCAAAGACCGGCGCCACCGGGGCGAAGAGCTGTGACCAGAGTTGCCAGGAAGCTGCCCGGTTGAACGGCGTGGCGCGCCGCCGCAATGTCTTGCCGCCCAATGCGATGCCGCCGCGGTTGTCCACCTCGGTGGTCAGCGCGCCGCGCAGCACCTTGACCCGGCCCTCGATCTGCGCCGCGTCGATCTCGACCCGGTTCCAGGCCGCCTCGGTCTTCGACACCGCCCAGATGTAGAAGAACGTGTCGTCGGTGAGGGTCAGGATCAGCGCCTCGCCCGGGGCCAGGGCGGCCTGCACCTCGGGAAGGCTCATCGGGCTGGGATTGGTCAACTCGCGGAACTCGGGAAAATCCCGTGCCAGCCTGGCATCGAACCTTTCCAGATCGCCGCGCCGGGCCTCGATCACCCCGCGCAGGCGCTCGACTTCGGATTCGGCCCGGCTGCCGGTGCCGATCGACAGCACTCCCAGCAGGTTCACCGCCTCCTGCAGGGCATCGGCGGCATCCTGACGCTGGCGCAGCAGCGCCGCCAGTTCGTCGGTTCCGGCGGCGATCCGCACCGCCGCCTGGGCCAACGCCTGGCCGGCTGCCGATGCGGCGGCGGTCTGTGCCGACAGAAAGACCCGGTCGCGCACCTCGGCCCTCGTCTCGGCCCCGACCCGGCCCGAGAGGGCGAGCAGGGCGAGCAGGGCGACAAGGGCAAGGCAGGCGACCGGGTTCCGCATTCTCTTCGGGACCTTTCAAACGATCGCCCGCCGCGCCGGGGAGAGACGGCGCGGCGGGACTGACCGGACCTGAAGCTCAGATCAGTTGGTCAGCAGGTAGTAGCTGTTGCGCACCCGACCCATGTTCTTGACGGTGATGATGAAATAGCCGTCCCAACGGGGCGTCCAGGCGCAGTAGAGCTGATCGGAATACGAGGTGTCGTAGCAGATCGTGTTGCCGTTCTCGTCGGTGACCAGCAGGTCGAGATCGGCATCGCCATCACCGACGATCGCGAGTTCGGCCAGCGAATTTCCATAGAACGGCACCCGGTAGGTGTCGTTGTAGCCCGCCGGAAGCCGCGACAGGGTGCGCGAGGCGCCACCGATCCGGCCCTTGCTGCTGGCCATCTCGATATCGTCGATCATCCCCAGCATCTCGGCATCGTCGCCGGCCAGTTCCTTGGCCTTGGCCAGCATGTCCTCGAGGCTGACCGGCGCATCGGCGCCCTCGCCTTCCTCGGCGGTATCGGCGCCTTCGATGGCGGCCTGGACGACCTCCCGGTCGACATCCTTGACGTCGATCGACTTCAGCATTTCGGCAGCGGCCGCAACGGCCACCGCCGAGTCATGCGCCACGCCCCACTGGTAGAGCTTCTGCGCCACCGAGAAATCGGCAACGACGCCTTCGGCGGCGGGGGCTTCCTTGGTGACGTTCTCGCCGGTCTTGTCCTGGGCGAGCGCGATGCCGCCGGCGGCGACCAGCGCGGTCGTTGCGAGAACGGCGGAAATACGTTTCAGGCTCATGGTGTCCTTCCCTCCAAAATACCTATATTCGGGTCGGTCAGGATCCGACCGCTCCATGAATCGAACATCGCAGAACATCTGCCTTTAGGGAAGCTAGAGGCTGGTGACAAATGTCGTTAGAAACCCTGGGGTGCCGGCAATCGCCGGGGCGCGGCCGGGGCACGGCGCCGGCGGCGGGGCGATTGAACCGGGCCCGGATTGGTTCTAAGCCGGGCCCGATTGCAACGGTGAGGAATGGCAATGCGACGGACATGGCGGTGGTTTGGGCCCAAGGACCGGGTCTCGGTCGAGGACATGCTGCAATCGGGAGTCGAGGGCGTCGTCTCGGCCCTGCACCATCTGCCGCCCGGACAGGTCTGGACCGCCGAGGAGATCGCCCTGCGCCAACGGCAGATCAGCCACCGCGCCGACGGCAGCCCCTCGGGCATCGCCTGGGAAGTGGTCGAGAGCCTGCCGGTCTCGGAGGCGATCAAGAAGCAGAAGGGTGACTGGCGGGCGCATCTGGACGCCTATCGCGAGTCGCTGCGCAATCTCGCGGCGGCGGGGATCGAGGTCATCTGCTACAATTTCATGCCGGTGCTGGACTGGACCCGCACCGATCTGGCCTGGCGGGTCGGCAGCGGCGCCACCTGCATGCGCTTCGATCTGGCCGACTTCGCGGCCTTCGACATCCATATCCTGGGCCGCGCCGGGGCGGCCGAGGACTTTCCGCCGGCGGTGGTGGAAGAGGCCGCCCGCCGCTTTGCCGCGATGAATGACGACCGCAAGGCCGAACTGGCCCGCAATCTGGTCTTCGGCCTGCCCGGCGCCGCCGAGACCATGACCTTGGACGAGGTGCGCCGGCATCTGGCCGAATATGACGGTCTGGCACCGGACAGGCTGCGCGGACATCTGATCGACTTCCTCTCGGAGGTCGCGCCGCTGGCGCAGGAGCTGGGCCTGCGGCTTTGCTGTCATCCCGATGATCCGCCCTTCCCGTTGCTGGGTCTGCCCCGGATAATGTCCACCGAGGCCGATTACGCCCGGGTGCTGGAGGCGGTCGATCTGCCCTCGAACGGTGTGACCCTGTGCTCGGGCTCGCTGGGCGCGCGGGCCGACAACGATTTGCCGGGGATGATGCGGCGGCTGGGCGACCGGGTGCATTTCCTGCACCTGCGCAATGTCCGGCGCGAGGATGTGCCGGGCCAGCTGATGACCTCCTTCTACGAGGACGAACACCTGGAAGGCGGGACCGACATGGTCGCGCTGGTGGCGGCGGCCCTGGACGAGGAAGCGCGGCGCCGGGCGGCGGGACGGGCCGATGCCTCGATCCCGTTCCGGCCCGACCACGGCCAGGACATCCTCGACGACCATGGCCGCAAGGCGCAGCCCGGCTATCCGCTGATCGGGCGGATGAAGGGGCTGGCCGAGCTGCGCGGGATCATCGCGGCGCTGGAACACGCACCGCTGCGCGGCTGATCCGCGCAGGCAAGGAAAGATCTGGCACCCGGGACCGCTCCGGCCTAGGCTAGACCAATCAGTCTAGGGAGAATCCGATGAGCGAAGCGCATATCGTTGGCTGGGGGCACACCAGATTCGGTCGGGCCGAGGGCGATCTGGAAGCCTTGGTTCTTGCCGCCGCCCGCGAGGCGGTGGACCATGCCGGGGTCGATCCGGCCGAGATCGACGGCATCTGGCTGGGGCATTTCAACGCGGGCCTGGTGCCCGACGCCTTTGCCTCGTCGCTGGCGCTGGCGCTGGACCCGGCGCTGCGCTTCACCCCCGCCACGCGATGCGAGAACGCCTGCGCCTCGGGCTCGGCGGCCATCTGGCAGGCGGTGAACGCGATTCGCGCCGGACAGGCCCGGGTGGCGCTGGTGATCGGGGCCGAGAAGATGACCGCCAAGGATACCGCCGGCGTGACCGAGGCGCTGGCCGGCGCCTCCTATCAGGCCGAGGAAGCCGGCGTCTCCTTCCCGCAGGTCTTTGCCCGCTTTGCCCAAAGCTACAATCAGGCGCATGGCGATGTGTCCGAGCCGCTGGCCCGGATCGCCGCAAAGAACCACGCCAATGCGATGCAGAACCCGCTGGCGCATCTGCAGAAGGACCTCGGCTTCGAGTTCTGCAACACCGTCTCGGAAAAGAACCCGATCATCGCGGCGCCGCTCCGGATGTCGGATTGCTCGCTGATCTCGGACGGGGCGGCGGCGATGATCCTGGTCGATGACAGCCTGTCGGGGAATTTCCCGCAGGCAGTACGGTTTCGCGGCGCGGCGCAGGTCAACGACTTCCTGCCGATGTCGCGCCGCGACCTTCTGGCCTTCGAGGGCCCGGCCGAAGCCTTCCGGCGCGCCTATGCCCAGGCCGGGATCGGCGTCGATGATCTGGATTTCGCCGAGGTGCATGACTGTTTCACCATCGCCGAACTGCTGAGCTACGAGGCGATGGGCCTGACGCCGCGGGGCCAGGGCCGCCGCGCCATCGAGGACGGCACGGTGCTGGCCGGTGGCAAGCTGCCGGTGAACCTGTCGGGCGGGCTGAAGGCCAAGGGCCATCCGGTCGGCGCCACCGGCGTCTCGATGCATGTCATGGCGGCGCGGCAGCTGACCGGAACCGCCGGCGGGATGCAGGCCGAGGGTGCCGAACTGGGCGCCATCTTCAACATGGGTGGCGCGGCGGTAGCGAACTACTGCTCGATTCTCGAACCGGTGCGGGCCTGATGTCCAGGTGGGGGTGATGGTAGCGTGGGGCGGACTTGAACCGCCGACCCCGGCATTATGAGTGCCGTGCTCTAACCAGCTGAGCTACCACGCCATCGCCCGGCGTCCTAAGCCGGGGTCCGCAACGCGTCAAGGGGAAAACCGGGGTCGGGGCTCCGCTTGTTGATGCCGTTGCGTGCCAAGGGCGGCACCCGGCCCGGCATCGGGCCCGGACGGTCGATTCCGTTCCGCCCGCCCGAAGGCCGGGCCGCCGGTCCCGGCGCCCCCCGGGGTGCAATCCTCCGGTCTCAATCCTGCGCCCGCAGCACCCGTGCCGGCGGCGTCGCCAGCGGCCGCAGCGCAAAGGCCAGACCGCTCAGCAGCGTCACCAGCACGCCGCCACTGACGATCGCCAGGGCCGACCAGGGCTCGAACCGGTAATCGGTCTCCATCAGGAAATGGCAGACCGCCCAGCCCGACAGCCCGCCGGCGGCAATCGCCACCAGCCCGGCGGCGGCACCAAGGATCACCGAGCGCAAAGCGAAATTCGTCAGGATCGCCCGGCGCGAGGCGCCCAGCGTCTTCAGCACCGCCGCCTCGAAGACCCGCGCCCGCTCTCCCGCCGCCGCCGCGCCGATCAGCACGATCGCCCCGGTTGCCAGGGTCGCCAGGGCGCCGACCGTCACCGCCGCCGCGATCGCCCCCAGGATGTCCGTCACCCGCGCAATGGCATCGCGGACACCGATCAGCGTGATGTTCGGATAGGCATCCGAGAGGTCCCGCAACAGCCGCCCGTCCGCCTCGGGATCGGCATAGATCGTGGCGATGTGGCTGTGCGGCGCGCCTTGCAGGGCAGCCGGGTTCATCGACAGGACGAAACCGATCCCGGCATTGGAGAAATCCACCTCGCGGAACGAGGCGATGGTGGCGTCGATATCCCGGCCCAGGATGTTCACCGTCAGGCTGTCGCCCAGCTTCAGGCCAATCTCGGCGGCCTCCTCGGCGGCGAAGCTGACCAGCGGCGGGCCGGAATAGTCCTCGGGCCACCACTCTCCGGCCGTCAGCGTGGTGTTCGCGGGCTTCTCGGCGGAATAGGTCACGCCCCGGTCGCCGCGAACCACCCAGTGATCGGTGACATCCCGCGCCGGGCGGCCATTGATCCGGGTGATCACCCCGCGCAGCATCGGCGCTGTCTCGACCTTTTCGACCTGTGGATCGGCGGCCAGCCGGGCCTTGAAACTGTCGAGCTGGTCGCCCTGAAGATCGACGACAAAGAACGACGGCGCCACCTGCGGCAGGTCGCGGGCGATGGCGCCGCGCAGATTGGCGTCGATCTGGCCGACCGCCGCCAGCACCGTCAGACCCAGCCCCAGCGACAGGACGACCGAGACCGCCTCTCCCCCCGGCCCGCCGACCGCGCCGAGTGCCAGCCGCAGCGTCGTCCAGCCCCTGAGCGCCCGCGACCGCTTGGCCAGCCGGGCCAGCGCCCGCACCAGCAGCGCCGCCGCCAGCAGCGCCCCGAAGGCAGCCAGCAGCGCCCCCGCGGCCCAGAGCGTCAGCGCCGCGGCCCCGGTCAGCCCCGCCGCCGCGCCGATCAGCGCCCCCAGCAGCGCCAGGGTCGCCAGCACATATGCCGGGCGCGGCATCTGGCCCCGGCCGAGCGCCGCATCGCGGTAAAGCGTCGCCGCCCGGATCCGCTCAGTCGCCGCCAGCGGCCAGAGGGTGAACAGGGCCGCCGCCAATGCGCCATAGAGCGCCGCCTCGGCCAGCGCCGCCGGCTGGAAGGGCGACCCGGCCGGCACCGCCAGCCGCGCTTCGACCAGCGGCAGGGCCAGCACCGGCAGCACCCCGCCCAGAAGCAGCCCCAGGCCGATGCCCAGCCCGGCCAGAACCGTGATTTGCAAGGCATAGGTCAGGAAGATCACCCGCCGCGTGGCACCCAGCACCTTGAACGTGGCGATGGTGGCCCGCTTGCCGGTCAGATAACTGCGCACCGCCGCCGAAATGCCGACCCCGCCGACCGCCAGCCCGGCCAGTCCGGTGAGGATCAGGAAGGCGCTGAGGCGGTCCACGAAGCGTTGCAGCCCGGGCTCGCCGTTGCGGGCGTCGCGCCAGCGATAGCCGCCGCCCTCGATCTGCGTTTCGGCCGCCTGTTTCACCGTCTCCAACGCGGTTTCCGGCGGCAGCAACAGCCGGTAGTCGGTCTCGAACAGGGTGCCCGGCGCCAGCAGGCCCGAGTTCGCCAGGTCTTCGGTCCGCACCAGCGTTCGGGGCCCCAGGGTGAAGCCGCCGGCGCTGTCCGGCTCATGCGTCAGCGCCGCCATCAGCACGAAATCCTGTGTGCCCAGACGGAACACCGCGCCGGGCTCGAGCCCCATCCGGGCGATCAGCACAGGGTCCATCACCGCGCCGGGCAAGCCGTCCTGCCCGTCCAGCGCCTGCGCCAGAGGCATCGCCGGGCTCAGCTCCACCGCGCCCAGCAGCGGATAGGCGGCATCGACCCCCTTTACCTGGGTCAGCCCGCGCACCGAGCTGTCGCCCTCGCCGGCAACCGCCATCGACCGGAAATCGACGACTTCCGAAACCTGGCCCTGCGACTCCATCCAGGCGCGTTCGGCCTCGGTCGCATAGCGATAGGTCAGCTCGATCTCGGCGCTGCCGCCCAGCAGGGTCGCGCCCTCGCGGCTCAACCCTTCGTCGATCGCGCCGCGCACCGTGCCGACCGCGGCAATCGCGGCGACGCCCAGGGCCAGGCAGGCGATGAAGACCCGAAAGCCGGACAGTCCGCCGCGCAGCTCGCGCCGGGCCAGACGGGCCGCAAGCCGCAGGCTCATTCCGCCGCCCCGGCCAGGGTCTCGTCCGAAATCTTGCCGTCGCGCAGCCGCACCACCCGGCCGCAGCGGGCCGCCAGCGCCGGATCATGCGTCACCAGCACCAGCGTGCCGCCCTGCTTTTCGACCAGGGCAAAGAGAAGCTCCACGATCGCGGCGCCGTTGGCGCTGTCGAGATTGCCGGTCGGCTCGTCGGCCAGCAATATCTCGGGCCGGGGCGCCAGGGCGCGGGCCAGGGCGACGCGCTGCTGCTCGCCACCCGACATCTGCGCGGGGTAATGGCCACGCCGATCCGCCAGCCCGACCTCGGCCAGCGCCGCCTCGGCCCGGGCGAAAGCATCCGCCGCCCCGGCCAGTTCCAGCGGCACCGCGACATTTTCCAGCGCGGTCATTGTCGGAATCAGGTGGAAGGATTGGAACACCACCCCCATATGATCCCTGCGGAACCGGGCCAGAGCATCTTCGCCCAGTGCCGTCAGGTCCTGGCCCAGCACCCGGACCTGCCCGGACGAGGCGCGCTCGAGCCCGCCGAGAAGCATGAGGAGCGATGACTTGCCAGACCCTGATGGCCCGATGAGCCCCAGACTTTCACCGCGCCCGACGCTCAGGTCGATGCCGCGCAGGATGTCCACCGGCCCGGCATTGCCGTCGAGGCTCAGCCTGGCGTCCCTGAGGGCGATGATCTCGTCAGTCATGCGTTGGCGGCCTTCCTTGTTCCTCCATCGATATGGGCCGCGAGGGGCCGTGCACAAGCGTTGGCTGGCCGCATTCGCGGTTTCCGTGACGCTGGCGGCGCCTTTGCAGGCAGAACCGGTGGTCGTCGCGGCCCTCGGCGACTCTCTGACGCAGGGCTACGGCCTGCCGCAGGGTGACGGGCTGGTGCCGCAGCTGCAGGCATGGCTGGACGCGCAGGGGGTCGAAACGCGGCTGATCAATGCCGGCGTCTCGGGCGACACCACCGCCGGCGGGCTGGCGCGGATCGACTGGACCCTGACCCCGGATGTGCAGGCGCTGATCGTCGGTCTGGGCGGAAACGACTTCCTGCGCGGCATCGACCCGGCCCTGACCCGCAGCAACCTCGACGCGATCCTGGACCGTGCCGAGGCGCGCGGCCTGCCGGTGCTGCTGATCGGGCTGCATTCGGCGGGGAATTACGGCCCCGAGTACAAGGCGGCCTTCGATGCGATCTTCCCCGACCTGGCGGCGGCGCATGGCGCCCTGCTCTATCCCGACTTCTTCGAGGCACTGACCAGCGATGACGGCCCCGGCATCGACCCCGAGCTGATGCAGGCCGACGGCATCCATCCGAATGCCAAGGGCGTCGCCCTGGTGGTGCAGTCGCTGGGCCCGAAGGTTCTGGAACTGATCGACAGGGTCGAATAACCCGCTGTCTAGGTCGGATCGGGCGTGCGGAAGGTGAGCGAGGCCCAGAGCGCCTCCCACACCGGGGTGTTGTTCTTGACGCTCCCGGACAGCGGCCGCAGCACCACGGCATCGACCAGGTATTCGGTGCCGGGCCGGGTTCTGACCGTCAGCTTGCCGTCCATGTCGGTCCAGCGCACCCGGCGGGTCACCTGCCCGTCCGCGCCGCGTGACTGCACCGTGACCCGGGCGC
Source organism: Frigidibacter sp. ROC022 (assembly GCF_024723735.1). Taxonomy (GTDB): domain Bacteria; phylum Pseudomonadota; class Alphaproteobacteria; order Rhodobacterales; family Rhodobacteraceae; genus SLM-1. The sequence continues at coordinate 236,428 of NZ_JANQDU010000002.1, forward strand.
TCTTGAGCGGTTTGCCCTGATACAGCACCAGCAGCGGCAGACCCTGCGAGATGTCGTCGGCATAGGGATTGGCCAGAGCCACGATCTCGGCCTCTAGCCCGGCGGCGCGGTCCTCTCCGGCGCCGTTCCCGACCGCGATCAGGGCCTTGGCATAGCGCTGCGCACTCTGGCGGAAGCCGTCTTCGGGCAAGCCCCTGTCACGATGGTCCTCGATCGCCCAGGGAAAGTCCCGTGCCCGCACGAAGGACTCGAAATCGGACCAGTCCGACCAGAGCACCGCCGGGCCGCTGCTTTCATGGATGATCCGCGCCAGGCCTTCTTCCCCGACCTCCAGGCGCACGGCAGGCATGTCGCCCGAGTCCCCCTCCACCGGAATCTTCGTGTCGCCGCAAAGCAGTTCGAACCGATGCAGCCCGCCCGCCGAGAACCCCAGGTTCTCGCCCTCGAAATGCCGGCCCGCACGCAGATAGGCTACCAGCTGATCGCCCGGGTCGATCTGATAGGACTCGGGCGCAATCCAGAACTCGCGGGGCTGGCCGGCCTGCGCGGCCCCCGGACCCGGCCATGCCGTCAGGCCGCCGCAAACGGCGAGGCAGAGCAGGGCTGTCCGGATCGGTCTGAGTAAGATGCGGCGCATTGCCTGTCCAAATCATGCGGTGGGACAGACGCTTGACGGCTACACCCCCGCTGTCAAGCAGATAGGCCGCCCGGAAAGGGCGCCACGGGCCGTATACATGGCGGATCGCGGCCGGCTCAGGGCCGCGGGTGGTCGTCCCAGTCGTCGGTGAGGAACCGTTGCGCGTCGCCTTCCGGGTCGTCGAATTGCCCGCGCCGCAAGGCCCAGATGAAGGCCGCCAGCCCGAGTCCCCCCAGCAGCAGCGACACCGGGATCAGCCAGGCCAGCACCTGCATCAGCGCAGCCTCAGCGCGTTCAGAGACACCATGATGGACGAGGACGACATCGCCAGCGCCGCGGCCAGCGGTGTCGCCAGGCCCGCCAGCGCCAGCGGCACCGCGATCATGTTGTAGGTCGCGGCCAGGCCGAAATTCTCGACGATTCGGCGCGTGGCAGAGCGGGCGGTGCGCAGGGCGTCTGGGATCGGCGCCAGGGATTGGCCGAGCAGGACCACATCCGACACCACCCGCGCCGCCTCGAGCGCGGTGGCCGGAGAGATCGAGGCATGGGCCGAAGCCAGGGCCAGCGTATCGTTCAGCCCGTCGCCCACCATCAGCACCCGGCGGCCCTCGTCGGCCAGTTGCGCCAGCCGGGCCGCCTTGGCTTCCGGCAGCAGCCCGGCCTGCCAGTCGGTGATTCCGAGCTGCTCCGCCACCGCCGCCACCGCGCCGGCGCTGTCGCCCGACAGCAGCTCGACCGTCAGCCCACGGGCCTGAAGCTCGGCGACCATCTCGGCGGCGCCGGGACGCAGGCGGTCGGTGAAGGTGAAGGCCAGCCGCCGGCCCGGCAGTTGCAGCCAGGTCGCGGTGGTCTGCACGCCGGCGCCGTCGCGCGCGGCGTCGCCGCCGGTCCATTCGGCGCGGCCCAGGCGGACCTCCTGCCCCTGCCACAGCGCCTGAACGCCATGGCCCGGCACCTCGACCCGGTCCGAAAGCGCCGCCGCTTGCACCCCCGCCGCCTGCGCCGCCTCGGCCAGGGCCTGCGCCAGCGGATGCGCCGAGCCTTCGGCCAGAGCCAGCGCCACCGACAGGGCCTCCGGATCGTCGGGCAGCGGATCGGGCACCGGACGGCCCAGCGTCAGGGTGCCGGTCTTGTCGAAGACCACGTGATCGACCTCGGCCAGCCGTTCCAGCGCGGTCGCGTTCTTGATCAGAAGTCCATGCCGGTAGAGCCGCCCCGATGCCGCCGTCACCACCGCCGGCACCGCCAGCCCCAGGGCGCAGGGGCAGGTGATGATCAGCACCGCCACGGCAATGTTCAGCGCCAGCCGCGCATCGCCGCTGGACAGAAACCAGAAGACAAAGGCCGCCGCGGCCAGAAGATGCACCGCCGGCGCATAGATCCGCGCCGCCCGGTCTGCCAGCGAGGTGTATCGGTTGCGCGCGGTCTCGGCCAGGGCGACCAGATCGGCCATCCGGTGCAGGGTCGAATCCTTGCCGGCCGCCGTGACCCGCACCGTCAGGGCGCCGGTCAGATTGGTCTCGCCCGCCGTGACCCGGGCGCCCTCCTCCACCCCGACCGGAAGGCTCTCTCCCGTCAGGGCCGAGCGGTCCAGCTCGCTGGCGCCCTCGGTGATGATCCCGTCCACCGGCATCCGCGCGCCGGGCATGACCCGCACCAGATCGCCGGGCCGCAGTTCGGCCTGCGGCACCACGCGCCCGTCGGCCATCGTCACCCGCTGCACGTCCAGCGCCGCCAGGGTCTCGGCGGCGGACCGCGCGGCGGCACGGGTCCGATGGTCCAGCCAGCGGCCCGCCAGCAGGAAGAAGGTCAGCGACAGGGCCGCGTCGAAATAAGCCTGCTCGCCGCCCTGCATGGTCTCGGCCAGCGACATGCCCGAGGCCAGCAGGATCGCCAGCGAGATCGGCACATCCATGTTCAGGCGCCGCACCTTGAGCGCGGTCCAGGCGCTGACGAAGAACGGTTGCCCGGCATAGGCCACCACCGGCAGCGCGATGGCGGCGGAAATCCAGTGGAACATGTCCCGCGTCGCATCCGAGGCACCGGACCAGACCGCCACCGACAGCAGCATCACGTTCATCATTGCGAAGCCGGCAACGCCGAGCCGCATCAGCAGTTCGCGGCTGCGGCGGTCGGTCTCGGTCGGGCGCAGCATGGTGGCATCGAGTTCCTGCGCCTCATATCCGGCCGCCGCCAGCACCGGGATCAGCGACTCGGCCGTCACCGAGGGCGCGGCATCCACCGTCACCCGGCGCAGGGTCAGGTTGACCCGGGCCGAGCGCACCCCCGGTGTCGCCTCCAGGGTCCGTTCGATGGTCGAGATGCAGGCGCCGCAATGCGCCCCCGGCACCGCCAGCATCAGCCGGCCGGCGGCCCCGGCGCTGCCGTTTTCGGCCAGCGCCTCGGCCATCGGAGCCGCATCGCAGGCCGGGCAGGCAGAGATGCCGGGCTGGTAGGTGCTGGCCATCGGGGCCCTAGCCCCGGACCGTCAGATCCAGCCGCTGGCGAAACGCTGTCCCGTCCGCGGCCACGGCCTTGAGCCAGACCTGCCAATAGCCCCCGGCCAGTTCCACCGGGGCGGTCCAGGCCTCGCCGTCAAAGATCAGCTCGGGGGTCTGATCGTCGTTGCGCTCGGTCGAGCGGCCGATCATCACCGACAGGCTCTCGGGCCGCACCGCGTTCCCGTCGCTGTCGATCAGGGTCAGCCGGAATGTCTCGCCATCGGCCTCGACCCCGGCAGTCCAGCCCAGGGCCTCCTGCGCCCGGCGCTCGGCATCGAAGGTCTGGCTGGCGACATAGGCATTATCGACCTCGAGCCCCGGAAAGGTGCTGATCGCCTTGAATGCCATGACGACATTGACCCCGATGATCACCGCAAAGGCCGAGACGGTCAGGATCAGCATCTTGCGACCCGTGAACTCCTTCCCGGTACCGGCCGAACGCTCGCTCGTCGTCATTGCTCCCTCCCGTTGAAGATCGTGTCGTCATAGGCCCGTTCGCCGCTGTCCAGATCCTCGACCCAGAAGCGGAAGCTGGTGCGGTCGCTGGTCGCCGCCTCGGACCCCGCAGGAGCGGTGACATAGACCCGCTGCAAGCGCAACTCGTCCGCGTTGACCTGAACGATCGGATAGTCGGCGCCTTCCAGCGAAACCCGCATCCCTTCCGGCGCGGTGATGCCGATCTGGAACGGGCGCGGTTCGCCGTGCTTGTTGCGCAGGCGGATGTCGTAGGTATTGCGGATCGAGCCATCGGACAGCGTCACATAGGTCGGATTGCGCACCGGCGCGACCGTCATGTCGATCTCGGGCCGGATGAACAGCATGAAGACCAGGCCAAAGCCGACCGCCGACCAGAGCACGGTATAGAGGATCGTCCGCGGCCGCAGCACATGGCGCCAGATCGGCGTCGGCGGCAGGCCGGCACGCTCGCGGGGCTCGTCCTTCAGCGCGATGTAATCGATCAGGCCGCGCGGTTTGCCGATCTTGCTCATCACATCGTCGCAGGCGTCGATGCAGAGCGCACAGGTGATGCATTCCATCTGCTGACCGTCGCGGATGTCGATCCCCATCGGGCAGACATTGACGCAGGCCATGCAGTCTATGCAGTCGCCATGCCCCTCTTCACGCTTCTTGCCGCGCGGCTCTCCGCGCCACTCGCGATAGGCGACGGTCAGCGTGTCCTCGTCCATCATCGCGGCCTGGATACGCGGCCAGGGGCACATGTAGATGCAGACCTGTTCGCGGGCGAACCCGCCGAACAGCACCGTGGTCAGCGTCAGCACCGCGATGGTCGTATAGGCGACCGGATGCGCGGTGCCATGCACCAGGTTCACCGCCAGGGTGGGCGCATCGGTGAAATAGAACACCCAGGCCCCGCCCGTCGCCAGGCCGATCAGCGCCCAGACCACCCATTTCTCGATCCGCAGGCGCCACTTGCGCAGGTCCCATTTGGCCTTCCACAGCCGGACCCGGGCGTTGCGGTCGCCCTCGATCCAACGCTCGGTCAGGATGAAGAGATCGGTCCAGACGGTCTGCGGGCAGGCATAGCCGCACCAGACCCGGCCCAGGGCCGAGGTGAACAGGAACAGCCCCAGCCCGGCCATGATGAGAAGCCCGGCCACGAAATAGAACTCGTGCGGCCAGATCTCGATCCAGAAGAAGAAGAACCGGCGGCTGGCCAGATCGACCAGCACCGCCTGATCGGGCAGGTTGGGACCGCGGTCCCAGCGAATCCAGGGCGTCAGGTAGTAGATGCCCAGGGTCAGAGCCATCAGCCACCACTTCAGAGTGCGGAACTTGCCCGACACGCGGCGGGGGAAAACGGGCTCGCGCGAGGCATAGAGCGGCGGCGGGCTATCGGTGCTGGACATAGGTTTTTCGATCTCTGTTCGCGACGCCTGTTCTTGCGCGCCGATGGTGACGGACGCCTTGACCTGAATCAAGCGGCTCAGGGCGAATGCAGGTGCGGCGATTTGGCTGTCATGGCTGTGCCCGGGCATTGGGCTGGCACCGATCCCGGCGAAAACGCGCGAACAGGATCGCAGGATCGGTGCCAGTTCCGGGCTTTGACCCCCGGAAGTCTTCGGCCGGTCCACGGCTTGCGCCACCGGCCATCGTAGTTCTCCGTCAATCCCTTCCCCTTGCCGTTCGGGCGACTCGGGGCCGGGTGTGACCCGGGGAAGGGTCCGGGCAGGACTCACGCTAATCGAAGCCGCGCCCCATGCCTTGATCTAGGTCAAGTCCGGGGCCGGAGGGCCGGCAATTCGCAGGCTTTGCCCCTGCGGCGTCGAACGCTCCCCGCGCAAGGAAAACGGCGCGCCCCAAGGGGGACGCGCCGCTGCCTGGTCTTCCGTTCCGGACCTGCCGCTATTCGCCGCCGCCCAGCTGGTGGACATAGAGCGCCACCGCCTTGACCTGCTCTTCGGTCAGCCGCTGGCCCCAGGCCGGCATCACGCCGAAGCGGGCGTTGGTCACGGTTTCGGTCAGCGTCGCCTCGTCGCCGCCATAGAGCCAGATGGCATCGGTCAGGTTCGGGGCCCCGAGTTCACGATCCCCCTTGCCGTCCTCGCCATGGCAGGAAGCGCAGTTGTCGGCAAAGACGGTCGCGCCCGCGGCTGCCTTGGTGGCATCATGCTCTTGCCCCGAGAGTTGCAGGACATATTGCACGACCTCGTCGATCTGCGGCTTTTCCAGCAACCCGTCGGCACCGAACCGCGGCATTTCCGAGTAACGCGCGTCGTCGTCGGTGGTGTTGCGGATGCCGTGGGTCACGGTGGTCAGGATCGCCTCCTGATCGCCGCCCCAGAGCCAGTCGTCATCAAGCAGGTTGGGATAGCCCTTGGCCCCCGACGCGCCCGAGCCGTGGCATTGCGAGCAATTCGCCCGGAACACCGCAGCCCCGGCGTTGACCGCGAAATTGTGCAGCGGCGAGCCCGGCGCGATGGTGTCCAGGTCGGCCGAGGCCAGTTCCGCCATGATGCTGGCATTCGCATCGTCCACCGCCTTGATGTCCGCCGCGACTTCGGCACGGGAGGAATAGCCCAGCACCCCTGCGGTTGCGCCTTTGACCAGCGGCCAGGCCGGATAGGCGATGCTGTAGCCGATCGCCCAGACGATGCAGGCATAGAGCGTGTAGAGCCACCATTTCGGCAGCGGGTTGTTGAACTCCTCGATGCCGTCCCAGGAATGCCCGGTGGTCGACGGATCGGGCCGCACGGCGGCCTGTTTTCTGACGGGTTTCTTGGTCATTTCCCGGTCTCCATGTCGCTGGCGGGCCGATCCTCGTTTCGGAACGGAACCTGGCTTGCGTCCTTATGGGTGGCGCGGCTGCCGGGCCGGTAGGCCCAGAGGATCGCCACCACGAAGAACCCGAACATGGCCAGAAGAACCCAGCTGTCGGCGATTTCGCGCAGGATGTGATAGTCCATCTCTCGGCCCTCCTCAGCGGCTCGCCGCAGGCTCGAAGGTCGAGAAGTCGACCAGCGTGCCCAGCATCTGCAAATAGGCGATCAGCGCGTCCATTTCGGAAATCCCCGGCTGACGGTCGAAGTTCGAGACCACCGCCTTGGGATAGCGCTCCAGAAGACCATCGGTATCGGCAAAGGGATCGGCCTGGGCCATGAAGTCGGCCTCGGCATTCTCCATGTCCTCATCCGTGTAGGGCACGCCGACCAGCCGATGCGTGGCCATCAGGTCCTTGATGTAGGTCGGCTCGATCTTTCGATCCAGCAGGAAGCCGTATTTGGGCATCACCGATTCCGGCACCACCGATTGCGGGTCGGTCAGGTGATCCACATGCCATTCGTCCGAATAGCGTCCTCCCACTCGCGCCAGATCCGGCCCGGTGCGTTTCGAGCCCCACTGGAACGGATGGTCGTACATCGACTCCGCCGCCAGCGAGTAGTGGCCGTAGCGTTCCACCTCGTCCCGGATCGAGCGGATCATCTGGCTGTGGCAGACATAGCAGCCTTCGCGGATGTAGATGTCCCGCCCGGTCAGTTCCAGCGGCGTGTAGGGCCGCATCCCATCGACCTTCTCGATGGTGTTCTGCAGGTAGAAGAGCGGCGCGATTTCGACGATGCCGCCGATCGAGACCACGAGGAAAGAGAAGACCAGCAGCAGCGTGGCGTTCTTTTCGATGACCTTATGCTTGTCGAGAATGCCCATCGACCGGCCTCCTTATTCAGCCGGGACCGCAGCGGTGACCTTTTCAGGGGCCTTCCGCGCCGTCATCCAGAGGTTATATGCCATGATCAGCGCGCCGGTGAGGTACATGACCCCGCCTGTCGCCCGGACCACATACATCGGGAACTTCGCTGCCACGGTGTCGGCGAACGAGTTCACCAGGAAGCCGTTGGCATCGACCTCGCGCCACATCAGGCCTTCCATGATCCCTGTGACCCACATCGACGCCGCGTAGAGCACGATGCCGATGGTCGCCAGCCAGAAGTGCCAGCTCACCAGGCTGAGGCTGTAGAGCCGCTCGCGGTTCCAGAGCCGCGGCACCAGGAAGTAGAGCGCGCCGAAGGTGATCATCCCGTTCCAGCCCAGGGCGCCGGAATGGACGTGGCCGATGGTCCAGTCGGTGTAGTGCGACAGCGAGTTCACCGCCCGGATCGACATCATCGGCCCTTCGAAGGTGGACATGCCGTAGAAGCCGACCGAGATCACCATCATCCGGATCACCGGGTCGGTGCGCAGCTTGTCCCAGGCCCCCGACAGGGTCATCAGGCCGTTGATCATGCCGCCCCAGGACGGCATCCAGAGCACGATCGAGAACACCATGCCCAGGGTCGAGGCCCAGTCCGGCAGCGCGGTGTAGTGCAGGTGGTGCGGACCGGCCCAGATATAGAGGAAGATCAGCGCCCAGAAGTGCACGATCGACAGCTTGTAGCTGTAGACCGGGCGCTCGGCCTGTTTCGGCACGAAATAGTACATCATGCCCAGGAAGCCCGCGGTCAGGAAGAAGCCGACCGCGTTATGGCCGTACCACCACTGGGTCATCGCATCCTGCACGCCCGAGAAGACCTGCACCGACTTGGCACCGAAGATCGAGACCGGGATCGAGAGGTTGTTCACGATATGCAGCATCGCCACCGTCACGATGAAGGACAGGTAGAACCAGTTGGCGACGTAGATGTGCTTTTCCTTGCGGATCATGATGGTGCCCAGGAACACCGCCAGATAGGCGACCCAGACGATCGTCAGCCAGAGATCGGTGTACCACTCGGGCTCGGCATATTCCTTGGACTGGGTGGCGCCCAGCAGATAGCCCGTGGCGGCCATCACGATGAACAGCTGGTAGCCCCAGAACACGAACCAGTGCAGGTTGCCGCCCCAGAGCCGCGCCGCACTGGTGCGTTGCACGACATAGAAGCTGGTGGCGATCAGGGCGTTGCCGCCGAAGGCGAAGATCACGGCCGAGGTGTGCAGCGGGCGCAGCTTGCCGAAGTTGGTGAAGCCCTGCGCCCATTCGATGTTCAGGACCGGAAAGGCGAGTTCGAAGGCGATGTAGGTGCCGACCAGAAAGCCGACCACACCCCAGAACACCGTGGCGATCACCCCGGCGCGAACCACACCGTCGGCATAGCCGGTATCCGGCTCGGGCGCCGGATCGCCGACATGGCGCAGTTGCCAGATGAACATCCCCGCCGCGATTGCCATGATCAGCAGCGCATGGATCAGATAGGCCGGATCGCGTGCGAAATTCGCAGCGATGGCCGCAGCAAGGGCGATCAACCCAAGCGCCACCAGTTTCACAAAGTCCTTCATGCCGTCGGTCCCCTTCGACTTCCCACCCAAAAAGCCGGGGCATTTTGGGGGCTGTTCGCCTTTTTGTGCCCGTCTGGCCGGTTTCCCGACCGCAAGCCTTGATCCATATCAAAGCTCTACACCAGATGCTCCGCTTTGGTCACGCTGCTTCACGGAACCGCGACATCCTGACCTTGTCTTGCACCGCACCCTGTCACGCGGTGATGCCGAAGCTACCCTTTCACTCTACGGTTGCGCCCGTGTCTGGCAAGCCTCAGACTCTGCCCCGATGCCGGTTCCCATGCGGCAATCCGGGTTGATGCAGGTCAAGGCGGGGGCAACCGCGACAGCGCAACCTGTTGGAAACTGCATCACGGAGTCCGGCCATGACCTGGAAGACACTCACCACATTCGTCACCGACATGACACTCGACGCCAACGCGCTGGACGCGGCAGTCACGCTGGCCCGGCGCTTTGACGCGCATCTGGACGTGCTGTGCCTCGGCATCGACCTGACCCAGCCCGAGGTCTACTACACCGGCGCCCAGGCGATTGCCCTTCCGGGCGCGATGGAAGAGGCCGACCGCCATGCCAAGACGCTGGAGACCGCGGTCAAGCAGAAGCTGGACGGCACCGACATCCGCTGGTCGGTCTCGGCCGTCGCGACACCGATTGTCGGGGTTTCGGCCACCGTATCGGATGCGGCGCGGTTCAGCGATCTGGTGATCGCCGCCCGGCCCTATGGAGAGGGTCGCGGCACACCGCAGGTTCAGATCGTCGAATCGGCGCTGTTCGGGGCCGACGCCCGGGTGCTGGTGATCCCCGATGACGCGATGCCCGAGAAATTCGACCACGTGGCCCTGGCCTGGAACGATTCGCCCGAGGCGATGCGCGCCATGCGGGCCGCCCTGCCGGTCATGCAGGCCGCCAGCGAGACCGAGATCGTCATCGTCGATCCGCCCCGCCACGGCCCCGACCGTTCGGATCCCGGCGGGCGTCTGGCCCAGTTGCTGGCCCGGCACGGCGTCACGGCCTCGATCCGGATCCTGGCGCGCACCATGCCTTCGGTCTCGGACGTGCTGACCCAGCATGTCGAGGACAGCGGCACCGATCTTCTGGTCATGGGCTCCTATGGCCATTCGCGGCTGCGTGAATCGATCCTCGGCGGCGCGACACGCAACATGCTGGAACATGCCAAGGTGCCGGTTCTGATGGTGCACTAACTCCTGGCGGGGCCGAAGGGCCCTGCCCCCATCACGCCGGTTCCGGGCGCCCGGACCGGCGGCAACCCTCTGCCTATGAGCGTCCGATGCTTCCCGGACTCAAGGCACGGAACTTCGGCCCGGCATCCCGAAAGGTCTTCAGCGACAGCCTCGGCGTCAGGGTTCTGGAGGTGCTGAATGGCAGCGGCGGCGCGGTCGGCGTCAGGCCAGCATCCCGCCATCGACGTCGTCGCCGGTCTCTTCCAGCAGCCGGTCGAAATCGGGCACGGTAACCGAGCGGTTGCCGGACAGCACGATCACGCCCTCCTTCTTCAGCGCCGAGATCTGGCGGCTGACGGTTTCCAGAGTCAGGCCGAGGTATTCCGACATCGATTCCCGCGACATGGGCAGATCGAACTGGGCGCCGTCACCGGGCTTGGTCAGCAGCAGGCCGGCCTGCCGCCGGGCGATGATCACCAGCAGGCTGGCGATCTTCTCGCGCGCGGTCTTGCGCCCCAGGATCAACATCCATTCGCGGGCCGAGTCGAGCTCGTCCAGGGTCATTTCCAGCAGCCGGCTGCCGACGCTGGGCACCCGGCGCAGAAGGTCCTCGAAGGGCGCCTTGCGAAAACAGCACAGGGTCACCTCGCTCATCGCGGTGACATCGTAATTCACGACATTGCGGCCCGGGCGGCCCAGGAAATCCGACGGGAACAGCAGCCCGACCATCTGCCGGCGCCCATCCTCCATCGTCTGGTTGAGGCTGGCGATTCCGGTGACCACCGAGGCGACGAATTCCAGCCGGTCGCCGGCCCAGACGATCGGCTGTCCGGCCTGATAGGTGCGATAGAACTTGATCGCCTCGAGCTGCGCCAGTTCGTCAGCCTGACAGTTCGCGCAGACTGCGCGGTGGCGGATCGGGCAAGAACCGCAGTCCTTGGTGTCAAAGGCTATCTTGTCCATTCGTCCGCGCGTTTGATCCAGGTCAAGGAGGAATTCCCGGTCTCAACTCTAGTTAATCACATGACGGACATTTCGCAACTGCGGCAATTGGGCCTCTTCGACTCGCGCGTGCCGCGCTACACCTCCTATCCCACGGCCCCGCAGTTCTCCGACCGGGTCGGAAACACCACCGTCGAGGATTGGCTGGGCCGCCTCTCGCCGGGCGCCGAGGTCTCGCTTTACCTGCATGTTCCCTTCTGCCGCAGATTGTGCTGGTTCTGCGCCTGCCGCACCCAGGGCACCACCTCGGCCGAGCCGGTACAGGCCTATGTCGAGACCCTGCTGGCCGAGCTTGCGCTGGTCGTCGACCGGCTGCCCGAGGGCGTCACCCTGTCCCGCCTGCACTGGGGCGGCGGCACCCCGACACTGATGACCGGGCCCCAGATCCGGCAGCTGGCGGGGGCAATCGCCGAGGTGCTGCCCTTCGCCTCCGGACACGAATTCTCGGTCGAGATCGACCCGAACGAGCTGGACGACGACCGGCTGGATGCCCTGGCCGAGGCCGGGATGAACCGCGCTTCGATCGGGGTGCAGGACTTCGACCCCGAGATCCAGAAGGCGATCGGTCGCCAGCAAAGCTACGAGCTGACCGCCAGCACCGTCGAAGCGATCCGGGCCCGGGGCGTGACCAGCCTCAACATGGACCTGCTCTATGGTCTGCCCTTCCAGACCGTGGAGCGGATTTCGGACGGCGTCCGGAAGGTGCTGTCGCTGCGGCCGGACCGGGTTGCGCTCTATGGCTATGCGCATGTGCCCTGGATGGCGCGGCGCCAGGGCCTGATCCCGGCCGAGGCGCTGCCGCCGCCGGAAGCCCGGCTGGAACTGTCCACGACGGCCGAGCATCTGTTCACCGAGGCCGGCTATCAGGCGGTGGGCATCGACCATTTCGCCCTGCCCGGCGACGGTCTGGCCACGGCGGCGCGGGAAGGCCGACTGCGGCGCAACTTCCAGGGCTATACCGATGATACCGCGGCCACGCTGATCGGGCTGGGCGCCTCGGCGATCTCGCGCTATCCGCAGGGCTATGCACAGAACCTCTCGGCCACCGGCGCCTATCAGGCGACGGTCCGGCGCGGCAGTCTGGCCACCGCGCGGGGCCACGCCTTCGCCGGAGAGGACCGTCTTCGGGGCCGGATCATCGAGGCGCTGATGTGCGATTTCCGCGCCGATCTGGAGGCGCTGTCGCTGGAATGCGGTGCCGCACCGGGCCAGGCCCGGGCGCTGCTGGATGGTCTGGCCGAGGCCATGCCCGACACCACCCGGCTCGACGGCGACGTGCTGACCATCCTGCCCGATGCCCGCAGCCTGACACGGATCATCGCCCGCCATTTCGATGCCTATGCGGCGAAGCCGACGGGCTACAGCCAGGCGGTCTGAACAGAGCGGGCGATACGGCCGGCCCGGTGTCTTTTTCGGATTCATCCTCTGGCGCGTCTGCGCTAGAACTCCGCCAGGGAGACTCCAACAATGACAAATCCGCTCTACGACCGGCTGTTCGGCCAGCATCTGGGCAACGACCGCGCGTTCCTGATCCTGCCGGACGGCAGCACCATCAGCTTCGACGGCTTCCTGCGCATGGCCCATCGCTATGCCAACCTGCTGACCGCCCGGGGGCTGGCGCCCGGTGACCGCGTCGCGATGCAGGTTCCGAAGTCGCCCGAGGCGCTGGCGGTCACTGCCGCGGCCGTCGCGGCCGGGATCGTGTTCCTGCCGCTGAACACCGCCTATACGGCCCCCGAGCTCGACTATTTCATCGGCAACTCCGGTGCCGGGCTGGTGCTCTGCGATCCGGCCTCCGAGTCCGCGCTGGCGCCGATCGCCAGTCGCCACGGCGCCAGCCTGATGACCCTGGGCGCCAAGGGCGAGGGCAGCTTCCCCGCCGCCGCGGAGGGCCTGCCCGAGACCTTCGCCCCGGTCGAGCGGACCCGCGAAGACCTGGCGGCGCTGCTCTATACCTCGGGCACCACCGGGCGCTCGAAGGGCGCGATGCTGACCCAGAACAACCTGCTGTCGAATGCCGAAGCCCTGGCCGATCTCTGGCGCTTCACCCGCGACGACGTGCTGCTGCACGCCCTGCCGATCTTCCATACCCACGGGCTGTTCGTGGCGACCAATACCTGCCTGCTGGCTGGCGCGCAGATGATCCTGATGCCGAAGTTCAACACCGCCGAAGCGTTACGCCTGTTGCCGCAGGCGACCGTGATGATGGGGGTGCCGACCTTCTACACGAGGCTTCTGGACGATCCCGGCTTCGACCGCGCCGCGACCGCGCACATGCGGCTGTTCGTGTCCGGCTCGGCCCCGCTGCTGGCCGACACCCATCGCCAGTTCGAGGACCGGACCGGGCACCGCATTCTCGAACGCTACGGCATGACCGAAACCAACATGACCTGCTCGAACCCCTATGAAGGCGAACGGCGGCCGGGCACCGTCGGCTTTGCCCTTCCCGAGGTCGAGATCCGGGTCTGCGACCCCTCCGGCAAGGAACTGCCGCAGGGAGAGATCGGCACCCTGGAGGTGCGCGGCCCGAACGTGTTTTCCGGCTATTGGCAGATGCCCGAAAAGACCGCTGCCGAGTTCCGCCCGGACGGGTTCTTCATCACCGGCGACCTGTCCCGGATCGACGCCGACGGCTATGTGCATATCGTCGGACGCGGCAAGGACCTGATCATCTCGGGCGGTTTCAACGTCTATCCGAAAGAGATCGAGGAACTGCTCGACGCGCAGCCGGGCGTTCTGGAAAGTGCGGTCATCGGGGTGCCGCATCCGGACTTCGGGGAAGTGGCCGTGGGGCTTCTGGCACGCGAGCCGGGCGCAGCGCCCGATCTGGCGGCGATCGAGGCCGATCTTGCCGCGAAACTGGCCCGGTTCAAGCATCCGAAACGGCTGATCGTGGTCGACGAATTGCCACGCAACACGATGGGCAAGGTCCAGAAGGCGGCGCTGCGGGCCGAACATGCCGGGCTCTTCGCCTGACAAGGGTCCGGGGGCCGAACGGCAAACGGCCAGCCCGTTTCGGGGCTGGCCGCCGTTTTCCTTGGTGGCGCGGGTCAGACGCCGATCATTTCCTCGAAGCTCGGCATGATCACGGTCCAGAGCCGCACATATTCCAGGAAGGTCCGCTTATCCAGGCCGCCGTCGCGAACCAGGATGTCCATCATCATGCGCGGCTGGCCGTCCTTGTTGGTGAAGGCGCGGATATAGCGGAAGTCGTTGTTGAACTGGTCAACCTGCTCCAGCGTCGGCTTTCGGTCGAGCGAATAGGACACATAGAATTCCAGCCCCAGGCAGCCGGACGAGGCCTGGCAGTCGAGGAACAAAATCCAGTAGGTCGATTTGCTGGCGGTGCCGATGATCTTGGGGTTGCCCTGATCATCGGTGGTCAGCTCGGCCCGATAGCCGGCGTTCATCATCGCCTGCTGGATGCCGACCGGATCGTTGGCCAGAACCACCTCGAAGGCCGGTGCGGGCCCGGGGTTCTGATTGGCGCCGGGGCCCGGCGGCGGGTTCGGGCTCTCGCCGCGGGTGATCGTCTTGGGCGCGTTGTCGCCGCCGCCGGCGATCGGCGCCTTGGGCTTGGGCGTCCAGCCCTTCACGTCATTCGATTGGGCAAATGCACTTCCTGAAGCCATGGACAGGATCAATGCGGCGCCGGCGAGGCTCTTGAAATTCATCATAACAGTCTCCCTTCTCTGAAATTTATTTTCACCAACCCTTTCCCCCGGGTCAAATGAAAATGCCTGTCATATTACCAGATTGCCGGGAGTGCCCGGTATTCAGGCCACCAGGGCTTCGGCCTTCTTCAGGTCCACCGAGACCAGCTGACTGACGCCCTTTTCCCCCATGGTCACGCCGAACAGCCGATCCATCCGGCTCATCGTCACGGCATGGTGGGTAATGACCAGGAACCGGGTCTCGGTCTGCCGGGTCATCTCGTCGAGCAGGTCGCAGAAACGGGTGACATTGGCGTCGTCGAGCGGCGCGTCGACCTCGTCCAGCACGCAGATCGGCGCCGGGTTGGCCAGGAACACGGCAAAGATCAGCGCCATCGCGGTCAAGGTCTGTTCACCGCCCGACAGCAGGCTGAGCGTCGAAAGCTTCTTGCCCGGCGGCATGCAGAGGATCTCCAGCCCGGCCTCCAGCGGATCGTCGCTTTCGACCAGGGTCAGCCGCGCTTCGCCACCGCCGAAGAGATGGGTGAAGAGACGCCGGAAATTGTTGTTGACCTGTTCGAAGGCGGTCAGCAGGCGTTCCCGCCCCTCGCGGTTCAGGCTTGCGATCCCGGCCCGCAGCTTGGCCACCGCCGATTCCAGATCGGCCTTTTCCGAGACCAGGGAGTCATGCTCGTCCTGCACCGATTTCGCGTCTTCCTCGGCCCGCAGGTTCACCGCGCCCAGTGCCTCGCGTGAGCGTTTCAGGCGGTTGACCTCGGCCTCGATCGCCTCGGCCCCCGGCATCGTCTCGGGGTCGGCGTCCAGCGTGTCGAGCAGCGCCGCCGGGTCGAGATCCAGATCCTCGGCAATCCGCGCCTCGGCCAGGGCAACGGTTTCGCGGGCGGCTTCGCTGCGGGCCTCGGCACGGGCCCGGGATTCGCGCGCCTCGCCGGCCAGCTTTTCCGCCTCGCGCTCGGCCAGCGTCGCCTCGCGCAGCGTGGTTTCGGCGGCGGCCAGGGCATCGGCGGCGGCCTTGCGGCGGGCCTCGGCGCTTTCGAGCTTGTCGGTCAGTTCCGCCCGCCGCGCCGCGATGGCGTCCGGCACGTCGCTGGCCTCGGCCAGTTCCGCCTCGGAGGCCGCCTTGCGCTCGCCCAGTTCGGCGATCCGCCGCCCGGCATTGTCCAGCCGCCCCTGCCAACTGGCCAGTTCCTTGGCCACCTCGCCCCGGCGCCGCGCCCTTGCCTCGCCGTCGCGCTTCAGCTCATCATGCGCGGCCCGCCGGGTCAGCATGGTGACCCGCGCCGCCTCGACGGTCATCTTGACCTCTTCGACCTCGGCCCGCTTCGCGTCGAGATCGGGCAGCGCCGCCAGTGCCGCCTCGGCCTCGGCCAGCCGCTGCCGCGCCGCGCGGGTCTCGTCCTCGTGCCGCCGCACCGCCAGCTTCAGGCTTTCGACCTTGCCCGCCGCGATGTTGCGGTCGGCTTCCAGATGCGACAACCGGCGCGCCGCCTCGCCCTGTTTCCGGTCGGCCTCGCGCCGTGCTTCGCGGGCCTTGGCATCGGCCTCGGTCAAGGCCGCCAGCCGCCGCTTCAGCTCGTCATGCGCCTGGCCAAAACCCTCTGCGCGGGCCTTGGCCTGCTCGCGCTCCTGCTTCAGCTGCTCGACCCGGTTCAGCTGCTGCAACCGCAGGGCCGCCGCCGAGGGCGCATCCTCGGCCGCCGCGCGGAATCCGTCCCAACGCCAGAGATCGCCCTCGACGCTCACCAGCCGCTGCCCCGGAAGAAGCTGCGCCTGCAGGGCGGCGCCCTTGTCGGCATCGACCAGCCCGACCTGCGCGATCCGGCGCCGCAGCGCCTCGGGCACCTTCACCTGCGCCGCCAGCGGCTCGACGCCTGCCGGCAGGGCCTGCGCCGCCTCGTAATCCGGCAGATCGGCCCAGCCCGAGCGCCGCCCCTCGGCCAGCAGGGGCGCCCGCAGATCATCCGCCAGGGCCGCGCCGATGGCCTTTTCATAGCCCGGCGCCACGCTCAGCAGGTCCAGCACCTGCCCGTCCTCGGCGGTGTCGCGGTCCAGCAGCCGGGCCAGCGCCGCCACCTCGGCCGAGAGCGCGTTCAGCTCGCCCTCGGCTTCCGAGCGCGCCGCCCGGGCGTCGGCCTCGCGGCTCTGCGCCTCGGCCCGGGCCACATCGGCCTCGGCCAGCACGGTTTCGGCATGGGCTGCCAGTGCCTGCGCCTCAGCCACCTCGGCTTCGGCCTCGGCGAAACCTTCGGCGGCGCGGGCCAGCGCGGCCTCCGCCTCGGCCCGCTGCGCCCGGGCCTTTTCGGCATCCGCCTCGCCCTGCGCCACGGTCTTGCGGCTGTCCTCGACCAGCCGGGCCGCCGACTGATGCCGGGCCGAGAGCCGCCCGACCTCGTCATTCAGATCGCGCAACGTGTCCTCGCGAGCGCCCATCACCTCGCCCGCCGCCCGTGCCGCTTCGGCGGCTTCGGCCAGCCGCGCCTCGTGCCCCTCCGACGCCGCGTCCAGCGCCTCGGCCTCTTCCCGCAGGCCGCGCATCGTCTCGCCCGCGTCGCGGTTCAGCGCCTCTTCGCGCTCGATGTCCCGCGTCAGCTGCACGATCCGGCCCTCCAGCGCCTGCATCGCCTGCCGCGCCTGGGTCTCCTGGCCGGCCAATGTGTCGCGCTCGACCACCAGCCGCTGCAACACCGCCCCGGCAATCGCCTCTTCCTCGCGCAGCGGCGGCAGGGCGGCTTCGGCAGCCTCGCGCGCGACCCCGGCCTCGCGCGCCGCGCGTTCGGCCTGGCCCGCCGCCTGCAAACGGTCGCGCAGCAGCGCCTCGGCCTCGGCCCGGGCCTGGTCGGCCTCGCGCCAGCGCCGGTAGAGCAACATCCCCTCGGCCCGCCGCAGGTCATTGCCGATCTCGCGGTAGCGCGCCGCCTGTCGCGCCTGCCGGGCCAGGCTGACCAGCTGCGCCGCCAACTGCTCGATCACGTCCTCGACCCGCAGCAGATTGGCCTCGGTGCCCTTCAGCTTCAGCTCGGCCTCGTGGCGCCGGGCATAGAGCCCGGAAATCCCCGCCGCTTCCTCCAGGATCATCCGCCGCGCCTTCGGCTTGGCATTGATCAGCTCGCTGATCTGCCCCTGCCGGACCAGCGCCGGGCTGTGCGCCCCGGTCGAGGCATCGGCGAACAGCATCTGCACGTCGCGGGCCCGGACGTCCTTGGTATTGACCTTGTAGGCCGAACCGGCATCGCGGGTGATCCGCCGCACGATCTCGATCGTGTCGGCATCGTTGAAGCCCGAGGGCGCCAGCCGCTCCGAATTGTCGACGGTCAGCGCCACCTCGGCAAAGTTCCGCGCCGGACGGCTGTTGGTGCCGGCGAAGATCACGTCTTCCATGCCGCCGCCGCGCATCGCGCTGGCCCGGTTCTCGCCCATCACCCAACGCAGCGCTTCCAGCAGGTTCGACTTGCCGCATCCGTTCGGACCGACCACGCCGGTCAGCCCGTCGGCGATCATCAGATCGGTCGGATCGACGAAACTCTTGAAGCCGTTCAGGCGAAGGCGGGTGAAACGCATGGGGGACCGGCTTTGCGGCTGGATGATTCCTGAGCGCGAACTGTCCGGCACCGGACCGGGGCGAGTCAACATCCACCCACCGCATATAGGCTGTGACGCCAAGTTATCCCCAAGATATGAGGTTCTCCGGCCCGAATTGCCCGGCGGCCGAGCCGACTCGACTCGCGGATGCGGCGGCGCTAATCTGGAACAAAGAAAGAACATCCAGCCATGGCCCAACGCCGCATCCTGTCGCTTTGGTTTCCGCGCCTCGGCGCCGAACGGCTGCTGCGCCGCGCCGCGCCGGATCACGGCCCCTTCGCGGTGGTCGAGGACCGGGGAAATGCGCAGGTGCTCTGCAGCCTCTCTGCCGAGGCCGACCAGGCCGGGCTGCGCGAAGGCCAGCCGCTGCGCGATGCGCTGGCAATGTGCCCCGACCTGACGACAAGGCTGCGCAACCCGCAGGCCGAGCTGGACTTCCTGCGGGTGCTGCGCCGCTGGGCCGGGAAGTTCAGCCCCTGGGTCGCCGATCAGCCGCCGGCCTCGCTGCTGGTCGATCTGACCGGCTGCGCGCATCTGTTCGGCGGCGAAGAGGCGCTCCTGGCCCAGGCGGAAGAGGATTGCGCGGCCATGGGGCTGACGGTCCATGCCGGGATCGGCGACAGCCCCGGCGCGGCCTGGGCGCTGGCCCGCTTCGCCGGTCAGCCCGAGCGGCCGGGACGCAGCGGCGATGCCATCGACCAGGAGGCGCCGGCGACCCGGGCAAGGGCGGTGAAGCGGCGCAACTGGGAACGCGGCGGACCACCGCCCCGGCTGGCCGCGCCCGGCGCCCGGGCGGCCCGGATCGCGGCGCCGGGCCAGGCGCGGCAGGCGCTGGCCGGGCTGCCGGTGGCGGCGCTGCGGCTCGACCCCGAGGTGACGGCCTCGCTGGTCCGGCTGGGCCTGCGCCGGATCGGCGACCTGGCCGGAATGCCCCGCGCCGCCCTGGCCCGGCGGTTCGGCGCCGAACTCGGGCTGCGGCTGGACCAGGCCCTGGGCGTCGCGCCCGAGCCGATCTCTCCGGCCCGCGCACCGCTGCATTTCGCGGTGCGGATGAGCTTCCCGGACCCGATCGGCACCGACGCCGACATTCTGGCCGGGATCGACCGGCTGCTGGCCCGGCTGTCGGAACGGCTGGTGGCGGCGGGGCGCGGCGCCCGGCGGCTGCGGCTTCAGGCCTACCGTGCCGACCAGTCCATGCAATGGGTCGAGGTCGGGCTGGCCCGTCCCTCGGCCGAGGCCGACCGGATCCGGCCGCTGCTGGTCCAGAAGCTCGGCGATATCGACCCCGGCTTCGGCATCGACTGCCTGCGGATCGAGGCGCATGTGACCGAGCCGGTGAAGGCCCGCCAGCATCGCGGCCATCTCGACGCCGCCGCCAGCGCCACCGCCCGGCAGGGCGCCGATACCGCGCTCGACGATCTGATCGGCAAGCTGGGAGCGCGGATCGGGCTCGAGGCGATCCTGCGCCTGCATCCCGCCGACAGCCATATCCCCGAAAAGGCGGTCAAGGTGCTGCCCGCCGCCTGGTCCGAGCCCGCCACCGACTGGCCCCGCCCCCCGGCGCCGCGGCCGCTGGTGCTCTGGCGGCCCGAGCCGGTGCAGGCCGAGGACCGCCCGACCCTGCCGCTGACCTTCCGCTGGCGCCGCCGCACCCTGCGCACCCTGCGCGCCCGGGGACCGGAACGGATCGCGCCGGAATGGTGGCTGGACGAACCCGACTGGCGCAGCGGCGTGCGCGACTACTGGCGGGTGACGGTGACCGGGGCCGAAACCGGTATGGCCGGAGATGCCGCCGGGGGCGAGACCCTGTGGCTCTACTACGCCCATGGCGCCGCGATGTCCTCGGGCTGGTTCTGTCAGGGCAGCTTTGCCTAGGGATCGGCATGCACCGGCCCCTGAACGACGAAAGCCCCCGCTTTTCAGCGGGGGCCAGTCCCTCGATCGTCTCGACGAATGTCCCCGGTGCCGCAGACTGGGTGGGGGCAATTAAACCGCAGCACCGGGGTTAGCGTTCGTCGCTACAGGTCCTCTTATCCGGGCCGTCAGGGGCGAATCTGGGGTCGGTTCTGGGTCATAGACGGGTGGTTTCGTGGCGAAACCAAGGCAGCACTTGCCTTGTGGTTGTGGCGGGCGCAGTTTCGGAAACATGACACTTTCGAACCCGACGCCGTTTCCGCAACGGCCACAGTCCAGCCAGGTCGCCTTCGACCGGCAGGAGCTTGGCGTGATCCTCGCGCTCTACGGCAGGATGGTCGCCGCCGGCGAATGGCGCGACTACGGGATGAGTTTCCTGCGTGACGTCGCGGTGTTCTCGATCTTCCGCCGCACCGCCGAAGTGCCGGTCTACCGGATCGAGAAACGCCCCAGGCTGCGCGGCCGCCAGGGGCTCTACGCCCTGATCGGCGCCGAGGGCCAGGTCCTCAAACGCGGCCATGAGCTGCGCCCGGTCCTGGCGGTGCTGGAGCGCAAGCTGATCCGCCCGATCGACTGAGATCGCCAGCGCCGGGCTCGGGCCCCGCCGGGCCGTCGCCCGCCGCTCGTCGTTCCTCCCGGAAGGCCGCAGCGGCGCCGGCCGATGCCCGACGCCGCGCAAGCGGCCGGCCGCGGAGCCTCCGGCGGGGATATTTTCAAGATGAAGCCCGGGCCCGCCGGCTCAGAGCCGCCGGCACGAGCTCACCGGTTCGCCCTGCGCCAGGATCCGCGGCACCGCCGTGGCGATCGGTTCGTAGCCGACCAGCATCGCATGGCCATAGGCATGGATCAGGGTGCCGGGATCGGCGACCAGCGCCACATGGCCCTTCCAGAACATCAGGTCACCCGGGCGCAGCGCCGCATCCTTCTCCAGCGCCCGGCCCAAGGCCGCCTCCTGCAGATCGCTGTCGCCCGGACAGGCAATGCCGCAGGCCAGCAGCGCCGCCTGCACCAGCCCCGAGCAATCGATGCCGAAACCGCTGTTCCCGGCCCAGACATAGGGCGTGCCCAGGAACAGCCGCGCCACCGCGACCGGATCGGTCTCGACGCTGTCGGCCGGTTTCAGATGCCCGCTCGGCACGAAGCCCCGCAGCCCGGCGCAGCTGATCTCGCTCCAGCCGTCCTCGGCGGCCAGCTGCTGCACCCGGGCGCCGAAATGCAGGTCGAACAGCGCCGCCTGCCGCGAGCTCGGGGCCGGATAGGCCCAGGTCGTGCGCACCGCGACCCGATGCGTCACCGGCCCCGGCGGCGCCAGCGCGGTTTCGGGCAGCCAGCCGCAATAGCCATCTTTCGCCGCCCGCACATAGGCCCAGCCGTCGCGGCGCTCGTAGAGGTCCAGCGCATCGCCGCTCAGCAGCTGGCGGTCGCGGGCGCCCTCCGGGCGGTCGAGCAGGAACGGGTTGCCCCGGGCCTGATGCGGCTCGGGGTCGATATACAGCTCGGCCGCGACCTGGCCGCGCAGGTGGCTGGCGGCGACGCGGCCCGAGAACGGCGTGATCCGGCGGTCCATCCCGGCCCCCTACAGATCGAGCAGCGCCGGCAGCGCCGCCAGCAACGCCCGCGCGCCCTGGCCGACACCGCCCTTGGGCCGGCCCGGCGCCGCCCTGGGCTGCCAGCCGTAGATGTCGAAATGCAGGTAGCGCGGGCAGGCGGTGACGAAACGGCGCAGGAACAGGGCCGCGGTGATCGAGCCCGCCATGCCGCCCGAGGGCGCATTGTCGAGATCGGCCATCGCCGGTTCGATCAGCGTCTCGTAGGGGGCGTGGAACGGCATCCGCCAGACCGGGTCGGCCGCCCCAGCCGCCGCCGCCGACACCGCCTGCGCATCGGCATCGCGGGTGGCATAGAAGGGCGCCAGGTCCGGCCCCACCGCGACCCGCGCCGCGCCGGTCAGCGTCGCCATCGAGATCACCAGCGCCGGATCGCCCTCATCCGCCAGCGCCAGCGCATCGGCCAGCACCAGCCGGCCCTCGGCATCGGTGTTGTTGACCTCGACCGTCAGCCCCTTGCGGCTGGTCAGCACGTCCTGCGGCCGGAACGCATTGCCCGACACCGCATTCTCGACCGCCGGGATCAGCACCCGCAGCCGCAGCGGCAGCTGCAGCGCCATGATCGCCTGGGCCAGGCCCAGAACCGTCGCCGCCCCGCCCATGTCCTTCTTCATCAGCCCCATGCCCGCCGCCGGCTTCAGGTCAAGCCCGCCGGTGTCGAAACAGACCCCCTTGCCGACCAGCGCCAGCACCGGGCCCTCCGTCCCCCATGTCATCTCGATCAGCCGCGGCGCGCGGGGCGAGGCACGACCGACGGCATGGATCATCGGCAGGTTCTCGGCCAGCAGCGCATCGCCCTGCACCACCTGCACCACCGCGCCATGCGCCTGGGCCACGCTGCGCGCGGCCTCTTCCAGCTCTTCCGGACCCATGTCCGAGGCCGGGGTGTTGATCAGGTCGCGGGTCAGCGCCTCGGCCGCGGCCAGCACCTCGATCCGGTTCGCGTCGATCCCGTCCGGCGCCACCAGCCGGGCGGCAGGCGCGGCGGCGGCCTTGTAGCGGGTGAAGCGATAGCCCTCCAGAAGCCAGGCCAGCGCCGCCTCTTCCAGCGCCGCGCCGTCCAGGTCGGTGACCAGCCGCCAGTCTCCGGCCGGCAGCGCCTTGCGCACCGAGGCCAGGGCAAAGCGTTGCCGGTCGGCGGCCGGGCCGTCCTCGCGCAGCGCCAGCGCCAGAAGCGGGCGCCCGTCCGGCCCCGGCACGAGCACCGGCCTCCGGCTCTTCGGCCCATGACCCAGAACCGTCAGCCAGTCCCGCACCGGCCCGGGCTGCGCCGCAAGCCAGGCCTCCAGCCCCGAGGCCGCAACGAAATGCAGCGGCAGGGCCGAGTCGGACGGCGGGGCGAATCGCAGGGCATCGGGGGTATCAAGCATCGTCGGTCTCCGGGTTTTGCCCGGACCCTAGACCCTTCGCAGGGGGCCTGAAAGCCCCCTGGACGCGCCGCGCCGGCAGATGCGGACCGGCGCCACCCCGACGCCGGCCCTGCCCGCCGCGGCTCAGCCGGACAGATTCTGCAACTCCCAGATCGCCACCAGCGAGCTCTCGCCCAGCCGGATCATCCGGCTGGCAACCGCGGCCAGCGCCGCCGGATCGTCGCGGGCGCAAAGCGCGACCAGCTGCGCCGCCACCGCGGCCAGATTCGGCATCCCCAGCCGCTCGGCCAGCGGCGCGACCTGCCCGGCCAGCTGCCGCAATTCCTCGATCCGGCCCTGCCGCCACATCGGATCGGCCCGCGATATCCAGACCGCCAGTTCCTCCATCGCGCCGCCGACCAGTCGTTCGGCCTTCTCGACGCCCAGCGACCGGCACATCTCCTCGATCGGGCTGCGATCCAGCGCCACATGTTCCCGCATATCCAGCATCGACACGATCATCGGCTCCACACTCCACCTGACCCCCGCGGCCACCCTGGCACGGCGGGCTTCACCAACCCTTTCTGCGGTCGCGAAAAATGGCTCGAAATTGGTGCGAATCCGTCCTAAACCGGGGACATCCCCAGAACAGCAGAGCCCCATGCAGCACGCACGCCCCCTCCCCAGCTACCTGATCAAGCGGTTTCACGGCTGGAAAGCCACAAGCTATGCCGAGAACCGGGTCTGGTATCGGCGGCTGGCCGAAGAGGGTCAGCGCCCGCGCGCCATGGTGATCTCCTGCTGCGACAGCCGGGTGCATGTCACCTCGATCTTCGGTGCCGATCAGGGCGAGTTCTTCATTCACCGCAACATCGCCAACCTGGTCCCGGCCTATCAGCCCGATGGCGAGGCGCATGGCACCTCGGCGGCGATCGAATTCGCGGTGACCTCGCTGAAGGTCGCGCATCTGATCGTTCTGGGCCATTCCGGCTGCGGCGGGGTCCAGGGCTGCCACGCCATGTGCTCGGGCCATGCGCCGGAACTGGAGGAACGCTCGTCCTTCGTCGGGCGCTGGATGGACATCCTGCGCCCCGGCTACGAAAGGGTGACCGAACTGCCCGCCGACGACCAGCTGGAAGCGCTGGAAAAGCAGGCGGTGGTGATCTCGCTGGAGAACCTGCTGTCCTTCCCCTTCATCAAGGCGGCGGTCGATGCGGATGACCTGTCGCTGCACGGGCTGTGGACCGACACCGGCGCCGGGGAACTGGAACAGCTCGAGGCCGAAACCGGCGCCTTCGTCCCGGTCTGATCCCTAGCCGCCCGCCTGCCAGTCCAGCACCGCCTGCAGCGGCCAGATCAGCATCAGGATGTTCAGCGCCAGCCCGTCGCGGATCGCCCAGGCGGCCAGCGCCTCGAAGGCCAGGATCGCCACGACGCTGCCCCAGACCGGCAGCCGCCGCGCCGCCCAGAATCCCAGCATCATCGCCAGGATGTCGCAGATCGAGTTCAGCACCGTGTCGCCGTTGTAGTCGAGCGAGATGGTCACTGCCCGGTAGCGCTCGATGATGAAGGCGGAGTTCTCGAAGATTTCCCAGACCGCTTCGACCGCCACCGCGATGACCAGCCGCCAGCGCAGCGGCACCTTCCGCGCCACCAGCCACAGCGCCGCGTAGAACAGGAAGCCGTGGATGACATGCGACAGCGTGTACCAGTCCGAGACATGCAGCGAGCCGCCCGGATCATCGGCCCCGGTGAACAGCAGCACATAGCCGCAGTCGCAGATCAGCGACCGCCCGGAAAGCCAGAGGTAGAGCCCCGTCGCCACGAGGATCGCCAGGATCGCCAGCCAGGGCCGCCACCGGCCCGCGTCCTGCCCCTCCGGGTGCGCGATGCTCATTCCAGGACGAATCCGCTGGGCCAGCTCATCGAGTAGCTCAGTTCGATCACCTGCTTGGTTCCGGCGCCAATCTCGAAGTCCCAGGCCAGCACGCCGCGCTTGCCGTCAAGATCCTCTTCGCTGGGCTTCGGCCGTGCCGAGTGGCTGATCGACAGATCGTCCTGTTCCGAATAAGGCACCCGGTCGATGACCCGGATCGGCCAGTCCTCGCCGGTCAGGTTCTCGATGGTCAGCAGCGCCGTCTCGTCCAGCTGGGTGGAGCGCGAGACGAATCCGGTATCGCCCTCGCTGCGGTTCGGCACCGTCCGGGTCAGCCGCAGCCCGTCGATCGGGCCGAAACCGATATCGACCTTGTCATTCGCGGCGACCAGCGGAAGATCGGTCCCGCCGACCAGCTGGCCGTCCAGCCACAGCACCGCCTCGCCGGGCAGCAGAACCTCGGGCGTGCTGTTGCGGGTGGTAGCGACGACAAAGGCGGTTTCGTCCGACGCGGGCACCGCCACCGCCCTGACCTCCGGCGTCAGGGTCAGCGTATCCAGCGCCAGCCGCAGGTCCTCGACACCGGAACGCAGATCGACCGGGTTGGGATAGACATAGGTGACGATCGCGCCGGCCATCTCGACCGCCGCTTCCTCCAGAACCACCGGCGCCTCCTCGGCGAATGCCGGAGGCGGAGCCGCCGCGCCGCCTGCCTTGCGGTCCAGCGAGCCGGAGGCATAGCGCTCGTTCTCGCCGATGATCGCCTTCCGGTCCGGATAGACCACCGAGGGCCGGCTCTGCCCGCTCGGCCGCGCGGTCGAGAGCGTCAGCCTGACCCCCAGCCAGTCCTCGCCGCTGTATTGCGAGACGACCACGCCGCGCTCGGCGATCATCGCGTCGGTCTCGCCCCGGGTCAGCCGCAGGTCATAGACCGGGCGCCAGCCGGCCTCGTCCACGAAGACCAGAACGGTCAACGCCGTCGGACCCTCGGCCTCGGTCTGCACCGTCATCGTCAGGGTCGCGGTCTCGGGGTTGTCGGTCAGCGCCTCCAGCGCCTGCCGGGCCCTGTGCAGCGCCTCGACATCCGGCTTCAGGGCCCGTTCGGCGGCATCGGCCTCCTGCGTGGCCCGCAGCGCCTCGGTCCGGGCGGCCAGGATTTCCGCCCCGATGGTGCCGGCCAGGGCGCGAATCTCCTCGGCCGTGCCGGTCACCGCCCCGTCCTTGCCGACGCCGCGCAGGAACAGCGCCTGCGCATCCGCCGCCTCGGCCCTGAGCCGGAT
Source organism: Frigidibacter sp. ROC022 (assembly GCF_024723735.1). Classification (GTDB taxonomy): domain Bacteria; phylum Pseudomonadota; class Alphaproteobacteria; order Rhodobacterales; family Rhodobacteraceae; genus SLM-1. The sequence goes on from NZ_JANQDU010000002.1 coordinate 262,797, forward strand.
CAGCGCGATGTCCTGCTGCTTGTCGCGCAGCACGGCCTCCAGCCGCTCCACCTCGGCGCGGGCGGCCTTGATCGCGGGCCGGGTCAGGTCCTCGGTCGCCGGTTGCCGGTCGGCCGCCAGCGCCACCGCGCCGACCTTGACCCCCTCGGGCGCCACGATCCGCAGCGCATCAGCCGGGGTTCCGGCGGGCAGATCGGGGATCACCAGCGAATGCAGGCCGGCGGGGGCGGTGAACTCCACCCGCCGGGCGACCTGCGCCCCCCAGGGATAGAGTGTCACCGCCTCGACCTTCGAAGGCAGGGCAAAGGTTTCGGCTGCGGCGGGAAAGGCCAGCAGGAACACGGCAAGACAGGAGTTCAGAACAACGCGCATGAAAAATCCTCCGGGGGCCAATGCCCCGAAGGCTGCCCCAGCCGTGACGGTCTGGCAAGGGGAGTCGGGGCCGGGCCGAAGCCCGCCGCCTTCCGCCGTCAGGCTTTCTTCAGTATCCGGTTGCCCAGAATCTCGGCGATCTGCACCGCGTTCAGCGCCGCGCCCTTGCGCAGGTTGTCCGACACGCACCACAGGTTCAGCCCGTTCTCGGTCGTCGAATCCTGCCGGATGCGGCTCACGAAGGTGGCATAGTCCCCGACGCATTCGACCGGGGTGACGTAGCCGCCCGGCTCGCGCTTGTCGACGACCAGCACCCCGGGCGCCTGGCGCAGGATGTCCCGCGCCTCGTCCTCGTCCAGGAATTCCGCGAACTCGATGTTGATCGCCTCGGAATGGCCGACAAAGACCGGCACCCGCACGCAGGTCGCGGTGACCTTGATCGACTTGTCCATGATCTTCTTGGTCTCGGCGACCATCTTCCATTCTTCCTTGGTCGAACCGTCATCCATGAAGACGTCGATCTGCGGAATCACATTGAAGGCGATCTGCTTCTGGAATTTCGACGGATCGACTTCCTGGCCCGGAACATACAGCCCCTTGGTCTGGTCCCAGAGCTCGTCGATGCCCTCTTTCCCGGCGCCCGAAACGCTCTGATAGGTCGAAACCACGATCCGCTTGATCCGCGCTCGGTCATGCAGCGGCTTCAGCGCCACCATCATCTGCGCGGTAGAGCAGTTCGGGTTGGCGATGATGTTCTTGTTCTTCACCATCTCGATCGCGTCGGGGTTCACTTCGGGCACGATCAGCGGGATCTGCGCGTCGTAGCGATAGAGCGACGAGTTGTCGATCACCACGCAGCCGGCATTGGCGGCGCGCGGCGCATAGATCTTGGTGGCCTCCGAACCGACGGCGAACAGGGCAATGTCCCAGCCCGCGAAATCGAACGCCTCCAGGTCCTGGGTCTTCAGCGTCTTGTCGCCATAGCTGATCTCAGTGCCCAGCGATTTCCTGCTGGCCAGGGCCACCACCTCATCGGCGGGAAACTGGCGCTCGGCCAGGATGTTCAGCATTTCGCGGCCCACATTGCCGGTGGCGCCCGCAACGACGACTCGATACCCCATCAGGGCCTCCTGTTTGTCAAAAGACGTGGCCTCATAGCGCCTTGTCGCTGCCGTGCAAAGCGAATTGCCGGAATGGCGCACATCAACATTCGTTTTGGCCCGCGCTCAGGCCAGATTGTCGCGTCCGAAGGCATAGACAAGCGCCCCGGCCAGCAGCGGCAGGCCGAAGAACAGGAACAGGACCGGATAGCTGCCGCCCGAGGCCGCAAAGACCCAGCCGCTGGCATATTGGAACACCCCGGCCCCGGCGATCGAGAACAGGTTCATCAGCGTCACCGCCCGCCCGGCCAGATGCGGCGGCGCAAAGGCCCGGGTATGGGCGATGATCAGCGGGAACGAGGCGCCGGTCATCCCCGCCAGCGCGATCAGCGCCACCGCCACGCCCAGCGGCGCACCGCTCCAGGCCGCCAGCATGACCAGGATCAGCCCGCACAGGGCATTGCCGACCAGAATCACCCATTTCCGGGTGCCGAACAGCCGGTCCAGCGGGCCGTAGACCAGATTGCCCAGGATCATCGCCAGCCCCATCGCCAGGCTGACCCAGCCGATCCCCTCGGCCCCCATCCCGTAGCTGTCCCGCATGTAGGGCCCGACCCAGAGCCCGCGCAGCGCCGCGCCCACGACATAGTTGACCGTCAGCAGCGGGAACAGCGGCCACAGCACCCGCAGCCGCAGGATGTCGAAGACCGAGCCGCCCCGGCCGCCGCTCTCATGCGCCGGCGGATTCCGCACGAAGGTCAGGATCACCGCCGCCACCAGCAGGGTCAGCCCGGTCAGGCCCCACAGGGTCGTGCGCCAGCCGATCGCTTCGACCATCAGCGCCAGCGGCACCGTGCCGGCGACATTGCCCAGGCTCCCGGCCGCCACGACGGCACCGCCCAGCGTGGCGAACATCCGCGGCGGAAACTGCCGGGCGAAGATGTAGTAAGAGGCCATCAGCACCGGAGAACAGCCGACCCCGATCAGCGCCATCGCCCAGATCACCCCGGTCGGCCCCTGCGCCAGCGCGAACAGCGCCGCGCCGCCGCCACCGCCCAGGGCCAGCAGCCCCGCCGTCAGCACCCGCGGCCCGAACCGGTCCAGCGCCGCGCCGACCGGCAGTTGCATCACCGCGAAACACAGGAACCACATGCCCGAGGCGCGGCTGAGCTCGCCCGCCGTGGCCCCCAGCTCGGCACTCAGCACCGGGGTCAGCACCGCCAGGCAGGCGCGATAGAATTGCGACAGGACATAGCCCGCCACCAGTGCCGCGATTCCAGCTTTCATCTATGCCGTTCCCCCTGACCTGCAGGACCTCGGACCCGCAAGCTCCGCCATCGGGGCAGTGCCTGTCCACGGAAAGCGTCTCGGGGATGAATGGTCGGAGTGAGAGGATTCGAACCTCCGACCCCCTGCTCCCGAAGCAGGTGCGCTACCAGGCTGCGCTACACTCCGACGCTGGGCGGATTACAGAAACCCGCTCCCCTGTGCAAGGCGCTTGTTGCACTGCATTGCGTTTTGTCTTTCCGACAGGCGCGAAAGTTCTCCATGCCCCCCGGTCAATCGCCCGGCCCGGCCGGGATCCGGAACCCGGCCGTCGAGCGTCCGCCCAGGTCCGGCGGGCCGGTCCCGTTGTCTTCCGGCGGCAGGCCGAAGCTCAGCCCGCGCCCGATCCGATGCGCCAGCGCCGACCACGCCTGGGCCAGTTCCGGCGGCAGTTCCTGTTCCAGCACCTGGTCGAACAGCGACAGCCAGACCGGGAAATGCCGCGCCTTCACATCGCCCGCCGCCCGGTGCACCTGCATCGGATTGCCGTCATAGCTCCGCTGCAGCAACAGCGCATTGCGCCAGAACCGGCCGATCTTCTCTTCATGCGCCGGCCAGTCGCTGACATGGCCCGCAAAGATCGGCCCCAACGCCGGATGCGCCCGTATCCGGGCATAGAAGCGCGCCACGACCCGGTCGATCTGCGCCTCGCTGACGGGGATTCTCGGAGGCATGCTCATGCGACGACGATCCAGACCACGGCCAGACTCAGCACCAGGTAGACAAAGGTGTTGACCATCCAGCGGATCAGCCCGGCCTCGCCCTCCGGATCCACGCCGAGACGTTCGCAGACCTTGGTTCCCGGCCACAGGATTGCTTTGGCGACAGACATCGGCCCACCCCTTAATCGGCATTTCTGATGCGCATTATCTACCGCTTCTAATTGCGCATTGTAAATGCTAAATATCGACCATGCAGCTGGACAAGTTCACCGACTACGCCCTGCGGGTGCTGATGACCCTGGCGGTCCGCGCCCCGGACCGGGTGCCGACCTCGGAAATCGCCGCGCTCCACGGCCTGTCCGAGACCCATCTGTCGAAAGTCGCGACCCAGCTGGCCCGCGCAGGATTCGTCGCCTCGGAACGCGGCCGCCACGGCGGGCTGACCCTGGCCCGCCCCGCCGATCAGATCCCGGTCGGCGCCGTCGTCCGGGCGATGAAACGCCGCGAACCCGTGGTCGAATGCTTCGGCCCCGACAAGTCCTGCCGGATCCTGCCCGCCTGCGGGCTGCGCGACGCCCTGGCCGACGCGCAGGAAGCGTTCTTCGCCACGCTCGACCGCGTCACCCTGGCCGACGCAACCCGCGCACGCCGCGCCCTGGCCGCCCTGCTCGACGCCTGAGCCCGCTCAGCCGCACCAGACCCGCACCACCGTGCCATCCGTCGCCAGGTCGAAGTTCAGCCGGATCGGATTGTAATCCTGGGTCACCGGCGCGCCCTCCTCGAGCACCCGGTAGGGCTCGGGGATGAACACCGTTCCCAGAGCCGCCGAGGACTGGCCGACAAAGCCGCGAAACCCCGCCGAATTGCAGCTGTCGCTCGGCAGTTCCGGCAGTTCGAACCGGGCCGGCGGCTCGAATTTCTCGGCGACCCGCGCGCAACCCGCAACCCCGCATGCCAAAGCCGTTAGGATCACCAGCACTCGCATTCCGTCTTCCTCCGGCGCCGTTCTAACGCCCGACCGACCCGCCGGACAAGCCATTTGCCGCCGTTCCGGCTTGCCGTCTCCGGCGCAGCCGCTAACCATGGGACGAAGCCACCAAGGAGGTTCCCCATGCGCACCCGCGCCGCCGTCGCCACCGCCGCCGGAAAACCGCTCGAAGTGATGGAGGTCAATCTCGACGGCCCCAGGGCCGGCGAGGTCCTGGTCGAGATCAAGGCCACCGGCATCTGCCACACCGACGAATTCACCCTCTCGGGCGCCGACCCCGAAGGCCTGTTCCCGGCGATCCTCGGCCATGAGGGCGCCGGCGTGGTGCTCGAGATCGGCGCCGGAGTCACCTCGGTGAAACCCGGCGACCACGTGATCCCGCTCTACACGCCCGAATGCCGCGAATGCCCGTCCTGCCTGTCGCGCAAGACCAATCTCTGCACCGCGATCCGCGCCACCCAGGGCCAGGGCCTGATGCCCGACGGCACCTCGCGCTTCTCGACCCTCGATGGCGACCCGATCCTGCACTACATGGGCTGCTCGACCTTCGCCAACCACACCGTGCTGCCCGAAATCGCCGTGGCCAAGGTCCGCGACGACGCGCCCTTCGACAAGATCTGCTACATCGGCTGCGGCGTCACCACGGGGGTCGGCGCGGTCATCAACACCGCCCAGGTCGAGGTCGGGGCCACCGCGGTCGTCTTCGGCCTCGGCGGCATCGGGCTGAACGTGATCCAGGGCCTGCGGCTGGCCGGCGCCGACATGATCATCGGCGTCGATCTCAACAACGACAAGAAGATGTGGGGCGAACGCTTCGGCATGACCCATTTCGTCAACCCGACCGAGATCGGAGAGGACATCGTCCCCTATCTGGTCAATCTCACCAAGCGCCGCGGCGATACCATCGGCGGCGCCGATTATACCTTCGACTGCACCGGCAATGTCACCGTCATGCGCCAGGCGCTGGAATGCGCGCATCGCGGCTGGGGCCAGTCGATCGTGATCGGCGTCGCCCCCGCCGGGGCCGAAATCTCGACCCGCCCCTTCCAGCTGGTCACCGGCCGGGTCTGGAAAGGCACCGCCTTCGGCGGCGCCCGCGGCCGCACCGACGTGCCGAAGATCGTGGACTGGTACATGGACGGCAAGATCGAGATCGACCCGATGATCACCCACAGCCTGACGCTGGACGAGATCAACAAGGGGTTCGACCTGATGCATGCCGGGGAAAGCATCCGCTCGGTCGTGATCTACTGATCGGGCCGTTGGCGCGGCCCGGAGCGCGGGAGCCTCCGGCGGGAGTATTTTTGCCCCAAAGATGGTAAGGCTTTCTTAACCTCGGCGCGCCAGACTGATCCGGCGGGACAGGCAGGAGTGCCGATGACCGCACCCGAAGATGGCACCCTGTCCCCGGTCTCGGGGCAGGGTGTTCCCCTCTCCATCTTCGGGTTGCAAATACTCCCGCCGGAGGCGCCTGCCCTCTCGGCCCGCGCCGCGCCTGCCTGCCTTGCCCGGCGACCTGAAAAGGGCGCGTGCCCTGCGCTCCGGTCTCTGCTAGGCTGGCCGCCGATCCGCAGCCACCGAAAGCCCCCCGATGCCCCTGACCCTCCGCGGCGCCACGCCCGCCGATATCGACCCGATGGCCACGCTGCTGCACGAGGATGCCCGGGCGCGGCAGCGGCGCGACCCGGCGCTCTGGCGACTGGCCGACGATGCGCGGCAGCGGATCGTGCAGGCGCTGACCCGGGCCCTCGGACCCGGGGATCAGCCGGTCCGGCAAGCCTGGTGGATCGCCGAGGACGGGGCGCGGCTGGCCGGCCTCGCCCATGCGATGCATCTGCCGGTGCCGCCGATCTATGCCGGGCGCTTCGGAGAACCGGGGTTGCTGCTGGCCGATGGCGCCCTGGCGGCCGGGGCACCACCCGACACCGGGGCGCGGCTGCGCGCCGCCGCCGAGGCCGGTCTGCGCGAGGCCGGGGCCAGCCTCCTGCTGTCGGCCACGCTCCCGGGCGGCGCCGGGCAGGCCGCGCTTGCCCGGGCCGGATATGTGCCGCTGACCCTCTATCTGACGAAATCCGGTCTGGAGACCGCGGCACCGGCGGGCGTCCGGGCGGCGACCGAGGCCGATGTCCCGGCCATCACCACGCTCAGCGCCGCGAATCGCGCCACGCTGGCGGCGCTCGATCCGTTCTGGGTCCCGCATCCCGAGGCCGATGCCCGCTTCGCCGCCTGGATGACCCGCAGCCTGACCCTGACCGACCGCGACATGCGCGTCGCCGGGACCGGCCCCGCGATGACCGGCTATGTCATCGCCCAGCCTGCGACGCCGCTGCATTTCCCCGCCGCGCATGACTTTTCCGGGATCGGGGTGATCGACGACTACTATGCCACGGAATTCGCCGATCCGGCGGCCCTGTCCGGCAGCGGCGGTTCGGCCGCCGCCCTGCTGCAGGCCGCCGAGGCCGCCTGCGCCGGCAGGGGGCGGGACACCGCCCTTGTCGTCTGCCCGGCGGCCTGGCACTCGAAGATCGCGCTGCTGGAACAGGCCGGCTATGCCCCCGGGCTGATCTGGATGATCAAGCGCGGCTAGGGTGCCTCAGCGGTTCGGCCGCTGCGCCTGGGGCGAGGCCAGTTCCCGCGCGATCTGCAGCGCCATGCCGCGCGGATCGTCCGACAGCCGCACCGGGCGGCCGACAACGATATGATCGGCGCCGTCCGCCACCGCCTGCGCCGGGGTGGCGACCCGTTTCTGATCGCCCATGGCGCTGCCGAAGGGCCGCACCCCCGGCGTCACGATCAGCTTGCCGCGCGCCTCGGGCAGGGCCCGGATCGGCGCCGCTTCCCCGGGCGAGCAGATCACCCCGTCGGCCCCGGCCCGCAAGGCCCGCTGCGCCCGCTCGACCACGATCTCGGACAGGGTGCCGGGCCGGATCAGCATGGCGCCCAGGTCTTCCTGCTCCAGCGAGGTCAGGATCGTCACCGCGAGGATTTTCGTCACCCCGCCGCCAACCCCTTCGCGCGCCGCCGCGACCACTTTCGGATCGCCATGCACGGTCAGGAAATCCATCCCGAAGGGCGCCAAGCCGCGCACCGCGGCCTCGATCGTGGCGCCGATGTCGAACAGCTTGAGGTCCAGGAATATCCGCTTGCCCAGCTGGTCCTTCAGCTCGCAGGCCAGGCCCAGCCCGCCGCCGGCCAGCATCCCCAGCCCGATCTTGTAGAAGTCGCAGGCATCGCCGATCCGCTCGGCCAGCGCCATGCCCTCCAGCGCGTTCGGCACGTCCAGCGCCACGATCAGCCGCTCGTCGGCCTTCGCAAGAGTCCCTGTGTCAGGAGTGTCCGTCATCGCCCGCGCCTCCGGATTTTCGCCGGAATAGTCGCCGCCGCCGCCGCCGGCAACCCCGAACCTCAGTCGAGCCGCTCCGGCAGCTCCCAGCCGCGCAGCAGATCGGCCGCCGCCATCGGCCGCTTGCCCTGCCGCTGCGCCTCGGTCACCTCGACCGCGCCGCTGCCGCAGGCCACCCGGAATCCGCCCAGATGCGCCCCCGGTTCCCCCGCGCCCTGCGTCAGCCGGCTGCCCAGCAGCTTGACCCGCTCCCCCGCCACCTCGCACCAGGCGCCGGGAAAGGGCGACAGCCCGCGGATCAGCCGATCGACCTCGACCGCCGGGCGGGTCCAGTCCACCCGCGCCTCGGTCTTGTCGATCTTGGCGGCATAGGTCACGCCCGTCTCGTGCTGGCGCTGCGCCTGCAACCCGTCCAGCCCGGCAATCGCCTGCACGATCAGCCGCGCGCCCAGGGCGCTCAACCGGTCATGCAGCTGGCCCGAGGTCTCTTCGGCGCCGATCGGCAGCGCCTCGCGCAGCAGCACCGGGCCGGTGTCGAGCCCGGCCTCCATCCGCATGATGCAGACCCCGGTCTCGGCATCGCCGGCCATCACCGCCCGCTGGATCGGCGCCGCCCCGCGCCAGCGCGGCAACAGCGAGGCATGGATGTTCAGGCAGCCCAGCCGCGGCGCATCCAGCACCGGCTGCGGCAGGATCAGCCCATAGGCGACCACCACCGCCAGGTCCGGTTCCAGCGCCGCGAACCCGGCCTGCGCCTCGGGCGCGCGCAGGCTGCGCGGATGGTGCACCGGCAGACCCAGCGCCTCGGCCCGCGCCTGCACCGGCGAGGGCCGTTCCTTCTGGCCGCGCCCGGCCGGTCTCGGCGGCTGGCAATAGACCGCCGCGATCTCGTGGCCCGCCGCCACCAGCGCATCCAGCACCGGCACCGAGAAATCGGGCGTTCCCATGAAGACCAGCCTCATGCCCCTTCACCTTCCAAATATCCCCGCCGGAGGCTCCCCCGGCGGCCACAGGCGCCCGGCGCGTGGTTCATCCCTGCTTCCTCAGCTTCTCGGCCTTCTTCAGCAACATCGACCGCCGCACCGGCGACAGATGGTCAAAGAACATCCGCCCGTTCAGATGGTCGATCTGATGCTGCACCGAAGTCGCCCAGAGCCCGACGAAATCCTTTTCCTCGATCTCGCCCGCCTCGTTCAGGAACCGCACCGTCACCGCCCTCGGCCGCTGGATCCGGGCCCAGACTCCGGGCAGGTTCGGGCTGCCTTCCTCATGGTCGCGCATCTGGGTCGAGACATGCAGCAGTTCCGGATTGGCCATCCGGACCGCCTGTCCCCGCTCGCGCGAGGCATCGACGACCGCCAGCCGCAGCATCACCCCGATCTGCGGCCCGGCCAGTCCATAGCCCGGCATCGCCTCCATGGTCTCGACCATGTCCTCCCAGACGTCGCGCACCGTCTCGGTCAGCGCCTCGACCGGCGCTGCGGCGATCCGCAGCCGCTTGTCGGGCCAGGGCAGGAAGGGCCGGATCATGCCGCCGCCCGCAGCGCATCCAGAGGCCCGGCCAGCCCGGCCAGGACCTCGGGCGAGGCCCGGTCCAGGATCAGCACACCGTCCAGATGGTCGCATTCATGCTGGACGCAGGCCGCCGCGAACCCCTCGAAGACCTCTTCGCAGGCCCGCCCCTCCAGGTCCTGCCAGGCCAGCCTCACCTGCCCCGGGCGCCGCAGCGGCACCGGGCAATCGGGGATCGAGAGACAGCCCTCGACCAGGTCCACGGCCTCGCCGCCACGCTCCAGGATCACCGGGTTGACGAAGATCCGCGGGTCTGGCGCCGCCTCCTTCCAGGCCACGTCCATGACGAAGAGAAACCGCATGTCGCCGACCTGCGGCGCTGCCAGGCCGCGCCCCTCGGCGGCATACATGGTTTCCAGCATGTCCCCGGCCAGCCGCGCAATGCCGGGATCGAAGGCGTCAACCACCGTGCAGGGCTGGCTCAGCCGCGGATCGGGCCAGCACAGGATGGGCAGAACCGCCATCAGGCCGACCGCCTGGCAAAGGCCGTCATGCCCGGGCCCGCTCGCGTTTCAGCTTCTGCATCTTCCGGGTGATCAGCTGCCGCTTCAGCGGCGTCAGATAGTCGATGAACAGCTTGCCATCGAGATGGTCGATCTCGTGCTGCACGCAGGTCGCCCAGAGCCCGTCGAACCGCTCGGTCTGCTCGCGCCCGTCGATGTCCTGCCAGACCACCTCGACCTCGGCGGGCCGGGTCACCGGCGCATATTGCTCGGGGATCGACAGACAGCCCTCGTCATAGGTGTTCAACGCCTCCGACACCCAGGTGATGCGCGGGTTGAACAGGACCATGGGCCGCTGCGGCGCGGTCTCGTCCTTGACGCAGTCCATCACCAGCAGCCGCGACAGCACGCCCACCTGCGGCGCCGCCAGCCCGATGCCGGGCGCCTCGTACATGGTTTCCAGCATGTCTTCGGCCAGCCGCTTCAGCTCGGGCGTGATGATCGACACCGGCTCGCAGGGCTTCTTCAGCCTCGGATCGGGATGCAATATGATGGGGCGCAGGCTCATGGCCTCGATTTAGGCGATCCATCGCCGTCGTGCAACGGGCGGCGGCCGGGCTTTCGCCTACGGCACCAGGGCGATGCTAGGCGCCCCGCTCGGCCAGGTAGACCCGCAATCGCTCGACCAGCGGCGCGATAGCACGCGGATGCGCCAGATACTCGGCCACCGGCATCAGCGCCCAACGCTGGCCCTCGTCGCCCAGCCGCACCCGCCCCAGGTCCAGCCCGTCGTCTCGGGTCGCGAAGAACCAGACCCGGTCCTGCCCCGGACGGGTGCCGGGAAAGTCGCGCCCCCAATGCACCGCCTCGGGGGCGATCTCCAGGCTCAGCTCCTCGCGGGTCTCGCGCAGGGCGCATCGCAGCGGCGTCTCGCTGCCCTCGCGGCCGCCGCCGGGCAGGTCCCATCGGTCGGGATAGGGGATGTCGTCCCGGTCGTCGCGCAGCATCACCAGCAGGGCGTCCCCGACCAGAACAGCCAGCTTGGCGCCGCTGAACGGCGCGCCGCTCACGGGGCGGCGCCGGGAGCTCCGGCCGGGAAGTTCCGCGCAAAGACCGGCGCCAGCTCGGGCCGTGCCGCCGTTGCCTGGGCGATGGCCAGCAGGCCGGGTTCGTATTCCCCGAACCAGGACGGGCCGGGCCGCCAGTTGGCCATTACCGCGACATAGATGTCGAGAGCCGAGAACCTCTGCCCCAGCACCCAGGGGCCGCCCCGCGCCGCCGCGGCCTCGCCCAGCACCCGCCACAGGTGCTTTTCGCGCTCCGTTACCCGCTCGCGATAATCCCCCGCCTCGGCGTCCGAGACATAGCGCGTCGGCACCTCGGCAAAGGTGAAACAGGGATAGATATTGGCGACGATGAAGATCAGCCAGCGCAGGAAATCGGCCCTTTCGGGCGCCTTCGGCCCCGGCACCAGCGCCTCGCTCCCGGCCAGGTCGGCCAGATGCAGGGTCATCGCCGCGGTCTCGGTCATCCGGGTGCCGTCCGGCAGGTCCAGCACCGGCAACTGGCCCAGCGGATTGACCTCCCGGATCGCCGCCACCGAACTTGCCGGATCGGTGACATTACCGGTCTCGATCAGCTCGTAGCCCAGCCCGTAGAACGCCAGCTGCGCCTCGGGAATGGCCGAGCCCCAGCCGGGCAGCTGGTAGAGCCGAAAGACCGGGTCAGTTGTCATTGATGTCTTTCTTCCAGATCTTCGGCCGGGCCTGATGCCGGGTGAAGACCGCCTTGAGGATCACCCAGCCCAGCGCCGAGGCGACGGCCCAGACCAGCAGCACCACCGGCAGCGACTGGCCCACGACGCCGAGGAACAGCAGCAGCCCGGTCAGCACCGCGCCCAGGCCGAAGCCCAGCAGGATGAACCCCGGCAACAGCGTCTCGGCGGTGCCCATGGCAAAGCCGATCACGATCCAGAACCAGCCCGACTGCCAGAGCATCAGAGCCGCCCCTTCAGCATCTTGAAGGCGTCACCGAAGGCGTCCAGCGCCTGCGCCGGCACGATGATCGTCTGCTTGCCGCTGCCCTCGGCCACCTTGGCCAGCGCCTCGACCTGGCGCAGCGCGACCTGATACTGCGCCGCCTCCAGCCCGTTCTCCTTGATCGCGATGGCGATGGCGGCGGTCGAATAGGCCTCGGCATCGGCCAGCACCTTCTTGGCCTTGGCCTCCTGCTCGGCGGCATAGAGATCGCCGTCGGCCTTCAGCTCGACCGAGCGCTTGGTGCCCTCGGCCTCGGTCACCTGGGCCCGCCGCGCCCGTTCCGCGTTCAGCTGCTGCAGCATCGCCGCCCGCGTCGCCTCGTCCAGGTTCACGTCCAGAACCTCGGCCCGGGTCACCTCGATCCCCCAGTCGTCCACCACATTGGCGACCGCCTCCTTGACCTTGGCGATCAGCGCCGAGCGGTTCGACTGCACCGCGTCCAGCTCCAGCGTGCCGATCTCGGAGCGCACGATCCCCGCCACCGTGGTGGCGATCGCCGCATCCACGTCGCGGATCCGGTAGACGGTCTTTTCCGGCTCGATGATCCGGTAGAACACGCTGGTGTCCACCTTCACCAGCACGTTGTCGGCGGTGATCGCATCCTGGCTGGCGGTCGGCAGCTGCCGCTCCAGCACCGAGATCTTGTGGCGCACCACGTCAAGGAACGGCACCACCAGGTTGATCCCCGGATTGAGGACCGAGCGCAGCCGGCCGAACCGCTCGACCACATGCTTTTCCGACTGCGGCACGATCCGCACCCCCAGCCAGACGACGACGACAATGAAGATCGCCAGAACGATCATGGCCCAGCTTCCGCCGCTGATGCCGCCCAGAACTTCCTGCCAATCCATTTTGTGCTCCAAATCATTCATCCAATCACTATGGCCCTGCATCGGCCGGTTGAAAAGCCGCTGCGTGCGCCCCGCTTGCTCCGCCTTTACCCGGCCGCGCCCATCCTTGCCGCGCCCAGCAACAGGAGCGCCTCATGGACATCCGCCTGATCCCCCTCGACGCCATCGACGCCGACAGCCTGCCGCGCGATCGTTCCGTCACCGACGAATCCGGGCTCGAAGAGCTCTGCGCCTCGATCCGCGCCAACGGGCTGCGCAGCCCGATCGAACTGCACCTGCTGCACGACCGTTCCGGGCCCGGCTTCGGCCTGGTCTCGGGGCATCGTCGCCTGGCCGCCTTCCGCCGCCTGCACGCCGCCCGGCCCGAGGACGCCTCGTTCCAGACCATTCCCGCCGTCGTCCGCCATGCCTCGCGCGACCAGCTGTTGCGGATGATGGTCGAGGAGAACGACATCCGGGCCGCGATCTCGCCCTGGGATCAGGCCCGGATCGCCGTCACCTCGGTGCCCGACGACTTTCCCACCGTCGATGCCGCCGTCGCCGCGCTCTACCCCGCCGCCAGCCGCCAGCGCCGGGCCCGGATTCGCGCCGTGGCGGTGGTGGTGGAAGAGCTCTACGACGTGCTGCTGACGCCCGAGAGGCTGTCGATGCGGCAGCTCGAACGGCTGGCGGCGGCCTGCCGCGGCGGCTTCACCGACCTGATCGAGGGGGCGCTGCGGCAATCCCGGGCGAGCAGTTCGGCGGCGCAATGGGCGGTGCTCGAGAATGTCCTGCGCGAGGCCGAGGCCGAGGCCCGCGCCGCCGCGCCCTCCGATCCGCGCCCGGGCCGGCCGCGGCGTCAGGTCCGGCTGAAATCCGGCCTGGTGATGCGCCGCGAGATGACCCGCAACGGCTGGTGCCTGCATTTCACCGGCAAGCAGGCGACGGGGGAGTTGCTGGAGGAGGTGATGGACTGGGTGGAGGGGAAGGGGTGAGGTTAGGTCGCCTGGCACGAATGCTCATCACGGCGAACCCAAAGGGTTTCAGCCAAGGCAATCTTTAGTTCGTTCTTGTCGGGTTTAGAAAATGGTCTTTCTTCGGAAGGGTCATACGTAATATGTACGTGCTGAATGCCTTCAGAGGGGGAGTGTATGACCCTAAAGCCATGGCCATTTGGGTTTCGATACTTCTTTAGAGACCCTACATCGTATGCTAGGAAACCGCTGTATTTCCCCTTCGCCCTACGGCGCTCAGCACGACAGCTGAGTGAATGCACACACGGCGCACACGAACAAAACTTACTCCAAATCAGCGATTCATTTTGGCCGTTTCCGGATGAGAATTGATAGACCATCTTAGGCTTCAGATCGCCTATACTGTTTCCCATGTGCGGGAGCCAAATTTGACGAAATAGGCGATGTTGATCTTTGATTTCCAGTCTAACATTGCACTTGGCCAATAGCTTGCCCGAGACAGACAAGAGAAACTCTATTGGCCACTCAATGCTTTGGGATATTCTCAAGAATCTCACTAGGAAGTTCGCCGCCGGTTATTCTAAACGCCGTGAGGTGGCAAGAGGCTGGAGTCCCCGGCCTCAAGATCGGGTACAAGCAGTCTTCGTCAATTGTCAACATTAGAACAGGCGGACGCTCCCAAAGCAATAGGATTCCTCCTTCCCCATCCGAAGCAGCTTGAGGAATGCTAAGTCCCGCCGGTATCTTTTCAACGAATTCGACCGCAGTTTTGCGAGAGACCACCGATGGCGTCGCTTCCCCAAATGTGCGCCCTAAGTCTCCACTTGTCAGCGCACGAATAAGCTCTTGCTTCCTCAAATTTGAGTGACCATTGTCGCTCTGCAAAGCCGCTTGTTCCGGTCGCAGGCGAATACTAGCCTTATTTCTCGGTACAGAGCCTATTGTCTCAAAGAGCTCCGTTGTCACTTTTGTAACCCGCTCCACAACCGACGTCTTCTCCGTTGTGAACGGTAGTTCGAGATATTGGTCGGTCAGTGTCGCTCCGATACTTGTCATCTTTTTCCCCAAACTCTCCGCTGCACGGATTCATCAGTTATGTCCGCAAATCCATTAACTATCTGATCGTGAGCGCAATCGAACCACATTTGGAATCCATCGTCATCAAATGAGGCCGGCGCACCCTTCGCCGTCAGCAAAAGTCTAATTACACGCGCCTTGGGACTGACTGATAGCTTTGCGGATTTTGCGTCCACGCTGAGCTTTCCCATTTGCTTGGGCATCTCATAGACGCTAACCCAGCTGAAATCTTGAACTTCGGGCAAGAACCGCTCGCGCGACACGTCACGTCGGTGATCAACGAATGCATCGCCTGGACGCTGGACGCAACAATGAATCGAATCAAATTTAATTATATTGACGTATGTCAGCTCAAGCCCCTCCACCGCCACATCTTCTGCAATCTTCTCCTTCGACAGAAAATCTTGAAAGTGAGAGAAAGCCGCGACAAACTCTGGGAATATCTTGGAAAATTCTGGATATTCGTTAGGGTCACCATCCTGCCGACGCCAGTTAAATATAAACCTGTCCTGCTGAAGCTGAATTAGCCGCGTTCCAGCATCATTTGAAAACCAAACGCGAGACGGTATCGTAGTTTCCGCAAAGTCGCGATTTTCACCGACGATCGGGGGTTGATCCTCAATCTTGGTAAACTCGCCGGACAACGACTTCCAGTAACCACCAAAGTGCGGGATCATGAATTTCTCGAGGCGGCTGAACGACACCCCAAGCACAACCTCAATGACCGGCGGACTCTCAAAGTCGACTTGTTTCTTCATCTACCTAAGATAGTCGCTCTTCGCAGCTGCTTCATAGTCTCAGCACAACCTCACAGAAATTTGCTGATGGCTTCATACGTGATTCGCAGTTTTGTAGAACGTAGTCTAGCCCCAAATGGCATCGAGTCTCCCCTCCGATCATCTGGCATGCGATCAAAGACTCTTTCTGCAGAAGTGCGTCGCCGTGCGCGAAGTGTCGGAACGCGATCACTAGCTCGCGCATATAGATCCTTACCCCCCCATTAACCATAAACCCCGTCCCCACGGCTTTCCCAACAAAATCAACCCCTTGACCCCCCGTCCCCATGGGGACGCCCGGAAATGGCCTCTGGGAGGGCGGTCCCGACTCGGCTATCCTGCCCGGATCATGCCCAGCCTCTGCCGCGACTGCTTCCTTCAGATCGAGTCCCTGACCGGCCGCCGCTGTCCGGCCTGCGGCTCGCCCCGGCTGGTCTCGCATCCCGAACTCTTCACGCTCTCGATCGCCCACATGGATTGCGACGCCTTCTATGCCTCGGTCGAGAAGCGCGAGAACCCGGCCCTGCGCGACCGGCCGCTGATCGTCGGCGGCGGCACCCGCGGCGTCGTCTCGACCTGCTGCTACATCGCCCGGATCAAGGGCGTCCGCTCGGCCATGCCGATGTTCCAGGCGCTGAAACTCTGCCCCGAGGCGGTGGTGGTGAAGCCGCGGATGGAGCTCTATGTCGAAACCTCCCGCGCGATCCGCGCCCTGATGGACGAACTCACCCCCGCCATCGAACCGCTGTCGCTGGACGAGGCGTTTCTCGACCTGACCGGCACCGAACGCCTGCACCGCGCCCCGCCCGCCGTGCAGCTGGCGCGGCTGACGAAACGGATGGAAACCGAACTGGGAGTCACCGGCAGCATCGGGTTGAGCCACAACAAGTTCCTCGCCAAGCTCGCCTCCGACCTCGACAAGCCGCGCGGTTTCGCGGTGATCGGCAAGGCGGAAACCGAAACGTTCCTGCGTCCGAAGTCGGTGCGTCTGATCTGGGGCGTCGGTCCCGCCGCGCAACAGGCGCTGGAGAAATCCGGCATCCGCACCTTCGCCGACCTCGCCCGCTGGGACCGCAAGGATCTCGCCGCAAGGTTCGGTGCAACCGGCGAACGGCTCTGGCACCTGGCACGCGGGCAGGATGCAAGACGGGTTTCGTCGCATGAACCGCTGAAGTCGATCTCCAACGAAACCACCTTCAACGAAGACACCGCCGACCCCGACCTTCTGGACGGCCACCTCTGGCGCCTGGCCGAAAAGGTCGCCGACCGCGCCAAGGCCCGCGACCTGGCAGGACGTGTGGTGACGCTGAAGCTGAAACGTGCAGACTTCACCCTGATCTCGCGCCGCCATGCGCTGCGCGACCCGACCCAGATCGCCGACCGGATCTACCGCGAGGCCCGGGCGCTGTTCGATGCGGTCGGACCGCGCGGCCCCTATCGCCTGATCGGAGTCGGGCTGGCCGAGATCACCGACGACGCCCAGGCCGACAGCTCCGGCGACCTTCTCGACCCCGAAGCGCGCAAGCGGGCCGAGGCAGAGCGCGCCGCCGATGCGATCCGGGCGCGGTTCGGCAAGCAGGCGATCGTCAAGGGCCGCTCGCTGCGCTGAGGCCGGCGCGGGGCAGTGCGACATCGACCCAGACCAGCCGGTGCAGCGGACCGCCCCCGCCCGTCGCCGCGCCGAGCCCCGAGCCGAGAACCCGCAATGTCGCCGAAGGCAGCACGTAATCGACCCGCAGCGGCCCCGGCGGCACCGGCCAGTCGGTGGTGGTCAAGGCACCCTCGGCATCCCGCGGATGCGGATCGGTCAGGCGCGGATCGGCCAGGAAGCGGGCGATGGCGTCATGGTCGCCGTCGCCGGCCCCGGGGTCCAGGTTTGCGTCGCCCAGCACCACGAAGAGCGGCGCCGGCGGGCCGCCGAACCCGCCATCCAGATAGGCGGTCCAGAGCCGCAGCTCATCCGCCGCCCGCCGCCCGTTGCGATCCTCCGGCCCGTCGAAGACCGGGGGCGAGGCATAGAAGGCCAGCAGGTCGAGCCGCCCGCCGCCGGGCAACAGCACCGGCACCACCCAATGCCCGGTGGTCGAGAGCCGCTGCACCGCCAGCGCCTCGTCGCTCGGAAAGGGCGTTCCGTCCGGCCGGCGCGGCAGGTCGGCGCCGGACAGGTCGCGCCAGAGCACAGTGGAAAGGTCCTGCACCGCGGCATTGTCCAGCGGCAGGCGCGACAGCAGCGCCATGCCGCCCTGCCCGGCGAATGCACCATAGCCCTGGGCATCGCCCGGCCCGCCGCGCCGCCCGTCGCCGTCGAGGTCCAGCCCCGTCGCCCAGCCGGTGTTGGGCCGAAGCGCGAATCGGTGCGGATAGGCGCCGGGCCCGATCAGCCGGGCAAAGGCGGCCAGCGCCACGCCGCCGGCATCGTAATCGAAGCCCGTCAGCAGCAGGATGTCGGGATCGGCCTTGCGGATCGCATCGGCCGCAGCTTCGGCATCGGCGGCCTTCCCCGCAAGGATGTCGCGCAGCAACAGGCCCGGCCCGTCCCGGTCCAGACCGACGTTGTAGGTGGCGATGCGCAGGGTCTCGGCGGCGGCGGCGGGGGCAAGGAGAGCCAGCAACAGCGCCAGCAGCAGCGCCGCCGGGCGGCTCAGGCCGGGATCATCTCTTTCGCCTGCGCCTCGGCGTTGCGCTTGCGCTTGTCGGCGATCATCCCGGCGATCCGTCCCATGGCGATGCCGCGCATGAAGAGAGAGGCGGGAAGGAAGGCCCATGCCGCCACTGTCCAGATGAAAGTATGCGGCGAGTCAAGAGAGATGGAGCCGAACAGCTTCGAGGCCGCCTTGACGACGGCCGGGGTCAGGAAGGGCAGGAGGAAGCCCAGTCCGACGTTGACCCTTGCATCACGTTCAAGCCGGGCCACCACATCCCCGACCGCCGTCGGGTCGAAGGTCGGCAGGTTGATCCAGACATTGAACGCGCCGTGCCGCGTCGGCCAGTTTCGCAGCCGGAGCACGATCAGGAAGATCGCCAGGGTCAGGAGCGAGGTCAGATAGCTGATGCCCGCCCCGGTGCGGACCAGCTCGACCTGGGCCTCGCTGGTGTCGGGCGGCAGCATCAGGACGACCAGCCGGACCGGGCTGTAGGGAAAATCGATGGCATTGGCGATCAGGCTGCCGACGGCGGTAACGATCTGGTTGAACGTCGTCGGTTCGAAGGTGCCGCGGGTGATCGTGGTCAGCAGGAAGACGGTAACGAAGAGCGAGATGAAACGAATCCGGTTGAACGGCGGAGCCTCGCGGAATTCGACAAGCCCGGGGTAGGTCGAGGAGTATTCGAAGATCGTCAGGGCGGCGCCGAAAATGGCCACCAGCATGACCATCTGGACCGCGTCATTGCTCGCGGACGGCAGCATCAGCGCCGGCATGGTGATCAGCACGACCACCAGCATAGCTCTCAGCATCGCTCCCGATAGACGCGAAATCACTGCCCGAAACCCTCATCACAGGCGACCACGATACATTGCCGCAGCCTTGCCCCAGATTGCTTCCGCCAATTGTGGCGGTATGCCTTATCTTTGCCCAATTTCTGCCTACTTTCACTTCGCCCGGCAAGCTGCTGTTAAGCCTAACGAAATGAATGGGGCCGTTTCATGGTAGAAGTGGTGCGCCTTTGCATCAATTTGGGCACCATAATGCGACAAGGCCGCGACAAGTCGCGGCCAGGTCCATTTTTGCCCGTCATTCCCTAATGACGAGTTACGGATTGTAATGTTGCGGGTCAGACCCAGGGGCGTTCGACGGCGGCAGCCTTTTCGTAGGCGTCGATCGCCGAGGCCTTCTCCATCGTCAGCCCGATGTCGTCGAGCCCCTCCAGAAGGCAGCGTTTCTTGAAGGCATCGACCTCGAAGTGGAACACCTCGCCATCGGCCGAGGTCACGGTCTGGGACTCGAGATCCACGGTGATCCGGGCGTTTTCGCCCTTTTCGGCATCCTTCATCAGCACCGCGACTTCCTCGGGCTTCAGCACGATCGGCAGGATGCCGTTCTTGAAGCAGTTGGAATAGAAGATATCGGCGAAGCTGGTCGAGATGATCGAGCGGATGCCGAAATCGAGCAGCGCCCAGGGCGCGTGTTCACGGCTGGAGCCGCAGCCGAAATTGTCGCCCGCGATGAGTATTTCCGATTTCCGGTAGGCCGGCTTGTTCAGCACGAAATCGGGATTCTCCTTGCCGTCCTGGGTATAGCGCATCTCGTCGAAGAGGTTCACGCCAAGGCCCGAGCGCTTGATCGTCTTCAGGAACTGTTTCGGGATGATCATGTCGGTGTCGATATTGACCAGCGGCATGGGCGCCGCGACACCGGTGATGGTGGTGAACTTGTCCATATGAAGTCCTTTCCGTCGAAAGGTTGCGTTTGTCGCCCGGCCACATCGGGTGGCCGGGCCTGTCTCAGCGGCGGGTCACAGCCGGCGGGCCAGCAGGCCCAGCACGATCAGCGCCAGGCCCTCGGCCAGAAGCTCGATCCCCAGCAAGAGGCCCAGCAGCACCGTGGCGGCATCGGCGAGGTTGCCAAAGATCATCGCGCCGATCACCACCGAAAGGGCACCGGAGAGCAGCAGCACCCAGAACAACGGCGTCTCGCGGTTGCGGTAGGCGATCAGCAGCCGGGCTACGCCGGTGGCGATGAACAGCACGCCCAGCAGCACGGTCAGCGAGACCATGCCGCCCAGCGGATCGGCCAGAAGCGAGACCCCGGCGACCAGCGCCAGCAGGCCGATGAAGCCATGCCAGAGCCGCTGCGGATCGTCCGGGGTCGAGAAGGCCAGCCAGAGCTGCACCGCGCCGCCGAACAGGAAGGCGACGCCGACGATGGTCGTCACCGCCAGCGAGGCCGCCAGCGGGTTGGTCAGGGCAAGGATGCCGAGCAGCAGCAACACGATGCCCAGGCCAAGCAGCAGGCTGGCCGGGCGCATCACGAAAGCTCCCGCACGTCGGTCAGATGCCCGGTCACCGCCGCAGCCGCCGCCATCGCCGGGCTCATCAGATGGGTGCGTCCGCCGCGACCCTGACGACCTTCGAAGTTGCGGTTCGAGGTGGCCGCACAGCGTTCACCCGGGCTCAGCTGATCGGGGTTCATCGCCAGGCACATCGAGCAGCCGGCCAGGCGCCATTCGAAGCCGGCCTCCTTGAAGATGTCGGCCAGGCCCTCCTCTTCGGCCTGCAACCGGACCAGGCCCGAGCCGGGGACCACCATGGCGCGCATCCCCTCCTTGATCTTCCTGCCCTTCACGATCTCGGCCGCGGCCCGCAGATCCTCGATCCGGCCATTTGTGCAGGAGCCGATGAAGACGGTATCGATCTGGATGTCCTGCAGCTTCTGGCCCGGCTTCAGGCCCATGTAGTCGAGCGCCCGCTGCGCCGCCTCGACCTTGCCGCCGGTGAAGCTCGACGGATCGGGGACGGTGGCGTCGATCGGCAGGACGTCCTCGGGCGAGGTGCCCCAAGTGACGACCGGGGCGATATCCTCGCCCCTCAGGGTGACGACCTTGTCCCAATGCGCATCGGGGTCGGATTTCAGCGTTTTCCACCAGGCCAGCGCGGCCTCCCACTGGGCGCCCTTCGGGGCATGCGGGCGGCCCTGGACATAGTCGAAGGTCTTCTGGTCGGGGGCGATCAGGCCGGCGCGGGCGCCGCCCTCGATGGCCATGTTGCAGACCGTCATCCGGCCTTCCATCGACAGGTCCTCGATCGCCGAGCCCATGTATTCGATGACATAGCCGGTGCCGCCGGCGGTGCCGGTCTTGCCGATCACCGAGAGGGTGATGTCCTTGGCGGTCACGCCGGGGCGCAGATGGCCGGTGATCTCGACCTTCATGTTCTTGGATTTCTTCTGGATCAGCGTCTGGGTGGCCAGCACATGCTCGACCTCCGAGGTGCCGATGCCATGCGCCAGCGCCCCGAAGGCGCCGTGGGTCGCGGTGTGGCTGTCGCCGCAGACCACGGTCATCCCCGGCAGGGTCCAGCCCTGTTCCGGCCCGACGATATGGACGATGCCCTGGCGGATGTCCGACACCGGATAGTAATGGATGCCGGTCTCCTTGGCATTCTGGTCGAGCGCCTCGACCTGAATCCGGCTTTCCTCGTTGTCGATGCCCTTCTCGCGGTCCCAGGTGGTGGGAACGTTGTGATCGGGCACCGCGATCGTCTTGTCGGGCGCGCGGACCTTGCGACCGGTCAGGCGCAGGCCTTCGAAGGCCTGCGGGCTGGTCACTTCATGGACCAGGTGGCGGTCGATGTAGAGCAGGCAGGTCCCGTCATCGGCCTGATGGGCGACATGGGCATCCCAGATCTTGTCGTAGAGTGTCTTCGGCGACATCTGTCGTCTCCGTGGATTGTCTTCGGAAATTGGGCGTACGGAAGGGTCCGGGCCTCAGACCCGCGCCAGAACGCAGCTGATGGCGCTCCAGAAGCGCCACGGCAGGCGGGCGCGATCGCCGATATCAAAGACCGGTATCATGCCTGTCAGATACTCCTCACCGGGCGGTCTCGCAAGGGTTACGGTTTGGCGACGGCCTCGAGCAGGTCGCCGGGCTGGCAGTCCAGCGCGGCGCAGATGCGCGCCAGGGTTTCGAACCGGATGCCCTTCACCTTGCCGGACTTCAGCAGCGACAGGTTCTGTTCGGTGATCCCGACCTGCCGCGCCAGATCGCGCGAGGTCATCTTTCGCCGGGCCAGCATCACGTCGAGACGCACGACGATCTGCATGGTCTGCATCAGACGAACCCCTCGTTCTCGCGGGCGATACGGGCGGCTTCGCGCTGCGTCCAGCCGATGGTGATCAACAGGCCCGCGGCCAGTATCTGCCCCAGGTCGGCGCCTTCGAAGCTGATCGACAGAACCCGCTGCCCGGGCGGGTTGGCCAGGCTGACCAGCGCGATCTGCGCCGGCCGCGCCACCAGTTCCAGCGCCACCGCCGCCAGCAGCCCGACCCCGATCCGCTGGATGTTCCGCGCGCAGGCCGGGCTCAGCGCCTCGCCCCCGGCATAGAGGCCGAACAAATCCGCCATCCGGCCCAGGACATAGAGCATGGCAAAGCCCGGGACCGCGCCGACAAGCGCCACCGCGGCACGGTGCGGGCCGCTCAGCGAGGTCTCGGGCACCAGCCGCGCAGCCCGGCGCAGGCCATCGGGCAGCACCGCGAACAGGATGCCGTAGACCAGCGCAAGCACCAGGATGACCATGGCCACGATGGTCAGAACGCGCAGCACGGCGGCCCATCGGCGCAGATGTCTCAACTCTTCCATCATTCCCCTCCGGCATGAAACCTTTATCGTAATACGATAAATGATTCGCGCAGGAAGGTGAAGCCGCCTGTGACCCGCCCGCCGCATCCCCCGCGAACCGGGCCCGCCGGAAGACAGCCCGGCGGAGTCGGTGGCCGTGCGGCCGGGCGGGTTTCGCCTGCCGGTCGGGGCCGGCCAAAATCGGGGGCAGCATCATTTCGGCTTCTGGGATAGGATCAAGCAACATGGTCTCCGGGTTCCCCGCCCGCAGCGGGGGTCGGAAGGTCCGGCACCGGTCATCCGGCCCCGCGAGACCGCCAGATCGACCGGACCGGCGGACCCCGGACCCTCTGCCGGGGAGCGCGCCCGGACCAGCCGGAGTTGCCGATGATCCTGAGCATCGAAACCTATCTCGACTACCAGCTCGCCGGGCTGACCTCGGCGATCCTGCAGGTCGAGGCCGCGGCGATGCCCGACCAGGCCATTCTGTCGAGCGAGTTGGTCCTGTCGCCGCATGCGCATTTCTCGCGGGTCGATTCGGACGGGTCGCTGGGCCAGCGGGTGCTGCTGGAACTGAGCAACCGGCTGGAGACGACTTATCGCGCCCGGGTCGAGATCAAGCGCCCCCCTGTCGATCTGGCCGGCCTGCCCGCGACCCCGATCCACCTGCTGCCCGGCCCGGTGCTGCGCTATCTGATGGGCTCGCGCTTCTGCCCCTCGGACCGCTTCCAGAACTATGTCGCGGCGGAATTCGGCGACAGCGCCGGCGGGGCGCGGATTCAGGCGATGCGCGACTGGATCCGGACGCATCTGACCTATGTGCCGGGTGAAAGCGACAGCACCACCACGGCGCTGGAGACCTTCGTGCAGCGCCGCGGCGTCTGTCGCGACTTTGCCCATGTGATGATCACCCTGGCCCGGGCCAGCGGCATCCCGGCTCGGATCGCCAGCGCCTATGCCCTGCTGGAGCCGCCGCAGGATTTCCACGCCGTGGCCGAGGTGTTCCTCGACGGCGGCTGGCATATGGTCGATGCAACCGGCATGGCCCGGCCCGAGGAAATGGCCCGGATCGGGGTCGGGCGCGACGCGGCGGATGTCTCGTTCCTGACCGTCTATGGCCAGGCGACGCTGATCCGGCAGTCGGTCGAGGTGCGTCGCGACGGCTGACGCCTGCGCGACAAGTCGCGCTAATCGGTGGCTCCCCGTTGAGATTTGCCCGGCCAGATGTTACTTTATGGTCACGGCCGTCGTGCCAACGTCGCGCATCCGGGCCCTTCGGGACCGGAGCGGCGAAACACCAAGGAGGACAATGTCCTGTCACAGACCACTGTTGCGGTCCAGTCCAAGACCGCCCCGGGGATGGCAATGACTGCCGATCCGACCCAAGTTCCCAGCGACAAGCTTCTGGAACGCATTCTGGACTCGCTCGACGATGACAAAGCCGAAGACGTGGTCTCGATTCCCCTGAAGGGGAAATCCGAGATGGCGGATTTCATGGTGATCTGCTCGGGTCGCTCGTCGCGCCAGGTCGTGTCGATCGCCGAGAATCTCTCGGAACGGCTGAAGCACGAATTCGGCGTGGTATCGAAGATCGAGGGCAAGGATCAGGGCGACTGGGTGCTGATCGACGCCGGCGACATCATCATCCATGTCTTCCGTCCCGAAGTGCGCGAGTTCTACCAGCTCGAGAAGATGTGGCTGTCACCGGTTCCGGGCGCGGCGGCAACCGTCTGAACCGGTGCTGCGGGTAACGCTCTGCGCCGTGGGCCGCCTGCGGGCGGGGCCGGAACTTGCGCTGACGAAAGATTATCTGGAACGTTTCGGAAAGACCGGCCGGGCCCTGGGCCTCGGCCCGGCGCGGGTGGTCGAGGTCGATGCCAAGGGCGCCGGCCAGTCCGCCGAGGGCACCCTGCTGAGCCGGGCGATTCCCGACGGCGCGGTGATCTGCTGCCTGGACGAGCGCGGCAAGCTGCTGTCCTCACCCGATTTCGCGGCGCTGCTGGCAGGCTGGCGTGACCAGGGCCGGCCGGATGTGGCCTTTGTCATCGGCGGTGCCGACGGCATCGCGCCCGATCTGCGCGACCGTGCCGACAGCGCGATCAGCTTCGGCCCGATGGTCTGGCCGCATATGCTGGCCCGGGTGATGTTGACCGAGCAGCTTTATCGCGCCACGCAGATTCTGGCCGGGACGCCCTATCACCGGGTCTAGAAGAGCGGCCCGTCGGCGCTACTTGTGGGCCAGCTGACAGCCCTGGGTGGTGGGCATCAGGGCGCAGAGGTTGCTGGTCAGGTCCTGTCTGGCCGCGGCGCTTTCGCCCACGACAAGCCTTGCCGTGCCGCCTGCCTTCCGGCGCACCGTGGCAATTTCGTCCCCCAGGGCACCGCCGAGATAGCCGTTGCTGCCGCCTGCATCCTTCTGGGCGACCGGCGCGGCAATCACCTTGGCCACCGAGGTTTTCGAAAGTGTCAGCAGGCCCTGCGCGGCGACAGGCGCGGCGGTCAGGGCAAGCACAGCGGCAAGGATTGGTAATCTGATCATTGGAATGACTCCTGTTCCCATGCCGCCACTCTAGGGCCCGCCGCCGCCGGTTCCAAATGACAAAGGTTCTTATGAAGGACAGACTCCACATGAGAACAAAACGGGAATATATTGCCCGTCCACAACCCTCCGAGTCGCATGTTCATCGAACTGTCCGTCACCTCCAACTTCAGCTTCCTGACCGGCGGCTCGCATCCCGAGGAATATGTCGATCAGGCGGCGGCGATGGGCATGGCCGGGCTGGCGGTGGCGGATGCCAACTCGGTCGCCGGGATCGTCCGGGCGCATGTCCGGGCACGCGAGGTGGCGCGGCTGGTGCAGCAGCGGCGCGAGGCCGACCGCGATCCGATCGGCCCGCCCTGCCCCGAGGGGCTGCCGCGCCCGGTCTCGGCGCCGATCTACACCACGCCAAGGCTGATCCCGGCGGCGCGGCTGGTGCTGCGCGATGGCTTCACCGCCACGGCCCTGCCGCGCGACCGGGCCGCCTGGGGAAATCTCTGCCGCCTGCTGACCCTGGGCCGGACCCGCACCGCCAAGGGCAGCTGCGACCTGGGGATGGACGACCTGCTGGACCGGGGCGCCGGGCTGGAACTGCTGCTGCACCCGCCCGCGGAGAAGGTGGACCGATGGCGGACGCAGGCGGCCCGGCTGCTGCGCCGCTTCCCCGGCCAGCTCTCGCTGCTGATGGCCCCCGCCTATGACGGCCGCGACCCGGCGCGCTTCGACCGGCTGGCCGCGCTGGCCGGCAGCCTCGGCATCCCCACCGTCGCCTCGGCCCTGCCCCTGATGCACCACGCCCGCCGCCGCCGTCTGACCGACGTGCTGACCGCGGTGCGGCTGGGCAAGCGGGTGGACGAACTGGGCCGCGCCGCCCAGGCCAATGCCGAACGGCGCCTGCGCTCGGAACCCGAGATGCTGCGGCTGTTCCGCGGCCATGAGGCGGCGGTGCATCGCGCCGGAGAGATCGCGGAAGGGCTGACCTTCAGCCTCGACCAGCTGCGTTACGAATACCCCTCCGAGCTCGCCGGCAACGAGACCCCGGCCCGCCGCCTGGAACGTCTCGCCCATGCCGGGCTGCGCTGGCGCTACCCGTCCGGTGCGCCGGAACGGGTCAAGGCGCTGATGGCGCATGAGCTGCAACTGATCAGCAAGCTGGGCTATGAGCCCTATTTCCTCACCGTCCATGACATCGTCGATTTCGCCCGCTCGCGCGGGATTCTCTGCCAGGGACGGGGCAGCGCCGCCAATTCGGTGGTCTGCTACTGCCTGGGCGTCACCAGCGTCTCCCCCGAGATCGGCACCATGGTCTTTGAACGCTTCGTTTCCGAAGCCCGCGACGAGCCGCCGGACATCGACGTGGATTTCGAACATGAACGCCGCGAAGAGGTGATCCAGCATATCTACGAACGCTATGGCCGGCACCGGGCCGGGCTTTGCGCCACCGTCATCCATTATCGCGGCAAGCGCGCGATCCGCGAGGTGGGGCGGGCCATGGGCCTGTCGGACGACACGTTGTCGGCGCTGTCCTCGCAGCTTTGGGGGTTCTTCTCCTCGGCCGGGCTGGAAGACCAGCGGCTGCGCGAGATCGGGCTTGACCCGACCGACCGGCGGCTCGCCCAGACCATGGAGCTGATCTATGAAATCCAGGGCTTCCCCCGGCATCTGAGCCAGCATGTCGGCGGCTTCATCATCACCGAGGGAAGGCTGGACGAGCTGGTTCCGGTCGAGAATGCGACGATGGAGGACCGGACGGTCATCTGCTGGGACAAGGACGATATCGACGCCCTGGGCATCCTCAAGGTCGATATCCTGGCGCTTGGCATGCTGACCTGCATCCGCAAGGCCTTCGACCTGGTCGCCCAGCACCACGGCACCGATTACAGCCTGGCCACCCTGCCGCCCGAGGATCCGGCCGTCTACGACATGCTCTGCAAGGCGGATTCGGTCGGGGTCTTTCAGGTCGAAAGCCGGGCCCAGATGAACTTCCTGCCCCGGATGCGGCCGCGCTGTTTCTACGATCTGGTGATCGAGGTCGCGATCATCCGCCCCGGCCCGATCCAGGGCGACATGGTGCATCCCTTCATCCGGCGCCGGAATGGCGAGGAACAGGTCAGCTTTCCCTCGGACGCGCTCGGCCAGGTGCTGGGCAAGACCCTTGGCGTGCCGCTGTTTCAGGAACAGGCGATGCAGATCGCCATCATCGGGGCCGGGTTTTCGCCGGAAGAGGCCGACCGGCTGCGACGCTCTCTTGCGACCTTCAAGAAACATGGCAGCGTCAGCGAATTTCACGACCGGTTCCTGCGCGGCATGAAGGCGAATGGCTATGACGAGGAATTTGCGCAGCGCTGCTTCTCCCAGATCGAGGGTTTCGGCTCCTACGGCTTTCCCGAAAGCCATGCCGCCAGCTTCGCGCTGCTGGTCTATGCCTCGGCCTGGCTGAAGTGCCATCACCCCGGGATTTTCGCCTGCGCGCTGCTGAACTCGCAGCCGATGGGTTTCTACGCTCCCGCCCAGATCGTCCGCGATGCGCGCCAGCACGGGGTGCGGGTGCTGCCGGTCTCGATCAACGAAAGCTATTGGGACAACGTGATGGAGCCGGACGACCGCGGCGCCCTGGCGTTGCGGCTGGGGTTCCGGCAGATCCGCGGGCTGAAATCGGAAGAGGCCGCCTGGATCACCGCCGCGCGCGGCAATGGCTATACCTCGGTCGAGGATGTCTGGCGCCGCGCCGGAACCGATCCGCTGACCCTGCGGCTGCTGGCCGAAGCGGATTGCTTTGCCGGCCTGCGGCTGACCCGGCGCGAGGCGCTCTGGCAAGCCAAGGCGCTGACCGCGCCGGAACCGCTGCCGCTGTTCGCGGGCGATCTCGATGGCGAGGGGATCGCGGAACCGGCGGTCAGCCTGCCGCAGATGACCGAGGGCGAGGAGGTGGTCGAGGATTACGTCGCCATGCGGCTGACCCTGCGGGCGCATCCGCTGGCCCTGCTGCGGCATATCCTGACGCCCGAGACGGCCGGGGCCGGGGAACTCTAGCCAAGGGCGGGACGGGCGCGCCGATCACCCCCTCGGCGGAATGTTCTTCGCCGCCTGCGCCGAGGGCCGGGCGAAGAACCGGTCGAAATAGGCGGGGACATTGGCGAAATCGTCCCAGCCCACCAGATCGCCCGCCATGTAGAAGTCGCGGAAGGTCCCCAGCCAGGGCCCGATCGCGCAATCGGCGATCGAGAAATCGCCCGCCACCCAGTCCTGCCCATCCAACTGCCGGTCCAGCACCCCCAGCAGCCGCTTCGATTCATCCAGATAGCGCTGGCGCGGCCGCGGGTCCTCGATCTCGGTGCCCTTGAACTTGTGGAAGAAGCCGACCTGGCCGAACATCGGCCCCAGCCCGCCCATCTGCCACATCAGCCACTGGATCACCTGCCAGCGCCCGGCAGCGTCCTTCGGCAACAACTTGCCGGTCTTTTCGGCCAGATACAGCAGGATCGCCCCGCTCTCGAACAGGGCCAGCGCCTCGCCATCCGGCCCCTTCGGGTCGATGATCGCCGGGATCTTGTTGTTCGGGCTGACCGAAAGGAACTCGGGCGTGAACTGGTCCTCCCTGTCGAAGGAGACCAGATGGGCCTCGTATTCCAGCCCCATCTCCTCCAGCGCCACGCCGATCTTCTGACCGTTCGGCGTCGGCAGCGAATAGAGCTGGATGGCCCCGGGCCGCGTGGCGGGCCAGCGGCGGGTGACGGGATAGTCGGTCAGTTGCATATGTTCGGCCTTCGTTTCGCGATCTGCGCCACTCTAACCCCGCGTCACGGGACGAGAAAGATACGCTGACCCTGCCGATTCATGGTAATTGATGTGCGCGAACGCGCAGCAAGACGCGCAGGAACAGGATTGTGAGAGGGAAAACATGATCAAGGAATTCAAGGATTTCATTGCCAAGGGCAATGTCATGGACCTGGCGGTCGGAATCATCATCGGTGCGGCCTTCACCGCCATCGTCAGTTCGCTGGTCGCCGACCTGATCAACCCGATCATCGGGCTTGTTCTGGGCGGCGTGGACTTTACCAGCATGTATATCGTTCTGTCGGGTGAGGTCGCCCCGGGCGTCGGCCTGGAAACCGCCCGCGAAAGCGGCGCCGCCGTCTTTGCCTATGGCGCCTTCATCACCGCCTGCATCAACTTCGTGATCATCGCCTTCGTGGTGTTCCTGCTGGTCAAGGCCGTGAACCGGCTGAAGGAAGCCTCGGCGAAGAAGGAAGAGGCCGCCCCGGAAGCCCCCGCCGGTCCGACCGAAGTGGAAATCCTCCTGGAAATCCGCGACCAGCTGAAGAAGAGCTGAAAGGCCCCGGCCCGGCGACGCCCGGGCCAGGCGGCTTGAACGGGGGCGGTCCGCGACAGGCGGGCCGCCCTTTTCCTCGGCTACAGCGCCAGCGCCTCTTCCGCAGCCAGCACCTCCATCCCGAGCGCCTCTCCGACGGCAGGGCAGGTCAGCCGCCCGGCATGGGTGTTGAGCCCCGCCAGCAGATGCGGGTCGTCCTTGCAGGCCTGGCGCCAGCCCTTGTCGGCCAGCGCCAGCATGAAGGGCATGGTCGCGTTGCCCAGGGCGATGGTCGAGGTCCGGGCCACCGCGCCGGGCATGTTGGCGACGCAGTAATGCATGATCCCGTCGACCTCGTAGATCGGCTCGTCATGGGTGGTGGCGTGGCTGGTCTCGAAACAGCCGCCCTGGTCGATCGCCACGTCCACGATCGCCGCCCCCGGCTTCATCGTCGACAGCTGCGCCCGGCTCACCAGTTTCGGCGCCGCCGCACCCGGCACCAGCACCGCGCCGATCACCAGATCGGCCTCGGCCACCAGCTCGGCGGTATTGCCCTTGCTGGCATAGCTGGTCTTGAGCCGCCCGTGGAACAGATCGTCGAGATAGGACAGCCGGGGGATCGAGCGATCCAGCACCGTCACATCCGCCCCCATGCCCGCCGCGACCCGCGCCGCGTTGATCCCGACAACGCCGCCACCGATCACCACGACCCGCGCCGGCCCGACACCGGGAACCCCGCCGAGCAGCACACCGCGGCCGCCATTGGCCTTCTGAAGGGTCCAGGCCCCGACCTGCGGCGCCAGCCGCCCGGCGACCTCGGACATCGGCGCCAGCAGCGGCAGCCCGCCACGGGAGTCGGTGACGGTCTCGTAGGCGATGCAGGTCGCGCCCGAGGCCAGCAGGTCCTTGGTCTGGGCCGGGTCCGGCGCCAGATGCAGATAGGTGAACAGCACCTGCCCCTCGCGCAGCCGGGCGCGTTCCACCCGCTGCGGTTCCTTGACCTTCACGATCATATCGGCCTCGGCAAAGACGGTTTCGGCCGTATCCACGATCGTTGCTCCTGCGGCGACATAGTCGGCATCGGGAAACCCCGATCCGAGCCCGGCGTCGGTCTCGATCAGGACCTGATGACCATGCGCCACCGCCTCACGCGCCGCATTGGGCGTGATGCCGACACGGTATTCCTGCGGCTTGATCTCTTGTGGGCAACCGATTTTCATGGAGTCCTCCTGAGCGGTTATGGCCCAGATTAGCAGGATCGCCGAAGCAACATTTGGCAAGCATGGCGGATTTGCGGCCCATCTCTCGAATAAATCTGTGAAAGATCGGCCGATCTTGGTAGAAATCTTCGAAATGATCGAACTTGACGCCATAGATCGCCGCATCCTCAAGGCCCTGCAGAAGGCCGGGCGGATGACCAATGCCGAGTTGAGCGAACGGGTGAACCTGTCGCCCTCGGCCTGTCACCGCAGGGTGGCGCAGCTGGAAAAGGCCGGGGTGATCCGCGACTACGTGGCGCTGCTGGATCAGAAACGCCTGGGCCTGATGACCACGGTCTTTGTCGAGATCACGCTCTCGGGTCAGGCCGACGAGGTGCTGGAGGCCTTCGAACGCGAGGTGGCGAAAATCCCCGACGTGCTGGAATGCCACCTGATGGCCGGCACCGCCGATTACCTGCTCAAGGTCATCACCGAAGACACCGAGCATTTCGCCCAGATCCACCGCCGCTACCTGGCACGGCTGCCCGGCGTGGCGCAGATGCATTCGTCCTTTGCCCTGCGCACGGTGTTCAAGACCACGGCGCTGCCGGTCTGAGCAGTCTAGCCCCGGCTCTTGCCGGCGCGGCTCACCGTGCGGCTGCGCCGCGCCGGGGCCTTGTCCAGCTTGCGGAACATCGCGCCCAGCCGCTCGGCCTCTTTCTCCAGCCCATAGGGCGTGTTGACCACGAAAACCCCGCTGCCGACCATCCCGTGGCCGGGTCTGGCCGGAGCAAAGCCGACCTCGTGCCGCAGCGCGCCGGGGAAATTGCAGGCGTCCAGAACCTTGACCATCTCGGCATGAACCCCCGAGGTCAGGATCGGATACCAGAGCATCAGCACGCCGACATTCCACTTGCGGTGCAGGTGATAGAGGTGATGCGGCATCGCCTCGTAATCTTCCTTCCCCTCGTAGGACGGGTCGATCAGCAGCATTCCCCGTCTCGGCTCGGGCGGGCATTTCGACAGCGCGAAGGCGATCCCGTCGCGGGGATGACATATCGCGGCATAGGGCTGCATCGCCTCTTCCAGCGCCGCGTATTCCTGCGGATGCAGCTCGGCCAGATGTGCCAGATCACCGGGCCGTTGCAGCAGCGCCGCGATCAGGGGCGAGCCGGGATAGCTTTTCGGCCCGTGCAGGGCGCGGGTCCGGGCGATGGCCCTTGCATAGGGGTGCCCGGCCGGAAACATCGGCAACATCCGCTCGATACCCCGCGCGGCCTCGCCGGTCCTGGCCGCCTCGGGCGCCGACAGATCGTAGAGCCCGCGCCCGGCATGGGTCTCGAAATAGGTGATCGGCTTGGGCTTCTGGCCCAGATAGTCCAGCGCCTGCGCCAGCAGCGCGTGCTTGTGGACATCGGCCATGTTTCCGGCGTGATAAAGGTGCTGGTAGGACAGCATCGGCAACCTCGGGGTTCCGGTTTCCGGAGAAGCGCTCTCCAGAAACGACAAACCCCCGAGGGTTTCCCGGGGGTTCACGTCTGGCGGGCCTTACCGCCGATTCGCATGTCGGCTCAGAGCATGCCTTCGCGCTGGAGCTTCTTGCGCGCCAGCTTGCGGGCGCGCCGGATCGCTTCGGCCTTTTCACGGGCCCGCTTCACCGACGGTTTCTCGAAATGTTGCTTGAGCTTCATCTCGCGGAACACGCCTTCGCGTTGCAGCTTCTTCTTCAGCGCACGAAGCGCCTGATCGACATTGTTGTCGCGAACACTTACCTGCATGTGGTTGTCACCACCTTCCTAAGTTAGAGTTTGCATAAGTTGCAGGACGCGCCCCTTTAGCAAGGCCAGCCGCTCTTGTCCACAGTCCAGACAGCGCCCGCAGATGGGAAAGGACAGCCGATGACCGATTCCGACACATTTCTGGATGCCGTTCTGCGGCAGGTTCCCTTCGAAGGCTTCAGCCAGGCCGCGATCGACGCCGCCGCCGCCGAACTCGGGTTGAGCCGCGAGCAGGCGCGCGCCCTGGCGCCGCGCGGCCCGGTCGGGCTGGCCGCCGCCTATCACAAGCGCGGCGACGCGCAGATGCTGGACCGGCTGGCCAAGGCCGATCTCTCGGACCTGAAGTTCCGCGAACGGATCGCCCTGGCGGTGCGGCTGCGGCTGGAAGATGCCGACCGCGAACTGGTCCGGCGCGGCACCACGCTTTTCGCTCTGCCGCAACACGCGGTCGAGGGCGCAAGGCTGATCTGGGGCACCGCCGACGCGATCTGGTCCGCGCTTGGCGACACATCCGAGGACGTCAACTGGTACAGCAAGCGGCTGACCTTGTCGGGGGTGATCTCTGCCACCGTGCTCTACTGGCTGGGCGATGCGTCCGAGGGCGCCGCCGACTCCTGGGCCTTCCTGGACCGGCGGATCGAGGACGTGATGCGGATCGAGACCGCCAAGGCCCGGATGCGCGAGGTGCCCGGCCTGGCGCGGCTGTTTGACAGCCCGCTCAATCCGTTGAACAAACTGCACAAACCGGCGAAGGCGCCGGAGGGCTATCCGGGGAAATGGCAGCGATGAACGCGATTCCAGACAGAATGCGGGTGATCGAGATTTCCGAACCCGGCGGGCCCGAGGTGCTGACACCGGCCGAACGCGCGGTGCCGCAACCGGGGCCGGGCCAGATCCTGATCCGGATCGCGGCGGCGGGGGTGAACCGCCCCGACGCCCTGCAACGGGCCGGCAACTACGCTCCGCCACCCGGCGCCAGTGATCTGCCCGGGCTGGAGGCCGCCGGCACCGTCGCCGCGATCGGCCCCGGCGTCAGCCAGTGGTCGGTCGGTGATGCGGTCTGCGCTCTGCTGCCCGGCGGCGGCTATGCCGACTATGCCCTGACCGCCGCCGAACATGCCCTGCCGGTGCCGAAAGGCCTGAGCATGGCCCAGGCCGCCTGCCTGCCCGAGACCTGCTTCACGGTCTGGTCCAACGTGGTGATGCGGGCCGGGCTGACGGCGGGACAGCGCTTTCTGGTGCATGGCGGCTCGTCCGGGATCGGCACCACCGCGATCCAGCTGGCCCGGCTTCTGGGCGCCCGGGTCTTCGCCACCGCCGGCTCTGCCGAAAAATGCGCCGCCTGCACGGAACTGGGGGCCGAGCGGGCGATCAACTACCGCGAGGAGGATTTCGTCGAGATCCTGCGTGCCGAAGGTGGCGCCGATGTCATCCTCGACATGGTCGGCGGCGACTATTTCCCGCGCAACATCAAGGCCCTGGCAACAGACGGCCGGCTGCAGCAGATCGCCTTCCTGCAGGGCGCAAGGATCACCGCCAATTTCGCCGAGGTGATGATGCGGCGGCTGACCATTTCCGGCTCGACCCTGCGGCCGCAATCCGATCTGGCCAAGGCAAGGATCGCCGAGGCGCTGCGTGCCGATGTCTGGCCCTGGATCGAAGCCGGCCGCTTTGCCCCGGTGATGGACAGCGAATTCGCGCTGGAAGATGCCGCCAAGGCCCATGCCCGGATGGAAAGCTCGGCCCATATCGGCAAGATCGTCCTGCGGGTCTGAGACGGGCAGGCGGCGCCTCTAGACCGGACGGTCCAGCCTCTCTATCCTCGGCCCATGTCCGAGACCTCGCTCCCGACCCGCGACCGCCTGATCACCACCGCCGCCCGGCTGTTCCGCAGCCAGGGCTACAACGGCACCGGCATGGCGCAGATCCTGGCCGAGGCGAAGGCGCCCAAGGGATCGCTCTACCATCACTTCCCCGCCGGGAAGGAGGACCTGGCCCTGGCCGCGGCCGACTGGGCCTCGGCCGGGATGCTGCAGATCATCAACGACAGTTTCGAACCCGCGGCAACCTATGCGCAGGGCGCCGCTACCCTGTGCCACAAGCTGGCCAGGCTGTTCGACCTGTCGGGCGGGCGCGACGGCTGCCCGGTCGCGTCGATCCTGCTCGCCGATCCCGGCAACCGGGTCTTCCGCGACCGTGCCGCCGGCATCATGGGCAAATGGACCCGCGCCATCGCCTATCACGCGATCCGGCTGGGCAGCGACGAAGCACAGGCCGAAGAACGCGCCGAGAACTTGCTGATCGCCATTCAGGGCGCCTGGGTGCTGGGCCGAGCGCGTGGCAGTTCGGACGTGCTGCGCCAGGTGCCGGCGCGGTTCCCCGGCTGATGCCCTGCGCCCCGGCCCCTTCCGGCAAGGCTTGCAATGCCGATGATTCCCGCCTATCTGACCGATTGAGAGGTTGGCGCGGGCAAGCGCCTCGCCAACCCGGTCAGGTCCGGAAGGAAGCAGCCGTAACGAGACCCGCTTGGGTCGTTGTCCAGCCTCTCACCCGATCCGCGCCCCCGGGCGCATGAACCCGAACCCCGGACGAAGGAGGATGTTTCGTGACTGTCGTTGTCCTCACCACCCGGGCGGGGCCGCTCTGGGGCTGATGCCCCTGCGCTTGATCCCGGCCCGATGGTCGCCCGCCACCGGCGGACTCTTCGCATCGCATTCGGGATTATTCCGTTGACCCATTCCAAACTTGCCGACCTGGGCTGGTCGGCCTTCTTCACCCAGCAGCTGGACCTGTCCGAGCTGTCGCTGACCCCTGCCCGCATCGCCGAGGTGCATCGCACCCGGCTGCACGCCCTCACCGAAACCGGCGAGGTCGATCTCGCCCCGCCGCTGGACCAGCCCGAAACCGACCTGACCGTCGGTGACTGGGTGCTCACCGAAGGGCCGCGCATCCTGCGCCGGCTCGACCGCAGCACGCTTCTGACCCGCCGCGCGGCGGGCACCGAAGTGGCGGTGCAGCCGATCGTCGCCAATGTCGACACGATCTTCATCGTCAGTTCCTGCAACGACGAATTCAACGTCGCCCGGCTGGAACGCTATCTGGCCCTGGTCGCGGCCGGCGGCTGCCGCGCGGTGATCGTGCTGACCAAACCCGACCTGGCCGACGACGCCGACTCCTTCCGCGACGCCGCCCTGCCGCTGGCGCGCGATCAGACCGTCGTGCTGGTCAATGCCCGCGACCCGGACTCGGTCGCACAGCTCGACGACTGGTGCGGGGCCGGGCAGACGGTGGCGCTGCTGGGGTCGTCCGGGGTCGGCAAGACCACGCTGACCAACACCCTGACCGGCGGCGAGGACGCCACCGGCGCGATCCGCGAAGGCGACCAGCGCGGGCGCCACACCACCACCTACCGGGCGCTGCGGCCCCTGCCCTCGGGCGGCTGGATCATCGACACGCCCGGAATGCGGACCCTGCGGCTGTCGGACGTGTCCGAGGGTATCGACGCCACCTTTGCCGAGGTGTCCGACCTGATCGGCCAATGCAAGTTCCGCGACTGCGCACATGAGACCGAACCGGGTTGCGCGATCCAGGCGGCGATTGCCGCGGGGACACTGGACGCCGGCCGGTTCCGCCGATGGCAGAAGCTCAAGCGCGAAGACCAGCGCCACACCGAAACGGTGTCCGAGCACCGCGCCAAGGCCCGCAGTTTCGGCAAGATGGCCCGCGAGGTGATGGCCAGCAAGCGGAAGATGCGCGGCATGGACGAGGACGACTAGCGGCGGGCCTGCCTTGCGGGGCGGCCGACCGGTCGCCCCCTAGGCCGCGCTCAGCCTGGCATAGCGGCCCTTTGCCTTGGCCAGTTCGCTGTGGCTGCCGATCTCGACGATCCGGCCCTCTTCCATCACCGCAATCCGGTCAGCGTCTCGGATCGTCGCCAGCCGGTGCGCGATGACCAGGGTCGTGCGCCCGACCGACAGCGCCTCCAGCGCCGCCTGAATTTCGCGCTCGGTCTCGGTATCCAGCGCCGAGGTCGCCTCGTCCAGGATCAGGATCGGCGGGTTCTTCAGAAAGGCGCGGGCAATCGCCACCCGCTGCTTCTGGCCGCCCGACAGCATCACCCCGCGCTCGCCGACCACGGTGTCAAGCCCCTCGGGCAGGTCGGCGATCATCCCCGTCAGCTGCGCCTGCTCGGCGGCCCGAAGCACCTCCTCGTCGCTGGCGCCCAGCCGCCCGTAGGCGATGTTCTCGCGCAATGTCCCGCCGAAGAGGAACACGTCCTGGCTGACGATCCCGACCTGGCGCCGCAGGCTGGCCAGGGTCATGTCGCGCAGGTCGATCCCGTCGATGGTGATCCGCCCCTCGGCCACGTCATAGAACCGCGGCACCAACGCCAGGAGCGAGGTCTTGCCGGCGCCCGACGGCCCGACGAAGGCCAGCGTCTCGCCCGGGGTCACCGTCAGGTCGATGTCGCGCAGCACCGGCCGCGACGGGTCATAGCCGAACCCGACACCTTCAAAACGGATGGCCCCGGTCAGCGGCGGCGCCGGCTGCGCGTCGGGACGGTCGGCGATGTCGGGCTCGGTCGCCAGCAGTTCGAGGTAACGGCGGAACCCGGCGATGCCGCGCGGATAGGTTTCGATCACGCTGGCGATCTTGTCGAGCGGGCGGAAGAAGACGCCGACCAGCAGCAGGAAGGCGATGAAGCCGCCTTCGCTCAGGTCGCCGCGCAGAACGTAATAGGCGCCGACGACCATCACCACGACCTGGATCGCGCGCATGCCCATGTAGTTGATCGCGCTCGACGCGGCCATGACGCGGTAGGCGTGCAGCTTTGTTTCGCGGTAGCGGGCGTTGTCGCGGGCGAAGAGCGCGCGTTCGTGATCCTCGTTGGCAAAGGCCTGCACCACCCGGATGCCGCCGACATTCTCTTCCAGCCGGACGTTGAAATCTGCAACCCGCGCATAGATCGCGCGCCAAGTCTGGGTCATCCTGCCGCCGTAGACCACCACGATCGCCACCGTCGCCGGAACGATCGCCGCGGTCAGCAGGGCGAGCGGCGGGTGGATGGTCAGCATCAGCGCGAAGGCGCCGAGGAAGGTCATGATGGCGATGAACAGATCTTCCGGCCCGTGATGCGCCACCTCGCCGATCTCTTCCAGGTCGCGGGTCACGCGGGCGACGAGCTTGCCGGTGCGGACCTTGTCGAAGTAGCCGAAGGACAGCCGCTGCAGATGGTCGAAGGCGCGGCGGCGCAGCTCGGTCTCGATGTTGATGCCGAGCTTGTGGCCCCAGTAGATCACCACCGCCATCAGGCCGGTGTTGACGAGGTAGATCAGCAGCAGCCCGACCGCAGCGATGATGGTCAGGCCCAGGTCTCCCTGCGGCAGCAACCGGTCGATGAAGACCGCGATCGCCATCGGGAAGCCGAGCTCCAGCAGGCCCGAGATGACGGCACAGCCGAAGTCGAGCCAGAACAGGCGCTTCCAGGGGCGGTAATAGGCGGCGAAGGCTTTCAGCATGACGGGGACCGGGCAGCGGCAGGCAGCGTCGTCCGGTTGTGCCGGAAAGGCGGCCTTTCGGCAAGTTTTCCGGGCGTCCCCTTGGGGACGGGGGGGTCAACCCACTGAAATCACGCCATTTCTCCTGGGGACGCCGATCATGGCTAACAAAACCTCAACGCATCCCCGGCCGAAATGCCCCCGAGGAAAGCGCGAGAGGGGCAGACGGCCCCTCTCGTCCCGGCCCGTACCCGCGGGGATCGGTCGTCAGGTGCGCAGCACCCCGCCGGTGGCCACCCGGACCTTGTCCACGATCCGCGCCGCGACCTCTTCGATTTCCTTGTCGGTCAGGGTCCGGTCGCTGGGTTGCAGGCGCACGGTCAGGGCGACGGATTTCTTGCCCTCGCCCATCTGCGCCACGGCCTTGTCGCCGGTGAACTCGTCGAAGACCCGCACGCTTTCGATCAGCGCCTTGTCCACGCCGGCGGCGGCATTGACCAGCGCGGCGGCATCGACCCGGTCATCGACGACAAAGGCAAAGTCGCGCTCGACCGCCTGAAACACCGCCATCGACAGCGCCGGGCGGGTGGCCGAGGCATTGCGCGGCAGCGGGATTTCCTCGGGCCAGAGGGTGAAGGCCATGGCCGGCCCCTTCACGTCGAAGGCCCGCAGCACCTTCGGGTGCAGCTCGCCGAAGACGCCCAGCGTCTTCTTCGGCCCCAGGCAGATCCGCCCGTGCCGGCCCGGATGCCACCAGTCGGCGCCGCCGCGCAGGATCTGCACCTTGGCGGGGGCGCCCATCGCGGCCAGCGCCGCCTCGGCATCGGCGCGCACATCGTAGATGTCCACCGGCCGTGCCGATCCGTAGGGATCGCGCGGCGCGCTGCGGCCGATCAGCAGGCCCGCGACCTGAAGATGCTGCTCACCCGGTTCGCCGCCCTGAAAGGCCGGGCCGACCTCGAACAGCGCCAGGTCCATGTAGCCGCGCGCCTGGTTGCGGGCCGCGGCCTGCAACAGGCCCGGCAGCAGGTCGGGCCGCATATGGGTCATTTCCGAGGAAATCGGATTGTCCACCCGGACCGCCTCGGTCCCGCCGCCGAAGAGCGCCGCCGCATCCCCATCGATGAAGCTGTAGGTCACGCATTCGTTGTAGCCGAGCGCCGCCACCTGGCGCCGACCGGCCTGTTCGCGGCGTTGCAGCGGCGTCAGCACCGGCTGCGGCACGCCGACCTGGCTACGGGGCAGCGGCTTGCCTTCCAGCCCCGAGAGCGAGGCGACCCGCGCCACTTCCTCGACCAGATCGGCCTCGCCCTGCACATCCGGGCGCCAGCTGGGCGGCGTCGCCATGTCGCCATCCAGCGTGAAGCCGAGCGATTCCAGAGTCGCGCGCTGCGTCGCCTCGGGAATCTCCAGCCCGACCAGCGAGGTCAGCCGCTTGCTGTCCAGCCTGTAGGCCCGCGTCGTGTCCGGCACGGCGCCGGCGACGGTGATCTCGGAGGGTTCGCCGCCGCAAAGGTCGAGGATCATCCGCGTCGCCGCTTCCAGCCCGGGAATGTCCCATTCGGGATCAATGCCGCGCTCGTTGCGGAAGCGGGCATCCGAGTTGATCTTCAGCGCCCGCCCGGCGGCGGCGATGGTGATCGTGTCCCAGAAGGCGCTTTCGACGAAGACATCGGTGGTGGCTTCGGTGCAGCCGGTGGACAGGCCGCCCATGATGCCGCCGATGCTCTCGACCCCGGCGTCGTCGGCGATGACCATCATGCCGGGCTTCAGATCATAGGTCTTGTCGTCCAGCGCCAGCAGGCTTTCGCCCTCGCGCGCCATCCGCACCACCAGATCGCCCTTCACCTTGGCGGCGTCGAAGACATGCAGCGGGCGATTGCGGTCGAAGGTGAAGAAATTGGTGACATCGACCAGCGCCGAGATCGGCCGCAGCCCGATCGCCTTCAGCCGGTCCTGCAACCACTGCGGCGAGGGGCCGTTCTTCACGCCGCGGATCAGCCGCCCGGCGAAGAGGTGGCATTTGCCCTTCACGTCCTCGGCCAGAGTGACCTTGACCGGACAGGGGAAGGTCCCCGGCACCGGCTGGGTGTCGTCGGGCTTCAGGGTGCCCAGCCCCCGCGCCGCCAGATCGCGGGCGATGCCGCGCACGCCCAGTGCATCGGGGCGGTTCGGCGTGACCTTGATGTAGATCATCGGGTCGGCCATGGCGGGCTTGTTCTCGGCCAGCCAGTCGGCGAATTCCATCCCGACCGGCGGTTCCCCGGGCAGTTCGATGATGCCGTCATGTTCGTCGGACAGCTCCATCTCGCGTTCCGAGGCCATCATGCCGTGGCTTTCGACGCCGCGGATCTTGCCGACCTGGATCGTGGTGTCGATGCCCGGCACATAGGCGCCGGGCTTGGCCACCACCACCCGGATCCCGGCCCGCGCATTGGGCGCGCCGCAGATGATCTGCTTCACGCCCTCGTCGGTCTCGACCATGCAGACCCGCAGCCGGTCGGCATCGGGATGCTGTTCGGCGCTCTGCACATGGCCGATGGTGAAGCCCTTGAGCTTTTCCAGCGGGTTGGAGACTTCTTCGACCTCCAGCCCGAGGTCGGTAAGGGCATAGAGGATCTCGTCGAGGCTGGCTTCGGTCTCGAGATGGTCTTTGAGCCAGGAGAGGGTGAATTTCATCGTCAGCTTCCGATCAGTGCTCGGCCCGTTGGGCGAGGTCATCCATGTCGCCCATCCGATACAGGCGAATTTCGCGGATCATCCGCAATGTGGGTTTGGCGGCGAAGGCCAGCGACCCGATCACGAAGAGCCATGTCGCGGCATATTGGGTCTCGGCACTGAAGAACAGGAACGAGCCGATCAGGAAACAGAAGGCCGCCATGAAATCGACGGCGGTGTAGATCAGTTCGAACCTTGCGTAGAGCCGGCGCGAGGCGTGGCTGCGTTCGCGGTTCCGGTGCAGGAAGAGATGTTCGAGCATGGCGGTCTCCTTAGCGGTGCTGCGGATCGGGACGGGCAGCCAGGGTCACCTGTTCACCCCACCCCGCAGCGTCGGCACGTCCAGCGCCGCGAAGCCGTAGTGCCGCAGCCAGCGCAGGTCGCTTTCGAAGAAGGCCCGGAGGTCGGGGATGCCGTATTTCAGCATCGCGATCCGGTCGATCCCCATGCCGAAGGCAAAGCCCTGCCATTCGTCCGGGTCGATGCCGCCGGCCTTCAGCACCTTGGGATGCATCATGCCGGAGCCGAGCACCTCCATCCAGCCGTCGCCCTCGCCGATCTTCAGCTGG
Source organism: Frigidibacter sp. ROC022 (assembly GCF_024723735.1). Lineage (GTDB taxonomy): Bacteria > Pseudomonadota > Alphaproteobacteria > Rhodobacterales > Rhodobacteraceae > SLM-1. The sequence continues at coordinate 304,187 of NZ_JANQDU010000002.1, forward strand.
CCGCCGACCCAGGAGCACTGGATATCGACCTCGGCCGAAGGTTCGGTGAAGGGGAAATGCGAGGCGCGGAACCGGGTCTTGACCTTCACGCCGAAGAAGGCGGTGAAGAATTCCTCCAGCACCCATTTCAGGTTCGCCATCGAGATGTCGCGGTCGATCGCCATGCCCTCGATCTGGTGGAACATCGGCGAATGGGTCTGGTCCATGTCCATCCGGTAGACCCGGCCCGGCGCGATCACCCGGATCGGCGCGCCCTGGGCCTGCATCGCCCGGATCTGCACCGGCGAGGTATGGGTGCGCAGCACATGCGGCGGCCGGTTGTCGCCCTCGGCGCGGGCCATGAAGAAGGTGTCATGCTCTTGCCGGGCGGGGTGCTCCGGGGCCAGGTTCAGGGCGTCGAAATTGTACCAGTCGCTTTCGATCTGCGGGCCTTCGGCGACCCGGAAGCCCATGTCGGCAAAGATCGCGGTGACCTCTTCGGTGACCTGGGAGACCGGGTGGATCGTGCCTGCCGGACGGGGCCGGCCCGGCAGCGTCACGTCGAGCCATTCGGCCTGCAGCCGCGCATCCAGCGCCGCATCGGCCAGGGCCTCCTTGCGGGCCTTCAGGGCGGCGTCGATCTCGTTGCGCAGGGCGTTGAACTTCGGCCCCGCGCTCTGCCGCTCCTCGGGCGACATCTGCCCGAGGGTGCGCATCAGAAGCGACACCTCGCCCTTCTTGCCAAGCGCCGCCAGCCGCACCTCTTCCAGCGCCGCCTCGTCGGCCGCGCGGGAAACGAGACCAAGGTATTTTTGCCTAAGATCGTCCATATCCGCCAACTCTAAGATGTTGCATTGGCACTATAGAAACTGCCCGCGAGCCGCAAGGACGGGTCGTGCCGGCTTGCCGCGCAGAAGGGCACCGCCTATCGTTCAGGCTGGCGCCGCGGTTAGGAAGAACAGGTGTTTCCGCAGATTGAAGCAGCCGCGGCGGCAGGCCGGACCTGGGATGTCGTCATCGCCGGTTCGAGCTTTGCCGCCATGTTCTTCCTGCGCGGACTTCCCGAAGGTCTGTCGGTTCTGGTCGTCGAGCGCGGACCCGTCCATGGCCATGAAGCCCAACTGGAAAGCGGCCTGTATCCGGCCGAGAGCTTCCGGATGGACAACAGTTCGGGTCATCCGAAGAACTGGGTCTCTCGCGTCCTGTTCGGAGGCAACAGCAATTGCTGGTGGGGACAGGTTCCGCGGTTCCTGCCTTCGGATTTCCGCCTGAGCGAGATTTGCCCGGACGCCGCGCCCTGGCCGCTGGATTACGAGACAATCGAGCCCTTCTATGCCGAGGTCGAAGAGGTGATCGAGGTGGCGGGCGGCGGGGTCGAACATCTATCCCCCCGATCGATGCCATATCCCCATCCGCCGCACCGCCTGTGCCGTCTCGGTGCCCGGCTGAACGAAGCCGACCCGCTGAACTGGGTTCCGGTTCCGACGGCCCGCGCCAACGGCGGCAGCCGGCCGACCTGTTGCGCCAACGGGACCTGCTACCTTTGCCCTGCAGACGCGAAGTTCACGATCTGGAATGGTGTCGACAAGTTCGACTATCCCGGCGCCTTCCTGTTGCCCGATACCGAAGTGCGTCGAGTGGACATTGCCGCGGGGCACACGACCGGGGTCGAGGTCCGCCGCTCCGACGGGGTGAGGTTGGGCATTGCCGCGGGCACCGTGGCGCTTGCCACGAATGCGATCTTCAATACCGCGATCCTGATGCGCAGCGGGGTCAAGGCCGAGGCTCTGGGCCGATACCTTCACGAACAGCAGTCCGAGAACTGCATTCTCGACCTGAAGGATTCGGCCCTGTTTGGCGGCACGTCGATCCCGACCCATGGCGTGGCCTTCCGCGACGGCCCGTTCCGCGCCAATGCCGGCTCGGTCCTCATCGAAATCTACAACTCGCCGACCTTGCTACGCCCCGAACCCGGACGCCAGACCCATCGAGCGCTCATCAAGCTGATCGCCGAAGACTTGCCGCAGCCCCAGAACCGGGTCTTTCTGGAGGACGACGACGTGAGGATCACCTGGACAGGTCATTCCGATTATGCGCGGCGCGGGCTGGATCGGGTCGCAGAAGGTCTAATCGACAGCCTGCCGTTCCCGGTGGACGGCCTGACACGCCTGGCTATCACCGAGACGGAATCGCATATCCAGGGCACGCACCGGATGGGTCGGGACCCGGCAACTTCTGTGGTCGACTCGATGTCCAGGGTGCACGGCATCAAGGGGTTGCTGGCATTGGGTGCCGGCGTCTTCCCGACCTCCAGCCCGTCGAACCCGACGCTGACGCTGTCCGCGCTGTCGCTCATGGCAGGGAGGGCATTGTGAACCGCCGGGCCCTGCTGCTCTCGGCCAGTGCTGCGGCCGCCGCCGCAGCGTTCGGAGTCGTGACCCTGAAGCAGAAACTGCGCCCCAGACTGCATGCAATTCTGTCCGAGTGTTTCGGCGCCGAGGTTGCCGACCATCCCGAAGCCGCGGCCTTCCTGGACCAGTTTGCCGCCAGGGGTGACACCTGGGACATGGCGGTGCCCGAGGAATATCTCGGGCTGGAGCCCGCCACCTTCCATGCCCGGTTCGGTCACGAGCAGTCGCTTCGAACCGCAGTGGTCACGGCCTTCGGCCTGTCCAGCACGGTCGTTCGGCATCTGGAGCGCGGGGACGACCTTGTCTATTTCGGCCTGTTCGACCCGCACGGGGAAAGCAACTGCCTGAACCCGCTGGCAGAGTTCTCGGCATAAGAAAACCCGCGCCGAGGCGTCCCGGCGCGGGTTTCAACAGCTTCGCCTGCGTGGCCTCAGGCCAGCGCGGCCTTCGCCTTTTCGACGATGGCGCCAAACGCGTCGGGCTCGTGCACGGCGAGATCGGCGAGGACCTTGCGGTCGACCTCGATCCCGGCCTTGTCGAGACCGAAGATGAAACGCGAATAGGTCAGGTTCTCATCCGCGGCGCGCACGGCGGCGTTGATCCGCTGGATCCACAGGGCGCGGAAGTTGCGCTTGCGGGCCTTGCGGTCGCGGGTGGCGTATTGGTTGGCCTTGTCCACCGCCTGGGTGGCGGTGCGGAAATTCCGGCTCCGGTTGCCATAGTAACCCTTGGCAGCCTTCAGGACCTTCTTGTGACGGGCGTGGGTGACGGTTCCACTTTTGACGCGGGACATATCTCTGGCTCCTCAGCGATCGTAGGGCATGTAGGTCTTGACGATCTTCGCGTCCTGCGGCGACAGGGTCGTCGTTCCGCGCGCGTCGCGGATGAATTTCTTCGTCCGCTTGATCATCCCGTGCCGTTTGCCGGCCTGAGCAGACAGGACCTTGCCGGTCGCCGTCATCTTGAAGCGCTTCTTGGCGCTTGCCTTGGTCTTCATCTTGGGCATTTCGATCTCCTGATCTGGGTCGTGAAAACGCCGACTCGGCATGCCATCGGGCCGGCCGGCGCCTGGAAGTTCGGGCGTATAAGGGGGGAACCCTGCCAAGGCAAGGGGCAAAGGGAAAAGCACCGGGCCTCAAACCGTGCCCGCTGCCGTGCCGCCGCTAGTTCGTGTAGCGCCCGACCACCCGCGCGAAGGCATCCGGCACGTCCGAGAAACCGTAGCCCCCGGGATTGTGCGAGACCGCATAGGCGATGAAGGAGCCGCCGATCATGAAGCACAGCGTTGCCACGCGCGGCGAGCGACCATCGGTGAAGGCGGAAATGACGGCGGGAATTGCGAAGGCGAAGATAACGACGCCTAAGACGAGTGCGAGATCGTTGTCCAAACCATTGCTCCAGACCCCCCGACCCTTTACGGGCTGCAATTTACTCTGGTTCGGTCTTGAAAATCAACCGCTCATCACAGGGCGCCACGCGCAGGATGTTGGTCGAACCCGGCACGTTGAAGGGCACGCCGGCGGTCACGACGATCTGGTCGCTCTCGGTCGCGAAGCCTTCGCCGCGGGCCGCGCGGGCCGCCGCGACGACCGCCGCCTTGAAGCGATCGACCTCGCCGGTGATGACGCAATGCAGCCCCCAGGTGAGGCACAGGCGCCGTGCGGTGCCGACCTCGGAGGTCAGGGCCAGGATCGGCACCTGCGGCTTCTCGCGGGCCACCAGCAACGCGGTGGTGCCGGACTGCGAAAAACAGCAGATCGCCTTGATATTCGTGGCTTCTGCGATCTCGCGCGCCGCCGCGGTGATGCCGTCGGCCACCGTCCTGCGCCTGACCGAGCGGGTCGCCGCCATGACCTCGAGATAGGTCGGGTCGCTTTCGACCGAGATGGCGACGTTGTGCATGGTCTGCACCGCCTCGACCGGGTAGCTGCCGGCGGCGCTTTCGGCGCTGAGCATCACCGCGTCGGCGCCCTCGTAGATCGCCGTCGCCACGTCCGAGACCTCGGCCCGGGTCGGCATCGGGCTCTCGATCATGCTTTCCAGCATCTGTGTCGCCACGATCACAGGTTTGGCCGCCGCGCGGGCGCCGCGGGTCAGTTGTTTCTGGATCGGCGGCACCGAATGCACCGGCAATTCGACCCCCAGGTCGCCGCGCGCCACCATGATTCCGTCCGAGACCGCGAGGATCTCGTCATAGGCCTTCACCGCCGCCGGTTTCTCGATCTTCGACAGGATCGCGGCGCGGCCCCGGGCCAGGGCCCGGGCCTCTTCCACGTCCTGCGGGCGCTGGACGAAGCTGAGCGCCAGCCAGTCGACGCCGAGCTGGCAGACGAATTCCAGGTCGGCCCTGTCCTTTTCCGACAGTGCGGCCACCGGCAGCACCACGTCGGGCACGTTGACGCCCTTGCGGTTGCTGATCGTGCCGCCGATCATCACCGTGCAATGCGCGAAGTCGCGGCCGCAGTCATCGACCTTCAGCCGGATCTTGCCATCGTTGACCAGCAGCGAAGTGCCCGGTTCGAGCGCGTCGAAGATCTCCTTGTGCGGCAGCTGCACCCGGGTCGCGTCGCCTTCGGCGGGATCGAGATCGAAGCGGAACCTGGCGCCCTCCTCCAGCTCTTCCGAGCCGTTCTTGAACACGCCGCAGCGCAGTTTCGGGCCCTGAAGGTCGGCCAGGATCGCGATCGGACGGCCCAGGTCCTTCTCGATCTGCCGGATGATTCCGTGGCGGCGGCGGATGCCGTCATGATCGCCATGGCTCATGTTCAGGCGAAACACGTCGGCCCCGGCCTCGAACAGCGCGCGGATCACCTCGTAACTGTCCGATGCCGGGCCGAGAGTGGCCACGATCTTCACGTTGCGTTGGCGTCTCATGGGCCATCCTGTCCGTTGTTGGCGCTATCATGCGTCCCCGGTTCTATCGCCCATTCCGCTCCAAGGGGCAACTGGCGCCCGCGGCGGTTTCTGCCTAAAGCTGTTCAAAAGAGGCCGGGACGGAGACGAATGACAAAGGACGCCTACGAGATCGTCGGTGCGGAACGCGGGTCGCGCTGGATGGTGACATGCGACCATGCCTCGAACCGGGTGCCCGAGGCGCTTGGCGGCAGCCTGGGCCTGCCCGAGGCGGAGATGGCGCGCCATATCGCCTATGATGTCGGGGCCGAGGCGGTCAGCCGCGATCTGGCGCGGTTGCTGGACGCGCCGGCGATCCTGTCGCGGTTTTCCCGGCTGGTGATCGACCCGAACCGGGGCGAGGACGACCCGACCCTTCTGATGAAGCTCTACGACGGCACGATCATCCCCGGAAACCGCCATGCCGACGCGGCCGAGCGGGAACGGCGGCTGGCGGCCTGGCATCGTCCCTATCACGCGGCCTATGCGGCGCTGGCGGAACGGCATCCGGAGCGGGTGATCTGCGCGGTGCACAGCTTCACCCCGCGGCTGAAGGGCCGCAGCCCGCGGCCCTGGCAGATCGGGGTGCTGCATTCGAAGCATGACTCGCGCCTGGCGCAGGCGCTGATCGCCCGGCTGCGGGCCGAGCCCGATCTCGTGGTCGGCGACAACGAACCCTATGACGGACATCTGCCCGGCGACTCGATCGACCGCCATGCCCTGCAACAGGGACGGCCGAACGTGCTGATCGAGCTGCGCAACGACCTGATCGCCGGGGCCGAGGGGCAGCGCTACTGGGCCGAACGCCTGGCGCCGCTTCTTGAAGCCGCGCTGGCCGACAGCCATCTCTAGGAAAAGGGGAGAGTATCATGGACGACGCCACCCGCACCGAACTGGAGGCCGCCGCCTTCCGCGCCCTGCGCGAACATCTGATGGTCAAGCGCCCGGATGTGCAGAACATCGACCTGATGAACCTGGCGGGCTTCTGCCGCAACTGCCTGAGCCGCTGGTATCAGGAGGCCGCCAACGCGCGCGGCATCGAAATGACCAAGGAGGAGGGCCGCGAAGCCTTCTATGGCCAGCCCTATGCCGAATGGGTCGCCGCCCATCAGACCCCGGCCGATGCCGAGAAGCAGGCGGCGTTCAAGAAGGCCTTTGCCGAGAATGTCGGGAAAGGGTGAGCGGCGCGGCCGCGCCTGACCCTGCCGCCGCTCAGGCGCCGGACCAGCGGTCCAGCGCGGCCTCGTCGGCGTCCTTCGCCGCCACCCACTGGGCCCCGTCCGGGCCGTATTCCTTTTTCCAGAACGGCGCCCGCGACTTGAGGTAATCCATCAGGAATTCGGCCGCCGCGAAGGCCTCGGCCCGGTGACGGGCGGCGGTGGCGACCATCATGATCGTCTCGCCCGGCAGCAGGATTCCGTAGCGGTGGATCACCAGCGCCGCGTGCAGCGACCAACGCTCTGCCGCCTGATCGCGAATCGCGGAGATCGCCCGTTCGGTCATGCCGGGGTAATGCTCGATCTCCATCCGGCTGAGCCGGCCGGACTCGTCGCGCACCAGGCCGGAAAAGGTCACCACCGCGCCGGCGCCGCGGGCGGCATCGGAAAAGGCCTGCGCCTCGGCGCCGAAGTCGAAGGGCTGCGACTGGACCCGGACGCCCATCGCCTAACCGCCGGTCATCGGGGGGAAGAAGGCCACTTCCCGGACCCCGTCCAGCGGAGCATCGAAGCCCGCCAGCTCCTGATCCAGCGCCACCCGCAGCGCCCGTGTGTCCTCGAAGGCATGGGCATGCGCCTCGTCCCGCGCCGCCAGCTCCGCGACCAGGTCGGCCACCGTCGCGGCGCTGGTCTCGACGCTTTCGCGCGGCAGGCCGACCCGCTCGCGCACCCAGGCAAAGTAACGCAGTTCGATCATTTCGGATCATCCCGCAGATAGGGCAGCGCCTTCTTGAAATAATCCCAGCCGGTGATCAGCGTCAGCCCGGCGGCGATCCAGAGCAGGATCAGCCCGACCGTGAAGATCAGGTCGATCCCGGCCGGTTTCAGGTGCAGGTTCAGCGGGTCGTCCACCGTGCCGACACCCGAGCCGAACAGCACCGCGATGGCCACCATCTGCGCCGTGGTCTTCCATTTCGCCAGCCGGGTCACCGAGAGGGTCTTCGAGGCCGAGCCGAGAAACTCGCGCAGGCCCGAGATGAACACCTCGCGGAACATGATCAGGGTCGAGGGCAGCAGCATCCAGGGATTCATCCCCGAGAACCCGGTGATGACCAGAAGCGCGATGACCACCATCGCCTTGTCGGCGATCGGGTCCAGCATCGCGCCGAATTTCGATTCCTGCTTCCAGAGCCGCGCCAGGTAGCCGTCGAAGAAATCGGTGATCGCGGCGCCAAGGAACAGGACCAGCGCGAACCAGTCGGCCCAGGGACGATTGAAATAGAGAAACATCACCGCGGTTCCGGGCGCTGCCAGCAGCCGGAGCACGGTGAGGATATTCGGGATCGTCCAGGTCATGAATGGATGTGTATCCCGAACCCCGGTCGGGGGGAAGCCGGGCAAGTGCCGCAGGGCCGGGCCTGCCGCCACCCGGGCCGGGGCGCGGGCCGGCGGGCCGGAATTGCCCATGCCTTGCGCAGGCACGAAGAATTGTCCGCATTTTTCCGGCGTGGTGACGTAGGGTATGACACACCCTGGCAGGCTTTTCGGCCTATCATGAAGGGATGACCCAGCTGCGCCTTCAGAGAACCTCCTACAGCCGGGCCGAGCTGATCTCGGATGCCGTGGTGCATGGCGTCGGGCTGGCCTTCGTTCTGGTCGCGGTGCCGGTGCTGATCACCATGACGGCGCTGATGCGCGGCGATGCGGCCTCGGTGGTCGGAATCTCGGTCTATGGCGCGAGTTTCATCGCGATGATCCTGTTCTCGGGGCTCTACAACGTGCTGCAGATCCCGCGCTGGAAGGGGTTCCTGCAGCGGCTCGACCATTCCGCGATCTACCTGAAGATCGCCGGCACCTATACGCCCTTCACCCTGCTCTCGGGCCATGGCGGGCTGCTGACCGCGGCGCTCTGGGGCTGTGCGGCCCTGGGCTCGGGGCTGAAGATGATCGACCCGGCGCGGTTCCGCTGGATCGGGCTGGCGCTCTACCTGGGGATGGGCTGGGCCGGGGTCTTTGCCGGCCAGGCGATGTTCGCCAGCCTGCCCACCCCGGTCATGGTGCTGATCGCGATCGGCGGCGGGATCTACACGCTGGGCATCGTCGCCTATCTCTGGACCCGGCTGCCGCATCACAACACGATCTGGCATGTCTTCGTCCTGGTCGCCTCGCTGGTCTTCTATGCCGCGGTGACGGTGCAGGTCGTGGGCGGCCCGGTGCCGGGCTGAGGGCGGCCGGAGGCGGATCGGATCGCAGGCGCGATCCGACCCGGCGGGGGCCTTGCCCCCGGACCCCCAGAGTATTTTCCACCCAAAGATGAGAGCCGGCGGGCGGCATCAGCCCTTTTCGTGAAAGAACCCGTAGATGGTTTCGGCCATGGCGTCGGAAATCCCCTCGACCGCCTGCAGGTCGGCGAGCCCGGCCCGCGCCACCGCCTTGGCGCTGCCGAAATGTGCCAGCAGGGCCCGCTTGCGCGTCGCGCCGACGCCCGGCACCTCGTCCAGCGGCGTCGCGCCGATCGCACGGGAGCGTTTCGCCCGATGCGCGCCGATGACGAACCGGTGCACCTCGTCGCGCAGCCGCTGGATGAAATAGAGCACCGGATCGTTCATCTTCAGCGCGAAGGGCCGTTGCCCGACGCGGTGGAACTCTTCCTTGCCGGCATCGCGATCCTCGCCCTTGGCGACCCCGACCATGGGGATGTCCTCGACGCCCAGATCCTCCATGATCTCCGCCACCGCCGAGACCTGGCCGGCGCCGCCGTCGATCAGCAGCAGGTCGGGCCAGTTGCCGCCGCTGCGGTCCGGATCCTCTTTCAGCAGCCGCTGGAACCGGCGGGTCAGCACCTCGCGCATCATCCCGAAATCGTCGCCGGGGGTCAGCGTGCTGTCCTTGATGTTGAACTTCCGGTACTGGCTCTTGATGAACCCCTCCGGCCCCGCCACCACCATGGCGCCGACGGCATGGCTGCCCTGGATATGGCTGTTGTCATAGACCTCGATCCGGCGCGGCCGCGCATCGAGCCCGAACGCCTCGGCCAGACCTTCCAGCAGCCGGGCCTGGGTGGCGCTTTCGCTCATCTTCCGGGCCAGGCTTTCGCGGGCGTTGCGTTCAGCATTGGCGACCAGCTCGCGCCGTTCGCCGCGCTTCGGGACCAGCAGTTCGACCTTGCGGCCGGCGCGCTGCGCCAGCGCCTCGGCCATCAGGTCGGCATTCTCGATCGGGTGGCTGAGCAGGATCAGCCGCGGCGGATCCTTGTCGTCGTAGAACTGGCCGAGGACGTTTTCGAGCACCTCGCCCGGCTCGGCGCCCTGTCCGGTACGCGGGTAGAAGTCGCGGTTGCCCCAGCTCTGATGCGCCCGGATGAAGAATATCTGCACGCAGGCCTGGCCGCCCTCCATGTGCAGCGCCACGACATCGGCCTCGGCCACGCCGCGCGGGTTGATCCCCTGCGCCGACTGCACCTGGGTCAGCGCCTTGATCCGGTCGCGCAGCACCGCCGCCTTTTCGAATTCCAGCGCCTCGGAGGCCGCGGCCATCTCGGCGGCCAGCGTCGCCTGCACCCTGGTCGACTTGCCCTGCAGGAAGCGTTCGGCATCGCCGACCAGCGCCGCATAGGAGGCCTGGTCGATCTGGCCGGTGCAGGGCGCCGAGCAGCGCTTGATCTGATAGAGCAGGCAGGGCCGGGTGCGGCTTTCGAACATCGCGTCCGAGCAGTTCCGCAGCAGGAAGACCTTCTGCAGCTGGTTCAGGGTCCGGTTCACCGCGCCGGCGCTGGCGAAGGGGCCGTAATATGCGCCCTTCTCCTTCTTGGCGCCGCGATGCTTCTTGATCTGCGGGAAGGCGTGTTCATGGCTGACCAGGATGTTGGGGAACGACTTGTCGTCGCGCATCAGCACGTTGTAGCGCGGCTTCAGCTGCTTGATCAGGTTCTGTTCCAGCAGCAGCGCCTCGACCTCGGTCCGGGTGGTCAGGAACATCATCGAGGCGGTCTCGCGGATCATCCGCGCGATCCGGCCGGAATGGCCCGAGGGCTTGGCATAGTTCGAAACCCGCCTTTTCAGGTTCCGCGCCTTGCCGACATAGAGCACCGCCCCCTTGGCATCGAGCATCCGGTAGACGCCGGGCGAATTGTCCAGCGACTTCAGGTAGCTTTGCACGCAGGCATGGCCGGTGACCGCCGCCGCGGCCGGGGCCTGGTTCGTTGCGGAAGGTGAGTCTTTCATCCGTGGCATGTCCGATTCGTAGCAGGGTGCTGCCACCATTGCCCAGCCGATCCAAGAGGAAACATACCCACCAATCCTGTGGATAAGTCTGGGGGAAAACTTTGCGCGATCCGGAAAAATCCTTGTGTTCGGCAGGGTTCTTCGCTCTGCCTAATTTTTAGGCAGCTTTGTAAGCATTTGAAATCACGTCAAATATTTTTGCGCGTTCGGCAAATGCCTGAAATCCTTAAAGGAATCGTAACGCAATTGTAACCATTTTGTTAGCAGTGCAGAAGTCAAGGCGCAGAACGCCGCGGCGGCTATTCCAGACCCAGTATATCGGCCGTCTTCCAGGCCAGATGCTGGCCGGCGTCGGTGCAGATGATCTGGCCGGTGACGCTGGGCGCCGACAGGAAATAGCGCAGCGCGGCGACCACGTCGGCGGCGTCCGCGCCGCGTTCCAGAACCGTGGCGGCGCGCTGGCGGGCAAAGTGTTCCGGCGTCTGGCGGGCGCCGATCAGGGTGGGGCCGGGACCGATCGCATTGACCCTGATCCCCGGCGCCAGGGCCTGTGCCGTGGTCCGGGTCAACGCCCAGAGCCCCATCTTGGCGAGGGTATAGGTCATGAATTCCGGGGTCGGCTTGAGCACCCGCTGGTCGATCATGTTGACGATGTTCGCCGAGGCGCGGCGCTCGCCGTTGCCTTCGCGCCCGGCCGCCGGGGCCTGATCGGCGAAGGCCTGGGTCAGCAGGAAGGGGGCCCGCAGGTTCGAGCCGATGTGGCGTTGCCAGCTTTCGTCGGTGGCGGTCCGGATGGTGTCATGTTCGAAGATCGAGGCGTTGTTGACCAGCAGGGTCAGCGGACCGCCGAGCGCCCGAACCGCACGGGGCACCAGTTGCCGCGCGGCATCCTCGTCGAGCAGATCGGCCTGCAGCGCCTCGGCCCGGCGGCCCATCGCGCGGATTTCGGCCACGGTGGCGGCCGCCTCTGCCGCGGACCCGGCATAATGCACCGCCACGTCCCAGCCGTCCTCGGCCAGCGCCAGGGCCATGGCCCGGCCCAGCCGCCTTGCCGCCCCTGTGACCAGGGCCCTCATGCCAGCAGCACCAGTGTATAGGCCACATAGAGCCCGGTCAGCACCGCGCCGACGGGCCGGGTCAGGCGCAGCGAGGTATAGACCAGGGCGCCCAGAACCAGGGCGCTGGCCAGCATCACCCAGAAGTCGAAGCGCAGGATGTCCCCCGGCACCGGAAGCGGCGTGACCACGGCTGTCACCCCCAGAATTCCCAGAATGTTGAACAGATTAGAGCCGATCACATTGCCCAGCACAACATCCGCCTGGCGCCGGATCGCCGCCATGACCGTGGTCGCCAGTTCGGGCAGCGAGGTGCCGATTGCGACGAGGGTCAGGCCGATGATCTCTTCCGGGATCTCGTAGAGCCGGGCCAGTTCCACGGCGGAATTGACGAATATCTGCGCCCCGACCGGCAGCCCGACGAGGCCGAAGAGAAGATAGAAGACAAGCCGGTAAACGGGCAGGTCCTCGACCGGGGGCACCGGAGCATTGAGGGCAGCGATGTCGCGGGCGCTGCGGGCGTGATGGATCGAATAGGCCAGCATGGCGGCCAGGCCGGCGAGCAGGATCAGCCCGTCGAGCCGCGAGATGCTGCCGTTCAGTGCGAGGCCGCCGAACAGCAGCGTCGCCGCCATCATCATCAGGAAGCTGGCGCGGATGTCGCCCTTGGTCCGGCCCAGCCCGGCCATCAGCGCCGGGACGCCGAGCACCAGCAGGACATTGGCGATATTCGAACCGACGACATTGCCGACCGCAATACCCGAGGCGCCTTTCAGCGCCGCACCGACCGAGATCACCAGTTCCGGCGCCGAGGTGCCGAAGGCCACAACCGTCAGCGAGACGATCAGCGCCGGGATCCCCAGCCGCAGCGACAGGGCGACGGCGCCGCGCACCAGGGCGTCGCCGGCCAGAACAAGCAGGACCAGCCCGCCCAGAAGCCCAAGGACGATGCTCATCCCTTGTGGCCGCAGGCGCAGGGCCCCTTGCCGATGCGATAGGCGCCGCATTTCGGGCATTTCGTCGCATCGAGCTGGCGCTTCCTGCCGCTGCCGATGCGGGGCATCCGGAGCTTGCCGAACATCGCCAGCACCGCCATGCCGACCAGGAACAGGGTGATGATCTTGAACAGCATCTAGAGACCGTAACGCGCGAAGCCGGCGCGGTCCTCGACGGTTTCGATCATGCCCGCCGCCGCCTGGACGCCGAAACGGCTGAACAGGCTGCGCTTGGGCCCGTAGCTGCGGAACCGGACCTTGTCGCCGAACTCGGCCTTCATCTTCGGAACCAGATGCCCGACGGCATCGGCCAGACCGACCTCGACAGCCTGTTCGCCGACCCAGACATCGCCGTTGAAGAGGTCACGATCCTCGGCCAGCCCGTCGCGTCGGGATTTGACCTGGTTGATGAAGAGTGCGTGGACCTGCTCCTGAAGCCTTTTCAGCCGTTCCACGTCCTCGGGCTTTTCTGGCTGGAACGGGTCGAGCCAGCTCTTCGATTTGCCCGCCGTGTAGATCCGGCGCTCGATCCCGTGACGTGCGATGAAGTCGTGCAGGCCGAAGCTGGAGGAGATGACCCCGATGGAGCCGACGATCGAGGCGGGATCGACCCATATCCTGTCGGCGGCGGTGGCGAGCCAGTAACCGCCCGAGGCAGCGACATCCTCGATGAAGGCATGCACCGGAATCTTCTTTTCTTCCGCCAGACGCCGTATCCGGGCCGCGATCAGCGAAGATTGGGCCGGTGAGCCACCGGGCGAATTGATCTGCAGGGCCACCGCCGCGGGGCGGCCCTTGCTGAAGGCGCGCTCCAGGATCGGCGCCAGCACCTCGTCGGAGAGCCGCGCCCGGCTGCCGGAGGCAATCATGCCCGAAAGGCGGACGACGGAGACGGTCGGAGGAGAACGGAGGAAGGGAATGCGCATTCAATGGACTTAGACACCGTCACACGGCTGGGCAAGGGCTGCGGCGACTTCCGGGCCGGAAGCCTGCATCCGCCTTTCGCATTACCGGAAGGTCCAAACGACAACGCCGCCCCGAAGGGCGGCGCTGCGTATGCGAACATCGTATCGAGAAATACGGTCTTGAGTTTCTTACTAGGTTTGGCAGTGACCTACTCTCCCACATCTTGAGATGCAGTACCATTGGCGCGACGGCACTTAACGGCCGAGTTCGGGATGGGATCGGGTGTTTTGCTCGTGCTATGACCACCAAACCGAGAAAGAAACTCAAAACATCAGCGACCGTTTCGCGGTGCTATTCCAAGTCGTGCTGCTTTTTGTCCGTGTCGGTCAGTCCAACTTGCATTGGCCTGGCTTCTACTGGATCAAATCAAGCCTATCGAGCAATTAGTACCAGTCAACTGAACGCGTTGCCGCGCTTACATCTCTGGCCTATCGACGTGGTCGTCTTCCACGGCTCTCAGGGAGATCTTGTTTTGAAGGGGGCTTCCCGCTTAGATGCCTTCAGCGGTTATCCTGTCCGGACATAGCTACCCTGCACTGCCGTTGGCACGACAACAGGTCCACCAGTGGTCCGTTCACCCCGGTCCTCTCGTACTAGGGGCAACTCTTCTCAAATCTCCTACACCCACGGCAGATAGGGACCGAACTGTCTCACGACGTTCTAAACCCAGCTCACGTACCTCTTTAAATGGCGAACAGCCATACCCTTGGGACCTGCTCCAGCCCCAGGATGAGATGAGCCGACATCGAGGTGCCAAACGGTGCCGTCGATATGAACTCTTGGGCACCATCAGCCTGTTATCCCCAGCGTACCTTTTATCCGTTGAGCGATGGCCCACCCACGTGGAACCACCGGATCACTATGGCCGTCTTTCGACTCTGCTCGACTTGTCAGTCTCGCAGTCAGGCTGGCTTCTGCCATTGCACTCAACGAGCGATTTCCGACCGCTCTGAGCCAACCTTCGCGCGCCTCCGTTACAATTTGGGAGGCGACCGCCCCAGTCAAACTCCCCACCACGCAGGGTCCCGGATCCCGATAAGGGACCGCGGTTAGACATCAAGCAAGGCAAGGGTGGTATCTCAAGGATGGCTCCACCGAAACTAGCGTCCCGGTTTCAAAGCCTACCACCTATCCTGCACATGCCTGGCCTGATGCCAATGCGAAGCTGGAGTAAAGGTGCATGGGGTCTTTCCGTCTAACCGCGGGAAGTCTGCATCTTGACAGACAGTTCAATTTCGCTGAGTCGATGTTGGAGACAGCGGGGAGATCGTTACGCCATTCGTGCAGGTCGGAACTTACCCGACAAGGAATTTCGCTACCTTAGGACCGTTATAGTTACGGCCGCCGTTTACTGGGGCTTCAGTTCGGAGCTTGCACCCCTCCCTTTAACCTTCCAGCACCGGGCAGGCGTCAGACTGTATACGTCGCCTTACGGCTTCGCACAGCCCTATGTTTTAAGTAAACAGTCGCCACCCCCTGGTTTGTGCCCCCGACCAACAGTTGCCTGCTAATCGGGCCTCCTTCTCGCGAACTTACGGAGGTATTTTGCCGAGTTCCTTCAACATCGTTCTCTCAAGCGCCTTGGTATTCTCTACCAGTCCACCTGTGTCGGTTTAGGGTACGATCTAATGGAGGGCTATTTCCAGGAACCCCTAAGCGGCCCAGTCAATCCGATAAGACTGAACAACCTTCGGGATCCGTCACATCCTCCTGGCGCAGGAATATTAACCTGCTTCCCATCGACTACGCCTTTCGGCCTCGCCTTAGGGGTCGGCTCACCCTGCTCAGATTAGCTTTAAGCAGGAACCCTTGGACTTTCGGCGACAGGGTCTCTCACCCTGTTTGTCGCTACTCATGTCAACATTCTCGCTTCCGATCTCTCCACCGGATGCCTTACAGCCCGGCTTCACAGAAAACTCCGCGTCTCCAATACACCCGAAGGTGTAGAAGAGACATGGAGTTATATCACGGAACGCTCCGCTACCACGCGTATCACTACGCATCCTCAGCTTCGGCTCATGGCTTGAGCCCCGTTACATCTTCGCCGCAAGACAACTTATCTAGACCAGTGAGCTGTTACGCTATCTTTAAAGGATGGCTGCTTCTAAGCCAACCTCCTGGTTGTTTTGGTCGTCT
>NZ_JANQDU010000002.1:325000-1018819 GCF_024723735.1 Frigidibacter sp. ROC022
ACCTTCTCCAGCAGCTTGCCCAGCTCGAAGCCGATCCAGGGGATCACCATCGACCAGGCCTCGACACAGCGGAACCGGTAGATCCGTTCCTCCAGCGGCAGGCCGGTCATCAGCTCGGCCAGGTCATAGGTGCCGGGCTTGTCCACCAGGCCGGCGATCTCGACTGACCAGGGATCGGTCTTCAGCGTATGGGCATTGGCCGCGGGGTCGGACTTGCGGGTGCCGAACTCGTAGTAGTTGTTGTAGGTGGTGATCTCTTCCAGCGTGTTCGGGGTCTCGTCGGTGGACAGGGCGCTGGTCTTGTAGTCCAGCTTCGCCCAGGCCGGGCCCGCCGCAACCGCGGCCGCGCCGCCCGCGATCAGCTGACGCCGATTCAGCCAGGCGGCCTTCGGGGTCACGTCCGACCAGTTCATGTCGTTCTTCCAGGGCTGTCTCATGCGCGCTTCTCCATTTCCCTGCTGTTCGTCGGTCCTGTCCGAATCGTTACACAAAACCGGGACTTCGCCGGTCACGTTGTCGTGGAAGCGCTGTAACGTTTGACGATCTGGGTCATCGGCAGGGACAGCCCGTTGTCCTGCACGATCCGCACGTGGCGGCGGCTCATCTGCCGCGGTTCCGCGACACCGACCGAATGGGCGATGGTCTCGACATCATGGATGATGCCCTTCGCATAGGCTGCGACCCTGGCCCATTTCTCTTCCGGAACCAGACCCTTCTGGAATCGCGGGTCATGCGTGGTGATGCCGGTCGGGCAGGTGTTCTTGTTGCACTTGAGACTCTGGATGCAGCCGAGCGCGAACATGAATCCGCGCGCCGAGGTGATGAAATCGGCACCGGCGCAGATCGCCCAGCCGACATCCGAGGGATTCACCAGCTTGCCGCTGGCGATGATCGGAATCCGGTCCTTCAGCCCGGCCTCGTCGCGCAGATCGACGACGATCGGCAGCGATTCGCGGATCGAGACCCCGACCAGATCCATCAACGGCATCGGCGAGGCGCCGGTGCCGCCCTCGCCGCCGTCCAGGGTGATGAAGTCGGGCGCACATTCGGCGCCGCGCTTGCGGATCAGCGTGAACAGCTCCTCGAAGGGTTCCGGCGCCCCGAACACCGTCTTGATCCCCACCGGCTTGCCCGTCACCTCGCGGACATGACAGATCAGGTCCAGCAGGTCGCCGAAGTCATCGACCTCGACATGCCGGTTCGGAGAGATCGAATCCTCGCCCACCGGAATCCCCCGGATCGCGGCGATTTCGGGCGTCACCTTGGCGCCGGGCAGGATGCCGCCCTTGCCGGGCTTGGCGCCCTGGGCCAGCTTGATCTCGAACATCTTCACCTGCGGCAGCGCCGCGATGTCCTTTAGCCGGGAATCGTCCAGCCTGCCGTGCTCGTCGCGGACACCGTATTTGGCGGTGCCGATCTGCATGACGATGTCGGCCCCGCCCGACAGGTGATAGGGCGACAGTCCGCCCTCGCCGGTGTTCATCCAGATCCCCGCCGCCTTGGCGCCGCGGCTGAGCGCCGTGACGGCCGGCGAGGACAGGGCGCCGAAGCTCATCCCCGAGATGTTGAAGAAGCTCGGCGCCGCATAGGGATGGCGCGCACCGGCGCCGATCACCATGGGCTGCGTCGCGCTGCCTTCCAGCGGCGGAAAGGCGGCATTGGTGAAGATCGCGGTGCCCGGCTCGGACAGCGAGCGGGTCGAGCCGAAGGCGATGGTGTTGTCATGCCCGTCGCTGGCCCGGTTCACCCAGTCGCGCTGCGCCCGGTTGAAGGGCATCTCCTCGCGGTCCATGGCAAAGAAATACTGCCGGAAGAACTCGCCAAGCTTGGTGAACAGCAGGCGGAACCGGCCGATCACCGGATAATTGCGGCGGATCGCGTCGCCGGTCTGGGTCCGGTCGATGACGAAGAGCACCAGCCCGGCCAGCACCGCCATGCCGATCAGGAAGATGAAACCGAGCGCCAGATATCGCATCGCCCCCATTGCCGCATCCATGAAGCCCATAGCCGTCCCCTTGTGAAATCCTTGCCGCCAGACTGCCCATGGCAGGGCGATGCGGGCAAGCCCCGGGACCGCTCTTCCCTTTCCGCCGCGAAGCCTCCACCCTCCTGACCCGACAACCGGAGGCATCGACCATGACCAGAACCGCCCTCGTGACCGGCGCCGCGCGCGGCATCGGCCTTGCAACCACCAAGCTCTTCCTGGCCGAGGGCTGGGACGTGGCGATGATCGACCGCGACGCCGAGGCGCTGGAAGAGGCCGCCCGGGACCTTTCCGGCGCGCGCCCGGTTCTCTGCGACATCTCCCGGCCCGAGCAGGTGGCCGCGATGCTGCCGCAGGCGGCGCCCGGGGGGCATCTGCATGCGCTGGTCAACAATGCCGGGGTCGCCGATTTCGGCCCGATCGCCGAAACCACATTCGAACGATGGCGCACCGTCATGGAAACCAATCTCGACGGCACCTTCCTTGTCAGCCAGGCAGCGCTGCCGGCGTTGAAGGCCGGCCGGGGCGCGATCGTCAACATCGCCTCGATCTCGGGGCTTCGCGCATCGACCCTGCGGGTCGCCTATGGCACCTCGAAGGCGGCGGTGATCCAGCTGACCCTGCAACAGGCCGCCGAGCTGGGGGAATTCGGCATCCGGGCCAATGCGGTCTGTCCCGGTCCGGTGCGCACCAAGCTGGCAATGGCGGTGCATTCGCCCGACATCATCGCCGCCTATCACGATGCGATCCCGCTGAACCGCTACGGCTCGGAAGACGAGATCGCGCAGGCCATCGCCTTCCTCTGCTCGGAGAAGGCCAGCTACATCACCGGCCAGGTGCTGGCGGCCGACGGCGGGTTCGAGGCCACCGGGATCGGCCTGCCCGCGCTGCGCCGGTAGTCCCTGCCGGGGCCATGCCCGTCGCTGGGCAGAATCCCGCCGCGACACGGCAAAGCTTCGCCGGTTTCGGCACCATCCCCCAAAGGTCGGATGACCCGGATCGCATCCGGGCGTAGCAAGGGAGAACACCCCACAGCGAGTCGCCCCAGGCAGAAGGAGTTCTCGATGCGCTATGTCATCAAGCGCGGCGTCTTGATCGCCATTCTCGGTTTCGGATCACTGCTGGCCTTCGTTGCCTGGCGTGATGCCGATCTGAGCAGCGCATTGGTGATCGGTGGCGCCACCCTGGTGGCCGCGCTGGCCGTCAGCTTCTGGATCGGGCCGTCGCAGCGCCGCTCGCGCGGGTTCGAGCCACGGCGCCGCCACCGCTGGTAGGGTGAACGACCCAGCGGGCACCCTGCCCTGATCTTCCGATGCCGGTTCCCCCTCCGGCAGGGTCACGGCCGCACCCTCCAGACGGTTGCGGCCCGCCCCGGAAAGGGGCGGGCCGCCTGGCATGAGCTTACTGGATCACCGCGTGTTCCGGCGGTGGCCGGTTCGAAGCCGTGACCCGGCCGCCGACCAGCAGCCCGTCCGGACCGGCCGTGATCTTGACGGTCTCGCCGTCCTTCACATCGCCGGCCAGCAGCATCTCGGCCAGTTGGTCCTGCAGCGCGCGCTGGATCACCCGCTTCAGAGGCCGGGCACCGAACACCGGGTCGTAACCCTCGTCCGCCAGCCAGACCAGCGCGTCGCCATCCAGGTCGAGCTTGATCTTCCGCGCCGCCAGCCGTTTCTCCAAGCGACCGATCTGGATCGACACGATGCCGTCCATATCGGCCCGGCTCAACCGGTCGAAGATGATCGTCTCATCCAGCCGGTTCAGGAACTCGGGCCGGAAATGCGCCCGCACCGCAGCCATCACCTCGGCCTTGGCATCCGAGGCGTCGGACCCGTCGGGCAGCTCGCTCAGCGCCTGGGCCCCGAGGTTCGAGGTCAGGACGATCAGGGTCTGCTTGAAATCGACCCTGCGGCCCTGGCCATCGGTCAGCACCCCGTCGTCGAGAACCTGCAACAGCACGTTGAAGACATCCGGGTGGGCCTTCTCGACCTCGTCGAACAGCAGCACCTGATAGGGCCGGCGCCGCACCGCCTCGGTCAGGACGCCGCCTTCGTCATAGCCGACATAGCCCGGCGGCGCGCCGATCAGACGGCTGACCGCGTGCTTCTCCATGAACTCGGACATGTCGATCCGGGTCATGGCGTTCTCGTCGTCGAACAGGAACTCGGCCAGGGCCTTGGTCAGCTCGGTCTTGCCGACGCCGGTGGGGCCGAGGAACAGGAAGCTGCCCAGGGGCCGCCCCTCGTCGTTCAGGCCCGCCCGGGCCCGCCGGACCGCGTTCGACACCGCGCGCACCGCGGACTCCTGGCCGATGACCCGCTTGTGCAGGCCCTCTTCCATTCGCAGCAGCTTTTCGCGCTCGCCTTCCAGCATCCGGCTGGTCGGAATGCCGGTCCAGCGTTCGACCACTTCGGCGATCTGCTCGGGCCGCACCGCTTCCTCGACCATCAGCGCCCCGTCGGCGCCACCGGCACTGTCGGCCTCGGCCAGCTTCTTCTCCAGACCCGGGATGATGCCATAGGACAGTTCCCCGGCCCGGGCCAGGTTGCCTTCCCGCTTGGCCTTCTCGAGCTCGGCCCGCGCCGCGTCCAGCTGCTCCTTGACCGTATTGGCCCCTTCGCGCCGGTCGCGTTCGGCCTGCCAGGCCGCCGACATCGCCTCGGCCTTCTCGTTCAGGTCGGCAAGTTCCTTCTCGAGCTTCGCCAGCCGGTCCTTCGATGCCTGATCGTCCTCTTTCTTCAGCGCCTCGGCCTCGATCTGCATCTGCAGGATCTGCCGGTCCAGCGCATCCAGCTCTTCCGGCTTCGAATCCACTTCCATCCGCAGACGGCTGGCGGCCTCGTCCATCAGGTCGATCGCCTTGTCGGGCAGGAACCGGTCGGTGATGTAGCGATGGCTCAGCGTCGCCGCCGCGACCAGCGCCGAGTCGCTGATCCGCACCCCGTGGTGGAGTTCGTATTTCTCCTTGATGCCACGCAGGATCGAGATCGTGTCCTCGACCGTCGGCTCTTCCACCATCAAAGGCTGGAAACGCCGCGCCAGGGCCGCGTCCTTCTCGATATACTTGCGGTATTCGTCCAGCGTGGTGGCACCGACGCAGTGCAGTTCGCCCCGCGCCAGCGAGGGCTTGATCAGGTTCGCCGCATCCATCGCGCCATCGGTCTTGCCGGCGCCGACCAGCGTGTGCAGCTCGTCGATGAACAGGATGATCTCGCCCGCCGCGGCCTCGATTTCCTTGAGGATCGCCTTCAGGCGTTCCTCGAACTCGCCGCGGTATTTCGAGCCGGCGATCAGCGCGCCCATGTCGAGCGACATCAGCTTCTTGTTGCGCAGGCTTTCCGGCACGTCGCCATTGACGATCCGCAGGGCAAGGCCCTCGGCAATGGCGGTCTTGCCGACGCCCGGCTCGCCGATCAGCACCGGGTTGTTCTTGGTCCGGCGGCTCAGCACCTGCATGGCGCGGCGGATCTCTTCGTCGCGGCCGATGATCGGGTCGATCTTGCCCTCTTCCGCAAGCTCGGTCAGGTCGCGGGTGTACTTCTTCAGCGCGTCATAGCCTTCCTCGGCATTGGCGCTGTCGGCGGTCCGGCCCTTGCGGATGTCGTTGATCGCGGTGTTGAGGTTCTGCGCCGTCACGTTCCCGGCCGCCAACGCCTCTTTGGCCGGTGACTTGACGATCGCAAGCGCGGTCAGAAGCCGCTCCACCGGGACAAAGCTGTCCTTGGCCTTGGTCGCCAGTTTCTCGGCCTCGTCCAGCACCTTCACGGTCTGGCCGTCCATATAGACCTGGCCCGTGTCGCCACTGACCTTCGGCACCTTGGCAAGCGCCGCGTCGAGCGCCTCGACCACCCGCGCGGGTTCACCGCCCGCCCGCGTGATCAGGTTCGACGCAAGGCCCTGCTCGTCATCCATAAGAGCTTTCAGAAGGTGCTCCGGCCCCAGACGCTGGTGGCT
Organism: Frigidibacter sp. ROC022; assembly: GCF_024723735.1. GTDB lineage: Bacteria > Pseudomonadota > Alphaproteobacteria > Rhodobacterales > Rhodobacteraceae > SLM-1. The sequence goes on from NZ_JANQDU010000002.1 coordinate 330,939, forward strand.
TTCCCGCATCGCAATGGTCTGGGCAGCCTGGAGGAAGCCGCGCGACCGTTCAGTGAACTTTTCCAAATTCATCTCATACTCCTTTTCAGCGCCCGCCATCGGATGCCCTGAAACAGGCACATCCCTTCGCGGGCCTTGTTCCCTATCTGGGGGCGGAACCAGGCCGTCGCAAGTCCCATGACAGGGCACAAAATGCCGCAAGGCCAACGAATTTCCGCGCATCGCCCGCGGGCAGGCCGGCCGGGCCATGCACCGGCCCGGTTCCGTCGCCGCCGCGGTGAAACTGCGCGGCCGGGTCGAACGGGCTTGATTTGTGTTTACCTTTTGTTCACGCTGCCCGGATCACCCAGCGAAAGGCCCGACCATGCCCAGCATAGACGCCGTCGCCGTCTCGACCACCGACATGGCCCGTTCGATCGCCTTCTACTCGGCGCTCGGCTTCGACTTCACCGGGGCGGACCCGTCCCAGGATCATGTCGAGCCGAAACCGGTCCCGGGCTCGGCCCGGCTGATGATCGATTCGGCCAGGCTGCTGGAATCGATCTCGAACGCCCGGCCGCGGCCCGCCAGCCATTCCGCCTTTTCCCTGCTCTGCGACAGCCCGGGCCAGGTCGATGCCCTTGCCGGCGCCGTGGCGGAAGCCGGCTTCACCGTGACAAAGCCGCCGTGGGATGCGTTCTGGGGCCAGCGCTACGCCATCGTTCAGGACCCTGACGGCTATCTGGTCGATCTCTTCGCGCCGCTGTAGCGCCGCCTTTGCGGAGCGGACAGCCGCCGGCGGCACGGACAGCGCCAGTGCCGTTTCGACAGATTATGTCTGTACATAATATGCCCAACCGGCAGAACCCGCCCCGGTCAGCTGCGGTTGCAAACCCTAGCCCGCCAGCCCTCGCCGGATCAGGTTCAGCCCGACCACCACCAGCACCGCCAGCGTCGCCTGCCGGAACCGGCGCTGATCCAGCCGGTCCTGCACCGCAAATCCCAAGGCCATGCCGATCGCACCCGGCACCACCAGCGCCATGGAGAGGGGCGCGGTCTCGGCATTCAGCACCCCGGACTTGAGATGCGCCAGCAACAGCACCACCGCGCCGAGCCCGTAGATCACGCCCTGCACCCGTATCTGTTCGACCTTCGGGGTGTCGATGGCGGTCAGGTAGAGCACCGTCGGCGGCCCCCAGACCCCGGACATGCCGCCGACAAAGCCGGCAAAACTGCCGATCAACACTTCGGCCAGCCGCCGGCGCTCCGGCGCGATCCGAAACCCCCAGCCGGCAAGCTGCGACAGGGAGAACAAGGTGATCGGCACCCCGAGGATCAGCAGCATCATCCAATTGGGCAGAATCCGCACCAGCTGCGCCGCGCCGGCAATGAAGACCATCACGATGGCCAGATAGAGCCGGAACCGCAGCACCGAGGCCCAGGCGGCCCGAAAACCTCCGCGCAGCCCCTGCCAGGCGTTCGACGTCACCATCGGCACGATCAGCGCGGCCAGGGCCACATCCGGCGGCAGGATCGTCGCGAAACCGGAAATCATGATCATCGGCTGCCCAAAGCCCACGGCGCCCTTCACGAAGCCGCCGAACATCGTCAAGGCCAGTGTCGCGGCCAGCAGGGTTGGGTCCAGTCCGAACATGCAAGGCAATTACTCCAGGCCGGAGAGCATTGCATCCCCAATCAGCTGCGTCATATTCGTGCGACAAGGTGCGTCAGGGCGAAATCTTGTTGCGCTGCACCTGCGAAGTGATTATCCCGGCATCGAGCCGAAAAAAGGAGCAACCCGATGCCGACAGACACCGAAACCAACGGGCTGCTGCCGACCGCCGAACTTCTGGCCGCCACCAGCGCCGCCCTGCCCGCTGTCGATGCCGCCCTGGCCTCGGCCACCGCAGCGCTGCGCAGCAGGGTGGCGCCCTCGGGCCGGGTCGAAGCCGCGTTGCTCGAGTCGTTTCAGGACGAGGCGCATGGCCTGGCCTGGCTGGCCACCTATGCCGAGGCGCTGCGCCAGCTGTCCGCCTGGGCCGGTCGGCTGGAGGAGCAGGGCAAGTTCGGCGAAGTCGAGGCGCTGATCCTGCAGATCGGTTTCTCGGAATACCTGGCCCAGATCGCCGGCGGCATCCCGATGAGCCAGGGCGAAATGGCCCGCCCGGCCGCAGGAATGGAAATTCCGCGGATCGACGGCAACACCCCGGCCGCCCGCGCCCGGCTGGCGGCGCTGATGCAGGACGCTGCCGCGACGGTGGGGGCCTCGGGTCTCGACGACGAGCTGGAGATGATCCGCGACCAGTTCCGCCGCTATGCCGACGAGAAGGTCCGGCCGCATGCGCATGACTGGCATCTGAACGACGAGCTGATCCCGCTGGAGGTGATCTCGGACCTCGCCGGAATGGGTGTCTTCGGCCTGACCATCCCCGAAGAGTTCGGCGGATTCGGCCTGTCGAAAGCCTCGATGGTCGTGGTCTCGGAGGAGTTGTCGCGCGGTTACATCGGTGTCGGCAGTCTTGGCACCCGTTCGGAAATCGCCGCCGAGCTGATCCTGGTCGGCGGCACCGATGCGCAGAAATCCGAATGGCTGCCGAAGATCGCCAGCGCCGAGATCCTGCCCACCGCGGTCTTTACCGAGCCCAATACAGGCTCGGACCTGGGCGCGCTGCGGACCCGCGCGGTGAAGGAGGGCGGAGGCTACCGCATCACCGGCAACAAGACCTGGATCACCCATGCCGCACGGGCCCATGTGATGACCCTGCTGGCCCGCACCGACCCCGACAGCACCGACTGGCGCGGCCTGTCGATGTTCCTGGCCGAGAAGACCCCCGGCACCGATGACGATCCGTTCCCGACCCCGGGGATGAGCGGAAGCGAGATCGCGGTGCTGGGCTATCGCGGCATGAAGGAATACGAACTGGGTTTCGACGGGTTCGAGGTGAAGGCGGAGAACCTGCTGGGCGGGGTCGAGGGCCAGGGTTTCAAGCAGCTGATGCAGACCTTCGAAAGCGCCCGGATCCAGACCGCCGCAAGGGCGATCGGCGTGGCGCAGGCGGCGATGGAGGTCGGGTTGCAATATGCCACCGACCGCAAGCAGTTCGGCAAGCCGCTGATCGCCTTCCCGCGGGTTGCCGGGAAGCTGGCGATGATGGCGGTCGAGATCATGATCGCCCGGCAACTGACCTATCATTCGGCCTGGCAGAAGGACCACGGCAAGCGCTGCGATCTGGAGGCCGGGATGGCCAAGCTGCTGGGCGCCCGTGTCGCCTGGGCGGCGGCGGACAATGCGCTGCAGATCCACGGCGGCAACGGGTTCGCGCTGGAGTATCAGATCAGCCGCCTGCTCTGCGATGCGCGAATCCTGAACATCTTCGAAGGTGCCGCCGAGATTCAGGCGCAGGTCATCGCGCGGCGGCTGCTCGATACCGCGAACTGATCTGCGCCACGGGCATGGCATCCGCCGCCAGGCTGATTTCCTGTCGGAGAACGGAGGGGGCCGATGCCCGGCCCCCTGCGGCCGACCGGCGTCAGCGGCTTGCTCGCCAGGCGGAGAGCGTCCCGCTCAGGCCGGCGCCACCGCCCGCGCATGACCCAGCCGCGGATGCAGCGTCCCGGCCAGCGCCCAGGCGCCGAACATCCCGAGACCGCAGGAGGCAAAGAGCCCGCCGACCGGCGCCACCAGCAGCACCAGCGCCGCGACGCCGGGCGTCACGATCCCCGAGACATCGCGGAAGCTGGAATAGACCGCGGCCATCTCGGTCCGCTCGCTCGGCTTCACCGCCATCAGGAACGGCAGGCCGCCGCAGACATCCAGCGTGATCAGGAAGGTCGATGCGGTGAACAGCAGCAGCACCGCCACCCAGGGCTGGCCCGACAAGGCGGTGGCGGCGATCATCAGGACCCCGACCGCGGCAAAGGCAAAGCGGATCACCCGGCGGACCGAGTTCCGCTGCACGATCCGCCGGATCAGCGGGGTGCCGAACAGCATCATGTTCGTGCAGCTCAGCGCCACCCCGGCAACCTTGTCGCCCAGCCCGGATTGCAGGCAGAAGATCGGCAGATAGACCACATAGACCCACCAGCCGCAGGACCGCGTCACCGCAAAGACCCAGCCGGCGATCAGCCTTGGCTGGGCGAAGAACCGGCGCAGATAGGCCAGCGGATTGACCGCCGGGCCGCGCGCCCTGGCGATTGCCTTTCCGTTGCCCAGCCGCAGCGCCCAGAACACCATCAGCATCACCGAGGCCGCCAGCCCCGAGGCCAGAAACGGCGCCGGCGCCCACCAGTTCAGCAGCCAGACCCCGGCCACCGGCCCGATCGCCCAGGGCGCGGCGGCAAAGAACATCTTCAGCGACTCGGCCTGACCCAGATCGTTGCGGGCCACATAGTCCAGCACATAGGCGTTCAGGCAGACGAAGAGCGTCACCGTGGCCAGGGAATTGAAACCGAGCGCCAGGGCCACCGCCAGCGGCCCGCCGATCAGCGCCAGAACCATGCCGATCAGGTAGCTGCAACACCCGAGCGTATACATCCAGCGGCGCGGAATCCGCGATGTCGCCCAGGGCACCATCAGGCCCCAGACCAGCGCCACAAGGCCGACGGCCAGATAGACATGGCTGGACCCGTCGGCACTACCCATGGCGCGATAGACGGTCAGCGGCATGACCGAGACCAGCATGCCCCGCACCGCCGCGTCGAGTCCGGCGAGAAGCGCGAAATGGCGGGCGCCCGGGGTATTCCCGTGCTTGAGCAGAAGTGGCGTGCGGCGGTTGAACATCGGACTTCCCCGACCGTGACATGGCCCGGGAAGGCCGCCCAGGTCGCCGCACTTTGCGACATGCCATGTCGAATTCGTCCGCCCATGCGTTGCGGCGGCAGGATTGCCCGCCTTTCGGCTTGACCCGCCGCCTGCGCAGCCTCAGCCTGCGGCGATGAAACAGCTCCGGACACTCTGCGCCACCGCATTGCTTTGCACCCTTCCGCTCATCGTCGGACCGGCCCGGGCCGATGACCCGCCGAAGGGCTGGGGCGATCCCGACATCCTGTGGCAGCTGGCCGAGATCAACGGCGAAGCCTATGCCGGCCAGGCCAGGATGCGTATCTCGACCGAGGACGGCATTTCCGGCAAGGCGCCCTGCAACAGCTTCACCATGCCGCTGGTCGCCAGCTATCCCGACTTCGAGGCCGGAGTCGCCGCCACCACCCGGATGGCCTGCCCGGACCTGGGTCTAGAAATCCTGTTCTTCGCCACGCTCGACGAGATGATGCGGGTCGAGGTGACGGAGGACGCGCTGACCCTCTCGGATGATTCGGGGCAGAGCATGGTCTTTCACCCCGCCGCGGACTGACGCTCCAGCAACGCGACCAGCCGGGCGCGGGCCTCGGGCAGCGGCCGGTCGCCCAGAGCCGCGGCCAGGTGCCGTTCCAGGAAATAGCCCGTGGTGCGCAGCCCCCGGGCCAGGTCGCCCGGCTCTGCCGGCCGACCCAGCAGCAACCCGGGCAACGGCAGCAACCGGTCGGCCCAGACCCCCGCCCCCGCCGCACTGACCGCACGCCCGCTGCGCGGCGAGACATGCACCAGCCCCTCGCGTGCCCCGGTCACCGCGCATTCGCTCAGGTCCAGCCCGAAGCCCATCTCTTCCAGCAGCGCCAGTTCCCAGAGCAGATAGGCCTCGTCCCAGCCCCGGCCGCCAAGCGCATCCAGCAGGCGCACCGATTGGGTGTAGAGCTGGGGATGCGGTTCCCGTTCCGGCAGGCAGAAGGCCAGCAGCGCCGTGACCGCGTTCAGCCCGGCCAGCGCCGTGCGGTCCGAAAAGACCGCCGCCCGGGAGCGCAGAGGCTCGACCGCATAGCTGCCGATATGCTCTTCCAGCCGCGCCTGCCAGACAACCCGCAGGTCGTTGCCCGGTTGCAGATGCGGGGTCATCTTGCGGCTCACACCACCCCGCACCACCCCGGCATGGCGACCATGCGCGGCGGTGAAAACCTCGATGATCGCCGAGGTTTCGCCATGCGGGCGCGCGGTCAGCACGGTCCCTTGATCGCTCCATTCCATGGTGGCATTCTTCACGAAGCGCGCGCCTTCACAAGGCCGGACCCCGCCTGCGCGGGTTTGCTGCACCAGCAAAATTTGACATGCCGCAGTGCAGCGTGCGACCCTGTTGTTGGAACCATGCCGTGCGCTTCGGGTTGACCTGTTGGTCTGGGCCCGGACGACAGAACCTCGAACCGACAAGGACTTCCACTCAATGCCCCGAGTCATCGCCATTTCCAACCGCACCGCCGCCGATCCCTCGGCCCGCGCCGGAGGCTTGGCCGTCGCACTCTGGGACGCGCTTCGCGCTTCGGGCGGGCTATGGGTCGGCTGGACCGGGAACCTGGTGGACGAGCCACCGAGATCGGCACAATGGTCGCAGGACGAAGGTGTCGAATTCCTGCTGACCGACCTGACCCGCGCCGAATACGACGCCTATTACATCGGCTATGCGAATCGCACGATCTGGCCGGTATTCCACTATCGCATCGACCTTGCGCATTTCGACAGCGCCTATTTCGACGCCTACGCCGCCGTCAACCAGCGCATCGCCAACATGGTGGCCAGCAAGGCCCAGCCGGACGATCTGGTCTGGGTGCATGACTACCACTTCCTGTTGATGGCCGACTGCCTGCGCCGGGCCGGGGTCGGCGGGCCGATCGGGTTCTTCCTGCATATCCCGTTTCCGGCGCCGGAGATCTTCCAGGCGCTGCCGCAGCACGACTGGATCGCCCGCGCCCTGTCGGCCTATGACGTGATCGGGCTTCAATCCGAACATGACCGGGTCAATCTGACCCGCTATCTGACCGAGGTCTGTGGCGGGGTCGAGACCGCCGACGGCCGGATCGAGGTCTTCGGCAATCTGATCCGGGTCAAGGCCTACCCGATCGGCATCGACCCGGCCGCCTTCGAAGAGGCCGCGAACAGCCCCGAGGCGACCGAGGCCGCGACCCGGCTGGGCCGGTTTCTGGGCGGGCGCGACCTGGTGCTTGGCGTCGACCGGATGGATTACACCAAGGGCCTGCCGGAGCGTTTCGCCGCCGTCGGCCAGTTCTTCGACGCCCATCCCGAGTTTGCCGGCAAGGTCAGCGTCACCCAGATCGCGCCGCCGTCACGCTCGAAGGTCGAGGAATATCAGGACCTGCGCCAGCAGCTCGACGAACTGGCGGGCCGGATCAATGCCGACTACTCGGATCTCGACTGGATTCCGCTGCGCTATCTGGCGCGGCCCTACAGCCGGGACGAGCTGGCCGGGCTGTATCGCATCGCAAGGGTCGGGCTGGTGACGCCGCTGCGCGACGGGATGAACCTGGTCGCCAAGGAATTCGTCACCGCGCAGCGCCCCGAAGACCCGGGCGTGCTGATCCTGTCGGAATTCGCCGGGGCGGCGGAACAGCTGCCCTCGGCGCTGCTGGTCAATCCGCATGACACGCAGCAGATGGCCGAAGCGATTCACCAGGCGCTGATCATGCCGCTGGACGAACGGCAGAAGCGCTGGAAGGCGGCGCGCGAGGTGATCGAGGCGACCGACCTGACCTGGTGGCGCGAGGCGTTTCTGGACGATCTGCGGGCCGTGGCCAAGACGCCGGCCAAGGCGGCCTTGCGCGCCGTGGCGGCGAAGGCGGGTTGAACCTTGCCCTCGCCTGACCCGACGCCGCCGGCGCTGACCGTTTCGGACGCGCTGTTTCTGGATTTCGACGGCACCCTGGCGCCGCTGGTGGCCGATCCGGACTCGGCCCGGCTGCTCCCCGAGCAATCGGCCCTGCTGGAACGGCTTGCCGGCCGGCTGTCGGGTGCGCTCTGCCTGATCTCGGGCCGGGCCCTGGACGATCTGGCAAGCCGCAGCCCGGTCGGGCTTTGGCGTGCCGGGGGCCACGGGATCGACCTGGCCGCACCGGGCCAGAGCGCCGCCGAACGGGTGGAAACCCCGCCCGACCTTCTGGCGGCGGTGGCTCCGGTGGTCGCCGGGTTCCCTGCCGCCCGGATCGAGACCAAGGGGCCGGTGGTGGCGGTCCACTACCGCGCCGATCCCGACTCGGGTCCGGCCCTGGCCGGCGGCCTGAAACAGGCCATTTCGGCGCTGCATGGCTATCGGCTGCATGGCGGCAAGATGGTCTGGGAGATCAAGCCCGAGGGCCGGGACAAGGGGCGGGCCCTGCACCGGCTGATGCTGAAGCCGCCCTTTGCCGGGCGCCGCCCGGTGATGCTGGGCGATGACGTGACCGACGAGGATGGCTTCGCCGCCGTGCAGGAGCATGGCGGGCTGGCGGTGAAGGTCGGCCCCGGCCCTTCGCGGGCCGCGTTCCGGTTGCCGGGCGTTCCGGCGGTCTGGGACTGGCTTCGGGGTCTGGAATCAGACCCTGCATAGGGAGTTCCGCGCAGATTTCAGTACCGGAGCCCCCGGCCCCGCCTCAATCGTTCAACCCCACCTCGTCCAGCAGATGCCGGCCGTCGCGGCTTTCCACCTCGATGATCCAGAGGTCGGGATCGTTCCGGCGCTGCCTGGCCAGAACCGCATCCACCTCGGCTTCGGGCCCTTCCGCCAGCACCATCCAGATCCGGTTGCCGCTGGCCGGATCGAAGCTGCGCTGAAAGGCCCGCGCCTGGCCGTCGAGCGTTGCCAGCTTGACCACCACCGCGCCGCCGCTGTCGTCGCCATGCGCGGTGACATAGGCCGGGATGTCGGCCAGCTGCAGACGCTTGAGATAGGCCCGGACCCAGAAATCCGCGGTCAGCCGCATGGGGCACCGTGACGGGATTTGTCACTGGACCGGCGCAGGGCCCCGGCTATCCTGACCGGCAGACAGATGGAGTCCAGCATGGCACAACCGTTCCGTTTTCCTCTTTGGGCCCGCATGGTGATCGGGCTCGGGGTTCTGGTCAATCTCGCGGCCGTGACCGACCTGCTGCCGGACAGCGTCGAGCGGCTCTGGCTGCAACTGGTCGCCAATGCGGTGATCCTGACCCTGGCCATCTGGTGGCTGGCCCGGACCGCGCTTGGCCGGCGCAATCCGCCGGCCCCTAGTTCCCGTCCTTGAAGTCGAGCCCCATTTCCGAGAACCGCTCGGCCTCGTCCAGCCAGTTCGGCCGGACCTTGACGGTCAGGAACAGATGCACCTTGCGGCCGAGAAATTCCTCGATCTCGAGCCGCGCCGCCTGGCCCACGGCCTTGATGGTCTCGCCCTTCCTGCCCAGGACGATGCCCTTGTGGCCATCGCGTGCGACATAGACGATCTGCGCGATCCGGGCCGAGCCGTCGGGCTTCTCCTCCCAGGACTCGGTCTCGACCGTCAGTTCGTAGGGCAGTTCCTGATGCAGCCGGAGGGTCAGCTTTTCGCGGGTCATCTCGGCGGCGATCATCTTGACCGGCAGATCGGCGATCTGGTCTTCGGGATAGAGCCAGTGGCCCTCGGGCAGCTCGCCCGCCAGCCAGTCGCGCAGCGCCTCGATCCCGTGGCCCCGCTCGGCGGAAATCATGAAGGTCCGGGTGAAGGGGAAGGCCTTGTTCATCTCTTCGGTCAGGGCCAGAAGCTGCGGCGCCTCGACCCGGTCGATCTTGTTGATCGCCAGCGCCACCGGGCGGTCTCCGATCTTTTCCTTGAGCACCTCGACGATGGTCCGGACCCCGTCGGTCATGCCCCGCTGCGCCTCGATCAGCAGCACCACGATATCGGCATCCGCCGCCCCGCCCCATGCCGCAGCGACCATCGCACGGTCCAGCCGCCGGCGCGGCCGGAACAGGCCCGGCGTATCGACAAAGACGATCTGCGACCGGCCCGCCATGGTGACGCCGCGAATCCGGGCCCGGGTGGTCTGGACCTTGTGGGTCACGATGCTGACCTTGGCCCCGACCATCCGGTTCAGCAGGGTCGATTTCCCGGCATTCGGCTCTCCGATCAGGGCGACGAAGCCGGCACGCATCGGGCCGTCATCCGTGGCCGCCGCCTCGGGCGTGGCATCCGGGGTCGGTTGGTCGCTGTCACTCATCGCCCGTCTCCATCCGCGCCAGCAGCGCCTTGGCCGCAGCCTGCTCTGCCTGCCGCTTGGCATTTGCCTGCGCCCGTTCCGAAGCGCCCGAGGCCAACCGCGCCTCGACCGTGAACACCGGCGCATGGTCCGGGCCTTCCCGGTGCAATTCTACATATTCCGGCGGCGGCAGGCCACGCGCCTGCGCCCATTCCTGCAGGGCGGTCTTGGCATCGCGGGCATCCTCGGCAACGGTGCCGATCCGCTCGCCCCAGAGCCGCAGGACAAGCGCCTCGGCGGCCTCGAAACCGGCGTCGAGATAGACCGCCGCCAGAACCGCCTCCATCGCGTCGCCCAGCAGGGCCTCCTTGCGGCGCCCGCCCGACATGGTTTCCGACCGGCCCAGCTTCAGCACCGCGCCGAGATCGATGTCGCGGGCCACCTGGGCGCAGGTCTCCTTGCGGACCAGGGCATTGAACCGCGGCGCCAGCTGCCCTTCCGAGGCCGCCCGATCCGCCCGCATCAGGGCCGAGGCCATCACCAGCCCCAGCACCCGGTCGCCCAGGAACTCCAGCCGCTGGTTGTCGGGCCGGGTCGAAGAGGCGATCGATGCATGGGTCAGCGCCCGGACCAACAATTCCGGGCGCGCGAAGTCGTGGCCAAGACGGCGCGCGAAAGCGGTCAGCTCGGCCGAGAGCTTCAATCGATCCTCTTCAGGTAGCGATCCGACCGCCAGGTCCAGAAATAGAGCATCCGGCGTCCGGCAGAGGAGAAGATGATCCGGTCGGCGCGGCCGATCAGGTTCTCGGCAGGGACAAAACCGACCCCGCCGGCCGACTGCGCATAGCGCGAGTCGGTCGAGTTGTCGCGGTTGTCGCCCATGAAGAAGTAATGCCCCTCGGGCACGGTATAGACCGGGGTGTTGTCCGGCACGCCCTTGGTGTTGCGGATGTTCAGCACATCATGGACGACGCCGTTCGGCAGCGTCTCGATATAGCGGTCCTTCACGCAGTCGCTGCCGGTGCCGGCGGTGTTCTTGCAGGCCGGGAAGCCGCCGATCGGGCCTTGCCGGGCATAGGGTTCGACGAATTCGCCCGCGGGTTCCTGCTTGGCTTCGACGCCATTGATGAACAGCACGCCGTCCTTGACCTGGATCTTGTCGCCCGGCAGGCCGATCAGCCGCTTGATGTAATCCTCGTTCTTGACCGGGTGGCGGAACACCACCACGTCGCCCAGCTTCGGCTCCGAGCCGAACAGGCGGCCCGAGATCGGGCACATCGAGAACGGGCAGGACACCTTGGAATAGCCATAGGCCATCTTGTTGACGAACAGGAAGTCGCCGACCAGCAGGGTGTCCTTCATCGATGACGAGGGAATCCAGAACGGCTGGAAGAACAGGGTCCGGAACACGCCAGCGATCAAGAGTGCATAGACCACGGTCTTGACCATCTCGAGGAGGCCCTCCTCTTTCTTCGGCTGCGCCATCATCGACCCTCGTGTTTTTCGGCCCGCGCTACATGAGCGCCTCGGGTCCGGTAGTCAAGCAACTGCGGGGTTTGCGTGGGGTCGGCACCGCCCGAAATCCCCGGGCTTGCGGACCGTATTTCTTGCCCGATCCGGGCGATCCGGCGCAGGGCCGTGCCGGGCTGATCGCCGGATTGTGTTCGCGGCGGGACGCCCGAAGCCCGGAAAGGCCAGCCGAAGGGCACCGAAGCCCCGTCGTATCAGCCGGGATCGGGCACCGCTTCGATCACCACGAAGGCCTGCGCCCAGGGATGGTCGTCGGTCAGGCTGACATGGATCACCGCACGATGCCCCGGCGGGGTCATCGCAGCGAGGCGCTCGGCGGCCCAGCCGGTCACCTGCATCACCGGCTGACCGGTCCGCAGGTTGGTCACCGCCATGTCCTTCCATGCGATCCCCATCCTGAGCCCGGTGCCCAAAGCCTTGGAACAGGCCTCCTTGGCCGCCCAACGCTTGGCATAGGTGCCGGCGCTGTCCTTGCGGCGCTCGGCCCTGGTCTGCTCGTGCTCGGTGAACACGCGGTTGCGGAAACGATCGCCGAAGCGGTCCAGCGTGCGCTCGATCCGCTCGATATTCGCAAGGTCGGTGCCGATGCCTAGGATCATGTCGCCGCGCTGAAGCCCCTGGGGTTCCGGCCTCTTACGCCGGGCGGGCCTTGCGGTAAACCGTCAGTCCCGCGCCGGGATCGATGCCGGGAAGGGGCGCGGCATCGGCAGGTCGGCCAGGTCGCGCTTGGACATGCCGCGAAATTCGGGTTGGTCGAGGTAATCGACCTCGGTCGGGGTAGGGGAACGGAAAAGGTGGAACAGTCTCATCAATTTGTCTTTCTGGTTTCCTGAAGCATATAGGAACCCGATCGCCAGTATCCTATGGAGACTTGAGCCATCAGAGTTTAGAATATCTGAATGGAGAGCCTGAACAGCCTGCCCCTGAACGCGCTGCGCGCGGTCGCCGCCGTCGCCCGTGAAGGCTCGTTGTCCGGCGCGGCGCGAGCCCTGAACGTGACCCCCGGCGCGGTCAGCCAGCAGGTGGCCCGGGCCGAGGCGTCCCTGGCGCTGCGCCTGTTCGACCGGCGCCCGGACGGGATGGTGCCGACGCCGATGGGGGCCGAGGTCTGCAAGCTTCTGGCCAGCGGCTTCGACCAGATCGCCACCGCGGTCACCCGCGCCCGCGACAGCCACGACCGGGTGCTGACGATCTCGGTCGCACCGATCTTTGCGGCGCGCTGGCTGATCTGGCGGTTGCCGGCGTTCAACCGCCAGCATCCCGACATCCGGGTCCGGCTCGACAATCAGCTGGCACTTGTCGATCCCAACAACTCGGATGTGGATTTCGCGATCCGGATCGGGCGCGGCGTCTATCCCGGCGCGACGGTCGAACATCTGCTGACCCAATATGTGATCCCGGTCTGCGCCGCCTCGGTGGCCGAGAGGCTGAAGGTGCCCGCCGACCTGGCGCATGTCCCGATCATCCGCGAACCGCGGCCGCAATTCGGCTGGGAGGTCTGGCTGGGGCCCGAAGGACTCAGCCCCTCGATCCTGGGGGCCGGCCCCGACTACCCCGATGCCTCGCTCTGCTTTGACGCAGCGATGACCGGGGCCGGGGTGTTCCTGTCCTTCGAGACGCTGTGCCGCGAGGCCCTGGACCGGGGTCAGATCATCGCCCCCTTCCCGCGCCAGCACCCGAGCGGGCTGAGCTACTGGCTGGTTTCGGCCCGCGACCGCAGCCTGTCCGAACCGCAGCGCGCCTTTCGCCGCTGGCTGAAGGCCGAGATCGCGCGCTCGGGCATGGGGCAGGCCAGCCCGTCCCTGCAACCGTAGCGATTTCCCAAGTGCCTGCTCCGGACCCGCGCCGATTCAGGGTCCAACAAGCGGTGTCTGCCCGAATCGGCGGGCGGTCTCACAACACCGTGGTGCGGAAATCGCCCGCCGCCAGTCGGCGGAGGCCGGTGTCCAGCGAGACCCGGGGCCGCCAGCCGAGAAGCTCCTGCGCGCGGGTGATGTCGAGCACGTTCGAGGCGGCCTCGGGGCGCGGCGAGCCGTGCAGCTGGTTCATCCGCACCTCGAGCACCGATTCGATCGCCGCACGCAGATCGTTCAGCGAGGTGCCGATCCCGCTACCGAGGTTCAGCACCGCCGGCTCTGCCGCCATGGCCGGTCCGATGGCCCGGCCGAGATCGCTGACATGCAGATAGTCGCGCAGCCCCTTGCCGTCGCCATGGGTGATGAAGGGCGTGCCGCGCCGCGCCGCGTCGATCAGAAGCGCGATGACCCGGCTGCGGCTGAGATCGAGTCGGGTGCCATAGACATTGGCCAGCCGCAGGACGGTCAGCCCGAAGCCGGCCTGGCTGGCCAGGTCGGACAGCTTCTGCTCGACCAGCAGCTTGTAGCGCCCGTAGATGTTCACCGGGGCCAGTCGCGCGGTTTCGGGGACCGGCAGCGACTCGGGATCGCCATAGACCGCGGCCGAGGAGAACAGCAGCAACCGGCCGCGCCAGCCGCGCTCGGCCAGCCGGGTGAAGAGACCAAGGTGCAGATCGGCGAGCGCCTGCGGGTCGTCATCGGGCGTGGCCAGGGACGGGCCGGCGGCGTGCAGCACCACGGCATCGCTGTCGGCGGTGTCGTACCAGTCGGCCGAGGGCAGTTCACCCTTCGCGCGATCGACGGCCACGACCCGATGCCGGGCCGAGAGCACCTCGGCCATGACTCCGCCGATGGCGCCCCCTGCGCCCGTGACATAGATCTTGCGGTTCCGGATCGGGTCGGTCATCCCCCTGCCTTTCCGGTGACAGTCTAGGCCCTGCCGGCGCGGTTTTCCATCGCGGCGCGATGCATCAGCCCGGCGCGGGCACCGGGGAGCAAAGGCAATCGGGCGTGGTGACGTAGAGCTGCATCGGCTTGTTTCGGTAGGCTCCGGTTTCGGGCGCGAGCCGGCCGACAGGAATGGAGCTGTCGCAGCGCGGCACCGCATCCGCCGGGGCGACCCAGAGCACCGTCTCCGTTCCCGCCGGGTCCAGCGGATAGCGCAGCGCATAGTGATGCGGCGCGCGACCGCGGGAGGGCACGGCGCGGAAATCGAGGCCCGAATCCCGGCCGGTGTAGAACAGGTCCGCCAGGATATCCCGATCCTCGGCCACGACCGTTGTCAGACCCTGTTTCCGCGCCTCTGCGATGATCTGGCGGCTGATCTCGGCCCGGCCCAGATAGCGGTTGAGCAGGGGCTGACCGTTCACCACCAGACGGTCGGCAAAGACCGTGGCCAGCGGGAACGCCAGGCAGAAGACCATGTTGACAGCGAAGCTGACCCTCAGCCATGCCCGGGCGTTGCGGGCCAGCCAGGGGATCACCGCCAGCGTCCCGGCCAGATAGGCGGTGGCGGCCCAGTTGGCATAGGCGCGGCTCAGCAGCGCCTGGCCGCAGACCAGCGCGACGATGGGCAGGGCGAACCAGAGCAGGCGCCGCAGCTCGGCCGGACGATTGCGCCAGCCGGCCCCCAGCCAGAGCAGCGTGCCGAACAGCACCGGGCCGAAGACCGCGAATTGCGAGAAGAAGAACTCGGACAACCCGGCCAGGTTCAGCGACGCCTTGGCCCCCGGATCGCGGACCCAGTCGGCATTGTCGAGCGTATGCTGCACCGTGGTCAGCCCGTTGCCGAGGTTCCAGAGGATGTTGGGCGAGGCAGCCAGCACGAAGCCCAGCAGAAAGCCGGCCGCCTGCCGCAGGTCGAGCCGCGGCCGGAGCCCAAGGGCCAGCAGGGCGCAGAGCAGGTAGTAGACGGCAGCGTATTTCGACAGGAACCCCAGCCCCAGGGCCAGCCCGCCCAGCAAGGCCACACCCGGCCCGGCGCCGCGCAGGCAGGCCAGATAGGCCCAGAGCGCCAGCGCCATGAAGGGAAACAGGATCGTGTCGGTCGAGATCAGCAGGCTGGCCAGAGCCACCATCGGCAGGGTCAGCCAGGCGGCGACCACCAGCAGCGCCGCGCGCCGCCCCGAGAGTTGCGCCGCCACCGCGCCCAGGATCAGCGCCGTTGCGCCATGGAAGATCGGCGCCGGCAGCCGGATGCAAAACGGGCTGTCGCCGCAGACCGCGGTAAAGCCGCCGATCACCCAGGCGATCATCGGCGGCTTGGAATAGTAGCCAAGGGCGGGCTCCTGCGCCCAGAGCCAGTACTGCGCCTCGTCGACGAAGAGATCGGTGCGGTTGAAGGCCAGGCCCAGCACCCTGAGCCCGGTCACAAGCAGCGTCAGCAGCAGCGCCGGCGCCAGCCAGCCGCGATCAGGCCGCACGACGCTCGGCCCGGATCAGCCAGAGGTTCCTGGCATAGATGAACAGCCCCATCGACTGGCCCAAGATGAACACCGGATCCCGGCGATAGAGCGCATAGGCAAACAGGATCACGCCGCCGCCGATCGAGAAATACCAGAACAGCACCGGCACGACCGATTTGCGCGCCCGTTCGCTTGCGATCCACTGGACCAGGAACCGCCCCATGAACAGCAGCTGGCCGAAGAGCCCCAGGCAGACCCACCAGAACTCGACCCAGCTGTCGACATGCAGCCATTGGAACAGGGTGCTGCTCATTGCTCGGCCTCGGGCCGCGCCTTCTTGCGGCGGCGGATCAGCCAGGCGACTCCCATCAGGTCGAAGATGCCGACCAGCGCGCGTTGCAGGTTGGAATAGTTCGAACGCCCGGCCTGCCGCTCGCGATGCGATACATCGACCAGCGCCACCTCCCAGCCGTCGCGCTTCATCAGCGCCGGCAGATAGCGGTGCATGTGATCGAAATAGGGCAGCGCCAGAAAGGCATCGCGGCGGAACCCCTTGAGCCCGCAGCCGGTGTCGCGGGTACCGTCCTTCAGCGCCCAGGCCCGCAGCCCGTTGGCAAAGCGCGAGGCCAGGCGTTTCGACAGCGTGTCCCGCCTTGCCACCCTCTGCCCGGCCACCAGGCCCAGCCTGCCGGTGGTATCGGCGAACAGCGGCGCATAGAGCTTGGGCAATTCCGAGGGCGGGTTCTGCCCGTCGCCGTCGAGGGTGCAGATCACCCTGCCCCGCGCCGCCAGCACGCCGGAATGCACCGCCGCCGACTGCCCGCCCGAATGCGGATGCCGCAGCACCCGCAGGCCCGGCAGCCCGGTCGCCCGCGCCACGTCGCCGGTGCCGTCGGTCGAGCCGTCGTCAACCACGATGATCTCGGGCGCCTCGGCGGCACAGGCCGTGACGATCTCCTTCAGCAGGGTCTCGACATTCCCCGCCTCGTTCTTCATCGGGATCACAATCGACAGCGCGGTCATATGCCTACTCTGAATAGGGCGCCCGGCCCGGTTCCCGCGTTAAACACGCTCGCCCCGGCGAAGTCCACGGCGCGGCGGCCTGCCGTTACCGCCGCCGCAGCGTGTCACCGACGTCGAGGTTGGGCGTCATCACCACACGTTCGCCGCCCGAATCGTTCTGACCGACATGCGCGGCAATGATCTCGGCGGCACGGCGGCCGATCTCCAGCCGGCAGGCGTCCATCGTGGCCAGCGCCCGCGGCAGGCCTTCCAGCAGTTCCACGCCGTTGAACCCGGCCAGCCCCAGCTGGCCCGGCACGTCGATCCCCTTGTCGAGGCAGTAGAGAAGCCCGCCGGCGCCGATCATGTCGTTGGAGTAATACAGAAAGTCGAGATCCGGGGTCCGGGTCAGGATGGCCTCGGTCATCTCGCGCCCCTTGGCCAGGGCCGAGCCGCCTTCGTAGAATTCCTGATCCGCCACTTCGAGACCGGCCTTGGCCAGCGCCTCGGTGAATCCCTCGAATCGTTTCCTCGCCCGGTGGTCGAGCGGCATCTTGGTGCCTAGAAAGCCGATCCGCCGGTAGCCCTGTTCGACGATCGCCTGGGCCATCTTCTGCCCAGCCCGGCGATGCGAGATGCCGACCACCGAATCGACCGCCTCGCCATCGACATCCATGATCTCGACAATCGGGATCTGCGCCGCTTCCAGCATGGCGCGGCTTGCGTCGGAATGCTCGACACCGGCGATGATGACCCCCGAGGGCCGCCAGGACAGCATCTCGTAGAGCACCTTCTCTTCCCGCTCGGGTTTGTAGTTGGTCACGCCCACCACCGGCTGCAAAGGCGTCTGTTCCAGGATCTGCGAAATCCCGGTCATCACCTCGGGGAACACCATGTTCGACAGCGACGGGATGATGACCGCCACCAGATTGACCCGGCTCGACGCCAGGGCCCCGGCGATCTTGTTGGGCACATAGCCCAGCCGCTTGGCGGCCTCCAGAACCCGCGCCTTGGTCGCTTCCGAGACATCGCCGCGGTTGCGGAGCACCCGGCTGACAGTCATTTCGCTGACCCCCGAGGCCTCGGACACGTCGCGGAGCGTCAGAGGACGCTTCGGCTTGCGGATCTGGTCTTGCGGCACTTGCGGTCCCCCGGCGGGTCAAGAAGGCTGGCTGTCGTGTGACTGTTACTGCTTATACCAGCCAGCGCCAAGCATTGCCCGTCGTCTAACTCCGCATCGGCGCAGCGTCGCAACGCTTGCCAGCAGCGGCAGGGTTCTCTATCGAGACGCTGCTGCAGCTCCGTAGCTCAGGGGATAGAGCGACCGCCTCCTAAGCGGTAGGTCGCAGGTTCGAATCCTGCCGGGGCTGCCAGCGAACCCGGGCGCGCGGCCCGGATCGGCCGGAGATGGCCCCTAGATCATCCGGATCACCGACTTGTCGATGGCCAGCATGTAGCCCTTGCGGGCGATGTTCTTGACCAGAAGCTCGCTGACCAGCTGGTTGCCCAGGGAATCGCGCAGCCGCTTGATCCGGGTCGCCCCGGCCGCCTCGTCGCAATCGGCGGAAGGCCGGCCCGAGATGACGCCCTCGATCTCGGCGCCGGACAGGACATCCTCGTCCATCCGCGCCTCGGCCAGGACCGCCAGCGTCTCGATCGCCGCCGGGGTCAGGCTGAATTCCATGTTGTTGATATAGACCGTGTTCTGGTCGCGGCTGATCAGCAGCGAATTGACCTGGATGCCCTGCTTCTCGATCTCGCCCATCTGCCGGTTCAGCGCGATGATCGTGACCAGGAACACCAGCGAGGCGATCATCAGCCCGGTGGCAAAGACCATCAGCACGAAGATCACCATCCGGTAGCTGGTCAGGACCTCGGCAAAGGTGGTGCCGGACTGGGCAAGGATTTCCAGCAGCTTGAGCTGCTCGGTCGTGGTCAGCGCGTCGTTCTCGACGAAGATCCGTTCGACCCGCGCATTGAAGGCATTGGCATCGGGCAGCGACAGGAACAGCAGCAGCCCGCCCACAAGCAGGATGCCGACCACGGCGACGATGCCCCAGACAACGATCCGGTTGCCGGACTTCAGCGCTTCAGTAGCGGAGGTAATAGGCCCCGGCACTCTCTCTCCTCTGGTCCAGACCTTCGGGACCGAAGATGGACAGAACGTTCAGCAATTGCCAGCCGTCGCGCGAAATTCGCGCCGAAACCTCGGCACTGGCCTGCCGGATGCTGCCGCAGGCCGAATCGGGGAGCTGGATGACTCCGTATTGCAGGCGCAGCGGATCGTCCTGCTTGGCCTTGTAGTCGGCATAGCAGTCGGCCCGGGCCGGGGCGGCCAGCAGGGCCAGCAGGGCCAGCGGCGCGAGGGAACGGAAGAGGCGGGGGTGCGTGTTCATGATGCATCCGATCCTGCGCAGAACCGCGCGGTTATTCAATATCCGGCGGGGTTTGCGGCGCTGTTATCGGATAGCGGCGCGGCGATATTGCTTGGCTTGAACGGCCGGGGCGAGTGTTGGGCATCACCAATCGCGACCCGGTCGCAACCATGACACTTCACCCCGACCCGAAAGGACCAACCGATGAAAAAGCCCCTGATCGCCACCGTCCTCGCCGCCTCGCTGGCGCTGAGCTCGATCTCGACCCCGGCCATGGCCGACCGTGCCGAAACCCAGCGTGCGATCGTCGGCATAGCCGCCCTGGCCATCATCGCCGGCGCTCTCGCCAACAGCAGCAGCAAGAAGAAAGGCAATGTCGTCGTCACCCGCAATCCGCCGCCGGCCTACGATTCGGGCCGGGACCGGAACAAGGGCCATCACGACAAATGGGACGACCGCAAGCACAACGACCGCCGTTCCCTGCCCGCTGCCTGCGCCTTTGACATCCGCACCCGCGACGGCCGCTCGGTCGTGCTGGGCAAGGCCTGTCTGCAGAAGCGCTATGACAATGCCCGCAAGTTGCCGAGAAGCTGCGAATTCCCGGTCCGCACCCGCAACGGGGTCCGCGATGTCTATGGGTCGCAGTGCCTGGAGATGAACGGCTACCGGATCGAGGCGCGCCGCTGAGAGCGCGGCCGAGCAGGGGCGCCGTTGCCCCGAGGCGGCGCCATCCGGGCCGGAAGCCTTTGCTTCCGACCCGTCCCGTTTTGCCGCAGGGGCTTGCACCCTGCCCCGCACTGGGCTTGGTTGCACCGATGCAAGACCCCGTCCCCCCTGGCCCCGACTTCACGCGCGAAACCGCCCTGCTGGCGCAGGGGATGACCCGGATTGCCGGGGTCGACGAGGTCGGGCGCGGCCCGCTGGCCGGGCCGGTGCTGGCGGCGGCGGTGATCCTGGACCCGCGCCGGATTCCGCCGGGGCTCGACGATTCAAAGAAACTGACCGAGAAGCGGCGCGAGGCCCTGCTGCCCGAGATCATGGCCTGCGCCCGTGTCGGCATCGGGCAGGCCTCGGTCGAGGAAATCGACCGGCTGAACATCCTGCGCGCCTCGCATCTCGCGATGTGCCGGGCGATCGAGGCGCTGCCCGAACCGCCGGAGCACTGCCTGATCGACGGCAACCTCCTGCCACGCGGGCTGACCCTGCCGGCCGAACCCGTGGTGAAGGGCGATGCGCGGTCGCTCAGCATCGCCGCGGCCTCGGTGGTGGCCAAGGTGACACGCGACCGGATCATGGTGGATTTGGCGCAACAGCATCCGGGCTATGGCTGGGAGAAGAACAAGGGCTATGGTGCACGGCTGCATCTATCGGCGCTGCAAAGCCTAGGCGTAACCCCACATCATCGTCGTTCCTTTCGACCCGTGCACAACATCTTGTATCAAGAAAAATCCGTAACACGCTGATTCAAAAAAGAAATTGACCCCGAATCGGTTGTGACTCATCCTCTGTCCCAACAAGCGCCCACCAAAGTGGCGCGGGGACAGAGGCAGCATGACGACACGACCGAAAGCCAAGGCCGCTCCGGCCTTGCCACTGAATACCATCCTGTCCGGCGATTGCGTCGAGGCAATGAATGCGTTGCCCGAAGGCAGCGTCGACCTGATCTTTGCCGATCCGCCCTATAACCTGCAGTTGCGCGGCGACCTGCACCGGCCCGACAACAGCCGGGTGGATGCGGTGGACGATGACTGGGACCAGTTCGGTTCCTTCGCGCTCTACGACAAGTTCACCCGGGCCTGGCTGAAGGCCGCGCGACGGCTGCTGAAGCCGGATGGCGCGCTTTGGGTGATCGGCAGCTATCACAACATCTTCCGGGTCGGCGCGGCGCTTCAGGATCAGGGGTTCTGGGTGCTGAACGACGTGGTCTGGCGCAAGTCGAACCCGATGCCGAATTTCCGTGGCAAGCGCTTCACCAATGCGCATGAGACGCTGATCTGGGCCTCGAAGTCGGAAGACAGCAAATATACCTTCAACTACGAGGCGCTGAAGGCGCTGAACGAAGATGTTCAGATGCGCTCGGACTGGGTGATTCCGCTCTGCACCGGGCATGAGCGGCTGAAGGACGAGAGCGGCGCCAAGGCGCATCCGACCCAGAAGCCCGAAGCCCTGCTGCACCGGGTTCTGGTCGGCACGACCAACCCCGGCGACGTGGTGCTGGACCCGTTCTTCGGCACCGGCACCACCGGCGCGGTGGCCAAGATGCTGGGCCGCAATTTCATCGGGATCGAACGCGAAGCCTCCTATCGCAAGGCCGCCGAGAAGCGGCTGGCACGGGTGCGCAAGTTCGACAGCGATGCGCTTGCGGTGACCACCTCGAAACGCGCCGAGCCGCGGGTGCCCTTCGGCACCCTGGTCGAGCGCGGGATGCTGCGCCCGGGCGAGACGCTGGTCTCGCCGCGCGGCGTGGCTGCCAAGGTCCGGGCCGACGGGACATTGATCTCGGGCGAGGCGCGCGGCTCGATCCACCAGGTCGGCGCGGCGCTGGAAGGCGCACCTTCCTGCAACGGCTGGACCTATTGGAGCTATCGCCGCGAAGGGGTGACGGTGCCGATCGACCTCCTGCGCCAGCAGGTCCGCTCGGAGATGAACTGAGCCCCGGCCTGACCGCCCCGATTTTCCGAACACAGTTACCGCCAGTGCCAGTGGTCTGACTCCACCGGCACAGCCTTGCCCCGCCGTGTCCGCACGGTGGGGCCTTTTTCGTCCGGGTGGCCAGGGTCCGGTATTCGGGACTAGGGCAATTGGGGCCGCCTGCCGTTAGGCTGCCAGGATGGCCGGACAGGTTCAAGACATAGGCCGGACCCGGGCCGAAGTGATCGGGGTCGAGACCGCCCTGCAGGCGCAGAGCGCCGCCCTGGCGGAACACCTGCATCGCCGGGCGCCGCCGGTGGAGCGGGCCGGCGTCAGCCTCGCCCTGTCGCAACTGGGCGGGCAGGTGGCGCAGCTTGACCTTGCACTGCGGCATCTGGGCGCCGCGCTGCACGGTGCCCATGCCGCCCCCGATCACCGCGACGGGCTGCTGGTCTGGCGCAGCGGCGAGGAACGCCGGCGGCTCTGGCCCCGGCTCCGGCGGCTGGTGGATCACGTCGGCGGCAAGCGCCGAAAGCCCCGCCAATCGCTGTTTCAGCGCCTGGCCCCGGACCATCCCCTGGCGGTGCGGGAACGCCTGATGGAAACGCTCTATGAGGGTCTGCACAGGCATATGCGGCCCCCGGACCCGCGCGGCCTTGCCAAACTCGGCTATCATCCGGACATCCCGCTGCCGCTGTCGGCGCTGCTTCCCCTGTTGCAGGCGGCCCGGCGGATCACACTGGCGCAGGGCCGTGCCGGGCCGCTGTCCTTTCTGGATGTCGGTTCGGGCCTGGGCACCGTCATGTTGGCGGCGCTGCCGCTGTTTCACTCGGTCACCGGGCTGGAACTGGGTGCGGCCAGCCTGCGGGCGGCGCGGAGCCTGCTGGCCGGGGAGCCTGCCGCACGGCTGCTGCAGGGCGATGCGCTCGCCTTCGAGGGCTATGACAGGTTCGACGTGATCCACTATTTCCAGCCGATCCGCGACGAAGCACTGATGCGACGGCTGGAAGCGCGGGTGGCGCGCCTGGCCCGGCCGGGAACGCTGATCCTGGCGCCGGGAGCGCTGACCGTCGGCGCTGGCGAAGGCAGCGGGATGGTGCCGGTGGACGGCGCCATCCATATCGCCGGAACCAGCCGCGGGGCGGCGCAGAGACTGCGGGTCGCGGCGGAATGGATCGGCACGGCGCTGCCGCAGCTGGTGCCGGATGCCGATGCCGCGCGGCTGGGCTGGATGTTCCCGCTGGTGGCACGCTGTCGCCAGATGGGCTTTGACCTCGACCGGCCGCAGGCCCGCTGGCCGGCCCGGCGCGATTAGCGCGGCAGCGGGTTGGTGCCCGTCTTGTAGGGCGTCCAGTCCTCGATCTCGGGATAGAACTGCCTGCGCCAGGCCCGCACCCTGGGGTTCATCACCCGGCGCCAGAGCGGCGGCACAAGGGCGGCCATGGTCATCACCGGATAGCCGAAGGGCAGCTGCGGCGCCTCCTCTGCGGCATAGGTCTGCAACAGCGGAAAACGCCGGTCGGGGCGGAAGTGATGGTCGGAATGGCGTTGCAGGTTGATCAGCAACCAGTTCGAAGCCTTGTGATCGGCATTCCACGAATGGCGCGGCAGGACGTGGTCGTATCTGCCCTCGCCCAGATGCTTCCGCGTCAGGCCGTAATGCTCGATGTAATTGGTCAGCTCCAGCTGCCACACCGCCGAGAAGGCCTGCACCAGGAACAGGCCCAGGCCGATCCAGCCGCCCAGCGTCAGGGCCAGCGCCAGCATTGCCAGTTGCAGAACCGCATAGCGCCAGAACGGATTCGCCGGGTGCCAGGCCGGTCGCCCGCGCCGGGCCAGCATCGCCGCCTCGGCCCGCCAGGCCGAAGCCGGGCACTGCCGCAGCACGCGGAAGAAGAAGCGGTGGAAGCCTTCGTTGTACAGGGCGGTCACCGGGTCGCGCGGGGTGCCGACATAGCGATGATGGACCAGCAGATGTTCCGAGCGGAAATGCGAATAGAGCACCGAGGCCAGCAGCAGCTCCCCCAGCCAGCGTTCCAGCCGGGTCGGCTGGTGCAGCAGCTCATGCGCATAGACGATGCCGATAGTGCCCGAGATCACCCCGACCCCGGCGAAGAGGGCCAGCTTCTCCCATCCGGCCAGATGGGTCGAATGCGCCACCCAGTAGATCAGGCCGAAGACGGTGACGAACTGGACCGGGAACCAGATCAGGGTGATCAGGCGATAGAGGAACAGGTCCGACTCGTCGGTGGCGATGTCGGGGTTGTCATGGTTCTGGCCCAGGATCGCATCGAGCACCGAGAACAGCGACCAGGCGCCCAGCGGCGGCAGCAGCAGCGCCCAGCCGCCAAAGGCGGCGGCCAGCAGCACCAGCGGCACCATCGCCAGCGACAGCCAGAACGGCAGGGCGTTGCGGGGCAGCGCGATCTCTGCGCTGGATATGATCCGGCCCATGGTTTTCCTCGTCGCCCCCGAGATCCAACTATAGCCGATCCGGGCCCGGTCTCAATCGGGCTGATGTGCCGTCGCCAGGTCATAGGCCTTGCGCATCAGTGTTGGCAGCGCCGCCGGGCGGAAGTCCTGATGCCGCACAAAGCGGCCCCGGCTCGGTTCCACACCCACCGGGGCATCGGCCAGGCGCAGGGCCAGACGCAGATGGAAATGGGTGAAGGTATGGCGCACCTCGAGTCCCGGGTCCCGCCAGCTTGCGGCCAGCGGCGGGGATTCCGGCGGCAAGGTCTCGGTCCAGTCCGACGAGGGCCAGGCCAGCATTCCGCCCAGAAGCCCCTTGTCGGGCCGGGTTTCCAGCAGCCATGCGCCATCGCTGCGGCGGGCCAGGTAGACATAGCCCATCCGCACCGGCCTGGGCCGCTTCGGCAGCTTGCGAGGCAGATCGGCGGCGATGCCCCGGGCACGGGCCATGCAGGCGGCGCTCAACGGGCACAGGCCGCAGGCCGGATTACGCGGGGTGCAGATCGTGGCGCCGAGGTCCATCATCGCCTGGGCGTGGTCTCCGGGCCGGCGTTGCGGAGTCAGGCGGGTGGCCAGCGCGTGCAGCTCGGGCTTGGCGGTCGGCAGCGGGGTCTGCACCGCGAAGAGCCGCGCCACCACCCGTTCGACATTGCCGTCGAGCACCGTCTCGGGCCGGTCGAAAGCAATCGCCGAGACCGCCGCGGCCGTGTAGGGACCGATCCCCGGAAGCGCCTGAAGTCCCTTCATAGTGTCTGGAAATGCGCCCATCGCGGCCACGGCCCGGGCACATTTCAGCAGGTTTCGGGCGCGGGCGTAGTAGCCGAGACCGGCCCATTCGGCCATCACCTCGGCATCTTCCGCCGCTGCAAGCGCCTGCACCGTCGGCCACAGGCTGGTGAAGCGCCGGAAATACTTCCCGACCGCCGCCACCGTGGTCTGTTGCAGCATGATCTCGGACAGCCAGACCCGGTAGGGATCGGGTCTTTGCCCCGCCCCGCGCTCGGCGGGACCGACCCGCCAGGGCAGCCTGCGGGCATGCGCATCGTACCACTCCAGCAGCGCCGCGCCGATCTCCAGGTCACGCAATCTTTATTCCCCACCCAGCCTTGCCTATGGTGCAGCCACGCCGCGCGCCTAGAATAGGCGGCGAACAGGCAAAGGCCAGCGATGACACCCCGGACCCCGTCCCAACCACCGCGCAGGAATTTCGGCCAGGGCCGCCGGATGAAGGGATTCGAGCGGGCCGCGGGGCTGCTGCAGAAGCGGATCAGCGCCGCCGGAGAAAGCCGGGGCTTCGCGGTGTCGAAGGTCCTGACCCATTGGGACGAGATCGCCGGGCCCGAGATGGCGGCACTGACCCGTCCGGTGAAGATCGGCTATGCCAGCCACGGGCTGGGGGCGACGCTGACGGTTCTGTGCTCGGGCGCCAATGCGCCGATGATCGAGATGCAGAAAGAGACGCTGCGCCAGCGGGTCAACGCCTGCTATGGCTACAACGCGGTGGCCAGGATCGCCCTGACCCAGACCGCGCCGCAGGGCTTTGCCGAGGCGCAGGCCCTGTTCCAGGGGCGCCCCGCCTCGACCGCGCAACGCAACACACCCGACCCCGAGACCGAGGCGCTGGCGCGCGAGGCCTCTGCCCCGATCCGGGACGAAGCCCTGCGTGCAGCGCTTGAAGACATGGGCCGAACCATATTATCCCGGCCGAAACCGAAAGGACCGACCCGATGAATCGCAGAGCTCTTCTTGGCGCCGTTGGCGTCGCCGCAATTGCCGGCGGCGGCTGGTATTTCAGCCGCGCCAAGCCGGGACAGACCAATTTCGATCTGTCGGCCTCGGCCGAGGATGCGGCGGACATCGACACCTCGATGATCCCGGAAATGACGCTGGGCAATCCCGACGCCAAGGTCACGGTCACCGAATATGCCAGCTTCACCTGCCCGCATTGCCGCGACTTCCATGACCTGGTGTTCAAGAAACTGCGCAAGAACTACATCGACACCGGCAAGATCCACTTCATCTACCGCGAGGTGTATTTCGACCGCTTCGGCCTCTGGGGCGCGATGCTCGCGCGATGCGGCGGCGGGCTGCGGTATTTCGGGATTGCCGATATCCTTTACGACACCCAGACCGAGTGGCTGGCCGGCGGCGATCCGGCAAAGATCGCGGCCAATCTGAAGAAGATCGGGCTTCAGGCCGGGATGACGTCCGAGGAGATCGACACCTGCATGAACGATGCCGACGGCGCCCGGGCGCTGGTGGCGCTCTACCAGAAGAACGCGGCGGCGGACGGGATCGACTCGACCCCGAGCTTCCTGATCAACGGCAAGAAATACTCGAACATGGCCTATGACGAGTTCTCCAAGCTGATCGACGCCGAACTGGCCAAGAGCTGACGTCAGGCATGGCTACAACTCTGGAAGGACTGAAGGTCGTCGAACTGGCGCGGATTCTGGCCGGGCCCTGGTGTGGCCAGATGCTGGCCGATCTGGGCGCCGAGGTCATCAAGGTCGAGTCGCCGCAGGGCGATGACACGCGCCGCTGGGGCCCGCCCTTTGTCGAGCGTGAGGGCGACCGCTCGGCGGCCTATTTCCACGGCGCCAATCGCGGCAAGAAATCGGTCGCGGCGGATTTCCGCACCGAGGCCGGGCAGGCGCTGGTGCGGGCCCTGGCCGCCGAAGCCGATGTGCTGATCGAGAATTTCAAGCTCGGCGGGCTGAAGAAATACGGGCTGGACTACGAGAGCCTGCAAAAGGTCAATCCGCGGCTGATCTATTGCTCGATCACCGGCTTCGGGCAGGACGGTCCCTATGCACACCGGGCGGGCTACGATTACATCATCCAGGGCATGTCGGGGCTGATGTCGATCACCGGCGACCCGGACGGGCAGCCGCAGCGCTTTGGCGTGGCGGTCACCGATCTGGCGACCGGGATGTATGCCTCGACGGCGATCCTGGCGGCGCTGCATCAGCGGACCACCACCGGGCGCGGCCAGTGGATCGACATGGGGCTGCTGGATTCCGGGGTCGCGATCACCGCCAACCAGGCGATGAACTACCTTGTTTCCGGAAAGCCTCCGGTGCGGACCGGCAACTGGCATCCGAACCTGACGCCCTACCAGGTCTTTGCCTGCTCGGACGGGCACATCATCATCGCCACCGGCAACGACGGACAGTATCGCCGGCTCTGCGGGATACTCGGGCTGGACTGGATGGCCGAGGCTCCGGAGTTCCTGACCAACTCGGACCGGATCAAGCACCGTGACGAGATGACGAAGCTTCTGGCCGAGGCCACCGCCCGGATGGCGAAGAAAGAGCTGCTGGACGCCTGCGAGGCCCAGGGCATCCCGGCGGGGCCGATCAACGACATGGCCGAGGTCTTTGCCGACCCGCAGGTCCAGGCGCGCGGCATGCAGATGTCGCTGGACGGGGTGCCCTCGGTCCGGCCGCCGTTCCGGTTCTCCGAGGCGGAACTGGCCACCGGCCGGCCCTCGCCCAAGCCGGACGAACACGGGCCGGAGATCCGCAAGCGGCTGGGGCTGGAAGACTAGCCCCGCCGTTTCAGCCCGGCTTTGTCTCCGCCGCGGGCTCGGCCAGATAGTCCGACCGCCCGATCGACGCATAGGCCAGGAATCCGGCCCGCTTGGCATCCCGGGGCGCATAGATGTTGCGCAGGTCGGCCATCCGCGGGGCGGCGGCCTTGCGGGCCAGTTTCTTCAGGTCGAGCGCCCGGAACTCGTTCCACTCGGTCAGGATCACGATGCAGTCGCTGCCCTGTGCCGCCTTGTAGGCATCGGCCACCCAGTGGACCCCGGGCAGCAGCTCGGCGCCCTCGCGCTCGCCCTGCGGATCACAGGCCCGCACCTTGGCGCCGCCGCCGATCAGTGCCGGAACGATGGTGAGCGAAGGCGCGTCGCGCATGTCGTCGGTATCGGGTTTGAAGGTCACGCCCAGAACCGCGATGGTCTTGCCGTTGACCGAACCGCCGCAAAGGTCGAGGATCTTGTCGATCATCCGCCGCTTGATCCGGTCATTGACCTCGATCACCGACTCGGTGATCTGCATCGGCACCGCGTTGTCCTGGCCGATCCGCGCCAATGCCTTGGTATCCTTGGGGAAACAGGATCCGCCATAGCCAGGCCCGGCATGCAGGAACTTGTTGCCGATCCGTCCGTCCAGGCCCATGCCCTTCGACACATCCTTGATGTCCGCACCGACCTTTTCGCAGAGCGCCGCGATCTCGTTGATGAAGGTGATCTTGGTCGCCAGAAAGGCATTGGCGGCATATTTGATCATCTCGGCGGATTCGAGATCGGTGTAGACGATCGGGAATTCGCGCAGGAACAGGGGCCGGTAGATCGCGCCCATCACCTCGCGGGCGCGGTCCGACTGGCAGCCGACGACCACCCGGTCGGGCTTCATGAAATCGTCGATCGCGGCCCCTTCGCGCAGGAACTCGGGGTTCGAGGCGACATCGAACTCGGCTTCGGGCGCCGCCTTGCGGATGATCTGCTTGACCTGCCGGTTGGTCCCCACCGGAACGGTCGATTTCGTGACCACCACCGCATAGCCGGTAAGCGCACCGGCAATCTCTTCGGCCGCGGCGTAGACATAGGTGAGATCGGCATGGCCGTCGCCGCGCCGGGTCGGGGTGCCCACCGCGATGAACACGGCATCGGCCCCGGCGACCGCTTCCTTCAGATCGCCGGTGAAGGTCAGGCGGCCGGCCTCGACATTTCTGGCCATCAGCTCGTCAAGGCCCGGTTCGTAGATCGGCACCTGCCCGGCGTTCAGCGCCTCCAGCTTGCGCGGGTCCTTGTCGACACAGACCACCTCATGTCCGAAATTCGAGAAACAGACCCCCGAAACCAGGCCGACATAACCGGTGCCGATCATCGCAATCTTCATCAACCATTCCTTTCGCGGGCTGTCCGGCCCTCCGAATGCGGTATAGCCGATTTCATGTCAACGGCGCTGCCCTTGACCCTGCCACGCATTGCCCTAGGTTGGCGCCGCCCAACCGGGCGTCCGGTATGAAGCCGTGGCCCAGACACCGCCGCCGGACCCTGTTCACAGCCGCTCGACTGTTCAGCCAGATACCTTCGGAGACCCCCATGACCCAGCGCCTGCACCTTGTCTTTGGTGGCGAGCTTGCCGATCCTTCCACCAATGTGTTCCGCGACGTGTCCCAGATCCATGTGGTCGGGATCTTCCCGGACTATGCCAGCGCCTACAACGCCTGGAAGGCCGAATCGCATCGCACCGTGGACAATGCCCATATGCGCTACTTCATCGCCCACCTGCACCGGCTGCGCGACGAAGAGACCGCCGCCAGCCCAACCGAGGAACTGGGCAACTAGGCCCGATGACCCGCGGTAATGGCGATTTCAGGCTGGATCAGCCAATATCTTGATCGGCTGCTGGCGCGGCGCGAGCCGCCGGTGCCGGCACTGCAGGGCCGTACCGCCCTGCCGGCCGCGGCAGATGGCGAGCCGGCCCGGCGCCCCGGCACGCCGGTCTGGTTTCGCTGCGACGATGCCGGTTCGGTGCGTGGCCTGAGCGGGCTGGCGCAACGCCTGGATGCCGAGATGCCGGGGCTGTGGCCCCTGGTCACCCTGCCCCGCGATCCCTCGCCCGACGACAGCGCCGCAATCGCCGCGATGGATGTCGAACTGACCCCCTGCCCGCCCGAGGACCCTGTCGCCCTGTCCGGCTTTCTCGACCGCTGGCAGCCGGCGGCGGCGGTCCTGCTGGGCGACGTGCTGTTGCCCGCAACGGTCCAGGCGCTGCACCGACGCGGTCTGCCGGTGCTGGGCTGCGATATTCGCCTGTCGGGGGCCAGCTGGATGGAACGCTGGCCGTATCGGCCCCTGACCCGGCGCCACCTGGCCTGTTTCGACCATCTTCTGGCCGAGGACGCCGCCAATCTCGCCCGGTTGCGGAGCCTGGGCGCACCGCGCGGGAAAGCCGAGGTCGGGGGCGCTCTGCGGGCCGAGCTGCCGGTGCCGAGTGCCAATGAGGCCGAGCGGGTTTCCCTGTCGGAACTGCTGTCCTCGCGCCCGGTATGGTGCGCCTATGGCTTGCCGCTGGCAGAGGTCGAGGCGATTGCCGAGACGCAGGCGCTGGCGCTCGGCCGGTCGCACCGGCTGCTGCTGGTGATCGTGCCCGCCGATCCTCTGGACGGGCCGAAGATGCAGGCCTATCTGGAACGGGCCGGGCTTGCCTGCGGCCTGAGGTCGGCAGGGGACGAGCCGAACGAGGTTCTCTCGGCCTATGTGGCCGATCTGGGCGGCGAGTGGGGGCTGTGGCTGCGCCTGGCGCCGCTGGCCTTTGTCGGCGGCACATGGACCGCCGGGGCCGAATCGCGGTCCCCGCTGGAACTGGCGGCACTGGGCTCGGCCATCCTGCATGGTCCGGAAACCGCCGGCCATGCCACTGACCATGCCCGGCTGACGGCGGCGGGCGCGGCGCGGCAGGTCGTCGGCCCGGTCGAGCTGGCAACCGAAATCGAAACGCTTCTGGCCCCCGATCAGGCCGCAACCCTTGCCCATGCGGCCTGGGAGGTGTCCTCGGCGGGGGACGAGGCTGCGGGGCGGTTGCTGGAACATCTCACCCGGGCGCTGGACGGCGCACGCCCTGCCGGGGGAGAGACCTGATGCAACCGCCGCGATTCTGGCAGAATCCACCCGACGCACCCGGCTGGAAGGCCCGGGCCCTGGCGCCCCTGGCGGCGCTGACCGCTGCGGTGACCGCCCGGCGGGTTGCACGCCGGGCGGACGGATACCGGGCGCCGGTCCCGGTGATCTGTGTCGGCAATGTGCATCTGGGCGGTACCGGCAAGACCCCGGCGGTGATGGCCCTGGTCGAACGGCTGCTGGCGCGCGGGGTGAAGGTGCATGTCGTCTCGCGCGGTTATGGAGGGTCTGAAAAGGCGGTCCTGAGGGTCGATCCGGGCCGGCACGACGCCGCGCGGGTGGGAGACGAGCCGCTGATGCTGGCCGCTTTCGCCCCGGTCTGGGTGGCGCGCGACCGGGCCGCCGGGGTCCGGGCGGCGGTTGCGGCGGGAGCCGGGGCGGTGCTGCTGGATGACGGGTTCCAGAACCCCTCGGTGATCCAGGACGCGGCGATCCTGACCGTCGATGCCAGAGAGGGCTTCGGCAATGGCCGGGTGGCGCCCGCCGGGCCATTGCGCGAGCCGGTGGCAACGGCACTGCGCCGCGCCGATCTGGTGCTGACCCTGGGCGATGCCGAGGCGCAGGCGCGGTTCGATGCCCTCTGGTCGGTGGCGCCGCTGCCGCGGCTGGCGGCGGAGGCGAAGCCCTTGCAGACCGGAATGGACTGGCAGGGGCTGGCGGTCTTTGCCTTTGCCGGGATCGGCCGCCCGGGCAAGTTCTTTGACACGCTGCGCCGCCTGGGCGCCGATCTGCGCGGCACCGTGGCCCTGGATGACCATCAGCCGATCGGGGACGCCCTGCTGAAACGGATCGCGACCGAGGCCGGGGCCCTCGGGGCCGAACTCGTCACCACCGAGAAGGATGCAGTACGCCTGCCGCCCGAGTGGCGGGGCCGGATGCTGATCCTGCCGGTGCGGCTGGAACCGGTGGATTGGGCGCCGATCGACAGCCTGTTCGAGCGTCTGGGGCTCTGAGCCGCCGGCCTTGGCCTAGAAATCCAGGTCGGCGTAATGCGGCGGTGGCGGGAAACCGGGAACCTGATCCGCCAGCAGCGACCGGAAGGCCGGGCGCGACTTGATCTTGGCGTACCAGTCCTTGACGTTGGCGTTGCGGTTCCAGTCCACGTCGGAAATGTAATCCAGCGCCGACATATGCGCGGCGGCGGCAAAATCGGCCAGCGTCATCGTATCGCCCGCCAGCCAGCGCCGCTGATCCAGAAGCCAGCCCATGTAGTCGATATGGAACTTGATCGCCTTGGCGCCGGCCTTGACGTTGCCCGAATCCGGGTAGCCCTGGCCCATCACCTTCTTGTTGACCCGTTCATAGAGCAGCTTCGACGTCACCTCGTGGTGGAACTTGTCGTCGAACCAGTTCACCAGCCGCCGCACCTCGTAGCGCTCGCCGGCGCCGCGGGGCATCAGTGGCGGCTCGGGTTGCTTTTCCTCGATATACTCGCAGATCGGCGTGCTCTCGGCCATCATCCGGCCATCCATCCGGAGGATTGGCACCTTGCCGGCCGGGTTGCGGCGCAGGAAATCGGGATCCTGCTCCCAATAGCGTTCTTCGACCAGCTCGACCTCGATCTTCTTCTCGGCGAGCGAAAGCCGGACCTTGCGGCAGAAGGGTGACAACGGGACGTGGAAAAGGCGGATCATCTTGGCCCTCGGATTGGATCCTGTTTGCCCCGGTCCGCGTCGGGTTTCAACCGCCGAAGCAATCGGCGCGCCCGTCAATCCTGATGGTTTCGGCACCATCGCGGATCGATGCCGCCCGCTTGCGCAGTTTGGCGCTCGGTTTCGCGGCGGATCGGTGCTTGGGATTCGGCAGCACCGCCGCAAGACGCGCCGCCTGGTCCGCGGTGAGGTTCTTCGGCGTCACGCCGAAGGCATGCTGCGCGGCGGCGCCGATGCCGAATACGCCCTCGCCGAACTCGGCAATGTTCAGATAAACCTCGAGAATCCGGCGCTTGGACCAGAATGTCTCCATCACCGGGGTGATCATCGCCTCCAGCGCCTTGCGGGTCCAGCTGCGGCCGTGCCAGAGCCAGGCATTCTTGGCGACCTGCTGGCTGATCGTCGAAGCGCCACGATTGCCGCCGCCGTTGATCGCATCGCGGATCGCATCCATGTCGAAGCCCCAATGTTCGCAGAAATTGGCGTCTTCCGCGGCAACGGCCGAGCGGAGCATGACCTGTGCGATGTCATCGGCCGCCACCCAACGCATCTCGACCCCGCCGAGACGGCGACTCTCGGCGAAGATGTAGGGCGTGGTCGGCGGGTTTATGAAGCGGTAGAGCAGCACCGCCAGCACGATCACCACCATGCCGGCCAGCGCCAGCCGGAACGTCCAGCGCCACAGCCAGCGCAGGGGACGGAACCGTCGCGGCTGGCGCCTTTTCTTCCGGCCGGCCTTTTTCTTGCCGGCGCGCAGAGGGGGCTCTTCGGTCCTTGCCATGATCGCCAGCATTAGCCGCAGGCCGGTCCCGGATCATCCGAAAAACGCCGACCGGCCCGAACCGGCCGCGAGGGGTTGCAGCCATGCGTCGGCTGCGGGAATGCTGGCCCGGTCAACCGGAGGGGCCGACATGCCGCAGAGCGCTCGCGACCAGTTCACCGCCACGCTGGGCGAAGCGACCGGGGCGGCCGAAGTGTTCGGCGCCCTGCACCGGCTGGCCGCGGCCGAGATCGGGGTGCGGCTGTTCTCGGTCACTCTGATCGATACGGCGGCCGGGCTGGCCAGAAGGGTCTATACAAGCGATTCGGCGGCCTATCCGCTGTCGGGAACCAAGCCGCTGGTCGAAAACGGCTTTCTGGCCACGGTCCGGGCGGGGCGCATGTATCACGCCAATTCGCCGCGGGAGATGCGGGCGGATTTCCCCGATCTGGCGGCGATCGAGTCCCTGGGCTGCGGCGCCGTCATCAACCTGCCGGTGATGGTCGCGGCGCGTCTGGCGGCGACGGTGAACCTGCTGGACGCCGCCGGGCGTTATGATCCCGGCACCGCGCTGCGCGCCCGGCAATGCCTGGCCCTTCCGGCGTTGGCGGCGGTGCTGGCCGCCGAGCGGCTCGGGCCCGCCCGGCCCTGACACCGAGATTACGGTTTGCCCGCGGCATCCGGGAACGATACCCATGGATGTGAGCCAATCTGGCCAGCAGAGGATGCCATGACCGACAGCACCACCGCCGACTGGACGCAGCAGTTCCCCGGGCTCGCCGCCCTGCCTGCCGAGGTGCGCCAGGCCCTGCGCGAAGGTTCCCGCATCGTCACCGTGGCGGCGGGCACCCAGATCTTCGGCCCCGGCCAGAAGCCCGACCACCTGCTGATGCTGCTGGACGGCTCGGTCCGGGTTCAGCAACGCTCGGAGACCGGGCGCGAGGTTTTCCTCTACCGGATCAAGGCCGGGGAAAGCTGCGTGATGACCACCTCCTGCATGATGACGATGGAGGAATACTCCGCCGAGGGCATCGCCGAGACCGATTGCCGCGCCGTGGCGATCCCGCGCAAGCTGTTCGACGACCTGCTGGGCGAGGCTCCGGCCTTCCGCCAGTTCGTCTTCAACACCTATTCGCGGCGGATCGCCGACCTGTTCAAGCTGGTCGACGACATCGTTTCGCGCCGGGTCGACGTGCGGCTGGCGGCACGGCTGCTGGCGCTGGCCGAGAACGGACGGGTGACGGCGACACATCAGGTTCTGGCCAACGAGCTGGGGTCGGCCCGTGAAGTGATTTCGCGCATCCTGCAGGATTTCCACCGCCGCGGCTGGATCGAGCAGGCAAGGGGCGAGATCACCCTGACCGCCCCGGCTGCGCTGGACCGGCTGGCACGCTCCTGAGCGACCGGCTTGCCGGTCGGACAGTCTCGGTAACATAGTCACCGTGCCCGATGGGAGTGCTGTGCGACAAGAGGATAGCCGAGATCGGCCGCCCGGACGGGTCAGCACCCGTGCCTGCCGGTCCAACGTCAAGACGAAGGAGCATGAAATGTCTTATCCCGTTGATATGTCAGTGAAGCCCGAAGTCACCGCATTCTTCGACCCCGCCACCAATACGATCAGCTATGTGGTCAAGGATCCCGACTCCGCCTCATGCGCGGTGGTCGATTCGGTCATGGATATCGACTATGCCGCGGGACGGATCGCCTATGAGCACGCCGATCAGATCATCTCCTTCATCTCGAAGAAGGGCCTGAAGCTGGAATGGCTGATCGAAACCCATGTCCATGCCGACCACCTTTCGGCGGCGCCCTATATCCAGGACCGTCTGGGTGGCAAGCTGGGAATCGGGCGCAACATCACCGTGGTCCAGGACGTCTTTGGCAAGGTCTTCAACGAGGGCACCGAATTCCGCCGCGACGGCAGCCAGTTCGACCGGCTGTTTGATGATGGCGACACCTACAAGATCGGCGGCATGACCGCCTTTGCCATGCATACGCCGGGCCATACCCCGGCCTGCATGACGCATGTGGTCGGCGACGCGGCCTTTGTCGGAGACACCCTGTTCATGCCCGACGGCGGTTCGGCCCGGGCCGATTTCCCGGGTGGCGATGCCGGCGAGCTTTACGATTCGATCCAGAAGGTGCTTGCCCTGCCGGACGAGATGCGGCTGTTCATGTGCCACGACTACGGCCCGAACGGGCGCGACATCCAGTGGGAAACCTCGGTCGGAGAGGAAAAGAAGCACAACATCCATGTCGGCAACGGCACCACGCGCGAGGCTTTCATCAAGCTGCGGACCGAGCGGGACGCCAGCCTGGACATGCCGAAGCTGATCATTCCGTCGCTGCAGGTCAACATGCGCGGCGGCGAGTTGCCCGAGCCCGACGAGAGCGGCAAGCGTTTCCTGAAGGTGCCGCTGAACAGCCTCTAGGATCATGGCGCCCCGTTCCGTGCCGTCCGGCATCGCCCACCCTCTGCAGACCGCGCCCAGGATGTCCGGACATCGTGCCGGATATCGGGGCCACGAATGGATTGCGTCATGAAACGCTATTTCCCGATCCTCGAATGGGGCCGCCACTACAACCGCGATCAGGCCACCAGCGATCTTGTGGCGGCGGTGATCGTCACCGTGATGCTGATCCCGCAGTCGCTGGCCTATGCGCTGCTGGCCGGACTGCCGGCGCAGGTCGGGCTCTATGCCTCGATCGTGCCGCTGCTGGCCTATGCGGTCTTCGGCACCTCGCGGGCGCTGGCGGTCGGGCCGGTCGCGGTGGTCTCGCTGATGACCGCCGCGGCGATTGCCCGTCTGGGCCTGGACGATCCGGCGGCAGCGATGGCGGCGGCGATGGTGCTGGCCTTCCTGTCCGGGCTTGTGCTGCTTGCGATGGGGCTGTTCCGGCTGGGGTTTCTGGCCAATTTCCTGTCGCATCCGGTGGTGGCGGGCTTCATCACCGCCTCGGGCATCCTGATCGCCACCAGCCAGGCACGGCATATCCTGGGCCTGCCCGGCGGCGGCGAGAACCTGCTCGAGATGCTGGAGAACCTGTGGTCCGACCTGGACCGGACCAACCTGCCGACGCTGGCCATCGGGCTGCCGGCGCTGGTCTTCCTGTTCTGGGTCCGCAAGGGGCTGAAGCCGCTGCTGATCCGCTGGGGGCTGCGCGGCCGGGCGGCGGATATCGGCGCCAGGACCGGGCCGGTGCTGGCCATCATAGTCTCTACATTGGTGGTCTGGGGCCTCGATCTGGCCAATCACGGCGTTGCCATTGTCGGCACAGTGCCGCAGGGGCTGCCACCGCTGCGGCTGCCGGTCTTCGACCTGGGGCTCTGGTCCTCGCTGATCGTGCCGGCGGTGCTGATCTCGATCATCGGCTTTGTCGAATCGGTCTCGGTCGCGCAGACGCTGGCGGCCAAGCGGCGGCAGCGGATCGTGCCGGACCAGGAGCTGATCGGTCTGGGCGCGGCCAATATCGGTGCGGCGATTTCGGGCGGCTACCCGGTGACCGGGGGCTTTGCCCGCTCGGTCGTCAATTTCGATGCCGGGGCCGAGACACCGGCGGCGGGCGCCTTTACCGCCGTCGGCATCGCGCTGGCGACGCTGGCGCTGACCCCGCTGCTGTTCTTCCTGCCCAAGGCGGTGCTGGCGGCGACGATCATCGCGGCGGTCATGTCGCTGGTCGATCTGTCGATCCTGAGCCGCGCCTGGCGCTATTCCCATGCCGATTTCGCCGCCGTCGCGGCGACGATCCTGCTGACCCTCCTGATCGGGGTCGAAGCGGGGGTTTCCGCCGGGGTCGGCCTGTCGGTGCTGCTGCTGCTCTGGCGCACCTCGCGCCCGCATATCGCCGAGATCGGCTGCATCGAGGGCACCGAGCATTTTCGCAACATCAACCGGCATCAGGTGGTGACCCATCCCGAGATCCTGATGATCCGGGTCGATGAAAGCCTGTCCTTCGCCAATTCCCGCTATCTCGAGGACTACATCCTGGACCGGACCGCGGAGTCCAAGGGGCTGAAACACGTGGTGCTCATGTGCTCGGCGGTCAATGACATCGACCTGAGCGCGCTGGAAAGCCTCGAAGCGATCGACCGGCGACTGGTGGACATGGGCGCCAAGCTGCACCTGTCCGAGGTCAAGGGGCCGGTCACCGACAAGCTCTCGCGGACCCGGTTCCTGCAACATCTCTCGGGCCAGATGTTCCTGTCGCAATACGATGCCTGGCGCACCCTTCGCGGTGTCTGCGGTGCGCCGCTGAAGCCGGTGCCGGAGCCGAAAGCCGCTGCGGTTTGACCTGGCTCAACGCGGGCCGGGCCGGGATCGGGCAGGCTTCGGGCGGTGGCCCGGCCGGGCTCTGATCTGTTCGGAACATCGGCAGCCGGCCGCCTACGAGGAACCGATGGGAGAGCGACCATGAGCATGGATTTTGACGGCAAGTCGGCCATCGTGACCGGGGCAGGCTCCGGCATCGGCGCCGAGATCGCGCGTGAGCTTGCGGCCGGGGGCGCGAAGGTTCTGATCGCCGATCTGTCCCCGGACGTCGCCGGAAAGGTCGCGGACGAGATCGCATCGGCCGGCGGGACCGCCGAGGCCTTTCAGGTCGATGTCGCCGACCCGGCGCGGGCCGAGGCGATGGTCGCGCGGGCGGTGGAGCTGTGGGGCGGGCTCGATCTGGCGGTGAACAACGCCGGGATCGGCGGTGCCTCGGCCCCGGTCGGGGACTATCCGCTGGACAGCTGGAAGCAGGTCATCGACGTGAACCTGAACGGAGTTTTCTACTGTCTGCGCTACGAACTGGCGGCCATGGCCAAGGGCAAGGGCGGTGCGGTGGTCAACATGGCCTCGATCCTGGGATCGGTCGGTTTTGCCGGCTCTTCTGCCTATGTGGCGGCGAAACACGCGCTGCTCGGTCTGACCAAGACCGCGGCGCTGGACCATGCCAAGCAGAACATCCGGGTGAATGCCGTCGGACCGGGCTTCATCGACACGCCGCTGCTCAGCGCGAATCTGGACGAGGCGACGATGGCGGCGCTGGCCGGAATGCACCCGGTCGGCCGGATCGGCAAACCGGCCGAGGTGGCGGCGCTGACCTGCTTCCTGCTGTCGGACCGGGCCAGCTTCATCAACGGCAGCTACCACCTGGTGGATGGCGGCTATACCGCACAGTAGCCGTCCGGCTTGCGGCACGCCGGCCGGCGCGTCATGCTGGCCGGCAGGATGGATGCGTTCGACTACATCATCGTCGGCGCCGGCAGCGCGGGATCGCTTCTGGCCAACCGGCTGAGCGAGAAGCATCGGGTTCTGCTGCTCGAGGCCGGCGGGCGCGACACCTATCCCTGGATTCACATACCGGTCGGCTATCTCTATTGCATCGGCAATCCCCGCACCGACTGGGGCTTTCGCACCATGGCCGAGCCGCAGCTGGGCGGGCGCAGCCTGCTCTACCCGCGCGGCCGGGTTCTGGGCGGCTGCTCCTCGATCAACGGGATGCTCTATCTGCGTGGGCAGGCGGCGGATTACGACGGCTGGCGCCAGTCGGGGCTGACCGGCTGGGGTTGGGACGATGTGCTGCCGCATTTCCTGAAAGCCGAGGACAACGCCGGCCCGCCGGACGAGATGCATGGCCAGGGCGGCGAATGGCGGGTCGATGCACAGCGGTTACGGTGGGAGATACTCGACCGGTTCCACGAGGCCGCGGTGGCGGCGGGCATCCCGGCGATCAGCGATTTCAACCGCGGCGACAACGAAGGCGTCGCCTATTTCCGGGTGAACCAGAAGAACGGCTGGCGGCTGAACACGGCGCGGGCCTTTCTGCGCCCGGCCCTGAAGCGCGGCAATCTGAAGATCGTGACCCATGCCCAGGCCGAGAGCCTGATCTTCGACGATGGCCGTGTCACCGGAGTCCGCTGGCGCCGCGGCGGGCTGGTCGAAGAGGCGCGGGCCGGGGCCGAGGTGGTGCTGAGCGCCGGGGCGATCGGCTCGCCACAGCTTCTGATGCTGTCGGGGATCGGCCCGGCGGAGCATCTGCGCTCGATGGGGATCGAGGTGCGGCGCGACATGCCCGGCATAGGCAGCAATCTGCAGGACCATCTGCAACTGCGCTGCGCCTACAGGATCACCGGGGCGAAGACCCTCAACACCATGTCGGCCAGCCTGTTCGGGAAGGCGAAGATCGCGGCGGAATACGCCCTGCGCCGGACCGGGCCGATGTCGATGGCGCCGTCGCAGCTGGGTGTCTTCGCACGGTCGCGCCCCGAGGTGGCGACGGCGGACCTGGAGTTTCATGTCCAGCCCCTGTCCCTGGATGCCTTCGGCGAGCCGCTGCACGATTTCGACGCCTTCACCGCCAGCGTCTGCAACCTGCGGCCGCAGAGTCGCGGCACGGTGCGGCTGGCGGGGCCGGATCCGACACGGCACCCGGAAATCCGGCCGAACTACCTGTCGGCCGAGGCCGACCGGCAGGTGGCGGCGGATGCGATCCGGCTGACCCGCCGGATCGTCGAACAGGAGCCGCTGGCCCGGCATGATCCACAGGAATTCCGCCCCGGCCCGGAGGTCGGCGATGACGATGCCGCGCTGGCCCGCGCGGCGGGCGAGATCGGCACCACCATCTTTCACCCGGTCGGAACCGTTCGCATGGGCGCCGATGTCGAGGCGCCCCTGGATGCCGAGTTGCGGCTGCGCGGGGTCGCGGGGCTTCGCGTGGCCGATGCCAGCGTCATGCCGACGATCACCAGCGGCAACACCAACGCCCCGACGATGATGATCGCGGAAAAGGCGGCGGCGATGATCCTGGCCGCCTCTGCGGGCCGTGCCTGACTGGCACGGGGCAGGTTTCATCGACCCGGATAAAACCCGAGATGTTTTCTTGACCCGATGTTCACGTCGCCCTGCTAGCACGTCCCCAAGGGTGAACATGAGGTGGTGGGATGAGCGCGAAACACAACGCGCCCGTCATCATCAAGCGGAAGAAGATCGTTCAGGCCGGCGGGCACCATGGCGGTGCCTGGAAGGTCGCCTATGCCGACTTCGTGACGGCCTTGATGGCCTTCTTCCTCTTGATGTGGCTGTTGAACGCGACGACGGAGAAACAGCGCAAGGGCATTGCGGATTACTTCAATCCGACGATCCCGATCAACCGTGTCTCGGGCGGCGGGGATGGCGTCTTCGGCGGCGAATCCGTGTTTTCCGAGGACAACCTGGCCGAGAACGCCGAAGCCGGAGCCGAGCCGCCGGGCGACGCGCCGCCGACCGGCCAGAGTGGCGCGGGCACGGGGGCGGCCGGTGACGAGGCCAGGGCGTTCGGCGCGATCGAAAGGGCGCTCAGCGCCCAGTCGGGAGAAAGCATGGCCGCCGACCGGACCCTGCGCCACATCGTCACACGGGTGACCGACGAAGGCCTGATCATCGAGCTGTTCGATCTGGAGGGCGACCCGTTGTTCGAGGCCGACGGCATCACGCCGACGCCGCTGCTGGTCGATCTCGCGGATGTGCTGGCGCGGGTCTTCGATCTGGTCGGCAACCCGGTGGCGGTCAATGGCCATGTGCGCTCCTACCCGGTCGTCCTGGCCCGGGACCCGGTCTGGCCGCTCAGCTGGGAACGCGCCGGCGCGCTGCGCGCGTTGATCGTCGAGGCGGGGCTGGATGACCGCCGCTTCACCCGGGTCGCCGGATTTGCAGACCGCGATCCGGTGGCCGTCAACCCGGCTTCGGTGCGCAACAACCGGCTGGAGGTGATCCTGCTGAGGGCCGAGCTGTCCTGAACCGGCAGACGGCCCGCCACGCGGCCATGCGGCGTTAGGCAGAGCTTAAGGGTTCTCACCTAGGAATGGCAGGACAGGTCGTTGCATCAGAAAGGCGCACCCATGACCATTTCCTCTTCGCTCGCCGCGGGCGTCGCAGGGCTCTTTGCCAATGCGACACGGCTGGCCACCATCTCGGACAATATCGCCAACTCGGGCACCTTCGGCTACAAGCGGGCCACGGCCGATTTCAATTCCTTCGTGATCAACAGCTCACGCGGCGCCGGGACCTATTCGGCGGGCGGAGTGCGCGCCGGAACGGCCCGGCTGATCGACGAACACGGGGCACTGGTCTCGACCTCGAATGCCACCGATATCGCGGTCTCGGGGCGCGGGATGCTGCCGGTCACGCCCTCGGTCTCGCTCGGGGCAAGCACCGGCGACCAGCCGATGATGATGACCACGACGGGATCGTTCCGGACCGATGACAACGGGGTGCTGCGCACCGATTCGGGGCTGGTCCTGCTGGGCTGGCCGGCGAATGCCGACGGCACGATCCCGACCTATCCGCGCGACACGATGGTCGGGCTGGAACCGGTGGTCATCAACGCCAACCAGACGGCCGGGGATCCGACCACCCGGATGAACATGGGCGTCAACCTGCCGGCAACGGCGACCGAGGCCGGGGCGGCGGGCGACCCGCTGAACCTCCAGATCGAGTATTTCGGCAATCTCGGCACTTCCGAGACCCTGGGCGTCAGCTTCACGCCCACGGTCCCGGCGTCGGGCTCGTCCAACACCTGGACCATGGTGGTGACCGACAGCGCCCAGGGCAATGCGGTGATCGGAGAATACACCCTGACCTTTGACGATACCCGTGGCGACGGTGGCACGCTGGCCTCGGTCAGCGTGGTTTCGGGCGGCACCTACAACGCAGCCGACGGCACGCTCGACCTGACTGTCGCGGGCGGGCCGATGACGGTGACGATCGGCAAGCTGGGCGACCCGAACGGGTTGACCCAGCTTTCGGACAGTTTCGCGCCCACCGCGATCACCAAGGACGGTTCGCCGGTCGGCAACCTGACGGCGGTGGAGGTGGACGAGAACGGCTATGTCACCGCCACCTATGACACCGGCTTCACCCGCCGCATCTATCAGGTGCCGCTGGTTGACGTACCGAACATGAACGGGCTGACCGCGCTGTCGAACCAGGTCTATCAGGTCTCGCCCGACAGCGGCTCGTTCTTCCTCTGGGATGCCGGCGACGGCCCGACGGGGGCGGTGGTGGGCTATGCCCGCGAAGGCTCCACCACCGATGTGGCGGCCGAGCTGACGCAGCTGATCCAGACCCAGCGGGCCTATTCCTCGAACGCCAAGGTGATCCAGACGGTGGACGAGATGCTGCAGGAAACCACGAACATCAAGCGCTGACCCCGGACGCGTTGAGGAAGGACCGGGCAGGAGGGCTGCGGAATGAGCATCACAAGCGCCATGTACAACGCCCTTTCCGGGCTGACCGCAGCGTCGCGCGGAATCGAGGTCGTCTCCTCGAATGTCGCCAATGCCCGCACGCCGGGCTATGCCCGGCGCGAGCTGTCGCTGTCGGGCCAGGTGCTGGCCGGCGCCGGGTCCGGGGTGCAGGTGAGCGGAGTCCGCCGGGTCGTCGATCAGGGCGTGCTGGCCGACCTGCGGCTGGCGGACTCGGCCGTCGCCGCCGACGACACCCGGCTGGCCTTCCAGAACCGCATCGGCGGCCTCATCGGCATGCCCGGCGAGTCCGGTTCGCTCTCCGACCGGATCGCGGTGATGCAGGCAACCCTGGTGGAAGCCTCGAACCGCCCCGACAGCAGCGCGCGGTTGACGGCCGTGGCCGCGGCGGCGGAGGAGGTCGCGGAGCGGCTCAAGGCAACCTCGGATGATATTCAGGCCGCAAGAATGGAGGCCGACCACGACATCGCCGCCGCCGTGACCCGGCTGAACGCCGATCTGGCGCATGTGCGCGACCTGAACGTGGCGATCCGGGGCCTGAGCACATCCGGACGCGACTATGCCGGGCTGGTGGACCAGCGACAGACCCTGATCGACGGCATCGCCACCCTTGTGCCGGTGCGGGAACTGCCGCGCGAAGACGGGATGGTGGCACTGGTCTCGACGGGCGGGGCGATCCTTCTCGACAGCAGCGCCGCGACGGTGAGGTTCGATCCGGTCGGCATCATCACCCCCGACATGAGCATCGGCTCCGGCGCCCTGTCGGGGCTGACGTTGAACGATCAGCCGGTGTCGGTCACCGGCGGCACCGGTCCCCTGGGCGGCGGCCGGCTGGGGGCACTCTTCGACCTGCGCGACGGGATGGCGGTGGAGGCCCAGACCATGGTCGATGCCATGGCACGCGACCTCTACGAGCGATTTGCCGATCCGGCGCTCGATGCGACGCTCAACGCCGGGGAACCCGGCCTGTTCACCGACGGCGGCGGCGGTTTCGTGGCCACGGACGAAGTCGGCCTCGCCGGGCGGCTGCAAGTGAATGCCGCCGTTGATCCGGGCCAGGGCGGCGCGGTCTGGCGCCTGCGCGACGGCCTTCAGGCCACGGCCCCCGGCGATGTCGGCGACGGAAGCCTGCTGACCGGCATGGCCGACGCGCTGAACGCCGCCCGCAGCCCGGCCTCGGGCCCGTTCGGCGCGACGGCCCGGTCGGCGGGCGGGCTGGCCGGAGAAGCCTCGGCGCTCTGGTCCGGCACCACCCTGTCGCTGGAAAAAAGCATGGCCTATGCCAACAGCCGCGCCGAGACGCTGCGCAACCTGCATCTGCAGGACGGGGTCGATACCGACCACGAGATGCAGGAACTGCTGTCGCTCGAACAGGCCTATGGCGCCAATGCGCGGGTCGTCTCGACCATCGACGACATGATTCAAACCTTGCTGGGGCTGTGACATGGCGATGACCTCGATCGGCGACCAGAGTCAGCTCTATCTGACCCGAACCCAGACCCTGCGGTTGAAGACCGACCTGACCCGGCTGAGCCAGGAACTGGCCAGCGGCCGGCGCAGCCGCCCGGCCACCGCCACCACCGGCGACACCGCCCATCTGCTGACGATCGAGCGCGGATTGACGGCCCTGGCCGGCTTTCGCACCGCCACCGCCGAGGCCGGGGCCTTTGCGGCGGCCACCCAGACCGCGCTGGAGTCGGTCCAGACCGGCCTGTCGGCCCTGGCGCCGGAGCTGATCTCGACGGCCAACTCGGCCAACCCGTCGCAGATCGCTTCGAAATCGGCCGATGCCCGGGGGCAGTTCGGCTCTGTCGTCGCGCTTCTCAACGGCCAGAGCGGCGGCCGCGCGCTGTTTGCCGGAACCGCCACCGACCGCCAGCCGCTGGCCGGGTCGGAAGCGATGCTGGCTCAG
Organism: Frigidibacter sp. ROC022; assembly: GCF_024723735.1. Taxonomy (GTDB): domain Bacteria; phylum Pseudomonadota; class Alphaproteobacteria; order Rhodobacterales; family Rhodobacteraceae; genus SLM-1. The sequence continues at coordinate 375,439 of NZ_JANQDU010000002.1, forward strand.
CTCACCGCCGCCATCGCGGGCGAGACCACCGCCTCGGGAATCGAATCGATCGTGGACGACTGGTTCATGACCGCCGGCGGCGGCTTCGAGACCCTGGGCTACAAGGGCGGCGGCGGTGCGCCGAGCTTTCGCGTGGCCGAGGGAGAGGATGTCTCGACCTCGGTGAATGCCGCCGATCCCGCCGTCCGCGAGATCCTCAAGGGCCATGCGCTGGCCGCCCTGGTCAGCAGTCCGGCTCTGGCGGGAAATGTGGCCGAGCAGGTCGCGCTGATGCAACGCGCCGGCGAGGTTCTGGCGGGGGCCGAGACCGGGCTGACCCGGATCCGCGCCACTCTCGGCGACACCGAAGCGCGGATCGACGCGCTGACCACCCGGCAATCGGCCGAACGGACCGCCCTGCAACTGGCCGAGGCGAAGTTCACCAGTGCCGACCCCTATGAAACCGCCAGCGCCCTGCAAGAGGTCTCGACCCAGCTCGAAACGCTCTATGCCGTCACCGCGCGGCTGTCGCGGCTCAACCTTGCGGAGTATCTGCGGTGAGAATCCTGGCCCTGATCCTGTGCCTGTTCCTGGCGTTCCCCGCCGCTGCCGAGCAGATCCGCCTGAAGGATCTCGTGTCCTTCGACGGTGTGCGCGGCAATGATCTGGTCGGCTATGGCCTTGTCGTCGGGCTGAACGGCACCGGCGACGGGCTGCGCAACGCCCCTTTCACCGAAGAGATCATGACCTCGATCCTGGAACGGCTTGGCGTCAACGTGACCGGCGAGCAGTTCCGGCCCAGGAATGTCGCGGCGGTCATCGTCACCGCCACCCTGCCGGCCTTCGCGCGGGCCGGATCGACCATCGACGTCACCGTCTCGGCCATCGGCGATGCATCGAGCCTGCTGGGCGGCACCCTGGTGATGACACCGCTGAACGCCGCCGATGGCGAGATCTATGTCGTGGCGCAGGGGACGATCATCGCCGGCGGCGTCTCGGCCTCGGGCGCGGCGGCCTCGGTGACCGAAGGGGTCCCGACCTCGGGTTCGATCCCTTCCGGCGGCCGGGTCGAGCGCGAGATCGACTTTGAATATGCCAGCCTGAAATCGGTGCGGCTGGCGCTGCGCGATCCCGATTTCACCACCGCTCTGCGGATCGAGAAGGCGTTGAACCGGGCATTCCGCAAGCATGTCGCGGTGATGCTGGATTCGGGCACGGTGGAGCTGGACATCGCCCGCACCGGCGCCCCCTCGGCGGCCCATGCCATCGGGATGATCGAGAATATCGCGGTCGAGCCCGAACGGCTTGCCCGCGTCGTCATCGACCAACGTTCGGGCACTATCGTGCTGGGCGATGACGTGCGGGTCAGCCGGGTCGCGGTGGCACAGGGCAATCTGACGCTGCGGGACGAGGAGGCACCGCTCGTGGCGGAACCAAACCCCTTTGCCCGGGGCGAGACCGTGGTGGTCCCGCGCAGCAAGGTCGGGATCGACGAAGGTCAGGGCGGCCTGGCGGTCGTGCAGGGCGGCACCTCGCTGGCGGAAGTGATCTCGGGGCTGAACGCCCTGGGCGTGGCGCCGCGCGACATGATCGACATCCTCAAGACGATCAAGGCCGCCGGGGCGCTGCACGCCAAATTCGTGGTGCGTTGAGCGGAACCGGCAGCGGGCGTGGTCATTTCCGGCGCCCGGAATTTCCGGTGTTTCCCTTTTCTAGACCCTGAAACAGTGCCCGGAGGTGTCGTCGGTTCGGCGCGGTGCGGGGTGGTGCCTGCATGCACGCACTCCCCTTCGTGACCGGGACCGGACGCCCGCCAACGCCACCCCGCAGGGGCCGCTACAGGTAGCCCTTCACCAGTGCCTCGGCGATCAGGCTCCAGCCGTCGGCGATCACGAAGAAAGCCAGCTTGAACGGCAACGAGACGATCGCCGGCGGCACCATCATCATCCCCATCGACATCAGCACTGCCGCGACGATCAGGTCGATGATCATGAAGGGCAGGAAGACCAGAAACCCGATCTGGAAGGCGCGCTGGATTTCGGACAGCAGGAACGAGGGGATCAGCACGCCGGGCGAGACCTCGGCCGCAGCGCCGGTCTCGCCCCGCAAATGCTCCATCCGGGCCAGCACATCGCCATCGACCCGGGCCGCCATGAAGCGGCGGAACGGCGCATAGGTCGGCGCGAAGGACTCGGACAGCCCGGCCTCGCCCGCCAGATAGGGCGCGACGCCCTGGGCATAGGCGTCCTGGAAAACCGGCTCCATGACGAAGTAGCTCAGGAACATCGCAAGGCTGACGATCAGCATGTTGGGCGGTGCCTGTTGCAGGCCGATCGCCTGCCGCAGGATCGACAGCACGGTGACGATCATCGGAAAACAGGTCACCATGATCGCCAGGCCCGGCACCACCGACAACACGGTCAGAAGCGCGAACAGTCCGATCGCGGTGGATGACAGCTGCCCGCCCTCGCCGCCCAGCGACAGGGTGACATCCTGTGCCATGGCCGCATCGCAGAGGCCAACGCCCAGGACCAGCGCCAGAAGCGTCGCCCCGACCCGACCCCGCCGCATCACGCGCCGCCGCCGGGCTTGCGCACCTCGACCAGCCGCACCGCCAGTTGCCCGGCCTGCTCGCCTTCCAACTCGATCAACTCGCCGGTGCCGATCAGTTCGCCGCCGATGAACAGCTCCACCGGGTCGTCGATCCGCCGGTCCAGCGGCAGCACCGAATCGCCCTTGAGCGCCAGCAGCTCGCGCACCCGGGGCCGGGCCCGGCCGACCGCGACGGTGATCTCGACCGGAACCTTGCCGAAGGGCGATTCGGCGACCGGAGGGCCGGGCGGCAATGAGTCATCCATGGTTCAACACCCTCTGGTTCTGATCCGAGAACGCCCTGAACCGGGCCATGATCCGGTCCAGCACTTCGCCGAGATCGAGCTGGCGTTCGTGATCGCCGAGCCGGAAGCAGACCTGCCATTCGCCCAGCGTCGGTTCGGACACCAGTTCGAAGGGCAGCGCCGTGGCCTCGGCCAGGAAACCGGCCACCGTGTCATGGCTGGCGGGCGAGACCAGGATGGTCACCGGCCGGTCGGCGGCGGTTTCGGCAACCGCGCGCAGCTCTTCCAGGATCGCCGGACCCAGGGTCTCGGCCACCAGCTGCGGCAGCACCTTGCCCAGCAGCGCCTCGAGCAGCGGTTCGATACCGCTCATCACATGGGCGCGGGCCTCGTGATAGGTGAAGCCAAGTTCCTGAATGTTGCGCGCCAGTTCGGCGCCGACGGCATCGCGCGCGGCCTGCGTCTTTGCTTCGCTGTCGTCCCATCCGGCGCGATATCCCCGCTCGTAGGCCTCTACGGGGTCTTCCTTCGGGGCGTCCGGCTCGGGCGCTGCCGGCGGGTCCGCGACGGGCGCAGCATCGTCCCCCTGCGCGGCGTCACCGGCGAATTCCTCCAGGATCAGGGCCCGGCTCATCCGGCATCCTCCGTCTCTTCCATCCAGTTGCGCAGGGTTTCCACGGTCTCGTCACGGCGGTCCGCGATCAACCGCCGCAGACGGGCCACCGGATCGGCATCCGCGCCCTCCATCGGCGGGAAGCCGATGTCGAGACCGCCCGGCATCGGCGCGGCGAAATCGGGCGGCGGATCATCCTCGATCGTGCCGGTCAGGGCGGGCATGTCTTCGCTGCCGTCCGTGGCCGGCCCGGGTTCGGCGCCGCTGGTTGGCGGGGGGGCGGGCAGGCCCGGCGCCCGGGCCTGCGGCCTGGCGGTCAGCATCGGACGCAGAACGAACAGGCCCAGGATCAGCGCCACGACCGAAAAGGCGGCAATCTCGATCATCGCGGTCAGGTTCACCGGCACCCCGCCGGCAGGCGCCGTTGCCAGGGTGCCCTGTTCGGCCGGCGGCTGGAATTCCATCGACTTGATGGTGATCGAATCGTTCCGCGCTTCGGAGAAACCGACCGCCGAGGCCACAAGATCGCGCAGCGCCGCCAGTTCGGCATCCGAACGCGGCGTCCATGTTTCCACCCCGGCAGCGTCGGTGGTCCGGAGACCATCGACCAGCACCGCCACGCTGATCCGCTGAATGCCGCCGGGGGCCTTCAGAAGTTCCCGCTTGGTTTCCGACACGTCGAAATTCACCCGCTCGCGCGTTTCGCTGTCCTGGCGGTTCGACTGGCCACCCGCGGCCCCGGCCCCCGCCGGCAGGTTCGAGGCCACGGTGACCGTGCCGCCGGTGCCGGTATCGGTCGCGCTGTTGGTCCGTTCCTCGGTCTCGGTCGAGATCTGGACCCGCGAAGCCGGGTCGATCTGCCGCTCGACGATGGATTCGGTGTCCTGCACCAGTTCGACCGCCACTTCGACGATCGCCTTGCCCGGCCCAACCCGCGCCTCCAGCAGGCGCTGGACATTGGCTCGAAGCTCTTCGGCCTTGCCCCTGGCATCGGCGCCCGTGGCGCTGTCGGGATCCAGCACCCGGCCGCTGCGGCTGTCGATCACCGCCACCCGGTCGGGCGTCAGCCCGGCCACCGCCGCGGCCACCAGATAGCGCAGCGCCTTGGCCTCGTCTTCCCTCACCGCCCCGCCCGAGGTCGTCACCGCGACCGAGGCCGAAGGCTGAAAGCCACGTTCGAACGGGCGGCCGGAGAGGGCCGAGATATGCACCCGCGCCGCCCTTATGTCGGGATTGGCCAGGATGGTCCGGGCCAGTTCGCCCTCCTTGGCCCGCCAGTAGGCAGCATCGAACATCTGCGATGTGGTGCCGAAGCCGGACAGCGAATCGAGCAGTTCGTAGCCGCCCGCGCTGGATGTCGGCAGCCCGTCCGCGGCCAGGCTCATCCGCAACAGGTCGCGCTTGGCACTGTCGACATAGATCGCGGTTCCGCGCACTTCATACAGCGCTCCCTGGGCATCCAGCGCCTGGATCACCTCCCCGGACGCGACGGGATCGAGCCCGGAATAGAGAAGTGCCAGGCTGGACTGCCCGGACAGGCGGGCCATTCCCAGGATGGCGGCGACCATGGCGGCGGTGGCCAGACCGACGACGGCACGGCGGCGCATCGTCAGCGCGTTCCAAGCGGCGAGCAACTGGTTCAACTCGATTCTCCCGTCCCGCAATTCTTCGCGGTGCCTCCCTTCTGACGGATGGCATTTAGGAATCGGTTAATGCGAACGCGCTAAACACGGTCTCGAAACGATTGACCGGGTGCAAGAATGGCCGAGACGGAAGACAAGGGCGCCGAACCCGCAGAAAAGCCGAAGCCAGCGTCGAAATTGCCGGTGATTCTGGGGCTCGTGCTCTTCGTCGTTCTTGGGGCCGGCGGCTTCCTGGCGGTGCAAAAGGGTCTGATTCCCGGCATCGGCCCCGAGGTGCCGGCCGGCGCCCTGGCCGAAGCCGGAGTTCCGGCGATGCCCGACATCTCCTATGTGAAGATCACGCCGCTGATCATCAATCTCGGCAGCGCCGCCGACGCCCGGCTTCTGCGGTTCCGGGCCGAGATCGAAGTCAATGGCAGCTATGCCGAGGATGTCACCCGGCTGCTGCCCCGGATCGTCGATGTGCTGAACGGCTATCTGCGCGCCGTCGATCTCCGCGATCTCGAAGACCGCTCGGCCCTCGTCCGGCTGCGGGCGCAGATGCTGCGCCGGGTGCAACTGGTCGCCGGAACCGGGCGGGTGCGCGACCTGCTGATCACCGAATTTGTCGTGAACTGAGGATCGCCATGCAATTCGCCGCCGACATACTTCTGTTGCTGGGGGCCCTCGGGGCCATGCTCTATTGCATCGTCCTGTCGCGGCGATTGCGGCGCTTCACCGATCTGGAACAAGGGGTTGGCGGCGCGATTGCGGTGCTCTCGGCGCAGGTGGACGACATGACGAAGTCGCTGCAGGCGGCGCGGAAGATCGCACAGAGTTCGGCGGTCTCGCTCGACGGGCTGACCGAGCGGGCCGAATCGGCGTCGCGCCGGCTCGAGGTGCTGATGGCCTCGCTGCACGACCTGCCCGAGGCGGCAGAGCCGCAACCGCCAGGGCCCGAGCCGGCAGAAGACTGGTCCGGCGACGGTGCCCTGTTCCTGAGCCAGCGGCATCGCGTTGCGGGGGGTGCGGAATGAGCGTTCTGCAAGCCAGACCGGCCGGAGCCGACACGGCGCCGGGGACCGGGGCGGCCCCGCGCCGGGCGCGGCCCCGGCTGTCGCGTGGCCGACGCCGTGGCGCCTTGCTCTTGCCGGCCGTCATGTTGTGCTTTGTCGGCTCGATCGGAATTCGGCTGGCCGGGAGCACCGGCGCGGCGCTTGCGTCGGGGGTCGAACGGCTGATCCCGGCCATGGCGCACGGGATGCAGTCCGCCGGCGGCGGGGATGCCGCCGCGAACCCGGCCCCGGCCTGCCCGGCCGACCCCGACCTCACCCCGATCCTCGACCGGCTGGCAGCCCGCGAGGCGCGACTCACCGCCGGAGAGCAGGCCCTGGCGGAACGGCAGCAGACCCTGGCCGTGGCCGAGGCCCGGATCACCCGACGGCTCGCCGATCTGAAAGCCGCCGAAGAAGAACTGTCCCGCACCATGGCCCGCGCCTCGGTTGCCGCCGAAGACGACCTGTCGAAGCTGACGGCGGTCTATGAAGCCATGAAGCCGAAGGATGCGGTGCCGCTGTTCGAAGCCATGGCACCGGACTTCGCCGCCGGGTTTCTGGGCCGGATGCGGACAGACGCGGCAGGGGCGATCATGGCCGGCATGGCGCCGGACAGGGCCTATGCGGTCAGCGTGATCCTTGCCGGGCGCAATGCCAGCGTTCCGGTGCCGCCGGACGTCGCCGCCGTTCCTGCGGAGGCGGGCGAATGAGGCGCAGGCCGGCCCATGATCTGCCGCGAAAGGCCACCGCATGATCGGGATCGTCGGAATTGCCCTGATCTTCGCCTTCGTCTTCGGCGGCTACCTGTTCGCCGGCGGCAAGATGGAGATCATCCTGCACGCCCTGCCGCACGAGATGCTGATCATCGGCGGCGCCGCTGTCGGGGCCTTCGTGATCGCCAATGACATGCCGGGGATCAAGCGGACGCTGGCGGATATCGGCAAGGTCTTCAAGGGGCCGCGCTGGAAGCCCGACGACTACCGCGACCTGCTGTGCCTGCTGTTCGAACTGATCCGCATCGCCCGGCAGAACGCCGTCGCGCTGGAAGAGCATATCGAGGATCCGCAAAGCTCGTCGGTGTTCCTGCGCTACCCGAAGATCCTCACCGACCGCGAGGCGGTCGAACTGATCTGCGACACGATGCGCTCGGCGGCGATGAACTATGACGACCCGCATCAGGTCGAGGAAGTCCTGGAAAAGCGGATGGAGACCAATCTCCACCATGCCATGCATTCGACCCATGCCCTGCAGAACGTCGCAGACGGGCTGCCGGCCCTGGGGATCGTCGCGGCGGTTCTGGGCGTGATCAAGACCATGGGCGCGATCGACCAGCCGCCGGAAATCCTGGGCGCCCTGATCGGCGGCGCCCTGGTCGGCACTTTCATGGGCGTGTTCCTGGCCTATGGTCTGGTCGGCCCCTTCGCGGCCAAATTGGCAACGGTGATCGAGGAGGACGCACATTTCTACAAACTGATCCGCGAGGTCCTGGTCGCCAATCTCTATGCCCATGCCACCAATATCTGCATCGAGGTCGGGCGCCAGAACACGCCCAGCCATATCCGGCCCTCGTTCTCGGAACTGGAGGCAGCGCTGCGAATCGCCAAGGACGCGGCGTGATGTGGCGCATCGCCCTGGGCCTTGTCCTGTTCTTGGCCGTGGCGCCGATGGCCGGGGCCGAGCCGGTCACGGTGCGCTCCGGCGATCACCAGGACTTCACCCGGCTGGTTCTGGGGTTCGATGCCTCGGCCGGCTGGCAGCTTGGCCGGATCGACGGCGGATGGGAGTTTCGCGCCGCCCGCGACGATATCACCTTCGACCTGTCGCAGGTGTTCGACCGGATCCCGCGCAACCGGATCGCGGACATCGAGTCCCCGGCGCCGGGAGTGCTGCGGATACAGGTGCCCTGTGCCTGCCACGCCGACGGGTTCGAACTGCGGCGCGGCCGGGTCGTGATCGACGTCAAGGACGGCCCGGCGCCCGAGGGCAACCCGTTCGAAGCCCGGCTGGACGGACCCTCCGGCAGCGACGCGACCGAGGCTGCGCCCGTTGCCCTTCCCGCCGGTTTTGCCGAGGCCCTGCGCGCCGCGGCCCTGGGACAGGCCGCCACGCCTCTGCGCAACGCCGACAGCCCCGTGCCCTTTGAGGCAGGCCCCGAACCGGGTGCCGATTTCGGCCGCGTCGGCCGCAACCAGGAGTTCCAGCGAATGGTGCTCGACCAACTGGCCCGCGCCGCAAGCCAGGGGCTGATCGTTCCGGCCAGGCTCGGCTCTGATCGGTCTCCCGACACCGGGGCAGGCGCTCCGGGCGGGCCGAAGGTCGCCGAGGCCGATCCGAAAGTGCCGTCTCCGGGCGACCATGTCCGGATCGAGACCGCGGTGGACCGCGACAATCCCTCGCCTGACCGCGAAGCCGATGATCTCACGGCGGCGGGTCAAGTCTGCCCGGCGCCGGGCCGGCTGGACCTGTCCGGATGGGGCTATCTGCGCCAGGGCACCGCGGCGATCGACGCCTATCGCGCCGGCCTGACCGGAGAATTCGACGAGGTCGATCCCGCGCGGGCAATGGCTCTGGCCCGCTACTATGCCTTCCTGACCTTCGGCGCCGAGGCGCGGCAGATGCTCGGCTTCGTGCCCCGCTCGGATCCCGACTGGGACCTGGTCGACGCGATGGCAGAGATCCTGGACCACGAAGGGTCCGCCCCCGTGGGCCGGGCACTGGACGGCTACGAGACCTGCAATTCGGAAGCGGCGCTCTGGGCGGTTCTGGCCGGAAGCCCGCTGCGCCCCGATCAGGAGGTCAACGAAAACGCGGTCATTCGGGCCTTCGACGGCCTTCCGGCCCATGCCAAGACCCTGTTGGGGCCAAGGCTGATCGCCGCCTTCACCACCGCCCATCGGCTGGAAGCCGCGGCGCTGTTGCGCAACGCCCTGGACCTCGGCGCCAGCGAACGGACCATGGACGCCGCCGTTGCCGGGGCCCGGCTGGATGCCGCCCTGGGTGAACCGGAAAAAGCCGAGGAGCGGTTGGACAGCGCCCTGGCCGAGACCGATCCCGATTCGCCCGAGGCGCTGCTGGCCCTGGCCGAACAGAAACTCGGCATGGGTCGGACACTGGCCCCCGAAATGATCGAGGCGCTGGAAGCGATTGCCTATGAACAGCGCGGCACCGAACTGGCGGAACGGCTGTCCTATGCCCTTGCCCGGGCGGCGCTGGCCCGCGGCGCCCATGCCGAGGCGCGGGACCTGATCCTGACCCGGCTGCCCCCCGAGGATGCCAGGGCCCGCTCGCTTCTGCGGAAGGTCTACCAGGATGCGGCCGAATCCGCCGATGCCGACAGCTTTCTTCGGCTGGTCCTGCCGCACGGGCCGGAGCTGGGGGGCGGAGGCGCCGACCGCGCGGCGCGACTGGCGGTGGCGGAACGATTGCTGACGCTGGGCTTTCCGGACGACACGCTGGCACTGCTCGGCCCCGGCGCGGCGGCCGGCGAAGATCATGCCACCCGGCTGCTGGCAGCGCGGGCGCTTCTGGCCCAGGGCGATGCCGGGCTGGCCGTGGCGGCGCTTGCAGCGCTGGACGGCCCGGAAGCGGCAGGGGTGATGGCGGAAGCGCAGGAACAGCTCGGGAATCTCGATGAGGCGCGGAGGCTCTACCAGCGCGCCGGGCGGCAGGCGGACGCCGAGCGGATGGCGGTGCTGGAGCGTGACTGGAGCGCTCTGCTCGCCGCGGCGGACCCGGCGTTGCGCGGGCTGGCAGAGCGGTTCGTCCGGCCGGTCGCGCCGGAAGCCGCCGGCGACGAACCCTATGACGCGGCGGCCCGGATGATCGAGGCCAGCGCCCGCGCCCGCGCCGCGCTGGAAGCGCTGCTGCACGGACAATGATCCCACGCCCCTAACGCTTTGCTAACCATGCGGTCCTAGAACCGGTTCGGAGCCTTCAGAAGGAGTGCCCGAAATGCCCGGCCCGGCCCGAAGCCCCGCCCTGTTCCATCGCAACGGCCTGCGACCATGATGGGCACCATCTTCCGCCCCACGATCCTGCTGGCCCTGGCGCTGATGGCGATCATCGTGATGATGATCCTGCCGATGCCCGCCTGGGTGCTGGACACCGGTCTGGCCGCCTCCTTCGGCCTGGCGATCCTGATCTTCACCATCACCCTGTTCATCGAACGGCCGCTCGACTTCTCGTCCTTCCCCACACTGCTGCTGGCATCGCTGATGCTGCGGCTCAGCCTGAATGTCTCGTCCACCAAGCTGATCATCGGCGAGGGCCATACCGGCACCGGCGCGGCGGGCGAGGTCATCCAGGGTTTCGCCATGTTCGTCATGGGGGGCAGCCTGTTCCTGGGGCTCGTCGTCTTCGGGGTGCTGATGATCGTCAACTTCATCGTCATCACCAAGGGTGCCGGGCGGATGGCCGAGGTCGGAGCGCGGTTCGCGCTCGACGGGATGCCGGGGAAGCAGCTGGCCATCGACGCCGACATGGCGGCGGGTGCCATCGACCACGCCGAGGCCAGGGCCAGGCGAGAGCGGGACCAGGCCGAGGCCGGGTTCTTCGGCTCGCTCGACGGCGCATCGAAATTCGTCAAGGGCGACGCGGTGGCGGGGCTGCTTATCACCCTGCTTAATCTTGTCATGGGCCTGATAATCGGCGTCTCGGTTCACGGCCTGCCGATCGGCCACGCGTTCGAGACATATGCGATCCTCACGGTCGGCGACGGTCTGGTGACGCAGATTCCGGCGGTGATCATCTCGATCGCCTCGGCTCTGCTGCTGGCGCGGGGGTCGGAAGAAGGCTCGACCGATACGACCGTCCTTGCCCAGCTGGGCCGCTACCCGCCGGCGCTGGCAACGGTGGCGGTTCTGATGGCGCTGTTCGCCTTCGTGCCGGGCCTGCCCTTCCTGCCCTTCCTGGCCGGCGCGCTGGTTCTGGGCGGCTTTGCCGAACTGGTGCGGCGGCGCGCCCTGGCGGCAGCCGAGGAGGCGGAAAGGCCCGAACCGGGGCTGCCGGCCGTGGCGCCGCCCAAGCCGATCGGCGACGTGCTGGATCTCGATGACGTGCATGTCGAATTTGCCCCGGACCTGGTGGCGATGGTCACCGATCCCGGCATCGGGCTGGACGCACGCATCGGCAACATGCGCCGCCATGTCGCGGGCGCCTTCGGCCTGGTCCTCCCCGAAATCCGGCTGACCGACGATGCTGCGCTGCCGCCGGGCAGCTACGTGATCCGGGTTCAGGGCGTCGAACAGGCCCGCGACCGTCTGCGCCCCGACCGGGTTCTGGCCATTGATCCCGGAACCGGGGAGGAGCTGCCCGAGGGCACCGAGGTCAAGGAACCGGTCTACGGCGCCCCGGCCCGCTGGATTGCGCCGGAAGCCCAGGACGCGGCCGCCGTCGCCGGGATGACCGTGGTGACGCCGACCGAGGTGCTGGCAACGCATCTGCTCGAAGTCATGAAGCGCAACTTTGGAAGGCTCCTGACATTGAAGGCGCTTCGGCGCCTGCTGGATGAGGTCACCAACCTCTCCGATCCGGATCGCGCCGAGGCCAACAAGCGGCTTCTGGCCGAAATGGTGCCCGACAAGGTGCCGCTCGACCTGCTGTTGAGCGTGATGCGATTGCTGCTGGAGGAACGTGTCTCGATCCGGAACTGGCCGTTGATCCTGGAAGCCATCGCCGAGGTTCGGCCCTTCATGCAGCAGCCCGAGATGATCTGCGAACACGTCCGCCAGCGGCTCGGCTTCCAGCTGGTGGCCGATCTGAAGCGGGATGACGGGACCATACCGCTGGTTCAGCTGGCGCCGGAATGGGAAGAGACCTTTCAGAGCCATCAGCTCGACGGTCCCGGCGGGATGCAGGATGTCGCCCTGCCGCCCGAACAATTCAACCGCCTGGCCGGTTCGGTGGCGGAACGCATCGCCCGGGCCGGTGAGGCCGGGGCCTATCCGGCGGTGGTCACCTCGACAAGGCGGCGGCGGTTCCTGCGCACCGTGCTTTCGGCCAAGGGCATCAAGAACCCGGTGCTGTCCTTCGACGAGATCGGAACCGAGGCGCATCCGGCCCTGGTCGGGATGGTCCCGGCATGAACGATCTGGCCGTCTTGCTGGGGCTGGGGCGCGAGGCGCTGTTCCTCGGCTTCGCGGTCTTTCTGCGGGTCGGCGCCGCGATGGCCCTGCTGCCGGCTTTCGGTGAGCAATCGGTGCCGATCCGGGTCCGGCTGGGGCTGGGGCTGGCCTTCACGCTGATCGTGGCCCCGGCGGTGGCGCCGGCCCTGGCACCGGTGCTGGCCAGCCCCGGCAGCCACCCCTTGCTCTGGCTCTCCGAACCGCTGATCGGCCTGGCCTTCGGCATCAGCCTGCGGCTTCTGGTCATCGCCCTGCAGATTGCCGGCACCATCGCGGCGCAGTCCACCTCGCTGAGCCAGGCCTTCGCCACCGCCGGCGCCGAGCCGAGCCCGGTCGTCGGGCAGATCCTGGTACTCGGCGGGCTGGCGCTGGCGGTCACCCTCGGCCTGCATCTGCGCACCGCCGAGGCCCTGGTTCAGACCTACCGGGTCTTTCCGCCCGGCACATGGCCCCGGGCGGATGAGTTGCTTGCCTGGGGACTGGGCCGGATATCGGCCAGCTTCTCGCTGGGCTTCAGCCTGGCGATGCCTTTCGTCATCGCGGCGCTGATCTACAATGTGGCCCTGGGCGTCATCAACAAGGCGATGCCGCAGCTCATGGTGGCCTTTGTCGGCGCCCCGGCGCTTACCCTCGGCGGGCTGGTGCTGCTGGTGCTGGTGATGCCGGCGATCCTGTCCGTCTGGATACGGGCCCTGGGCGATACGCTCGCCGCGCCGTTCTGAGGCCCGGCAATGGCGGAACAGAACAGCGACGAAACAAAGGAATTCGACCCGAGCCAGCGCAAACTGGACGAGGCCCGGAAAAGCGGCGATGTCCCGAAGAGCGCCGACCTGACCTCGGCGGCCGCGCAGGGCGGGTTCCTGCTGGCGCTGACCGCCATCGGCGCCGCCTCGGTCGAACGGCTTGGCGCGGCGCTGGCGCAGATGCTGAGCGATGCAGCCCGGCTGTCCGACCGGATATTCGACGGCGGAACGCAGGCTTTTGCCGGCGCCACCCTGATCGCCGTCATAGGGCCCGTGCTGCCCTGGTTCGCCATTCCGGCGCTCTGCGCAATCGCGGCGCTGGCGGCGCAGCGCGGCTTTGCCGTCTCGGGCGACAAGCTGCTGCCGAAGCTCGACCGGATCAATCCGCTCCGGAACGCCGCGCAGAAATTCGGCGCCAACGGGCTATTCGAATTCGCAAAGAGCGCGGTAAAACTGCTGGTCATCGCGCTTGTGCTCGGGCTCTTCCTCTCGGGTCGGCTGGCCGATCTGATCCGCACCGCGCAACAGCCCGACCGGCTGGGCATGGCGGTGCTGGTATCGACCCTGCTCGGCTTCCTGACCCTGTCGGTGCTGATCGCCGGGGCCATCGGCGGCATCGACCTCTTGTGGCAGCGGCACAGCCACAACCGGAAACTGCGGATGAGCCGCAAGGAGATGCGGGACGAGCACAAGTCCAGCGAAGGCGACCCGCATGTCAAGCAGCAGCGGCGGCAGAAGGGATATGACATCGCCACCAACCGGATGCTGACCGAGGTGCCGAAGGCGGATGTGGTGATCGTCAACCCGACGCATTTCGCGGTCGCCCTGAAATGGGAGCGCAAGCCGGGCCATGCGCCGATCTGCACCGCCAAGGGCGTGGATGAAGTGGCCGCGCGGATTCGAGCGGCGGCGATGGAGGCCGGGGTGCCGATCCGCCACGATCCGCCGACGGCGCGCGCGCTCTATGCGACCATCGAGATCGGGCGCGAGATTCACCCCGACCATTACCGCACCGTCGCGGCGGCGATCCGTTTTGCCGAAAGCCTGCGGGCCAAGGCCCGGGCTTCGGGGCTGCCGCGATGACGACGCGGGGAGAACTGGCCCGATTGGGTGCCCTGGCCGGGATCCTGCGTGACCGCGACCTGGCGGCATTGGCCGAAGCGGCGCGCAGGGCCGCCGACCTGTCGGCACGGCTCGATGACCTGACGGCCGAGATTTCCGCCCGGCGCGCCGCGCTGGAAGACCTGCCCGCGGACGATGCCGCGCTGGCGGCGGGGGCGGATGCGAAATGGCTGGAGCTTGTGGCGCGGCGCCGGGCCGCCCTGAAGGCCGAACTGGCCGAGGCCCTGGCACACCGCGAAGCGGCACGGGCGGCGGCGGCGCGCTCTCTCGGGCGGGCCGAGGTGCTGGACAGCTTGGCACGGGAATAGCCCGAAAGCCCTTGTCAGACACTGGATCGGCTGGGACCGCAGGCGCCCGACCCTATTGATCCTGCCGCACGATATCCACGATCAGAACCTCGGTCACCACATCCTTCACCACCATCTGGGCGGCATTGTTCAGCGCCTCGCGCAGATGGGTCATGTTCCCGTTCGAGGTGAAGGTGCCGTCGAAACCGCCCGAATTGGCGTGGTCGATGAGCACCCGCAGGAAGGCATCGCGCAGCTTGGGTTCGCGGGCATAGATCTGCTCCTGCCCGCCCTTGACCACTTCCAGCGACAGGGTCAGCACCACCAGCGACTCGATCCGCCCCTCCTTCAGCACCGGGACGATGAACTGGTTGTTCAGCTTCACATAGTCATGCTCCAGCTCAACGGGTTCGGGGGGCCGGGTCCCGGGCTGCGGTTCGCCGCAGGGATCGGCCGCAACCTGCGGCGCCGGCTTCAGCGCGATGCCGGCCCCCAGCCCGGCGCCCAGCCCGGCCAGGGCCAGGACAAGCGGCAAGAGCAGCTTCACCGCCGGACCTCAGAACGGCAGCAGCTTGTCGGCGATCTGCTGGCCATAGCGCGGCTGCTGAACGTCGGTGATCTGGCCCCGGCCGCCATAGGAAATCCGCGCCGAGGCAATCTTGTCATAGGTGATCTCGTTCTGCCGCGAGATGTCCTCGGGCCGGACATAGCCGGTGATCCGCAGCTCGCGCAGTTCGAAGTTCACCCGCACCTCCTGGGTCCCGGAGATCGCCAGGATGCCGTTCGGCAATGTCTGCACCACCGTCGCAGCGATCCGCAGGGTCAGCTTCTCGCTGCGCTTGACCGAGCCCGATCCCTGGCTGGTGCTGGCCGATCCGGTCTTGACGCCGGGGCTGAGGGAGGGCCCGCCGTTCTCGGCCACCCGTTCCGGCAGACCGAAGAGCGCGTCGATGCTCATCTGGCCGGACCCGGACCTTGCGCGCTGCGACGTGTCCGAGATCGCGGCGCTGTCGTTGATCGAGATCACCACGGTCAGGATGTCGCCCTTCTTCGCGGCCCGCCGGTCGCCCAGAAGCGAGCGTTGCCCGGCCTCCCAGAGCGAGGCGCGGTCCCCCGGTGTCGGCGTGTCCAGCCTCTCCGGCAACGGCGGGGACATCATGGCATAATATTCGTCGCTGCCGACGGACTGGCTGAAGTCCGGCGCCTTGCCGACCTGGTCGAGACCGCCGCAGGCCCCCAGGGCCATCGTGGCGATGAGTCCGAGATACTCCCGCATGTCAGGGCACATCCTTTCTAGAAACCGACGGCGACGCTGCCGTCGGGTTGAACCTTGCCGCTGACCGTCTTGCGCGAGGCCAGGTTCATCACCCGCACCACATCGCCCAGCCCGGCCCGGCCCAGCGACCGCGCCTCGGTGGCGATGGTGAGGCCGCCGGCGGAATAGATCAGGGTGACGATCTGGTTGCGTTCGATCAGCGCCGGCGGGCCGATCTGGTCAAGCCGGATCGGCCGGCCGGGATAGAGCATCACCCGCGCCTCCTTGCCCAGCACCTCGGACAGATGCGCCGCCGCGCCGGGCGTGTCGCCCGCGATCATTGTCAGATCGTCCGGCCCGATCACCGACATGGCCCGCACCGGGCGGGCGCTGACCACCGTGTCGGCCCCGGCGGTGGACAGCGCGGCCAGGGTCAGGACCAGGGTCCAGAGCAGGATTTCCCAGGCGCGCATCACCGCACCTGCGTGGTTGCCGCCAGCATCTGGTCAGCGGCGGTGATGACCTTGGCGTTCAGCTCGTAGCCGCGCTGTGCCTCGATCAATTCGGTGATCTCGCGGACCGGATCGACCGAGCTTTCCTCGAGATAGCCCTGCCGCAGGGTGCCGAGCCCGTCGACGCCGGGCACCGAGACGATGGAAGGGCCCGACGCGCCGGTTTCCAGGAACAGATTGCCGCCGATCGCTTCCAGGCCCTTTTCGTTGGTGAAACCGGCCAGGGTGAACTGGCCCAGAAGCTCGGGTTCGACCCGATCGTTGAAATAGGCGTAGACCTCGCCATCGGCATTGACGGACACCGATCGGGCATCGTCCGGAATCGTGATTCCCGGTGCCACCGGATAGCCGTCCGATGTCTGGATCAGCCCGTCGGGCGAACGTTTCAGCGCCCCGTCGCGGGTATAGGCGGCGATGCCCGAGGGCAGCGTGACCTCGATGAAGCCCTTGCCGTCGATCGCCAGATCCAGATCGCCGCCGGTCAGCGCCAGCGTCCCCTGGCCGATCTGCACCGAAACCGAGGCCGGTCGCGACCCGAGACCCAGCTGCACCCCGGTGGGCAGGATCGTGCCGTCGGTGGCGCTGATCGTGCCCGGGCGGGACAGCTGCTCATAGGTCAGGTCGGCGAATTCGGCGCGGCGGGCGTTGTAGCCGGTGGTGGACATGTTGGCGAGGTTGTTCGAGATGACCTCCACCCGCATCTGCTGGGCGCTCATCCCGGTGGCGGCAATACTCAGGGCACGCATCTGGTTCTCCTATCGGCCGATGGTCTGGATGACGTTGCGGATTCGCTCGTCCTCCTGATCCATGAATTTCTGGCCCTGCTCATAGGACCGCTGCACCTCGATCAATCGGCTGATCTCGGCAATCGGATTGACATTGGCGGCTTCGGTGAAGCCCTGCAGGATCACCGCATCCGCCACGGGGCTGAACCCGCCGGGGCTTTCGAACAGCCCGTTGCCGCGCCGCTGCAGATCGGTCGGGTCATCGGGGGCGACGAGGCCGATCTGCGCCAGCGGCAAGCCGTTAGCTTGCACCGTTCCGTCGGTGCCGATGGCGAAGTCGCCGGCATCCGGCGGCACGAAGATCGGCGCCCCGCCCAGATCGAGCAGATGATGCCCCTCGGGCGTCACCAACTCGCCGGACTCGTTGGTGGTGAAATCCCCGGCGCGGGTCAGCATCGGGCCCTGCGGGGTGCCGATCAGGAAATATCCCTCGCCCTGGATCGCCAGGTCGAAGGGGCCGCCGGTCGGGTTCAGGGTCCCCTGGCTGCTGTCGATCCGCCGCACCAGCGCCGCGGTCATCGACAGCGAGTCATCCCCCTTCCCCAGCCTGTCGATGAATTCCGCGAAGGTCACATCCTCGCGCCGGAAGCCGGTGGTCGAGGCATTGGCGATGTTGTTCGCCACCACCTCCAGTTCCTTCAGCAGGCCCGACTGGCGCGACAGGGTGGTATAGCCGATGTTGTCCATGGCCCTAAAACCCCGCGATCAGGGGCACGATGCGATGCCGGAAGAAATCGCTCATCGTGGCCGAGATGAAGCCCATCGAGATCCAGAACGCGACCAGAATCGCCGCCATCTTGGGCACGAAGGTCAGCGTCATCTCCTGGATCGAGGTCAGCGCCTGGAACAGGCCGACCACCACCCCCATGACCAGGGCAACGGTCAGGATCGGGGACGAGACCTTCACGGCGACCCAGAGAGCCTCGCGCAGGGTGTCGAAAATGAGGTTTTCGTCCATGGTCGGGCCCCCTCAGACCGGCATCCGCAGGATTTCCTGATAGGCTTCGACAACCTTGTTGCGGACCGCCACCGCGGTCTCGATCGCCAATTCGGTCTGCGCCAACGCCTGGACCAGCGAATGGCTGTCGGCGCGTCCGGTCAGCGCCGCCCGGGCTGTCTTGTCGCCGTTTTCCATGGTGGCGGCGAAATCCTCGGCCACCCGGGCAAAGGCCTGCCCGGCGGTTTCGGTGCCGCCGGTCCCGCCCGGTGCAGGCTTCGGCGCTGTGGCCGGGCGGGTGGCGGCGTAGCCTTGCGCCGCAAACGAGGAACGGATGTCCATTCTGGGGTCTCCTATTTCCGCAGGAGTTCGAGCAGGCTGCGCGACATTTGCCGGGTCTGGTCGAACATTCGAAGGTTCGCTTCGTAGCTGCGCTGCGCTTCGCGCGCGTCAGCGATCTCGACCACCAGATCGACATTCGATCCCTCATAGGTGCCGTCTTCGCCGGCCAGAGGATTTCCGGGGTCGTAGATTCGTTCGGCCGGTCGCGGGTCAAGCCGGACCCTGCCGGTTGCGACCTCGCCGGCCGGGCGGCCGTCTTTCACCACCTGCTCGAAACTTGTGAGCTTGCGGTGATAGCCGGGGGTATCGGCATTGGCGATGTTCTCGGCCACCAGCCGCAGGCGCAGGGATTGCGCCTTCAGCCCGCTGGCCGCCTCGGCGGCGCCGTTCAGAAGACTGCTCATCTGCCGCCCCCGATACTGGTGCGCAGGATCGACAGCGCCTGGCCATAGACAGCCAGGGCAAGATCGTGGCTCTGGCGAACCTCGGCGGATTTCAGCATCTGATCTTCCAGCGACACGGTATTGCCGTTCGGCGAGACCGCGTCGGGCGCATCGACCGTTTGCCAGTCCAGAAAACCGCCGGTGGAGACGATATGCTGCGGGCGGGTCGCCCGCATCGCCGGGGCCGACGCAGCGCCAAGGCTTTCCGCAAAGGGCGCCAGGTCGCGGGCCCGGTAGCCCGGAGTATCGGCATTGGCCACGTTCCGGGCCAGTTGCGCCTGCCGGTCGCCGGCATAGCGGGCCAGATCACCGGCCAGACGCAGGACACCAAGAGTTTCAAACATCGGGGCTTCTCCCTCGACCTATCGAAACCAAGGCTTAACCGTGATTCGTTACCAAAGGGTTCGCAGAAGCCAGGCGGGGCGGAATGAACGGACTGGACCACCTGAAGGCGGAAATCGACGCGATCCCGCGCATCTCCCGGATTGGCCGGATCGTCCGGCTGGACCGCGGACTCGTGTCTGTAAACGGACTTTCCGACATTGCCTCGCCCGGCGATCTCGTCGAACTGGGGCCGCGCGGGTCCGCGCTGCTGGGGGAGGTGCTGGGTGTCGATGCCGCCGAAATCGCGGTGATGACCGATGTCGGCGGCGATGGGCTGACACTGGGCCAACCCGTGGTCCATCGCGGCGGCGGAGAGGTTGCGCCGGACTCATCCTGGATCGGCCGGGTGATCGATCCCTTCGGTGAGCCGCTGGACGGCCGGCCGCTGTTGCGGGGCCTGGAGCCGCTGCCGGTGCGGCGACCGCCGCCCAATGCGCATGACCGCCGCGCGATGGGACAACGGCTGGAAACCGGCCTGGCGGTATTCAACAGCTTCCTGCCGATCGCGCGCGGGCAGCGGATCGGGCTGTTCGCCGGTGCAGGAGTAGGGAAATCGACCCTGCTGGGACGGCTGACCCGCGGGATCGAGGCCGATGTGGTGGTGATCTCGCTGATCGGGGAACGGGGCCGGGAACTGCGCGAGTTCATCGACCGGATTCTCGGCCCTGCCGGCATGGAACGGACGGTTGTCGTCGCCGCGACTTCGGACCAGCCGGCCCTGGTGCGGCGGCGCTGCGGCTGGACCGCGGCGGCAGTGGCCGAGTATTTCCGGGATCAGGGCAGACAGGTGCTTCTTCTTGCCGATTCGCTGACCCGCTTTGCCGAGGCGCATCGGGAAATCGCCCTGGCCGCGGGCGAGACGGCAAGCCTGCGCGGCTATCCGCCATCGACCGCCGCGATGATTGCCGGGCTCTGCGAGCGGGCCGGGCCGGGCGAGAGATTCCACGGCGACATCACCGCGATCTTCACCGTGCTGGTCGCCGGATCGGATATGGACGAACCCGTGGCCGACATGGTGCGCGGCGTGCTCGACGGGCATGTCGTGCTGGACCGGCGAATCGCCGAGCGGGGCCGATTTCCGGCGGTCGATCTGCTGCGATCGGTCTCGCGGGCGCTGCCGGATGCCGCATCGGAAGAGGAAAACGCGCTGCTGGCCCGGGCGCGGGCGTTGCTGGGCCATTACGAAAAGGCCGAGCTGATGGTGCAGGCCGGTCTCTACACCGCCGGGTCCGACCCGGAACTGGACATTGCCATCAGGCTCTGGCCGCTGCTCGACGCCTTCCTGGCCGAATCCGAACCCGGCAGCGCGCCGGACAGTTTTGCCCGGCTGGCCGAAATCCTGCGTCTGGCCGGGGCGATCACCTGAGCAATCGGGGTTTCCCCGTCCGACCGGGCCTCGGATCGCTGCGCGATCCGATCCGTCGGGGGCCCTGCCCCCGAACCCCCGGAGTATTTGCGACCCAAAGATGCGGGATGCGTTCCCTGCGGCCCGGAACCGGGCCTATTTGTCGCGGAACTGCGGCTCGCGCTTGTCCAGGAACGCGTTCATGCCCTCGGCCTGATCCTCGGTGGCAAACAGCGAGTGGAACAGACGCCGCTCGAAGAGAATCCCTTCGCGCAGCGTCGTCTCGTAGCTGCGGTTCACCGCCTCCTTCACCGCCTTCACGGTCAGCATCGACTTCTCGGCGATCTTCTCGGCGATGCCGACCGCTTCCTTGACCAGATCCTTGGCCGGGAACACCCGGCTGACGAGACCGGAGCGTTCCGCCTCGGCCGCATCCATCATCCGCCCGGTCAGATGCATGTCCATCGATTTGGACTTGCCGACGAAGCGGGTCAGGCGCTGGCTGCCGCCCATCCCGGCGATGACTCCCAGATTGATCTCGGGCTGGCCGAACTTGGCGGTGTCGGAGCAGACGATGAAATCGCACATCATCGCCAGTTCGCAGCCACCGCCCAGGGCATAGCCGGAGACGGCCGCGATGATCGGCTTGCGGATCCGCTGGAACGCCTCGGCCGGGGCGCCGAAGTGATCCTCGCCGAACATGTCGACAAAACCCTTGCCGGCCATCTCGCGGATGTCGGCCCCGGCGGCGAAGGCCTTGTCCGATCCGGTGATGACCATGGCACGCAGCTTGTCGTTCCGATCGGCCTCGGCCAGCGCCTCGGCCAGTTCGCCCAGCAATTCCGAGTTCAGCGCATTCAGCGCATCCGGGCGATTGAGCCGGATCAGGCAGACCGATCCCTGAGTTTCGACGATCAGAGTCTTGTAGGCCATGAGTCCGTCCTGTGGGTGCTTGGCAGGCTTCAACTGGGGCCGAGACTTAGCACCAACGATCCGGGGGGCAAACTATCTTTGGCAATCGGCACAATAGAACGAGGCCCGCCCCGATTGCACGATCCGCCGGATCACCCCCGCGCAGCCCGGGGTCGGGCAGGGCGCGCCGGCACGGTCGTAGACCCGGAAGGCATGCTGGAAATAGCCCAGTTCGCCGCTGGTCTGGCGGTGGTCACGCAGGCTGGACCCGCCGGCCTCTATGGCCTCGCCCAGCACCTCGCGAATCGCCGGAACCAGGCGGGCGACCCGTGCTGCGGCAATACGTCCGGCCAGCCGGGTGGGCGAAATGCCGGTGCGGTGCAGCACTTCCGAGACATAGATGTTCCCAAGCCCCGCGACGATTCGCTGATCCAGCAGCGCCGACTTGACCGGCATCCTGCGGCCCTTCAGCCGTGCGACCAGATAGGCCTCGTGAAAACCGTTGCCCAGCGGTTCGGGGCCCAGATCCTTCAGCAGCCAGTGCGATTCGGCGGTCTCGGTCGGCATCAGGTCCATGGCACCGAAGCGGCGGGCATCGTTGAAGGTGACCCGGGCGCCGTTGTCCATGTCGAACACCACATGGTCATGCTTCCCCGGCGCCGGATGGGCATGGTGGAATGCCCCGATCCGCATCCCCGAAACCAGCATCCGCCCCGACATGCCGAGGTGAATCAGCAGGGTCTCGGCCGAATCGAGCTCCAGCAGCAGGTATTTCGACCGCCGTCCCAGCCGCAGCACCCGGCGCCCGGTCAGCCTTTCGGCCATCCGCTCGGGCAGCGGCCAGCGCAGATCGGGGCGGTTCACCCCGGCACGCGCGATGACCGCGCCTTCCATCGCCGGGATCAGGCCACGGCGTACGGTTTCGACCTCGGGCAGTTCCGGCATGTTCGTTCTGGCTCCGGTCTTGGCGACCCGTCCCAGATGCCCGAGCCGGGGCCTCTGGCGCAAGGGCTGCCGGGGCACCGCGGCAATTCCCGGTTTGTCACTGGCGACACAAGCCTATATCGGGTTGGTGCGTAAATCCGACGGACCCGCCATGACCGACCCCAGCGACAAGACCACCCATTTCGGCAACCGCGAAGTGCCCGAGTCCGAAAAGGCCGGGCTGGTGCATGGCGTGTTCTCCTCGGTCGCCGGGCGCTATGATCTGATGAACGACCTGATGTCGGGCGGCATCCACCGGCTGTGGAAGGACGCGATGATGGACTGGCTGGCGCCCCGGCCCAGCCAGAGATTGCTGGACGTGGCGGGCGGCACCGGGGACATCGCCTTCCGGTTTCTCAAGCGGGCCAGGGGCGGCAGCGCCGTGGTCTGCGACATGACCGAGGCGATGCTGGTGGAAGGCCGCAAGCGGGCCGAGGCGGCGCGGCTGGCCGACAGCCTCGACTGGGTGGTGGGCGACGCGATGTCCCTGCCCTTCCCGGACCGCTCCTTCGACGTCTACACGATCAGCTTCGGCATCCGGAACGTCACCAGAATCGCCGACGCGCTTTCCGAAGCCTTCCGGGTGCTGCGCCCCGGCGGGCGGCTGATGGTGCTGGAGTTCAGCCAGCTTCCGGTGCCGGGGATGCAGTGGCTCTATGACCGCTACAGCTACAATGTCATCCCGACGATGGGCAAAGTGGTGACCGGCGACCGCGACAGCTATCAGTATCTGGTCGAATCGATCCGCAAGTTCCCGGATCAGGAGAGCTTTGCCGCGATGATCCGCGCCGCCGGCTTCGAACAGGTATCCTACCGCAACCTGACGATGGGCGTCGCCGCGCTGCATTCGGGCTGGAAGATCTGAGATGCGCGGTCCGCACAACATCTGGCGGCTGATCGTCACCGGCGCGACCCTGGAGCGCACCGGCGCCATGAAGGTGGTTCTGGATGCGATGGAGGCGCCGGCGCCGCTGCGCATCTTCGCCCGCATCCTGGGCTGGCCCTTCGCCTGGCTGGGCGAAAAGGGTGATCCCGCCCTGCCCCCGGCGCCCCGGGCCCTGACCGCCCTGGGGCCGGCCTATATCAAGTTCGGCCAGATCCTCTCGACCCGGCCCGACCTGGTCGGCGCCGAACTGGCCGGACAGTTGATGGTTCTGCAGGACCGCCTGGCACCTTTCGACATCGAAACCGCCAAGGCCACGGTGGAGGAAGAGCTCGGAAGCCCTGTGGAGACCCTGTTTTCCGAGTTTTCCGCCCCGATCGCCGCCGCGTCGATCGCGCAGGTGCACCGCGCGAGACTGGCCGAGAGCGGCGACGAGGTGGCGGTCAAGGTGTTGCGCCCGAAGATCGAGCGGGCCTTCCGCCGCGACCTGGACGCCTTCTATTTCGCCGCTTCGGTAATCGAGTTTCTTTCGCCCGCCTCGCGCCGCCTGCATCCGCATGACGTGGTCGAGCATTTCGAGGGCATTGTCCGGGGCGAGCTGGACCTGCGCCTGGAGGCCTCGGCCGCCAGCGAATTCGCCGCCAATACCGCCGCCGATGCCGGGCTGATCGTGCCGGAAGTGCGCTGGCACATGTCGGGGCGTCGGGTGATGACCCTGGACTGGGCCGAGGGGATTCCGATCTCGGATCTCGATGCACTTGATGCCGCCGGGCACGACCGGGTGAAACTCGCCGAAGAAGTGCTGCAACTGTTCCTCAGCCATGCGCTGCGCGACGGCTACTTTCATGCCGACATGCATCAGGGCAATCTGAAGGTTGCCCCGGATGGCAGGATCATCGCGCTCGATTTCGGGATCATGGGCCGGATCGACGATTACACGCGGCGCACCTATGCCGAGATCCTCTTCGGCTTCATGCGCCGCGATTACCGCCGCATCGCAGAAGTGCATTTCGAAGCCGGATATGTCCCTGCCGACCGCGACGTGGACGACTTCGCCCGCGCCCTGCGCGCCGTGGGAGAGCCGATCTTCGGCATGGATGCGACCCATATCTCGATGGGCCGGCTGCTGACCTACCTGTTCGAGGTGACCGAGCGTTTCGGCATGGAAACGCGAACCGAGTTGATCCTGCTGCAACGGACCATGGTGGTGGTCGAAGGCGTGGCGCGGTCGCTGGACCCGCATATCAACATCTGGCAGGCGGCCAGACCGGTGGTCGAGGGGTATATTCGCAAGAATGTCGGCCCCTTGGCGGTGATGGCAGATGTCGCGCGCACCGTGCGGGTGCTGTCGCGCTTCGGGCCCAGGCTGCCGCAACTGGTCGAGGAACGCCTGCTGCGCCCGCCACCGCCACCTCCTGCGCCCGCGGGCTGGTCCGGTTGGTCGGTGCTGGCCGTGTCACTGATCTCGGGCCTTCTGGTGGCGGTTGTCCTGCTGGGGCTGGATTTCCTCTGACCCGGCGCCGCGAAGATGGCGGCGATCAGGACGGGCTGCGCAGGCCCAGCACGGTGCTGGCGGCGACCCTGGCGCCCGAATCCAGGATCAACACGAGCTCGCCGGCCTCGGTCCGCGCCTCGGTCACCCGGGCATAGCTTGCCACCGGGTCGGTGCCGGACAGCTTGCCATCGGTGAAGCTCTCGACCGAGAAGCTGTAGACCCCGTTGCCCAGCGGCGTGCCCCCGGCGTCGGTGCCGGCCCAGGTCACGGCATCGGCGGTGACGGGAATCGCCAGGCGCTGCACCTCCTCGCCCCCGGAATCGCGGACGACGAGCTGTGCCGAGTCGGCCTCGGGCCTCGGGGTCGGCGCCAGTTCGACCGGGCTGCCGGAGAAGGCGACCGGCGCCGTCGTCCGCGCCTCCATCCCGACCCATCCGGCCAGCTGCGACATGCCCATCAGCTCCACCTGGGCGGCCAGCAGGTCATTGGTGCGGACCTGCTGCTCGACCCCCGAAAAGGTTGCCAGCTGCACGGCAAAATCGCTCGAGTCGAGCGGGTTCAGCGGATCCTGGTTCTGCATCTGCGTGGTCATCATCCGCAGGAAGGTGTTGAAATCGGACGACAATGTATCGGCCGGGTCGCGGGCCTGTTGGGTGGTCAGCCGGGATTGCGGGGCGGTCTGGATGATGTCCATGGCGGGGTCCTTCCGAACGGGGGTCAAAGCCGGATGTCGAGCCCCGGACCGGGATTGGTCCGGGACGGCGGGGCGGGCGGGTCCGGCGTTCCGGGCAGGGTCTCCCGCCCCTCGCCGATGCCCTGCGGTGACGAAACAGGGCGGTCGCGCTGCGATTGCGACGGCGACCCGCCAAAGGAGAAACTCACCGAGCCATGGCCCAGCCCGCGCAGGTCACGGTCCAGATCCCCCATATGACGGCGGATGAGATCGGCCGTCTCCGCCCGTTCGGCCGAAACCTCGACCCGCAGGCCCTGGGGATCGTGATGCAGCGAGAGCCGGACCCTGCCCAGCTCCTCCGGGGACAGGCTGATGTCGATTGCATCCCTGCGATGCCCGGCGTGAACCGCTTCGGCCAGTTGCCGATGCACGGGCGCGAAAGCGGCCGCCTGCGCTGCGGGAAGGCTCGACGGCTTGGGCCGGACCGGCGCCGGCGAATCGGAGAGGGCCGCGTTTTCGGGTCCCGAGGCAGTTGCCTGCAAGGAGGCCGGTTGCACCGCCGAAAGGATCGGGTCCAGACTCGGGTGTGGCCCGGGCGCGGGCAGCTTTGCCGGCTCCGGTTCCCGCCGGAACGGGTCGATCTTCGGCTCGGCGCTGGCCGCCTCTAGTTTGGTTCCCTCCCGCACCGGATCGCCGCTGACAGGGGAAGATCCGGGAACGGATCCCATCGGTGGCGGGCCCGATCGAACCGGCGCCGTGCCATCCGGTGCCATGGCCAGGGGTGGCGCAGGGGCAGGGCGTGCCTTGCCCCGCGGGTCCTCGGCCCCGCGGCCCGGGCTGTCCGCAGGCACTTGCTCCCGGGAAGGGGGGACGAAGGGCAACTTGATCCCGCCGGTCACGGCCGGCGAGGGCTGCGGCGTGCCATGTCCATCGGTGTTTGCGCGAGCATCGAGCGGATGCCTCTTTGCGGCGCGGGAAGAAACACGGATGTTCATCGTCACCTCCGGCAACGAGGCTGTGCCGCGCGGGGTCGGGGCCCGCTGTTCGGGAGCCGGAGCTTCCGACAGGGACTTGTCCGGATGGCCGGGGTTTGCCGCGGCGGTCGCCGGGCCTGATCCCCCCGCAACGATGGTTCGACCATGCGATGCCGTGTCGCTGCCTGCCGCCGAAGGCGCACGCAGGGATGCCGGCGGGGTGGCGTTTGCCGGCGGCAGGTCCGGGGTTTCCCCGGATCGGCCCGGCGGGCTGATCAGCGGCAAGACATCTGCCCGGTTTGCAGGCCGGTCCGGAGACGCATCCGGGGTGAACCGGGCCGGCGCACCCGGGCCGGCGAGACCGAGATCGGTCGCCCTATCCGAATTTGGTTCGCGGCTGACCAGCGGACTCGCGGCGAGCAAGGCGCCTTGCGGCGGGTGAACCGCGACGATCACCTGCGGGGTCGGGTCCGCGACCGGGTCAGCGTCCGGGCCCCGATCCTGATCCGGCCTCCTGCCGCCGCGCGGAGCCTGCGGCCCCGAGTCACCGGGCACCGAGTCGCCGGGCGAACCCGCTCCGGCCAACACCGGGTATCGGCCGGCCGGGACGTCCCGACGGCCCGACCCTTGCAGGGACGGCTCGCCGACACGCCCGGCAGCATCCGGTTCGGGCTCGCCCCCGGACAGGCAGGCCACCAGGCGATCAAAGGACTCCGCGCCCCGGGACAGGCTGGCCTCGGCCCGGCTGGGCGCGGGACCAGCGGCAGCTTGGGGGGCACAGGCCCCGGTGGCGCGGTCTGACATCATCATGGCGGCCCGGGATTCTCCCTTCGGTTCCGCCTTTTTCGCAGCAGGTCCTTACCAATCCTTTACCGGTTTGCGGGCAGGCTTTGGAAAATCGCCCAGATTGGAAGGAGTCCAGAATGGATATTGTCCCCGCTCCTGCCCCGCCGCGCGCCGGACCCGCCACGCCGCAACCGCCGCAGGCCGCCGACGACAGGGCCATGCGCGAAGCCGCCGACGCCTTCGAGGCCGCCTTCCTGGCCGAGATGCTGAAAGGCGCCGGGCTGGGCAAACCGCCCGAAGGTTTCGGCGGCGGCGCGGGAGAGGATCAGTTCGCCTCGTTCCTGCGGCAGGAACAGGCCCGCGCCATGGTCCGGGCCGGCGGCATCGGGCTGAGCGAGACCATCTACCAGGCCATGAAGGCAAAGACCGATGACTGAGCAGGAGCTTGAAGACCTGGCCATTGTCGAGGCGCTGGAAGATCTCTTCGCGCGCGAACGGCGCGGCCTGCTCGAGGGCGATCTCGAGGCCGTGGTGCGCCTGGCCGATCGGCGCGAATCCCTGCTGGCCCGGGTGCCGTCGCTGCGGATCGGCCGGCCGGTGCTGGAGCGACTGCGCAGCTCGGCGGCGCGCAATGCCGGGCTTCTGGCAGCGGCGGCGCAGGGGGTGCGGAGCGCCAGCGCCCGGGTCCGCAGCCTGATCGAAGGGCCTCCGCCGCTCAACACCTATGACATGAACGGCCAGCGCCACCAGCTGGGCGGCAAGGGCTCCGCGACCATCCGGCGGCTGTAGCGATGCCTTTGTCTCAAATCCGATCCATCGCCCTGTCGGCGCTTAGGAACTCCTTAGGTCTTGCGCGTCAGGTTCGGCGGGCATCCCGGTGGGGGGGTGGCGCGATGCCCGGCCGGACCGGCACCGCAGAGGTCAGAATGACGCTCGCTCAGCCGCTTACGGGCGGATCAGGAAACGCGGTGCAAAGCACCGCAGGACGCAAGGAAAGACCAGATGTCTAGCATTCTGACCAACACCAGCGCGATGGTCGCGCTGCAGACGCTCAAGGGAATCAACGCCAGCCTGAGCTCGACCCAGAACGAGATTTCCACCGGCAAATCGGTGGCCACGGCCAAGGACAACTCGGCCGTCTGGGCGATCTCGAAGGTCATGGAGGCCGACGTGAACGGCTTCAAGGCGATCTCGAACAGTCTCAGCCTGGGCGAATCGACCGTCTCGGTCGGCCGTCAGGCCTCGGAAACCGTGACCGACCTGCTGACCGACATCAAAGGCAAGATCGTCGCGGCGCAGGAATCCAACGTCGATCGCGACAAGATCCAGACCGACATCAACGCGCTGCGCGACCAGATCACCTCGGTGGTCGGGGCCGCCCAGTTCAACGGCCTGAACCTGATCGAGGGCACCGATGACGTGAACGTCCTGTCGTCGCTGGACCGCAAGAACGACGGTTCGGTTTCGGCCTCGCATATCACGGTCAGCCGGCAGGACCTGACCTCGGGCGCGGGCACCTTCGGCTCCACCGGCCTGACCGCGGCGGCCTATGGCACGGTGAACGGCGCCACGGCCTCGGACTTCACCTCGGACGCAGCCGGCAAGGTGGCCGAGATCACCTTCGGTGTCGCCTCGCTGGCCGCGAATGACACCTACGAAGTCAGTATCGACGGCACCACGCTCAGCTACACCGCTGCGGGCACCGAAACGGCCGCCGACCTGGCCAGCCATTTCGTCGGCCAGATCAACGCGCTCGGGCTGGAGGGCATCTCGGCCACCGACGAAGGCGCGGGCGTCATCAACCTGGTCAACACCAAGGGCTACGAAACCGTTGCCGTGACGCTGAACTCCACCTCGGACGCCAATCTCGAGATCACCGATCTGAACGGTGGCGGCGCACCGACCGACGGCGATGTCGGCACCATCGAACAGCGCGCATCGACCATCGACTTCTCGACCACGGCGGGGGTCAACGAAGGCGACAGCTTCAAGGTTACCGCCGGCGGTTCGTCCTTCAACTACATCGCCGGCCGGGGCGAGACGATGGAGGACGTGGCCAAGGGCCTGAAGACCGCCATCGATTCCAACCAGCCGGACGGGATCACCACCAGGGTGCAGCAGGATGCGACCACCGGCCAGTGGAAGCTGGCGGTAGACGATGCCAATGGCGACGGCACCAGCACGACCTTCTCGCTGGCGGTATCCGCGGGCGGCACGGCCTCGGGCGGGTTGTTCGGGCTCGACAACATCGACGTCACCACCAACGAAGGTGCGGCGGCGGCGCTGGATAACATCGAGACGATGATCCAGACCTCGATCGACGCCGCGGCGCAGTTCGGCTCGGTCCAGGGCCGGATCGAGACCCAGTCGACTTTCATCAGCAACCTGACCGACGCGCTGAAGACCGGCATCGGCTCGATGGTCGATGCCGACATGGAAGAGGCCTCGGCCAAGCTTCAGGCGCTTCAGGTTCAGCAACAGCTGGGCGTGCAGTCGCTGTCGATCGCCAACCAGGCGCCGCAGTCGATCCTGTCGCTGTTCCGGTAATCCCGGTCGGGGCGGTCCTTCGGGGCCGCCCCTTTCCATCACGACTCACGTTTCGCAGGCCTGAACGGCCAGACTGACCCCTATTCCGGAAGGAAACGACGTGACATCCATCGACATGGCCCACAACCCCGGCGCCAGAACCGACATGGCCCGCAGCGGCTATTCCGCCGCCGCACAGCCGATCCGCACCCCCCGCAGCATCGAATACGAGGCCTTCGCCCGGATCACCGCCCGGCTTCGGGCCGGCGTCACGGCAGGCCGCGGCGGCTTTGCCGCGCTGGCCGAGGCCCTGCATGACAACCGCCGGCTCTGGACCCTCCTCGCCTCGGACGTGGCCGAGCCCGACAACGGGCTGAGTGCCGAGTTGCGGGCACGGATCTTCTACCTGGCCGAATTCACCAGCCAGCACACCTCGAAGATCCTGGCCGGCAAGGCCAGCGCCGAACCGCTGATCGAGATCAACGCCGCCATCATGGGTGGCCTGCGCAGCGAAAGAGCCGCGGCATGAGCGGCCTGGTCCTCAAGCTTGGCCCCCGCGAAAGGGTGCTGATCAACGGGGCGGTCATCGAGAATGGCGACAAGCGCTCGCGCCTGTCGATCCTGACCCCGAACGCCAACATCCTGCGCCTGCGCGACGCGATCCACCCGGACGAGGTCAACACCCCGGTGCGCCGGGTCTGCTACATCGCGCAGCTCGTTCTCTCGGGCGATGCCGATCCGGACGAGGCCAGGCACCAGCTGTTCCGCGGCATCGAACAGCTCAGCCAGGTGCTGACCGATGCCGACAGCCGGGCGATTCTGAATGACGCCACGCTGGCGGTGCGCGACGGCCAGTTCTATCAGGCGATGAAGGGCCTGCGTGGCCTGCTGCCGCGCGAGGAACGACTTCTGGGAGCCAACCCGACCGGGCGCTCCGGTGCCCGGCAGGACCACCGCCGGCAGGGAATGGCCGCGCAATGAGCTTTCAACCGGTCCTGCCCTTTTCGGGGGTGGCCGGATGGGCCTTTCTGCAGCGCACCCGCGATGCACAGCAGGCGGCCTTCGACGACAGCGCCCGGATTCAGCGCGAGACCACCTATTTCAGGGAGAGAATCGGCGCGGTCGAGACGGCGGAAGATCTGGTCTCGGATCGGCGCCTGCTGCAGGTGGCCCTGGGCGCCTACGGGCTGGATGCCGACATCGATTCGACCTTCTTCGTCAGGAAGGTCCTGGCCGACGGCAGCCAGGACGGTTCCGACCTCGCCAACCGGCTCGCGGACAAGCGCTATCTGGAGATGACCAGGGCCTTCGGTCTTGGCGATGCCGCGGTGCCCGGGACCACCCAGCCCGGATTCGGCGACAGGATCACGGCCGCCTACAAGTCGCGCCAGTTCGAGGTCGCCGTGGGCGCGCAATCGGAAGAGATGCGTCTGGCCCTGGGCTTTGGCCGCGACCTGTCGGCAATCCTGAAACGGCAGTCGACCGAGAACGGGCGCTGGTACGGGGTGATGGGCAACAGCCCGGTCAGCAAGGTGATTCGATCCGCCCTGGGTCTGCCCGCCAGCTTCGCGCAACTGGACCTCGACCAACAACTCAAGGGCTTCCGGGCCGCGGCAGAGCGGGTGTTCGGCCACTCTGACGTTGCCCAGTTCGACGCACCCGACACCCGGGAAAGACTGATCCGCCTGTTCCTGATCCGCTCGCAGGCGCAGGCCGGCGCCCAGACCAGCCGCGGCCAGATCGCGCTGACCCTGCTGCAGGGCGCCGCCACACAGCGCGTCTAGAGACCGAACCCCGGGAAATAATGCCTTTCCTTTTGGGCCCACACCGCCTATATGCCGCCGCTACATGCGCGTGAGGCCCGCTCTGGCCAGAATCACCGGTATTCAAACCCGGTCGGGCCGATTGCGCTATCGAATTTCAATTTGCCCGACAAAGGGGACCCCTGCATGGCCAACTCGCCGCAATCCAAGAAACGCGCCCGCCAGAACGTAACCCGTTTCGCGATCAACAAGGCGCGCCGCTCGCGTATCCGTACCCAGCTCCGCAAAGTCGAAGAGGCGATTGCCTCGGGCAACAAGGACGCCGCTCAGGCCGCCCTGCGTGCCGCCCAGCCCGAGCTGATGCGCGGTGTGACCAAGGGTGTCATCCACAAGAACACCGCTGCGCGGAAAGTCTCGCGCCTGGCCTCGCGGATCAAGGTGCTCGGCTGAGCCCGACCCACGCGGGAATCATCATCCTGTCGATCGAACAGCGCGCCCCGACCCGGGCGCGCTTTTCTTTTCAGTGTGACGTTTTTGCGCCGAGCCTCGCGTCACGTCAGCGGCTTGAGAGATTCGTTGCCACAATTGCTTCGTCAAGCCAGTTGTTTGCGTTGCAGCCTTCCCGGAGCCCTTGCTAGCTTGGTTCTTGCGATTCTCATCGCTCTTGGGGGGCAAGCGAATTCCCCGGGCATCAACCGTTGCCACCCGATCAATTCGGGGGGTGCACGGCAAAAAAAGACTGCCAGATGCCCGGCATTCGGATCCATGGGGTTTCCGGCACGGGGGTGCCGGTTGGCCTGTGTGATCGGTGTTTAGACAACGGCGGCATTGCCGCAGTCTGTCGGCACCCTGTCCATGGGACTGCGCGGATCACGCGCCTTTGGTCCCGGCTGTCACGCCGGCGTCACCGGGGGTCTATCCGCAGGCGCCAGCGCTGGCCGACCGACCCCGCCATCTGCGGCGGGAAGGTATGCCTGTTGCCAACCCGACGAGCGACCGGGGGTCACACGACCAGAACCGGACCGGACGGCTGAATGGGCGGCCAAGGTTCGGGCAACAACAAGCTCGCGTGATGGGACAGGACAAGATGCTGCAGGAAACCTGGGAACGGGTAAGGAAAGAACTTCGCAATTCCATCGGGCAACACAATTTCAGTCACTGGATCGCTCCCCTGACCCTGCGCGAAATCAGCGGATCGCTTGCCGTGCTTGGCGTGTCCTCGGCATTCAACGGAACCTGGGTTGAACGGCACTTCGGCGACAAGATTCTTTCCAGCCTGCGCGCCAATGGCATCGAGGTCTCGGGACTCGATTTCGTGATCGACACCGACGCATGCCAGACCCCGAGCCCCGAGACCGAAACGGCGGTCGCGCCCCTGGCAAACGCTGCCCCGGCCGGTCGGACCACTCAGACGGCGCAACGCGGCGAGGACGACGTCAGCGCCCCGCTCGACCCGCGGTTCCGCTTTGAAAGCTTCGTCGTCGGGAAACCCAACGAAATGGCCCATGCCGCGGCCCGGCGCGTCGCCGAAGGCGGGCCGGTCGCCTATTCGCCGCTGTTCCTCTATGGCGGCGTCGGGCTGGGCAAGACCCACCTGATGCATGCCATCGCCTGGGAGCTGAAGGCCCGGGATCCCGAGCTGAACATCCTCTACACCTCGGCCGACAAGTTCATGTACCGCTTCATCCAGGCGCTGAAGCAGCAGGACATGATGGGGTTCAAGCAGATCTACCGCAATGTCGACGTGCTGATGGTGGACGACATCCAGTTCTTCGCCGGCAAGGATTCGACGCAGGAAGAGTTCTTTCACACGTTCAATGCCCTGGTCGAAGAGAACAAGCAGATCATCCTTTCGGCGGACAAGGCGCCGGGAGCGATCAAGGATCTGGAAGAACGGATTTCCACCCGCATGGCCTCGGGTCTCGTGGTCGACCTGCACCCGACCACCTATGAACTGCGGCTGGGCATCCTGGAGCAGAAGGCGCATTTCTACCGCGAACGCTATCCCGGGCTCGACATCGCGCCGGGGGTGCTGGAATTCCTGGCGCACCGGATTTCGACCAATGTGCGGGTGCTGGAAGGGGCGCTGCTGCGGCTCTATGCCTTTGCCTCGCTGGTCGGCCGTGAAATCGATCTGGAGCTGGTGCACAACTGCCTGGCCGATGTGCTGAAGATTTCCGAGCGCAAGATCACCGTCGAGGAAATCCAGCGCCGGGTGGCCGAGCATTATCACATCCGCCTGTCGGACCTGATCGGGCCCAAGCGAATCCGCCCGGTGGCGCGGCCCCGGCAGACCGCGATGTATCTGTGCAAGAAGCTGACCACCCGCAGCCTGCCCGACATCGGGCGACGGTTCGGCGGCCGCGACCACACCACGGTGATGCATGCGATCAAGCGGATCGACGAGCTGATGCTGACCGACAGCCAGCTGGCTGACGATGTGGAGATGCTTCGCCGCTCGCTGGAAGCCTGACGCGAAACGACGCACCGAAGGGCCATTCCGCCCCGCAAGTGGCGAAAAACCCCTGTGCTCCGCAGAAAAACCCGCTAGACAATTGGAAAACCGTTGAACCCGGCCCGGGCTTGGGTAACCTCGCCAGTCCCGGGAAGTTGGAGTGGGACATGAAGATCAGCATCGAACGCGCCGCGCTTTTGAAGGCGGTCAGTCAGGCCCAGTCCGTGGTCGAGCGGCGGAACACGATTCCGATCCTTGCCAATGTGCTGATCGAAGCCGAGGGCGATACCGTCCAGTTCCGCGCGACCGACCTGGATATCGAGGTCGTGGACCGCGCTCCCGCCATGGTCGAACGCGCCGGCGCGACGACTGTTTCGGCGGTGACGCTGCACGAGATCGTGCGCAAGCTGCCGGACGGGGCCATGGTCTCGCTCACCGATGACGGCGCTTCGGGCCGACTGATGGTCGATGCCGGGCGGTCTTCGTTCCAGCTCACCACCCTGCCCAAGGAAGACTTCCCGGTGATGGCGACCTCGGATTACGAGGTGAATTTCACCGCCGACGCGCCGGTTCTGCGGCGTCTGTTCGACAAGTCGAAATTCGCGATCTCGACGGAAGAGACGCGTTATTACCTGAACGGCGTCTATATGCATGTCGCCGACGGCGACGGCGGGCGCAAGCTGCGCTGCGTCGCCACCGATGGCCACCGTCTGGCCCGGATCGACGCCGACCTGCCCGAGGGTGCCGAAACGATGCCGGGCGTCATCGTGCCGCGCAAGACGGTGGGAGAGCTGCGCAAGCTTCTCGACGATGACGAAACCAAGATCGCCGTCTCGGTATCGGAAACCAAGGTCCGCTTCGCGACGCCCGAGATCACCCTGACCTCGAAGGTCATCGACGGCACCTTCCCGGATTATTCGCGGGTCATCCCGACCGGCAACACCAAGGTGATGGAGGTCGATGCCTCGGATTTCGCCGCCGCCGTCGACCGGGTGTCCACCGTGTCCTCGGAACGCTCGCGGGCAGTGAAACTGTCGCTGGACCAGGACCGTCTGGTGCTCTCGGTCAATGCACCGGACAGCGGCGCGGCCGAGGAAGAGCTGGGCGTCGCCTATGACGACGAAAAGCTCGAGATCGGCTTCAACGCCAAGTATCTGCTGGAAATCGCCGGCCAGGTGGACCGCGAGAACGCGGTGTTCCGGTTCAACTCCTCGGGCGATCCGACCCTGATGCAGGAAGGCGGCGACGGCTCGGCGGTCTATGTCGTCATGCCGATGCGGGTCTGACCCTATCCCGACCCAGGCCGAGGGCGGCCCGCCCGGTGGCTGAAAGGCGCCAGCAATGTCCCGCCTCGCCCTGACCTCGCTGACCCTGTCGCATTTCCGCAGCCATGCCCTGGCGCGGTTGCGCTTCGATGGACGGCCGGTGGCGATCTGGGGCCCGAACGGGGCCGGCAAGACCAACATTCTGGAGGCCCTGTCGCTGCTGTCGCCCGGCCGCGGTCTGCGGCGGGCAGCGGCGGACGAGATGGTGCGGCGGCCCGACGGGCCCGGGTGGATGATCGCCGCGATGCTCGAAACCCCTTCACAGACCCATGAATTGAAGACCTGGGCCGAACCGGGCGCGGCGCGTCAGGTGAGCATCGACACCAAGGCCGCGCCGCAGGTGGCATTGGGCCGGCTGCTGCGGATGCTCTGGCTTGTGCCCTCGATGGACCGGCTCTGGATCGAAGGCGCGGACGGGCGGCGGCGGTTCCTCGACCGGATCGCGCTGAGTTTCGAACCGGCCCATGCCGAGGCCTCGCTGGCCTATGACAAAGCGATGCGGGAAAGGAATCGACTGCTCAAGGACATGGTGACCGATGCGCATTGGTACCTGGCGCTGGAGGCGAAGATGGCCGAGGCCGGGGCCGCGATCACGCGGAACCGGACCGCCGCACTGGCACGGATCGCCGCCGCGACCGAGGGTGCCGAGACCGCCTTTCCGGCGGCCCGGCTGGCGCTGCTCTCCAACGACGAGCATCCCGAGACGCATGAAGACCTGGCGCCGGTCCTGGCCGACAACCGGCGCCGCGACATGGCGGCGGGGCGCACGCTGATCGGGCCGCATCGCGCCGATCTGGGCGCGGTCTGGGCCGCCAAGGACATCCCCGCCGCGCAATGTTCGACCGGCGAGCAGAAGGCGCTGCTGATCTCGCTGATCCTCGCCAATGCCCGTGCCCTGGCCGAAGACACCGGCGCCGCGCCGATCCTGCTGCTGGACGAGGTGGCGGCGCATCTCGACGCCAGCCGCCGCAGCGCGCTCTATGACGAGATCTGCGCATTGGGCGCACAGGCCTTCATGACCGGCACCGGGGCCGAGCTGTTCGCCGATCTCGGCGACCGGGCGCAGCGGCTGGAAGTGGTCGAGCAGGACGGCGCCTCGGCGGTCCGGCCGGACTGAGTCGGATTTCGCTTGCCAGCCGCCCCGCCATCCGCTTTGGCAGCTGCGCAACCTGGCGCAAGAGTCCGTCCATGACCGTCACCCTGTCGCAGATGCTGTTCTATACAGGCGCCCTAGTGGTGCTCTTCGTCACCCCCGGCCCGGTCTGGATGGCGATGATCGCGCGCGGCCTGTCGGGTGGCTTCTCGGCGGCCTTCCCGGTGGCCCTGGGCGTGGCGATCGGTGATGTCGTCTGGCCGCTGACCGCGATTCTGGGCGTCACCTGGATCGTCAGCCAGTTTGCCGACTTCATGCTGGTCCTGCGTTGGGTCGCCTGCCTGATGTTCCTGGGCATGGGGCTGTTGCTGCTGCGCAACGCCGGTCACAGGATCGGCAGCGACAGCCGCCTGACCCGACCCGGCCGGCTGGCCGGATTCCTGGCCGGGATGGCGGTGATCCTGGGCAATCCCAAGGCGATCCTGTTCTACATGGGCGTGCTGCCGGGCTTCTTCGATATCGGCAGCCTGACCTGGCCCGACATCGCGGTGATCTGCCTGGCCTCCTTTGCCGTGCCGCTGACCGGAAACTTCATCATGGCGCTTTCGGTGCACCGAATCCGGAGCCTCTTGACGACGCCCGGGGCGCTGCGCAGGCTGAATATCGGGGCCGGACTCATGCTGATCTGCGTGGGCCTTGTGATTCCCCTGCTTTGACACCAAATCTTGTGGTGCAAGCGTGACATTCCCCACAAAACTTCGTAAAAACCAGCGTCACAACCAAGGACGCAGCCGCATGGCCGATGACTCCCGCGATCCGGAAGAATACGGCGCGAATTCAATCAAGGTTCTCAAAGGCTTGGACGCCGTACGCAAGCGGCCGGGCATGTATATCGGTGACACCGATGACGGCTCGGGCCTGCATCACATGGTCTACGAGGCCGTGGACAACGGAATTGACGAGGCCCTGGCCGGCCATGCCACCGAGGTTTCGGTGATTCTCCACGCCGACAACTCGGTCTCGGTGATCGACAACGGCCGCGGCATCCCCGTGGACCTGCACGAGGAAGAGGGCGTTTCGGCGGCCGAGGTCATCATGACCCAGCTGCACGCCGGCGGGAAGTTCGACCAGAACTCCTACAAGGTCTCGGGCGGCCTGCACGGCGTCGGGATTTCCGTCGTCAATGCGCTGTCGGACTGGCTGGAACTGCGGATCTGGCGGAACGGCAAGGAACATGTGGCGCGGTTCGAACGCGGCGTGACGACCGAGCCGCTGAAGGTGGTGGGCGATGCCGGCGGCCGGAAGGGCACCGAAGTGCGCTTTCTGGCCTCGACCACGACCTTTTCCAATCTCGACTATCAGTTCAAGACGCTCGAAAACCGGCTGCGCGAGCTGGCCTTCCTGAATTCGGGCGTGAAGATCCTGCTGGAGGATCACCGCCCGGCCGAACCCCTGCGCACCGAGCTGTTCTATGAAGGCGGGGTCAAGGAATTCGTCCGCTATGTCGACCGCCACAAGCAGGCGATGCTGCCCGATCCGATCTATGTCATCGGTGAGCGTGACGGGATCACCGTCGAGGTCGCGATGTGGTGGAACGACAGCTACAACGAGATGGTGCTGCCCTTCACCAACAACATCCCGCAGCGCGACGGCGGCACCCATCTGGCGGGCTTCCGCGGGGCGCTGACCCGGACGATCAACCTCTATGCCAACTCGTCCGGCATCCTGAAGAAGGAAAAGGTCAACTTCACCGGCGATGACGCCCGTGAGGGCCTGACCGCGGTGCTCTCGGTCAAGGTGCCCGACCCCAAGTTCTCCAGTCAGACCAAGGACAAGCTGGTCTCGTCCGAAGTGCGGCCCGCGGTCGAGAACCTGATGAACGAGAAACTTGCGGAATGGTTCGAGGAGAACCCGCAGGAAGCGCGGCAGATCGTCAGCAAGATCGTCGAGGCGGCGCTGGCCCGCGAAGCCGCCCGCAAGGCGCGCGAAATGACGCGCAAGAAGTCCTCGCTGGATGTCGCCTCGCTGCCCGGCAAGCTGGCCGACTGCCAGGAACGCGACCCGGCCAAGCGCGAACTGTTCATCGTCGAGGGGGATTCGGCCGGCGGCTCGGCCAAGCAGGGCCGGGCACGAAGCAATCAGGCGGTTCTGCCTCTGCGGGGCAAGATCCTGAACGTGGAGCGGGCGCGGTTCGACCGGATGCTGTCGTCCGAGACCGTCGGCACGCTGATCACCGCCCTGGGCACCGGCATCGGCCGCGACGAGTTCGACATCAGCAAGCTGCGCTACCACAAGATCATCATCATGACCGATGCCGATGTGGATGGCGCCCATATCCGGACCCTGCTGCTGACCTTCTTCTTCCGCCAGATGCCGGAAATCATCGAGGACGGATATCTCTTCATCGCTCAGCCGCCGCTCTACAAGGTCGCGCGCGGCAAGTCGGAAGTCTATCTGAAGGACGAACAGGCGCTGGACGACTATCTGATCGAGGCCGGGACCGACGGCGCGGTTCTGCGGCTGACCTCGGGCGAAGAGATCGCCGGGGCCGACCTTCTGAGGGTGATCGAAGGCGCGCGGGCGTTCCGCAAGGTGCTGGACGCCTTCCCGACCCATTATCCGCGCCATATCCTGGAACACGCAGCCCTGGCCGGCGCTTTCGATCCGGGCCGGGCCGACACCGACCTGCAGGCGGTGGCCGACAAGCTGACCGAACGGCTGGACATGGTTTCGGTCGAATACGAACGCGGCTGGATCGGACGGATTACCCAGGATCACGGGATCCGGCTGGCCCGGGTTCTGCGCGGCGTGGAAGAGGTGCGCACCCTGGACGGCGCGGTCCTGCGCTCGGGCGAGGCGCGGCGCCTCTCGGAAGTGTCCCGCAGCACCCGCGACACCTATGCCGAACCCTCCCGACTGGTTCGAAAGGACCGGGAAGTGCTGATCCACGGTCCGGTGGACCTGCTGAAGGCGATCCTGACCGAGGGCGAAAAGGGCCTGACGCTGCAACGCTACAAGGGTCTGGGCGAAATGAACCCGGAACAGCTCTGGGAAACCACCCTGGACCCCGAAGCGCGCACCTTGTTGCAGGTCCGGGTCTCGGATCTGGCCGAGGCGGACGACCTGTTCACCAAGCTGATGGGTGATGTGGTCGAACCCCGGCGCGAGTTCATCCAGCAGAACGCGCTGAACGTCGAGAACCTGGATTTCTAGGGCGCTGCCGGTGAGAAAATTTCTTTCGCGGCGCGCATGATCTTCGCGCCGCGAGAAGCCGAAAGACCTGGATTATCAATACCTTTCAGTGCCTTGAGTTGAGTTCCGTTCTCGGCGTCCGCTAGGCATGCCCCTGTTCTTGGCCCCCTCGGCAGATGCGGATTCCCGCCGCGCCGGCCACCCCGGGAACCGAAGTAGCACCCGGCATTCCGGCCCGGCGATACCCTGCGCCTTCGATGGACCGGCCGCTTCGGGGCCCGGGCACGATCCCGAGGAGGATGGCCAGGGGACTGTCGGGCCGGAATGGATATGCTAGGACGGCCATGAACCGCCCGCCCTGATCCCCACCTGCTGGAGCCCGGCCCCATGTCGCTGACCTGCTTCAAATCCTATGACATCCGCGGCCGGATCGGTGTCGATCTCGACGCCGATATCGCCCGGCGGATCGGTCGCGCCTTTGCCGAGGTTCTGGATGCCCGCCAGGTGGTGCTGGGGCGCGATATCCGGAACTCCTCGCCCGAACTCGCCGCGGCAGTGGCGGCGGGCCTGACGGCGACCGGGGTCCAGGTGCTCGATCTCGGGATATGCGGAACCGAAGAGGTCTACTTCGCCACCGGCGCCTTGGAGGCGAATGGCGGGATCATGGTCACCGCCTCGCACAACCCGATCGACTACAACGGCATGAAACTGGTCAAGGCCGGCGCGGCGCCGCTCGACCCGGTGCAGGATCTGAAGCCGATCAAGGCTCTGGCGGAAAGCGCGGCCTTCGCGCCCGACCGTGCCGGCGGCGCGATCCATGACCGCAGCGGCACCCGCGCCGCCTATGTCGAGCGGGTGCTGTCCTTTGTCGATGTCGCAGCGCTGCGGCCCCTGCATATCCTGGTCAACGCCGGAAACGGCGCCGCCGGGCCGACCTTCGACGCACTCGCCACCGCGCTGGAGGCCGCCGGGGCGCCGCTGCGCTTCACCCGGATGCACCATGCGCCGGATGGCAGCTTTCCGAACGGCATCCCCAACCCGCTGCTCACCGCCAATCAGCCGGCAACCGCCGAGGCCGTGCGGCAGGCCGGCGCCGACATGGGCATCGCATGGGACGGCGACTTCGACCGCTGCTTCTTCTTCGACGCCACTGGGCGGTTCATCCCCGGTGAACATATCGTCGGGCTTCTGGCCCGGGCCTTCCTGACCCGCGCACCGGGCGCCGCCATCGCCTATGACCCGCGGGTGGTGCTTTCGACCCGCGACATCATCGCCCGGGCCGGGGGCCGTGCGGTTCAGGCCAACACCGGCCATGTCAATCTGAAGGCGGCGCTGCGCTCTGCCGGCGCGGTCTATGGCGGCGAGATGTCGGCGCATCACTATTTCCGCGATTTCTACTGCTGCGACAGCGGCATGATCCCCTGGCTGCTGGTGGCCGAGCTTCTGGGCCGCACCGGCGAGTCGCTGGCCGGCCTGGTCGATGAGCAGATGCGCCGCTTCCCCTCGTCGGGAGAGATCAACTTTCAGATCGACGATCCCGCGGCCGCGATTGCCCGGGTCGAGGCCGCGATGATCGACCGTGCGACCGCCCGCGACGACTCGGACGGTCTGTCGCTGGAGTTTCCGGGCGGACGGTTCAACCTGCGTCGCTCGAATACCGAACCCCTGGTGCGGCTGAATGTCGAAACCCGGGGCGACCCGGCCCTGCTGGACGAGATGACCGCCCAGATCACCCGGCTGCTCGAGGGCTAGCTCCGGCCCCCGTGGCGGCGGGCGCAGCGAATCCCGGCGGACACGGACCCGGCAAAATATCGTGGTTTTTCAGGTTCCAGCCTTGAACATCCGCGCCGCTGCCCATTAATCGCAAGGGCCGCGAGTCCTCTGCGCCTCGGCCTGGCGCCATGCAACGATAAACCTTCGGGGGATGACTCGTGCCGGAATTCCTGACTGCGGAAGCCTTGGTAGCCTTTGGTCAGGTGATCCTCATCGACATAGCCCTGGCAGCCGACAACGCTGTGGTAATCGCGCTTGCGGCCAGCGGCCTGCCGCCCAAGCAACGGCGCGTCGCGGTGGCCTGGGGCATCGGTGCCGCGACCATCCTGCGGATCGCCTTCGCCACGGTGACCGTGCAGATCCTGAACATCGTCGGCCTGGTTCTGGCGGGCGGCATCCTGCTTCTCTGGGTCTGCTGGAAGATGTGGGCCGAGCTGCATCCCGATGGCGTCCGGGCCGCCTTTGCCGCCTGGCGCGAAAGACGCCATGCCCCGGAGCAGCCCGAGGAACTGCCGATTTCCGTGGACGAGACGGCGGCCCAGCCCAAGACGCTGAAACAGGCGGTTCTGCAGATCGTCATCGCCGATGTCTCGATGTCGCTGGACAACGTCCTGGCGGTGGCCGGCGCGGCGCGGGAACATCCCTATGCGCTGATCTTCGGCCTCGGCCTGTCGATCGCCATGATGGGCTTTGCCGCAATGCTGATCGCCCGGCTGCTGCAACGGCACAAGTGGATCGCCTATGCCGGGCTGCTGATCGTCTTCTATGTCGCGGTGAAGATGATCCTGGAAGGCTCGCATCAGGTCATGGCGATGGGCATCGGCTGAGCCGGCGGGTTGCCGGCCGAGGTCACTGCTTTGGCGATTCCACACCTTCGACCCAGGTGCGGCTCGGCTTCAGATCCGCATCCAGCAGCACCAGGTCGGCGCGCTGCCCGGCCTGCAGGCGCCCGCGGTCGCTCAACCCGAGATAGTCGGCGGGCCAGGTCGCGGCCATGGCCAGGGCAGTCTCCAGCGGCAGCTCCAGCTGCCGAACCGCAAAGCGCAGCGCGGTCGCCATGTCGAGATCGGAACCGGCCAGCGTCCCGTCCTCGAGCGTGAGACGCGAAACTCCGGCATCATCCGTCCGGGAAACGGTCCGGCCGTTCAGCATGAAGCTGTCGGACTCGCTGCCGACCAGGGCCATGGCATCGGTGACAAGGAACAGCCGCCCCGGCCCGCGCTTGGCCCGCAGTGCGATCCGCAGCATGGCCGGATCGACATGGTGGCCATCGGCGATGATCCCGGCCCAGGCCCCCGGATGGTCGAGCACCGCGCCCGGCAGCCCGGGCGCCCGGTGGCCCAGCGGCGCCATGGCGTTGAACAGATGCGTGGCGCCCCGGGCTCCGGCCTCGAAGAACCGCAGGGCGGTGGCATGGTCGCAATCGGTGTGACCCAGGCTGACAGTGACCCCGCCGCGCACCAGCCGCGCGACCTGTTCGGGGCTGGCCTGCTCGGCCGCGAGGGTCAGCACCAGGGCCGGAAACCGCGTCGCAGCCCCAATATAGACACTGATGTCAGCCTCGGTCAGCGGCCGCATCAGCTCGGCCAGATGGGCGCCCTTGCGGGCGGGGGCCAGGTGCGGCCCTTCCAGATGCAGACCCGCGACGCCCGCACCGATCGGCGCCGACAGCAGCCGCTGCATCGCTTCGGGCTGGTCGGTGATCAGAGTCGGCAACAGGCTGGTGGTGCCATAGCGCCGATGCGCCGCCGCGATCCGCTGCATGGTCGTGGCCGAGGGGTCATCGTTCAGCATCGCCCCGCCGCCGCCGTTCACCTGCGCGTCGACAAAGCCCGGCGCCAGCAAGCCGTCCAGTTCCTCTACCAACGTGCCCGCCGGCAGGTCGCCCGGACCGACGATTCCGGCAATCCGCCCGCCATCGAGCAGCAACAGCACGCCATCGCGGATCTGCGTGCCGTCGAAGATCTGCCGGGGACGCAGGGCGGTCAGGGCCATCACAGGGTCTCCGTCACCTTTGACAGTTTCTCCGGGTGGTCCGGGTCCAGCCCCTTGGCCCGGGCGACTCCCTCGATCAGCCGGTAATAGACCAGCAGCCCGACCAGCGGGTCGATCAGGCCGCAGCCGGTGCCCGGCAGCCGCATCGCCAGGCCGGGCACCTCGACCGACGACAGCGCGATGGTCTGCGCGCCAAGCGCCTGCACCCGCTTCAGCGTCGCCAGATTGCCGGACAGGCCGGGATCGTCGGGCAGGAAGGCCAGCACCGGGAAGCCGGCGCCAACCAGTTGCAGCGGGCCATGGATCAGCTCGGCCAGCGAAAAGGCCTCGGCATGCAACCCGGCCACTTCCTTGCCCTTCAGCGCCGCTTCCAGCGCAATTCCATAGCCCGGCCCCCGGGCCCCGATATAGAACGAGCGGGTCTCGGCCAGAAGCCGCAGGGCCGGCTGGAAATCCAGCCCTTCGGTGGCCGACAATGCTTCGGGAAGCCTTTTCAGACCCTGCATCAACTGGTCATCCCCCGACGCGGCGGCTGCGATTCCGGCCAGGGCCACCACCGAGGCGATGAAGCTCTTCGTCGCCGCCACGCTGCGTTCCGGCCCTGCGCCCAGGGCCAGCACCACGTCGGCCGCCTGCGCGACCGGGGAGTCCTCGACATTCACCACCGCCACGGTCAGCGCCCCGCCGGCCTTGGCGGCGGCCTGCATGGCCAGGATGTCCGGGCTGGCACCGGATTGCGAGACGGTGATGTGCATCGCATTGCCCAGCTTCAGCGGCCGCTTGTAGACCGAGGCGATCGACGGGCCGATCGAAACGACCGGCAGGCCCGTCTCTATCTCCATCAGATACTTGAACACCGTCGCCGCATGGTCTGACGAGCCCCGCGCCGCGGTCGAGATCAGCGAGATGCCGCGCGTCCTGATCGCTTCGGCCAGTTGCGCCCATTGCGGCCCGGCACGTTCCAGAAGCCGGGCGATCACCTGCGGCGATTCTCCCGCTTCGCTCAGCATCAGGGATTGGGATCCAGACATCTTGTCTCCTCAGGGGTCGAGTGTCAGTTCTGCGATGAAGTCATAACGGTCGCCGCGATAAGACGAGGTTGTGACCTCGATGGCCCGACCGTTCGACAGGAAGCTGCGCCGCTCGATCCGCAGCACCGGGCTGCCCGGCGCGGTGCCCAGCAGCCCCGCATCTTCCGCCGTGGCGATCCCGGCATGGATTCTCTGCAGCGCCCGCACCGGCATGTTGCCCGAGGCCCGCAAGGCATCGTAAAGCGATTCCCCCATGCTGGGGATGTCGATGGCCGAGG
This sequence comes from Frigidibacter sp. ROC022, assembly GCF_024723735.1. GTDB lineage: Bacteria > Pseudomonadota > Alphaproteobacteria > Rhodobacterales > Rhodobacteraceae > SLM-1. The sequence goes on from NZ_JANQDU010000002.1 coordinate 419,960, forward strand.
CCGGAACCACCGCGCTTTCGATCGCCAGCGGCTCTCCATCCGACAACCGCACCCGGGTCAGGCGCAACACGGTCTCGGTCGGCGACAGGCCCAGCTTCAGGATGTCGGACGGGTCGGCCAGCGCCACCTCCCGCTCCAGCACCCGCGAAGTCGCCACCGCGCCGCGCCGTTTCATGTCCTCGGTGAAACCGACCAGCACGGACAGCGGCTGATCGATTTGCTTGGCCACAAAGCTTCCGGCCCCGTGGCGCCGCGACACGATGCCCTTGCGGCACAATTCATCGATCGCCTTGCGCACCGTGACCCGCGAACAGCCCGCCGCCTTGGCCAGATCGCGTTCCGAGGGCAGCGCCGCCCCGCCGCGCAGCTCGCCCGCCTCGATCAGCGCGCCGATCGTCTGCGCCATCTTCAGATACAGCGGGTCGCCGCCGGCTGCCTGCATGTCGGAGACGATCCGCGACAGAAGCCCGGGTTCCGGATCGGCCCCGATGCTCATGCCCGGACTCCCGCAACCGACCGCATCCGGGGGTCGAGCGTGTCTCGCAGCGCATCGCCCAGCAGGTTGAAGCCGAAGGAGAGGAACAGGATCGCCAGACCCGAGAAGATCGCCGGCCAGGGGGCCAGCAACAGGAAGTTGCGGCCTTCGGACAGCATCAGCCCCAGCGACGGCACCGGCGGCTGCGCCCCGAGACCCAGAAAACTCAGCGAAGCCTCCACCAGGATCGCCGCCGACAGCAGGAGCGAGGTCTGGACCAGGATGACCGAGACCAGATTGGGCAGGATATGGGTCAGGATGATCCGCGCATCCGAGGCCCCGACCGCCTTGGCGCCCAGGACATATTCGCTTTCGCAGATCACCAGCGCCGGGCCGCGCAGGAGACGTGCGAAGATCGGGGTATAGACCACCGCGATGGCCAGCGCCGCGCTCCACAGGTTGGGGCCGATGATGGCGATCACGCCGATCGCCAGAAGCAGGATCGGAAAGGCGAAGAGCACATCCATCAGCCGCATCACGATCCGGTCGAACCAGCCGCGCGTATAGGCGGCGATCATGCCGATGCTGCCGCCCAGTACCAGCGCCAGCGCCACCGAGGCGGTGCAGGTCATCAGCGAGGTCCGGTAGCCGTAGACGATCCGCGCCAGGACGTCGCGGCCCAGCTGGTCGGTCCCCAGCAGGTTCAACGCATTCGGCGGCTTGATCCGCTGCACCATGACTTGCCGGAACGGATCCTGAAACCCCAGCCAGGGTGCCAGCAGCGCGACAAGCACCTGCAGGGCCACAAGCCCGATGGCAAAGCTCAACAGCCGGTTCCGGCGCATAAACTCCCTCATCGCGTCACCCGCGGGTCTATGGTTGCGTAGAGCAGATCGACGATGAAGTTCACCAGCACGAAGGCGAAGGTGACGGTCAGGATCGTCGCCTGCACCAGCGGATAGTTGCGTTCGGAAATCGCGCCCAGCACCAGCCTGCCCAGCCCGGGGATGGCAAAGACCTGCTCCACCACGATGGCCCCGCCCAGAAGATAGCCGACCGAGACCCCGACCGAGGTGACGAAGGGGATCAGCGCATTGCGCAGGGCATGGCGATAGACCACCCGCCGCCTCCCGGCGCCCTTGGCCTTGGCGGTGCGGATATAGTCCTGCCCCAGCGCATCCAGCATCGCCGAGCGCACCAGCCGCGACAGGTTGGCCAGCATCGGCAGGCAGAGCGCGAAGACCGGCAGAACCATTCGTTGCAGATTGCCCAGGGGGTCCTCGCTGAAGGGAACATAGCCCAGCATCGACACCCCGGGCATCAGTTTGGACACGAAGAGGATCGAGACGATGCCCAGCCAGAAGCTCGGGATCGTCAGCCCGGCGATGGCCCCGACGCGCACCGCCACCTCGGCGCCCCGGCCCCGCGCCTGCGCCATGAAGGCGCCGATCGGAATCGACAGCCCGGCCCCGACCAGCACCGCCAGAAACGTCAGTTCGAAGGTCGGCCCGATGGCCGAGGCGATCTCCTCCGTCACCGGCCGTCCGGTCCAGATCGAAGTGCCGAAATCACCGCGCAGCGCACCGCCGATCCAATGCGCATATTGCACCGGCATTGGCAGATCGAGCCCCAGGCGATGCTCCAGCTCGGCCACCCGGTCCGGGGTGATCTCGGTATTGGCGCCCAGCATGATCATCACCGCGTCCCCGGGGATCAGGCGGATCATCAGGAACACCAGGATCGACACGCCGAACATCACGAAGGCCAGGTCGATCAATCGTCCAAGGAGGAACTTCGGGGTCATCGGAATTGGCCCCGGCGCGAAATGCCGGGGCCGTGGTCCCTAGTCGTCGAGAACTGCATCTTTGAGACTGCTCAGCCGCCCCATCGGGTGAATGACGAAGCCGTGCAGCTTCGGCCCGACCGCCGTGGTCAGATTGGCATAGGCGATATGGGCGATCGGGCCCTCGCAGGCCAGCTTGACCTGCAATTCGTCATAGGCCGCCTTGCGTTCGGCCATGTCGGTCTTGTTGCGTCCGGTGTCCAGCAAATCGTCCACCCGCGCGTCGGAATACTTGAACACGTTGGTCGAGCCCCCGGTGTAGAAGGTCCGGTAGAAATACTGGTCCGGATCCGGGTTGCCGCCGTTGGCCGAGACGAACATGCCGAAGTCCGAGTTCTTCCAGGACTGCACAAAATCGCCGATCTCCTGATTGATCAGCTCCACCTCGATCCCGCCTGCCGCCAGCTGCTGCTGGGCGATCTGGGCGATGTCCTTGGCATCCTGACGCGGCAGGACGACCATCCGCAGCTTGATCGGCAGCGCGACGCCTGACTCGGCGATCAGCGCCTTGGCCTTGTCGACATCCGGCGTGTAGCAGGAGAAATCGCTGGTCGGCAGCGCCCATTCGGTCAGCGCCGGCGAAAGCGGCCCGGCCGGAACCCCGGCACCGAACAGGGCGCCGGCGATGATCTCGTCGCGGTTCAGCAGCAGGTTGACCGCCTCGCGCACCTTCGGATCGGCCAGCGCCGGGTCGGTCACGTTCATTCCGATCAGCGTATAGGCCAGGTCGCGGGTCTGCTCCAGCGTCACGCCCGGCTGACCCTGAAGCTGCAGCGCGGTGGCCGGATCGACCGCCGGAAGCATGTCGTATTCGCCCGAGACCAGGCCGATCTGCCGGGTCGCGGCCTCGGGGACGAAGTGGAACTTCACCTCGTCGATCTGCGGCTTGCCGTCCCGATAGCCGTCAAAGGCCTCCAGCGCGATATAGCCGTTCGGGGTCCAGTCGGCGAACTTGAAGGGCCCGGTCCCGTCGGGCGCCATCTGCAACGCCTCCTTGTCGGTCTCCATCTCGGCCGGAACCATGGCGATCCCCGCCAGCGAGGACAGAAGCGGTGCGAAGGGCGCGTCCAGCGTCAGTTTCAGGGTCAACGGATCGACGACCTCGATCCCGACCACCGGCGAAATCCGCGAGGCCAGCGGCGAGGCGGTCTCGGGCGATTGCACCCGGCGCAGGCTGGCGGCGGCATCCTCGGCGTCGAAGGTCGAACCGTCGTGGAATGTGACCCCCGAGGCCAGGTGGAAGGTATAGGTCAGCCCGTCCTCGGAAATGTCCCAGCTCGTCGCCAGGCCCGGCTGCACGGCGAGGCCCGGATCGATGTCGGTCAGGCCCTGGTAGATGTTGCCCTGCACGATCAGCACCGAGTTGAAGGCGGTGATCAGATGCGGGTCCAGCCCGGCCGGCGCCGTATCGACCGCGATGTCCAGGGTCGCGGCAGTGGCGGCAGAGGCCAGGAAGGTCGAGGCGAGAAGGGCGGCAAAGCGATGCTTGGTCATGAAGTTCCCCCTGTTGGGCGCCAATTGGCAGATCGGGCAGGCTGGCGGCAGCGGCCCCGGCGCGGTCATTTGCTATAAGTCCAGTTGCAGACCAGTCTGGACAGGATCGAGCCTATGGTATTACAAATATCCTGACAAGAGGGGTCGCGGAGCCGGGTGCCGGGGGTGGCATTGCGGGGCGGCCGGATCGGAAGGATCGCCGGAACACCCATGCCCGCTGCCGCCTTGCTGTCGATCGAGAACCTGCATGTCGATGTCGCCGGAACGCCGGTGATCGAAGGCGTCAGCCTGTCGATCGCCCCGGGCGAGATGCTGGGCGTCGTCGGGGAATCCGGCTGCGGCAAGTCGGTGACCGCCCTGGCCGCGATGCGGCTGCTGGCCGAGCCGCCGATGCGGGTCTCGGGCGGGGCGATCCGCTTCATGGGCCGTGATCTGGCGGGGCTGTCGGATATCGAGATGCAGGCCATTCGCGGGCGCGACATGGCGATGATCTTCCAGGAGCCGATGACCAGCCTGAACCCGGTCTTCACCGTCGGCGATCAGGTGGCCGAGGTCCTGCACCTGCACAGCGACCTGCCGCCGCGCGCCTGTCTGGACCGTGCCGCGGAACTCTTTGCCACGGTCGGCATCCCGGCCCCGGCAGAGGCCCTGAACCGCTATCCTCATCAGATGTCCGGCGGCCAGCGGCAGCGGGTGATGATCGCCATGGCGCTGGCCTGCGGCCCGAAGCTGCTGGTCGCGGACGAGCCGACGACCGCCCTGGATGTCACCGTTCAGGCACAGATCCTCGACCTGCTGGACCGGCTGCGCCGCGACACCGGGATGGCGGTTCTGCTGATCACCCATGACCTTGGCGTGGTCTCGCAATATTGCGACCGGGTGGCGGTGATGTATGGCGGGCGGATCGTCGAACAAGCCCCGGCGGCGGACCTGTTCGCCCATCCGCGGCACCGCTACACCCGGGCGCTTCTGCGGACCATTCCGGCTTCGAACCCGCCCGGCAGCGCCCTGCCGGCGATCTCGGGCACCGTGCCGCCGCCCGGGCGCCGCCCTCCGGGCTGCAGCTTTCACCCGCGCTGCACCGCCACCGTCGCCGCATGTGCGCACGACCTGCCCGCCCTGACCGGCGACACCCATCTGACCCGCTGCTGGAACCCGGCATGAGCCTGCTCGAGATCAAGTCGCTCTCCAAGACCTACCCCGGCCCGGACGGTCGCCGGTTGCACGCGGTCAGCGAGGTCTCGCTGCGCCTCTCCGAGGGCGAGGTTCTGGGAGTCGTCGGCGAATCCGGCTGCGGAAAATCGACACTGGGAAGGGCTTTGCTGCGGTTGATCGAGCCCTCGTCCGGCCAGGTCCTGTTCCGCGGCCGCGATCTGACCGCGCTGTCACGGTCCGAAATGCGGCTGGCCCGGCGCGAGATGCAGATCGTCTTTCAGGACCCGTTCGGCGCCCTCAATCCGCGCCATTCGGTCGGCCGGATCGTCGGAGAGCCGCTTCTGGTCCAGCACCGGATGAGCCGCGCCGAGCGCCGGGCGCGGGTGGCCGAGACCCTGAGCCTCGTCGGGCTCGACCCCGAGGCCGCCGACAAGTTTCCCCATGAATTCTCGGGCGGGCAGAGGCAGCGGATCGCCATCGCCCGGGCCATCGTGCTGAACCCGAAGCTGATCGTGGCGGACGAGGCGGTCTCGGCGCTGGATGTCTCGGTCCAGAGCCAGATCATCAACCTGATCGCCGACCTGCGGCGACGGCTGGGCCTGTCGCTGATCTTCATCAGCCATGACCTGAGCGTGATCCGCCATGTATCGGACCGGGTGGCGGTGATGTATCTGGGCCGGATCGTCGAGACCGGCCCGACCGAGGCGCTGATGCAGGAACCGCTGCATCCCTATGCGCAGGCGCTGCTCTCGGCAATTCCGCGTCCCGGCGTGCCGCGCCCCGAGCGGGCACCGCTGGCCGGAGAGGTGCCCGACCCCTCCGCCCCTCCGCCCGGCTGCGCCTTTCACGGCCGCTGCCCCAGGGCGATGCCGGTCTGCGCCGAGACACGCCCCGACTTGCGGACGCAGGGCGACACAGGCAGGGAGGTGGCATGTCACCTCTATCCCTGACTGCCCGCGCCGAAGCCGCCTTTGCCCCGGTCCGCGCCGCCATTGTGGCGGGCCGGATTCCGGGGGCGGTGCTGGGCCTCGTCACCGCCGGGGGCGAGCGGGCGGTGCTGGCCGAGGGTCGGGCGCAGATCGTCCCCGTCGAGCGACCGATGACGCCCGAGACCTGGTTCGACCTCGCCTCGCTGACCAAGGTGCTGTTCACCACGCCGCGAATCTTGGCCCTGGCCGAAGCGGGGCGGATCGACCTCGACGCGCCGCTGACCACCGCGCTGCCCGACCTGCGGCAATACGATGCCGAGGCCTGGGAGCGGAAGGTGACCTTTCGCCAGTGCCTCGGCCATCTGACGCCTTTCCCTGCGGTCGAGCCGATCTATACCTATGGCCGCGACCCCGAGCTGCTGCGCGCCTTCATCCTGCAACGCGAATGGCGGCGCGGCGCACCGGTCTATTCCGACATCAACTTCATCCTGCTGGGCCTTGCCCTGGAACGGCTGCACGGCTGCACCCTGCGCGATCTCGACCCCGGCGCGGGCTATGCCTGGTCGGCGCCGCCCGGGAACGCGGCCGCGACCGAGGATTGCACATGGCGGCATCGGGTGTTGTCGGGCGAGGTCCATGACGACAACTGCTCCGCCCTGCAGGGCGCCGGCCATGCCGGGTTGTTCGGCACTGTTTCCGCCTTGTTAGACACTGGTCTTGCCCTGCTGAACGACCAAGGCCCGGTGGCCCGGCAGATGCGCCAGCCGCTGTCCGAGCGCCGCGCCCATGGTTGGGAGAGACGCTGGACCGGTTGGCCGGGCGGCGATGCGGCCAGCGCGGACTGCATCGGTCACACCGGCTTTACCGGCACCGGGCTCTGGATCGACTTTGCCCGCGGCCATGCCTGGACCCTTCTCACCAACCGGATCCATCCGACGCGGCATTTCGACAGCGGCATCGCCGAACTGCGCCGCAGCGTGGGCGATCTGGTCAGCGAGGCAGCACCATGACGGATGACGGAATGCACTGGGCGGTCGGGCTGATGACCGGGACGGTTCTCGACGGCAATATCGACGTGGCTTTGCTGAGGACCGATGGCGAGGCGATTGCCGAATTCGGCGCCTACCGGCTGGCGCCCTATCCGGCGGGGCTGAGCGATCTGCTGTTCGCCACGCTCGACGCGGCGCGGCAATGGAATTTCGAGGACCCGGAGCCGGCGATCTTTGCCGAGGCCGAAGAGCGGCTGACCCGCGCCCAGGCGCAGGCTGTGCGCGATCTCGTCGAAAGCGAAGGGCCCGGGCTGGCCGGGCTGGGGGTCGTCGGCTTTCACGGCCAGACGGTCCTGCACCGGGGCCGCACCCCGGACCGGATCGGCGCGACGCGGCAGCTGGGCGACGGCGCGCTGATGGCCCGGTTGCTGGGCGTGCCGGTCGCCTATGATTTCCGCTCGGCCGATGTCGCGGCGGGCGGGCAGGGCGCGCCGCTGGCCGGCAGCTATCACCGGGCGCTGCTGGAGCGGCTGGGCGACACGGGCGGCACCGCGGTGCTGAATCTCGGCGGCGTGGCCAATGTGACCTGGGCGCGTGGCGACAGCGTGATCTCCTTCGACACCGGCCCGGCCAATGCGCCGATCAACGATTTCGTCCGCTCCCGCGGCCTGGGCGAGATGGACCGCGACGGGGCGCTGGCAATGGCGGGAACGGTGGATGAACAGGCTCTGAAAAAGGCTCTGGAGCATCCCTATCTGGCCCGGCCCTATCCGAAATCGCTGGACCGGTTCGATTTCGGCGCCGGTCTGGGCGAGGGGCTGAGCGATGCGGATGGCGCCGCCACGCTCACCGCCTTCACCTGCGCCGCGGTGGGCCGGGCGCTGGACCTGTTGCCGCAAAGGCCCGAACGGCTGATCGTCTGCGGCGGCGGCCGGCACAACCCGGCGATCATGGCGATGCTGCCGACCCGCGCCGGAGTCACCGCCGTCGCCGCCGAAGCGGTCGGCTGGCGTGGCGATGCGATCGAGGCCGAATGTTTCGCCTTTCTGGCACGGCGCGTGCAACGTGGCCTGCCGATCTCTTTCCCCTCCACCACCGGCGCCCCGCGCCCGCTGACGGGCGGCCGGCTCGCCCTGCCCGAGGAACAAGGATGACCCGCGACCCGCGTGAAACCGAAACCGCCTCGTCCCGCTACGCCGCCATCGAGGACTGGCCGACCGGCGATCTGGTCGGCGCCCTGATCGACAGCCAGTATGCGGCGATCGCGGCGGTGCAGGCGACGCAGGCGGTGATGGGCGAGGCCATCGACCGCGCCACCCTGCGCCTGGCCCGCGGCGGCCGGCTGATCTACATGGGCGCCGGAACCTCGGGGCGGATCGCGACACAGGACGCGGTGGAACTGCGGCCGACCTTCTCCTGGCCCGAGTCGCGCTCGGTCGTGCTGATGGCGGGCGGCGAGGCGGCCTTTACCAAGGCCCGCGAAGGCGCCGAGGACAGCGAGGCCGAAGCCGTCGCGGCGCTGGATGCGGCCGGCGTCGGGGAACATGACGTGGTGCTGGGCCTGGCCGCCAGCGGCACCACGCCCTACACCCTGGCGGGTCTGCGCCATGCCCGGAACCGGGGCGCGCTGGCGATCGGGTTCTCGAACAATCTCGGCTCTCCGATGCGCGAGGCGGCGACGCTCTGCATCGAGATGGACACCGGGGCCGAGCCGGTCGCGGGCTCGACCCGGATGAAGGCGGGAACGGCGCAGAAAGTGGCGCTGAACGCCTTTTCGACGGCGGTGATGATCCGGCTTGGCCATGTCTACAAAGGGCTGATGGTCGAAATGAAGCCGACCAATGCCAAGCTGAAGGCCCGCGCGGTGCGGATCGTCGCCGATCTGACCGGCAAGCCGGAATGGACCGCGACCGAGGCGCTGGATGCCGCCGGCGGCAGCATCAAGCTGGCGGCGATCATGCTGTTGCGCGGCTTGTCGCTGAACGATGCCCAGGCGCTTCTGGACCGCGCCTCGGGCAATCTGCGCCGGGCGCTGGAGGGTTGAGGCGACAAGGCGGGGCAATGATCCTGACGACCGGCCTGCGACCCGCGCCACCCCTTCCCGGCACCGGGTCGCGCAAGGGGCGGCGTCCGCCCCGGTTGACCACTTGCACCGGCGGGTCTATCGCTCGGCGCAGCATAGAAAGCGGCGGACCGAATGACCAATACCCTTTACCACGGCGACTTGCCGGACGATCTGGACCTTGGCCCCGAGGTCGCCATCGACTGCGAGACGATGGGTCTGCTGCCGCATCGCGACCGGCTTTGCCTTGTGCAGCTCTCCAGCGGTGACGGCAACGCCCATCTGGTGCAGATCGCCCCGGGCCAGACCAGCGCGCCGAACCTCGAGCGGCTGCTGAAGGACCCGGATGTGCTGAAGCTGTTCCATTTCGGCCGCTTCGACATCGCGGTGATGTATCATGCCTTCGGCGCCCTGGCGGCGCCGGTCTGGTGCACGAAGATCGCCAGCAAGCTGACCCGCACCTATACCGACCGGCACGGGTTGAAGAACCTGCTCGACGAACTGCTGAAGGTCGATATCTCGAAGCTCCAGCAAAGCTCGGACTGGGGCGCCGAGACACTGACCGAGGCGCAGCTGGAATACGCGGCCTCGGACGTGCTCTACCTGCACCGCCTGAAGGCGGCGCTGGAGCCGCGGCTGCGGCGCGAGGACCGGCTGGAAATCGCCGAGGCGAGCTTTGCCTATCTGCCGACCCGCGCCAGGCTGGACCTGCTGGCCGGCGATCTCTTCGACATCTTCGCGCACTGAATGGACCGCGCGGCGCTCATCGCGACGGCCCGCCGGGTCATCGGCGCCGAGGCCGAGGCGCTGGCGCAGCTGGGCGAGGCGCTGCCGGATGGTTTCGCCGATGCCTGCGCGCTGATGCTGGCGGCGCCGGGGCGGGTCGTGGTCTCGGGCATGGGCAAGTCGGGCCATGTGGCGCGCAAGATCACGGCCACCCTGGCCTCGACCGGGACGCCGGCGCATTTCGTCCACCCCGCCGAGGCCAGCCATGGCGACCTGGGGATGATGGCACAGGGCGACGCGGTGCTGGCGCTGTCGAATTCGGGCGAGACGCCGGAACTGGCCGATCTCATCGCCTATACCCGCCGCTTCGGGATACCGCTGATCGCGATGACGGCGCGGGCCGAAAGCTCGCTGGCGCAGCAGTCCGACGTGCTGCTGACCCTGCCGCAGATGCCCGAAGCCTGCCGCACCGGCTATGTCCCCACCACATCGACGACGATGATGCTGGCCCTGGGCGACGCCCTGGCCCTGGCGCTGATGGAGCACCGCGACTTTACCCCGGAACATTTCCGCACCTTCCATCCCGGCGGCCGGCTGGGCGCGAGGCTGGCGCGTGTCGCCGACCTGATGCATGCCGACCTGCCGCTGGTCGGCACCGACGCGCCGATGAGCGAAGCCTTGCTGACCATGTCTGCAAAGGGCTTCGGGGTGGTTGGCGTGACCGATGCAAGAGACTACCTTGAAGGCATCATCACCGATGGCGACCTGAGACGGCACATGGCCGGATTGCTCGATCGCACGGCGGGCGAAGTGATGACCAGGAAGCCGCTGACCATCGCGCCCGGCGTGCTTGCAGAGGAGGCGGTTCTGCGGATGACCGAAAGGAAGATCACCAGCCTGTTCGTCGTCGATCCCGACAAGAACGGCGCGGCGGTCGGGCTGATCCATATCCACGACTGCCTGCGCGCCGGCATCGTCTGACATGGCCCATGTCGGCGACGGCCATTCCAGGTTGGTGGCCTGGCTCAAGATCGTGCTGCCGCTGATCGCGCTGGCGATCCTGTCGACCCTGTTCTTCGTCTCGCGCAGCATCGACCCCAGCCAGACCATTCCCTATGCCGATGTCGATGTCGAAGGTCTGGCCCGCGACCAGCAGATCGGCGCCCCGACCTATACCGGCATGACCGAGGACGGATCGGCGATCCGGATCGCCGCCGACAGCGCCCGGCCCGAGGCCGGCGGCCAGCGGCTGATCGCGACGGCGCCCTCGGCGCGGATCGAGTTGCCGGGCGGAAGGATCATCGAGATTCATGCAGAAAGCGGCCGGATCGATCGCGACGCCGGCGAAGCCGGGCTGACTGGTGCCGCGATGATCACCTCGTCCGACGGCTACCGGATCGAGACCGACAGCATCGTCGCCCAGCTCGACCGGACCGGGATGGAAACGGCGGGGCCGGTCAGCGGCACCGCCCCGTTCGGCGAGATCTCGGCGGGCAGGCTGGTGCTGACCCAAAATCCCGACGGCGGTTACCTTCTTCGTTTTGAGGACGGCGTAAAACTGATATACCGTCCCGGCACCTGAAGGGGGATGCGATGCGGTTCTTGAATTCGGCCCGTGCCGGAGTGGTAGTGATGGCCCTGTCCATCTGTGGCGGTGCCCTGGCGCAGGGCGCCAGCTTTCCGTTCGGCGACGGGCTGGCCGGCGATTCCTCGGCCCCGGTCGAGATCGAGGCGGACAGCCTCTCGATCAGCCAGACCGACGGCACCGCGACCTTTCAGGGCAATGTCCTGGTCGCGCAGGGGGATCTGCGGCTTTCGGCCGGCGCGGTCCGGGTCGAATACAGCGCCGGCACCGACGGCAAGCAGGGAGATATCAAGACCCTCTTCGCCTCGGGCGGGGTCACGCTGGTCAGCGGCACCGAAGCCGCCGAGGCCAGCGAAGCGGTCTATGCCGTCGATACCGGCATCGTGACGATGACCGGCAAGGTGCTGCTGACCCAGGGACGCAACGTCATCTCGGGCGAGAAGCTGCGGGTCGATCTCGGCTCTGGCACCGGAACCATGGAAGGTCGGGTCCGCACCGTTCTGCAGCCCGGCGACAACTGAGATGGCGCCGACACCCGATCTGACCGTCAAGGCCGGCCAGCCGGGCCTGCATGTGCTCAACCTGCGCAAGAGCTACCGCAAGAAGACCGTGATCCGCGATGTCACGCTGGATCTGCAGCGCGGCGAGGTGGTCGCGGTGCTGGGGCCCAACGGCTCGGGCAAGACCACCTGTTTCTACGCCATCGCCGGCCTGCTGACGCCCGAGGGCGGGCAGGTCGTGATCGACGGCAAGGATGTCACCCTGCTGCCGATGTATCGTCGCGCCCGGCTGGGGATCGGCTATCTTCCGCAGGAAATGTCGATCTTTCGCGGCCTCTCGGTCGAAGACAACATCCTGGCGATCCTGGAGATTGCCGAATCCGATCGCACGCGGCGCCGCGAATCCCTGGAGGAGCTGCTGAGCGAGTTCTCGATCACCCATCTCCGGCGCGCCTCGGCCCTGTCGCTGTCGGGCGGTGAGCGGCGCCGGGTCGAGATTGCCCGCTGCCTGGCCGCCAATCCGAAATATGTCCTGCTGGACGAACCCTTCGCCGGGGTGGACCCGATCTCGGTGGCCGAGATTCGCGGGTTGGTGACCGACCTCAAGACCCGCGGGCTGGGGGTCCTGATTACCGATCACAACGTCCGTGAAACTCTGGAAATCGTTGATCGCGCATATATCTTGCATGATGGCAAAGTGTTGATGTCGGGCACGGCGGATGAGGTGATCCGGGACGAGAATGTTCGCCGGGTCTACCTTGGCCACTCCTTCCGCATCACCTGAAACCGGGCGCTGGACCGCAGTTGACAGCTGACGGCGAAGCGGCTCCAAATGGGGTAATGCATGAACCGCGATCCATCGTTCGTGCGCGGTCCGAGACCGGACCCGACACCCGGACAGACCGGCCCGCACCGGGTTGCGGTTGCCTTGCCCCCCTTTTTGACCACCGACCGGAAACCACCGCGGCCGTCGCCGCGGCCGGTCCGGCCTGAATACCAGGAACAGATCATGCGTTATCAGATCAGCGGCAAGCAAATCGATGTCGGCGAGGCTCTTCAGACCCACGTCAAGACCGAGCTCGGCAGCGTGCTGGAAAAATATGCCGGTCGTCCGACCGATGCCATGGTCGTGTTTTCGAAGAACGCGCATCAGTATGCCTGCGAAGCCGTGGTGCATCTGTCGACCGGCCTGACCAGCCAGGCCAGTGCGCGAGCCAACGAGATCTATGCCGCATTCGACCAATGCGCCGAGAAGATGGACAAGCAGCTGCGCCGCTACAAGCGCCGGCTGAAGGATCATCACAAAGCACGCACCGAGCCGGTTGAGTTGACCGAAGCTTCCTCGTATATCCTCGCCGCAACCGATGGCGCTGCTGAAACGGATGAGCCTGAAACGCTTCAACCGATGATCATCGCCGAAATGGAGACCCGCATCCCGTCGATCTCGGTCGGCGAGGCGGTGATGCAGATGGAACTTGCAGGAGCGCCGGTGCTGGTGTTCCGAAATGAGGGACGCGACAGGGTCAACGTTGTCTATCGCCGCGAGGACGGCAATATCGGCTGGATTGACCCCGGCGCGAGCAAATAAACGGCAGCCCGGCTGCCCCGGACAAAGACGACGGTAATATGCAGATTTCCAGCATTCTGGTGCCCGCCGCAGTGCGGTTTACCGGAGGTGCGTCCAGCAAGAAGCGCCTGTTTCAGGATCTCGCCGACATCGCCAATCAGGCCTATGGCCTGCCGGTGGCTGTCGCCTTCGACGGTTTGCAGGAACGCGAATCCCTTGGCCCGACCGGTGTCGGCCACGGGGTCGCGCTGCCGCACGCGCGGGTGCCGGACCTCGACCGTGTCGTCGGCGTCTTCCTGCGGCTGGAAAAGCCGGTGGACTTCGATTCGGTCGATCGGCTGCCGGTCGATCTGATCTTCGGCCTCTTCGCGCCGCAGGACAGCGGCGTCGATCACCTCAAGGCGCTGGCAACGGTGTCGCGTACCCTGCGCGACCCGGCGATCTGCCAGAAACTGCGGTCGAACGAGGACCCGCTGGCATTGCATGCTTTGTTGACGGAAAGCACCGCGACCAAGGCGGCCTGACCGCCTGGTTGCCGCGTCCGGTCAGCCGGGCTGCAGGGGGCCGAAGCCGAACATCATGTAGTCGCGCTGATAGGCGTTCGCGACCAGGGATTCGATCTCGCGATCGTAGATCTCCTCCAGCGCATATGGTGCCGGATCGGCCAGCGGGCGCCATTCCGGCGCCTCCCGCCCGATCTCGGCCGCCAGCCGCGGCAGGGCCTCGGCCAGCGCATCCTCGCGCAGGATGTGATCGGGCGGCGAAAACTGTGCCATGCCCTGAACCACCGCCACCTGGCTCGCCCATGCGGCATCGACGCGGATCGAGCTCTGGCCCGCCAGATTGCCCTGGATGAACCGCGCGAACTCGGCAAAGGCGCGCCGATGATCGGCCACCGTATAGGCGGCATCCCGGGCCTTGTCGGGCAAGGGAAGCCTGTAGGTCTGCTTCAGCGTCTGGCGAATCTCGCGAAAGGTCTCGGGCCCGTCCGACAGGATATGGCGGCAAAAGGCGTCATGCAGGCGCCGGACCGGGTGCCGCAGCACGGTAAAGGACCGGTGCCCGGTATTCTCGCGCATCCATTTCCGCAGCGTCTTCTGAGTGAAGCCGCGTTGCAGCCCGCTGTCCTCGACCCCGTCCAGCGCCGCCAGCCAGCCCGAGACCGCCGCCACCGGGCCGCTGCGGATCGGCATGAACAGCAGGGGCGCCCTCGCCGCCGCGACATGCTGCGGCACCGCCGGCCCCCGGCGCGGCTCGAACACCGGATAGCGGCCCAGATCGAAGTGATCGACCTCTGCCAGCGCCGCGATCATCTCGGGGTAATTGGTGACCTTCTCGTCCAGCGTCTCGGGGTTCTGCTTCTTGGTCCTGGAAGAGGTCGCCTTCCGCGCTGCGGTGACGCCCAGCCAGGCCGCGAGGCCGTTCATCACCTCGACGTCGCCGACATCCTCATAGGTCAGGAAGAACGCCGTCTGGCCGGACCGCTGCAACTGCCGGACCAGACGATCCTGGTAGGCGCGCGACCGGTCCAGATAGGACGAGAACTCCTGCCGGTCGAAGGCCACCCTGGCGCTCTTCGCATGTCGCAGATCGCCCAGCCGCCACTGCCCGGTCTGTCCGGCAATCTTCAGCGAGATGAAACTGTCCAGCGGATTCCGGCTGAGAACGATCTTGGCGGCGCGCGGGTCGGCCAGGGCCGCTTCGAGCACCCGCGGATCGTGGTCGTGGAACAGCCGGAACCCGGCCAGCCCGTCGGTCTTTTCCCGCACCCGGCGGATCAGCGCCATCGGATCGGCCTCGCGCGCGTCCAGCGTCACCCCGAACAGGCTGTCGCGCTTGGCATGGCCGATGAAATGCGGATTGAACAGCTCTCCGTGGCACATCAGCCCCGGATACTCGTTCAGATTGGCTTCCAGAAAGTTCGAGCCGGTCCGCATTCCGGCGAGGATCACGAAATAATCAAAGCGCATCCGTCAGCGCACCACATAGGGCCGCGGGCGCGGGGGGTCGGTCTCTCGCACGGGGTCGTTGTTCACCGGGAAGTCACCCATTAGATGGGGATGCATCCCCTGGTTGCGAAGGTTCTGCAGAAACTGCCCGAAACCGGACAGATCGACAAGCTTCGGCGCCTCGGTCAGGCGCGGCTTCTGCCGGATGCCGAGATCATCGACCAGGGCCTGCAACGGCTCCATCGGCGCCTCGACGAAATCGGCCATGCTCCAGATACGGATCCGCGCCTTCGACCAGCCCGACCGCAGGATGTCGAGATGCGCGCTCTCGATCTTCTGCAACTGCGCGGCTTCCTTGCGGATGTCGCTGAAATTGCGGTTCGAACGATAGAGCGGCACCGCCCAGGCGCCGGTCACCACCGAGATCTGCGCATTCGGATCGGTCGCCATGAACCAGGAGATGTCCTGCCTGTCGCGCGGGCCGAACTGGAAGCACTGCTGCTCGCCCCGGGTGTTCCAGATCAGGTTGGTCAGGAAGGCCTTGGGATTGTAGTCGCGCAGCTTGGCCGAATCCGACAGCGCCCCGGCATAGACCGACTGGTTGCCGGCGAAATGCGCCTTGTCCGGTGCGAAGAGATGGCCATGCACACGCGCCCCGCCGACCCTGGCCAACCATCCCTCGAACCCGTCGAACAGCTCGGCAAATCCCTCGAACACGGAATAGGGCGCGCAGGTCTTGCCGTTCTCCCAGCCTTCGTGCGGAAACCGGCTTTGCATGTAGAGCCCCGGCCGCCCGCGGGTCCGCCGCTCGACCGCCTTGGCGAAGATGCGGTCGATCTTGCCCGGGTTCGGCTCTGCCCCTGTCATGATCTGCCCGCCCTCGGTCAGGAACGAGCGATACAGACGCTCCGCCCGCGGCCAGATCTTCCGCGCCACGAAGCAATCCGAACGGCGCAGAAGCTGCAGGTGATCGTCATAGAAGATATGCGGCTTGCCCTGAAAATCGAACTTGGACAGCGTCAGGGAGCGGCTTTCGATATTGTTGGAATAGAGCCTGACAAGGGTCTGGTAATAGCTTTCGTCGGGGATCCAGACCCGCGAGAAGTAGCGGTCATAGATCGGGCGGTCGGGGTCTTCGAGGATCGCCGAAAGGGTCTGGCGGGTCAGGCACCACCATTGGCTGCCCATGTGCGGCACGATCCCGTCGGGGATCTTGCGCTTCACGCCCAGCCGGCGCTGCAGCTTCACATATCGGTCGAACAGCCAGCGGTGCCGCTTCCAGCTGAACGGAAACCGCAGGGTGAACCGCTCGCTGTCCAGCCCGCCCACGGTCCAGGGCACGTCCTGGGTGGTGACGCTCTCGATGAAATTGGTCATCGGGCGTTCGTCCAGATAGCGGATCAGCTCGGGCACCGGGCGCAGCGGTAGGCACGAGCCGGAGGCCAGGTAGACATGCCGCACCTGCGGAAAGCTCGCCAGCATCAGCGTCGAGGCCGATTGCGAAGCCTGGACCAGCGACCATGTTCCCCATTCGCAGCGATGGCGGCTGGAGAAGATCACGTTGTCCAGATCGGCCAGCGCCCGCACGAAACCCGCGTAGGGACCGCGTTTGACCCGCTTGTCGACGTGGATCACCACCGGGCAGCCATGCCCGGCCCAGTGCCGCGCCACCTGCTCGGCCCGGTCCAGCGCCTCGTGCACCAGCATGACGATGCCGACCGTCACGCCCAGTTCCCCTTCGACATCAGCCCGAGGATTTCAAGCTGCCGCCAGTTGATGAACTTCTCGCTCCACTTGCACCAGAGATCGGGGCTGTTCGACAATCCCTGCGAATAGGCCTTGTATTCGTGGCTGTTGGCATAGTGCTGCTTGCGGGTCATCTCCTCTTCCGACTTCTTGCGGAAGGTGTCGAGGAACTTGGCGTGCAGCAGGATCCCCGAGGCCTTCTCGCCCCCGGTCTCGTCATAGACCCGGTTCAGACCGCGCGGCAGCAGTGCGTGGGTCGAGCTTTCATAGACATAGTCGCGGTTCCATTTGACCAGCGGGATCTTGTTCAGCGCCGGGGCGCCCTTGGGGTTGTCCGCAAAGAAGGTCCGGGCCCGCGGGCCGCCCTGAATCCACAGGTTGCCCATCCAGTCGTTCTTGGAGATCGTGTAGTTGCCGCTGTCGAACCAGCTGGCGATCTCCAGCGGGTCCTGTCCCGCGCGATAGGGCTGCTGGTCGAACGGCCCCTTGGGATACATGTCCAGAAGCATCGCCGCAAAACTGCGGATGCCGGTCGAATCCAGCCAGTCGGTCAGCGCCCGGATCGGTCTTGTGTCGCAGAAGGGGTAGACGAAGAACTCGTCCACATCGACCACAAGCGACCAGTGGTTGTGGGCGTGGCGCCGTTGCAGCCAGTTCAGCCAGTCGACTCCGAAGCGCGCGCCCTTGTAGCTGGCCTCGGTGGTCCAGATCGAGACATCGGACTGTTCGGCCAGATACTCACGCCCGCCGTCGTCGCTGCCGTTGTCGACGACGATGAAGTGCTGCACCCCCATCTCGCGGTAGTATTTCAGGAAATAGGGCAAGCGCACATGTTCGTTGCGCAGCGTCGTGAATGCCAGGATGTCGCCGGGGCGTATCTGGTCGGTGCGATCGACAACCGGCGTCAGCTCCCGCCGCTTGCGAAAGGCGCGCAGTTGCCAGCGCTTCCGCCGCAGCCGCAAACCGTATGATTGCACCCACCTCAAGCTCTGGACCACCGTTCTATGCGCGCCATTCCGACCCCTACCCGATCGGGCTTAAGGAAGCCTTGGCGGTCTTCTGCCCTGGGGTTTCGGTTCTGGCGGGCCTCGGATCTGCTCGCCACCACAATAGGCACGATTCCGCCGAAGGTAAACGGGCCTGAACAGTCCCTGTTCATGGGAGTCGGGGGCCGAATCCGGATCAAGACCACAAGCCCCGCGACATCAGCCCGACCGCTTCGAGATGGCGCCAGCCGCGATAGCGGGTCGAGGTCGCGCACCACAGGTCCGGGTTCTCGATCAGCCGGTCGTAATAGGCGTCGTAGAGGGCCGAGTTGTTGAAATGCTGCTTGCGGGCCTTTTCCTCGCGCGATTTCTCGACCACGACATTCAGGAACTTGCTGTGCAGCAGCAGACCCGAAAGCGCCTCTCCTCCACCTTGATCATAGACCCTGTTAAGGGCTTTCGGCAGGAGTGCATGGGTCGAGTTGACATAGGCATAGCGACGGTTCCAGCGCACCAGCGGCACCTTGTTCAACGTCGGGGCCCGGCGCGGTTGCGCGGCGAAAAAGACCCGTGCCCGCGCGCCACCCTGAATCCAGAGGTTTCCCATCGGCTCCTGCCGCCGGATCATGTAGTTGCCGCTGTCGAACCAGTTCAGGGTCTCGAAGGGATCGTCGCCGGGCCGGTAGGGCTGCGCATCGAGCCGGCCCCTGGGATACATGTCCAGCATCATCGCCCCGAAGGACCGGATCCCGCGGTCGTCCAGCCATTCGGTCAGGGCCGCCAGCGGCCGGGTCTGCCAATGCGGGTAGATCAGGATCTCGTCGGCATCCAGCGTCAGCAGCCAGTGCCCATGCGCATGACGCATCGCCAGCCATGTCAGCCAATCGACCCCGAAGCGCGACAGGCGATAGCTGGCATCGGTGTGCCAGAGCGAGACATCGGGCTGCGCCGCCAGATAGTCGCCGGTGCCGTCGGTGCTGGCATTGTCGATGAACAGGAAGTGGCCGACCCCCAGCCGGCGATAGTGGTCAAGGAAATGCGGCAGCCGCAGCATCTCGTTGCGCAGGGTCGCCATGGCCAGGATCGTGTCGGGCCGGATGTCGCCGGTCCGGTCGGCCACGGGCCGCAGTTGCCGCCGCTTGCGAAGCGCCCGCCACAGCAGCCGCCGACGTTTCCAGCGCAGCCGGTAGGCGCTGCGCAGTCGTTGCCAGAGATCCGGCTCGGCGGGCGGAATCGGCACGGCATCGGACAGACCGTCGGCGGCAGCCGAAGCTGCGGCCGGAGGCGTTTCAGAGGTCATAGCCGCCGTGCTGGTGCCAGTTCCAGGCATCGCGGATCATCTCGTCCAGCGTCGAACGCCCCGGCGTCCAGCCCAGCTCCTGTTCGGCCCGGGCCGAGCCCGAGACCAGCCTGGTCGCATCGCCGGCGCGTCGCTGTCCGGCGATCACCGGGATGTCGCGGTTGGTCACGGCGCGGCTGCGGTCCAGCACTTCGCGCACCGAAAAGCCCTTGCCGGTGCCAAGGTTGAACACCCGGCTGCCCTTGCCATCTTCCAGCCAGCGCAGCCCCAGCAGATGCGCCTCGACCAGGTCCAGCACATGGACATAGTCGCGGATGCAGGTGCCGTCGGGGGTGTCGTAGTCCTCGCCATAGATCGTCAGCGCCGCCCGCCTGCCGTCGATGGCGTCCAGGATCAGCGGGATCAGATGGGTCTCGGGCTGGTGGAACTCGCCCACCTCGCCTTCCGGATCGGCCCCGGCCACGTTGAAATAGCGAAAGATCACCGAGCGCAGGCCATAGGCTTCGCCGAAGTTGTCCAGAATGTCCTCGATCGCCCGCTTCGAAGCCGCATAGGCGTTGATCGGCCGCTGGTCGCAGCTTTCGTCCAGCAGCACGTTGTCCTGATCGCCATAGGTCGCGCAGGTCGAGGAGAACACGAAATCGAGGCAGCCCGCGGCCACCGCCGCCTCGATCAGGTTCAGCGAACCGCAGACGTTGTTGTGCCAGTACATGCCCGGCTGGCGCATCGATTCACCGACCTGGCTGAGCGCGGCGAAATGCATCACCGCCTGCGGCTGATAGCGCGCGAAGACGTCGTCCAGCCGTTCCCGGTCCAGAAGGTCGCCCTGCTCGAACGGGCCGAACTTGACCGCGGCGGACCAGCCGGTGGACAGGTTGTCATAGGTGACGGGCGTATAGCCGTTGCGGGCCAGCACCTTGCAGGCATGGGATCCGATGTATCCCGCGCCGCCGGTAACCAGGACGGTGCTGCCCATCCCGCCTACTCTGCGGCCTGCTGGGCTTGCATCAACTCACCCAGATAGGTCTGGAACTCGTCGCGCAAATCCTCGCGGGCCAGGCCGAAGGCAACCGTCGCCTGCAGGAACCCGGCCTTCGAGCCGCAGTCGAACCGCTGGCCCCGGAACCGATGGCCATAGACCTCGCGGCCCTGCCGGATCTCCTCGGCAATCGCGTCGGTCAGCTGAATTTCGCCCCCGGCGCCGCTCTTCATCCTGTTCAGGGTCTGCAGGACCTTCGGCGTCAGGATATAGCGCCCGATCACGGCCAGATTGGACGGCGCCTCGCCAAGCGGCGGTTTCTCGACCATGCCGCGGACCTTGACCAGACTGCCCATGTCCTCGGCCACGTCCAGCACGCCATAGGCCCCGGCCTTGGCCGGCGGAACCTCCATCGCGGCAACCATGCAGCCGCCGGTCTGTTCATAGGCCTCGACCATCTGCGCCAGGCAGGGCTGTTCCGCCGCAATCACGTCATCGGGCAGAATCACGGCAAAGGGCTCGTTCGAAATCAGCCGCTTGGCACACCAGACCGCGTGGCCGAGCCCCAGGGCGCGATGCTGCCGGACATAGGCGATCGCACCCGAATCCATGTTCGTCGCCCGCAATGTCTCCAGCAACGCATCCTTGCCGCTCTTGCGCAGCGCGTTCTCCAGCTCGGGCGCCAGGTCGAAATAGTCCTCCAGCGCGCCCTTGCCGCGCGAGGTGACGAATATGAATTCCTTGATTCCGGCGGCACGCGCCTCGTCGATCGCATACTGGATCAGGGGCCGGTCAACGAGCGTCATGATTTCCTTGGGGATTGACTTGGTTGCCGGGAGGAACCGTGTCCCCATCCCTGCCACCGGAAAAATCGCCTTGGTTACCTTGCGTCGCATCCAGCAAATCCTTTCACTTCAAACCCTTGAAACCCTTGGACGACTTCAGAGTGTCACCGTCCCAATATGCCGGTCGCCTGCCAGTCGCCCGCCGCCCTGACTCAACCGCAACAAGATACCTTGGCTGTGGCGGGCTGCACCCCTAGTGATAGGTGCTGGAACCCAAGATTGAAAGACCGGCGGAAGGAACCGCAACCCTCTCCGGGCCCGGAGTTGCCCGGGCGTCGCAGTTGGTGTCGATCCGGAAACAATCACGGCTCTCCGGCAGATTTCGGATGAGGCGGAAACGACATGGCCGCTAGTCTGCACCCATCTGCCGCAGCATGGCTTCAACCTTCGGCACGTCTTCGGGATTGTTGACCTCCCAGAACTGCCGGCCCCTGGACTCGACCTCGACGCAAAGCACGTTCCGGCCCTGTTCCAGAAACCGCAGCTGCTCCAGCTTCTCCAGCTGTTCCAGGGGCCCCTCCGGCCAGCCGCCATAGGCAGCCAGCGCCGCGGGACGGTAGGCATAGACACCGACATGGTGGAACACCGGCGTCGGCGCCTCGGGCGCATAGGCCTGACCGGTATGGGGGATCACCTCTTTCGAGAAATACAACCCGCGTCCCCCGGCGCCGAAGACCGCCGTTGTGCCGCCGACCCGGCCGGCACGCCGGTCTTCCAGCAGCCCCGCCAGCATCGCGCCGTTGCAACGCAGCACCGGGGTGGCGATGTCGGCCTCGGGCGCCGACCGCAGCCCGGCGATCAGATCCTCGATGAACCAGGCCGGGGTCAGCGGCGCATCGCCCTGAAGGTTCACCACGATGTCATATCCGCCGCCCAGCACCGCATGGGCTTCCGCACAGCGCTCGGTGCCGTTGCGGCATTGGTCCGAAGTCATCACCACCTCGGCGCCGAAGGCCTCGGCCGCATCGCGGATCCGGTCGTCATCGGTTGCCACGACGACGCGGTCCACCCCCGCGACCTCGCCCGCGACCCGCCAGCTGCGCTCGACCAGCGAACGGCCCTGGCCGCTGGCGCCGGTCAGGCTCACCAGCGGCTTGCCGGGATAGCGCGACGAGGCATAGCGGGCCGGGATGACGATCAGGACCGACATTCAGCCCTGCGCCAGCAGAACGCCCGGGGCATAGGCGATGAAGAAGGGGTTCTCGAAACCCGGCTTGCCGTAGAGCAGCGGCTTGTGGTCGTCGAACCGCACCACCTCGCCGCCCGCCGCCATCAGCACCGCCTGGCCGGCTGCGGTATCCCATTCCATGGTCCGTCCCAGCCGCGGGTAGAGATCGGCTTCCCCGGTGGCGACCAGGCAGAACTTCAGCGACGAGCCGGCGCTGGTCATGTCGCGCACCGCGTAGCGCGAGATATAGGCATCGGTCTCGGCATCGCGATGCGACTTGGACGCCACCACCATCAGCGCCGTGTTGTCCGGAGTCGACACCCCGATCGAGCGTGTCGGGCCCGGCACCGCCGGATCGAACCCCCCGGTTTCCTCGACCGCACCACCTCCCGGCGCCGTATAGAACAGCCGTCCCCTGGCCGGCGCATAGACCACGCCGACGACCGGAACCCCGTCTTTGACATAGGCGATGTTGACGGTGAAATCCCCGCGCCGCTGGACGAATTCCTTGGTGCCGTCGAGCGGATCGACGATCAGGAAGGTGTCGCCGGTGACGCCGTGACTCTCGACCTGTTCCTCGGTGACCAGTTTCAGGTCGGGAAAGGCTTCCCGCAGACCGGCCGAGATCAGCGCATCCGCCGCCTCGTCGGCCGCGGTCACCGGGCTTTCGTCGGCCTTGGTCCTGACCGCGAAATCCTCGGTTCCGTAGATATCGAGGATCGCCTGCCCCGCCTGAATCGCCAGGCGACGGAACACTTCGATCATCGGGGCGTGATCCGGGTGCTTCATAGCGGGCCTACCTGTCCGAGCTTTGTTGAAAATTCACCATTGCGGCCTTATGGTGCTTCCTCAAGGAAACGGCAAGATTTTCACGGGCAGCACACCGGGGGCACCGGGTGATCGGACGCAGACATGCTTGAACCAACAGTTGCCAGGCGCGGGGTCGGTTCGGCCGCCAACATCCTGGAACTCATCTACGTCTCGACCGTCCGGAACATCCGCAAGGCACATGGCAATGCGCTTTGGGGGCTGTTCATGGCGATTACCCAGTCGCTGACCTTCGTTCTGGTCTTCTACCTGATGTTCTCGATCCTCGGGATGAAGCGCAGCCAGATTCGCGGCGACTTCCTGCTCTACATCATGTCGGGCGTCTTCCTCTACATGACCCATATCAAGGGCATGGGCGCCGTCGTCGGCTCCGAGGGGCCGGCATCGACGATGATGAAACATGCGCCGATGACCACCGCGATCTCGATCACCTCCTCGGCCCTGGCGGCGCTCTACACGCAGGTTCTCTCGGCGGTCGTGATCCTGGGCGTCTACCATCTGGGCTGGGGTCCGGTGGTGATCAACGATCCGGTCGGCACCGTCGCGATGTTCCTGCTGGCCTGGTTCTCGGGCGTCTCGATCGGCATGGTCTTCCTGGCGATGAAGCCCTGGGCGCCGGACCCGATCAGCATTGCCTCCTCGCTCTACACCCGCGCCAACATGATCGCTTCGGGCAAGATGCTGGTCGCCAACAACACGCCCTATTCGATCCTGATCTATTTCACCTGGAACCCGCTGTTCCACTGCATCGACCAGGCCCGCGGCTTCGTGTTCCAGAACTACTTCCCGCATCATTCCAACATCACCTATCCGGTGGTGCTCAGCTGCAGCCTTCTGGCCATCGGGCTGATGGGCGAATTCTTCACCCGCAAGCATGCCTCGGCGAGCTGGTATGCGCGTCGCTAGGCAGCTTCTCCTGCTGCTGGTGCTGACCCTCCCGGGGCTCGGCGCCGCCCGGGCGCAGGACCTGCCGGCCTTCTACGATGTGATCGGCGTCGCGCTGGACGATGTGCTGAACATCCGCACCGGGCCGAGCGCGTCGAGCGAGATCATCGGCAGCCTCGGCCCGACCGAACGCGCGGTCGAGGTCGTGGCCTTCTCCGGCGGTGGCTGGGCGCAGGTCAACACGGCGGAGCGTTCCGGCTGGGTCTCGGCACGCTTTCTCGTTCCGGCGCGACAATGGAGCTGGCGGTCCCCCGAAACCGCGCTGACCTGTTTCGGGACCGAGCCGTTCTGGTCGCTGCGGATCGACGGCGACATGGCGCAGCTCACCAGCCCCGACGGGACCGCGCCGCTGATGCCGATCCTGGGTCGCGGCGCCTCGGCCAGCCGCCCGGCCTTCCTGGGCCTGCAGTTCGACGGGGCGGTCGGTTTCATCCGCGCCGAAGCCTGTTCCGACGGGATGAGCGATCGGAACTATGCGCTGTCGATCGGTCTGGTCTGGTTCACCGGCGGCCGCAGCCTGTCGGGGTGCTGCTCGCTTCAGCGCTGATCCCGGCGCCCGCGCTCAGGTCACCACCCGCATGGTCAGGTTGATCCGCCCGCCCCGCGGCAGCAGGGTGGAGCTGCCCTCGGCCACCTTGTCCACGCCATGATGCACCAGCCGCGCCGGGCCGGCCAGCACCGCCACATCGCCCGAGCGGAGCCAGACCGACTCGGTCTTGCCGCCCCGCTCGACCGAACCGATCCGGAACCGCGCCTCGTCACCCAGCGAGATCGAGACCACCGGCATGGTGAAATCCGCCTCGTCCCGGTCCTGATGCAGACCCATCCTTGCGGCGCCCTGGTAGAAATTCACCAGACAGCATTCGGGCAGCCGCGCCACCCCTGCCACCGCCCGCCAGACGGCCAGCGCGGCAGGCGGGATCGGCGGCCAGGGCGCGCCGGTCAGCGGATGCTCGGTCACATAACGATAGCCGCGCCGGTCCGAGTACCAACCGTATTCCCCGGCCGAGGTCATCCGCACCGACATCTTTCCGCCCATCCGGGTCTGCGGGCTGAACAGCGGTGCCGCGGCCACCACCCGGCGCAGCTCGGCCAGCAGCGCGACCTGCTCGGGAACATCCAGAAACCCGGGAAAAACCTGCACGCCCCGCACCGAAAACCCGGTTTCTTTCGCCATTTTCCGACCTTTCCGCCACATTTCCGGCTTGCCACGCATTTTAGCACCGCCAGTCACCCGGCCCGCCTTGCAGGCCCAAAACCCGGTCCTTATATACCCCCCGGAAGCTGGAACGGATGCTCCCGTTTCGGCGCATTAACGGGATCGGGTCAGGGTGCCTGAACGGGCCCAGACCCAAAACATCGCCTAAGAAGAGGATACAGAGCACATGGCCAAAGTCATCGGCATCGACCTCGGGACCACGAACAGCTGCGTCGCCATCATGGATGGGTCGCAACCTCGGGTCATCGAGAACGCGGAAGGGGCCCGCACAACCCCCTCGATCGTCGCCTTCACCGACAGTGAGCGCCTGGTCGGACAGCCCGCCAAGCGGCAGGCCGTCACCAACCCCGACAACACCATCTTCGCCGTCAAGCGCCTGATCGGCCGCCGCGAGGATGACCCGGAAGTCGCGAAGGACAAGAAGAACCTTCCGTACAAGATCGTGGACGGTGGCAATGGCGACGCCTGGGTTTCGGTCCGGGACGAGAAATATTCGCCGTCGCAGATCAGCGCCTTCATCCTGCAGAAGATGAAGGAAACCGCCGAATCCTATCTCGGCGAGGATGTGACCCAGGCGGTCATCACCGTGCCGGCCTATTTCAACGACGCCCAGCGTCAGGCCACCAAGGACGCCGGCAAGATCGCCGGCCTGGAAGTGCTGCGGATCATCAACGAGCCGACGGCTGCCGCCCTTGCCTATGGTCTCGACAAGAAAGAGGCGCAGACCATCGCGGTCTATGACCTTGGTGGCGGTACCTTCGACATCACCATTCTCGAGATCGACGACGGCCTGTTCGAAGTGAAATCGACCAACGGGGACACGTTCCTCGGCGGTGAAGACTTCGACATGCGGATCGTCAATTACCTGGCCGACGAGTTCAAGAAGGAACACGGCGTCGATCTGACCAAGGACAAGATGGCGCTGCAACGCCTGAAGGAAGCCGCCGAAAAGGCCAAGATCGAGCTTTCGTCCAGCCAGCAGACCGAGATCAACCAGCCGTTCATCTCGATGGACAAGGACACCGGCACGCCGCTGCACATGGTGATCAAGCTGACCCGCGCAAAGCTCGAGCAGCTGGTCGGCGACCTGATCACCAAGTCGATGAAGCCCTGTGCCGCCGCGCTGAAGGATGCCGGCCTGTCCAAGGGCGATGTTGACGAAATCGTGCTGGTCGGCGGGATGACCCGGATGCCGAAAGTGGTCGAGGAAGTGACCAAGTTCTTCGGCAAGGAACCCCACAAGGGCGTGAACCCGGACGAGGTCGTGGCCCTGGGCGCCGCCATTCAGGCGGGCGTTCTGCAAGGCGACGTCAAGGACGTGGTCCTGCTCGACGTGACCCCGCTGAGCCTCGGCATCGAGACCCTGGGTGGCGTCTTCACCCGGCTGATCGACCGCAACACCACGATCCCGACCAAGAAGAGCCAGATCTTCTCCACCGCCGAGGACAACCAGAACGCCGTGACGCTGCGTGTGTTCCAGGGTGAACGCGAGATGGCCGCGGACAACAAGCTGCTGGGCCAGTTCAACCTCGAGAACATCCCCCCGGCGCCGCGCGGCATGCCGCAGATCGAGGTCACCTTCGACATCGACGCAAACGGCATCGTCACGGTGAAGGCCAAGGACAAGGGCACCGGCAAGGAGCAGGCGATCACGATCCAGGCTTCCGGCGGTCTCTCCGAGGAGGACATCGAGAAGATGGTCAAGGACGCCGAGGCGAATGCCGAAGGCGACAAGGCCCGCCGCGATCTGGTCGAAGCCAAGAACCAGGCCGAAAGCCTGATCCACTCGACCCGCAAGTCGATGGAAGAGCATTCGGACAAGGTCGATCCGGCCACGATCGAAGCCATCGAGCTGGCGATCGGGGCGCTGGAGGAAACGCTGGAAGGCGACGACGCGGGCAAGATCCGCAGCGGCATCCAGAACGTGACCGAGTCCTCGATGAAGCTTGGCGAAGCGATCTACAAGGCGTCCCAGCAGGAGGCCGGCGAAGAGCCTGCCGACGAAGAGATGCCCGGCGTGGATGACGACATCGTCGATGCCGACTATGAAGATATCGACGACGACCGGAAACGCTCGTAAACGCGGCTGAAATGTCCGGGGGTCGGTCCGCCTTGCGCGGGCCGGCCTTCGGCGTTCAAAAGGGATCACTGCATGGCAAAGCGTGACTTCTACGAAGTTCTGGGGGTCCGGAGGGGCGCCTCGGCCGAAGAGCTGAAGAAGGCTTATCGCACCAAGGCCAAGGAATTCCACCCGGACCGCAACTCGGACAACCCGAAGGCTGAATCGCAGTTCAAGGAAGTGAACGAGGCCTATGACACGCTGAAGGACCCCGACAAGAAGGCAGCCTATGACCGCTACGGCCATGCAGCCTTCGAAGGCGGGCGCGGCCAGGGCGGCGGCTTCCAGCAAGGCGATTTTGCCAGCGCCTTCTCGGATGTCTTCGATGATCTCTTCGGCGATATCATGGGCGGCGGCCGGGGCGGCGGCGGCCGTCAGCGCGCGACACGCGGCTCGGACCTGCGCTACAACCTGCGGATCAAGCTGGAGGATGCCTACAGGGGCATGACCCGGACCATCCAGGTCCCGACCTCGGTTTCCTGTCAGGCCTGCAATGGCACCGGCGCCGAAGGCGGTTCGGAGCCGCAGACCTGCCCGACCTGTTCCGGCATGGGCAAGGTCCGGGCGCAGAACGGTTTCTTCACCGTCGAACGCACCTGCCCGACCTGCTCGGGCGCCGGCCAGATCATCAAGAACCCCTGCAAGAGCTGCCACGGCACGGGCCGGATCGAGAAGGAACGGGCCCTGTCCGTCAACATCCCGGCCGGTGTCGAGACCGGCACCCGCATTCGCCTGGCCGGCGAGGGCGAGGCCGGAATGCGCGGCGGACCTTCGGGTGATCTCTACATCTTCATCGAAGTCGATGCCCATCCGATCTTCCAGCGCGAGGCGACCAACCTCTATTGCCGGGTGCCGGTCAGCATGACCTCGGCGGCGCTCGGCGGCGACATCGAAGTGCCGACCATCGACGGCGGCCGCAGCCGGGTGAAGATCCCCGCCGGCAGCCAGTCGGGCACCCAGATGCGGCTGCGCTCCAAGGGCATGCCGGCGCTGCGCGGCGGGGCACATGGCGACATGTTCATCGAGCTGGCGGTGGAAACCCCGGTCAACCTGACCTCGCGCCAGAAGGAACTGCTGCGCGAATTTGCCGGCGAAGCCTCGGACAACTCGCCCGAAAGCGCCGGATTCTTCGCCAAGGTGAAGAGCTTCTGGGACGGGATGAAGGGCTGAACCGGATCGGTCGGGGCCCCTGGGGCCCGTGACCCGGCCAACGCCCGAAGCACCGGCCTGCGAAGCTCCGATCCTCCCCGATCCGGTCGAGCGGCTGCGCCGCAAGACCATCGTGTTGCGCCCGCTGCCGGCAGCGGGCGCCGGCGCCTCCCGCGGGAGTATTTGCGACCCAAAGATGCCGGCGAAGCCACGTTAGCAGTTCGTTAACCGCTCTTGCGCAGACTCGGGCCATGTCCCGCCCGCCCGCCTTTGCCGAAATGCCGCTGCCGCTCTTCGGGGATGCAGACGAGGCGCCTGCCACGCCCCTGCCGCAGCGCCTGCCCTCCTATATCGCCGACCATCGCAAACGCCTGCGCCAGCGCTTCGTCGAAGGCGGCGCCGGGGCGATGCCGGATTACGAACTGCTGGAACTGGTGCTGTTCCGGGCGATCCCCCGGCAGGACGTGAAACCCCTGGCGCGGCGGTTGCTGGACGCTTTCGGCGATTTCAACCGGGTGCTCTCGGCCCCCGCCGACCGGATCGCCGGCATCGAAGGTGCCGGGCCCGCCGTGGTGCAGGAGCTGAAGATCGTCGAGGCCGCCGCGCATCGGATGGCCCGGGCCCGGGTGATGCGGCGGCCGGTGATTTCCAGTTGGGACGCGGTGCTGGACTATTGCCACACCGCCATGGCGCATCGGGAAACCGAATCCTTTCGGGTTCTCTATCTCGACCGCAAGAATGTGCTGATCGCCGACGAGGAACAGTCCTGCGGCACCGTGGACCATGTTCCCGTCTATCCGCGCGAGGTGGTGAAGCGGGCGCTGATCCTGAACGCCTCGGCGCTGATCCTGGTGCACAACCACCCCTCGGGCGACCCGACCCCCTCGGACAGCGACGTGGCGATGACGGCGCAGATCGAGTCTGCCGCCCGGGCGGTCGGCCTGTCGCTGCACGATCACCTGATCATCGGCAAATCGACCGAACTGTCATTCCGCTCCGCCGGCTACATCTGACGGCGGCCGCTGCGGGAACCGCCAGACCTCGACCCGGCGATTGATCCGGGCGCCCCAGTCGTCGCCGTCGCAGAGGATCGGCAGCGCCTCGCCATAGCTGGCGGTGCCGAACTGCACCGCGCCCGGGGCCAGGTCCGGTGCGGCGCGGCGGACCATCTCCAGCACCAGCTCGGCGCGCTGCTTGGCCAGCCGGGCATTGCCGGCGGCATCGCCATTGCCGTCGGCGAAGCCCAGGAACTCGATCCGCGAGCCGTCATAGGCGCCGCTCTCCAGCGCCTGCGCCAGCACCGACACCGCCGAGCGCGACGGCACATCCATCTCGGCCGTGCCGTCGAGAAACCGGAAGGTCGGCGTCAGCCGGGCGCCGGGGGCCAGGTGATCGACCAGGATCTGCAGGGTCGAGAGCTGCACCTCTGGGCCGGCCTGGCTGATCGCCTGCGCCAGCCGCCGACCCTGGGCGTCCAGCGGCACCTCGAGAATGCCCTGATCGACGAAACCGGCGCGGCGGATCACCGGTTGCGCGGCCGGCGACAGAAGGAAGTCCAGGAACTCGTTCAGCGCCGCCGGCCGGTGCCGTTTCGGGCGATAGAGCATCAGCGGCGCGGTCAGGGGATAGTCGCCGGTCTTCAGGGTGGCGACCTTCGCGGTGCTGCGCAGCCCGCAGCTGCCCTGCAGCGCCGCGGGTTTCGCATTGCCCAGCCGGGCATAGGAGCCCAGTGCCAGGCCCTGCGGGTCGGCCGCCACCGCCGCGGCCAGCACCTCGGGCGCCACGGCCGGCACCAGGACCGGCAACCGGACCATGGCCGGGGTCGGGCCGGAGCCGGAGCGGATCAGATGGATCGGCCCCGGCTTGCCGCCGAGCGCCTCCCAGTCATCAAGCTCGCCGGAGAGCGCCGCGACCAGCCCGGCATAGGGCAGGGCGGTCAGCGGGTTCCCGGGGGCGACAAGCGGCACCATGGCATCCAGCGCCAGCACCTGGCCCTGATCCGGGGCCGAGAGATCCCCGACCCCGGCCTCGCGACCCCGCGCGACCTCCTCGGCGGTGGGCGGCCGGATCGACATGGCGATATCGGCGGCGCTGACCAGCAGGTCGGCAAAGCCCTCTTCCGAGGAGGTCAGCGCAAAGTCGAGCCGCAGCCAGCCGGGCCCGTCCGGTCCCTTGCTCAACAGATAGGAAAAGCGGCCATCCTCGCCATCCTCGCGCCGGGCGGTCAGGCCCCTGCGCGCGGCGAAGGCCTCGACCAGGGCCGGCAGCAGGACCCGGCCGATCTCGGGCGCCCCGGAAATCCGGGCGCCGGGCACGAAATGCTGCGGGTCGGGGCAGGCGGCCCCCAGGCAATCGACCCTGGCGCCATCCAGCGTCAGCTCGCCATGCTCCGTGTCCAGCCTGTAGAAGCTGCCGTCATAGCCCAACAGGCGGCCCTGAAGCCGCAGGGCGCCGTCGCGGGCACTCAGGGTAATGTCTTGCGCTGCGGCGGCGGCAGTCCAGAACGACAACGCGGCGCCGATCAGCGCCGCGCCCGTCCTACGCATGTGATCTCCGGGAAGGTTGCGGCCTATTTCGCCGCGATCTTCAGAGTGTCGAACAGATTGTTCAAGACCAGGAAGTCCCCGATCGCATCGCAATCCGGCACCGACAGGGTGACATCCACAGGTTTCGGCGTTTCTCCGCCCATGATCGTCACGGTATGACCGGCGATTTCCCTGCCGCAGCTGCCGGCCGTCACCTCGGCCTCCAGGCTCAGCCGCACCACGCCGGACCGGGTCGCCAGACCTGCCGGGAAGGTGTAGATCTCGGCCATCACCGGCGCCGCCACATCCGCATTGCCGAGAAGGGTCAGGAACCCGCCGCGCCCGGCAGCGGCCAGATCGACCGATCCCGGATTGCCGCGCCAGACATGCCCGGCCTGATCGTAGTCGGCGCCGAATTCGAAGGCATGCAGTTCCAGCGCCGCCTGTCCGGACCAGGTCACGGCAATACGGTCATAGCCGGCCAGTTCCGGGACCTCGATCCGGGTCTGCATCTCTGCGGAGCCGGGCAGGGTCGCGGTGAATCGCGCCGGGCTTTCCAGCGCCGGCACCGCCACGGAGATGGCGCCATCGGCATCGGTCAGGGCCTTGAACGATACCCCGCCATGCGTAATCCGGGCCTCGACAAATGGATTGCAGGGCGCGGTCAGGGTGAGTTGCACCATGGCGGCCGCCGCGGGCGTGGCGGTCAGCTTCGGGCTGCAGTCGGCGGCGGTCATCGGCTGGGCCGGCGCAATGTCGGACCTGATCTCGGGCGTCAGCGGTGACGCATCCGACGCGGTTTCCAGCGCCGCGACGCGATGCTCCTCGGGCGGCTCCAGCCGGTCCGGTGCCGGGAGGTCCGGCCGCAGCTCCGAGACGCCGGGAATGAAGGACAGGCCGGCCTCCACTTCGATCCGCGGGATCGGCGGCTCCCCCGGCGCGGTCAGCGGGCCGGGCGTGTCTGCGGGCATCGCAACCGCTGCCACGGCATCCGCGCCGGCATCCCCCATGCCCATCCGGGCCGCAATGGCGTCGCTGTTCTGCATGACATGACCGGTTGCCGCAGCGATGGTCAGCACCGTGGCAACACGAATGTATCTGGGTGAAATCCTCATCTCGGCCTCCGTTCCCCGACAGGGTTGTGAACAATCTGGCCGTGGATTCGGGCATTCCTGCGCCGCAAGGGTGGAGATTTGGCGAAAGGGATTTGCGTCGCACCCCTAGGGAATGGGGTTCGGGGATATCTGCAATCCAGATGTCGGGATCAGGGTCGCAAACCCGGCACAATTGTTGCCGGGTTCATCGTTGTCGGATCAGAAACGACCGTGGCAATGCTTGAACTTCTTGCCCGATCCGCAGGGGCAGGGGTCGTTGCGCCCCGGCTCGCCCCAGGTCTTGGGATCGTTCTCGTCGAAACCGGGCCGCGGCGACGTGGCCTCTGCCTCGGCGGTTGCGGCGGCGCCCACCATCGCCGGCTGCGCGGCACCCGGCGCCGGGTTGGTCACTGCACCCGCCGCGCCCGCTGCGGCGGCCTCTGCGGCCTGGCGCTGAGCGGCCTGCTGCTGGATCAGCTGGCGCATCATCGCCTCTTGCTCTTCCTTCGAGATCGGCCGCACCACCGCCAGCCGCGCGGTCACCGTCTCGCGCAGGCTGTTCAGCATCGACTCGAACAGTTCGAAGCTCTCGGTCTTGTATTCGTTCAGCGGATCACGCTGGGCATAACCACGAAAATGGATGACCGAACGCAGATGCTCCAGCGTCAGCAGATGCTCGCGCCATTTCGCATCTACGGTCTGAAGCAGAACCTGCTTCTCGATCTGCCGCATGGTCTCGGCGCCGAAATCGGCGGTCTTCTTGGCCATGAACTCGTCCGAGGCCTTGTACAGGCGCTCGCGCATCACGTCCTGATCGACGCCATCCTCTTCGGCCCAGGCGATGACCGGCACATCGATACCGATCTTCTCGATGGCCGCGGCATAGAGCCCTTCGGCATTCCACTGGTCGGCATAGGTCTTGGGCGGCAGGAATTCATCGACGAGATCGTCGATCACCTGGTGCCGCATGTCGGCCACGATATCCGAAAGATCGGCGTCTTCCATGATCTCGCGCCGCTGGGCGAAGATCACCTTGCGCTGATCGTTCATCACGTCGTCGAACTTCAGCACCTGCTTGCGCATGTCGAAGTTGCGGCCCTCGACCTTGGCCTGGGCGCGCTCCAGCGACTTGTTCACCCAGGGGTGCACGATCGCCTCGCCTTCCTTCATGCCCAGCGACGACAGGATCTTGTCCAGCCGTTCCGAGCCGAAGATCCGCATCAGGTCGTCTTCCAGCGACAGGTAGAACGAGGATTTGCCGGGATCGCCCTGACGGCCCGACCGGCCGCGCAGCTGGTTGTCGATGCGGCGGCTTTCATGGCGCTCGGTGGCCAGAACGAAGAGACCGCCGGCGGCGATCACCTTGGCCTTCTCTTCGGCGTGCTGGGCCTCGATCTTGGCGCGCAGCTCGTCGGGGTTGGCCTCGGGGTCGGCGGCCAGCGCCTCCAGCACCCGCATGTCGACATTGCCGCCCAGCTGGATGTCCGTGCCGCGCCCGGCCATGTTGGTGGCAATCGTCACCGCGCCATAGGTTCCGGCCTCGGCAATGATCTGGGCTTCCTTCTCATGCTGGCGGGCGTTCAGCACGTTGTGCTTGATCCCGGCCTTGTCGAGCAGGCCGGACAGGAACTCGGATTTCTCGATCGAGGTGGTGCCGACCAGAATCGGCTGGCCCTTGGCGTGGCACTTCTTCACCTCTTCGACGATCGCGTCGTATTTCTCGCGCGCGGTGCGATAGACGCGGTCATGCTCGTCCACCCGGGCGATCGGGCGGTTGGTCGGAACCTCCACGACGCCCAGCTTGTAGATCTCCTGGAATTCCTCGGCCTCGGTCAGCGCGGTGCCGGTCATCCCGGCCAGCTTGTCGTAGAGCCGAAAATAGTTCTGGAAGGTCACGCTGGCCAGGGTCACGTTCTCGGGCTGGATCTCGACGTCTTCCTTGGCCTCGATCGCCTGGTGCAGCCCGTCCGACAGGCGGCGGCCCTGCATCATCCGGCCGGTGAATTCGTCGATCAGCATCACCTCGCCGTTGCGAACGATATAGTCCTTGTCCCGGGTGAACAGCTTGTGCGCCCGAAGCGCCTGGTTCACGTGGTGGACGACGGTGGTCGATTCCGGGTCATAGAGCGTCTGCTCCGGCGGCAGGATGCCGCGCTCGTGCAGCTGGGTCTCGAGAAACTCGTTGCCCTCTTCGGTATAGGTGACGTTGCGGGTCTTTTCGTCGAGCTTGTAATGCTCGTCGGTCAGCAGCGGGATCACCTCGTCGATGGTGCGGTAGAGGTCCGACCGGTCCTGGCTGGGGCCCGAGATGATCAGCGGCGTCCGGGCCTCGTCGATCAGGATCGAGTCGACCTCGTCCACGATGGCAAAGGCATGACCGCGCTGGTTCATGTCCTTCAGCTCGGATTTCATGTTGTCGCGGAGATAGTCGAAACCCAGCTCGTTGTTGGTGGCATAGGTCACGTCGGCCTTGTAGGCGGCGCGTTTCTCGGCCTCGGGCTGCTGCGGATAGACCGCGCCGGTGGTCAGGCCCAGGGCGCCGTAGACCTTGCTCATCCACTCGGCATCGCGGCGAACCAGGTAGTCGTTGACGGTGACGATATGCACGCCCTTGCCCGTCAGCGCGTTCAGATAGGCCGGGAAGGTGGCCATCAGGGTCTTGCCTTCGCCGGTCTTCATCTCGGCGATATTGCCCTGGTGCAGGAAGATGCCGCCCATCAGCTGCACGTCAAAGGCCCGCAGGCCCAGGGCGCGGCGCGCCGCCTCGCGGCAGTTGGCAAAGGCTTCCGGCAGCAGCGCATCCAGGCTTTCACCCTCCTGCGCCCGCTTTGCCAGGATTTCGGTGCGGCCCTTGATCCCCTCGTCCGTGAGCTTCGAGAATTCGTCTTCCAGCGCGTTGATTTTCGCGACCAGCGGCCGTATGGCCTTGATCTTTCGGTCATTTGGCGTGCCGAAGACCTTTTTGGCCAGTGTTCCGATACCCAGCATCTTTACCCTTCGACTTTCGACCGCCTGACAGCATCGTGTGCGGGGTTTGGCTTGCCCGCGGACCCTACCGACCCTATTAGGCTGAAAAGCGGTCAGACCCCGGCTCACGACTTGGGCGATGTAAGGGCCTGACCTCTAAGTGTCAACGCTGGCAGGGTCCGGCAACAATCAAGGATGTGTCAATGTCTCTCATTACCCGCACAACAGCCGTGGTCGCATTGGCCCTGGGCCTCGCCGCTCCGGTCCTGGCCGATGACGCACTGACCGCTGATACGGTTGTCGCAACGGTGAACGGACATGACATCACACTGGGCCATATGCTGGCGCTGCGTGCCGATCTGCCCGAGCAATACCAGACCCTGCCCGACGAGGTGCTGTTCCAGGGCATTCTCGACCAGGTGATCCAGCAGACCGCGCTCAGCGACATGATGACCGAGCCGACCCGGGCCGAGCAGCTCACCATCGAGAACCAGACCCGGGCCCTGAACGCCGGTCTGGTGATCCAGCGCCTGCTGAAGGTCGATGTCTCCGAAGAGGATCTTCAGGCTGCCTATGACAAGACCTACGCCGGGCAGGAGCCCGAAACCGAATACAACGCCTCGCACATCCTCGTGAAGACCGAGGACGAGGCCAAGGCGATCGTCGAAGAGCTGCGCAACGGCGCCGACTTTGCCGCCATCGCCAAGGAAAAATCGCTGGACCCGGGTTCGGGCGCCAATGGCGGCGAGCTGGGCTGGTTCGGCAAGGGCATGATGGTCCCGGAATTCGAGAACGCCGTGACCGGCCTGGAAATCGGGGCAATCTCGGACCCGGTCAAGACCCAGTTCGGCTGGCATGTCATCAAGGTCAACGATACCCGGGTGAAGGAAGCGCCGACGCTTGACGAGGTGCGCGACGAGCTGACCGCCCAGATCCGTGACGAGGCGGTGCAGAAGGCCATTGCCGAAGCCACCGACAAGGCCGAGGTCGTCCGCTCCGACATCGAGATCGACCCCTCTGTCATCAGCCAGACCGATCTGCTGAAATAGACACGGGAATCAGGAGCACGCGACATGGCCTCGAAGAAGGACTCCAAGGCATCGAAGAAGTCCGGGTCGAAGAAAAAGGCCAAGACCAAGGCCAAATCCAAGTCTGCGGCTCCGTCAAAGACCAGGGCGGCGGTGGTCTCTCCACTGGCGCCCAGGACCCTGCCCAAGCTGCCCCGGATCGCCGGGGTGCGCTTTGCCAGCGCCGAGGCCGGGGTCAAGTACAAGGGCCGCCGCGACGTGATGCTGGTGGCGCTGGACGCCGGCACGGTCATCGCCGGTGTCTTCACCAGGTCCGAAACCCGCTCGGCCCCGGTGCTGGACTGCCAGGCCAAGATCGGCGGCAAGAGCACCGGACCGGCGGCGATCATCG
Source organism: Frigidibacter sp. ROC022 (assembly GCF_024723735.1). Classification (GTDB taxonomy): domain Bacteria; phylum Pseudomonadota; class Alphaproteobacteria; order Rhodobacterales; family Rhodobacteraceae; genus SLM-1. The sequence goes on from NZ_JANQDU010000002.1 coordinate 456,523, forward strand.
TCAATGCCGGAAACGCGAACGCCTTTACCGGCCGGACTGGCGTCAAGGCGACCCGCGCCGTCACCTCGGCCACCGCCAAGGCTCTCGGCATCGACGAGGAACGGGTGTTCTCGTCCTCCACCGGCGTCATCGGAGAGCCGCTGCCGCATGACCGGATCACCGCCAAGCTGGACGAACTGGCCGCCAGCCTCTCGCCCAAGGGCATGGAGGACGCTGCGCGGGCGATCATGACCACCGACACCTTCCCGAAGGTTGCCACGGCCCAGGCGGCCGGGGACGGCGGGACGATCACCATCGCCGGGATCGCCAAGGGCTCGGGCATGATCGCACCGGACATGGCGACGATGCTGGTCTATATCTTCACCGACGCGAAGATATCCCGGGCGCTGCTGCAACGCTGCCTCGGCAATCTGACCCGCAAGACCTTCAACGCGATCACCGTGGACAGCGACACCTCGACCTCGGACACGGTGCTCTTGGCGGCCACCGGACAGTCCGAGGCCGCGCCGATCACCGCCCTTGGCAGTCCCGCCGGCAAGGCGTTCCAGGAGGCGCTGCATGGCGTCATGCTGGACCTCGCCCAGCAGGTCGTGCGCGACGGCGAGGGCGCCACCAAATTCGTGACCGTCCATGTCGAAGGCGCTGCCAACGGCGACGATGCCCGCAAGGTGGCGATGGCGATTGCCAATTCGCCGCTGGTCAAGACCGCGATCGCCGGAGAAGACCCGAATTGGGGCCGTGTCGTCATGGCGGTCGGCAAATCCGGCGCCCGGGCCAATCGCGACAAGCTGAATATCCGCTTCGGCGATATCCTCGTTGCCGAGAACGGCTGGGTCTCGCCCGGTTACACCGAAGAGGCGGGCGCCGCCTACATGAAGCGCGACGAGATCGAGATCACCGTCTCGATGGGCGTCGGCCGCGCCAGGGATACCGTCTGGACCTGCGACCTGACCCATCGCTACATCGAGATCAACGCCGACTACCGATCGTGAGCCTGCCCATTGTTCTGGTCTCGGCGGTCGCGCTGATCGACCCGGATGGACGGGTGCTGCTGGCCCGCCGCCCGCCGGGCAAGTCGATGGCGGGCCTGTGGGAGTTTCCCGGCGGCAAGGTCGAAACCGGGGAAAGCCCCGAGGCCGCGCTGATCCGGGAACTGCACGAAGAGCTGGGGATCGAGACCTGGTCCTCCTGCCTTGCGCCGCTGACCTTTGCCAGCCACGCCTATGACTCGTTCCACCTGCTGATGCCGCTCTTCGCCTGCCGCCGCTGGCAGGGTCAGGTCACCGCCCGCGAAAACCAGACATTCGCCTGGGTCCGGCCCGCCGAAATGCGTTCCTACCCGATGCCGCCGGCCGATCTGCCCCTGATTCCCATTCTGCGGGATTGGCTGTGAAGCGAATTGGTCGCAATAATGGCCGAATTATGTCCAAAGATTGACGATCCGCTCCGGTCATGCGTTAATTGGAATTAACGAGCGTATCGGCGGGGGAGGCGATGCTTCGAACAATCACACTTGGCAGCTGCGTGCTTGTTCAGGGCACCTTCGTGCGCAAACTTTCCGACGGCCGGATCTCGGTGCGGGTGGGAAAGACGGTGTTCTCGGGCTTTCCGGTGACCGGCCAGGTCGCCGCCTGACAGCCGAAACCGCAAGACCTCAGCCCCGGAACGCGAAACCGCCGCACCCGAAGGCACGGCGGTCTGCAATTCTCTGACCGGAACGAATCGTCCCGACGCGCCTAGTTGAGCTCGCGCACGACTTCCTCGCGGGTGAAGAGTTCGATCACGTCGCCGGCGCGGATATCTTCGTAATTCTCGAAGGCCATGCCGCATTCCTGGCCCGAAGGCACTTCCGCAACCTCGTCCTTGAACCGCTTCAACGTCTTCAGCGTGCCCTCGTGGATCACCACGTTGTCGCGCAGCAGGCGCACACCGGCCGAGCGCCGCGCAACGCCTTCGGTGATCAGGCAGCCGGCAACCTTGCCGACCCCGGTGACCTTGAAGACCTCGCGGATTTCCGCGTAGCCGATGAAGTTCTCGCGAATTTCGTTCGACAGCAGGCCCGAGGCCGCCGCCTTCACGTCATCCACCAGATCGTAGATCACCGAGTAGTACCGGATCTCGACGCCCTTCTGGTTCGCCGCGTTCCGGGCACTGGCATTGGCCCGGACGTTGAAGCCGATGACCGGCGCACCGCTGGCCTCGGCCAGGCCGATGTCCGATTCGGTGATCGCGCCGACGCCGTAATGCAGAACCCGCACCCGGACCTCGTCGTTGCCGATCTTCTCCATCGACTGGACGATCGCTTCCGCCGAGCCCTGCACATCCGCCTTGACGACGATCGGCAGTTCGCTGACCGACTTGTCGGCCTTGGCCTTGGCCATCAACTGTTCCAGCGTGGTCGCCGCACCGGCGGCCGCACGCTTGTCCTTGGCCGCCTGCTCGCGATAGCTGGCGATCTCGCGGGCCTGGGCCTCGGTCTCGACCACGTTCAGCACGTCACCGGCTTCCGGCGTGCCGTTCAGGCCCAGAACCTCGACCGGAACCGACGGCCCGGCTTCCTTGACCCGCTCGCCACGGTCGTTCTCCATGGCCCGGACCTTGCCCCACTGCTCGCCGACGACGAAGATGTCGCCCTGGTGCAGCGTGCCCTTCTGGACCAGCACCGTGGCCACGGGACCGCGGCCGACGTCAAGCTGGGCCTCGATCACCGCACCCTCGGCGGCGCGGTTCGGGTTCGCCTTGAGTTCCAGGATTTCGGCCTGCAGGGCAATCGCCTCGAGCAGCTGATCCAGCCCCTTGCCGGTGATCGCCGAGACTTCGACATCCTGCACGTCGCCGGACAGTTTCTCGACCACGATCTCGTGCTGCAACAGGCTGGTGCGAACCTTGTCCGGGTTCGCGCCGGGCTTGTCGCACTTGTTGATCGCCACGATCATCGGCACATTCGCCGCCTTGGCATGGTTGATCGCCTCGACGGTCTGCGGCATCACCGAATCATCCGCGGCCACCACCAGCACCACGATATCCGTCACCTGCGCGCCACGGGCCCGCATCGAGGTAAAGGCCGCGTGGCCGGGAGTGTCGAGGAAGGTGAGCACCGACCCCGAATCCGTCGTCACCTGATAGGCGCCGATATGCTGGGTGATCCCGCCGGCTTCGCCCGACACGACCGAGGTATTGCGGATCGCATCCAGCAGCGAGGTCTTGCCGTGATCGACATGGCCCATGATCGTGATGACCGGGGGCCGCGGCTCCATGTCTTCGGGCTTGTCCTCGACGGTGTCGATCACCTGTTCCACATCCGCATCCGAGACGCGGACGGTCTTGTGACCGAATTCCTCGATGATCAGTTCGGCGGTATCGGCATCGATCGCTTCGTTCTGGGTCACCATCATGCCCATGTTCATCAGCGACTTGACCACCGCGCCGACACGTTCGGCCATCCGGTTCGCCAGTTCCTGCACCACGATGGTTTCGGGAAGCTGCACTTCGCGGACCTGCTTTTCGCGGTCCTGCTTGCCCATCATCTTCTGGCGCTGGCGTTCCTGCTTGCGCTTCATCTGCGCCATCGAGCGCTGACGCCCGCCTTCGCCGTTCAGCGCCTGGCTCAGGGTCAGCTTGCCCGAGCGGCGGCCCGATGCCTCGCGGGCGCCCTTGGAGCCCTTGTTGTCGGCATTGCGGCGCTCTTCGGCCTCGCGGTCGGCACGACGCGAGCCGGACCCCGGCTTCGATCCGCCCCGGCCGTCCTCGGCCAGCGGCTGCGCGGCGGCGGCATTGGTCGGGTCGGCGGCAGCCGCGCTCTTGCGCGCGGCCTCTTCGGCTTCGCGGGCCCGCCGGGCCTCTTCCTCGGCCTTCGCCTTCAGCGCTTCCTGGTGTTCGCGTTCTTCGCGTTCCTTGGCTTCGAGCTCGGCCCGACGGCGCTCGCGCTCCTTGGCGCGCGCCTCCTCTTCGGCCTTGCGCCGCGCCGCGTCCTCGGCTTCCCGCGCCTTGGCGATCTGCAGCGCCTGGATCCGACGCTCGAGCTCGGCGTCGGAAATCCCCGCCGGACGCCGCGACGGGTCGCCCGTCACGCGGCCAGAGCCGGAACCGCCCTTGCCTTCGCCGGGTTTCGGAACCACGACGCGCTTACGCTTGGTCTCGACAACAACGCTCTTTGTCCGACCGTGGCTGAAGCTCTGCTTAACATGGCCGGGCTGAGAGCCGCTCCGCAGCCCAAGCGTCTTTTTGCCGTCGGTATCGCTCATGTGGTCGTCTTATCCTTTCCGGCGCGTGCCGCACCGATATCCGAACGGACACCAGCGAGCCGCGCGGCGTCCTCTATCACCCGTCGTGTGAGTCCGCCAGCCGCAAGCGCGGCATGTATCACACTTTCTCGGCCAAAAGCCAAACCCAATTCATCACTCGTCAGGCATCCGAAGAACCGTCCGCCTTCCGGCGTCCAGAGTTTCGACTTGCCCCGCTCGGACCCGTCCGAGGCCTGCAACAACACTTTGGCCCGGCCTTTGGCGAGCCAATCCTTGACCTTCTCGAACCCGGCCACGGCCAGGCCCGCCTTGCGCGCCATCGAGACCAGCTCGACCAGACGTCGCGTCAACTGGCGCTCGACCGCGTCCACCAGCCCATCGGGCACCACGACCGGGGCCTTGGCGGCCCGGGCAAAAAGCCCGCCTTCGGCCGCCTTGGTCAGGCTGGCGCGATCCGCGCCGACATAGATACCACGACCCGGCAGCTTGCCCAGTATATCCGGGACAACCTGACCTTCCGGGCCGATGACGAACCGGATCAAACCGGCCTTGGGCCCCGAATCCCCGCTGACGATGCAGCGGCGCTCGGCCTCGTCGGTCTCTTTCCTGCGCCCGCCCCGGGTCATGTTCCTCCGAAGCCCGCGATCAGGCTTCGGCCTCCTGTTCGGTTTCCGCTTCCTCGCCTTCCGCCTGGGCTTCTGCCTCGGCCTCCAGCTCGGCCGGATCGACCCATCCCAGCATGATTCGGGCGGTCATGACCATGTTCTGCGCTTCTTCCAGGCTGACGTCGAATTTTTCGAGCAGGCCCTCGTCCTTGACCCGCTCGCCATCGACCGTGGTCCAGCCGCCGGCCAGCTCCCAGTCCGCACAGGTTGCAAAGTCTTCCAGCGTCTTGATGCCGTCTTCGGCCAGCGCCTCGATCATCTGGGGTGTCAGGCCGTCGAATTCAACCAGGCTGTCCTCGACACCCAGTTCGCGGGCATGGTCCAGGGCCGCCTTGTTGGCCGCTTCGATATTGTCGCGCGCCCGGGCCTGCAACTCGCTCGCCGTACTCTCGTCAACGCCTTCGATGACCAGAAGTTCCTCGACATCGACATAGGCCACCTCTTCCAGCGAGGTGAAGCCTTCCGAAACCAGGAGCTGGGCGAAGAACTCGTCCACATCCAGCGTTTCCATGAACAGCTTGGTGCGCGCGGCGAATTCGGCCTGCCGACGCTCGGATTCGTCGGCCTCGGTCATGATGTCGATGTCGAGCCCGGTCAGCTGGCTGGCCAGCCGCACGTTCTGGCCGCGCCGCCCGATGGCAAGGCTCAGCTGCTCGTCCGGCACCACGACCTCGATCTTGCCGGCCTCCTCGTCGATCACCACCTTCGAGACCTCGGCGGGCTGGAGCGCGTTGACCAGGAAGGTCGCCTGATCCTGGTTCCAGGGAATGATGTCGATCTTCTCGCCCTGCAGCTCGTTGACCACCGCCTGCACCCGCGATCCCCGCATCCCGACGCAGGCGCCGACCGGGTCGATCGAGTTGTCATAGGAGATCACCGCGATCTTGGCGCGGCTGCCCGGATCACGGGCCACGGCCTTGATCTCGATGATGCCGTCGTAGATTTCCGGCACTTCCATCTTGAACAGCTCGGCCATGAACTGCGGATCGGTGCGCGACAGGAACACCTGCGGCCCCCGCGCCTCGCGGCGCACGTCCTTGATGTAGCAGCGGATGCGGTCGTTCGGGCGATAGCTCTCGCGGCCGATCTTCTCGTTGCGGCGCAGGATGCCCTCGCCCCGGCCGATATCGACGATGACGTTGCCGTATTCCTCGCGCTTGACCTGGCCGTTGATGATCGTCCCGGCGCGGTCCTTGAATTCCTCGTACTGCCGGTCCCGCTCGGCCTCGCGGACCTTCTGCAGGATCACCTGCTTGGCCGACTGCGCCGCGATCCGGCCCATTTCGACCGGCGGCACCTCGTCGACGATCTCGTCACCGACCTTCGGATCGGCCAGAAACTGCTTGGCCTGCTCGACGGTCAGCTCGGCCTGGTAGTTCTCCAGCAGATCGTCCTCGACCACGGTGCGGACCCGCGTGAAGGTGGCCCGACCGGTCTTGCGGTCGATCTTCACCCGGATATCCATTTCCGAGCCGTAGCGGCTCTTCGCGGCCCGGGCGAGACTCTCCTCCATCGCCTCGACCACCAGGCCGGGGTCGATCATCTTTTCCCGCGCGACCGCCTCGGCGGTTTGCAGCAGTTCAAGCTGGTTGGCGGAAGTGATGGCCATTATTCAGTCCTCCTCGGAACCGTCATCGGTCGTTTCGATATCGTCGAACTGGCCCTCGTCAAACTGGCCAGAGTCCTTTTTCTGCCGCAGGGCCTCGCGGATCAGCTCATCCGTCAGGATCAGCTTGGCATCGCTCAGCCAGTCGAATTTCAGCCCGATGGTGACCTCTTCACCATTCTCGGGCAGCCGGATCAGCACCTCGTCGCCCTCGACCCCGTCCAGCATCCCGCGAAACCGGCGCCGTCCGTCGATCAGCTCGGTGGTCTCGACCCGCGCCTCATAGCCTTCCCAGGTCTCGAAATCCTTGAGCCGGGTCAGCGGCCGGTCGATGCCGGGGCTGGAGACTTCCAGCGTATAGGTCTCGTCCAGCGGGTCCTCGACATCCAGCGCCGCCGAGATCGCCGTCGAGATCCTCGCGCAATCGTCCACCTCGATACCGCCGTTCGGGCGTTCGGCCATGATCTGCACGGTCTTCTTCTTGCCGCCCAGCAACCGCACCCGCACGACCTCGAACCCCAGACCTTCGACGGTCGGGGCGATGATCTCGGCGAGACGCCGGTCGATGGCAGCTTTGGCAATCAGGTCGGTCATGTTCGATAGGGTCCAGAAACGCAAAACGGGCCGTAGCGGCCCGTTGATCTCTCCCGGTGGGCCATCCGGGTTTGGACCCCGGCAGCACCGCTGTTGAGGGGCATATACGGTGGCGGGCCCGAATCTGCAAGTGCTGTAATGGAATGAAGGCGGTGCCCCGGGTCGGCTTCGACCGCCAGAAGGTGGACTCCAATCCGACGGCTATCTTAGCTTGCGTCAGATTTTAGTCGGTTTGACGCAGATATGGTGAGCCCGCTCCCAGCCCTCCTTGCACACGGCACGATCCATGGTCCCATCATTGTCGGTCGCGTTTCGCAAGCTGTATCCCGATCCTATGAAGCAGACGGGACCCATGTGTGGCTGTCACGAGCAACGCTGACCAAGCAACTTCTGCACCACCCAGAGGTATCGCTTGACCAATATGAGGACCTTGAGTGGTTTCTCAGACCAGGCGAACTTGTCCCGGATCGAAAGGATAACTGCTTCCACATTTTCGAAGCTTCAAACCGGCCAGGCCCCCGCTGGCACGCCACATTGAAAGTCGTAAAGACAAACCACCGCATCATGTTGCTCAGCCTCTATCGGATGAACAACGCCGGCTATATGCGACTGTTGAGAAGATCCACAAAGTAAGAGGCCCCCATAAGGGGGCCATCCGAGAAGGGGCCTGCTAGCCACCCCCAATCACGCCCGGGTCTCCCCGGTGTTGCGGTAAGCAGGTATGTCACCGCGTCCCTCGGACGCTAGAAATATAGTATAGATTGAAGATTTGTTCAAGGAATCCAATTTATTAACCAAAGACTTCTGCAAGGGTTTGAAAAGAATCGGCATTACGCGATTTTCAGATCAAATCCCCTGTAACTCCGCCACTGCGCGCACCAGTTCGGCGGTGATGCCCGGCTCGGACAGCGCGTGGCCGGCCTTGCCGACCATCCGCAATTCCGACTCGGGCCAGCGGCGGTGCAGCGCGACGGCCGAGGCCGGCGGGCAGATCATGTCGTAGCGGCCCTGCACGATCACGCCCGGAATCCCGGTCAGCCGCCCGGCGCGGGTCAGGATCTGGCCATCTTCCTCCAGGAATCCGCGGTGGATGAAATAGTGATTCTCCAGCCGCGCGAAGGCCCGCGCGTAATCTGCCGGCGGGTCCCCGGCACGCCCGTCCGAATCGATCGAGGCCAGCGCGTTTTCCCAGGCCGCCCAGGCCCGGGCGTGGCGCACCTGCGAGGCCACATCGCCCGAGAACAGCCGCTTGTGATAGGCAGCGATCAGATCGTCATGTTCCTCTTCCGGGATCAGCCGGATGAACTGTGCCCAGGTTTCCGGCCAGAACCGCGCCGCGCCGCCGCCGTAGAACCAGTCCAGCTCGCCCCGGGTCATCAGGAACACGCCGCGCAGCACCAGCGCCCGCACCCTGTCGGGATGCTCCTCGGCATAGATCAATGCCAGCGTGGCACCCCAGCTGCCGCCGAAGACAAGGAAATCCTTGATCGCCAGCGTCTCGCGGATCGTCTCGATATCGCGGACCAGATGCCATGTCGTGTTGGCCTCGATGCTGGCATGCGGCCGCGACCGGCCACAGCCGCGCTGGTCGAACAGGACGATTCGGTAGACCTCGGGATTGAAATAGCGCCGCATCGCCGGCGAACAGCCGCCCCCCGGCCCGCCATGCAGCACGATGGCCGGCTTGCCCTGCGGGTTTCCGCATTGCTCGACATAGATTCGATGGCCGTCGCCGACGTCCAGCAAACGCTGGTCGAATGGCTCGGTGCCCGGAAATAAGCCGGGAGAGATATTGCCTTGGCCTGCACTGCGGTCCATGTCCTCCTTATAGCGCAACCGGAACCGGGATAAACAACTTCCCGGACAGGAGCCTGCGATGACCGAGACCCAGACCATCGACCCCGCCGAAGTGGCCAAGTTCCAAGCCATGGCCTCCGAGTGGTGGGATGCCGAGGGCAAGTTCAAGCCGCTGCACATGCTGAATCCGACCCGGCTGGACTATATCTGTACCCAGATCGCCGCCGAGTTCGACCGTGACCTGACCGGGCCGGAACCCTTTGCCGGGCTGCGCCTGCTCGACATCGGCTGCGGCGGCGGGCTGCTCTCCGAACCGATGGCCCGGCTGGGCGCCGAGGTCGTCGGCGCCGATGCGGCCGAGCGCAACATTCCGGTGGCGCAGCTGCATGCCGAGCAATCCGGCCTGACCATCGACTACCGCCACACCACCGCCGAGGCGCTGGCCGCCGAGGGCGAGCGGTTCGACGTGGTGCTGAACATGGAAGTGGTCGAGCATGTGGCCGACCCGCTGGGCTATCTGACCGCCTGCCACGATCTGCTGAAGCCCGGCGGGCTGATGATCTGCTCGACCATCAACCGCAATTCCAAGAGCTTCATGATGGCCATTGTCGGCGCCGAATGGGTGATGCGCTGGCTGCCCAAGGGAACGCATGACTGGGCCAAGTTCATCACCCCGGACGAGCTGTTCGACCTGCTCCGTCGCGCCGGTCTCGACCCGGTGGACCGTCAGGGAATGGTCTTCAACCCGCTGGGCTGGAGCTGGTCGCTGTCGCCGCGCGACCTGTCGGTCAACTATGTGACCGCCTCGATCCGCCGCGACTGAGGCACCAGTTGCGAATCGTTGTCACTAATTTGTCAATGAAATCAACGGTCCCGCGTGGGGACACTAGTCCTCGGCCAGCCGCGCCCTGATCTCGCGCAGCACCGGCAGCGCCGCCCGCACCCGATCCTCGCCCACCGCATCGACGACCTCGGCCAGCATCGGTGCCAGCGCCGCGATCGCCGCATCGCAGGCAACCCGGCCCGCCGGCGAGATCGACACCAGCTTCTTGCGGGCATCCTCCCAGTCGGGCCGGATATGCACATGCCCGGCCCAGTCGAGCCGGTTGATCGTGTTGGTCATCGCCCCGCGGGTGACGTGGAACGACTTGGCCAGCTGCGCCGGAGAGCGCTCCTCGCCCAGCCGCGCCAGATGGTTCAGCACCGAGAAATGGCTCAGCTCCATGCCTTTCGGCAGCGCCTTGGCCAACCGGCTCCGCGCCAGCTGATCCGCCATGAAGATCTCGCTGAACAGCGCCGCCGCGATCGGAGTCCGCTCCCGTGTCATCTGGCCACCCCCGGCGGCCCGGAATGCAGCACCGCGACAGTCACGACCCGGCCAGCATCGGGTCCAGCTTGCCCGCCCGCTCCAGGGCATAAAGCTCGTCACAGCCCCCGACATGGGTGCCGCCGACGAAGATCTGCGGCACCGTGCGGCCGCCATTGGAGCGCTGGATCATCGCCTGCCGCAACTGCGGATCGCGTGAGACATCGGTTTCGGAATAGCTGACACCCTTCTGGGTCAGCAGCCGCTTGGCCGCATGGCAATAGCCGCAGCCCGGCGAGGTGTAGATTTCAACGGTTTGCATTCAAAACCCCAAGTTTGACGGGAACTATAGGGATTTAGGTATCCTTCGCAACGCGCGCCAGTGCCATGACTCTGACGGATGTCGCCCCTGCCGCCCGCGCGGCATCGGCAGTGGTCGAAAGCGTGGCGCCCGAGGTCATCACGTCATCGACCACCAGCACCGGACGGCCGGACAGCCGCACGCCCCGTTTCGGATGCGGCCGCACCGCTTCATCCAGCGTCGCGAATCGCTGGTCCCGGTTCAACCCGTCCAGCATCGGCGTCTTCCGCGCCCGCAACAGCCCGTCCGGCAACCAGTCATGCCCGGTGATCCGCGCCAGTTCCCGCGCCAGCAACGCCGACTGGCTGTAGCGCCGCTTGAGCAGTCGCGACCAGTGGACCGGCACCGGCACCACCAGCGTTCCGGGCTGCATCAGCGGCGCAGCGGCCGCCGCCATCCAGCGCGCCGCGGGCCGTGCCAGATCGGGCCGGTCGCCATGCTTCAGCGCCAGAACCAGCCTGCGCCCGTTGTCGCGATAGAGCATCGCCGCCCGGCCGCGCGACCAGGGCCGGGCGATCGCCAGACAGTCGTCGCAATGCTCGATCGTGCCCAGATCCTCGCCCGGCAGGGGCACGCCGCAGAGGTCGCAGACCAGCCCGGTGATAAAGGGGGTCTCGCGCCAGCAGGGCCCGCAAAGGGCGTGGTCGCCGTCGATCCGCGCGTCGCAACTGACGCATTGTGCCGGATAGAGCAGCCCGACCACGCTTTGCATCACCCTGCCAGCCATCTATATCCCCCTTGCCGCAGAAGCCGGACCCATGCCCGAGGCCCCGACGTGACCTATCCGCCCGACGCACCCATGACCGTGCCGACCCTGACCGACCGCGCCGCCCTGGAGCGCAACCGCGCCCGCGCCAGGGCCCGGGGTCTGGCCGATTTCCTGCATGTCCTTGCCCGGGACGAGATCAAGGAGAGACTGGACGAGGTTAACAGGCGGTTTACGTCGCCCGCCCTGATCAGCGGTTTCCCGGAAGTCTGGGGCGACATGCTGCCCTTCACCAGGATCGTCCCGGATGCCGAGCGGCTCGACCTCGGGGAAACGGCGCACGATCTGGTGATCCATGCGATGGCGCTGCACTGGGCCGACGATCCGATCGGCCAGCTGGTCCAGTGCCGCCGCGCGCTGAAACCCGACGGGCTGTTGCTGGTGGTCGGCTTTGGCGGCCGCACCCTGGCCGAGCTGCGGGCCTGCCTGGCCCAGGCCGAGGCCGAGATCACCGGCGGCCTGTCGCCCCGTGTCGCCCCGATGGCCGAACTGCGCGACCTGGGCAGCCTGCTGCAACGCGCCGGGCTGGCCCTTCCGGTGGCCGACACCTTGCCGAAAACAGTGTCTTACAAGGGATTTCTGCCACTCTTGCACGACCTGCGGGCGATGGGCGAAGGCAATGCGCTGGCGGACCGCCTGCGCCACCCGACCCGGCCCTCGGTCATGGCACGGGCGGCAGAGCTCTATGCGGAACATCACGGCGACGGGGACCGGCTGACCGCGACCTTCGAACTGGTGTTCCTGACCGGCTGGGCCCCGGCACCGGACCAGCCGAAACCGCTGCGGCCCGGTTCCGCCACGACCCGGCTGGCCGATGCGCTTGGCGTGACGGAACGGAAGGCCGGCGACGATTGAACGCATCGCGCCGGTTTCGCGTAGACGGATAAACCGCTACATCCCGCTGAACAGGACGCGAGGCAGCATGACCGACCCAGCCCCCCGACCCACGACCGACCGGCGCCCGGCCCATGCGCCGAAGGATCATCCCGCCTTGCCGCCGCGCAGGATCGGAATCCTGATCGCCAATCTCGGCACCCCCGATGGCTATGACTACTGGTCGATGCGGCGCTATCTGTCCGAATTCCTGTCGGATCGCCGGGTGATCGACTATTCGCCCTGGCTCTGGCAGCCGCTGTTGCAGGCCGTGATCCTGACCTCGCGGCCGTTCCGGTCGGGCAGGAACTACAAGATGATCTGGAACCACGAGGCCGGCGAGAGCCCGCTGATGACCATCACCAAGGCCCAGGCCGCCAAGCTGGCGGCGGCGGCCGAGGCGGAATGGGGCGCCGAGATCATGGTCGATTATGCCATGCGCTACGGCAATCCCTCGACCGCCTCGAAGGTCAAGGCGATGGTCGCCGCGGGTTGCGACCGGATCCTGTTCTTTCCGCTCTATCCGCAATACGCGGGCGCCACCGTCGCCACCGCCAACGACGCCTTCTTCAAGGCCCTGATGGAAGAGACCTGGCAACCCGCCAGCCGCACCGTGCCGCCCTATTTCGACAGTCCGCTCTATATCGACGCGCTGGCCGCCTCGGTCGATCGCGCGGTGAGCGCGATGGAGCAGCCGCCGGAGCTGCTGATCTGCTCGTATCACGGCCTGCCCGAACGCTATCTGGCCCAGGGCGACCCCTATCATTGCCAGTGCCAGAAAACCACGCGGCTGCTGCGCGAGCGGCTGGGTTGGGAGAAGGAACGGGTGGCGACCACCTTCCAGTCCCGGTTCGGGCCCGAGGAATGGCTGAAGCCCTACACGGTCAAGGAGGTCGCCCGGCTGGCCGAGACCGGGGTGCGGCGGATCGCCGTGGTGGCGCCGGCCTTCGCGGCGGATTGCATCGAGACGCTGGAAGAGATCAACGGCGAAATCCGCGAAAGCTTCATGCACGCCGGGGGCGAGAGCTTTACCTACATCCCCTGCCTGAACGACGACGATGCCCATATCGCCGCGCTGATGGCGGCGATCCGGGACAATCTTGCGGGCTGGGTGTCCTGAACGTCAGACCAGCAGAACCTGGGTGCCGATCTCGCAGAAGCCGAACAGTTCGGCGATATGTTCGTTGTAGAGACCGATGCAGCCGTTCGACGAGCGGCGCCCGATCTTGCGGGTGTCGTGGGTGCCGTGGATCCGGTAATACTGCCAGCTGAGATACAGCGCATGGGTGCCCAGCGGGTTGTCCGGCCCCGGGCCGATATAGTCCGGCCATTCCGGGTTGCGCTTCTTCATCTCGGGCGTCGGGCGCCATTCCGGGCCGACCACCTTGCGGACCACCTCGGTCCGGCCCAGCCGGGTGAGGTCCTTGGTCAGCGGCACCGAGGTCGGGTACAGCTTGTAGATCGACTGATCGTCATTCCAGAAATGCAGCGCGCGCGATGTCGTATCGACCAGGATCGCGCCCTTCTTGGTATTCGAGAAATAGGGCCGCCAGTCCAGCGAACGGAAGCTGGAGATGTTGCGGCGGATGGTCTTGGAAAGTTTCCTGTCGGGCTCGGTCGAATTGGCGGTCTGTCCCTGGGCGCGGGCAAGGCCCGGCGCAGCGATGCCGAGCGCGGCAGCGCCGGCAAGAAAACGGCGACGGCTCTGTGCGGGAGATTTGGGGTCGCTCATCGGTTGGGCTCCTTCTGACGGGCATCCTCGCCGCGTGCATAGTCCCGCTTCGGCATGCTTGCAAATCAAACGGGCGTTAACCTGCCGCTCACGCAAAGATGGGTTTCAACAGGCCGGGTGCTGAGGTAACAGGAGCGCCGTCCGCCCCCAACCGCTGGTCCGATATGCGCCGCGCCTTCCTTCTGTCCCTTGCCTCTGTCCTGGCCCTGGCCGCCTGCGAACCGCCGCAGCCGCTGCATCTGGGCACCGACGGCAAGCCGTTGCCGAAGCTCTATCGCATCGACCCGGCCGACACCGCCGCGATCCAGTACCGGATGCTGGATTCGGTCAACCGCCTGCGCGCGGTGGCCGGCATCCCGCCACTGACGCTGAGCCCGCTGCTGAACGCCGCCGCCGCCACCCATTCGCGCGACATGTCGGTGCAGAACCGGCCCTGGCATTTCGGCTCGGACGGATCCTCGCCGCTCGATCGGGTGCGTCGGGTCGGTTATCCCGGACAGATGAAGGGCGAGAACATCTCGGAGACCTTCGAGAACGAGGTCGAGACCCTCTCGGCCTGGATGGCGCAGACCGATACCCGCGCCGTCATCATGGACCCGAGCGCCCGTGACCTGGGCTTTGCCTGGTATCAGGAACCCAGCGGCAAGATCTGGTGGACGTTGCTGACCGGCGGCTGAGCCGGACCCCGCAGCCTATTTGTAGATGTCGATCGGGGTGCCGTCGCGGACCATGGCGTAGATCGTCTCGATCTCCTTGTCCGAAACCGAGATGCAGCCCCAGGTCCAGTCCTTGCCCTTGCGGTCCGTCGGTCGCGGCCCGCCGTGGATCATGATGTCGCCGCCCGGCGATTTCCCCACCGCCCGGGCCGCCGCGATGTCCTCGGCATTGGGATAGGAGATGCCCAGCGACAAGTGAAAGGCCGAGTTCGGGTTGTGCCGGTCGATCACATAGCTGCCTTCCGGGGTCTTGCCGTCGCCTTCGAACTGCTTGTGCCCTACGGGGGCGAAGCCAAGGTCGATGTCATAGACTTTCAGCACCTTCCGGTCATGCAGCAGATACATCTTCCGGTCGCCCTTGAAGACGACGATGCGGGTGACCTCCGGGCCGTTGTAGCGCTTGAACTTGTTGCCGCTGCAAGAGGCCAGGCCAAAGGCCAGCGCCACAGCGATGACCGCCCAGACCGCACGAATTCGCATGAAATTGCCCCTGTCCCCGGGATTCAGGTTTCTTTTTTGACAGTCTATAGGAGACTCGGAGGGCGCCACCAAGGCTGCGCGGGCCGCCGCGGCATCATTTCTCCGCGAGGTGTTTCTCGATCGCCGCAAGCCGTTCCAGCACGGTGTCCCGGAACACGTCGGTTTCCTTGTCCGATTCCTCGGAATTCGCTTCCTGCATCGAGTTCACGATCAGGCCGACCAGCAGGTTCACCACGGCGAAGGTTGTGGTCATGATGAAGGGCACGAAGAAGGCCCAGGCGTGCGGATGCACGGCCATCACCGGGCGCACGATGCCCATCGACCAGCTTTCCAGCGTCATGATCTGGAACAGGGAATAGGCGCTGGCGCCAAGGGTGCCGAACCACTCGGGGAAATCGGCGCCGAACAGCTTGGTCGCCATGACCGAGCCGATGTAGAAGATGATCGACATCAGCACGAAGACCGAGGCCATGCCCGGCAGCGCGGTGACGAATCCTTCGACAACCCGGCGCAGCGAAGGTGCGATGGACAGAACCCGCAGAACCCGCAGAACCCGCAGGGCCCGCAGCACCGAGAAGCCCTGCGCCCCCGGCACCAGCGAGATGCCGACGACCAGGAAGTCGAAGATGTTCCAGCCGCGCTTGAAATAGCCGATCAGCCCCTGACCGATCATCTTGGCGATCATCTCGGCGACGAAGACCGCCAGACAGGCCTGATCGAGAAGGTCGATCAGCCCCCCGGCCCGCGCCATCAGCGATCCCCAGGTCTGCAACCCGAGGATCACGGCATTGAAGATGATCACCGCCAGAATCCCGTTGATGACGATCGGGCGATTCATGAATTCGGCAATCTGGGCGCGGAAATGAGTCATGGTGGGCAAGTCCTATGGCCTTGTTAACCTAGCGGCAAGCTCGACATGCGGTGACCAGCGGAACTGGTCGACCGGCTGAACCCAGTCCAGCCTGTAGCCGCCCTGCACCAATATCTGCATGTCGCGGGCGAAGCTGACCGGGTTGCAGGAGACCGCGGCGATCACCGGCACCCCGGATTGCGCCAGTTCGCGGACCTGCGCCTCGGACCCGGCCCGCGGCGGGTCGATCACCACGGCGTCGAAACGCTCCAGCTCGTCGGGCAGCAGCGGGCGCCGGAACAGGTCGCGGGTCTCGGTGGTGACGCGATGCAGGCCGGTGGCACTGCGCCAGCCCTGATCCAGCGCCTGCACCATGGCCGCATCGCCCTCGACCGCGTGAACCTCGGCCCGGGCCGCCAGGGGCAGCGCGAAGGTGCCGATGCCGGCGAAGATGTCGGCAATCCGGCCGGCCCCGTCGGTGATCTCCCGCACCGCCTGCAACAGCGATGCCTCGCCTTCCCGGGTCGCTTGCAGAAAGGCGCCGGGCGGCAGCGGCACCGTGGCGGTTCCGAACCGCAGCAGCGGCGGATGGCTCTGCGACAACAGCTCGCCGTTCCAGGTCAGCCGGGCAAAGGTCTCGGCCGCCAGCGCCGTCACCGCCTCGATCTGTCCCGGCTCCAGCTGTTTCGCGCCCGAAACCGCCAGGTCCAGCCCCGAATCCGTGACCGTCACCGCCAGGTCCAGCTCGCCCTTGCGCGAGCCGCCCAGCGTCACGATCCGTTCCAGCATCGGCAGCACCGCAAGCAGCGCCGGGTCCAGCAGCTTGCAGTCGGGGATCGCCAGCATCAGCTCCGAGGCCCGGGCATGCAGCCCGACCAGCGCTCCGGACTTGGTCCGGCGCCCGTGCAGCGTCGCCCGGCGGCGGCTGTTCGGCGGCGAGGTGACGATCGGCCGGATCTCCGTGCTCAACCCACGCGCCGCCAGCCCGTTGCGGATGATGCCGGTCTTCCACCGGGCGACGAAATCGTCGGAGGCGTGCTGCATCATGCAGCCGCCGCAGCTCTTGAAGTGCCGGCAGGGCGGCTTGACCCGGTCCGGCGAGGGCCGGACGATCCGCTGACGGATCAGCCTCCCCGCTTCGGTCTCGATCTCGACAAGCTCACCCGGCAGTACCGTCGGCAATGGCGGCGATTGCGTCGCGCCGATACCGAACCCCTTGTGGTCGATCTCGTGAACCAGAATCTCTGTCATGGCGCAGGCTTAGCCGATCGGGGACAGCCGCGGAAGATCACTCGGCCGCGGCGCCCGAAGGCTCTGCGCTGTCGTCTTCGGTGATCAGGAAGCCGCCCGACTGCCGGTTCCAGTAGCGCGCATAGAGCCCGTTTCGGGCCAGCAGATCGGCATGGCGGCCCTCTTCCACGATGCGCCCGGCATCCAGAACCACGATCCGGTCCATCCGCGCCAGCGTGCTCAGCCGGTGCGCGATGGCCAGCACCGTCTTGCCCTGCATGACCTGTTCCAGCGCCTCCTGGATCTCGGCCTCCACCTCGCTGTCCAGCGCCGATGTCGCCTCGTCCAGCACCAGGATCGGTGCATCCTTCAGGATCGCCCGGGCCAGCGCGATCCGCTGCCGCTGCCCGCCCGACAGCTTCACCCCGCGTTCCCCCAGATGGGCGTCATAGCCGGTGCGGCCCCGGAAATCGTGAAGTTCGAGGATGAATTCATGCGCCGAGGCCATGCGGGCGGCCCGATGCACCTCGGCCTCGGTGGCCTCGGGACGGCCATAGCGGATGTTGTCCAGCGCCGAGCGGTTGAACATCGCGGTTTCCTGCCGGACCACGGAAATCTGCTGCCGCAGCGCCGCCTGGGTGATCTGTCGCAGATCGGTGCCGCCCAGCAGGATCCGGCCCTTTTCCACATCGTAGAGCCGCAGCAGCAGCGACACGACCGTCGATTTCCCGGCCCCCGAGGCGCCGACCAGCGCGATCTTCTCGCCCGGCGCGATGTGCAGGTCGAAGTCATCCAGCGCCAGCCGCCCCGGATGGCCATAGCCGTAGGTCAGATGCTCGAAACGGATGCCGTCGCCCAGATCGGCGCCCTCTGCAGCACCGGGCTGGTCGGTGATCTCGTGCTTCGGCGTCAGGGTGGCGATACCGTCCTGCACCTCGCCGAGATTGGTGAAGATCGACACCGCGGCGCGGCCCATCCGCCCGGTGATCATCGACAGCCGCGTCGCCGCCATCGAGGCCATGGCGATGTCCCCCGCCGTCGCGGCGCCCCGGGACCAGAGCCACAACGACCCGGCCAGCGCCATCAGCGGCAATGTCCCGCCGAGCACCAGCAACACCAGCCGGTAGA
Source organism: Frigidibacter sp. ROC022 (assembly GCF_024723735.1). Taxonomy (GTDB): domain Bacteria; phylum Pseudomonadota; class Alphaproteobacteria; order Rhodobacterales; family Rhodobacteraceae; genus SLM-1. Next base: position 474,871 of record NZ_JANQDU010000002.1, read on the forward strand.
GCGCCGAGAGCATCCCGAACTCCAGCGACCGGTCGAGAAACCGCTGCAAGGCATTGCGGGTGGCGGCATCCTCGTAGTCGTCATGGCCGAAGAGCTTCACCGTGGTGATGTTCGACAGCGTGTCCACCACCTGCCCCGTCACCGCGGCCCGCGCCCCGGCCCGGCTGGCCGCCCGGCGCTGGATCCTCGGGATGAACCACAGCAGCGCCGCGATGTAGAACACGCCCCAGACCGTGAATCCCAGCAGCAACCAGATGTCGATGGCCGACAGCAGGATCATCGTGCCGATGAAGATCGCCAGGCCGTAGACGAAGGCATCCGAGAATTCGAGGATGATGTCGGTCAGCGCCCGCGAGGTCTGCATCGCCTTCTGGCTGATCCGCCCGGCGAAGTCGTTGTCGAAGAACCGCATCGAATGGCCCAGCGTATAGCGGTTCAGCCGGGCCAGGATCAGCGGGAACAGATGCGGGCCGATCAGGATCGAGGAAGTGGCCGAGTCGGCGGCAAAGACCAGCGGGCGCAGCAGCAGGAAGAACACGGCCATCACCAGCAGCGAGGGCCAGTAGAGCGCCAGGAAATCTCCCGGCCCCTGCGCAACGGCATAGTCGATGACCCAGCCGGTCAGCACCGCGGCGAGCATTTCCATCGTTCCGGCCAGGATCGAGGTCAGGAAGGTCAGCGCCAGCGCCCAGCCCGCGCCCTCCAGGGCCCAACGCATGAACGGCCAGAGACGGCCCGGCGGCGCGCCTTCGGCGGGGCGGAAACTGTCAACCATCCCGACAAGGAATCGCACCGGCGCAATCATCGCCCGGCCTCCGTCCCGGCGCTGCCGAATTCGGGCCGCCGCCGGGTCATTCCGCCGCCTCCGGCTCCGGTTCCGTTCCCAGGAAGCCGCCCGATTGCCGCGCCCAGAACCCTGCATAGAGACCTTCCTGCGCCAGCAACTCCCGGTGGGTGCCGGATTCGACGATCCGGCCCTTGTCGATCACCAGGATCCGGTCCAGATGCGCGATGGTGGACAGCCGGTGCGCGATCGCGATCACCGTCTTGCCCTCCATCATCCCGTAGAGCGTGTCCTGAATCGCCGCCTCGACCTCGGAATCCAGCGCCGATGTCGCCTCGTCCAGCACCAGGATCGGCGCGTCCTTCAGGATCACCCGCGCCAGCGCGATCCGCTGCCGCTGTCCGCCCGACAGTTTCACCCCGCGCTCGCCGACATGGGCGTCATAGCCGGTCCGGCCCTTGGGGTCCTGCAGCGTGGCGATGAAGTCGCTGGCCTCGGCCCGGTCGGCGGCGGCGCGAATCTCGGCCTCGCTGGCGTCGCGGCGGCCGTAGAGGATGTTGTCCCGGACCGAGCGGTGCAGCAGCGAGGTATCCTGCTGCACCATGCCGATGGCGCGGCGCAGGCTGTCCTGCGTCACCTGCGTCACGTCCTGCCCGTCGATCAGGATCCGCCCGCCCTCGGGGTCGTAGAACCGCAGCAGCAGCTTGACCAGCGTGGTCTTGCCGGCGCCGGAGCGGCCCACCAGCCCGATCTTCTCGCCCGGCGCCACCTCGATGGACAGCCTGTCCAGCCCGTCCGATCCGCGCCCGTAGTGATGGCTGACCTCTTCAAAGCGGATCGCGCCCTTGCTGACCTTCAGCGCCGGCGCGCCGGGCCGGTCGGTCAGGGTGATCGGCTGGGTGATGGTTTCCATCCCCTCGGCCACGATGCCGAGCGAGCGGAAGAAATTGGTCAGCGCCCACATGATCCAGCCGGTCATGGCGTTCAGCCGCAGCGCCAGCGCCGTTGCCGCCGCGACGATTCCGGCGCTGGCGCCGCCCTGGGTCCAGATCAGCAATGCCCAGCCGACGACCGAGACGATGAAGACCCCGTTCAGGACGAACAGGCTGATGTCCATCGTGGTGAAGATCCGCATCTCGCGCTCGACCGTGCGGCGGGTCTGGTCGATCGCCGTCTTGGCAAAGGCCAGCTCGGTCTCCTGCCCGGCAAAGAGCTTCACCGAATGGATGTTGGAATAGCTGTCCACCACCCGGCCGGTCACTTCGGACCGCGCATCGGAACTGGCCTGCGAGGCCGGGCCGACCCGTTTCACCGTCCAGCGCACCAGAAGTGCATAAAGCACCAGCCAGCCCAGCATCGGCACCAGCAGCCGCAGATCGGCATCGGCCAGAAGAAATGCGGCGCCGACGACATAGGCGATGGCAAAGGCGATCGCGTCGAAGACCTGGAACGCCGCATCGCCGGCAGCCATCGGCGTCTGCATGATCCGGTTGGCGACCCGCCCGGCAAAATCGTTCTCGAACCAGCCGACCGACTGCCGGAGCACCTGGGCATGGCTGCGCCAGCGGATCAGCGTGCCGAAGTTCGGCACCACGCCGTTGTTGAGAAGCAGCACATGCAACCCGTGCGACAACGGCCGCAGCACCAGCACGAACAGCGCCACCAACCCGAGTTCCACGCCATGTTCGGCCCAGAGATCCGCCGGACCGGTCTGCGCCAGAATATCCACCAGCCGGCCCAGGTAATAGATCAGCCAGACCTCGACCGCCGCCACCAGGATCGACATCGCCGCGGTGATCGCGAAGAGCCGCTTGAACGGCTGCGCATAGTCCCAGAGGAACGCCCACAGCCTGCGGGGCGGGGCGTCGGTCGGTGTGTAACCCGTGTAGGGGTCCACGAAGGTCTCGAAGTAGCGGAACATCGGATGATCCTGTTGCCCGCCGGATATGGCCGGGCCTCGGGGCGGGGAAAACCCGACGCTAGCCGATCAGCTGATCGCGGCCAAGCGTGAAGCCCGAGTCCACCCATCGGGTCTCCAGTTCGCGCAGCTTCCGGCCCAGCTCCGGCCCGGCAAGATGCGGCAGGTCCGCCGCCGACACCGGGAAGCGTTGCCGGGCACCCTCCCGCGCCGCGTCCAGGCTGGCGGGGTCCAGCGGCTGGCCCAGGCTCGCGGCGCCGATCAGCAGCGCGTCCACCGCGGTCTCGGCGCCATGGCGATAGCCGAGCGCCGCCGCCCCTTCCCCCGCCGCCAGGGCCGCGCGAATGTCCTTCAACCGCCGCGTTTCGGCCTTCGACAGCCGCAGATCGGCGCTCTCGCCGCCCAGCACCGCCAGCCGCCGCAGCGGATCGGGCGCGACCCCGTGCAGCCGTTCCAGATGCACCAGCGGCGCCAGCGCCCGGGCATCGGCGCCCGGCAGCACCCGCGCCAGCCCGCCGATTGCCGCCAGAGAGGCAACCGCGGGCGCCGGATCGGGCGCGGCCAGCAGCTTCTTCAGCTCGGCGCCGACCCGTTCGCGTGACAGCCGGTCCAGCCCTTCGATCCCCTCGGCACAGGCCGCCAGCCCCTCCGGGTCGGGCCCCTGCGCCGGATCGCCATACCAGGCCAGGAAGCGGAAGAAGCGCAGGATCCGCAGGTGATCCTCGGCAATCCGCTGCGCCGGATCCTCGATGAAGCGCACCCGGCGGGCGCGGGCATCCCCGACCCCCGAAAGCGGGTCTACCAAGGCGCCATCCGCCGCCACATAGAGCGCATTCATGGTGAAATCCCGGCGCCGCGCGTCATCCTCGATCCGGTCGGAAAAGGCGACCACGGCCCGGCGCCCGTCGGTCTCGACATCGCGGCGGAAGGTCGTCACCTCATAGGGCGCACCCTCGACCACCACCGTCACGGTGCCATGCTCGATCCCGGTCGGTACCGCCCGGAACCCGGCCGCCTCGGCCAGGCGCATCACCGTTTCGGGCCGCGCGTCGGTGGCGATGTCCACATCGCCGCCCGGCAGCCCCATGACCGCGTTGCGCACGCAGCCGCCGACGACCAGCGCCCGGTGCCCGGCCCGACCCAGCATTCCCAGCACCGCCTGGGTTCCTGCCCGGTGCAGCCAGTCGGCATCGATCCTCACCGCGCCATCCTCTCTGCCAGCACCCGCAGCATCCGCGCCGTGGCCCCCCAGATGTAATAGGGCCCCCAGGGAACCGCGTAATAGTGCCGCTCGGCCCCGCGCCAGATGCGGCCCTGAACCGAGTAGTTCTCGGGGTTCAGCACATGCTCCAGCGGCACCGCGAACACCTCGTCCACCTCGCCCGGTTCGGCCACCGGATCAAAGGCGCGGGTCACCAGCGCCACCACCGGCGTCACCGCGAATCCGGTCACCGTCCGGTGCGGCGGCAGGGTGCCCAGCACCTCGACCGCATCCCGCGGCAGGCCGATCTCCTCCTCGGCCTCGCGCAGCGCCGCCCCGATCACGCCATCGTCGCCGGGATCGACCTTGCCGCCCGGAAAGGCGATCTGCCCGGGGTGGTGACGCAGTTGCGACGAGCGCTTGGTCAGCAGAAGCTCGCTGTCCGGCGTCACCGCCACCAGCACCCCGGCCGGACGCAGCACGGCCCCGGCCGGTGCACTCCCCGGATTCAGGTCGAAATCCGAAGACCCGCCCCCACCGGGACCGGCGGCCAGCGCCGCCCGTAGCCGTTCAGCGCTTGTCGGCGGCACGGGCCGGTCCATCCGCGCCGATCCCCAGCGTCGCCGGATCGAACTCGTAATGCGCACCGCAGAACTGGCAATCGGCGGTCAGGGTGCCCTTCTCGGTGGTCATCGTCGCGATCTCTTCCGGCGGATAGATCGACAGGCTGTCCCGCACCTTCTGCGCCGAGCAGGAACACCCGAACTGCACCGGCTGCGAATCGAAGACCCGCGGCGCCTCTTCGTGAAACAGCCGTACCAGCAGCTCGGTCGGCTGCACCTGCGGGCCGACCAGCTCCAGATCCTCGACCGTTTCCAGATGCAGCGACACCCGGTTCCAGTTCTCGGAATCGCCGTCGCTCAGCAGGTCGGTCGCCTCCAGCAGCTTCGGCATCCCCGAAGGCACCGCCTCTTGCGGATCGACGGCATAGGGCGAGGCCTTGGGCATGTGCTGCAGCATCACCCCGCCGGCCCGCCAGTGCTCGGGCTGGCCCGGCAGCTGCGAGCGGCCGTAGGCCAGGGCGAACTGGGTCGGCAACTGCTCGGACTGCGCGAAATAGGTCTCGGCGCAGGAAGCCAGCGCGCCACCGGTCAGCGGCGTGATGCCCTGATAGGGCTGGCCGCCGTCGCCCTGATCCAGAAGCACGGTGAAATAGCCCTCGCCCAGCTGCGCGAAGGCCGCGCCGGGTTTCAGCGCCGCCTCGTCATACGAGGCCCAGGCCCGCAGCCGGCCGACTTCGCCCTCGGCCTGCGGGGCGTAATAGTCGGTCGCGATCATCCGCACCGGCCCGGTGCCGTGGATCTGCAGCGACAGTTTCCAGCGCAGCTTGATGGTCTGGCCGATCATCGCGGTCAGCAGCACCGCTTCGGCCACCAGATCCTCGACCTGCGGCGGATAGTTGTGCTGGGCCAGGATACGGTCCAGCACCCCGTCCAGACGGGCGACGCGACCCCGCACGTCGGCGGCGTCCAGTTGGAACGGCAGAATCGTGTCGTCCCAGGCGATCTGTTTGGTCAGTGTCATGTCACGTCCGGCTTGAGGTTCGGCACCGAAGTAAGCTCTATGGCCCAAGGCGACAAGGATCGGAAGGCTGGCGATGCGGAGATACGGCGAAACACCCCGGCGCGGGCAGGTCTATCACCCCAGGCCCGGCGCCTATGCGGTGCTGCTGCGGGGCGACAGGGTTCTGCTGACCTTCCAGGCCGAGCCCGACCCGGAATATCAGCTTCCCGGCGGCGGCATCGACCCCGGGGAACAGCCCATCGCCGCCCTGCATCGCGAGGTCTACGAGGAAACCGGCTGGACGATCGGGCCGCCGCGCCACCTCGGCGCCTGGCGGCGGTTCACCTACATGCCGGAATACGACCGCTGGGCCGAGAAGATCTGCCATGTCTGGCTGGCCCGCCCGATCCGCCGCCTCGGCCCGCCGACAGAGCCGGGCCACACCGCGCTGTTCCTGCCCGCCGGGCTTGCGCTGGAGATGCTGACCCATCGGGCCGAAGCCGATTTTCTGGCGAATCTGCTTAGTTAGAGCCTTTCCGGGCCGGAATATTCAAACAACAGCGCCGAGAGGTCATCGGGAAAGTCCCGGTCTCCGACATGGGCCGACAGGGTCCAGAGTAGCGTATCGAGAAACGCCGATCCGCGCAGGTCGCCGGCCCCCCGGACCATGTCGATCAGCCCGGCGTCGTCCAGCATCCGCCCCTCGGCATCGGGGCATTCGGTGAACCCGTCGGAACAGATCAGCAGCCGCTCCCCCGGTCGCAGGGTGAAATGGGCGGCCTCGTAGCGGGCCTCCGGCAAGAGGCCGATCGGCAGCCCGCCGTCGCCCACCGTCCGCACCGCGCCGTCCGGCGCCTGCACCAGCGGCATCGGATGCCCCGCCTGCACCAGGCTCACCGCGCCCGAGGCGAAATCCAGCACCGCCAGCGCCATGGTGAAATAGTGCTCGGTCTCGACCTCTTCCAGCATCAGCCGGTTCAGGTCCGCCGCCACCTCTGCCGGCGGGCGGGCCACGATTCGACCCCCGGTATCGTGACGCAGCGCGATGTTCTGCCCCGGGACTCCACCGCTCAGATAACCGGCCAGCCGGGCGGTCAGCAGCGCCGAGGCGATGCCGTGGCCCGAAACGTCGATCCCGTAGAGCCCGACCCCGGCATGACCGATCCGGTAGAAGCCGACCAGATCGCCGCCGACGTGGCCCGAGGGGTGCAGCATCAGGTTGACCTCGCCCTCGGCAAAGCAGCGCCGCCGCTCCCGGACCAGCGATTGCTGCAGTTTCCGGGCCTCGATCAGGTCGCGGTCGATGGCATCGTAGAGCAGCCGCAACTTGCTCAGCGCGGCATTGGCCACCCGGTTCCGCTCGGTCAGGGCCCGTTCCATCGCCAGGATCCGCGCCCCGGCCGAGATTCGCGCCCGCAGTTCCTGCACACCCACCGGCTTGGCCAGGAAGTCGTCGGCCCCGACATCCAGCCCCTGCGCGATCTCGTCCTTCCCGCTCTTCGAGGTCAGCAGGATGAAATAGACATAGCGGTCGCCCTGCCGTCGACGCACCTCGCGGCACAGTTCCAGCCCGTCCATGTCCGGCATCATCCAGTCCGACAGCACCAGATCGACATCCTCCAGCAGGTGGTGGTCCAGCGCCTCGCGGCCCGATCCGGCCTCGACCGTCTGGAACCCCAGCCGCCGCAGGCAGGCAGCCAGGATCCGGCGCTGCAACTTGCTGTCATCGACGATCAGCACCCGGCGGACCGATCGGCCCGCCCGCCCCCGCAGCGGCGGGACCGGAGGCAGGGTTGTCAGGGCAAGGTTCGGCAAACGGGCTCCTCCGGTTCGGGCTGACGGCCAGTCTCGGCGGTTTCCCCTAAGGCCGCCTTAAGCCGTTCCGACAATTCGCCGCATTCCCGGGACGGAATCTTAACCCCGGCCCGCTATGGCTGCCCCGGGGATGCGGCCCGCAGGAGGTGACGGTGATCGAATGGAACCGCGTGGACGAGCTGCGCGATGATGTCGGGGAAGAGGAATTTCCCGAGGTCGTGCAACTGTTCCTGGACGAGGTGGAGGCGGTTCTGGCGCGGCTCAAGGCGCGGCCCGCGCCCGAGACGCTTGAAGACGACCTGCATTTCGTCAAGGGCAGCGCGCTGACCCTGGGCTTCCGCGCCCTGGGCGAGATCTGCCAGCAGGGCGAACGCGATGCCCGTGCCGCCCGCTTCGGCGCGATCGACATTCCCCGGCTGCTGTCGATCTATGCCGCCTCGAAGGCCGAGTTTGCCGCCCGGCTGGGCCTGACCGTGGGCACTGCTTGAAGGCGGCCCGAAAAGCAACTATCCCCGCACCGCTGAGGCCAGAGCCGGGGAGCCAGAAAGATGTCCGCACCGAAGAAAGTCGTCCTTGCCTATTCCGGCGGACTCGATACCTCGATCATCCTGAAATGGTTGCAGACCGAATACGGCTGCGAGGTGGTCACCTTCACCGCCGACCTCGGACAGGGCGAAGAGCTGGAGCCGGCCCGCGCCAAGGCCGAGCTTCTGGGGATCAAGCCCGAGAACATCTTCATCGAGGATCTGCGCGAGGAATTCGTCCGCGACTTCGTCTTCCCGATGTTCCGCGCCAATGCACTCTACGAAGGGCTCTATCTGCTGGGCACCTCGATCGCCCGGCCGCTGATCTCCAAGCGGCTGGTCGAGATCGCCGAGGCCACCGGCGCCGACGCCATCTCGCATGGCGCCACCGGCAAGGGCAACGACCAGGTCCGCTTCGAACTCTCGGCCTATGCGCTGAACCCCGATATCAAGGTCATCGCCCCCTGGCGGCTCTGGGATCTGCAAAGCCGCACCAAGCTCTTGCAATTCGCGGAAGAGCATCAGATCCCGATCGCCAAGAACAAGCGCGGCGAAGCGCCCTTCTCGGTCGATGCCAACCTGCTGCACACCTCGTCCGAGGGCCGGGTGCTGGAAGACCCGGCGGTCGATGCGCCGGACTATGTCTATCAGCGCACCGTCGATCCCGAGAAGGCCCCCGACACGCCGGAATATATCGAGATCGGTTTCGAACGCGGCGATGCGGTGTCGATCAACGGCGAGGCGCTGTCGCCCGCCACCATCCTGACCCGACTGAACGAACTGGGCGGCAAGCACGGCATCGGCCGTCTCGACATGGTGGAAAACCGCTTCGTCGGGATGAAGTCGCGCGGCATCTACGAAACCCCCGGCGGCACGGTCCTGCTGGAAGCGCATCGCGGGATCGAGGAGATCACGCTCGATTCCGGGGCCGGGCATCTGAAGGATTCGATCATGCCCCGCTATGCCGAGACGATCTACAACGGCTTCTGGTTCTCGCCCGAGCGCGAGATGATGCAGGCGCTGATCGACAAGAGCCAGGAACATGTCACCGGCACGGTGCGGCTGAAGCTCTACAAGGGTCTGGCCCGGACGGTCGGGCGCTGGTCGGATCACTCGCTCTATTCCGAGGCGCATGTGACCTTCGAGGACGACGCCGGCGCCTATGACCAGAAGGACGCGGCCGGGTTCATCCGGCTCAACGCGCTGCGCCTGAAACTGCTGGGCACCCGCAGCAAGCGGCTGCGCGACTGAGGCTCAGGCCACCGCGTCGAGATAGGCCTTCGCATCGTCATAGACCCTGCTCAGACCCTCGGGCCGGTGGAAGTCGATATGGACGATGCGGCGGGTCTGGCTCTTGCCCAGCACCCGGCGAAAGCGGAAATCCTTGTCGGTGAAATTGCCCGGCTGGGTGATCCAGCGCACCATGCCCCGGGCCAGCCCGCGATAGGGCGCGATCAGGTCGATGATCCACAGCCGGTCGCCCGAATTCCAGTCATTCGGGTCCAGTCTGCCGGTGGTCACATAGGCCTGCTCGGCCTCGGCGCTCAGCCTGGCCCAGGTGAAGACCCCGCGCGGAATCTCGTCGAAGCGGAAAATCCTGAACTGGCCCAGCTCCACGGGCGGTTCGATCGATTCCCGCAACAGGCCCAGCGGCATCTCGGCATGGCGCTGGCTGCGAAAGGCCAGAAAGGCCATGTCGCCATAGATCCGAAGCTTCTCGGCCGAAGGGAACTCGACGGAATTGGTGGGTCTGGGTTCTTCCCGACTCATGCCGCCGGCACCCCGAGAACCGCGGCTTCCCGCACCGTCAGAACCGGCCGCGCCGCGGCATAGGCGGGCCGGCCGCCGAACAGCTGCCAAAGCTCGGTCTGCACCGCGGCGCCAAGCGCCGAAACCGAATACTGGCCGGGATGGAAGCTCTCGGTGGTGGCGCCTTCGGTCACGATCATCTCGTGCCGGTCGAACAGCAGGTGGAAATACTCCACCCCGTCCGCCGGGTGATCGACGCGGATGGAATGGTCGTTGATCAGCGCCTTGGCCGGCACCAATACCTCGGCCTCGCCAAAATAGAGCTCGGCCCGCCAGCCCCGAATCAGCACCCGGTGCTGCGGCGAGACGATCAGATCGCGGGCCGGCACCCCGGCCCCCAGCGCCCCGGCCTGAATGCGGACCGGGCGCAGATGCAGATGCTGGTCCAGCTCGGCACTGCTGACCCTGCGCGAACCGACCCAGCGCAAGGGTTCGGCCCGGCCATCCGCGGTGCGCACCAGGTCGCCGACTTCCAGGTCCTCGACCCGAACCGGCCCCTGCGGCGTCTCGATCAGGGTGCCCCGCGCCAGGCAGATCAGCAACCGGATCGACACCGAATCGGTGTCGCTGCTGATCCCGTCACCGCCGGTCACCGTGAAGGTGACGACCTGATCCGAGCCCGAGGCATAAAGCGCGGACTTGTCGATCGTGAAGGTGAATGTCCCGTCCGAACTATTGGTGCTCAGCGTGCCGAACTGGGTCGTCGAAAGCGCGCTGAAGGTATAGCTGCTGGCCTCGCCCTCGCTGACGCCGTCGCTGACCACATCGAAGTCACCGCTGATCGTGGTCAGCCCGGGATTGGCCGAAAGGTCGCCGGTGAACTCCCAGCCATCCAGCCCGCTACTGGTCGTGCCCGTGCCATTGCCGCTGACATCCGAGATATTATAGCCCATGGCGACCTCTGTTGCGGGCATGCGCCACCGGGGCCGCCCGTCTTGTTTGTCCACTCTCGGTGGTCTTGTGACCTGCTCTCGCCGACCTACTGCCGGATTTCAAAGGATTTTGAGGCATCCGGGCCGGGCTGGCAAGCAACGATTCAACCTGCGGCTGTGCAAGAGGATTATTGCCGTGGCATTTCGGCCTGGTTCTCAGATCTTCACGGCCGCCAGGCGCTCGTAATGCGGCAGCGCGGCCTCGGCAAGGTCCCCGGCCGGCCCCGACAGCCTTGGCAGCGGCCCTTCCGCCGCCGCGAATCCGGTCGAACGATGCACCGCGCCATACCAATGCGCCGCCCAGACTCCGTCGGCCGGGTGCCCTCCGGCGGGCCAGGAAAGCATCCGCTCGGTCCAGGCGATATCCAGCCTCTCGCAAAGCCTGCGCAGCATCGCGGCCGGATCGCGGCGGATATCGTCGGAATCCAGCACCACCGGGCTCTGACCCAGCGAGGTGCAGAGATCGAACAGCTCGGCCTGCTGGCGAAAGCCGATGTCGTCCAGCGTCGGGTCTTCGCGCTTGGCGCTGTAGCTGGCCACGACCCGCGCCGGGTGCCGGATCAGGAAGACATTCGACATCCGCTCCAGCCAGTCGCGGCGGATGCCGGGCAGCATGTGCTGGGTCATGTGCTTCTGATAGCGCAGCGGTCGCGTCGCATCCGGCGCCAGACAGGCCGAAATCACCTTTTCAGGGTCTGTTTCCTGGCTGGCCAGGATCGCCTCCCGCATCGGATGATCCAGCCCGGTCGCGGCCAGATAGGCGGCATAGAAGGGCTCGTCCACCACGGCACAGTCCCCGCGCGCCGCGAAGGAATACATCATCGCGGTGGACAGGTTGCGCGGCCCCGACCAGCAGGCGATGTTCATCTCTGGTCCTGCCCCATCCGGCAGGCCGAGATCAGCGCCATGTTCAGCACGTCGTTGACCTTCGATCCGGTCGAGCAGATCTGGATCGGCTTCGGCACCCCGGTCAGGATCGGCCCGATCACCGTGGCGCCGGCCATCTCCTGCATCAGCTTCACCGAGATCGAGGCCGAATGCCGGGCCGGAACCACCAGCACATTGGCCGGAGCGGTCAGGCGGCAGAACGGATAGGCGGCCATCGCCTCCATGTTCAGCGCCACATCGACGGTCATCTCGCCTTCGTATTCGAAATCGGCGCCGCGCCGGTCCAGGACCTTGGCCGCCTCGTACATCTTGGTCGCCCGCTCGCTGACCGGATAGCCGAAGGTCGAGAAGGAGAGGAAGGCCACCCGCGGCTCCAGTCCCAGCCCGCGCGCCGCATGGGCGGCGGCGGTGGCGATATCGGCCAGATCTTCCTCGTCCGGCCATTCCTGCACCAGCGTATCGGCAATCAGCACGATTCGCCCCTGGTGCAGCACCGCCGTCACCCCGACGCTGCCGGATTCGGCATTGGCGTCGAAGACATGGTTGATCAGCGACAGCACATGCGCCGATTTGCGCGTCGCCCCGGTGACCAGCCCGTCGCCGTGGTCATGCGCCAGCATCAGCGCCGCAAAGACATGCCGGTCCCGCGCCGCCAGCCGGTGCACGTCCTGCCGGTCCGCCCCGCGGCGTTGCAGCCGCTCGTAGAGAAACGCCTTGTATTCATCCAGGTGCTCGGTGTTGGCGGCATTGACGATGTCCAGTTCCGAATAGGCATCGCCCAGCCCCTCGGCGGTCAGCTTCTCCTTCACGTCGGCTTCGCGCCCGACAACGATCGACTTGCCGTAGCCGCCGCGCTGATAGGCGACGGCCGCCTTCAGCACCCGCGGATCGTCGCCCTCGGCAAAGATCATCCGCGCCTGCGCGGCCCGCGCCCGCACCCCTATGCCCTGCAGGATCGAGGCGGTCGGGTCCATCCGCGCCTTCAGCGACTGCTGATAGCCCTCCATGTCCAGGATCGGCCGACGCGCCACGCCGGTCTTCATCCCGGCCTCGGCCACCGCCGGCGGCACCACATGGATCAGCCGCGGATCGAAGGGCGTCGGGATGATGTATTCCCGCCCGAAGGTCAGCTTCTTGCCATAGGCCAGCGCCACCTCGTCCGGCACATCCTCGCGCGCCAGCGCCGCCAGCGCCTCGGCACAGGCGATCTTCATCTCGTCGTTGATCGCCCGGGCATGGATGTCCAGCGCGCCGCGGAACAGATAGGGAAAGCCCAGAACGTTGTTGACCTGGTTCGGGTAGTCCGACCGCCCGGTCGCCACGATCGCGTCCTTGCGGATGCCATGCGCCTCCTCCGGCGTGATCTCGGGGTCGGGGTTGGCCATCGCGAAGATCACCGGATCGGGCGCCATGCTGGCAACCATCTCGGCGGTCACGGCCCCCTTGGCCGAGACCCCCAGGAACACGTCCGCGCCCTTGATCGCCTCGGCCAGGCTGCGGCAGTCGGTCTGCGCCGCATGGGCCGATTTCCACTGGTTCATGCCCTCGGTCCGACCCTGATAGATCACCCCCTTGGTGTCGCACATGATGCAGTTGTCATGCCGCGCCCCCATCGCCTTGAGCAGTTCCAGGCAGGCGATCCCCGCCGCCCCGGCGCCGTTCAGGACGATCCGGCATTCTTCCAGCTTCTTGCCGGTGATGTGCAGCGCGTTCAGCAGCCCCGCCGCGCAGATCACCGCGGTGCCGTGCTGATCGTCGTGAAACACCGGAATGCTCATCGTTTCCTTGAGCTGCTGCTCGATGATGAAGCATTCCGGCGCCTTGATGTCTTCCAGGTTGATGCCGCCGAAGGTCGGCTCCATCAGCCGCACCGCCGCGATGAAGGCATCCGGGTCTTCGGTGGCCAGCTCGATGTCGATCGAGTTCACGTCGGCAAAGCGCTTGAACAGCACCGACTTGCCTTCCATCACCGGCTTCGAGGCCAGCGCCCCCAGGTTTCCCATCCCCAGGATCGCCGTGCCGTTGGTGATGACCCCGACCAGATTGCCCTTGTTGGTGTAGTCATAGGCGGTCGCCGGATCGCGGGCGAGCTCCTCCACCGGCATCGCGACGCCGGGGCTGTAGGCCAGCGACAGGTCGCGCTGGGTCGCCATCGGGACCGAGGCGACGATGTCGAATTTCCCGGGCCGCGGATGCAGGTGAAAGGCCAGCGCCTCTTCCCGGGTGTATTTTGTCTTGCTCATCTCTGCTCCTCCCACGGCCGAAGTCCGTCATAACGCTCCGCATCGCACGGCTCAACTGCGCTTCTTGGCGCGGGGGCCGAATCCCGGCCCCGGCCTCTCTGGTCGCGCTGCACCGCTGTGGCTATAGACGGTGTGTTACCGGGGGAAGAAGGGCATGGCCGACGACACCGTCACACCGATGATGGCGCAGTATCTCGAAATCAAGGCCGGGCACCCGGATGCCTTGCTGTTCTACCGCATGGGCGATTTCTACGAGATGTTCTTCGACGATGCGGTCGCCGCCGCCGAGGCGCTGGACATCGCCCTGACCAAGCGCGGCAAGCATCTGGGCGAGGACATCCAGATGTGCGGCGTCCCGGCCCATTCCGCCGAGGGCTATCTGCTCAGCCTGATCCGCAAGGGCTTCCGGGTCGCGGTCTGCGATCAGATGGAGGATCCGGCCGAGGCAAGGAAACGCGGGTCCAAGTCGGTCGTGAAACGCGAGGTCGTGCGGCTGGTGACGCCCGGCACCCTGACCGAGGACAGCCTGCTCGAAGCCCGCGCATCGAACTTCCTTGCCGCCTATACCGAGGTGCGTGACGATTCTGCCCTGGCCTGGACCGATATCTCGACCGGAGAGCTGCATGTCACCCCCTGTCCGCCGGTGCGCCTGGCGCCGGAACTGGCGCGGCTGAACCCCCGCGAACTGCTGGTGCCGGAAAGCCGCCTGGCCGAGCTGGAGCCAAGGATCGAAGGCCCCGCCGTCACCCCGCTGTCGGCCGCCTCCTTCGATTCCACCTCGGCCGAGACACGGCTGACGGCGCTGTTCCAGACCGCGACGCTGGATGCCTTCGGCGGGTTTTCCCGGGCCGAACTCTCGGCACTGGGCGCCCTGGTCGATTACATCGACATCACCCAGAAGGGCCGCCTGCCGCATCTGCGCCCGCCGCAGCGCGACATCCCGGGCGGCACCCTTCAGATCGACGCCGCGACCCGCCGCAATCTGGAGTTGACCCGCTCGCTGACCGGCACGCGCGACGGGTCTCTGCTGGCCGCGATCGACCGCACCGTGACGCCGGGCGGCGCAAGGCTGCTGGAGCGCCGCATCGCCGGGCCGAGCTGCGACCGCGCCACCATCACCGAACGTCTGGAGTCGGTCTCCAGGCTGGTCGAAGACCCCGTTCTGCGTGACGATCTGCGGGCCGAACTCCGCAGCGTTCCCGATATCGACCGGGCCCTGTCGCGGCTGGCCCTTGGCCGCAGCGGGCCCCGCGATCTCGCCGCGATCCGCGCCGGGATCGAGGGCGCCACCCGCATTGCCCGGCTGCTCGACGGCTGCGAGGGTCAGCTGGACCCGGCCGACCTCAAGGGCTTCGAAAGCCTGGGGGCGCTTCTCTCGTCGGCCCTGGTGGCCGAACCGCCCTTCGCCACCAAGGACGGCGGCTTCATTGCCGAGGGCTATCACGAAGAACTCGACCGCACCCGCAAGCTGCGCGACGAAGGCCGCGGCGTCATCGCCGGATTGCAGGCCGAATATTCCGGGGCCACCGGCATTGCCTCGCTGAAGATCCGGCACAACAACGTGCTCGGCTACTACGTGGAAACCCCGGCCAGCCACGCCGAGAAGATGCTCTCGCCGCCGCTGTCGGAAACCTTCATCCACCGCCAGACCAATGCCAACGCGGTGCGCTTCACCACGCTGGAACTGTCGGAACTCGAAACCCGGATCCTCAATTCCGCCACGCATGCCGATGCGATCGAGCGGCAGCTGTTCGACCAGCTCGCCGCCGAGGTGCTGGACCATAGCGCCGGGCTGTCGATCCTGTCGCGTCGTCTCGCCGCCGTCGATCTCGCCGCCGCCGCCGCCGATCTGGCCACGCGCGAGGACTGGACCCGGCCCGAGATCACCGAAGACCGGGACTTCCTGATCGACGCCGGACGGCATCCGGTGGTGGAACAGGCGCTGAAGCGGCAGCAGTCCGGCACCTTCATTCCCAATGACTGCGACCTCAGCGCCCGGGACGATGCCGCGGCGATCTGGTGCCTGACCGGGCCGAACATGGCCGGTAAATCCACCTTCCTGCGCCAGAATGCGTTGATCGTGCTGCTGGCCCAGGCCGGGTTCTACGTTCCCGCCGAACGGGCGCGGATCGGGCTTGTCAGCCAGCTCTTCTCGCGCGTCGGGGCCTCGGACGATCTGGCGCGGGGCCGCTCGACCTTCATGGTCGAGATGGTCGAGACCGCGGCAATCCTCAATCAGGCCGACGACCGGGCGCTGGTCATCCTCGACGAGATCGGGCGCGGAACGGCGACCTATGACGGGCTGTCCATCGCCTGGGCGACGCTGGAACATCTGCATGACGTGAACCGCTGCCGCGCCCTCTTCGCCACCCATTACCACGAGCTGACGGCGCTCGCCGACCGCCTGCCCGGCCTGTCGAATGCCACCGTGGCGGTGAAGGAATGGGACGGCGACGTGATCTTCCTGCACGAAGTGCGCAAGGGCGCTGCCGATCGCAGCTACGGGGTTCAGGTCGCCCGGCTTGCCGGCCTGCCCGCGGCGGTGGTCGAACGGGCCCGGGTCGTGCTCGACGCGCTGGAGAAAGGCGAACGTGAGGGCGGCGCCAGCAAGAAGGCACTGATCGACGATCTGCCGCTCTTCGCCGCCACCGCGGCCCAGGCCCCCGCGCCGCGCCCGGCCGCGAAGGACTCCGAGATCGAGGCCCGGCTGAAGGAGATTCACCCGGACGAGATGACGGCCCGGCAGGCCCTGGAGCTGCTCTACGACCTGAAAGCGCTGCTAGAGGCGCAGGACCGTCGGTTTACCTGAATTTAACCGGAATTTTCCCAATGAATTCAGAGTGTCCCCATGGGGACACTCAGTTTTTGGGGGTCGAGGAGACGCCGACCTGCGCCGGCCGCAGCAGCCGGTCATGCAGCATGAACCCGTCCGCCATCACCTGGATGATGTCGCCCGCCTCGGTGCCGGCCACCGGCGCTTCGAACATCGCCTGGTGCAACTGCGGATCGAAGGCATCGCCGGGTTCCGGCGTGATCGGCTCGATCCCGTGCTTCTTGAAGACGTTGATCAGCTCGCGCTGCGTCAGTTCGATGCCTTCGATCAGCGCGGCATTCGACTCGCGCTGCTCCGGCGCGATCGACTGGATCGCCCGCTTGAGCGAATCGAAGACCGGCAACAGGTCGCGCGCCAGCTTGCTGCCGCCGTATTGTTCGGCCTCGCGGCGGTCCCGCTCGCTGCGCTTGCGCGCATTCTCGGCATCCGCCAGCACCCGCATGAACCGATCCTTCAGATCGTCGCGTTCGACTTTCAGCGCGATGATCTCGGCCTCTACATCCGACATCGGCTCTGTCGCCTGCTCGGCCGTCTGATCTTCCGGGACATTCTTGTCCTGTTCGTTTTGTGCCTCAGCCATATTCTTCCCCTAGCCCCTGTCGGACAGCAGCCGTCCGACGAGTTGCGCCGTGTAATCCACAATCGGAACGATCCGTCCATAGTTCAGCCGCGTGGGTCCGATGACCCCGATGGCCCCGACGATCTTCCGGTCAGCGTTCATATAGGGAGAGACAACCAGAGAGGAACCCGAAAGTGAGAAGAGTTTGTTCTCCGAGCCGATAAATATCCGCACACCGTCGCCGGTCTCGGTGAGTTCCAGGAACTCGGCAATGTCCTTCTTGCGCTCGAGATCGTCGAACAGGGTGCGGATCCGCTCCATGTCCTCGGCATCCACTCCGGCGTCGAGCAGGTTGGCCTGACCCCGGACAATTAGTCGCGCGTCGGTGTCGTCGGTCTCGTCCCAGACCGCGACCCCCGCCGTGACCAGTTCGGAGGTCAGCGAATCGAGTTCCTGCCGGTGCAGCGCGATCTGCTGCTCCAGCTTCCGCCGCAGGGTCGAGATCGAGGCCCCCTCGGCGATCGAGTTCAGGAAATTCGACGCCTCGCGCAGCGCCGAGGCGGTTTGGCCCGGCGGCGGCGTGAAGACCCGGTTTTCGACATGGCCGTCCTGGAACACCAGGATCGCCAATGCCCGGTCCGGTGCCAGGCTGACGAACTCGATATGGCGGATCGGCGCCTCGTGTTTCGGCGTCAGCACCAGGCTGGCGCCCTGGGTGAGGCCGGACAGGGCGGTGCCGACCCGATCCAGCATCGAGCCGACATCGGGGCCGTTCTCGCCCAGCGTCTCGTCCAGTTTCTCGCGATCCTTTTCCGACAGATCGCTGACCTCGAGCAGGCTGTCCACGAACATGCGCAGCCCGGCCTGGGTCGGCACCCGCCCGGCGGATATGTGGGGCGAGCCGAGCAGGCCGAGAAACTCCAGGTCCTGCATGACATTTCGAATCGTCGCGGCGCTGACCTTTTCCGACATGGTTCGCGTCAGGGTGCGCGAGCCGACCGGATCGCCGTTCGACAGATAGGCTTCGACCACGCGGCGGAACACCTCGCGGCTGCGGTCGTTCATCTCGTCTAAAAGGTTAGAATTGCTCATCTGACTGTCGACTCCGGGACTGTAGAAACTAAGGGGCTGCGACCGGCCACGTCAATAAAGGTTGGCCTCGATCCTTGCCCGTTCTAAGACGACGCGAAACTGAAGGATGACCCCATGCGCCCCTCTGGCCGGACCACTGATACCCTGCGCCCCGTCTCGATCGAGATCGATGTCACCAAGCACGCGGAGGGCTCCTGCCTGATCCGCTGCGGCGATACCCATGTGCTGTGCACAGCCTCGCTGGAAGAGCGGGTGCCGCCATTTCTGCGCAACTCGGGCCTGGGCTGGGTGACGGCGGAATACGGGATGCTGCCCCGCGCCACGACAACCCGCAACTCGCGCGAGGCTGCCCGTGGCAAGCAGACCGGAAGAACCCAAGAAATTCAACGGCTTATCGGACGCTCTTTGCGCACCGGCGTGGACCGGGTCGCCATGGGCGAGCGGCAGATCACGATCGACTGCGACGTGATCCAGGCCGATGGCGGCACCCGCTGTGCCTCGATCACCGGCGGCTGGGTGGCGCTGCGGTTGGCGGTCAACCGGCTGATGAAGGCCGGCGACATCAAGACCGATCCGCTGACAAGCAACATCGCCGCCGTCTCCTGCGGCATCTATGCCGGGCAGCCAGTGCTGGATCTTGACTATCTCGAGGACAGCGAAGCCGGGGTCGATGGCAATTTCGTGATGACCGGTGATGGCCGTCTCGTCGAGGTGCAGATGTCGGCCGAGGGATCGACCTTTTCGAGAGAGCAGATGGACGCCCTGATGCGCCTGGCGGAATCCGGCGTCGCCGATCTGGTCGCGGCCCAGAACGCCGCCGTCGCCTGATGCGGCGCTTCGACGGCGACCGGCTGGTTCTGGCGACCCATAACGCCGGCAAGGTGCGCGAGATCGGCGCCCTGGTCCGGCCCCTGGGCATTTCGGTGGTTTCGGTGGGCGAGCTCGGCCTGCCCGAGCCCGAGGAAACCGAATCCACCTTTGTCGGCAATGCCCGGATCAAGGCCCATGCCGCCGCCGGCGCCTCGGGTCTCCCTGCCCTGTCCGACGACAGCGGCATCATGGTCGAAGCCCTGGACGGGGCGCCGGGGGTCTATACCGCCGATTGGGCCGAAACGCCGAATGGCCGCGACTACCTGATGGCGATGACCAGGGTCTGGGACCTGTTGGAGGAAAAGGCCGCCCCCTTCCCGCGCCGCGCAAAGTTCTGCGCGACGCTCTGCCTGGCCTGGCCCGACGGGCATGACGAGATTTTCACCGGCGAGGTGCCGGGCACGTTGAAATGGCCGCCGAGCGGCGAGTTCGGCTTTGGCTTCGATCCGATCTTCGTGCCCGAGGGGTATCATGTTACCTTCGGAGAGATGGGCCCCGAGGAAAAGCACCGGATCAGCCACCGCGCCGTGGCCTTCGCCAAGCTGATGGCCGGCAGCTTTGCCCGCTGACAGGGTCGAAGCGGGGTTCGGGCTTTATGTTCACTGGCCCTATTGCCTTTCGAAATGTCCCTATTGCGACTTCAACTCGCATGTCGCGGCGCAGATCGACCAGCAAGCCTTCGTCCAAGCCTACCAAGCCGAAATCGAATCGGTCGCCCGGCTGACCGGCCCACGCCGGCTCGACTCCATCTTTTTCGGCGGCGGCACGCCCAGCCTGATGGCCCCGGCAACCGTCGAAGCGGTGCTGGCGGCAGCGCGGGAAGCGTGGTCCTTCGCCAATGACATCGAGATCACCCTGGAGGCCAACCCGACCTCGGTCGAGGCGGCCGCCTTCGACGGGTTCCGCTTGGCCGGGGTCAATCGTATCTCGGTCGGGCTTCAGGCCCTGAACGACGACGACCTGCGGGCCCTGGGGCGTCTGCATTCGGTGGATGAGGCGCTGCGGGCGCTGGAGATCGCGCAGGCCCGTTTCGATCGTGTCAGTTGCGACCTGATCTATGCGCGGCAGGGCCAGACCCCGGAAGCCTGGGAGGCCGAACTGACCCGTGCGCTGGCGCTCGGCACCGATCACCTGTCGCTCTACCAGCTGACCATCGAGGACGGCACCGCCTTTGGCGACCGGCATCGTCGCGGACTGCTGCGCGGATTGCCGGATGAGGATCGTTCGGTGGCACTGTTCGAAATCACCCAGACGATGACCGCCGCGGCCGGGCTGCCGGCCTATGAGGTCTCGAACCACGCCCGGCCGGGGCAGGAATGCCGCCACAACCTGATCTATTGGCGCGGCGGCGACTGGGCCGGTATCGGTCCGGGCGCGCATGGGCGGCTGACGCTGGACGAACGCCTGGCAACCGAGACGCCGCGCGCCCCGAAGGACTGGCTGGCGGCGGTGGCCGACTCCCGCTCGCAACAGATCGAGGCGCTGACCCCGGACGGCCGCGCCGCTGAATACCTGATGATGTCGCTGCGGCTGACCGAAGGCAGCGATCTGTCCCGCTTTCGCGCCCTGGGCGGCGAGCCGATCGAGGCGCGAATGGCCGATCTGGTTGCCGACGGGTTCCTGCGCCGCGACGGCGAGCGCCTGTTTGCCACCGCCAGCGGGCGGTTGCTGCTGAACTCGGTGCTGCGGGCGTTGCTGGCCTAATCCGAGAAGATGTTGCCCTTCACCCCGGACAGGGCCTGGCACAGCCGGTCGAGGTCGTCGAGCGAAGCATAGCTGATCGACAGCACCCCGCCCTCGCTGCCGGCGCGATGGTTGATCTGCACCGGCATCTTCAGCGTCGCCGAGAGATCGCCTTCCAGCGCCAGCGTGTCGGCATCCTTGGCCGGGGCAGCGCGCGGTTTGCGCGAGGATGCGGGCTTTGCCGCCGTCGCCAGACGTTCGACCTCGCGCACCGAAAGCCCCTTCTTCACCGCCCGCTCGGCGAGTTCGACGGCATTCGGCAAACCGATCAGGGCACGGGCGTGGCCGGTGCTGAGCCGCCCATCGACCAGCATTTCGCGGACCGGGTCCGGCAGGGCCAGCAGACGCACCAGATTGGCGACATGGCTACGGCTCTTGCCGACCGCATCGGCTACCTGATCTTGTGAGTGACCATAGCGTTCGATCAAGGTGTGGTAGGCAGAAGCCTCATCAATCGGGTTCAGGTCGGCGCGCTGGACGTTTTCGACAATGCCGATCTGCAGCACTTCCAGCTCGTCATAATCGCGCACGACCACCGGCACTTCGTGACGCTCGGCCAGCTGCGCCGCACGCCAGCGCCGTTCGCCCGCCACCAGCTCGAAGACGTCATCGACCGCACGGACCACCAGCGGCTGGATGATGCCGAACTCGCGAATCGAGGTGGCCAGCTCTTCCAGCTCCACCTCGTCGAAATGCCGCCGGGGCTGCGCCGGGTTGGGGTGGATCTTCTCGATCGGCACCATGCGTTCGGCACCGGTTCGCCGCGTGCTGCCCTGAGGGGCTGCTTCCTCGGTCCGCACATCGGCCATGAGGGCCGACAGACCGCGCCCCAATCCCTTTCTGCCACTTGCCATCAGACACCCCCTTGTTGTGGTGTGGTCTTATCTTTCTACAATCTCTTGTGCCAGCGCCCGATAGGCAATGGCCCCTTTCGACTGCGGATCATAGCTCAGCACCGGCACCGCGAAACTGGGCGCCTCGCTGACCCGCACATTGCGCGGCACCACGGTGTTGAACACGACCTCGCCCAGCGTCTCGCGCGCATCGGCCTGCACCTGCTGCGCCAGGTTGTTGCGCTTGTCATACATGGTCAGAACCACGCCTTCGATCCGCAGCTTGGGATTCGCGGTCTCGCGCACTTCGCGGATCGTCAGAATCAGTTGCGACAGGCCCTCCAGGGCAAAGAATTCGGCCTGCAACGGGATCAGCACCGCATCCGCCGCCACCAGTGCATTGACGGTCAGCAGGCTGAGGCTGGGCGGACAGTCGATCAGGATGTAATCCAGTTGCAGCGCCGCCGCTTCCGGTCCGCGCAGCGCGTCGTGCAGCAGGTAGCTGCGCCGTTCGTTGGACACCATTTCCAGATCGGCCGAGCTGAGATCGGTCGTTGCCGGCGCGACGAACAGGCCCGGAGTCGTGGTTTCAAGCGCAACCTCGTTCAGCGGTTCACCTTCGATCAGCAGATCGTAGGTGGTCAGGTTGCGGGCCTTGGCCGTGATCCCCAGGCCGGTCGAGGCGTTGCCCTGCGGATCGATGTCCACCACCAGCACCCGCTTGCCCAGCTCCACCATCGCCGCGGCCAGGTTGATGGCCGTGGTTGTCTTGCCGACGCCGCCCTTCTGGTTGGCCACCGCGATAATCCGGGTCATACGCGGAATCAGGTCGTCAGGCACGTGTAAGTCCTTCCAGTTTCAGCAGTCTTGCGTCGAGATCGGTCCGGCTTGGCGCCTCGGTCAGATCAAAGCGCCAGGCCTCTCGTGCCGCCGCCACTTCTGTAGCGTAGCGGGCGCCTTTCGGGAAGATCGCCATGCCCCCCGGCTGCAAATGCCGCAACGCCAATGGCAGCAACTCGCCCAGCGGCGCCAGAGCGCGGGCAGAAACGACATCGCCCTGCTGCGGCGGCGCCGCTTCGATCCGCTCCGCCAGGATCGTTGCCGGCAGCCCCAATTCGCGCACCACCGTCGCCAGGAAGGCGGCTTTCCGGTTGTCCGATTCGATGCAGGTGACTCGCAGATTCGGCAGGTCCATCGCAAGAATGGCGATCACCAGCCCCGGGAAGCCGCCGCCGGTCCCGAGATCCACCCAATGGCCGGCGGTCAGGCCGGAAAATCCCAGGAGCTGAACCGAATCCTCGATATGGCGTTGGCGCAGATCGGCCAGGCTCGCCCGGCTGACCAGGTTGACGGCCGGGTTCCACTTGCGCACCAGCGCTTCGAAAGCGGCAAGACGCTCGGTTGTTTCACGTGAAACCTCTGGCATGGCGGTGGGCTGTTTCACGTGAAACGTCAGGCCGAACGGCGGGCGTCACGCCGCAGATGGGCGAGGATCAGCGTCAGCGCCGCCGGGGTCATGCCCTCGATCCGCGCCGCATGCGCCAGGCTGGCCGGGCGCAACCGCTCCAGCTTGGCCTTCAACTCGTTCGACAGCCCGCTGAGCCCGGCATAGGAGAAATCTTCCGGGATCGCCACGGCCTCGTCCCGCCGCAATGCCTCGGCGTCCCGGTCCTGACGTTCGAGGTAGTTGGCGTAGAGCGCGTCACGGCCAAGCTGGGCCCGCACATCCGCCGGCAGATCGGCGAATCCCGGCACCAGTGCCACAACATCTGCCTCTCCCACATCGGGGAAACTCATGATCTCGTAGACCGTGCGCCGAACCCCGTCATTCCGAACCTTCAGCCCGGCCCGCGCCAGTTCGGTCGAGGAAAAGCCATGCGCGCTGAGCATCTCCTTGCCGCGGGCCATCGCCTCGGCCTTGGCTTCAAAGGCGCGCTTCCGCGATTCGGAGACGCAGCCCAGGGCGATCCCCATCGGCGTAAGCCGCTGGTCGGCATTGTCCGCCCGCAACGTCAGGCGGAATTCGGCCCGTGAAGTGAACATGCGATAGGGCTCGGTCACGCCGCGGCTGACCAGATCGTCGATCATCACGCCGATGTAGCTTTCGGAGCGCGAGAATTCGACCGGCGCGCGGCCAAGGGCGCCCAGGGCCGCATTCAGCCCCGCGACCAATCCCTGCGCGGCGGCTTCCTCATAACCTGTCGTGCCGTTGATCTGGCCCGCCAGATAGAGGCCCGGCGCCTGTTTCAGTTCCAGCGTCGGACGCAGGCTGCGCGGATCGACATAATCATATTCGATCGCATAGCCCGGCTGTAGAATCGCCGTATTTTCAAGCCCATGCATCGAATGCACGTAATCCGCCTGCACATCCGCCGGAAGCGAGGTGGAAATGCCGTTGGGGTAGACGGTGTCGGTGCTCAGCCCCTCGGGCTCCAGGAACACCTGATGCGAGTCCTTGTCGGCAAAGCGGACCACCTTGTCCTCGATCGAAGGGCAATAGCGCGGCCCGATCCCTTCGATATGCCCGCCATACATCGCGGATCGTGCCAGGTTGGCGCGGATGATCTCATGCGTTTCCGCGTTGGTATGGGTGATCCCGCAGGAAATCTGCCGGGCGACCGGGGCGCTGGAGAGGAAGGAAAACATCACCGGCTCATCGTCACCGGGCTGCATGTCGAGCTTGTCCCAGGCAATCGTCCGACCATCCAGCCGCGGCGGCGTCCCGGTTTTCAGACGCCCGAGCGGCAGGCCGTAATCCTTCAGCCGATCTGCCAGACGCAGGGCCGGCCGCTCCCCTACCCGGCCGCCGGGCCGGGAGCTGTCGCCGATATGGATCACCCCGCGCAGGAACGTCCCCGTGGTCAGGACCACGGCGCCCGCCGGGATCTCGCTGCCATCCTCCAGAACGACGCCGGCGACCGTCTCGCCCTGCATCAGCAGATCGACCACCTCGCCCTCGATCACCTCGATGCCGCTGTCGCGCACCGCCGCCTGGGCCGCGCTCTTGTAAAGCGCCCGGTCCGCCTGCGCCCGCGGCCCCTGCACCGCCGGCCCCTTGCGACGGTTCAGCAGCCGGAACTGGATGCCGGCCTGATCCGCTGCCTGGCCCATCACCCCGCCCAGGGCATCCACTTCGCGGACCAGATGGCCCTTGCCAAGGCCGCCGATCGCGGGATTGCAGCTCATCGCGCCGATGCCGTCGAAACTCAACGTCACAAGGCCCACACGCGCACCCAGCCGGGTCGCGGCATGGGCGGCGTCGGTTCCGGCGTGGCCTCCGCCGACGACAATGACATCAAACTGTTTCACGTGAAACGATCCTATTTGCCGATGCAGAAGCTGGCGAAAATCTCGTCGAGCAGGTTCTCGACATCCACCCGCCCGATCAGACCGTCCAGAGCCCGCAACGCCTGGCGCAAGGCTTCGGCCGCGTGCTCTGCCCGATCCGAACCCGCACATACCTCATCCCGCGCCGATTCCATAGCCCCGATCGCCCGGGTGACGGCCAGCAGATGCCGGGTGCGGTTGATCTGCGCCGCGCCTGTCATCCGGCGTTCCAGCTTCTGCCCGATTTCGGATACCAGCCAGCTCAACCCTTCGCCTGTCACGCCCGAGACGCTGGGCCCCTCCACCGCCGCCAGATCGCCCTTGCCCTGCACCACGATATCGTCGGTCCCCGGCATCAACAGCGGCACCGCCCGGGTCTCGTCGAGAAGGAACACCCGGAGGTCCGCCGCCCGCGCCCGTTCGACGCCCCGCGCCACCCCGATCCGTTCCACCTCGTCGCCTGCATCGCGCAAACCGGCGGTGTCCAGAACCGTCACCGGCAAGCCGTCGAGATCCATGCGGACCTCGATCACATCCCGCGTCGTTCCGGCAACCGTCGAAGTGATCGCCGCCTCCCGCCCCGCCAGCGCATTGAGCAAGGTCGATTTGCCGGCATTCGGACGCCCGACGATGGCGACCTCGAACCCGTCGCGCAGCCGCTCGGACACGCCGAAACCGCTGACTTCGTGCCGAAGCTCCGGCAATACCGAATCGATCAGCGACAACACCTCGGGCGTCACATCGACGGGCACATCCTCATCCGCGAAATCGATCGTGGCTTCGATCAGCGCCGCCGCGCGGATCAGCTTGACCCGCCAGCCCTCGGCCAGGCTCCGCAGCCCGCCGGCCATCTGGGCCACCGCGGCACGCCGCTGCGCCTCGGTCTCGGCCTCGATCAGATCGCCCAGGGCTTCGACCTCGGTCAGGTCCAGCCGGCCGTTCTCCAGCGCGCGCCGGGTGAACTCACCGGCCTCGGCGGCGCGGAACCCCTGGCGACCGCCCAGCTCGGCCAAGATCGTTGCCACGACGGCGGGAGACCCGTGCACCTGGAACTCGGCCACATCCTCGCCGGTAAAACTGCCGGGACCGGGAAAGCACAGCACCAGACCGGTGTCGATCAGCCCCGCCGTCCCCTGCAGTTTCGAGAGTTGCGCCTGCCGCGGCACCGGCAGACGGTCGGCCAGGGCCTGCACGGCCTCAAAGGCCAAAGGCCCGGAAACCCGGATCACGGCGACCCCGGCCCGGCCCTTGCCACTGGCCAGAGCGAAGATAGTATCCATCTGTAACCCCTTGTCTTACAACAAGGATTATCCGTTCATCGACTCGAAGAACTCGGAATTGGTCTTGGTCTGCTTGAGCTTCGAGATCAGGAATTCGATCGCGTCCGTGGTGCCCATCGGGTTCAGGATCCGGCGCAGCACATAGGTCTTCTGCAGATTGGCCTTGTCGACCAGCAGGTCTTCCTTCCGGGTGCCGGACTTGAGGATGTCCATCGCCGGGAACACCCGCTTGTCGGCAACCTTGCGGTCCAGCACGATCTCGGAGTTGCCAGTGCCCTTGAACTCTTCGAAGATCACTTCGTCCATCCGGCTGCCGGTGTCGATCAGCGCGGTGGCGATGATCGTCAGGCTGCCGCCCTCTTCGATGTTCCGCGCCGCGCCGAAGAACCGCTTCGGCCGCTGCAGGGCGTTGGCATCCACACCGCCGGTCAGCACCTTGCCCGAAGACGGCACCGTGGTGTTGAAGGCGCGGCCCAGGCGAGTGATCGAATCGAGCAGGATCACCACGTCGCGCTTGTGCTCGACCAGACGCTTGGCCTTTTCGATGACCATCTCGGCCACGGCCACGTGGCGCGTTGCCGGCTCGTCGAAGGTCGAGGACACGACCTCGCCCTTCACACTACGCTGCATGTCCGTGACTTCCTCGGGCCGCTCGTCGATCAGCAGCACGATCAGGTAGCACTCGGGGTGGTTCATCGCGATCGAATGGGCGATGTTCTGCAGCAGCACCGTCTTACCGGTGCGGGGCGGCGCCACGATCAACCCGCGCTGGCCCTTGCCGATCGGCGCCACCAGATCGATGATCCGGGCCGACCGGTCCTTGGTCGTCACGTCGTTCTCGACCTCCATCTTCAACCGCTCGTCGGGATAGAGCGGCGTCAGGTTGTCGAAGGCGATCTTGTGGCGGGCCTTCTCGGGATCCTCGAAATTGATCTGGGTGACCTTGGTGATCGCGAAATAGCGCTCGTTCTCACGCGGCGCGACCATCACCCCGACGACGGTATCGCCGGTGCGCAGCGCATATTGGCGGATCATCTCGGGCGAGACGTAGATGTCATCCGGGCCGGGCAGATAGTTCGCCTCGGGCGAGCGCAGGAAGCCGAACCCGTCCTGCAGCACTTCCAGCACCCCGTCGCCGCCGATCTCGGCGCCTTCCTCGGCATATTCCTTCAGGATCGAGAACATCATCTCGCCCTTGCGCATGGTCGAGGCGTTCTCGATATCGAGCTCCTCCGCCATCGCCAGCAGATCCTTCGGGCTTTTCGCCTTCAGTTCGGCCAGGCTCAGCCGTTCGAAATCATCATCAAGTGCCATGGGAATATCCTGCGGCCGCGCATCGCGGCCCTGTCATCAAGGAATCGGAAAACGGCCTCCCGGACGGGCGCCTCGACGCCATATGGTCAATTCCGGCCATCCTGTCAACAGATCCGGCTACCAGCCCGAGAGTTTCAACCCGATCACCGAGCCGACGATGACGATCAGGCACAGGGTCGGCACCTCGTTCATCATCCGATAGGTTCGCCCGCTGCGGGTATTCCGCCCGGCCACGAAATCCCGGCGCCGCGCCGACAGCCAGCCGTGATGCCAGCTGAGGACGAAAATCCCCAGGGTCTTGGTCCAGGGCCAGACCGATGACCAATCGACGATCCCCGGCGTGAAGACGAGGCAGAGACCGAAGACCCAGGTCGAGATCATCGCCGGATTGATGATCGCCCGCAAAAGCCGCCGCTCCATCGTCTGGAACAGCAGATCGGTTTCGCTGCCCTGTTCCACGCTTTCTGTGTGATAGACGTAGAGCCTCGGCAGATAGAACATCCCGGCCATCCAGGCGACGACCGAGATGACATGCAACGTCTTGATCCAGGGATAGGCCAGGCTGAGAAATTCGGACATGGGCGCTCCATCACGGGACGCGCCCCTTCTACTTAAAAGAATATCTATAAGGAATAGATGTAGTAGTAGGGCTGTGGAACAAGTGGATATCCGGCATCCGTCCACGACGCGCCAGGGTGGCCCAGGGCCTGTTGACAAGCTGTCCCAAGGCGTCAGTAAACCAGTAAAACAACAATTACATCAATAGGATACCGTCTATGGCGGCGGTGGATGAATGCTGCGTGGGGTGGGATAACGTGGCGTCCAACCATGGCTGTCCACAGGTGCTGTGGTGGCCGTGCACAAGAGGATGGATTTCGCAAAACCCGGGCTTTTTCCCGGACACGTCCCCGTGCCAAAGTCCGGCCGGGACTTTCCCCCAGTTTTCCCACCGGCTTGGCCACAGGGTTATCTTTGGATCATACAGTGAACACTCTGCGTCTGGCCTCTGCTTCGGCCACTCGTCGCGCGATGCTGGAAGCCGCCGGCCTGAAGGTTTCGGTGCATCCGGCCCGCGTCGATGAAGATGCGATGCGCGCCTCGATGCAGGCCGAGGGCGCCCGGCCCCGCGACATCGCGGATGCTCTGGCGGCGCTCAAGGCGCAGAAGGCCGGGCAGCGCGACCCGCAGGCGCTGACGCTGGGCGCCGATCAGGTGCTGGACTTCCAGGGTCGGTGCCACGGCAAGCCCGAAACACCCGAGGAAGCTGTCGAAACGCTGACACGGATGTCGGGCAAGCCGCATGTCCTTTATTCCGCGGCGGCGGTGTGGCAGGACGGCGCGGTGATCTGGCGCCATGTCGGCCAGGCGCGGATGCAGATGCGGGTTCTGTCCGAAGGTTACATCCGGGGCTATGTCGAACGGAACTGGGAAGATATCCGCCATTCGGCCGGCGGTTATCAGATCGAAGGCGAAGGCATCCGATTGTTCACATCCATTGGTACCGATTATCATGCCATATTGGGCCTGCCGATGGTCCCGCTGCTGAACTGGATGGTATTGAGGGGAGAGATCGAAGCATGAGCATACCACTGGCAGGGGTGATCGGGGCGCCCGTGGGGCACAGCCGCTCGCCGGCGCTGCATGGTCATTGGCTGCGGACGCTCGGCATCCGGGGATACTATGTGCCGCTGGAAATCGCCCAGGCCGATCTGGAGCAGACGATCCGGGCGCTGCCGAAAATGGGCTTCGTCGGCGTCAATGTCACCATTCCGCACAAGGAAAAGGTGCTGGCGATTGCCGATCTGGTGACCGACCGCGCGGCGCTGATCGGCGCGGCCAATACCCTGATTTTCCGCAAGGACGGCAAGATTCATGCCGACAACACGGATGGTTACGGGTTCATCGAGAATCTCAAGGCCAATGCACCGGGTTGGCAGCCCAAGGCCGGGCCGGCGGCCGTCTTCGGCGCCGGTGGCGCGGCGCGGGCCGTGGTCGCCAGTCTGATCGAGGTCGGGGTTCCGGAAATCCGGCTCGCCAATCGCACCAAGACCCGCGCCGAAGTCCTGCATGAGGAGTTCGGCGGCAAGATCCATGTCTACGATTGGGTCCAGGCGGGCAACATGCTGGATGGTGCGACGACGGTGGTCAACACCACCAGTCTCGGGATGGAAGGCAAGGCCGAATTCCGGGTGCCGCTGGATGCATTGTCGCCGAAGGCCGTTGTCACCGACCTGGTCTACACACCGCTGGAAACCCCGTTCCTGGCCTTTGCCCGGCAGAACGGCTGCGTCGCGGTGGACGGGCTGGGGATGCTGCTGCATCAGGCGGTACCGGCCTTCGAGCGCTGGTTCGGCATCCGTCCGGAGGTGGACGAGTCGTTGCGCCGCGCGGTTCTGGGATACTGATGGCTTTCCTGATCGGACTGACCGGCTCTATCGGGATGGGAAAATCGACGACGGCGGCGATGTTTGCCGAACAGGGCGCCGCCGTCTGGGACGCCGACTCTGCGGTTCACCGGCTGTATTCAAGAGACGGCGCTGCCGTTGGCCCGGTGTCCGACCTGTGTCCCGCGGCCTTGAAGGACGGTGGCATCGATCGCGCAGAGCTGTCGCGTTGGGTGCAAGCTGACCCGGACAACCTGTCGCGGCTCGAAAACGTGGTCCACCCGCTGGTTGCCGCCGATCGCGAAGCCTTTCTGGCCGGGACTTCCGCCGATGTCGTCGTGCTGGACATCCCGCTGCTGTTCGAGGGCGGCCATGCCGACCAGATGGATCTGGCGGTCGTGGTTTCCGCCCCGGCCGAGCTGCAACGCGAACGGGTTCTGGCGCGGCCCGGGATGACGCCGGAAAAGCTCGACCTGATCCTGTCCCGGCAGATGCCCGACGCCGAAAAACGCGCCCGGGCCGATGTGGTGATCGGGACCGAGACGCTTGAATCCGCCCGTCGATCCGTGGTCAACCTGATGCAGGATATCAGGGCGGGAAAACATGCGCGAAGTGGTTCTGGACACTGAAACCACCGGATTCGATCCCGAAACCGGTGATCGGATCGTCGAGATCGGTGCCATCGAGCTGATGAACCACATGCCCACCGGGCGCACCTATCACCAATACATCAACCCGGAACGCTCGATGCCGCAGAGCGCCTTCGAAGTGCACGGGCTGGGCGGCGATTTCCTGCGCGACAAGCCGGTATTCAAGGCCATCGCCCAGGCATTTCTCGATTTCGTCGGTGACGCCAAGCTGGTGATCCACAACGCCGCATTCGACATGAAATTCCTGGCGCATGAGCTGCGCCAGGCCGGGTTCGCGCCGCTGCCCATGGAACAGTCCATAGACACGGTTGCCATCGCCCGGCAGAAATTTCCCGGCTCGCCCGCCTCGCTGGATGCCCTGTGCCGGCGCTTCGGGATCGACAATTCGTCCCGTGAAAAACACGGTGCGCTGCTCGATTCCGAACTGCTGGCCGAGGTCTATCTGGAATTGATCGGGGGACGTCAGCCCGGCCTGGTGCTGACCACCGTGACCGAAACCCGGGTCGGCACCGAAGAAATCAGCGACTGGACGCCGGGTCCGCGCCCGAAGCCGCTGCCGTCACGGTTGAGTGCCGAGGAAGCCGCCGCCCATGCCGCCTTCGTGGACAGCCTGGGCGACGACGCCTTGTGGAAACGCTATCAGGACTGAAGCTTGTTGGCTTCGGCCCGGCGCGCCAGTTCCTGGCGATAGAGTGCGACGAAGTCGATGTTGTCGAGGTTCAGCGGCGGGAAGCCCCCGTCGCGGGTGATGTCCGAAACGATCCTGCGCAGGAACGGGAACAGCATCCGCGGGCATTCGATCATCAGATAGGGATGCATCTGCTCGTCGGGGACATTCTCGATGTGGAAAATGCCGCAGTATTCCAGTTCCAGCAGGAACAGGACCGACTCGGTGCCGCGGTTCTTCGAGGTGATCTTCAGCTTGACGACCACTTCGAACTGATGGTCCTGGGTCCGCTTGCGGGCGTCGAGGCTGACCTGCACCTGGATGTCCGGCGTCACTTCGCCGTTGATCGGCTTCTGCGAGACGACATTCTCGAAAGACAGATCGCGGATGAACTGACCCAGAACCTGCATCTTCGGTTGTTGCGGTGTCGTCGGGGCGGTGTCCTGCGGTGTCGGTGTCTCGGCCATGGATTGGTTCCTGCGAATTGTGTCGCGGCCTTCTAGCAGGGTCGCGCGGCTGCCTCAATGGCGCGGGTCGGTCCCGGGCGTCGGATCATCGTCGAGGCGTTCGAACTCGGCGTCGATCACGTCGCCGGGGCCATCCGGTCGCGGACCCGCGGGACCGCTGCGGAAGGCCACCACCTCGATCCGTTTCCTGATTGCCGCATAGATCGCGGCCCGGACCGGCGGGATCAGCAGGATCAAACCGGTCGCATCGGTCAGAAAGCCCGGAGTCAGCAGGAGGGCGCCGGAAAACAGGATCATTGCGCCGTCGAACAGGGCGCCCGTCGGATCCCGCAATTCGGAGACCGAAGAGCGCAAGGCCAGAAAGGCCCCGACGCCTTGACGTCGGATCAACTGCGATCCCAGCAGAGCCGTCAGGACGACGATGAGAAGCGTCGGCCACAGCCCGATTGCCCCGCCCACCTGAATAAACAGGGCGATTTCGATGACCGGCACCAGCACCAGTGCCAGGAATAACCACATCCGTTGATCCTTTCTCATGCCCCGCCATGTGGACTCCGTGCGGGGCAGTGCCTACATATGTCCCGATCGGGCGTGTTGCACCCCCGTAAACTCGGATGAGGGCAGGATGAATTCTGGCGTAGTTCAGCTTCTGGTACTGGCGGCGGTCGCCATCTTTTTGATTCTCAAGCTGAAAAACGTTTTGGGGACCCGTGACGGATTCGAGAAACCGGCGCTGCGCGATGATCCGCCTGCCGCCCGGGCCGAACGCCGCGGCGCCGACCTGTCGGTTGTCGAGGGCGGGCTGGACCGCGACATCGTCGATCACGTCAAGGCAGGCAGCCCCGCCGCCGATGCGCTGGCCCGGATGAAGGCTGCGGAACCGTCCTTTACCGTGGTCGAGTTCCTGAGCGGCGCCAAGGGTGCCTATGAGATGATCGTCATGGCCTTCGAGCGCGGCGACATGGAGAGCATCCGCCCCTTTCTGGCGCCGGAAGTCGATGCGACCTTCACCGCTGCGGTCGAGGATCGCAAGGCCAAGGGCCTGACCATCGAAGCCAGCTTCCACGGCCTGCGGGAAATGGAAGTGACCGATGCCGAATACGATCCGGCCACGCGCATGGCCGAAGTGACGGTCCGCTTCGTCGGCGAGCTGTCCTCGGTCGTCCGGGATGCGAAGGGCGAGATCATCGACGGCAACAAGGAAGAGATCCGGCGTCAGCGGGATGTCTGGACCTTCTCGCGCGTGATGGGCTCCGGCAACCCGAACTGGACCCTCACCGCCACGGGCGAATGAGGGCCGGGGGTGCCGCGCTTCTCCTTGCGGCACTGATGCTGGTGCCGATGCCTGCGGCAGCCGACCCCCAGATCACGATCCTGGATTTCGACGCACTTCCCGGCTGGCCCGAGGACCGGCTCGACCGGGCCCTGACGGTCTTTGCCGAGACCTGCGACGGGCTGAGCGGCCCCGATTGGCGGTCGGTCTGCAACCTGGCGCGCAGCAATCCCGATCCGCGCGACTTCTTCGAGCTGCTGTTCCGGCCGGTGCTGATCGAGGACGGCGATCCCGCGTTGTTCACGGGCTATTACGAGCCCGAGCTGCACGGGGCCCTGACCCCCGACGATACCTATCGTTTTCCGATCTACAGCCTGCCGCCCGACTTCACCCCCGGCGAACCCTATCCGACCCGCGACGAGATCGAGCGCGAGAAGCTGCTCGAGGGCAAGGGTCTGGAAATCGCCTGGGTCGATGACGCGGTCGATGCGTTCTTTCTGCAGGTTCAGGGGTCGGGCCGGATCGTGCTTCCGGACGGCAAGGTGATCCGGGTCGGCTATGCCGGCAAGAACGGCCAGCCCTACCGGTCTATCGGCCAGGAACTGGTCCGGCGCGGGGTCTACAAGGCGCATCAGGTTTCGGCCAGCGTCATCCGGAACTGGGTGCGGCGAAACGGCGAGGAAGGGCTGGAGCTACTGCATCACAACCCGTCCTTCGTCTTTTTCCGAAAGGTCGATGAAGTGCCGCCCGAAAAGGGTCCGCTCGGGGCGATGAACCGCTCGATCACCGCGATGCGGTCGATCGCGGTCGATCCGGCCTTCGTGCCGCTCGGGGCGCCGGTCTGGATCGACAAGGGCGGAGAGGTGCCGATGCGGCGGCTGATGGTGGCGCAGGATACCGGATCGGCGATCAAGGGCGCGCAGCGGGCCGACATCTTCTTCGGCACAGGCGCCGAGGCGGGCCGCAAGGCCGGCAGGGTCCGCGATCCGGGCCGGTTGGTCGTGTTGCTGCCGATCCAGCGCGCCTATGCCCTGGCCGAAGACTGGGCGCCGGTCCGATGAGGCGTCGCAAGCTGCGGAAGGATGAATCCGAGCTCTGGGCCAAGGTGATCGAAGCCGCCAAGCCCCTGCACCCGGACACGGCTGCCTTCCATCGCCCGGCGCCTGCCAAGCCGCAGATCCCGGAACGCCAGCCTCCCCTGCCCGACGATTTCGGCCTGCCACCGTTGAGCAGACATCAGCGACCTTCGACCGCCGGGGTCTCTCTGGATCTGCGTCCCACGGTCTCGGAGCGGCTGGCATCGCAGCGGATCGAGATGGACCGCAAGAAATTCGGCAAGATGAAGCGCGGCAAGCTGGCGCCCGATGCCCGGATCGACCTGCATGGCATGACCCAGGCCCAGGCGCATTCGGCGCTGACCGGCTTTCTGATGAGATCGTATTCCACCGGGCACCGGCTGGTCCTGGTCATCACCGGAAAGGGTCCGGGCCCGGCGATGGGCGGTGTCCTGCGGCATCAGGTGCCGCACTGGCTGTCGCTGCCGCCAATGCGGGAACTGGTCCTGCAACTGTCGGAAGCGCATCGGAGCCATGGCGGTTCGGGTGCGATCTATGTCTACCTGCGCCGCAAACGCGAGGGCTGAGGCCAAGGCCCGTCCGGCCTAGTTCGTTCCGGGTGCCAGCGGCGACAGCACCAGCTCGGTCGCGTTCCGCACCGAGACCAGAACCCCCGGCAGCAGGCCGATGTTATGCGCCGCGCCGCCCCGGAATGCCTGGTCGAGCGCCGCCGCACCGGTGAGCAGCCGGATCAGCACCGGAGAGGTTCCGGGCGTGAAATGCCCGATCCCGGAGGAAAACGACGTCACGTCGATCACCGTGACATCGAGGTCGGACACGGCCTCGGCCGAAAGGATGTTGCCCAGCCGCCGGTCGCGGCCCGAGATCAGCGACGACAGGAACAGCGCCCTGTCCTTGCGCGACACGAAGATGGCAAAGGGTTGCGGCAGCTTGCCGATCCGCCTGGCCTGGCTGCGGAACAGATCGACGTCGATATCGGGCGAGATCAGCACCACCCCCTTGATCAGTCGCGAGACCGATCCCGGATCGCCGATCTCGGTCTGGCGCAGGACTTCGAGCGTCAGCATGGCGCCCATCGAATGGCCGACGATCAGAATCCGCCGGGCGCCGGCGGCATGGATGGTGTGGATCAGCTGCTCCAGCGCGTCGCGGGCGATCAGCTGGCTGTCGCGGTCGTATTCGTAGCCCAGCGTCGAGGCGGCGGAGGGCCAGGCGTAATGCACCGCGACCCCGTTGATCCGGAAGTCATGCGCCAGCTGCGCGATCCGCAGGACGCCGTCGCCGAAGGTGTTGTTGAACCCGTGGACATAGACCACGGCCTCGCGATTGTCGGCGGGCCGCCGGGCGAATTCGCGGGCCAGAGCCTGCTGGAAGGCCGGCTGGCCGTCATAGTCGATACGATCGGACACGAAGAACTCGGTCTTTGGATCGACATGGCGACCGGTCGGGAAGTCCAGCTCTCCGGGTTCACGCTCGGGCGGGATCGAGATGGTCATCTGCAGGAAACTGGGCGTTTCCGACCGTTCCGACGAGAACTGGCCGTCGGCCGTCTCCTTGCGGGTGGTGGCGATGAAGACGGTCTCGGTTTCGGTGACGCCCGGAACGTGTCGGACGATCGCATCCGCCCGCGGCACGCAGGCCGATACCAGCAGCACCAGTATGAACAACCGCGCGGCCACCACGACTCCCCGTCCGATCGGCGCGGGGTCCGGCCCCGCCGTCCCGAAGCCTAGAGCATATGGCGGCTGACATCCACCGAGCGGCGCAGGTCGCCGAGATGTTCCACGACATAGGCGGCATCGACGACCACCTCGTCGCCTTCCCGGTCCGGGGCGCTGAAGGACAGGTCCTCGAAGACCCGTTCGACAATGGTGTAGAGCCGTCGCGCGCCGATGTTCTCCACCGCCTGATTGACCTCGGCCGCGATGCCGGCGACCTCGGCGATCCCGTCCTCGGTGAAGCGCACCTTCACGCCTTCGGTCTCCATCAGCGCGGTATATTGCAACGTCAGGGCATTCTCGGTTTCCGACAGGATCCGCACGAAGTCGTCCTTGCTCAGCGCCTTCAGCTCGACCCGGATCGGCAATCGGCCCTGAAGTTCCGGCAGCAGGTCCGAGGGCTTGGCGACATGGAAGGCGCCGGATGCGATGAACAGCACATGGTCGGTCTTGACCGGGCCGTATTTTGTGGACACCGTCGTGCCCTCGATCAGCGGCAGCAGATCGCGCTGCACGCCTTCGCGGCTGACATCGGCGCCGCGCGCGTCGGATCGGGCGCAGACCTTGTCGATCTCGTCCAGGAACACGATCCCGTCTTCCTCGACCGAGGAAATCGCCGAGCGTTGCACGGCCTCGTCGTCGAGCAGCTTGTCGGCCTCTTCCTGAACCAGCAGGTCATGGCTTTCGGCAACCGTCATCCTGCGCTTGGTGGTGCGGCCGCCGAAGGCCTGACCCAGCATCTTCTGCAGGTCGCCCATCTGGCTTTCCATCCCCGGCATCCCGCCCATGCCGAACATCGGAATCGAGGGGGACGGCTCGGCCAGCTCCAGCTCGATCACCGTGTCGTCCAGCTCACCGCGTTTCAGCTTGTTGCGGAACATCTCGCGGGTCTGTTCGCGGGCATCCTTGCCGGCCAGCGCCTCGATCACCCGTTCCTCGGCGGCGGCATGGGCGCGGGCACGCACCTCTTCGCGCATGTGTTCGCGGGTCATCACGATCGCCGCATCGACCAGATCGCGGACGATCTGGTCGACGTCGCGGCCGACATAGCCGACCTCGGTGAACTTGGTCGCTTCGACCTTCAGGAACGGTGCCCGCGCCAGCTTGGCCAGGCGCCGCGAAATCTCGGTCTTGCCGACACCGGTCGGGCCGATCATCAGGATGTTCTTCGGATAGACCTCGTCGCGCAGATCGTCGCCCAGCTGCTTGCGCCGCCAGCGGTTGCGCAGCGCGACCGCGACGGCGCGCTTGGCGTCGTTCTGGCCGATGATGTGGCGGTCGAGCTCGGAAACGATCTCGCGCGGGGTCAGATTGGTCATGGATCAGCCTATCGGGTGAGCAGGAGGAAGAAAGCGGCGCAGGCGGCCCAGCGGGATCACCCGCAGCAGCGCGGCCCGGATCGGGGCCCAGAACGCGCCGAGAAGGACCAGGAACAGGCCCAGTGCCAGGATCAGCCCGGCAAAGCTCTGGTTCTCGGTGATGGGGTTCAGGGTCAGGATGACCGAGACGGTATAGCCGATCGCGGCCAGCAGGAACGACCGCCGGTCGATCACCACCGCGATCACCGCAAACAGGGCCATCAAGCCCAGGATAGTCAGGTTGGCAGCGTGGCTTTCGCGGGCCAGCAGCGTCAGGGCGACGGTGTTGATGATCATCGGCGCCGCCACGAGATGCAGCCAGAAACCCTGCGCCGAACGGCGCGTGACGCGATGCGGATCGCTGCCGTCGAAGATCATCGCGACCGCGAATGTGGCAAGCCCGAGCGCCAGGGTAATCAGCCCGAACCCGCCACCGCCCGAGAGCACGAACAGCTCGGAAATCGAGCGGGGAGAGCCGTTCCGGGTCGCGGTCAGCAACAGCGCGGTTCCGAACAGGCCCAGGGCCATCAGCGCCATGGCGAACGGCACCTTGAAGCGCAGCCAGTAGATGAAGACCGCCACGACCGTCAGAAGGCCGGGCAGGATCAGGCTGCTGAAATCCTCGCGCGCCAGCATGAACACCTGCGCCCGCCATTGCGACAGGCCGAAGGCGGCGGTTGCCGCGAACATGATCGACAGCAGGATCGCCGGCCCGACCATGCGGCGGTAGCGGATGAAGTATTCCGACATCAGCCAGATCATCGCCACGGTGACGACCATGTAGGTGCTCAGGGTCAGCCGCCATGTCTCGGGGTTGGCATAGAGCACCCAGAATGCCAGCCCGATCCAGCCGGCGCCGAGGATGCAGAGGCCGACCATGATGAAGATCTCGTTGAAGCCGCGGAACAGCTCGAACGGCTCGTCGCCCGCGGACAGATCCTCGCGTGCGCCGCGCCGGCTGTGCGCCAGCGCCGTCAGTGCCGCGGCCTGGCCTTCCTTCAACACTCCGGCACCGACCGCCGCCCGCAGATCGTCCGGGCTGATGAAGGCGGTCCGTGGGTCAGCCACCGATCGCCTCCACCGTCAGGTTGGTGTTGGTGTAGACGCAGATATCCGCCGCAATCGCCATGGCCTTGCGGGCCACGGTCTCGGCGTCCATGTCCAGGTCGATCATCGCCCGTCCCGCCGCCAGGGCATAGTTCCCGCCCGAGCCGATGGCGGCGATGTCATGTTCCGGTTCCAGGACGTCGCCGGCGCCGGTGACGACCAGAAGGTCTTGCCCGTCGGTGACGATCAGCATCGCTTCCAGCTTTTGCAGATACTTGTCGGTGCGCCAGTCCTTGGCCAGTTCGACACAGGCCCGGTCCAGCTTGCCCGCTGCCGCTTCCAGCTTCGTTTCGAGCCGCTCCAGCAGCGCGAAGGCATCCGCCGTGGATCCGGCGAAACCGGCGACGATCTCGTGCCCGCCGGGCGACAGCCGCCGCACCTTTCGGGCGGTGCCCTTCATCACGGTCTGACCCATGCTGACCTGGCCGTCTCCGGCGATGACCACCTTGCCGCCCTTGCGAACGCCGATGATCGTGGTGCCGTGCCAGCCGGGGAAGTCGCTTGCCATCGAAGTCTCTCCTGTCATCCGGCCCTATATGGCGGCGTGCCGGGCGCGGGACAACCCGTCGCCCGGATATGAAAAGGGCGCCCGCGAGGGCGCCCTGCATCGGTTTTGGCGGTCAGGCCCCGGTTGTCCGGATTCAGACTTCCGAGGCGATCCAGTTTTGCAGCGCTGCCTTGGGGGCCGCGCCGATCTTGTTCGACACCACTTCGCCACCCTTGAACATGAACAGCGCCGGAATTCCGCGCACGCCCATCTGGGCCGGCGAATTCGGGTTCTCGTCCACGTTCACCTTGACGAATTTGACCTTGCCGGCCATCTCGTCCGAAAGCTCTTCCAGAGCCGGGCCGATCTGCTTGCAGGGTCCGCACCATTCGGCCCAGAAATCCACCACGACGGGGATATCGGACTGCCGGACTTCGGCGTCAAACGTGGCGTCGGTTACGGGAACGGTGGCCATGAAACTTCTCCTGATGACTTGCCGCAAAAGGTAGGGAGCCGCAGCTGCAACGTCAAGATATGGGGGCGCTCTGCAAGGCGCCGGTCACGATCTCGTGGGGTAACCGCATGAGCCTTGGCCCCTGGGTCCAGAGCACGGCAACCTCGACCACGTCACCGGGAAAGATCTGCCGCAGGGCTGCGGCATAGGCGCCCAGCTGGATCAGGATTCCCTCCGGCACATCCTCGACCCGCTCGGGAACCACGCGGTTCGATTTGAAATCCACCGCCAGGACCCGGCCCGGCTCGCGGATCAGCCGGTCGATCCGGCCCAGGATGCGGCGCCCGCCCAGATCCGGCAGTTCGGCGGTGACATCGACTTCGGCCAGGGTGCCGGGGGCGAAGAGCCAGGCCAGCTCGTCACTCTCCAGCACGCCGCGCGCTTCTGCCAGAAGCTCGGGAATCCTGTCGTCCGGCGGTGCCTCGTCCTCGGCCCGCAGCAGCGCTGCGCCGACCTCGGCCCAGCTCTCGGGCGGATGGTGCGGGAGATGTTCCAGCAGCAGATGCAGATGGGTTCCCCGCAATAGGGCATCCTCGCTTTCGGCCAGGACGGGCGCGCCTGGGGCGGCATGGGCCATCGGCCCGAGGTCCGATGGCGCAAGAAGCACCGGGCGCGGGGCGCCGGGGCCGGCGGGGGTCCGGGTCCACACGGGCAGATCGGGCGGCAGGGTCTTTGCGCCGTCCGATGGCTGCGCCCCGGCCGCCGGGGCCGGCCAGTTGCCGAACTCCAGCCGTTGCGCCACCAGCCCGTCAATCTCGACCGTCTGCGGATTCATCCCGGCCACCGCGTTGCCGACCAGCCGGTGCCAGCAAGGCAGCTTGTCGCCCGATGCGGTATCCTTTCCGGCGCCGCAGACGATCAGCCAGTGTTTGGCGCGGGTCAGCCCGACATAGAGCAGCCGGTTGCTTTCCTCGTCTTCCTTGCGTTTTTCCTCTGCATAGACACTGGTTTGCGCATCCGGAACCCGGTCGCCCGCGGTCCGGAACACCGGCTGACCGGAGTCGAGCGCGATCAGACGGTCCTTCCTCGGCGGCGTGTAATCGGCGGTATCGGGCAGGATCACCACCTCGGATTCCAGCCCCTTGGCGCCATGCACCGTCATCACCCGGACCTTGTCGCCGGCGGTTTCCGACTGCCGCTTGATCTTGATCCCCTCGGCCTCGTGCCAGGTCAGAAAGCCGGTCAGGCTGGGCACGTCCGAGCTTTCGTAGGCCAGCGCCTGTTGCAGCAGCACATCGACCGCTTCGACGATCTCTTCGCCCATCCGCCCGATCAGCCGGCGCCGACCGTCATGGCGCACCAGCAACCGCGCGATGAGATCATGGGGCCGCAGGAAGTCCGCCTGCCGCCGCAGGTCTTCCAGAATGGTGCAGGCATCCTCGAACCGGTCACGCTGCGCCTCCAGCGCTTCCCACAGGGTCGCGCCCCTGGGCCGGGAATGCGCCAGCCGGAACAGGTCATCCTCGCTCAGCCCGAACAGCGGCGAGCGCAGCGCCGCCGCCAGGGACAGCGAATCCGCCGGCGTCACCAGCACTTTCAGCGTCGCCACGATATCCATGACCGCCAGATCCGAGGTGAGCACGATCTGATCGGCCCCGGCGACCTCCAGCCCCGCCTTCTTCAAAGCAAGGATCAGGGGATCTGTGATGAAATTGCGCCGCCGGACCAGGATCAGCACATCCCCCGCCACCATTCGCCGCATTTGGCCGGTCTCATCGGGCACATGCTCGGTCGCCACCATCCTTGCGACCTCGCGGGCAATCTTCTCGGCCAGCACCTGGGTCGCGTCGTGCGGCAGGGTCCGGTCGCTGGCATCATGCCATTCCGGCAGCGGGTCGGCCTCTTCGCTGCCCAGCAGCGGCCAGAGATCGACCCGCCCCGGCAGCGAGTCGTGAAAGGCGGCATGGGTCGTCGGTTCGGCAACACCCGAAGTCGCCTCGCCCGTGAAGACCCGGTCCACGAGGTTCAGCAGCAGCGGCGAGGACCGGAAGGAATGCTGCAGGGCAAGATCCTGCAACGGGTGCGGCGCGTTCTCGAGCTGGGCCTGGAAATG
This sequence comes from Frigidibacter sp. ROC022, assembly GCF_024723735.1. Lineage (GTDB taxonomy): Bacteria > Pseudomonadota > Alphaproteobacteria > Rhodobacterales > Rhodobacteraceae > SLM-1. Next base: position 516,153 of record NZ_JANQDU010000002.1, read on the forward strand.
ACGCTTCATCCGGTCGAACTCGGCCGGGTCGGCGCCCTGGAAGGAATAGATCGACTGTTTCTCGTCGCCGACGGCAAAGACCGTCCGCACCGTTCCGTCCCGCGAGCCGTCGCCCGAGGCCAGCTCCTGCGTCAGGCGCTCGACGATCTTCCATTGTGTCGGGCTGGTGTCCTGCGCCTCGTCGACAAGGATATGGTCGATGCCGCCATCGAGCCGGTAGAGCACCCATTGCGCGACCGAGGCGTCGGACAGCAGGGCCAGGGCCCGGCGGATCAGGTCGTCGAAGTCCAGAAGTCCGAGCGCCGCCTTTCTCTGCCGGTAGGCGCCGATGTAGACCCGGGCAAAGCGGTGCAGCGCCTGGGTCCGGCGGGCTTCCTCCAGGCAACCGAGGGTCCGGCGCGCTTCCACGATCCGCTCGGTCAGCGCCTGTGCCGCCTCAAGCTGGTCCGGGTCCAGCACCTTGGCAAACTGCTTCGCCACGATCGTGTTCGGCGTGCCCTTCTGGGTCAGCAGCACCCGCGTCAGCAGGTCGAACCGGGCGCGATCTTCGGCCAGCCCGGCAAGGTCCGAGAGTTCCGCGGCCTTGGCATTCGTGGTCTTGGCGCCCTTCCGCATGGCCGCGATCAGCACCGGAACCAGCGCGTCCAGGCCCTGCCCCAGGGCCTCGTTCAGCACCGATTCCGGGGTCTCCTTCCCGGTCAGCCCATACCAGAGCGGCACTTCGGCCGGGTCCAGCGGGGTTTCGAAGGCCGCCGCGTGACCGGCGATCTCTTTCAGAAGACCTTGCAGGCCCGAGGGCGAGCAGTAGCGGGCGAATTCGGCCAGAACCCCTGCCTGCGGACCCTCGGCGATGCTGTCGAACAGCTCGCGCAGGATCAGGGTGGATTCGCGTTCGTCGATCTCGCGGAACCGCGGGCTGACCCCGGCTTCGAGCGGGAACTGGCGCAGAATCGCGGCGCAGAAGGAGTGGATCGTCTGGATCTTCAGCCCGCCTGGGGTCTCCACCGCGCTGGCGAACAGGCGCCGCGCCCTGGCCAGGCTGTCGCGGTCGGGTGCGTTCCGGACCCCGATCGCCGTCAGCTCGGCCACGAGGCTGGCATTGTCCAGCATCGCCCAGGCACCGAGGCGCTTGAACAGGCGGTTCTGCATCTCGCCCGCCGCCGCCTTGGTATAGGTCAGGCAAAGGATGTTCTGCGGCGGCACGCCATTGAGCAGCAGCCGGGCCACGCGGTCGGTCAACACCCGGGTCTTGCCCGATCCGGCATTGGCCGAAAGCCAGGTCGAGCGTCCGGGATCGGCGGCGCGATTCTGCCGCTCGCTGGCGGGATGCGGCGCGGGGTTCATCCGACATCCTCCGCGATGGCGTCCTGGCTGGCCGACCATTCCCCGAAGCGTGCAAGGTGGTCGTAATCACCGCTCCAGCGCTGGCCTTCCATCGCGCGCCGCGACGGATAGCCCTTGTCAGGGTCGAGGTAGGCCCGCAGCAATTGCCCCAGCTGATGCGCGGTTTCATCGCTGGCGCCCGGTTCCAGATCGGTGCTCTTTGCCTCGGGCGTCGCGCCGAGGCCGATATGCGTCACCCGCGAGACCTTCAGCCCCTCCGGCCCGCCGAACACCCCCATTTCGGCCATCAGGGCCAGCAGCATCAGCTGGCGGTCGAAGTGCTGGATGTCCTTGCGTTGGGGTATGGCGCCTGTCTTGTAGTCGATGATCTCGGCCGAGCCGTCGGCCAGCAGGTCGATCCGGTCGGGTTTGCCGACCAGCGTGAAGGGCGGGTCGGACAGGGTCAGCTCGCGCCGGGCCTCGACCGTCATCGGGGTGCCGTGCCGCCGCCGTTCGATCTCGGTCTGGACGAACCAGTCGGCAAAGGCCTCGATCCGGCCCCGCCAGACCTGCCGGATGCCGGGCCAATGCGCCTTGACCGCGAGGGTCGCGTCGGCCTCGTCCATCAGGGCCTCGACGGTCAGCAGCTCGGGCAGCTGAAGCGTTGCCAGCACGAAGCGTTCGAGAATGCCGTGAAACACCTCACCCTGCACCAGGGCGTCGGGTTCGGGCCGCAACGGGTCGAGCGCCTTCAGCCGCAGGACATGGCGGGCATAGATCGCATAGGGGTCACGGATCAGCTTCTGGATTTCGGTGACGCTGAGCCGGTCCGGCCGGGCGCTGACCGGCGGGCGTGGTGCCGGCCGGGTCGCCGGGTTGCGGATCTGGTCCGGTTCGGGCCGTTCGATGGCCGCTGCAAGACCGGCCCAGTGCTGCCCGCGGGCCCGCATTGCCGCCAGCGCCGGTCTGCCGGTCTCGGGAAGCCCGTCGAGCAGGTTGCTCAACCGGGACAGCCAGCGCGATGGCACGGTCTGGGCCTCGGCGTCCCGCACCGACCGGCTGAGGATGACCCGCGGCGCCGAGGCCGCCTGCTGGAAGTCATGCGCCGAAAGGCCGATCCGGCGTTCGGGCAGGGTCAGGCCCACCTCCTGCCGCATCCGCCGGTTCATCCAGAAATCGGCCCGCGGCTGCGATGGCCAGACGCCTTCGTTGAGACCGGCCAGGATCACCAGATCGGCGCCCTGAATCCGTGCCTCGATCGTGCCCCAGAACCGCACCGACGGATGTGCTTCCACCGTCGCCCGCACCTCGGCCTGACTCAGCACCGCAGTCAGGAAATCGCGATATTCGGCGCCGGTCAGGTCGCCCAGGACATCGGCCTCCCGCTCCATTTCGGCCATCACCTGCCGGGCCTTTGCCCCCGCCGGCCCGGACCAGATCGGCAGCTCTTCGGGCATGTCCCCCGGGCCGCAGGACAGAAGCTCGACCATTGCCAGATGGTGGCGCAGATGCTCGGCAAAGCTGCGGCGGGCGGGCCGGTCGATCCGCAACAGCGCCCGGGCGATCCAGTCGGCCCAGGCCTCGCGCCCGGTGCCGTCCGCCGCGATCAGCCGAGCAAGGTCGTCCGGCCCGGGATAGGGGCGCCCTTCGCGCCGCAGCCGGAGTTCCAGCTGCCGGGTCCAGTCCAGGTGCCGGCCGCGGCCCTCGGCGGCATGGACCAGCGGATGCTTCAGGATCACCAGCGCCGATTCGACCGGCACCGGCGCGGCCAGGGCCTCGGCTGCATGGCGCAGCAACCGGCCTTCCGCGGTCTGGGCGAGGGGCTCGCCGGCGCTGTCGTCGGCGCGGATTCCCCAGCGGTCCAGCTCGGCGGCAATCGCCCGGGTCAGGGTCCGGTCGGGGGTCACCACCGCCGCCACCTGCCCTTCGGCCACCGCTGCCCGCACCGCCACCGCCACCGCCAGGGCCTCGTCCCGCGCCGTCGGCGCCTCGATAAGGCTCAGCCCCTCGGTCGCGCCGACCAGATCGCCCAGCTTCGGTCCCTCGACCACCCATTGGTCCGAGACCGGCGCCGGACGCAGCGCCAGCGAGATCAGCGGATGATGCGGCGAGCCCTGGGCCGGGCCGTGCCAGAGCCGCACCCCTTCGCTGTCCAGGTCGAGCGCCTGCCGCAGCCGGGCGAAGCGGTACTGCGGGTGATCCTCGGCGCGGGTCCGCAGCAGGTTGTCCCAGACCGAGTCCGGCTGCGCGAAATCGTAGCCGGGCAGCACCAGGGCACCCTGCGGCAGCCGCGCCACCGCCTGCATCAGGCGGAAGGTCGTGCCCCGCGATCCGGTCGATCCGGCCACCAGGATCGGCGTCTGCGGCGGATCCTCCTGCCAGCGCGCCGCCAGCCGGTCCACCAGATCCGACAGCCGCGCCGCCGGAGTCATCTGCGCCGCGCTTTCGGGGCCGAAGAACTGGGTGACGATCGACAGCACCTTCAGGCTCTGGGTCCAGTGTTGAGACAGGTCGCCAAGGTCGAGCCCGGTCAGTGCCTCGGGCGCGACACCCTCTTCGTGCATCTCGTCGATCAGCTGCGCCAGCGCGTCGGCCAGATCGAAAGCCGCCGAACGCGGCGCCACATCCGGGGTCTTGTCCAGCAGCGCAAAGACGATCCGGCTCAATTCCAGCCGCCGCCGCAAGGCCGGCGCCGGCAGGGCCGGGGCAATGCCCGGGATCGCCTGCGCGAGTTCCGTCACCGGCAGGATCTGCGGCAACAGCCGGGCGCCTTCGGCTTGCAAGAGCTCGGCCATGCGCTGGCCGGTGCGCCTGGTGTTGACCAGTACCAGCAACCGGGCCATCTCGATCGGATCACGGTCCCGCATCCGGTCGATCAGGCCGGTGACGAAGGTCAGCGAGAAATCGGCGCCGGGCGGCACCGCAAAGACCCGCGGCTGACCCTGCGGTTCAAACATCCGCGGCCTCCAGCATCGCTTCGGCCAATGCGATCCCCTCGGGCCGGCCGACATCGGACCAGCGGCCGGGGTGCAGCGTGCCGTAAAGACTGCCCGATTCCATCATCATGTCCCAGACCCGGTTCAGCGAGAATGCCGCATCCGGCACCGACGAAAGCCTGTCGGTGCGGGTCATTTGCGCACCGGTATAGATCAGGTCGCCGCCCCGGCTCAGCCGTCCCTCGGCGTCGATCGAGAAATCGCCCTTGCCCGGATGGCCGACCGCCCGATCCTTCGGGCAGAGCAGCAGCAGGGCTTCCATCCGCGCCGGCTCCCAGGCCGAAATCAGGCTCTGCAAGGGGTTTTTCCCCTGCCAGAGCGCATCGCTGTTCAGGGTCAGCACCGGCCCGTCGCCCAGCAGCGGCACGGCATTGCGCAGGCCGCCGCCGGTTTCCAGCAGGACGGGCTCGTGGATCAGGGTCGCGCCGCTGTCGGCCAGATGCGCGGCCAGCATCTCGGCCAGGTAATGGGTGTTGACCACCACCCGCCCGATCCCGACGTCCCGCGCCAGGGCCAGCGCATGGTCGATCAGCGGCCGTCCCGCGACCGGGATCAAGGGCTTTGGCCGCGTGTCGGTGAGGGGCGCCATGCGGCGGCCCAGACCGGCAGCGAACAGCATCAGGGCTGGGGAACCGTTCCGCATTGGGCCTTCAGTCGGTTGAGGATTTCGGGCGTCGGCTCGGGCAGGACCCGGCGCAGCAGCGCCGCGACCTCTGCCAGGGCCGGGTGGTCCAGGTCGGATTGCAGATGGCGCCACAGCCGGGGGATCAGGTCGATATACTGCGGCTTGCCGTAGTGCAGCGACAGCCGGGAGAAGACGCCCAGGATGCGCAGATTGCGTTGGGTCGCGCAGAGCGCCGCCGCCAGCCCGACCTCGTCTTCCGCAAGTCCGGTGCGCCGGATGAAATGCTGCCGCATCCGGGCATCCACCTCGGGCGAGACATCGCGGCGCACGTCTTCCAGCAGCGAGACCAGATCATAGACCGGATGGCCGCTGCGGGCGTCCTGGAAGTCCAGCAATCCGACCCGGGCGAGGCCCTGGCGCTGCGGCAGCCAGATCAGGTTCTCGGCGTGATAGTCGCGCAGGATCACCGTCACGGACCGGGGCGCCATCCGGGCCAGCGCCGCCGAGAACAGATCGCCGAATTCCGCCCGCGCCGCAGGGGCCGGATCGCCGGTGGCGCCGCGCAGGTACCAGTCGAAGCTCAATTGCGCCAGGGGCACGAGTTCGGGGCCGTAGGGCTCGATGAACCCGGGCAGCGGGGCCTGCATGAGATCGCCAATCAGATCGACGGCCGGGCCGAAAAGCTCGACCTCCCGCCCCGGCTCCCGCCGCAGAACCCGGGCGAAGAGATCGTCGCCAAGGTCTTCCAGGATCAGCAGACCGGCCTCGACATCCCGGTCGAGGATGCGCGGCGCGGAATATCCCAGCCCGACAAGATGTTCGGCCATGGCGATGAAGGGGCGCACATCCTCGCCACGTTCGGGGGCCGCGTCCATCAGAACCGTCGTCACCCCGCCGGGCCCGTCCAGCAGCCGTTCGTAGCGCCGGTTCGAGGCGTCGCCGGCCAGCTTCTCGCGCCGGGCCCGGCGCCAGTCGCCGGCCGCGAGGAAAGCGTCGATCAGGGCCGCACGGTCGGTCATGCGCTCCGGCCCCCGGCCATCAGGCGATCCAGCACCGGCTGCCAACGGGGCGCCGAGGCCGAGAGCCGGGCCGTCCGGCCCGTGCCGGAAGCATCGGGCTCAAGCGAGACAAGCAAGGCGTCGTCCAGCGCCGCCTGCCCCAGCAGTTCGGGCCATTCGATCAGGCAGATGTCCTGCCCCATGGCGTCGGTCAGCCCGATGTCGTCGAGGTCGCGCAGGTCGCCGAGCCGGTAGAGATCGGCATGCAGGATCGCCCCGGCGGCACAGTCGTAGCGCTGCACCAGCGTGAAGGTCGGCGAAGGCACGTCTTCCGACCGGCCATCCACCGCCAGCATCGCCTGGATCGCCGCGCGGGCCAGATGGGTCTTGCCGGCCCCGACCTCTCCGGCCAGCAATACCGTGTCGCCGGGCCGCAGTTCCACGGCCAGCGCCCTGCCGAGCCGGGTCGTGGCTTCGGCGTCGGGAAGGTCAAGGCTGCTGGAACGGGCCGAAGTCATGCGACTTCATAGCCCCGCGATTCCGCCGAGAAAAGCCCTTCGGCCGCCGGTCCCGCCCGCCCGGCGCAGGAGCGTCACATCCGGCTGACGGCGCTCTGGGCGTGATGGCGAAAGGACAGCTGCCGCGCCTCTCCGGTTTCGGTGAAACTGGCCATCAGCGCACCGCCCGGCAGAGGCTGGAACCGGCATTCGAGTTGCTGCCCGGTCAGGCGTTCGGCCTGAAACTCCACTGTCTGCGCCAGTGCCTCTCGGTGGTTCGGGTCGGCCAGGCTGCGCCAGGCCGGGGCCGCCGGGCAATTGGTCCGCCACAGGCGCAGCGCCGCCGGCAACGACATGTCATTGCCGGCCAGTCGCGAGGCGCTGCCCCACATCCGGTCATAGGCCTGGTTGGAAAAGACCAGTTCACCCTCGTCACCGAAGACCGCAACCGCATGGTCGAGCGTGTCCAGCACCGCCTGCTTGATCTGCAACTCGCTGCGGAACTGGCGGGTCAGCCGGACCTCGGCGCTGACATCCTGGATCAGAAAGGCAATCGCCCCGTCCGGATGCGGGCGGCCCGACACCTCGAAGACCTGGCCGTCCGCGAGGGTCCAGGTCTCGGCGAAGGTCCCCTGCTCGGCTTCCGCTTCCAGCGACGAGAGCCGTTGCCGCCAGGACTCATAATTCTTCGGTTCCGGCAGGACGCGCTGTTCCCGCAGCCGGTCGATGAAGTCCGACAGGCTGGGCCGCCGGCTCAGGAACCCGGCGCCGAGGCCGGTCAGGTCTGTCAAAGCCGGGTTGAACAGCGCCAGCCGCCGGTTGCGGTCAAAGATCGCCAGGCCGACGGTCAGGGTGGCGAAGGTCTTGGTCAGGGTCTGGACGAATTCGGCGCGGCTGTTCTCGGCCTCGACGATGGCATCCACCGGCATCGCGACCCGCAGCACGCCGTCCGGCATCGGGCTGTCGCTGAGATCGTACCAATGCGGCCGTGAGTCATCCGGAAAGGTGATCGACTTGCGGCAGGACGCCCCGGCCCCGTCGTGACGGGCCGGAAAGACCGGATGCGGCGGCCAGAGCGGCAGGGCCTGGTCCGGGGCCACGCGGTCCGACGCCTCGAGATAGGCCGCATTGGCCCAGACGATCTGGCCGTCGGGCGCTTCCTTCCAGGTCAGGTAGGGGACGTCGCGGGCGATGCCGCGCAGGGTGGCCAATTCCGCCTCGATCGACTCGAGCGTCATCCGGTCAACCGGAACCGTCGCTTCCTGCCGGACCACGTCCACCAGAGTCAGCCGGGCCAGCCCGCGCCGCCATTCGGCCTCGATCCGGGACCGGCCATCGACCGATTCAATCGACAACGCGCCCCGGTCCACCAGCTGCGACATCTGCTCGCCCAGGTTCGGAAACCTCGGCAACAGGGCCTGCTGCAGGCGTGACCAGGCCGTGCCGCCCCGCCCGGTCAGCGACAAGAGCTGACTGGCCCCGGGCGTTGCGTCGACGAGGGTTTCGTCGTCGAACAGGAACACCGCCGGAACCTGCTCGGCCGCGAAGATCGACGGCTCCAGGCCCTGCCGCCGTTCCGTCACCAGGGCCAGACCGTAAAGCGTGGCCATCGCCATCCCTGTCGCGACGCCGAGCGTCACGCACAGGAGCACCCAATCGATGCCCGTCATGTTATCCGCACCCTTCCCGAGGTCCCGATGGATCAACAGTCCGGGCTGACAGTTAACAAGAGGTTAACGCCGGGACCGGTCAGCTTGAAATATGCGGATTGGTTTCAACCTGCGGGCGCAGGCCCGGATCGTGGATCAGGCCGGCATTGGCGGGCCATTCGACACTGACGAGCGCGCCGCCGAGGCCGCCCTCGGTCGTGCCCGGGTCGTTCATGAAGGTGACATCGGCGCCGGTCCTTTCCAGCAGGGTCTTGGCTATGAAGAGACCCAGACCCATGCCTTCGTATTCGGGCCGCTGCTCCTCGGCACGTTCCCGGCGCCGCAGCGACGGTTCGCCCAGATGGCCGATCAGATGCGCCGGATAGCCCGGGCCGTCATCGCAGATCCGCAGGCGCAGCGCGCCACGGGACCAGTCGGACTGGACACAAACCGCGCTGTTCGCGAAATCGACGGCGTTCTGGATCAGGTTCCGCACGCCGTGGATCAGCTCGGGGCGCCGTTCGATCAGCGGCTGGTCGGCCGGGTCCAGCCCTTCGGCGACCGAGAATTCCACCGTCTTGCCGCGGGACAGATGCGGTTCACCCGCCTCGCGCAGAACCTCGATCAGCGGTGCCCGGGCCAGGTAGTTGTCGCGCTTCCCGGCCCGCCCCATGGAGCGGAGAATGTCGCGGCACCGATCCGCCTGATCGCGGATCAAGCGCGCGTCCTCGGCCAGTTCGGGGCGGTCGGCCAGCTCGTCGATCATTTCGGCGCTGGCCAGCTTGATCGTCGCCAGCGGGGTTCCCAGCTCGTGCGCCGTTGCGGCGACCACGCCGCCCAGATCGGTCAGCTTCTGCTCGCGCGCCAATGCCATCTGCGTCGCCAGAAGGGCATCGGACATCAGATGTATCTCGACCGAAACCCGGCGGGCATAAAGCGACACGAAGCCGATGCCGACCAGGATGGCGATCCAGAAGCCGACCGTCAGCAGCGGATTCTGGTGCAGTTCGACGCCATCCATGGTGCGCAGCGGCAGGTTGAAATTGACGGCCAGCGTGGTCAGCGCGACGGCGGCCCCGGCGACGATCAGCGTCTGCCGCAACGGCAGGGCGGTGGCCGAAATCGTCACCGGCGCCAGCACCAGAAGCGCAAAAGGATTGTCCAGCCCGCCGTTCAGCGCCACCAGCGCCATGAGCTGCGTCATGTCGAACAGCAGCATCGTGGTCACCTGCGGCTCGGTCATCCGCATTCCGACCGGAAAGACCAGGGTCAGCGCCATGTTGACCAGCGCCGACAGGGCGATCAGGGCCACGCAGGCGCCCATCTCGACGTCGATCCCGAGCCGGGTCTGGGCGATCAGCAGGGCCGTGAGCTGGCCGCCGATCGCGATCCAGCGCACCACGATCAGGGTCCTCAGCCGGACCCAGTCGCCGCGCCGATCCGCGCGAATGGCTTCGGGGCTGAACCGCTTCATCTGGTCTCCGATACATGAGGTCGCATTGAATCCGACTGTAGTTTGGCCCACAGAGCGACAGCAATGGCTGATGGAGGTGACTATGGCGATTGATCGGACGGTTGCTTGGGTGGGCGGTGCGGCCCTGGTGACGTTGGTGGCGGCGTCCGTGCTGGTGCTGCGCCCCTGGGTCGATGATCCCTTCTCCGAATGCCGTGAAGCCTCGGTGGCCGGCGGTCCCGGCACGCTCGGCGGTCCCTTCACCCTGGTCGACGAGACCGGCAAGACCGTGACCGACAAGGATGTCATCACGCGGCCTACCCTGCTCTACTTCGGCTACACCTTCTGCCCCGACGTCTGCCCGCTGGACTCTGCCCGCAATGCCGAGGCCGTTGAAATCCTGACCGAGAGAGGCCGAGACGTCGGCAACGTGATGATCTCCATCGACCCGGAACGGGACACGCCCGAAGTGATGGCGGACTTCACCAGCTATTTCCCCGGCGACTACCTGGGGCTGACCGGAACCCCGGAACAGGTGGCGGCGGCGGCCAAGGCCTATCGGGTGCTCTATCAGAAGCAGGATGGCGATCCGGCGGACTATCTGGTGAGCCATTCGACCTTTACCTACCTGGTCCTGCCCGAGGTCGGTTTCGTCGAATTCTTCAACCGCGACGACACGCCGGAAGAGATGGCGGACCGAATCGGCTGCTTTATTGACGCCAGTTAGACAGCGCAGACATTGACCGGCGCGGGCACTCTGCTTAGCCTTGGCGGGCCGAACAGGGGATTTTGCATGACCGACACCTCAGGACAGCCCGATCCGGCCAAGTCGGACAAGGTTCTGGACCTTGGACCCGACCCGTCGCTGTTGTTGGTCGATGATGATGAACCGTTCCTGCGTCGCCTGGCCCGCGCGATGGAAAAGCGTGGCTTTGCCGTCGAGGTGGCCAACACGGTCGCCGAGGGCCGGCGGCTGGCGGCGGCGCGCCCGCCCGCCTATGCGGTGGTGGACCTGCGGCTGGAAGACGGCAACGGGCTGGACGTCGTCGAGGCCCTGCATTCCCACCGGGCCGATTGCCGGGTGGTGGTGTTGACCGGCTATGGCGCGATTGCCACGGCCGTGGCCGCGGTCAAGATCGGCGCCACCGATTATCTGTCGAAGCCCGCCGATGCCGCCGATGTCACCCGGGCCCTTCTGGCCAAGCCCGGCGACATGCCGCCGCCGCCCGAGAACCCGATGTCCGCCGATCGGGTGCGGTGGGAGCATATCCAGCGTGTCTATGAGCAATGCGACCGCAATGTCTCGGAAACCGCGCGCCGGCTGAACATGCACCGCCGGACCCTGCAACGGATTCTCGCCAAGAAAAGCCCGCGCTAGCACCGCGTTCAGCCGCCCGGCTTGACCGCAGGCGCATCTGCGAAGGTTTCCTTCAGCCAGGCAACGAAGGCCTCCAGCGCCGGTGAGCGGGTGCCGGGCAGCGTGGCGATCCAGAAATTGAAATCGGGCAGGCCGGGAAAGGGCAGCTCGGTCAGATGTCCCTCGGCCAGCGCCTGGGCGACGATGATGTCGGTGGCGAAGAACAGCCCGTATCCCTGCAGCCCGGCCGCCACCGCCAGCATCGGCTCGTCCAGCGCGTGGACAACAAGGTCCTTCCGATACAGCCCGGCGGTCGCGAGCCACTGGTCGTCCAGCGTGTCCTTGCTCGAGAGTATCCAGGGCAGTCTGGAGATGTCCGGATCACGCCCTGCCAGCGCGGGGGTTCCGACCAGAACCACCCGGGTCCGCAGCAGCGGTTCGGCGACCAGCCCCGGCCAGTCGCCCTGACCCGAGCGGATGGCCACGTCGTAACCGTCCCGCGCCAGATCGACGAGGTCGAAGCCCGGCGTCAGGGTGATCGGGACATCCGGGTGGGCAGCCCAGAAGTTGCCCAGACGCGGCAGCAGGACCGATTGCGCGAAGGCCGGGGTCGAGGTGACGCGCAGGCCGCGTTCGCGTTCGGCCAGCCGCGCGTCCTCGACACCCCGGGCGATGGCCCCGAAACCTTCGCTCAGGGCCTGTGTCAGCCGCGCGCCAACCGGGGTCAGCGCCAGGCCGCGGCCCTCGCGGCGGAACAGCGTCAGGCCAAGCTCGGCCTCCAGTCCGCGCACCTGCTGGGCCACCGCCGCATGGGTGACATTCAGTGCCCGCGCCGCCGCGGAGAAGCCGCCCAGACGGGCGGCCGCCTCGAAGGCGCGCAGCGAGGAGAGAGAGGGCAGGTGGCGCCAGTCCGGGTCCGTCATCTGTTAGCCTTGCTTACAGGTTCCGCAAAATTGCTGATTCCGGTTTCGCCAGTGAAACATGGCATGTTTCTGCGACACCGAAGCGCAGAAAGTCAAAAGTGATGTTGTATATCAGCCCCGAAACCGTCGTCGCGGCTCATGCAGCAAGGATGGGCAGCCGTGCCGATGATCCGGCGCTGCTGCACCGGCAGAGCATCCTCGCCCGGCATCGCGAGATGCGGCGGGCCCGTTGGCGCTCCCTGTGGCGCAGACTGCGCAGCGCCTTGACGCGAAGGACGGCGCCGTCCTCCGAAGCGCCGGCGGAGCGCTGCGACGGCGGCGCTGCCTAAAGGTCCAGCCGCTTGCGGACCCGGTCCACCGGTGTTCCGTCCTGCAACGGCACCGCCGCGATCCGGTCGTAATCCACGAAGCCCATGCGGCCGTAATAGGCCAGGCCCGAGCCGTTGTCGGCACGGATCGTTGCGTCGATGGTCTTGACGCCCGCCGCCCGCGCCGCCGCCCGGGTCGCGGCGAACAGCGCCCGCCCGACCCCGATGCCGGTACGGCCGATCCGGGTGAAAGTGGCGATGTAGGCCCAGCCTTCCGGCAGCGGATCGTCCCCTTTCCCGGGCCAGAACAGGCCCTGAAAACCGACGATCTCGCCATTGTCCTCGGCCACCGTGCAGGCAATTCGGCCGGGTGCCAAGATATAGTGGTGATCCATCGTCGAAATGTCGAAAGGCTCTTCATAGGCGGTGCTGCCGCCAAGCTCGATGATCTCGTTCAGCAGCTCTGCCATTTCGGCGGCATCGGCGGGGGTTGCGGGTCGGGTGGTTGGCATCGAGGGCCTCAGAGTTGCGACAGGAGGTCGGAATGACGGGCCAGAAAGGCGTGGCGCACCTCGACCGGCGGCCGCAGGATCAGTTTCAGTCCCCGGATCAGCGCCGGCGCCGGCTTGCCGAAGATGCGATTGGCTTCGGCTTGCGAGAATCCGGCGAGCTGCGTCGCCTCCAGCCAGGCCGAGACGGTGTCGGCCTTCTTGATTTCGCGTTTCACCAGTTTCGGGATCGCCGCCGGAAGGCCGAAGCGGATATGCACCGCGGCGGCCAGCCGCTCGTCCAGCGCGCCGTAGCCCGGCCCGACCGACGCCTTGACCGGCGAGATCATGTCGCCAATGACATATTCCGGCGCGTCATGCAGCAGTGCCGCCATCCGCCACTTGGCCGAAGTCTTCGGGTTCATCCGGCCATAGAGCTCCTCGACCAGCAGCGAATGCTCGGCCACCGAATAGGGCCAGTCGCCCTGGGTCTGGCCGTTCCAGCGCGCCACGAAGGCCAGGCCGTGGGCGATGTCCTCGATCTCGATATCCACCGGAGTCGGGTCGAGCAGGTCAAGCCTGCGGCCCGACAGCATTCGTTGCCATGCGCGGGGGGGCTTCATTCCGGGTCTCTGAACCTTCACTTGGATGTCGTGCCAACCTAGCCACGCCGTTCGGCCGGAGCCATAGAATTCTACGCCGTCACCGGCAATCGTGGCGGCAGCATTGTCGCGCCCCCCGGCCAATGCTATCTGCGCCCGGAAATAAGGTTCAGGAGACGCCGGACATGGCCAAGGATTACATCGTCAAGGATATCGCGCTGGCTGACTATGGCCGCAAGGAGCTGGATATCGCCGAGACCGAGATGCCCGGGCTGATGGCGCTGCGCGAGGAGTTCGGTGGCTCGAAGCCGCTGAAGGGCGCCCGGATCGCCGGGTCGCTGCACATGACGATCCAGACCGCGGCGCTGATCGAGACCCTGACCGCCCTGGGGGCCGAGGTCCGCTGGGCCTCGTGCAACATCTTCTCGACCCAGGACCACGCGGCCGCGGCCGTCGCCGCCGGAGGGGTCCCGGTCTTTGCGATCAAGGGCGAGACGCTGAAGGACTACTGGTCCTACACCGACCGGATCTTCCAGTTCGGCGGCGAGGGCGGGACCTGCAACCTGATCCTCGACGATGGCGGCGACGCCACGATGTACATCCTGATGGGGGCCCGGGTCGAAGCCGGCGAGACCGACCTGATCGAAGTGCCGCAGAGCGAGGAGGAGGAATGCCTCTTCGCGCAGATCAAGTCCCGCCTCGCCGCCAGCCCGGGCTGGTTCACCAAGCAGCGCGACGCGATCAAGGGCGTTTCGGAAGAGACCACGACCGGCGTGCACCGGCTGTATGATCTTCAGAAGAAGGGTCTGCTGCCCTTCCCGGCGATCAACGTGAACGACTCGGTGACCAAATCGAAATTCGACAACAAATACGGCTGCAAGGAATCGCTGGTCGACGGCATTCGCCGCGCCACCGACGTGATGCTGGCCGGCAAGGTCGCCGTGGTCTGCGGCTACGGCGATGTCGGCAAGGGCTGCGCCGCCTCGCTGGTCGGGGCCGGGGCGCGGGTTAAGGTTACCGAAGTCGATCCGATCTGTGCGCTTCAGGCGGCGATGGACGGGTTCGAGGTGGTGCTTCTGGAAGACGTCGTCGACAGCGCCGACATCTTCATCACCACCACCGGCAACAAGGACGTGATCCGCATCGAGCACATGCGCGAGATGAAGAACATGGCGATCGTCGGCAACATCGGCCATTTCGACAACGAGATTCAGGTTGCCAGCCTGCGGAACCACAAATGGACCAACATCAAGGACCAGGTGGACATGATCGAAATGCCCTCGGGCAACCGGATCATCCTGCTGTCCGAAGGCCGCCTGCTGAACCTGGGCAATGCCACCGGCCACCCGTCCTTTGTCATGTCGGCCAGCTTCACCAACCAGGTGCTGGCCCAGATCGAGCTTTGGACCCGCGGCGAGGAATATGACAACAAGGTCTATATCCTGCCGAAACACCTGGATGAAAAGGTCGCGCGGCTGCACCTGGGCCGGATCGGCGTCAAGCTGACCAAGCTGCGCAAGGACCAGGCCGACTACATCGGCGTTGCCGTGGATGGTCCCTACAAGGCCGACCACTACCGCTACTGACCGGCGCGTGGCCCGAATTACCCTGCGGCATTCCTTCGCTGCCGCAGGATAGGGGCCACATTTCTTTTGCCGCCTCCGGCATATGTGGCTAGGTTCCCCGGGGGCCCCGAAGATGAGGGCCAGGCGTCGGTTCCGGGCGTAGCAACGTGGGAGTTGAGAAATGGGAAAGAGAGACGAGTTGATCGCAAAGTATGCGAGCGATCTGAAAGAAAAATGCGGCATGACGCCGGACATGGCGCTTCTTACCAAGGTGACCATCGGCTGCGGCCCGTCGATCTACAACGACGACGCCTCCACCGTCGCGGGCAGCCAGAAGTCGGAGCTCGAGACCATCAAGGAAAATTTCTTGATGAAGAAGCTGGGCCTGCCCGACAGCCCGGCGCTGATGGAAGGCATCGACGCCGTCCTCACCACCTACGGCAAGTCCGAGCGCAACAAGTATCGCGCGGTGGTCTACTACATGCTGACCAAGCATTTCAAAAAGGAAAGCGTCTACGCCTGAGCGTATGACGATGTGAACCGCGGGGGCGGGGGCGTTGCCCCTGCCTTTTTTCGTTTCCGGCGCGGCGGATCAGCCCCGGGCGTTCCGCCGCCAGGCGTCCAGCAGGCAGGGCAGCAGCAAGAGATCGTCGCCCGGATCGCGCCCCGAGTCCCGGTTCCAGCTGGCGGACAGCGCGGCCTGGACCGAGGCCCAGCCCAGCAATCGCGGTATCTCCAGCGCCAGGCGGTCTGCAAAGCACCGCGCCATGCCGTCGATCCGCGCCGGTTCGCGGCTGAGCCGTTCCAGCCCTTCCGGATTGCGGAACGCATTCGCCAGGTCGAAGGCGGAGTCTCCGAGAATGCCCTTGGGGTCGATCGCCCGCCAGGTTTCGCCATCCGACAGGATGTTGTCGTGATGCAGGTCGCCATGCAGCGGCACCGGCGGCGGGGCGCTGTCCAGCAACTGCCGCGCCAGATCGGCGGCGGCCGCGATATCGGGCTGAGATGCCTGCGGCCAGCTGGCCGGGCGCGTTTGCAGCAGCGGTTGCAACCAATGCTCCAGCGGCGGCAGGTCTGGCGCCGGGTGGTCGCGTGGCCGGTGCAGTTGCGCCGCGACCCCGGCCAGAAGCTGCGTGGCCTGTCCGTCCCGGCCCTCGCGGGCCAGATCCCCCAGCGAGGGACCGTCCAGCCAGTCGAGCAGCAGTATCCCCTCTCCCTGCCCCCGCACCCGCGCCGCGCCGATCCCGTCGTAATGGAGCATCAGATCGCCGCCGCGCTGCTCGTCCGCGTCGTCGTTGGTCAGCAGCTTCAGCGCCACGTCGCCGCTGGCCGCCGAGGCCCGCAGGATCAGGCTGGTCCGGGTCTCGGCCACCTGCCGCAGCCCCCGCAACTGCCAGCGCTCCACGGCCCGGGTCAGGCGGAGATCGGGGGGTATCGGCACGGATGCAGTCCTTTCAGGGCGGTCTAGAACAGCACCAGAACCAGTCCGATCACCGTGCAGCCCAGCACCGCATAGCCGCCGTCGATCACGGCCAGCATCGTCGGCCGCATCGCATAGGCATAGTTCATTGCCATCCAGGGGACGATGAAGAACAGCCCGATCCCGAAGCCGCCCATCAGCCCTTCCAGCACCGTGTCCATCTGCGCCATCTGGAAGACGTGCCGCATCATCCCTGCCACCAGCAGCATCGCGATCCCCGCGACGACAAAGGGCAGCGGGCTGCCGCTGACCTGCGGCTTCCCATCCGCCGAGACCTGAATCCCTGCCGCCTTCATCCAGGGCTTGGCCAGGGTCATGTACCAGAGCGCGCCCATCGCGAAACCGGCCACCGCCGCCGCCAGGACATTCAGATATTCCATTCGCGCCTCCCATAGGTGTCTTGTTCAGACACTATGCAGGACGATCGGCCCTTTGCCCAGCGACCGGAGAAGGCTTCAGAGCCCCGCCATTTCGCAGACCACCTGCCATTCGTCTTCGGTCACCGGCTGTACGGAAAGGCGGGTGTTGTTCACCAGAACCATCCCGGACAGGCGCGGCTCGGCCTTGCAGTCATCCAGCGTCACCGGTTTCGGCAGCGGCTGCACCGCGCGGATGTCGACGCATTCCCACCGGGGGTCATCGGTCGTCGAGTCGGGATGCGCCAGGGCGCAGACCTCGGCGATGCCGACCACCTCCTTGCCGACATTGGAGTGGTAGAAGAAGACCTTGTCGCCCAGGGCCATGGCCCGCATGTTGTTGCGCGACTGGTAGTTGCGCACCCCGTCCCACTCCTCGCCCTTGGCGCCGCGCGCCACCAGGTCGTCGAAGCTGAACACGTTCGGTTCCGATTTCATCAGCCAGTAGGCCATGCTGTCCCTCACTCTGCTTTCAGCGGCCGGGCCAGCAACTCGCGCATCGCCCCCGCAACATCCATACGTCCTTCCAGCACCGCCGCCAGCACCGATGTCACCGGCATCTCGATGCCTTGCTGCCGCGCCTTGGCATCCAGCGCCCGTGCCGTCGCCACGCCTTCGACCGTCACCGAGGCATCGGGCACCGTGCCGCGCCCGATCGCCAGCCCGTGGCGGAAGTTACGCGATTTCTCGGAAACGCTGGTCAGCACCAGGTCGCCCAGTCCGGACAGCCCGGCAAGGGTCCGCTCCTGCGCTCCCTGCGCCACGGCGTAGCGCAGCATCTCGGCATAGCCACGGGTCAACAACGCCGCCCGGGCGCTTTCGCCCAGCCCTGCGCCGATGACGATGCCGCAGGCAATCGCGATGACGTTCTTGACCGCGCCGCCCAGTTCCACCCCGGTCAGGTCGGTCGAAAGGTAGAGCCGCAGTGTATCGCCCGACAGCCGGTCCTGAAGCGCCGGCGCCTCGGGCGCATCGCAGGCCAGTGTCAACGCGGTGGGCAGTCCGGCGGCCAGGTCGGCAGCAAATCCGGGCCCCGAGATCAGGGCCGGGCAGGCGGCGGGGCAGGCGGCGCGGATCAGGGCCGAGGGACCAAGCCCGGTGGCCAGGTCGATCCCCTTGCTGCAGCCCACCAGTTGCCGCCCGTTCAGAACCGTTGCGTGTTGATCCAGAAATCCGGCCAGGGCCTGCATCGGTACCGCCAGCAGAACGGTCTGCGCCGTGATTCCGTTCAGGTCGCCGGTCACGGCAAGGGTCTCGGGCAGCGGCACCCCCGGAAGCCTCGGGCTTTCGCGGCGTTCCGCGATCGGTCTGGCGTCCCGCGCCCAGAGCGTCACCTCCCGCCCCGACCGCGCCAGGACCAGCGCCAGGGCGGTTCCGAACGCCCCGGCCCCGAGAACCGCAACCCCGTTCATGCCTTTGCCCCCTTCTTTCCGGCGCCCAGCATCGGCGCGGCGTCCTGATCCAGCGGCCAGCGTGGCCGGGCCGCGAAATCACCGCCGCTCCCGGCGTCGAACTGCGCCAGGCCGGCCCAGGCGATCATCGCCGCATTGTCGGTGCAGAGCGCCAGCGGCGGGGCCACGAAACGGCAGCCCGTCGAGCTGGCCACCGCCTGCAGGGCGCTGCGCAAAGTGGCGTTGCTGGCCACCCCTCCGGCGACGCAGAGTGCCGGATTTGCCGGATTTTCCCCAAGATAGACACTGATTGCCCGGGCGGCCTTTTCGGCCAGCACATCGGCCACGGCGGCCTGGAACCCGGCGCAGATATCGGCCCGATCCTGGCGTCGCAGCCCGCCGGCCCCGGCCACCAGCCGATCCCTCTCGCGCAGCACGGCGGTCTTGAGCCCCGAAAAGGAAAGGTCCATTCCGGCCCGATCCAGCAGCGGGCGCGGAAAGGCGAACCGCGCCGCATCGCCACGTCTTGCCTCCTCTTCCACCGACGGCCCGCCGGGTTGCGGCAGACCCAGCAGCCGGGCGACCTTGTCGAAAGCCTCGCCGGGGGCATCGTCGATGGTGCCGCCCAGCCGCTCGAACCCATCGGGGCCGCGCACAAGCAGGAACTGGCAATGCCCGCCCGAGACCAGCAAGAGCAGATAGGGAAAGGGCAGTTCGGCGGAAAACTGCGGCGACAGCGCGTGCCCGGCGAGGTGGTTCACCCCGACCAGCGGCAGGCCCCGCGCCGCCGCGATGGCCCGCGCCGCGACCACCGCCGAGACCAGCCCGCCGATCAGCCCCGGACCGGCGGTCACCGCGATGCCGTCGAGATCGTCGAACCCAAGCGCGGCTTCGGCCAAGGCCTGGGCGATGGCGGCATCCAGACGCTCGGAATGCGCCCGCGCCGCGATCTCGGGGACCACGCCGCCGAAATCGGCATGCAGCGCCGTCTGCCCCAGTACCACCGAGGACAGCACATGCGCGCGTCCGTCCACGCGCTGCACGACGGCGGCGGCGGTGTCGTCGCAACTCGATTCGATACCCAGGATGATCCGGTCGCCGCCGGTTGCAGTTGCCATGGGGGGGCTGGTATCACGGCGCAGGAGGCGACGACAACTGATGGCAACGCTGCTCTTGACCCGCCCCATTGCTCAGTCCCGATCCTTTCTGGCCGCTTGCGAAGAGGCCGCGGGTCGCCCGCTCCCCGCCGTCCTGTCGCCCTTGGCAGAGCCGAGAGCCACCGGCGTGGCCGTTCCGGCGGATGCCGTTCTGGTCCTCACCTCGGGTCGGGCGGTGGATGCGGTGACGGCGGGCGCCGGACCCCGGGCGCTGGAGGGGCGGCTGGCCTATTGCGTCGGCGACCGCACCGCTGCCCTGGCCGCCGAGGCGGGGGCCCGGACGCTGTCGGCGCGGGGCACGGTCGAGGATCTGCTGGCGCTTCTGCTGCGGGACCGGCCCGGCCGGCTGGTGCACCTGCGGGCCCAGCACGGGCGCGGCGATCTGATTCCGCGGCTGCGCGCCGAGGGGATAGAGGGGGAAGAGCGGGAGGTCTACCGGATGCAGGATTGCCCGCCGACTCCGGAGGCGCTGCGCCTGCTGCAGGGGGATCGTCCGGTGGTTGCGCCGGTCTTCTCGCCGCGCAGTGCCCGCAACCTGGCGCAGCTTCCGATCTCGGCGCCGGTTCACATCGTTGCGATCAGCCCGGCGGCGGCGCAACACTTCGAAGGCCGTTTTCCAACCGAGACGGCTGCGCGACCAGACGCCGCAGCGATGCAAGACTTGGTTTTGGGGCGGCTGGGCAACTTGCACTGACCTCAAGAGGTTGCCAAGTTAGCAGGTGCAGCAAGAGCGATGGCGACTGCCGTCGCAGCAGGGAGTGCAAATGGCCCGCAAAGCCAAGACCAGCGGTGAAAAGCCCAATACAGACCCTGAATCCGCCAAAACGGAGTCCGCAGCGAAGCCGGCCGAGGGGATTCGGCCCGAGGTCGGGAAGGCCAAGGCTGATTCTGACGTAGCGGCAACGTCCGAGACCCCCAAGCCGGGGCAGCCGGGCGTCGCGGCGGATGCCGGGAAGAATACGCCGAAACCTGCATCGAAGACCTCCGGAGAACCGGCGAAATCCGAAGACTCCGCGCCAGCGAAGAGCCCCGGAACGAAGGCCGCCGGGAAGGATGCCAAGGCGTCCGACGCCCCGAAGCCGGCCACCAGCAGCGAACCGGCCGGGACAAGTCAGACTCCGGCCGCGAAATCGTCCACGCCGCCGGAGCGTCCGGCACAGCCTTCCGGTGCGGCTGCCGCCCCGACGGTTGCGGCTCCGGCACGCCGTTCGGTCTGGCCGATGCTGTTCGCGGGCGTTCTCACCACCGCCATCGGCTTTGGCGCGGCCTATTATCTGCTGGGCGACGGCGGCCCGCTGGGTGGCGCCCGGCTGACCGAGGCCGAGGCCCGGCTGACCGCGCTGGAAACCGAGCTGGCCGAAACCAGGGCCGCACAGACCAAGGCCGCGGCCGATCTCTCCGGCAAGGCGCCGCTGGCCGCCACCGAGGCGCTCGGCACACGTCTGGACCAGGTCGAAGCCGATCTGGACTCGCTGCGCAAGAGCAACGCCGACGCCATCGCCGCGCTGACCGCCAAGCTGGACGACCTGCGACAACGGCCCGCCGAGACCGATCCGGCCGCAACTGCGGCCTATGAGCGGGAACTGGCGGCAATGCGCGAGATGTTCGCTGCCGAACTGGCCAAGATTCAGGCCGCCGCCGAAGAGGCCTCCAAGGCCCAGGCCGCCGCCGCCAGGGCCAGCACCGATGCTGAAACACTGGCCGCCCTGTCGGCGGTCGAAACCGCGCTCGATTCCGGCAGCCCGTTTGCCGAGGCGCTGGATCAGCTCGCCGCGCTGCATCCGGATCTCCCGGTTGACGCCATGCGGGACTTTGCCGAGGGCGTGGACACGCTGTCGAGCCTGCAGGCGGACTTTCCCGACGCGGCCCGCGCCGCCATCGACGCGGATATCGCCGCTGGCAACGGCGAAGCCGGGCTGACGGGCTTCCTCAAGGCGCAACTCGGGATGCGCTCGCTGGCGCCCAAGGACGGCGACAGCGCCGATGCCGTGTTGAGCCGCGCCGAGGCCAAGCTGCGCAACGGCGACCTGGCCGGCGCCGTGACCGAAGCCGAGGCTCTGACCGGCCCCGCGGCCGATGCCCTGGCCCCCTGGCGCAGCCGCGCCGACCGAAGACTGGCGGCGCTGGCCGCGTTCGGGAAACTCTCGGACGAGGTGCGGAACTGATGCTCTGGTCGCTTGTGAAATTCATCCTGTTCGTCGGCATCATCACCGGCCTGACCCTGGGCGCCGGCTATCTGCTGGAAACCGATGGTGGCATCCGGATCGCCGTGGCCAATGTCGAATTCAACCTCGGCCCGCTGCAGGCGGTGCTGTTCGCGGTGCTGCTGCTGGTGACTCTCTGGCTGATCCTCAAGCTGACCGCGCTGATCGTCGCTGTCGCCCGCTTCCTGAATGGCGACGAGACCGCGATCAGCCGCTATTTCGACCGCAACCGCGAACGCAAGGGCTTTGCGGCGCTGACCGATGGAATCATGGCGATCGCGTCGGGCGACGGGCGGCTGGCGCTGTCCAAGGCGGCGCGGGCCGAGAAATTCCTGAACCGGCCCGAGCTGACTTCGCTGGTGCTGGCCCAGGCGGCGGAACTCTCGGGCGATCCGAAGAAGGCCGAGGCGGCCTACAAGCGGCTGCTCACCGATGACCGGACCCGGTTCGTCGGGGTCCGGGGGCTGCTCAAGCAGAAACTGGCGGCGGGCGAGACCGATACCGCGCTGGCCCTGGCCCGCCATGCCTTTGCCCTGAAGCCGCAGAGCGTCGAGATGCAGGACACCCTGCTCAGCCTGCAGGCGCAGAAAGAGGACTGGACCGGGGCCCGCAAGACGTTGGCCGAAAAGGCCCGCCAGGGCGCCCTGCCGCGCGACGTGGTGCGGCGGCGCGATGCGGTGCTGGCGCTCTCCGAGGCCAAGGGAATCCTGGACGAGGATCATCCGATCGAAGCCCGCGAGGCGGCGATTGCCGCCAACCGGATGTCGCCCGACCTGATTCCGGCGGCGGTGATGGCGGCAGAGGGCTATATCGCCGACAACAATCCGAAATATGCCACCCGGGTGCTGAAGAAAGCCTGGGAATCGCGCCCGCATCCCGACCTGGCGGCGGCCTTCGCGAGAATCGTTCCGGATGAGAGTCCGGAAGAGCGGCTCAAACGGTTCGAGACCCTGATCAGGCTGAATCCGGACGATCCGGAGACCCGGCTGCTGCGTGCCGAACTCTGCATCGCGGCGGGGGATTTCCCCGAGGCGCGCCGGGCGATCGCCGGCCTGGTCGAGGATGACCCGACCGCCCGCGGCCTGGCGCTGATGGCCGCGATCGCGCGCGGCGAAGGCGCCGATGACGCCGTGGTGCGCGGCTGGCTGACCCGGGCGCTGGTGGCGCCGCGCGGCCCGCAATGGGTCTGCGAGTCCTGCGGCCATGTGCATGACAGTTGGCGCCCGGTGTGCCAGTCCTGCGGCGGATTCGACACGCTGGTCTGGCAGCGCCCGGCGTCGCAGACCTCGGCCATGCCCGGCAATGCCGAGATGCTGCCGCTGATTGTCGGCGCCCCCGGGCAGGAACCGGTTTCCGCAGTGGTGGATGCAGAGAAATCGGGGGTTCCCGAAGCCGACGAACCCTGATAGATCGCCGCCACCAGGGCCGCTGTAGCTCAGCTGGTAGAGCACGTCATTCGTAATGATGGGGTCGGGGGTTCGAGTCCCTTCAGCGGCACCAAAATTTAGTGAAAATTTGTTTAAACCCAATAAGTTGCAAGGATTCCCAAAGTCGAAATCCCTCTTCGTGTCCACCTTTCGGCATGTGCGTCGCCGCCTCGTGACCCGAACGCTGAAGCGCTTTCTTGAGATTCTGATGAAATCCAATCCCGCAAGAGGGTATGTAAATCCCGGAGACAAAATGGACAGCGGAAACGGTTGGATGATCTGACCGTCGCGGAGTAAGAGTCCGCATCTTGGGCCCGAGGCGAACGAGCTGAGGGCGGGAGATGTATTCTGTGGAGCATTATAACCGGGTCCGGCGTGCGTGCCATGTCGATGGGATGAGCAAGAGCGAAGCGGCGCGGGTGTTCGGGATCGACCGGAAGACGGTTGCGAAGATCCTGAAGCACTCGGTGCCACCGGGCTATCGGCGTATGAGACCGCCGATCCGACCGAAGCTCGATCCCTTCATTCCAGTCATCGACCAGTTCCTGGAGGACGACAAGAGCAAGCTGAAGAAGCAACGCCATACGGCCAAGCGCATCCACGAATGGCTGCGCGACGAGCACGGGTTCACTGGCGGCATCACAATCGTGACCGATTACGTGCGGGAGAAGAAACGCCGGAGCCGCGAGGTGTTCGTGCCGCTGTCGCATGCGCCGGGTCACGCCCAAGTGGATTTCGGCGAAGCGCTTGGCGTGATCGGCGGCGTTGAATGCAAGCTGCACTATTTCGCGATGGCTCTGCCGCACTCGGACGCCTTCTTTATCAAGGCCTACCCGGCCGAGACGACGGAGGCCTATTGCGATGGGCACAATGCCGCCTTCGCGTTCTTCGGCGGCGTGCCCCAGTCGATCCTGTATGACAACACCACCATAGCCGTGGCGAAGATCTGCGGTGATGGGAGACGAGAACGAACCAGAGCCTTTGCCGAATTGCAGTCGCATTAACTGTTCGATGACAAGTTCAGCCGGCCGGGCAAGGGAAACGATAAAGGTAACGTCGAGGGTGTGATCGGCTATGGTCGGCGGAATTTCCTCGTGCCCGCTCCCCGGTTCGGCAGCTTCGATGATCTGAATGCCTGGCTGGAAGAACGCTGCCTAGAGCGCCAGGACGGCATCGTTCGTGGCCATACCGAAGCCACCGGCGAGCGCCTGATGCGGGACCTGGACGCGTTGATGGTGCTGCCGGCCGTGCCCTACGATGCGTGCGAGAAGGTCAGCACCCGGGCGACGTCGATCTCATGGTGCGCTATCGCAACAACGACTACTCGGTCCCGGTGGCCCACGCTCACCACGAGGTGCAGGTACGAGGCTGTGTCCAGGAGGTGGTCATCGGATGTGGTGCCGAGGTGATCGCGCAGCACTGCCGGTCCTACGAGAAGGCCGACATGGTCTTTGATCCGATGCACTTCCTGCCGCTGCTGGAGCAGAAGGTCGGTGCTCTGGATCAGGCTGCACCGCTCAAACGCTGGGATCTGCCGGAAGAGTTCGCCACCCTGCGCCGGCTGCTGGAAGCGCGAATGGGCAAGAAGGGAAAGCGAGAAGGCGCCCGCCAGACCCCAGCCGTTGGGGACTATTCCACCGGTTCACTGACCCATTTTGCTCCGGGATTGACAACCCCCTGATCGTGCGTCGCATCTCCGGGAACCTCATGGTGGTGGCGGCACCCGCGGTTGTCGCTGGCTTGACCGGGGTAGTGCGAGGGATCTTCAACAGGGCCGGCGTCAAAGGGAGCTCACGGATCGGAGCATTGACCACCGGAGAAGTGATTGGTCGAGGAGTTATGCAGAGTCCCGCTGCAATACAGACGGCAGCGACGATGGCCAGTGCAAAAGTGACACGGATGGCAGAACGGGGGAAAAGGCTTGGCGCAAAATACATATGGGGCACGTCATGCACAAAGAGTATCAGGTAGCCCCGAACAACCTAAATTGTGGTCAGGACGCGCGGGAAGTAGGTTCAGAAAACGAGATGCTCATATGATTTTGAATGCATCCGGGACATAGAGCCGCGACGCAGGTTGTTATCTGCCATACGCAAACCGTGGCGTCCAACTCTGTTGGAGCGATCGTTCTTCTTCGTAGGCCTCGTCATCAGGGTCGTCGGCAAGCTCGTCGCTGGAAAGGACGGTGAGGGTGAAGCCGTACGCGCCGAGACCGATGACTTCTTCATCCAACGCAAGCCGTCGCCCGCATGAGAACCATTCAGCAAGACTGGTTTGTCCACATATCGAGCGCGCGCACCGGATGTTTTGTGTATCAGCGTTGAACCGTAGGGTATGGGTTCGCGGCAGCGGAGTACCCTTTTCGAGGAACGTGAGCCTATCGAGTTTCTTGAAACTTTCCGACAAGAACGCATATGCGACCTTGTCGCCGGAACTGACGACGACCGCTATCGGATAGTCGCAACATTCGGCGGCTCTGATAGCAGAGGCCGTAAGGGAGCACTCTGCCAGCTGGCTTAGAGCAACGATCCCATCCAGACCGACACGGTTTCCCCCAATCGCCTCGCCAACCAGCTTGGTTGGCATTAGCAACCCAGACGCAAAATGATCCGCCTCAAGCTCTATGGAGCTGGTTCCTTGTGAAAACCCAGCTCTGGAGATGTGGATCGGCGCAGATTTCAGAATCTCTTCGGGATGCCCCTCGAGAAAATAGTGTCCAAGCTCGTGAGCCACGGTGAACCTGCGAAATCCCTCGCTCTTGATATTGGTGGCGTAGAAGATGCCAACGCTCTCATCGTGGAAGATGATCCCGCCGCTCACGCCAATCTGGCCGGGATCCTTCGGCTCGACCACGATGTCTTCGCTATCCGCAATCGCGAAAGGATCAACGGGGAAAGCATCGTAGCCCTTCTCTTTCGCTTTGAGCTCGCCCTGGCGCCGCGCCATTTGAATTCGAGATTTGCTCAACGACCCGACTTTCTCTGGTTCATGAGATCGATCATCATCTGGATGTGCTCGCGGTCGTCATCCGACAAGTTCTCTTCACCACGAAAGGCCGTTGTTGCCCCGGCCATCTCGTTGGTCCTGCCGAGCAGGTAGTCTGACGTAACGCTCAATGCTTTGGCGAGGGCCCTAATGTTTGCGAAGGAAGGTTTACGCCGCTCCTTCTCGAAATGGCCGATTGCTGATGGTTGTAACCCAGTTTTCGCCGCAAGCTCCGTTTGGTTGATCCCTCGCGCCTCTCTGGCTTGACGTAACCTGTCACCGAACCCGCCGCTAGAATCCGTAGAATTTGACATGACGCTTCCGACTGTGCTACTATGACGATATCGTAGGACTTACGCCGCTTGTTCGCGGCTTCTTTTTTCACTTTCTATCCTACGAAAGCGTCAAAAACTGTAGGACGGGTCGGAGAATCCGTCAAGCCTGAAGGGGCAGAAGAACATGAATATCAGGACGAACTTGGAAGATTTTGCCCGCAGCCTGGAGATCGATCCCGTCGAAGCTGCGATGATGGACGTTGCGCGCGCCATTCAGATCACTCGTTCCATGGACGATGACGCCGACAGGCATTTTCGTGGACTCGCACAGCATGTCGACCGCCCTGGTAGCCCTCTCGAGGACTTAGTGCTTGAGGTCTATCCTTCTGGCAGTTTCGCAATTCACGCGGCAACTCGGTCACGCCTGAAGACCGACCAGCACGACGTTGATGCTGTGCTCGAGATCGCGATCGCCCCTGGCACCAACCCGGCATGGGTGCTTGAGCAATTGTACAAAGCGATCAAGGGCGAAAAAGGCAGCAAGTATTACGACTACCTGATTGAGAAAAACAGTCGCTGTGTCACGGTTACCTACCCGGACGGCGTCACGGTCGATCTGATGCCGGTCGTTCGCATCGACGGGACCCCCGAACGCGTTGCGATCTTATTTCACTACAAGCCTGAGACCGACGAGCGGTACCACAAGGAGATCAATCCGAAGGGGTTTGCCAATCACTTCAATGCTCACGTCGAGATCAGCGAGACGTTTCAGAAGCGCTTCGATGCGCGTCGTTACCTTGTCGATGGCGAAACCTACACCGAACTGGCCACGCGGCTGCCAAGTGAGACATCTGGTCTGGCGTTGCAAAAGGCAGACACCCAACCGATGCCGGTGCACGTCCCCCTCGACCAGAAATCTCCTCGCGTGGTTGCCCTGCAACTGATCAAGAGGTTCCGCGATAAACGGTATCGCAAGCATGACGATCACCGTGGCAAACGCAAGCCCCCGGCCGTCATTATCGCAGCGATTGCAATTGATGCCGGCCCTGGAAACGATAGCCTGGTCGATGAGGTGATAGCGATTGCCAAGCGTATGCGCTGGCAGATTCGCAATGCCGAACAGAACCTGCGGTTGCTTGAAGTTCGCAATCCGGCACATTACCCGGACCTCTTTACCGATCGTTGGCCGACCCAAAGGAGCGATCAGCAGCTTTGGGCGGCCGACCTGCTCACCCTCATCGAGCGCCTCGAAAACCTGAAGCGGGTTGGCTTCGATCCGGCAGTAATCCAATCGACGTTTGACGATCTGTTCGGCGAAAAGGCCGGTGAGACCGCGTTGCAAGCCTATCATCGCGCGCAGGCTGTCCAGCTCGAACATGGCGCACTTGGCATGACACCGAGTGGGCAATTGACAGCAGCGACACCAGTTTCATCTCTAGCAGCTCCGGCTCTTGGTGCTGGGGCCGCATCCGCACCTGGCCTCGTGAAGCCAGCACGCGCGAATACGAACATGGGGGGCGCTGTACCTGATGATAACTGTTGGTGATCAGATCGCGGACATGGCGGATGTCTATCCCGATTGGTCATGCGACCGGCTGAGCCAGCGAACTTGTGTCTGGGAGGGGCATCTGCAGCCGCACAGAACGACGTACCGGCTGCGGGTAGAATATACTGAACCCCTTCTGCTCGAAGGCAGATCTAACCTGTACCTGCAGCCACTGGTTGAGGTTCTTGAACCGACCTTGCAAAGGCGTTTCGGCAACGAAGAAGGGTCGCTACCGCATGTTTACGTGTCACATCCGCGAACACCGCGTACGGGCCCATTCCTCTGCCTCTTTGACGACGAAGCGGATCAGTGGTCGCCGGATGACCTTATCAGCAACACGACCATTCCCTGGGTGTCCAATTGGCTGAGCTGCTACGAAAGCTGGCTCGCTTCGGGAAAATGGTTTGGGACCGGCAAACACATCAGAAGTCAGTCAGGCGGGCGATCCAGGTTGGCGGTACTTGTGGAGAGACTTCATGGCACAACCTCAATCCCGCCGCTCACAGGGCACCATCTTTCACCGTCGAGAACAACTCGAATGGCCCGCAGATGATCTTCGCATACTGTCCATTGATGGCGGCGGCATAAGAGGCATTTTGCCTGCGGCGGTGCTGGCAGAATGCGAGCGTCGTTTCTTGAAGGGCAGTACGGCAGCCAGCTACTTCGACATGATTGCCGGCACTTCAACCGGAGGAATAATCGCGCTTGGCATGGCAGCAGGTATGCGCGCCGAGGAAGTTCTGGAAATATATATGCGCCACGGGTCGAAAATATTTCCCCAGCCTTGGACCCCGCCAACTCGACTTGGTCGCGCGATGCGATCCGCTTACCAGTTTGCCCGCGATCTTGCCGTCTATCGATACAACCGTGAACCCTTGGAACGAGCGCTTCGAGACCGCTTTGGCAACAGGACACTGGGCTCGGTCAACGTGTGTTTGAACATCCCCGCCTTCGATGGGTTCAACGAGGTCAATGTCCTCAAAACGCCGCACCACCCGGACTTCCGCCTCGACTGGCAGGAAGAACTGGTCACGGTGGCATTGGCAACGTCAGCCGCGCCGACTTTCTTCGCGACCTACCGGAACGGCACCCGGCACTTTGCGGATGGCGGTGTTTGGGCGAACAACCCCGTCATGGTGGCGCTGGTGGATGCCATGAGCTGTTTCAACATCGACAGACACAAAATCAAAATCCTGAGCCTTGGCTGTGGCGATCAAGACCTTCGTATGACTGATGGTCAGATTAAGCGCGGCGGCATGTTCCACTGGAGAACTATTGTCGAAAGCGCGATGCACCTGCAAAGTCAGAACGCCCTCGGACAGGCAGGACTATTGATCGGGCGAAACCGCATGCTTCGTCTGACATCCGCTCCAACGCTCGAACCCATTGCACTTGATGACTTTACGCGAGCGAGTGCCGAACTTCCGCAGCACGCGAAACGTCTTGTCGAGGAGAACGCTACGCGGTTGGAAAAGCTCTTCGATCTTGAAAGACCTAGAGCGACATTCTT
Organism: Frigidibacter sp. ROC022; assembly: GCF_024723735.1. Taxonomy (GTDB): domain Bacteria; phylum Pseudomonadota; class Alphaproteobacteria; order Rhodobacterales; family Rhodobacteraceae; genus SLM-1. Next base: position 545,328 of record NZ_JANQDU010000002.1, read on the forward strand.
CCATGGGCTCCACAAGTGCTAGGTGTTCAGTCCCGGCATTTGGTGGATCGGGTTCAGGATGAATCTGTCCGGCTCGGTTGTCCATATCTTGCAGATGTATTCGTATGGTGTGAGCCCGCTGAGTGTCTTGAGCCTGCGGGCGAAGTTGTAGGACGCCATGAAGTCCGCAAGGTGTGTCCGTAGCTGGTCATGGCTGTCGTAGTGGTATCGTTTGACGGTCGCCTCCTTGATCGTGCGGTTCATTCGCTCGACCTGGCCGTTGGTCCACGGGTGGTTCGGCTTGGTAAGGCGATGTTCGATCCCATTGGCCTCGCAGATCATGTCGAAGCGCATCGGCCGAGAATAAACGGTGTTCCGGTTCCGGGGCTGCTCGGCGAACTGAATGCCGTTGTCGGTGAGGACGGTGTGGACCTGATATGGCACGGCCGCGAGCATGTGCTGCAGGAACTCCCAAGCCGTCTTCCTGTCTGCTTTCTCGACCAGTTGGGTTACGGCGAACTTGCTCGTACGGTCAATGCCGACGAACAGGAAGAGCTTTCCTTCGGCGGTCTGAACCTCGGCGATGTCGATATGGAAAAAGCCTATGGGGCAGCGTTTGAACTTCGACCTCTTCGGCTTGTCGCCCTCGACGTCAGGCAGGCGCGAGATGCCATGTCGCTGCAGACAGCGGTGCAGTGCTGAGCGTGTCAGGTGCGGGATGGATGGCTGGAGGGCATAGAGGCAGTCGTCAAGCGGCAGCAGCGTGTGGCGCCGAAACGCGACGATGGCCGCCTCCTCAGCCTCAGTGAGGACTGTCGAGCGTGGCTCCCTTGGGCCGGTCTTGAGATCATCGACAGTCTGCCTTTTGCGCCACTTTGCGACCGTCTTGGGATTGATCCCCAGCTCCCGGCTCAGCATCGCGAGAGAAGCCTGCGATCGCTGTATTGCTGCTCTGACAGCGTGCGTGGTCGTGGCGCTTCCGTGACGAACTTGTCCCATATGGCATCCTTCCATTCATGGGAAAGGATCGCACCATCAAACCGTGGGATCAAACACCTAGGCTCAGGACTCATAGCCAGTATATGACCGTGGCGGCGAGAGCGATTGCGGAGAGAAAGACCTTCGGGCACCGGTCGTATCGCGTGGCCACCCGCCGCCAGTCCTTGAGTCTGCCGAACATGATCTCGATCCGGTTTCGGCGTTTGTAGCGGCGCTTGTCATACTTCACCGGTGTCTTCCGCTGCTTCCGGCCTGGGATGCAAGCGCGTATCCCTTTGTCTTCCAACGTTTCGCGGAACCAGTCGGCGTCGTAGCCGCGATCCCCGAGCAGCCAGTCGACATCCGGCAGACTGTCAGCGCCCGCGCACCGATGTAGTCGCTGACCTGCCCTGCCGTTACGAACAGCTTGAGAGGGCGTCCCTGGCTGTCGCAGATGGCATGCAGTTTCGTGTTCATGCCACCCTTGGTCCGTCCGATCAGGCGACCGCGCCCCCCCCTTTTTGACGCCCAGATTGGACGCCGTGCAGTGGGCCTTCAGGTAGGTGGCGTCGATCATCACGTTCTTCTTCTCGCCGTGCTCGGCAGCCAGTCCGACCATCATCTTCGCGAAGATGTCTTAGTCGCTCCAACGCTTCCAACGGTTATAGAGAGCTTTGTGGGGGCCGTATGCCGCAGGCGCGTCACGCCATCGCAACCCATTACGATTGATGAAGATAATCCCGCTCAGGACACGCCGATCATCGACGCGCGGCCTACCATGGGACTTCGGAAAGTAGGGCTCCAGACGCGCCATCTGCGCATCACTCAGCCAGAAGAGATCAGACATGACTACCGCTCTGTTTTCGCGCGGTGAAATATGCCCTTCTGCTGAAATCAATGGGTCCTGAGCCTAGTGCGTCTCAGATTTAAGGGCAACGCGACACCCGCATTGGCGAGGATGAACCAGGACCTGATGACGCTGCGGGAGTATCCCCGGTTCGTCGACCAGTTCTGCCAATGATCCCGCAAAATCACCGCCTGCGATTACGCGAATCGCGCAGTGATAGCGGCGAGCAACCACAAAGACGGGCTTCAGATGCCATTTCCGCCCGCCGTCGCTCCGCCAATGCAACACGCTATCACAGAATGGAGGCCTTCGGCGCGTGGAAAGCCGCCGCGAGAAATTGACCTCCATAGCACTACCAGTCCTTTGGATTTGATGAGTTAACGTGACAACGCCGACATCAGTTCTTATCGCTGGCGCGGTTCTTCCTATTGGCGGAATTGGGGATGTTCGGGCGACGATCTGGCGGCTGGAAAAAGCCGCCGCATCAAAGGACACTGGCCGTGCCGCAGAAGATCATGCTCAAGACCCTGCTTACCGAATACCCCGCTACCAAGGCGCTGAAATCCGGCGAGATCGCTTCCGATATCGTCGAATTTGACTTCGCACCGGTCGCGCGGGCCAACAAGGCGTTCAAGCCCTTCGTCCGAGACCTGGCCTTCGATCTTGGCGAACTGGCGATCGTGACCTTTGTTCAGGCGCGTGAAGCCGGAGTGCCGCTGGTGTTGCTTCCGGCCACGGTCCTCGGACGCTTCCAGCATCACTGCATCGCCTACAACGCCGAACGCGGCGTGGTGCAGCCGGGCGATCTGGCGGGCAGGAGAATCGGCGTCAGGGCCTATACTCAGACCACCGGCATGTGGGTCCGTGGTATCCTGCAAAACCAGTTTGGCGCCGATCTCGACAAGGTCGAGTGGCTAACCTTCGAGGACGCTCATGTGCCGAGCTATGTGAACCCGCCAAACGTGTCGATCGCTTCCGAAGACAAGAAACTGGGTGAAATGCTTCTCGCCGGTGAACTGGACGCCGCGGTGCTGGGTGCCGACATGCCGAAGGATCCGCGCCTAAAGACCGTGATCCCCGACCCGGAGGCTGCGGCGCAGGAATGGTATGCGCAGACCGGGGCGGTTTCGATGAACCACATGATCGTGGTGCGGGAGCGGCTGACCCGGGAACATCCTGAAGCTGTGCGCGAGGTGTTCCGCATGCTCAAGGAGAGCAAGGCGAAGGCGCCGAAGGAGGGTGATATCGACTTCCTTCCCTTCGGTTTCGACGCACTGAAGCCCTCGCTCGAACTGGTGATCAAATATTGTCTCCAGCAGCGGCTGATCGAAAAGGAAGTCGCGGCCGAGGATCTTTTCAACGACGTCACCATCGACCTGACCTGACCGACGCCTGTTGCCGCATCGCGGCATCCCACCGAACAGACTAAAAAGAGCGCCACATCTGCCGGATCGACGCGATCCGGGCCGCGACGCAAGAGGAGAAACCGATGGTCGACAAAGTAAAGCTGGACATCGCGATTGCGGCGTATCCGCATACGCGCAAGCTGATCTCGGGCGAGATCGGCATCGAGGGTGTCGAGGCGAATTTCATCGAGGTCAAGCCGCAGATCGGGGCGTTTCGCCGGATGGTGCGGGATGTGGAATTTGACGTCTGCGAACTGGCACCGACGACCTATATCATCGCACGTGCCTATGGAGCGCCGTTCAAGGCGCTTCCGATCTTCGTGATGCGCACCTTCCACCACGGCACGATGGTCAAGCTGCCCGATGCCGGGATCGAGGAGCCGAAGGACCTAGAGGGCAGGAAGGTCGGCATCCGTGCCTATTCGGTGACCACCTGTGTCTGGAACCGGCAGATTCTGACCGAGGAATACGGCGTCGACATCTCGAAGATTACCTGGGTGGTCGACGACGAGGAGCATGTCCAGGCGCTGTGCCTGCCGCCGAACGTGGTTCACGCGCCCGAAGGGCGGTCGCTCTACGAGATGATGAGGGACGGCGAGATCGTTGCCGGCTCGTCGGGCAATTCCGGGGTCGGGCGCATGGGCTCGCCCACCGGCGGCTGGAAGACGGTCAAGACTGACTGGCCGAAGCTGATCCCAGATGCAGCGGCGCGTGACAAGGCCGCCTACGGTGCGACGGGCGTCTATCCGATGCATGGCACCATCGTGGTCAAGGACGAAGTGCTGGCCGAACATCCCTGGGTCGCGCGGTCGCTTTACGAGGCGTTCCGGAAGGCCAGGGACGATTGGATGACCGACTGGCAGACGGGCATCGGCGATACCAAGGACGACGAGAAATACCGCAAGTTGGCCACGATTGTCGGTGACCCGTTGCCCTATGGCATCGCATCCAACATCAAGACTATCGACGCGTTGAGAACCGCGGCCTTCAAGCAGGGTCTTACCCCGCGCCTCATGAGTGTCGACGAGATCTTCGTCGATCCGGCCGAATAACAGTGTGGGGCGGGTCTGGCGAGAAATCAGATGGAACGCACCCCGGCTGAACGAGGGTGCGCCGCCATTTCTTATCGCTTGCGGGAGCTTTCCGATTTGGTGGGTACCGGATTCCGTCGGACAGTAATGCGATCAGTCCTGAATGCCGATGCCGGCTTCCATCAGGCAAATGCTGGAAGGTCAACGCCCAGCCTGGACGGGATCGATCCAGGTCGGAAAAGAGTGACCGCGCAGGGCTGCAATTGACAAGAGGAGGAGAAACAATGGACTTTTCTGCACGGATGGCCCGGATCGGTCGTCAGATCGTGCGTCGTTCGGCGATGGCCGTTCTGGCGCTGCCGCTCGTGTTAGGCGCGGCAAATTCCGTACATGCGCAGGACGACTATCCCAACCGGCCCGTCACGATCATCCTGCCCTTCGGTACCGGCGGCGTGTCGGATATCATCGCGCGGACGCTGGCGCCGCATCTGGAAGAGTCTCTTGGCCAGCGATTTGTTGTTGAGAACATGCCGGGCGCGGGCGGAATGGTTGCCACGCAGGCCGCGTATGACGGCGACAACGAAGGCTATACCCTGATGAACGCCGGTCATTCGGCGACCATCCGCGCGACCTTGATGCCCAATGCGCCGCTGTCTCAGATCGACGATTTCGACCCGGTCGCCCCGGTCGGCGAATTCGGGCTGGTCATTGTAGCCAAGGCCGGAAGCGACATCGCCAGCGTTCAGGATCTGGTCGCCATGGCGAAGGCCAATCCCGACCGCATTACCGTCGCCACGGTCGCGGTCGGTTCGACACAACATCTTGCGGCGCTTCTCTTCAATGCTGTCGCTGGCATTGATGCCACGGTCGTGCCTTACAAGAGTTCGCCCGAGGCCATGGCGGCGGTCGCGCGCGGCGAAGCCGACGTGGCCTTCGAGATCACCGCGGGCGCCAAGAATGCAATAGACGCCGGACAGGTCGTTCCAATCGCGACGACGCTGAACCGCCGTTCTGTCGCGTTTCCCGACCTTCCGAGCGTGGAGGAAAGCGGCGTGAAGCCCTATTATGTTTCCAGTTGGAATGCCTACATGGCGCCGAAAGGCATTCCAAAGAATGTAGTGAACAAACTGAACACAGAGATCCAGAGGATCATCCAGTTGCCGGACGTCAAGGCGAAATTGCTGGAATTCGGCGTCGAGCCTTATGTCGGGGATGCAAGGACCGTGAGCGATCGAGCCGCCTCGGATGTCGAGCGCTGGCGCAAGGTCATCACCGACGCGGGTCTTCCGATTCAACAATAGGCCCTTTGGGCGGGTATGCAGCGATCAGGCTGCGTGCCCGCTTAGATGGAGTCGAAGGGGTAGAGGAGGTGTCGCTGGTGTCGGGAATTGCGCCATGAATCGTGATTTCGTCGCAGGAAGTGCGCTGTTGGTGGCGGGCAGCGGTTACGCGATTTACGCAGCCACAACCTTGCCGTTGGGCACTTTCCGGCAGATGGGTGCGGGCATGTTCCCGGTTGCGTTGGGTATCCTGCTTGCAGGATTCGGAATCTGCATTGCCGTTCCCGCGCTTTTTCGTGGCGCCTCGATGCCGGAAATCAGGCCCCGCGCGTTTGTTGCAATCATCGCGTCGATTGTGGGGTTCGCCGTTCTCATCCGTTCGGCCGGGCTTCTCGCCGCGGTGCCTGCAACGACAATCTGTGCCTCGCTCGCGGCGCCTGGAAGGCGTGTCAAGACGGTCGTCCTTCTTTGCGCTGTGCTCCTGGTCCTGACCTGGACCATCTTCGTTCTGTTGCTCGACCTTCCCATTCCCGTCATCCGAATGCCGTTCTGATGGAATATCTCACGGATTTGATCTCAAGTCTCGGCATCGGCTTTGCCACAGCCGTACGCCCCTACAACTTTCTGATGATCACGCTGGGAGTGCTTTCGGGCATCTTCGTCGGCGTTCTGCCTGGCATCGGCGCGATCACGGCGATCGCTCTTCTTCTTCCGCTGACTTATCATTTCGGTGCGACGGCTTCGCTGATCCTGCTGGCGGGTATCTGGTACGGCGCCACTTTCGGCGGCAGCATCACCGCCATCCTGCTCAATATCCCCGGCACTACCGCGAATGCGGTCACCTGCATCGACGGACATCCCCTGACCAAGCAGGGCAAAGGCAGCCTCGCTCTGGTAATCGCCGTCGCGAGTTCGTTCCTGGGAGGCAGCGTCGGCATTCTCGTCATTGCGCTGCTCATCGCGCCGATAGCCAGGGTTGCGCTGAACTTCTCCTCGGTGGAGTATTTCGCGCTGATTGTTCTGGGGCTGGTCGCCGCCTCCTCGATCAGCACGGGGTCGATGTTCAAGGGCCTTGCCATGGTCGTAATCGGCATAATGTTCGGCGTGGTCGGCACCGATCTCTATTCGGGTTATCAGCGCTTCACCTTCGGCAGCCTCGACCTGATCGGTGGGGTCACGCTCGTTTCGCTGTCGATGGGCGCGTTCGGCGTGTCCGAAATCATCTCGTCCCTTCAGGAAGGAAACCGCCGCGCACCCCTCAGCGCCGATGCCGTGAAGTTCCGGGCGATGGTGCCTGCTCGCGACGACGTCAAGCGCATCCTCGCTCCGATCTTGCGTGCGAGCGGTGTCGGGTCGTTTCTCGGCGCCCTGCCGGGGACGGGACCGGCGATCTCCGCCTACCTCGCATATGCGCTCGAAATGCGTCTGAGCAAGGAGCCGGAGAGGTTCGGTGCTGGTGCCCTGGAAGGTATTGCCGCCCCGGAATCGGCCAACAACGCCGCGGATATCACAGCGTTCATTCCGACTCTTGTCCTGGGTATCCCAGGCAGCGCGACCATGGCGCTAATGATCGGCGCACTGTTGATCAACGGTGTCGCGCCCGGGCCAGATCTGATGACCAACGAACCCGAACTGTTCTGGGGGCTGGTTGTGAGCTTCTGGATCGGCAGCCTCGTATTGCTGGTTCTGAGCATTCCGCTGGTCGGTGTCTGGGTACGCCTGCTGATGGTGCCAATGCCGGTTCTGATGCCTGCGGTCCTCGTGTTCATCTGCATCGGGGCTTTCAGCGTCCGAGGCAGCGTGACGGATGTTTGGCTTGTCGCTCTGCTCGGCCTTGTTGGCTATGCAGGACGTCTGTTCGTATTTCCCGCGGCGCCCCTGATCCTAGGCTTTGTTCTCGGGCCGATGCTGGAGGACCATTTCCGCCGGGCCATGCTGATCGGCCGAGGCGATTTCGGGGTGCTGGTCGGCACGCCGACCTCGGCTGTGATCCTTTTGTTGACCTTGCTAGTCTTTCTCTGGGGTCTGTTCAGCGGCTATGCCAGCAGGCGGCGAAGCGCCCGCAATACGGCCGCCGACTAGTGTTTTGATCCCAAGGTTTGATGGTGCGATCCTTTCTATGGAATGGAAGGAAGCCTTACGGGTCAAGTTCGTCACGGGAGCGCCACGACCACGTACGCCGTCAGAGCTGTAATACAGCGATCGCAAGCTTCGCTCGCGCAACTGAGCAAGGAGTTGGACATCAATCCCAAGACCGTCGCAGCGTGGCGAAAGCGTACGACGGTGGAGGACTTGAAGACCGTACCGAAAGAGCCTCGCTCAACCGTTCTCACAGAAGCGGAGGAAGCGATGATCGTCGCGTTGCGACGGCACACGCTTCTGCCGTTGGATGATTGCCTCTATGCTCTTCAGCCATCGATTCCGCATCTCACCCGGCCGGCGCCGCATCGGTTTCTTCCACATCGACATTGCCGAGGTTCAGACGGTGCAGGGCAAGCTCCATCTCTTTGTCTGCATTGACCGGACCAGCAGATTTGCGATCATCCAACTCGTGGAAATGGCGGATCGCAAGACCGCTTGGGAGTTTCTCGAACATCTGTTCAAAATGGTCCCGTACCACATCCACACGATCCTGACCGACAATGGCACCCAGTCCGCCGAGCAACCCTGCAACCGCAAGACGCCCTATTCCCGGCAGATGCGGTTCGACATGATCTGCGAGGCGAATGGGATCGAGCACCGACTGACCAAGCCAAACCATAAGTGGACCAATGGCAGGGCGAGCGCATGAACCACACGATCAAGGAGGCAACGGTCAAATGCTTCCACTACGACAGCCACCACCGGTTGCGGACACACCTCGCCGACTTCATGGCAGCCTACAACTTCGCCCGCAGACTCAAGACCCTCGGCGGCCTCACGCCCTAGGAGTACATTTGCAGGATCTGGACTTCGGAGCCAAACCGATTCATCCTAAATCCGATCCACCAAATGCCGGGACTGAATACCTTGGGCGCGAAGGGGTTGGCTGGCAATAGTGACCGCATTGGTCCGAGCTTCTACACTGACCATATAGGGAGACGGATGTCGGCCTTTCTGGCTGGCAGGCCTTCATGACCGGGAGCCGCGCGCTTCCAATGGCCCTGACATATCCTGCGCGGCCTGGCGCAATGGCTACGCGAGCGTGAACAGCGCCAGCAGAAGCAGAGTCGGCGAGAACAGGACACTGCGCTCGAGGTCGAAACGGTCAGTGGCGTAGCCGATGGCCAGTGCGGCCAGGGCCGGGCTGCCGCGCACGATCAGGCCATGTGCACTGAGCGCGCGCCCTTTCAGCGCGTCGGGGGTCGTAAGCTGGATGAATGCCCGCGTCGAAACCAGGCCACGGGTGATCGTGCCCCCCAAAACCGCTGCGGAAGCCATGGCGAGAAGCCCACCCTGCGCCTGGGTCAGCACGACCGCCGCCAATCCGCCTAGTCCCCACCAGAAAAGCACACCGTAGAGCAGCCGCGAGGCATCGTGGCGCCCGACGGTCAGTCCTGAGCCGATCGCACCGGCGTCCGCCGATCCGGTCAGCACGGCAAGGCGACGTCTTCGCCAAAGCTCTTTGCCGCGATTGCAGGGATCAGCTCGACCGCCGCGCACACCAGGGCTCCGCCGCAAAACATTGACAGGAGAATGAGCCGCACCGCCGGGGTGCACCAGACATGCCCGATACCTTCCGTCACCTCGGCATGAAAGACCTGCCGCGCGGCGGGCGCGGGCGGCGGGGAGACCTTGAGTCGCAGCAGGAGTGTGACGAACAGAATGGTGACGGCGCCATTCAGTACGAAGATCCAGATGATCGGCCAGTGAAGGATGATCACCCCGGCCAGAACTGGCCCTACCAGCCGAGCGAGATTGGCATTGACCGAGTTCAGGCCAACGGCCTTGCTCAGATCGTCGCGCGGCACCAGCTGTTGCTCCATCGAAAACGAGACGGCTGAACCGCGGCGGTCAGCGTGCCCTGAACGGCAATCAGCACAATGAGCGCGGTCAGTCCCAGGCGATCGCTGGCCAGAAGCGTCGCCATTAGAATCGTGTTCAGGGCGGTCAGTGCCTGGGACGCCTGCAACAACCTGAGCCTGTTCCAGCGGTTCGCGGCGACACCAGCGAAAGGAAACACCGCCAGCACCGGCAAGAGGTCGGCCGCAGCGAGCACCCCGACCCAGAACGCCGTATGGGGCCAGTCCCAGACCAGCCAGCAGGACCCGAAGCGGTGCAGGAAGATAAAGATGCCGATTCTTCATGGCCGAGTCCTGCCGCATGGACAGTCGAGCGCCGGAGGCCGGCCAGCCCCTGCGCGTGGTGTTGGCCGGCGGGACTGTGCATCGGTCGCGATCTTGTCTCCCGCGATGGAGCACCGGACATGGCGAACTATCGTTCGCGCAACACTCATGCAGGCCTCCTTCCGATCTGATGCGCCGCCCCGCGAACGCCAGGGTTGGCAATGCCGGAGGAGAATGAAAATTTATAGGCTGACCTTCAGTTTCTTGGGAAATTAACGAAATTTCTTGCGACTTTCGATAATCGTGTGCGGAAATTCTATGGTCTGGGCCCCTTTCTTTGAAACCGCAGGGTCTGCGACAACCTGAAGAATGCGTTTGCTACACCGCCGGAATGCACAGACCGGCAGCCGGTAGACGCGCAGACAGCGTTCCTGAATGTCTGCGCGAAACCGCACCGAGGCAGAATACAAAAAAGAACTGGCAGCGCCCCGGACCGGGATGGTGTCGAGAGCACATGGAAAGACCGGATTCCGCTTGGGCCGGGCTGTTTCCCCCCTACGTTTACATGAGCGATCTGGCCTTCTCCAGCGCTGCGTAATTCCGCGATGGCGTTGTAAAGAGAATATCGTAACCCTCGGCGATGACATCGGCGACATTTCCGGAGGTGACATGGGGATGCGCAACGCGTACCCCGGCCTTCTTCGCGGCGGAGAGGATCGTTTTCTTGGCCTCGGCCACCGCCGGTACGTCATATTGGCGAGGATATCCCAGTTGCTGGCTGAGGTCGCCCTCGCCGATCATGATCGCGCCTACACCGGGCACGGACAGGATTTCTGTCAGGTTGTGCATCGCCTCGGTGCTTTCGATCATCAGGATCACCATGATCTCGCCCTCGGGCGCGAGCGGCCAGACATCCGCGCGGGCATAGTATTCGGGCACTGTCAGCCCCCAATAGCGCGAGGCCACGTTCGGCGCATCGCCGCGCAGTCCCTTTGGTTCGAAATTGGGTGCGTCCTCCGGGCGGCCGTATCGGCAGGCGGCAACCGCGTTCCGCGCCTGTTCGGCTGTCGCGATATGCGGGAACACCACTCCGTAGACGCCCTGATCCAGTACCTGCTTTGCCATCCATGTGTTCATCTCGGCACCGTTTGCCGGAACCCGTACAAAAGGTGTCACCGGTGGCCGCAGGCTGCCGCCCTCGATGATCCGGCGGCGGTTCATCAGGAACTGGAGGGCGTCGCGCAACTCTGACGGCGAATAGGGGGTATGTTCCATTTCGAAAAGGACGCCATCAAGCTGGGACAGTCCCAATTGGATAGCTTCCTCGCGCTCGGCGCGGGCGAAGGCCATGGTCGGCCTGCGACCCTCTTCGAGCGCCGCGATGATGCCGTTCAAGCGGCCGATCTTTTCCATCTGTTTCTCCCTACCGCAGGTTCGCTCTTCCTAGCCGGCGGGGGCGCCGACAAACAATAGGAGTTCCATACAATGCCATAGGATTGCTGCATCCGGGATAAGCCGGAATGCGCGTTTCGTATATGCAATGGGCAAAATCCGATTGGTCTGCGCCCTGCGGCAGCGGCTACCGATATCAATGACGGATGACCACGTCCAATTCTGGCGTCACGAAGAAATAAGGATTCCCCCGACATGATCATCGATTGCCACGGCCATTTCACGACGGCGCCGAAAGAGCTCCGGGAGTATCGCACCGGCCAGATTGCCGCTTTCGAGGCTGGCCAGACCAGTAACTTCGCCGAGTTGCGCGAGTTCAGCGACGACGAGTTGTTCGGCGAGCTGAAAAACCAACAGATGAAGTTGCAGGCGGAACGCGGGATCGACCTTGCGCTGTTCTCGCCGATCGCGGGCTTGATGGGGCATCATTTCGGAAACGAGGCGATGAGCCGGCATTGGACGCGAACCTGCAACGACCTGATCCACCGGGTGTGCACCGCGTTCCCGAACAACTTCGTACCCGTCGCGCAGCTACCGCAGAGTCCCGGCGTGAACCCGGCGAACTGCATTGAAGAGCTTGAGTTTCGGGTGAAGGAACAGGGCTTTGTCGCGTGCAACCTGAATCCCGACCCGTCCGACGGCTACTGGACCGATCCGCCGATCACCGACCGCTGGTGGTATCCACTTTATGAAAAGCTCGTCGAGCTGGACGTTCCGGCGATGATCCATGTCTCGGGATCGTGCAACCCCAACTTCCATGGCACCGGGGCACATTACATCAATGGCGATACCACGGTTTTCATGCAACTTCTGCTTTCGGATCTTTTCAGGGATTTTCCGACGCTGCGTTTCGTCATTCCGCATGGCGGTGGCGCGGTGCCCTATCACTGGGGGCGCTACCGGGGGCTCGCGCAGGACAACGGGCGTCCGCCGCTAGCCGAGGCGCTGATGGACAACGTTTTCTTCGACACCTGCGTCTATCACCAGCCCGGCATCAACCTTCTGACCGAGGTCATTCCGGTCAAGAATGTGCTCTTCGGGTCGGAAATGGTCGGAGCGGTGAAATCGGTAGATCCCGAGACCGGGCACTATTTCGACGACACCAAGCGCTATATCGATGCGCTCGACATCTCGGATGCCGACCGTCACGCGCTGTTCGAGGGCAATGCGCGTCGTGTCTATCCGCGGCTCGATGCGCGCCTGAATGCCATGGGGAAATGACGTGAATGCAGAGGGTACTGCCGCGCAGATCATCGTCGACCAACTGGTGATTCAATGCGTCGACAGGGTTTTCTGCGTGCCTGGTGACAGCTTTCTGGCGGTGCTCAACGCGCTGTACGATGCCCCGATCGAGATCGTTACCTGCCGTCACGGGGGCGGAGCGGCGATGATGGCGGAAGCCTATGGCAAACTGACCGGGCGCCGGGCGTCCTGTTCTGCTCCCGCGGGCCGGGAGCGTGCAATGCTTCGTCCGGTCTACACGTGGCCTGGCAGGATTCGACGCCCATGATCATGTCCATTGGCCAGAACCCGCGCGGTGTTCTGAACCGTGAAGGGTTTCAGGAGGTCGACTATCGCCACATGTTCGGCACCCAGGCAAAGGCGGTCCTACAACTCGACGACGTGGCGCGCGGTACGGAATTTGTCATCCGTGCATTTCAGCTTGCGCTTTCGGGTCGTCCCGGCCCCGTGGTTGTCCCGCTGCCCGAGGATATGCTGACCGACCGCGCCAGTGCCCCCGACGGGCGCCGTACCGTCGCACCGTCGAACGGTCCGATGCCAGAGGCTGTGGTCCCGGTGCGCATGGCGCTTTCTTCAGCCACGCGGCCGGTCGTCATGCTGGGGGCGCGGGCTGGACCACGGCGACCGTCGCGGCCTTCCGCGCATTCGCTGAAGCTTCCGACGTGCCGGTCTGTGCCAGTTTTCGCCGGCAGGATCTGCTGGACAATACCAGCCCCAGTTATGTCGGCGAGATCGGGCTTGGTGCGAACCCCAGATTGGTCGAATCCGTCAAGGCTACCGACCTTGTCCTGGTGATCGGCGCGCGGCTGGGCGAGATCGGTACCGCCGGATACACGATTATGGACGCGCATTGTCCGAAGCAACGGCTGATCCATGTCTGTCCCGGCGCCGACGAGATTGGCCATGTGTCTACCAGCCCGACATCGGTGTGGTCATCACACCGGCCGATTTCGTCGAGGCGCTGGTGGCTGACGGTCCGGTCCGTGGACAGTGGAACGAAGTGCGCAAGGCCGCGCGCGCCGCTTTTGAAGTCTGGACCGCGCCACGCCAGGGCCCCGGCCCGATCCAGATGTTTGAGATCATGGGCTGGCTCGACGCGAACCTGCCCGTACACCAACGTTGCCGGCAATTTCTCCGTCTGACTGCACCGCTTCCACCGTTACAGGCGGTGCGGAACCCAGGTCGCGCCGGCCTACGAGTCGATGGGGTATGGTATTCCGGCATCGCTGGCGGCGAAATTCGCACGGCCAGAGTCGACGGTGATCTGTGTCGCTGGCGACGGTGATTTCCAGATGACCGGTACGGAGCTGGCGACGGCCGTTGCGCACGGGCCAAATATCCGGGTACTGATCCTGAACAACGGCATGCTCGGCACGACCCGAATGCATAAGGAGCGCAACTATCCGGGTCGTGTCTCGGGCACCCCTCTGGCTGAGGGCAACCCCGACTTCACCGCCTTCGCCCGCGCGGATGCCCATGAGGGGCCGGCGGTGCTGGAGATCATGATAGACCCCGAGATGCTGACCCCGGCAATGACGCTCAGCCAGATCCGGGCGGCCGCGGTGGAGGCAGCGCAATGACCCTTCCCGAAAAGTCCTATCCCACGGTCGGGTCGGTATCGCTTTTCGCGAATATCACCGAGTTTCCTCCGACCCTCGCGCTAATGGAGGGCAGGGCCCACTCAGATCTGGTCAGCTTCGACTTCGCCGGCCTGAAGAATGCGCATACCGGCTTCAAGGACATGCTGCGGCGAAACAGGTTCGACATCTCGGAAATGGCTATCGCGACCCTCTTGCAGGCGCGCGAATTCGAGAAAACCTTCTCGATCCTTCCGTTCGCCGTGCTGGGGCGGTTTTAGCACCAGTGCATCGGCTACAACACTGATGTGTATCCGCATCTGGAACCCGCCGACCTGGCGGGCAAGACGGTAGGCGTGCGCTCCTACACCCAGACGACTGGCCTCTGGGTGCGCGCCATCCTGCAAAGCGACTACGGGGTCGACCCCGCCAGCGTCTCGTGGCTTTGCTTCGACAGGCCGCATCTCCAGGAAGACACCAATCCGGACTTCGTGACTTGGGGTGAGGAGGGCAAGGATCCGGTAGGCATGTTGCTGGATGGTGAGCTGGATGCCACCATGCTGGATATTACCATGCCGAAGGACCCGCGTGTCAAGACGTTGATCCCGAACCCTCAGCACGCGGCTCTGCAATGGTACGCACGCGAGGGGCTTGTGCCGTCAAACCACTACGTGATCGTCCCTGACGCACTCTGCGAGCAGCGCCCGGACGTGGTGCGCGAGGTGTGGCGGATGCTGGTGGAAAGTCGGCGTGAGGTCAGGCCAGAGGGCGGGGTCGACGAATGGCCGGTGGATGACCTTTTCCACCCGCTAGTGCGGGAAATCGCGACCTGAGAGTGAAAGCGCGCGCTCCGGCGCCTCCGCAGGATTTCAATGGCCGACGTATGAATTGTGATTGGCAGAAATTGCTGGTCTGTCGCCATTTGTTTGGGAGGGTCAGCGCATCGACAGGCACCCCGCTACCGGTGGGGCCACGCGAGGTTGAATGAGCGCTGAAAGGAGGGTCCGTGCCGGACAAAGAGACGCTGGACATCTCGATTGCGACCTATCCGCAAACGCGCAAGCGGATCTCAGGGGAGGCCGGGATCGAGGGTGTCGAGTCGAATTCCATCGCTGCAAAGACGGACTGGCCGAGGCTGATTTCCGATGCCGCCACGCGGACCAGGACCGCCCTCGATGCGACTGGCCTGTATCCGATTGATGGCACGATCACGCTCAGGAACGACCTGCCGTCCTATGGTGCCGCACCCAACATCAAGACCTCCGACGTCCTGAGTACAACTGTCTTCAAGCAGGATTTCAGCCCCCACCTCATGAATATCGACGAGATCTTCGTCGATCCCGAAAACGTGTGAACCTGATCCAAAAGTAAGCAGAAAGACGCGCCAATGGCCCCATCCGTCATCGACATCCATCCGCACATCATTTCAAGTAACCTGGAGAAATATCCTCCGTCGCCGCTGTTCGGCAAGCAATCGGACTGGTCGAAAGAGCGTCCGGTTGAGGTGCCAGACCTGCTGCTGGCGATGGATAAGGCGGGGGTAGACAAAGCCGCCATCGTGCACAGTTCGACCTGCTACGGCTACGACAATTCCTATGTCTGCGACGCGGTGCAGGACTATCCGGGCAAGCTAACTGCAGTCGGATCGGTCGATCTGCTGGCAGCGGACGCCAAGGAACAGATCCGCGCCTGGATGAAGCGCGGCCTGACAGGGCTGAGACTGTTCACCGGCGGATCGACGAAGGCGTTCGACACCACCGCCCTGGATCATCCCGACAGCTTTCCCGCCTGGGACATGGCCGGAGAGGAGGGGCTGTCGATCTGCATCCAGACCGGTCCGGCGGCCCTACCACAGGTCGCGGGACTGGCCAAGCGGTTTCCCAAGGTGAACATCATCCTCGACCATCTCGCCCGTCCGGTGATCGACGACGGCGCGCCCTACAACAAGGCGGTCTCGCTCTGGGCGATGTCGGCCTTCGAGAACATATTCCTGAAGATCACGCCGCGGACGACGGATTTGGCCGTCCTAGGCAACGCCGATCCGACCTCGCTTTTCACCAAGATCGTGGATACCTTCGGCGCGGAGCGGTTGGCTTGGGGATCCAATTTCCCCTCGTCGGAAGGCGAGATGAAGGATAATCTGGATACCGCAAGACAGCAACTCGCCTTTCTTCCGGAGGATGTCAGGCACCAGATCTTTGTCGGTACCGCGCAGCATCTCTACCCGTCGCTCGCCGGCTAGGAAGAGGGAGGAAACGCAGTGCGTGGCGGTTCTGATTCGGCGCGCTCTGGACGGGACCGCCCGAACTGCAAGACATGTAACTAAGAGAGAAACGACCATTCTCTAGGAGGAACTTAGATGAACGACACAATTTCTCGCAGGTTTATCCTTCAGGCGTCGGCGGCAATGGCGCTGACCGGTGGCCTGAGCGTACCACAAATGGCAGGGGCCGCGGATTTTTCCGGGAAGGAAATCACCTTCTGGACATCGCACAGGGGGGCGGATTCCGTGCTCTCGCTGCAGACATTCTCGAACTACATCTCGAAATACATGCCGGGAAATCCGAAGATCACGGTGGTCTCGAAGTTCGGCGGCGGCGGATTGGTGAATGCCAACTACTTCGCGGCAATCAGCAAGCCGAACGGGCTGGACGCGACGATGTTCAACTTCGTCGTCACGATGGCCTGGGGCATGAAACGCGAAGGCGTGAACTATGCCCTTGACAAGTACAAGGTGATCGGTGCCGAGCCGCAGGTCTTCATGTTCGTTGCCGGTCCTTCCGCGACGGTCGGCGAGAACCTGCTCGACATCGCCAATTCCGGCCAGCACACTTTGGGCACGCGAACGCGGAACGGCAACACGATGGCCGCCGAGGTTCTGTTCCAAGAAGCAGGCAACCCGCTGAAGGTAGTAACCGGTTTCGGATCGACCGAGGAAGTCATCCAAGCCCTGGCCAGCGGTGAGTTGCAACTGTCCTACATCTATGGCCCGGCCTGGGTCCGCAACGAGGAGAACTATCGTAACCTAGGGTTGCAACCGCTCGCCCAAATGGGTGTCATCGACGGCAGCGGCGAAATTGCTCGATACGGCTTGCTGCCCGAAATCCCGACGGTGGCCGAGCTTCTGTTGCAGGTCAATCCGGACGCCAAGAGCAGCCAGGCCTATCGCTCGCTGAAGGTCGCAACAGGCTTGAGCAATATCGGCAAGGGCTATTTCATTGGAGCCGACACCCCCGACGACATCGTCGAGGCTTGGCGCGCGGCAATGGAAAAGGCCGCGGCCGATCCCGAGTTCATCGCCGAGCACAGTAAACTTCTAGGTTACGAACTCGAGCTGGTGCCCGGGCCGCAGGCGGCGGAAATTCTGAGTGATGGACTCGCAACGCTTGCGGACCCGTTCTTCCAGGAGGGCCAGCCGGGTTACGAGATGATCTGGGGCGGCTGACGGCGGCCATCGGGGTCATCAATGCCGGCGTCATCTGCGTGGCGCCGGCCTGTTTTGCCGGCGATAGGCGAAGATCAGGGAGAAAATAGCAATGCAGGAGGCGCTGTTCATTCTTTCGGCATCCTGGGAGGGGCTG
Source organism: Frigidibacter sp. ROC022 (assembly GCF_024723735.1). GTDB lineage: Bacteria > Pseudomonadota > Alphaproteobacteria > Rhodobacterales > Rhodobacteraceae > SLM-1. The sequence continues at coordinate 562,966 of NZ_JANQDU010000002.1, forward strand.
CAGCACGTTTTTTCCTGGCCGGTCTTTCCGTTCATGATGTTCGGGGTCGTGGCTGGGATGGTCCTCGGCCTGATCCCCGGCCTGGGTGGGCTCATCGGTCTCGCCCTGTTGATCCCCTTCGTTATCGGCCTCGACCCTATCGTTGGCCTGGCGGTCTTGCTGGGGATGACGGCGGTAACCACACAGACCGACACGATCCCGGCGGTCCTGCTGGGCGTTCCGGGAACCTCTGCCGCGATGGCGACAGCGCTTGACGGCTATCCCATGGCCAAGCGCGGCGAAGCCGGACGCGCGCTTTGCGCGTCCTATTTTGCGTCGATCTTTGGCACAATGGTTGCAGCGGTCCTTTTCGTCATTCTGCTGCCGGTGCTCCGCACGCTCGTCTTCGCGCTTGGCCAGCCTGAGTTCTTCATGCTCGTGATGTTCGGATTGCTGCTCGCGGGATCGCTTTCCGGGCGTTCACTGCTCCGGGGGTTGATCATGGCCGCCTTCGGCCTGCTGCTGGCGATGGTGACCCTGGAAACCTCCATCGGTCTGCCGCGCTATGCAGGCAACATCATCTATCTGTGGGACGGCATTCCGCTGGTCCCGTTGGTGCTTGGCCTCTTCGCCATTCCCGAAGTCATCGACCTCGCCCGCCGGGGAACCTCGATCTCGGAAGCTGCCGACGACTCGAGGGTGACCGGTTTCAGGCAAGGGTTGGTGGACAACCTGAGGAACTGGTGGCTGATCGTAAAGGCGTCGACGCTTGGCGCCGTAGCCGGTTTCATCCCGGGCCTGGGCGGGCAGGTGGCCGAATGGATGGCCTATGGCGCAGCCGTCGCTTCCGATCCCGACCCCGAAAGCTTCGGCAAGGGCAATGTCCGTGGCGTTATCGCACCGGAGGCCGGGACCGCCGCACAAAAGCCTGGAGCGCTGATTCCGACTCTTGCTTTCGGCATTCCTGGAAATGTATCGATGGCGATCCTGTTGTCGGTTTTTCTGATTTTCGGCCTCGTTCCCGGCCCGTCGATGGTCACGGATGATCTCGACATAACCTTCGGCATGATCTGGATGATCATTGTTGCGAATATCGCCGCCGCGGCCCTGGCGCTGCTTTTTCAACGCTGGCTGATCCTGCTGTGCTACATTCGTGCGACCATCATCGTGCCGATCATTCTCGGAACGATGCTGGTCGGCGCGACGATGGAGAGCCGGTCATTCGGCGATGTCATCGTTTTCGCTGTTGCCGGGTTGCTGGGCTATGTCTTCAAACACACCGACTGGCCGCGCGTGCCGCTGATCATGGGTCTGATCATGGGCGGGTTGGCCGAGCGCTATCTGTTCCTGTCCTACAACCTGCACGGATGGGGCTGGCTCACCGAGCGACCGCTCGTCTGGTTGATCGCCGGTTTCATCTTCTTCAGCGTCTTCCTTCCGCCGATCCTGAAATACCTGCGGCGCCGGCCTGAAGTCGCATCAATGGGAGACGACGCATGAATATCGGGCGCGTCATCGACATCGCCTTAACGATCTTCTTTTTCCTACTTGGGATTCTCGCGTATTGGGGCGTTTCGCAGTTCCCGTTCGATGATCGGCTTTTCCCGGTCACCGCGGCGGTGCTGATGATCGTCTGTTCTCTCATCTACGGGGTTCGTATCTTAACGGGCCACGGTGATGAAGAAGCACGCGAGGAGAATGGTGTCGGTGCCTCCCCGTCGCCCTTCTCGCCCGAACAGCTACGCACTGTGCTGTGGCCGGTCCTTGCCGTCGTGATCCTCGTCGCTGGCGTGCTGATCATCGGACACCTGATCGCCGTGCCAGTGTTCGTATTCGCCTACATGACAATAAAGCGCGAACCGATATGGATCGGGGCCCTTGGAGCAGCGGGAATGTTTCTCTTCATCAAGGGACTTCTGATCAAAATTATGCATGTTCCGATGCCCCACCCGCTGCTTGGCAATTGGTTGCCGTTCTAGGGGGGTGAGAGGGCCGTCCATGCCACTAGGCCCATCGCGATGCCTCCGGCCAGAAGCGGCATCATCCAGGACGATGCCAAGCGGAAGATCGCGAACTTGACCCCGACGAGCGGTATCTCGAAGGTCAGCGAGCGCTGCAAGGCGACGACCGTCCAACTGGTCAGGAAGGAAACCATCTGCGCTTCGCCCGCGCCCGAGCGCCACAGGATGAGTGCGAGCGGAAACATCATCACCGGGCCGCCCGGAATGATGGCGCCGATCAGAAAGGCAGCCAGCACGCCGCGTGCGCCGCCTTCCTCGCCCAACACGGCCGCCACGGCATCCGGAGGGATGATCAGCCCGAGATAGGCGGCGGCGATCAGCGCGAAGGGCATGCGCAGCAGAATCATGGTGAACTGTTGGCGCATGGTGATCAGGGTAGGCCTGATCGCTTCCGGGTGACGGTGCATGACGAGTGGAAAAAGCACGATCGCAAGAACGAAAAGCGTGACGAGACCAAAATTCATCCATGAAACTCCGGTCTGATCCCGGGGAATTTTCGGGCAAGCCACATCGCCAGGAACCCTGCGAGGAAAGGCAGGGGCAGGCACGAAAGCAGGCGCAGAAGCGCGAACTCACCGCCCATGAACGGCAGTTCCCAGACCATCATCCGGTGCAGACCAACGGCTTCCCATCCGACGAGAAAGGACATCAGTGGCCCAATCCCGGCGCCCAACCGCCCGAGCGCGGCGACCAGAGGGAACGACGTGAACGGTCCGCCCGGCATCAGCATGCCGAAAACCTGTGCGAGCAGGATGCCCCGGACCCCGGACTGTTCGCCCAGATACCTGGATATGACCGAACTTGGCACGAGCACGGAGAACAGTACGCCGACGGTGATGCCCAATGTGATCTGTGGCAAGATGACCTTCAGGTCCCTAAGAATAACCTGTCCACCCTCTGCCAGCCCTCCTGTTCCCTTGATTGCAACTGCGGCAACCGTGCTGGTGGCCGCAAGGGCTACCAATATCCAGAACCCGCTGTCCAGGAGCGGCGGCCCACCGCGTCCGCGTTGCTTTGCTTGCCTCAAGGTGCCACCTCATTCTGGTTCGTTGCGCGCGGTCCCGGGGACGTGTGCCACATCCTACTGTGCACGCGGTCTCGACCCGGAGAGATATGGTCACGACTCGGCACATCCGCGGGACGGCATCGGTTGTCGTGAATTATCAACGCGTTGGTGAAATGTTGCGATTTCAAATAGTCAATGCACAATTAGGCTAGTCCATGCGATTGCATAGTGAAATCACAATAGTTAGAAATTCATTTGTGCAACAATGTCCGGAATGGTCCGACCTCATGAACAAATTCTCTGCCTTCCAGACCTTCGTCGCCGCTGCCGAACAAGGCAGTTTCTCAGGCGCGGCACGCAAGCTGAGGACCACCGCCTCAACGGTGACCAAAACGGTTTCGAGGCTTGAGGACGAACTCGGTGTCAGGCTTTTCAACCGTACGACGCGGCGGTTGGCGCTGACCGATCATGGGCAGGTGTTGCTGGAACGCGCCAAGAACATCCTGAACGAGGTCGATGAGGCCGAAAACCTGCTTCGCAATACCAGCGCCAGCACGCGGGGGACGGTCCGGCTTGTGGTGCCAAACCTTTTCGGACGGCTTTATCTGATCCCGGCGTTGGACGAGTTCTACAGGCGCCACAAGGACGTCACATTGCAGGTTCACTTTTCCGATCGGCCTGTCGACCTAATCGAGTCGGGGTTCGATCTGGGGGTTCATACAGGCGATCTGAGCGATTCCAGCATCATCCGCCGGAAGTTGACCCAAGGTCCGCTGGTAACGGCGGCAGCTCCCTCCTACCTCGCCGCACATGGCAGGCCCCAAACCCCCGACGAACTCTTGAACCACAACTGCCTCTATGGACGCTTTGGCGGCAAATGGCTGTTTCGCAAACCGCCGAGCGGACGCCAGACCATTCATGTATCTGGCAATCTGGCCGTTTACAACGGCGACGTGCTGCGCGAGGCGGCGGTGCGGGGGCTGGGGATCGTGCACTCCACCTGGTGGGCGGTGCGCAAGGATCTGCTTGCGGGCAACCTAGAGGAGATCCTGCCGGAATACGCGATTGAAGGATCGCCGGTCTCGGTGATTTTCCCCTCCCGACGCCTTGTCCCTGCGCGCGTGCGGGCGGTCATCGACTATCTGGTCGAGATCACCGAACTGTAGGCAGACGCGCCGCAGTTGGGCGGTTCAATCCTGGCGCCAGATTTCGTGACGAAAATCGAACCCGGTCTCCGAGGCGGTTATGCGCCCGAAACAGGGAAACGGCGCATGGAAAAAATATGCGGGCGTTCCGGTCTCGGCCAGTTCGCGCAGAATCCGATGGCGTGTCTGCGCTGTCTTCTGCGGCCAGTTGTCGAAGGTAGCAATCCAGTCGGGATACCTTGCGAAAATTCCGGGGTTGTTTGTTACGTCGCCGGCGAACAGTAGGGCCGCGCCCTCGCTGGTGATCCGATACGAGGTGTGTCCGGGCGAATGGCCAGCACTTTCGATGGCGGTAATTCCCGGCACGATCTCCTGGCACCAGTCGACAGTCTCAACCCGCTCACCCAATGCCGCGAAGATGCGCTGCGCAGCCTGACGATTAACCTTCATTCGCCCCGGAAATTCATCGTCGGAGTGGCGGTCGCTCAGCCAGAAATCCCGTTCCGGCGCCGGGATGATGATGCGAGCATTGGGGAAGGCCGGTTTTTCCTCGGCATCGAGCAACCCGTTGATGTGATCGCCGTGAAAATGGCTGATCAGGACGACGTCTATTTCCTTGGGCGAATATTCGCGTGCGGTCAGATTTGCAATGGTCCGTCCCGTACCCGGGGGACCGTTCGGGCCATGTCCCGTGTCGATCAGGACCCGAAGCGCTCCGGTATCGACGAGAAGCGGATTGAAACTTACTTCCAACTTGCCGGGAGAATTTCCGACCTCGGTGAACGCAGCCTCGACCACAGCTTCGTCGACCCCGCGGATGAAACCGGCCGGCCGGTCGCGAATGACATGGCCGTCGTGGAGTGCGGTCAGAAAAAAGTCACCCAGCCTTCGGGAATAGAAACCCGGATTGTCAAATTGCCTCTCCATGACGGCTCCCTTGCCCTACAATGAGGGGATGTAGTGCGCTAGTTCGGGCAGGTAGTGCCCCACGAGCGAGCTTGGCCAGAAGACGCGGATCGCCTGGTCGAACAACAGGTACACGAACAGCGTCGTCAGCAGGGCATAGTACAGTGTAAGCCGCCAACTCTCCTTTCCCTGAAGTCGAAGGAACGCGATGACGAAGACCGGGATCGTCGGGATGAGCCCGATGACCGACATGGAGGCCATGAACACGATCAGCCACGCAAAGAACCCGCCCGCGCGGACCGCAACCACGCGGAGCGGCAGCCCGCCCCGCTCGGAGACGAGGTCCATATAGATCCCGCGATTGGATGTATTATGCAACTTTTGCTCCACGTTTGCCCGGCTCGTCACCGCATGCAGAAGGCTGGCGATAGCGGCGATCAGCAGTGCAATGCCGACGGTCAACGGCCCGACTCTGGCGGCGAAGGGCCAATTGACGGCCTGAGCAAGCATTGCCACGGTCACGACGATCAAGACAACATAGAAAAGATCGCCCCATCCGAACCTCGGTCGTCCGTTGGGCACCAGCCCCCGGAACCCTACATGACGGATCTCGGAAACGAGCGGGCGAAGCAGGATCGAGGCAGAGAACAGCAGGATGATGAAAACCGCCGGATGCAAAAGCCAGTCTATCCCGTAGCGGCTGATCGACACGCCGAGATAGAGTTCGAGCAGACCACCCAGAACGAAGCCGAGCACAAGGGGGGGGCGCGGCCAGCCGAGACGCTTCATCAGCCAGCCGATGACGCCGAAGAGCAAAAGGACGGCCAGATCCCACCAGTCGTTCGACGCCTGGTAGGCGCCGATATAGATCACAACCAGGATCGCCGGCAGCAGCAGCGAGTACCGCAGAGTCGCGACCTTGGCGAACTGGACGGTGAGGACGATGCAGGCAAGGGTCGCGAAGACGTTGGCCAGAACCATGCTCCAGACCATCGAATAGGTCATGTCCAGGTGTTCGGTCAGCATCTTTGGCCCGGGCACGATACCATGAACGAGCATGGCACCGATCAGGATCGCCATCGCCGCACTTCCCGGTACGCCAAAGACCAGCGTCGTTCCGAGGCTGCCTGAATTGATGGCGTTGGCAGCAGCTTCAGGCGCGATGACCCCCCGCACATCGCCGGTGCTGAAGGTCTTCAAACCGTCCTTGACGGTGCGGGCCGCGTGACCATAGGCGATCCAGTCGACGACTGCGCCGGAAAACCCGGGAATGGCTCCGCACAAGACGCCGATGACACTGGATCGGGTGATGAGGAACCAGTTGCGAAGCGCGTCAAAGATGCCCTGCTTGCGGCCTTTCTTCGGGTCGAATTTCACGTCCTCGGCCAGCGTGCTACGCGAGATCGCCAGGTCGCAAAGTTCCGGCAGGGCAAAAAGGCCGAGCATGACCGGAACCAGCGGTACTCCATCCCACAGGTAGAGGAACTTGCCGGTCCAGCGATGCTGCGCCGTCTGCGCATCGATGCCGATCATCGCGATCAGAATTCCGAAACAGGCAATGGCCAGCCCGCGCATCGGCGCATTGCCCGACAGCGTCGACACCATCGCAAGCGCCATCGTGGTGATCGCGAACAGCTCGGGCGTTCCGATGGAAAGGACAAAGGGGCGGATCAACGGGATCGAGACAGCCAGCAGGGCTGCGCCGATGATCCCCCCGATGAGCGACGAAGTATAACCCGCGGCAAGCGCCCGCGCCGCCTCGCCGCGTTTTGCCATCTGGTGACCGTCGAGAACGAGCGCCTGTGCGCTCGCGGTGCCGGGTACCCCAATGAGAACAGCCGGGATCGTGTCCGAAGTCGTGGTGACTGCCTGCATGCCGATCAGCATCGCGACAGCAGAGATCGGGTCCATCGTGTAGGTAAAGGGCACAAGCAGGGCAAAACCGGTAAGTCCGCCTATCCCGGGAATGACGCCGATGACGAGGCCTATGGCCACGCCCAACACAAGAAAGACCAGTCGGCCCGGGTCAAAAAGCATTACCAAGGCGTTGCTTGCGGCTTGCCATAGGTCTGCATTGTTCAGAACGTCCATCCCCTGCGGTCTCCCATTCGTGTTCGCCGGCGCAACGCCCGCAGATGCAGCTGTGAAGTTGTAGAATATGCCCGCGTGCGAGGGCGCGGGCATTGGTTGTCAGAGCATAAGAGGCAGAACCTTGCCTCGATTCACGAAGGAGGGTTCATCAGGGGCCGCGCCTTCGCAAGGACGGCCTCGGGCGTGGCATAGAGCCGCTCGACGATCTCCTGGACAGCCTCGCCCGAGATAGGGGACGGAGCATTGGCGACCTCGGTCATTGCCTTGATGTAATCGGGGTCGGCAGCCGCATCCATGAAGGCCTTGCGCAGGGTCGCAACCCGGTCTTCCGGCACTCCCGGAGGCGCTGCGAACGGTCGGCCGGCTTCCATCGGCCCGAGGATGAATTCGGCTAGGGCCGTCACTTCCGGGTCGTCGGTGAAGTCGAAAAGGTTCGGAACGTCCGGGAAGAGCTCGCTCGACTCTACGGACGTCTGAACGACGGGCTTGATCAGGCCGGCCTCGAAAAGCGGTGCCTCGTTGCCGTAGCCAGTAAGGTTGTCGACCGGCAACATCCTGGCGTCGAGTTCACCCTGTTCCAATGCAAGCGCCATCGCGGCGGCGCCATTATAGCCTGTGATGATGTCGAACTTCGTTCCGAAATACTCGTTCATCATCGCCGGCAGGACGCGGTTCGCGTTTGAATATGAGGTGGCCCCGATCGAGACCGTGTTGTTTTGGAGGTCCTCGAAGCTGTTGATGTTCGCGCGCGTCATCACCGCAACCGTGTAGATTTCCTTGTTGAGGCTGCCGAGCCAGTTTGCCTCGCGCGGATCGAAATCGAGCGGCGTCGTGGACACCAGCGGATCATATAGGTTGTTGCGAAGCAGCATCGAAATTTGCGTGCCGTCCTTTGGCGCAAGATGGGCCATCTCGATCGCGGCCTTCATCCCTCCAGCCCCGCCAAGGTTCTTGACGATGATTTTTGGATTGCCCGGAATGTGCTTTTCCCAGAAAGGCACGAACTGGCGCGCATAGAAATCGGCGCCGCCACCGGCTGCCGCACCAACGACAAGCGTTATATCGTTGGCTCCATAGAACTCTTCCGGTGATTGGGCGGACACCACCGACGCGGTTGCGGCGTACAGGCCCGCGGCCAGTCCCAGGATCGTGGAAGCAAGTTTAAATTTCATTTTTTTCTCCCGGTTCGATCAAACGATCTTCTATTGCCGGATCGACGCGATCGGCACCTATCCGATGCCGGCGCTGCACGTTACTTGGGTGTGTCTCCCTTGTTGCAGCAAACGCCCGATACCTTGGATCATACTGGGTGAGTTGGCGCTCGGGCGCTCATTGGTTTTCCGGCGGCTCCGATCGGATTTTCCTCTAACCCGCATCGGTGCCGGAATGCGTGCCGGCCAGCCAATGGGCCCCCTCATCGGCCGTCACGAAATGTTGGCCGAAATGTTGGCCGTTTTCCCTTCCGGGAATGGGTGATGCCCTGCTGAACCTGGGCTGGATGCGGGAGGCGACGGCTCAGGCAGGTGCGGCTTCACTAGAGCGTGAGGCAGAAAACTTATGGCTTGGGGCACATAAGAATTGGCGCAGCATTCGTCAAGAATGTAATATTGTTGGCCTCGATAGCCTGCTTCGGCGGCGGTGATGTGTGCAAGGAGGCGCCTTCATCAGCCTGGGATTCAGGCGCGGCTTATGGGAGGGAAAGACGATTGGCCGACTACTTGGAAATTCCTAACATTCGGCATTTGCGCATGGCGCAGGCTATTGGACGGTTCGCAGGGGTGAGCAGCGCGTCACGCCATCTGAATGTCTCCCAACCCGCCGTAACCCAGGCGATCGCCAATCTCGAGAAGCGGCTCGGCACGGAGATTTTCTACCGGCGGGCGACGGGTACTTATGTCACCGACACCGGCAAACGTTTCCTTCTGCGTGTCGACCGGTTCTTCGAGATTCTCGAAGGAGCGATATATTGCATACTGAAAATACCCGGCGAACAGCCGGACAGGCATCTGCCTCGTGTAGAACAGTTCGTCACCACCACGCAGTTGAAAGCGCTGGTCGTCGCTTCCGAACCCGCGACGCTCGAAGTCGCGGCCGCCGCGATGAATATGTCAGTGGCCTCTCTTCACCGTTCGGCGCGTGCATTGGAACGATCGCTCGGCGTCCCGCTTCTGGAACGCGCGGCGCGCGGCAATGTCTGCAATCCGGCCGGTGAATTCCTCGCGCGAGAGGTTAGGCGCGCTGCTCGCGAGATCGAATTCGGCAGGGCCGAGATCACGCTCGACCATGACAACGAGGATCTGGAGATCATCGTCGGAATTTTGCCGATGGCAGGAACGTACGAGTTGGCCAGCGGAATTCGCCGTTTTGCAAAGGCCCACCCCTCGACCCGCGTTACGATCCAGTCAGGCACCTATCGAGCGTTGCTTGACGACCTTCAAAACTGCCGTATCGACATGATCTTCGGCCTCCTGCACAGCCCCGATTGGGAGCCTGAAATCGAAGAAGAACTGCTATACACCGATTCCTATTGCGTCGTCTGCAGGCCGGGGCATCCGCTGACGAGGCTTCGCGAAATCACAGCGAAAGCTCTGGTCGATTACGACTGGATCGTTCCCGCCAAGCGGACGCAGCGGCGGCGCAATATCGAAGCGCTATTCGCGTCGACAGTGGGGCAACCTCGCGGCAATATCGAAGTGAACTCGTACAATTGCACGCGAACGCTGCTTCTGGAAAGCGACATGGTGACCGTGATGTCGTGCAGCGAGGTCCGTCTCGATGCGATGCTCGGCACGCTCACATTGATTCCCTGCGCCGGTTTGGGCGGCGTCATGCCGAAGGGCGTAACGACACGCTTGGGCTGGCTGTCCACGACGCGGCACGAGCAGTTCCTGGAATGCCTTCGCTACGAGACGGCGAATACGACCTATGGAACGATGCGCCGTCCGGAGGTTGTCCTGGCATCCTGAACTGGGACGAAAGCCGGGCCCGCGGTAATCCACGGGCCCGGCGCCTTCATCGTCTTCCGGGTGGTGGAGCGATCGAGATTTCGTCCTATTTTGGTTCCGTCTACCCCGGGCGCATCTCGTCCTAGATCAGGTCGTGCGGGTTCGTGCTGAGCAGTTCTAGCCCGTCCTCAGTGACGAGGATGTTGTCTTCGAAACGGATCGAGAAATCGTTGTGCCGCATGGCCGGCTGGAACGACAACACCATCCCCGGTTCGAACACCGTGTCGCGATGGGTCGGGTGGGGAAAATCGTGGAAAGGCCCCAGGCCGATGCCGTGGATGGTGAACTGCTGACAAGGGAATTTCGACTTGTCGGGTTGATAGCCCTTCGCCGCCATCTCGCCCCGGATATGATCGAACACGTCGCCGAACTGCTTGCCGGCCCGGCAATAGTCCATGAACTTGTCATAGGTGGCATAGAGATCTTCCGCGATCTTGCGGTATTCCGGTTTTGGCTCGCCGACCACCCAGGTCCGCGCCACGTCGCAGCCGTAGCCGAGATAGATGCAGCCAAGGTCGATCGTAACCAGGTCTCCCTCCTCGATCTTCTTCCACTCGGCTGCGAAGGCGCGGTAGTTCGCCGTCCGCTTGCCGGACTGACACATCGTCTCGATCTCGCGGATGGCACCCAGGCGCTTCATTTCGAGTTCCATCGCGAACTGGACGTCCATCTCGCTGACGCCAGGCTTCGCCGCTGCCTTCGCCGCTTCGATGGCGGATTCTGCGATGGTGATCGATTTGCGGATCAGCTCGATCTCGGCCGGTTCCTTGACCATGCGCGCGATGAACAGCATGTCTCCTGCCGGTACCAGTTCGGCATCGGGCAGCTCGGTCGCCAAATTCTTGTAGGTCGAGGCGGTGCAGCATTTTTCCTCGAAACCGATCCGGCCCTTTTCCAAGCCACGCTCTTTCAACACCCGCGCCACTGCCACGTTGGCCGAGCGTGAATCGCCTAGATCGACAATGCGCACGTCTTTGATCCATGTGCCCTCGCGCACCGCATTCATGGTGATGAAGGCCGCCATGAAGATCGGGTCGTGATCGCGGAACAGCAAGAGGGGCGATTCCGTGATGTGGGTGTGAGAGAGCGGATACCAGGGCCAGTGCTGATAATGGCCACCATAATAGTGCTGGTTGGTGAAGTTGTGCACGATCATGCAATCGAGGTTTTTCTCCGCCATCATGCCGCGTAGCTTGTTCAGTCGTTTTTCGTAGTCGAATTCGGTACCGAAGATATTCATGTCCTGGCTGGCCTTTCCTTGGGATTGACGCGGCACAAGGGCATCGAGGGCAGATTGTCCTGCCGTATCAAACTTCCACGGCGACACCAAAATGGCGATGCCGTGGACCTCCCTCATGCCTGTTACCCCAGAACGCTAGTCAAAGGCCGCGTTCGCCGAAAGTGTCGAAACAGGCACGACATTTGTGAAATATTTTCCGAAATAAAATTTGTTTTTGTGCGTATTTTGAAAACAGCGAACGACAACTCGTGCATGCTGGTGCCGCCCTATGTCTACGGTTGCGGGGTACGTTGGCGAGCAGATGCACTCAAAGGGAGGACTCTCAATTGGCGAACGATGCGTCGGGCGAGAACAGGTATCGCCTTATCCTGATCCAAGGCTTTCGGTTGCCGGAAGATTCTCCCTATCTGCATCGCAAGCTGACCGGTCCGAAGGAAGAAACTCTTATGGACTACCCGGTCGTGGCGCCCTTGCTTGACGGCGTCGACTGGGAGCTTCACGGCGGTGCACCGACCACGTACGGAAACTGGGCCGTCGAGAACCGGCAGGAATTCATACATTCGGGAGCCGCGCGGCTGCCGATCGTGAAAGAAGCCTGTGAAAGTGGAAAATACAACGGCATCGTGCTTCTCGGTGGGGGAGAACCCGGCGCGCAGGAAGCGCGAGAGATTGCCCGCCCCTACGGCATTCCAGTCGCCTCCTGCGCGTTTTCGCAGATGCATATTGCGACGATGCTGGGAAATCGCTTCAGTATCATAGACTTGGCCGAAAGCCACAGTATGTATTACTACAACCTCGTCGTGCAGCACCGCATGACCGAGCGCTGCGCTTCACTCAGGATGATCGATTTCCCGCATGACCGGCCCGGGGAGGAACCCGGCCGTCCACTGCACGAGGAAAAGCGAAAAGCGCGGGCCGGAGAGCGATCGGACGCAATTGAGGAGGCGGTGGCCGAGGCTGTCGCCGCCATCGAAGAAGACGGCGCCGAGGTCATCATGTTCAGCTGCTCAGGCCTCTTCTGGCTTCAACCCTTCGTGCAGGCGCGGCTGGATGAGATGGGCTGGGAAGTGCCGGTCCTGCATGGCTACCGTTGCGCGATCGCCGTAGCCAAGATGATGATCGACCTCAACCTCAGCGCCAGCGGCCTGATGTTCCCTGGTGACCGCCCCGTGCGGCGGCGCCGCAAGCGGCTGTTCTGAGGCCAGCCCGATGGAAAGCGGCCCCCATAGGGGCAAAAGGAAAGGAGGGCGCGCAAGCGTCGAAGCGGATGAAACTGATCAGCTATTCAATGAAGGGCGAGGCCGGCGTCGGCGCCGTGGTCGGCGAGGGTGTCGTCGATTTGGGCCGACGTCTCGGCGAAAAATTCGGCACGATGAAATCGCTGATTTCCCAGGGCGATCTTACGGAGGTGAAAGGTGCGGTCGAACGCGCCGAGCCGGATTACCGCTACGACGAGGTGACGCTGCTTCCGGTAGTGCCGGATGCGTCGAAGATCGTTTGCATCGGCCTGAACTACAAGGCACACGCCGCTGAGACCACGCGAGACCCCAACGACAAGCCAATGCTGTTCGCTCGCTGGGCCGACACGCTGATTGCGCACAAGGCACCGCTCGTCCAGCCACGCATCTCGCAGATGCTGGACTATGAGGCTGAGATGCTGACGGTGATCGGCAGCCACACCGGCCGAAACGTCAAGGCGGCGGACGCGCTAAAATATGTCTTCGGCTACAGCTGCATGAACGAGGGCAGCGTGCGGGACTGGCAGCGCCATTCGAGCCAGGTCACAGCGGGCAAGAATTTCGTCGGCACGGGGGCGACCGGTCCCTGGATCGTGACAGCGGACGAGATCCCCGATCCGCAGGTGCTGGACATTGATCTGACAGTCAACGGTGAGCCCCGGCAGACCGCCAACACCCGGGACATGATCTGGTCGGTGGCCGAGATGATCGAATACATCACAAACTGGATGCCGCTCGGCCCCGGCGATCTGATCGCCACCGGGACCCCGGCCGGCGTCGGTTCCATGCGCAAGCCGCCGATCTTCCTCCAACCCGGCGACAAAGTCGAGGTGACGATCAATGGCATAGGCACACTCAGCAATATCGTGGAGGCGGAAAATGCCTGATCGCGTCATGTCCGAACGACTGGTCGCTCTGATTACCGGCGCGTCCTACGGTATCGGCGCGGCGTCGGCGCTCGCTCTGGCTCGCGCGGGGTACGATGTCGCGGTAACCGCCCGAGCGCTATCGTCGGTCGAGGCGACGGCCGCGAAGGCCAAGGAACTCGGTGCCGGAGCGCTGCCACTGGCGCTCGACGTTACCGACCAGTCCAGCATCGAGGCCGTGACGGCCGCAGTGCTTGACCGCTTCGGCCATATCGACGTGCTGGTGAACAATGCCGGCGGGCAGTTGATGAAGCCCGCGCTCGACGTCACGCGGGAAGACTGGGACCGGGTCGTCGCTGTGAACCTCACCGGGGCGTTCTTCATGTCGCAGGCGGTCGCCCGCCACCTGATCGAAACCGGGCGGCCCGGGGCGATCGTCAATGTCACCTCGACCAGCGGCCTTGTCGGCCGCCCCAACAGCTCGGGCTACGGTTCGACGAAGGCCGGGTTGATTCAGCTTACGCGGATGCTGGCCATCGAATGGGCCAAGAACGGCATTCGGGTGAATGGCATCGCCCCGGCTTCGACCCTGACGCCGACACGCAAGAACCTGTCCAATCCGGAACGGCGGGATCAGTTCCTGGCGAAAATCCCGATCGGCCGGTTCGGAAAACCCGAAGAGATGGGCGCCGCAGTTGCCTATCTGGCCGGGCCGGATGCCGGGTTCATCACCGGCCAGATACTCGTACTCGACGGCGGCCTGACCGCAGCCTGAGCAACAATCAATCCAACCGAAATTCCCCAATAAGGAGACATACAATGAGAATTCTCGATTCCGGCGATCCCAGCTTCACCGCCACGCGGGCGCAGGCCGTCAAATTCGGCCCGGCACAGGTGGACTGGGAAACGCGCGTCGACTTCGTCGCGCTGCGTGAATACCGGCTGGCCCGCACCCGCGCCGCGATGGAAAAGCACAACCTCGACTTCCTCCTCTCGATCCGGCTTGAGAACGGCCGCTACATCTCAGGCTGCAAGCGGCTTTATTGGCCGACGCTCACGCTGGCCGGCGGTCCGGTGATCATGTTGCCGCGCGAAGGCCATATGTCGATCGGCGTGATCGACACCGACATGCAGTCGAAGGCGCTGAGTTGGATTCCGGCCGACCGTTTCCGCGAGCCGCGCCGCATGGAGGTCGCGCACGAGGTCGTGGCCTATGCCAAGGAACTGCGTGAGCTGTTCGGCAACGCGCTCGACAATGCGACGATCGGCGTGGACCTCTGGTCGCCCGCGATGTTTGAGGTGCTGCCGAAGGAATTCCCGAACGCCAAGTTCGTCGATGGTCAGACCGCGATGCTCGACGCCCGCGCGATTAAGTCGCCGGACGAGATCGCCTGCATGAAGATGGCCTATGCCATTGCCGAGGCCGGCATGTATGACGCGGTTCAGGCACTGCGCCCGGGTATCCGCGAATGCGAACTCGTGGGCATCGCCTTCAACAAGTTCTGGCAGCTTGGCGCCGAGACATCGCAGTGTAGCCACGCGATCAACTCCGGCCCCGGCAGCGAGCCCTACCGCCGTTTCCACACGGACCGGATCATCCAGTATGGCGAGATCGTGAACATCGACCTCGGCGCCTGCTGGAACGGCTATTTCAGCGATTTCTGCCGCCCGTTCATCTGCGGTATGAAACCCTCGACGCGCCAACTCGAGCTGTTCAAGACGGCTTACGAAAAGCAGGTCGAGGGTCTGAACGCAATCAAGCCGGGGCTGTCGGTGGGCGAGGTCTGCAAGAGCTTGGGACGCAAGGCACTGGGCCATTCGATCGGTATGGGCCCGCTCGATCCGCCGATGCTGCATTCGACCTGGGACGATGTGCTTCAGCCCGGAATGACATTCTCGGTCTACACACCCCACCTTGGCGAGCTCGGCGTGGGCGGTATCCATATCGAGGACGAGGTCGTCATCACCGAAACCGGGTGCGAGGTCTATTCGACGTTCCCCGTCTTCGGCATCGACGAGTGACGCGCCTGACGTCCTCCACTGGGCGCGCATCCTGATCGGGGCGCGCCAGTGATAACTCCCTGGTCTCCGGGTGCCGCACGATCCCGGAGGCCGATTTTAGGCGGTTGGCGCTCGGCCGGCTGCTATATGGAGACGAATTCATGCAAACGAAAATAGTCGTGTTCATGAGCAACGAAAGGCAGGCGGAGGCCGCCAGATCCATGTCGCCTTCGGGTGTCGACATCCAGGTCTTCACCAAGCGCGGTGATCCGGCGGCGCGCGAGGCGCTTTCGCAAGCCGATGTCATGGTGGGCACGGTTCCACCGTTCGAAATGGACGATGCCTTCTACGAGTCCTGCCCGCGGCTGAAGCTCGTTCAGCTTTTGATCGCGGGTTACGACAAGTACGATATCGACGCGGCGCGCCGTGCCGGCGTCTTGATTGCCAGCAACGGCGGTGCAAATGCAAACGGCGTGGCCGAACATGCCTTCATGCTTATGATGGCTCTGAAACGGCGGCTGCTTCGGTATCACGGCGATGTGGTCGAAGGACGTTGGTGGAGTTTCGGAAACATGCCGCCGATCACTGACTTGAACGGCGCAACTCTCGGGATCGTCGGTTTCAACACCATTGGCAAACGGCTCGCCCGTCTGGCCCGTGCATTCGACATGCGCGTGGTTTACACCGACCTCGTCCGGCTCCCTCCCGACGAGGAGAACAATCTAGGGGTTTCCTTTCGGCTGCTGAACGAAACCTTGCGCGAGTCGGACGTTGTCAGCCTGCATGTTCCGTTGCTGCACTCGACGCGCAAGATGATCGGCGCCGCAGAGTTCGCCCTTATGAAGCCCGGGGCCATCCTCATCAACACCAGCCGCGGCCCGGTCGTGGATGAGGCCGCCCTGTGCCAGGCCCTGTCGGAGGGCCAGATCGCTGGCGCCGGTCTGGATGTCCTCGAAGAGGAACCGCCGAATCCGGACAACCCGTTGTTCTCGATGGACAACGTGGTTCTCACGCCGCATCAGGCCGGTCACATCATCCACTACTTCGAACCCGCCCTGCGCAACGCATTTCTCAACGCGGAGCGCGTGCAGAACGGTATGGCGCCGGATTGGATCATCCCCGAACTGCGTCAGGGCGTGACGGCCGAGAACAACCGAATCCTGTTGCAACGAGCTGCCAGCTGAGGCCGGCAGGTGCGCGTGTCCCCGATCCAAAAAAAAGGACAAAGCATGAGCGGCGACATCAGACTGGACGGCCGGACCGCGCTGGTGACCGGCGCGGGGCGCGGGCTTGGCGCGGCAATGGCGCTCGCGCTCGTCCGGGCAGGGGCGGAAGTGACGATCGCCGACATCAATGAACAGGCGGTGCGCGAACAGGAGCGCGCCGCCGCCGCGTTGCAGCCTGCGAGCGCGGTACGCGGCCTGGTTGGGGATCTGCGCGACCGGGATTTCTGCCGCGCCGCAGTCCTTGCTTCCGGCGGCCCCGACATCCTTGTGAACAACGCGGCTCTGCTGCCCTCCTTCGCGCATCCGGGAAGGTTGCTCGAAGGCGGCAGGTTCAACCGTTTCTGGGAACTCGACGACAGTGTTGTGGAGGCGGTTCTGGATGTGAACTTCCTCGCCGCGGACCGGATGGCTCGGCTGAGCGCGCCGCGAATGATCGAAAAGGGCTGGGGGAGGATCGTCAACGTCGGAACGCGCCTCACCACGATGCACAATCCCGGGGCTTCGCCCTACGGACCGTCCAAGGCGGCACTCGAAATGGCCTCCGAGATCTGGGTAAAGGACCTGGCTGGGACGGGTGTGACGGTCAATCTTCTCAGCCCGGGCGCCGCGGCCGACACGCCCGGCTTCGCGACCGATGCCGAGAAGGCCAATCGCAGCCGCGACCCGAATTTTCACATGATGGCACCCCGAAAGATGGCCGCCCCCATCGTCTGGCTCGCCTCCGATCGGTCGAACGGGTTCAACGGCCATGCGATCGAAGCTGACGGTTGGGACGAAACCCGGCCCCCGGATGAGGAAGCGTTGCGCATCGCTCGCCCGCTTGGCTTCAAATTCCACACAGGCTCTGGAATTCGGTAACTGGACCGGCCAGGTCAACGATGACAGCGCATGCAATTTCTCTGAGCATTTTTGCATGTTCGCCGATTTGATCCTGGCGTCAGCCGTTGTCGCGTGTCGTTTTAGGCGGATCTGAGGCTATCGTTTCAAGCGCCATGCAACGTTTCATCTGCGAACTCAGAACTATTTGTAATTTCAGTGGGATAAGCGTATCATCCTGAGGAAGATGGCTACGTCAGCTTCAGCCGATCTGAATCTTTGCAAATTTAGTGAAGCGAAAACTTACGCCGACGAAAAGTGCAAGTGTATCAATGTAGTAATCGTTGCTCACTTGCAGGATATCGTTTCATGACCCGTCTGTATCTCGTCCTTGCTACTCTTTCCCCGTCATCGGCCCTGGGCAAGAAGGGAAAGCGAGAGTACGTGCAGGTGCTCCGGCTCCTTGAGACTTTTGAAATGGATCACGTCCATGGCGCCGTCAGGCATGCGCTCGATCTGGGTGCAATCGGCTATGACGCGGTCAAGTACCTGGTCCCGTGCCGGGTCGAACGTCGCCCACCGCGGCTCGATCTCGATATCTACCCTTACCTGCCGCGCGCCCGGGTCGAGACGACGAAGCCGGCCAGCTACATGAGCCTGATACGCGGAGCGAGGGCATGCCGTCGCCTTTGCCGTTTCGAACCGAACGGTTCGAAAAAACTGCTTGCCCGGCTCCGCGCGGCCGGGAGCGCTATGCTATTCAGGTCATCTCGCGCATGAACCTGGCGATCTTTCCGGCGATTCCACGCAGCGCACCATACTCTGCGGAGCGAAGTCCATGCCTGTAGTTCGGATGCGCGCTTCCAGGCTTTGCACCGCCCCTCGCACCATGCATACGGCATACAGACCAGCCGGCAACGGCGGGTGCGCGGCATCGTTCCTGCGTCGACTTAGCCGTCGCCGTGCAACGGGGAGCCTCATGAGCCCTTTGCATGAGGTTACCGCCCTTTTTCACGTCCACCCCCCTCCGAATGCACGCTTCCCACGATCGCCTGCCCCCCGGCGTTGACGGTGACATGTTCGACCCTAACAACCTGCGAACTTCCGGAGCGGTACCGGCGAAGCTGTTCCATCTGCATCCCGAAGGTCCGCGCAAGGCGGTTCATGATCCGATCATAGGCTTCGCGCGCGGTCACGTCGGGCGCGTCCCAGGCCTTTTTGGAAGCTTCCATCATACTGGCATGGGTCACGCCCATCTGCGTGACAAGCATGGCCTCGATGGCGTCCTTGGGCTCGAGTTCGGCGCCCATGGCGAGCACGAAGTCGCGAAACAATGCGCCCTTGAGTCCCAGGCCATTCAAGGTTGTCATCAAGAGACCAAGGGCCCCCACTTCAGTCTTCGTGTTGAAGATCTTCTTCAGGATATGGTTGTCGGGCGTCGCCTCGGCCAAATCTGTGGTGGGCAGGCCGTTCAGTGCCGTGGTAGGCCGCACATCGCGATCACGATCCGGGTCGACATCTTTGAAGCTTCGATCCGGACTTTCTTTCGTGAGATCTTGGGTTTCAACATTCGCAAGAGGGACAATTTGGGGAGTGTCTCTTGTCTTGGACATGGTCTCTATCCTTTCGCCGGGCTTGTTCAACTTCAGGAGGACGCCCGCATGGACGCGGGCTGCGGTGCCGTTTACTTAGCTTTGAAGTCTTGTTTCGCGCGGGCGTAGTTCCGGTTCAGTTGGGCCTCGAGACTACGGGCTTCTTCCTCCGTCATTACTGTCCTGGTATTGTCGATATGATGCTTAGAATATCTCTGCCGCTGCTCCTCGGTGATATACCCTCTCGAGGTGAGCTCTGCGGCCCCGCGGCCAAATATCCAGTAATCTCCAACGCTATCGCCTGCCCGAATGCGGGCGGCGTTGATCGCCAGTTCGTCGAATACGACCTCCTTCCTTGGCCCCGTCTGAAGTGCACCTTCTTCCCTTTGATTGGAGCACACCCCATACAACTCTCCCACGGTGGGCCACGCGCGCGTCTTCATTTGGCGAGAGCATATCTCGAGCGCCCGGCGCACCCAGGGCATGTAGCCTGCCTTGGGAGCCAATTCGATCAGGACCTTGAGGAGGGCGCTACCTTCCTCTTGGCGGGCTTTCTCATTCTGCCGCAAGTGAAATGGCGGCGTGTAGCGATCCAGAAACCCCTTGAGTTCGGCGCCGATTTCTCGCTTACGATTGATCATTGGAGGCACTCCTCTTCATCAGGCCTGTAGACCCACGAATGGCAGCTGATCCTGGTAAGCCGATTTTCGATCCGAGCCACCGGATCGACCACGCCGGCCTTGTCTGCCGGATCGACCACTCCGGCCTTGTCTGCTTCAGTGAGAGCGGTGAGGATGGAGGCGTCGTCGTGCTTCTTGCGCCATTTGCCGATTAGGGCTCGCGCATGCGCCTCTTTGATCCCATGTTCGACAAGGAAGATAACACCCTGATCAAAGATCCTCTTGAGCATTGATCCATTGGTGGCGAGGCGAGCTGTCGCCTCTGTGGCGCCAGCCAAAGAATCTTCTTTATTTTTCTCTTCTTCTTTAGTGGGTCCGCGATCTGGACTATTTTGTTTCCTGCTTGGCTCTGTCTTGTGTCCAGAGCCCTGGAATTTGTCGTAGTTACATATAGTTACAAGCGACTTCCCTGTATCCGTTTGATGGTCTATCAGTCGTCCGGCTTGCAGCTTCTTGAGAAACCCTTGCACGCGTTTGTGGGACTTCCATCCAAAATGGCTCTGAAGCTCGCGGATCGTGCAGAAGAATGACCCACGGGGCACCGGCATCAACTTGCCGCAGACCATGTGACGCGTATCTTTCCATGCAGCACGAGCCACCATCCAAATGAACGCTTCCCGCTCGGACATGGGGGCCGAAGTAAATGCGGACTCTTCAAAGATGTCTCGCGGAAGCGCGATCCATCCGTTCATTTCGACACCATTGCAGCATATGTGGGCGACATCGCCTCGTGCAGAGGAGCGGTCGTCCGCTGTTTCGGCTCTGGAAGCGATCTGGACTTAGGGCAAACGTAGGAGACCGCCAGACTGAATGGACGCTGTCGAATGCTCTTGTAGAAGGTGAAGTTATACACCGGTTCAGGCCTTTCGAGCTTGAGCGCCGGGTGTCGCTGCGCTATCTTCGGCCTTGTCACACGCCAAATGATAATGCCGCCGCCCGGTCGATTGGGTGGCGGTTTTACTCTGTATCGTAGCGGTTCTTCTTGGCCGTCTCGATCACGGCGAGAATCTCAGACTTCGTCCACCGGGAAAGCCCGCCCAACTTGATCGGCTTCGGGATGGTGCCGTCGGCAACGCGGCGCCAGAAGGTCGGCACCGAAATGGACAACAGGCCGGCCGCTTCTCGAACCTTGAGGAGGAGATCGGCTTGCTCTACAGCTTGGGAGTCATGGATTTTGTTGTGTGCGGACTGCATGGATGACCTCGATAATTGGTGCAACGAGGTCACGTCATTTGAACCCTCCTGCGAAGAGGGGATTTTTTTTCCCCTCCCCCTTCCGGCGATCAGCGTAAACCGATGGCGGTGTCCAGTTCAGCGGGGCTGAGGGTACGAAAACTCATGGTGTAGATTGGTGGAACCGAAGCGGGCACTCGCCATGGGTTCCATTTCACTTTCTCAGTCACCACATTTGCGTCAAAGAACTCTTCGAGCGCCCGGGCGAACCCGAGGTGCTCCATCACATTGGTATCGTCCAACCAGCTGGAATTGTCTTCTTCTTGGAACACCGTGATAGATGCCTGCAAATGCGATGTATTGCGGAAATCAGAAAACCCTGCCCTGACTTCCCGTTCGAGAGTTTCGATACTGGATGTTCCGCTATGTTGAAACTGGTTCCACGCCACGAGTCGAATGGCTGCTCCTGTGCTCGGCGGCTTACCGGTTGCTTGAGCGATCCGCACTAATTCTATCATGACCTGTCCAGCATAAATGCGATGCCTGAAATGTCCTGTGACTGCTCGAGCCAAAAGTTTCTCGAAGGGGTTTATTCCGGATGTACTCAGGTCCGAACGCAAGAGAGTCCGATAGGCCTGCAACACAACTTTTTCGTCGACTTTGTCCGGTTGGGCCATCCGTGCTAGCAGGTACAGGTCTGGTCGGTCGACCCAGTTTCCGTCTGCATTCTTGAGTGGCAGAAATCTGTGCGTCACTTTCAGCCTCCAGAACGGTGTTGGGCGCCGGTGGATCCATCGCAATGTGCCCCCCAGCGTGCGAGCAGTGCACGCCTTTGGTCAAGAAAATCCGTACGCCTGTACGCGCGCACCACGCCGCTGTCGGTCTTGTGCCCCAGGCAAGCTTCTGCGACCTCATGCGGGGCATCTGTCACCTCGGCAAGCCAGACGCGAAGGGTCGTGCGGAAGCCGTGTGGTCGGGCCTCCAGCCCGCGTCGCTCCATGAGGCGGGACATCGTGGCGTCTGAGATCACGCCCTTGCGCACGCTTGGAAACAGATACCCATCCCGAGCATGCCGCCGCGCGGACTGGATCACAGCGAGGGCCTCGGTCGAGAGCGGCACCCGAAAGTCCTCCGTCGCTCCCTTGCGACCCTTGATGGCCTCGCCGGGAATGGTCCACACGTTGCCATCGATCTGGCCCTCGTGCAGAAACCGGAGCGGCCTCGATCGAACGCCGGTCAGGATAAGGAGGCGCAGGGCCAGATGCGTGATCGATCCCTCGTCCAGGCTTTGGTAGAAGTCCGGTACCTCCTGCCATGTCAGAGCAGGGATGTGCGTAGTTTCGTGCCGCTGCTTGCCGAGAAGCTCCCGGGCTTTCATTGGAGCCTGCATGTCCACGTCCAGACCAAGCGCAGCGGCGTGTTTGAAGACGATGCCGAGGCGGTTCATTGCCTTACGGGCCGTCTCGGCCTTGTCATGCCAGATCGGCGCGAGGCAACCCCGGATGTCCTTCTGGTCGATATCGGCCACCGGAATGCTACCCAGTTTCGGCAAGACGTGAAGTTCAAGCGGACTGAACCACCGTCCCGCAATTCCATCGCCCCTCAACTCGGCCTTGCGGCTCTCGAAGGCATCCAGCGCCACATCCTTCAGGAGATGCAGATTGCGGACCGCCGTCTGGCGCGCGCGTTGGCGTTCCCGGATAGGATCAAGGTTGTCTCGTACCTTTGCACGGGCGTCTTCGGCCTTGCGGCGGGCCTCGGCGAGGGAAACCGCCGGATACGCGCCCAGACCCATCTCCCGGCGTCGACCGTAGATCGTGATCCGCTGCACCCATTGTGCGCCGCCACCCTTCCGCTTGACCAACCACAATCCGCCGCCATCCGCGTATTTTCCAGGCGCCAGCGCCACCACAGCCTTCGCGCTTAGTCTGTGCATGGCCCTCATTGCCTGTCCACCTTTCCTTGCCGAAATTCAATCCACCCCTCTATCCACCTCTATATATGGGATAGATATCAATCTGTTGATATCGGCTGATCCTCATTGAGGCAACAAAAACGATAGCTTGGGTGTTGGTCTGCTTTTAGATGACATGCATTGAAACTCATATGTAGCGTAGTACAATGCACTTCAGCGGCACCACTTTCCCCTCCAGAGATATCCTAAGACATCCAGAAAGCCCTGTGTTATAAGGGTTTCAGCGATGCCGGGTTGTCCGATGCTGTGCAGCCTGATCCGGTACGATACCCCCAGATTGGGGGTGTCTTCGGAGAGACTGAATCGCGATGCCCCCGGATGCCCTCTAGGTGTGAACTCTCAGTAGGTTGTTCACCCGGATCGGGGGTAGGCTGCAATCGCCAAACCACAGCCGAGGACCCCGAAGGATGAACAACCCGCATCAAGGTGCCCGTCTTACCGTCCATAGTCGAGAGCTGATCGTTGCCCGGCGCGCCGAAGGTCGTCCGGTGGCGGACCGTCCGGCCGACGTCGCTTCGGAGGGGCCGGCCCGGTGATCAACCCTGCTCCCTGGGGACCCGCAGGACCAGACCGTCCAGCGAGTCGCTGACCGTCAACTGGCACGACAGGCGCGAGTTCGGTGCCGGTTCCCAGGCGAATTCCAGCATGTCCGCTTCCATCGGGCCGGCCTCCCCGACCACTTCGGCGAATTCCGGCTCGACATAGACATGGCAGGTGGCGCAGGAGCAGGCGCCGCCGCATTCGGCTTCGATGCCGGGGACACCGGCGCGGACGGCGGACTCCATGACGCTCGCGCCGTTCTCGGCGTCGACCTCGAAGCGGCGTTCGTCGCTGGTGATGAAGGTGATACGGGCCATTCGGGGACCTTTCGGTTTCAGTGTCATTGAGTCGGCAGCGGGGCACGGCCGCAGGGAGGGCCTGCCTCGGCGCGATTTCCGGGGCCGGGTTCGGCGCAATTCTGGGAAAGGGCCTATTTCAGTCCGCAGGCCCGGAGAAACAGCGTGACGACTTCTTCCTCGACATGATCCATGTCGAATTCCTCATTCTCGCCAATCTGCATGAAGCTTTTGATCTGAACTTCGAAATCGGCGTAATGCTGCGTCACCGCCCAGATATGCATCTGGAACAACAGGGGATCGACGGGCCGGATCAATTCCTGATCCACCCAGGAGCGAATCAGCGCGACGGCTTCCTGCGTCGAGGCCTGGTATTGCGCCAGGTGCCGGGAAAGAAATGGCGCGCCATTGGTTATTTCGGCGGTAAACAGCCGCGATGCCTTCGGGTTTCTTTTTCCATATTCCAGCTTTTTGTGAATATAGGCGCGAATGATCTGCTCGGGCGTATCCCCGGCGGAGGAGCTGATGAATATCTCTTTCCATTCGTCCAGAATGTAGACGAGAATATCCTCGTACAGCTCCTCCTTGCTGGAGATGTAATAGTGAAGTTGCGGCTTGGTTAGGCCGGCGCGCTGCGCGATGGCTTGCGTCGAGGCGCCGACCAGACCCTTGCTGGCAAACTCGTCAATCGCGGCATCCCGGATGGCTGCGAGGATGCGCCGACGGCGTTCGAGCACCTTGCCGCGCGCCGTCGATTTGCCATCGTTCCGGATGTCTGCCTTGTCAGAACTCATAGATCGTTCGTTGACGGCCAGCGCCGCCCCTCACTTGTTCGCGGGTTTACGGGTTATAGGTCTTTTTGACGTCGAGACCTACGCCTTTGTTGACGAAGGCATCGGTGGCGACTTTCGACAGGTCCAGGCTGTCGTCTTCCACCACACCCGAATCGACGGCCAGCTTGTAGAATTCCTTGACCCGATCCATCGAAATCGCGCCAATTCCCTTTTCCAAGGTATCGCCGCTATCGACCAATCCCAATTCCTTGATCTTGGCCCGCTCATTATCCAGCGTTTCCCTGGACATGTCCGGATTGTCCTTCAGGATAATCTCATAGGCCTTGCTGTGATCGCCATAGAGGAAATTGTTCCAGCCGATGATCGTGGCATCCACGAAGCGCTGAACCAGCTCGGGGTCGTTTTCCACCATTTCCTGCCGGGCCTCGATGGTATTGGCATAGGTCGAGTAACCGTGGTCGGCCAGGAGGAAGGTATCGACGGCAACGCCTTCCTTTTCGGCATAGAGCGGCTCGGCCGTGGCATAGGCCTGCTGCACCATTTTCTCGTCGTTCAGGAACTGGGCCATGTTATAGCCATAGGGGCGCACCTGCTCGTCCCGGAAACCGAATTCGTTGACCAGCCAGGGCCAGAAACTGTATTGCGCGTCCTTGGCGATCAGCACCGACGGCGCCTTGGTCAGATCCTCGAATGTCTTGTAGACGCCCTTGTGCGCGATAAGCGCCTGCGGGTCCTTCTGATAGAAGGCGGCAACGACGATCGTGGGAATGTCGTTGGCGACATTGTGGAACGACAGCAGCAGGTTCCCGGTCAGCAGGAAGTCGAGCCGTCCGGCGGCCAGCATCGGCCGGTTGTTGACCTGCGGGCCGCCCATCTCGATCGTGACGTCGAGCCCGTATTTCTCGTAGGTGCCATCGGCCAGGGCCTGGTAGAAGCCGCCATGACCCGCCTGGGCAAGCCAGTTGGTTCCGACGACGATCTTGTCCAGCGCATAGCTGCACTGGGCCGACAAGGCGAGTGAAAGGCCGGCGATTGCCGCCTTGAGCGCGTTCTTCATGAGTGAAGTCCTCCCGTTAAATCTGGCTTCCGTCCTCGACGACCATCTCGGCCGTCCAACCCCGCGTCTTCCCCGGATTGAGAAGACCGTAGGGATCCGCTTGCTTCTTGAAGTCGATCTGCATGGTGTCGATCTGCTTCATCCCGCCGTCCTCGATCGTGTAGGCGTGCGGGTCGTAGATGGCGCAGCCGTCAAGCTGCTCGATCTCGCGAATGACTCGATAGGTTTCGTCGCGGTCGCGATAACGCACCAGCGGCAGGCCGAAGATCTGAACCTCTCCCTCGAGCTGCGCCATCTCGTGGTGCATGTACATCTCGTCGCCATAGCGCTCCATCTGGCGCTGCACGATCTCGGGATCGAAGGGCCGTGGATAGGCCACCTGAAGATAGCTCCAGCCGCTCTCGGCTTTCAGTGCCTGAAGGGTGGTGTGGTTCCAGCCGCATTCATAGGCCGGCTGAAGGCCGTTCTCGCGCAGCTCTTCCTTGGTCATCGCAAAGGAGACGCGGCCGCCGAATTCCGCGACCAGCGCCTTGAAACGGTCCATATCCCCGGGCGCGACCATGGCAAAGACGGCGTCCCGGTCCGAGGGGAACAGGTCGCCGAACTTGGTGTAGAACCGCGCAAAGCGCCGATCGACCGTGGTCAGAAGATAGCAGTCCAGCTTGTCTTCCAGCGCCTTCAGGCAGAAGCGCAGCGTGGCATCGTAGCTTTCGAACAGACCCGCGGTGTGAATCCAGTCGGTGGCCTTGGTCAGCCCGATCTCCAGCTCCATGACGATTCCGTTGGTCCCATAGGCGTGCTGGACCTTCTGAATCTCGGGGCCATGCAGCTCGATGATCCGGGGTTCGCGCTCGACGGTCATCACCTTGACCGAATAGATGTTGCCGTCATCGCGCAGCATGCCGTGCCGGAGCGAGCCGATACCGCCCGAGCCGCCGGTGAAGAAGCCGCCGATCGTCGCGATCCGGCGCGTCGACGGGTACATCAGCAGTTCCTGCCCTGTCTCGCGCACCGCATCGTCAAGTTTCGCGATCCTGGCGCCTGCCTCGACCCGCACCCGGCCCTGTCCGATTTCGAGAACCCGGTTGACCTTGGTCATGTCCAGCATGATGCCGCCTTCCAGCGGCACGCATTGGCCATAGTTCCCGGTCCCCCCGCCACGCACGGTGATCGGGATCCGCAACCGGGCGGCGGCGGCGGCAATGCGGCGCACCTCGTCCTGATCCTTGGGGACCACCACCAAATCCCCGACATAGTGCCCGATGTCCTCGTTCAGGATCGGGCTGTACCAGAAATAGTCGCGCGACCGCAGCGCGACCTGTTTCGGATCGTCATAGATCTGGATGCCGTCGATCGCGGCGCGGAAAGATGTCCAGTCGTAGTCGTGCGCAGGCTTTGTCAGCGTGCTCATGCGTTTCTCCAGTCGAAGTGATTTGCGGGCAGCGGCCGGCCGCCCCGGTAGACGATGCGCTCGGCCCTCGGGCGGCTGATCAACTCGCCCAGATCCTCGGCGGCGTGCCAGATGAAGTCGGCGGGGCCGCCCTCGGCGAGCAGTCCTGAAAGGTTGCCGGAACAAAGACGGCCCGGCAGGCTGGTGATGCTGTCGATCCAGTCCTCCGGCGCGATCTGGCACGCCGTCGCGGCCAGGCGCAGGATCGACAGGGGGTCGTAGTCACCATAGGGATAGAAGGCGTCTCCGACATTGTCGCTGCCCAGCATCGTCGCGATCCCGGCCCGGCGCGCCTCCTTGATCGGGGCGATGCCGCGCCGGCGCGGAGAGACACCTTCGCCGCGGTCCTGCAGGTAGAGATTGGAGGTCGGCAGAGCGACCAGCGCCACGCCCGCCTCTGCCGCCGCCGCGAGAATGCGGTCGAGTTCCTCCGCGGTCCGGACCGCCAGCGAACAGGCATGGCCGCACAGCACCCGGTCGCGATAGCCATGCCGGGCCGTGGCCGCGACGATCAGCTCGAAACCGTTCGCCTCGGGGTCGAGACCCTCATCGACATGGAAATCGAGGTCCAGATCGTGCTGCCGCGCCAGCGCGAACATCGTCTCGACCTTCTCTGCCAGCCCCTCGTCGCGATAGAAGAAGGCGCCCAGGACGCCGCCGTCCTGCCGGACCCTGGCGGCAATATCGCCGGCAGCCGAGGGCACCAGGTCGCCCCGTACCAGCGCCGCGATCTGAAGCTCGACCCGGCCCTTCCATTCCTCGCGCAGCGCCACCAGCACCGGCCAGGCCTCGGGCACCTCGGGGGCGATCCAGTCGACATGGGTCCGCATCGCGCCGACGCCCAGGCGATAGGCGTTCTCGAGCGCGCGGTTGGCGCGGGCCCTGATATCTGCGGCCGTCCAGCGTGGCCGGTCCTGCTCCATCAGCGCGATCGCGTCGAACAGGCTTTCGACCCGGGCTTGCCCGGCGCCGCCGATACGCGAGATCGTGTAGGTCTTGTCCAGATGCACATGCACGTCCGTGAACAGCGGCGTCACCACGCCGCCCCGGCTCTCCGTGGACGGCGTCAGGCTCACGATCCTGTCGTCTTCGGCGACAAGATCAAAATGCCCCGGCCGGCCCGGCATCGCCACGCCGGTCAGTCGCGTGCCGGTGGCGCCGGCAGCGGTCCGCCCGGGCGCCGGTGCATGTCCCCTCGACATGCTCAGTTCTCCCGACGGACTTCGCTCTCGTGCCAGTTTCCGAGAACGGCACGCGACAGCCAGCTGGTGGCCAGGAAGATGGCGATCCCCACCACCGACACCAGGAACAGGGCGGCGAACATCCGGGGGATCTCGTTGCGGAAGCTCGATTCCAGGATCCGCGAGGCCAGGCCGGTGCTCTGGCCCGCCGTGCCGGCCACGAACTCGGCCACCACCGCACCGATCAGGGCCAGCCCGCCGGCGATCTTCAGGGCGGCCATGAAATACGGCAGCGCACTGGGGGCCAGCAGGTAGCGCAGGCGTTGCAGCGGCGTGGCTCGATAGAGCGTGAACAGGTCGCGCAGGTTGTGGTCGGCGCTGCGCAGCCCGATCACGGTGCTCGACAGGATCGGGAAGAAGGCGACGATCCAGGCACAGATCAGCAGCGCCGAGAACGTGTCGCGCACATAGATCAGGATCAGCGGCGCGATGGCCACGACCGGGGTCACCTGCAGGATCACCGCAAAGGGGAAGAAGCACATCTCGACGGTGCGGGACAGGGCGAAGATCGAGCCGAGAATGATGCCGCCCACCGTCGCGAAGAACAGCGACAGCAGCGTCAGCTTGATGGTGAACCACATCGACCCCATCAGCGAGGGACCGTCCTTCACAAGCGTCTCGGCAATCACCGACGGGGCCGGGATCAGGTATTTGGGAACCTGATAATAGCGCACCAGCCCCTCCCAGATCCCGAGCGCGACGACGATGGTCAGGACCGGAAGGACGATTCGCATGGCACGATCGACGCGGGCGTGCCGCTGCTGGTCGGAATTCAGAACCGGGGTCTCCGTGGTCATGGATCTGGCCTTCAATGGTTGATGTCGCCGGTGTCGAGCGTCTCGTTGAGCGCATCGGACACCACCGCGCAGTAATTGGCGTATTCGGGCGTGTTGCGGAAATTCTCGGCGCGCGGATAGGGCGCCTGAATCTCGATGTCCGAGACGACCCGTCCCGGCCGCGCCGCCATCACCACCACCCGGTTCGACAGGTAGACGGATTCATAGACGCTGTGGGTGACGAAGATCACCGTCAGGTTGTACTCCTGCCACAACCGCAGGACGTCGTTGTTGAGCTTGAAGCGGGTCATTTCGTCGAGGGCGGCAAAGGGCTCGTCCATCAGCAGCAGACGCGACCGCGTGACCAGCGCCCGGGCAATGGAGACCCGCATCTTCATGCCCCCGGACAGCTCGCGCGGATAGGATTTGGCGAACTTGCTCAGCCCGACCTGGGCCAGCGCGTCCTCGACCCGTGGTTCCGCCTTCTTGCGTGAAACCCCGGCCAGGCGCAGCGGCAGGTAGACATTGTTGAAGACAGTCGCCCAGGGCATCAGGGTCGGCTCCTGAAAGACAAAGCCGATGTCCTGCGGTCCGTGGTCCTCGCCACCGAACCGGATCTGGCCGGTCGAGACCGAGGTCAGCCCGGCGATCATCCGCAGGGCCGTGCTCTTGCCGCAGCCCGAGGGGCCGAGGAAGCTCACGAACTGGCCCTGTTCGATCTTCAGCGACATGTCGCGAACCGCGATCAGGCCGGAGCCGTATTGCTTGGAGACATTGTCTATGTTGATCAACGTCGGTGCCGTTGCAGTGCTCATGCCGTCACCTCACCAAGCCGTCGGGTTGTCGAGCCAGGAGAGCGGCGCATGTTCGACCTCGGCCAGCAGTTCGACCAGCCGGTCGGCGGCATATTCCACGGTCTGGTGGCCCTTGTCGGCCGTCGCCGCCGCCGCATTTCCGGCCGCACCCTGCGGGTTCATGTCCTGGATCTGCCAGCCGGGTTTCGCGCCCGACAGCGAGATATGGGTGAAGTCGCGCGCGAAGGTCTCGGTCAGGGTGCCGAAGTCCTGCGCCTTGTCCATGTCGACCAGTTCGGGATGCAGGTGAAGCATCACCGAGGTCTCCATGTCGCCGGCATGGATGCCGTGCTGCATCTCGTGATCGCTGTAGAGACCCGACGGCAGGCCGAGGCCGAACCAGTTGACGCAGAACACCATCATGTTGTGCCGGACCCGCAGTTCACGGGCGACGATGTCCATGGTGCTGATCTGGCCGCCGTGGCTGTTGAGCAGGACAAGCTTTCTGACGCCGCTGGCCGCGACGCAGGCGCCGATCTCGCACCACATCGAGATCAGCGTCTGCGCCGAGAAGGTCAGCGTCCCGGGATAGCGGCTGTGCTCGTTGCTCTTGCCGATGGCCTGGGTCGGAAGGAACAGGGTCTTGCTCGAGGCCGGGAGCTTCGCGATGACCGCTTCGACCATGCCGTTGACGATCGCCGCATCGACCGCCAGGGGCAGGTGCGGCCCGTGCTGCTCGGTGGCGCCGACGGGAAGAACCGCGACGATCTGTTCGCGGTCCAGTCGGGAAAACGCTTCGCTCGTGTAGTCGGACCAGTATCTCTTCAAGGCCTCAGCCCCTCCCTCTCGATTCACGGGCCGCGACGTGCCTCCGCACGAGATCACTCGCGGGGCTGTGCCTCGGCACGGCAACTGACAATTCAATGAAGTGCCGTCGTGTCACGCCCCGGAACCGGAACATGGACCTCGACAGCCGCACACACTCTCACATGGTCGTTCGCGCACCCACGTGGCAACTCTATCCTGATGCAATTCCTCCCGAACACGCGGTGTGACCCGGTGTTCGATCGCACTATCATGTAATCAAACCAATCGGTCAAACTAATTGTTCAAATTTCTTTTCGGGCATGCGATAGGGGCAGAGCCGCACGAGTCGACGGGGCCGTCGCGGCGGCCGGGATCGCTCTGGGAGGCGGAGTTCCGGGCCGCCAGGACCCGAACGGCGGCACAGAACATGCAGGCTGGAGGAGACATGAGCGACAGATGTATCATCGCTGGCGCGGACCAGGCTGGCGCACGGGCCCCTTTCAGACTGCGCCAGGAGGGCCATGCCGGCGAGCCGCACCATGGCACCCGGGTCTGCGCCTGCCGGACGGACACGCGAAAGCCCATGCTTGTCGATAGGTTCAAGCGTGGCGGGAGCGATCCGGTTCGTGCCACAGGTGCCCGGACACGGCTGCCGGACCTGCCCGGGGCCGGGGCCCTGCGCAGCCCGCCGGTCCCCGCCTGACTGCTCTTGTCGTCCGGCAACATCCTCAAACACGCTCTCTGAACAGGTAGGAAAATGGTTCATTGTCTCATCATCGGCGGCGCCGGCATGCTCGGCTCCGGGCTCGCGGCCCGGCTCGCCCGGACCGGCAAGCTCGGCGACCGGGCCGTCTCCCGATTGACACTGTTCGATGTCGTGGCGCCGGGCTCCATTCCCGAAGGCGGCGCCGTATCGGTTGGGGTCAAGACCGGCGACATCGCGCGGCCCGAAACGGTCGAGGCCCTGGTCGCCGCCCGGCCCGACGTGATCTTCCACCTGGCGGCCATCGTCTCGGGCGAGGCCGAACGTGACTTCGAGAAAGGCTATCGGATCAACCTCGACGGCACCCGAAACCTGTTCGAAGCCGTCCGCAAGGCGCATGAGAGCGACGGCTATCATCCGCGCATCGTGTTCACCTCGTCGCTGGCGGTCTTCGGTTCTCCGCTGCCCGATGTCATCGACGACGACCACATCCTCACCCCGCGTTCGAGCTATGGAACCCAGAAGGCAATCTGCGAGCTGCTGCTGGCCGACTACAGCCGGCGCGGCTATTTCGACGGCATCGGAATCCGCCTGCCGACCATCTGCATCCGCCCCGGCAAGCCCAATGCGGCGGCGTCCGGGTTCTTCTCCAGCATCCTGCGCGAGCCCTTGGCCGGACTTCCGGCGGTGCTGCCGGTGGACCCCTCGGTGCGGCACTGGTTTGCCAGTCCGCGTGCCGCGGTCGGCTTCATCGCCCATGCCGCGACCGTCGACAGCGCGCTTCTGGACGAACGCCGCAACCTGACCATGCCGGGCGTCTCGGCCACCGTCGCGGACGAGATCGAGGCGCTGCGCGCCGTCGCCGGCGACTCGGCCGTGGAGTTGATCCGGCACGAGATCGACCCGGCCGTCGTCGCCATCATCTCGACCTGGCCGAAAGCCTTTGACGCGCGGCGCGCCGAAGAGCTCGGCTTCACCGCCGACAAGTCCTTCGCCGCGATCATCGAGGCCCATATCGAAGACCATGCAGCAGATAGGGAGACCCCGGCATGAACACCGACCTCCAGAGCAACGCCCCCACTGAAGCCGGACGGCATTTCGTGCTGCTCGGCCTTGGCGCCATGGGCTACGGCATCGGGCAATCGCTGCTCCGGGCCGGCCTCGCGGTCGATGGCTTTGACCTCAATCCCGAAACGCAGCAACGGTTCCGGGCCGAGTCCGGGCGCGAAAGCAGCCTCGACGAGGCCTGCGCCGAAGCCGACGGTGTCATCCTGGTGGTGGTGAACGCCGCCCAGACCGAAGAGGCGCTGTTCGGCGATCAGGGACTGGCGGCGCGGCTGAAGCCGGGATCGGTCGTCATCAGCTGCGCAACGATCGACGCGGAGCAGGCGATCAACTTCGAGTCCCGTCTGGTGGCCATGGGCATTCACTATCTGGATGCCCCGATTTCCGGCGGCTCGGCGAGGGCCGCTTCGGGTCAGCTCAGCGTCATGGCCTCGGGCCACCCGGACGCCTTCGCGCGGGCCGAGGCGGCACTGGGCGCGATGGCCGAGACGGTGTTCCGGCTGGGCGACCGGGCCGGGCCGGGATCGGCGATGAAAAGCATCAACCAGCTTCTCGCCGGTGTCCACATCGCCGCCACCGCCGAAGCCTTTGCCTTCGGCCTGTCGCAAGGTATCGATGCCGACCAGATCATGCAGGTGATCCCGCATTGCGCCGGCACCTCCTGGATGCTCGAGAACCGCGGCCCCTATATCGCCGACGGCGACTACCGGCCGCATTCCGCGGTGGACATCTTCGTCAAGGACCTGGGGATCGTCACCGATGCCGCCAGGAACGCGGCATTGGAGTTGCCGGTCGCAGCGGCTGCGCAGGACCGTTTCAGGCAGGCTTCGTCGAAGGGTCTTGGCCGCGAGGGCGACGTGGCGGTGATAAAGCTCTATGCCGAGGCCGCCGGCCTGACCCTGCCCCCCAAACGCTACGAGGATGACTGACAATGCTTCTGGGCTGTATCGGCGACGATTTCACCGGGTCCTCCGATCTTGCCAATACCCTGGTCAAGGGCGGCATGGCGACGACCCAGTATTGCGGGGTTCCCGATCGGGACGCGCAGCCCGATGTCGAGGCCGGCGTCGTCGCCCTGAAGACCCGCAGCCTGCCGGTGGAGGAGGCGGTCGCGCAATCGCTTCAGGCGCTGGACTGGCTGCAACGGCAGGGCTGCCAACAGGTCTTCTTCAAATACTGCTCGACCTTCGATTCGACCCGGACCGGCAATATCGGCCCGGTCGCCGAGGCGCTGGCCAAGGTATTGGACGCCAGCCGGGTGATCGTCTGCCCGGCCTTTCCCGGTGTCGGGCGGACGATCTATCAGGGGCATCTCTTCGTCGGGGACCGGCTGCTGAACGAGTCGGGGATGGAGCGCCACCCGCTCACCCCGATGACCGATCCCGACATCCGCCGCTGGCTGCAATATCAGACGCGGTTGTCCGTCGGCCTTGTCTCCTTCCCCACCGTGCGGCAGGGCGCCGATGCCATCGCCGAAGCGCTGGACCGGCAGCATGCCGAAGGGCATGGGCTGGTGGTCGTCGATGCGCTCCAGGACGAAGACTTGCTCGCCATCGGCGCGGCCGCCGCCGATCTGCCGCTGATCACCGGCGGTTCCGGCGTGGCGCTCGGCCTGCCGGAGAACTTCCGCCGCAAGGGGTTGATCGGCAACCGCAGCGTGACATGGGACGGTCTGCGGGGTCCGGGCGTGGTGCTTTCCGGTTCGTGCTCGCGCGCGACCCGCGCCCAGGTGGCGCTCTACCGTCAGAGCCATCCGGCGCTGGAGATCACCGCGGATGCGCTGATGGACGGGGACATGACCGTTTCCAGGGCAGCCGACTGGCTGCGCGACCATCTGGACGAGGCGCCGCTGATCTATTCCTCGGCGGAACCGGCCGTGGTCGCAAGCGCCCAGGAAAAGCACGGGCCGGACCGGCTGGCGCAACGGATCGAATCCTTCTTTGCCGGGGTTGCGGCCGAGGCGCCGCGGCTCGGGGTTCGGCGTCTGGTCTCGGCCGGTGGCGAAACCTCGGGCGCAGTGGTGCAGGGGCTGGCCTGCCGCGCGCTGGAGGTCGGGCCCGAGATCGACCCCGGCGTGCCGATGCTGCGGGTCGGCGGGCAGGAGCTCGGCCTGGCGCTGAAATCGGGGAACTTCGGTGCCGAGGACTTCTTCGACAAGGCGTTGCGGATGCTGGGAACGGCGCAGGGCCGGGGGGAGCGGGAAACATGAGCGAAGAGACCGAACTGCGCGAGTCGATCTGCCGCATGGCGGCGTCGATATTCGATCGCGGCCTGACCGGCGGCGCCTCGGGGAACATCTCGGCCAGGCTCTCGGACGGCCGGCTTCTGGTGACGCCGACCGGCAGTTCCTTCGGCCATCTCGACCCGGCCCGGCTGGCGCTGCTCGGGACCGACGGCAGCCTGATCGAAGGCGACAGGCCGACCAAGGAAATGCCGCTCCATGCCGCCTTCTACGAGACCCGCGGCCAAAGCGCGGGGGCGGTCGTGCATCTGCATTCGACACATTCCGTGGCGCTGTCGATGCTGCCCGAAACCGATCCCGACAATGTGCTGCCGCCGCTGACGCCCTATTCGATCATGCGGCTCGGCAAGGTGAAGCTGTTGCCCTATTTCCGGCCCGGGGACGCGGCGATCGGCCAGGCGATCCGCGGCCTGGCCGGCAAGCGCAGCGCCGTGCTGCTCGCCAATCATGGTCCGGTCGTCGCGGCCCGGGACCTCTCGGCGGCGGTCTACGCGATGGAAGAGCTGGAAGAGACCGCACGGCTGGCCCTTCTCACACGCGGCCTGCGGCCAAGAATGCTCGACCCCGGGCAGATCCGCGACCTGGTCGATCACTTCAACATCGAATGGGACGAGACCTCATGACACTACCGTTTTCGGCCAATCTCGGCTTCCTCTGGACCGATCTTGCCCTGCCGGAGGCGGTGCGTGCCGCGGCCCGGGCCGGTTTCGACGCGGTCGAGCTGCACTGGCCCTATGCCGTGGCGCCGGCGCAACTCAGGCAGGCGCTGGACGACAGCGGGTTGCCGGTGCTCGGGTTGAACACCTCTCGCGGCGACGTCGAGCGTGGGCAGTTCGGTCTGTCGGCCCTGCCGGGGCAGGAGGCGGCCGCCCGCGCGGCGATCGATCAGGCGCTGGCCTATGCGCGGGAGATCGGCGCATCCAGTCTCCACGTCATGGCCGGCAAGGCCGAGGGCACCGCTGCCCGCGACACTTTCATCGCCAATCTGCGCCATGCCGCCGAGGCGGCGCGGGACGCGGCGATCACGATCCTGCTGGAGCCGCTGAATCACCACGACGTTCCGGGCTATTTCCTGGTCGACAATGCAACCGCCGCGGCCATCATCGAGGCAACCGGCCAGGACAATATCCGCATCATGTTCGACTGCTACCACGTCGGGCGCTCCGGCAGGTCGATCCTCGACGAATTCGCCACCCATCGCGAGATGATCGGCCATGTCCAGTTTGCCGCCCTGCCCGACCGGGGCGAACCCGATCAGGGCGACGTGGACTATGCCCGGGTGCTGCCCGCCCTGGCCGAGGCCGGTTATGGCGGCTTCTTCGGCGCCGAATACAAGCCGCGCCAAGGTACGGACGAGGGCCTTGGCTGGCTGACGGCCTGGCGCCAACTCCCCGAATTCAACAGGTGAACGAGATGACCGACCAGCCGCCGACCCTGACCCATCTGGTGCCCGGCTCCATGCCGGCCCCCTTCGCGGCCTACAGCCACGGCGTCGTTGTCCGCGCCGGATCGGACATGGTGTTCTGTTCCGGCCAGCTCGGCATCGGCCGCGACGCCGATGTGCCCGAGGACGCCGCCGCACAGGCCGAACTCTGTTTCGAGAACGTGCGCACGATCCTGACCGCCGCCGGGATGGACCTTGGCAATGTCGTCCGCATCAACGCCTTCGTCACCGACCGGGCCCATATGCAGCCCTATATGGAGGTCCGCGACCGCCTGTTTCCGCAGCCCGCACCGGCCTCCACCCTGATGATCGTCTCGGGCTTCACCCGCCCCGAGTTCAAGGTCGAGGTCGAGGTCCTGGCCGCAAAGGCCGGATGAAATCGGCCTTCGGGACCGCTCTGCCATGACATCTGTTCCGGGCCCGTTCGCCCCGTCGGGCGGCGGCAGCCCGGGGCTATTGCAGTTCCCCCCCGCATCGGTGGTTGCGTTAACGCGCCGGCTGAGGTGACATGGCGTCGCATTGGCCAAGGGGGGCCGACGGATGCATGGCAAGTCCAGACGGGTAACCATCAGCCAGGTGGCTGAAGCGGCGGGGGTCGATCGCTCGACCGTGTCGCGGGCCTTTACCCGACCGGACAAGATCCGGGCCGAGACGACCCGGCACATCCTGCGGATCGCCGAAGAGCTGGGCTATACGCCGAACCAGACCGCGCGTGCCTTGTCGACCGGACGCACGGCCAACGTGGCGCTTCTGGTCCCCGACTTGACCAACCCCTTCATCCCGCCGCTGATCCTGGGGGTCCAGCGCGAGGCCGATCTGTCCGACTTCTGTGTCTTCATAGGCAATTTCGACGAATCCCCGGCCCAGGAATCCAAGATGCTGCTGCGCTTTGCTCCGCAGGTGGCCGGGACCATCCTCGTGTCGTCGCGCGCCGATGACGCACAGGTGCATGACTTTGCCGCCAGGACGCCGCTGGTACTGATCAACCGCGATCTGGACGGGGTGCCGCGCATCCTGATCGACGCCACCGACGGGGTCGCCGAGGCGATGGCGCATCTGGTCGAACTCGGGCATCGGCGGATCGCCTATGTCGGCGGATCGGCCCGGTCCTGGTCGAACGAGCAGCGCCGCCGCGCCGCCGAGGCCGCCGCGGCACAGCTGGGCGCCGATCTGACCCTTCTGTCGGCCGGACATGCCAGTTTTGACGCCGGTCTGGCGATGGTCGATTCGATTCTCGCTTCGGGCACCACCGCCGCCATCGCCTTTGACGATGTTCTGGCGCAGGGGATTCTCTCGGGCCTGGCCGAGCATGATCGGGAAGTGCCGCGGGACTATTCTCTGATCGGTTGCGACGACGTGCTGGGGGCGGTGACCTATCCGGCGCTCACCTCGATTTCGAACCGTGCCGCCGAGGCCGGAAAGGCGGCGATGCGGATGCTGCTCGACCGTCTGGAAGAACCCGGGAAGCCCGCAGAACGGCAATCACTGGGCACCAGCCTGGTGCTGCGCCGCACCACCGCCCCGCCGAATTGAGCCTTCGCGCTCGATTGACATGCAACCGGTTGCATGGCAGCATGATTCGCATACCGAGACTGTGCGGATGAGATCATGTCTGAAACTTTGGCTCCCAGGGTCCGCCATCTGACCGCCGAACAGCTGGCGGTGGAAATCCACCCGGACCGTTCCGGCATGGCCAGGGCCGCGGCGGCGAAGGCGGCCGGTGCGATCCGGGACATTCTGGCCCGCCAGGGCAGCGCAAGGCTCAGTTTTGCCGCGGCCGCCAGCCAGGCCGAGATGCTGGAGGCCCTGCGCGCCGAATCCGGCATCGACTGGTCGCGGGTCACCGCCTTTCACATCGACGACTATCTGGACCTGCCCGCCGATGCGCCACAGCGCTTTGCGAACTGGCTCGACCGCAACCTGTTCGGCAAGCTGCCCTTCGGCGCGGTGCACCGGATGCCGGTCGATCTGGGACCCGAGCGGGCCTGTGCCGAGTATCAGGCGCTGCTGACCGAGGCGCCGATCGACTTGGGGCTGCTGGGAATCGGGGTGAACGGGCACATCGCCTTCAACGATCCCCCGGTTGCGGATTTCGAAGACGTGCCGTGGGTCAAGGTGGTCGAACTGGACGACATCTGCCGCCAGCAACAGGTGGACGATGGCGCCTTCGATTCCTTCGACCAGGTGCCGCGACGCGCCGTGACCCTGACCGTACCGGCCCTGATGGCAGCGCGGCAGATCGTCTGCACCGTGCCGGGCAGGGCCAAGGCCGCCGCCGTGAAACGGCTGCTCTCGGGTCCGGTCGGCAGCGACTGCCCGGCCACGATCCTGCGACGCCACCCCAATGCAACCCTCTATCTGGATGCCGAGGCCGCCGATGCTTGATCCCGTTCAACTGACCGCCGACTACATGACGACCTGCACCGCGCTGATGCAGCGGATTCAGGACGAGGAAGCCGAGAATCTGGCCCGCGCCGCCGCGTTGATGGTC
This sequence comes from Frigidibacter sp. ROC022, assembly GCF_024723735.1. Lineage (GTDB taxonomy): Bacteria > Pseudomonadota > Alphaproteobacteria > Rhodobacterales > Rhodobacteraceae > SLM-1. Next base: position 601,626 of record NZ_JANQDU010000002.1, read on the forward strand.
GATCAGATCGCCGCCGACCGGCTGGTTCATATCTACGGCCCGGGCGGGCATTCCAATCTGGCCAGCCAGGAGCTGTTCTTTCGCGCCGGCGGCCTGATGCACATGGCGGCGATCCTCGACGAGGGCACGCTGTTGTCGAGCGGCGCGCTGCGCTCGATGGCGATCGAACGCACCCCGGCCTATGGCAAGGTGGTGATCGCCAACCAGGACCTGGGCAAGGACGACCTGCTGATCCTCGTCAACGCCTATGGCATCAATGCCGCGCTGATCGACGCGGCGCTGGAGGCCAAGGCGCGCGGAGTTGCCCTGATCGGGGTGTCCTCGTGGTCCCATGCCGAAGGCACCAGCCCGGACCACCCGGCCCGGCACCCGAGCAAGCAGAACCTGCACGATCTGGTCGATGTCGCGATCGACAGCAAGGTGCCGATCGGGGACGCGGCGCTGGACCTTCCGGGGATGAGCCAGGACATCGCGGCGGTCTCGACCTTTGCCAATGCCTTCGCGCTGAACTCGCTGGTGATCCATACCGTGACCGGACTGCTGGCGCGGGGGATCGAGCCCCCGGTCTGGCGCAGCGGCAATGCTCCGGGCGGGGACGAGGCGAATGCCCGCTTCCTGGGCCGGTTCCGCAACCGGGTGCGGGCCCTATGAGCCGGAACGTCGAATATCGCGGGCGCGATCCCGTCAGTGGCGGCACCTTGGTGGTGCATGTCCGCGACGGGCGCATTGCCGGGGTCGAGACCAGTTACGACCCGGCGCCCGATCTGCCCTGGCTGGCGGCCGGGCTGGTCGATCTGCAGGTCAATGGATACGCCGGGCTGGACCTCAACGACGGGGTCCTGACCGTGGCGACGGTGGTGGCCCTGTGCCGCCGCTTGGCCGGCGAGGCGGTGACGCGGTTCCTCCCTACCGTGATCACCGCCTCGGCCGATGAGATGCTGCAACGGATCGGCGCCATTGCCCGGGCGGTGGCGGAAGACCCGCTGGCGCGGCGGATGATTGCCGGTATCCATGTCGAAGGACCGTTCTTCAGCCCGCTGGACGGGCCGCGCGGCGCACATCCTGTGGACCAGGTGCGCCCGGCCGATCTGTCCGAAATCCGGCGTTGGCAGGAAGCCGCCGGCGGATTGGTGCGGATCGTGACCCTGGCGCCGGAAGTGCCGGGGGCCGAAGCCGCGATCCGCGGCGCGACGGCCATGGGGATTCGCGTCGCGATCGGCCATTCGGCGGCGACGCCGGCGGATATCGAAATGGCTGTTGCGGCCGGGGCGTCGCTGTCCACACATCTGGGCAACGGGATCTTCGCGACCCTGCCGCGGCATCCGAACCCGATCTGGAGCCAGCTGGCCGAGGATCGGCTGACCGCCAGCCTGATCTGCGACGGGCATCACCTGCCCTTCGACACCGCCCGGGCCATGATCCGGGCCAAGGGGCCGGGCCGGGCGGTGCTGATCTCGGATTCGGTGGCGCTGGCCGGGATGCCTCCCGGGCGCTACGAAACCGCGGTCGGCGGCGCGGTGGATGTCTCGGAAGAGGGCAAGGTTTCCCTCGCCGGCACCGACTTCCTGGCCGGTTCGGGCCACTCGCTGCGGGTCGGTGTGGCCCGGGCGGTGAACGGCGCCGGCTGCTCGCTGCCGCAGGCGCTGGCCATGGCCTCGGCCGATGCGGCGGCGGCGGCCTGGCTGGAGCCCTGCCTGCAACCGGGTGCGCGCGCAGACCTGATCCGCTTCGACTGGTCGCCGGGCGACGATACGCTGGACCTGCGCGAGGTCGTGATCGAAGGCGAAAGGGTGGCGCCATGATCACCGCCGGGGTTGCCAGCGTCGATGTCACGCCGCCGGCGGGCCTGGCGATGGCGGGTTTCGGCGCCCGGACAGACCCAGCCAAGGGCACCCATGATCCGCTGACGGTGCGGGCGCTGGTGGTTGGTGACACGGCACTGGCGGTGGCGGACGTGATCGGCATCGATGCCGCACTGTCGGCCCGGGTCCGCGCCCGATGCGGCCTGCGTCCGGAAAACGTCACAATCACAGCGGTGCACAATCACGGCGGCCCGGCAAGCATGGAGGGGCGGCTCTCGCTACCCACCGAGCCGGAGGTCCTGGCCCGGCTGGAAGAGGGCCTTGTCACCGCCATCACCCGCGCCGCAGAGAGCCGGCAGCCCGTGCGGCTGAATGGCGGAACCGGGGCCGAACCCGGGGTGGCGCGGAACCGACGTCATCCGGACGGGCCGGTCGATACCGGGGTGCCGGTGTTGCGGTTCGACCGTGCCGACGGGTCGCCCCTGGCGGTGCTGCTCAGCTATGCCTGCCACCCTGTGGTGCTGGGGGCCGACAACCTGCTGTGGACGGCGGACTATCCGCATTTCGTCCGCCAGGCGGTCGAGACCGCACTGCCCGGCGCCGTGGCGATCTTTGCCACCGGCTGTCCGGGCGACGTGAACACCGGCCATTCGGCGGCAGACTCCCTGCGCCCCGGTCCCAACCCGGCCCGCAGCTTTGCCGAAGCGGAACGGATCGGCAAAGCCATCGCCGCCGCGGCGCTGGAAGCCCCGCTGAACCCCTTGTCAGACACTGTATCCGCCGCCGAAGCCCGGACCGAATTGCATTTCGAGCGCCGGGAGACCGCGCCCCTGGAACTGGCGGCGGCATGGGAGCGCGAGGCAGCCGATGCCGATCCGGTCCGTGCCCATCTGCTGCGGATCTGGGCCGACTGGGCCCGGGCCCTGCCGCCCGAGCCCTTGCCGCCGCTGCCCGCCCGGGTCTCGGCGCTGGACTGGGGCGGTGCCCGGCTTCTGGCGATGCCGGGCGAGATCTTCGCCCGGACGGCGCTGGATCTGCGCGGAACCCAGACCGCCGCGCCGCTGTTTGTCCTTGGATATGCCGACGACAACCCCGGCTATATCCCGGCCGCCACCGAATATGCCTTTGGCGGCTACGAAGTCGAGGAAGCACATCGCTTCTACGGGCTGCCGGCGGGTTTCGCGCCGGGCAGCGCCGAGGCCCTGGCCCGGGCCGTGGCACGGGCTGCCGAAGAACTGACGTTCGACCAATCCAGAAGAAATGGGGAGTATCAAGATGCACTACACTAGAAACCTCCGCGGCAGCCTTCTTGGCGCTGCGAGCCTGATGGTGCTGGCGCTGCCGGCGGCCGCACAGGAAGTGACGGTCTGGAGCGGCTATCCCGAACTGGGCCCGTTCTACGAGCATGTGGCCGAAGGGATGAACGCGAAATATCCCGATCTGAAGGTCAATGTCGAACCGATCGCGCTGCGCGAACATGAAAAGCGGGTGGCCCTGGGCATCACCTCGGGCCTGGAAGGCGCCACGGTCATCGAACTGCCCGGCTCGACCGCCAGCCGCTATGTCGAAAACGACCTGCTGCCGGTGCCGCCGCAGGATGTGGTGGACTTCGTCAAGGACCCGGCCAACTTCGGTCCGTTCTTCGTCGATGCGGCCTCGAACAACGGCCAGGTCTATGGCGTGCCGCTGTTCCGCGGTCAGGGCGCACTGTTCTACAACACCGAGATGTTCGAGGCTGCCGGCCTGACCGAGCCGCCGAAGACCATGGAGGAATACACCGAATATGCCGAGAAGCTGACGCAGCGCGACGCCGACGGCAATCCGACCGTCTCGGGCTGGTCGCTGCGGCTGTCGGGCGGCGGTCAGGGCATCGCCGAGAAATTCTGGATCAACATGTTCCAGTATGGCGGCAATGTTCTGGAGCAGACCGCGGACGGCAAATGGAAGGCCGACTATGCCAACGAGGCCGGGCTGAAGGCGCTGCGCCAGTATATCGACCTGGTGCAGACCAAGAAGACCGTCACCGTCGAGATGCCGGCGGATGCGGAAGCCTTCGAGCGTGGCCAGACCGCGATGTTCATCCGTGAAAGCTGGGTGATCGGCGATATCGCCGCCAAGGCGCCGGATCTCAAATACGCCACCGCGCCGCTGCCGGTCGGCTCGATCGCCCTGCCGGGGAACCTCTATGTCGCCGGTGACGCCGACGATGCCGACATCCGCGCTGCCTGGGACTTTGTCCTGGCCACCAACGAGCCCGACAACCTGGTCTGGCTGCTGGCCAATGTCGGCTGGCTGCCGAACCGGTCCGGTGTGGATTACTCGTCGGTCACCGACTCGGTGCCGCAGTTCGCGGCGTTCGTGGACTATCCCGAAGGGTACAAGTTCTTTACCCTGCCGTCGATCGGTCCGATCGAGGAAGTGCTGACCCGTCTGGCCGCCGCGCTGAGCGAGGCCTATGCCGATCCGTCCCTTGCCGGCGATGACGACAAGATCATGGCGGTGCTGCAACGGGCCGAGGACGAGACCAACGCGATCCTCGAACGTGAAGGGCTGCTGGGCGAATAGGCCCCGGCCACAGGCAACGCGGGGGCCGGTCCGCCGGCCCCCCTTTCGACCCGGAGGACATTCATGCTGCGACGCAGACGCTGGCGTTTCGCCGTCATGGCGCTGCTGCCGACCTTCGCGATCTTCGCCTGGGTGCGGCTGTATCCCATTGTACAGACTCTGAATCTGTCGCTGCACGACTGGAACCTGCTGTCGAAGAACAAGCCCTTCGTCGGGCTGAGCAATTTCATCGAACTGTTCGGTGACCGGCTGTTCCTGACGGCCCTTGGCAATACCGCGATCATCGCCTTCGGGGTGATGTTGCTGACCATTCCCTCCGCGATGGTGCTGGCCGGGCTGATCCACTACCGCACCCGTTCGCGCTTTGCCGGCTTCTACGAGACCTCTGTCTTCATTCCGCATGTGGTGTCGCTGGTGCCCGCCGCGATGGCCTGGAAATGGATTTTCGACGCCAAGCTGGGGCCGCTGAATGCGCTGATCACCCGGCTGGGCGGCGAGCCGCAATCCTGGCTGTTCGATCCCTATCTCTCGGTGCTCTGCGTCATCATCCTGTGCTCGTGGCAGGCGCTCGGCTATGCGGTGCTGATCTTCCTGGTCGGGTTCCGCAACCTGCCGACCTCGGTCTACGAGGCGGCGCGGCTGGACGGCGCCTCCGGGATCCAGAGCTTCCGCTTCCTTTCGGTGCCGCTGCTGAAGCCGATCACGCTTTATGTTTCGGTCGTCACGCTGATCTCGGGCTTCAACGTCTATGCCCAGGCCTTCGTCCTGGCCTCGGATGCGCAGGGCGCGCCGGGACGGCTGGTCCGGGTGCTGGTGCTCGACATGCTCGAAAATTCCTTCCGCAACTACCGCGTCGGCTATGCCGCGGCCGAGGCGGTGATCCTGCTGGTGATCGTGCTGGTCCTGACCGGCGCGCAATTCGCCTTGCTCAGAGAGAGGAATGGCCGATGAACCGCCGCCGCCGCACCGACCTGCTGATCGACCTCGGGCTGGGCATCTTCGGCCTGCTGATGCTGACCCCGCTGATCATGCTGGTGGCCAATGCCTTCAAGACCCCCGAGGAAATGCTCAGCTGGCCGCCGACGCTGATCCCGCGCGATCCGACCCTGGACAACCTGACCTCGGTGCTCAACGAAACGCCGCTGCTGAGCTGGATCGGCAACTCGCTGGCCTTCGCGCTGCTGTCCACCCTGGCCATCGTCGCGACCTCGGGCATTGCCGGCTATATCGTCGCCAAATTCCCGTTCCGCACCATCAACATCGTTTTCGCGCTGTTCCTGGCCACCGCCATCGTGCCCTTCGAAGTCTACATGATCCCGCTGTATTTCCAGGTGAAGCAGCTGGGCCTGCTGAACACGGTCCCCGGGCTGCTGGTCGGCTATCTGGTGATGAGCTTCGGGATCTTCCTGATCCGGCAGAACGTGCTGGCCTCGATCCCCGACGAGCTGATCGAAGCGGCGCGGATCGACGGTGGCGGCGAGATGTGGATCTTCTGGCATATCGTCCTGCCGCTGCTGCGCGGGCCGCTTGCGGCGCTTGCGGTGCTGGCCTTCTTTCAGGCCTGGACCGCCTTTGCCTGGCCGATGATCGTGGCAACCAAGCGCTCGGCCTATACGATCGAGGTCGGGCTGGCCCTGTTCCAGACCGGCTATACCGTCGATCTGGGGCGATTGTCCGCGGCCTCGGCCTGCGTGCTGGTGCCCTCGGTCCTGGCCTTCGTGCTTCTGCGGCGCAACTTCGTGCAGGGCGTCGCCGCGACGGGGATGAAGGAATGAGCTGGCCTGCCGACTCCGCCGACCGCTTTGACGCGGCCAACCGCGAGACGCTGAACTGGGTTCTGGCCCGCCAGCCGCTGGCCGGGGCTTTCCTGGACACCAAGGTCAATCCCCTCACCGGGGCGGATTACGGCGCCGCCGACGGGCTGCGCGGCCCAGACTGGACCTATGGCTGGATTCAGGGCCGCGGGCTGGAAGCCCTGGCGAGCTTTGCCCGGCACTACGCGGACAGCGACCCGGCCTTTGCCGAGCGGCTGCTGGCGCGGATGCGGCCGCTCTACCACCGGCTGGTCGAGATCTCGGCCGACTGGCACGCCTATTTCCTCTACGACGCGTACATGCAGCCGGTCCGTCCCGAAGGCACCGGCGTGGTGTCGCAGACCCGGCCGGAGGAGGTCTTCACCTTCGCCGATGCCTTTGTCGCCAAGGGGCTGGTCGCGGCGGCGGCGCTGATCGACCGGCCGGCATTGCCGGGACATCTGGCCTATCTGCACCGGGTGGTGGCGGCGATCGAATCGGGCCGGTTCCAGATCGACGAAAAGGTGCCGCTCTCGCCGGCGGCCGCGGCGGCCGGACCCGACGACTTCGGGCCCCGGATGATCCTCCTGGGCGCAGCCGGAATGCTGGCCCGCGCGGGGTTGTCCGCCGAGGCCGAGCCCTGGGCCAGCCGTTTCATCGACCATGTGCTTACCCATCATTTCGACACTGAATTGGGGGTTTTGCGCAATATTCCCGGCGACGACGCCTTCAATGCCGGACACGGGATCGAATTCGTCGGCTTTGCCTTCGATCATCTGCCGCGCGGCGCCGATCCCGACCTGGTCGGACGGCTGAAGACGGTGCTCGACAGATCGCTGGCGCTTGCGATGCGCGGCCCCGGCATCGCCCTGTCGCTGTCGCTGAAGTCCAAGGAGCTGTTGCTGCCATACTACCCCTGGTGGAAACTCCCCGAGGCGATCCGTGCCTGCGCCCTTGCGCTGCGCCAGGGGGACGATGAGCGGATGGCGACCTGGGGCGAGAGGGCCGAGCAGGCCTTCTTCGACAATTTCTGGCAGCCGGGCACCGGCTATGCCTACCAGACACTGACCGAGGCAGGTCCGGTCGATTTCGTCCCCGCCACGCCCGATCTCGACCCCGGCTATCACACCGGCCTGTCACTGCTGGCTGCGGCCGTCGCCTGCCCAACCGACTGAGGAACCCCCATGGCCAACGTGCAAATCCGCGATCTCAGAAAGTCCTTCGGACCGGTCGAAACCATCCATGGCGTGTCGATCGACGTGCCGGATGGCGCCTTCGTGGCGCTGGTCGGTCCTTCGGGTTGCGGCAAGTCCACCATCCTGCGGTTGATCGCCGGGCTGGAGGAGATTTCCGGCGGTACCGTCTCGATCGGCGGCAAGGTGATCAACGAGGTCGAGCCCAAGCACCGCGACATCGCGATGGTGTTCCAGAACTATGCGCTCTACCCGCATATGACCGTGGCCGAGAACATGGGCTTTTCGATGCGGCTGCTGGGCCACAGCAAGGCCGAGCGGCGGGCAGCGGTGGAAAAGGCGGCCGAGGTTCTGGGCCTGACCGAATATCTCGACCGCTATCCCAAGCAGTTGTCGGGCGGGCAGCGGCAGCGGGTGGCGATGGGCCGCGCCATCGTGCGGCAACCGCAGGTGTTCCTGTTCGACGAACCACTGTCGAACCTCGACGCGCAGTTGCGGGTGCAGATGCGGGCCGAGCTGAAGGCGCTGCACGCCCGTCTGAAGGTGACGACGCTCTATGTCACCCATGACCAGATCGAGGCGATGACAATGGCCGACCAGATCGTCGTGATGAAGGACGGCCATGTGATCCAGGCGGGGCCGCCGCTGGAAATCTACGATTCCCCCGCCGACACATTCGTGGCCCGGTTCGTCGGCTCGCCCGCGATGAACCTGCTTTCGGCGGAACTGGCAGACGGCGGGGTGCATATTGCCGGCCGGCGCTGGTGCGACGCGCCGACGGACAGGCGGGCGGTGCAGTTGGGGGTGCGCCCCGAGCATCTGGTACTGGACCCCGAAGGCGTGCCGCTGGATGTCGACAACGTCGACCCCACCGGGTCCGAGACCATGGTGCTGGGCCGGATCGCCGGGCAGCAGGTGACCCTGCTGCTGCGCCAGCGTGTGGCGGTGTCTCCGGGCGACCAGCTGACCGTGTCCGCCGATCCCGCGCATCTGCATCTGTTCGACCCCGACAGCGGCCGGCGGCTGATTCCCGGCGACGGATAGGCCCTTTCCGGATGCGGCCGTGGCGCGGGGCGGGAACCGGGCGCCGTTGATCGGCGGGCCCCGAAGAAAGGGCCGATGTGCCGCCCGTCGCCCGTTTCACCGATGCTCTTCCTCGGCCAGTTCGACCGCATGCGGCAGGCCCGAGGGATCGGGCACCGCGAGCATCCGCAGGAACTCTCGGTGCAGGCGGTCCAGGATGACCTCTCCGTTCCAGCGCTCGATGGCCCGGGCGCGGGCGGCGGCTCCCAGACGCGCGCGCTCGGCAGGGTCGTCCAGCAGCGCCTCGATTGCCGCGGCCAAGGCGCCGGCATCCCCCGGCGGCGTGAGGCATCCGCAGCCCTCGACCTCGCGCCCCAGGGCGGTATCGGGCCGCGCCGTCGCAATCACCGGCCGGCCCGAGGCCAGCATGTTGGTCAGCTTGGAGGGCAACACCAGATCGGCCGCGCCGCCGATCTGCGGAAGCAGGTGGATATCGGCCATGCCGAGGAGATCCGAAAGCTTTTCCGGCGGCTGCAACGGGAAGCAGCGGAGCGCCGGAAGGCCCCGTGCTGACCGGAGCAGCCTTTCGCACATCGGCCCGTCCCCGCAGACCGCAATGGCCAGATCGTCGCGATGGGCAAGCCGCCGCGCCACCTCGGGAATGATCTCGAGCCCCTGCTTGTTGGCGAGGTTCCCGGAATAGAGCACGACATGGCGGCGGTCGATGCCAAGGGCCTTCCGCAGCGGCGAGGGGCCGTCGAGCGGCCGGACGGCGGCAAGGTTGGCCCAGTTCCGCAGTTCGAAGACGCGCGCCTCGGGCACCTGCTTCTGGCACAGCTTCTTCAGCATGGGCCCGGAAATGGTGCTGATCCGGTCGAAACGGCGCAGCAGCCAACGCTCGAAGGCGACGGCGGCGCGGCCGACCCGGCTCGATTCCGCCAGCAGACCGGTGGCGAAGGCGGCCTCGACCTCGAAATCCTGGATGTGCAGCCATGCCCGCGCACCGGTCAGGCGCGCGGCGAGCCAGCCGACCGGGGCGGCGACCAGCGAGGGCGCGATGACCAGAACCAGGTCCGGACGCCGCCGCAAGGCGGACCAGAGCATCACCGGCAGCGCCGTGAGGGCGAAGCTGGCATGGTGCAGGATACGCCGGGCGCCGGTGGGCCGGGCCGGCACATAGAGCGGACAATGCGTGACGGTCACCCCTTCGCGCCGTTCCCGCCGCCACCGCTGGCGCCATCCGCTGGCGACCTTCCAGGCCGGATAGTAGGGCACCGCCGTGACCACGGCGACTTCATCGCCACGCCGCGCCATATCCTCGGCCAGACCGGTGGTATAGACTGCCGTCGAGATGATCTCGGGCGCATAGTTGATGCCGAGGATCAGCAGGCGCATCGTTGCGCCCCCGTTCCGGGAGCGCCACGTAAGGTCGCATGCCCTGTCGCCGGGGTCGCGGCACCCGCGGGCCGCCTTGCCCCGCGATGACGGCAAGGTGGCAGGGCGCGGACTGGTACGGCGGCGGTGGTGCTGTCGCCGGCGGTGATCTGCACGGCCCGGCCACAGATCGGCCCCGCGATCCAAAGGATCGCCCCCGGACCAGGAATGTCGCGCCCCCCTTTCATCGTCAGCCGCCACTGTCCGGAGCCGCTGGGCCGCATCCCGGCAATCCGCCGGTCAGGAACTCCCGGGCCGATGCCCCCGAAGGCAGACGCGTGGGTTGGGATGTGTGGCAGATCGACATCGGGCGCGAGAAATTGTTTCTGTTTTCCCGAAATAGATGGATTTGCTTAATGACGAGTTAACACGAGACCGTCGAATTAAGCCGGCTTCTCCGCCTCTTGGCACAATTGAAGGCGGAGGTTTTGTTAATAAAGATTAACAAACTTGGGATATTGCATTTCCGCCTGCCTCGATAAAACATGGACAGAACAATTCCCGGTGTTATGGGTTGAACCGGGCCAATTGTGGTCCGGCGTCAATGCCGGCCGGAGTGTTGGGGCTGCGCAATGGAGATGGGAACCGGAGCGATGCGGACGGAGTCCTGTGGCGATGCCGGATCAGGCAGTCGCCCGGAGTCCGTGCAGCCACGGGCGGCCCGGGCACAATCCGGACGGGAGTCCTCCGCGCCGACCAGAACCGTCGTGGTGATCGGCGAGCTTCCCCCACCGGTCAATGGCCAGTCAAAGAACCTGGCCGCGATCACTGCCGACATCATCGCCTGTCCGGGGGTGCGGCTGGTGGTCTGCTCGATCTCGAGCGGGCGTCTGCGAGGCGGGCTTCCGGGCCATCTGCGCAAGACCTGCAAACACCTGCGTGCCTGGGCGCGGCTGATCGCCTGTGCCGGCCGGTCGCCGCGCACGCTCTATCTCGTCGCCGATGGCTGGCGCGGGCTGATCTTTACCTGCGTCAGCACCGCCCTGGGCCGCGCCCTGGGCTACGAGCTGGTGCTGCAGCATCGCACTTTCGCCTATGTTGACCGCCGCAATCGGCTGATGGTCTTCGTCAACCGGGCGCTTGGGCCGCGCGGACGCCATGTTTTCCTCTCCGAAGGCATGGCGCGGAAATTCTTCACGCTCTACCAGCCCCGCCGCCGTTTCGAGATCAACCACAACCTGGCGCAGTCGCTTGCCTTCTTTCGTGACCTGCGCGCCATGCCGCGGCGGCGTCCGGGGCCACGGCTGCGCGTCGGGCTGTTGTCGAACCTGATGCTGACCAAGGGGCTGGACGTGTTTCTCGATCTCGCCCGCCGGTCGGCATCCGAAGGGCTGGCACTCGATTTCGTGCTGGCCGGGCCGGCCTTCGGACCCGTCGAAGAAGCGATCATCCGCGCCGCGCTGGCCGAACCGGGCATCTCGCTGGACTGGCGCGGCCCGGTGCATGGCCCGGACAGGCTGTCTTTTTTCCGCGAGATCGACATCTTCGTGTTTCCGACCCGCTACCGCTACGAGGCGCAGCCGAACGTGGTGCTGGAGGCGATCTGCGCCGGGGTCCATGTGATCGCGCCCGACCGCGGCTGCATCCGCGAGGATCTCGCGCGACTGGGCGGCACCTGCATGGCCCGCGACGACGAGGCGAATGTGTCGGCCTGGCTTGAGGCGCTGCGCGACGTGGCGGCCAACCGCGTGGCCCTGACGGCCCGCCGCGCCGCCAGCCTGCGCCGGGTGCGGGCGGAAATCCTTGGCGCCAGAAGACACTACGAAGAGTTTCTGCGGGTCTTTTCTGCCACGGACCCGGTTCGGAACGCGGCAACATGACCAGCACGATTCGACGACTCCGTGACATCCTCCGCCCGCATGTCTCGCTGCAGAGCGAATACGCCATCCGGCGCTTCGCCTTCCGATGGCTGCCCACCCATGGGCAGCTGTCCGCACCGAAGCGGATCGTGCATGCCTGTGCCTGGAAGACCGCCAGCCAATGGGTCCGGCTGATCATCTCGGACCCCCGCATCTACCGCCATACCGGCTGCCTGCCGTTCCTGTTCTCGCAGATTCGCGCGGACGACGGGGCCGCGGCGGTCTACAGAAAGGCAGATCGGTCCGTTGTGCTCGCGGCCTATGGCACGGCCGAAGAGATCGACGCGCTGGCCGAGCACCCGCTGGAACCCTTCTTCGTGGTACGCGACCCCCGGTCCATGCTGGTCTCGTGGTACCATTCCACCCGCTTCACCCATCCCGCTTCGCCCGGCGTCTGCCGGCATCGCGCCGCCATGGCCGGGATGGGCGATGCCGAGGCTTTCCTCTATTGCGCGGACGCCTTCGCCGCCGAGTTCGGACCCATCCTGGACAGTTGGGCAAGGCGCGCGGACCGGGTCAGGATCGTCCGGTTCGAGGCCCTGACAGGGCCCTGCGGGGACAGGGTCTGGCAGGACCTGTTCACCGGCCTCGGCCTGACGGTTCCCCAGCCGGTCCTGAACGCGGTTCTGTCCACCTATGCGTTGGAAAAGCTTGTCCCCTCCACGGCGCGCGATGCCGCCGGCGACAAATATGCCTCGCGCGGGAAACGCAGCTGGCCCGATTTCCTTCCCGGCGATGCGGATGAGCGGCTGCGCCGTCGGTTGCGCGGCTGGGCCCGGAGTTTTGGGTATTGCGAAGATGCGATCCGGACGACGGCAAGCGCCGCCGGCGATCATGACCGCGACTGTCGGGGCCGGCCCGGCATCCACCCGGCCGCGCGGCTGGCGCAAGGCGTTCCGTCCGCGAAACCCGCCGGCAGCGGGACCCGTCGCGCATGACTGCCGCCGATCCCTTCCGGGGCGCATTGCGCGCCGCCTTGCGCGAAGCGGTGGCGGGCCGGCCGAGGCTGTGGCGGGCGATCTGCCGGTTGCGCGGCGCCACCCAGGGCATGGTCAGCGCGTCCACCGTGGTTGTCTGCGAAGGCTACCAGCGTTCGGGCAACAGCTTTGCCGAGGCGGCTCTGATGCTGACCCAGGGCGACATCGAGATCGCCCATCACCGCCATGTCGCGGCGCAACTGCTCCATGCGGTCCGCATCGGGACTCCGGCGCTGCTCCTGATCCGTGATCCATGTGATGCGGTGGCATCCGCCGTGCTGCGCCGCCCCAGGGACACCGGGTTGCGGCGCGAGTTGAAGTCGTGGATCAATTTCAACCGCGCCTGCTTGCCGATCGCCGAGCAGCTGGTCATTTCCGATTTTCCGGTGACGACATCGCATTTCACCGCCGTGCTGGCCGCGCTTTCGGCGCGCAGCGGCCGCAGCTTTTCCTCTGCCGGTCTCGACGACGCCACGATTGCGGAACGGGCCTTTGCCGAAATCGCCCGCATCTCCGAACGGCGCGGCACCGCGAAACTGCTCAACTACGGGCCGCACCTGAGCGCCGCGGCCAGGGCCGCCCGGACCCGGGCGCTCCAGGAGATGAAATCGAAACTCGAGACGCAACACGCCGACGACCTTGCCCGGGCCCGGGACATCCATGCCCGGCTCCGCAGCCGGTCGGTTGCGATCGACGCGGCGGGGCACCGGCCATGAACCGGTCGTCCCCGAGACCCGCGCAGGCGCCGCGCCGCCTTGCCGTCTGCCTCACCAGCCTGGGCCACGGCGGGGCGCAACGCGCCCTGGTGACCCTGGTGTCGTCTCTCGTGAAGCGCGGCTGGACCATCGACCTGCTCGTTTTCAGCAGCTCGGGCTCCTATCTCGACGATGTGCCTTCCGGGGTCATCCTGCATGTGATCGGAGGGACACTGCCGCGGCAGTTGCTGGGGATCCGGCGCTATGCCCTTCGCCATCCCGCGGCGGTATTCCTGTCGGGTCAGACCCGGATGAGCCGGGTCATGGGCCTGGCGTGCCGTCTCGGCCTGTTCCGTCAACCCCTGGTGATCCGGGAGCCGAACCGGATCGTTGCCGAGAAATCCCGCGGCTCGGGCCGCCTCTGGGCCGCGTTCATGCCCTGGCTCTACCGCGCCGCCTCGGGCTATGTCACGCTCAGCACCGCCGCGCGCGATGACCTGGCAACGATGCTCGGGATCGATCCGAAAGGCCTGCCGCTGATCCCCAATGCGGTCGATCAGCAGCTGGTCGAATCCCGGGGCCGCGCGCCGCTCGACCATCCATGGTTCGTCCGCGACCGACACTGCCCGGTGATCCTCGGAGTCGGGCGGCTGGTGCCGCAAAAGGGGTTCGAGACCCTGATCGACGCGGTCGCGGCACTGCGGACGCATGGGCCGGTCCGGCTGGTCATTCTCGGGCAGGGTCCGTTGGAACAGGCGTTGAGAGACCGGGCGGCGGCGGCCGGTCTTGGGGCGGATTTCGATTTGCCCGGGTTTCAGGAGAACCCCTATCGCTTCATGGCACGTGCCGATGTCTTCGTGCTCTCGTCCCGATGGGAGGGCAGCCCGAACGCGCTGATCGAAGCGATGGCCACCGGAACCCCGGTCGTTGCCTGCGACTGCCCGAGCGGCCCGCGCGAGGTGCTTGCCTCGCCGGAACTCGGTCCGCTGGTGCCGGTCGGTGACGCCCCGGCCCTGGCCCGGGCCATTGCCCGGGTTCTGGAGGATCCGGGCGACCCCGCGCTGCGGATTGCCCATGTCCGCGCCCGGCATGGTCCCGAGGAACTGGCCCGCGCCTATGAGAAGGTGTTGACCGATGCGTGACATTGCCAGCCGCCCCGAAGAGCCGGCGGGCCGCGGCGCCGGTCCGGGGTGCTCAGGTCGTCAGCCGCTCCAGTTGCGCCGCGGTCATCAGCGACGGATAGAGCAGCACGCTGGACAGGAGCAGCCGCTTTGGCTTGTTCCCCGAATAGCCCTCGGCCAGGCGCAGCCGCGTCGGGCTCTGGAAGGACACGGTGCTGTCCAGCGCCCCGGAAACCCCGTTTCGCGCGGCCTGGAAGTGGTTCGGTCCGACGCTCATGGCAAGGGCGAAGGGCGCCCCGGTCCCCGGCCCGCCGGATTCGGAGAACTCGGCCTGCAATGCCCCGCCATCGTAGATCTGGGCCTGGACAATCCCGTGCCCCGGATGCCAGCGGACATTCTGCCGCGAGGCATCCGCGTCCGCGTCCAGCTGCACGAGACGATCATAGCCGGCCGCCACATCGATCTGGCCGCGCACCGCCAGGGTATAGCCGGCTCCGATCCCGAGTCCGGAGACCGGGATCGGTGCCACGAGATCGGCGGCACGACTGGCGGCGCCGTCGTCACCCGGGATGTAGGACGTGGCCATGCCGCCGGTCTCGAGCTGCATCATCCGGACGTCGCCGGCGGGTGTCGCCGTCAGTGTCCCCGTCGCCGGCGTGAAACTGACGATCCTGCGCAGCGTTGCGCCGGTGCCGACGACCGAGGCGGAATAGGCCCCGGAGAGTGTCACCGTGCCCGTGCCATGAAAGCTGAGCGTGTAGGTCTGCGCGGTCACTGTCACCGACTGCCCGGAGACCGGGGCCGCGCCCCCGATGAGCCGCGTCGCCCCGTCCTCGAGCAACAGCGCCCGCGCTGCGGCGGTCTGCGTGTAGCGCGCCACATTCGCGGCGACCGTCCGCACGTTGTCGGCTGCATCGACATAGCTGGCGGCACTGGCCCTGGTCAGCACCCAGGGGATGGTGTGGAAGCCGGACGCGAAATCGAGCACGGCGGCCGGCAGCTGCCCGTCGATCGCAAGGAGGGCGAGCGGCACGACGCCGCCCATCCCGCTCAGGCCGACGCCGCCGATCCCCAGCATCATCGCCACCCCGTCAGTCCGGTTGCCGTGGTGCCGGTCTCCCAGATCCGGATTGCCCAGATCGAATGCTGCCCGACCGGCAAGGGCCCGGTGGTGCAGACCTCCCCCGTGCGCGCATGGGTGTATCGGACCACGCCGCCCGAGGTCCCGATCGTCACGGCGCGGACCGGCACCGCAAGATCGACGGTATCGTTGGGGATGATCTCGAAGCCTCCGATACTCGGGCCATCGATGCCGACCGAGCTGTTCCTGAATCTGTCAGTCATGGTCACTCCTCTGAAGAAACCGGCGCACTGTGACCATGCGGTGGTGAAAGAGCGGTTAGGCCAGCGCGCGCAGGCTTCCCTGTCTGAACGCATTGCGACGGAGTGATGCCGATGGCCGATCCGAAAAGCACGGTCTATCCGGAAACACTGGCCGGCGGATTCACGAGGGTCGATGGCACGATCCAGTTCTTCACCCGGATCAGGGCGCTGCTGGAACCCGGCTTCACGGTGCTGGACCTCGGGGCCGGTCGTGGCCAGGCATTCCACGGCGACAAGCTGCCGTTCCGCAAGGCCCTGCGGCAGCTGCGGGGGCATTGTGCCGAGGTGATCGGATGCGATCCGGACCCGGTGGTGCTGACAAATCCCTCGCTCGATCGGGCGTTCCTGATGGGCGATGACGGACGCCTGGATCTCGACGAAGCCAGCATCGACCTGATCCTGTGCGACTTCGTGCTGGAACATGTTGCCGACCCGGGTGCCTTCGTGTCCGAGGTTCATCGCGTGCTCAGGCCGGGCGGCTGGTTCTGCGCCCGCACGCCGAACAAATGGGGCTATATCGCACTTGGCTCCCGGATCATCCCCGAAAGGCTGCATTCCCGGGTGCTGCGCAGGGCGCAACCCGACCGCAAGGCCGAGGACGTGTTCCCGACACTCTACCGGCTGAACACGAGATCGGCCCTGCGGAGCCACTTCCCTCGCCGGGACTGGCTCGACGGCAGCTATGTCTGGAATGCCGAACCGGCCTATTTCGGCCGCTCGGTGCTGGCCTGGCGATTGGCGAGCGTGGCGCTGAAATTCCTGCCGCAGGCCCTTGGCAGCATGCTCATGGTCTTCATGCAGAAGCGGGGCCCTTCCGCCGGCATCCCGGCAGGCCCCGCCCGTTCCAATTCGGAACCGCAATTGGTCAACGATAATGGGGGTGGACAGGACCCGGTTCCAATCCGCTAATTGGAAAAGGGTTTAATTCCGCCAGATAGGACAAGTCCTAATGGCTTTATTCGGGCTGTTTGCACTCTTCTTGCTCGGCATTGCGCTTTCCTTGGGGTTTCAGGCCGTGCCCGAGGGGTTCAGCCCCTCTCTGGCGATCCTCGCGCTCCTGCTCTTCGCCCTGCTGTTCCTGCGCGCGGTCCGGCACCCGGTGACACTGCAGGCCGGACATCCGACCCAATTCCACGGCGAGGTTCTGTTTCTTGTCTTCAGCTTCTTCCTGCTGCTGCATCCCTATCTGCTGGTGATCCTCGGTGCGGTAGAGATCGACACGCAATCCAAGTTCGTCGTCAATTACAGGGACATGAGCAACAAGGCCCTGATCGCGAGCATGGTGCTGCTGGTCGGCTTCACGATGGGGACGGTCAGCCGGTTCCGGTCGCGGCTGCCCATGGGCCAGCTGGCACGCGACATCCCCGGACTGTTCCCCGTTGTCCTGTTGCTGCTGGAAGTGGCCGCGATCGGAGGGTTCTTTACGCTGGGCGGAGCCGGCTGGCTGCAGTCGAACTACAACCGCCAGGCCCAGGTGGAAGACGGCCTGCTGAATCACGTCTTCCAGTTGGCCACGCTGCTGTCGATGGCCGCCTTCGCCTCGGGCTTGTTCGGGCTGCACCGCGGGCGGGTCCCTGTGGCGAGCAGGCTCGGCATGGCGGCCGGCGCGGTCTGGGCGCTGGCACTGATGATGATCGGCGACCGGAACTCCCTGTTCCTGATCCTGACGGTGATCTTCTCCGGTCTCGGCCTGTTCTTCCTACGGGTCAGGCTGGGGGCACTGGCCTTGCTGACCTTCCTGGCATTGACCATCTACGACGGTTTCGAAAAGGCCCGGCGGATCGAGGGGCGCTCGCTCGGCGCCGTCGTCGCCGCGATCGTCGATCCCGCGAACAACGAGTCGCTGGCAAGGAGCAGCCTCGGCAACACCACGGCCGTCGTGCGCGCCGGATTCGGCTATGTCCCGGCCGTCGTCGATCACACCGACGGCCGCCTCTTCGCCATCGCGCTGGCCGGCGTGGTGCCGAAGATCCGGGGGCCGATATTCGGCGACGACCCGATGCGCAGCAGCAGTTCCGCCATCCTCACCCGCGCCCTGCTCGGGGCCAATGCGTCCTATGGTGTCGGCACTTCGATCGTCAGCGATCTCTACATCGACCTCGGGATCTGGTTCGTCCTGTTCGGCGCCTTCCTGCTCGGGCGCTTGTGGGGCTGGCTGCGATACCGCGCCGAGCGTTTCCCAGAGGATCACGACTCGGTCGTCCTGTTCCTTGTCGGTGTGGCCGTCTTTGCCGAACTGCCCCGCTACGGGTTTGCCTTCGCGGTGCGGCCGGTGGCATGGACGATGCTGTTGCTCTGGGGCACGCGCCTGCTGTCACGCATTTTCAGCCGGGCGCCATATGATCCGCCGGCGCCGGGCATGGCCGCCCTTCCGGTGTCCGGCTCACGGTCCATCCATCCGCAACCGGCCAAGAATGCGGCGCCGTAATCCGCTGCCGGGCAGGAGCCTGGCAAGGATTTGCGCGACCATGTCTCGCTCCCAGGCGCCCAGCACCCGGCCGGGAAAGGCCAGCATGGTTCCCAACCCGATTGCCCCGGCCACGAGCGCGCCACAGATCAGGGTGACGAGGGGCAGCCCCGGATCCACCCGCAGGGCGCTGGCGGCAAGGAAAAGCCCCGCGGCCATGCCCAGGCTCAACAGCGCCGGCCGCGCCATGGCCAGGATCAGGGCCAGGACCTGCCCCCCCGACATCCATGCCATCAGCCCAAGCGCCGCCAGCCATTGCAGCAGAGTGGCCGCCAGCACCCCGATGGATGCCCCGACGATCCCCGACCACCGCGCGCCGAGCCAGACCAGGAGCACCAGTGCCATCGTCATCACGAGGTTCATCCAGAACAGCAGCTTCTGGCGGCCGAGCGCCCGGCCCACCGCCGATGCCAGCCGCGGCCCGAAGCCCAGACCAAGCGCCAGGGACAGGCACTGAAACGGGATGATCGACTCCTCCCAGCCCGGGCCGAGGAACACCCGGATCAGTTCCGGCGCCAGCACGCAGAAGACAAGCCCGATCGGGAAGGACAGCAATGTCCCCGCGGCATTGGCGTTCCGCACGGCCTGCCGAAACCGCGCCGGATCATCGCGCATGCGGGCTAGGGAGGGAAAGATCACCGAGCGGATGGTCAGGCCCAGCAATGTGTCCATCGGCGTCGCCGACAGGGCGTAGGCCCGCGAATAGAACCCCAGGGCGTGTCCTCCCAGAACCGAGCCGACGACCAGGTTGTCGACCTGTTTCGTCGAGGTCGTGAAGAACCGGTTCGCGGTGCCGAAAAGCGCGAATCTCAGAAGATGGCGGAGCATCCCGGCCCTGCTGCCGGCCGGAACCGGGGCACCGCGCCTTGCGTCGGCGGGCAACCGGGCAAGCCGGAAGGCGGAATAGAACAGCTTGACCGCAGCCAGGGCCACATAGGCAAAGGCAAGCGAGAAGGCGCCCGGCCGCAGAAGCGTCGCGGTCACCCCGAAGCCGGTGAAGCCGATCATGTAGCCGATGATGTTGCTCGTCCCGACGACGCTGACCCGGCCGGCCCGGATCAGCATCGCCTCGACCGGCACCAGGAAGAGGTCGAGAAACAGGTTCAGCCCCGTCACGAGCAGGACGGGCGCCAGCCCCGCGACGCCCGTCCAGGCCTCGATCCGCCCGGCCAGCGCAGCGGTTAGCAGGTAGGAGGTCAGGGCCATCGCCCCCATCGCCCGCCATGCCAGCCGCAGTTGCGCCCGCGATACGGTTTCGGACTGGATCAAGGCATCGCGCATGTCGAGTTGAGCAACCAGTGAAACCAGCGCCTGAATGGTCAGCGCCATGGCCACGACCCCGAATTGCTCGGGCGCCAGCAGCCGCGCCAGGATCGCCAGCGAGATCAGGCGCACCGCCAGGCTGAGGATCGAGGTTGTGACCACCGAAAGCGCGGCGGAAAGTGCGTTCATCCTGCTCCAGCCCCCGGTTGTCCGGACCGGACCCGAGGCAGACGCCCCCAGGGATCCGGTCGCCTCCAGGCCATGCGCTCAGGGCATGACCTGCCGAGATGCGGACAGCTTCCCCCCGCCGGGACGATCTCTGCAAGCGGATTCGATGCCGCAAGGTCAACGCGGGCCGTGACGGAAGTCCTCCGGGTCGGCAACCTGCATCCCGGTTGCCCTGCAGCCACGGAAGGAACGCCTCGCCGACACCCGGGTGCCACCGGTCGCCGATTGAGAGGCTTGCCAGAGACCACGCCGAATCCGCGTGACAAAGCCACTCGCGGCGCCATTCGCCCGGCACCGATCTGGACCCTTGGCGGCTCGCTTTTCCGGCCGTGCGCCGAAAGGGAGATGCGAAGGAGGGGTGAATCAACCAAAAACCCCGCGATCCATCGGGATCACGGGGTTTTTCGCTGAAATCTGGTGCCCAGGAGAGGACTCGAACCTCCACGCCTTGCGGCACACGGACCTGAACCGTGCGCGTCTACCAATTCCGCCACCTGGGCAGGTGTCGTGGAGGCGGTGAATATCCGGCTGATTCTGGGGTGTCAACGGGAGAATCCACCTGTCCTGCGACTTGTCGTGTCGGCGCGAGAGGGCTACAGGGAAGGGCAAGACCATATGGAGAGACGCGGATGTCGAAACTCGCCACGATTTACGGCGGATCGGGCTTTCTCGGGCGCTATGTCACGCGGCGGCTGGCCAAGGAGGGCTGGCGGGTTCGCGTTGCCGTGCGGCATCCGAACCTGGCCGGATTCGTTCGGCCCTATGGCACGCCCGGGCAGGTCGAGCCGGTATTCTGCAACATTCGCGATGATGCTTCGGTGCAGGCCGCACTGGCCGGCGCCGATGTGGTCATCAACTGCGTCGGAACCTTCGACCAGAAGGGCGCCAACAATTTCGACGCGGTGCAGCACGAAGGGGCCGAGCGGATCGCCCGACTCGCCGCCGCGTCCGGGGTGGCGCGGCTGGTGCATGTCTCGGCTCTGGGCGCCGATGCCGAGAGCGAGTCGCAGTATTTCCAGAGCAAGGCGGCCGGAGAGGCGGCGGTTCTGGCGCAGATGCCCGATGCGGTGATCCTGCGGCCTTCGGTGATGTTCGGGCCCGAGGACGGGTTCTTCAACCGTTTCGCCACGATGACCCGATTCGGCCCGGTGCTGGCCCTGGTCGGTGGCAACAGCCTGTTCCAGCCGGTCTATGTCGATGATGTGGCTGCCGCGGCGGTTCTGGCGGCCGATGGTCAGGCCGCGCCGGGGATCTACGAACTTGGTGGTCCCGATGCCGAATCGCTGCGGGCGCTGATGCAGCGGATGCTGGCGACGATCCATCGCCGGCGCCTGATCGTCAATCTGCCGTTCTGGCTGGGCGGGCTGGTCGCCGGCCTGCTGGACTTCGGATCGGCCCTGACCCTGCGCCAGGTCCGCAACACCATCCTGACCCGCGACCAGGTCCGGCAGCTGCGCAGCGACAATGTCGTCGCGCCGGACGCCCGCGGTTTTGCCGAGCTGGGCCTGCACCCGACCGACATGGACGCGGTCCTGCCCGATTATCTCTGGCCCTACCGGCCCTCCGGTCAGTTCGATGCGATCAAGGACTCGGCCAAGCGGCTGAGGAAGACCTGAGTTGAACGATACACTGGTTGCGGCAGCCCTCGGGTTGATCGAGGGGCTGACCGAGTTCATCCCGGTGTCTTCCACCGGCCATCTGCTGCTGGCCGGCCATTTCCTGGGCTTCGAAAGCGCCGGCAAGACCTTCGAGGTGGTGATCCAGCTGGGCGCCATCGTGGCGATCGTGCTGGTCTATTTCACCCGGCTGGTGACGGTCTTTGCCGCCGCCCCTCATGATCCGGCGGCGCGGCGTTTCATCCTCTCGGTGCTGATCGCCTTCCTGCCGGCGGTGGTGATCGGCGTGCTGGCGCATGACTTCATCAAGACCGTGCTGTTCGAGACCCCGATGCTGATCGCGGTGATGCTGGTGCTGGGCGGGGTGATTCTGCTGTTCGTCGACCGGCTGAAGGTGACGGTGCGCCATGACGACGCGATGGGCTTCCCGCTCGGCATGTCGCTGGCGATCGGCTGCGTGCAATGTCTGGCGATGATCCCCGGCGTGTCGCGCAGCGGTGCGACGATCGTCGGCTCGCTGCTGATGGGCGCTTCCAAGCGGGCCGCGGCCGAGTTCAGCTTCTTCCTGTCGATGCCGACCATGGCCGGCGCCTTCGCCTATGATCTCTACAAGAATCGGGACGTGCTGGATTTCTCGGACATCTGGCTGATCGTCATCGGCTTCGCCATGGCCTTTGTCGCGGCGATTCTGGTGGTGCGGCGGCTTCTGGAGTTCGTGTCGCGCAATGGCTACGCGGTTTTCGGCTGGTGGCGGATCGTGATCGGCCTCGCGGCCATGGCGGCGCTTGCCGTTGGTTTCTAACGGAAAATTATCTATAAGTAAGTATCGCTGACGTATATTTGCCGCGCCGAGGCGGCAATCGAAGGTTTCCCGCGTCGGATATTCGATATTAGGACAGCAGTTCTTACTTTATTTTTCTCCGGGCTTCTTCTATTAGGCGCAGGCGGCCCGTGGATCTGACCTTCGGCCCGCATACCGCAAGGAGCAGGACCCATGGCGCAACAACGCATGCTGAAGTTCGTGACGGTTTCCCGGGACATGCCCGAGAAACGCGATGCGACCAAGCGCCGTGAGGATTTCGACGAGATCTATGCCGAGTTCGCCGCCGCCAAGGCGGCCGAGCAGGCCAGCCGCTGCAGCCAGTGCGGCGTGCCCTATTGCCAGTCGCATTGCCCGCTGCACAACAACATCCCCGACTGGTTGCGGCTGACCGCCGAAGGCCGGGTGAAAGAGGCCTGGGAACTGGCGCAGGAGACCAACACCTTCCCCGAAATCTGCGGCCGCATCTGCCCGCAGGACAGGCTCTGTGAAGGCAACTGCGTGATCGAACAGGCCGGGCACGGCACTGTGACCATCGGCGCGGTGGAGAAATACATCACCGACACCGCCTGGGGCGAAGGCTGGGTGCAGCCGCGGCGCCCGGCGGTGGAGAGGTCGGAAAGCGTCGGCATCATCGGCGCCGGTCCGGGCGGGCTGGCGGCGGCGGACATGCTGCGCCGCGCCGGTCTGCAGGTCACGGTCTACGACCGCTATGACCGCGCCGGCGGGCTGATGACCTATGGCATCCCCAGCTTCAAGCTCGAGAAGGACGTGGTCCTGCGCCGGGTCGATCAGCTGGAACAGGCCGGGGTGACCCTGGTCATGAACTGCAATGTCGGCGAGGATCTGTCCTTCGACGCGATCCGCGGCACCCATGACGCGGTGCTGATCGCCACCGGCGTCTACAAGAGCCGCGATCTGATGGGGCCGGGCGCGGGGGCGACGGGGATCGTCAAGGCGCTCGACTATCTGACCGCCAGCAACCGCAAGGGCTTTGGCGACGAGGTCGAGGCCTTTGACTCGGGCGAGCTGAACGCAGAGGGCAAGCGCGTCGTGGTGATCGGCGGGGGCGACACGGCGATGGACTGCGTGCGGACCGCGGTGCGGCAGGGCGCGACATCGGTGAAATGTCTCTACCGCCGCGACCGGGCGAACATGCCGGGCAGCATGCGCGAGGTGACGAATGCCGAGGAGGAGGGGGTCGAGTTCGTCTGGCTCGCCTCGCCGAAGGGATTCAGCGGCGATCCGGTGGAAGGCGTCATCGTGCAGAAGATGCGGCTGGGCGCGCCGGACAGTTCCGGACGACAGATGCCGGAGGTGATCGAGGGCGCCGATTACGTCGAGCCCGCGGAACTGGTGATCAAGGCGCTGGGCTTCGAGCCCGAGCCGCTGCCGGAACTCTGGGGCGTGCCGGAACTGGAGGTCACGCGCTGGGGCACGGTGAAGGCCGATTTCCGCAGTCATGCCACCAGCATTCCCGGTGTCTATGCCTGCGGCGACATCCAGCGCGGGGCCTCGCTGGTGGTCTGGGCGATCCGCGACGGGCGCGAGGCGGCCGAGGCGGTGCTGGATTACATCGAAAGCGCGGCTTCGGTGGCCGCCGAGTGAGATTTTCCCCGCGTCCCCATGGGGACGCGGGGTCAAGCAATTGAATTGAAACAAGAACCCTTGGGGACGCCTGTCTTGGTTAACAAAACCCTGACGCCGGTCCCATCGACGCCCGGGGCGGGCAGGGAGGCATGAACGAGATGATGACGGGGCATTGCCTCTGCAAGGCGGTCGATCTTCGGCTGACCTCCCATGCCGGGGGCGTTTCGGCCTGTCACTGCGCGATGTGCCGGCGCTGGTCCGGCGGCGCGACGCTCTGCCTCGAAGCCCCCGCCGCCGATGTCACCGCGACCGGGCCGGTGCAGGTCTATCGTTCCTCGCATTTCGCCGAGCGGGCCTTTTGCGGGCGCTGCGGAACGCATCTGTGGATCCGCGACGACGACGGAGACTATGACCTGATGCCGGGTCTCTTCGATGCCGCCGCCGAACTGCCGCTGCTGCGCGAGATCTATACCGACAGGGCCTTTGCCTGCATGGCGTTCCGCGGCGATCACCCGCGCGTGCCCGCGGCAGAGCATGAGGCCGGACACAACCATGTGGAGGGATCGGCATGAGTGCGCCGCGAACGGGTCAATGTCTGTGCGGCGCAGTGCGCTTCAGCGCCGCCGAGATCGGGAACTTCGGGGTCTGCCATTGCCGGACCTGCCAGCGCTGGACCGGCTCGGCCCTGTTCGGGGTCACGGTCCCGGCCGCGGCGATGCGGATCGATGGGGCGGAGAATGTCGTCACCTATGTTTCCTCCAGCTGGGCGACCCGAAGCCATTGCGGCACCTGCGGATCGCCGCTGTGGTATCGCTATGACCCGAAGAAGGACGGCGGCGGCAGCTACGAGGTGCCGATCGGCTTGCTGGACGACACCAGCGGCCTGCCGTTGCAGCGCGAGATATTCATCGACACGAAACCGGAGAGCTATGCCCTGGCGGGCGAGCATCCGCGACTGACCGAGGCGGAAGTGACGGCACTCTATGCCGGCAACCAGGCCAGCAACCCGGAAGGAGCCTGACATGACCAAGTACGATGCTGACTGGGTGAAAGCGGAAGAGGCCAAGCGCGCCGCGATGGCCGAGAACGGCCTTTATCGCGAGGAGGACGAACATGCCTCCTGCGGCGTCGGCCTGGTGGTGGCGATCGACGGCAAGCCGAGCCGCCAGGTGGTGGAACACGGGATCGAGGCGCTGAAGGCGGTCTGGCACCGCGGCGCGGTCGATGCCGATGGCAAGACCGGCGACGGGGCCGGCATCCATGTCGAGATCCCCGATGCCTTCTTTCATGACCAGATCGAGCGCACCGGACACAAGCCGAAGGTCGACGAGATGATCGCGGTCGGGCAGGTCTTCCTGCCGCGCACCGATTTCGGCGCACAGGAGGCTTGCCGGACCATCGTCGAGGCCGAAGTGCTGCGGATGGGCTACTACATCTACGGCTGGCGTCATGTGCCGGTGAATGTCTCGGTCCTGGGCGAAAAGGCCAATGCGACCCGGCCCGAGATCGAGCAGATCCTGATCTCGAATTCGAAGGGCGTGGATGAGGACACGTTCGAGCGCGAGCTCTATGTGATCCGCCGCCGGATCGAGAAGGCCGCCATCGCGCAGCAGGTGCCCGGCGTCTATATCTGTTCGCTGTCCTGCCGGTCGATCATCTACAAGGGCATGATGCTGGCCGAGCAGGTGGCCGAGTTCTACCCGGACCTGCTGGACGAGCGTTTCGAGAGCGCCTTCGCGATCTATCACCAGCGCTACAGCACCAACACCTTCCCGCAGTGGTGGCTTGCGCAGCCGTTCCGGATGCTGGCCCATAACGGCGAGATCAACACGCTGCGCGGCAACATCAACTGGATGCGCAGCCATGAAATCCGCATGGCCAGCGCCGCCTTCGGCGAAATGGCCGAGGACATCAAGCCGATCATCCCCAAGGGATCGTCCGATTCCGCCTCTCTCGACGCGGTGTTCGAAGTGCTGGTCCGGGCCGGGCGCAGCGCGCCGATGGCCAAGATCATGATGGTGCCCGAGGCCTGGTCGAAACAGGCGGTGGAAATGCCACAAGCCTGGCAGGACATGTACAACTACTGCAACGCGGTGATGGAGCCCTGGGACGGGCCGGCGGCGCTGGCGATGACCGACGGGCGCTGGGTCTGCGGCGGGCTGGACCGCAACGGGCTGCGGCCGATGCGCTATGTCATTACCGCCGACGGGCTGCTGATCGCCGGGTCGGAAACCGGCATGGTGCCGGTCCCGGAAACCAATGTCCGCGAAAAGGGCGCCCTGGGGCCGGGGCAGATGATCGCCGTCGATATGAAGGGCGGCAAGCTGTATCACGACACCGAGCTGAAGGACAAATTCGCCTCGGCGCAGCCCTTCGGCGACTGGATCGAGAAGGTCGTCGATCTCAACCAGATCATGCGCGACGTGCCGGAGAAGCCCGTCTACAGGGGCGAGGAGCTGCGGCAGCGGCAGATTGCCGCCGGGTTCACGATCGAGGAGATCGAAACCATCCTGTCGCCGATGGTCGAGGATGCGAAGGAGACGCTGGCCTCGATGGGCGACGACACCCCGGCCGCGATCCTTTCGGAACGCTACCGGCCGCTGAGCCATTTCTTCCGGCAGAACTTCAGCCAGGTCACCAACCCGCCGATCGACAGCCTGCGGGAAAACCGGGTGATGAGCCTGAAGACCCGGTTCGGCAACCTGAAGAACGTGCTGGACGAGAACTCCAGCCAGACCGAGATTCTGGTGCTGGAAAGCCCGTTCATCGCCAATGGCGAGTTCGAGGAGATGGTGCGCCAGTTCGGCGACCATGTGAGCTTTGTCGATTGCACCTTCCCGCGGGACGGCGGGCCGGACGCGCTGCTGCATGCGCTGGAGCGGATTCGCGGCGAGGCCGAGATGGCGGTGCGCTCGGGCGCCGGGCATCTGGTGCTGACCGACGAGCATCAGGGACCCGAGAAGGTCGCGATTCCGATGATCCTGGCGACCAGCGCGGTGCACAGCTGGCTGACCCGCAAGGGGCTGCGGACCTTCTGCTCGCTGAACGTGCGGGCCGCGGAATGCATCGACACGCATTACTTCGCGGTGCTGATCGGTTCCGGCGCGACCACGGTGAACGCCTATCTGGCGCAGGACACGGTGGTGGACCGGATGGAGCGCGGGCTGATCGAGGGTTCGCTGGTCGATGCGATGCGGCGCTATCGCGAGGCGATCGACCAGGGCCTGCTGAAGATCATGGCGAAGATGGGGATCTCGGTGATTTCCAGCTATCGCGGCGGTCTGAACTTCGAGGCCGTGGGGCTGGGCCGGGCGCTGGTGGCCGAGTATTTCCCCGGCATGCACAGCCGGATCTCGGGGATCGGGATCGCCGGGATCCAGAAGAAGGCGCTGGAGATCCATGCCAAGGGCTGGCTGGGCCGGCAGGATGTGTTGCCGATCGGCGGGTTCTACAAGGCGCGGGCCACGGGCGAGACCCATGCCTGGGAGGCGCAGGCGATGCACATGCTGCAGGCGGCCTGCGACCAGGGCGCCTTCGAGATGTGGAAGCAGTATTCGCTGAAGATGCGCTCGATGCCGCCGATCCATCTGCGCGACCTGCTGGACATCAAGCCGATGGGCAAGCCGGTGCCGATCGAGGAGGTGGAGAGCATCACCTCGATCCGCAAGCGCTTCGTGACGCCGGGGATGAGCCTGGGGGCGTTGTCGCCCGAGGCGCACAAGACCCTGAACATCGCGATGAACCGGATCGGGGCGAAGTCGGACAGCGGCGAGGGCGGCGAGGACCCGGCGCATTTCATTCCCGAGGCGAATGGCGACAACCCGAGCGCCAAGATCAAGCAGGTCGCCTCGGGGCGTTTCGGCGTCACGGCGGAATACCTGAACGCCTGCGAGGAGCTGGAGATCAAGGTCGCGCAGGGCGCCAAGCCCGGCGAGGGTGGGCAGCTGCCCGGGATGAAGGTGACCGAGCTGATCGCCCGGCTGCGGCTTTCGACCAAGGGGGTCACGCTGATCTCGCCGCCGCCGCACCACGACATCTACTCGATCGAGGATCTGGCGCAGCTGATCTACGACCTCAAGCAGATCAATCCGCGCGCCAAGGTGACGGTCAAGCTGGTCTCGTCCAGCGGCGTCGGCACCATCGCGGCGGGGGTGGCCAAGGCCAAGGCCGACGTGATCCTGATCTCGGGCCACAACGGCGGCACCGGGGCCAGCCCGGCAACCAGCGTCAAATACGCGGGTCTGCCCTGGGAAATGGGCCTGACCGAGGCGCATCAGGTGCTGGCGATGAACAACCTGCGCGGCCGGGTCACGCTGCGCACCGATGGCGGGCTGCGGACCGGGCGCGACATCGTCATGGCGGCGATGATGGGCGCGGAAGAATTCGGCATCGGCACCGCGGCGCTGATCGCCATGGGCTGCATCATGGTGCGCCAGTGCCAGTCCAACACCTGCCCGGTCGGGGTCTGCACCCAGGACGAGAGGCTGCGCGCCAAGTTCACCGGCAGCGCCGAGAAGGTCGTCAACCTGATCACCTTCTATGCGCAGGAGGTGCGGGAAATCCTGGCCCATATCGGGGCACGGAGTCTGGACGAGATCATCGGCCGGGCCGATCTGCTGACCCAGGTCAGCCGTGGCGCGGCGCATCTGGACGATCTTGACCTGAACCCGCTGCTGATCACCGTCAACGGTGCCGACCGGATCGTCTATGACCGCTCGCGCCCGCGCAACGCGGTGCCCGACACGCTGGATTCGGAAATCGTCAACGACGCGCAGCGGTTCCTGAACGACGGCGAGAAGATGCAGCTTTCCTACGCGGTCCGGAACACCCATCGGACGATCGGCACCCGGGTCAGCAGCCATATCGTGCAGAAGTTCGGGATGCGGAATTCGCTGCAACCGGACCATCTGACGGTGAAGCTGACCGGTTCCGCCGGACAGTCCCTGGGGGCCTTCGCGGCGCCGGGGCTGAAGCTGGAAGTGTCGGGCGACGCCAATGACTATGTCGGCAAGGGCCTGTCCGGCGGCACCATCGTGGTCCGCCCGCCGCTGCATTCGCCGCTGGCCGCCAGCGACAACACGATCATCGGCAATACCGTGCTCTATGGCGCCACCAACGGCTATCTCTTCGCCGCCGGCCGGGCCGGGGAACGCTTTGCGGTGCGCAACTCGGGCGCCAGGGTGGTGATCGAGGGCTGCGGCTCGAACGGTTGCGAATACATGACCGGCGGGGTGGCGGTGATCCTGGGCGGGATCGGCGCCAACTTCGGTGCCGGGATGACCGGCGGGATGGCCTATGTCTACGATCCCGAAGGCAGCGCCGAAATGATGATGAACATGGAGACGCTGGTGACCTGCCCGGTCACGGTGCCGGAATGGGAGGCCGAGCTGAAAGGGTTGATCGAGCGCCATGCCGAGGAAACCCACAGCCGCCGCGCCACCGAGATCCTGGCCGACTGGGCGCAGGCCCGGCACCAGTTCGTGCAGGTCTGCCCGAAGGAGATGCTGGTGCATCTGAAATATCCGCTGAGCCTGGAAAAGGGCGCGGTTCCGGCCGAATAGGGCTGCGCCGCGCCGGGGATCGGCACCCGGCGCGGGCCGCCGCCCCCTGTTGCCTGCCCATGGCTTCGGCTATTGCGGGCGACAGGAGGATTGACCGATGACCACTGCCGCGCCGGACGGATCGCCCGCGGGAAACGAAACCGCCTATCGCATCCTCCTCGCCATCAGCCTCTGCCACATGCTGAACGACGTGATGCAGTCGCTGATCGCCGCCACCTATCCGATGCTCAAGGCCGAGTTCCAGCTCGACTACTGGCATGTCGGCCTGATGACGGCGGCCTTTCAGGCCACGGCGGCGGTGCTGCAGCCGGTTGTCGGCCTGCTGAACGACCGCCGGCCTATGCCGGCATCGCTGCCGATGGCGATGGCCTCGACCGGCACGGGGCTGGCGCTGCTGGCCTGGACGTCAAGCTATGCGGGCCTGCTGGCCGGGGCGGCGCTGGTGGGGATCGGTTCATCGGTGTTCCACCCCGAAAGCTCGCGTGTGGCGCGGGCGGCTTCGGGTGGACGGTTCGGCCTGGCGCAATCGGTATTTCAGGTCGGCGGGAATTTCGGCAGTTCGCTGGGACCGCTTCTTGCCGCCTTCATCGTGCTGCCGCTCGGTCGGCCGAGCATCGCCTGGTTCATGGCCCTGGCGCTGCTGGCAATGGCGATCCTCACCGGAGTCGCCCGCTGGAGCGCCCATGTCGCCCGCCGCCCCCGTGCCGCGCCGAGGGTGCATGGCCTGCCGCGCAGGAAGGTCGCGCGGGCCATCACCATCCTTCTTCTGCTCGTGTTCTCGAAATACGTCTATCTGGCGGCGATGACGAGCTACTACACCTTCTTCCTGATCGAACGCTTCGGGGTTTCGACCGACAGCGCGCAGATCCTGCTTTTCGTGTTCCTCGGCGCCGTCGCGCTGGGCACGGTGATCGGCGGGCCGGTTGGCGACCGCATCGGGCGGCGGACGGTGATCTGGATCTCGATCCTCGGCACCCTGCCGTTCACGCTGTTGCTTCCCCATGCCGGGCTTGTCGCGACGGCGATGCTCAGCGTGGTGATCGGGGTTGTCCTCGCCTCGGCCTTCTCGTCGATCGTGGTCTTTGCGCAGGAACTGCTGCCGAACCGGATCGGCGCCGTGGCCGGGATGTTCTTTGGCTTCGCCTTCGGCATCGGCGGGGTCTCGGCCGCGGCGCTGGGGGTGCTGGCCGATGACTGGGGGATCGAGACGGTGTTCCGCTATTGCGCCTTCCTGCCCGCGATGGGCGTCCTGGCGATATTCCTGCCGCGCCGCCTGTGAAGGGGGCCGGCGTCAGTCGCGCCCGCGGCGCAGCAGGCGGAAGGACAGCGGCGCCGCGATGATGACCAGCACGATCCGCACGATATGGGTGACAGAGACATAGGCGACGTCCTGGCCCATGGCGAGCGCGATCAGACTCATCTCGCTGAGCCCGCCCGGCGCATAGGCCAGGAAGGACTGGCTGTGCGCGGTTCCGGCCAGCAGATGCACCAGCTCGGAAAAGCCGAAGGCGCAGCTGATCATCACCGCGGTGGTCAGCACCCCCAGCAGGATGTCGCGCCCGATATGGGCCAGCCTGACCCCGGCAAAGCGGGCCCCGACGGTCGAGCCCATGACCACCTGCGCGGCGATCACCAGGACGGTCGGCGGCGGAACCGAGACCAGCCCGCCGATATGGGCCATCGAGGACAGCAGCATCGGCACCAGGATCGGCCCGGCCGGGACCCGGAACCGCTGGCCGACATAGCCCCCCAGTGCCGCCGCGGCGCTCAGCCAGGCCAGATCGTTCCATGTCAGCGCCGAAAGCGCGGTCCAGGGCCGGCCGGAGCCGGTCGAGCTGACCCCCAGCACCAGGCCGTAGACAAGGCCGATGAAGCTGACCGAGAGCAGCACCCGGACGCCATGGGCCAGCGCGATACGACGTTCGTCGCCGCCATAGGCGATGCCGAACAGGATCATCTCGTTCAGCCCGCCGGGCACCGCCGAGAAATAGGCCGTCACCCGGTCATAGGCGCCGATGCGGCGGTAGATCAGATAGCAGAGTGCGGCCGCGGTGGTCAGAAAGACCGGCAGCAGCAGCATCGACGGCAGCCAGTCGAGCATACCGCGCAGCACCTCGAGCGAGAGCGACGAGCCGAGCAGCACCCCGATCACCGGGATCACCACCGGGCGCAGGCTGGCGGGCGAGTCGACCGGCAGGCCGGACATCGCCGCCAGGGTGGTGCCGAGCATCGCACCCAGCATCCAGGGCAGCGGCATCCCCAGCCGGTAGGCGGCAAAGGCCGAGGCCAGGCCGATCAGCAGGGTCAGCGCCTGCCGGGTCAGGCGGGCAAGCCGCTCAGGCAGCACGAGCGGGGCGGAGTTCGGCGGCGGACGACATGGCGATCGAATACGGTGCCGGGCCCCGGGCTGCAACCGCCCGGCGGCGGGACGGCCGGGGCCATTGCGGCGGCGGCGGTGCTTGTCTAGCTTCGGGGCAAAGGAGATTGCCGATGTCCGCCAGCAACCGCGCCCTGATCGTGATCGACGTCCAGAACGACTTCTGCCCGGGCGGTGCCCTGGCAGTGGCCGGCGGCGACGAGGTGGTGGCGCCGATCAATGCGATGATGCCCGATTTCGACTGTGTGGTGCTGACCCAGGACTGGCATCCGGCGGATCATTCCAGCTTTGCCGTCAACCAGCCCGGTCATGCGCCTTTCGAGATGATCGAGATGCCCTACGGGCCGCAGGTGCTGTGGCCGGCGCATTGCGTGCAGGGCAGCGATGGCGCCGCCTTCCATGCCGGGCTGGCGACCGATCCGGCCCAGCTGGTGATCCGCAAGGGGTTCCGCAGTGCGGTGGACAGCTATTCGGCATTCTTCGAGAACGACCACGATACCGCGACCGGCTTGCAGGGCTATCTGCGCGAACGCGGGGCGGCCGAGGTGACGCTGGTCGGCCTGGCGCTGGATTTTTGCGTTGCTTATTCGGCGCTCGACGCGGCGAAGCTGGGCCTTCGGGTCACGGTGATCGAAAGCGCCTGTCGGGCGATCGATCTGGACGGGTCGCTGGCCAGGGCGCGGGCCGACATGCAGGCGGCGGGCGTCACGCTCGTCTAGCATGGCGGCTCCGCCCTGCGGCGGGGTTCTTGCCATTGCGGGGCGGGCTTGCTCTAACCACAGGTTCACAGGGAGGCCGCCAGATGGTCGATATCGCCACACGGGTCTATGACCACCGCTGGAAGATCGACCCGATCGTTCGGTCTCTGGTCGACACCGATTTCTACAAGCTGCTGATGTGCCAGTCGGTGTTCCGCAATCATCGCGACACCCAGGTGACCTTCAGCCTGATCAACCGCAGCAAGCAGATCCGGCTGGCCGAGCTGATCGACGAGGGCGAGCTGCGCGAGCAGCTGGACCATGTCCGCTCGCTGTCGCTGAGCCGGGGGGAATCCACCTGGCTGCGCGGCAACACCTTCTATGGCAAGCGGCAGATGTTCCGGCCCGACTTCATGGAATGGTTCGAGGGCATGCGCCTGCCGCCCTACGAGCTGGAAAAGCGCGACGGGCAATACGAGCTGACCTTCGAAGGCAACTGGCCCGAGGTGATGCTGTGGGAGATTCCGGCGCTGGCGGTGCTGATGGAGCTGCGTTCGCGCCGGGTCCAGTCGACCATGGGCAAGTTCGAGCTTCAGGTCCTCTATGCCCGTGCGATGACCAAGCTCTGGGAAAAGGTCGAGAAGCTGCGCCCCTATGACGTGCGGATCGCGGATTTCGGCACGCGGCGGCGGCACTCCTTCCTGTGGCAGGACTGGTGCGTGCAGGCGATGCAGGAGGGGCTGGGCGACAAGTTCGTCGGCACCTCGAACTGCCTGATCGCGATGCGCCGCGACATCGAGGCGATCGGCACCAATGCGCATGAGCTGCCGATGATCTATTCGGCGCTGGCCGACAGCGACGAGGAGCTGCATCGTGCGCCCTATCAGGTGCTGGCTGACTGGCAGGAAGAGCACGAGGGCAACCTGCTGATCATCCTGCCCGATACCTATGGAACCGAAGGCTTCCTGCGCGATGCGCCGGACTGGCTGGCGAGCTGGACCGGGATTCGGATCGATTCGGGCGATCCGGCGGCCGGCGCCGAGACCGCGATCAACTGGTGGAAGAGCCGGGGCGAGGACCCGCGCGAAAAGCTGGTGATCTTTTCCGACGGGCTGGATGTGGACAAGATCATCGATCTGCAAAAGCGGTTCCAGGGCCGGGTCAAGATCAGCTTCGGCTGGGGCACCAAGCTGACCAACGATTTCCGCGGCCTGGTCAAGGACGACGCGCTGGCGCCCTTCTCGCTGGTCTGCAAGGCGATCTCGGCCAATGGCCGCCCGACGGTCAAGCTCAGCGACAATCCGGCCAAGGCGATGGGCCCGGCCGAGGAGATCGCGCGTTACAAGAGGGTGTTCGGCGTCGGCGCCCAGGAAACGATCGCGGTCGAGGTCTAGGGGCGGCCGAAACCGCCCGACCTTCTGTTCATCAGGTCAAGGGGCGTCCGTGCAGGGTGCGGGCGGGTGCGGCATGGCCGGACCCGCAACCTTTGCGCGTGCAGGAAACAATGTGTTCACCGGAAACGGCGCATCCAGCCAACTGAACTGTTGACAAGTAAGTTCGCCTAATGCAGGATTAGGTCAGTTAATAAGTGATTTCGGTGTGTCGCTTACCCAACCTTTCGTGGCCTCGGTTCCCCGGGGCCACCTGCGCGAAGAAGGCCAGGCAGATGTTCGACGATGTTTCCTCTTTCCCGGTTCAAACTCCCGAAGACGGTGCCCAGTATCGTCTGCCGTGGACCCGCGCCGGCGGAACCACCTTCGACTTCGGCGAACTGGCCATTTCCGGATACCACATCGCCGCATGCGCCAGCTTCGGCCTGCCGGCCGTCTCGCGCAGCACCCTGCCCGAGGCCTGGGTGTCGGAATATACCGAAGATGCTCTCATGTTGCGTGATCCGGTCATGCTCTGGATCTACGCCCATTCCGGCGTCACGAGGTTGAGCCAGATCAAAGAAGACGACGATTCCGGCATCATGGCCCGCGCCGCACGGCACGGGCTGAAATACGGCGCCGTGGTCAGCCATGGCACCGAATCCAGCGGCAAGCTCCTGTCCTACGGGATTTTCTACCGCGATGACCGTGAATTCACCGACGACGAACTGGAATTGCTGCGGCTCCGCGTTCAGAGCCTGCACAATACCTCGGTGACATTCGCGGCGCGGAAAAAGACTTTCAAGTAAATCATTGATGTGACCCGCGGCCGCCGATTTCCGGCATCAGGTCGCGGACAGGTAACGATCGGGGCCAGCCCTGGCCCTTCGCGTAAACAAAAAAGGAACCCCGCCCTGTGTCGGGCAGGGCGGGGTTCTGCGCTTTCTCCCCCCTGCCCTTTCACGAAGACGGTTCAGGCCACCGCCCGGATCGCGTAATCCGGCGTGCCTTCCCAGACCAGATCCCAGGACGCGCCCGGCCGGACGTTCTGGATCGCGTTCGGCTCGAAACAGACCAGGCAGTCCTTTCCCGCGACCGGGGCCCGGACCGAAGGGTAGATCAGCCCCCGCGACCCTTCCCGGCGCAAGCGGTCGGCCAGGGTCTGGCCCTCGGGATAGCCGAGCGCCGGCTCGGGGTTCAGCGCCGGATGCTCCGGCTCATCGGTGATGTCGTCGAAGACGCCGATGAAATCGGCCAGCAGCTCGACATAGCGGGCGCTGTCGTGGAACGCGCCGGTGAAGCCCAGCTCGCGGGTCCGGTGCCAGGCCACCTCGGCGATCGAGACCATCGCCTCCCAGGCGCAATACCAGGCCCCCCGCTCTTCCGTGTTGAACCGGTTGCCGCCCCGCCGTGTATAGGTGAAGGCGGCGTTGACATGGCTGTCGCCATCGACCCGCAGGTCCCGGCTGCGCCGGTGCCAGGCCAGTTCGCGCGGGTCCAGATGCGGGTTGCGGCCGCGTTCGGCCTGCAACCGGCCGCTGGTCAGCCCCTCGATCTCGGCCAGGATCGCAAGCTCTTCCTCGGAATCGACCAGACCCCGCAGCGCCGGCGGCTTGTGATAGGTGGCGGGGATCAGCCGGACCAGCCCCCGGTCCGAAAGCTCTCTCTGCCTCATGCCCCGCCCCGCAGCGCGTCGAGATAGGCGCGCGTCGCGAGGATTTGCGGCAGGCCGCCGTCGATGGCCGCATCCACCGGCCGGGCGCCGCCGAACAGCGGGCCGCCGTTGGGCCGGGTCATCCAGACCCGGGCCAGCGGTTCCGAGAAATAGAGCTCCAGCGACTTGTAGATGCCGATCACCGCGCTGAGCCGCAGCAGCTGATCCTTCGTCAGCTCGCCGGTGAACCCGGGCTTCCGGGCCCGCTTCCAGGTGCTTTCCGACATGTCGGCCAGGGCCGCCGCTTCCTTCTGGCTGAGCGACCAGGCGGCGGCGACACGCGCATAGGCTTTCAGCGCGACGGCGGCGGTGCGGGCGGGGTCCCGGGTTTCGACGGCAAGTTGCATGGCGGCCTCCTGATCCTGATATAGACCATATGGCCCAATAGTAAAGCTCAAATGACCCGCACGGGCGGCATGACCCCCCGTGATTCGGCAGATCGCCCCCCCTGCCCCGTTTGCGCGACCTGGCGGGACAGCCGGCCGGCAGAGCGCGGGAACGAAACGGGGCGGGCAGCGGCGGGTCGGAGAAGAGCCAGTTCAGAATGGGGCCGGCGGGGGTTAGGTTCTGAACCCATAAGCGGGATTCCCATGCTGACGTTGTTCTGATTCACTTTCGACAAGGAGGTGGAACATGGCGCGTTTCGATCTGACCGATTTCGAGTGGGAGCTGATCCGGCCGCTGCTGCCGAACAAGCCGCGCGGGGTGCCTCGGGTGGACGACCGGCGC
The DNA here is from genome assembly GCF_024723735.1 of Frigidibacter sp. ROC022. Taxonomy (GTDB): domain Bacteria; phylum Pseudomonadota; class Alphaproteobacteria; order Rhodobacterales; family Rhodobacteraceae; genus SLM-1. Next base: position 637,904 of record NZ_JANQDU010000002.1, read on the forward strand.
GTACTCAACGGGATCTTCTGGGTGCTGCGGACCGGCTCTCCCTGGCGCGACCTGCCCGAGAGATACGGCCCGCACACCACCGTCTACAACCGGTTCAACCGATGGGCCAAGGCCGGTGTCTGGGTCTTCGAGGAACTGGCCGAGAAATCTCCTGATTCCATGCAGTTCATCGACAGCACGATCATCCACGCTCACCAGCATGCGGCGAGGGAAAAAAAAGCGGGCGAGGATCACGCCATCGGTCGCTCTCGTGGAGGACTGAGCACCAAGATCAACGCGATGGTGGATCATCGCGGCCTGCCGGTGGCGCTGGCGCTCTCGCCGGGGCAGGCCTCGGACAAGGCGGCTGTGGGCGACCTGCTGGCGGCCCATCCCGCGCCCGGGGACGTGGTGGCCGACCGTGGCTATGACGCGCGCGCGATCCTCGACCTGATCGCCACCCATGGCGGACGGGGCCACATCCCTACGCAGCGCGATCGCAAGGTGCAGCGCTCGGTGGACCCCGCACTGTATCGCCAGCGGAACCTGGTAGAGCGGTTCTTCAACAAACTCAAACACTTCCGCAAGATCGCGACCAGATACGAGAAAACGGCACGGAACTACCTTGCCGCCGTCCTCATCGCATCGTCCAGAATATGGATGCGGTATTATGAGTCCGCGGCCTAGTGGCGGCCGTCCTCCCGCAGGGCGCTGACAACCTCGGACCAAGGAACGGGCCGTTCAGGTGGACAGGCCCGGGTTTCGGGATTCCTCAAACATGCGACGGTGTTTTCTTTTCGTGCATATCCGTGGCGGATAACTGGCACGACTGATGACGATCCCGACCAAGGCGAGACCATAGGCTTGTCCGACCCCATGATGTTATCGAACGGCGCCTCGTTCGGGCGGGTTTGGACAATCTCGCGTTCGATCGCGCAGAGAAACCCGCCGCCTTTCACAGTAGCTGGCCAGGGTCCATCTCCGAGAAGCTCGCCGATCTTTGCAAGGCCTGCATCAAGCTGCATCCCTTAAAGCCGACGTGGCTCCCTACATCTCCTGTCCCGCAAGTGTTTCGAGCTTCATGGTGCTCGCGCGAACCATGACTTGGACGCCAAGGTCCATGACCCGTTCGCCCCCGTCCCGTCCTTCAAGCACCTTGATGATCTCCTGGACTGCCCGAAGGCCGATTTCGTAGCGCGGTGTGCGCACACTGGTGAGGCTCGGGTGAGACGCGCTGACTACTTCTGTGTCGTTGAAGCCCACGATCCCAAGTCCTTCGGGAACCGCGATTCCACGTGCATGGGCTTCGAACAGCACGCCGAGCGCCAGAATGTCATTGTTGCAGAACATCGCGTCTAGCCTCGGTTCCCGTTCTAGCAGGTCGCAAAGGTATTTTCGGCCATTCAAGGCACTTGTGCTTTCGCCCAAATGCTTGTTCGTCGGAGCGACAGGCACATCTTCTGGGCGGGTACTCTGTACGATCGACACCGCCGCCAAATCGGGGTTAAATATCCCGGCCTCTTCCAGGGCACGACGCCAGCCCTTCATCCGGCCGCTAGAGCGTTGGTTCACCCAGCCAGCACCGAAGCCAATATGTCGGTAGCCCTGTTCGATCAGGTGCCGGGTCGCCAAGTATCCAGCTTGGAAATGAGAAAACCCCACGATGCGGTCAATGGGATCGTCAGTCAGATCCATTATCTGGATAACGGGCTGGTCAAATTGCTCCAGCATTTTCCGCGTCGCAGGTCTCTGCTCGATCCCCGACACAATCATGGCTGACGGCTTCTGGCCTAGGAACTCTCCGACCAAACGCTCTTCTTCAGCGTCGTCATAATGGGTATTGCCCAGTAGAACTCTCAACTTGGTCGGCTGCAAACCGTCGTAAATCCCGCGCAGCACATCGGTAAAGATGTGTTGGGTCAAGGAGGGCACAAGGACACCCACCACATTGGTCCGGATCGAAGCCAGGGCTCTGGCATTGAGGTTCGGTCGATAGCCGATCTCTGCCACCGCCTTGGCGACGCGCTGGCGCAGGTCAGGAGAGACCATGTCCGGCGTGTTCAATGCTCTCGACGCACTGATCGGACTGCAGCCAGCGATTCGCGCTACGTCGGCCAAGGTCGGCCCGCGATCTGACTTTCTGGCGGCCATATGGTTTGTTCGTCCTTTCAATACGTTGTCACAAAACACCCATTATCACGTCAATTGTTTGTTGACTATGACGGGATGACAGCGCTACCAATATTGCATGGTAGCGCTGTCATCGACTGGGTGAGCCATATGGACGGACCTTGAGATCGCAGGACAAGCATTCCGTCTTACTGAACTGTCGCACAGCTAGGGAGGATTCAATGAAACTTACCAGACGCGGTTTCGTCGGGCGTACGGGCGCAGCGATTGCGGGGGCGACCTTTGCTTCAGGTATCGGCAAGTCGGCTCTTGCCCAGGATACCGACACACTCAGGGTTGCCTACTCGGCGCGGGGATTGCGCACGATCGATCCGCAAAAGTCGATCCAGGGCGTGGACAATAATGCTATCATTCACATCTACGACAAGCTCGTTGATCTGCCGAACTGGCACTTCCCGAAAACAATAGAAGAGCTGGTGCCCCGTCTTGCCACTAGCTGGACCTCAACCCCGGATGCCAAGAGTTGGACGCTGCAGTTGCGCAAGGGCGTCAAGTTTCACAAGGGCTACGGGGAACTCACTTCGGACGATGTCAAATTTACCTTCGATCGGGTTCGCGACTCGGATCGTGTCGGCGGGGTTCGGCCCAAGTTCAAGAACATCGAGGAAGTGACTGTCGATGGTCCCTACAGCGTGACCTTCAAGCTGAAACGGACCGACCCGTTGTTCCTGCTCGGCGTCCTGAGCGACTACGACGGGGCCATCATGTCGCGCAAGGCAGTCGAGGACAAAGGCGAAGAGGCGATCGGTATGGATCCAATCGGATCAGGTCCATACATGCTGGAAACCGTGCACACGGATCCCGGACAAGGCATCACCGTCGTTGCCAATCCCGACTACTGGGACGAAGCTCCGGCAACACCGCGCATCCAGTTCATGTACATCGCGGATACGACTGCGCGGACGTTGGCGATCCTGTCCGGCGACGTTCACATGATCGATGGTGTGCGGGCCCCCGGTTGGGCCGATTCGATCAAGTCGCAAGCCCCGGACCTGCTCTTCGACGTGGTGAGCCCCGGCAGCTTCTTCACCGTACACTTCAATCTGACGGTGAAGCCCTTCGATGATGTCCGTGTCCGACAGGCCTTCTTCTACGGTATTGACCGAGACGAGATTACCCAGGCCTTGGCGCCGTTTGGCAAGCGGACATATGGCCTGAACCCTCCCTCGTTTCCGGGAGGCTTCAATGCGGACACCATCCCGGCGGACGTTGCCTATGTCTATAATCCGGACAAGGCCAAGGAACTGCTTGCAGAGGCCGGCTATCCCGACGGGTTCACTTTCCAAAACGACACGTCCCAGCGCGAGGACTATTCGTCCATCATGCTGATGATTCAGGATCAGTTGCGTCGAATTGGCGTGAATATGGAACTGAACATCAAGGACCATACTGCATTCCACGCTGGTCAGAATGCGGCGACGAATACCCTGTCGCAGATGTCTTCTGCATTGCCGCCGGTTCCGACCCAACCGTTCATTCGGTACCTGACACCCGAGGCCGTGGTCAAACCTGACGGCAACGGCGGACAGAACTTCAGCCGATATGGCGTGGCGATGCCGGGAATCGACGACCTGCTGAACAAGGCACTGGATGAATCCGATCTGACGGAGCGTTTGAGGCTTGTTCAGGAGATTGATGCGAAAATGCTTCGCGATGCCGTACTGCTGCCGATTTCGGACAACGGCTGGATGATGGTTCGGTCGCCGAAGCTCGATCTCGGGTTCGAGGTCGTTTCCGGTTACGTGAACTGGCCTCTGACCAAGGCCCGGATCATCGGCTGAGGCCGATCCTCTGGCACCGAGTGCGGCGAATCTCTCAACGCCGCACTCGTATCTCTCCCTCTTGACAACAACTGGCCCGCGTCGCGGCCTGTAACGTATGGATGTAACGATGAATTTCGATCCTGAGCTTCACATTGATGATATCGCCGGCTTGACCGCGACCGGAGCTCCACTTTGGGCCAAAGAGGAGATCATGACAGCGCTATCCTCGCGCAGATTGAAGGCGGGGACCAGGATCAATGTTGTATCCGAACCGGAAAATGCGCCGGTTGAGGTGGCGCGTGTTGCAGAAGCATTTGCCATCTGGCGCGATGACACGGGTATCAACATCTGGGGCGAGGATGAGCGCGGGCTGGCATATGCCTTGACCGAGTTGGCCGACCGCGCGCGCCATTGCATCGGCACCGATCCTTTTGCCGGCCCCATGCCCTTGGCTGAAAAGCCAAGCGCTCGCATCCGTTCGATTGCGCGACTGTTCTGCTCCGAGGAGGAGGACATGGAGTGGTTCCACGATCGCCAGGGTTGGCGTGACTATCTGACGACGCTGGCGACCAATCGCTTCAACCGTTTCGCTCTAACTCTTGGGATGGGCTACAACTACCCCTATCACAATCCCTGGATCCGCGATGTCTACTTCTATTTTCCTTATCCCTTCTTGTTTGACGTTCCGGGCCATAACGTCCAAGTACGTGGGTTGCCGATAGAAGAACGGGACCGAAATTACGAGACCCTGAAGTTCATCGCCCGGGAGGCTGCGCGGCGAGGCCTCGACTTCCAATTGGCGCTTTGGACGCAGAACTATGATTTTGACGATGTGGCGAACGCGAATTACCACATCGACGGCATCGGAAACGACAACCTGTCGGCCTATTGCCGTGCCGCAATCACCAAGTTGCTGGTTGAAGTGCCTGAGATCACCGGACTGACGTTCCGTGTTCACGTCGAAGGCGGTATTGCGGAAGGCGACTATGATTTCTGGCAAGAGGCATTCGCGGGTGTTGCGGATGCTGGACGCCCGGTCGAAATAGACCAGCATGGCAAGGGTTTGGACCACAAGCTGATTGGCATGGCGCGCGACACCGGCATGCCAATCACGGTGTCGCCGAAATACCTCGCCGAGCATATGGGGCTGGCCTATCACCAGTCTTCGATCCGAAACAAGGAATACCCGCCCGAGAAGCCGCGGGCCGAGTGGGAGAAACTATCGGAGGGCTCGCGCAAGTTCCTTCGCTACAGCTACGGCGACCTTCTCACCAAGGATAAGGATTACTCCGTCCTCTATCGGATCTGGGCCGGGACACAGCGGGTGCTGGTTTGGGGCGACCCAGAACTTGCAGGAGGCTATGGCCGGCTGTCGATGTTCGCAGGTTCTGATGGGGTAGAGTGGTGCGAACCGCTCAGCTTTAAGGGTCGTATGGGCACCGGTGTTCCCGGCCAACGCTTCAACTACAAAGAGCAGGGGCTTGCTCCGAAACGCGACTGGGAAAAATACGCCTACACTTACCGGGTGTGGGGCCGCGGATTGTATAACCCTGAGGGGCCGCGCGATGGATGGATGCGGCACCTGCACGCCACCTGTGGTGATGCCGCCGATGTATGCGAAACTGGCCTGGCCTTTGCCAGCCGCGTCCTACCTTTGGTGACGCTTACACATGCCCCGTCGGCTTCGAACAACCATTACTGGCCCGAGATCTACTCTAACATCGGACTTCTTGGGGGTGCCGGAGAACTTGCCGTGGGTCGCGACATGGAAGGCCCGGTACGGTTCGGAAATGCACCGACCTTTGACAGTGAACTGTTCGCAACAGCAAGAGAATGGGCCGAGAAACTCCTGGCCGGCGAAGCCGAGCATCGCTACACGCCGCTTGATGTTGCAGACTGGCTCGTCGACCTGTCCGAGGGCTGTGAAAAGGCGGTCATGCAGTCGAGAAATTGCGCAGACCAATTGCTCCCCGAGGCGCGCCGTATCCTGATCGATGTTGAGATCTGCTCCGGAATTGCGCGCTTCTTCGCCGAACGCTACCGCGCCGCAGTCTGGGCGGAGCTCTTCCTCGCGACCAAGGCCACGCATCTGATTGAACCGCTGCTCGATCACGCCAAGCGGTCAGTGATGGCCTGGGACAGGATCGCCGATCTCAGCCGCGATATCTACCACGATGACCTGACATATGGCCCTGAAAGTTGGCTACGCGGTTCTTGGCAGCAGAGACAAGCCGAGATGAGGGCTGAATTGCAGGATATCGAAGGCCGCCGTGGTATGCGCCTCACAAAGAGCTTGGCGCTATCGACTGAGGGTGAGGCGGCCGTGGCGGCGCTGAAGGCACGGGTTCCTGTCCAGAGAACGGACTGCGTCGACGCGCCAGAAACTTTCACCCGCGGCAAGAACTTTACGGTTCGCTACAATGGTTCAGCAGACTCTGCCCCCGTTCTACACTATCGCGTCGTCGATCAGTCGCAGCGCTGGTGCAAGGCGCCGATGACGGCGCAGGATAAGGGTTTTGCGGCTACGATCCCGGGCGACTATCTGGAAACTCCGTTCCACCTCCAGTTTTTTGTTTCCCTGACTGAGGCTGGAGTTCCAAAGCTTGCGCCTGGCTTGGCCGAATCCTTGTCCAACCAGCCCTATTACTTGGCCTTGCAGGTGTGACGTGCAAAGGATCTAGTCAGCAATTCCAGAGTAGGGGCACTGGATGATACGCTACTTACTAATCCGGCTACTGGATGCCGTTCCGACAGTGTTGTTGGTGCTCACCCTCGTCTTTATCGCCATGCGCATTTTGCCCGGGGATCCGGCGATTTCAGCGCTTGGGGATATGGCGACAGCCGAACAGCTCCAAGTGTTCCGCGACAAGATGGGGCTCAACGACCCTTTGTGGCAGCAGTATTTCTCGTTCCTCGGCAAGATGCTGACACTGGACTTCGGCAAGTCCCTGATGAACGGGCGCGAGGTCGTTGACCTGATCGCTTTCAATCTGCCCTACACCATCGAACTGACACTGGCGGCTGTCTTTATGGGCATATTCGTCGGAGTACCTTTCGGTGTCTGGGCCGCGACGAATCCGAACCGAACACCGGACGCTGCCATGCGTGGTTTCTCGTTAATCGGCTACGCGGTGCCTGACTTCTACCTGGGCGCATTGCTACTGATCACGTTCTCACTGAACCTTGGTTGGTTTCCAATCAACGGCGGTGGTGAGGGGCTAATCGATCGCCTGTACCATGTATTCCTGCCGGCTTTGACACTGGCGTTCATAAAAGCGGCGTTTCTCGGTCGCCTGACACGAACGGCTTTGCTGGAAGTATTGGGCAAGGATTATGTCCGCACCGCACGGGCCAAAGGCGCTCGTGAGCCACGGGTTGTCTATCGTCACGGTCTGCGGAACGCGCTTTTGCCGATAACGACAGGCCTTGGGCTTTCTACCCTTGCCGCGTTGTCCGGATCAGTCGCCGTGGAAATGGTGTTCAACCGTCCGGGCATCGGGAAACTCCTGATCTCGGCGATTGCCGAACGGGACTACGCAGTGATCCAGGCCGGCGTCACGGTGTTCGCGATGTTCGTGGTCGCCATCAACCTGCTGATGGATCTCGTTTACGTTCTTGTTGATCCGAGGATTCGCGTGAAATGACCGAACCTGTTGATCCTGCAACCACCGAGACCATGGAACCAGTGCCGCCGCCTGTATCGGTGGTCTCGACACTCATTCATGTAATCTTCAGCAGGCCGGCAACCATTGTCGCGGTGGCGATTATCGTTGCCTTCATTTTCCTGGCGGTCTTTGCGCCCTGGATCGCGCCCTATGATCCGGTGCAGCAGAGCATTCTCGCTACGAACTTGTCGCCGACGGCAGATCACCTCGTAGGAACCGACCAATTCGGCCGAGATGTATTGAGCCGCTTGATCTATGGGTCGCGCAACTCTTTGATATTTGGGCTTGTTTCACCCGTTCTTGCGGCCTTCTTCGGCACGATCCTTGGAGTTACTGCCGGCTACTTTGGCGGAATTCCGGACCGGCTCATCTCTCGGGTGATAGATCTTCTTCTGGCATTTCCGGAGTTGCTTCTAGCGATCCTTATTGCCGCGGCCCTGGGAGGAGGTTTCTGGAACATCGTTGCCGTGCTGACCGTCGCCTTTATCCCTGGCTTCGCCCGCGTCGCCCGCGCCACGACTTTGGCAGTCAAGCAGGAACCCTATGTCGAAGCGGCCGTCGCCGTCGGGCTGCGCACACCGATGATCATTTTCCGCCACGTGATCCCGAATATCGCAGCTCCCATCGTGGTACTGATCACACTATGGGTCGCTTCGGCGATCCGCCTGGAAGCTTCGTTGTCATTTCTGGGAATGGGAACGCAGGCCCCCAACCCGTCATGGGGTAACATCATCCGTGACGGACTAAACAATCTCTTCGGCTCGCCTTGGCCGATCGTCGGGGCAGGGTTGCTGATCACCCTGATCGTGCTTTCCTTCAACCTTGTCGGTGACGCTCTCCGCGATGCCCTTGATCCGGATACGTCGAAATGAGCGCACTTCTTAGCCTCCGTAGTGTTTCGGTCAATTTCGGCCGCGGGGAAAAGGCGCTGCGCGTCGTCGATGGAGTCAGCTTTGACATCGACGTTGGTGGAACTCTTGGCTTGGTCGGAGAAAGCGGATCGGGAAAGTCCGTCACGTCGCTGGCAGTTCTGCGGCTCATTCCCGAGCGGCTCGGTTGGTCCACGAGAGGTCGCATCGAGTTCGAAGGCCAAAATCTGCTGGACCTACCTGCCGACAAAATGCCCGAGATTCGTGGGCGCGACATTGCCATGATCTTTCAGGAACCGATGTCGTCGCTGAATCCGGTGATGACCATCGGGAGCCAGATCAGCGAAGCCTTGTTTCTGCACGGTTGGCCGAACCGGGCCAAACGTCATGCCCGAGTTGTCGAGATGCTGCGTCTGGTCGGAATCCCTGATCCCGAGGGTCGTCTGGGCGCCTATCCGCATCAGTTCTCGGGTGGGATGCGTCAGCGTGTCATGATTGCGATGGCCCTGGCCTGTTCGCCCAAGCTCTTGATCGCTGATGAGGCAACGACGGCCCTGGATGTAACAATCCAGGCGCAGGTACTTGAACTGATGAAGAAAATCCGGAGCGATACCGGAACGGCAATCCTGATGATCTCGCATGATCTCGGTGTCATCGCCGACATCTGCGATCGGGTCGTCGTGATGTACTCGGGCCGTGTTGTCGAAGTGGCCGACATTCGTTCGCTCCTGCAGCGGCCTGCGCATCCCTATACTCGGGGACTGTTGGAAAGCGTTCCGCGCAAAGGGCAGGAACGCGAGCGCCTGTATCAGGTCCCAGGGTCTGTTCCGATGGCGGGGTCAGTTCGACAAGGCTGCCCCTTCCGCGCACGCTGTTCGGTGGCCGTCGACAAGTGTGCCGTTAAAATGCCGCCAATGTTCCGTTTTGCCGAAGATCAAAGGGCGGCCTGTTGGGTGTCCGCCGAACAATCCAACGCCCCTGTCATCGAGGACTTGAAATGAGCGGGTTGATTAGGGCCGAGGGGCTCGGCAAGACATTCGGCGGTACAACTGGATGGCTTTCGGGCAAATCCGATTCAGTGCGTGCTGTCGATGGAGTCAGCCTCGAAGTGGCCAGGGGCGAGACGCTGGCCCTGGTCGGGGAGTCTGGTTGTGGCAAGTCCACGCTCGGGAGGCTGCTATTGCGTCTGATCGATCCGACGGAAGGGTCGGTTTGGTTTGAAGGCAGGGACATTGCTTCACTTGGGGCCTCCGAAATGCGCCGCATGCGGCAGCGTCTACAGATCATATTCCAAGACCCGTTCGGGTCGCTCAGTCCGCGCCGGACAATAAACCAGATCATTTCGGAACCGCTGGAAGTCTTTAATGTCGTCAAGGGCCGCAAGGCGAGGCGGGAGCGCGTGGCCGAGTTGCTGACCAAGGTAGGTCTACCTCCGGGTTACATGGATCGGCTGCCGCGCCAGTTTTCGGGCGGCCAACGTCAGCGTATTGGTATCGCAAGGGCAATTGCACTAAACCCGGCTTTTATCGTCGCTGATGAGCCGGTGTCGGCGCTTGATGTCTCGATCCAGGCGCAGATCATCAACCTCATGCAGGACCTTCAGCGCGATGCAGGGTTCAGCTACTTGTTTATTTCGCACGACCTCGCCGTGGTCCGCCATATCGCTGATCGGGTGGCTGTGATGTATCTCGGTCGTATTGTCGAAATTGGTTCAAAGCGTCAGATATACAGCGTTCCCCAGCATCCATATACGCAGGCTCTGCTCTCTGCGGCGCCAGAACCTGAAGTCGATACTGTTTCGAGTCGGATCATTCTTGAAGGTGACGTCCCCAATCCATCGGCGCTGCCGACCGGCTGTACGTTTCATACGCGGTGTCCCATCGCGCAGGAGGTATGCCGGGTTAAGCGTCCCTCGCTCGATGAGGTCGCACCAAATCAGTTTGCAGCCTGCCATTTCGCAAAACCCAATCCGATTCCCATTGGCTGATCCGATCAGCCGTCGGTGGCACAAGAGTTGAAAGGAAGAACGCCATGGGCGCAGTGCCTTGGTATCGAACCACTGTCCGGTGGGGGCAGACCAACCTGACGGAGGTCGATCCGACACGCTATGACCACGAGTTCTGGCGATTGCACTGGAAAAAAACGAATATTCAGGGTGTTATTGTAAACGCCGGCGGCATTGTTGCCTATTATCCGTCCAAGTACCCGCTGCATCACAGAGCCGAGACACTTGGTGATCGTGATCTCTTCGGTGAAATCGTCACCGTCGCACGTGAGGAAGGCCTCTCAATCATCGCACGCATGGACTCGAACCGCGTCGCAGTAGACTTCTTCCATGCGCACCCGGAGTGGGTTTGCCGGGATGAAAATGGCGATCCCAGGATGCAGGCCGATAAGTATATTACCTGCATCAATTCGCCGTATTATTCCGAGTATCTTCCCGGCGTCATGCGGGAGATCATTGACCGGAACCAGCCGGATGGTTTCGCGGACAACTCCTGGGCTGGGCTTCCGCGCGACAAGATATGCTACTGCATCCACTGTCGTGAGCAATTCGGGGCCAGCGGCAATGATCTTCCAAAAGCGCATGACTGGGACGATCCGAGCTATCGTGCCTGGATTGCCTGGAATTATCGCCGGCGAACGGAATTGTGGGACGCCAACAATGCGGTGACGATGGCGGCTGGCGGCGAACACTGCCGCTGGATGGGAATGCTGTCAGGCGACCTGTTGAACAACTGCAACCGGTTCATCGACCTGCGCGCCATTTTGAAGCGGTCAGAGATAGTGATGCTCGATCATCAACGCCGCTCGCCGGAAGACGGGTTTGAACAGAATGCCGAGGCTGGTCGACGTTTGCATGAGTTGCTGGGCTGGGAAAAACTCATCCCGGAGTCGATGCCGCAGTACCAATTGGGAAGGCCCGCCTTCCGCTTGGCTTCGATGCCTGCTGCCGAGGTTCGCCTCTGGTCATCGTCCGGGTTTGCGGGCGGCATCCAGCCATGGTGGCACCACATCAGTGCCAGCCATGAGGATCGCCGCCAGTATCAGACTGCGGCGCCGATTTTTGCTTGGCACAAGGCGAATGAGGACATCCTGCTCAATCGTCGCCCGACTGCACGGATCGGCGTGGTCTGGAGCCAAGCCAACCACGACCTTCATGGTCGTGACCGTGGCGCCGAAATAACCCTCGGCCCGTACCGTGGTACAGTGCGCGCTCTCGCGCGCGGCGGGCTGGACTGGCTGCCGGTGGAGGTTTCGGACATTGCCGCCGCCGTGGAACGTTTCGACGTTCTCGTTCTGCCAAACATAGCAATTCTGTCCGACCAAGATGTGTCGGCGATCCGGACATTTGTCGAACATGGCGGCTCGCTTGTCATGACTGGCGAAACCGGCTGCTTCGATGCTGCGGGGCAACGCCGTGACCGTCCCGCGCTGGCGGGAATGTTTGGACTAGAGCCGCAGGCGGGGGGAGATCTTGGTGATATCGGCGTACCGGACCCAAACATCGAGGTGCCACTGCGTCACAGTTATCTTCGGCTTTCGCCCGAAAACCGGGCGGCATTCTATGGACCCGTCGACAAGACCGCGACGGCCGACAGAGCGTATCGTCACCCGGTCCTGAATGGATTGGACAGCACCGATATAGTCCCTTTTGGCGGTTTCCTTCCGCGAATGCGCGCACTTCCCGAGACCGAGGTGCTGGCAACTTGGGTGCCCGCATTTCCGATCTATCCACCCGAGACCTCCTGGATGCGCCAGCCTCGAAGTGATATTCCGGCGCTGACTGTGTGCGAGAAGGGGGCATCCCGCCTGGTGGCCGTGCTCGCCGATTTAGATCGCTGCTATGCCCGAGAGGAATCTTTCGAACATGCTCAAATACTATCGAATGCCGTCACTTGGTGCCTTGGGGATCGCCCCCATATCACGGTATCAGGAGCCGGCGGGCTGTTGTCGGTGGCAGGTTACGCTCAAGGCGAACGTCGAATAGTCCACCTGAACAGCCGACTTGTGACCTCGCCAACGCCTGGTCGACAAGAGGTCCTGGTTCCGATTGGCCCGGCCCGCCTGTGTGTTCCTTGGACCGGTCCCGGAAAGGTCACCCTGCGAGTGTCCGGTGGAGAGCCTGCCGTTGAGCAAGAAGACGATCGTATTGTTGTGACGGTCCCGGCGGTTTCAGATCACGAAGTGGTCGTCATCGAACCCGCGCCGCAGTGACACCAAATGCATCCGACGGCTCTATTGGTGGCATTCATGGGAGTGGACAGGACCTGGGGTCAGGCAGCGGATCTGCGGTAGGCGCTGGTCAACCTTCGATCGAGAACGACAGCCCGTATGACGGCAACTTGGTGGGCACCTTTGGGTGACCATCTCATGCACCGGCGTTTTCGCATGCATGTGTCGCCAATGTCATTCACGCAGCCTTCCGCACGGGACGATGAGATCGGAAGACCATTACGGTATCGCCGACCATAGTCTGTCAGGTTGTCCGTATTGTTTGTCAGATAGGCATAAGGTTCCTGGCAACACGCTCGAACACGTGTGGCCGCGTCACGCACCGCAGTCTCATCTTTGTTGAGACGTGTGCAATCGGTCATCAGCCATCGAAGGTCAGTCGCGGCGGTTCGAATTTCTCCACGCCGCCGATTCCATCGCAACCTTGCTGCAGAGCGCCCGAAGAGCACCGGGATGCCTGGGAAGTTCGTAGTTTGCAACAACCCCGTCACCGCGTTCTCTACATGATTGACCCGCATCGAGATGCCGCTTCTGGTAGTCCGGCCTGCACCGAACATGCGTACCATCCAGAAATACCGTCGCCGGAACTGCGCTCTTGTCCGCGGACGAGACAGTCGGCCTGAAACCCTGACCGTCGCTGATTTCCTTGGCAATCTTGATGAGGCGACTACGCACCGGGGTGTTCATCTGCTTTGCGCATGGCAAGAAGGCTTCCATGGTAGGGGCCGCTTCACGGAATGAATGTCGCGCCCCGGGTTCGGCTTGAGGGCGCTGCAGTTCTGGTGTCGAGCGGTCCGGGAAGAAACGGGCAAGCGGCGGGAATGGCCACCGATGGCGACATCGGACTTGGCGCTGCAGGCGCCGCGGCGAATGCGTGGTGCCTTGACCTGGAACCGACCAAGCAATGTGTCCAGAACTCTGGATCGATAGTCATGGATGGCTCTGACTTGGTTGCAGTCGGGACAAACCCTGCTTGCTTCAGAGATCCCCTCGACCTGGTCAAGGAGGATTGCTTGCTGCACAATTGCCAAAGCATCGATCTCGCATCTTCCAGCAGCAGTCCGAGGCCCTCTGGCTGCGTTCTCCGTAACGGGCGGGAGAAGCGTCCCAAGCGTAGCGTTTTCGTGGTTCCGCTCTCAAATGTCGCCTCGACGATGATCCGCACATTCATGTGCAGTTCCTCGGCGGTGAAATCACCATCATAGACAAAGACCCCCAGGTTTTGCCCACTCCCCCTGCGGCCTGTCCCTGGTTCGATCCAGCCCCATGGTGAAACAATAGCCTGACTTGCGCGCGGGATGCCAGCGACCGGACCTGCCGCGACCGGCGGCGTGGTCGGTCCCGATCCTCCTCAACCAGAGCGCGGCTGGTGGCTGTTGGCCATGGAAGGCGTGGGTGCCGGTTCCCGTCGCCGGACCCTAGCGGAACCCCTCGCCGCCGCAGGCCGAGCAACGGGACGACTTGAGGCCGAAGCAGCCGCGGCAGGTCACGTATTGGGTTGCGCCGGTGCGATCCACGCCCGAGACCACGCGGCCCTGACCTCCGCAGACCATGCAGGGCATCCGCCCGCTGGTCCGGCAGCGATGGCAGCCCCGCCTGACCGTTGCAGTCTGTTTCCGGATCGGAAAACTCATCCCTGATTCTCCACGTCTTGCCCGTAGGTCCGCCACATTGCACGCGGACTTTGTCTTTCCTGTGGCCATGGCCGCCTTTGCCGCAGGCTCCATTCCCTGAATCGGGTGGCGCGGGTGAGCGCCCGAGACCGGGAAGGCATGGGTCAGGCGCGCCGAGGTCAGGCGTCTTCGGGTTCGAAGTAGTCCTCGTTGGTTGCCGAGATCCGTTCGATCGTTTCGTCGAGACGCGACAGATGCACCATTCCGATGGCGATGGCGCGGTCCGGGTCGTGGTCCTTGACAGCCTCGGCAATCGCCCGGTGGTCGTCCAGAAGTTCCGGCATGCGGTCCTCTTTCGACAGGCTCAGCAGGCACAGGCGGTCCACCTTGGATTTCTCGACCATGATGACGTCGAAGGCGAAATCGGCCCGGGCGATCGCGCAGAGCGTCTTGTGGAACTGGTAGTCCAGCGCCCCGAAGCCATCGACGTCGCGGTCGCGGATCACCACTTCCTGCTCGGCAAGGGCCGCGTCGAGGCTGGCTGCATCCTCGGCGTCGCAATACTGGGCCGCGCGCCGAAGGACTTCGCGCTCCACCGCGGCGCGCACGAAACGGGATTTCTCGATCTCGCGGGCCGAGAAACGCTTTACTTCGGTCGCGCGCTGCGGCCGGATCAACAGCAGGTCCTGATTGGCAAGTCGGCTGAAGGCATCGCGCACCGGTTGCCGCGACACGCCGAAGCGGGCGGCAATCTCGGCCTCGGAAATCTTGTCGCCGGGGCGCAGCCGCAAGGACAGGATCTCCTGGCGGAGAAAGTCGAAGATGTCATCGACGCTGGTCCGCCGTTCGCTGGGTTGGGGTACCTGTATCATCGCATCCTCGCCTATTTGTCTTGGTCCAATATCTCAATCCGAATGCACCGGATGGGCGTCCGGCGCGACGCGCCGGGGTGAACAGTAGCTCCGGTCGGGAGCGCACCCGGCAGGGTCGGATTCCCGAGGTCCCCGATCCCGAGCTCGACCGTCCCGCCGCCACTCATCCTCTGTGCAGCATAGGTCGGTTTCGACTAGTCTGCCAGAAAGATTACTAGTATGCCAGATGAAGTATCGAGACGAATCACGGATCGGCCCCGGCGCGCCGGAACGATGGTTCGGACTCGTGCGGCAGGCAAAGACAGGCTTGGCCGGCCCTGACGGTCCGAACCCGGGCGTGACGCAGCCCAGACCCGATGGGGCGCCTCGGCCCGAGCCGGGTCGGCCAATTGAAACGGAAGGAAATACCATGGAATTCAAGGGGAAAACCGCCATCGTGACGGGCGGGGGCCGCGATATCGGGCGGGCCTGTGCCTTGCGGCTTGCCCAGGCCGGGGCGAATGTCGCGATCAACTATTTCTCGAGCAGCGCCGGCGCCACGGCCACGGTCGAGGAGATCGTCGCCGCCGGTGGCAATGCCTTCGCGCTGCAAGGTGATCTCAGCCGCCCCGACCAGGTTCAGGCGCTGGTCGCGCAGACGGTCGAGACATTCGGTGGCATCGATATCCTGGTGAACAACGCCGGCGGGCTTCTGGCCCGCAAGACCGTTTCCGAGATGTCGCTGGAACATTGGCAGGCGGTGATGGATGTGAACCTGACCAGCACCTTCCTGATGATCAAGGCCTGCCTGCCGCATATGACCGAAGGCGCCATCATCAATCTTGCCAGCCAGGCCGGGCGGGATGGCGGCGGCCCCGGCGCGGTTGCCTATGCCACCTCGAAAGGGGCGGTGATGACCCTGACCCGCGGCCTGGCCAAGGAGCTCGGCCCGGGCATCCGGGTGAACGCGCTCTGCCCCGGCATGATCGACACCGACTTCCACAACATCTTCACCAAGGACGAGGTGCGCCGGAACGTTGCGGCCGCCACGCCGCTGAAGCGCGAGGGAACGCCCGAGGATATCGCCGCGCTGGTCTGCTTCCTGGCCAGCAAGGACGCCGCCTTCATCACCGGCGCGAATGTCGACATCAATGGCGGCATGCTCTTCAGCTGATGGCCGGATCAGCGGTTTCCCGTTGACCGAAGCGCAATTCTGGAATACTAGTATTTTACAGGCCGTGGGGGGCTGCCTGACATGCCCCCCGGTTAACGAGGGCTCGTCCATGACAGGGACTGTCGACCCAATGGTGCCGCGACCGGGATGCGCTTTGGCCGTCATGCGCTGCGGGGCGATGACATTGCCGGCCGGCACAATGCCCGAGGATGCGCTGCAGCGCCGGGACCATCGCATGGGACTGGTGATTGCCCGCGTGCCGCAGCGCGGTCCGTCTTCGAGGAGGGACGGACGCCAGGGCGCCAAGGGACACACGTTTCACTAACTGACGATCAGGGAGGATCGCATGAAAATGTTCTCAATCACAGGCTCCAAGGTTCTGGGGGTTGCCGTTGCCGGCTGCGTGGCACTGGGTGCGACGGTGGCCGGGGCGACCGAATGGCGCGGCTGGAATATCCATGTCGACGACTATCCGGTCTCGATCGCCATGAAGGCCTTCATGGACGAGGTTGCGGAAAAGACCGGCGGCGAGCTGACCGGCAAGGTCTACAACAACGGCGTGCTGGGCGATCAGCCGGATGCGATCGAGCAGACCCGGCTCGGCATCATCGACTTCGGCGAATTCAGCCTTGGCCCGATGGGTCAGGCGATCCCCGAGACCAACGTCGTCTCGCTGCCCTTCATCTTCAAGAGCGTTCCGCAGATGTACCGGCTGATGGACGGCGCCGCGGGCGAGGCGATCGGCAAGGGCATGATCGCCAAGGGTCTGGTGCCCGTCGGCTGGTATGATGCCGGTGCGCGGTCGTTCTACAACACCAAGCACCCGATCAACACGCCGGCAGACGTCGAAGGTCTGAAGATGCGGGTGATGAGCAACGACCTGTTCGTGGACATGGTCAACTCGATGGGCGGCAATGCCACCCCGATGGCGTTTGCCGAGGTCTTCCAGTCGATCAAGACCGGGGTCGTGGACGGGGCCGAGAACAACCCGCCGTCCTATGAATCGACCAACCACTACGAGGTCGCCAAATACTATTCGCTGACCGAGCATCTGATCATCCCCGAGTGCCTTTGCGTGTCGAAGGCGTCCTGGGACAAGCTGACGCCCGAGCAGCAGGCGATCGTGAAGGAAGCGGGCCACAACAGTGCCCTGTTGCAGCGTGAACTGTGGCAGGCGCGCGAGGCCGAGAGCATGGCCAAGGTCAAGGCCGGCGGCGTGATCGTGAACGAGGTCGCCGACAAGGCTGCGTTCCAGGCGGCGATGAAGCCTGTCTATGACAAGTTCCTTGCCGCCAACCCGGACCTGACCGATCTGGTCAACCTGATCCGCAACGCCGATTGAGCGGCGCTTGCCGGCTCCGCCATCCGGCGGGGCCGGCCCCCTCGTTTCCCCGCATCCTATCTGCCGCGCAGGTGACAAATGTCGGACTTGTCCACCGCCTTCCCTCGGGTCGAGGCGTTTCTTCATAGAATCGCAAAACTGTGCATCCTTCTGGCGTCGATCGCCCTGGTCGTCCTGATCCTGACGTTCGGCTGGCTGGTGTTCGGGCGCTATGTCCTGAACATGACGCCCACCTGGGTGGAGCAGCTGGCGCTGCTGCTGATCTGCTACATCACCTTTCTGGGGGCCGCCGCGGGGGTCTTTGAAGACACTCACCTGGGCGTCACCCTGTTCCGCGACATGTTGCCGGTCACCGTGCAGAAGGTGCTGGTGATCCTGATCGACATCGTCCTGGCGGTCTTCGGCGGGGTGATGCTGGTTGCCGGCATCACGCTGATGCGCTTCGGCTGGACCACGATGCTGCCGATGCTGAACGTCTCCGAGGCCGTGCGCACCCTGGCCATCACCTCGTCCGGCGGGCTTCTGATGCTCTTCGCCGGAAGTCGCGCCGTGCTGCGGGTGCTGTCCTTCGGACGGCCCGCGCAAACCTCAAACGAAGAAGGTCGCTGATCATGGGTTTGGCTATCCTGCTGGGTGTCTTCGGCATTGCCGTCGTCATCGGGTTTCCGGTGGCGTTCGCGATGGGCATCGCCGCCGCCAGTGCCTTCATGTACGAAGGCTTCCCGATGCTGCTGACCTTTCAGCGCGCGACGGCCGGGATCACGGTGTTTTCGCTGCTGGCGATCCCGTTCTTCGTCTTCGCCGGCGAGGTCATGCTGCACGGAGGCATCGCGCGGCGGCTGGTCGGGCTGGCCTCGGCCCTGGTCGGCCATTTCAAGGGCGGGCTGGCGCTGGTCAACATCTTCGCAAGCATGCTGTTCGGCGGCATCTCGGGGTCGGCGGTGGCCGATATCTCGGCGCTCGGTTCGCTGTTGATCCCGGTCATGAAGGAACGCGGCTACCGCGCCGACTATGCGGTGAACGTGACGGTCACCTCGTCTCTGGCCGGCATCGTCATCCCGCCCAGCCACAACATGATCATCTTCGCCGTGGCGGCGGGCGGCGGCATCTCGGTTTCGAAGCTGTTCCTCGCCGGGGTCGTGCCGGGCATGCTGATGTGCATCTGCCTGGCGGTGGCGGCCTATGTCATTGCCGTCAAGCACAACTATCCGGCCGAGGCCTTTCCCGGCTGGCGCGCGGTCGGGCGCACCGCGCTGGATGCCGTGCCGGGGCTGATCACGGCCGTCATCATCGTCGGCGGCACCCTGTCGGGGGTGTTCACGGTCACGGAATCGGGGGCGTTCGGGGCGATCTACGCGCTTCTCCTGACCACCTTCTACTATCGCAGCCTCAGCTGGCAGGGTTTCGTGACATCGGTCGCCGGAGCCGTCAGGACCACCTCGATGGTCATGGTGCTGATCGCCTTTGCCAGTTCCTTTGCCTATCTGCTGGCGCTCTATCAGGTGCCGGGCAAGCTCAGCGACCTGCTGGTGTCGATTTCGGACAACCCGATTGTCATCCTGCTGATGATCAACGTGATCCTGCTGATCCTCGGGATGATCATGGACATGGCGGCGCTGATCCTGATCTGCACGCCGATCTTCCTGCCGATCGTCAAGGGTCTGGGCATGGATCCGGTGCAGTTCGGAATCATGTTGCTGGTGAACCTCGGGCTGGGGCTTTGCACCCCGCCGGTCGGAACCTGCCTGTTCGTGGGCTGCGCGGTCGGCAGGATCAAGATCGAGCAATCGCTGAGATCGATCTGGCCGTTCTACCTGGCGATCCTGGTTGCGCTGCTTCTGGTCACCTATGTGCCGCAGGTGTCGCTGTTCCTGCCGTCGTTTCTGAACTAGGCGGGGATCGGCCGCCCGGCGCGGGGAGACCCACCTGGCCTCCAACGGCCCGGCGCGATCAGCGGCGGATCAGGGACGCCGCGGCGGGGTCGAGGAGAAGATGCACCTGCCGGTGCCGGAGCAGGAAGGACGCGGGGCAGTCGCTGCGGGGCACGCCTTCGAGCAGGGAAGCGATTGCCTGCGCCTTGCCTGACCCGGTGGCCAGAAGCACGATCCGCCGCGCCGCGAGGATCGTTGCGATGCCCATGGTTATGGCATGGGTCGGGACCGGCTCGCCCGGGGCGAAATAGCGGGCGTTGTCCCGGCGGGTCCGGGCGGTCAGTTCCACGACGCGTGTTCGACTGTCTCCCGGGCTGCCCGGTTCGTTGAAGCCGATATGCCCGTTTGCCCCGATGCCAAGCAGTTGGAGGTCGATCGGTCCCTGACGGGCGATCATCGCCTCGTAACGGGCCGCCTCGGCGTCCGGGTCAGGCGCGGCGCCATCGGGCAGGTGCATCCTGGCCGGGTTCATGTCGCTCTGATTGACCAGATGTTCGGTCATGAAGTGATGGTAGCTCTGCCTGTGCCGGGGCGGGAGCCCGACATATTCGTCGAGGTTGAAGGTCGTGGTTCGGGCAAGGCTCATCCGCGAGGCCGCGCAGCCTTCGGCAATCCTGCGATAGACCGGGATCATGGTGCCGCCCGTGGCCAGGCCCAGCACCGCCGAGGGGGTCTCGTCGAGCAATGCCGAGATTTCCTCTGCGGCCGCGCGCGCGGGATCGTCGAGGATCGTGATCCGTGGCGTCGTGAGAATGTCAGCCATGCAGCGCCCGCCCCCGCAGCAGCACCTCGGTCAGCGACAGATCGGGCGCAAGGATGACAAGGTCCGCCACCGCGCCCGGCACGATGCGCCCACGGTCGGGCAGTCCGAGATAGTCGGCCTGGACCGTGGCGCAGCGGCGGGCGGCCTCGGCCATGGGCAGACCGATCTCGACAAGATTGCGGAAGGCCTGGAGCATGGACAGGCAGGACCCGGCCAATGTGCCGTCTTCCAGCCGAAGCCCGTTTCCGCATTTCCGGGCGGTGACATCCCCGAAAGGGTATTCGCCGTCGGGCATCCCGGTGGCCCGGGTGGCATCCGTCACGGCATAGAGACCGGGGATCGCCCGAAGGGCCGCCTTGATGGCGCCGGGGTGAACATGCAGGAGGTCCGGGATCAGTTCTGCATGTTCGGCATGTGCCAGTGCCGCCCCGACCAGGCCGGGTTTGCGATGATGCAGGCCCGACATGGCGTTGAAGAGGTGGGTCGTGCCGGAGGCGCCTTCGCGGAAGGCCCTTTCCGCCATTTCGTAGGTGCAGGGGCTGTGCCCCAGCTGGGCCAGAATTCCGTTTCTGCGGGCAAAAGCCGGGAAATCTCCGTCGGGGTCGGCTTCCGGCGCATAGGTCAGCACCCGGATGGGCGCGATGGCATTCAGCTCTGCCAGCAGTTCGATGTCGATCTCACGGGCATAGGCGGGTTGTGCGCCGAGCAAGTCGGGACTGATGAACGGGCCTTCCAGATGCACGCCCAGGAGTTCGGCAGAGTTCGGGTCCGGCCGCGCCATGGCGTGTGCGACATCGGCCAGCACCGAGCGTATCTGCTGCACGGGGGCTGTCATGGTCGTGGCCAGCATGGCGGTGGTTCCGTTGCCGGCATGAAGGGCGGCGATCCGCCCGACGGCACCATCGCCATCCATCACATCGTCGCCGGCGCCGCCATGGCAATGAAGGTCGATGAACCCCGGCAAGATGATCGGGCCATCGATCGAATCGTCGGCCTGGACGGACGAGATTCGACCGCCTTCGTGAGCAATGCGCACGCCCTTGGGGCCCAGGGGCGTCATTGCGATTCCACTGATTTCCTGCATTTCCACGCCCGAGTTTCGCGTTCTTGACATAAGGATATGTTGTTATATCCTATTTTTCAAGCGGCAGCAGGGTCGCTGTTCAACAGGAGTCGAGAAAATGAAGACATGGAAGGTATTGCCAGCCCTCATTCTGGGCCTCGCCGCAGGCGCGGCCGATGCTGAGCCGGTTGAAGTCAGCTATCTGACCCACTGGTCGCCCGAGACCGTGGCGCTGCTCGAGTCGGCGGCTGCCAGATATTCGGAAGAACACCCGGACGTGACCATCTCGGTCCGGGCGGTGCCTTTCGGCGACCTGCTGACCACGATCCGCTCTTCGGCCGGCACCTCGGCCCCCACGATCGCCGGCATCTATGATCTCTGGCTGCCGGAACTGGTTCGTGACGGCCTGGTGGCTCCGGCGCCCGAAGCCGTCGCCGAGGATGTCCTTGCCGGCTGGCCGTCGGGGATCGCGGCCGCCGCGCAGGTTGACGGCACGCTCTACGGCATCCCCAACGAAGTGAACGTCTATGCGCTGAACTACAACAAGGCGCTGTTTGCCGAGG
This sequence comes from Frigidibacter sp. ROC022, assembly GCF_024723735.1. GTDB lineage: Bacteria > Pseudomonadota > Alphaproteobacteria > Rhodobacterales > Rhodobacteraceae > SLM-1. The sequence continues at coordinate 659,906 of NZ_JANQDU010000002.1, forward strand.
CTGGCATCGATGGCCCGCCCGCGAACTGGGAGGAGTTCCTTGCCGACGCCGAGGCGCTGACGGACAAGGGCGCCGGGCAGCAGGGCTTCGGCCTCATCAACTCGTGGTCCGCGGGGGTCGTTCATCCCTTCGCTTCCTTCCTCGCCTCGAACGGCGGGACGCTGATTTCCGACGGGGTCCCGGCACTGGACAGCCCGCAGGCCGGGGAGGTCTTCGATCTCTACGAAAAGCTGGTTTCCAACGGGTGGTCGGTGCCCGCCATGGGGACGGCGGACGCGAATACCACCGGGCCGTTCCTTGACAACTTCGTGTCCGGAAAGACCGGCATGATCGTCATGGCGAACTGGTGGGAAAGCGCCCTGAAGGCCGGCATGGGCGACGCTTTCGAGAATGTCGGCACCGCGCCGATCCCGGTCGGGCCCTCCGGCGAGGTTTCGAGCTCCATTTCCTATACCTGGCAAACCGTCGTCAGTGCTTCCGCCAGCCCGGAAGAGCAGGCCGCGGCCTGGGATTTCCTTGCCTGGCTGAACGGCGAGGGCACGGGCGAGGGTGGCGGCTCGGCCATGTCCGATATCCTGATGTCGATGGGCATCCTGCCGTCGCGCAGCTCGGACGTTGCGGCCAACGAGGACGTTCTGGGGCGTGACTTCCTGGCGGGCTATGTCAGCGTGCTGGAAAATGCCAAGGCGTTCCCGATCGTCCTGGGCGGACAGGAGTTCACCGAGGCCCTGCAACAGACGCTCGAATCGCTCGAATACGGCCAGATCAGTGCCGATGAGGCCCAGGCCGCCGCGCAGGCGGATGCGGTCTCGATCCTCGAGCGCGCCGCGCGCTGACCCGGCAAGGGTTCTTCACGACACCACGGTGCGCTCCGGTCGGGGCGCATCGTCATCCCCGAAAGACCGGATCCGGTTACGCAATGTCTCGCCCACGTCCGTCAACAGTTCTGATGATCGCCCCCGCGGCGGGTCTCATAGGCATCTTCATACTGGTGCCGATGGGTCTTACCGTCTGGCTTTCATTCCACGACTGGTCGACCCAGACCCCTTTCCACACCGCCAGATGGGTGGGTTTGAGAAATTACGAGGACATTTTCAGCAACATCTCGGTGGGGCGCGACTTCAAGACCGCGCTACGCAACACGGCGATCTACACCGCGCTTTCGGTGGTCATTCTGCTGCCCCTTTCGGTGCTGCTGGGGCTTCTTGTCTACCAGCGCAATGTCCGGGGCGGGCAGTTCCTGCGCACGATCCTGTTCGCAAGCTACATGGTGCCGATGATTGCCGTCGCCCTGGTCTGGTCCAAGCTTTATGCACCGACCGAGGGCCCCCTGAACCAGATTCTCGGCTGGGTCGGGATCGGGCCGCAGACCTGGCTCGCCGCGCCGCAGACCGCGCTCTACTCGCTCGTTCTGCTGAACGTCTGGCAGCAGATCGGCTATTTCACCGTCCTGGCGGTGGCCGGGCTGACACAGATTCCCGGCGCACTCTACGAAGCGGCGCGGATCGACGGCGCCAACCCCGTTCAGTCCTTCTTCGGTGTCACCCTTCCGCTGCTGCGCCGGACGCTTCTGTTCTCGACGGTCATCGCCATCATCAATGCGGTGCAGGTCTTCGAACCGGTGGCGCTGATAACGCAGGGGGGGCCGGCCGGTTCGACCAACGTTCTGACATTCCACATTCGTCGCATCGGGATCGACCGTTCCCAGGGCGGGCTCAGCTCGGCCATGGCGGTCACGCTGATGCTGGCGCTGATCGTCACCGTGATGGCGATCTTCGCGATGAACCGGAGGGCCGAGAAGCAATGATCCGGGTATCCGCGTTCAGCCGATCGCTCATCGTCCTGCTGATTGTCGCGCTTGCGGTCGTCTCTGCCTTTCCCTTCCTCTGGATGGTGCTGTCGAGCTTCAAGACCGCAGAGGAATCGATGCAGACTCCGCCGGTCTGGATCCCCGGCACGTTCGATCTCTCGGCCTATTCCTCGGTGTCGGAAGTCATCCAGACCGGCCGCTCGCTTTGGAATTCCGCGGTCATCGCCTCGGTCACGACCGCGGGGATTCTCGTCACCTCGCTGATGGCCGGTTTCGCCTTTGCGAAATACAGTTTCCGGGGCCGTAACACGCTGTTCGCGGTGATGATCGCGACGATGTTCCTGCCGCCGATCGTGACCCTGATCCCGCTCTATCGGATGGTGAGCGAGATGGGTCTGTCGGGCAGTCTCGTCGGCGTCATCCTTCCCAATCTCGCCAATGCCTTCGGGATATTCCTCATGCGCCAGTTCATCGCCGGCGTGCCCGATGACCTGATCGACGCCGCCCGCGTTGACGGCGCATCCGAGCTGCGGGTGGTCTTCTCGGTGGTCGCGCCCGCGGTGGTGCCCGCGATCGCGGCGCTGGCGCTGTTCGCCTTCGTCTATCACTGGAACACCTATCTCTGGCCGCTCACCGTCCTTCAGGGCGCGACCGACGAATATCCGATCGTCCTCAGCCTCGGGCGGCTGCTCAGCTACAACCGCGGCGCCATGAACACGCCACTGGTCATGGCCGGGGCGACGATGGCCGTCCTGCCGCCCCTTGTCCTCTTCGTGTTCCTCCAGCGTTTCTTCGTGGACAGCATGATCAGCGCGGCGGTGAAGGGATGAGCGTGCTGGCCCTCGATCTCGGCGGAACCAATTTCCGCGCCATGCTGGCCGATGCGTCGGATCTCCGTCCCGGGGCGCTGCCCGACCCGGTGATGCAGGGCCCCGCGCCATCGACCCATGCCCGTTTCATCGAGATCCTCGATGCCCTGGTCGAGGAACATCGACCGGACGCCATCGGGCTTGCCATCCCCGGGCTGGCGACGGGAACGGTCTGCCAGTGGGTGCCGAACCTGCCCTGGCTGAACGGAACCGACCTGGCCGCGCAGTTCCCGGCGCTTCGGGTCCGGGTCGCCAACGATGCCCATATGGCACTGCTGGCCGAGGCCGTTGCCGGTGCCGCGCAGGAGCCGGACAGCGCCATCCTCATTGCCGTCGGGACGGGCATCGGCTCGGCCCTGATGGTGGATCGCCGCGTCGCGCGAAACGGCGCGACATCCTTCGGCTGGGCCTGTGCCGATGTCACGGCGCCGGGACAGGAAAGGGACGGCTGGCTTGAGAGCGTGGCCGCCGGGCGGGCGCTCGACCGCGCGGCGCAGGGCGTCGGCCTGCCGGATGGCCCCGCATTGATCGAAGCCGCCCGCAAGGGCGAGGCGGCGGCCCGCGCGGCCCTTGCCCCGGCCCAGGACGCGCTTGGCACGACACTTGCCGGAGCGGTCGCCCTGACCGGGGCCGAACGGGTCATCGTTTCCGGGGGTGTTGCCCGCGCGCTTGACGTGATCGGTCCGCCCGTTCTCGATCGTCTGCGCGCGCATCTGCCGCCGCACCTTCGCGGTGTGACCATCGTTGCTGCCGCGTTCGGCGCCTCGGCCAGCCTTGCCGGGGCCGCAATCGCCTGCACCGACCATCCTGTCTGGGAGGACAAGAGCCGATGAGTTCCAACATAAAGCTGCGCCGTCCCGATCGGAACCGGCCGGAGCCGCTGTGGCATCAGACAGAGCAGGCCCTGCGCGACATGATCCTGCGCGGCGAATGGCAGGACGGGGACAAGCTGCCCAACGAGACGCGGCTGACCGAAATGCTGGGCGTGAGCCGGATTACCCTGCGCCATGCCCTGCGCCGGCTCGAGGAAAGCGGCCATCTGCGCCGCGAACACGGGCGCGGAACATTCGTGCGGCGCTCGACCATCGTGGCCGGCATTCGGGGTCTGACCAGCTTCACGCAGGAAATGGCCTATCTCGGCGAGGAGGTCGGGACCAGCGGCACCCGTGCCGTCGAGGTGCCCGCCGAGGACGATATCGCCGAGGCGCTGAACATCGAGCCCGGGGCCCCGGTCATCAAGCTGCGCCGCATCCGGCTGGCCAACGGCAATCCCATCGGCGTCCAGACGGCCTATCTTCCGTCCGAGCGCGTGCCCGGTTTCCTGCCGATCTCGGGTGAGCTGGCATCGCTCTACGACCTGCTGCGGCAGAGATGGTCGATCACGCCGGAATCCGCCGAAGAGCTCTACCGTGTCGGGACCGTCGCCCCCGAGGATGCCGCGGATATTGCCGTCGCCGCGGGCAGCCCGGCCTTCGAGGTGCATCGGACCACCTCGGACAGCCTCGGCCCCTTCGAATACGTCCAGTCCACCATGCGGGCGGATCGCTACGAGATCCGGTCGAAACTCTTTTACTGAACTCGCACAAACGAACACGAAAGGAACTGCAATGTCGCTGTACATCAGCCGCGTCACCGAGCTTGCCACCAAGGCGGCCGAAATCAATGATGCGGCCCTCTCCGAAGCCGCCGGGATGATGGCCGAGACCGTCGCAAACGGTGGCCTGATCCACCTCTACGGTTCGGGCCATTCCGTTCTGCCGGCGCAGGAGACCTTCCCGCGCTATGGCGCCTTCATCGCGTTCCACCCGCTGACGGACCCGCGCCTGATGTGGCATTCGGTCCTTGCCGCCGGCGGTGTGCGCGAGCTTCTCTGGCTCGAACGCACCGAAGGCTATGCCGAGAAGTTCCTCGACCACCAGCCGATCAACCCGGGCGACACGCTTGTCGTCTTCGGCCATTCCGGCACCAATTCCTCGGGCATCGACACGGCGCTCTACTGCAAGAAGCGTGGGGTCAAGGTGATCGCCGTCAATTCCGCCGCCAACCGCAACAAGCCGGCCAAGCACTCCTCCGGAAAGAACCTGGCCGATTGCGCCGATGTCGCCATCGACACCTGTTCGCCGGTCGAGGATGCGGTTGTTCCGATCGACGGCTGGTCGCGTCCGGTCGGCGGCAGCTCGACGGTGCTTGCCATGATGCTGATGCACGAAATGGCGGCACGCACCGCACAGAACCTGGCCGATCGGGGCATCGAGCTTCCGGTGTTCGCCTCGCCCACGATTCCCGGCGTCACCCTGCATGACACCGACGAAGCCTATGCCGAGTACAAGAAGAAGCTGATCGAGGCGCAGCAGAAGCATCTCTCCTTCTTTGCCGACCGGATGAGCGGCAAGGTCTGAGCGCGGGGTTCTGCGACCGTCGCCCCGGAACCGACCGGGGCGACATCCCGACCAGAGGAACGGACATGACTGACGTACGGCTCGACAAGATCTGCAAGACCTACGGAACCGTGGAGGTTCTGAAGGACATCGACCTCTCCATCGAGGATGGCGAATTCTGTGTCTTCGTCGGTCCTTCGGGCTGCGGGAAATCCACCCTGTTGCGGATGATCGCGGGGCTGGAAGAGATCACCTCGGGTGATCTCTCGATCGGCGACCGTCGGGTGAACAGCCTGTCCCCGAAAGAGCGTGGCATCGCCATGGTCTTTCAGAGCTATGCGCTCTATCCGCACCGCACCGTGCGCGGCAACATGGAGTTCGGCCTGAAGCTGTCGCGGATGGACCGGCGCGAGATCGACGCGCGAATTGCGCGGGCGGCGAAGATGCTGCAGATCGAACCGCTTCTCGACCGCCGTCCGGCGCAGCTGTCAGGCGGGCAACGTCAGCGTGTGGCCATCGGCCGTGCGATCGTTCGGGACCCGACGGTCTTCCTGTTCGACGAACCGCTCTCGAATCTCGACGCGGCGCTGCGGGTCGAGACCCGCCGCGAGATTGCCGCCCTGCACGAGAAACTCGGCACCACGATGATCTATGTCACGCATGACCAGGTCGAGGCGATGACCCTGGCGGACAAGATCGTGGTGCTGAACGATGGCGCCGTGCAGCAGGTCGGCACGCCGCTGGAGCTCTACGATACGCCCGCCAACCTGTTCGTTGCCGGGTTCATCGGTTCTCCGCGAATGAATCTCTTCGCCGGGGAAGCCGGCCCGGAGGGCATCGTCACCGCTTCCTTCGGCACCCTTCCGCGCCCCGACGGGCCCCTGCCGGAGGGGAATGTGACAATCGGCATCCGTCCCGAGAATCTCCACCTGACAAGCGAGGGCGGCGCGCGGGCCCGCGTGACCCTGGTCGAGCATCTCGGGAACGAGATTCTGGTGGAGCTGGCCCTGGCGGATGGTCAGAAGGCCGTCGCGCAAGGGCCGCGAAACCACTGCCCGACGCCCGGCGACAGCGTCGGAGTCACCATCGGGTCCGAGCCGCTGCACCTGTTCGACGGGCTCGGGCGGCGCATCGAGACCCGGTCTCCGTAAGACAGCGCAATGGATGCCCCGACCCTGCCTTTCCCGCGCGCGCGTGATCCGCGAGCCCCTGGGCGGGAAGCGACGCCGCGCCAGGGGCCGCGGGGCGCTGAATGCAGATCCGTCAATAGGTGGCCCGGCCTCCGGAAAGATCGAAGACGGCGCCTGTCGTGAAAGAGTTTTCCGACGTGCATAGCCAGCAAATCATCGAGGCGGCCTCACCCAGTTCGAGGAACCGGCCCCTCGGGATTTTCGAGAGCATGAAATCGATATGTTCCTGCGACATCTGCTCGAAGATCCTTGTTCGTGCGGCCGCAGGCGTGACGGTGTTGATCGCGATATCGAGGTCGGCGTTTTCCTTGCCCATGGATTTGGTCATCCCGATGACGGCCGCCTTCGAGGCGGAATAGGCACTCGCGCCCGGGTTGCCTTCCTTGCCGGCGACCGAGGCGATGGTCACGATGCGGCCATAGTTCCTTGCCCGCATGTGGGGCAGGACGGCCTGGCAACAGTTCAGGGTGCCATCGACATTGACGGCCATGATGCGCTGCCAGTCGGAGACCGGGTATTCGTGCAGTGGCGCATTGGGGCCTGCAAGCCCCGCGCTGGTCACGAGCGCGTCCAGTCTGCCGCCGTCTTCGCAAACTTTGCGGGCCGCTTCGACGACCGCGGCGCGATCCGTCACGTCAAGTGCGATGCCGGTTGCTCCCAGCCTGGCGGCGGCGTCGGAAACGAGCGCCGCGTCCATGTCCCACAGGAAGACCGTCGCGCCGCTCTGCCTGAGCCGCTCGGCAACCGCATAGCCAATGCCCTGAGCGCCCCCGGTCACAACCGCAACCTGACCGTTCATGTCATAGGTGTTCATTCTCGTCTCCAGTCGATTTCCGCCTTGAACATCGGGGCGAATAATAAGTAATACTATTACGGATGCGGATCGGAAATGGAAGGGGAACGCATGGAATTTTCCAGAATCGGCACATGGAGAGGCGAAGCGCCGGCGGTCTTGCCCGGCGACGGGTCCTTGCGGAGCCATCCGTCCGCGACGCCGGATATCGACGGCCGGTGTCTGTCCCGGCTCGGAGTCGGTCAACCCGGATTTGATGGGCCGGAACAGCAGAAACACCCTCTGCGCGCATCGGGGTCAAGGGCATGAAGATCGAGGCGGTCGATTTCTGGTACCTGAGAATGCCCGTCGTCGAGGATATCGGCGATGGTAGCCAGGATGCCTTGCTCGTGCGGGTTTCCGGCGGCGGGCAGGAGGGCTGGGGCGAATGCGAGGCGGCCCCCGTCACCTCCATCGCGGCGGCCTACGCACCGATGTCCCACGAAGCCTGCAAGCCGGTGCTGGACGGCGTGATCGGCGCAACGCTCGATGACCCGGACGACATCCTGCGCCTGAGCCGGCGCCAGCGCCGCATCTGCATGGACCATCTGCAGGCGCCGCACACCTGGTCCGGCATCGAGATCGCGCTTTGGGACTTGCTCGGCAAGGCCCGTTCCGCACCGGTGTGGTCTCTCCTCGGACACAGGAAGGTCTTCCCCAAGCGCGCCTATGCATCCGTCTTGTTCGGCGCCTCCCCGCAAGACACCTTGCAGAACGCCAGACAGGCCGTCGCCGCCGGCTTCACCGCGGCGAAGTTCGGATGGGGACCCTTCGGGACCGCTGGTGTCGAGGCGGACCGCGACCATCTGCTGGCCGCGCGGGAAGGCCTGGGGCCGGAGGCGATGCTGCTGGTCGATGCCGGCCAGATATTCGACCGCGATGTCGAGGCTGCCGCAGAGCGCATGGCCGCACTCGAGGACGTGCGGGCCGGGTGGTTCGAAGAGCCGTTCGGGGGCGAATGCCACAAGCAGTATGCCGCGTTGAAGGCCCGCTTCCCCAACGTGCCGATCGCAGGAGGCGAGGCGGCTCACTCCGTCGAAATGGCCGAGCACGCAATGGAATTCGGCCGGGTCGATTTCATCCAGATAGACACCGGGCGCATCGGCGGGATCGGCCCGGCGTCGGCCGTCGCGGAGATGGCAAGACAAGGCGGCATCCAGTTCGTCAATCATACATTCACCTCGCATCTGGCCTTGAGCGCATCGCTTCAGCCGTTCGCCGGATATGAGGCGTTTGACCTGTGCGAATATCCAGCCAATCCCAAACAACTCGCCCGTGACATTTCGGCATCCCTGCAATGCGATGCCGACGGACTCATTTCTGCTTCGGAAAAACCGGGTCTCGGCGTGGACGTGGACCTCGCAAAGTTGAAGAAGTATCTTCAACAGGTGGAAATCTCAGTGAACGGCAAAATCCTCTACTCGACACCACCAATCTAGGATCCAAATGAGACAACTAGGTCAGAGGACTCCGAGTCTTCATGCCCGCATCGCGGAACAGCTCGGGCGGGACATCGTGAATGGATGTTATGAGGAAGGAGCACTTCTGCCTGGTGTCGAGGATCTGAGAGAGAAATTCGGAGCCTCTCGCGTGATTGTCCGCGAAGCGATCCGAACCCTGGGGGCCAAGGGTCTGGTCTACAGTCGGCGCAAGATGGGCACGCGCGTCGCCAACCGGCAGGGCTGGAACATCTTCGACGAGGACGTATTGGCCTGGCTGATGGCGGAAGGAAGGGCCGGTGAATACCTTCTGGCCTTCATTGAATTCCGGCTGTTCGTCGAACCGGAAGCCGCGTCGATGGCGGCCAAACGGTCCACCAAGGAACTGCTCCAGCCCCTGCGTGACAGCGTGGCAAAGATCGTTGCCTCGGACGGCGATCTGGTGCTGTTTCACGAGGGCGACATGCAGTTTCACCTTGCCCTGCTGAATGCCAGCGGAAATCCGTTCTTTGCCGGCCTGGGGCGCGCGGCGCAGACCTATCTGGACACGTCCTTCAGTCTTCAGGAGGCCGGCGTGGACAGGGCCGCCATCCGCAAGGAAATCGAGATGCACCAGAGACTTCTCGAAGCCATCGAGAACGGCGATGCAGACGGCGCGCGCAGGGAATGCCGGCGGATCATCCTGAGCGGCAAGGAGGATCTGGAAAGCGAGATCGGGCAGGAGAGTGGCCGCAACGCCCGTTGACCGAAACCCTGCCTGCCGGCCCGGGCTGAATCGACGCAATCCGGTCGCGAAGACGCGGCTTCAGAAGGTGACGGTAGGACCGCCATCCACCGTCAGCACCGTGCCGGTGACATAGCTTGCCGCATCCGAAAGCAGGAATCCGATACCGCGGCTCGCCCCGGTCACCACGGCGGCGCGCCCGGCGAAGCTTTCCGGGAGGGTGTCGTTCATGGCGTGGCATCCACGCGCGGAATCGCAACGTCCCGGTCATCGAAGAGATGGGACTCGCTGAAATCGAGTTGCAGCCCGACCAGATCGCCCGGTTCGGCGCGGGCGGTTCCCTGGGAAACCGAGACCAGCGAATGGCCACCAGCGCTTTCAAGATGGACATGCGTCTGGCTGCCGAGCCGCTCGACGGCCGAAACGCTCGCCCGCATTCCGGTGTCGCCGTCGTAGTCGATCGAAATGTTCTCGGGCCGCACGCCGATGTATTTTGCCCGACCGACTTGCCGCTGGTCCCAGGCGCTTACGTCAACGGCCTTGTGTCCGTCGATATACAGCGCACCATCCTCGATCCGGACAGGAATGAAGTTCATCGTCGGCGCCCCCAGGAAACCGGCGACGAAACGGTTTGCCGGCCTGTGAAACAGATCCAGCGGCGCGCCGACCTGCTCGACGCGGCCGCCATTCAGGACAACGATACGATCCGCCATCGTCATCGCCTCGACCTGATCATGGGTAACATAGATCATCGTCGCGCCGAGCTCGCGTTGCAGCCGGGCCAGTTCGATCCGCATCTTGCCGCGCAGGGCCGCATCGAGGTTGGACAGGGGCTCGTCGAACAGGAAAAGCTCGGGATGCCGGACGATCGACCGGCCGATGGCCACACGCTGACGCTGTCCGCCAGACAACGCCCCGGGCTTGCGCTCCAGAAGCTCGCTCAGCGACAGCATGGACGCGGCTTCCTTGACCTCCCGTTCACGCTTCTCCTTCGGCGCCCGATTGATGCGAAGTCCGAAGTCCATGTTCTCGCGAACATTCATGTGCGGGTAGAGCGCGTAGGTCTGGAACACCATGCTCACACGCCGGTCGGCAGGTTCGAGCAGGTCGATTCTCCTGCCGTTGAGGTCGATCCGACCCGATGAAATCGTCTCGAGTCCGGCAATCATCCGCAGGAGCGTGGACTTTCCGCAACCGGAGGGGCCGACGAATACGACGAACTCGCCCGGTTCGATCTCGAGATCGACAGACTTGATCACATTCGTTGTGCCAAAGCTTTTTGACACCGACTGGATATGGAGCCCTTGCATGGGAATTTCTTTCTACTTGACGGCGCCAGCCATGAGTCCGCGGATGAAATATCGCTGAAAGGCGACATACAGGATCAGCATCGGAACGCTGGCCAGGGTGAGGCCTGCCATCGTCAGCGGGACATTGTTGTTGTAGCGGCCCTGGAAGACGCTGATCCCCGCCATCAGCGTGCGCCGGGAATCGTCCTGCAGGAAGATGATGGCGATCAGCAGGTCGTTCCAGACATAGAGCGCGTTCACCACGATCAGCGAAAGCAGGGCTGGAAGCGACAGCGGCAGGACCACGTTGGTCAGGATCCGGAATGAGCCGGCTCCATCGAGCCTGGCAGCTTCGAAGAGCTCGTCCGGCAGCGTCCGGAAGAACGTCGTCAGAAGGAACACGCCGAAGGGCGTGATCAGCCCGGCATAGATGAGGATCGTTCCGCCGAAGGTGTTGATGAGGCCGAGCTGGGTATAGAGCACGAACAGGGGCACGATCATCGTCACGGGGGGCACCACCATCAGCGATGTGCTGACGCCCAGGATGACGCTGCGGCCCGCAAAACGCATTCGCGCCAGTGCATAGGCCGCCAGAACCGCCACGATCGTGCTGAGCAGGACCGAGCCGGCGGTCAGCAGCAGGCTGTTGAAACCCCATTTGACAAAGGGGTGTTCGACAAGCGCCGAAACATAGTTCGACAGCCCGGGCGACTCGGGCCAGGCAACCTTGTCCGCGGCGTAGTCTTCGAGATTGCGGAACGAGGTCACGACCATGAAGACGGAAGGTGCCAGCGCGGCGACGGCGATCAGCGAGAGTGGAACATGTGTCCAAGACGGTCGCATTACCGATCTCCTCTCTGACGAAGCATGAAATACGGCACCATGATGAGCAGGCAGAGCCCGAGCAGCATGACACATACCGTGGCGGCGATGCCGGGCAGGCTCATCCGTGTCAGCGCATTGAACACATAGAGTTCGACCACCATGGTCGAGGTGCCCGGTCCGCCGCGTCCGCCGCCGATCATGTACACATAGGCAAAGATCGCGGAGACCATCGTGATGATCCCGAGGACGCCGACGAACTCGATCACGCTGGCACTCTGGGGCAGCTGGACATGGCGCAATCGCTGCCACCAGCTCGCCCCTTCCAGGCGCGCGGCCTCGGTATGGCTTTCGTCGATGCTCATCATGCGCGCCAGGATGAGGATCGTTCCTAGCGCCGCCTCACGCCAGATGATGACCCCGGCCAGGGTGAAGAGCGCGACGTCCGGCGAGCCCAGCCAGTCCAGAGCCAGACCATCGAGACCGGCCCCCCGGAGCGTTTCGTTCACGGGACCGTCAAGCTGAAGCATCTGTTTGGCGATCACCGCCACGACCGGAATCGCCAGGATGTAGGGCAGGAAGACAATCGATCGCATCGTCTTCCATCCGGCAGGCTGCTCGTTGAGCAGCGCGGCGGCAAAGATCGAGAGAACCAGCAGAACCGGAATGGCCAGAAGCAGCTGGATGTTGTGCCCGACGGAGGTCCAGAACAAGTCCTGCCCCAGGACGAGTTCGTAATTCCGCCAACCGACCCAGGGCCCGTCGATGCCGCGTACCATCTTGAAACTGAACTCGACCATCTTCGCGACGGGGTAGCCGAACACGAAGAGGAGAAGGAGGATCAATGGCGCCACATAGAGATATGGCTCGATCTTTTTGCGCATTTCACTTCCAGGAGCCGGCGCAGTCCTGCGCCGGCTCGAAGTCAGGGTTTGACGGGTTCAGGTGAGGTCTTCGGCCCATTTCTCGTAGGACTCGAGAAGGTCCGGATTGAAGGCGCGCCATTCCTCGACGACACCTGCGGCGATTTCACCGGCCTCTTCGCCTCCGATCTCGTTGGCGAGAATCCGCTGCGCCACCGGCACCATCGCCTGTTCGTAGAACTGGCCCGGCGTCAGGTTGGCGACATGCGGGATGTTCTCCGACAGCCCCCACCTTTGCCAGAGATCGGCAACGGCGGGGTCTTCGATGACCGAGGCGTCGAAGTTCGCGTTCGAGGGAAGCCAGCCGGTTTCCTCCCAGAAGAGCGCCAGCTGTTCCGGGGCATGAAGGTGCTCGAGGAAGCGGGCGGCAAGTTCCGGGTTCTCGGTCCCGGCAGAGATACCGAGCCCCTGAACATCGAGGATCGGTTTGCCGGCCATGGCGCCCGTTCCGTAGACGGGCATCGTCATGACCCCGATCTGACCGGATGTCGCGGCGCTGTCGGCCGGCAACCGCGTACCGATCGACGGGCCCATGGCGATCTCTCCGGCCACGATCAGGTCGATCCCCGGGTAGAGCTCGATCGACGAAATGCTCGGATTGATGAAACCGGCGTCCCGCAGTTCGGCAAGGCGGCTCCAGTGCTCGTAGAACCTGGGCTCGCGGAAATCGAGCCCTCCGGTGAAGAGCTGCAGGGCCTGGCCGGCATTGTCGAGGTTCTGCACCAGCGCATGGGCCAGGTACCATTCGCCGAAGTAGCCGTCCTGGATACCGCCGCCGAACGGGACCTTGCCGATGGAACGGATCGCTTCGCATGCGGCAAGGAACGCGTCCCAGGTCGTCGGGGGATTCTCGGGGTCGAGCCCGGCCGCCTCGAAGACCGCCTTGTTGTAATACCACAGCATCGGAATCGGGTACCAACCGACACGGTAGGTCTCGCCGCCATAACGCGAGAGGATCGTGGGGGACGAGGCATCGATGACGTCCTGAGACACCAGGCCCGAGACCGGTTGGACATACCCCAGCCACACGCTTTCCATATGATAGATGCCGTTCCAGAAATACTGGACGTCGGGCGCTTCTTTCGCCGCCGCCGCGGTCTGGAACTGCGTGATCACGGCACTGGTGTCTTGCAGCAGCGGGGTAACGGTTCCGCCTTCAAAGGACGCAACGGCCTTCTTGACGAAGGACTGGAGCCCGGGAAGCTCCTGCTCACCCCACCACCAGAAATCCAGCTCGCCGTCTTGTGCAAACGACATGCGCGGCATGGCCAATGACCCGGCACCGGCACCCAGCCCGGCAAGCACCGAGCGGCGGTCCAGCGTGAACGACTTTCTCGAAGACATCACGTTCCTCTCACGTTGGTGAATCCATTCTAGGACGATGCCCTATGAGGCATGCATCGCTCGGCCTTGTCAATAAGTAATACTTAAGTTTCAACCCGCGGCGCCGAACAGCATTGCCCCGCGCGACCCGACCGCCTGAATCCGGAAGCCGGACGGCCATGAAAACACCAGCAGCGGAGCCATGCCGGCATGAATTTTTTCGGGGGGGGTGTCCCGGCCTTTGGATTGCATGTGTCACGCCAGAGAACGGAACACCCCGTGGGACGAGCGGCAGTGACCCGGGGGGTGTAGTTCCCTCCGGTGGCGCGGGCTGAGCAGAGCATTCGCCCCCGGATGTCCGGGGCGCGTGGGGAAGGCTCCCTGTTCGGCAGGGGGCCGGAATCAAGCCTTGGCGGCCAGGAGCTCGACTATGAATTCGGCACGGCTGCGCGGGTGCGGCGGTGTCAGACGGCTTCGGCCAGCAGTGCTTCGGGCAGGATCTCGATGCCCAGCCCGTCGCCATCGGGGGCGCGCAGCCGTCCGTCGCGCAGCTCCAGCGGGGTTTTCAGCACCGTGTCGCCCAGCGGATTCATCCCGATCCAGTATTCGCAGGTCATCGTGTTCGGCATCGCCGCGCCCAGATGGGCCGAGGCGGCGACGGCAATGGCCGATCCGATGCTGACATGGGGGGCGAAGGCGACGCCGAAGCTGTCGGCCAGTTCCGCGATCCGGCGGCATTCGGTGATCCCGCCGGCGCGGCAGACATCCGGCTGCACCAGGTGCAGGGCGTCGCGGCGCAGGAAGTCCAGGGTTTCCCAGCGGGTCATCAGCGAATCCAGCGCCATCGGGATCGACAGCTGGCTGGCCAGCCGGGCATAGCCCTGCTTGTCCTCGGGCGGGATCGGCATTTCGAGGAAACCGAACTCCAGTTCCTCCAGCGCCTTGCCGATCTTCAGCGCCTGCGGCACGTCATAGCAGCCGGCGGCGTCGGCAAAGAGGTCGAAGCCTTCGCCCAGGGTGTCGCGCAGGGTCCGGGCGCTGCGGATGTCGCCCGGGATGTCGCGGCCGAGGGCCAGCTTGATGGCGGTGAAGCCCCGCGCCCGCAATTCGCGCGCCTGTTCGGCCAGGTCGGCATAGGCCTCTTCCGGCGCATCGCCGGCCAGCGCCGGCAGGCCGCTGGCATAGACCCGGACCGGGTTGCGGAAGGCGCCGCCGAGAAGCTGGTGGATCGGCTGCCCCGTGGCCTTGCCCAGGATGTCCCACAGCGCGATGTCCACCCCGGCGATCGCTTCCAGCCAGAACCCCGCCTGATGCCCGCGCACCCGCATCCCGGCATACATCTTTTCCCACAGCAGCGTGGTGTCGCGCGGGTCGGCCCCGATCAACAGCGGCGCCAGCAGGGAATCGATGATCTGCCTGGTCGCGATCGCCGCCACCGGGGCCTTGGCCTCGCCCCAGCCGACCAGGCCATCGTTGGTGGTGATGCGGACGATGACGGTTTCGATCCGGTCCGAATAGATGAAGGTGCGGCGCTGCTTCGGCGGGTATTCGGCCGAGATCGTCATCGTCTTCGGCGCCATCTTCCAGGCCCTGGCGCCCCAGTACTCCTTGGTGTCGATCGGTTTGGCCCGGATCGCGAAGGTTTCCACGGTCTCGATCTTCATTCTGTGCATTCCATCATCAATAGGGGGCCCTGGCCCCAGGGAAATCGGCCGAAGGGCCGGGTGGCATAGGTGGAGTATTGTCCGACGGGTGTCGCTTCGCTGACCCGGCCGAGAACGCCCCGCGCATCGGTCAGGCCGCGAACCCCCCGGACCGCCGCGGCCAGCGGGGCGGCGTCGGCCACCGGATCCGGGGCGTGGCGCAGCGCGATCACGAACATCGCCGCAAGGGTCGGCTCGGCATGGCTCTCGGGCCGGTCCACCACCATGTGCCAGAGCCCGTCCTCGCGTTGCAGCGGCAGCAGGGCCGCGACCATGGAGGTGAAGCGGTCGCGCAGCTCGGCCCAGCCCTCGGTCGAACGTGGCGCCAGGGCCAGCACATCGGCCATGCCCATCAGCGCCCAGCCCATGCCGCGCGACCACAGATGTCCGTTGCGGCCGGCGTGGGTGTCGTAGCCATGCGATGCCAGCCCGCCTTCACCCTGCAGGCAACGCAGATGCGCCAGGGTCAGCGCGACGGCGGTCCGGTGCCGGTCGGGATCGCCGGTCACGGCGCCCAGATGCGCGAACAGCGGCCCGATCAGATCGACCGAGTCGATCCAGATCTGATGCTTCCACCCCGCCTGATGGGCCCGCACCAGCAGCGCGCCCTCCGGATTGCGCGGCATCCGCAGGTGCATCTCGGCCAGGGCTTCGGCGGCGGCCAGATAGCGCGGGTCGCCCCGCCGCCGGTAGAGCGCCAACAGGGCCCGGCCCGGAGCCGGATGATGCTCAGGGCTGGAACCGAGCCCGTTGCCGATGGAAGACAGGCAGAGGGCCGCGACATGCTGTTCCCATTGCGGCGCATCAAGGCGGCGGGCGGCTTCGAGCAGCGCGTCGAGGGCGATCGCCTCGCCAAAGCTCCATTGGCGGAACGGCCAGTCCGCGGTCGCGGCGGCGATGGTGGCCAGATCGGTCATGTGGCGGCTCCGGGTGTGCCGAGGGTGCGGGAGCCGGGCAGGAACAGCGCCAGCCCCGCCGCGACGATCAGGCCGATCCCTGCCCATCCGGCGGCGTTCGGATAGACGCCCCAGATTGCCGCATCGAAGAACAGCGCCCAGAGGATGCTGGAATAGCGCAATGGCGCGATGGTCGCGACACTGGCGCGGCGGAAGGCGAAGAGGATCAGGGTATTGGCCCCCAGAAAGCCCAGTGTCGAGATCGCGATCAGGCCCAGGTCACGCGGGGCCGGGGTGCTCCAGACCGTGTTCCGGGCCAGCACCAGCGCGATGACGCCGATCAGCATCGAGGACAGAAAGACCGATTTCAGCGGATCGGCGGCGGTCGGCATCGCGCGGGTCACGATGTCACGCGCCGCATAGGCCAGGGTCGAGATCACCGCCAGGACCAGCCCCGGGGCCGAGACCGCCCCGCCGGGCTGCAGGATCAGCGCCACGCCGACAAAGCCGGTCGCCAGCGCCGCCCAGGTGATGCGCCGCATCGGTTCGCGCAGCACCAGCGCCGAAAGGGCGGTGGTGACAAGCGGCAGGGTCGCGTGGATCGTGGCCAGTGTCGCCAGAGGCAGGCGAAACACCGCCAGTGCAAAGGTCAGCCCGGCCAGGGCATCGACGCCGGCCCGCATTGCGCCGTGCCGGCCCAGGGGCCCCCGGATGCCGTGCCGGTAGCGCAGGCCCAGGATCAGCGCCAGCAGCGCCATGACCGCCATCGCGCGCATCGCGATGGCTTCGGCACTGGCCAGCCCCTCGGCCAGCTTCAGGAACACGCTGGCCAGCACCCCGGACAGCAGCGCCGTCAGCGCCAGCGGGATGCCGTGGCGGGAGGGCGCTGCGGGGGTCACGCCGGGGGGTGTCCTGCCTGATCGGCACGCATCGGGATCATTCTCCGTCCAGATGCCGGCGCAGGAATGCGGCGGCATTGCGGGCGGCATCGACGGCCTCCGGCAGCGCCGCGCCCAGGTTCTGCCAGCCGTGCCAGGCCTTGTCATAGATGTCGAGCTGCGCCGTCAGGCCGGCTTTCGTGGCCGCCTCGACGACGCGCCGCGCATCGTCGAACAGGATTTCCTCGGAGCCGACCTGGACCAGCATGGCGGATGTCACGCCGCGCCAGTCCGCGAAGACTGGCGAGATCGTCGGCAGCCGCGGGTCGGTGCGGCCGGCATAGTCGGCGGCGAAACGGTCGAGATAGGGTTTGGTCAGTTCCGGATCGCGGTCGGCCCGTGTCTGCATCGACTCGCCCGATTGGGTCAGGTCGGCCCAGGGAGAGATCGGTACCAGCGCGCCGGGCTGCGGCCCGCCGGCATCGCGGCAGGCGATGGCAAGGGCCAGCGCCAGCCCGCCCCCGGCGGAACTGCCGCTGACCACGATCCGCCCGGGCGGGTGGCCCTGTTGCAGCAGATAGGCCCAGGCCATGCGGGCATCGTCCAGCGCCGCGGGATAGGGATGTTCCGGTGCCACCCGGTAATCGACCGACAGCGCCCGCGCTCCCGAGGCCCTGCAGAGCCCGGACAGCGCTCCGTGGCTGGCGGCGACATTGCCCTTCACATAGGCGCCGCCGTGGAAGAACAGCCAGACGATGTCGGTCGTCACCTCGGGCGGGGTCAGCCAGACCGCAGGGACGCCGCCCGCATCGACCGTTTCCAGCCCGACCGAAGGGTCCAGCACCTGATCCCGCACCCCCGCGTCCAGCTTGGCGCGCATCTCGGCGAGAGACTGGGTCTGTTTGGCGATCTTCTCGGACTCCGCGTGTTTCTGCGCCAGAGCCGCCTCGATTTCCCTGCTTGCCAACTTGCCGTCCTTTCAGCTGGTGAACTCGATCCGGTTTCCGTCCGGATCGGAGATGAAGAAATAGCGCACGCCGCTGGCCCCGGTCTGCGGGGCCTCTGCCGCCAGGCCCATCGAAATGAGCTGCGCGTGGGTCCGGTCGGCATCCGGGACCGAAAGGCCGATATGGCCGCCGCCGGGGACAGGGTCGGCACCGCGGATCAATTCGATGAAGAAGTCTCCCAGCCCCATCTGCTGCAGCACCGGTCGCCCCCGATCGTCGGGCTTTCCGAACCCGCGACGGAAGCCGAGCCGTTCATAGAACCGGATCGCGGGTTCCAGCTCGCGGCAGGGAACTGCGACATGGCGCAGCGCGACCGATCCGGGGGCAAGCAGAGCCGTCATGCCTCAACCCGGGATCGCACGGGCGAGGGCGGCAAGCCCGGCCAGCCGGGCGGCCGAGGCGTCGATCACCTCATGCGCGATGCCGCGATGTCGCAGCGCCAGACCATAGCGTTCGGCGGCTCCGCCGCCGGCAATCAGAAGCACCCGGTCCTGATCGCGGAACCGCGCGGCATCCGTGATTTCCGCCCCGATCACGACGCCGGACAGATAGGCGCCCACATCCTCGGGCTTCAGCCGTTCCAGCAGCACGGCGGCGCGGGCGGTGAAAGCGGCGTTCGACAGTCCGAGCCCGGCCACCCGGTCCAGTCCCGCGGTGAAGGCCGCCGCGTCGAAACCCTCGCCCTCGGCCAGGGCGCCGACGAGGCTGCGGTTGCGCAGGTGGTCGTAGAGATCGCCGGTCACATAGGTGGCAAAGCCTGTCATCCGGCCCCGCTCGGCCCGGGCCCATTTGGCGTTGGTTCCCGGGATGCAGAAGGCCGCCGAGTCGATCCCTGCCACGGCCAGTGCGCCCAGCACCTGGACTTCCTCGCCGCGCATCACGTCGCAGTCGATCCCCTGACGCCGGACCGATCCGCCCGGCACGATGGTGACGCTGTGGCCGGCGGCTTCGACCCGTTCGGCCCTGGACACCAGATCGGCGATTTCGAAAGGGCAGGGCACATAGTCGGTCTCGACCCAGTTGCCGCGTCCGCCGACCATGCCGGACAGCAGCACCGGTGCATCCGGATAACGCGCCAGCCAGGCGCCGCAGCCTTCGGTCAGGACATCTGCATGGCGCCCCCGGGCCTCGGCCAGGCCGGTGGGGCAATGGTGCCTGGCCTGCACCTCGGCCGTCCGGCCATCGATCGCGGCGAGGTCCAGCCCGCCTTTGCCCCAGCTTCCCGCGATCACGGTTGTCGCTGTCATGTTGTCCTCCCGATCCCGGCCTCTCCCGCAGCCGAGCGTATTGACAGGCTACCGAGTCGGCAGATACGCTTCAAGTATGAAAACCAGTTCTCATATATAGGGAAAACAGATGGCATTTGCTGGCGTCCTGCCCATCGTCCCGACACCTTTTCTGCGCGATGGCCAACCCGACCATGCCGGTCTGCGGGCCATCGTGGATGATGCGATTGCGGCCGGGACTTCGGCGCTGGTCTACCCCGGGGTGGCGAGCGAGGACGTGCATCTGACCGCCGAGGAGCGGGCCGACTGCATTCGCCTGGTGGCCGAGGCCGCCGCAGGTGCCGTGCCCCTGATCGCGGGCGTCAACAGTGCCGATCCGGCCGAGATGGTGAAGCTGGCGGAAACCGCCGCCGGCCTGGGCGCAGGCGGGATCATGGCCATGGCGGTGCCGAGCATGGCGCCGGATTTCGCGGGCTGGTTCAACAGGATCGGCGCGGCGACCGGCGGTCTGCCGATCATCCTGCAGAACATGGCCGGGCCACGCGGCGCGGCGCTGAGCGTCGAGGCGATGATCGACCTGGCCAAGGCGGTGCCGGCGATCCGCTATGTCAAGGAAGAGACCGTGCCCTCGGGGCCCGGCGTCTCGGGCCTGGTGGCCGGGGCGAGCGGTGCGCTGGACGGGGTGATCGGCGGCGGCGGTGCGCGCTATCTCTTCGAAGAGCTTGAGCGCGGCGTCATCGGCACGATGCCGGCGATCGAGCTGTTGCGCCTGCATGTCGCCCTGATGCGGGCCCATGCGGCCGGGGATCGGGCCCGGGCGCTTGACCTGTGGGAGCGTTCGGTGCCGCTGCTGCTGATCCAGGCGCCCTACCGGATGCGGCTGACCAAGCTGATCCTGAAGCATCGCGGCCTGATCTCGCATGACGGCGTGCGCGAGCCGCTGCCGGAAATGGATGACCGGCTCGAACGGCTGGTGATCGAGCTCTACGAAAGGCTGCCGGCCGAGGCCCGCGAGTTATCCGCGGCGGCAGGGACGGTGGCGCATGGCTGACCGGATCACCTCCCTGGACTGCTTCTTCTTCGAGCGGCCGCGCGACACCCCCTATCTGGGTGCCCTGGCGCCGGACGATCTGAAGCTGGGCGACCATTACATCGTCCGGGCCTTCAACGGCACCGTCTATCCGCACAACGACCGTTCGGTGGTGGTCCGGGTGCGCGACAGTCAGGGCCGCGAAGGCTGGGGAGAGACCTATGGGCTTGTCGCGGCCAAGGCGACGGTCGAGATCATCCGCGACATCTTCGCCCCCTATGTGATGCAGGTCGATGTGGATGATCCGGCCCGGGTCTGGGACGGGTTCTACAACCTGATGCGGGTGCGGGGTTATTGGGGCGGCTACTATGCCGATGCGATGGCGGCCGTCGATACCGCGCTGTGGGATCTCAAGGGCCGCCGCGAGGGCCGGACCCTGCGCGCGCTTTTGTCCGACAGGCCGCTGGACAGCCTTCCGGCCTATATCTCGGGCCTGCCCGGCGATACGGCCGAGGCCCGCGACGAGATGGCGACGGGCTTCCGCGATCAGGGGTTCGACAGTCTCAAGCTGCCGATCTCGGTGGCCCCCGACAGCATCGTGGACGAGGTCGCGCGGCTGCGGCAGCTGCTGGGCGAGGAGCACCGCATCGCGGTGGACATGCATTGGGCCTTCGAGGTGGACACCGCCATTGCCTTGATCGAGGGGCTTTCCCGGCACGGGCTGTGGTTTGCCGAAGCGCCGATCATGCCCGAGGATGTCGTCGGCCAGTCCGCCGTTGCCGCCGGGATCGGCGTGCCCCTGGCCCTGGGCGAGGAATGGCGCACCGAATGGGACATCCGACCCCGGATCACGGGTCGGGCCTGCTCGATCGTGCAGCCCGAGATGGGCCATACCGGCGTCACCCAGTTCATGCGGATCGGCAGGCTGGCGAAGGGCGCGGGCATGCAGGTCGTACCGCATGCCACCGTCGGTCTCGGCATCTTCATGTCGGCCAGCCTGAACGCGGCGGCGGCCCTGGGCGCCGAAGCCCATGAATATCAGCACTCGATCTACGACCGGAATGCGGCCCTGCTGGATGGCGCCGCCGCCTGCACGACGGGACGATACGCAATGCCCGAGGCCGCCGGACACGGAGTCACGCCGAACGAGGAAGCATTCCGCTTTCTCGAACTGATACACTAGGGAGGAACAAAGTCATGAATCTGAAGGCTCTTGCAACCGCCGGGACGATGGCGCTGAGCACCTTGCTCGGCTCGACCGCGGTCAACGCCGAAACGCTGACCTTCGTGTCCTGGATGAAGGACGAGAAGGGCTATGGCGACTGGTGGAACGAGGTCATCGCCAAGTTCGAGGCCGACCATCCCGGCGTCACCATCGAGATGACCAAGGTGGCGCGCGCCGAATATGCCGACACGATGTTCACGATGTTCGCCGGCGGCAACCCGCCCGACATCGTCCATCTGGCCGCCTTCGAATATCAGCCCTTCGCTGATACCGGCTGGATGGAGGATCTCGGGCCGTGGTTCGAGAAGGCCAACTTCGACCTGACCGGCTGGGCCGGCCAGGGAACCTGCGAATGGAAGGGGCAGACCTACTGCCTGATGCTGCTCTACACCTCGTACATCCTTGCCTATAACGACAAGCTTCTGGCCGATGGCGGTGCCGCCCTGCCGACCGACTGGGACAGCTTCCTGGATGCAGCCCGCAAGGCGACGCGGGACACCGACGGCGATGGCGTGACCGATGTCTATGGCGTCGCGCTGGATACCACCATCGGCACCACGATGATGGGTGACCTGCTGAACTTCGTGCTGGATGCCGGCGGCAGCTGGACCAAGGACGGTCAACCGACCTTCGACAGCCCCGGCGTGATCGAGGGCCTGCAACGCTGGAAGACGCTGGTGTCCGAAGGGCTGACGCCGAACAACACCGGCTCGGGCGACCTGCGCCAGCTGATGAGCGAGGGCCGGATCGCCATGCGCATCGACGGACCCTGGATCTACAGCGCCACGCGCAAGGCCGGGCCGGATGTCATCGACCACCTGAAGCTCACCCAGTCGCCGCTGGACCCGCCGGTCGGCGGAACCTCGAACGTGATCGGGATGCCGTCGAGCCTCTCGCCCGAGAAGAAGGAACTCGTCTGGGACTTCATCATGCTGGCCGGCAGTGCCGAGATGCAGGACCGCTTTGCCACGCTGGGCCTGTCCCCGGCGCCGCGCCCGGGTCTCGACTACACCGAGCAGGAGAAGTCAGTTCCCTATTTCGATCTCTATGCCGCAGCCAACAAGCGGGCCGCGGATGCCGGGATCGACCGGATGCCCAAAGGTCTGGAACTGGAGTATAACCAGGTTGCCAAGATCGTCGGCGAGGAAGTCCAGCGGATGGTGATCGAGGATCTCGATCCGGCCGCAACGGCCGCGACCATCCAGAAGCGCGTCGAAGAACTGGTCGCCGGCTGAGCCGCGCGTCACGACGACCCCGGCCGGAGCGATCCGGCCGCGGTCCCCTTTTCGACCGGGAGTTCCAATGATCGACTTCAGCAGTCCGCGACACCGAGCGAAGTTCGGCTACATGTTGCTGGCACCGGCGACGATCCTGATGGCGGTGATCGTCGTCTATCCGATCCTGCTGTCGGTCAACATCAGCATGCAGGACGTGCGCATCGCGGATATCGCGAAATCGGAGCCCTGGACCTGGAAGAACTATCGCTGGCTGGTCAAGTCGGGCGAGTTCTGGAACGCGATCAGCGTCACCTTCTGGCTGGTCCTCTTCGTCGCCTCGGTGTCGCTGGCGATCGGGCTTTCGACGGCGTTGCTGGTGAACCAGCGCTTCAAGGGGCGGACCCTTGCGCGGTTGCTGGTCGCATTGCCCTGGGCGGTGCCGGAAGTCGTCGCCGCGGTGATCTGGGCCTGGATCTATGACGGGTCCTTCGGCATCCTGAACTGGTTCCTGCTCCAGCTGCATGTCGTCAAGTCCCCGGTGGAATTCCTGGCGGACCCGACGAGCGCCTTTTTTGCCGTCGGCGGGGCGATGATCTGGAAGGGCTATCCCTTCATGTCGATCATGCTGCTGGCCGGCCTGCAATCCATCCCCGAGGAACAATACCAGGCGGCCAAGGTCGATGGCGCCTCGACCTGGGCGCGCTTCGTCTATGTCACCCTGCCGGGCATCGCGCCGGTGGTCGGCGTCACCGTGGTGATGACGACCCTATGGGTGTTCCGCGACTTCTCGATCATCTACGTGCTGACCAAGGGCGGCCCGCTGGGCTCGACCAGCACCCTTTCGATCCTGACCTGGGAGCAGTCCTTCGCCTTCTTCCGCATGGGGCACGGCGCGGCGGTCGGCGTCGTCACGATGGTGCTCTGCCTGCTGATCAGCCGGGCGCTGGTCGGACGTTTCGCCCAGAACGTGCATTAGGGGGCGATGATGAAACAGAGCATTCTGGGCAGGTTCGGTATCTACGCAACCCTGACGGTGATCTGCGGCATCCTGCTGTTTCCGGTCTACTGGATGGCGATCACCGCGCTTCAGCCGGTCAACAAGCTGCGCCAGTATCCGCCGGAACTGTTCCCCTCGGACCCGCAATGGGGGGTGTTCCGCGAGCTGCTGGCCCGCCAGCCCTTCGGGTTGTGGATGTGGAACTCGACGCTGGTCGCGCTTGCCACGATGATCCTCTCGCTGTCGGTCTCGGTTCTGGCGGCCTATGCCCTGTCGCGCTACCGGCTGCGTGCCGGCGCCTCGATGGGGCTGTTCATCCTCACCTCGAAGATGCTGCCTTCGACGCTGCTGGTGATCCCGTTGTTCGCGGTCTTCACCAAGCTGGGGCTGGTCGGGTCGCTGTGGTCGGTGGTGATCGCGCAGGCGACCCTGATTGCGCCCTTCGCCACCTGGATGCTCAAGGGCTATTTCGACACCATCTCGCCCGAGCTGGAACAGGCCGCTCTGGTTGACGGTTGCAGCCCGTTCGGCACGATCTGGCGGATCATCCTGCCGGTCTCGGCGCCCGGTCTGGCGGCGACCGCGCTCTATGCCTTCGTGCTGTCGTGGTCGGATTTCCTGTTTGCCCGCACCTTCCTGGCCACGTCGCAATCGACCTGGACGCTGAATGTGGGCATCGCGACGCTGAAGGGCGAATATGAAACCGATTGGAACGTGATCATGGCGGCCTCGCTGCTGGCTTCGATTCCGATCATCATCGTCTACCTTGTCCTCGAGCGGTTCCTGGTTTCAGGTCTCGCTTCGGGGTCCGAGAAATAGGGGCCGCGCGTGGCAACCATCGAATTTCGCAATGTGTCCAAGACCTACGGCGGCGGGGCCGTCGCGCTGAGCGATTTCAGCCTGTCGGTCGCCGATGGCGAGTTCTGCGTCTTTGTCGGCCCCTCGGGCTGCGGCAAGTCCACGGCGCTGAAACTCCTGGCTGGGCTGGAGGCAACCAGCGGCGGAGAAATCCATATCGGCGGCGAGAATGTCACCGACCATGGACCCGGCAAGCGCGACATCGCCATGGTGTTCCAGAACTACGCGCTCTATCCGCACATGTCGGTGCGCTCGAACATCGGCTTCGGGCTGAAGATGCACGGCGTGCCGCGGGCCGAGGTGGCCCGCAAGGTGGAGGAGGCGGCGGCGCTGCTGGAGCTGACCGACTATCTCGACCGCAAACCGCGGGCGCTGTCGGGCGGGCAGCGGCAGCGGGTCGCGCTCGGCCGGGCCATCGTGCGCGAACCGAAGGCCTTCCTGATGGACGAGCCTCTGTCCAACCTCGACGCCAAGCTGAGGGTCCAGACCCGGTCCCAGATCGTCATGCTGCAAAGGCGGCTCGGCGTGACGGCGATCTATGTCACCCATGACCAGACCGAGGCGCTGACCATGGCGGACCGGATCGTGGTGATGCGGAAGGGCCTGATCCAGCAGGTCGGCAGCCCGGACGAGCTGTTTCACCATCCCGCCAACATGTTCGTCGCCGGTTTCATCGGATCGCCCGGGATGAACTTCTTCCGCGCTCCGATCGAACGCGACGGCGAACAGGTCTTCCTGACCTTCTGCGGCGCCCGGATGTCGCTGAACCCCGCCGCCGACCTGTCGGGGCTGGGCGACGAGGCGGTCTTCGGCATCCGGCCCGAGCATGTTGTGATCGGCGAGGCCGCCGGCGGCCCGGCCCTGACCGTCGATCTGGTGGAGAGCCTCGGGACCGAAAAGGTCTTGCACCTGGCCCTGCCCGACGCCTATCGGATGTCTCTGGCGGGAACCGATCTGGGCGGAGAGAAAGGCGATGTGCAGCGCGAGGGGCTTCTGGTCCGGGTCATCGACGACCGCAGCTTCCGCGCCGGCGAGTCGCTGCCGGTGCGTTTCCCGGCCGACAAGATCCATGTCTTCGACCCGCGTAGTCACCAGACGGTAGGTTGACGTGAACGACCCGAGGTTCGAGCAGATCGCCGAGACCTGGCCCGGTGCCGGGACGCTGGTGAAGGGCATCCAGATCATCGAGGAACTGGCCCGCGCCGCCCGGCCGATGAGTTACAGCGAGCTGATGCGGGCGACCGGCCTGTCGAAGGCGACGCTCTATCGGCTGCTCGGGGCGCTGGTGGAGTTCCGCTACCTGCAGCAGGACAACAAGGCCTATCGGCTGGGCCCGCGCTGCATCGAACTGGGCCAGCACGCGCTCTCGGCCTTCGATGTCCGCAGCGCCGCCGCGCATGAGGTGTCGCGGCTGGCGGAAGAGTTGGAAGAGACGGTCTCGCTGGTGGCGCTGGATGGCGCCAACGTCATGTATATCGACAGCCGCCGTGGCGCCAATCCGCTGTCGGTCGGCATCTCCATCGGCCGCACCCTGCCGCTGGCCCGCTCGGCCTCGGGCAAGGCGATCCTGTCGAACCTGCCGCCGCACCGGGTCAACAGCCTGCTCTCGGGCCTGCCCGAGTCCGAGCTGGCCGACCTGCTGGCCACGGTCGCGATCAGCCGCTCGCGCGGCTATGCGATCGGCCTCTCGCATACGCTGCCCGGGGTGACGGTGATCTCGGCGCCGATCCCGGGCCGCGACCACGAGGCCAGCGCGGCGCTTGTCGTCTCGGTGCTGACCGACCGCGCCCCGGCCGAGCGCCAGCACACCATCGGCCGCGACCTGATGGAAGCCGCGCGCCGCGTCACCGGCAGTATCGGAGCCGCGCCATTGAGCATCACCCCGAACCCGCGCCGCAGCCAGCATATCGAGGAGGGGCTGCAATGCATCCTCGCCTGCGGGGCGGTGCTGGGGGAAGGGCCGGTCTGGAACGCCGGCACCGGGACGCTCGACTGGGTGGATGCGCTGGCGCCGTCGATCCATGCCTTCGATCCGGCCAGCGGCGAGGACCGCCAGGTGAAGGCGCCGGGGCTGGTCTCGGCGGTGCTGCCCTCGCGGACATACGGCCGCGTCGCGTTGACCCAGAACGGGCTGGAGGCCTTCGATCTGGACAGCGGCAGCTTCACGCCCCTGCTGAACCCCGAAAGACATCTGCCCGGCAACCGCTTCAACGACGCCAAATGCGACCGGCGCGGGCGGCTCTGGTCGGGCAGCATGAGCCTCGACGCCTCGATGCCGACCGGCTCGCTCTATCGTTTCGACAGCGCCAGTGCCGCGGTGGCCCTGGACGGCGGGTTCCAGGTCTCGAACGGCATGGGCTGGAGCCCGGACGACAAGACCTACTACTTCGCCGACACCGGGCTGCACACGGTCTTCGCCTATGATTTCGACCTGGACGAGGGCCGCATCTCGAACCGGCGGGTCTTCCTGCAATTCGCACCCGATCAGGGGCGGCCGGACGGATTGTCGGTGGATTCGCAGGGCTACCTCTGGGTCGCGCTCTGGGATGGCTGGCGGGTGGCGCGCTATGCGCCCGACGGCCAGCTGGACCGGGTGATCGACATGCCGGTGCCGCGCCCGTCGAGCTGCTGTTTCGGCGGCCCGGACCTGAAGACGCTCTACATCACCAGCGGCCGGGTCCGGTTGTCGCGGCAGGATCTGGAAGAGGCACCGCTGTCGGGCGGCCTGTTCGCGATGCCGGTCGAGGTCGCCGGGCAGCCGACAACGGAGTTCCGGCCATGACCATCTGCTATCCGGAATTCGACGGCCGAACCGTCGTCGTCACCGGGGCCGCCGCCGGGATCGGCCGGGCCACCGCGCTGGCCTTCGCGGCCCAGGGGGCGCAGGTGGCGGCACTCGACCGCGACGCCGCGGGGCTCGAGAGCCTGGTGTCCGAGGCCGAAGGCCGGGTTGCGACGGCCGTTGCCGACGTCGCCGATGCCGATGCGCTTCTGGCGGCGCTCGACCGGGCGCTCGAGGGGCTGGGGCCGGTCCGGGTGCTGGTCAACAACGCCGGGATCGACGACCGCCGCGGCTTCGAGCAGATGACCCTGGCCGACTGGCGCCGGACCCTGGCGATCAACCTCGACCCGCATTTCGTGCTGAGCCAGCGACTGACACCGCAGATGCGCGACGCCGGTGGCGGGGCCATCGTCAACCTGTCCTCGACAGCCTTCATGAAGCTGGCCGCCAACCTGACCAGCTATCACGCCGCCAAGGCGGGGATCGTCGGCCTGACCCGCGGGCTGGCCCGCGAACTGGGGCCGCAGGGCATCCGCGTGAACGCCATCGCGCCGGGACGGGTGGTGACCGAACGGGTCCGCGCCCATGTCGTCACGCCGGAATGGGAGCGCGAGACCAGGGCCCTGCAATGCCTGCCCGAGCTGATCCTGCCCGAGGACATCGCGCAAAGCGCCCTCTGGCTGGCCTCCTCCGGCGCACGGATGATGACCGGACAGGTGCTGATCGTGGATGGCGGCGTGGTCTGACGGCCTGCCCCATGGCGGGGCCACGCTCGGCCGGGCTGGGCGGCGGCGCATGGAACAGGGCTTCGACCAGACCCTTGTCATCGCGGCGTATCGCGACGTAATTGGTCGGGCGGTCGGCAGGACGCAGGGGAAACCGGGGCAGGCATGAAGAAGGTTCTCGTCACAGGCACGGCCGGTTTCATCGGCTTCCATCTGGCCCGGTTGCTGCTCTCGGAAGGCTTCCGGGTGCATGGCTATGACGGGATGACGGATTACTACGATGTCCGGCTGAAGCAGCGCCGCCATGCCATGCTCCTGCAGCATGAGCATTTCTCGGCCACCGAGGGGATGCTCGAGGACCAGGCCCGGCTCGACGCGCTGGCCGACAGGTTCCGGCCCGACGTGATCGTCCATCTCGCCGCGCAGGCCGGGGTCCGCTACAGCCTGGAAAATCCGCGCGCCTATCTCGAGTCCAATGTCATCGGGACCTTCAACGTGATGGAGGCGGCACGGCGGCTCGAGGTCGGGCATCTCCTCATGGCCTCGACCTCGTCGGTCTATGGCGCCAATGACGAGATGCCCTTCGTGGAGACCGAGAAGGCCGATACGCAGCTGACCATCTACGCCGCCACCAAGAAGGCGAACGAGAGCATGGCCCATGCCTATGCGCATCTCTGGGGCCTGCCCACGACGATGTTCCGCTTCTTCACCGTCTACGGTCCCTGGGGGCGGCCCGACATGGCGCTGTTCAAATTCGTCGAGGCGATCCTCGATGACCGCCCGATCGACATCTACAACCACGGCGAGATGTATCGCGACTTCACCTATGTCGAGGATCTGGTCCGCGGCATCCGCGGGCTGATCGACGCGGTGCCCGAGCGGCCGGCGTCGAAGGCCGACATCCTGCCGGGCGACAGCCTGTCGCCGGTCGCGCCGTTCCGGATCGTCAACATCGGCAATTCGGAAAAGGTGCGGCTGCTCGATTTCATCGACGCGATCGAGGACAGCCTCGGCAAGAAGGCCAACCGGAACTACATCGAGATGCAGAAGGGCGACGTGCCGGCGACCTGGGCCAATGCAGAGCTCCTGCAGCGCCTGACCGGCTATCGCCCGCAAACCGATTTCAGGGACGGCATCGCAAGCTTCGTGGCCTGGTTCCGGGACTACTACGACAGGTGAGCCCGCCAGGATGCCTTGACCTTCAAGGAGGCACGGGCGCTGTCAGCATCCCGCCCGGTTTCGGGTGTCATGGCCGCCCGGATTTTCCCTGACTCCGGACCGGCCGAAACGCTTTCCGGCATTCGATCAGAGCAGCGAAACGATACGCTCGGAAGTATCCCGGATGTGGTGCTCGATCAAGGCGACGGCCTTGTCCACGTCGTGGTCAAGGGCGGCATCCTTGATCCGGCCGTGCTCATCGAACTTGCTTGCTCCCAGACCCTCGGGCGCTCTCTTGGAAAGAAAACGGTAACGGTCGAGCTGGTCAAACATCAGGGAACGAAGCCGGACGAGCCATTTGCCGGGGCAGGCAATGACGAGGGCTTTGTGAAACTCGCGGTGCCGCTGCACCCATTCCGAGTGACGCTCCATCCGTTCAGCCCAGGACAGCCGCTCGATGAGGGTCAGTCGATGGTGTGCCGCAACCAGATTGCTTTCCCAGTTCTCGTCGCCATGCTGGATCGACTCGGCGAGCGCACGTTTCTCGAGGTCGATGAAATGCGCGGTGATTTCCAGCAGCTCTTCCCGCGAGACCGGAGACACCTTGAACCCCTTGCCCGCTTCCAGGGTCACGAACCCTTCCGAGGCCAGTTGCGTGAGCGCTTCGCGCAGCGTCCCGATCCCCACGTCGTAGCGCTTCGACAGATCCGCAAACTTCAGCTTCTCCATCGGCGCGAAAACGCTGCTGGTGATGTCGGACCGCAGCCGATCAACAAGGGCACGGCCCGCCGATGCATCATCGGTGGTCGATCTCGTGGGGTGTTCGGATGACATGGACAGGGTGTGCTCTGCTTTCTGGTCGTGCGGGTTCGGGTCGGCGCGACAGTACCCCGTCCCGGTCATGTGTTCAATAAATCCACCCCATCTGAACGATCGGGGACCATCGACAATTGCCGCTTGCCATTGAATCCGAAGATGGCCGGTTGCACAAGTATTTTTACAAAGATACCATAACTTTCGAAACATCATGGATATTCTACATGCGATACGTGTCTTTTGCGGTCGATGGCCAAGCATCCTGGGGAGTGTTGCGGGACGAAGGCATCGTTGATCTCGGCGCGGTGATGCCCGACCTGCGGTCCTTCATTGCGGAAGGGTGTCCGAACGCCGCCGAACTTGCCGCACGCCCGGTGAACCACCTTCTCGCTGATGTCGAGTTGTCGCCGGTGATCCCGAATCCATCCAAGATCGTCATGGCAGCGGTCAACTACTTCAAAGCAGACGACGACAGGACAAAGGCGCCTGACTATCCGGTGCTGTTCCTTCGCCTGGCGGAATCGCAAATCGGCCATGAAGCGCCGCTTGTCCTGCCGCGGTGTTCCTCGAAACTGGATTTCGAGGGCGAGCTGGCCGTCGTGATCGGACAAGGCGGCCGGCACATCACGCGCGAAGAAGCGATGGATCACGTCTTCGGCTATGCGATCTACAATGATGGCAGCGTGCGGGACTGGCAGAAGCACAGTCACCAGTTCACGCCGGGCAAGAACTTCAGCGGAACCGGGGCGTTTGGCCCCTGGCTGGTCACGCCTGATGAAATGCCTGCGGCGCCATTGACGCTCGTCACCCGCGTCAACGGGGTCGAGAAGCAGCGTGCCGACACGTCCCAGATGATTTTCGATATCCCCTATCTCATCAACTACATCTCGACCTTCACGCGCCTCGTGCCGGGGGATGTGATCGTCACCGGTACCTGCACCGGCTTCGGATCCTCGCGCAGACCGCAGGAATTTCTCGCGCCGGGAGACGTGGTCGAGGTCGAGATTGACGGGCTCGGAGTTCTGCGCAACGAGGTGCGTGCAGAGGAAGATGCAGCCTTTTTCAACTAACTGCCAAGTTTCGAATATCCTTGAAGGGTCGAAATTGACGTGCTAGTGAAGGGGCATGAAATGTGGAGGTCTGAATCCTGATGGATTATCTTGTGAACGCGATCGGGCATGTCCAACTGAACGTCGTGGACGTTGATGCGCTGGTCAAAGAGTCCACCGAGATTCTGGGGCTGCATGTCACGCATCAGACCGACAAGGAGGTCTGGTTGTCGTGTTCCGGCCGGAAGGCCGAGCTGGTGCTTCATGAATCGGATGAAAACTCTGTACGATCTGTCGGTTTCGACGCGGTATCGAAAGCCGCAGTAGCCGAGGCGGCATCCCGTGTTGAGGACGCCGGGTGCCGGATCGTGTCGAACGAGCCCACGCTCGCCTGTTGTGAAACCGGCGTCGTCTTCCACACCCCGCAGGGCCTGCAGATCGAAGTGCATTCTCCGATCGAGGACGACATCTATGGCCGGCGCCACGCCTCGCCAGGTGTCGGCGCACTGCGCCTCGATCACGTCAACCTGACGTCGCCGGACCCCGCCGAAACGCGGACCCAGTTCGAGCGGATCATGGGCCTGCGCCTGTCCGAGCGGATGGTGGACGACAGCCTCAGCTGGATGCGGGGGGCAAATCGCCTGCACCATTGCGTGGGCATCGTGAAGGGCGATGTCGGCCTGCATCACTACTCGTTCGAGATGGGCGAGTTCGCCGACTACTGCCGCCTTGGTGACCGGCTGGATACCATCGAAAAGAACTTCATCTGGGGTCCCGGCCGCCATCGTCCGGGGGACAACACCTACGCCTATTTCATCAATTCCTGCGGTGCGATGGTCGAATGCTCGGGTGGTATGGCGATGATCCTTGACGATGATCGCTACGAACCCAACGTGATCACGGCCCTCAAGCGCCCGGACAATGTCCGCGTCATGAATGTATGGGGCGAACC
The DNA here is from genome assembly GCF_024723735.1 of Frigidibacter sp. ROC022. Lineage (GTDB taxonomy): Bacteria > Pseudomonadota > Alphaproteobacteria > Rhodobacterales > Rhodobacteraceae > SLM-1. The sequence goes on from NZ_JANQDU010000002.1 coordinate 692,024, forward strand.
CGCGCCGCTGGTCTGGCGCGAGCACAAGTTCCCCTGGGCAAAGCTGGTCTGAGCCGAGGGACCGAGATGCCCAGAATTGGAATACTGGAAGGGTCACTGCGCAAGGCTTCCCTGTCCAGGGCAATAGCGCGCAATGCGGCGCAGCTGGCACCGGAAGGCATGTCCGTCGTGACGCTGCCTTCCACGGACACGCTGCCGCACTTCAACCAGGACGTGCTGGATCGAGGCTTGCCCGATGCGGTCGCGGACTATGCCGCCGCCCTGGCCGAGGTGGATGCGCTGCTGGTCGTGACACCGGAATACAACTGGTCGATTCCGGGGACCCTGAAGAACGCGATCGACTGGATATCGCGCCTCAAGCCCAACCCGCTGGAGGGTATGCCGGCGGCAATCTGGTCGGTATCGCCCGGAATGCTGGGCGGAGCACGGGTGCACGAGGGGCTTCGGCATGTCCTGCTGTCACAAGGGATGCAGGTCATGGCCAAACCCGAAGTGCAGGTCGCGCTTGCCAAGACCAGGATCGATTCCGCATCCGGCCGGATCACACACGAGGAAACCGCCAAGTTTCTTGGCGCGCATCTTGCCGCATTCGACGTCTTTGCCCGCCGCTGGGCCGGCACTTCTTACCCGGAGAACTGACACATGGAACATTCGCTTACCTTCATGTCGGACGGTCTGAAACTGGCCGGCGTCCTGCATGTCCCCGACGACCGCAAGCCCGGAGAGCGTTTGCCCACCTTTATCGTCCTGCACGGCTTCGTCGGCACGAAGGACAAATCGCATGTCGAAATCATCTCGCGGATGATCGCGGATATGGGATATTGCGTCTTTCGCATGGACTTCCGCGGCTGCGGCGAAAGCGAGGGCGCACGCGGCGAGGTGCGTTGCTTCGACCAGGTCGCCGATACCCGGAACGCCGTTACCTTCCTGTCTGAACGTGAAGAGGTGGACCCGGCGCGTATCGGCGTCACGGGGCACAGCTTCGGGGCGGCGGTGGCGATCTTTGCCGGCGGCGTCGATGAACGCATCGCCTGTGTCGTCTCGTTCTGCGGCTGGGGCGACGGCGAACGCAAGTTCCGCCGCCAGCACCCGACACCCGAAGCCTGGGAGAAATTCACCGGCATTCTGGAGAAGGGCCGCAAGCACAAGGCCGAAACCGGCGAGAGCCTGTGGGTATCGCGCTTTGACGTCGTGCCGATCCCGCCCGAACTGCGGGGGAACCTGTCGCCGAAGGCGCAATTCGAGGTTCCGGTGGAAACCGCAATCAGCATGTACAGTTTCCGTGCCGATGACGTCGTCGGGTCCATCGCGCCGCGTCCGCTGCTTCTGTTCCACACCGCGCACGATGTCATCACCCCGATGGAAGAGTCCCTCCGTCTCTTCGAGAAGGCCGGCGCCAATGCCGAGCTGATGATCCCCACCGGCGTGTCGCATTTCCCGGTCTCGGACCAGGACCGGCCGCATACCCAGGCCCTGGTCGAGGCTTGGTTGAAGAAGTTCTTCCCCAGCCCGAAACTGGCAGCAGCATGACCGTCCTGCCTGCTCAGACGCTCGAAAGCTATGCACGCGAGCTGCTCACGGCGGGCGGCTTTGCTCCTGCGCACGCCGAGAATACGGCGCGGGTGCTGGTTTGGGCCAATGCGCGCGGGACGGACTCGCACGGGGTGCTGCGGATCCCGCGCTACATCGACATGATCGACGAGGGCAAGATCGACCCGGTTGCCGTGCCGGAGGTAGAGCGGAGCGAGGGTGCGGTGAGCATCCTCGAAGCTGCCCGTGCGCCCGGTGCATCGGCGATGATCGCGGCGATGGCGGAAGCGATCGCATCGGCCGGTCGCCAAGGCATCGGCTGGTGTTCCGCCCGCAACATCACCCATGCCGGGGCGGTTGGCTATTACGCCCTGGAAGCTGCCAGGCAGGGCTGTCTCGGGATCATCATGACTGCGTCAGGGCCGCTGATGGCCTATCACGGCGCGCGGGTGTCGGGACTATCGACCAATCCGATCTCCATCGCCGTCCCCGCAGACCCGCATCCGATCCTGCTGGACATGTCGACCTCGACCGTGGCGCTTGGAAAGATCATGCATGCACGCGATGCAGGCAAGGCCATTCCCGAAGGCTGGGCCATCGACAAGGACGGCGGTGCCGCCACCGATCCGAACAACGTGGAAACGCTCACCCCGATGAGTGGTCCGAAGGGGTCGGGCCTGTCGTTGATGATCGAGGTGCTGGCAAGTGTCCTGGTCGGCAATCCGGTAATCTCGGAGGCGCTTTCGGGACGCCCGGCGTCGATGAACGGGGTCGCGCTGGCGATCGACCTCCGCGCCTTCGGCGACACGCAGCGTTTTGCCAGGGACATCGCGGCGCTGGTCGCGACGTTGAAAGGCCTGCCGAAGGCCCGAGGGGTCGAAGAGATACTGATGCCCGGCGAACGCGGGTTCGCGATGTCCGAAGCGCGCCTGCGGGATGGCATCCCGCTGGCTGCCGGAACCGTCAAGCGCCTGGGCGCGCTCGCCGGCCGGCTCGGCGTGGTTCCACCGTCAGAGGTGGCGGGAGGCGCCTAGCTGGGACAGGAACGCAAGACTGCCGGCAGGAGGCCCTGGCGTGCCCTGCTTCCGATTTCGGTGGGCATCCCGTTCTTCGGGCTGCCCATCGTCTGCCATCTCGACGCGGCCATCTCCTATGCCCCGCGCGGACGGGCTGGTCCGACATTGCGCGCGAACATGGAACGCCGCCTGCAGACGGCACGGACGGGACCATTCGCGCGACGCCCGGCCCCTGGGGGTGACGTCCACCGCAAGGCGGTCTCGTGACCCGCTTGGACATCCCCCCGAGCGCATGCAAGAGCACCGATACGACTGTCAAAACGGCCAATCCATGGGCCAGAACCGGAAGGGAACAAGCAGATGATATACGAAATGCGGGTCTATACCTGTGCGCCGGGGCAGCTTCCGGTGCTCCTGAAGAGATTTGAAGACACGACATTGAGGATCTGGAAACGACTGGGCATCCGTCCGGCGGGGTTTCTGACCACGGCCGTGGGCCCGAGAAATACGGATCTGACCTATTTTCTGGCCTGGGACAGCCTCGCCGAGCGCGAGGAAAAATGGGGCCAGTTCATGGCTGACGAGGAGTGGTGCAAGGCCCGCGCCGAGCATGTCGCGACCTACGGCGAGGTCGTGACCAATATCGCCACCAGCTTCATGCAGCCAACGGCGTTTTCGACGGGTCTTCTCTAGGACCGGGCCGAAAGGCGCGCAGACAACAGCCATTCGCAGGGGCCCGATGAAGGGCCCCTGCCTGGCGGAGGCTGGCCGGAGGGCTCATGCGGGCGGAGCCTCCGGATGACGAACCGCGCCGGCGGCGGGGCGACGACGCGAAGCGCGGGATCACCGGGGCGCGGATTCACGGTAGGTTTCGACGAAAGCCTCGACGTCAGCGTCGGTGAGGCTTCCGGGAGCGATGTTCTCGAGAACCATCTTCCGCGCGATCTGGGTGAAGGCAAGGTTCAGCGGGGTCGGCACACCGAACTGACGCCCCAGCAGCACGATCTCGCCGTTGAAATAGTCGGTCTCGGTCGTGCCGGTGCCGCGAGTCAGGCTTTGGACCGACGATGTGCCGACCATTTCGATCCCGGGGATCGGCGTGCCTTTCATGAGGGCGCGCCGGGGGCTGTCGGCATCCACATTCTCGATGGTGATCCCGGCCGCCTCATAGGCGGCCTCGGCTTCGGCACGCAGCTTGGCATACCACGGCCCGTGCTGTGCCTTTGCTCCGAGTGCGGCCCCGACGATGTTGGACAGGTTGAGCAACAGCTTGCCGTATTTCACCTGCATGACATCCGGCTTCGGCGTGCAGAGGAAGCCGGCGGCATCCAGCGCGGTCGCCAACGGTTCGACCGACGCATCGTAGCCGGTGGGATAGCGTCCGATGTCCAGAAGGCCCAGCTTCGGCTTTCCGAAGGCGACGACCGTGCCTGGCTCCGTGTATTGCGCGGGCATCAACATCGCCATTCCATGGACATTCGGAAAGAACCGAAGCGCCATGGGTTCGTTGGCAACGCCGTTCTGGGCACAGATGATGGGCTGGCGATAGACCCCCGCCGCCAGGAGGCTTTGCAGCGCGTCGGCAGTGTCGTTGGTCTTCATCGTCAGAAGGATGATGTCGTCGGGGCGCCAATCGACCTCTCCGGCACTCGCCACGACCGGGACAGGCGCCAGCTCGGCGCCGAGATGTGAAACGACCCGAAGCCCGCCCTGCCGCCGGACCGCGTCCAGCATCCGACCCCGTGCGATCCCGATCACCTCGGTTCCGGTCAGGGCCAGCCGGGCGGCGATGGAACCACCGATGGCTCCGATTCCGAAAGCAACAACGCGCATGGAACTTCCTTCTACTTGTGGGTTTGGCTGGAAAGGGTGGCCTCGCTGCGGTGCTGTCCCGGACACCGTCCGTCGGGCAGGGCGCCGGGCGGACAACGAACCGTCATTTTCTCCGCTTCCGCAGGAAACCGGCAAACGAGAAAAGCCGCCGTCTGCCGGTCCAGACCAGCAAGAGGATCGTCGCGCCGTAGATCCCCAGTACCAGCGGCGTGTTGAAGAAGGCCGAAACATCACCGCGGGACAGCAGCAGAGTCCTGCGGAAGTTCTCTTCCATCATCGGGCCGAGAACGAAGCCCAGCAGCAGGGGCGGCGCATCGAGCCGGAACAGCCGCGCCAGATAGCCGAAGAGACCAAAGCCGGCGACCAGAAGGATGTCCACGGTTGAGTAGCGCACGCTGTAGACGCCGATGCAGCTGAACACGACAATGCAGGGAACCAGGACCGTATAGGGAATCGAAAGCACCCGGACCCAGAGCCCGATCATCGGCAGGTTCAGAACCAGCAGCATCAGGTTGCCGATCAGAAAGCTGACGATGAGGCCCCAGAAGATGTCGGGATGTTCGATCGGAAAGTTCGGCCCGGGACTGATGCCATGAAAGATCAGGGCGGCCAGCACGATCGCCATCGTCGAATCGCCGGGAACACCAAGGCTGAGTGTCGGAATGAACGCGGTCTGAATCGCCGCATTGTTCGCGGTCTCGGGGCCGGCAACGCCTTCGATCGCGCCCTCGCCGAACTCTTCCGGCGTCTTCGAGCTGTTCCTCTCCACCGAATAGGAGATGAACGAGGCAATGAGACTGCCGGCACCGGGCATGATGCCCATCACCGAGCCCACCGTCATGCCGCGCCCCATCGAGGGGACCGACCGGCGCCACTCGTCGCGTGACGGGAGGAAGTCCCGCATCCGTATCCTGACCTTCGGAGCCTTGGGCGGCGTGGGCAGGGCCAGGTTGCTCAGGACCTCGGGCAGACCGAACAGGCCGATGGCCAGCGCCACGATGGGCATCCCGTCATAGAGCGACATCGCGCCGAAGGTGTAGCGTTCGACGCCGCTGTTGAGATCGATTCCGACCATGCCGATCAACAGGCCGATGGCGGTCATTGTCAGGGCCCGGACAAGCCCGTGATTGGCAAATGCCGATGCCGCGACGATCGCCATGACAATGACGGCGAAATACTCCTGCGCTCCGAAGCTGCGGGCGAAGGCCGCCAGTGGTATCGACAGCGTGGCCAGGACGATCGCCCCTGCGATGCTTCCCAGGAAGGAGGCGATTGTCGAGATGAACAGTGCCACGCCACCGCGGCCCTTCTGCGACATCGGATAGCCGTCGAGACAGGTCACCGCCGTGTTCGCCGTCCCCGGCAGATTCAGCAGGATCGCGGTGGTCGAGCCGCCATAGGCCGCCCCGTAGAAAACGCCGGACAGCATGATGAGCCCGATGGCCGGGGGATAGCCGTAGGTGAGCGGCAGGAGCAGGGACACCGCTGCCAGGACACCGACCCCGGGAAGGACGCCGATCAAGGTCCCGAGCATGACGCCGATCGCGCACATCAGGAGACCTTGCCACGACAGGGCGACTTCAAGACCGAGTTGAAAGCTCTCAAACATAGTCGATTCTCACCCGAACGCGGTGACGCGCAGCCCCAGACCGACCGCGAAGATCAGCCAGGTCATGAGCGGCAGAAGCAGGACAAGTGCGATGGTGTGGCGCCAGTTTATCCGGGCGGCCGCGATCGAGGAGACGAAGGCGCACAGCGCCACCGCCGGGATCAGGCCAAGCCGTTCGATGGTGAAGGCGAAAACGATGATTCCCCCGAACGTTCCTGCCGCGGCCCGCAGCAGCCCGGGGGGCACCGTCAGGGCAATCTCGCCCTTCCGGAAGCCGAACGAAATGATCGTCACACCGCCGAGAAGCACGAGGATCGAGACGATCGTCGGGAAGGCGCCGGCTCCCACTCTCGTCAAGTCACCGAAATCCAGCGACAGAGCCTGATTCAGTGCCACGACGCCGATCGTGGTGACCGCCAGTCCCGCAAGGACGCTTGGGTGCTGTCTGACAAAGTTCCGCATTCGATGTGACCTCCCGCCATCTGGGCAGTACCCCCCTCATGTCTACGGCGGTACCTGCCTGCCTGCCATATCGAATAAGTTTGGTATATTCAATAATATTTGGAAATCAGAAAATTATTGACATTCTCGTATCGTTGCTCCCCTCTACGGGCGAAGGGTGGACAGGGGTCCGCCATGAACTGTGACGAAGGAGGGGCCCATGGCGGCAACAGAGCAAACTGAAGTCCTTATTTGCGGTGGCGGACCTATCGGGATGACTCTGGCCCTGGACCTTGCGGCGCGGGGGGTCCGGAGCACGATCCTCGAAAAGACCGACGGCCGCATCGAAACGCCCAAGCTGGGGCTGGTCAGCATTCGAACCATGGAGATTTTCCGCCGGCTGGGAATCTCTGGTTACGTGCGGGACACGACATTCCGTCGCGACTACGGCCTGTCCATGGTCTACTGCACGACCATCGCAGGACACTTCCTTGGCCGTATTCCCTATCCGTCGCTCCAGGATGAGAAGCCGGTTCCGGAAAGCCCCGAGACCAAGTGGCGCTGTTCCCAAATCTTCCTGAATCCCATGCTGGAAGAGCGCGTAAAGGCAGAGCCGCTGATCGACATTCGGTATCTGACCAAACTCGAGAGCTTTCAGGATCTGGGGTCGCATGTCGATGTCACGGTGTCGCTCGAAGACGGCGAACAGGAGGTGCTGACCACCCGGTATCTGGTCGGATGCGACGGCGCGGGCAGCAATGTCCGGCGCCAGCTGGAGATCGGCATGACCGGGAAGGAGCAGATCGACCATTCGGTGGCCATCTTCTTCAAGTCCGCGGCGCTCGCCCGGGATCACAAGATGGGCGATGCCGAACGCTACTACGTCGTCGATGAAAGCGGCTGGTGGGGAAACATCTCGGCGATGGATGGCTACGAACTGTGGCGCCTGACCGTCCCGGGCACCAGCGAGACCGTCGCCGACATCGTGGCCAATGCCGACGCCTGGGTGCGCAAGGCACTGGGATCGGACGATCTTCCATTCGAGATCATTTCGTCGCTGCCCTGGCGGCGCACCGAGCTGACCGCCGACAGCTACGGCCGGGGCCGCGTGCTTCTGGCGGGAGACGCGGCGCATACCATGTCCCCGACCGGCGGCCTCGGCATGAACACCGGGATGGGTGACGTTGACAACCTCGGCTGGAAACTGGCCGCGACCCTGCGCGGCTGGGGCGGGTCGGCCCTGCTTGACAGCTATGTTGTCGAACGGCGGCCGATTGCGATCCGCAACTCCGGGGCATCGACCCACAACTACAATCAGCTGAAGTCGGTGCTCGACTGCACAGGTATCTTCGACGAGACCCCGGAAGGCGACGCCGTGCGCAAGCGGGTCGGCGAAGCGTTTGTCTCGGCAACCGAGACCGAGTGGGAAACGCAGGGCATTCATCTGGGATACCGCTACGAGGGTTCCCCGATCATCGTGCCGGATGGAACCCAGCCGGATGAAGACCATTTCCGGTGGTACAAGCCGACGTCCCGGCCGGGGCATCGTGCGCCGCATGCCTGGATCAGCGGCGCGCCACGAGACGGTGTGTCGACCCTGGACCTGTTCGGACACGGCTTTGTCCTGCTGCGCCTGGGAGAAACGCCGCCGGACGACGAACCGCTCGCCAAGGCCGCCCGTCGCCGCAACGTGCCCTACAGGGCCGCGCATCTCAGCGACCCCGACATCGTCGCTCTCTATGAGGCGCCGCTTGTTCTGGTGCGCCCGGACGGTCACGTGGCCTGGCGCGGGCAGAACCTGCCCGAAGAGCCGGACAAGCTGCTCGACACCGTGACGGGAACGGTCTGAGCCAAAGGACGAAAAGGCGCCGGAGCCATACCGGCCGAACAAGAAACCGGCCTATGGCCGGCAGATACCAAGAGGAGGAACCGATGAAACTTTTGAAACTCGCCCGCAGTCTGGCGGTTGCGGCAACTGCGTTTGCAGCGGCCTCGCCCGCGATGGCCGAATTCCCCGAGCGTGACATAACCATCGTGATGCCGTTTCCGCCAGGCGGCGGCACCGATCTGGTCATCCGCGAGATCGCCAAGCAGATCCAGAACATGGGCGGACCGACGCTGATCGTGGACAACCGGCCCGGCGCCGGCGGCACGATCGCCGCGATGTATGCAAAGGACGCAGAGCCGGACGGCTACACGATCTTCTTCGGCAATGCTTCGACGCATGCGATCAACCCCTACATCATGTCGGTCCCCTACGATCCCGTGGCGGACTTCGTTCCGGTCCTGGATCTGATGTCCTTCCCGCATGTCCTTCTGGTCCCGACCAGCAGCGGCATCGAGACGCTGGATCAGCTGATCGAATTGGCAAAGACCAAGGAAGGCGGTCTCAGCTTCGCGACCCAGGGACTCGGTTCCGGGGGGCAGTTGCTGGGTGAACAGCTGCGCATTTCGACCGGAACCAACATGGTCGCGATTCCCTTCCAGGGAGGTGGCCCTGCGCTGCTTGAAACCTCGACCGGGCGGACCGACTTCATGTTCAACGGTTTCGGTCCGGCGCGATCGTTTGTCGAGGACGGGGAACTGCGGCCCATCGCCGTCACGGGGCCGGATCGGCTGCCGCAACTTCCCGACGTGCCCACGATGGCTGAACTGGGTCATCCGGACGTGAATGCGGAATTCTGGTTTGGCGTGTTCGCGCCGGCGGGGACCCCGGACGACGTGGTCGAGAAGCTGCACGAGATCTTTGCCAAAGCCGTGGACACCGAGGGCGTCTCCAACGTGATGGCCAGCATGGCGGCAACCGTCAGTCTCGGGACGGGCAAGGAACTGGGTGCCCGCGTTGAGAGCGATCTCAAGAAGATGAAGGCGCTGACCGAAGCGATTGGCATCGCGAAGTAGACGACAACTGCCACACACCACGGCCTTGGTCGCCGCCCCTTGTCGGGCGGCGACCTTGCGGCTTCAAACTAGCTTGGCTCCGGTTCGGCCCGGGCCAAGCAACCGCATTCACAGAATCTTGCCGGGGTTCATGATCCCGTTCGGATCGAAGGCAACCTTGACGCGCCGCATCAGATCAAGCGCGACAGGCGGTGTGCTTTCAGCCAGGGCATGGCGCTTCATCTGCCCGATCCCATGTTCGGCAGAGATCGAGCCGTTGAAGCTGCGGACCAGATCATGGACCGCCTGGGTCATCTGCGGATAGAGAGCCAGGAACCGGTCCGGGTCATGATCCGGCGGTTGCGCGATATTGTAGTGCAGGTTCCCGTCACCCATGTGGCCGAAGCACGCAACTCGCGCTCCCGGACAGACGCCGTCCACGACCCGTTCGGCCTGCGCGAGGAATTCGGGCAGGGCCGAGACCGGCACCGAGATGTCATGCTTGATCGAAGCCCCGGCATGGCGCTGCGCCTCCGACATGGCTTCGCGCAGGTTCCAGAACGCCTGCGCCTGCCCAAGGTTCATGGCCAAGGCCGCATCGACGATCATCCCGGCTTCGAATCCGTCGGAGAGAATCCCCTGCATCAGCGCGTTCGCGTCTTCGGATGACCGGCTCGATGATATCTCGATCAGAACATGCCAGGGCGCGGCGTCGTTGAGGGGGGCGCGCGCGCCCGGCACATGGTCGATGGTCATGTCCAGCGCGAGTTCGGTCATCAGTTCGAACCCGGTCAACGCCCCTCCCGCCATGTCCGCCGCGAGCTGGAACAGGTCGAGTGCCTGACCGGGCGTTTGGACCCCAACCCAGGCAACCTCGACGCCCTTGGGCCTCGGATACAGACGCAGGACCGCCGCGGTGATGACGCCAAGCGTTCCTTCAGACCCGACAACCAGGTTCTTCAGGTCGTAGCCGGTGTTGTCCTTCTTGAGCTTGCGCAGGTCATCCAGAACCTCTCCGGACGGCAGGACAAGCTCGAGACCCAGACAGAGGTCGCGGGAATTGCCATAGGCCAAAACGCCGGTGCCGCCGGCATTGGTGGCAAGATTCCCGCCGATCTGGCAACTCCCCTGCGCGCCCAGCGACAGGGGGAAAAGCCGGTCGTGTTCCCTGGCGATGTCCTGCAACCGCTCCAGAACCATTCCGGCCTCCACCGTGACGGTGTTGTTGACCGTATCGATTTCACGCAGCGCATCGAGGCGGGAAAGGCTGAGGATTATCGAGGCGCCGCTGCTGTCGGGAATCTGCCCCCCGACCAGCCCCGTATTGCCGCCTTGCGGCACGATGGCTGTGCCGGTCTCGTTGGCAAGGCGCATGATCTTGCTAACTTCTGCGACGGTTCCGGGGCGCAAGACCAGCGCCGTGGCGCCGGTGAACAACCCGCGGGGTTCCCTGAGATAGGGCGACGCCTCATCGCCCGGGCATATCGCATGTCGTTGGCCCACGATCGCGATGAAGCGCTGGACGAGATCGTCAGGCAATGCTGCGGCCTCGGGATGGATGAGCCCTGTCCGGGCGTCCGCTGCGACCCTGGTGGTGTCGGGCATCAGATTGCTCTCCTTGGGGCAAGAATCTCGGGGGCTGTGGCGTAGGCACGAGTGGCGGGGCGGCCGCAGAGGACAAGCGCCTGCGATGCGAACTGCGGTCGGGGGTCAGGCATCTGGTCAAATCAAATAGCCGAATATTTCTAGTGTTTCGAAAATATGTGATTAACTGAATTGACTGCCCCGCACAAGGGGATCCGATATGCCGGCAGGCCCGCCCGACCTGGACGTCACCGACACGGTTCGCCGGCCGGCGCGGTCTCCAGACAAGGCAGGTCGGTGTCGGCGCGGCACAGTCCGGCGCGATGGCGCCAGCCCGGTTCAAGACCAATGCGACGTTTCTGGGGTCGGGCCGTGCCCCTGCTTGACCGAACAGGGCGCGCCCGCCGTTTCCGTTTCAACCGCAGGGACTCGCGCCACTGTCTTCGAGGTCAAGGATTGACCCGTGAGGCGTCGTGTTGCACCAGATGGTCGGCGACCCGGCTGGCAATCAGGGCGCTGACTCTCTGATTGGACTGCTCGGTAACACCGGCCACATGCGGCGTCAGTATGACGTTCGGCAGGTCAGCGAACACTGTTGCCGCCGCTTCGGTCAAGGGTTCGGTCTCGTAGACGTCAAGGGCCAGGCCGCCCAGATGCCCCCGGCGAAGCGACTCGGCGGCTTCGGCATCATTGACCACGCCGCCCCGGGCCGCATTGATCAGGATCGCACCCGGTCGCATCATGGCCAATGTCCCCGCGTTGATCAGGTGCCGCGTTTCCGGAACCAATGGCACATGCAGGCTCAGGACGTCGGCCGAACGCAGAAGTGCCTCGAGACTGTCGCAGCGACGGGTGTCGCCGTGCCAGGCAGGATCGTCGGCAGCCAGATAGGGGTCGAATGCCGCAACCCGCATTCCGAACCCCTGTGCAAGGGACGCGGTCTGGCGCGCGATCTCGCCAAAGCCCACCAACCCCAGTGTCATTCCGGCGGCCTCGCGGCCCGAACACGCTTGCCGCGGCCACTCTCCCTTGAGCATCGCATCGCGTGCCTGGTAGGCGCCGCGCAACAGGATGGCTGCCGTCGTCACGACATATTCGGCGACGCTGCGCGAGTTCGCGCCGGTCGCGGGAAACACGGCAATACCGCGCGTCTTGCAGGCGTCCAGATCGATATTGTCCAGCCCGACGCCCAGGCGCCCCACGCAGAGAAGCCCCGGGGACGCCTCGAGCAGGCTCGACGAAACCTTGGTGCGGTTCCTTACGATCAACGCCCGCGCATCCGCCAGCAGATCACGCAACCGGGCCGGGTCGTCCACCAACGTTGGATCGGAAACCACATCAAATCGTTGCCGCAACGTCTCGATGGCAGCCACATCCATGAATTCCGTAATGACGATATCGCTCATTTCCGATCCTCGAGCTTGGCAGCGGAAACACCGGCAGTGACAAATCCGGTCATATGCGTTCAGGCGACCGTGGTTCAGACACCGCGGACGCCGGGCCCGCTTGCTGCAATGCATTGCGGCCATCCCGAACGGGCAGGTCGGGCATGGCAGGCTCCTCCGTCACAGGTCCTTGAGCCTGGGGTCAAGAATGTCGCGCAACCGATCCCCGATGATGTTCAGGCAGAGAACGACGAAGAATATGGCCGCTCCGGGGATCATGATGAGGTGCGGAGCGTTGCGGATGTAGTTGCGCCCCGACGCAATCATGCTGCCCCAATCGGCGGTCGGTGGCTGCGCCCCCAGGCCCAGGAAGCTGAGGCTGGACGTCACGACAATCTTCATACCGACATCCAGCGTAAAAGCCACGATCAGTGGCGCGAGAATGTTCGGAAGAACATGCCGAACCATGATCCGCTGCGTCGAGGCGCCGATTGAACGGGCTGCTTCGACATAGTCCAGTTCCCGCACACTCAGGACCGAGCCGCGCGCGACACGGGCGTAGAGCGGCAGGCCCGAGATCGCGACGGCAAGCATGGCGTTCGTCAGGCCGGGTCCAACCGCCGCAAGGACGCCAATGGCCAAGAGGATGGTCGGAAATGCCAGCACCACGTCGGTCACGCGCATCAGCACGTTGTCGATCCAGCGGCCCATGAACCCGGCCAGCAGCCCCATGGCGCAGCCGAGCAGCAGCGACAGGAATGCGGCGCCGAAGCCGGCCAGCAGCGAAATCCGTGCACCCCAGATCAGGCGGCTCAGCACGTCGCGACCAAGCTCGTCGGTGCCCAGCAGGTATCCGGAGCTTCCGGGCGGCAACAGCCGGTCAACGGAGGTGATCGCATCGGGATCGGGAATCGGCAGCACCGGGGCAAGCAGTGCCAACCCGAAGACGGCGAGGATCAGGATCGCGGCGACCACGGACAGGCGGTGGCGCGCAAAACGCCACCAGGCCGGCCGGACGGTCCGCACCTCGGCGACGGAACCAGCGGTATCTGCGGCCTCAACCATATCGGATCCTCGGATCGACGGCGGCATAGAGCAGGTCTGCAACCAGGTTGGAGAAGATGAAGACGATCGCCGCGAAGAGCATCCCGCCCTGCACGATCGGGAAATCGCGGTTGCTGATGGATTGCACCAGCAATGTCCCCAGGCCGGGCCAGCTGAAGACCGCCTCGACGATGACCGCCCCGCCGAGCAGATGCCCCAACGAGACGCCAAGAACACTGATGATGGGGATCAGCGAATTCCGCAGCGCGTGGCGCATGACCACAAGCCATTCGGACAGACCCTTTGCCCTTGCCGTCCGAACATAGTCCTGGCCCAGCACTTCAAGAAGAGATGACCGGGTGAAACGAGCGATATACGCCATGTGAGCGGTCGCAAGCGTTAGCGCAGGCAGGATCAGGTGCCGCGCGACATCTCCGACCGTCCGGTCAATCGCCATCATGTCGTACATGCCGCCGGTCGGCAGCCATCGCAGCCAGACACCAAAGACCATGATCAGGATCAACCCGAGCCAGAAGTTCGGCATTGACCAGCCAATGACCGAGGTCACCATACTGGCGGAATCGACCGCGGTTCCGCGCCGCGTCGCCGCGATGATTCCAAGCGGCATTCCAAGAACGATCGCAAGGATGATCGCGGTCACCGCAAGCAGCAGGGTATTCGGAAAGCGGCTCATGATCTCGCTGAGAACCGGCTGCGACGTGAATAGGGATGTTCCGAAATTCCCGGCCAGGATTTGCCGCAGCCAGGCGAAATACTGGACCAGCACGGGTTGGTCGAGGCCGAGTTCACGCCGCAGCTCTTCGATCTCGGCCTGTGTCGAGTCCGCGGGCATCATCATCATCACGGGATCGCCAGGCGCCAGCCGCAATACGAAGAACGCGAACAGCGAGACGCCCAGCAGCACGGGGATCGTCGAGATAAGCCGTCCGATGATAAAGCGAGTCATGTCGTCGTCCTCGACCGCGAAGAATGGCGGCCGGCCTCAGGGAACAGCCGGCCACCGCCCTTCATCAGGGTTTCCAGGCGTAGGTGAGCGAATTGCCCCAGCCGGAAGGATGCGCCGCCGGATAGCCTTCCAGGGCCGCGTTATGGGCCTCGTAGGCAATCTCATGGCAGATGAAGACCCAGGGTGCGAGGTCCACGATCCGCTTCTGGGCATCGACGAAAGCCTGCGGCCGGATCGCCGGGTCCAGGGTTCCAGAGCCGAGCTCCAGCAGGCGATCCACCTCGGGATCTTGCAGGAAGCAGACATTGCGCTGTGTCGGCGGGACCATCGAACTGTGGAAATTCTGGAACAAGACGCCATCCGGGTCGCCCGTCGAAGGTGTCCAGCCGCGCGTGGCAATGGCAAACTCGCCGGCAGTGCGGCGCTGTTCGAAGGCGGTCCATTCCAGGGCCTCGATTTCACAATCGACCCCGATATCGCGCCAGTTGGCCTGCAGGAACTGGCTCATCTCAAGCGGCTTGAGCTGCCCGGCACGGCCGGTGTTGGTATAGATCGTCGTCTTGAAGCCATCCGCATACCCCGCCTCGGCAAGCAGGGCGCGCGCCTTGTCGGGATCGTAGTCGTATTTCTTGACGACATCGCCGGCGTAGTAGTCCCCGAACTGCGGAGACAGCGGCGAGTACGAACGCTGGGCCGCACCGCCCAGCACGTCGCGGATCAGTGCTTCCTTGTCGACCGCATAGTTCATCGCCTGGCGGACCCGCAGGTCGTCGAACGGTTTCTTGCGCATGTCCATCGACACGAACCAGACATACAGCGTCTTGCGTTCCTTCACCGTGACGTTCGGGTTGTCCTTCAGCGACTGTGCGACCTCTGCGGTGATCGAGTCGATCCAATCGACCTCGCCTGCCTCGAGGGCCGCGACCCGCGAGTTCATCTCGGGGATGATCCGGAAGCCGACCCGCGGCGCCACGCCTTCCTCTTCGAGGTAGAAGTCGTCGAACCGCTCGAGAACGGTCGAGTTGCCCTTGTCGCGCCTGGCGACCTTGTACGGCCCGGCGGCATAGTCCTCGTTGGCGAGGTCTGCTCCTGCTTCGACGGCCGAGATCGGGACACCTTCGAATTGATGTTCGGTGAACCAGTCCAGCATCGCAGCGTTGAATTCGCTCATGTAGACGTCGAGCGTCAGCTCATCGACAGCCACTGCTTTGGCGACGGTCCGCATCCTCCCCTTGGTCGTCCAGTTCAGGAAGTCGTAATGCGGATGATTTTCGTCGATCTGCATCATGATCCAGTTCGCGAGCGCGTCGGCCGTCACCTTGGTGCCGTCGTGGTAATAGGCGTTGTCGCGAATCCTGAAGCGGAACCGAAGCCCGTCATCCAGGATCTCGGGCATCTCGGCCGCAAGCCCCGGAACGATCTTGTAGCTGGCATTCACGTTGTCATACATCAGCAGCGCCCGCTGCACGAAGGGCAGCATCTGGTTGCTGGCGCCGGCAGCCGCGACCTGGTGGATGGCATTTGCCTCGGCCGAGACGCCGAGCACGATCGGGCTGCCGCGTGTCGCCGCCCGCGCAACCGTGGAATAGCCGAGACCCACGAGGCTCGACGCCGCGCTGAAGGCAGCAAGCGATACGCCGCCCTTGAGAGCATCGCGCCGGCTCGGGCCACGCTTCGGCAGTTCGGTTCTTGATTTCGTCATTGGTACTTCCTCCCTGGTTGTTCCCGACGCGCTCGTGTTGCGGCGCGTCAGTCGTTGAGATGGCAAGCAGACAAATGCCCGGCTCCAATGTCTTTCAGGACCGGATCCATCTTCTGGCAGATCGGCATCGCCGCTGGGCAGCGCGTGTGAAACCGGCATCCCGTCGGCGGATTGATCGGGTTGGGCACATCCCCGTGCAGCGCAATTCTGGCCCCGGTTGCGCGTGGGTGCGACTTCGGCACCGCCGACAACAATGCCTGGGTGTAGGGATGGTTCGGGGTCGAGAACAGGCTTCGCTTGTCCGCGAACTCGACCATCCGGCCAAGGTACATCACGCCGACGGTGTCACAGACCGCCTTCACGACGCTGAGGTTGTGCGAAATGAACAGATAGGTCAGGCCGTATTCACGTTGGACATCGCGCAGCAGGTTGAGAATCTGCGACTGGATCGAGACATCGAGTGCCGAAACCGCCTCATCACACACTACGAGGCTTGGCCGCAAAGCGAGCGCCCGGGCGATCCCGATGCGCTGCCTCTGCCCCCCGGAAAACTCGTGCGGAAGCCGGTTCGAGTGATGCGGTCCCAGGCCAACCTCTTCCAGCAAATCGGCAACGCGCTGCTTTTCCTCGCCACGTGCGACGCCGTGGATCAGCAGAGGTTCTTTCAGGATTTCTCCCACCGTCATGCGCGGATTCAGCGACGAAAGCGGATCCTGAAAGATCATCTGCATGTCCCGTCGGCGCTGGCGCATTTCGTCACGGCTCAGATCGAACAGGTTCTCGCCGTTGAAGATGACCGAACCGGCGGTCGCCTCGGTCAGGCGGAGCAGCACCCTTGCAAGGGTCGACTTGCCGCAGCCGCTTTCGCCAACAAGACCAAGAGTCGAACCGCGCCAGACCGAAAAACTGACGTCATCGACCGCCCGGACGACGCGCATCGGTCCGCGAAACCCTGCCCGGCCAATCGGGAAATGCTTGGTCAGGCCCGAGGCGACGAGAATGGCGTCCTTGGTGGTTGCAGGAGCGACAGCGGTGTCCATCATGTCGACTCCACATGCCAGCAGCGGGCGAAATGGTCGGGGCCGAATTCACGCTCGACAGGTTCCTCGCGACGACAGATGTCGGTCGCGCGCTCGCAACGCGGGTGAAAACGGCAGCCGGTCGGTGTGTGGAGTGGGTTGGGAACCGATCCTGCGATCTCGTCCAGCCGCGCATCGTCATCCTCGCGGTCGAGCCTGAGTGTCGAGCGCATGAGGCCGATCGTGTAGGGGTGCAGAGGCAGGTCGAAGAGCGCAGTCACCGGGGCTCTTTCGACAACCTGGCCGAGATACATCACCACCACATGATCCGCCAGTTCCGCGACAACCCCCAGATCATGGGTGATCAGGAGGACCGAGGTGGACAGCCGGGCTTGCAACGACCGGATCAGATCCAGAATCTGGGCCTGGATCGTGACATCAAGGGCGGTGGTCGGCTCATCCGCGATCAGCAGTCGGGGATTGCAGGACAAGGCCATTGCAATCATCACACGCTGCCGCATTCCTCCCGACAACTGGTGCGGATAGTCATCGACCCGCTGCTCCGGAGACGGAATGCCGACTTCGCGCAGCATCTCGATCGCCTTGGCCCTTCGCCGATGCTTGGGCATCGGTTGATGAAGATTGATCGCTTCGCTGATTTGAAACCCGATCGTCAGCACGGGATTGAGCGACGCCAGAGGCTCCTGGAAGATCATCGCAATTTCGTTGCCACGAATTGCCCGCATCCGCCGCTCGGTGGCGGTCAGGAGATTCTCGCCGGACAAGGAGATACTGCCGCCCACGATACGACCGGGCGGCTGGATAAGCCGCATGATCGACAGGGCGGTAACGCTCTTCCCGCAGCCGCTTTCGCCGATTATTCCGAGGGTCTGCCCCTCCCGCACCGAGAACGATACGCCGTCCACCGAACGGACGATCCCTTCTTCGACGAAGTGATGTGTTTCAAGCGCGCTGACTTCCAGCAGAACCGGAGGTTCCGGAACCTCGGCGTCGGGCGCCAATGCTTGCGAGGGTGCGTTCATCACGGCAGGGACATCTTAATGTAACCGCCCTGGACGACGGGCATCTTTCCGCACCCGTGGCTCGCGCCCGACCGGGGAGCAGCGCCAAT
The DNA here is from genome assembly GCF_024723735.1 of Frigidibacter sp. ROC022. Classification (GTDB taxonomy): domain Bacteria; phylum Pseudomonadota; class Alphaproteobacteria; order Rhodobacterales; family Rhodobacteraceae; genus SLM-1. The sequence goes on from NZ_JANQDU010000002.1 coordinate 710,166, forward strand.
TCGCCATGACGATGAAGCGATCGCCCCTTGCGTCCCCTTGTCCATGTTTGCAGCGATTTGGGGCCAGCGAAAATCGGGCGCGCAGGTTTCTGCGTGGTCAGCCGGGACAGCCATGTCGCGAATGGCTTTCGTCGGCCCGACCGGGTTCCGAAACTCATCTCCGCGCAGCTTGTCCCAGACCGATGTTCGCATTCCCCCTCCCTGGGAGTCTGTTGCGGGTCGTCGACTTCCACTTCTCGAGAGACCACCCGAGACGTCCGGCATTCTCCACTTGCACCTGCGTACGGAACTCAATAGTTGTTCGCATACAAGAACTCTAGTTCTCATCACTGTATGCGGCAGATGTCGTAGCAGTCAAGTTGCAAGCAAACCGAAAGAGATCGAATCCTTGCCCCCGACCCCCAGTACACAGCGATCCGTCAAGTCCGCCGAACGTGCGCTCGACCTCCTCGAGACCATCGGCAAGTCGCCAAGTGGCCTGACCTTCACCATGCTCTCGGAGAAGCTGAACATCCCGAAGAGCAGCCTGCACGCGCTGCTGGATGTGCTTCGCAGCCGGGACTACATCGAACTTGATCCGAATTCGCGGCTCTATACCCTGGGCGTCCGGGTCTGGGAGACGGGGTTTGCCTATCATCGGCACCACAACGCCGCCCAGCTTGCCGTCGAAGCAATGACGGCCATCGTCGACAAGGTGAACGAGACGACACAATACGCGAAACTGGTTGGCTCCGAGAACGTCTATCTTGCCAAGGTTGAGAGCACTCATCCGCTGCGGCTTCAGTCCGAAGTCGGCGTCCGGCTTCCGGCACATGCGACCGGGATCGGCAAAGCACTTCTGGCACAGCTGGACGATGAAGAGGTGCGAAGCCGATTGCCAAATGAGCAGCTGCAGAGGTTCACGGACAACACCATCGTTACGGTAACCTCGCTCCTCGAAGAGCTGCACGCCATTCGTCAGAGGGGCTTCGCGATCGACAACGAGGAATACTCGCAAGGCATATTCTGCGTCGCGGTTCCCGTTCCGGAACCTACGGGCCGTCCTGCGACCGCGCTTAGCGTGTCGGTGCCTGTATCACGGGCCACCCGCGAGGGACTTGTGACAATTCTTGGGGAACTGGCCAGCGGCAGCCTGAGCCTGGCGGGCCGGCTTGGCGGCAAGTATTCCGACCCCCAGCTTGAATCGCTTCGGGACAGCGCCTGGGCAGATGGGTGCATCTCCCAGATCACCAAGAGCGGCAGTTACAAGCTGAGCTTCCTCGACTGATATCGGTTGAACTCAAGGAAGCCGCTTGACGGGTCGATTGCGCCTCCATAACCTATGAACAGCAGTTCGCATTTGTGAACGGCGCGGATTTGGCACTGCGACCTTGGTCCGGTTGCATGGGTTCGTGCGTAATCAACGGGATTCGCAGCATGAAGATCACCGATATTCGAATAAGATCGTTCCGGACCTATGCCGACAGTTGGGACCGCGATCATGGGGTGCCGCTGCCAAAGGCGGAAAGCATCCAGACCGTGACCACCATCGAGACCGATGAAGGGGTCAGCGGGCACTACTTCGGCGGCGGGATGCGAGGCGATCTTTACGGCCTGTCGGCGAGCGAACAGGAAGTCATCCTGGGCCGGGTCAAATCGCTGATCGTCGGTCAGGATCCGATGGACCGCGAACTGATCTGGAAGTGGTTCTGGGTCGCGGCGAATATTCCCGAGAATATCGGAAGTGTCATCGACAATGCCTTGTGGGACCTGGCCGGGAATGCCGCCGGTCTGCCAGTCTACAAGCTCATGGGGGGCGCGCGCGACCGGGTGAAGGCCTATGCCTCGTCCCACAAGAACATGGGCCAGCCCGAAGACTATGCGGCACACGCCCTGGACTGCAAGAACAAGGGCTATCTCGCCTACAAGATACACCCGCATTACTTCTGGAACCCGGACACGCGCCAACCGACGCCCGGGCGCCCGTCCAACATCCGCGCCGATATCGAGACCTGCCGGGCGGTACGCGATGCCGTGGGGCCGGACTATGTGCTGATGTTTGATCCATGGGGCACCTACATGACAATGGAGGAGGCCCTTCTTGTCGGTCGCGAACTCGAACGTCTGAACTTCTACTGGTACGAACACCCGATGCCCGAGACCCGGCCGGAAATGTACGTCCGGCTCTGTCGCGAGCTGACGATTCCGATCCTCTCGCCGGAAATCGCCGCGGGTGGCGTCTTCACCCGGGCAGACTGGATCCTGCGCGGCGCCTCGGACATGACACGGATCGACACCCATCGGGGCGGCATCACCGGCGCACGAAAGACCTGCATTGTGGCCGAAGCCTATGGCCAGAGGTGCGAGCTGCACATGTCGGGCTGGGGCAACCTGCATGTCATGGGCGCCACGCATGAGGACACCAGCGAATACTACGAAAAGGGCCTGCTGGCACCGGGCGTCGACAACGACATTCCGCATCCCTACCTGAAGGTGAATTGCGATGTGGTCGAACCCGACGGCTACATCACCCTGCCGAAGGGGCCCGGTCTCGGCTACCAGATCAACTGGGACTACATCGAAGACAATCTGGTCTGAGCTCATGGCACGCCGCGCGTTCGTCATGAAGCTCCGGCCCGGTTGCGAAGCGGAATATGCCGCCAAGCACGATGCGATCTGGCCGGAGTTGGTGGAGCAGATGCGCGCCCGCGGGACCCGAAACTACTCGATCTATCGCTACGGCCTGCTCTTGTTTGCCTATCAGGAAAACGACGGCCCCGCCGGGGAGCCGACAGACCTGACCAGACGTTGGTGGCAGGAAATGGCGCCGCTGATGGAGACCGACGCGAACGGCGCCCCATGGCGCGAAACCTTGTCCGAGGTGTTCCACCTCGACTGAATGAAAGGCATCTGATGTCAAGTGAAGCCTTGACCGGGATTATCCCGATCCTCGTTACCCCGTTCGATCAGAACGGGGACATCGACTTTCCCAGCCTCGCCAATCTGATCGAGTTCAACATCGCCGGAGGCGTCCACGGTCTGGGCGTGGCCAACGGCAGCGAGTTGTTCAAGCTGAGCGAGGCCGAACGCCACGAACTGGTGGCCTTCGTGGTCAAGGCGGTGGCGGGCCGGGTGCCGGTTGTCATCAGCACCGGTGCGCCCGGGACGGCGGTGGCCATAGCGTTCAGCCAGGCGGCCGAGGCCGCGGGTGCAGATGCGGTGATGCTGATGCCGCCGGACTTCATGCCGGTGTCTCCGGAGGCCGTCGTCAATCACTATCGTGCCATCTCGCGTTCCGTCTCGATCCCCGTCGTGTTGCAGGACGTGCCGATGGCGCCGATTCCGCCGACGCTTGCCCGAAGGATCGTGACCGATTGCCCGACGGTAAAATACATCAAGGTGGAGACCTTCCCGCTGACCGCCAAGGTCGAGGCCATGGTCGGCGCGGACATTCCCGGGCTCACGATCCTGGGAGGGGCCGGCGGCGCCTATCTCATCGAGGAAATGCGTCGTGGCTCGCAGGGCACCATGCCCTATTGCAGCGAGCCGGCCAGCTTCGTCGAGGTCTGGAACAGGTTCCGGGCCGGAGACGCCGCCGGCGCGCGTGAGCTCTTCGACCGCAGGATCATGGGGCTGAACCGTCTGGCCGCACAGGGGCCCGACACGCAGCACCACCTGCACAAGCAGTTTCTGGTGCGTCAGGGCATCATCCGGACCGCGCATGTCCGCAGCCCGACCGAGCCGATGGACAAGGTAACTCAGGGCGAGATCGACGAGCTTCTGGCCTATCTGGTTCCCACGGCGGTTGCGTGGACGGGCTGAGATGGCCGCCGGGGAGCAGTTGCGTGTCACCGACCCGCATCTGCATTTCTGGGATCTCTCGACCGGCCTCTACCCGCGTCGCAGCGCCCGTGGCGCCGGCAAGACGGCGCTGACCGGCGACTGGCTGCCCGCCGACCTGAGACTTGCCGCCGGCCGGGTCGTTGTCGAGAGGGCGGTTCACGTCGAAGCATTCCCGCTGGATGGTCTGGCAGAGGCTCGCGTCCAGTCGGCGCTTGCGCGCGCGGAGGGACAGCCGAAAGCCATTGTGGCCTATTGCGACCTGTCACGTCCCGACATCAATTGTGCACTGGCCGACCTGGCGGCGATTCCCGAAGTGCGCGGTATCCGGCAGGTCCTTGATCGTTGGGTGGATCGGCCGGGCCAGGTGCAGCGGAACCTGCTTGGCGATCCGGCTTGGCACCGCGGCTTCTCATGTCTGAGCGCGCATGGATTGTCGTTCGATCTGCAGATTGCCCCGGAGCAGATTGATGCCGCCGCCCGGCTTGCGATCGACCACCCGGAAGTCCCGATCGTCCTGAACCATCTTGGCAGGGCACGAGGGCAATCTCACGACGAGTGGCGAAGGAAAATCGCCTGCCTCGCCGGTTGTGAGAACATGAGAATCAAGCTCAGCGGCTTCGGAATGTTCGAGTCCGCGCCATCGGCAGAGTCCATTCGGCCGTTCATCGACACGGCCCTGGACCTCTTCGGAAGCGAGCGGGCCATGCTTGCTTCGAACTTCCCGATTGATGGTCAGGGCACGGCATACGACGAGCTGTGGCAGCATTTCGCAGATGCGACCGCACATCTTTCCCGATCCGACCGCGCCCGACTGTTCGGCGGCACGGCCGACAGCTTCTATCGACTCGGTTAGGCGGGTTCGAACTGTCCGGAGCGCGCCGAGCGATGCATGGCGTCGATGGCAATCACTGCGCGTGCGCCGACCTTCGCATCCGCCAGGTTGATGACCTCTCGCCCGGCACATAGATCGACGAAACGGGCCACAAGCTCGGTCACACCATATTCGCCGGCATCCGGCGCCGGCTGTTCCACATGGGTCCAGCCGTCGAAGCGGGTCACTTCCAGCCGCTCGCGCTCCAGATCAAGCAGCAAGACGCCCTCGTCGCCATACAGCCGGATATCCACCTGCTTCTTGCGTTCCCTCGGGATCACCCCGGTTCCCGACACCGAAACCGTCGCGCCCCCGGCCAGTTCCACGACAGCCGCATCGCACAGATCGACTCCGGCATCCGAATTCCGCATCCGGGCGAAGACCCCCGTCGGATCGTCATCGACGACCAGAAAGAACAGGCCGAGTGCATGGGTCAATTGTCCCCAGGCATATCCTCCCGCACGGGCGGGATCCGCCCAGGTGGACGCGGGCGGCCGGAACAGGTGGCCTGCCGTTCTTGGGGGAAGCTCCCCGGAAAACAGCTCGACCGTACCGCTCGCGGTCAGGCAGACCGCATGCTGAAGTCGCCCGATCCTGCCATCCTGCATCAGCTTGTGCGCGGCGGCGGCAAGTGGTCGAAAGTTCCAGCCATAGGCCGTCATCACATCCGTGCCTTGGCGTTCGGCTGCGGTCAGTATCCGCCGGGCGTCCTCTGCACTCGTCGCCATCGGCTTCTCGATCATCACCGGCAGGCCCCGGTCGATACACATCAGCGCGTGTTCCGCGTGCAGGACATGCGGCGACGATATGATCACCCCGTCCAGCCTGCGCGTGTCGAGCATCTCGGCCGCATCGCGAAAGCCGAGATTCGTTCCCAACTTCTCCGCAAGAATCTGCAGCCCCTCGGGGTCGGGCCGGCACACCGCGATCTCGCCGACTTCCGGATAGCCACGCAACAGCGGAATATAGGTCTGCGCAGCCCACCAACCTGCGCCGATGATTCCCACTTCCAGGCTTCGGTCTGCTTTCTCAGACATTATCCGCTCCTCCCGAGAACGCGTCGATTCAGCGCGCAGTGCCGGACCCCTTGGCACCTTGGGTGCCTTGCCGATTGCACCGATGACCAACGAGATGCTGATGCCGGAAAAATACTGACGACAACAGGATTGGACTACAAGGCCGGCTTCCCTGAAAAGCCCGGAAATCTGGGCTATCTGAACGACTTCCATCTCATGGACAGGTTCTGGCGTGACTCAGGATAACCAGGACGATTTCGGCCTTGCTCGCGGAGGCCGGCCTCTCGGATCACAAGACGCGATTGTGGGTCGAGATACTCGTGGACTTCACCCATGGAGCAGCCCTGGCCACCGCCATGAAAGGGGAACGCACAATCATCGGACCGGCCTGGCACTCCTTGCCCCGTCAAGAGGTCGGAGTGCATCGGACCATCAAGGCCCGCGGCGAAGCCAGTTCATCGTCTTGAAATCCTCGCGGAACGCGAAGCGCTCCAGGTGGCTGTCGATCACGCCGCGCGACCTGTCCAGCCCTTCGGCACTGTCCGCGCTGAGAACCACCGTGAGTTCGGTCTCCGTCGCCGCCAGCGTCGCCTTGCCGGCGGGCAACTCCGCCTCGCCCGACCGAGCATCGAAGCGGACCGGAACCTTGTGGCTGAAATGCTTGCAGAGCTGTTGCAGGTAGCGGCTGGCATTGCCGGTCACGAAACGGCCTTCGTCGATCAACTTGTCTGGCATGGAGGATTGTCCTGACTGATTTTGTCGGATATTAGCCTGACAAAATGAGTCGCCTTTGTCGAGTCCCTGCAACCGACTGAATATGAAAAGAAAGGACCTGTCATGAGATCAATGCTTGCCGCGCTGGCCCTGGTCGCAACCCCGGCTCTCGCCCTTGCCCAGACCGTCGAGGTGCAGACCGCCGCCGGTCCGGCCAGCGTACCCGCGGCCCCGGAAACCGTCGTCGCGCTGGACCTGGCGGCGATCGACGATCTCGCGGCGCTTGGCGTCCCGGTGGCCGGTGTTCCCGACGTCACGCCACCGGCCTACCTGGCCGATGCGCTTCGCGATATTCCGACGGTGGGCACCCTGTTCGAACCGGATTTCGAGGCGCTCGCGGTTCTGGCGCCCGATCTCGTCATCGCCGGCGGAAGGTCGCAATCGCAGGTCGGCGCGCTGTCGCAGCTGGCGCCGACCATCGACATGACGATTTCCGGGGAAGACCTCGTGGCCGAGAGCAAGGCCCGTCTTGCCGCCTATGGCAAGATCTTCGGACATGAGAGCGAGGCGGAGTCGTTGATCGCCAGGCTGGACGCGGCCATCGCCGGAGCCCGCGAAGCGGCGGCCGGCAAGGGCGATGCCCTGATCCTGCTGACCAATGGCGGCAAGGTTTCGGCCTTTGGCCACGGCTCCCGGTTCGGCTGGATGCACAGCGCGCTCGGCCTGCCCGAAGCCTATCCCGACCTGACCGCCGAAACCCATGGCGAGGCCGTCTCGTTCGAGTTCATCGCGGATGTCGATCCGGACTGGATCTTCGTCATCGACCGGGGCGCCGCCATCGGCCAGGAAGGCGAGGCCGCGGCGGTGACGCTGGACAATCCGCTGGTCGCGGGAACCAAGGCGGGCAAGGCCGGCCATATCGTCTATCTCGACCCGGCCCGTCTCTACCTGGCCGGCGGCGGCATCCAGTCGATGCTGGGCACCATACAGGAGATCACGGCCGCCATGAGCGCTGCCGCCGGCTGAGGCGGGCCCGACGTGAAGACCTGGGCCATTGCCCTGCTGGTCCTCGCCCTCCTCGTGGGGGCGAGTTGCCTTGTCGGGGTCGTCGATCTGTTCGGCACTTCTCTTGACGGGCTGATGGTGCTGGCGGTCAGCCGCCTGCCAAGGACCTTTGCCGCCCTGCTGGCCGGGGCCGGACTGGCCCTTGCCGGGGTCGTCGTGCAGATGAGCGTGCAGAACCGGCTGGTCGAACCGGGGCTGGTCGGCACACCCGAATCCGCGATGCTGGGCCTGCTGCTGGTGACCCTGGCCGCACCCGGGGCGGCGCTGATCGTCAAGATGTCGGTCGCGGCGGGCACCGCGTTGATCGGCACATCGGGGTTTCTCTGGCTTGCCCGTCATGTCCCGCGCCGCGACCCGGTGCTGCTGCCGCTGATCGGCCTGATCTATGGCGGCATCATCGGCGCCGCGGTCCTGTGGCTCGCCTGGACCACCGACCTGGTGCAATATGTCGGCGTCTGGCAAAGCGGCGAATTCTCGGGCGTGCTGCAGGGCCGCTACGAATTGCTGTGGATCGTCGCGGGGGTCGCCGGGCTGCTGTGGCTGGCGGCGGACCGGATCACGCTTCTGGGTCTGGGCGAGGACGCCGCCCGCAGCCTGGGTCTCGACTACCGCCAGACCCTGCTGATCGGGCTGATCCTCGTCGCGGTGATCGTGTCGGTCGTGGTGGTCAGTGTCGGATCGATCCCCTTCGTCGGGCTCGTGGTGCCCAATATCGTTTCGCGCTGGCGGGGCGACAACCTGCGCCGCAACCTGCCGCTGGTGGCCTGGCTTGGCGGCTGCACGGTTCTGGGCTGCGACATCATCGGGCGGCTGATCCGATACCCCTACGAAATCCCGGCCGGCACCGTCTTTGCCGTCCTCGGCGCCGGGCTGTTCCTGTGGCTGCTCCACGCCGCTCCGAGGCGCGCCAATGGCTGACCGCAGACTGCTCATTCTCGGTCTGGTCCTGGCCGCCGTCTCGGCGCTGTTTCTGCTGTGGAACCTGCGCGCACCGGTCGGCTTCATCCTGGGCCTGCGCCTGACCAAGCTGGCGGCGCTCTGCGCCGTGGGCACCGCCATCGGCACCGCGACGGTGCTGTTCCAGACCATCGCGGCAAACCGGCTGCTGACCCCGGGGATCGTCGGCTTCGACGCGCTCTTCGTCTTCATCCAGACCATGCTCGTCCTTGGCCTGGGCGGCCTGGGCTATGCCGCCCTGCCGTCGCTGGCGCAGTTTGGCGTCGAGACGCTCACGCTGGTGGCCGCCGCCATGGCCCTGTTCGGCGTGTTGCTGCGCAGGGGCGCCGACGACATCCTGCGCATGATCCTGACCGGCGTGATCCTTGGCGTGCTGCTGCGGGGTCTTGCCGGGCTGGCGCAACGGCTGCTCGATCCGTCCGAATTCGCCATCGTCCAGCAGGCCAGCTTCGCCACCTTCGGGGCCGTCGACAGGACCCAGCTTGCGATCGCCGGCCCGATCCTGATCCTGAGCTTCGCGGCCGCCCTGCGCCTTGCCCGGCTGCTCGACCTGGCGGCACTGGGCCGCGCCACGGCGCTGCCGCTGGGCCTCGATTTCGACCGCGTCGTCTTCGTGACCCTCGGCCTTGTGGCGCTTCTCGTGGCGGTCTCGACCGCGCTGGTCGGCCCGATCACCTTCCTCGGTCTGCTGGCGGCCAGCCTTGCCCATGCGATCCTGCCGACCTGGCGTCACGACCGGTTGCTGCCGGGGGCGGCGCTGATCGGCGCCACGATCCTCGTGTCCGGCCAGTTCGTCTTCGAACGCCTGCTGGGCCTGCAATCGACGCTGACCGTGATCGTGGAGTTCCTCGGCGGATTGCTGTTTCTCCTTCTCGTGCTTCGGAGGCCCCGTCCATGATCCAGCTCGACAGCGTCTCGGTCGAAAAGAACGGCAGCCCGATCCTGACGGACGTGTCGCTATGTTTCGGGCAAGGGGGCATCACCGCCCTGATCGGACCGAACGGTGCCGGCAAATCGACCCTGCTGCACACGATTGCCGGGCTGACCTCCCCGGTGCGGGGCCAGGTCATGGTCGAGGGGCTGGACATGGTCCGCGCCCGCCCGGAGCAACGCGCCCGGCACGTCGCGCTGCTGGCACAGAACGAGAGCGTGACGGCGCGGCTCACCGTCCGCGACCTGGTGGAGTTCGGCCGCTGGCCCCACCACCGCGGCCGCCCCCGCGAGATCGACCGGGTCAAGGTTGCCGAGGCCCTCGGGACCTTCGACCTGGACGGTCTTGCCGATCGGCGGCTTGACGCGCTTTCAGGCGGCCAGCGCCAACGCGCCTTTGTCGCCATGGCCTGGGCGCAAGAGACATCCTGGCTGCTGCTGGACGAGCCCCTGTCGGCCCTCGATCCACGCCACGCCCGCGACATCATGGACCGCCTGCACGCCCTGACCCGCCCCGGAGCAGGCCAGCGCAGCGTCGTCATCGTGCTGCACGATCTCAGCGTCGCGGCCCGCTACGCCGACCGGATCGTGGCGCTGAAGGACGGGCGGCTTGTCACCTCGGGCCCGCGGGTGCTTGCCATGACCGGCGCAATGCTGAGCGATCTCTTCGGAACCAGGCTGGCGGTGGAACGGGTTGCCGGCCGCGACGTGGTTCTGCCGGCATGAACTGCCTCGGAGCTGTCAGGCCCCATGTGGACCGGTCTCCGTCGGGATGGCGAGGCTGACCCGCGATCGACACCCGGCCACGGCGCCAGGGCGCAACGAAAAAGGGCACCCCTGAGGGCGCCCTTTTCCGAATTCGGATCGTTCGTTCAGGCGAGCTTGAGATCTGCCGCCGACTCGCGGCCGTCACGGCCGGACTCGATTTCGAATGTGACTTCCTGACCATCGTCCAGCGACGTCAGACCCGCGCGCTCAAGGGCGGAAATGTGGACGAATACGTCCTTCGCGCCGGTCGCGGGGGCAATGAAGCCAAAGCCTTTAGTAGAATTGAACCATTTCACGGTGCCATTGGCCATCGTGAGATCTCCTTTAGTTTTCAACCTGTTCGCGGAAATGCAACAGCGTGGCGCAGTCGGCCAGTAACGAGTTCGCTGAGGTCCGGAAGGGAAAGCAGGAGATCGACTGAAATAACGTAGCACGGTCCTGATGGCAGAGTGCGGGCACTTTGTCCATGACCAGTCAGCTATGACCCTGCGTCACGGCGTAAAGGCACCGGGCGGCGCAATGACATTGAATCGGGCGCACCATGCTTGCCGATCCGGAATGGCGCAGAGAGGGGGCCCCGAAAGCCCGCTGCGGCACTGCAAGTCAGGTCAGAGGATGGTGTGCGCATCGAGCGGGAGATCGAGACGGCCATCCCGGCGGCTAGAAGTGGCGTGACACGTTCCCTGTGCTTCGGTCCCCGCCTTCTCGGGCGGCAAGTGGCCGGGCTTGGCTCTGCCGTTGACGTTGCGCAAACCACGCTCCCGGGACAGCGGCGGACTTGACCAATTTCTTGCTCATCCTCCCCTCGCAGGGATAAAGTGAACCCGATCCAGAAGCCTAGGCGGACGCCCGATGAATGCACCAACAATCATGACAAGGCTGCGCCATTCGCGTCAGGGCCTGCCGCCGACCGCCAGCCGGATTGCCGCCTTCATCGAGCAGCATCCCCATGACGTGATCCGCATGTCGATCACGGAACTTGCCGAGCAGACCGGCGCCAGCGAGGGCAGCGTCGTCGGTCTGTGCCGCCGTGTCGGGGCCTCGGGCTTCCAGGACCTGAAGATTCAGCTGGCCGGCCAGATCGTCGAGCCGATCCAGTTCATCCAGGAGGATCTGACCGAACGCGACGATTTCGCAAAGGTCCGGGACCGGGTGTTCGCCGCGCATGCCAATTCGCTGAATGATACACGGGTTCTTCTGACCCCGGAGAGCCTGACGCTCGCGGTCGATTTCCTGCGCCGGGCGGATCGGGTGGAAGTCTACGGCGTCGGCAGTTCGGCCCCCGTGGCAGAGGATCTTGCCTATCGCCTTCTGCAACTCGGCAAGAACTGCAAACCGGTGACCGATTCCCATGTCCAGGCAGTCAGTGCCTCGATGACCGGTCCGGACGTGGCGATCGTCACCGTCTCGCATTCCGGAAGCACCTCGGCGACGGTCTATTCGACCCGTCTGGCGCACGAGGCCGGGGCAAAGATCATCGGCATCACCCGGCTGGGCAAGACGCCGCTGGCGCGATATTGCGACACGGTTCTGAACACGGTCGCCAATGAAACGCGCTATCGGCCCGAGGCGATGAGCAGCCGGATGGCGCAACTCGGCATCATCGACGCCTTGGTGAGTTGCTACGCGCTATCGAACGCGGCGAAATCCATCGAAAAGCTGCAGCTGAGCGCCCATGTCCTCTCCGAGAAGCGCTTCTAGCGGACCAGATCGCCGACGCCCGCGTAGCTGCCGTTCGGACCGACGAGGATCGCCGGCATTCCGGCGCAGCGCGCGCCAAGACCGTCGGTCGCCGGGTTGTCCCCGACCATGACTGACCGCGCCGGCGTCGCCCCGAACCTTTGCAAGGCCCGCAGGAACATCAACGGATCAGGCTTGCCCACAATCCGGGGGTGAAGACCGGGAAGACAGGCTTCCAGAAGGGCGAGGAGCGCGCCTGTTTCCACGACTGGCACCCGGTTGTTGCCGGGATGCGTAAGGTCGGGATTGCTGACAATCAGATTGGCTCCGCCGTGCAGAAGCCGCAGCATGGTGTTGAGATCTTCGAATGTCAGAGACAGGTCCCGCGCCACCGCGACCGTATCGGTCGAGGCCGCGGCCTCGACCAGGGTCACACCCGATGCGCGGGCGTATTCCTTGAGTTGCGGCGCGGCAAAAAGCGCGACCGTGCCGTCGCCATGCGTCGCCGCGAGTTCATCCACCATCAGCGCACCGGCCAGCATGATCCGCCTCGGTTCGACGGTCAGCCCGGCGCGGCCGAGCCGATCCGATAGGCTCTCCGGCGTGTCGGTGGAGTTATTCGACAGGACCACGAACCGGTCTTCGACCATCCTGAGAAACGCGGCCGCCGAGGGAGCGGGTGCCTCGCCGAACGCAAGACAGCCGTCGAGATCGATCAGCACAAGTTCGGCCTCTCTCAGAAGCGCTGCGGCGGTGTCCGGATCGGATGTGTCGGCATTCGTGCCAGCCGGTTGGGGATGCAAGCCGGTCTCCTTTGGTCTTTCGTATTTCGGTCCGGTGTCCGCCCGGGCGGACGTCAGAGATGGAAGGTGTTGGTCTGGTCCAGGAAGTTCTTCAGATGCACGATGGTCTGACCGGGATCGGCAAAGATCACCGCGTAGAACGGGGGTTCATGGCTTCCCGGAACCTCGTCCTCGATCTCGAAGTCCAGCGCCACCTGGTGGTTCATGCCCGGCAGATTGGCGAAGGGTATTCCGTTCCACATGCCGCTGATCGGCCGATGAAGATGGCCGAAGAACAGCTGCCGGATCCCCGGACGGCCCGAGACGACCTCGGCGAAAGCAGCCTTGTCGCGCAGCGAAATCCGATCCATCCGCCGGATCCCGACATCGAATGGCGGATGGTGCATGAAGAGGTAGACGGGCTTCTCTCCGGCCCGGTCCAACTCGTCGGTCAACCAGCGCAGCCGTGCCGCATCGAGCTCGCCGTGATGGGCGCCCGGCACGTTTGTGTCCAGGCAAATGAAGCGACCAGCGGCGGTATCGACCGTGAACTGAACGTTTCCGTCACTGTCCACGGGATGGTCGGGAAAGGCCTTGCGGAACTCGCTGCGGCTATCGTGATTTCCGATCAGCAGATGGGTCGGCATCTCCAGCCCCTGCAGCATCTCGCGCAGACGGCGATAGGCCGCAGGATCACCCGAATGGGCGAGGTCGCCGGTGATCACGGCGCGGTCGGCATCCGCGTGTGTGCGCCTGATATCGGCGATGCAGGCGGCAAGCCGTTCCGCAGGGTCCAGCCCGTAAAGCGGACCGCCGGCATTCATGTGAAGATCGGTGATCTGAAGGAATTTCATCTCGGGTCGCTTCCCGCAAGCCTGTCGGTTGGTGGGGCCCCAGCCAGGGCTGGAGCCCTCTTGATCGTCTCAGGGCATCAGTCGCTGGACGTCGTCCGCCATCGCGGCCAGCCCCTCGGCCGGCGTGGCCGAACGGTTCGCAACGGATTGCAGGTGGTCCTTGATGACGTCGATGATCTTCAGGTTGTTATCGCCCGGGAAGGCGTACCACGGCGTCATGTAGGGGGCCTGCCGAAGCGCGGTCAGGTGATTTGGGTGGTCATCATAGAAGAACTTGAGCAGGTCCGGATCCTCGGCCGGGGCCGAGTTCGGCGGCGCATAGCCGGTGCCCTTGACCATGATCGTCGCACCGACCGGTCCGGTGATGAACTTCATGAACTCCCAGGCCGCCGCCTGCTTTTCGGGGTCGGAAGCGAACATCATCGCCGCATTGCCGCCGGTCGGCAGACGCGGGTCCGGTCCGGCAAGCGGGAAGGGCCCGGTCTTCCAGGCGAACTTGCCGCCGACATTCTCGTCGGCCACCCGCAGCAGCGAGGTCGACTCGGTCCAGATGCCCATGTTGCCGGCGAAGAAGGTCTGCCGCGCGGCCTCCTGCGACAGATCCGGCATTTGGCCCTCGTCCAGGATACGCCCGAAGGTGGCCATCGCCCGCTGGCCGTTCTCGTCGTTGAATGCGACTTCCGCCTCGTCCGGGGTGGTCATCGAGCCGCCGTGCGAGAACACCAGCGCCTGCCACATCCAGTTCCCGGTGATCGCCCAGGAATGGTAGATGCCGACCTTGTCGTCGCCCAGTGCGTTGATGTCCTGCGCCAGCTTCAGCACGCCATCCCAGTCGGTCGGCAGATTGTCGGGATCGCCCCCGGCCTGTTCGACCAGGTCGGTGTTGTAGTAGATGATCGGCGTCGAGACCGCGAAGGCCATGCCATAGGTGCCCTCACCGAAGGTGCCGAGCGCCATCATCGAGTCCGAATACCCGCGCTCTGCCCAGTTCTCTTCCTTGGCGATGAAGGGCTTGAGATCGACCGCCAGCCCGCGATCGACGAACAGCCGCTGCAGGTTGATCGCCTGCATCGACACGTCCGGCAGCTGATCCGTCACCGCCTGGCGCAGCGCGGTCTGGGCCCCGTCTTCATATTCCTTGTACGGTGCGCGGTAGACCACCTTGATGTCCGGGTTTTCCGCCTCGAAGGCGGTCTTCAGCTCGGCAAAGACGTCATCGAAGATGAAGGCCAGGGGATACTGCACTTCGATGGTGGTCTCGGCCATCCCTGCCATCGGCACAAGCGCCATCGTCGCGGCGGCTATCGTCGTCCTTACTTGTCTCATTCTTTCCTCCCAGGTTTCGGTTCTTGGTCAGCTTTTCATTCCGGTGAAGGTGATGCCTTCGATGAAGCGGCGCTGTGCCAGCAGGAAGCCGATGACCAGCGGCGTGATGGCAATGGTCGCCGCGGCCATCAGCGGGCCGTAGTTCGTGCCGGCCTCGTCCAGCTTGAAGTAGGCAATGCCCAGGGGCGGGGTGAACAGGTTGCGGTCACCGACCGCGATCAGCGGCCAGAAGTAATCGTTCCAATGCGCCACGACCGAGAAGATGCCGAAGGCGATGACCGCCGGAACCGCCGTTGGCAGCATGACCCGCCAGACGATGCCGAACTCGCTCATCCCGTCGATCCGGGCGGCGTCGATGATGTCGTCGGGCACGGTCAGGAAGAACTGCCGCATCAGGAAGATGCCGAAGACCGAGATCGCGAAGGGCAGGATCAGCGAGGCATAGGTGTTCAGCAGTCCCAGCTTGAACAACAGCACATAGACCGGGATCGCGGTGGCGTGCATCGGGATCAGCAGACACAGCAGGACCGCGCCGAACATCAGGCCGCGGAACCGGAACCGGAGCTTGGCCAGCGCATATGCGGCGGGCAGCGCCACCAGAACCTGCAGGACGAAGATCGCCACGGTGACGATCACGCCGTTCAGCATGTAGAGAAGCAAGGGTGTGCTGGTCAGCGCGGCGCGGTAGTTCTCGACCGCGTACCAGGTCTTGGGCCAGAGGGTGAAATCCGCCGACAGGATCTCGCTCTGCGGCTTCAGCGAAGTGACGATCATCACGATGAAAGGCGACAGCATGATCAGCGCGCCAAAGAGCAGCACGACATGGCGCAGGATCGACGCAATGGGCCCGAGTTCCTGGTTCATGCGTAATGTGTCCTTTTGTCGAGAACGAAGACCTTCAACGCCGACAGCGCCAGAACGAAGAGCAGGAAGATCACCGTCAGCGCCGCGGCATAGCCGGTGCGGAAGAACGAGAAACCCTCGGTGTACATCGTGTGAAGCAGCACTTCGGACGCCTTGTTCGGGCCGCCCTTGGTGATGACCTGAACCGTGTCGAAGACCTGGAACGACCGGATCGAGGTGATGACGATCACGAACAGTGTCACCGGCCCCAGCATCGGCCAGGTGACCAGCCGGAACCGGTCCAGCGCACGGTTGGCGCCATCGACAGAGGCGGCCTCGTAGAGATCGGAGGGGATCGCGGTGAGCCCGGCCATGAACAGCACCATGTTGAAGCCGATGCTCTGCCAGATTCCGATGCCGCAAAGCGTGAACAGCACCAGCGAGGGATTCTGCAGCCAGCTCTGGCCGGGGATGCCAATGGCCTCCAATGTCAGATTGACCACGCCGAACTGCGGATGCAGCATGAATTCCCAGACGATGGCCATCGCAATCAGGGTGGCCATGACGGGAAGGAAATAGACCGCCCGGTAGAAACCGCGCATCCGCCGGTCGGCCTCGATCAGCAAGGCCGCGCCAAGCCCCAGCAGGACCGAACAGGGGACCACCACGCCGACATAGATCAGCGTGTTCGCCAGCGATTTCTGGAACGTGCGATCGCCGAACATCTCGGCATAGTTGTGCAGCCCGACAAAGCTCAGGCTGGCAGCGCCGAGTTGGTAATCCGTCAGCGACAACAGGATGACGACGACCATCGGGCCGATCAGGAAGATCAGCATCAGGATCAACGCCGGCCCGGCCAGCGCGGCGGCCACCGGGTCAAACCAGCGCAATCCGCCCCTCCCGGCACCGCCCCGGACAGCCGGCCTGGAATACGCCTGATCAGCCATGGGCCCGCCTCCGCGCGTCACTGGCCAGCAGCGCGATCCTCCGACCCTCGGCGTCGAAGACATAGACATGTTCGACCGGCAGGCCGACCTCGGCCGCTTCCCCGACCGCAAGCCGCCCGGCGATGCCGGGATCCTGTCGGACGATCAGCGGCTCGGCAGAACCCTCGGTAGCGACATAGAGGAACAGATCCGAACCGAGATTCTCGCGATGCACGAGCCGTCCCGACACCCGGGGCGCAGCCACGGCGGGATCAAGCGTCGCACGGTTTGGACGGATCGCCACCTGAACCGACGTGCCATCGGCCAAGCCGGTCGCCAGCGGCAACACCACCCCGGCCGCCGCGATGCCGCCGCCCTGCACGCGGCCGTCCAGAACGTTGATCCGCGGACTGCCGACAAACCGCGCCACGGCAAGATCGGCCGGGTCATCGTAGATCTCCTCGGGCGGCGCGATCTGCAGCGGCATGCCGTTCATCATGACCACCACCCGGTCCGACATGGTCATCGCCTCGGCCTGATCGTGGGTGACATAGATGAAGGTCACGCCCAGGCTTCGGTGCAACTGGGCGATCTCCGCCCGCATGTGGACCCGCAGTTCCGCGTCAAGATTTGACAGCGGCTCGTCCATCAGGAACACCCGGGGCTTGCGCACCATCGCCCGGCCTAGCGCAACCCGTTGCTTTTGACCGCCCGAAAGCTGCCCCGGCTTGCGGTCCAGAAGGGGTTCAATCTTCAGCAGCGCGGCGACGTCACGCACCGCGCGATCCGCCTCCCGCACCGCCCGGCGCGCGGATGCGCTCAGAAGCCGCGCACCCGGCAGCCGCTGAACTGCCGACAACTCCCGCATCCGCAGCGGCACCGCGATGTTCTCGCGTACTGTCAGATGTGGATAGAGCGCATAGGACTGAAAAACCATCGCGATGTCCCGGGCGCTCGGGCGCATTTCATCCACCGAGCCCCCGTCGATCAGGATTTCACCGCCGTCCTGCCGCTCCAATCCGGCGACGATCCGCATGAGCGTGGACTTGCCACAGCCCGAGGGGCCGAGGATCGTGACGAACTCTCCGGGCGCAATCCGGAGATCGACGCCCTTCAGGACCGAAACCGCGCCAAAGCTCTTGGTGAGCCCGCGGATCTCAACGGCACCGCGACGACTTGCATGCCCGGCGCAGCTGGACTGCTGGTCCGTTTCGCTCATCTCCCCACCCTTCTCCTGGCATCCGGATCCGCGGCCCCGGAACTGGTGCAGGCCGCGGTTCTGCATGAATTGAGTATTTCTCACTCCCTGCTATTCTGTCAATGAAATATTCTTACCGTCGCCGGCAGGGCGTTCGGAGGACAGATGCAAACCAGTCCTTGCCAGGCCAATCCGGCTGAAGGTCCACAACGTGGAGATGCGCTTCGAGGGTGAGGCGACAGCGGCAAGGGCAACTCGCCCTTGATCAGCGAATAGGTTCGCCTGCCGCCGCGAACCCGGGGACGTCGGCGAGTCACGCCGGGCGCGGGCGAGCCCGACCTCGTCGAGCAGGGTAGCCCGCGTCACGCAGCCACCCGTGGCGCACGCGCCAGTGGCTCACCCAACTCACCCGTTCGGGTTTCCCGGGAAACTTCCAAGGGACATATCGACCATCTCGGCCAGTTGCGCCCAGACCCACAGGTCGGTCGGGCCGGGTGTCCCGAATGCGAACCGGACCGCCGTCACGTCGAGCGTGCAGTCCGGCAGGTTGGCGCAGAGCGAGCGCATCGACCCGTCTGCCAATCGGGCGGCAATCAGGGACTCCGGCACCCATGCCACACCGGTCCCGGCCATCGCCATTTCCAGCGCCGCCAGCGTCAGGGCCGTTTCGGCATAGGCCTGCGGGCGGACCCGTTCCTCCAGCCGCGGCCAGATCAGGCGGTTCATGACCTGACCCAGGAAGACCCCGGTCGGATAGGCGATATGGCGCAGAACGCCCGCGTCGAGCCCGGCAAGCACCTCTGCGGCCGCGTCTGACGAAATCACCGGGATCAGGCGATCGGTGCCGATGGTCAGGGACTGGATGTGGTCGCCGCGCACCGGATGCTCGTGCCCCGGCAGGCGATAGACGATCGCCAGGTCGGCCTGACGTGCCAGGAGCTGAGCAAAGCATTCGTCGAGATTCGCCGAGCGCAGGCGCACGAAGACATCATCATCCCGGCCGCGGAGATAGCCGATCAGGGCCGGCGCCAGGGAGGTCGTCAACGCATGCTGGCTTGCAACCACGATCCGCTTGCCGGACTTCCTGTCGCCGTGCCGCAAATCCTCGACCAGTTGCCGCAGCATACCTGTCAGGGCGGCAATCTGCTCGCGCTGCGCAAGCGTGGTCGCAGTGAGATGCACGGGCTTGCGGCTGCGGTCGAACAGCTCGACGCCGACATAGTCCTCGATGGAGCGTATGCGCCGCGAAAATGCCGATTGCGTCAGTCTCCGGCGTTCGGCCGCCTCGCTGAACGAACCGGTCGCAGCCACTGCCAGAATGTCTTCAAGCCATTCGAGACGCATCTCCGCGCCTTTCTCTCAAGTTGCGAAAATTGCATGATACTTCGAGAATTTCGAATTTGAAATCCGCGCGGGATGGGGAGATGGTCGCCATGCGCCCATTCCTGGAAGGATCGTCTCATGCATCTGGCCCGCTTTCCCCGTGTCTTTCTCGCCCATTTGCCGACTCCGCTCGAGCGGCTCGACCGGCTGAGCCATGAGCTGGGGGGCGTGGAAATCTGGATAAAGCGCGACGACTGCACCGGGCTTTCTTCAGGCGGGAACAAGACCCGCAAGCTGGAATTCCTGATGGCCGAGGCCCGGAAAATCGGCGCCGACCTGGTGATCACCCAGGGTGCCACGCAGTCGAACCACGCCCGGCAGACGGCAGCGGCCGCGGCAAAGCTGGGGATGGCCTGCCATCTCTTGCTGGAAGACAGGACCGGGTCGAACGACGCCAACTACAACAACAACGGCAACGTGCTGCTGGACCATCTGCACGGCGCTTCGGTCGAGAAACGCGCAGGCGGGACCGATATGGCCCTGGCAATGGAAGAGGTGGCAGAGGCCCGGCGCAAGGAAGGAAAGACCGTCTATGTCATCCCGGGCGGCGGATCCAACCCGACCGGTGCTCTGGGCTATGTCAATTGTGCCTTCGAACTGGTGTCGCAGGCCAATGACCGGGCATTGGTGATCGATCATATCGTCACGGCGACGGGCAGCGCCGGCACCCAGGCCGGGCTGGTCTGCGGCCTGAAGGCGCTGAACGCGGGAATCCCGCTGACCGGCATCGGCGTGCGGGCTCCGAAACAGAAGCAGGAAGAGGCGGTCTTCAACCTGGCCGCGAAGACCGCCGAGAAGCTCGGCTGCCCCGGAGTCGTGGCACGGGCCGATGTGGTGGCCGACAGCGATTATGTCGGCGCCGGTTACGGCATCCCGGGCGAGGACACGATCGAGGCGATCCGGATGTTCGCCGAACTGGAAGGCATCCTGCTGGACCCGGTCTATTCCGGCAAGGGCGCGGCGGGACTGATCGACTATTGCCGCAAGGGTCGGTTCACCAGGGGCGAGCGGGTAGTGTTCCTGCATACCGGCGGTTCGGCCGGCCTGTTCGGTTACGATTCTGCCTTCGCGGATGACGCCCGGCGCGTCACGACGGCGTGACCGGCGATGGTCCGTCTCCCCATTTCAGGGCATGTCCCGCAGAAGGTCTCGACCCCCGGACCGGCGATGGACCCGATTGGGGTTTCGCGATGCGGCGGGCGGCGGGATGGCCGTAATCAGGGCCCGGCAGGCGGGGAATGGGCCGGTCCGGTCGAAGCGGGGTCGTCATGGGACTGAAGCCGGTGGGCATTCTGGGGGGAATGGGCCCCGAAGCCACGGTCCTTCTCATGCAGAAGGTCATCGCCGCAGTCCGGGCCGATGACGATGCCGACCATGTTCCGCTGATCGTCGATCAGAATCCGCAGGTGCCGTCGCGGTTGAAGCATCTGCTGGAGGGCAACGGCGAAGACCCCGGCCCGGTGTTGGCGGCCATGGCAAGACGGTTGGAGGCCGCCGGTGCCAGGGCATTGGCGATCCCCTGCAATACCGCGCATCATTTTGCCTCGAGCGTCCGCGAAGCCAGCGCGCTGCCGTTTCTCGACATGATCGCGCTGTCGACGGACCGCGCCGCCGCCATGTTGCCCGAGGGCCGCCGGGTCGGCATCCTCGCATCGCCGGCTGTGCGCCGTGTCGGGCTGTTCCAATCAGCCCTGGCCGCGAAGGGGCTGACGGCGGTCTATCCCACCGACGAGGCGGCGCAGGTCGCGGCGATCCGCCGGATCAAGGCGTCCGGCGCCGACGACACCGCCCGCGCGCTTCTGCGCCAGGCATCGGCGGATCTTCTGGAACAGGGCGCGGTGGTCCAGATGGTGGCCTGCACCGAGTTCTCGCTGATCGCCGGGGAGGTGGCGCCCGGCGTGCGCAGCTTCGATACCCTCGACGGGCTCGTCTCGGCCATCGTCGCCTTTTCCGGCGTCCCCCGCGAACGCATCCAGCAGTTCGCCGTCTGAGCACGAAACGCACCCGCCACGCGTGCCTTCAGGCAGTCCCGTGGCGCGATCCGGGAAAACGGGGGTCGACCGCACAGCGCGACCGGATACAACGTTCCGATGGCCATGCATCGTCCCGATGACGTCACCGGCCCGTCCTCGTGAGACAGCCGGGAAAATCCAGATTCCGGCGCGCGGTTGATGACCGGTGCTGATCGCAGATGGCGGCGTGGTGTGACGGCCTCCAACACCGTGGTGCGCGCACTCATGGGTCACGCCGGGGTGGACGGCTGGATGTGCCCATATCGGCAATGCTGCGGCGCGCCCGACCCTCGTCCCGCGCGGCATGTTCCCGGTCCAGTTCGCCAGAAACTCGCCGCCCGCATTCGCATCTGTATAGGCCTAAACAAAGCAAACTGATGGACGTGGTTTCTGGGTCATGTTGAAAAGTGGCAGCGCCAAAGGCGGATGGACGTGATGTCGACGAACCCCAGGAAGCTCTCAGCCGTCTTATGGTAGCGTGTTGCGACGCGTCTGGCGTTCTTGAGTTTGTTGAAGCGCCGCTCGACCAGGTTGCGCAGGCGACAGAGCGAGCGGTCCATGCCGATGCGTTTCTTTCGGGATTTGCGCATCGGGATGACCGGCAGAACATCGCGCTTTTCCATTTTCGCCCTGATGCTATCGGTGTCATATCCGCGATCCGCCAGCTGCACACTGGGACTGGGCAGGTTGTCGGCCATGACCAGATCGAAGCCGAGATGGTCGGATGTCTGCCCCGGCGTGATCTCTGTCCTCATGGGCAGACCGTGCGCATTGACGAGGAGGTGGATCTTGGTCGTGAAGCCACCTCTTGAGCGGCCAAAACCCTGTCGCGGAGTCCCCCTTTAGCGCCCGCTGCCTGATAGTGGGCCCGGATCACGGAACTGTCGATCATTTGAAGGGCGTGTGGCACGGCCCCGCTTTGGTTCAGGGCGTCCATGATCTCCTCCCGGAGCCCCGCCAGCATCCAGCACCGGAACTGGCGGTAGACACTCAACCACTTGCCAAACTCTTCCGGCAGATCACGGCATGGGGCACCGGTCCGGGCAATCCAGAAAACCCCATCAAGAACAAGGCAGTGGTTGGCGGGTTTGCGTCCGTTCGGGGTGCGGGCTGTCAGGATGAACCGCACAAAGAACGCCCATTCCTTGTCCGACATCAAGTCTCGTGCCAAGCTGATCTCCATCGCAGATACCAGCTTGAATCGTGCTCAAAGCACGATGTGATTCCCTTTTGTCAACACGACCTATCCAGTGTCGGGTTTTCCGAATTTCCGATCCTGGGCGCAGGGCATGTTTTCCGGCAACGCCGCTCCCGGCCGGCAATGCGCGCGGTCAGGTCGTCACCACGCGGGCATCCTCGCCCGGCGCCAGCACCACCGCCGACAGCCGGCCATGGGCATAGGCGCCTGTGTCGACGCTGATCCGCCCGTCCCTGATCCGCACCTCGTCGACGATGACATGGCCGTGGACCACCCAGACACCGTCCTGGCGCGGCACCCGGCCGAAATCGCGATGCCCCCAGTGCAGCACCGCGTCGGCCTGCGCCCCGGGCGGCACCGCCGGGTCGGCCCCGGCATGGGTCACCAGCACATTGCCGCTCTGCCAGGACGAGGGCAGGCCGCGCAGCCAGTCCAGCGTCGCCTCGCCCATTGCCGCAACCAGATCGTCGCGGGCCTTCGACAGGGCGGCGCCGCGCGACGAGATGCTCAGCCCGCCGATGCCGAAGCTTGCCAGAGTCTGCAACCCGCCCACCTTCAGCCAGCGCGGCCCCTGATCTTCCGGGGCATGGAGGAAATCGAAACAGATCTCCTCATGGTTGCCCTGCAGGCAGACTGCATCGGGAAGCTCCCGCAGCCGCGCCAGCGTTCCGGCGCTGTCGTCGCCACGGTCGATGAGATCGCCGACGAAGATCTTCCGCGCCGCGGGCGCCTCTTCCGCCAGCCTTTCCAGAAGCCGGTCGAGCAGCGCGGCACAGCCGTGAACATCGCCGATCACCGCGATCGGCTCCTCGGGCGCCGGCGGTGCAGGCACCGGCATCACCGGCTCCGGCGCCCGGCGCCTTGGACCCAGGCCCAGGAATCGGCGCCAGTCAGGCATCGGTTCGTTTGTCTGTGGTTGTCTTCATGGACCTGCGGGCAGCGCCGCCCCGGGCGGCATCTGGCCTCTACCTAAGCGCGGGTCCGGACCGGTGTCGAGGGGGAAGATCGCGGCAAGCGCCGCCCCCCCTGCCCCGCAACCTTTGCGCGTGCAGGAAACAATGTGTTCACCGGAAACGGCACATCCAGCCAACTGAACTGTTGACAAGTAAGTTCACCTAATGCAGGATTAGGTCAGTTAATAAGTGATTTCAGTGTGTCGCTTACCCAACCTTTTGTGGCCTCGGTTCCCCGGGGCCACCTGCGCGAAGAAGGCCAGGCAGATGTTCGACGATGTTTCCTCTTTCCCGGTTCAAACTCCCGAAGACGGTGCCCAGTATCGTCTGCCGTGGACCCGCGCCGGCGGAACCACCTTCGACTTCGGCGAACTGGCCATTTCCGGATACCACATCGCCGCATGCGCCAGCTTCGGCCTGCCGGCCGTCTCGCGCAGCACCCTGCCCGAGGCCTGGGTGTCGGAATATACCGAAGATGCTCTCATGTTGCGTGATCCGGTCATGCTCTGGATCTACGCCCATTCCGGCGTCACGAGGTTGAGCCAGATCAAAGAAGACGACGATTCCGGCATCATGGCCCGCGCCGCACGGCACGGGCTGAAATACGGCGCCGTGGTCAGCCATGGCACCGAATCCAGCGGCAAGCTCCTGTCCTACGGGATTTTCTACCGCGATGACCGTGAATTCACCGACGACGAACTGGAATTGCTGCGGCTCCGCGTTCAGAGCCTGCACAATACCTCGGTGACATTCGCGGCGCGGAAAAAGACTTTCAAGTAAATCATTGATGTGACCCGCGGCCGCCGATTTCCGGCATCAGGTCGCGGACAGGTAACGATCGGGGCCAGACCTGGCCCTTCGCGTAAACAAAAAAGGAACCCCGCCCTGTGTCGGGCAGGGCGGGGTTCTGCGGCACCTGGTCTGTCGGATTCGGGGGGACCGACCGAGGCCGTTCTGCTCGCCCGGGCTTGCCAACGGAGGGACGCGCAAGCCCGGGTGGGTTTGTTCAGGCGGCGGCGTGCCGCTCGTTGAAGTAGGTCTGGCTGGTTGCGAACACCGCGCCGACCTCTTGCGGGTCGAGACTGGGTGCCGATGTCGGACCAAAGAGGTTGATCCGCCGCTCGCTGGGCCTGGGAAGACTCTCGAGGGCAAGCTTCCGACCTTTGCGTGCCTTGGCGATGTAATCCGTTTGCATGTTCATCTTCCAGGTTGTCCGTGTCTGTCGTCCAATGTCCCCTCAATCTCTGTTTACGTTTGTGGCAACAATTGGGCACACGGAATTAGCCAAAGTATAAATCAATCTAAATATGCATTAGGCTGGCTACTGGCATGTGGCCGATCCCGGGACAGTCACAGGGGGCTGCCGGCCATTATCCCGGATCCAGGAACGCGATTGTTGCTTTCCGCCTGATTTGCCCCATGCCCATGGCGCCGGAAGGCCGGTCGGGAGGGGGCCTGACCGTCGATTGTTTCCATATCGAGGGCCGGTTATTTCCAGATCGGAACCAGAGAACTGGGGTGAAGGCCCACTTTTTTGCCCGGATTCCCTGCCAGGGCGATTCTCCGGCCCTGAGAATCGGCCCCGTTGCCGCCCTGTCGCAGGGCGAGTCGCGCGATCCGGACAGGGAAAGACCGGCCCAGGGCCGCAAGGGGACTCATCCGGAGCTTACGGATGTCACGCCGCGCGGGACCAGGCCGGGAAAGAAGAAATCGGCTTCGGTCGAACCGAAGCCGACAGGGTCAGTCAAAGGGCAGGGCGCCCGGAGCCTCAGTCCGAGGCCGGCGCCGCCGTCTTGGACACCAGCGGCGGCGTCAGGAACCGGTGGGTCGGCCAGACGGCCGCCGGCTGGCCGCAGTAGTCCGGGCTCTCGCACAGCTCGGCATGGGCCTTGTGCAGGTGGCGGGCGGGAATCTGCGGGAACAGGTGGTGCACCAGATGGTAGCAGTCGTTCCGCGGGAAGAAGAGCAGGCGGACCGGCGTCGGCGCCAGAACGTTTCTCGATGCCTCCAGCTCATCCTCGGCCCCGACCAGACCGGCGTGGTCCAGACAGTCGGTCCAGAAGTTGATCGTCGGATATATATAGAAGAGCGGGATGATCACGAAGATCAGCGAGGTGAGCGGCTGCAGGATCGTGAACAGCACGATGGCCGCGACCACCGCGATCTTGAGCCAGTAATAGGCCCGGCCATCCTCGTCCGACAGGTTGATGCCGGTATACATCCTGAGATGGCGGCCGAGCAGCGGCGTCACGATATGCCGGAGCACGGTCCTGGCGGTCAGCGGCTCGTGCAGCCGGAACTTCTTGATCGGCGCAAACTCGTGGTCCATCTCGTAATCGCCGATATGGGCGTGATGCGAGAGGTGGTCGTCGCGATACTTGGTGAAGCTCTTCAACAAGAGCGAGGCGCAGAGGCTTCCGATCACCGTGTTGTCCTGCCGCTCATCCGCGAATGAGGCATGGCTGCACTCGTGGATGATGTTGTTCAGGCCGCGGTGCCGCGTTCCGATGAAGATCGCGGTGAATACAACCAGAACGATAGTCATCCAGCTGGTCGGTAGCGACAACAGATAGTGGCCGAAGCCGACAGAGGCGAAGATCGTCGCCAGATAGACGCCCACCACCATCCGTGCGGTCGAGCGCGAATAGCGTTGCATGCCGACGAATCGGCGCATGAATTCTCTGCGTAGAGTTAGTCCTGACATGTGCCCCCCCGGGTCAAGTCCTTGAAGCGTACCGCAAAACGGCACATAGGGTAATGGGGATTGTGGATTATCCGCCGTAAAGCGGTTTTGCATTAGAAGAACTAATGAATATTCAGCGAAATCACTTTACAAGGGGCGCATGGCTGCATATTACATCATATGAGGCATTAGGGTCCCTAATAGACGGAAGCAGACGGTGTTGCACTTCGATTACGATTCTCTGGCCGTACTAGCTGCGGTTGTGCGCGAGGGCAGCTTCGATGCCGCCGCGAAGTCGATGAATGTGACCCAATCCGCGGTCAGCCAGCGAATCAGGCAGCTCGAGGAAAAGGTCGGTTCGGTGCTGGTGGTGCGGGGCCGTCCCTGCGTGGCGACCGAGGCGGGGCTTCAGCTGTGCCGGCATGTCGAGCAGGTCTCGTTGCTGCAATACGAGCTCAGCGAGCGGATGAGCGAGATGGGCGGCGGCGGCGGCGCGACGGCGGCGACGATCCGGATCGGCGTCAACAACGACAGCCTGGCGTCCTGGTTCCCGCACGTGATCAAGCAGGCGGCGGAAGAGCTGAACATCCGCTTCGACATCCTTCCCGACGATCAGGAACATACCGAGCGCAGCCTGAAGTCGGGCGATGCGCTGGCTGTCGTCACCTCGCTCGAGGCGCCGGTTCAGGGCTGCCGGCGCGTGTCGCTGGGATCGATGGACTATATCGCGGTCGCCTCGCCGGAATTCACCGAAAAGCACTTTGCCGACGGGGTCAACCTGAGCAGCATCGGCAAGGCGGTCTGCCTGTCCTTCGACCGAAAGGACACGATTCAGGACCAGTGGATGATGCTGAACTTCGGCGAGGCCGTCCCGATCTCGGTGCATCTGGTGCCTTCCTACGAAGGCTATCTGGCCTGTTGCCTGAACGGCACTGCCTGGGGTCTCGTCCCCAGCATCGCCGGGAAGCCGCATATCGAGCGCGGCGAGCTGGTCGAACTGACCCCCGGCAAGGCGGTGAAGGTCTCTCTGCATTGGCAAACCAACTCGATGGCCGGGGACATCCTGGCGCGGCTTGGTGAGATCGTGCTGGAGCAGGCCAAGATCCACCTGGAGCCGGACGCCTTCCGCCTGAACTGAGCCGCAAAGCCCCGCCCCCTGCGGCCGGATCGGCCGCCCGAAATTCCGCAATGCGCGGTCATGGCCATCTTGTCGGCATAATTTCGCCAGATTCCCCGGGCTACTGGAAGGACCGGCGCGCCTGCGGGCTTTCGACTCGTGGCGTGTGCCAGTTCATTCCCCTTCGGGGGATTGGCTTCGACATGGTGCGGGCTTCCAACGGAAGCCAAGGGTCATGCCCCGATCGGGACAGGACCGGGATGCCGTTCAGTCCCGCATGTGGTCGAGACCAGGGATCGGACAGGACGCAACACGGCCAGGGGGAACAGGACGCCATGCAGATACTCAAGGTGCTCGTCGAAGACTTCGGAGGCGAGGCAAATTGCTCCAGCCTTCACGGGAAACTGGCGCGGAAGGGGCAGATTCCGCCGCTCTTCGCCCTGGAGTCGGAAGATTCGATCTGTCGCCGGCTAGAGGATCTGGAAAGCGCCGGTCTTCTCACGCTCGAAACCACCCGGTCCGGCAACCTCATCGCCCGCATCACGCGGGAAGGCGCGGTCCGCAATGCGGAAGATTTCGAGGCGGCCCGGAACCGCGCCTGGCAAACCGAAGCCACGGTCGGCGCCGCCTGACCGGCCTTCGCGCCGTTGCCGCCCAAAGGTCAGCGCCAAGGCGCTGACCTGACAGCAGCACGCCGCCGCCGGGCCATCGCCCTGCGACCACATCCCCGACAGGACCGATGCGCCACCACCCGGCCGGGTGTGGCGCAGTTTCGTTTTTCCCGGTGACGGAAATTGACAGGGCCATTCTGCCTCCATAATATGAACCATGACTCATATGTCATGAAATGCATGGCAATGGAGAGGGAGGACTCATGAGAAAGACAGTTCTGACCGCCCTGGCGGCAGCTTCGGTCATGGCCGGAACGGCCCGGGCCGACATCGTGATCGCGCATGTCTACGGCAAGACGGGTGCGCTGGAGGCCTATGCGGCCCAGTCGCATACCGGGCTGATGCTGGGGCTGGAATATGCCACCGGCGGCACCATGGAGATCAACGGCGAGAAGATCACCGTGATCGAGAAGGACACCCAGCTGAAACCCGAGATCGGCAAGGCGGCGCTGGAAGAGGCCTTCAGCGACGACGAAGCCGACATCGCCGTGGGTCCGGTCAGTTCCGGCGTGGCGCTGGCGATGCTGCCGGTGGCCCAGGAATACGAGAAGATCCTGCTGGTCGAACCGGCCGTGGCCGACTCGATCACCGGCAAGGACTGGAACCGCTACATCTTCCGCACCGGCCGCAACTCGAGCCAGGACGCGGTGGCCAATGCCATCGCCATCGGCGGGCCGGATGTCTCGGTGGCGACGCTGGCGCAGGACTATGCCTTCGGCCATGACGGGGTCGCGGCCTTCAAGGCGGCGCTGGAAACCACCGGCGCCAAGCTGGTGGACGAGGAATATCTGCCCACCGACGCGACCGATTTCACCGCCGCGGCCGAGCGCATCTTCAACGCGATGAAGGACCTGCCGGGCAAGAAGAAGCTGTTCATCATCTGGGCCGGGGCAACCCCGATCGGCAAGATCAACGCCATGGACCCGGGCCGTTTCGGCATCGAGATCACCACCGGCGGCAACATCCTGGCGGCGCTGAAGGCCTATCGGGAAGTGCCCGGGATGGAAGGTGCGACCTACTACTACTACGGCATCCCGAAGAACCCGGTGAACGACTGGCTGGTCAAGGAGCATGAAGCCCGCTTCGGCACCCCGCCCGATTTCTTCACCGCCGGCGGCATGGCGGCGGGCATCGCCATCGTCGATGCGATCAAGAAGGCCGGTTCGACCGATACCGAGGCGCTGATCTCGGCCATGGAAGGGATGGAGTTCGAGACGCCCAAGGGCACGATGCGCTTCCGCCCCGAGGATCACCAGGCGTTGCAGTCGATGTATCACTTCCGCACCGTGGTGAAGGACGGCGTCGATTACGGCATTCCCGAACTGGTGCGCAAGCTGTCGATCGACGAACTGCCGATCCCGATCCAGAACCAGTGACGGCATGGCCGGGGAGCTCTACCCCGGCCTGTCCCCCAACCCCGGCAGGCGATGTGATGAGCGACGTGCTTCTGGCCACCGAAGGATTGACCGTGCGCTTCGGCGGCCATGTCGCCGTCGATCGGGTGACCTGCGGCTTTCGCCAGGGTGAGCTGACGGCGCTGGTCGGGCCCAACGGCGCCGGCAAGACCACCTATTTCAACCTGATCTCGGGCCAGATCCGCGCCAGTGCCGGGCGGGTCATGCTGAAGGGCCGGGACCTGACCGGCCTGTCGGTGGCCCGGCGCACCCATGCCGGCATCGGCCGGGCGTTCCAGCTGACGAACCTGTTCCCCAACCTGACGGTGCGCGAGAACATCCGGCTGGTGATCCAGTCGAAACGCGGGCTGGGGCACGATCTGTGGTCGGTGGCCGCGGCCCATGCCGAGGTGGCCGAGGCGGCGGACAGGGTGCTGGAGCGGGTCCGGCTGACCGCCATTGCCGACCAGACCGTGACCGAGCTGAGCCACGGCAACCAGCGCAAGCTGGAGGTGGCGTTGCTCGTCGCGCTCGATCCGCTGGTCTACATGTTCGACGAGCCGACGGCGGGCATGTCGGTGGACGAGGCGCCGGTGGTGCTGGACCTGATTGCCGGGCTGAAGGCGGAAACCGGAAAATGCATCCTGCTGGTCGAGCACAAGATGGACGTGATCCGCACCCTGGCCGACCGGATCGTCGTTCTGCACAACGGGGCCCTTGCCGCCGACGGTCCGCCGGCCGAGGTCATGGCCTCGGAGGTGGTGCAGGAGGCCTATATGGGCAAGGCGCTGGCCGATGTCTGATCCGATCCTGACACTCAAGGGCGTCCATACCGATATCGGGCGCTATCACATCCTTCAGGGCGTCGAACTGGAGGTGCCGCGCGGCGGGGTGACCATGTTGCTGGGGCGCAATGGCGTCGGCAAGACCACGACACTGCGGACCGTGATGGGGCTGTGGCGGGCGCGGGCCGGGCAGATCACCTTTGACGGCCGCGACGTCACCGCACTGCCCACCGCCGCCATCGCCCGGGCCGGCATCGGCTTCGTGCCCGAGGACATGGGCATCTTCACCGATCTGACCGTAGAGGAGAACCTGATCCTTGCCGCCGCCTCGGGGCCGCTGTCGTCCGACCGACTCGACCGGATATTCGCCGCCTTCCCGCCGTTGAAGACATTCTGGAAATCGGCTGCCGGCAATCTTTCGGGCGGCCAGAAACAGATGCTGTCGATTGCCCGCGCCATGGCGGAAGAGCGGCGGCTCTATCTGATCGACGAACCCACCAAGGGGCTGGCGCCGGCCATTGTCGCCACCATGGCCGCCGCCTTGCGGGACCTGAAGGCCGAAGGCGCGGCGATCCTGCTGGTGGAGCAGAACTTCGCAGTCGCCCGCCTGCTGGGAGACAGCTGCGCGGTGATGGATGACGGGCGGGTGATCTGGTCCGGCCCCATGGCCGAACTGGCCGCCGACACCGCCCTTCAGGAACGGCTGATGGGCCTGAGCCTGGAGGCGCCATGACCCTTCACAGACCCTGTTTCGATGGTATTGCCCGATGAGCGCCGCCCCCGACCACCGCCCGACATTCGCCCGGGCCGGCCTGTCCGACCGGCTGGCGCCCTGGCTGCCGCTGCTGCTGGTGCCGCTGCTGATGGTCTTCGGCTGGCTGGCGATCCCCTCGACCTCGTCCTGGCTGACCCTCACCGTCAGTGGCCTGGCCATGGGGATGATGATCTTCCTGATGGCTTCGGGGCTGACCCTGGTCTTCGGGCTGATGGACGTGATCAACTTCGGCCATGGCGCCTTCATATCGCTGGGGGCCTTCGTCGGCGTCTCGGTGCTGCTGGCGCTGGCCTCCTGGACCGCGGCGGCCTCGCTGCCACTGAACCTGGCGGCTCTGGGGCTGGCGCTGGTGGCGGCAGTCCTGGTGACCGGGACCATGGGCTGGCTGTTCGAAAGGGTCATCGTGCGGCCGGTCTATGGCGCGCATCTGAAACAGATCCTGGTGACCATGGGCGGGCTGATCGTGGCCGAACAGCTGATCCTGGTGATCTGGGGGCCGGCGCAGATATTCATCACCCGGCCCGAGATGCTGAAGGGCGCGGTCACATTCGCCGGGGCCGCGCTCGAGAAATATCGGCTGGTGGCGGTGGCACTGGGGCTGATCGTGTTCCTGGCGATGCGGCTGGTGCTGCGCCACAGCCGGATCGGCCTGATCGTCCGCGCCGGGGTGCAGAACGGCGAGATGGTGCAGGCCCTGGGCTATCGTCTGCGGCTGGTCTTCATCGGCACCTTCGTCGCCGGTTCGGCCCTGGCCGGCCTGGGCGGGGTCATGTGGGGCCTCTATGACGAGGTCATCACGGCCGACATGGGCGCCTCACTGATGGTGCTGGTGTTCATCGTGGTCATCATCGGCGGTCTCGGCTCGGTCGAGGGCTGCTTTCTCGGCGCGTTGCTGGTCGGGCTGGTGCAGAACTATGCCGCTTTCCTGGAACCGAAACTGGCCATGGTGTCGAACATCGCCCTGCTGGTGGCGGTGCTGATGTGGCGGCCGGAAGGCATGATGGCGGTGGTGAAGTCGAAATGAAGCTGTTGTCGCAGGACCGGCCCGGCGGGCCGCTGATCTCGGCCATCCTGGTGCTGCTGCTGATCGGGCTGGCGCTGGCGCCGTTCCTGTTTCCCGGGACGAGGGCGCTGGATACCGCGGCACGGATCTGCGTCTTCGTGGTGCTGGTGGCAAGCTATGACCTGCTGCTGGGCTATGCCGGCATCGTCAGCTTTGCCCATACGATGTTCTTCGGTTTCGGCGCCTATGGCGTGGCGCTGACTTCCGAGCACATGGGCCGCAGCTTCGCCGCCCTGGGGATCGGCACCCTTTCCGGCGCCCTGGCCGCGGCGCTGCTGGCGTTGGCGATCGGCCTGTTCTCGCTGCGGGTGCGGGCGATCTTCTTTGCCATGATCACCCTGGCTGTCGCCTCGGCCGTGGCGGTTCTGGTCAGCCAGATGTCGGCCCTGACCGGCGGCGAGGACGGGCTGAACTTCCAGATCCCGCGGGCCCTGACGGCGGCGCAGAAATATGCGGACTTCAAGCTGTTCGGCGTCACCCTGAACGGCAAGCTGCTGAACTACTACCTGGTCTTCAGCTGCGCGACGGTCCTGTTCCTGGTGCTGCTGCGGATCGTCAATTCGCCCTTTGGCCGGGTGCTGCTGGCAATCCGGGAAAACGAGTTCCGGGCCGAGGCGATCGGCTATCGGGTGGTCTGGTTCCGCACCGGTGCGACGGTGCTGTCGGCGGTGGCGGCGGCCCTGGCCGGATCGCTCTATGCGATCTGGCTGCGCTATGTCGGGCCCAGCACGGTGCTGAGCTTCGAGATCATGATCGACATCCTGCTGATGGTGGTGATCGGAGGCATGGGAACCATGTATGGCGCCGTGGTCGGGGCGGTGATCTTCATCCTGGCGCAGAACTACCTGCAGGGGCTGATGGGCCTGGCCGAGGGGGCGCTGCAGGGCCTGCCGTTGCTGCCGCAGCTTCTCGACCCGGACCGCTGGCTGCTGTGGCTGGGGGTGCTGTTCATCCTTTCGGTCTATTTCTTCCCCACCGGCATCGTCGGCCGGCTGCGGCGCAGATGAGCGCAGGGCTGATCGAGGCCGGGCGCGGCCGTCCGATCCTGTTCCTGCATGGCTGGACCATGCGCGGGGCACTGTTCGCCGACCAGATCGCGCGGCTGTCGGACCGGTTCCATTGCCTGGCGCCGGACCTGCCGGGCCATGGCGACGCCCCGGAAGGACCGGCCGACCTGGATGCCGCGGCGCGGGCGGTCCATGGCCTCATCGCCGCGCGCGGGCTGCGTGACGTGGTTCTGCTGGGCTGGTCGATGGGGGCGGCGGTGGCCTGGCGGCTGGCGCGGACCCATGGCACCGGGGGCATTTCCGGCCTTGTCAGTGTCGATATGAGCCCGCGGATCGTCAACGGGCCGGGCTGGTCGCTGGGGCTGAAGGGCCAGACCGCGGCCAGCATCGCCGCCTCGACCGGGCGGTTCCGGCGGGACTGGCAAGGCAGCGTCGGGGCGATCGCAGCGGGGATGTTCGCGGCCCTGCCCGGCCCGGAGGGGTTCGGCTTCGATGCCGCCTGCGAGCGTATCCGGGCCTGTGATCCGGTGGCGATGCTGGCGGCCTGGGAAAGCCTGGTGGCGATGGACGAACGCGAAACCATCGGCCGGCTGCCGTTCCCGGTGCTGGCCGCCTATGGCGCCCGCAGCCGGGTCTATCCGTCAGAGGCCGCCAGCTGGATCGCCGCCACCGCGCCGCAGGGCGCGGCGCAGGGTTTTACCAATTCCGGCCATTCGCCGCATCTGGAGGAACCCGGGGCCTTTGCCGCCATGGTGGCCGGTTTTGCCGAAGGGCTGGATTGAGCCCCGCGGGGCCGCTCAGCCGACGTCCCGGGCCAGGACCAGCGCCCGCCCGTCGCAGATCAGGGTGCCGTCCGGCAGCCGGCAGGTGGTCCGCAGATCGACCAGATGCTTTTCCGGCCGCAGCCGGGTGATCTCGACCCGCGCCGTCAGTTCGGTATCGAGCGGTGCCGAAGCCAGAAACCGCAATTCCTGCTTCAGGTAGTTGGTGCCCGGCCCCGGAAGCCGCACCCCGAGCAGATAGGAAAACAGCGCCCCGATCAGCGGTTCGGGCACGGTCTCCGCACCCTCCACCGCACCGGCCAGCACCGCGAAACGCTGCAGATCCTCGGCACCGTAGCGCCGGCTCACCTCGACGGCATCGCCCGGCTTCACGGCGCCACCTCGGTTTCGCCCAGCAACAGCTCGGCCCCGTCGGATTTTCGCGCCGCCCGCATCGCATAGCGGCCCGGCGCCAGGGATTCGACGCTCAACTGCACCGGGTCGCCGGCATAGCAGGGGTTGGGGAACATCAGCTCCTGCCGCAACTGGCGCAGCCCGGGGCAGGCGCTTCCCAGCAGGCTCCAGAGCCTGGAATAGATCAGCATCCCATGCGCCACGGTGCGGCCAAAGCGGGTGCGGGCCGAGAAATCGGCATCGACATGGATCGGATTGTCGTCGCCCGAGACCGCCGCGAAGGCGTCGAACTCGGCCTGGGTCGGGGTCCAGTCGGCGGTGAGTTTCACAGGCGCTTCCTCAGTTCGGTCTTCATGATCTTGCCGGCGGCGGTGCGCGGGAAGTCCTCCACCAGATGGAACCGCTTCGGCACCTTGTAGGCGGCGAGCCTTTCGCGGCACCAGGGCGCCAGCGTGTCGAGATCCGGCGCCGCACCCGGCCGCGGCAACAGGAAGGCGGCGCCGACCTCGCCCCAACGTTCGTCGGCCATGCCGATCACCGCCGCTTCGAGCACCTCGGGATGTTCGTTCAGCACCCGCTCGACTTCGGCCGGATAGACGTTCTCGCCGCCCGAGATGTACATGTCCTTGATCCGGTCGACGATCCGGTAATAGCCGTCGGCGTCGCGCTGCCCGACATCGCCGGTCTTCAGCCAGCCATCCGCCGTGAAGGCGGCGACGGTGGCCTCGGGATTCCCGAAATAGCCCGGGGTGATGTTGGGGCCGCGCAGCTCGATCTCGCCGCGCCCGGGCTCTCCCTGCGCCACCCCGGCCAGGCGCACCTGGGTCATCGCCTGCGGCTTGCCGACCGAGCCGATCTTGCCGGGCGCGTGGGCCGGGTCCATCAGGAACACCGTCGGCCCGGTCTCGGTCATGCCCATGCCGTTGCAGATCACGCCGCCGCGTTCGGCGAAGAAGCGGATCAGCGGCTCGGGCAGCGGTGCACCGCCGCAGCCCATACGCAGGCCAGACCAGTCCACCTCGTCCACGCGCGGATGCAGGCTGAAGGCCTGGTAGATCGCAGGAACCCCGAAGAAGCAGGTGATGCCGCCGGCCAGGATCAGGTCGAGGATCCGGTCGGGCTCGAACCGCGGCACCAGCGTCGAGGTTCCTCCGAACAGGAACACCGGCAGGGTGTAGAGGTTGATTCCCGCCGTGTGGAACAGCGGCAGATAGTTGATCGAGCGGTCGGCCGAGGTCAGATCGACGGCGCGGGCGACGTTCACGGCATTGGCCCAGGCCATCCGCGCGGTCTGGATCACCGCCTTGGGCTGGCCGGTGGTGCCCGAGGTCAGCAGCAGATACCAGGGCGTTTCGGCGTCAACCCCGTCGCAGGCCAGCGGCTCTGCTTCCAGCAACTCGGCCAGCGCGGTCTCGCCCGGGTCGGGCGCGTCCATTGTCAGCGCCTGCAGTTTCAGCCGCCGCGCCAGGGCCCGCCCGGTCGCGGCGTTGGCATGGTCAAACAGGATCGCCGCCGGGGACAGACCGTCCAGCACCGGCAGCAGCTCGGCCACCGGCTGGCGCCAGTTCAGCGGCACAAGGGTCAGCCCGGCTTTCTGGCAGGCGAAGAGGATCAGGAAGAATTCGACGCGGTTGTGGCAGAGCGCCGCCAGCCGGTCGCCCGGGTTCAGCCCAAGGTTCCGCAGCCCACCCGCGAGAGCGGCGGCCTCGACATCGACCCGGGCAAAGCTGTAACGGGTTTCGCCATCGACAAAGGCGGTGGCCGTGCCACCCAGTTCCGCCTGCTTGGCACTCATGTCCGGAAGGATCTCAGGCATCGGCCCGCGCTCCTGCCAGGAAATCCGCCATCCCGGCGGCGGTCCCGGGCTGCTCGATCAGGCCCTCGAAGGCCGCCGCTTCGGCATCCAGCCGCGCCCCGACCCTTGCCAGCCGGGCCTGATCCCAGATCAGCCGTTTGGCCGCGAGGATCGAGTCGATGCGCGAGGCTGCCAGATCCGTCAGCACCGTTTCGACCGCGGCGGGAAGTTCGGCCACCGGAACCAGGCGTTCGGCCAATCCCAGTTCGACCGCCTGCGCGGCGCCGAGGCGCCGGTTGTCGATCTGCATCGCCAGTGCCCGATGCGCCCCGATCCGATCCGGCAAGAGCGCCGTCCAGCCGCCATCGGGAGAGAATCCGACCCGCGAATACCAGGGCTGCAGAAAGGCGTCCTCGCCCAGCAGCACATAGTCGGAAGCAAGGATCAGCCCGGCCGAGCCGCCGGTGATCGCGCCCTGTGCCGCCGTGACCACCACCGCCGGCAGCCGCAGCAGCGCCATGATCAGCCGGTGCAGACCGCCCACGAGTTCTCGGGCATAGGCCCGTCCGCGCCCGTCCGTCACCGCTTCGGCGAACAGCCCGACATCGCCGCCGGTCGAGAAATTACGCCCCTCGGCCGCCAGCACCAGGGTCGAGACCCGGCGTGCCGCCGCGGCCTCGACCGCCTGCAGCAGGCCGTAGATGAGACCGGGCGACAGGGCGTTGCTGCGTTCGGCCCGGGTCAGCGTGATCCGTGCCGTCTTCCCCCCATATTCGACACTAACAAGGCTCATTTCGCCCGCAGGCCATGGTCGATCATGTCGATGGCATGATCGACGATCCGGTCGATGTCGGTTTCCCGGCCCCAGAGGATGAAGCGCTCGCCCAGGGTCTTGGCCATGCCCATCAGTGCCCAGGCGCGCACCTCGTTGTCGCCCGGGCGGATGCCGCCTTCGGCGACCGCCTCGTCCAGATGCAGCCGGTAGGCGCGGGCGAAATCCTCGAAATACGACCGATAGGCTTCGGGCGCCACGAAGCGCGCCTCCTCGACGATGCGATAGAGCGCCGGGCGTTCCGCGGCGATCCGCAGGAAGGCCGCCAGGCCGCGCCGCTCGGCATCCAGCCGCCCGCTGGCCCCCGCGACGGCCCGGCCGACCTTGGCGCGGGTCATCCGGCCCATCTCGCGCACCAGCTCGGTGAAGATTTCGTCCTTGCCCGAGAAATAGATGTAGAGCGTCCCCTGCGCGGTTCGGGCCACCGTGGTGATCTCGGCAACCGAAGCATCGGAATAGCCCTTGGTGCCGAAGACCTGTTCGGCCGCGGCCAGGATCTCGGCCCGGCGCTGCTCGCCTCGCTTGGTTCTGGGTTTCGTCGCGATTGCCATAGAAAACATGATCGTTGATTCATGTTTCACTAGCATTCAGGGCGCGCGTCGTCAACGCCGGCCCGGTTCCCGGCCATGGATCAAGACCCTAGGAAAGGGTTTGGCCCTGCAGCCACAGCTCGGCCAGCCGGGTCGCGCGGGCGATGTAGCCCTTCTGGCGCGGATCGTCCGGGGCCGCGCGGCTGGCCAGCCAGCCGACCGAGGCCATGGCGCGCAGCAGGCAGAACAGGGTCAGCAGGCGCGGCGCCTCGGGCGGCAGCGGGCGGTGGCGGGCATAGCCGTCCAGCAGCGCCCGCGCCACCGGCGCGAGGCCGGGGTCGTCACTGCCCTGCGAAAGGGCCGTCGCCAGATCGTAGAACCGATATCCGAAGCCGCTGTCGTCAAAGTCGATCAGGGTCAGCCGCCCGTCCGCAACCAGCACATTCTCGCGCAGGACGTCGGCATGGATCAGGCCGAAATCCGGAGACTCCAGCGCTTCGAGCGCCCGAAGCGCCGCGTCGCGGGCCCGGGTCAGCAGTGCCCGGTCGGGCCCGGACAGGGCCGGGCTGTCCCAGAACCGGCCCCAGAGCGGTGCTTCGCCCAGGAATCCCTCGGCGTCCCAGGTCGGGCGCGTGAAGCCGGGCGGCAGGGTCAGCCGGTCGGTCGCGTCATGCAGGTCCGCGATCAGCGCGCCGAGACGGTGGTAGAGCGCCGGGGCCTCCGGCGGCAGCGGCTCTCCGGCCGCGCCCAGGGGTTGGCCGTCGCACCAGCGGATCAGGCTCGCGGCATGGCGCGGACCGGGGACCAGCAGGGCGCCGGCCCGGGTCGGCAGCGGCTCGGCCGCCGGGAATCCCGCCGCGGCCAGCGCCTGGCACCACCAGAGTTCGGAACGGATCGCCGCATCGCTTTGATAGCCGGGGCGGTGCAGCCGCAGGGCGGCATGGGCTCCATCGGCCAGATGCACCTCGAAGACGGCGTTTTCGCGGTGCTTGATCAGGCGCGGTGCCTCGGCCAGCGGCCCCCAATGGGCCAGCACCGACAGCGCCTCGGCCTGCAGGGCCTCGGTCATTGCGGCAATTCGGCCAGACAGGCGGCAAGCTTTTCGACCACCTCGTCGGCCTGCGCCCGCTGGAAGGGCATCGGCGGGCGCAGCTTCAGCACCTGCTGCTTGCGCCCGACCCGGCCCAACAGCACGCCGCGCGCCTTCATCGCCTCGACCATCCAGGCCGCCGCCGCCCCGTCCGGTTCCCCGTCGCGGGCAAATTCGATGCCGAAGAACAGGCCCTTGCCGCGCACCTCGACGATGCCGGGATGCGACAGCCCGCGCAGGGCCTTCTGCATGTAGGCGCCGGTCTTGCGGGCGTTTTCGACAAGGCCTTCCTCTTCCAGCACGTCCAGCACCGCCGTC
Source organism: Frigidibacter sp. ROC022 (assembly GCF_024723735.1). GTDB lineage: Bacteria > Pseudomonadota > Alphaproteobacteria > Rhodobacterales > Rhodobacteraceae > SLM-1. The sequence continues at coordinate 748,699 of NZ_JANQDU010000002.1, forward strand.
GCCGCCGCCATCGCCACGGGGTTGCCGCCGAAGGTGTTGAAATAGCCGAAGGCTTCCCGGAACTCTGCCATGATCTCGGGCCGGGTCACGACGCCGGCCACCGGGTAGCCATTGCCCATCGGCTTGCCCAGGGTGACGATATCGGGTGCGAATCCCAGGGCCTGATGGCCCCAGAAATGGCTGCCGACGCGGCCGAAGCCGGGCTGCACCTCATCCGCGATGATCAGGCCCCGGGCGCGGCGGACGAGGCCGACGGCGGGCTCCAGAAAGGCGGGCGAGAGCGCCGGCAGACCTTCGTTGGCGAAGGCCGGGCAGAGGATCAGCGCCGCAAAGCCGTGCCCGGCATCTTCGAGATCGACGATCGCGCGGTGCAGGTTGCGGGCAAAGGCCTGGGGCTGCGCTTCCAGCGAACCGCCCACCGGGGCCACGGAATCCGGCGCCGGGATCAGCCGGACATGGCCGGGATAGCCGCCGATCGGGGGCCGGCGGGTGGACAGGGCCGAGACGGCCGAAGTGTTGCCGTGATAGGTGTTGTCGGTGGCGATGATGCCGGTCTTGCCGGTCACCGCCTGTGCCATGCGCAGGGCGATGTCATTGGCCTCGGAGCCGGTGCAGGCGACCAGAAGCTGCTTCAGCTCGTGGTCGAACAGCGAGGTGAGGCGTTCGGCATAGTCCAGGATGCCCCGGTGCAGGTAGCGGGTATGGGTATTGAGAAGCGCCGACTGGGTGGCGATGGCCTCGACCACCTTCGGGTGGCAATGGCCGACATGCGGCACGTTGTTGTAGCAATCCAGATAGCGGGTGCCCTCGGCATCCCAGAGCCAGACACCCTCGCCCCGGACGATCTCGACCGGCTGGTCATAGAAGGTCGGCACGTTCGGACCCAGCAGCCGGCGACGTCGGGCAAGAAGGTCTTCGCTCATGCGGGGGCCCCCTTGGCATTGCGCAGGGCGGACAGGATGTCCTGAAAGGCGGCGCGGGCGGCGGCGGGATCAAAGGCGGCCAGGGTCTCGGCCGACCACTCCGGGGCCAGCTGCCGGTCGAGCGCCTCGATCCGGGCGCGCAGGGCCTCGTCCGGCGCGAAACGGTCCAGGGCGATCTGCAGCTGGGCGCGCATGTCCTGCACCTCGCGCAGCAGGCGGAACGCCTCGGCCATGGGCATGGCCAGATCGGGCTGATCCTGCCAGGAGGCCCCGGCGAAGATGTCGCGCGTGACGATCTGCCCGGCGCCGAAGCAGTCATACCGGGCGCAGCCCGGGAAGCCGGCATCGGTCAGACTGGCATGGATGGAGCAGGCATGGCCATCGAGATGCGGGCAGGGCAGGCCGGCGGGCTTGTCGATGGCGAAGGCTTCGCCCTTGTCGAAGGCCAGAATGATGCAGCAGAGCGCCGCGCAGCTGTCGCAATCGGGGGTCAGCCCGGAGGGGCGCTCAGGAGTCGTCATCGACACGCCCCCGCAAGGCCTTGACCTGACCACGCACCGCCTTGGCCTGAAGCCGGCGTTTCTTCGACCCGAGGGTCGGTCTGGTGGCGATCCGCCGCTTCGGAGCCGCGGTCGCCTTCCGGATCAGCTCGACCAGCCGTTCGCGTGCGATCTCGCGATTGCGGGCCTGGCTGCGGGTCTCGTCAACCTGGAGCACCAGCACCCCGTCCTCGGTCATCCGCCGCCCCGCCAGCCGGCGCAACCGCGCCTTGACCGGCGGCGGCAGGGCCGGGCTGGACCCGGCGGCAAAGCGCAGCTCGACCGCGGTCGAGACCTTGTTGACGTTCTGGCCGCCGGGACCGGACGACCGCACGAATTGTTCGGTCAGTTCCCAGTCGGCAATCTGGATATCGTCGGTGACGCGCAGCATCGGACCTCTTCCCGTCAAGGGCTTCCTGCACGTTGACAGCGCCGCTTGCAAGGCAGCCCGGTGCATTGCACCTTCATCGGCGAGGGAGGACCGAATGGCAGGACCGGCTTTTGCGGTGGCGATCTGGCTGGCGGTGATCGCGCTGGCATCGCTTGGCGGTGCGCATCTGAGTCTTCCCGGGGCGCTGATCATCTTCAACGCGGTGGCCCTGATGGCGGCGATCGGCGGGATCTACCTGTCGTCGGTGCGCCGGGCGCATGCGCTGGCGATCCTCAACCGCCCGGTCTGGTGGCAGTTCCTGCTGGACGCCCATGTCGGCCGGGTGCTTCTGGCGCTTCTGGCGGGTGTCTGGGCGGGCCTGACCACGGTGGCCTGGGTCATCGCCTCGGGGCCGTTGGCGATGGTCTGGGTCGGGGCGGTCGCGCTGGTCTTCTGGGGGCTGGTGCCCCTGGTCGAGAAACGCCTGCAGAGCACGATCCGGCCCTTTGCCCGGCTCGGCTTCGCCCTGCGGCTGAGCGCATGGGTGACGGCGGGGCTGATGGGTGTTCTCTGGTGTGTCGGCATCGGGACCGGGGGTGCCGTGACGCCGGCGGCGGACTACCTTGGGAGCAGCGCGCTTCTGGGAGAATTGACCGACCTCGTGGCGATCAATGGCCTGACCGGGGACTATCTGCTGCAATGGCTGCCCGGAGTTCTGCGGTTCGGACTGGTCGCCATTGGCGCCGCCGCGGCCTTCTGGGGTCTGGCGCTGGCGGCGGCCGGGGCCGGCCTGCTGGCCCTGCCCGAGCGGCGGCGGGTGCTGGTGCCGAGCATCGAGGATGTGCCGCCCCGGGTCCCGGCGGGACGGCTGGCCCTGGCAACTGCGATTCCGGTGATCCTGGTGCTGATTTCGGTGCAACTGGCGGCGGCGCTGGAGGCGCGGCTGGTCTTTGCACCGGTCGTTGCCGAAGCCGCCCCCGAGACAATGGCTCCGGGACTGGCGCCGGACGCCGTGGACGGCATTCCGCTGGCATCGGACAGCGACATTCCCAAGACCCCGCCGCCCTCGCTCAGACCCAGCGACCTGCGGCGGGTCGTCGAAGCGGTGCTGGTGGGTGATCGGGTCTGCCCGGCCGAGGTTCTGACCCGGTTGCGGGAGAACGATGCCCGTTTCGCCGCGGCGGTCCGTGCCGGCCACGACGCCCTCGACCGCGAGCTGGAGGGTGTCTTCGATCAGATGCGGGCCAATGTCCCGGCAACGCTGGACAGCTATTACAGCCTCAGCGCTGAGTATCTGCGCACCCTGAATCTGGTGGCCGGCAATGGCGAGGCGTTCCTGCGCGAGCAGTTGCAGGCGGGGCTGACCAACGGGGTGGCTTTCGAAGCGCTGGATCAGGCGATCAAGACGGTTCAGACGATCCCGCGGCAGGATTACCTGATCGAGCGGGCCAGGGCATTGGCGGACTGCGGCCCGAACCTGCCCAGCGACACCGAAACGGTCGTGCTGACGGACAGCATTGCCGAGCTTCCCGTGCTGCCCGAGATGGGCGACGCCATCGCGCTGGAGACACGGCTGGGGGCGTCGGGACTGATCGGCGGGGCTGCGGGCATCGCCGCCTTTGCCGGGACCAAGCTGATGGGCAAGGTGGTGGTCTCCTCGGCCTTCAAGCTGGGTGCGAAGGCGCTGGTCAAGGTCGCCGGGACCAAGGCACTGACGGTCGGCGGCGGGATACTGGCCGGCGGCGGCGCCGGGGGGCTGGGCGGCAGCGTGGTGCCGGGGCTGGGCACCGGTGCCGGTGCGGTGATCGGCGGCATCGTCGGCGGGGTCGGGGTGATGGTCGGGGTCGATTTCCTGGCGCTGAAATTGGAGGAAGAGATTTCCCGCAGCGCGTTCGAGGCTGATCTTCTGGCGGCGATCGACGCCGCCGAGGCCGATGCGCGCCGCAGCCTGGGCCTGGACTGAGCCGGACAGCGCAACAGGAAAGGGCCGCCGGAGTGATCCGACGGCCCTTCGAGATCTAAGAAGATGGGCCAGTTAGGTCGCCCAATCAGAAGTGTTCAACCCTCGGGTCTGCCCTCAGGTTTCGGCCCCTCCGACTGTCCTGACACCTGTCTCCACTATCACTCTAGACACTGGACCACCTCCTTTCAAATGTTGCCGATAAGGAAGTGTTGGCACAGATTTTGTGTTTGTCAAAATGTTTTACGCAACCCGTGCGCCCAGGCGCCCAAGAATGAGGCGGAAGGGAACCAGCGCGATCAAGGCCAGGGCAAGCTTGACACTCCAGTCCGCGCAGGCCAGCGAAACCCAGAAGGGCAGCACCGGGCCGAGGTTCAGGAAGGGTGTCGGATCCGAGGCCCAGGCGGCGGCTTCGGTCTCGGCCGGGCCAAAGAGGGTGAGCCCGGACCAGAAGGCGATGGAGAAGAACAGCGCCGTGTCGAGCGCCGATCCGACCAGGGTCGAGACCAGCGGCGCGCGCCACCAGCGACCGCGCCGAAGCCAGTGGAACACCGCCACATCGGTCAGCTGTGCCGCCAGGAAGGCCACTCCGGACCCGGTGGCGATGCGCAGGGTGGTCTTGTCCAGCCCGGCCGCGATGAAGGAACAGACCACCCCGGTGGCGAACCCGGCCAGCACCACCCGGCGGGCGGCGGCAGGACCGTGAAAGCGGTTGGTCAGATCGGTGACCAGAAAGGCGAAGGGATAGGTGAAGGCGCCCCAGGTCAGCCAGTCGCCCAGCAGGAACTGCACCAGGATGTTCGAGGCGGTCACGATGGCCGCCATCGCGAGGATGGCGGGAAGCAGGCGGGTCATGGCATCATTCCGTTTTGGCAAGGTCGCGGAGACTTGGCCTCGCCGCAGGATCGGCAGGGCGCGCGGGGCATAGCGCCCCGTGGCCCGTCCCGCAAGTCAGTTCACCCGGTATTCGACGAATTCGGTGCGCTGGAAGCTGCGGAAATTGTCGTCCGAGATCATCGTCAGGCGGATCGCGCCGCTGCCGTCGCGCCAGACCGAAATCCCTTCCAGGTTGTCATGGGTGCCGGCACTGGTCTCTAACAAGGTGGTTTCGCCGGTCAGCCCGGTCTCGGCAATGTCGAAACGCCTGACCCGCGCCCGGAAGCCGAAGATGCTGCTCAGCTCGCGTTCCAGCAGGTAGAAGCGCCCGTCCGGGCCGATGTCGGCCCCGACCGCCAGAAAGGCGCCGCGCCGCGGGATGCTGAAGGGCTGGTCCCAACGGCCGTCGCGGAAGCGGAACACCGGAAACGGGGTGGAAAAGGCCCCGGAACGTTCGGGCATCGTGTAGAGCGTGCCCCGGGCGTCGATGGCCAGGGCTTCGAGTCCGGAGTTCTTCTGCATCCGGCCGAAGTCCTTCGGCCGCGGCAGCAGGCTGGCGCTGGCGTCGGGCGCGGGATGCCGGGCGACCCGGGTATTGCCCTCGAACGAGATGAACAGCGCCCCGTCCGCTGCAATGGCCAGGCCCTCGGAATCGGCATTCTCGTGCTGCAGCGGCTGTCCCTTGCTGCTCTTCAGCCGTATCGCCGGCCCGGCCTCGACCCCGATGATCCTGCCGTTCTCGCGGATCAGCCGTCCGGTGACGACGGTGGCGTGATCGGACAGCGCGGTGAAGCCCAGCCCGTCGGCAGCCAGTTCCAGCCCCGAATAGCCGCCAAAGGCCTTGTCCGGCCGCTCCCAGGCATAGCTGCCCAGATATTGCGCCGCCGCGCCCGTCTCTGCCTTCAGCGGGGCAGCGGCAAGCGTCAGCAGGGCAAGGGCGCGGGCTAGTTGGCCGAGACGACGGCAGCGCATTGTGCGGGCAGATCGGCCAAGGTCAGCGGCCGCCGGGGTTTCGGTTTCGGCGCATTGGGATCGGGCTTCGGCGGGTGCAGGATGCCGTTCACCCAGGTTTCGGCCTCGTCGCAACCGTCGCCGGGCGGCGGCGGGGTCTGCGCGGTGCAGCCGCGCATGCCCTTCGGACAGGCCAGGCGGATGTGGATATGGTCGTTATGCCCATACCAGGGCCGGACCTTGCGCAGCCATGCACGGTTGCCGCGGGCGTCCTTGCACATCTGCACCTTGGCCCCGGCGAAGATGAAAATCCGCTCTACCGCCGGGTCCTCGGCGGCGGCCTTGACCATCGCCATATGGCCCGGCGTCCAGTCGGAATTGACATAGGCCCCGCCCGAGCGCTGGAAATTCGAGGCCGAGATCCTCTCGCGGTCGTCCTTCGACAGGGTGAGCGTCCGGGCCGGGTTCAGCCAGATATCGGCATCGAGCCCGGTCTGGTGGCTGGCGTGGCCGCCCAGCATCGGACCGCCGCGCGGTTGCGACAGATCGCCAATATAGACACCTTCCCAGCCCGGAATCCGCGCCACCTTGGCCGAATAACGCTTCAGGAAGGCGATCAGTTCGGGCGAGCCCCAGTTGCGGTTGCGCGATAGCCGCATCGCCTGCCAGGTGGGCCCGGTTTCGGGCAGCTGCACGGCGCCGGCGAGACAGCCCTTGGCATAGCTGCCGTAGGCGGCGGCCGGACCCGGGGAGGGCAGGCCGATCCTGCCGAAAATCTGCTTGGCCGGTTCGTTGCTGCGCGACACGTCGGCCCCGCTGCTGGTGGCCAGAGGCACCCTGGCCGCAGGGGCATCGAGGCGCGGCGCGGAACAGGCGGCCAGGGCCAGAAGGGCGAGGGCGGCGAGGGGTCGGCTGCTCATCGGCGAGGATCTCCGTCCGGTTTCACCAAGAGTAGCAGGAAAAGCCCCAGAAGAAAGAGCCCGATCAGCGGCGCGATCCCGGCCTGCTGATTGCCGGTCAGGTCGGTGGCGACCCCGATCGTCAGCGGCGCGATGAAGGCGGTGGCCTTGCCGGTCAGGGCGTAGAGGCCGAAGGCCTCTGTCATATGCGCCGGATGGGCCTGGCGGACCATCATCGTGCGGCTGGCCGATTGCAGCGCCCCGCCCGCGGCGCCGATCATCCCGCCCAGGACGTAGAAGGCGATGTCGGGCAAACGCGAATCCGCCGCCACCGCGATGCCGAAGACAGACCCGCGCGAGACGAATATGATCCCCAGCGTCACCAGCGCCAGCACGATGACGGTGAAGGCGATCACCACCTTCGGGCCGAAGCGGACATCGGCCCGGCCGCCGATCCAGGCAAAGGTGGCGCCGGTGATCGTGCCGAGTATCCCGAACAGGCCCACCTGGGTCAGCGACCAGTCGAGCACCCCGACCGCATAGATGCCGCCGAAGGCATAGATGCCGTTCAGCGCGTCGCGGTAGAACATCGAGGACGCCAGAAAGGACAGCGCCGATCCGCCGTCAGCCGTCAGCCGGCCGAGGCTGGCCCGCAACTCGGGGAAGGCGCCGCGCAGCGCGGTCCCGATCGAGACCGCCCCGGGGGCCGGCTTCTCGCGGACCCAGAGAAAGAACGGCACCATGAACACCGCATACCAGGCAGCGGTCAGCGGGCCGACGATCCGGGTTCCTTCCTTCGTTGCGGGGTCGAGCCCGAACAGCGGCGGCAGCCCGGCCATGGTCTTGCCCGAAGGCCCGATCTGGAACACCGCCAGCATGATGATCAGCGCGACCATCCCGCCGATATAGCCGAAGGCCCAGCCCGAACCGGAAATCTTGCCGATCACCTCGCGCGGGCCCAGGTCGGGAAGCATCGCATTGGTGAAGATCGTGGCGAATTCCATCCCGATCAGGCCGAGCCCGAAGGCCGCCAGCAGGAAGATCAGGTTGTAGTCTCCCGGGGCCGAGAACCACAGCAGCGCCGCGCCGGTGACGTAGAAGACCGAGAACAGCCGGATGAAGGGCAACCGCCGCCCGGCCCGGTCGGCCACCGCGCCCAGCAACGGCGCCAGCAGGGCGATGATGAGCCCGGTAAGCCCGACGCCATAGCCCCAGGCGGCCTGCGCCCGGGAGCCGTCGCCCAGCAGCTCCTTGATGTAGGGCGCGAAGATGAAGGTCAGCAGCAGGGTGTTGTAGGGCTGGCTGGCCCAGTCGAAGAAGAACCAGCCCCAGACCCGCTTCTTCAGCGATATTTCCGTCATGACCCGCCCTCTGCCGCGCGCCGCGAGGTAACGCCGAATGCGACCAATTGGCAACGTCTGCTTGCGCGGCGGCGTTCGGGCGACTATCTCGACCCTTCAATAACAGGGGTGTCCGATGGGATCGCTATTCTACATTCTGATGATGCTGATCAACGTGGTCTGGTGGGTCCTGATCGTTCACATCATCATGTCCTGGCTGATCTCCTTTCAGGTCCTGAACCTGCGGCAGCCGCTGGTCGCGCAGATCTGGTACGGGCTGAACCGGCTGCTGGAGCCGCTCTACGGCCCGATCCGCCGCCGCCTGCCGCCGATGGGCGGGCTGGACCTGGCACCGCTGATCGTCCTGCTGGGGCTGGCCGCCCTGCGGATCATCCTGGTGCGCAACGCCGGGTATTTCCTGTAGCCGGTCCGGCGCGGCCGTCACTCCGTTCGCGGCCTTCCCGTCGGGCCGGCCGCTGCCCTTGGGGAACAACGGCCACCACGCGATCCCGCGGTTGAAGCCCTCTGCCGAACCTGTCACTTTCGCCGAAAAACCGGGGCGAGGCTGACAGGCAGGCATGCAGGACGCGGGCGAGCTACTGAAATCCGTATTCGGCTTCGATGCCTTCCGGCCCGGCCAGGCCGAGATTGTCGAGGCCGTCTCGCAGGGCCGCGACGTGCTGGCCATCCTGCCGACCGGGGGCGGAAAGTCCCTTTGTTTCCAGATGCCTGCACTGATGCGGGAGGGGGTGACGGTGGTCATCTCGCCGCTGATCGCGCTGATGCGCGACCAGGTCAGGGCGCTGAAGGCGGCGGGGGTCGAGGCCGGGGCGCTGACCTCGGGCAATACCGAGGAGGAAACCGACGAGGTCTACCGCGCCGCCAACGAAGGAAGGCTGCGGCTGCTCTACATCGCGCCGGAACGGCTGGCCTCGGCCGGCACGTTCAACTTCCTGCGGCGGATCGGCACCAGCCTGATCGCAGTGGACGAAGCGCATTGCGTCAGCCAATGGGGGCATGACTTCCGCCCCGACTATCTGAAGATCGGCGAACTCCGGGCCGCGCTCGACCTGCCGGTGGCCGCCTTTACCGCCACCGCCGATGCCGAGACCCGCGACGAGATCGTCGCCCGCCTGTTCGGCGGCAGGACGCCCGAGGTCTTCCTGCGGGGCTTCGACCGGCCCAATCTGGCGCTGGCCTTCAAGGTCAAGGACCAGCCGCGCCAGCAGATCCTCAGCTTTGCCCTGGCCCGCAAGGGCCAGTCGGGGATCGTCTATTGCGGCACCCGCGCCAAGACCGAAAGCCTGGCCGCGGCGCTGGAGGGCGCCGGGCTGACCGCCGCCGCCTATCATGCCGGACTGGATGCCGAGCGCCGCCGCGAGGTCGAGAGACGCTTTCAGACCGAAGACGGGCTGATCGTGGTGGCGACCGTGGCCTTTGGCATGGGGGTGGACAAGCCCGACATCCGCTGGGTCGCGCAGGCCGATCTGCCCAAGTCGATCGAAGCCTATTACCAGGAGATCGGCCGCGCCGGCCGCGACGGGCTGCCTGCCGACACGCTGACGCTCTACGGGCCCGATGACATCCGTTTTCGCCGCCAGCAGATCGACGAAGGCCTGGCGCCGCTGGACCGCAAGCGGGCAGACCACGCGCGGCTGAACGCCCTGCTGGGCCTGGCCGAAGCTCTGGGCTGCCGGCGACAGGTGTTGCTGGGCTATTTCGGCGAGAACCCCGAACCTTGCGGCAATTGCGATCTCTGCGCCAAGCCGCCGGAACTGTTCGACGCCACCGAACCGGTGCGAATGGCGCTGTCGGCCTGTTTGAGAACCGAGGAACGCTTCGGCGTCGGGCATCTGGTTGATGTGCTGGTCGGGCGTCGGACCGAGAAGGTCACGCAATGGAACCACGATGCGCTGCCGACCTTCGGTGTGGGCAAGGCCCGCTCGACCCGCGAATGGCAGGCGATCTTCCGGCAGATGATGGCCCGCGATCTGGTGCGGCCCGATCCGGAACGGCATGGCGCGCTGGTGATGACCGAAATCGCGCGGCCGGTGTTGCGCGGAGAGGAAAGCGTGACCTTCCGCAAGGATGCCCTGGGCCGGCAGAAACCCGATCCGGTGGTTCGCGCCATGATCGACGACGAGGACGCGCCGCTTCTGGCCGCGCTGAAGGCAAAGCGGCGGGCCCTGGCCGAGGCGCAGGGGGTGCCGGCCTATGTGGTCTTCACCGACCGGACCCTGATCGAGATGGCGCAGAAGCGGCCCGACAGCCTGGACGCGATGGCTGGCATCTCCGGCGTCGGCGCGGCCAAGCTGGAACGCTATGCCGGGGCCTTCCTGGAAGTGATCCTGGGCGAGGCGCCGCCGGCGGAACATCCGGCGCGGCGCAAGCTGGCCGGGCGGGCCGAGGGCCAGATATACGACCGGCTGCTGGAAGCCCAGGTCGAGCTGATGCGCGGGCCGGACGGGTTGGACAAGCCGCTGTCCTGCCCCGGCTCGTTGCTGCGGCGGCTGGCCGAGGCCGGGCCGGAACAGATGCCGCGGTTGCTGGACGAGCGGCGGATGGAGCGTTTCGGCCCGCGGTTCCTGGAAATCCTGCGCGAGGGCTGACCCGCGTGGTCACTCGGCCGCCGCGGCGGGTGGCGGGGGCGCGGCCTGATCCCGAAGGACGGGCCGGCATTCCCCCGGACAGGCGGCCAGAAGCCGTTCGAGGATCGCGGCCTTCTTCAGCGGTTTGGTCAGGTAGTGATCCAGCCCCGCCGCCAGGATCTGCCGGTCGTCGCCATTCAGCGCATGGGCGGTCAGGGCGACGATGGGGACATGCGCGCCGCTCTCCGACTCGGCGGCGCGGATCCGGCGGGTCGCCTCCTTGCCGTCCATGAGCGGCATCGAGATATCCATGAAGATCAGGTCGGGCCGGAAACCGGCATGCAGGGCGACGGCCTCTTCGCCATTGCCGGCGAATCGCAGATCGATGTCGAGCTTGCCCAGCATCTTGTCCAGCACCAGCCGGTTGGTTCTGTTGTCCTCGGCCGCCAGCACCCGCATCTGCCGGCCGGTCGGCGGCCGCGGGGCTAAATCAGTGTCTGACAAGGGCTTTTCAGTGTCTGATGTCGCGTGGTCATCTGCGCCCGGAACAACCGGAAGCGGCAGCGGCGCCAGCGCGGCAATCAGGCTGCCGCGCGAGATCGGACGCTCCAGCCTGCCCATCAGGCCCGAGCCCGGCAGCGCCCCGCTCCGGCTGTCGGTCACGGCCAGGAAAGGCACCGACAGGCCGGCCCCGATCAGCCGCTGCGCCAGCGCCTCCACCGTCATGTCCGGCAGCCGCGCCGCCGCCAGCACCAGCCCGACGTCATCGGGCATATCGGCCAGGGCCGAGCCGGCATCGGCGCGCAGGCTGACCTGCATCCGCAGCGCCATCAGCTGGCTGCGCAGCAGATTGGCCGAGTCGTCGTCGGGATCGATCAGCAGGATGTGGCGCGGGGCCGGCAGAACCCCGCCTTCGGGACCGGCCTCGGGCAATCGGACCCGGAACCCGAAGCACGATCCCTTGCCGGGGCTGCTGTTGGCCCAGATCTCGCCCCCCATCAGCCGCACCAGCCGCTCGCTGATCGCAAGGCCCAGCCCGGTGCCCTCGTACCGGCGGTCGCGGGCGTTCTCGACCTGGTTGAACTCGCCAAAGACATGGCGGAGCATTTCCGGCGCGATTCCGATCCCGGTATCCTCCACCGCGACATGCACCTGCCAGCCGTCCGCCCCGTCCGGGGCTCCGGTGACGCGGACCGTGATCTGACCCTGCTCGGTGAACTTGACCGCGTTGCCGACCAGATTGGTGAGGATCTGCCGGACCCGCCCGACATCGCCCCGGAACCGGGTCGGCAGGAACAGGTCGTAGTCGATCTGCAACTGCACCGGCCTGCCCTGCACCATCGGCTGCATCAGCTGTACGACCTCCTGCACAGCCTGTTCCAGGTCGAAGGGCGCCGGGTGCAGCGCCATCTTCCGCGCGTCGATCTTGGACAGGTCGAGAATGTCGTTGATGATGACCAGAAGCGCTTCACCCGAGTTGCGGATCGTCTCGACAAAGCCGCGCTGCTCCTCGTTCAGCGGGGTTTCGGCCAGCAGGTCGGCCATGCCGACGACGCCGTTCATCGGGGTTCGCAGTTCGTGGCTCATGTTGGCGAGAAAGGCGGACTTGGCCCGGCTGGCGGCCTCGGCCCGGCGGCGGGCGTCACGCAGCCGCGCCTCGAACCGGATGTGCCGGGTGATGTCGAGCGCCAGCGAGACCTTGTCGCCGCCCTCGCCCTGTCGGTCCACCAGACGGATATAGATGCCGTTCCAGAGCCGAATCGTCACCGGCTCGATCCGGTCGCCATGCCAGCGGGCCAGCATCCGTGCCCGCCAGGCTGCCGGATCGTCGCCCCCGATGTCGATCATCCCCTCGTCCAGCGCGATGGTGAGGATGTCCGAATACCGCGCCCCCGGCGCCACCGCCGCCACCCCGTCAAAGGGCTTCAGCCAGGCCGGGTTGGCGGCGATCAGCACGTCGTCCGCACCGAACAGCGCGAAGCCGTCCTGGATCGTGGTCAGCGAGGTCCAGAGCCGCCGCTGCGCCACCGAGACCTTGGTTTCGGCGGCCTGGAGATCGACCAGGACGCGGGACTTCTCGCTGCGGACCTCGGCCACCTCCTCGCGTTTCTCGATGATCTCGAAGGACAGGCTGCGGGCATGTCTGGACAACTCCCGGTTGGCGACCGAAAGCTCGTCCCGGGTCTGCGCCAGCTGCCGTTCCGCCGCCAGGCGGGCACGCCGTTCCTGTGCCAGGCTCTGCGCCTGATCCATGCCACTCTCCGGTCTCGCCGCGCCCGTTCGGGGCGTCACTCGGCGCGATCATCCCGCGACAATGTGAAGGCCGCGTTAAGTTCGGTGATCCGGGCCGATCGAAATCGCGGGACCCGTTGTCAGGCTGCATCCGCCATGCAAGACTATGCCCATATTGACCGACCGGAGATTTTCCATGCGCCTTGTTACGCTTGCCGCTTCCCTGATCCTGTCGCTTGGCCTGGCCAATGTCGCACAGGCAGAAGAGCCGGTGCCCCCGAAGCGTCTGATCCTGGATCGCAACACGGACTACCCCGGCGGCGACATCCAGTCTTACTTCGACACCACCTATGACGCCTGCGCCGCGGCCTGCCTGGCCAATCCGAAATGCGGCGCGCTGACCTTCAACCAGCGGTCGAACGCCTGCTTCCTCAAGTCCGGTGTCAAGGACAGCGCCGAATACAATGGCGCCATGTCGGCGCGGGTCCTGGTCACCGACCCGGCGATGGTCCTGAACGGCGCCACCCGTGCCGCCGAGCTGGCGTTCCTTGGCGATTACACGATCGACCGGGCCCGCCAGCTGGCGATGAAGATCTCGCAGGAATTCAACGCCGGCAGCTGGGATGTCGCCCGGTTGAACCAGGCGGCGGCCGAGGCCCGCAGCCAGGGCAACATCAAGGATGCGATCCTCTATGTCGGCTCGGCGCTGACGCTGTCCGATACCTCGGATCTCTGGATCGAGTATGCACGGTTGCGGCTGATCAAGAAGATCGGCGGCCAGAACGCCACGACCTATTCCTCCTCGGTGGCGCTGGATGCGGCGACCGGCGGCTATCTGCGGGCCACCACACCCGCGGCGCGGATCAATGCGCTGATGGTGCTGGCCGAGGCTCTCGAGGCGAACGGGCGCGGCCGCGACATGATCCCGGTGCTGCGGCTGGCAGAATCGATCCAGCCGCGTGACGACGTGATGGCCGCACTCGATTCGGCGTTGGGCAAATACGGGTTCCGGATCGTCGAGGACCGGGTCGAAAGCGACCTGGCCAGCCCGCGTATCTGCGCGACATTCAGCGAGCCGGTGCTGTCCGGCGGCACCGATTACGCCTCCTATGTCACACTGGATCAGGGTGAGCCGGTGGTGACCTCGGAAGGCCGCGACATCTGCGTCGAGGGGCTGGAGCACGGCAAGCGCTACAAGGTCACCTTCCGTGCGGGGCTGAAGGCCGCCAGCGGCGAGGATCTGGTGAAACCGGCCGAGCTGACCTTCTATGTGCGGGATCGCTCGAAAGCGGTCTGGTTCCCCGGTCGCGGCTATATCCTGCCCGCCGTCGGCGATGCGGCGCTGCCGATCGTCGGGGTGAACGTCACCGAGGTCGATCTGAAGCTGTCCCGGGTCTCGGACCGGAACCTGATCCGGTCGATCCAGAACGACTATTTCGGTCAGCCGCTGGGCTATTACGCCTCGCAGTATTTCGAAAGAGAGGTCGCGGAAGAGGTCTGGACCGGCACCGGCACCCTGAACACCGAGTTGAACCGCGACGTGACCACCCGGCTGCCGCTGGGCGACGTGGTGCGTTCGCTGACGCCCGGCATCTATGTGCTGCAGGCCTCGATTCCCGGCACCGACCCCTATGACGATCCGGCCGCGACGCAGTGGTTCGTGATCTCGGACATCGCCCTGGCGTCGATCTCGGGCAATGACGGGCTGCATGTCTTTGCCCGCTCGATCAACAGCGCCGAGGTGATGCCGGGGGTGAAGATCCAACTGGTGAACCGGGCCAATGCGGTGCTGGGCGAGGCGGTGACGGATGCCGACGGGCATGTCGTCTTCGACGCCGGCCTGACGCGCGGCCAGGGCGGCTCGGCGCCGGCGATGCTGGTGGCGACGCTGGGCGACGACCTGTCGTTCCTGCCGCTGACCGATCCAGAATTCGACCTGTCCGATCGCGGGGTCGAGGGCAATCCCCCGGCGCCGCCGATCGACGTGTTCCTCGCGACGGATCGCGGCGTCTATCGCGCCGGCGAGGTCATCAACGCCACGGTCCTGGCCCGCGACAACAAGGTCGATGCGCTGTCGGGCCTGCCGATGACGGCGGTGCTCTACCGGCCCGACGGGGTGGAATACTCGCGGGTCCTGGGCGAAGACGAAAAGGCCGGCGGCTATGTGTTCAACCTGCCGGTGGCGGGCAGCGCCCCGCGCGGCACCTGGCGGCTGGACGTGTTCTCCGATCCCAAGGCCCCGCCGCTGGCCAGCAAGCGGGTTCTGGTCGAGGATTTCCTGCCGGAGCGGATCGACTTCGATCTCGACGTGGCCGAGGGCATCCTGCCGGCGGACGAGCCGGTCGAGATCGGCATCGACGCGCGCTATCTCTTCGGTGCGCCGGGTGCCGATCTGAAGATCGAGGGCGAAGTGCGCCTGTCGGCGGTGTCGAGCCTGGAGGACTACCCCGGCTACAGTTTCGGGCGCTATGACAAGCGGGTCTCGAGCGGCTTCAACAGCCTGCCCTACGACCGGCGCACCGACAAGGACGGCAAGGCCGTGCTGCGCGCCGAGCTGCCGGAGCTCAAGGACGTGACCGGCCCGATGAAGGCGCAGATCGCGGTGCGGGTCTCGGAAGGATCGGGTCGCCCGGTGGAACGCCGGGTCGAACGCGCGGTGGCGCCGGCCGGCCCGGTGATCGGGATCAAGAACCTGTTCGATGACGGCGAAGTCGCGGAAAACAGCGATGCCGGGTTCGAGCTGATCGCGCTGGACACCGACCTGAAGCCGATGCCGATGAAGGTCAAATGGACCGTCAGCCGGGTCCGCACCCATTACCAGTGGTACAAGCTTTATGGCGACTGGAACTGGGAGCCGGTGACCAGCCGCACCCTTGTCGCCAGCGGCGAGGTCTCGCTGGACGGCAGCCCGGTGAAGATCTCGGCGCCCGTCACCTGGGGCCGCTACGAGATCCGGGTCGAGCGGACGGATGGCGAATATGCCTCGTCGTCCAGCAGCTTCTATGCCGGCTGGTATGTCTCGGCCGACGCCTCGGCGACGCCCGACACGCTGGAACTGTCGCTGGACGCGCCGCAATACCGGCCCGGCGACACCGCGCGGCTGCGGATCGTGCCGCGCTATGCCGGCAAGGCGCTGATCACCGTGCTGTCGGATCACCTGATCCACATGCAGGTTGCCGATGTGGTCGAGGGTGAGAACCTGATCCCGCTGACCGTGACCGAGGAATGGGGCGCCGGGGCCTATGTCACCGCCTCGGTGATCCGGCCCATGAATGCCGCGGCCCAGAAGATGCCGGAACGGTCGCTGGGGCTGAGCTATGCCAAGGTCGATCCGATGGAACACGCGCTGTCGGTGGCGGTCGAGGCGGCAGAAGAGGTCGATCCGCGCGGCCCGCTGCCGGTGGCGGTCAAGGTCGAGGGCCTGCAACCGGGCGAGACCGGCTATGTGACGCTGGCGGCGGTGGATGTCGGCATTCTCAACCTGACCGGATATAAGACGCCGGATCCCTCGGACCACTATTTCGGCCAGCGCAAGCTGGGGGTCGGACTGCGCGACGTCTACGGGCGGCTGATCGACGGCACCCAGGGAGGGCTGGGCGCGGTGCGCTCGGGCGGCGACGCGATGGCCGAGGCCGCCATGGCCAATCCGCCGCCGGTCGAGGAACTGGTCGCCCATTTCTCGGGCCCGATCGAGGTCGGCGCCGATGGTTATGCGCGGCATGTCTTCGACCTTCCGTCCTTCAACGGCACGGTGAAGCTGATGGCGATCGCCTGGTCGAAGACCGGCGTCGGCCAGGCCGATGACGAGGTTCTGGTTCGTGACCCGGTGGTCGTCACCGCCTCGGTCCCGCGCTTCCTGGCGCCGGGGGATACCTCGCGCCTGCTGCTCGAGATCGTCCATGCCACCGGCCCGGCGGGCCGGGTCGGGCTGGATGTGACCGGCACCGGCCTGACCCTGGATCAGGGCGCGATCCCCTCGGGCTTCGACATCGCCGAGAAGGGCAAGGTGACGCTGTCCATCCCGCTGGTGGCGGGGGCGCAGGGGCTGGCCGGGATCGATGTGAACCTGACCACGCCCGGCGGCAAACGGCTGACCAAGCATCTGAACCTGCCGGTGCAGCAGAACGACCCCGAGATCTCGCGCACCTCGCGCTTCGATCTGGCGGCGGGGCAGACCTTCACCCTGGATGACAATGTCTTCGCCGGGCTGGTGTCCGGATCGGGCACGGCGACGCTGGCGGTCGGGCCGATCGCCTATCTCGACGCGCCGGGGATGCTCGAGGCGCTGGACCGCTATCCCTATGGCTGCACCGAGCAGATCACCTCCAAGGCGCTGCCGCTGCTCTATCTGGACGAGCTGGCGGTCGCGATGGGGCTGGATGAGCGAGACAATATCTCCGAGCGCATCGACCAGGCGATCACCGCGGTTCTGGCCAATCAGGACAGCAGCGGCGCCTTCGGTCTCTGGTATGCCGATTCGGGTGACTTCTGGCTGGATGTCTATGTGACCGACTTCCTCAGCCGGGCCCGGGCACAGGGATATGAGGTTCCGGCCCTGGCCTTCCGCAGCGCGATCGACAACATCCGCAACCAGGTCAACTACGCCGCCGATTTCGACAGCGGCGGCGAGGATCTGGCCTATGCGCTGCTGGTGCTGGCCCGTGAAGGCGCCGCGACGATCGGCGATCTGCGCTACTATGCCGACCAGAAGGGCGACAGCTTCGGCACCGCGCTGGCGCAGGCGCAGCTGGGCGCGGCGCTGGCCCTCTACGGCGACCAGACCCGGGCCGACGCGATGTTCCTGCGGGCGCAGAAGCGGCTTGCCGGGCAGACCGGGGACGAGACCCGGCAGCTCTGGCGCGCCGACTACGGCACCAACCTGCGCGATGCGGCCGGGGTGCTGACGCTGGCGGTCGAGGCCGGGTCGAATGTCATCGACCGTGATCTGCTGACCGCCCGCGTGGCAGCGCCGCAGGCCTATCGCCGGCTCTCGACGCAGGAATCGGTCTGGACCCTGCTGGCCGCGCATGCGCTGCTGGGCGACGCAAGGACCGAGGGCATCACCATCAACGGCCAGCCGGTTGACGGGCCGATGGTGCGGGTGATCGAGGATCAGGTCGATGGCGGCATGGCGCTGGCGGTGGCCAACGGCTCGGCCCGCGACACGATCCTGACCCTGACCACCTATGGCGTGCCGGAAGTCCCGGAACCGGCCGGTGGCAACGGCTATGCGCTGGATCGGTCCTACTTCACCCTCGACGGCACGCCGGTCAGTCCCGATGAGGTCAAGACCGGCACCCGCCTGGTCACGGTGCTGACCGTCGATCCCTTCGGCAAGGGCGAGGCGCGGCTGATCGTCGATGATCCGCTGCCGGCCGGGTTCGAGATCGACAACCCGAACCTGCTGCGGGCCGGGGACATCGGGGCGCTGGACTGGCTCGACCTCTCGGCCGAGCCGAACAAGACCGAGTTCCGCCAGGACCGGTTCATCTCGGCGGTGGACTGGCGCTCGGACAAGCCGTTCCGGCTGGCCTATATCGTCCGGGCGATCTCGCCGGGGACGTTCCACCACCCGGCCGCCAGCGTTCAGGACATGTACCGTCCGCAGTTCAACGCGCATAGCGACGCCGGCACGGTGGTCATCACCGAATGAGCCGCCTGCGCAGGCTCCTGCGCTGGACCGGCCGCCGCGCGCTGATCATCATCGCCGTCGCCCTGTTCCTCGGGGCGGCGGCGCGTGACCGGTTCGACGCCTGGGTCGATGCGACGGAACTGCCCTCGCTGGTCGCCGAAACCTCGGTCGAGGTTCTGGACCGGAACGGCAGCCTGCTGCGGGCCTATACGGTGTCGGACGGACGTTGGCGGCTGCGGCTGGAGCTGGACCAGACCGACCCGCTCTTCCTTGCCATGCTGCTGGCCTATGAGGACAAGCGGTTCTACCGGCATTCCGGCGTCGATCCCCTTGCCGTGGCGCGGGCTGGCTGGCAGCTGATCTCGACCGGGCATCTGGTCTCGGGCGGCTCGACCCTGACCATGCAGGTGGCGCGGCTGCTGGAGGATGGCAGCACCGGCGAATGGTCGGGCAAGCTGCGCCAGACCCGGCTTGCGCTGGCGCTGGAACGGCACCTGACCAAGGCCGAGATCCTGACGCTCTACCTCAACCGTGCCCCCTATGGCGGCAATCTGGAAGGGCTGCGGGCCGCCTCGCGCGCCTATTTCGCCAAGGACCCGCGCCGGCTGACCCCGGCCCAGGCGGCGTTGCTGGTGGCATTGCCGCAATCGCCCGAGCGGCGGCGCCCCGACCGTTTCCCCGAGGCCGCAAAGGCGGCGCGCGACCGGGTGTTGATGCGGATGCAGGCCGCCGGGGTGATCGACGCCGAAACCCTGGCCGCGGCTCTGCGCGAGAAAATACCCGACCGGCGCCGCGATTTCCCCGCCCTGGCGCCGCATCTGGCCGACCGGGCGCTGGCCGAGGCGCCGCAGACCCTGGTCCACCGGCTGACGATCGACGCCGAGGTGCAGAAGAAGCTGGAAAGACTCGCCGAACGGGTGACGCGCGAGGCCGGAGACCGGATTTCCATCGCCATTGTCGCGGCGGATCATGTGACCGGCGAGGTGCTGGCCTCGGTTGGCTCGGCCGGCTACCGCGACGACCGCGCCGGCTATGTCGACATGACCCGGGCGCTTCGCTCCCCAGGTTCGACCCTGAAACCCTTCATCTACGGGCTGGCCTTCGAGATGGGGCTGGCGCATCCGCAGACCCTGATCGAGGACCGCCCGACCGCCTTCGGCACCTATGCGCCGCAGAATTTCGACGGCCAGTTCCGCGGTACGGTGACGGTGCATGACGCGCTGCAGATGTCGCTCAACATTCCGGCGGTGATGCTGACCGACGCGATCTCTCCCGACCGGCTTGTGGCCTATATGCGCTCGGCCGGAACAAGGCCGGTGGTGCCGGGCGGACGTCCCGGGCTGGCGGTGGCCCTGGGCGGCGTCGGGGTGACGCTGGAGGATCTGGTGCAGCTCTATGCCGGGCTGGCCGAGGATGGGCGCGGCGTCGGGCTGCATCACCGGCTGGGGCAGTCCTGCCCGCTGTGCGGCCGGCGCCTGATGCGGGCCGAGAGCGCCTGGCAGGTCAGCGACATCCTGGCCGGGATGCCGCCCCCCGCCGGCGCGCCGCCGGACCGGGTCGCCTACAAGACCGGCACCTCCTACGGCCACCGCGACACCTGGGCGATCGGCTTTGACGGCCGGCATGTGATCGGGGTCTGGATGGGGCGCCCGGACGGAACCCCGGTGCCCGGCCAGTTCGGCGGCGGCCTGGCGGCGCCGGTGCTGTTCGAGGCGTTCAGCCGCCTGAAGCCGGGGCTCGACCCGCTGCCGCCGCCACCGCCGGGCACGCTGATCGTCGGCAATGGCGGGCTGCCGCAGCCGCTGCGCAACTTCCGCCCCCGCGACGCGCTGTTCCGTCCCGATGCCGATGCGCCCGCCGTCGCCTTCCCGCCCGATGGCGCGGTGTTGAGCGCCGAGGGGGGCCATCTGGTGGTGAAGGTCCGCGACGGCCGGGCGCCCTTCACCTGGCTGGCCGACGGCCGCCCGCTGGCCACCGCAGAGCGCGACCGCGAGGTTGCCGTGACGCTGCCCGGCAAGGGTTTCGTCACCCTCTCGGTGATCGACGCACTGGGCCGCTCGGCGGTGTCGAAGATCCAGGTGAACTAGGGGCCCGGCCCGGTCCGGGTCGCCGCCTGCCGGATCGCGGCTTCCCGGCGGCGGATCAGGGCGCGCGACCCATGCTCTTGTCGGCCAGAACCTCGATCAGCCTTCGGGTTAGGGCCTTTTGCGGGCCGCTGTCGGGCCAGACGGCGTAGATGCCCAGCTCGGACAGCCGCCATTGCGGCAGAACCTCGACCAGCCGGCCCGAGGCAAGCTCGGCCTCGATCTCTCCCAGCGGCAGGACCCTGACGCCGAGTCCGGCAAGAACCGCCGATTTCGCCGCCACGATCGTATCCACCTCCAGGCGCACGTTCTCGGGCTGGATCACGGCGGTCTCGCCCTCGCAATGCAGGGTCATCGCATCGGGAATCATCGAGACCGCGATGAAGTCGCAGCCGGCCAGGTCCTCCAGGGTCCGGACCGGCGGGCGGCCGGCAAGATAGTCGGGCGCGGCGACCAGCAGCCGGGAGAAATCACCGATCCTCCGGCTCTTCAGGCTGCTGTCGGCCAGGGTCCCCAGCCGGATCGCCAGGTCGAACCCATCCCGGATCAGGTCGGCGGGCCGGTCACTGCTGTGCAGCGAGATCGCGACCATCGGGTGCCGCCGGGCAAATTCCCACAGCGCCTGAATGATCCGCATGTTCTCTCCCCAGGCCGGCATGGCGACGCGCAGCGCCCCGACCGGCTCGTCGCTGCCCGCCCCGACGGCGTCCAGCGCCTCTTCTCCGGCGGCGACCATCCGGCGCGCCGGGCCCAGGGCCGCGCGGCCCTCTGGGGTCAGCGACATCGAGCGCGTCGAGCGAAAGAACAACGTGACGCCCAGTTTCGCCTCGAGCCGCGACAGATGGTGGCTGACCACCGAGGTCGAAAGTTTCAGCCGCCGCCCCGCCGCGCTGAGACTGCCGGCATCGGCGATGGCCACAAAGATCGCAAGGCCGCGGTAGTCCTCGATCATCTTTCCAATTCCTGGAAATATCTTTCCGTTATTCATGGGATAATCGAAAGGTGCCACCGGGTCTATCTGAAGCGTCGGAAAGACAGGAGACCCCGATGCCAAGCAGAACCGCCACCCTCACATCCGACCGCGCCAGCAGCTATCTTCAGCAGCTCTGCAAGCATTTCGGCCACAAGGTTCCGGTCGAATTCACCCCGGAAGCGGGCGAGATCACCCTGCCGTTCGGCGGCTGCACGCTGCGCGCCGATGGCAGCACCCTGACCCTGACGGTCAGCGGTGCCGAGACCGACCTCGACCGGCTGCAAAAGGTGATCGGCGACCACCTGGCCCGCTTCGCCTTCCGCGAAACCCCCGTGCTCGACTGGCAGCCTTCGGGTGCCGGGCAATAGCGTCGCAATCCGCAAGACATTCCGCCGAAAGGAAACCCGCACATGACAATCGCCGTGACCGCCGCCTCGGGCAAGCTGGGCTCAGAGATCATCCGCAAGCTCGTGGCCATGCCGGAGGCCGGCCCGGTCTTCGGCCTGGCCCGCACGCCGAAGAAGGCGGCGGGTCTGGGGGTCGAGATTCGCCCGGGCGACTACGATGACCCCGATCAGCTGCGCCGCTCGCTCACCGGCGCCGATACCCTGCTGCTGGTCTCCGGCATGGACGCGCCCGAGGCGCGGATCGTCCAGCACCGCAATGTCATCGCGGCCGCCAGGGCCGCCGGGGTGACGAAGATCGTCTACACCAGCGTGCAGGGCGCCGAAGAGGGCACCAGCTTCTCGCCGGTGATCCAGAGCAACCGCCAGACCGAGGCCGATATCCGCGCCAGCGGGCTGGACTGGGTAATCGGCCGCAACGGCATCTATATCGAGCCGGACATCGAATATATCGACAGCTACCGCAAGGCCGGCGAGATCGCCAATTGTGCCGGCGAGGGCCGATGCGGCTACACCACGCGCCCGGAACTGGCGCAGGCCTATGCCGGCATGCTGACCGGCACCGCGCACAACGGCCGGACCTACAACCTGCACGGCACCGCGCTGACCCAGACCGAACTCGCCGGCTATCTGAACCGCGCCTTCGGCACCGACCTGCGCTATCGCGCCATGTCGGTCGAGTCGTTCCGGGCCGACCGGACTGCCGAGCTGGGCGCCTTCCTCGGCGCGGTCATCGCCGGCATCTACCAGAGCATCCGCGACGGCGCGCTCGACAATCCCAGCGATTTCGAAACCGCCGCCGGACGCAAGCACCAGAGCTGGGACGCCTGGTTTGGGTCGCTTTCCCGGCCCTGACGGCGCCGGAACCGTCATTCACCGAGACCTCATGGAGTGCGATCGTGACCACCCCGAAATCCGTTCTGAACCACCCCTATGCCTTCTGGCTGCTGCTGGCGCTTCCGGCCATTCCGATGCTCATGGGGCTCACCTCCGGCGACCCCGAGGCCCTGCATGGCCTCCTGCACCCGACCGGTGAATTTGCCGCGCGCTTCATGATCGTCGCGATGATGATCACGCCGCTGACCATGCTGCTCAAGGGCTGGCGCGGCCCGCGCTGGCTGATGAAGCGGCGCCGCTACCTGGGTGTCGCCGCCTTCGGCTATGCGGCGCTGCACACGCTGCTCTATCTGGTCGATACAGGCACCGTCGCCTTCACGGCCGGAGAGCTCTCGACGCTCTACATCTGGACCGGCTGGCTGGCCTTCCTGATCTTCGTGCCGCTGGCGGTGACCTCCACGGATGGCTGGATGCGCCGGCTCGGCCCGCGATGGAAGACGCTGCAACGCTTCGTCTACGGCGCCGCGGTGCTGACCCTGATCCACTGGGCGGCACTGCATGACTGGGGCGGCACCGGCGCGGCGCTGGTGCATTTCGGGCCGCTGGCCGCGCTGGAGGCCTGGCGCATCGGCCGGGCCCTGAAACGCCGGCAGATGCGCGCCGCCTGAACGCCCCGGCCCCGCCGGGCCTGGGCCGGGATCCGGCCCGGGCCTTCGGCTCGGTTCCTGAAAGGGGAAATGGTGAGCCGGTCGGGGCTCGAACCCGAGACCTACTGATTAAAAGTCAGTTGCTCTACCAACTGAGCTACCGGCCCACTTCCGGGCGCTTCCCTATCGGTGCCCCCTTGGCCCGTCAAGCGGAAATCGGGCACAGGATCTGGCAAAGCTCCGGCTTGCGGAGTATGGGACCCGCATGAAAGCCGCGCCGCCCCCTCAGGGCCTGCCGTTCATGAAAATGCACGGGCTGGGCAACGACTTCGTGGTCATCGACCAGCGGGGTGGCGAGGCCATGGTCACCCCGGCCCTGGCCCGCGCCCTGGGAGACCGGCATCGCGGCGTCGGCTTCGACCAGCTGGCGGTGATCGAGACCACGCCCGAGGCCGATGCGCGGCTGACCTTCTACAACAGCGATGGCAGCACCGCCGCCGCCTGCGGCAACGCCACCCGCTGCGTGGCCCGCCACCTGATGGCCGAATCCGGCCGCCCGTCGCTGACCCTGCTGACCGAACGGGGGCAGCTTCAGGCCGCCGACGCCGGCGATGGCCTCACCTCGGTGAACATGGGCCCGCCGCAGCTCGACTGGGCCGCGATCCCGCTGGCCCGCGCGATGGAGACCCTGACCCTGCCGATCGACGGTGCCCCGTCGGCGGTCGGCATGGGCAATCCGCATTGCGTCTTCTTCGTCGCCGATGCCGAGTCGGTGGACCTGGCCCGCGACGGTGCGGCGATGGAGCATCACCCGCTGTTCCCGCAGGCCACCAATGTCGAATATGTCCAGGTCCGCGGCCCCGGCGAGCTGCGGATGCGGGTCTGGGAGCGTGGCACCGGGATCACCCTGGCCTGCGGGTCGGGTGCCTGCGCCGCCGCGGTCGCCGCGCATCGGCGCGGCCTGGCCGACGCCCATGTCCGCATCGAGCTCGACGGCGGCTGGCTGGAGCTCGACTGGCGCGCCGACGGCGTCTGGATGACCGGCCCGACCGCGCATGTGCTGACCGGGGTTCTGACCCCCGAATTCCTGGCGGCGGTCTGATGGACGCCAAGCCGCCGATCTTCGCCA
This sequence comes from Frigidibacter sp. ROC022, assembly GCF_024723735.1. GTDB lineage: Bacteria > Pseudomonadota > Alphaproteobacteria > Rhodobacterales > Rhodobacteraceae > SLM-1. Next base: position 773,083 of record NZ_JANQDU010000002.1, read on the forward strand.
CCCATGGCTGCCGCCTGAACGCCTATGAATCCGAGGCGATGAGCGAGCTCGCCCAGGCCGCCGGGCTCTCCGACGCGGTGATCGTCAATACCTGCGCGGTGACGGCGGAGGCGGTGCGCAAGGCCCGGCAGGACATCCGCCGCCTCGCCCGCGACAACCCGCGCGCCAGGATCATCGTCACCGGCTGCGCCGCCCAGACCGAGCCGCAGACCTTCGCGGCGATGCCCGAGGTCGCCCATGTCATCGGCAACAGCGAAAAGATGCAGCCCGCCACCTGGGCGGCGCTGGCGCCGGATTTCGTGGGCCGGACCGAGAGGGTGCAGGTCGATGACATCATGTCGGTGCGGGAGACCGCCGGCCATCTGATCGACGGCTTCGGCCGCCACCGCGCCTATGTCCAGGTCCAGAACGGCTGCGATCACCGCTGCACCTTCTGCATCATCCCCTATGGCCGCGGCAATTCCCGCTCGGTCCCCGCCGGGGTGGTGGTCGAGCAGATCAAGCGGCTGCGCGACCGCGGCTTCAACGAGGTGGTGCTGACCGGGGTCGATCTCACCTCCTGGGGCGCCGACCTTCCGGCCCGGCCCCGGCTGGGCGATCTGGTGCTGCGGATCCTCAGGCTGGTGCCGGATCTGCCGCGGCTGCGGATCTCCTCCATCGATTCGATCGAGGTGGACGAGGCGCTGATGCAGGCCATCGCCACCGAGCCGCGGCTGATGCCGCATCTGCACCTGTCGCTGCAGCATGGCGACGACCTGATCCTGAAGCGGATGAAGCGCCGCCACCTGCGCGACGACGCGATCCGCTTCACCGAAGAGGCCCGCCGCCTGCGCCCCGGAATCACCTTCGGCGCCGACATCATCGCCGGTTTCCCGACCGAGACCGAGGCGCATTTCGAGAACTCGCTGAAGCTGGTCGAGGATTGCGCCCTGACCTGGCTGCATGTCTTCCCCTATTCGGCCCGTCCGGGCACCCCCGCTGCCCGGATGCCGGCGGTGCCCGGCCCGGCGATCAAGTCCCGCGCCGCCCGGCTCCGTGCCGCCGGCGAGGCCGCCGCCCGCCGTCACCTCGACAGCCTTGTCGGCACCGAACAGCGGCTGCTCACCGAAGGTCCGCGTCTGGCCCGCACCGAAAGCTTCGCCGAAGTCGCCTTTGCCAGCGACCAGCCCGAAGGCACGATCCTTACCGCCCGTCTTGACTCCCACGACGGCAAGCGCCTGCGCGCCTGACCGCTTTACCTTGGAAATATCCCACGGGGGTCCGGGGGTGTGAAACCCCCGGTCCCGCCCCCTGATCCCGGAGCGAGGCCGATGCATCCCAATCCCGTCTTCCGTCAGGCCGACCGGGCCGAAGCTCTCGCAGATGCCCGGGCCCGCGGCTTCGGCACGCTGATGCGCAACGGCGATCCGGTGCCGATGGTCGCGCATGTGCCGTTCCTGCTCTCCGGCGACGGTGGAACCGCCGATCTGCACCTGACTCGCTCGAACCCGCTCGGCCGGACGCTCGACGCGCCATGCCCGGCGCTGATCGCGGTGGCCGGGCCGGACGGCTATGTCTCGCCCGACTGGTACGGGGTCGCGGATCAGGTGCCGACCTGGAACTATGTCGCGCTGCATCTGGTCGGACGGCTGGAGAAACGCCCCGAGGCCGAGCTGCCGGGCCTGCTCGACCGGCTCTCGGAGCATTTCGAATCGCGGCTGGCGCCCAAGCCGTTGTGGCGAACCACCAAGCTGGAGCCCGATTCGCTGGCCCGGATGCTGCGCATGATCGTGCCCTTCCGGTTTCATGTCGAAGAGATCCGCTCGACCTACAAACTGTCGCAGAACAAGCCCGACGACGCGCGGATCGCCGCCGCCCGGGCCATGGCCGCGAGTGGTTTCGGGCAGGAGGTGGCGGCGCTCTCCACCCTGATGGAAGAACCGCCGAAGTCGTGAATGGACAGCCCCCGGGCGCCGTCATACCCTGCCGTTCGTTGGCCACCCGGCCGCCGGAGGACATCTCATGCCGCTTCCCCTTGCCGCCATTGCCCCTGTCGCGCTGCGCTACGGCCTGCGCTACGGCTCTGTCGCCCTGGCCACCTGGGCCGTCGCCCGCGCCGCCCGGACCGGCACCCGCGACCAGAAGGCCGAGGACGCGCTCGACCGGATGCCGGAAGGCATGACGGCCCGGCGCGAGCCCGAACAGGGCAATGCCACGCTGCGCCTGCGCCGGGTGCTCCGCCGCAGGCCCGATGGACCGGGACTCGAAATCGATCTGGCCGCCCTGGGCCGCTTCCGCATCAGAAAGGTCTAAGCCCCGATGGGACTGAAACTCTACCACTCCCCCGCCTCGCCCTATGTCCGCAAGGTGATGATCACCCTGCACGAGACCCGGCAGCTGCCGCTGGTCGAGCTGATCCCGGCCGGGGGCCACCCGGTCGATCCCGGCACCATGCCGCTGTCGTTGAACCCGCTGGGCAAGATCCCGGCGCTGGAACGCGAGACCGGGCCGGCGCTCTATGACAGTCGGGTGATCTGCCGCTATTTCAACGACACCGGCAGGGGCACGCTTTATCCGGCGGGCGAGACGCTGTGGGATTCGCTGACCCTGGAGGCCACCGGCGACGGCATTGCCGATGCCGCGATCCTGATGATCTACGAAAGCCGGACCCGGCCCGAGGAAAAGCGCCACGATCCCTGGGTCGAAGGCCAGTGGGCCAAGATCGCCCGCGCCCTCGACGCGCTGGAAAGCCGCTGGATGGCGCATCTGCACGGGCCGTTCGACATCGGCCAGGTCGCGGTCGTCGCGGCGCTCGGCTATCTCGACCTGCGCCATGCGGCCCGCGACTGGCGCGCCGGCCGGCCCTCGCTGGCGGCCTGGGCCGGAAAGATGGCCGAAAGACCCTCGGTCAAGGCGACCATGCCCGAGGGCTGACCCCGCCGCCCGGGGGGCGGGGCCGATTCCGGGCGCCGGCGGCTAGAATTTGTAGCTGATGCCGAGGTTCAACGCATTGGTGACGATGTTGGTCTTCAGATAGCCGCCGTTGTCCAGGTCCACGTCGTTGCGCGAATAGGTCATCTTGTATTCGCCGAACATCGCCCATTTGTCGTTGAACGCATAGGAGACGCCGCCGATCAGCGTCGCCGCCGGGCCGCCGATCTGGTAGTTGAAGGTCCTGCCGCCGGAGGTCGTCACCTCGACATGCGGGACCGAGATGCCCAGGCCGGCGCCGACATAGGGCGTCCAGGCGCTGTCGTTCGGGAACCGGTACATCACGTTGCCGGTGAAGATGTTGATCCCGTCGGTGAATTCCAGCGTGGTGAACCCCGCCGCCGCCTTTTCGCTGTCCGGCGCATAGACCTTGGCGTGGTTGAATTCGAGCGCGAATCCCAGCCGGTCCGATTTCCACCAGGTCGCCCGCACCCCGTAATAGGGCGGCATCGCGAAGGACTTGCCCTGCCAGCCGATCAGTTCGTTGAAATCGCCCAGCCCGCCCGGGTCGTTGCCGCGCACCCGGCTGTGGGCGGCTTCCTGGCTGCCGAGATAGAAGCTCAGCTCGACCTCGGCCAGCGCCGGGCTGGCGGTGGTCAGCATCAATGCGGCAAGCGCGGCGGCGGTATGGCGTTTCATCTCGGGAGACCTTTGACTTGTCGAAATCCTTGCGGCGAGACTTAAAGGAATGCGGCGCAAGAGCAATGGGCAGAGTTGCCGCAGCCGGGCCTTCAGCGGTGCGGCGCCGGGGCCGCACTCGGCCCGGGCGCGACATTAGGTCCGCCGTTCTGCGCAATGTCCGCTGGACAAGCCCTTCACAGCGTCGTTAAAAGCCCCCCGGACGGCTACGCCCCGCGTGGCCGCGCGACCATGGCCGGCCCCCCGGCTGGAAGATGGAGATGAACGGTGTCCAACGCAGACCATCCCGAAGGCACACGCCGCGATTTCCTCTACTACGCGACCGGTGGAGCCGGCGCTGTGGTGGCTGGGGCCGCGGTCTGGCCGCTGATAAACCAGATGAACCCCTCGGCGGACGTGCAGGCCTTGTCGTCCATCCGGGTTGACATATCGGGGGTCGAGGTTGGCACCCAGCTGACCGTCAAGTGGCGCGGCAAGCCGGTCTTCATCCGCCGCCGCACCCAGGAAGAGATTGCCGCCGCCCGGGCCGTCCCGCTGGAGGACCTGGTTGACAAGAACGCCGAGAACGAGAACCTGCCCGCCAGCGCCGAGGCCACCGACGAGAACCGCGCCCTGAGCGAGGACGGCGAATGGCTGGTGATGCTCGGCGTCTGCACCCACCTGGGCTGCGTGCCGATCGGCAACGCCTCGGGCGATTTCGGCGGCTGGTTCTGCCCCTGCCACGGCTCGCACTACGATACTGCCGGACGGATCCGCAAAGGTCCGGCCCCGCGAAATCTCGACATTCCCATCGTTGCCTTCGACGGCGACACCACGATCGTTCTCGGCTGACCGGAGGCATAGATGGCTGGTATCCCGCACGACCACTACGAGCCCAAGTCTGGCTTCGAGAAATGGCTGCACAACCGCTTGCCGGTAGTGTCGCTGCTCTATGACACGCTGATGATCCCGACCCCCCGGAACCTGAACTGGTGGTGGATCTGGGGCATCGTCCTGGCCTTCTGCCTGGTGCTGCAGATCGCCACCGGCATCGTGCTGGCCATGCATTACACGCCGCATGTCGATCTGGCCTTCGCCTCGGTCGAGCACATCATGCGCGACGTGAACGGCGGCTACATGCTGCGCTACATGCATGCCAACGGCGCCACGCTGTTCTTCCTGGCGGTCTATATCCATATCTTCCGCGGCCTGTTCTACGGCTCCTACAAGAGCCCGCGTGAAGTCACCTGGATCGTCGGCATGCTGATCTACCTGGCGATGATGGCGACCGGCTTCCTCGGCTACGTCCTGCCCTGGGGCCAGATGTCCTTCTGGGGTGCCACCGTCATCACCGGCCTGTTCGGCGCGATTCCCTTCATCGGGCCCGACCTGCAGACCTGGCTGCTCGGCGGCCCGGCGGTGGACAACGCCACGCTGAACCGCTTCTTCTCGCTGCACTACCTGCTGCCCTTCGTGATCGCGGCGCTGGTCGTGGTCCATATCTGGGCCTTCCACACCACCGGCAACAACAACCCGACGGGTGTCGAGGTGCGGCGCGGCTCCAAGGCCGAGGCCGAGAAGGACACGCTGCCCTTCTGGCCCTATTTCGTGATCAAGGACCTCGTCGGCCTGGCGATCGTCCTGACGGTCTTCTTCGCCGTCGTCACCTACATGCCGAACTACTTCGGCGAGCCCGACAACTATATCGAGGCGAACCCGCTGAAGACCCCGACGCATATCGTGCCGGAATGGTATTACCTGCCGTTCTACGCGATCCTGCGGGCCTTCACCTCGGATGTCTGGGTGGTGCAGATCGCCGGCGTCCTGACCGGCGGCATCATCGACGCCAAGTTCTTCGGCGTGCTGGCGATGTTCGGTTCGATCTTCGTCATGGCGCTGGTGCCCTGGCTCGACACCTCCTCGGTCCGCTCGGGCCGCTACCGGCCGATGTTCCGCTGGTGGTTCTACCTGCTGGTGATCGACTTCGTGGTGCTGATGTGGTGCGGCTCGCAGCCTGCCGAACCGCCCTATTCGACCATCTCCCTGATCGGGGCCGCCTACTGGTTCGCGTATTTCCTGGTCATCCTGCCGATCCTCGGCGTGATCGAGAAACCGCAGACCCCGCCGGCGACGATCGAGGACGACTTCAACGCGCATTACGGCGCCGGCGAAACCCCGGCCGAGTGAGAAAGGTATCATGATGCGGAAATTCGCAATCACACTCGCCTCGGCCCTGATGCTCGCCACGCCTTCGGTGGCGTCCGAGACCGGGCATATCGAGGATGTGGCCTTCCCCTGGGAAGGACCGTTCGGAAGCTTCGACCAGTTTCAGCTGCAACGCGGCCTGCAGGTCTTTACCGAGGTTTGCTCGGCCTGCCACGGCCTGCGCTACGTGCCGTTCCGGGAACTGGGCGACGAAGGCGGCGTCGGCCTGCCGGTGGAACAGGTTCGCGCCTATGCCGCGCAGTTCGACATCTACGATCCCGAGCTGGACGACACCCGCCCGGGCATCCCGTCGGACCACTTCCCGACCTCGGCGCTCGACAACGCCCCGGACCTCAGCCTGATGGCCAAGGCGCGCAAGGGCTTCTCCGGCCCCTACGGGCTGGGCATCAACCAGTTCCTGCGCGGGATCGGCGGGCCGGAATACATCGTCGCCATTCTGACCAGCTATACCGGCGAAGAGAAGGAAGAGGCGGGCACCACGCTTTACGGGAACTCGGCCTTCCCGGGCGGCTGGATCGCGATGCCGCCGCCGCTGGAAGACGGTCTCGTGACCTACGACCCCGAACATGCGAACGACCTGCATCACGAAGCGATGGACGTCGCCGCCTTCCTGACCTGGGCCTCGGAGCCCAAGATGATGGCCCGCAAGCATGTCGGTTTTGTCGGGGTCGGCTTCCTGATCATCCTCTCGGCGCTGCTCTACCTGACCAACAAGCGGATCTGGGCACCCTACAAGGGCCGCAAGATCACCGCCAAGAAGGCCTGAGACCCAGGCAAGGATCGCAACGAACGATGATGAACGCGCCCCTTGGGGCGCGTTTTTCGTTGCTGGCCTTGCTGATGACAGGATGTCTCGCCAGGGATCGGTCCGTCTTGCCGAACTGCCAGGCCATGTTCCCGACCCGGATGCTCTTGTTCCTGATCTATCTGCTGGCGATCAACGCCGCTGCCTATGTCGCCTTCCACCACGACAAGCGATGCGCCGTCGCGGGGGATTGGCGGATTCGCGAGTCCACCTTGCTCTGGCTGGCTTTTCTGGGTGGCGGCGTGGCGGCGAAACTTGCGCAGCACAGGTTCCGCCACAAGACCCGCAAGCAACCCTTTGCCCGGCTGTTGAATGTCATGCTGCTGGCGAACCTGCTCGCCATTCCCGCCATGGCCGTCACCCTGGCGCAGTTACCGCCCGGCGGCGCTCCTGCCTTCCTGTCCGCAGGGCCGGGCCCCGAGAGCCCGGCCACGCGCTCCCGAAGGCCGCACCGCTTCGGCTCGGGAGCCGGCGGCGAAGCCCGGGGCGGCACTGCCCGGAACTGACTCCGGGGTCAGGCCCGGACCAGTTTCTCGTAGGCCGTCGAGATGTCCTTGACCATCTGGCCGACCTCGAAGCTGTAGTCGCCGATCTGCCCGACCGGAGTCACCTCCGCCGCCGTCCCGGTCAGCCAGCATTGCTGAAAGCCTTCCAGCTCTTCCGGCAAGATGTGGCGTTCGTGGACCTTGACCTGCTGTTCCCTCAGCATCTCCAGCACCGTCTGCCGGGTCAGCCCGTTCAGGAAGCAGTCCGGCAGCGGCGTATGCACCTCGCCATCCTTGACGAAGAAGATGTTCGCCCCGGTCGCCTCGGCGACATAGCCGCGATAGTCGAACATCATCGCGTCCGAACAGCCCTTGGCCTCGGCCGCGTGCTTGGACATCGTGCAGATCATGTAGAGCCCGGCCGCCTTGGCATGGCAGGGGATGGTCTCGGGCGAGGGGCGCTTCCACTTGGAAATGTCCAGCTTCGCGCCCTTGAACTTGGCGTCGCCGTAGTAGTTGCCCCATTCCCAGCCGGCGACCGCCAGCCGCACCGGGTTGCGCTTGGCCGAGACGCCCATGTCGGGCCCGGCACCGCGCCAGGCGATCGCGCGCACATAGGCATCGGTCCAGCCGTTCGCCTTCAGCATCTCGTATTTGGCCGCCTCGATCTCGTCCACCGTGTAGGGGATCTCGAAATCCAGCATCGAGGCCGAACTCCGCAGCCGTTCCGAATGCTCGCGGCCCCGGAAGATCTTGCCGTTGTAACAGCGTTCGCCCTCGAACACGGACGAGGCATAATGCAGCGCATGGGTCAGCAGGTGCACATTGGCGTCGCGCCAATCGACCAGTTTTCCGTCCATCCAGATCTTGCCGTCCCGATCATCATATGCCCCGGTCATTGCTGTCTCCTTCATCGTCCGGCCATTGCCGCTTTGCATAAGTTGCGCCAACTAGGTCCGCATCGGACATAATATTGCGCCAAATCTGCGGATCACTACCGATTCGGGCTTGGAAAGTCAACAAGGCTGACTTAAAATGAGGCACAAGAAATATCACGATCCACCAACCAGAATCGGAATGCCATGGCCGACGCGGGAGGAACCGGAACCACGGGCGACAGCCTGCTGTTCCTGACGGACGAACAGCTTCGCAAGGGGATCGAGGCGATGTTCTTCGCCTATCGTGGCTTTACCGCTGACCCCGACCGAATCCTGGAAGACTATGCCTATGGCCGCGCCCACCACCGGGCGCTGCATTTCATCAACCGCTCGCCCGGCACCACCGTGACCAACCTGCTGGCGATCCTCGGCGTCACCAAACAGTCCCTGAACCGGGTCCTGCGCAGCCTGATCGAAGACGGGCTGGTCGAAAGCAGCGTCGGTCGCAACGACAAGCGCGAGCGGCATCTGTCGCTGACCCCGCGCGGGCTGGAACTGGAGAAGAAGCTCTCCGACGCCCAGACCGCCCGGATGCGCGCCGCCTATCGCGCCGCCGGACCCGAGGCTGTGGCCGGCTTCCGCCAGGTGCTCGAGGCGATGATGGACCCGGATCAGCGCCGCCACTTCAACCTGCTCAAGGATCAGCCGGGGTGACGGTCCAGCCTGATACCCACCTGCTGGTCGTCGATGACGACGCGCGGATCCGGGGGCTGCTGCAGAAATTCCTGATCCGCCACGGCTTCTGCGTCACCGTCGCCCGCGATGCCGCCCAGGCCCGGCGTCTGCTGGCAGGGCTGGAGTTCGATCTGATCGTGCTCGACGTGATGATGCCGGGCGAGGATGGCATCTCGCTGGCCGGCGACCTGCGGCCCCGGATCAATACCCCCATCCTGATGCTCACCGCCCGTGGCGAGACCGACGACCGGATCGCCGGGTTCGAGGCCGGGGCCGACGACTATCTGCCGAAACCCTTCGAGCCGAAGGAACTGCTGCTGCGGATCAACGCCATCCTGCGAAGGATGCCGCCCTCGGCCTCTTCCGAAGAAACGCCGAAACTGCTGACCCTCGGCCCGGTGCGCTATGATCTCGACCGCGGAGAGATGTGGCGCGGCGAGACGCTGATCCGTCTTACCGCGACCGAATCGCAGCTGATGCGAATCTTCTCCTCGCGCCCGGGTCAGCCTGTCTCGCGCCAGGAACTGGTTGATGACCTCGGTCGGGGCGGTGCCGAGGGCGGGGCCCAGGAACGCGCGGTGGACGTGCAGATCACCCGCCTGCGCCGCAAGATCGAGACCGATCCGAAACAGCCCCGCTACCTGCAGACCGTGCGTGGCGCCGGCTACATGCTGGCGCCTGACTAGTCACAGCCCGGCGGCGGCATCGCGACATCATCGTGCCAGTCGGTCACCGGCATCGGCGCCAGGCTGGTCCGTACCTCGCGCCGGCCGCTCTTCACGTCCAGAATTCCCTTGCCGGTCAGAAGGTTCAGGTCGCAGCTCCCGCCGGCATCGAGATCCAGCGTGTCGTACCAGGCATAAGTCACCCCGGCGACCATATAGGCGTTCCTGCGATAGGCGATGGTCAGGGTCAGGTGCCAGCGGTTGCGCCCGATCGCCTCGTTCATCGAGGTCAGCCGCACCGAGCCGTTGGCCGCCACATCCAGTTCCGGCTGCTGCCCGATCCCGCCCATCCAGGCGACGTCCTCGGCTATGACGACCCCGCCGCCGGTATTCTCGATCACCAGATCGACGCTCCCGTCGCTGTCGATCAGCGAGAAACGTTCCACCTTCCCGTCCCCGTTCAGGTCCGATGACACCATCGGTCCGATCGGCCCGGCCCAGGCCGGACCGGCCAGCAGTCCCGCGGCGATGAGTGCTTTGAACATTGTGGCCTCCCTTGGCTGCACCCAGCCTTGTCCGCTCGCGGCCCGCTTGGCAAGCCGCGCCGGAGCCGCTACCCAAGTTCCACCGACTCGCGACCGGTCGGATCCTCATACGGGAGACGCCGCGATGCAGGCCATCGACATGCCCATCCTGTCAGCCGGCACCCCGGCACCCGGCGCGGCCGGGCAGGGCAGGGCAGCATGACCACCACCTGGTACAGCCACGAGGATTGCCACCAGCACCTGATGCCCGAGGGCCACCCCGAACGCGTGGCCCGGCTCGAGGCCGTGACCGCCGGGCTGGCGCCTCTGGAGCTTTCCCGCATCCCGGCCCCGCTGGCGGCCGAGTCCGAAATCCTGCGCTGCCACCCGCAACGCTATCTCGACCGGATCAGGGCCAGCATCCCGAAGCAGGGTCTGGCCGCGCTCGACGGTGACACTTTCCTCTCGCCCGGATCGCTGACCGCGGCCCTGCGCGCCATCGGCGGCTGCAATGCGGCCGTGGATGCGGTTCTGTCGGGGCGGGCGCTCAATGCCTTCTCGGGCTGTCGCCCCCCCGGCCACCATGCCGAAGCCGAAACCCCGATGGGCTTCTGCCTGTTCGGCACCGCCGCCATCGCGGCGAAATACGCGCTGGATCACCACGGGCTCGAACGTGTCGCGATTGTCGATTTCGACGTCCACCACGGCAACGGCACCCAGGCGTTGCTCTGGGACGAACCGCGCGTCCTGTTCTGTTCCTCGCATCAGATGCCGCTGTTTCCCGGCACCGGCGCTGCCTCGGAAACCGGCGCCCACGGGCAGATCGTCAACGCGCCCCTGTCTCCGGGCAGCGACGGAGAGGCGATGCGGAAGGTCTATGAACGCGAGATTCTGCCTGCCGTGGACGGTTTCGCGCCCGAGCTGATCCTGATCTCGGCCGGCTTCGACGCACATGAGGCCGACCCGCTGGCGAATCTCGACTGGATCGAGGACGATTTCGCCTGGATCACCGAGGCCCTGGCGGGTCTTGCCGATATCCACTGCGGCGGGCGCATGGTCTCGACTTTGGAGGGCGGCTATGATCTTCCTGCCCTCGCCGCCAGCGTCGCGGCACATGTGGGCGTGATGAAGGAGCGGGGCGCATGACCGAAACCGCAGACATGAGTTTTGAACAGGCCATGGCCGAACTGGAAAAGGTTGTCGGCCAGCTGGACAAGGGCGACGTGCCGCTGGAAGAGTCGATCCGGCTCTACCAGCGCGGGGCCGAGCTGAAGGCGCATTGCGAAGCCAAGCTCGAAGCAGCCCAGGAAAAGGTCGCGGCCCTGATGACCGATGCCGAGGGCAACCCGACCGGCACCAAAGCGGTCGAAGGCCTGTAAATGTTCCAAACCCGGCTGGACGAGACGGCGGCGCTGGTCGGCGCGCGTCTGGAAGCCGTCTTGCTGCCGCTCGGCGATCTGCCGGTCGTGCAGGCGATGCGCTATGCGGTCGCAGGCGGCAAGCGGATGCGCGCCTTCCTGGTGCTGGAAAGCGCCCGGCTGCACGGGCTCGCGCCGGACCGGGCCATGCAGGCGGCGGCGGCGGTCGAGGCGATGCACGCCTATTCGCTGGTGCATGACGATCTGCCCTGCATGGATGACGACGCGCTGCGGCGGGGTCAGCCCACGGTGCATGTGAAATGGGACGAGGCGACGGCGGTGCTGGCCGGCGACGGCCTTCAGGCGCTGTCCTACGAACTGCTTTCCGATCCCGCCTGCCATCCCGATCCCGCCGTGCGTCTGGCGCTGATTCAGGGTCTGGCAAAGGCTTCCGGCGCCTCGGGCATGGTCCGTGGCCAGGCCCAGGACATTGCCGCCGAAACCGCCGCAACGCCCCTGACCCTGCCCGAGATCACCGAGTTGCAGGCCAACAAGACCGGCGCCCTGATCCGCTGGTCGGCCTGCGCAGGGGCGGTCATGGCCGGCGCCGACCCGGGTCCGCTGGCGGCCTATTCCGATGCGCTCGGCCTCGCCTTCCAGATCGCCGACGACCTGCTCGACGCCACCGGCGACATCGCCAAGACCGGCAAGGCGGTCGGCAAGGACGCGGCGGCGGGCAAGGCGACCTTCGTATCGCTGCTTGGCCTTGACGGTGCCCGGACCCGTGCCGAAACTCTGGTGCAGACCGCCGAGTCCGCCCTTGCGCCCTATGGCAAAAAGGCGGAACCCTTGCGACAGGCCGCCCGCTTCGTTATCTCGCGCGAGACCTGATCCAGCCCCGGAGGGCGCCCGCATCATGCCCGACCAGCCAGCCAATCGTCCCGCAACCCCGCTTCTGGACCGCATCCACACGCCGTCCGACCTGAAGGTTCTGTCGGATGCCGAACTGCGCCGCCTGGCCGGCGAACTGCGGGCCGAAACGATCTCGGCGGTATCGGAAACCGGCGGCCATCTGGGCGCCGGCCTGGGCGTCGTCGAACTGACCGTGGCCCTGCACGCGGTCTTCGACACCCCGCGCGACCGGCTGATCTGGGACGTCTCGCATCAGTGCTACCCGCACAAGATCCTCACCGGCCGCCGCGACCGTATCCGCACACTGCGGCAGAAGGGCGGTCTCTCGGGCTTCACCAAGCGTTCCGAGTCACCCTACGACCCCTTCGGCGCCGCCCACAGCTCCACCTCGATCTCGGCCGCCCTCGGTTTTGCCGTGGCCCGCGATCTCGGCGCCGCGCCCGATCCGGCCCTGGGCGATGCCATCGCGGTGATCGGCGACGGCGCGATGTCGGCCGGCATGGCCTTCGAGGCGATGAACAACGCCGGCCATCTCGACAAGCGGCTCTTCGTCGTGCTCAACGACAACGAGATGTCCATCGCGCCCCCGGTCGGCGCTCTCTCGGCGCATCTCTCGCGGCTCTATTCCGGCGCCCCGTTCCAGGAGCTGAAGGCCGCCGCCAAGGGCGCCGTCTCGCTGCTGCCGGAACCCTTCCAGGAAGGCGCCCGCCGCGCCAAGGAGGTGCTCAAGGGCATCGCCGTCGGCGGCACCCTCTTCGAAAGCCTCGGCTTTTCCTACATCGGCCCGATCGACGGCCATGACCTCGACCAGCTGCTGCCGGTCCTGCGCACCGTCAAGGCGCGGGCCACCGGGCCGGTGCTGATCCATGTCATCACCAGGAAGGGCAAGGGCTATGCCCCGGCCGAAGCCGCCCGGGACAAGGGCCATGCCACCGGCAAGTTCGATGTCCTCACCGGCGCCCAGAAGAAGGCCCAGTCGAACGCGCCCAGCTATACCCGCGTCTTCTCGGATGCGCTGATCGCCCAGGCCGAGACGGACCCCCGCATCGTCGCCATCACCGCCGCCATGCCCGACGGCACCGGGCTCGACCGGTTCCACGACCGCTTCCCGACCCGCTGCTTCGATGTCGGCATTGCCGAGCAGCACGCCGTCACCTTCTCGGCCGGACTGGCGGCGGCGGGAATGCGGCCCTTCTGCGCGCTCTATTCGACCTTCCTGCAACGCGGCTACGACCAGGTGGTGCACGACGTGGCGATCCAGCGCCTGCCGGTCCGCTTCGCCATCGACCGCGCCGGTCTGGTCGGCGCCGACGGGGCGACCCATGCCGGCGCCTATGACATCGCCTTTCTCTCCAACCTGCCCGGTTTCGTCGTCATGGCGGCGGCGGATGAATCCGAGCTGGTCCATATGGTCGCCACCGCGGTGCAGCACGACTCGGGGCCGATCGCCTTCCGCTACCCGCGCGGCGAAGGCGTCGGGGTGGACATGCCCGAGGTCGGCGTGCCGCTGGAAATCGGCAAGGGCCGGATCGTCCGCGCCGGCGGGCGGGTCGCGCTCCTGTCCTTCGGCACCAGGCTGGCCGAGGTCGAAAAGGCCGCCGAAAGCCTCTCTAACAAGGGGATTTCGCCCACCATCGCGGATGCCCGCTTTGCCAAGCCGCTGGACCGCGCGCTGATCCTGCAGCTTGCCGCCGAGCATGAGGTGCTGATCACCATCGAAGAGGGCGCCATCGGCGGCTTCGGCAGCCAGGTCGCGCAACTCCTGGCCGAAGAGGGGATCTTCGACAACGGCTTGAAATTCCGCTCCATGGTCCTGCCCGACATCTTCATCGACCAGGCCACGCCCGAAGACATGTATGCCACCGCCGGGCTGAACGCCGCCCAGATCGAGACCAAGGTGCTCGACACGCTCGGCATCGTCGGCATCGCCTCGCGCCGGGCGTGAGCGGGGCGGCGCAAGCGCCGCCTGCACCGCGCTCCGGCTAACCGGGCAGACCGCCGATCTTCTCCGAGGCTTCGATCTCGTCGATCCAGTCCGCCCGGTCGTCATGGCAGATGCGCGCGTCGGGGCGCATCCCGAGCCGGCTGTCCAGCGACCCGGCCGGTACCACCAGCAGGGCGCCATCCATCTGGAGCATCGGCAGGGCAGAGCCGCAATGCGTGCAGAAGCTCTTGGCATGCCGGGTCTCGGGGAGCCGGAAGGTCCGGATCGACTCCTGCCCCGAAAGCCAGGTGATCCCGGCGCTGCCGGAAAACAGATTCGCCGAATGCGCCGACCCGGTATCCTTGCGGCAACGTGCGCAGTGGCACAGGAAGAAGCTCTCGAACGGGCCGTCGATCCGAAACCGGACCGTGCCGCAGAGACAGCTTCCAGACGCCGAATGATCCACTGCCAACGGTCCTTCCTGTGTGCGTGCGGCGCGGATGCGGAACTTCCGCGGGGGCCGCATAGGCTGGCGTTGCTCTAGTCTCTGCCCCCGGGCTGGTCAACGTCGGGGGGGGCGACCAAGGCTTTCCCGTGCCCGGCTCCCGGACCAAGAGGTTCCTGCTCTGCAAGTTCATGCCATTCAACGGGGGTTCACCCCGCGCGATTTCGCTACCAGGGTCCCGCGGTCGGTGTTCCGGATGAGCGAAGCTGCGGCGCTCGGTGTGATGTTGAGGGGTATCGCGAGGGCGCTTCCGTGATCGCCGCCTGCACCCGCGAAGTGGCCGAGACCAAGGAGAGGGACGCCCCCGACTGTGGCCGGAAGGAAGGTTGCCCGATGGCCTTCGTGACGCAACAGGAGTAGTGGGTGGCGGGCAATTTGCGGCTTCGTGCTGAATTGGGTCCGCACGGGAATCCGTGGTGTTAGCCAGCCACTGCTCTAAGCGATGTTTAGCCTTCGCGAAGCTACCGCCTGTCCTGACGCGACGCTCTAGGGTTAAGGTGGGCGCAACCGTTTGCGGCTACGTTTTGTCAGGACCGGAAAGAGAATGTTCGATACAAGAAGCACAGATCAAGGCACCAACCTGATGACTATCGGCTATGAGGGAGCTGTCCTCGCTGATTTTATCGAAACACTCAAACTCTCCGGGGTCCGGTCTCTCATTGATGTGCGTGAGCTACCGCTTTCTCGCAAGAAGGGGTTCTCCAAGACAGCGCTTCGAAATGCGGTTGAAGAAGCTGGAATTGCGTATCTGCATGAACGTCAGCTAGGTGATCCAAAACCCGGTCGGGACGCGGCCAGATCTGGCGACATGGAAACATTTTCGCGAATCTTTCACGCGCATATTCAGAGCCCTGAGTCTCGTGAAGCCTTGAAAAGCCTTCTCCCAATTGTCGCAATGGGGGGGGCTTGTCTATTGTGCTTCGAACGAAACCATGAATACTGCCATCGCAATATCGTTGCAAATGAGTTAAGTAAACTGGCAAGGATAGAACTGTTGCATATCGGGGTCAGTCAAGGCATTGCAGGGCGGAAATAACTGGTCAGAGGCAGTCATTCTTATTAAGGCTGCGCCTGTAATTGGGCAAAAGCACGGTGAAACGGTTTGCTGCGCCGGCTTGGACCTCTACGGAAACTGGCTTCGACTCTATCCTGTTTCGTTTCGCGTTCTTGAGGAAGGAAAACGCTTCAGGCGATGGGACAGGGTGAAGTTTGCATGGCGGAGGCCGTCAAACGACCCAAGAATTGAAAGCCGTCATGTAAATAGCCAGACGCTTGAAATTATTGGTTCTGTTCCAAAATCCGAGCGTCCGAACCTATTGAACAAGCAGATCGTGTACAGCCTTAGACGGGAACAGGAGGCTGGCCGTTCTCTGGCTCTCCTCAAACCAGAGATCATTGGTTTCAAGATCGTAAAGAAGTCCAGCGAGACGCTAGCTGAACAGCAGCGGGCCATCGACTTGTTCCACTCACAGGAGGACATGTTCATACCGCGCCCAGCAGTTCCCGTGAAAGCTTGTCCTTTTGCGTTCAAGTATCGGTATAGAACAGAGGATGGAGTTCGCGAGGGAACATGTCAGGACTGGGAGACCGAGGCCACCTTTTTCCATTGGCGAAACCGATACGGGGAGAAAGGAGCACTGGAAAGAATGGAGGATCAGTTTGGGTCGCGTCTACCTCAGCGCGGTCTGTATTTCGCCATGGGAACCCATTCTCTCTATCCTGAAACGTGGCTAATTAACGGTCTGGTGCAGCTAGACCCCCCGGAACAGGGCACGTTGTTCTGAAGAAATCCGGGGGCCCGAAAACGAACTAGAGACTATCATAGCGGGTTCCTTCGTTCGGATTGACGCTGAGACCAATAGTCGTCCCCCAGTCGTTGACAGGCCATTAACCATACTGGCCGTCCCCACGGCTTTCCCTTGAAAATCAGTGGCTTGACCCCCCGTCCCCATGGGGACGCCCCGAGTCCGCCTCCAGAAGCGCCCTCAATCCGGTCCGGTAGTCCGGGTATTTCAGCCGAATCCCGAGCCCGGTCTTGATCCGGTCGTTCCGGACCCGCTTCGATTCGGCATAGAAGGAGCGGGCCATCTCGCTCATCGCGGCGCTTTCGAAATCCTCGGCCGGCGGCACCGGCAGGCCCAGCAGCCGGGCGGCTTCCTCGATCACCGCTTCCGGCGGCGCCGGGTCGTCGTCGCAGAGGTTGTAGACCGCCCCCGGATCGGGCCGCGCCATCGAGGCCGCCAGGACCTGCGCGATATCCTCGACATGGATGCGGCTGAAGACCTGCCCCGGCTTCACGATCCGCCGCGCCGTCCCCTTGCGGACCTTCTCGAAAGGCCCCCGTCCCGGCCCGTAGATCCCCGCCAGCCGAAACACGTGCAGCGGCAGGGCGGATGCCTCGGCCAGCGCCCGCCACTCGGCCTCGGCCGCCACCCGCCACCTGCCGCGCCGGGTCGTGGGCGTCAGAGGAGTCGTCTCGTCCACCCAGCCGCCGCCATGGTCGCCATAGACCCCGGTGGTCGAGAGATAGCCGACCCATTGCAGATGTCCCGCCGCGCCGCCGATCGCATCGCCCAGGGCCCGCAACACCGGATCGCCATCGGCATCCGGCGCCACCGAGATCAGCAGATGCGTCGCCTCGGCCAGCGCCAGGCCCAGGTCATCTCCCGGCCAGACCAGCCCCCGCGTCGCGTCCGCGCCAAACCCGACCGCCGCGCGACTCGTCCCGGTCACCTGCCAGCCCCGCGCAACCAGCATCCGGCCCAGAACCCGCGCCGAATAACCGTGACCGATGGACAGGAGGTTGGACATCCGGATGATCCCTGACAGGGTTGGGGGGCTTGCAGAGCAGCTGTATCTTATGACAATTGGTTCATGGAACCCCAACGATCCCTCCCCCCGAACAACTGGGCCGATGTCGCCCCCCGCCTGATCGCCGTTGCTGCCGGCCGTGCACCGGCCGATCTGGTGATCCGCAATGGCATCTGGGTCAATGTGCAGAGCCGCGAGCTGTTGCCGCAGTCCGACATCGCGATCGCCGAGGGCCGCTTCGCCTATTGCGGCCCCGACGCCGGCCCCTGCATCGGCCCCGAGACCGAGGTCATCGATGCAGAGGGCGCCTACATGATCCCCGGCCTGATCGACGGCCATATGCATATCGAATCCGGGATGCTCACCCCGGCGGAATTCGCCCGCGCCATCATCCCGCACGGCACCACCACGATCTTCACCGACCCGCATGAAATCGCCAATGTCCTGGGCCTGGCCGGGGTCAGGCTGATGCATGACGAGGCTCTGATGCAGCCGATCAACATCTGGACCCAGATGCCCAGCTGCGCCCCCTCGGCGCCCGGGCTGGAAACCACCGGCTTCGAGATCACTGCCGAGGATGTCGCGGAAGCGATGCAATGGCCGGGCATCATCGGGCTGGGTGAGATGATGAACTTTCCGGGCGTCATAGCTGCCGACCCGCAGATGCTGGCCGAGATGGCGGCGACGATGCGGGCCGGCAAGGTGGTGGGCGGGCATTACGCCAGCCCCGACAAGGGCCATGCCTTTGCCGCCTATGCCGCAGGTGGCCCGGCCGACGACCACGAGGGAACCGCCGAATCCGATGCCATTGCCCGCGTCCGGCTGGGGATGCGTTCGATGATGCGGCTGGGCTCGGCCTGGTATGATGTCGAAAGCCAGATCACCGCGGTCACCGAAAAGGGGCTCGACCCGCGCAACTTCATCCTTTGCACCGACGACAGCCATTCGGGCACCATCGTCAACGAAGGCCACATGAACCGCGTTGTCAGACACGCGATTGCCTGCGGATGCGAGCCTCTGGTGGCGTTGCAGATGGCGACGATCAACACCGCCACCCATTTCGGGCTGGAGCGTGAGCTTGGCAGTATCGCGCCGGGGCGGCGGGCCGACCTGATCCTGACATCGGATCTGACCACGCTGCCGATCGAGCGGGTGATCGCGCGCGGCGTCACGGTGGCGCGGGACGGCAAGGGCCTGGTCGATTGCCCGCATCTGGACTGGCCCGAGGAGAGCCGCCGGACCGTCCATCTGCGCCGCCCGATCACCGCCGAGGACTATGTGATCAAGGCCCCTGCGGGGGCCAATGCGGTGGTCGCCAAGGTGATCGGCGTGGTCGAGAACCAGGCCCCGACCAAGGCGCTGACGGCCGAGCTTTCGGTGTCGGATGGCGCGGTGCAGGGCGACCCGGACAAGGATGTCTGCCAGATCGCGCTGGTCGAGCGGCACCGGGCCACCGGCGGGGTGGTGAACGGTTTCGTCTCGGGCTTCGGCTACAAGGGCCGGATGGCGATGGCGAGCACGGTGGCGCATGACAGCCACCACATGATCGTGGTCGGCACCTCGCGTGAGGACATGGCCCTGGCGGCGAACCGTCTGGCCGAGGTCGGCGGTGGCATCACCGTCTTCAAGGACGGGGCCGAGATCGCGCTTGTCGAACTGCCGATCGCCGGGCTGATGTCCGACAGCCCCGCGTCCGAGGTCGCCGCCAAGGCCGAGCGCATGGTTGCCGCCATGGCCGAGGTCGGCTGCACCCTGAACAACGCCTATATGCAGCATTCGCTGCTGGCGCTCGTGGTGATCCCCGAGCTGCGCATTTCCGATCTGGGGCTGGTCGATGTGACCCGCTTCGAGATCACCGAATTGATCGAGAAGACCCTATGACATTAGACCCTGACTTGCCGATTCAGACACCAAATCCGCATCCGCCGCAGGCATTCGACAATGCCGCGGATGCCGTGGACCGGCTGTTGCAGCTGTATGACGAGGCGACCGCATTCCTGGTCGAGAAGTTCCGCGGCGTGCTGGCTGCCGAGGTGCCGGCCAGCCGCTATCGCGCCTTCTACCCGGAGATCCGCTTTACCACGACCAGCTATGCCCAGACCGACAGCCGCCTGTCCTTCGGCCATGTCGCGGTGCCGGGCACCTATTCCACCACGGTGACCCGGCCCGACCTGTTCCGCAACTACCTGCTGCAACAGATCGGCCTGCTGATCGAAAACCACCGTTCGCTTGTCACCATCGGCATCTCGAAAACCCCGATTCCGGTGCATTTCGCGGTGGCGGGCGACCATGCCACCACGATCCCGCAGGACGGTGCGCTGGACTTTCCGCTGCGTGATGTCTTCGACGTGCCCGATCTGAGCACCACCAATGACGACATCGTCAACGGCGTCGGCGTGATGAATGCCGATGGTTCGGGCCCGCTGGCGCCCTTCACCGCGCAGCGGATCGACTATTCGCTGGCCCGGCTGTCGCATTACACGGCGACCGCGCCCGAGCATTTCCAGAACCACGTCCTGTTCACCAACTACCAGTTCTACGTGGACGAGTTCGAAGCCTATGCCCGGGCCATGCTGGCCGATCCGAATTCGGGCTATACCGCCTTTGTCGGGCCCGGAAACTCGGTGCTGACCGATCCGGACGGGGTACTGCCGCCGCATGACAAGACCCCGCAGATGCCGACCTATCACCTGCAACGGCCGGGCTCGGCCGGAATCACCTTGGTCAACATCGGCATCGGCCCGTCCAACGCCAAGACCATCACGGACCATATCGCCGTGCTGCGGCCGCATGCCTGGCTGATGGTCGGCCATTGTGCCGGGCTGCGGAACAGCCAGCGGCTGGGCGATTTCGTTCTGGCGCATGGCTATCTGCGCGAGGATCACGTTCTGGACGACGATCTGCCGGTCTGGGTGCCGATCCCGGCCCTGGCCGAGATCCAGATTGCCCTGGAGGATGCGGTCGAGGCGGTCACCGCGCTGGAAGGCTTCGAGCTGAAGCGGATCATGCGGACCGGCACCGTCGCGACGATCGACAACCGCAACTGGGAGTTGCGCGACCAGTCCGGCCCGGTGCAGCGGCTGTCGCAGTCGCGCGCCATCGCTCTGGACATGGAAAGCGCCACCATCGCGGCCAACGGATTCCGCTTCCGGGTGCCTTACGGGACGCTGCTCTGCGTGTCCGACAAGCCGCTGCACGGAGAGTTGAAACTACCTGGAATGGCCTCGGATTTCTACAAGACCCAGGTTGCGCGGCACCTGTTGATCGGGGTCCGGGCGATGGAAATTCTGCGCGAAATGCCCTTGGAACGCATCCATTCGCGCAAGCTGAGGTCGTTTGAAGAGACCGCATTCCTCTGATAGAGCCGGATTTTCCAATAAAATAAGCGAAAAACGCCCCTGCACGCATACAATTTCTTGTGCATCCCCACAATATTCAGCTATTTTCGCGCAGGAAGTCCCCAAGGAAGGGGCGAACGAGGAGAACAAGAATGGCTACGAAACCGATGACCAAGGCCCAGCTCGTCACCGCCCTGGCGGAGAAGATGGGGACCGACAAGAAATCCGCATCGGCTGCGCTGGACGCGATCAGCGAGATCATCACCGCCGAAGTCTCGGCCGGTGGCGCAGTCACCATTCCGAACGTCGGCAAGATCCTGTGCCGCGCCCGGCCCGAGCGCATGGTGCGCAACCCGGCCACCGGCGAGCAGGTCAAGAAGCCGGCCGACAAGGTCGTCAAGATGACCATCGCCAAGGCCCTGAAAGACAGCGTCAACGGCTGAACATGTTTCGGCCCCGCGGGGCTGGACGGAAAAGGGTCGCCTTCGGGCGGCCCTTTTTCTTTGCGGGGTGGCGGATCAGCGGGCGCCGAGACGGGCCAACACCCGCGCCGGAATGCCCAGGGCGCGGATCACCGGGCGGTGGTCGCGCAGTCCGCAGGCCTCGCGCTGGATGAAATAGCGCCAGACCGCTTCGGCGGCGTCGCCCAGGCGGGCCTCGTCCCCATCCGTCAGCGCGGCGAGCGCCGCTTCGACCCGGCGTCCGGCATGGCCCAGGGCGCTGGCCTGCTCGGCCCGCATCTCGTGTTCCAGCGTGCTCTGCCCGGTCTCGACCGAAAGCAGCAGGGCGCGATGCGGAGGCAAGGACGGCGGCATGGGCAAAGTCTACCCCAGTTTGGCCTTGGCCGTCACCTTGGCGCCGTCGATCGTGAAGACGATGCTGCCCCTGTCCCGGTCGATCGGGGTCCTGACCGGGCAGACATGCGGTCCTTGCTGCCCGTCCGGGGCGCGGCGCCTGATGCATGGCAGCCCTGCGCGTGCCGCGCTTGTGCCCGCCGATGCATCCGCTAGGCTCGCCGGACCGGCGCCGGGGAGGGGCACCATGGATATTCGTTCCCTGCTGATGGGTCTGAGCTTCGCCTTCATCTGGTCCTCGGCCTTCACCTCGGCCCGCTACATCGTTCTCGAGGCGCCGCCGCTTTCGTCCCTGGCGCTGAGATTCACGGTTTCCGGGCTGATCGGCATCGCGCTGGCGCGGATGCTGGGCCAGAGCTGGCGGTTGAGCCGGGGTCAGTGGCGGGCGACGGTGGTCTTCGGCCTGTGCCAGAATGCACTCTATCTTGGGTTCTACTGGGTCGCGATGCAGTGGGTCGAGGCCGGGCTGGCCTCGATCCTGGCGGCGACCATGCCGCTGATCGTCGCTGCCCTGGGCTGGGGGCTCTATCGCGAGAAGGTGCCGCCGCTGGGGCTGGCCGGGCTGGTGGCAGGCTTTGCCGGGGTCGCGTTGATCATGGGATCGCGGCTGAACGGCGGGGCCGACCCGCTGGGCCTGGTGTTCTGTGTCATCGGGGTGCTGGCGCTGGCGGTGGCGACGCTGTCGATGCGGGGCGCGTCCTCGGGCGGCAATGTGCTGATGGTGGTCGGGTTGCAGATGCTGATCGGCGCGGCGGCGCTGACGCCATTCGCGCTGACCGAAAGCTGGACCACCCCGCCCAGCACCACGTTCATCGTGGCGTTCGCCTATACGGTCCTGGCGCCGGGCCTGCTGGCGACCTGGATCTGGTTTCGGCTGGTGGCGCGGATCGGGGCCACCCGCGCCGCCACCTTCCACTTCCTGAACCCGGTCTTCGGCGTCGGCATCGCGGCGGTTCTGCTGGGCGAGCGGATGAGCCTGCTGGACCTTGTCGGCGTGGTCATCGTCACGCTGGGGATTCTGGCGGTGCAGCTTTCGGCCCGGCCGGGCGCGGCGGCGCGGCGGGCCGCGCGAGAGGCTGGAGGAGAGGGCGCGTCGCCGGCGGGGCTGGGCCGGACCCCGTGAAGTCCGGCCGCCTGGCGCGGCCTCTCAGTCCGCAATCGCCTTGGAGTCGTCGGCAAAGGCCCGTTTCGCCGCCGGGCGATCCCGGCAGCGAGCCACCCAGTCCTGGATCGCCGGCACCTCCGGGGTCAGCGCGGCCTGCCAGCTGAAGGTCGAGGCGACGATCAGGTCGGCCACGGTATAGCGCTCGCCGCAGAGATAGGGCGCGGTCTCCAGCGCTGTCCGCAGGCGCCGGGTGGCTTCGGCCATCCCGCGGAAGGTGCGCGCCAGGCCGGGATGCTCGATCCCAAGCGTCTTGAAGACCACCAGCGGTTCCAGCACATCGCCATACCAGGCCAGCCAGGACAGGTAGCGCCCGCGCATCGGGTCGCCGGGCGGCACACCCAGCCCGGACTCGGGGAACAACTCGGCCAGATACTGGGCAATCGCGGTGCTCTCCCAGATCTCGACGCCGTCATGGACCAGCATCGGCACCTTGCCCTCGGGATGGGGATTGGCCGGGTCGGCGCTGCCCGAACCATCGTGGCGGACGACCTGTACCTGCCGGATCGTCACGGCATCCTCGGCGCCGAGTTCGTGGACCAGTTGCACCAGTCGGGTCGAGCGGGACATCGGTGCGTGATAGAGGGTGATCATGGGGTTGTGCCTTTCCGAAGCGGTTGTGAATGCGGCCGGTTTACGCCTAGGCTCCTGTCAGTTTCCGTCAGGACCGAAATGTCGAAATCCGATCGCCTGTTCCGCCTGCTGCACCTGCTGCGAACTTTGCCCGCCCCGGTGACGGCGGCGCGGCTGGCCGGGGAATCGGGGGTTTCGGAGCGGACGCTCTATCGCGATATCGAGACCCTGCGCGCCGGCGGGGCGCTGATCGACGGCGCTCCGGGCTATGGCTATACGCTGACCGAAGACCCGGCCCTGCCGCCGCAGATGTTCACCCGGCTGGAAGTCGAGGCGCTGGTGCTGGGGTTGGCCGAGGTGCAGCAGGCCGGCGACCGGGAGCTTGTCGATGCGGCCGAGGCGGCGCTGGCCAAGATCGTCGCCACCCTGCCGGACCGGGTCCAGCGGCAGGCGCTGCATTCGGTGTTGCAGGTCTACAAATGGAACCGCCCGCCGGCGCCGCCCGCCGCGATCGGGACGATCCGGGAAGCCTGCTGGGAGGAGCGGGCGCTGGATATCACCTATGAGGATGCGCAGGGGTTCCGCAGCGAACGGCGGGTCTGGCCGCTGTCGGTGGTCTTTCTCGACAACGCGCAGGCCCTGCTGGCCTGGTGCTGCCTGCGGCAGGCGCTGCGCAAGTTCCTGTTGCAGCGAATCGTCGAGGTCCGCGAGACCGACGAGAGCTTCCGTCCGAAACGGGTGCCCTTGCTGCGCGAGTTCCTGGAGCAGTTGCAGGGCGGATAGGGGCCGGGCCCGGAGGTCAGCCGATCCGGCCGCCGCCGGTTCCGACCTGGCCGCGATGCAGAAGCAGGTGGTCGGCCAGCACCAGCGCCATCATCGCCTCGCCCACCGGCACCGCGCGGATGCCGACACAGGGGTCGTGGCGGCCCTTGGTGACGATCTCGCGCTCGACCCCGTCCACGTCGATGGTCTTGCGCGGGGTCAGGATCGACGAGGTCGGCTTGACCGCGAAACGCAGGACCACGTCCTGGCCCGAGGAAATGCCGCCCAGGATCCCGCCCGCATGGTTCGAGGAGAAGACCGGCTTCCCGTCATTGCCCATGAAGATTTCGTCGGCATTGGCGACCCCGGTCAGCGACGCCGCCGCCATGCCTTCGCCGATCTCGACACCCTTGACCGCGTTGATCGACATCATCGCCGAGGCCAGATCACTGTCCAACTTGCCGTAAATCGGCGCGCCGAGGCCGGCGGGCACGCCCGAGGCCACCAGTTCGATCACCGCGCCGACCGAGTTGCCGTCCTTGCGCAGCCCGTCCAGATAGTCCGACCAATCCTCGGCCGCCGTCGCATCGGGCACCCAGAAGGGGTTGCGCTCGATCTCGGCCAGGTCGAAGCGGGCGCGGTCGATGTGCCGGTCGCCCATCTGCACCATGTAGCCGGTGATCTTCAGGCCGGGCACCAGCGCCTTGAGCACCTCGCGCGCCACGCCGCCCGCGGCCACCCGGGCCGCCGTCTCGCGGGCCGAGGAGCGGCCGCCGCCGCGATAGTCCCGCACGCCGTATTTCTGCCAATAGGTGATGTCGGCATGACCGGGGCGGAAGCTGCGGGCAATCTCGCCATAGTCCCGGGAGCGCTGGTCGGTGTTCTCGATCATCAGCGAGATCGGGGTGCCGGTGGTCACGCCCTCGAACACGCCCGAGAGAATCCGCACCGCGTCGGCCTCGCGCCGCTGGGTGGTGAATTTCGACTGGCCGGGTTTGCGGCGGTCGAGCCAGTGCTGCAGCATGGTCTCGTCCAGGGCCACGCCGGGCGGGCAGCCGTCCACCACGGCGCCAAGCGCCGGGCCATGGCTTTCACCCCAGGTGGTCATGCGGAACAGATGTCCGAAGCTGTTCAGGCTCATGTCGGGCTCCTTCTGCGCGGGCATAGCCATGCAAGCGGCCTGTCGCAACGCCTTTCCTCTTGCCGAGGTCGCGACTTCGCCCTAACTCTTGCCCTACCTCGGGGTGCTCCTTCCGGAGCTGAGATGCGCAAGCGAACCCGTCGAACCTGAACCGGCTAGCACCGGCGGAGGGAAGGTGAGCGTCAGCCTCCTTTACCCCTTTGCCACGGAGGATCTGATGAAAGCCAAACCGATTGCCTATACCTTTGCAGCCCTGACCCTTGCGTCATGGACCGCCCCCGCCATCGCGCAGGACAAGCCCGTCCTGACCGTGATGACCTATGACAGCTTCGCCGCCGAATGGGGCCCCGGACCGCAGATCGAGAGCCGGTTCGAGGCCGAATGCGGCTGTGACCTGCGTTTCGTGACCGCGGGCGACGGTGCCGCGCTGTTGTCGCGGTTGCGGCTGGAAGGCAGCCGGACCGAGACCGACGTGGTGCTGGGGCTGGACACCTCGCTGACCCATGCGGCGCGCGAGACCGGGCTGTTCGCGCCGCATGAGGGGGCACCGGTGGCCTATGACCTGCCGGTGGAATGGCAGGACGATACCTTCCTGCCCTATGACTGGGGCTATTTCGCCTTTGTCTACGACAAGACCCGGTTGAGCACGCCGCCCGGGGATTTCGAGGCACTGGCGGCGTCGAACCTGCGGATCGTCATTCAGGACCCGCGCTCGTCCACGCCGGGGCTGGGGCTGCTCTTGTGGGTCAAGGCGGCCTATGGCGACCGGGCCGCCGACATCTGGACCGGGCTGGCCGACAACATCGTCACCGTCACCAAGGGCTGGACCGAGGCCTACAACCTGTTCCTCGACGGCGAGGCCGACATGGTGCTGAGCTACACCACCTCGCCCGCCTATCACCTGATCGCGGAGTCAGACCCTGACAAGGACGCCGTGGCCTTTGCCGAAGGCAATTACCTGCAGGTCGAAGTGGCCGCGAAGGTCGCCTCGACCGATCAGCCGGAGCTGGCCGACCGGTTTCTGGACTTCATGTCCAGTGATGCCTTTCAGGAAGTGATCCCGACCACCAACTGGATGTATCCCGCCGTCACGCCCGAGGCCGGGTTGCCGGACGGGTTCGAGACCTTGACGGTGCCTTCCAAGGCGCTGCTGCTCGACCCGGAAGAGGCGGCGGCCAAGCGCGACGCGGCGCTGGACGAATGGCGCAACGCGCTCAGCCAATAGCCCTGCGGTTGGCGGCCGGTGCTGCGGCGCTGGCCGTCGTGGCGCTGGTCTTCGGCACGCTGGCGGCGGTGGCTCTGCGGGCCGAATCCGGCGCAAGGCTGATCTCTGCCGATTGGGCCGCGGCCCGGTTCACGGTGTTTCAGGCGGCGTTGTCGGCGCTCATCAGCGCGGCGCTGGCGGTGCCGGTGGCCCGGGCCCTGTCGCGGCGGCGGTTCTTCGGGCGGCGGGCGCTGATCCTGGCCCTCGGCGCGCCCTTCATCCTGCCGGTCATCGTCGCGGTCTTCGGTCTGCTGGCGGTGTTCGGCCGCAACGGTTTGCTGAACCTGGCGCTGGAAACACTGGGAACTCCGGTGGTCGACGAGCTGGGCCGTCAGGGCATCCTGCTGGCCGGGCATGTGTTTCAACTGCCGCTCTTCGATCTCTACGGCATTCAGGGAGTCCTGCTGGCACATGTCTTCTTCAACCTGCCGCTGGCGACGCGGCTGCTGTTGCAGGGCTGGCAGCGGATTCCGGCGGAAAGCTTCCGGCTGGCCGCCTCGCTGTCCCTGAACGACCGGCAGCAGTTCCGGGTGATCGAACTGCCGATGCTGCGGGCGACGCTGCCGGGGGTCCTGGTGGTGGTGTTCCTGCTTTGCCTGACCAGCTTTGCCGTGGTCCTGACCCTGGGCGGCGGGCCGCGGGCCACCACGATCGAACTGGCGATCTACCAGGCCTTCCGGTTCGATTTCGACCTCGGGCGGGCCGCGCTGCTGGCGCTGATCCAGGTCGGGATCGGGCTGGGCGCGGCGCTGCTGGCGCTGGCAGTCGGGCAGCGGGCCGCCGGCCAGGGCCTCGACCGGGTGGTGCTGCGATGGGACGGGCGCGGCTGGCGTCGTTACACCGATGCGCTGCTGCTGCTGCTGACCGCCCTGTTCATCGGCCTGCCGCTGGCGATGACCGCGATTCGCGGCTGGGCGGGGCTGTCCGGGCTGTCGGTCGGCCTTTGGGCGGCGGTGCTGCGCTCGGTCCTCGTGGCCCTGGGCGCGACGGCTCTGACGCTGCTGCTGGCCCTGCCGCTGGCCCTGCGGATCGGTGCCGCCTCGGCCCGGCCCGGCGCCCGGCTGGTCGAAGCCCTCGGCACCCTGAGCATCGCGGCCTCGCCGCTGGTGCTGGGCACCGGCCTGTTCCTGATCCTGAACCCGTTCCTGGACCCGATGGCCTGGGCGCTGCCGCTGACGGCCGTGGTCAATGCACTGATGGCGCTGCCCTTCGCGCTGCGGGCGCTGGTTCCGGCCGCGACCGAGGCGCAGCGGCGCTTTGACCGGCTGTCGGAAAGCCTGAACCTGCCCGCAGGCACCCGGCTGCGCCATGTCCTGCTGCCGCGGCTGCGCGCGCCGCTGGGCTTTGCCCTGGGGCTGACGGCGGCGCTGTCGGCGGGCGATCTCGGGGTGGTGGCGCTGTTTGCCGATCCGAACCGCGCCACCCTGCCGATGGAGATGTACCGGCTGATGGGCGCCTATCGCAACGACGAGGCGGCGGCTGCCGCGCTGCTGCTGGTGGCGCTGGCCTTCGGCCTGTTCTGGGTCTTCGAAAGGATCGGGCGCCATGCTGACACTTGAACGGCTGCATCTGCGGCAGGGTGATTTCACCCTGGATGCCGATCTGGGTGTCGGGGCCGGGGCACGGGTGGCGGTTCTGGGCCCGTCCGGAGCCGGCAAATCGACCCTGTTGATGGCGATCGGCGGCTATCTGGCGCCGGACTCGGGGCGGGTTCTCTGGGACGGGCAGGACATCACCGGCCTGCCGCCGGGCGACCGGCCGCTGACGACGCTGTTCCAGGACATCAACCTGTTCCCGCATCTGACCGTGTTCCAGAACGTCGCGCTTGGCATTTCGCCCCGGATGCGACCCACGGCCGAGCAATCGCGCCGGATCGGCGCGGCGTTGGCCGAGGTCGGCCTGGCCGGGCTGGGGCAACGCCTGCCGCGCGACCTGTCGGGGGGGCAGCAGAGCCGCGTCGCTCTGGCCCGGGCCCTGTTGCGGGCGCGGCCGTTGCTGTTGCTGGACGAGCCCTTCTCGGCCCTCGGCCCGGCGCTGAAGACCGAGATGCTGGGGGTTCTGGAAGAGGTGCTCGACCGCACCCGAGCGACCCTCCTGATGGTGACGCATGATCCGGCCGACGCGCGCGCGATCTGTCCGCAGACGATCACGGTGCTGGACGGGGTGGCGGCGGCCCCCGAAGACACGGCGGCACTGCTGGCCGACCCGCCGGCCGCGCTGCGTGCCTATCTGGGAACGCCCTAGCCTTCGGGGCCGCGGGCCGCGCGCTGGTTGCGCCGGTCGAGGCCCAGCTGATGTTCGCGCAGGATCACCAGCACGCCTGCCAGGATCACCAGCGCCGCGCCGCCGATCGTGGTCCAGGTCGGAATCTCGGAGAACACGAAATAACCAATCAGCAGGGCCAGGAGCATCGAGGTATATTCGAAGGGCGCGATGACCGAGACATCGGCGTATTTGTACGAGGCGGTCAGCAGGATCTGCCCGATGCCGCCCAGAATGCCGGCGCTGACCAGCATCAGCGTCACCGCGGGCGCGGGCCAGACCCAGCCCCAGGGCAGGGTCAACAGCGCCATGACCGAGGAGGTGACCGAGAAATAGAACACGATGGCCGTGGTCGATTCGGTCCGCACCATGCTGCGCACGAAGACCTGTGCCAGGGCCGAGACGAAAGCCGCCGCCAGCGCCACCACCGCGCCGAGCGTCTGGCGCAGGTCCTGCTCGCCGCCCAGGGTCGAGATTCGCGGCGACAGCACGATCAGCACCCCGAGCAACCCCAGGGCCACCGCGCTGAGCCGGAAGATGCGGACCCGTTCGCCCAGGAACATCGCCGCGAAGATGACGACCAGCACGGGCGCGGCATAGCCGATGGCCGTCACTTCCGGCAGCGGCAGCAGGCCCAGGGCGGTGAAGCTGAGCGCCATGCCGGTGGTGCCCAGCAGACCGCGCCAGACATGCTTCATCGGGTCTTTCGTGGTCAGGCCGTCGTTCAGATGGCCGGTATAGACCAGCCAGACGAGAATCACCGGGATGGCGAAGAAGGAGCGGAAGAACACCATCTGGCCCGGCGGCACCGAGGCGGCGCTGGCCTTGATCAGCGAGGCCATGACCACCAGAAAGGTGACCGACAGGGCCTTGTAGGAAATCGCGCGAAGAGGTTGCATCGGGCGCGACCCTAGCTGCCCGCACAGGGGCAGCAAGGGCAAACCGCGCCCGGCGACGCCTCTGGGCGTCAGTCAGTGAGGCTAGGCAGCGCTGTCAGAGCCCGCCGGCGCTGCGCTCGATCCGGGCGAAATATGCGGCCCGGGCGCTGTCCTTGCGGTCCCTTGGGCGCTGGCGCAGCAGCCGCGCCGCCCTGCTCGACCCTTCCGGGCCGTTCAGCCGCTCGATCTCGGCGAACCGTTCGGCGCGGCTTCCGTCCTCGGGGCGGCTGCGATCCAGGATATGTTTCGACATCGGTATACCTCCGTCCTTTCTGCGGGGCCGTGGCCCCGGGAAACTCAAGATAGGTCCGATGTGGCCATTCTCCAACACTTTTGCGTCAAGCGAGGCGATCCACCGCCCATCGGGCTGCGTCGGCGACCGGCGGGTCGGGGTCGTCCAGCAGCGCCTGGGCAGCCGGTTTCAGCCTTTTCAGACCCGAATTTCCGATGGCATAGAGAACATTCCGCACGAAACGGTCGCGACCGATCCGCTTGATCGGCGAGCCCGAGAAATGCTGCCGGAACGCGGCATCGTCGAGGCCGGCCAGCTCGTCCAGCCGGGGAGCCACCAGATCGTCGCGGGCGGCGTATTTCGCCTCGCTGGCGGCCCGGGCGAACTTGTTCCAGGGGCAGACGGCAAGGCAATCGTCGCAGCCATAGATATGGTTGCCCATTCTGGCCCGCAGTTCCGGCGCCACCTGCCCGCGATGTTCGATGGTCAGGTAGGAGATGCAGCGCCGCGCGTCGAGTTGATAGGGCGCCGGAAAGGCGCCGGTGGGGCAGATGTCGAGACAGGCGGTGCAATTGCCGCAATGCGAGCTTTCGGGCGCGTCGGGCGGCAGCTCGTGGGTGGTGAAGAGCGCGCCGAGGAAGAACCAGCTTCCCAGCTCGCGCGACAGCAGATTGGTGTGCTTCCCCTGCCAGCCCAGCCCCGCCGCCTGCGCCAGCGGCTTTTCCATCACCGGCGCGGTATCGACGAAGACCTTGATCTCGCCGCCGGCCTGCTCGATCAGCCAGCGGCCCAGACGCTTGAGCCTGGCCTTCAGGACGTCGTGATAGTCGCGGCGCCTTGCATAGACCGAGATCGTCGCCCGATCCGGCATGTCCAGTGTCTGCAAAGGGTCTTCCCGCGGCGTGTAGAGCTCTGCCAGCATCACCACCGAGCGGGCCTCGGGCCAGAGCGCGTCGGGCGCGCCGCGCCAGTGCATCCGCTCGGCCATCCAGCCCATCTGCCCGTGCCGCCCGGCATCGACATAGGCGGCCAGCCGCGCGGCGGCCTCGGGGATCGCGTCGGGCCGGGTCACCCGCGCAGCGGCAAAGCCTTCGGTCCTGGCCTGGGCCAGCAATCGCTGTTTCAGGGGCGCGGGGTCATCCATCGCCGCCACCATAGAGGCGCCATCGGCGCCAGCAAGCTTCCCAAAGCCCCGGCGCGCCCCCATATTGGTTGAAATACCGGAAAGGATGTCATGCCGCTCATCGCTCTCATCATCATCGGAGCCGCCGCCGGGTTCATCGCAACCCGGCTGATGAACCTGCAAAGCGATCTGATCACCACCATCGCGATCGGCATCTTCGGGGCCCTGATCGGCGGGCTGGTCCTGCGGGTGCTGCTGACGATCACCGGCTGGGCGGCCGGCTTTGTCGGGGCGGTCCTGGGGGCGATGCTGCTGATCTGGGCCTGGCGCACCTATGGTCCGCGCCGCCGCTGACGGCATCTGACGGGAGGGTCCCGGCAAGAGGTCCGCCATGCCGCGATTCACTGGATCGCTCGCGCCAGCGCCGCACCCGGCCCGGTACAACCGTGGCTACCCGTGCCGCTTTGGCCTTTTCAGTGTCTCACAAGGGAATTTCGGGGTGATTTCCCGCGCGATGCGGGCCTGCCCCGAGGCTCTGGCTAGGATTTGAACGGCGCCATACCGGCCCGCGCCAGTTCATCCGCGCGTTCGTTCTCGGCATGGCCGGCATGGCCCTTGATCCAGGCCCAGGTGACGTCATGGCGCTGCCGGGCGGCGTCGAGCCTTTGCCAGAGATCGGCGTTCTTCACCTCCTTGCGGCTCGCGGTGCGCCAGCCGTTGCGCTTCCAGCCGTGAATCCACTGGGTCACGCCGTTCTTCACATAGGCGCTGTCGGTCACCACGGTGATCGCCGACTCGCGCGACAGGCTTTCCAGGGCCGCAATCGCCGCCATCAGCTCCATCCGGTTGTTGGTGGTCAGCGGCTCGCCGCCGGACAGTTCGCGCTCTTTCACGATCTCGTCGCCCTCGCGGGCCAGCAGCAGCACGCCCCATCCGCCCGGGCCGGGATTGCCGGAACAGGCGCCATCGGTATAGGCGAAGAGGTCAGGCATCGGTCAGCAGCGCCTCAAGTTTCAGGATCGTGATCGGGCGGCCGTCATAGCCCCTGCCCGCGCCATGCGAAACCCCGGAGATGCTGAAGCCGCGCCGGCCCGGCAGTGCCGTCATCCCGGCCCAGCCGGTCGCGCACGGTCTCGGGGTCGGCGTTCATGCCCTTTCCAGCGCCAGCCGCAGACCGAGGGCCGCGAAAGAGGCGGCGAAGGCGCGGCGCAGCCAGGTCATGGCACGGGCCGAGGACAGCACCCGGGCCCGCATGGTTCCGGCCAGCAGGGCATAGAGCAGGAACACCGCAAAGGTCATGGCCACGAAACCGAGACCAAGCTGGAACAACAGCGGTTGCGGATTGCCGGCGTCCGCCGGAATGAACTGCGGCAGGAAGGCCAGAAAGAAGATCGGCAGTTTCGGGTTCAGGATGTTCAGCAGGATACCGCGCCAGATCACCCGGCCCAGGCGCGGTTGCCGGGCAGGCTCGACGCTCAACTCGCCCCGGCTCTGCAGGACGCCCCAGGCCATCCACAGAAGATAGGCTACGCCGGCCCATTTCACCGCCTGGAACAGGACGGCCGAGACATGCAGCAGCGCCGCCAGGCCCGCCATCGCGGCGGCAAGATGCAGCATGGTGGCGATGGTGCAGCCAAGCACCGCCGGCAGCCCGGCCCGCAGGCCGCCGCCCAGGGTCACGGACAGGGTGTAGATGACCCCGATCCCGGGGGCGAGGCAGACGATGAAGCTGGTCAACAGGAATTCCGGGGTCACGGGGCTGCCTTTTCTGTTCGGGTCGCCGACAGTTGCCCGGAGCACCGCTCCTGTCAACGCGGCTCAGGCCGGTTCGCGCAGCACGCGGGGCACCTTGAACTCGACATTCTCGGTCGCGGTCTCGACCCGCTCCACCGTCACGTCATAGCGGGCCCGGAAGGCGTCCAGCACCTCGTCCACCAGGGTCTCGGGGGCCGAGGCGCCGGCGGTGATGCCGACCGACCGAATGCCGTCCAGCGAGCGCCAGTCGATATCGGCCGCGCGCTGCACCAGCTGCGAATAGGCGCAGCCCGAGGCCCGGCCGACCTCGACCAGCCGCTGCGAATTGGACGAGTTGGGCGCCCCGATCACCAGCAGGGCGTCGATCCTGGGCGCGATTTCCTTGACCGCCGCCTGACGGTTGGTGGTGGCGTAGCAGATATCCTCGCGATGCGGCCCGATGATCGCCGGGAACCGTGCCAGCAGCGCCGCGACGATCCCGGCGGTATCATCGACCGACAGGGTGGTCTGGGTGATATAGGCCAGCTTCTCGGGGTCGCGCACCTGCAGCCGGGCCACGTCCTCGACGGTTTCGACCAGCAGCACCTCGCCCGGCGGCAGCTGGCCCATGGTGCCGATGGTCTCGGGGTGGCCGGCATGGCCGATCATCACCATCTGCAGGCCGTTCTCGGAATGCCGCGCGGCTTCCATGTGGACCTTGGTGACCAGGGGGCAGGTGGCATCGACGGCGATCATCCGGCGGGACTCGGCCTCGGCCGGGACCGCCTTGGGAACGCCATGCGCCGAAAAGATCACCGGCCGGTCCGAAGGGCAATCGGACAGTTCCTCGACAAAGACCGCACCCTTGGCGCGAAGCCCGTCGACCACGAAGCGGTTGTGCACGATCTCGTGCCGGACATAGACCGGCGCCCCCCATTTCTCCAGAGCCATCTCGACGATCTTGATGGCCCGGTCGACGCCGGCGCAGAACCCGCGCGGGGCGGCAAGGTAGAGGGTGAGAGGGTCGGACATCGCAAGGCCTCCGGTTCCTGCGCCGGGGTAGGGGAAACCGGGGCCGAGGTCCAGTGCCGGGCCGGTAGCCGATGTGCGGGTCTTGCCCGTCCATCGTCACCAACCGGACGATGTGCGGGGCATCAGCCTGCGCCGGCGGCCCTGAAACGGGCCGCTTCCCTGTCGGCCTAGGTTTCGACCTCGTGATCGACGTTCATCACCTCGCGCGGTTCGCGGGGCGGTCGGCCGATCACGTCCTTCAGCTCGTCCAGTTCGATGAAGTTGTCGGCCTGGCGGCGCAGCTCGTCCGCGATCATCGGCGGTTGCGAGCGGATCGTCGAGACGACCGAAATCCGAACGCCCTGGCGCTGCAGCGATTCGACCAGCGGCCGGAAATCCCCATCACCCGAGAACAGCACGATGTGATCGACCCGGGGTGCAAGCTCCATGGCATCGACGGCGAGTTCGATATCCATGTTGCCTTTGACTTTCCGGCGACCCTGGCTGTCGGTGTATTCCTTGGCCGGTTTCGTCACCATGGAAAAGCCGTTGTAATGGAGCCAGTCCACCAGCGGGCGAATGGGAGAATAGTCTTCATTCTCCAGGAGCGCGGTATAATAGAAAGCGCGAAGCAGCTTTCCCCGGCGCATGAACTCCTGACGCAGTAGCTTGTAGTCTATGTCAAATCCCAGGGACTTGGCGGCGGCATACAGATTTGAGCCGTCGATGAACAGCGCTAGCCGTTCGTCGCGATAGAACATAATCCCGGTCCTTCCAAATATATGGCCCGCCGGACGTTTCCGTGAGTGGTAGGGACGGATACAATGGCGAAACCCGAGGGTAACTAATGGAGTGGCATCTGTGTCGCAAGCCCCAGAATGGGAGGATGCAGTCACCCCAAGTTTAATCGCTCTGGGGTCGAACGCAACGTCGGCAGCCGGTGCACCGGCGGAAACTCTCCATGCCGCCCTGCGCGAGTTGAAAAACAACAACTTTTCTATCGCCGCCATTAGCCGTTTCTACGAATCACCGGCCTATCCGGCAGGTGCCGGTCCCGATTTTGTGAATGCGGCGATCCGTCTGGGCGATGCGCCGCCGCCGCAACGGTTGCTGGAAACCCTGCATCGGATCGAGGCGCAGTTCGGGCGAGTCCGGCGTCAACGCTGGGGGCCGCGGGTGCTGGATCTCGACCTGCTGGCCCGAGGCGGGACCGTGCTGCCCGATCCCGCGACGCTGCGGCGCTGGATCGACCTGCCGCCCGAGGCGCAGCGGCGCGAGACGCCCGACCGCCTGCTGTTGCCGCATCCGCGCCTTCAGGACCGCGCCTTTGTCCTGCTGCCGCTGCTGGACATTGCCCCGGACTGGCGCCACCCGCTGCTGGGTCTGACCGTCCGGCAAATGGTCGCCGCCCTGCCATCCGATGCGAAGGCGGCGATGAAACCCCTGTGAATTCGGCGCTTGCCGACCAGACTCTGCTTGTCAAGGGAAAGGTTGCGTCCTAAATAGGCCGTTCCACACACTCCCCTCGACGATTGGAGAGCCTGATGGCCCGCGTGACGGTAGAAGATTGCGTTGATAAAGTCCCGAACCGGTTCGAACTGGTGATGCTGGCCGCCCATCGGGCGCGCGAGATCCAATCCGGTTCGCCGATCACCATCGATCGCGACAACGACAAGAACCCGGTCGTCAGCCTGCGGGAGATTGCCGACGAGACCCAGAGTGCCGCCGAGCTGCGCGAGCGGCTCATCGAAAGCCAGCAGACCCAGATCGAGGTCGATCAGCCGGAAGAAGACCGCATGGCGCTTCTGATGGGGGCCGAGGCCGACCGCCCGGCGCAGGACGACATGTCGGAAGAGCGCTATCTGCGCGCCTTGATGGAAGCCCAGTCGCAGGACTGATGCACAGGAAGCCACGGTGAGACGGGATGATCGACGTTGAGGATCTTGTCTCACTGGTCCGAAACTACAATCCGCGTTGTGACGCCGGGCTGATCCGCCGCGCCTATGACTATGGCGAGCGGATGCATCAGGGTCAGAACCGGCGATCAGGCGAGCCCTATTTCACCCATCCGGTGGCCGTTGCCGCGATCCTGACCGAACAGGCGCTGGACGACGCCACGATCATCACCGCGCTGCTGCACGACGTGATCGAGGACACCAAGTCCACCTATGCCGAGATCGCCGCCATGTTCGGCCGCGAGGTGGCGGAACTGGTGGACGGCGTCACCAAGCTGACCAACCTGCAACTGAACTCGACCGAGACCAAGCAGGCCGAGAACTTCCGCAAACTGTTCATGGCCATGTCCAAGGACCTGCGGGTGATCCTGGTCAAGCTGGCCGACCGGCTGCACAACATGCGGACGATCCGGGCGATGGCGCCCGAGAAGCAGGCCCAGAAGGCCCGGGAGACGATGGAGATCTTCGCCCCGCTGGCCGGCCGGATGGGGATGCAGTGGATGCGGGAAGAGCTGGAGGATCTGGCGTTCCGCGTGCTGAACCCGGATGCCCGCAACTCGATCATCCGGCGCTTCATCCTGCTGCAGCGCGAGACCGGCGACGTGATCCACAAGATCACCAACGACATCCGCATCGAGCTCGACAAGGCCGGGATCGACGCCGATGTCTTCGGCCGGGCCAAGAAACCCTATTCGATCTGGCGCAAGATGCAGGAGAAGAGCCAGAGCTTTTCCCGCCTGTCGGATATCTACGGGTTCCGGATCATCACCCACAACCAGGCCGACTGCTATCGCGTTCTCGGGGTGATACACGAGCGCTGGACGGCGGTGCCGGGCCGGTTCAAGGACTATATCTCGCAGGCCAAGTCGAACGGCTATCGGTCGATCCACACCACGGTCTCGGGACGCGACGGCAAGCGGGTCGAGGTGCAGATCCGGACCCGGCAGATGCATGACGTGGCCGAGGCCGGGGTGGCGGCTCACTGGAGCTATCGCGACGGCGTGCGCAGCGAGAACCCCTTTGCCGTCGATCCCGCGAAATGGATCGCGAGCCTGACCGAGAGATTCGAGACCGACGAGGATCACGAGGACTTCCTCGAAGCGGTCAAGCTGGAGATGTATCAGGACCAGGTGTTCTGCTTCACGCCGAAAGGCGATGTGGTGAAGCTGCCGCGCGGGGCAACGCCGCTGGACTATGCCTATTCGATCCACACCAGGATCGGGCACAGCTGTGCCGGTGCCAAGGTGGACGGCATCCGGGTGCCGCTCTGGACCAGGCTCAAGAACGGCCAGTCGGTCGAGATCATCACCGCCGAGGGTCAGACCCCGCAGGCCAGCTGGATCGACATCGTGGTCACCGGCCGGGCCAAGGCCGCGATCCGGCGCAGCCTGCGCGAGGAGAACCGCGAGCGCTTCGTCAAGCTGGGGGCCGAACTGGCGCGTCTGGCCTTCGAACGGATCGGCAAGAAGGCGACCGACAAGGCACTGGCCACCGCCGCGCGGCAGATGGGCCTCGCCTCGGGGCAGGAGCTGCTGGCAAGGATCGGCAGCGCCGAGACCACCACCGGAGAGGTGATCCGCAGCCTCTACCCGGAACTGACCCGCACCGAGGATCGGCTTGAACCGGTCCGCTCGGTCATCGGCCTGCCCGCCGACCAGGGTTTTACCCGCGCACGCTGCTGCCGGCCGGTCCCCGGCGAACGGATCGTCGGCATTACCTATCGCGGCCAGGGTGTCGTCACCCATGCCATCGATTGCGAGGCACTGGCGGAATACGAGGATCAGCCCGGCCGCTGGGTCGATCTGCACTGGGCCGAGGGCATGCACCCGCCGATCCACTCGGTCGGGCTGGACCTGACGATCGCCAACGATACCGGGGTGCTGGGCCGGATCTGCACCCTGATCGCCGAGCAGAAGGCGAATATATCGGACCTGCGCTTCATCGACCGCAAACCGGATTTCTACCGGCTTCTGGTCGATGTCGATCTGCGCGATGTCGAACATCTGCACGCCGTCTTGCTGGCGCTCGAGGCCGACAGCGATGTCGCCGCCATCGAGCGTCACCGCGATCCGTCGCTGCGTCCGCAGGCCGGGGGCCCCCCCGTGGCCGAGGCGGCAACGGGGCGCCTTGAGCCGGCGCAGGGCCAGGGGTAGGAACCGTGGTTTTCAAGCGGCGCACGCCAAGAGGGTTCTGGCAACGGGTCCGTGATTTCATCTATCCGCGCGGTGGCTGGGGGCGGGCGATTTCCTATGTGATCCACCGGCTGCGGCGGCTGCCCGACCCGCCCTACCGCGTCGCCCGCGGCGTGGCCGCCGGGATATTCGTCTGCTTCACGCCGTTCTACGGCTTCCATTTCCTGCTGGCCGGGCTGCTGGCCTATCTCATGCGCGGCAATATCCTGGCGGCGCTGATGGCCACCTTCTTCGGCAATCCGCTGACCTTCCCGATCATCGCCACGATCTCGGTCGAACTCGGCGCAAAGATGCTGGGTCTGCCCGGCGGCATGCCGCTGCATCGGATCGTCGGGGCCTTTTCCTCGGCCTCGTTGCAGCTCTGGGCCAATCTGGCAGCGATATTCACCGCGGCTCCGACCCATTGGGACCGGCTGGGCGACCTGTTCGGCCGGGTCTTTCTGCCCTATCTGGTCGGAGGGCTTCTGCCCGGCATCATTTCGGCGGTTATTGGCTATATGGCGACGCATCGAATCGTGGTGGCCTACCAGAAGCGCCGGAAGAAAAAGCTGAAATCCCGGGTCGAAAAGCGCCGGGCGGCCGCGGCGGCGGAATCACGCAAGACGGATGCGGCCGACTCCGCAGTGACAGGAGAACATGGATGACCGGAAAGCTGCGCCTCGGAATCAATATCGACCATGTGGCCACCGTGCGGAATGCCCGCGGGTCGTCCTATCCCGACCCGCTGCGGGCCGCGCTGATCGCCGAGAAGGCCGGGGCCGACGGGATCACCGCGCATCTGCGCGAGGACCGGCGCCATATCTCGGATACCGATATCGAGGCGCTGATGGGCGGGCTGACCCTGCCGCTGAACCTCGAGATGGCGGCGACCGCCGAGATGCAGGAAATCGCGCTGAGGCACCGGCCGCATGCGGTCTGCCTGGTGCCGGAAAAGCGCGAGGAGCGGACCACCGAAGG
Source organism: Frigidibacter sp. ROC022 (assembly GCF_024723735.1). Lineage (GTDB taxonomy): Bacteria > Pseudomonadota > Alphaproteobacteria > Rhodobacterales > Rhodobacteraceae > SLM-1. Next base: position 811,997 of record NZ_JANQDU010000002.1, read on the forward strand.
CGGGCTGGACGTGGCGCGCGAAGAGAACCGGCTGGCGCATTTCATCGCGCCGTTGGCCGCGGCGGGCTGCCGGGTCTCGATCTTCATCGCGGCGGATGCGCCGCAGATCGAAAGCGCCAAACGGATCGGCGCGGCGGTGGTGGAACTGCACACCGGCGCCTATTGCGACTTTCACGCCGAGGGCCGGTTCGAGGAGCGCGATGCCGAGCTGGCCCGGCTGCGCGAGATGGCGACCTTCGCGGCGGGTCTCGGGCTCGAGGTCCATGCCGGCCACGGCCTGACCTATGACACGGTCAGCCCGATCGCGGCGCTGCCCGAGGTTGCCGAGCTGAACATCGGCCACTTCCTGATCGGCGAGGCGATCTTTCGCGGGCTCGACCCGGCGATCCGCGAGATGCGGCGCCTGATGGACGCCGCAAGGGCCTGACCCTCTGCGCTGCGGTCAGAGCCGCTCGATCGCCAGGGCAATGCCCTGACCGCCGCCGATGCACATGGTGATCAGCGCCCGCTTGCCGCCGATCCGCTCCAGTTCATAGAGCGCCTTGACGGTGATGATCGCCCCGGTGGCGCCGACCGGGTGGCCCATGGCGATGGCGCCGCCGTTCGGATTCACCTTTTCAGGGTCGAATCCCAGTTCTTTCGAGACCGCCAGCGCCTGAGCGGCAAAGGCCTCGTTCGATTCGATCACGTCGAAATCCGCGACCGTCAGGCCGGTGCGCTGCAACAGCTGCCGCACCGCCGGCACCGGGCCGATCCCCATCACCTCGGGGCGCACGCCGGCATGGCCGTAGCCGAGGATCCGGGCCCGCGGCTTCAGCCCCGCCGCAGAGGCCGCCGCGGCGGTCGCCAGGACCAGGGCCGCAGCGCCGTCGTTGATGCCCGAGGCATTGCCGGCCGTCACGGTGCCGTCCTTCTGGAACGCCGGGCGCAGGCCCGCCAGCGCCTCGGCCGAGGTCTGTTTCGGATGCTCGTCCACGGCAAAGCTGATCGTGTCGCGCTTGACCCTGACCTCGACCGGGACGATCTGGCTGACGAACCGGCCCTCGGCAATCGCGCGCGCGGTGCGGGTCTGGCTTTCGAGCGCAAAGGCATCCTGCGCTTCCCGGCTGATCTGATGTTCGGCGGCGACATTTTCGGCCGTCACGCCCATGTGCCCGGTGCCGAAGGGGCAGTTCAGCGCCCCCAGCATCATGTCCAGCGCCGCCACGTCGCCCATCTTCTGGCCCCAGCGGGCCGCCGGAAGGATATGGGGCGCCCGGCTCATGCATTCGGCGCCGCCGGCCAGGCCGAACTCGGCATCACCCATTTTCAGCGCCTGCATGATCGAGACGATCGCCTGCGCACCGGAACCGCAGAGCCGGTTGACGTTCATCGCCGGCACCGACTCGGGCACCCCGGCCTTCATCGCCGCGACCCGCGACACGTACATGTCCTTCGGTTCGGTGTTGATGACATGGCCGAAGACGACATGGCCGATCTGCCCCGGCTCGACGCCCGAGCGGCGCATCGCCTCGGCGGCGACGATCGCGCCCAGCTCGGTGGGGGGCGTTCCGGCCAGGCTCCCGCCGAAGGTTCCGATCGCGGTGCGGGCACCGTCCAGAATGACCACGTCCTGCATTTCAGATGTCTCCCTTGTCCAACAACACGCGCAGCCCGTCCCGGAACGCATCCGCCCGGTCGCCCAGCTGCGCGGTAATTTCGGCCTCGAATGCCTGGGTCATCGGGACCAGCCTCTGAAACATCTCGCGCCCCGAGGGCGTGAGCGCAAGGGCGACCAGCCGCTTGTCCCGTTCATCGGCGGCCTTCGACACATAGCCTGCCGCCTCGAGCCGCGACACCGCGCGGCTGACCCTGGATTTCTCCATCTCGACCTTCTGGACGATTTCCCGGATCGAGACCGAACTGGCCTGGCTGAGATGCGCCAGCACCCGCCATTCCGGCACCGTCAAGCCGATCTCGGCCTTGTAGCGTGCCGCGAAGGCCCGGCTGAGGCGTCCGGCCAGAACGTTCACCTGATAGAGCAACTGATCGCTCAGAACAAAATCCGACATCACCCCTTGCTGCCCGCTTCATGTCGGTCGATCAAGGCCCAAGTGCGCCGGGCCCGGAATCGGTCTATGACAGGCGCAAGGAGGCCCGACATGTCCGAATTCCTGACCCATCTGACCCAGACCCTGGCCGAGATCGACGCCGCCGGGCTGATGAAACGCGAGCGGCTGATCGGTTCGCCGCAAGGCGCGCATATCCGGGTCGGCGAGCGCGAGATGCTGAACCTCTGCGCCAACAACTACCTTGGCCTCGCCGATGACCCCCGGCTCGCCGCGGCGGCGAAGGCGGCGATCGATGCCGAAGGCTGGGGCATGGCCTCGGTCCGGTTCATCTGCGGCACCAAGCCCGCGCATCGCGACCTGGAGCAGGCGCTGGCCCGGTTCCTCGGCACCGATGACGCGATCACCTTTGCCGCCTGTTTCGATGCCAACGGCGCCTTGTTCGAGCCGCTTCTGGGGCCCGAGGACGCGGTGATCAGCGACGCGCTGAACCATGCCTCTATCATCGACGGGATCCGGCTCTGCAAGGCGAAACGCTATCGCTACGCCAATTCCGACATGGACGACCTGGAGCGGCAGCTGAAACAGGCGCGGGCCGACGGGGCGCGGCATGTCATGGTGGCGACAGACGGTGTCTTCTCGATGGACGGCTACCTGGCGAAGCTGAAGGAGATCGAGGCGCTGGCGGCGAAATACGACGCCGTGACCATGGTGGACGATTGCCATGCCACCGGTTTCATGGGGCCGCAGGGGCGCGGCACCCCGGCCCATGCCGGGGCGAAGATCGACATCCTGACCGGCACGCTGGGCAAGGCCCTGGGCGGGGCCCTGGGCGGCTATGTCGCCGGGCCGCAGCCGGTGGTCGATCTGCTGCGGCAGCGCGGCCGGCCCTATCTGTTCTCCAACGCGCTGCCGCCGGCGGTGGTGGCGGCGGGGCTGGAGGCGCTGCGGATCGTCGAGGCCGGCGACGACCTGCGGGCGCAGCTGTTCGACAACGCAGGTTACTGGCGCGAGGGGCTCGAGTCGCTGGGTTTCCGCCTGCTGCCCGGGGAACATCCGATCGTGCCGGTGATGCTGGGAGATGCTCGGCTGGCGCAGGAGATGGCGGCGCGGCTGGATGATCTGGGCGTCTATGTCGCCGGGTTCTTCTTTCCGGTGGTGCCCAAGGGCCAGGCACGGATCCGGACCCAGATGAACGCGGCCCTGACCCGGGCCGACCTCGACCGGGCGCTGGAAGCCTTCGGCCAGGCCGGGCGCGAAATCGGGGTGCTGACGTGAGCGCGCTGAGCCGGGAGGCGCTGGCCGGACGGGTCGCGGCGGATTCGGTGCAGGAAGCCGATCGGGTCGCAGGGGTCACACGGACTTGGCTGGCGTTCGATCGTCAGAAGGGAGAACGGGCATGAGCAACGAGATGAAGGCTCTGACAAAGGCGAAACCCGAGATCGGGCTGTGGATGGAGCGGCGTCCGGTGCCCGAGATCGGCCCTGACGACGTGTTGATCCGGATCAGGAAGACCGGCATCTGCGGCACCGATATCCATATCTGGAACTGGGACGACTGGGCGGCGCGCACCGTGCCGGTCGGGCTGGTGACCGGGCATGAGTTCGCCGGCGAGATCGTGGATATGGGCCGCGATGTCGAAGGACTCTCGATCGGCCAGCGGGTCAGCGGCGAGGGGCATCTGATCGGCAAGACCAGCCGTCAGAGCCGGGCCGGAAAGTTCCACCTGGATCCGGCGACAAGGGGGATCGGGGTCAACGAGCAGGGCGCCTTTGCCGAATATCTGCGGCTTCCGGCCTTCAACGTGGTGCCGCTGCCGGATGCGATCGACGACGATATCGGGGCGATCCTCGATCCGCTGGGCAATGCGGTGCATACCGCGCTCAGCTTCGATCTGGTGGGCGAGGATGTGCTGGTCACCGGGGCCGGGCCGATCGGCATCATGGCGGCGGCGGTGGCGCGTCATGTCGGCGCCCGGCATGTGGTCATCACCGATGTGAACCCCGACCGGCTGGCGCTGGCCGCGAAGGTCGCCGATGTGGTGCCGGTCAATGTCGGCACCCATGAGCTGCGCGACACGATGAACTCGCTGAAGATGAAGGAAGGCTTCGACGTCGGGCTCGAAATGTCGGGCAACCAGCGGGCCCTGGATCAGATGGTCGAAAGCCTGGTGATGGGGGGGCGGATTGCGCTTCTGGGCATCCCGCCGGGAAAATCGCCGGTGGACTGGAGCCGCATCGTCTTCAAGGCGATCACCATCAAGGGCGTCTACGGCCGCGAGATCTTCGAGACCTGGTACAAGATGATCGCGATGCTGGAGAACGGGCTGGATATCGGCAACGTCATCACCCACCGTTACAAGGTCGATGATTTCCGCGACGGATTCGAGACCATGCGCGGCGGAGCCAGCGGCAAGGTCGTGCTGGACTGGACCTGATGCGCGACCTGTTCCTGCTGGACCCCGAGGTCTGCTTTCTCAACCACGGCAGCTACGGCGCCTGCCCGGCCGAGGTCTTCGCCGCCTATCAGCACTGGCAGCGGCAGCTCGAGTGGCAGCCGGTCGCCTTCATGGCGCCGAAGCATCTGGCGGCGCTGAACCGGGGCGTGCGGCAGGCGTTGGCGGCGGAACTGGGCGTGGCGCCGGAGGATCTCGTCGGCATGGTCAACGCGACCGAGGCGCTGAACATCGTGCTGCTGGGGCTCGATCTGAAACCGGGGGACGAGATCGTCACCACCGACCACGAATATGCGGCGATGGACAAGACGCTGGCGGTGCTCTGTGCCCGGACCGGCGCCAGGGTGCGGCAGGTCACGGTGCCATTGCCGCTGGCAAGCGAAACGGCCTTTACAGACACTGTTGTCGGAGCGTTCACACCGCGCACGAGGGTTCTGTTCCTCAGCCACATCACCTCGCCCACCGCATTGCGCCTGCCGCTGGAGCGCGCCGTGGCCGAGGCGCGGGCACGGGGCATCCTGACCGTCATCGACGGTGCCCACGGGCCGGGGCAGGGCGCGCTGGACCTGGGGACCATCGGTGCCGATGCCTATGCCGGGAACTGCCACAAATGGCTGCTGGCCCCCAAGGGCGCGGCGCTGCTGCATGTCCGGCCCGAGCATCAGGCCGGAATTCTGCCTCGGGTCTTCAGCCATGGCTGGGAGCAGGACGGGTCGGCCCCGTTCGGCGATTCGGCCTTTCTCGACCGGCTGGAGTTTCAGGGCACCCGCGACCGTGCCGCATGGTTCGCCGTGCCTGCGGCGCTCGAATTCCGCCAGGCGCATGACTGGGACGCGGTGATTGCAGGCTGTTCGGCGCTGGTGACAAGCACCGCAGAGCGCATTGCGGCCCTGTCGGGCTACCCGCTGCTGTCCTCGGTCGAATTCCGGGCGCCGCAGATGGTCACGCTGGAATTGCCGCCGGGCGACACCGCCGCGCTGCATGACCGGCTCCTGGACGAGTTCGGCATCGAGATTCCGGTCGTGGACTGGGCCGGACGGCGTTTCGTGCGGCTGTCCGTGCAGGGCTATACGACCCAGGCCGATTGCGACCGTCTGGTGGCGGCGCTCGGCGCGGTTTTCGGCTGGTCGAAGGACTGACCCGCGGCGCTTCTTGACATTGTTGCATATGCAACGATAGGCCGGAGACGCATAACGCGAGGTCTTGCCATGACCCTCAATTCCGACACGCCGAAACGCCAGCTCACGAACCCCAGCCATCCGGGCTACATGCCCGGGTTCGGCAATGATTTCGAGACCGAGGCGCTGCCGGGCGCGTTGCCACAGGGCCAGAACAGCCCGCAGAAATGCAGCTATGGCCTCTATGCCGAACAGCTGTCGGGCACTGCCTTCACCGCCCCGCGCGGCCAGAACGAGCGGACCTGGTGCTATCGGATCCGGCCCTCGGTCAAGCACACCGGCCGGTTCGTGAAACGCGATCTGCCCTACTGGAAATCGGCGCCGCATGTGCTGGATGACGTGATTTCGCTTGGTCAGTATCGCTGGGACCCGGTGCCGCATGGTGATGCGCCGCTGACCTGGTTGACCGGGATGCGCACCATGACCACCGCGGGCGACGTGAACACCCAGACCGGCATGGCCAGCCATGTCTACCTGGTCACCGAGTCGATGCAGGACGAATACTTCTATTCCGCCGACAGCGAGCTGCTGGTGGTGCCGCAGGAAGGTCGCCTGCGCTTTGCCACCGAACTGGGCGTCATCGACCTGGAACCCAGGGAAATCGCCATCCTTCCGCGCGGGCTGGTCTATCGGGTCGAGCTTCTGGACGGCCCGGCGCGGGGCTTTGTCTGCGAGAACTACGGCCAGAAATTCGACCTTCCCGGCCGCGGTCCGATCGGCGCCAACTGCATGGCCAACCCGCGCGACTTCAAATGCCCGGTGGCGGCTTTCGAGGACCGCGAGGCCGACAGCACGGTGACCGTCAAATGGTGCGGCCGGTTCCACCAGACCCGGATCGACCATTCGCCGCTGGACGTGGTTGCCTGGCACGGCAACTACTGTGCCTACAAATACGATCTGCGGACCTATTCGCCGGTGGGCGCGATCCTGTTCGACCATCCCGACCCGTCGATCTTCACCGTGCTGACGGCGCCGTCGGGCCAGCCCGGCACCGCGAATATCGATTTCGTCCTGTTCCGCGAACGCTGGATGGTGGCCGAGCACAGTTTCCGCCCGCCCTGGTATCACAAGAACATCATGTCCGAGCTGATGGGCAACATCTACGGTGTCTATGACGCCAAACCAAAGGGGTTCGTCCCCGGCGGGCTGTCGCTGCACAACATGATGCTGCCGCATGGGCCGGATCGGGCCCCCTTCGAAGCTGCGTCGAACGCGCCGCTGAAGCCCGAGAAGCTCGACAACACGATGAGCTTCATGTTCGAGACCCGGTTTCCGCAGCATCTGACCGCCTTTGCCGCGAAAGAGGCGCCGCTTCAGGATGACTACATCGACTGCTGGGCCGATATCGACAAGAAGTTCGATGGCTCACCGGAGGTGAAGTGAGCTGGTGGGTCTGGGCCGCCGTCGCCGCGGTGACGGGGGCATTGTTCCTGTACGGCCCGACATGGTGGGAGGTTGTCTGCCTGGGCATCGCCGTCGCCGGGCTGATCGTCTACGGGCTCTGGCTGCATCGGACCGGCGATCCGCTTCGGGGCGATCCGGACGACGGGGATTGAGGGAGAGAACATGAGACTGGCGACATTGCGCGACGGCACGGCGGACGGGCGGCTGGTGATCCTGTCGGCGGATGGCAAGAGCTGCCGGCCCGGCACGGCCGGGACGCTGCAAAGGGCGCTGGATACGGGCGACTTCTCGGCCAGCGGGGCCGAGATGCCCTTTGACGAGACTGCCTGCCTGTCGCCGCTGCCGCGGGCCTATCAGTTCCTGGACGGCTCGGCCTATGTGAACCATGTCGAACTGGTGCGCAAAGCCCGCGGCGCGGTGCTACCCGACAGTTTCTGGACCGATCCCCTGATGTATCAGGGCAGTTCCGACAGTTTTCTGGCACCCCGCGACCCGATCCCCGGCGATCCGGCCTGGGGCATCGACATGGAAGCCGAGGTGGCGGTGATCACCGGTGCGGTGCCCCAGGGCGCCAGTCCGGCCCGGGCGGCGGCGGCGATCCGGCTGGTGTTGCTGCTCAACGACATCTCGCTGCGCAACCTGATCCCGGCGGAACTGGCCAAGGGTTTCGGCTTCGTCCACGGCAAGCCGCCCTCGGCCCTTTCGCCCATCGCGGTGACGCCCGACGAGCTGCCGGGCTGGCGCGACGGCAAGCTGCATGGTGCGCTGAAGGTGGATCTGAACGGCAGGCCCTTCGGCCGCGCCGATGCCGGGGTCGACATGACCTTCGACTTCCCGACCCTGATCGCCCATGCGGCAAGGACCCGGCCCCTGGCCGCCGGGACCATCATCGGCTCGGGAACAGTGTCTAACAAGGAAGCCGACGGGCCCGGCCGGCCGATTTCGGACGGCGGGCTGGGCTATTCCTGCATCGCCGAACTGCGCATGGTCGAGACCATCCAGAAGGGCCGCCCGGAGACGCCCTTCATGGCGCCGGGCGACCGGGTGACGATCTGGATGGAGGATGCCGGGGGCCGCGCGATCTTCGGAACCATCGACCAGACGGTCGGCTAGGGGCGCAGCGGCTGCCGGCCCTGGTCGGTCAGCTCCCACACCTCGCGGCCTTCGATGACGATGACGGTCAGATGGCCGCCGAATGCCATCGAGGAATCGATATTGACCCGGTTGCCGTGGTGGCTGGCGGTCGGCAGGGCGGTATGGCCATGCACGATCAGCGGGCCATGATCGCGGCGGTCCGACAGGAACGGTTCGCGAATCCAGACCAGATCGTCCTCGATCTGATCTTCCAGCGGCACACCGGGGCGAATCCCGGCATGAACGAACAGCGCCTCGCCGCGGCGCAGATGGGTGGATTGCGCGTTCAACAGTGCGACATGCGCCTCGGGCACCTTGGCCCGCGCTTGGGCATGCACCCGGCCCGGATCGTCCGTCGCATCGATGCCATAGCTGGCCAGGGTCTCGATTCCGCCCATCGTCGGGCGGAACCACAGCAGATCGGGCTTCAGCGGGTCGATCAACTCGCCGGTCTGCAGGAAGCGGCGGAAGTAGCGGTCATGGTTGCCCAGCAGCACCTCCCAGGGTTCGCCCCGGGCGCGGCCTTCGGCCAGATGCCCGATCACCCCGGCGCTGTCCGGGCCGCGGTCCACGAGATCGCCCAGATGCACGATCGGCGCCGTGTCGTCGCCGGTTCGCAGACGATCGGCGGCAACCCTCTCATGCGCTGCCTTCAGCGGGTCGAGATGGCCGTGAATGTCGCCGATCGCATAGGTTCTCATGTGGTCTGTCCCGGTTGTCCTAGGCTACGTCGAAGCGCAGCGGCCTGACCTGCTGGAACAGGCCGGTTTCCTGCAGCTGGGAGACCACCTGCTCGGGTATCTGATCGTCGAGATAGAGCAGCGCGATGGCATCGCCGTTCCGTGCCGAGCGGCCCAGCGTGAAGTTGGCGATGTTCACCCCGTTCTCGCCCATCGTCCGGCCCAGGGTGCCGATGATGTTCGGCACGTCCTTGTTGGTCGTGTAGAGCATATGCGCGCCGATCTCGGCGTCGATGGTGATGCCCTTGATCTGGATGAAGCGCGGCTTGCCGTCCGAAAACACCGTCCCGGCGATCGAGCGTTCGCGGGTTCCGGTCACCACGGTCAGCTTGATGTAGGCGTCGAAGACACCGGATTTCTCCTGCGTGGTGGTCGAAATCTTCACCCCGCGTTCCTTGGCCATCACCGGGGCCGAGATCATGTTCACATCCGGGTTCGAGGCCATCATCACCCCCGCCACCGCCGCGGCGTTCAGCGCCGCCGTGTTCATCTGTGCGACATGGCCGTTGTAGAGGATGTTGATCGCTTCGATCGGCTCGTCGGTCATCTGCCCGACAAAGGCGCCCAGATGCTGGGCCAGTTTCAGCCACGGCCCCATGACGGCGGCCTCTTCCGCCGTCACGTTGGGCATGTTCAGCGCGTTGGAGACCGCGCCGGTCAGCAGGTAGTCCGACATCTGTTCGGCGACCTGCACCGCGACGTTTTCCTGTGCCTCGCTGGTCGAGGCGCCCAGATGCGGCGTGACCACCACATTCGGCAGCCCGAACAGCGGCGAGTCGGTGGCAGGTTCGGTCTCGAAGACGTCGAATGCGGCGCCGGCGACATGGCCGGATTTCAGCATCTCGGCCAGCGCCGCCTCGTCCACCAGGCCGCCGCGGGCGCAGTTGATGATCCGGACGCCGGGCTTGGTCTTGGCCAGAGCCTCGGCGTCGAGGATGTTGCGGGTCTTGTCGGTCAGCGGCACGTGCAGGGTGATGAAATCGGCACGGGCCAGCAGTTCGTCCAGCTCGACCTTGGTGACGCCCAGCTGCACGGCGCGCTCCTCGGACAGGAACGGGTCATAGGCCACGACCTTCATGTGCAGGCCCAGGGCCCGGTCGCAGACGATCCCGCCGATGTTCCCGGCGCCGATCACGCCAAGGGTCTTGTTGAACAGTTCGACCCCCATGAACTTGGACTTCTCCCATTTCCCGGCATGGGTCGAGGCGCTGGCCTCGGGCAGTTGCCGGGCAACGGCGAACATCATCGCGATGGCATGTTCGGCGGTGGTGATCGAGTTGCCGAAGGGCGTGTTCATCACGATCACGCCCTTCTTCGATGCGGCCGGGATATCGACATTGTCGACACCGATCCCGGCCCGGCCGACGACCTTCAGGCTGGTCGCCTTTTCCAGAAGCTTTTCGGTGACCTTGGTGGCCGAACGGATCGCAAGACCGTCATACTGGTCGATGATCTCGGCCAGCTTTTCCTTGTCCTTGCCAAGTGTCGGCATGTAATCGACCTCGACGCCACGGTCGCGGAAGACCTGGACGGCGGTTTCGCTGAGCTTGTCGGATACGAGAACTTTCGGGGCCATGTGGCTCTCCATGAGAATGCGGAGCAGTGCGTGCAGGCACGCACCCTGCGGGATGGGATGGGGTAGGGTGCGTGCTTGCACGCACCATCTGTTCAGGCGGCGGCGGGAAGCGCGGCGATCTCGGCGGCAAAGGCCCAGTCGATCCAGGGCAGCAGCGCCTCGACGTCCGAGGTCTCGACGGTCGAGCCGCACCAGATTCGCAGGCCCGGAGGCGCATCGCGATAGGCGCCCAGGTCCAGCCCGACGCCTTCGGCTTCAAGCCGCTTGGCCACGGCCTTGGCGAAGGCGGCGCCATCGGTGATCCGGGGATCGGTGAACTTCAGGCAGACCGAGGTGGTCGAGGCGGTGGCCGGATCGACGGCCAGGTTGGCGATCCAGTCGCGGCTGGCGCAGAAATCGGCGATGGCCCTGGCATTGGCCTCTGCGCGGGCGATCAGGCCTTTCAGCCCGCCGACGCTTTCGGCCCAGTCCAGGGCGACAAGGTAATCCTCGACCGCCAGCATCGACGGGGTGTTGATCGTCTCGCCGCGGAAGATGCCCTCGATCAGCTTGCCGCCCTTGGTCAGGCGGAAGATCTTCGGCAGCGGCCATGCGGGCGTGTAGCTTTCCAGCCGTTCGACGGCGCGCGGGCTGAGGATCAGCATCCCGTGGGCCGCCTCGCCGCCCAGCACCTTCTGCCAGGAATAGGTCGCCACGTCGAGCTTGTCCCAGGGCAGGTCCATCGCGAAGGCGGCGCTGGTGGCGTCGCAGATCGTCAGACCCTTGCGGTCCGCCGGAATGACATCGCCGTTCGGAACCCGGACGCCGCTGGTGGTGCCGTTCCAGGTGAATACGACATCGCTGTCGAAATCGACCTGCGCGAAATCGACGATCTCGCCATAGGGCGCCTTGCGGATCGTGGCGTCGAGCTTCAACTGCTTGGCGACATCGGTCACCCAGCCTTCGCCAAAGCTCTCCCAGGCCAGCATCTCGACCTTGCGGGCGCCGAGAAGCGACCACATCGCCATTTCCATCGCGCCGGTGTCCGAGGCCGGAACGATCCCGATCCTGTAGTCTTCCGGCACGCCCAGGATCGCGGCGGTGCGGTCGATGGCGGCCTTCAGCTTGGCCTTGCCGACCGCGGCGCGGTGCGAGCGGCCCAGCGGCGCATCGGACAGTTTGTCGAGGGAGTAGCCGGGCGCTTTCGCACAGGGGCCCGAGGAGAAACGCGGATTGGCCGGCCGCGTGGCCGGGGTCGTGAGGTCGGTCATGTCTATCCTTGCAGATAATCGCCCCTCGTTGGGGAGGGGTGTCCCGCCGCCGGAAATACGGGTGTCCGCGGGGGTCGGCAAGCGGGATAATGTCGCATCTCGCCGGAAATCGTCGGAATCTGCCGGGACCCTGTAGCCGATCGGAAACTTGCGCGCCGACGGCGAAACTGGCGGCGCGGCGCAAGATGGCTTATGCGACTGCCAGCCGCAGCAGCCTTATCGAGGGTCCATGTTCGTCGTCAGCCTGATCGCCCGCCCGCATCACCTGTCACCCGCCAGCGTCGAAGCGGTGCGCCAAGCCTGGGGCGGCGGAGAGATCCGCTGGCTGGCCGAGGCCGAGGCCGCCGAGTTCGACATGGGGCACGCGCCGGACCGGTTCCGCGATGTCTGGGAGGGCCTGCAGGCGCTGGAGGTCGATCTGAACCTCCAGCCCGCCGAGGGCCGGCGCAAGCGGATGCTTCTGGCGGACATGGATTCGACCATGATCGGCCAGGAATGCATCGACGAACTGGCCGATGCGGCCGGGGTCGGCGCCCATGTCGCGGGGATCACCGCGCGGGCGATGAATGGCGAACTGGATTTCGAAGCGGCGCTGACCGAAAGGGTCGGGCTCCTGAAGGGGCTGGACGTCTCGGTGATCCAGCAGGTGCTCGACAGCCGGATCACCCCGGCGCCGGGCGGCCGGGAGCTGGTCGCCACGATGAAGGCGCACGGGGCCTATTGCGCCCTGGTCTCGGGCGGATTCACCGCCTTTACCCGGCGGGTGGCAGGCTGGTTCGGCTTTGACGAGAACCGGGCCAACGAGTTGCTGGAAGCCGATGGCAAGCTGACCGGCGCGGTGGCGCGGCCGATCCTGGGCCGGGAGGCCAAGGTCGAGGCGCTGGACGAGATCAGCGCGATGATGGGGCTGGAACTGTCGCAGGTCATGGCGGTGGGCGACGGGGCCAACGATCTGGGGATGCTGCGCAAGGCCGGGGCCGGCGTCGCGCTGCACGCCAAGCCGGCTGTGGCGGCGGAATGCGAGCTGCGGATTAACCACGCCGATCTGACGGCGCTGCTGTATTTGCAGGGCTATCACCGCGACGAGTTCGAAACCGGCGCGGCGCAGCCGATCTTCAGCTAGGAACCTTCAGCCTGGAAACCCCTCGGCGGGCCGCACCACCGCCGCCTCGATCCCCCGGCAATTCACCTGCGGCGCCGCCATCCGCCTGAGCGCCGCCGGATGCGCCGGGTCGAGCACGCCCAGCGAGGTCAGGATCGACGCCATTGCACATTCCGAGGCGCGCGTCGCCCCATCGGCGATCTTCAGGGCCACGCCCAGCCGCTGTTCGGGCAGGATCGCGACAAAGACGCCTTCGGCGCCGGTCTTGACCACCACCCCGTCCATGGCCCGCATCAACTCGGTGCAGGCCCGGCCTTCGCCGGCCACCAGATCGGGATGGGTCAGCATCGCCTCGCGCAGGCGCAACATCGCCCGCCCGCGGACCGAGCCTTCGCCGGCCGCGGCAAAGGCCGCCATCGCCCGGCCCAGCCCGGCCAGAGAGGTGGCGTGGTTCGGTGCCGAACAGCCGTCGATCCCGTAGCCGGGAGAGGTCTCGCCGGTCACTTCCTCGAAAGCCGCCTTGACCGTCTTCTGCACCGGATGGTCGATGTCGATGTATTCCGAACCGCCGCCCAGATGCCTGTTCAGGGTCAGAAAGCCGCTGTGCTTGCCCGAGCAGTTGTTGTGCAGCTGGCAGGGCGCGGCATCGCTGCGGATCAGCGCGTCGCGGGCGGGAAGGTCGGTGGGTGGATGCGCGCCGCAGCGCAGGTCGGATTCGCCCAGGCCCAGATCGGCCAGCCAGCGCGCCACCCGCTCGGTATGGATCGCGGCGCCCTGGTGCGAGGCGCAGGCCAGTGCCAGATGCTCGGTCCCCAGGGCATCGGCGCCGCCGCTTTCCACCAGCGGCAGCGCCTGCACCATCTTGCAGGAAGACCGCGGATAGATCACCGCTCCCGGATCTCCCCAGGCCTGCACGATCCCGCCATCGGCACCCACCACGACAGCATGCCCAAGGTGCTGCGATTCCGGCATCTTGCCGCGCCACAGGGTGGCCATCGCTACCGGTTGTGCCATTCCGCTCTCCGCTTCACGGCTGCGCGATTTTCCGCCGCCGACCCTTCCAAAAACCTGCTCGTTCACGTTAGACTGAGCAGGTCGGGAATGGAACGGGCAAGGCGAAAGGGTCGCGTCAGATCGACCAGAGTCGGCCCGACAGACGAGAGGCAGAGAGTTTGACACGGATTTCGATGAAGCTGGGCGGGCTGATCCTGGCATTGGCGGGTCTGAGCCTTCCGGCCATGGCGCAGGAATCGACGAACCGGGTAGTGTCGGTCACCGACTGGAGTGTCTTTGTCGATGGCGACCCGGCGGATTGCTGGGGGGTCTCCAGCCCGAAAGAGACCAAGAACACCGATGCCGAAGGTCGCCCCAAGGCGGTGCGGCGCGGTGACATCCTGCTGTTCGTGTCGTTCCACAAGGGCAAGGGCGGCCCGGGCGAGATTTCCTTTACCGGCGGTTACCCCTTTGCAAAGGGGTCGAAAGTGACGATGGACATTGGCGGAACGGTCTTTGAACTGTTCCCCGAAGGCGAATGGGCCTGGTCCGGCTCCTCAGAAGACGACGCCAAGATCATTGCGGCGATGAAGGCGGGCGCCACGGCGCTGGTCAAGGCTCGCTCGTCGCGTGGCACCCATACCCATGACACCTTCAGCCTGCTGGGCTTTACCGCCGCTCTGGAAGAGGCGCAGAAGCGCTGCCAATAGGCGGCGCCACGCCGCAGGGCGCGTGTTTGCAGGCATCTTTCCGACCCGTCGCGTGTTGCAGGACGACACGCATCCGGCGGGTCAGGCCAGGACCACCCGATCCATCGGCACATCCCAGACCTGCGGATAGATCGTCGGAATCGCCGCCAGTTCCGGCCCGATGCCGATGACCAGCGGGCGCGGGTCCAGCGCGGCGAGCGTCCGGTCATAGAACCCGCCGCCATAGCCCAGCCGATAGTTCTCCCGGTCCACTCCGACGACCGGCGAAACCACCACGGTCGGAGAGACCCGCAGATCCTCGGCCGGGATCGGGATGTTCCAGACCCCGCGCGTCATCGCGCAGCCGGGTGTCCAGCGGCGAAAGACCAGCGGTGTCGCCTTGGCCACCACCACCGGCAGCGCCACCGAGAGACCGCGTTCCACCGCCGCCGCCATCCAGGGCCGCAGGTCCAGTTCGCCGCGAAAAGGCCAATACAGACCCACAATCGCGCCTTCGGGCACCAGCCTGTCCAGGGTTGCCGCGACCTCTGCCGCCATCCTGGTCCTCGTGTCGATCGGAAGCGCCAGCCGCGACGCGATCAGCCGCTCTCTCGCGGCCTTGCGAAACCGTGCCACGTCGCGGGCGGTTGCGGCATCCACAGGCTGGCCATCGACCAGTTCATGCGCAAAGCAGGGCGCGGTTCCGCCCGAGTCGTCATCGTCCATTTCGGCTTTGTCCTCCTGGCCCGAACATGCGCCTTCCGCAAAGGCAGGTGCAAGCGCACCGGCGACCTATCCGGGCCGGAATCGCCCTGCTGCCGGATCACCGCGGGCTGTTTCCTTTTGCGCGGTGTTCCCATATATGGGCGGACTTCCCGATACTGGACGCCCGCCATGACCGATGCCGCAACTCCGATCACGCAGGATCTGCTGACGATCCCGCGCAAGCTGCCCGAGGGCAAGCCGAACCTGATCGGCATGACCCGCGCCGATCTGGGCGAAGCCCTGCGGGCCGCCGGGACGCCCGAGAAACAGGTCCGGATGCGGGTCGGGCAGCTCTGGCAGTGGCTCTATCACTGGGGCGTCCGCGATTTCGCCGCGATGACCAACCTTTCCAAGGATTATCGCGCCCTGCTGGCCGAGAATTTCGTCATCGCTCTTCCCGAGCTGGTGACCCGGCAGATTTCCGACGACGGCACCCGAAAATATCTGGTCCGCATCGCCGGCGGTCACGAGGTCGAGGTGGTCTATATCCCCGAGTCCGACCGCGGCACGCTCTGCATCTCGTCCCAGGTCGGCTGCACGCTGACCTGTTCCTTCTGCCATACCGGCACCCAGAAGATGGTCCGCAACCTGACCGCCGGCGAGATCGTCGGCCAGGTCATGCTGGCCCGCGACGATCTGGACGAATGGCCCAGGCCGGGCACCCGCAACCCCGACGAAGCCCGGCTGCTGTCGAATGTCGTGCTGATGGGCATGGGCGAACCGCTGTACAACTTCGACAATGTCCGCGACGCGATGAAGATCGCCATGGACCCCGAAGGCATCGCGCTCAGCCGCCGGCGGATCACCCTGTCCACCTCGGGCGTGGTGCCCGAGATCGCCCGCGCCGCGACCGAGATCGGCTGCCTGCTGGCGGTCAGCTTCCACGCCACCACCGACGAGGTCCGCAACCGGCTGGTGCCGATCAACAGGAAGTGGAACATCGAGACGCTTCTGGGCGCCCTGCGCGACTACCCCAAGGTCTCGAACTCGGAACGGATCACCTTCGAATACGTGATGCTGAAGGATGTGAACGACAGCGACGCCGACGCCAGGCGGCTGGTCAAGCTGATCTCGGGGATCCCGGCCAAGATCAACCTGATCCCGTTCAACGAATGGCCCGGCGCACCCTACCAGCGGTCGGACCGGGCCCGGATCAAGGCCTTTGCCGAGATCATCCACAATGCCGGCTATGCCTCTCCGATCCGCAAGCCGCGCGGCGAGGACATCATGGCCGCCTGCGGTCAGCTCAAGTCGGCGACCGAGCGGGCCCGCAAGTCCCGTGCCGCTATCGAAGCCGAGACCCGCGGCTGACCCCGCCTGATTCGGCGTTTTCCGGTTTCCGTGCTACGCTGCCCCCGCCGCCTGCATCGGGAGCCGCGCCATGGACATCACCGTCGGCAGTCTCAGGGTCAATCTCAGCGCGCTGGCGCTGTACCATACCGATGACAACCCGGAACTGTCGCGCTTCATCGCCCGGCACAATCTGGCGCGTCGGGTCTATCGCTGGAACTGCACCAGCCAGTCCGGTGTCCCGTCACCTCCCGGCGCCCGGCTGCGGCTGGAAGCCGAGGTGCTGATCACCGTCACCGACGAGGACGGCATCGGCGATCCGGGGCCCAGTGCGAATTATGCCAACGAGATCATCCAGGCCGCCGGGCTGTCCGGGATGCCGGCGCTGGTGCGGGCCTTCAACAGCGCCCTGCCGCCTCTGGAAGTGCCGATCGAATATGCCGACCTGCTGGACCCCTACAAGGCAGACTACTCCTTGGACATCCTCGCGCGGATCACCTATCTGCAGTGTCTGGCAAGGCCCTATGGCCTGCTGGCCCGGGACACGTTCTATATCCTCGTGCCGCATCTGGTGACCTTCCATTCGGTCGTCACCGGGCGCTGCGGCGGGACCGAGCCGGCCGGCCGCGCCATCACCGGCTGGTCGCCGCATGTCGAGCCGGGCGCGGTGCTGGGGCCGCTGGAGCGGCAGATCATGCAGGAAGAGGCCGAGGCCGAAGCCCGCCGGCGACGCCTTGTCGGGCAGCTGCCGAAACCGTCGGAGGACGGCGCCGCGACGCCCGGCGGATCGGGGCATGCCCTGCCGGACGGGCACAAGCCCGACGGCGACTAGGGACCCGTGGCGGCGGACCTCAGCCCTCCGAAGGCTGGTCCAGGATGATCTCCACCGCCTCCTGTGCCGTATCGACATAGCGGAACAGCTCCAGGTCGCCGGGCGAGATGGTTCCCGCCGCGGCCAGCGCCTTCCAGTCGATCACCGAATCCCAGAATTCGCGCCCGAACAGCAGGAAGGGGATCGGCTTCATCCGCCCGGTCTGGATCAGGGTCAGCGACTCGAACATCTCGTCGAAGGTGCCGAAGCCGCCGGGGAAGATGCAGATCGCCTTGGCGCGCATCAGGAAGTGCATCTTGCGCACCGCGAAATAGTGGAAGTTGAAGCAGAGGTCCGGCGTCACATAGGGGTTCGGGGCCTGTTCGTGCGGCAGCACGATGTTCAGCCCCACCGAATGGCCGCCGGCATCCATGGCGCCGCGGTTCCCGGCTTCCATGATTCCCGGCCCGCCGCCGGTCACCACCACGTTTTCGCGGCCATAGCTCTTCAGGCTTTCCTCGGTCATCAGCCGCGAGAATTCGCGGGCCACCCCATACCAGCCCGACAGCGCATCGACCGGCCGCACCTCCCAGGCTTCCTGCGGTCCGGTGCCGGTCTCGATCGTCGCATGGTCCGATCCCGCCTCGGGGTCCGGAATCCTGGCCGAGCCCATGACCACCACGGTCGAGGTGATGCCGCGCTCGTCCAGGATCATCTGCGGCTTCAGCAGTTCCAGTTGCAGCCGGACCGGGCGCAGTTCTTCCCGGGTCATGAACTCGTCGTCCATGAAGGCCAGCCGATAGGCCGGGGCCCGGGTCTGGGGCGTGTCGGGCACCTCCTGTGCGGCCCGCGCATCCTGGTGCGAATGGCGGAACGGATTGCAGTCGTCGTCTTTCATGGCCGGTCCCTCGGATTGCCTCCCTGGCGGCGGCAGACTATAGCCCAAGTCCGAAGAACGCCATTGCCAGGGGACAGACGATGTCGAACGCCGCGCTAGAGACTGCCATCGAAGCCGCATGGGAGACCCGCGACCAGATCACCCCGGCCACCACCGGAGAAGCCCGCGACGCCATCGAGGCGACGCTGGACGCGCTCGACAGCGGGACGCTGCGGGTGGCCGAGAAACGCGGCGCCGACTGGCATGTCAACCAGTGGGCCAAGAAGGCGGTGCTGCTGGGCTTCCGGATCAAGGACATGGAACAGCAGTCGGGCGGCCCGCAGGGCGGCGGCTGGTGGGACAAGGTGGATTCGAAATTCGCCGGCTGGAGCGACAGTCAGTGGCGCAACGCGGGCTTCCGCGCGGTGCCGAACTGCATCGTCCGCCGCTCGGCCCATATCGCCAGGGGCGTGGTGCTGATGCCCTCCTTCGTCAATCTCGGTGCCTATGTCGATGAAGGCACCATGGTCGATACCTGGGCCACGGTCGGCTCCTGCGCCCAGATCGGCAAGAACGTCCATCTCTCGGGCGGCGTCGGGATCGGCGGCGTGCTGGAACCGATGCAGGCCGGCCCGACGATCATCGAGGACAACTGCTTCATCGGGGCCCGGTCGGAGGTCGTCGAAGGCTGCATCATCCGCGAAGGCTCGGTGCTGGGAATGGGTGTCTATATTGGCCAATCGACCAAGATCGTCGATCGCGAGACCGGCGCCGTCAGCTATGGCGAAGTGCCGGCCGGTTCGGTCGTGGTCTCGGGCACCCTGCCGTCGAAGAATGGGGTCAGCCTCTACTGCGCGGTGATCGTCAAGCGGGTCGATGCCCAGACCCGGTCCAAGACCTCGATCAACGATCTGCTCCGGGACTGAGGGCGATGTCCGAAGCGCCCAGCGACGATCCCCCGGCGGGCAGGCCCGCGAAGGCCAAGCGCCCGCAGCAGGTCTACACCCTTCTGGTCGAGGTCGGGCGCAGCCCCGGCGACGGCCTGCCCGAGGGCAGCACCGGCGCGGCGCTGCTGATCTATGCCTCGGGCGTGGACGAGGCCGAGGCGGTGCGGGAATCGGTGGCGATCCTGAAACAGGCCGAGCTTTCGCCGCTGGATGTCAGCGGCTACGGCACGCTTCAGGAACGGCTCGAAAGCGGCGAGGAAATCGGCCCCGAAGAGCGCGAGCTGATGGATCGGGCGCTCAGGGAAAACAGCGTCATCGTCGCCCAGATGACCCCCTTCACCAGCTAGACCCGCACCCGGTGCCGGTGAGTTCCCGGCCCATCTTTGGGTATGAAATACTCCCGCCGGAGGCTCCCGCCCTCTCGACCCGCGATTGCCCCCGGGGGCAGGGCGTGCCCGTGCCGTTCAGGCCGCCGAACGTCGTGCCGAGTAGAGCCGTGCCTCATAGGCCTTCAGTGACAGCCGCGCGGCGGGCGGGTAGCCATCGCCGGTGACCGGATCGAACTCGGGGAAGATCGAGCATATCTCGCGCAGCACTTCCGCCTCGTAGGCGTCCGAGGTCTGCGGGCCGGGCAGGAAGCTCTCGGTCTCGACCCCGTTCGAGATCACGATCTGATGCCGGTCGAAGAGGATGTGGACGTAATCCACCATGCCGCCGGAAATCTGCCGGATCGTCGATCCGTTGACCAGGTCGCGCGCCGCGACCAGCACTTCGGCACTGCCGAACAGCATCTCGGCCAGCCCGTCGCGCATCAGCACCCGGTGCAGCGGAGAGACCCGCAGCCGGCCATGCGCGCCGAAGGTGCCGGGCGCGATCTCGATCGGGGCGTACCGACCCTCGGCCCGCATCCGCCGCTGGCCGATCCAGCGGACCGGCTGCGGCCCGTCGTCCACCGTCATCACCAGGTCCCCGGTGCTCAGGCCCTCGACCGGCCGCTCGCCTTCGGGGGTCAGGATCATGGTCCCGGCGACAAAGCAGGGCACCGTGTTCAGGGTCACGATGCCGACGTCGATATCGCCGGTGGTGCTGGCGATCTCGTAGGTGAAGTTCACCGTCTCGGCATCGCTGTCGGCATCGATCGTGAAGGTGCCGTCGGCGTTCAGCGTGACGGTCTGGCCGGAATTCAGCGTGACGGTCGATCCGGCGGTGACCGGAATGCCGTTGATATGGGTGATCGAAAGGGTGCCGGTGGTGTGGTTGATGTCGTTGGCCAGCGGGTCGATCGTGGTGGAGCCATCGACATACATGGTCACGTCGTCATGGATCGCCACCAGCGTCGATTGCACCGAGTCGCCGGCGATTAGCAGGTTCGAATCGTAGTTCGAGTCCGACACGTCGGCGATGCCGATCCGGATCGAGTTCGTCTCGCCGGCGTTGACCGGGATGGTCAGCGTCATCGTGACGGTGAACCCGTCCATCTCGGTGTTGTATTCGTCGTGGGTGTTGGAGACGTAGAGGTTCGAGTTGTCGGTGGCATTGACGCCGGTGACGCTGGCCTCGGTCACCGGATCGACGTAGTTGCCGTTGATCCAGACCCCGACGAAGTCGTTGTAGATGGAACTGGCGTATTCCGGATATTCCTCGGACGAGAAGACGAAGCGGATCGTCAGCGTGTCATGCGTCGGGATGAAATCGACATCCAGATAGGCGGAGTCATAGGTATTCGCGCCGGCGGCCGAGTTGAACGACCCGATGTTGTTCGATCCCCAGGTATTGGTGGAGGTGTTGGTGTGCTGGTTCGCGTCGCCCCTGGAGTTGGTGACGTCATAGACGCGACCCGTGGACAGGATCACCCCGGTGTCGCCCGGCGTGAACCCGTCCGAGACACTGTCGCCGTCCGACCAGATGCCCGACGAGCGGTAGTCGCCGTTGTAGCTTGCCCCGGTCACGGTGGTGCCGTCGCCGAAGATCGTGTTCGCCATGCTCATCGCGGAGGCGTTGATGTTGATCGGTAGTTCGGTCGCTGAAACCATGTCTGCCCTTGCCCCCCCCGCGCGCCGTGGCCGGCACAGGGACAAGCACCCGCCCCTTGCGAAAGGGGCGAAACCGACGGTCCTGATCCTGCTTCCCGGCTGTTGCGCCGGTTTCCCTGCCACGGGTCTTTGTTTTGACTTGATTTTGCCATGGATTCGAACGACTTGGCAAAGCCGCTGTAGCAACAGGCGAAAAGGGCGCCGGGGTTGTTCCCCTTTCGCCACAGCCGGTTGCAGCACCGGGACGCGACCGATAGGCAGGTCGCAGCAGTGAGGATGCCATGCCGACCGACCCGATTTCCCTGACCGCCCGCCTGATCCGCTGCCCCTCGGTCACCCCGGCCGAGGCCGGCGCCCTGGTGCTTCTGCAAGAGCTTCTCGGCGCCGCCGGGTTCGAGTGCCACCGGGTCGATCGCGGCGAGACCTCGAACCTATTTGCCCGCTGGGGCCGGGCCGGGCATCCCCGGACCTTCGGCTTCAACGGCCATACCGATGTTGTGCCGGTCGGCGATGCCGCAGCCTGGACCCACGATCCCTTCGGCGGCGAGATTCTGGACGGCTGGCTCTGGGGGCGGGGCGCGACCGACATGAAATCGGGCGTGGCCGCCTTTGTCGCGGCGGCGGTGGACTTCGTCACCGCCACGCCACCCGATGGCGCGGTGATCCTGACCATCACCGGCGACGAGGAAGGCCCCGGCACCGACGGCACGGTCGCCCTGCTGGACTGGATGCGCGAACGGCAGGAGCGGATGGCGGTCTGTCTGGTGGGAGAGCCGACCTGTCCCGAGACCTTCGGCGAGATGATGAAGATCGGCCGTCGCGGCTCGATGACCGCGCATATCGAGGCCCGCGGCGTGCAGGGCCATTCCGCCTATCCGCACCGCGCGAAGAACCCGGTCAGCGCCCTGGCGCGGCTGATCGACCGTCTGGCCAGCCATGAGCTGGACCGGGGCACCGAGCATTTCGATGCCTCGACCCTGGCGCCGGTGACCTTCGACGTCGGCAATCCGGCGACCAACGTGATTCCGGCGCTGGCCCGGGCCAGCGTGAACATCCGTTTCAACGATGCGCATGACTCGGCCGGGCTGTCCGGCTGGTTGCAGGCCGAGGCCGACCGGGTGCAGGCCGAAACCGGGGTCGCCTTCGCGATCCGGGTCCAGGTTTCGGGCGAGAGCTTCCTGACCCCGCCTGGCGAGCTTTCGGATCTGATCGGCCGGGCGGTGCAGGCCGAGACCGGCATCGCACCGGTGCTGTCCACGACCGGCGGCACCTCGGACGCGCGTTTCGTCAAGGATCACTGCCCGGTGGTCGAGTTCGGGCTGGTCGGCCAGACCATGCATCAGGTCGATGAGCGGGTCGAGGTTGCGCAGATCGCGGCTCTGAAAAGGGTCTATGAACGGGTTTTGCGCGACTATTTCGCCTGAACCGTGGCGCCGCCCGGCCCTGCGTCGGACCCGGCCAAGTGTCATGGCGCCGTCGCGCGCGGCGTGGTAAATCAGGGCATGAACAGCATTCCGACCAAAGCCCAGATCCTTGAATGGATCGCCGACCATCCCGGCCTGACCGCCAAGCGCGACATCGCCAAGGCCTTCGGGATCAAGGGTGCGGCCCGGATCGACCTGAAACGCCTCCTCAAGGAGCTGGAAGGCGAGGGCCAGCTGGAGCGCAAGCGCCACAGCTACCGCGACCCCGACAAGCTGCCGCCGGTGTCGATTCTCCAGATCAAGGCGCCGGACAGAGATGGCGACATCTTCGCCAAGCCGCTGGAGTGGCAGGGCGAGGGGCCGGAACCGAAAGTGCTGATGGTCCTGCGCGCCAGCGATCCGGCGATCGGCGAGGGCGACCGGGTCCTGGCCCGGCTGGCCGAGGTCAAGGGCGAGGCGCATCACTACGAGGGCCGGGTGATCCGGCGCATCGGGGTGGCCGCGCACAAGGTGGTGGGGATTTTCCGCAAGGGCGCCGAGGGCGGGCGGATCGTTCCGATCGACAAGAAGTCGGACCGCGAATGGGCCGTGCCGCCGGGGGTCATGCACGGAGCCAGGGACGGCGAACTGGTCGAGGCCGAGCAGACCGGCCCGAAGGGCCGCATGGGCCTGCCGCAGGCGCGGATCACCGAACGGCTCGGCGACCCTTCGGCACCCAAGGCCGTCAGCCTGATCGCCATCCATCAGCATGGCATCCCCGACGACTTTCCCGACGATGTGATCGCCGAGGCCGATGCCGCCAAGCCTGCCGGGCTGAAGGGCCGCGAGGACCTGCGCGACCTGCCGCTGATCACCATCGATCCCGCGGATGCCCGCGACCGCGACGACGCGGTGCTCGCGCAGCCCGACGACGACCCGAAGAACAAGGGCGGGCATGTGATCTGGGTCGCGATTGCCGATGTGGCGCATTACGTCACCCCCGGTTCGGCGCTGGACCGCGAGGCCCGCAAACGCGGCAACTCGACGTATTTCCCCGACCGGGTGGTGCCGATGCTGCCGGACCGGCTGTCGGGCGATCTCTGCTCGCTGCACGAAGCGGTGCCGCGCGCGGTGCTGGCGGTGCGGATGCAGATCGACTCCAAGGGCCGCAAGCTGAGCCACAAGTTCGTGCGCGGCCTGATGCGCTCGGCGGCCTCGCTGAACTATGTCGAGGTGCAGGAGGCCCGCGACGGCAACCCGAACGACAAGTGCCGCCCCCTGCTGGAGACGGTCATCAACCCGCTCTACGAGGCCTACAACGCCCTGGCGGCGGCGCGGGCGGTGCGCCAGCCGCTGGAACTGGACCTGCCCGAGCGGCGGATCGTCCTGTCCGAGGACGGCCGCGTGACCTCGGTCGATTTCAAGGATCGGCTCGACGCCCACAAGCTGATCGAGGAATTCATGGTGCTGGCCAATGTCGCCGCCGCCGAAGAGCTGGTCCGACTGAAGCAGCCGCTGCTGTTCCGGGTCCACGAGGAACCCTCGCCGGAGAAGCTCGAGGCGCTGCGCGAGGTCGCCCATGCCAGCGGCCTGGTGCTGGCCAAGGGCCAGGTTCTGCACACCAGCCATCTGAACCGGTTGCTGGCCCAGGCCGAAGGCACCGACCAGGACGAGCTGATCAACATCTCCACCCTGCGTTCGATGCAGCAGGCCTATTACGCGCCGCAGAACTTCGGCCATTTCGGGCTGGCCCTGAAGAACTATGCCCATTTCACCTCGCCGATCCGCCGCTATTCCGACCTGATCGTGCATCGGGCGCTGATCGCCGGGCATGGCTGGGGCAAGGATGGCCTGACCGCCGCCGACGAGGCGACGCTGGACGAGATCGGGCAGCATATCTCGGAAACCGAGCGGCGCAGCATGATGGCCGAGCGCGACACGACCGATCGCTATCTGGCGGCCTATCTGTCCGAGAGGGTGGGCACCGAGATGACCGGGCGGCTGTCCGGGGTGCAGCGGTTCGGCGCCTTCGTGCGGCTGGACGAGAGCGGCGCCGACGGATTGATCCCGGTGCGCTCGATCGGGCGCGAGTTCTTTCACTACGATGCCGACAGTCAGACCCTGATGGGGTCCGAGACCGGGCTGACGCTTGGCCTTGGTCAGCCGGTGACGGTGCGGCTGGTCGAAGCCTCGCCGGTGACAGGCGGGCTGATCCTGGAGCTTGTCGAGGTTGGCGGCAAGACGCTGCCGCGCGGCCCGCAGAGCAGCAAGCGCAGCGTTCGGCGCAAGGCGGCGGTGGCGCGGGGCAAGGCCGCCAAGACCAAGCGCAAGGTGACCCGCAAACGCTAGAGCCGGGCGGAGGATTGCCGGGGGCCGGAGGGCGGTTCTTTCGGGCGCATCGGTTTTTCGGTACTCTGCCGGAAGGACAGGCGGGCAGGTGTGATGCGTGGCGCGAAATTCGGTGTCTATCTTGGGATTCTTGCGGGTCTGGCCGGCGGTGCCGGGGCCGAGAACCTGCCCCCGGCGGGGCCGGAAGTGAGCGGCGTGGAAGAGCCGACCGAGGCCGGGTTCCGGGCCTGGCTTGCTGCCTTCGAACCGCGCGCCCTGGCCGCCGGGATTTCGCAGGATACGCTGGATGCCGCCTTCGCCGATGTCTCGCTGAACCTGTCGGTGATCGACAAGGACCGCAACCAGAACGAATTCACCAAGCAGATCTGGGACTATCTCGACACCGCGGTGTCCGAGGCGCGGGTGCAGAACGGGCGCGCGGCGATGGAACGGCGGCGCGCGCTGCTGGACGAGATCGAAGCCCGCTACGGGGTCGAGGCCGAGGTCGTCGCGGCGATCTGGGGGCTGGAAAGCGCCTATGGCACCTTCCGCGGCAACATCCCGATCATCGAGGCGCTGGGCTCGCTGGCCTATGAGGGGCGCCGGGCCGGGTTCTTCGAGGCCGAACTGATCGCGGCGCTGAAAATCCTTCAGGCCGGGCATGTCCGGCTGGCGGACTTCAAGGGCTCCTGGGCGGGGGCGATGGGCCATACCCAGTTCATGCCGAGCTCGTTCTGGAAATTCGCCGAGGATCTGCGCGGCGACGGCAAGCGCGACATCTGGACCGACGACCCGACCGACGCCCTGGCCTCGGCCGCCGCCTATCTGGCGAAACATGGCTGGAAGAAGGGTCTGCCTTGGGGAATCGAGGTTACTCTGCCCATGGATTTCCCCTACGAGCAGTCGGGTGAGCGGATCAAGAAACCGGTCTCGGAATGGATGGCCCTGGGGGTGCGGGATGTCGATGGCCGGAAGATCCCGATCGATGCGCCGGCCTCGGTCCTGCTGCCGGCGGGCTGGCAGGGCGCGGCCTTCCTGATCTTCGACAATTTCCACGTGATCGAGCGCTACAACACCGCCGACGCCTATGTGATCGCTGTCGGCAGCCTCTCGGACCGGCTGCGCGGGGGGCCCCCGATCCGGCACGGCTGGCCGCGTCAGGACCGGGCGCTGAGCTTCGAGGAAAAGCGCGAGCTGCAGGCACTGCTGCTGGCCCGGGGCTTCGATCCGCAGGGGGTTGACGGGATCATGGGGCCGAACACCATCCAGGCGGTGCGCCTGTTCCAGAAATCCAAGGGGCTGGTGCCGGACGGCTATGCCTCGGTCGCGGTGCTGGAACTGCTGCGGCAATAGCATCCACCGGACCCGGTTCCATCGCGGCCGAGATGGGTCTAGAAGGGCGCGGTCTGGCAGGAGGACCCGATGAGCGCTCCGAAACCCGTTGTCTTGTGCATTCTCGATGGTTGGGGGCTGCGCGAAGACCGCACCGCCAATGCGCCGGCGCTGGCCGATACGCCGACCTTCGACCGAATCATGGCAACCTGCCCGCATGCGCAGCTGATCACCCATGGCCCCGATGTCGGGCTGCCGTCCGGGCAGATGGGCAATTCCGAGGTCGGCCACACCAATATCGGCGCCGGGCGGGTGGTGGCGATGGACCTCGGCCAGATCGACCTGGCGATCGAGGACGGCAGCTTCTACCGCAACGAGGCGATCCGCGCCTTCGGAGACAAGGTCAAGGCGGCCGGGGGGCGGGCGCATCTGATGGGGGTGGTCTCGGATGGCGGGGTGCACGGGCATTTCGTCCATATCGTCGCCGCCGCCCGGCTGCTTGCCGAGATGGGCGTGCCGCTGGTCGTCCATGCGATCACCGATGGCCGCGACGTGCCGCCGGGAACGGCAACCGGGTTCATGCGGCGGCTGATGCTCGAACTGCCGGTGGGGGCGGTGATCGGCAGCGTCACCGGGCGCTACTATGCGATGGACCGCGATAACCGGTGGGAGCGGGTCCAGACCGCCTATGACGCGATGATCCGCGGCCAGAGCCCGCACCGGGCGCAGCAACCGGTCGAGGCGATCGAGGCCGCCTCCGCGCGTGGCGAAACCGACGAGTTCATCGCCGCCACGGTGATCGGCGACTATTCCGGGGCGCGGGATGGCGACGGGCTGTTCTGTCTCAACTTCCGTGCCGACCGGGCCCGGGAAATCCTGCGTGCGGTGGGCGAGCCCGGCTTTGCCGAATTCGACACCGGAACGCGCCCGAAGTGGTCGGCGCTGCTGGGCATGGTCGATTATTCCGAGGCCCACAATGCCTATATGCAGGTCGCCTATCCCAAGCAGGTTCTGGTCAACACGATCGGCGAATGGGTGTCCAGGAAGGGGCTGCGCCAGTTCCGCCTGGCCGAGACCGAGAAATACCCCCATGTCACCTTCTTCCTCAACGGCGGCCGGGAAGAGCCCTATCCGGGCGAGGACCGGGCGATGCCGAAATCGCCCAAGGTGGCGACCTACGACCTGCAACCGGAAATGTCGGCCGCCGAGGTCAGCGACCGCTTTGTCGAGGCGATCGAGGCCGGCTATGACCTGATCGTGGTCAATTTCGCCAACCCCGACATGGTCGGCCACACCGGCGACCTCGAGGCCGCGATTGCCGCCTGCGAGGCGGTGGACAAGGGGCTGGGCCGGGCGGTGGCCGCGCTGGAAAAGGCCGGCGGCGCGCTGGTGCTGACCGCCGATCACGGCAATTGCGAAACCATGGTCGATCCCGAAACCGGCAAGCCGCATACCTCGCACACCACCAATCCGGTGCCGGTGGCGGTTCTGGGCGGACCGCCTGGCTGCAGCCTGCGCAACGGGCGCCTGGCCGATCTTGCGCCGACGCTTCTGGACCTGATGGGGCTGGACCTGCCGCCCGAGATGACCGGCCGGAGCCTGATCGTGCGATGACTCGTCCGGGCCGATGATCATGCGACGCGGGCCTGAGGCAGGATCGGGCAGGGGGGCCCCCCCCTCGGCCTGCGGCCTCACCCCCCGGAGTATTTTCAAGGCAAAGAAGACCGGTCGGCGGCTCGTGCTGGCGCTTGTCCTGGGGCTGGGCCTGGCGCCGCTGGCGCGGGCCCAGGGCGCGGTGGAGGTGGCGCAGGAAGCCCTGGCCGAACTGGAAGGCGCGGCGGCGGAACTGACCCGGGCCGAGGGCGCGCATGACCGGGTGGCGGCGCTGACCCGGGTGATCGGCGCCTATGAGACCGGGCTTGCGGCGCTGCGCGAGGGGCTGCGCCAGGCCGCGATCCGCGAGGCGGCGCTGACCGGCTATCTGGACCGTGAGAGCGCCCAGGTGGCGCGGCTGCTCGGGGCGCTGGAATCGCTCGAATCGACGCCCGAAACGCTGTTGCTGCTACATCCTATGGGCCCTCTGGGCGCGGTGCGTTCGGGCATGCTGCTGTCCGAGGCGGCTCCGGCGGTGCAGGCGCGGGTGACCGAATTGCGGAGCCGGCTGGATGAAATCCGGCTGATCCGGACCCTGCAGGAAAGCGCGCTGGAAAGCCTGGAGGCCGGGCTGCGCGGCGTGCAGGAGGCGCGGACCGAACTGTCGGCGGCCATCTCGAACCGCACCGACCTGCCGCGCCGCTTCACCGATGACAAGGAGTCGATCGCCCGGCTTCTGGAAAATACCGACACCCTGGCCGCCTTTGCCGAAGGGCTGGTCGGGATCGAGGCCATGGCGCCGGACGAAACGGCGCGGATACCGCAACTGCCGCTGCCGCTGCCGGTCAACGGGCGGGTGATCCGGCGCTATGGCGAGACCGACGCGGCCGGGATCGAACGGCCCGGCTGGCTGATCGCCACGGCGCCCCTGGCGCTGGTCACCAGCCCCGTCGCCGCAACGATCCGTTACCTCGGGCCGCTCCTCGACTACGGAAATGTGATGATTCTCGAGCCCGAACCGGGCAGGTTGCTGGTTCTTGCCGGGCTCGACCGGGTCTATGGTAGCGTCGGCCAGGTCATCCCGGTCGGCACGCCGGTCGGGCTGATGGGTGGCACGGCGCCCACAGGCGCCGAGTTCGTGGCACGAAGTGTCGAAGGCGGTGGCACCGGGCTGTCGGAAACGCTTTACTTGGAATTGAGACAGGGCAATGACCCCGTGGATCCCGCGGTTTGGTTTGCCGGCACAAAGGACGAAGCGGAATGAGAAAATTCGTACTGGCCGCATTGGGCGGCACCATCCTCGGTTCGATCGTGACGACCCAGATCGCGGGGCCACTGGTGGCGCAGGAAGCTGCCAAGAATGTTTCGGTCTACGAGCAGCTGGACCTGTTCGGCGACATTTTCGAGCGTATCCGCGCGCAATATGTCGAACCGGTGGACGAGAAGAAGCTGATCGAGGCCGCGATC
Source organism: Frigidibacter sp. ROC022 (assembly GCF_024723735.1). Lineage (GTDB taxonomy): Bacteria > Pseudomonadota > Alphaproteobacteria > Rhodobacterales > Rhodobacteraceae > SLM-1. Next base: position 841,412 of record NZ_JANQDU010000002.1, read on the forward strand.
AACGGCATGCTGACCAGTCTCGACCCGCATTCCAGCTACATGCCGCCGGAACAGGCCGCCGAGATGCGCGAGCAGACCAAGGGCGAGTTCGGCGGGCTCGGGATCGAGGTCACCCAGGAAGAAGGCTTCATCAAGGTCGTGTCCCCGATGGAGGGCACCCCCGCCGACGAGGCCGGGATGCAGACCGGCGATTTCATCACCCATGTGAACGGCGAGAGCCTGCTGGGCCTGACCATGAACGCCTCGCTTGACCTGATGCGCGGGCCGGTCGGATCGGAAGTGGTGCTGACCGTGGTGCGCGAAGGGGTCGAGAAGCCCTTCGACGTGAAGATCGTCCGCGACACGATCAAGATGACCGCGGTGCGGGTCCGGACCGAGGGCAATACGGTGATCCTGCGGATCTCCACCTTCAACGAACAGACCTTCCCGAACCTTGCGGACGGGTTGAAGAAGGCCGTCGCCGAGCTGGGCGGGATCGACAAGGTCAACGGCTTCGTCGTCGATCTGCGCAACAACCCCGGCGGCCTGCTGACCCAGGCGATCAAGGTTTCGGACGCCTTCCTCAGCAAAGGCGAGATCGTTTCCACCCGGGGCCGCGAGCCTTCGGACGGCGAAAGGTTCAATGCCGAAAGCATGGTTCCGGGCGACCTGGCCGAGGGCAAGCCGGTGGTGGTGCTGATCAACGGCGGCTCGGCCTCGGCCTCGGAAATCGTCGCCGGCGCTCTGCAGGACCATCACCGGGCCGTCGTCATCGGCACCAAGAGCTTCGGCAAGGGCTCGGTCCAGACCGTGATGCCGCTGCGCGGCGAGGGCGCGATGCGCCTGACCACGGCCCGCTACTACACGCCGTCGGGCCGCTCGATCCAGGCCCTGGGCGTGTCGCCCGACATCGTCGTGCATCAGCCGAAGATCGACCCGAACGCCGAACCGGCCGAGGAAGATTCGCGCCCGCCGCGCACCGAGGCCGATCTGCGGGGCAGCCTGGACAACGACAGCCTGACCGAGGACGAGCGCAAGAAGATCCTCGAAGAGCAGGCGGCGGCGGACGAAGCCTCGAAACTGCGCGACGAGGACTATCAACTGGCCTATGCGATCGACATCCTGCGCGGGCTGTCGGTGCTGGCGCCGAAGGACTGAGGACGCAGGCCGCCCCGCTGGGCGGGGCGGCGGCCCGGAGCAGATGGCAGAGAGCAAACTCCCCTACCGGCCCTGCGTCGGCGTGATGATGGTCAACCCGGACGGTCTGGTCTTTGTCGGCCAGCGCAGGGACAGCGAGGTTCCCGCCTGGCAGATGCCGCAGGGCGGGATCGACAAGGGCGAGACGGTGCGCGACGCCGGGCTGCGCGAACTGCGGGAAGAGACCGGGGTGACGGCCGACCTGGTGCGGGTCGAGGCCGAGACGGCGGATTGGGTGACCTATGATCTGCCCGCCGAGCTTCTGGGCAAGGTCTGGAAAGGCAAGTATCGGGGCCAGAAACAGAAATGGTTGCTGGTCCGTTTCCTGGGCCGCGACGACCAGATCGACATCGCCACCGAGCATCCCGAGTTCTCGGAATGGCGCTGGCTCGACCCCGCCGACCTGCCCGGCGCCATCGTGCCCTTCAAGCGCGCCGTCTACGAGGCCGTGCTGGCCGAGTTCGCGGCCCATCTCTGAGATGCCCGGGCCGGCAAGGTAACGCCACCGGCAGGGTGGACGCCGGGCAAGCCGATCCCTACCTTTGGCCGGACGAGTCGTGCCACCGCCGATCCCGAAAGCGACCCCCTTTGATGGACCCGATGCCCGCATGAGTGATCCAGACGCCAAGCCCTATCAGGTGCTGGCCCGCAAATACCGGCCCGAGACCTTTGCCGACCTGGTCGGGCAGGATGCGATGGTGCGCACCCTGAAGAATGCCTTTGCCGCCGACAGGATCGCACAGGCCTTCATCATGACCGGCATCCGCGGCACCGGAAAGACCACCACCGCCCGGATCATCGCCAAGGGGATGAACTGCGTCGGCCCGGACGGCACCGGCGGCCCGACGACCGAACCCTGCGGCCAATGCGAGCATTGCAAGGCGATCATGGAAGGTCGCCATGTCGATGTGATGGAGATGGATGCCGCCTCGCAGTCGGGCGTTGCCAATATCCGCGAGATCATCGACTCGGTTCACTATCGGGCCGCCTCGGCGCGCTACAAGGTCTATATCATCGACGAGGTGCACATGCTCTCGACCGGGGCCTTCAACGCCCTGCTGAAGACCCTGGAAGAGCCGCCGGCGCATGTGAAGTTCATCTTTGCCACCACCGAGATCCGCAAGGTTCCGGTCACGGTGCTGTCGCGCTGCCAGCGCTTCGATCTGCGCCGGATCGAACCCGAAGTGATGCTGGCGCTGCTGCGCAAGATCGCCGACAGCGAGAAGGGCCAGATCTCCGACGCCGCGCTGGCGCTGATCACCCGCGCCGCCGAAGGCTCGGCCCGCGACGCGACCTCGCTTCTGGATCAGGCGCTGAGCCATGGCGCCGGAGAGGTCTCGGCCGATCAGGTCCGCGCCATGCTGGGGCTGGCCGACCGGGGCCGGGTCATGGACCTGTTCGACATGATCCTGAAGGGCGACGCGGCGGCGGCGCTGGCCGAGCTTGGCGCCCAATATGCCGATGGTGCCGATCCGATGGCGGTGCTGCGCGACCTGGCCGAGCTGACGCATTGGGTCTCGGTGGTGAAGATCACCCCCGAGGCGGCGGAAGACCCGACCGTCGCCCCCGAGGAACGCAGCCGCGGCCAGGCCATGGCCGAGGCGCTGCCGATCCCGGTGCTGACCCGGATGTGGCAGATGCTGCTGAAGGCGCTGGAAGAGGTGGCGATCGCCCCGAATGCGATGATGGCGGCCGAGATGGCGGTGATCCGGCTGACCTATGTGGCGGATCTTCCGACGCCCGAATCCCTGGTTCGCAAGCTGAAGGATGCGCCGGCCCCGGCGCCGGCCGGACCGTCAGGCAATGGCGGCGGCCGGAGCACGGCGCCCGTCGCCCGGGCGGCGCAGGGCGTCACTTCCCAGGCCGGGACGAACGGCGGCCAGGCGACGGCGCTGGCGCTCGATCCGGAACAGGCGTTGGCCCGGTTTTCCACTTTCGCCCAGGTGATGGACCTGATCACCGCCAATCGCGACATGGTCCTGAAGGTGCAGATCGAGGACGGCCTGCGCCTGGCCCGCTATGCGCCGGGCCGGATCGAATTCACCCCGACCGAGGATGCCCCGCGCGACCTTGCGGCGCGGCTCGGCCAGCGCCTGCAGGCCTGGACCGGGGTTCGCTGGGTCGTCTCGGTGGTCTCGGGCTGCACCGAGCCGACGATTTCCGAAGTCCGCGACGCCGAACGGCTGGAGGCCGAGAAACAGGCCCGCGCCAACCCTCTGGTGCAGGCGGTACTCGAGGCCTTCCCCGGCGCTTCGGTGAAGGTGGCCCCGCCGCCCGAGGCCCAGGCCGCCGAGGCGGCGCTGCCGGTGGTCGAGGACGAATGGGACCCGTTCGAGGAAGATTGAACGGCGCCGAGGCGCCATGCAACGGAACATCCGCGGGACAGCCCGCTGCTTTGAAAGGACGACAGAAAGATGCTGAAGGGACTCGGCCAACTGGGCGACATGACCAAGATGATGAAGGCGGCCCAGGAAATGCAGGGCAAGATGGCCGCGCTGCAGGAAGAGCTGGAAACCATCACCGTCACCGGCGAAAGCGGCGCCGGGCTGGTCCGCGCCACCGCCACCGCCAAGGGCGTGCTGACCGGGCTGGAGATCGACCCGTCGATCTTTCAGCCGACGGAAAAGGAAGTCGTCGAGGACCTGATCCTGGCGGCGATCAAGGATGCGCAGAGCAAGGCCGCCGAGCGGCACCAGGCCGAGATGGCCAAGCTCACCGAAGGTCTGGGCCTGCCGCCGGGCATGAAGCTGCCGTTCTGAAGCTGCCCGGATGAGCGACGCCACCCAGTCGATCGAAACGCTGATCGCGATGATGGCCAAGCTGCCGGGGCTTGGGCCGCGTTCGGCCCGGCGCGCGGTGCTGCATCTGATCAAGAAACGCAGTACCCAGCTTGCCCCGCTGGCCCGGATGATGGACGAGGTGGCGCGCAGCGCCCGCGAATGCGCCACCTGCGGCAATATCGGCACTTCGGATATCTGCGATATCTGCGCCTCTCCGAAGCGGGCCAACGGAGAGATCTGCGTGGTCGAGGATGTCTCGGACCTCTGGGCAATGGAACGGGCGCAGGTCTTCAAGGGCCGCTATCACGTGCTGGGCGGCACGCTTTCGGCGCTGGACGCGGTCGGGCCGGACGAGTTGAGAATCCCCAGGCTGATCGAGCGGGTCGATGCCGAGGGGATCACCGAGGTCATCCTGGCCCTGAATGCCACCGTCGACGGCCAGACCACGGCGCATTACATCGCCGACCGGCTGGATGGCCGGGTCTCGGTCACTTCGCTGGCGCAGGGCGTGCCGATCGGCGGCGAGCTGGATTACCTGGACGACGGCACCATCACCGCGGCCCTGCGGGCGCGCAAGCGGTTGTAGCCGGCGCGGCGGGCCGGTTTCGCCGCGCTGCGCGCGCCGACCGGGCGAGGGGCTCTGCCCCTCGCGCTCCCCGGGATATTTGCAAGGTAAAGCAGGTGGCCCGCGCGGGTCGGTCGGCCTCGCGCCCGGGGGCGGTCAGCCCAGTTTGGCCAGCAGGGTCCGCGTCGGCCAGCCGTCGGCCGGAAGGCCCAACCGTTCCTGTTCGGCCTGGACCGCGGCACGGGTGCGGGCCCCGAGGATGCCGTCCACCTCGCCCACGTCATGGCCCAGGGCCACCAGCCGGCGCTGCAGCTGCTTCATTTGGGTGCCGTTCAGCCCCGGATCGGGATTGCCCGCCGCATAGACCTGCGCGCCTTCCAGCCGGGTCGCAAAATAGGCGGCGGTGGTGACATAGGTGAAGCTCTGGTTCCACTCGAAGAACACGTTGAAATTCGGATAGGCCAGAAAGGCCGGGCCGTCCTTGCCCATCGGCAGCAGAACCGAGGCCGGAAGCCCGGGATCGCCCAGCGACCCGGCCCGCGCCCGGACCCCCATGGCCTGCCATTCGGCGACGGTCCGGCTGTGCGCGGTGCCGGTCAGCCGCCAGTCGAGCCCCGCCGGGACGGTGATTTCCTGCAACCAGGGCTCCCCGGCCCGCCAGCCGAGGTCGGTCAGCATCCTGGCGCCCGACATCAGCGCGTCGGGAACCGAGGTCTTCAGGCGCACATGACCGTCGCCGTCGCCATCCATGCCGTTGCGCAGGATGTCGGCGGGCAGCATCTGCACCATGCCGACCTCGCCCGCCCAGGCGCCCTTGGTCGTCGCCGGATCGAAATCGCCGCGTTCGTACAGGGTTTCGGCGGCCAGAAGCTGGGGCTGGAACAACTCGGGCCGGCGGCAGTCATGCGCCAGGGTGGCCAGCGCGTTGGCGGTGTTGAAATCGCCCCGCACCTGTCCGTAGTCGGTTTCCAGCGCCCAGAAGGCGGTCAGCACCCCGCGCGAGACGCCGAATTCGGACTCGATCCTGTCGAAGATCGCCGCGTATTTCTTCAGGTTCCGGCGCCCGTTGTCGAGCCGGTTCCGCGAAATGACCCGCCGCGAGAAGGTGATGAAGTCGAGCTGAAAGACCCCCTGCGCCTTGTCGGCCCGCAGGACTTTCGGGTCTTGTCTTATGCCCTTGAAGAAGGCGGCGGCGCGCTCGGGGTCGGCGCCGTTGGCCACGGCCTCGGCCTGCATCTGGTCAAGAAAGCCCCGGAACGATCCGCCGCAGGGGGCGGCGGCGGCAGGGCTGGCGAAGAGGGCGGCAAGGATCAGATATCTCAACATGGCGCGACCCTAGCAAAGCCGGGTCGCAAGTGCGAGCAGCAGCACAAGCCCCAGCATCAGCGCCCAGGCCCGCCAGAGCAGGGACACCGCCCGGTCGATGGTCTCGGGTCCCGGGTCGCGGGCGCCTTCGGGATGGACATGGGGAAAATCCCGCATCCGGCCGCCATAGCTGCGCGGTCCGGACAGCGCGACGTCCAGCGCCACCGCCATCGCCGCCTCGGGCCAGCCGGCATTGGGCGAACGGTGCAGCGGCGCGTCGCGCCGGATCACCGTCCAGGCCCCGGCAACCGGGCGGGCGAGCCACAGCAGCAGCGCCGTCAGCCGGGCCGGGATCAGGTTCAGCAGATCGTCCAGCCGCGCCGCCGCCCAGCCGAAGGCCTCGTGCCGCGCGGTCCGGTGGCCGATCATCGAATCGGCGGTGTTGATCAGCTTGTAGACCAGGATCCCCGGCAGTCCGGCGACCAGGAACCAGAAGGCGGGGGCGATCACCCCGTCGGACAGGTTCTCGGCGGCGCTCTCGATGGCGGCGCGGGCAATCGCCGGATCGTCCAGGGCCGAGGTGTCGCGCCCGACGATCCGGGCCACCGCCCGCCGCCCCTCGCCGGTGGACAGGCGCAGGGCCGCCGCGACATTGGCGACATGGTCGCAAAGGCTGCGCTGCGCCAGCAGGATCGCCGCGATCAGCACCTGCCAGAGCGGCGCCAGGGGCAGCTGCCGGATGCCGAGGCCCAGGGCTGCGGCACCCACCACCAGCACGGCGACCACGGCGGCCCCCTTGGCCCGGCGCCCGCCGCCACGGTTGAAGCGCCGGTCCGCAAGGTCGATGATCCGCCCGGCCAGCACCGCCGGATGCGGCAGTCGCGACCAGAGCCAGCGCGGCTCGCCGAACACCGCGTCCAGCAGCAGCGCGGCGGCCAGCAGCAGGGCTGTCACAGCGCCGCCTCGAGCTGCGCCCAGCCGTCCGGCGCCGGCAGGCCCAGCCGCAAGAGCGTGTCGGACCAGGGGAAGACGCGCGACCAGACATGCCCGCGGGCCAGCCGTTCCTGCATCGCGCCGGCATCCGCGACCCGGTAGAGCCGGAACAGAGGCGTGCCGCCTTCCAGAACCGCCCCGGCGCCCAGCATCAACCCGTCCAGACGCGCCGCATCGGCGCGCAGCCGGTCCCGCGTGGCCTCGGCCCAGGCGCCGTCCTGCAAGGCCGCCGCACCAATCGCCAATGCCGGTCCCGAGACCGGCCAGGGGCCAAGCGCCTCGGCCAGGGCGCCGACGATGCCCGGATCGCCGATGGCAAAGCCCAGCCGCAGCCCGGCCAGACCCCAGAACTTGCCGAAACTCTTCAGCACCAGCCGCCCGGGCCGCGTTGCCTCGGCGATCAGGCTGCGCTCCGGCATCACGTCGCAGAAACTCTCGTCGATCACGACCAGCGGCAGCGACAATTCCGACGTGCGCCACAGCCGGCCATCGGGATTGTTCGGATGCACCACCACCATGGCGTCGCTGCCCTCGAAACTCCAGCCGGCGGCCCGGAACGCGGCCTCATGCTCGTTGTAGGTCGGGCCGGGAATGGCGACCGAGCCGCGCGGCAGCAGATGCGGCAGCCGCGCGATCAGGGCCGAGGCGCCGGGCGCCGCCAGAACCGCGGCGCCATCGGGCACTCGCCAGAAGCGTCGCGCGGCGGCCTCCAGCGCCTGCCGGGCCCCCTGATCGGGCAGTGCGGTCCATGTTTCTGCGGCCAGTTCCGGCAGCGGATAGGGCACCGGGTTGATCCCCGTGGACAGGTCGAGCCAGTCGGCCCGCTGGCCGCCGAACCTGGCGACGGCGGCATCCAGCCCGCCCCCATGATCCCGGCCGGAACTCATTCCGCCCCGGGCCCGGGCAGCGGCGGGTGGCGGGTGACGAAATGGCCCTTGATCGCCTCCGGCCACTGCCGATAGGGCACCTGGCCGGTCTCGCTTGCGGCATGCAGCAGGGCCCAGTCACGGATCGCCTCGGCAGCCTCCTGCGTCGGTTCGAACCGGCCGATGGTGTAGCAGAGCTTGCCCGCCGCCTGCACCGTGACATTGCAGCCGTGGGTGCAGCCCATCAGGCAGGAATGGCGGCGCAGTTTCAGCGGTCCGGGGTCGAGCGCCTCGATCAGCCCGGCCAGCCGCGCGCCATCGGTCGGCGCTCCGGCCTCCCATCCCTCGCGTTTGCAGGTCTCGCAGATCGTGATCCAGGTGGTCATGGCGCCTCTGCCAGCTTCTGCGGCACCTTGAACCGCAATTCCCCGCAATGCGCAATTCCGTGCCGGGCATTAACCTTCGTTTCGGAACCTGGGACGACAAATCTCTTTGACAGTGTTAATTATCCGTAGCGGTAAAGAACGGATGGGCCCGCCTCGGGCCCCGGTGTGTGATGCAGGTCCTGATCGTCGAGAGCGATGCCGAACTGGGAAGCCTTTGGGCGCGGCATATGGAACGGCGGGGCCACCGGGTGCTGCTGACCTGTGATCAGGACGAAGCGATTGCGGCGCTGATGCAGGACAGCTTCGGGGTCTTGTTGCTGGACCTGGTGCTGGGCACGGGGTCGGCCTTCGCGGTGGCGGATTATGCCTCTTTCCGGCAGCCCGAGGCCAGGGTGATCTTCGTCACCGACACCGCTTTCTTCTCGGACGGATCGATTTTCCGGCATCTGCAGAATGCCGCGGCCTTCCTGCCCAGCGGCACGCCGCCCGAGGACCTGGTGGCCCTGGTCGATCACTATGGCGCCCGTGGGAGTGTCTCGCCCTGTCGGCCGGATGACGGATGAGCGCCCGCCGGCCGGGCCCCAGACATGCCAACGGGCCGCCGGAAGCGATCCGACGGCCCGTTCGGCAGTTTCCGACCGGTCGTTCAGCCCTGGCGGGCCTTGAACCGCGGCTGGGTCTTGTTGATGACGTAGACGCGGCCCTTGCGGCGCACCACACGGCAATCGCGATGCCGGCTCTTCAGCGAGCGGAGCGAATTCCTGACCTTCATGGTCGTCTCCTCAAATCCCCGACGCCCAGGCGCCGTCACAACTCGGTGCCCCGAACCGGGGCTCTCAATGGTTCCCCCGGAGGGGATGGTGGGCGCGACAGGGATCGAACCTGTGACCCCTACGATGTCAACGTAGTGCTCTACCGCTGAGCTACGCGCCCGAATGCGACTGGCCCTGGTCCTGCAATCCGGACGATCCTGATTCGGCGCCCAAACAACAAGACGCGGGAGCCTCCCGCGTCGGTCCGGCAGCGTATAAAAGGAGTCGAAGGCGGGATCAAGGGCTTTTGGAACGACCCGTTGTCGGGCATAGTCGAAGACGTTCAAGGGTCCGATATGAGCCGTAAACCATATGAGCTTCGTGAACCAGCGGAGCGTTCGACCAGTGTGATCTTTGCCTCGCCGCATTCGGGGCGCGATTATGCGTGGTCGTTCCTGCGCCGCACCGTTCTGGACGAACGGTCGATCCGGTCCTCGGAAGACGCCTTTGTCGATCATCTGTTCGATCATGCGACGGTCTGCGGCGCGCCCCTGCTGGCGGCCCGTTCGCCGCGTGCCTTTGTCGATCTCAACCGCGCCCCGGATGAGCTTGACCCGGCCCTGATCGAGGATGTGACCCGATCCGGCCACAATCCGCGGATCGGCTCGGGGCTCGGGGTGATTCCCCGTGTGGTCTCGAACGGGCGGGCGATCTACAGCGGCAAGCTGACCCGGCGCGAGGCCGATCAGCGTCTGGCCGATGTCTGGCATCCCTATCACAAGGCACTGGGCGCGCTGCTGGAGCAGAACCATGCCAAGTTCGGCCAGGCGATCCTGATCGACTGCCATTCGATGCCGCACGAGGCGATCGACAACTTCGCCAATGCCGGATTGCCGCGGCCCGAGGTGGTGCTGGGCGACCGCTACGGCGCATCGGCCGCGCCGTCGATCGTCGAAGGGATCGAGGTTGCCTTCCGCCGTGTCGGCTTCCGGGTGACGCGCAACGCGCCTTTCGCCGGCGCCTATACGGCACAGAACTATGGCCGGCCGTCGCGCAAGCAGCATGTGATCCAGGTCGAGATCGACCGCTCGCTCTACATGAACGAACAGTTGATCCGCCCGAATTCCGCCTTTGACGGATTCCAGAAGGCATTGCGGGAAGTGATCGCCGAGATCGCCTCGCTGGGCCGTGCGATGCCGGAAAGCCTGGCCGCCGAATAGCGGCGCCGGTCACCTTCGCCGGGTCGGCGCCGTCCAGTCGATATCCGGGCCGGTGGGCACGATCCTGTGCGGATTGATCGTGTCGTGGCTGTAGTAATAGTGCCGGGTGATATGGTCGAAATCGATCGTCCCGGCCACGCCCGGATGCTGATAGAGCGCCCGGGCATAGTCCCAGAGTGCCGGGTAATCGACGATCCGGCGCCGGTTGCATTTGAAATGGCCGTGATAGACGGCATCGAAGCGCACCAATGTGGTGAACAGCCGCCAGTCGGCCTCGGTCAGCCGATCTCCCAGCAGCCAGCGCCGTTCCGTCAGGCGCGCTTCCAGCCAGTCGAGCGTCGCGAAGAGAGGCGCGACCGCGGCGTCATAGGCGGCCTGCGTTGTGGCGAAACCACATTTGTAGACACCGTTGTTGAGCGTGTCATAGATGCGCCCGTTGATCTCGGCGATCTCGTCGCGCAGTTCTTCGGGCCAGTAATCGTCGCGGTTGCCGGTCAGTCCGTCGAAGGCGCTGTTGAACATCCGGATGATTTCGGCGCTCTCGTTCGACACGATGGTTTCGCCGGCCCTGTCCCAGAGCACCGGCACCGTGACCCGGGTCGTGGCATGCGGGTCGGCCCTGACATAGAGGTCGCGCAGGAAGGGCAGGCCATAAAGCCGATCGCCGGTGGCACCGGGATAATCGGTCGAGAAACTCCAGCCGTCGCCCAGCATGTCGGGATGCACGACCGAGACCCCGATCATCTCTTCCAGCCCCTTGATCTTGCGGAAGATCAGCGTCCGGTGCGCCCAGGGGCAGGCCAGGGAGACATAGAGGTGATAGCGTCCCGGTTCCGCCCTGAACCCGGACCTGCCGCTGGGCCCGGCGCTGCCGTCCGCCGTGACCCAGTTGCGGAAGGCCGCGGCGCTGCGCCTGAAAGCGCCGCCCGTAGACCCGGTGTCATACCAGCCGTCATTCCATTTACCGTCGATCAGCTGGCCCATGTTCAACTCCTGTTCGCTGGCCGATCAGTTAGGGCGGGCAGCGGGCCTCTGCCATTCCCCAGCCGGGCACAAGACCTTTGCGTCAGCGCGCAGCCAGGGCCTCGGCGCGGGTCGCGCAACCGTTGAGCGCCTTGATCAGCGACCGTCTCTCGGCCTTGCCGATATCGGCACCGACCTCGGCATCGACCTTGGCGGCAATGCCAAGCGCGGTGCCCAGGGCCAGGGTGCCCTGATCGGTGATCCGGGTCTCGATCACCCGGCGATGCATCGGATGCGCGTTGCGCACCACCCAGCCGCGCGATTCGAAAAGGCTCAGCATGGCGCCGGTGCTTTGCGGCGTCAGTCCGGTCTGGCGTGCCAGTTCGGCCCCGGACATCCCCGGCGCGGCCTCGATCAGAGCAAGCGCGGCCATCTGCGTCGGCGTCATCTCCAGCGGTGCAAGGGCCTGTGTCATCGCCCGCTCCAGTGCATGTTGCGCCCGCCAGAGCGCCATGCCGAACCGGCGGCGGGAACCTAACTTCCTGGAAGATTTCGGAATTTTCTCGGCTGCCATTTGTCCTGATCGCTCCTGAACCAATTATGTCTGGTAAATGATATAAGGTAATTGATGATCTGGACCAACCGACAAACCGGTCTTCAGGCAGGGACCCTTCGCGCAAACGGCCTTCTGTCGGTTTCCGCACTGCGATGCCGCGAATGCCGTTGCATCGGCGCCGGGTGCCGGGCATACCGGGTAGCAGACGAAGCCCCGCGCGGGGCCAGAAAGGTTGGCGGCCATATCCCGACCCGCACCGGGGGGAGAAAGCCGCGTCGTCGGGGGGCGTTGCCCCTTTGGCTCTGGCCGATCCGCGCCCGAATGCCGAAGGATTGACCGATGCGCCTGTTTTCCGCCCTGACTTCTGCCCTGGCCCTGCTGCCGATCTCCGCCCATGCCCACGCCGGCCATATCGTCGAGGCCGCCGGGCATGATCATTGGCTGGCCGCCGGGGCCGTTGCGGCCGCTGCCGCGGTGACGGCTTGGGCCGTGCTTGCGGGCCGGAAGGGGAAACCTGAAACCGGGGCCGAGCCCGAAACGGACGAGACCGAATCCGAAACCGAAAGCGCCTGAGGTGAAGGTCGGGGTCATGATCTGCGGCCACGGCTCGCGCAGCCAGTCGGCGGTGGACGAATTCGCCACGCTGGCACAGGCGCTGCCCGCCTGGCTGCCACCCGATTGGGAAACCGATTACGGCTATCTGGAATTCGCCAATCCGGTGATCCGGGTCGGGCTCGACCGGCTGCGCAAAAAGGGCTGTGACCGGATCGTCGCCGTGCCCGGGATGCTCTTCGCGGCGATGCACGCCAAGAACGACATCCCGACGGTGCTGAACGCCTATGCCGCCGAAAAGGGCATCACGGTCAGCTATGGCCGCGAACTGGGCGTCGATCCCAAGATGATCGCCGCCGCCGGGTCAAGGATCATGGAGACCGTCGAGGCCGCCAACGCGACCGATCCGGTGCCGCTGGAAGAAACCTGCCTGGTGGTCATCGGCCGTGGCGCCTCGGACCCCGACGCCAATGGCAATGTCTCGAAAGTTGCCCGGATGCTCTGGGAAGGCCTGGGTTTCGGCTGGTGCGAGGTGGGCTATTCCGGCGTCACCTTCCCGCTGGTCGAACCCTGCCTGACCCATGTGACCAGGCTGGGTTATCGCCGGGTCGTGGTCTTTCCCTATTTTCTCTTCTCCGGCATCCTGATCGACCGGATCTACGGTTTCACCGATCAGGTGGCCGCAGCCCATCCCGAGATCCAGTTCCTCAAGGCGCCCTATCTGGGCGACCATCCGCAGGTGCTGGAGACCTTTGCCGAGAGGGTGACCGAGCAACTGGGCGAGGTGCCGCCGCCGAACTGTGCGATGTGCAAATACCGGGTGCAGGTGCTGGGCTTCGAGGCCGAGGTCGGCACGCCGCAGGAAAGCCATCACCACCACGTCGAGGGGCAGGGCGCCAGTGCGCCCGGTTCCAACGTGGCCGATTGCAGGCTTTGCGATGATTTCTGCACCGGAGAATGCCGGCTGGAACCGGAGGAGCCGCATGGCCATGCAAGCCACGCCGGCCCGTCGATCTTCCACGATCACGGCGACGGCAAGGCGCACTGGCACCCGCCAGCCGAGGCTTCCGGCCACGCGCCGCAGCACGGACATATGCATGGCCACGGGCATCAGCACGGCAGCTATCCGCATGCGAAACACCCGTTGGGGCCGGAATCCGCGCGAAAGCCGAAGCCGTGAGCAGGGGCGCGGGGGCAAGACGATCGGTCGCGCCCGGCAAGGGGGTAGCCGCATGCGCCCCTATCTGAAGGACCCGGCCGCGATCTATGCCGCCTCTTTCGCGACGGTGCGGGCCGAGGCGCGGCTCGATCGGTTTCCGGGCCGGATGGAGGCCATGGCCGTGCGGCTGATCCATGCCTGCGGCGAGGTCGGCATCGCCGACCGGCTGGCCTTCTCGGAAGGGGCGGTCGAGGCCGGGGCGGCGGCGCTGGCCTCGGGGGCGCCGGTGCTCTGCGATTGCCGGATGGTTGCCGCCGGGGTGATCGCGCGCAGCCTGCCCGCGGCAAATGAACTGCTGGTGACGCTGAACGATCCCGCGGTGCCCGATCTTGCGGCGCAGCTCGGGACGACGCGCTCGGCGGCGGCGGTGGACCTGTGGCGCGACCGGATCGAGGGCGCCATCGTGGCGATCGGCAACGCCCCCACGGCGCTGTTCCATCTGCTCGGCCGGCTGGACGAGGGCTGGCCCCGCCCGGCGCTGATCCTCGGATTCCCGGTCGGCTTCGTCGGGGCGGCGGAATCGAAGGCCGAACTGGCCACCAATCCGCGCGGCTGCAACTATGTCGCCCTGAAGGGGCGGCGCGGCGGCTCGGCCCTGGCGGCGGCGGCGGTGAATGCCCTGGCCGCCGGTCTGCCGGGCGAATCCTCCCAAACGGATCGGACAGACGCATGAGCACCCCCTGGCTGCATATCGTCGGCATTGGCGAAGACGGCATGGACGGCCTTTCCCCGACCGCCCGCGCCGTGGTCGAAAGCGCCGAGGTGATCGTCGGCGGCGACCGGCATCATCGGCTGTCCGACAACGTCCGGGCCGAGCGTATCGCCTGGCCCTCGCCCTTCGATGCGGTGATCCACCTGTTGGAACGGCACCGCGGCAAGCGGCTGGTGGTGCTGGCCACCGGCGATCCGCTCTGGTTCTCGGTCGGCGCGAAGATCGTGCGGGCCCTGGGCGAGGACGCCATCACCTTCCACCCGCAGCTTTCGGCCTTTCAGCTGGCGGCGGCGCGGATGGGCTGGTCTCTGGCCGATCTCGAGACCCTGACCGTGCATGGCCGGCCGGTGGCGCAGATGATCCCCTATATCCAGCCCGACGCCCGGCTGCTGATCCTGACTACCGGCGCCGAGACCCCGGCCGAGATTGCCTGTTTCCTGACCGAGCGGGGCTATGGCGACAGCCGCATGGTGGTGTTCTCGGCGATGGGCGGTCCGGACGAGGCGCGGGCCGAGGCGCGGGCGAAGGACTGGAAGGCGCAGGTCTCTTCCTTCAACACGCTGGCGGTCGAATGCATCGCCGGTCCCGGGGCGCAGGTCTTTTCGCGGGTGCCCGGCCTGCCGGATGCGGCCTATGCCCATGACGGCAAGATGACCAAGCAGGAGGTCCGCGCGATCACCCTGGCGCGGCTGATGCCGATGCGCGGCGCATTGCTGTGGGATATCGGCGCCGGCTGCGGTTCGGTCGGGGTCGAGTGGATGCGTGCTGCCCCGGATGCCCGCGCCATCGGGCTGGAACCGGACCCGGGCCGCCGGGCTCTGGCGGCGCAGAATGCGGCGCAGCTGGGGACGCCCCGCTTCGACCTGCGCGACGCCACCGCGCCCGAGGGCCTGGCCAACCTGCCCGCGCCGGATGCCGTCTTCATCGGAGGCGGGCTGAGCACCGAGACCGCCGAAGCCGCCCTTGCCGCGCTGCGACCGCATGGCCGCCTGGTTGCCAATGCGGTGACGCTGGAAAGCGAATCCCTGCTGCTGGCCCTGCAGGCCCGGCTGGGCGGCGACCTCACCCGCCTCGCGATCACCCGCGCCGCCCCGGTCGGCAGCCTCACAGGCTGGCGGCCGATGATGCCGGTGACGCAATGGAGCCTGACAAAGCGATGAGCGGCACGCTCTATGGTGTCGGCCTCGGCCCGGGTGATCCCGAGTTGATGACGCTGAAGGCGGCCCGGCTGATCGAGACGGCGCGGGTCGTCGCCTATCCGATGCTGGAGGGCACGCCCAGCTTTGCCCGGCAGATCGCGGCGGGGCGGATCGCCCCCGATGCCCGGGAAATCGCGATGCCGGTGCCGATGCGGCTCGAACGCGGCCCGGCGCAGGCGGCCTATGACGCCGGGGCTCAGGCCATCGCCCAGGTGCTGGACACCGGTCAGGACGTAACCTGCCTCTGCGAAGGCGACCCGTTCTTCTATGGCTCCTTCATGTATCTCTACGCCCGTCTTGCACCCCGCTACCGGGTCGAGGTGGTGCCCGGCGTCACCTCGCTGACCGCCGCCGCCACGCGGGCCGGGCGGCCGCTGGCGGCGCGGAACGAGGTGGTCACGGTGCTTCCCGGCCCGCTTCCGGACGCCGAACTGGAGGCCAGGATCGACATGGCCGAAACCGTCGCGGTGCTGAAGCTCGGTCGCCATGCCGGCCGGGTCCGCGATCTGGCGGCGCGCAGGGGCTGGCTGGACCAATCGGTCTATATCGGCCACGCGACGCTGCCGAAAGAACATCTCTGCCCGCTGAGACAGGCCCCGGATCGGGCGCCCTACTTCTCGCTGGCCCTGATCTGCAAGGTAACCGATCCGTGGCTGTAAACCCCGTTGTCATTGCGCTGTCACAAGGCAGAGAAGCCACCGCGCAGGCCGTCGCCACGGCCATCGGCGGCATCGTGCATGGCCGCGAAGGCAGGGTAGACCAATCGGTCTACACCTTCCCGGATGCCCTGGCGCATATCCGCGATCTCTTCGCCGCCGGGGTGCCGGTGGTGGGGGTCTGCGCCTCGGGCATCCTGATCCGTGCGGTGGCGCCTCTGCTTTCGGACAAGCGCAGTGAACCGCCCGTGGTCTCGGTCTCGGAGGACGGGCGCATGGTGGTGCCGCTGCTGGGCGGGCATCGCGGCGCCAACCGGCTGGCGACGCGAATCGCCGAGGCTCTGGGCGGCACCGCGGCGCTGACCACGGCGGGTGAGGTCAGCCTCGGACTGGCGCTGGACGAACCGCCCGAAGGCTGGGTGCTGGAGAACCCCGACAATGCCAAGGCGGCGATGGCGGGGGTGCTGGCGAGTGGCGGCGCCCATGTCGATGGTGACGAGGCGGCCAAGGCCGGATGGCTCGCCGATCTGCCCTCGGTGGAAGGCGTCGATCTGATCTGCACCACTGAACCCTGGTCGGTCAGCAAGCCGACCACGCTGGTCTTCCGCCCGCAACGCGCTGCCCTTGGCGTCGGCTGTTCGCGCGACTGCCCGGCCGACGAGTTGATTGCGCTGGTCGATGGGCTGCTGGCCGAGGCCGAACTGGCCCCCAAGGCCCTGAAGGGCATCTACACGCTTGATCTCAAGGGCGACGAACCGGCGATGCTGGCGCTGGCCCGGCACCTGGACCTACCCCTGCGGCTGTTCACCGCCGATGAGCTCGAAGCCGAGACCCCGCGGCTGGAAACCCCGTCCGAAGTGGTCTTTGCCGAGGTCGGTTGCCATGGTGTCAGCGAAGCGGCGGCTCTGGCCGGAGCAGGGCCGGACGCGATCCTGGGCCATCCCAAGATCAAGACGGCCCATGCCACGGCGGCGCTGGCCATGGCGCCGCAGCCGATCACCGAGCTCAGGGGCCGGTCGCGCGGGCGGCTCTCGATCGTCGGGATCGGACCGGGGCAGGCCTCGTGGCGCACCCCGGAGGTCTCGCAACTGGTTGCGGCGGCCGAGGAACTGGTCGGCTACTCGCTCTATCTCGACCTGCTGGGCCCCCTCGCCGCCGGCAAGCCCCGCGCGGACTTTCCGCTGGGCGGCGAAGAGGATCGCTGCCGTTACGCGCTGGAACGCGCCGCCGAGGGGCGCGAGGTGGCGCTGGTGTGCTCGGGCGACGCGGGCATCTACGCCATGGCGGCGCTGGTCTTCGAACTGCTGGACCGCGCCCCCGACAAGGGCGGGGTCAGCCGCGCCGCGCGGCCGGTGGAGATCGTCTGCTCGCCCGGCGTATCGGCCCTGCAGGGCGCCGCGGCGCGGGCCGGGGCGCCGTTGGGGCATGACTTCTGCACCATTTCGCTGTCGGACCTGCTGACCCCGCGTGACGACATCCTGCGTCGGGTCCGCGCGGCGGCCGAGGGCGATTTCGTCATCGCCTTCTACAATCCGGTGTCCAGGACCCGCCGCACCCTGCTGGCAGAGGCACGCGACATTCTGGCCGGGGCCCGACCCGGCGCCCCGGTGATGCTGGCGAGCAACCTGGGACGGCCGAAGGAGGCCGTCCGATACCTTCGGATCGAGGAGTTGCAGGTGGATGACGTGGACATGCTGACGGTGGTTCTGGTCGGCTCCAGCGCCTCGCGCCTGATCCGGCTGCCGGATGGCGACCGTATCTATACCCCGCGCGGCTACGCGAAGAAGCTGGCGACAGGGGAGGCAGGCACATGACCGTCTGGTTTGTCGGCGCCGGTCCGGGCGACCCCGAGCTTCTGACCCGCAAGGCGGAACGGATCATCAGTTCTTGTCCGGTCTGCCTCTATGCCGGCTCGCTGGTGCCGCCGGAAGTGGTCGCCATCGCCCCCGAAGGCGCAAGGGTGCTGGACACCGCGCCGATGACGCTGGATCAGACCCATGCCGAGATCGTCGCCGCCCATGCCAGGGGGCAGGACGTGGCGCGGGTGCATTCCGGCGATCCCTCGCTCTATGGCGCGATTGCCGAGCAGATCCGGCGGCTGCGTGCCGAGGGCATCGACTATCGGATCGTGCCCGGCGTGCCCGCCTATGCGGCAGCGGCGGCGGCCCTGGGGCAGGAGCTGACGATCCCCGAGATCGCCCAGAGCATCGTCCTGACCCGGGTGGCGATGAAATCCTCGTCGATGCCGCCCGGCGAGACGCTGGAGAATTTCGCCCGCACCGGCGCCACGCTGGCGATCCATCTTGGCGTCCGGGCGCTGCTCGAGATCGAGCGGCAACTGGTGCCCTTCTACGGCCCGACCTGCCCGGTGGTGATCGCCTATCGGGTCGGCTGGCCGGATCAGAAGCTGATTCGCACCGATCTGACCGAGATGCGGGCCGCGGCGCGGGCCGAGAAGATCACCCGCACCGCCCTGATCCTGGTCGGCCCGGCCCTGGGCGAGGTGACGGAGTTCCGCGATTCGGCGCTCTATGACGCCAGCATCCCGCATGTGCTGCGGCCCAAGGTGGCCAAGGGCTGAGACGGCTGCGCGGCCCGGTTCCGACCGGCCTCCGGCCCCGGGCTTGCGGACAGATGGCCCGTGCGTCGGAAAACTGTTTCCGAATCTTCACTTGACGGAAGCGCGCCATGCTTCATCTTGGTCCCCCGGGAGCAATGGCGGAAATTCAGGGGGACGCGGGCCGATGTCCGACTTCTTGCCAAGAGAAGTGCGTGAGGGGCTGGAGATGGCGCGCAAGCGTGATCTGGCCAGAAAGAGCCGCCTGCGGGTGGTGGTGGACGATCAGATCTATCCGGTCCGCCGGTTCTGGGACGACGGGTTTTCGCTGGATGCTGATGGCGCCCCCTATCTGCGCGGGCTGGTGGATCTCTATGACGGATCGCGGCATCTCTACACCTGCCTGATCGTTGCTTCGGAAGAGGCGTCCGGCGAGATGATCTATGAGTTCAAGCGCCACACCGCCGCGGTGGACAAGCCGCCGCGCGATTTCTATGTCGAGGAAGACGCACCGGTCGCACTGATCGGACGGCGCTGACCCGGCACCGGAAGCAACCGGTCTCATCCTTCTTGCCCGGCCCCGGGCCGGTGGCTGCCCGTCAGGCCGGTGGCGCTACCGCCTGCCAGATCTGGATCGGGTTGCCCTCCGGGTCCTCGAACCTTGCGAAGGTCCCGTTCGGATGTGTCCCTTCATCCGTCACCCGGGTTCCCGCCGCTTCGACCTGCGCCACCATGGCGGCCAGGTCGCGGACCCGGAGATTCACCATCCATTGCTGTTCGGGGCGGCCGAAATACCCGGTATCCGCCGCAAAGGGCGCATAGACGGTCTCGCCTGCCTCCTGCGTCCAGCAGGGCTGGTCATAGTCGGACGGTACCGGGTTGATGCCCAGAACGGCCTCGTACCATTCGGACAGGGCCTTCGGGTCGCGGGCGCGGAAGAACAGACCCCCGATCCCCAATACACGTTCGGTCATGGTCTGATCTCCACGGTCGTGCCGATGGGCGTGACGCGCCACAGCGTTTCGATCCTGTCATTCGTGAGCGCGATGCAACCCGCTGTCCAGTCCCCCGGCAGCATGAAGCCCGGCGGCATCGCGTTCGGCTGGCCATGAAAGAAGATGTCGCCACCGGGCGAGACCCCGGCCGCCTGCGCCGCCGCGCGGTCCTCGGGCCGGGGATAGTCGATGCCCAGCGACAGGTGAAATGCCGAGCCCGGGTTGCGCCGGTCGATCCGGAATCGCCCCTCGGGCGTCTTGCCGTCGCCTTCGCGTTCCTTGCTCCCCTCGGGCGCAAAGCCAAGGGCGACGGGCCAGACCGCCACCGGCCGGCCCTTCTGATAGAGCACCATCAGCCGCGCGCTCTTGTCGACCACGATCCGGTCGATCTGCCCCTCGATCGGCGGCTGCGGCGGAAGCGGGATGCTGCCGAAGCTCAGCCAGAGGAGCAGGATCAGGATCATTGCAGGTCGGCAAACGCCTTTTGCAGGCGCTCGACAGCCTCGATCACGCGCGACCGCTGGGTCGCGAAGTTGAAGCGCAGGAAGGTCTCGCCGCCGGCCCCGAAGGGTTCGCCGTAGTTGACGGCGATCCTTGCCTGCTTCTCGACCCGTGCCAGAACCTCGTCGCGCGACATGCCGGTGCCCGAGTAATCGACCCAGGACAGGTAGGTGGCCTCCAGCGGCATCGAGGCCAGCCCGGGAATCGCGTTGATCCCGTCATCCATAATGCGCCGGTTGCCGTCGAGATAGGTCACCAGTTCATCGACCCAGGCCGCGCCCTCGGGCGAATAGGCGGCGGTCGCCATGTGCATTCCGAAGGAGTTCGGCGAAATGCCCAGGGCATTCAGCCTGGCGCTGAACGCCTCGCGCAGGGTCTCGTCCGGCACGATGACATTGCCGATATGGCTGCCGGCGATATTGAAGGTCTTGGTGGTCGCGCTCATCATCACGATCCGGTCCAGCGCCTCGGGGGCGGCGACGGTCATCGGGATGTGCTTCTGCCCCGGATAGACCAGGTCGTGATGGATTTCGTCCGAGACCAGGATCAGGTCGTGCCGCTTGCAGAAGGCGGCGATGCCCTTCAACTCCCCGGCCGTCCAGACCCTGCCGCCAGGGTTGTGCGGCGAGCAGAGGATGAACATCCGCTCATGGCCCTTCATCTGAGCGTCCCAGGCGCTGAAATCGGGGACATAGCGGTTGCCCTCGCGGGCGAGCTGGCATTCGACCACCTCGCGCCCACAGCCGCGGATGATCCGCGAAAAGGCGTGATAGACCGGGGTCATCAGGATCACCCCGTCGCCCGGTTTGCTCCAGGTCTCGACACAGACCGCGGTGCCGTTGACCAGCCCGTGCGTGGTGAAGATCGCGTCGGTGTCCAGGGTCCAGCCGTGACGGGTCTTCATCCACCAGGCGATGGCGGCGCGATTGTCCGAGTCATCGCCGTAATAGCCATAGATTCCATGATCGAGCATCTTCTTCAGCGCGTTCTGAACGCAGGCCGGCGGCCGGAAGTCCATGTCGGCGACCCACATCGGAATGCCATCGACGGGCGACACGCCGTAGAGCGCTTCCATCTTGTCCCATTTCGCCGAATGGGTTCCGCGGCGGTCGATGATCTCGTCGAAATTCATGGGCTATGTCCTTGATTCTGCGCCCGGCACGCTACTAGGGATTCCGGCGGGGTGCAAAGGTCCCGGCTCGTCGGATTCGCGCTGGCCCGCTTGCGGGAAGACCACGGATCACGGGCTGCGGGCGGCGCCGATTGACAGTGCGTGGCGCGCACGGGAAGGTTGTATCGGGGGCAGGTTCGGGGACGACGCATGGAAATCACGATGACATACGAGCGGCCCGAAGAGGGCCCCGGAAGCGGTCCGATCACCATCGGCTGGTTCCGCGACAGCGACAAGGGCGGGGTGATCTACGACCCGCCCGAACGCCTGAGCTTCCGTCAGACCAACAAGGCCCATGCCAAGAGCGCCAGCCGCTGCCCGGCGGTGATCCAGATGGAAAGCCGCTATTTCGTCATCAAATGCCCCTTCGACATCCACCTGGGCTTCACCCGCGACGACAAGGGCCAACCGGTGCTGATCAACAGGGCCGGGATCCGGTCGTCGGTTCGCGGCTCGAAACTGGGCGAAAAGCTCAAGCTGGTGTCCGAGGCCGAGTGGCGCTATCCCGACCGGCCGACGATCCAGCTGATGCTGCCCTATGTCTTCATCGCCGACGAGCCGGTCTATGTGACTCAGCTCGGCGCCTTCGCGCATTACCGCCCCGACCCGCTGCCCGGCACGATCTTTGGCGGCCGCTTCCCGATCAACCTCTGGCCACGGCCGCTGATGTGGGCCTTCGAATGGCACGAGCCCGACAAGGACATCGTCCTGAAACGGGGCGAACCGCTGTTCTACTGCCAGTTCGAAGGCGACCGGCCCGAACGTCCGGTCACGCTGGTCGAGGCCGAGAAGACGCCCGAGCTGCTGGCCTACATGGACCATATCTCGGGCGCGGTGAACTATGTGAACCAGACCTTCAGCCTGTTCCAGAAGGCCGAAGAGGCGCGGCCCGCGGTGCTGTTGAAGCCGAAGGTGAAGGGGTAGCGGCGGACCGGCAGCCCCTCTGCCCGCGTCCCCTGGCGTTCAGAACTCCACCCCGGCCTGCGCCTTCACGCCCGAGCGGAACGGATGCTTGATCAGCTCCATCTCGGTCACCAGGTCGGCGGCCTCGATCAGCGCCTCGGCGGCATTGCGGCCGGTCAGCACCACATGGGTGGTCGGCGGCTTCTCGGCCTGCAGGAAGGCGACCACATCCGCCACCGACACGTAGTCATAACGCATCGCGATGTTGATCTCGTCCAGCAGCACCATGCGGTTCGCCGGGTCGCGGATCAGTTCCTTGGCCTTTTCCCAGGCCTTGCCCGCCATCTCGATGTCACGGGCCTTGTCCTGGGTCTCCCAGGTAAAGCCTTCGCCCATGGTGTGAAACTCGCAGAGGTCCGAGAAGTTCTCGGTGATCAGCGTCCGCTCGCCGGTCTCCATCCCGCCCTTGATGAACTGTACCACGGCGCAATGCATCCCGTGCGCGATGGTGCGGAAGATCATCCCGAAGGCGGCCGAGGACTTGCCCTTGCCCTTGCCGGTGTGAACGATGATCAGCCCCTTCTCGGCCGTCTTGGTGGCCATGATCTTGTCGCGGGCGGCCTTCTTCTTGGCCATCTTCTCGGCATGTCGGGTATCGTCGGTCATCCTGTCCTCACATCTGCCAGTGGATCGCCAGCGGCGCCAAAGTGGCGGTGGCCGGAGCGTTCCGCCCCATGCCGATGCCCGCAAGGGCCCCGGCGGTTTCTTGTTCCCGAAGAGCCCGCGCCAGGCCGACCACCGGCCCGGGCACGCTCTGGTGGCGGGCAATCACCTTTCCCGGCAAGGGGAACGCCGGAAGGGTCGTCGATCCGGGATCATGCAGCCTCCGCCGCCGACCCTACAGCGGCAGCAAGGCACTGCAAGACCTCGCGTCGATTAAGGTCTCGTTAACCTTGCTGGAGTGATGCTGCGCCATGCATCGACTCATCCGCCTCCTGCCCCTCGCGCTGCTGCTGAACGCCTGCGACAGCCCCTCGCCCGCCGTCGCTCGCTGGGACCGCGCCACGATCCGGGCCGGCGGCATGACCTTCGGCGTGCATTGGAACGGTCGCCGGGCCGAGGCCTACCGGACCTCGAAACATCTCTATCCGCATCTGTCCGAGGTCATGGCCAATGCCGTGGTGGCGATCGAGCAGGTCTCGGGCTGCAGGGTCCGGCCGGGCTCGCTGGGCGGCGATGCGGCGATCGTCACCGCTGCGCTTGTCTGTCCTGCTGCTGTCGCGGCGGCGGGCTGACCGGCCGCCGGAAGGTCAGGCTGGTCGGCTGGGCATAGCCCGGATGGGCGGTTTCGCCGATCACCGAAAACCCCAGGGCCACGAATGTGGCATGGTTGTCGATCAGCTCGATCCGGGTCTGCAATTCCAGCCAGGGCAGGTTCAGTGCCCGTGCCCGTTCCTCGGCCAGGTCGGTCAGCCGCCGCGCCAGGCCCTTGCCACGGGCCGAGGTCGCCACGGCTAGCTTGCCGATGTAGAGGCTGTCCGGTCCCGGCGTCAGGATGAAGGCCGCGACCGGGGGCGTCCCGATGGCCCAGATCTCGCCTTCCGCCGCATGGCGGCTCAATGTCTCGGCGGTCATCCGGTGGATCGACGACGGCGGGTCCACCCGGCCGTCCATATAGGCGAAGGCCCCCTGCATCAGCACCAGCACCGACCCCAGATCGGGATCGCCGGGCATCAGGCGCCGCACCGGATCCGTCGCGGCAGATGATTGGCGGTGGTCGGCCAGGTCAGACGCTCCTCGGGATCAAGATGGATTGTCGGGATGCCACCGGGGAACGCTCTTTCGATGGCATGATGCCGACAACTGCGCGTCGCCGTCCCCGGCCAAGCGCACCACAGCCGCCCAGGCAATGGCCCGTTGTCTCCATCACCGTCCCCCGATTCGCATCGAATGGTCGCGTCACGAAAGCGTGACGTCAATCAGACTCTGGTCGGAACACCGGCTTCGGCCACCTGACGCCTGCGCCGGGCCTACCGGCGCAGCCCGTCGATCAGCGCCCGCGCCGAGTTCGACCGCGGAGACCAGAGCCCCCGGTCGATGGCTTCCGCCAGCCGTTCGGCGATCTCGGCCAGCGCCGGGGCATTGGCCTCGGCCAGGAACTCCCGGGTATCGGTGTCCTCCAG
The DNA here is from genome assembly GCF_024723735.1 of Frigidibacter sp. ROC022. Classification (GTDB taxonomy): domain Bacteria; phylum Pseudomonadota; class Alphaproteobacteria; order Rhodobacterales; family Rhodobacteraceae; genus SLM-1. Next base: position 865,622 of record NZ_JANQDU010000002.1, read on the forward strand.
GAAGGCGGCATGAACCAGATCGAAGTGATGCGGCTTCACCGCCCGGGTCGTGGCGGCGAAGGCGAACAGGTAATCCACCGTCGCGGCGATCTCGAAAGCGCCCTTGTAGCCATGCCGCTTGACGCCCGCGATCCATTTCGGATTGACCACCCGGCTGCGGACCACGCGCCCGATCTCGTCGTCCAGCGTGCGGATGCGCGGCGTCTCGGGCCGGGAATGGTCATTGTGCCAGATCGGCCGATCCCGGCCCTGCAGGCTCGCCACCGCCGCCGCCGCGCCGCCTTCGAACTGGTAGTAATCGTCCGAATCGAGCAGATCATGCTCGCGGTTGTCCTGGTTCTGCACCACCGCCTCGACCTGCCCCAGCCGGGTCTCGAAGGCCCCCCTTGCCGGCGCCCCCTCGGCCCCCTTGCCATAGGCGTAGCCGCCCCAATGCAGATAGGCATCGGCCAGCGCGGCGCGGTCCGACCACAGCTTCTCGTCGATCATCGCCTGCAGCCCGGCGCCATAGGCCCCGGGTTTCGAGCCGAAGACCCGATACTGCCCCTCGGGTCCTTCGGCGCGGGCGCGGGCGGCGGCGGGGTTTTCGGCCTCGGGTTCGTCCAGCGCCATCACCGCGCGGGCGGCGCTGTCGATCAGCGCCATCTGCTCGGGGAAGGCATCGCGGAAGAACCCCGAGACCCGCAGAGTCACGTCCACCCGGGGCCGGCCCAGGACCGACAGCGGCAGCACCTCGTATCCCGTCACCCGGCGGTTGAGACTGTCCCAGGTCGGCTTCACCCCCATCAGCGCCAGCGCCTGCGCGATGTCGTCGCCGCCGGTCCGCATGTTGGCGGTGCCCCAGGCGGTCAGCAGCAGGGCGCGCGGCCAGTCGCCCTCCTTCTGCAGATGCGCCTCGATCAGCAGGCTGGCGGATTTCCAGCCCAGGGCCCAGGCCGCCGGCGTCGGCACCGCCCGGCTGTCCACCGAATAGAAATTGCGCCCGGTCGGCAGCACGTCGGGCCGTCCCCGGGTCGGCGCGCCCGAGGGACCGGGAGCGACGAATTCGCCCTTCAGCGCGGTGAGCAGCGCCGCCCCCTCGGCCGGGCCGCAGGCCCGCAGCGCCGGCAGGATCTGGCCGTGCAGGGTTTCCAGCACCGGCGCCGTGGCGGTGAAATGCTCGGGCGTCTCTTGCCAGCCCACCGCCATCTGCGCCAGCTTCTCCAGCCGCTCCACCGTGTCGCCGTTCGAGCGCCAGACATCCTCGCCCATGGCATGCAGGAACTTGTGCCGGGGCCCCTCGTAGGGCTGCCCCAGGTCGCAGTCGAGCGGGTCGATGCTGACGCCGCAATCCAGCGCCAGCGCCCGCAGCAGCGAGGCATTCGGCCCCTTGCCGTCACCTCTCGGCGCCCGCAGCAGCGCGATTGCCAGGTCGCGTTCCAGCCGCCCCTCGGGCGACTGGCCGAAGACATGCAGCCCGTCGCGGATCTGCGCCTCCTTCAACTCGCAGAGATAGGCGTCGAGCTTGGCCAGGTCGCCGGCCTCCTCGCCAGACATGCCGACATCCGCCGCCAGCCCCGTGGTCTGGCTCAGCGACAGGATTTCCCGCCGCAGATGTTCCAGCCGCCGCGGATCGACCCCGGCCGCCTCGTAATATTCATCGACCAGGGCCTCGAGATCGCGCAGCGGGCCGTAGGTCTCGGCCCTTGTCAGCGGGGGCGTCAGGTGATCGATGATCACCGCCTGCGAGCGCCGCTTGGCCTGGGTGCCCTCGCCGGGGTCGTTGACGATGAACGGATAGACATGCGGCAGCGGCCCCAGCACCGCCTCGGGGAAACAGGTTTCCGACAGCGCCACCGCCTTGCCCGGCAGCCATTCCAGATTGCCGTGCTTGCCCATATGGGCCACCGCGCCGGCGCCCCAGTGCTCGCGCAGCCATATGTAGAAGGCAAAGTAATTGTGCGGCGGCACGAGGTCGGGGGCATGATAGGTCTCGACCGGGTCGATATTGTAGCCCCGCGCCGGCTGCAGCCCGACCACGGCGTTGCCGAAGCGGTGGATCGACAGGCGAAAGCCCTCGCCCGGGACGTGGAACGGATCGGTTTCGGGCGCCCCCCAACGGTCTTCGACCTGCTGGCGGAGCTCCAGCGGCAGGGTGCCATAGGCGGCGCGATAGGTCTCGATCGGCAGCAGTTCGCCACCCTCGCGGACCGCCCGGTCGGGCAGCCAGTTCGTCGGCCCGGCCATCAGCCGTGCCATCAGCGCCTCTGCGTCGGCGGGCGCGTCTTCGATCCGGTAGCCCTCGGCCTTCAGCAGGGTCAGCGCATGGACCGTGGCCGCCGGCGTATCCAGCCCGACCCCGTTGGCCAGCCGTCCGTCACGGTTCGGATAGTTCGCCAGCACCAGCGCCACCTTGCGATCCGCCGCCGGAGTCCGACGCAGCCGCGCCCAGTTCGCCGCCAGCCGGGCCACGAAACCCACCCGGTCGCCGCGCGCCCGGTAGGTGGCGATCGGGCATTGCGTGGCCGCGTCGAAAAATGCCTCGCCCTTGAAGGAGATCGCCCGCGACAGGATCCGGCCGTCAACCTCGGGCAGTGCCACGTTCATCGCGATGTCCCGCGCCGAGAGCCCCGCAAGACCCTCGCGCCACGCGTCCTCGGTCTGCCCCGAGAGCACCAGCTGGAACACCGGCGCCGCATTGGCCGATGGCGCGGTCAGCGGGTTGTCGCCGGGCCGCTCCGGCGTGCCGGTGGCAAAGGCGGTGGCGTTCAGGATCACCGAGGGCGGCGCCTCGGCAAACAGCCCGTCCAGCGTCGCCGCCGAGACCGGGTCCTTCAGCGAGGCGACAAAGCAGGGCATCGGATTCAGCCCCTCGCGCAGCAGCGCCTTGGTCAGCTGGTTGATCGGATGCAGCCCGGCGCCCTGCACCAGGGCGCGGTAGAACAGGATCGGCACCACCGGGGCGCCCTCGGTCCAGTGCCGGCGCAGCTGGTCGAGCCCCGAGACCTCGGCTCCCGGCCAGTAGAGCCCGGCCCGCAGCAGCGGCGCCGCCGCCGGCGGCCGCTCGGTCCCGTCCAGCATGGCCCGCGCGTGGCGCAGGAAGCCGGTGCAGTTGCCGACCCCGCCCTCGACCAGAAAGGCCCAGAGCGCGGCGTAATCGGCCTCGTCCACGGTCGAGAGCTGGCGCAGTTCCTCGTCCGGCTTGTCGTCGCCGGGCAGGAAGGCCACCGGCACCCCGGCCTCGGCCAGCCGCGCGGCATATTGCGTGACCCCGTAGCGCCAGTATCCCGCCCCGCCCAGCAGCCGCGCCACCACCAGCCGCGAGCGGCTGGCGCAGGCGTCGAGATGCAGGTCGACCGACATCGGGTGCCGCAGATGGGCCAGGTTGACCAGCCGCAGCTCGGGCGCCCCGGCCATCTCGGCCCGGGCCTGGGCCAGCGCCGCGAGTTCGGTATCCGCGGCCGAGATCACCACAAGGTCGCCCGGGGTCTGGCCGGGATCGACCGGCTCGCCCTCGTCGGCGGCGCCGGGGGTGGCGGCGAGCAGATGCATCAGCCTCGCCTTGCCTGCGGCAAGCCGACCGAGGCGGGGGGGCGCTGCCCCCCCGCACCCCCCCGGGATATTTCCGAGGTAAAGACCATCCTGCGGATCATCCCGGGCCTAGCGGCTCAACGCCGCTTCGATCGCGGCCCGGTCGAGACCGGTCTCGCCGATCACCACCAGCCGGGTCTCGCGCGGTTCCGAGGCGGCCAGCGGCCGGTCGAAATAGGTCTCGACCCGGGGCCCGACCGCCTGGATGGTCAGCCGCATCGGCTTGCCCGCGACCGATCCGAAGCCCTTCAGGCGCAGGATGTCATGGCTGCGGATGGTGTCGGCGATCCGGGCCGCGAAGGCGGAGGGGTCGGTGATCTCGGGGCGGGTGATGATGAAGCTCTCGAATTCGTCGTGGTCGTGATCCTCGCCCTCGGCATCGTGATGCGGCGCCTTGCGGTCATCGGATTCGGCGGCGGCCTTGTGCCCCAGCAGCACTTCGCAGGGCAGGGCGCCCATGGTGCTGCGCAGGACCTGCACCGAGGGCCGGGTCCCGGCCTTGAGCCGGGCGATCAGCGCTTCGGTCTCGGCCTCGGTCAGAAGGTCGGCCTTGTTGACGACCACCAGGTCGGCGCAGGCCAGCTGATCGTCGAACAGCTCCGACAGCGGCGTTTCGTGATCGAGATTGTCGTCTTCGGCGCGGGCGGCATCGACGGCGGCCTCGTCATGGGCGAAGCGGCCTTCCGAGACCGCTTTTCCATCCACCACCGTCACCACGCCATCCACCGTGACGCGGGTCGAGATGCCGGGCCAGTTGAAGGCCCGGACCAGCGGCTGCGGCAGGGCCAGGCCGGACGTCTCGATCAGGATGTGATCGGGCGGTTCGGGCCGGGCCAGCAGCTTTTCCAGCGCCGGGATGAAGTCATCGGCGACGGTGCAGCAGATGCAGCCGTTCGAAAGCTCGACGACGTCCTCGTCGGTGCAGGTCTCGTCGCCGCAGCCCTTCAGGATGTCGCCATCGACGCCGAGATCGCCGAATTCGTTGATGATGAGGGCGATGCGGCGCCCCCCGGCATTGGCCAGGAGGTGGCGGATCAGGGTGGTCTTTCCGGCGCCGAGAAAGCCGGTGACGATGGTGGCGGGGGTCTTTGCGGGCATGGGGTCTGGTCCCTGGGCAAAAGGAAAGACGGCCCCCGGCGAGGGGGGCCGTGGTCAGGCAGCTTCGGGGCGGGTCAGTCAGCGGCGTAGAGCCGCGGTGTCACCAGTCCGCTTTGCGCAAGGCCGCGGGTGCCTTTGGCCAGGCCCAGTATCGCAAGGTCGACCAGCGGTTCGAGCAGGACCACAAGCATATAGGCGCCGCCGAAGGTCGAGATCGCGGCGAGGTTGGCCGGGGCGAAGCCGTGACCGTAGAGCGCCCAGAAGGCGACCCAGGCGACGACGCCGCCCTGGAATGCGGTGGAAAGCGCAAGCGCCTGGCCGTAACCGACATCGACATAGGCGGTGTCGCGCGGGATGATCCGGCCTGCGACGGCCTGCAATGCGAAGAGCGGCACCAGCAGGGTGGTGATGTTCATTCCGTATTGCGGCAGGTCGAAGGGCGCGAACAACAGCCCCTGCAACAACAGGCCGAAGGCCAGCGCGAAGGCGGCGGGGGCGGCGCCGAGGATCAGGAACAGCGTCGAGCCGAGGATCAGGTGCACTTCCGACACGCCGACCGGGTAATGCGGCAGCACTTCGAAGAAGGTGAAGACGGCGGCGGTGCCGATGGCGCTGCGCGCGACGAGCGACGGCAGGCCGCGCTCTTTCGCCGCCGACCAGCCGAGTTTCAGCGCATAGGCGCCGGCACCCGCTGCGGTGGCGTAGCTGAGCAGAAGTTTCGCGCCGGTGACGACGCCGGGTTCGATATGCATCTTCGGTCTCCTTGGCCTGTCACACCCGACAGGCGGTTGAGGTTTCACGACGCATGGCTGGTCTCCTGGCTCGCGGGTCGCGGCGCCTGTCCACCTTCCCGGAATGGTTTCCAGTGGTCATTGGACGGACGCTCGCCGCTTACAGTCGCGGGGGCGGCTGCGGCTTCCGGTTCCTGATTGGATCCCCGGTTCCGCATTCCCAGTTCGTCCCCTGAGGCTGAGCCTCAATCGGGGAACCATGCCGGGTGAGTGTGAGCCCGGGCCGGAGCCGGGTCAAGGGGCCTTTGCGACCGCCCGAAGCGGGGGAGCGACAGGCGTCCCCATGGGGACGGGGGGTCAAGTTGTTGAAAATGCGGCAAAAGCCGTGGGGACGGTGGTTATGGTTAATCAGGGGTTAGCGGAAGTCGGGGTGAAACTGCCCGTTCGCCTTCAGGGACGGCTGATACAAGGGGAGGGGAGTGGACTTTCGCTGCACGGAACATCGATGTCTACAATGTGGGACGAAGCGGACATTCAATAGTGGCGACGGCTCCGACAAATCATGGATTTCGAAGTTTCACCGGATGCTCTTGCGTCATGCGGGCCCGGCCGGACTACGCGCTTCGCACATAGCGATGAAGTTCTTGTGCTCCTTTGCTATCTGTCGCCCTATGAGCGGACTCAGAACCGGGAGCATGAATCTCAACCAGCCCGATCCATTTGCGTTGAACTTCCCAACCATTGTCGTGGCCTTGCCGTCGTGCTCAATGTCAAAATCTATGTCGACATCCATGTCTTTGCCTTTGACCAGAAAACCCAGTCTTTTGGGCCGGTGATAGGTCGTAATCTCCACCTCATGCTCGCCGCGCGTGTCTTTGATCCGAAATCTGGACCCCTTTCCGATAGGCCCCTCCGTCATAAGTTCGGCCTCCGAAACACCGCTGTTCCACTCCAGTTCGTTGCGCGGATCGGCCATGAGATCGAAAGCGGTTTCCGCCTGACATTCGATTTGCATGACGTCTTTTATGTAGCTGGCCATCCTTGGAGTTTACCACAAGGCACATGGCGAGTCTCAGGCAATCGATGCCCGCACCGCCATCGCGTTTTGCCAAGTCGATTTGCGGTAAGGTGGGCTCAAACCTGCTGTTCGCCGCGTGATGTACGGAAGTTCGCTCAGTGCCGGATGCCACGCCATTGTCCAACCTGCATGTCGCAGATTGCGCGAAGCCTGGCCGTCGCCGGGCTCCCCCCCTCGACCCCACCCCGCGCGTCTGCCAAACCTGCTCCTGACTCAGCCTCGAAGGAGCTCGCCCATGTCCACCCAATCCCGCCGAGACCCGGTGCTCGATCCCAAGCTGGAGGCGCGGCTGGTGCGCTATGCCGCCGTCGATACCCAGAGCGACGCCCTGGCCGAGGGCGCGCCCAGCACCGCGATCCAGCTCGACCTGCTCAACATGCTGGTCGAGGAGCTGAAGGAGATCGGCGCCGAGGAGGTGACGCTGACCGACTATGGCGCGGTGCTGGCCACGATCCCGGCAACCGAGGGCCGCGAGGACGGGCCTGTGATGGGCTGGATGGCGCATGTCGATACCGCGCCGCAGTTCAACGCGACCGGGGTCAAGCCGCTGGTGCGGCGGGCCTATAACGGCGGCACGCTGAGCTTTCCCGACGCGCCGGGGCTGCTGCTGTCGCCCGAGGTCTCTCCGGCGCTGGCCGACAAGCAGGGCGACGACATCGTGACCGCCAGCGGAACGACCCTGCTGGGCGCCGACGACAAGGCGGGGGTGGCGATCATCATGACGGCGGCCGAGCGGCTGCTGGGCGACCCCTCGATCCCGCACGGCAGGATCCGCATCGCCTTCACGCCCGACGAGGAGATCGGCCGCGGCGTCGATCCCCGGCTGCCTGCCGATCTGGGCGCCGCCTTCGCCTATACGTTCGACGGCGCCCTGCCGGGCGAGATCGAATACGAGAGCTTCTCGGCCGACGGGGCGGTGGTTACGGTCACCGGCGTCTCGGCGCATCCGGGCACCGCCAAGGGCAAGATGGTCAATGCGCTGCATCTGGTGGCCAAGATCGTCCAGACCCTGCCGCAGCAGAGCATGGTGCCGGAACTGACCGAGGGCCGCGAGGGATTCATCCATGTCACCGAGATCGAGGGCGGCGCCTCCGAGGCGGTGATCCGGCTGATCCTGCGCGATTTCGAGCGTGACGGGCTGGCCGCCAAGGGCGCGCTGCTGCGCCAGGTCTGCGAGGCGGTGCAGGCCGGCGAGCCGCGGGCGCGGATCGAGGTCGAGATCAAGCCGCAGTATCGCAACATGCGCTATTGGCTGGAAGAGGACATGACCCCGGTCGAGCTGGCGCGCGAGGCGATGCGGGCCACCGGGCTGGAACCGCGCTCGCAGCCGATCCGGGGCGGGACCGACGGCTCGCGGCTGACCGAGATGGGGGTGCCGACACCGAATGTCTTCACCGGGATGCAGGAAATCCACGGGCCGCTGGAATGGGTCTCGGTGCAGGACATGGCCAGCGCGACGCGGGTCTGCCTGGAACTGGCCAGACGGGCCGGGGCGGGCTGAGCCGCGGGCCGGGGCGCGGCGGGCCGGCTACTTGCCGCCGCTGCGCAGCCGGGCCCAGATATTGGCCGAGGGCCGGGTGCCCTTGTCGCGGGCCAGGTCCATCGAGCTGAGCACCGGCGTATGTTCCGAGGCCCGGCCCCGGCCTTCGCGGAACAGGATGTAGAGCCCCGAGCCGATGATGACCGCGGCGCCGATCAGCACGTTGGGCTTCAGCGTCTCGCCGAAGAAGACATAGCCGTAGAAGCTGGCCCAGAGGATCTGCGAATACTGCATCGGCGCCACCACCGTCGCCTCGGCGCGCTTGTAGGCGGCGATGAACAGCAGCCCGGCGCAGGTGCCCAGCACCGCCATGGCGGCGAAGCTGCCGATATGTTCGACCGGCATCGGCTTGTAGACGAAGGCCAGCAGGGCGCCCATGACGAGGAAGTTCGACACCATCGGATAGAGCATCAGCACCGCCGAGCGTTCGTCCTGGCCGATCTTGCGCACGATCACGTTGCTGAGCGACGAGAACATCGCGGCGCCGAGGGCCGCCAGATGCCCGAGCCCGAGATGCGAATGGCCGGGCTGCAGCACGATCATCACCCCGGCCAGCCCGACCACCACCGCCGCCCAGCGGCGCAGGCGCACCGTCTCGCCCAGCAGCGGGATCGACAGCACGGTGATCAGCAGCGGCGTGATGAAGAGGATCGAATAGGTTTCGGCCAGCGGCAGGTTCGAGAAGGCGTAGAAGGCGCAGAAGCCGACGATGGTCGAGGAGATGGTACGGATCAGCACCCACCAGGGATGGGTCGGGCGCAGGTTGGCCACGGTGGTGTCATGCAGGATGACGATGGTGACCAGCGGGAACGAGAACAGCACCGCGAAGAACAGGGTCTGGAACGGGGCGTAATGGCCGCCGAGGAACTTGATGAACACGTCGTGGGTCGCGTAGATGCCCATCGCCGCCAGCGCCAGAAGCGCGCCCTGCAGGTTCGATTTGCTCTGTCCTTCGGCCATGCGCGCCGGCCCTTCGATCAGGGTGTTTCGATCTTCATGACCGGAAAACCGCGCATCGTCCAGTCGAGCCGTGCCTGAACTCCGGGCCGGGCGGCGGCGCCCTGGCCGGCAGGGTCGGGAATTCCGGACCGCTTCCGGCGCCTTTTGTCGTTGACGTTGCGGCATGGTGTTTCATCCTGTGGAAACATCCCGCAGCAGACAGGTGAAAAGGCATGGCTGGCATCAAGATCGGATACATCGATTATCCCGTGGAGCTGACCGACAAGGACTGGCAGAAGAAGAAGGGCCTGATCGGAAAGATGACCAAGACCGGCATCGGCGCGACCTTGAAGAAGGCCCAGGCCCTGCATGGCAAGATCGACTTTGCCAAGCTCGATCCCGCCGCCGAGAACCCCAGGAACAAGGCCGATCTGGCCAAGGGCAAGAAGGCGGCGGAAGCCTATTACAAGAAGTATGTGGTCCCGTTCTCGGCCAGTCTGAAGACGGTGGAGGAGACCGCCAAGAAGGCGATCAAGCAAAATGCGAAAATGCCGAAGAAGTCGCTGAAGGCGATGGAGGACATCGCCAAGATCGCCTCGACCCTTCAGGTCACGATGAAGAGCTTTGATCTGGAGGCGGCGGTCAACGAGGCGCTGGAGCGGATCGAGCGGCGGCAGAAGCTGGCCGCGAAATACCTGAATGACTCGCTGAAGAAATTCGTCACCGGCGCGGCGGCCTTCATGAAGGATCCGACGCCGGAGAGCTGGCTCACCAACATCAAGCAGCAGGGCCGCAGCGTGTCGAACTCGGTCAAGGAGCTGACCGACTACAATGCCAGGTTCTGGAAGGATTTCGAGAAGTTCAAGGGCTTCGACCTGGGGACGCTGAAGCTGGAGACCAAGGACCCGAAATTCGCCCAGAAATCCACCGCGATCGTGAAGCTGGCGCTGGCGCAGGTCAAGCAGATCGCCGCATTCAAGCCCTAGGGTGCCGGGCGGCGCGGGGCATGGGGCCCCGCGCCGCGGCCGCGTTCAGAGGCTGGCGTCGAGCGCCGCCAGAATCGCGTCGCCGACCTGGCTGGTGGTTGCAGGGGTGCCGTCCCCGGACTGCATCAGGTCGGCGGTGCGCACGCCGTCGGCCAGAACCTTTTCCACCGCCTTCTCGACCCGGGTCGCCTCGTCGCCCTTGTCGAAGGAATAGCGCAGCGCCATCGCGAAGCTGAGGATGCAGGCGATCGGGTTGGCGATGCCCTTGCCGGCGATGTCGGGGGCCGAGCCGTGGACCGGCTCGTACAGCGCCTTGGGCCGGCCGTTGGCCATCGGCGCGCCGAGGCTGGCCGAGGGCAGCATCCCGAGGCTGCCGGTCAGCATCGCGGCGAGGTCGGACAGGATGTCGCCGAACAGGTTGTCGGTCACGATCACGTCGAACTGCTTGGGCCAGCGGGTCAGCTGCATGGCGCCGGCGTCGGCATACATGTGCGACAGCTCGACATCCGGATATTCGGCGTCATGGACCTCTTGTACGACATCGCGCCAGAGGATGCCCGATTCCATGACGTTGGCCTTCTCCATCGAGCAGAGCCGGTTGTCGCGCTTGCGGGCCAGTTCGAAGGCCGAGCGGGCGACGCGGGCGATCTCGGATTCGGTGTAACGCTGGGTGTTGATGCCGACCCGTTCGTTGCCTTCCTTGAAGACGCCGCGCGGCTCGCCGAAATAGATGCCCGAGGTCAGTTCGCGGACGATCATGATGTCGAGACCGGCGACCACGTCGCGTTTCATCGACGAGAAATCCGCCAGCGCGTCGAAGCATTGCGCCGGGCGCAGGTTCGAGAACAGATCCATTTCCTTGCGCAGCCGCAGCAGGCCGCGCTCGGGCTTCACCGAGAAGTCGAGCTTGTCGTATTTCGGTCCGCCGACGGCGCCGAGCAGCACCGCGTCGGCCTCTTGTGCCTGGGCCATCACCGCGTCGGTCAGCGGCGTGCCGTGGGCGTCATAGGAGCAGCCGCCGACGAGTCCCTCGGTGACGTCGAATGTCAGGTCGCGCCTGGCGCCGAACCAGTCGATGATCCGCTTCACCTCGGCCATGACCTCGGGGCCGATGCCGTCTCCGGCAAGGATCAGAAGCGACGGATTGGACATAGGAGCCTCCTTGGCGTGAACGAGGCACCGCGTAGCGCGGCGCTGTCACAGGGTCAAGCAGGCGGGCGGTCGAAGGCGGCCACCAGGGCGTCCCAGACCCGGCGAATCCGGGCCGTCGTGCGCAATGCCTGCGGCGCCACGATCCACAGCGGCAGGCCGGGCAGCGGCAGGTCGGGCAGCAGCCGTTCCACCTCCGGCTCGGCTTCGATCAGCCTCAGCTGCGCCACGCCGATGCCGCAGCCGGCGCGGATCAGGTGCCAGCCCAGGGGCTGGTCGTCGGTGCGCAGCGGAAAGCTGTCGCGGGTCGCCGCAACGCCCATGGCGCGCATCGAGCGCAGCATCAGCTCCGAGCGGTCGAAGCCGATCAGCCCGATCTGCAGCGCCTCGTCGAAATCTGCGGGCCGGCCCACCCGGTCGAGAAAGCTGCGGGCGGCACAGAGGCCGAGCGCCAGATCGGGCAGGCGGCGGGCGATCAGATCCTCCTGCTGCGGGGCGTGCATCCGCAGGGCGATGTCGGCCTCGCGGAACAGCAGGTTCTCGGTGCTGTCGGAAGCCACCAGGTCGATCTGGATCTCGGGCGCGTCGCGGCGCAGCCCTGCAATGACCGGCGGCAGCAGGAAATGCGAGACCACGACCGAAGCGGTGATCCGCACCGTGCCGGCCAGCCCGCTGTCCTGGCCCGCGGCGGCGAGCGAGAGCCGCGCCGCCGCCTCGGCCATGGCGCGGGCCGGGGCGATCAGGGCCAGCCCGGCCTCGGTCGGTTCCAGCCCCTTCGGCACCCGGCGGAAGAGATCGCTGCGCAGCGCCGTTTCCAGCGCCCTGATCTGCCGGCCCAGTGTCGGCTGGCTGAGCCCCAGCCGACGCGCCGCGGCCGACAGCGAACCGGTCTCGGCCACCGCCAGAAAGCTTTGCGCGAGGCTCCAGTCGAAGCGTTTATCCATTCAAAGGTGAATAGCATATCTGCGCAACTGGGCAATTCCTAATTCAGGGATGAATGGGTATCTTCACCGCATCAGAAGGAGAGTCGAGATGTCCAAGAGCACGGAAATCCAGAACAGCGATCCTCGCGGCACCATCGTGGTTGCCGGGGCTTCGGGCGGCGCCGGGCGGCGCGTGGTCGAGGCGTTCCGCGCCGCCGGATGGGAGGTGCGGGTCTACAGGCGCGGCACCGACCTGGGCGAATTTGCCCGGGGCGCCGACGTGATCTTCAACGGAATGAACCCGCCCATGTATCACAACTGGCGCGAGCTGATCCCGGCGATCACCCGCCAGGTCATCGCGGCCGCCAGGGTCAGCGGCGCCACGATCCTGATGCCGGGCAATCTCTATGTCTATGGCGACCAGCCCGGGCCATGGGCCGACGACACGCCGCACCGGCCGTGCAGCCGCAAGGGCGAAATCCGTGCCGAGATGGAACGCAGCTACCGGGCGGCGGCCGACGAAGGGGTTCGGACGATCATCTTGCGCGGCGGCGATTTCATCGACCCGGCGAACCCTGACACCCTGCTGAACATGCTGGTGCTGAAGAAGCTGAAGGCCGGGAAGATCACCGCGATGGGCCGGGCCGAGGCGCGGCGCAGCTATGCCTATCTGCCGGACATGGCGCGGGCCTTCGTGGCCCTGGCCGAGCGGCGCGACAGCCTGCCGGCCTTCACCGCGCTGAACATGGCCGGGCCGCGGTTCTCCTACACCGAACTGGCCGCGATGCTGTCGGCCCGGCTGGGACGTCGGATCCGGATCGGGCGGTTCCCCTGGTGGCTGATGCGGCTGGCGTCACCGGTCTGGGAACTGGCGCGGGAGCTATGCGAGATGCGCTATCTGCACGACCTGGATCACGAGATCGACGGATCGGGCTTCGAACGGCTGGTGCCGGGCTTCGAGGCGACCCCGCTGGACGCGGTGATCGAGGCGCATTTGCCCGAGGAGGTCAGGGCCACGATGCTTGCAGGCGGGCACCCGGCCCAAGCCGCGTCGTAGCGGCGCAGGTGGTGGGTTCGGGGGCGTGCCACCCGTGCCGTTGGGGGGCGGAGATGGTGCGTGCGAGCACGCACCCTACCGGTGTTTCGGGGAAGAATGGTGCGTGCGGGCACGCGCCGCCCCGACCCGGAGCTCGCCGCCGGCCGCCCGCCTCAGCGTCCGATCACGGCGCCGAAACTGTCGGCCAGAAGCCGGACCACGGTGGCCTCGGTCATGTAGCCGGTCGGCGGCAGGCCCCGGGCGTCCTGATAGCGGCGCAGGGCGCGGCGGGTGTCCTCGTCGAAATTGCCGTCGATCCGGCCGGGGTCGAGCTTGAGCTCGGCGAGGCGCCGCTCGATCAGCAGCCTGGTGGCGGCGTTCAGGTTCAGCGCATCCTCGGTGGCCTGGGCCCTGGCGCGGTCGGCCTCGCCCTCGGCATCCTGGGTCAGTTCGCGAATCCGCGCCTGCGCCTCTTCGGCGAAGCTGCCCTGCGGATAGCGGTCCAGATAATCGCGATAGGCCGGAACCGTGTTGGCGGCGCGGGCCTGATCCCACACGCCGCGCTCCTGGGCGGCGGCGCGGGCCCGGTTGGCCTCTTCGATGGCCTTCAGCCGTTCGCGGGCCAGGGCGCCGTAGATTCCGTCGGGATACTTGTCGAGATAGGAGCGCAGCCCGGCCTCGTCGCCGACCTCGCCGGTGGCGGCCCAGTAGGCACGGTCCTGGCGTTCCTGCTCCAGCCGCCGTTTCTCGGCCTCGGCTTCGAGTTCGGCTGCGCGGACCTCGGCCTGGCGGGACAGGGTGGCGATCTGGTCGCGGGTCAGATAGCCGGTGCGGTCGAAGCCGTTGACGGTCTGCCATTCGGTGATCGCGGCGCGGCTGCCGCCGCCGAAGATGCCGTCGATGCCGCGCGGGTCATGGCCGAGGATCGACAGCGCCCGCTGGATCTCGCGGCGCTGGTCGCGGCTCAGCCCGAGGGCCTCTTCGGCCAGGCGCGCCGGGCGGTTCGGTTCGGTGCGGATTTCGTTTGCCAGCCGCTTGGCATCGGCGGCATGGGGGCCGGCCGGGTAGCGGCGCAGATAGGCCTCGTAGGCGGCCAGGGTGTCGGCATTACGGGTGGCGTCCCAGAACACCGCCTCGGTCTGCGGATCGGGATCGGGCAGCGGCACCGGATCGGTCACCGGGCCGGGCGTCGCGGCGCCGAGCAGCACGAAGTTGCCGGGCAGGTAGCCGCCGGCCTCGACGCCTTTCAGCCTTGCCGCGGCATCGGTCAGGTTGATGCCCTTGCGCGACAGGGCCGTGGTGGCGAACCACGAGATCGCGGCGGCGGTGCCGGTGAAGCTGGTGACGCCCTGCGGCAGATCGCCGAGCCGGGCGCCATAGGTCAGGAAGGGCGCGGCCGGGCCGCTGCGCCCGTCGTCGCCGACCGCCAGCGCCACCCGGCCGGGATGGTCGGCAAGGATCGGATAGAGCGTGCGCAGGGACAGGGCGCTGCGCGGCAGGGCGGTCAGCGCCAGCGCCTCGGGCGTGTCGGTGGGCAGCAGCCAGCTGTCCCAGCCGCTGTGCACGAAGCTGCCGTTCAGCACCACGATCAGCCGGTCGGCGTCACGCGCGGCGATCGCGAAACGCGAGACGGCAACGGCCATGGCCTGCGAGTCGGCATCGGTCACCGAGATCACCTGGAAACCGGCGTCGCGCAGCGTGGCGGCGGCATCCGCGGCATCGGTGGCGCTCTTGACCGGGTCGAGGTTGCGATACTTGCCGTTGGCCAGGATCAGCGCCACGTCCCCGGCCTGCGCCGCCAGTCCGGTCAGGCCCATCCCCGCCAGCACGAGAACCTTCAGAATCATACGCATCGGCGCCATCCTTCCCTTTCTGGGTCGCAGTCTGCCCGAGGGCCCTGTCAGGTCTCGTAGCTGCGGCGATCCTCGATCACCTTGCCGTCATTCGGCAGGGTTCCCACCGGGACAATCTCGACCGAACCCTTCAGTTTCAACACATCCGCGGCGCTGGCGGCATAGACCGCCGGATCCTGCGCGTCGCTGCCGGCTTCGACCTGGACCAGCATGACATCCATAGCGCCTTCGCGCATCGCAATCACCCGGGCACGGCGCAGCTCGGGGTGGCGTCGGAGAAAATCCGCCACCTGTTCGGGGCGCACGAACATGCCCTTGATCTTGGTGGTCTGGTCGGCGCGGCCCATCCAGCCCTTGATCCGCATGTTGGTCCGGCCGCAGGGGCTGATCCCCGGCAGCACCGCCGAGAGGTCGCCGGTGGCGAAGCGGATCAGCGGGTAGTCCGGGTTCAGCGTCGTCACCACGACCTCGCCCACCTCGCCCTCGGGCAGCGGGTCGCCGGTGCCGGGGCGGACGATTTCGACGATCACGCCCTCATCGACGATCATCCCCTCCATGGCCGGGCTTTCATAGGCGATGTTGCCGAGGTCGGCGGTAGCATAGCATTGCAGGCAGGCGATGCCGCGATCCGCGTATTCGGCCCGCATCGCCGGGAACAGGGCGCCGCCGCCGACCGCGGCGCGGGTGATCTTCAGCGGCAGGCCCAGCTCGTCGGCCTTGTCGAGGATCACCTTCAGGAAATCCGGGGTTCCGGCATAGGCGGTGACGCCCAGGTCATGCGCGGCGCGGGCCTGGAGTTCGGTCTGGCCGGTGCCGGCGGGGACGACCGCGGCGCCGACCGCCCGGGCGCCATTCTCGAAGATCATCCCGGCCGGGGTCAGGTGGTAGGAAAAGCAGTTCTGCACGATGTCGTCGGGGCCGATGCCGCAGGCATGCAGGAACCGGCCGAGGCGCCACCAGTCGGGGCCGGTGCCGCCGGGTTCGTAGATCGGGCCGGGAGACTGGAAATACTGTGCGGCGCCGGCGGGCGCATAGCCGCCGAGCGGCGGGGCGCGGCGTTGGGCCGCGACGAGGTCGCTCTTGCGCAGCACCGGCAGCGCCGCGAGATCGGCGGCAGAGCGGATGGCCGCGGGGTCGATCCCGGCGAGGCTTTCGGCATAGCCGGGCAGGGCGCGGGCCCGGGCGATCTGCGCCGGCAGGGCGCGGGCGAGGTCTTCGGCGCGTTGCTCGGGGCTGCGGGTTTCCAGGCTGTCGAAGCCCATGGCGGTCTCTCCTGTCCCGGTGTGCTTGTTCAGAGATAGTCGGCGCGGGGGTCGAGGTCGAGGGGCGGGGCGGCGGACCCCGGCGCGGAGCAGGGGCGCGCAGCGCCACCGGGCGGCGTCCTAGGCCAGCCAGCGTTTGCGGCGCCGGTAGCTGCGCACGTCGCGGAACGACTTGCGGCCCTCGTCCGACATGCCGAGGTAGAATTCCTTCACGTCGGCATTCTCGCGCAGCGCGGCGGCGGGGCCGTCCATCACCACCCTTCCGCTTTCAAGAATGTAGCCGTGATGGGCAAAGCGCAGCGCCACGTTGGTGTTCTGCTCGGCCAGAAGGAAGGACACGCCCTCGTTCTCGTTCAGCCCCTTCACGATGCCGAAAATCTCTTCGACCAGCTGCGGCGCGAGGCCCATCGACGGCTCGTCCAGCAGGATCGTCTCGGGCCGGGACATCAGCGCCCGGCCGATCGCCACCATCTGCTGCTCGCCGCCCGAGGTGTAGCCGGCCTGGCTCTTGCGGCGCAGCTTCAGGCGCGGGAAATAACTGTAGACCATCTCGAGATCGGCGGCGATGGCGGCCTTGCCGTCGCGCCGCGTATAGGCGCCGGTCAGCAGGTTTTCCTCGACCGTCAGATGGCCGAAGCAATGCCGTCCCTCCATCACCAGGATCACGCCCAGCTTCACCATCGCGGTCGGGTTCAGGTCCTTCACCTCGCGGTCGCGATAGAGGATCGAGCCCTTGGTGACCTCGCCGCGTTCCGAGCGCAGAAGGTTCGAGATTGCCTTCAGCGTCGTCGTCTTGCCGGCGCCGTTGCCGCCCAGAAGCGCGGTGATGCCGCCCCTGGCGACTTTCAGGCTGACGCCCTTGAGCACCAGAATGACGTGGTTGTAGATCACCTCGATATTCTGGACCTCGAGCAGGGTCTCGGCCCCGGCTGGGCCGGTCGTGGCGGGATCGGGGGCGGTCTGGCTCTGGGTCACCCTGGTCTCCTTGCTCGTCCGGCGCCATCGTGGCGCCTTCGGGCAGAATGCGGGCGGCCCCGTCGCGGGGGCCGCCCTGTCATGGTCAGTTGCAGCGCTCTTCGATGCCGGCCTCGGCGGCATAGGCCGCGCTGTCGGCGTCGATCAGCGGCTGGATCACCTCGGTGTCCGGCGCGATGAAATCGGTCAGGACGTTCCAGGTCTTGCTGGCGGCGTCCCATTGCTGGACGATCGCCTGGCCGCCGCCGCCGTGGTTGGCGCAGGAGACCGAGAACTCGGGACCGAAGCCCGGCACCCCGAGCGCCTCCATGTCGGCATCGGTGATCTCCAGCGCCTCCATGCCGTCGCGCATCATCGCCGCGGTGATCTGCGCCACGCCGTGGATTTCCTGCGCCTTCTTGGCCGCTTCCACCGCCAGGATCGCCGCATACATGCCGCGGTTGTAGAGCACCGTACCGCCCTGATCGCCGGCGCCGGCCGCCAGACCCTTGTCATAGACATAGGTCTTCAGGTCGTCGTAGATCGGAAGGTCCTTGCCCGGCAGGTTCATGTTCAGCGCCTTGTAGCCATCGGCGCCGTCACCGACCGGAAGGGTGTCGTTCTCGGACCCCGACCACCAGATGCCGATGAAATGATCCATCGGGAAGCGGATGTTGGCGGCCTCCTGGATCGCGACCTGGTTCTGCACGCCCCAGCCCCACATCAGCACATAGTCGGGCTTCTGCTGGCGGATCTGCAGCCACTGGCTCTTTTGCTCCTGGCCCGGCGGATCGACCGGGATCTGCAGGAACTCGAAGCCGTGTTTCTTGGACAGTTCCTCGAGCGTGCGGATCGGTTCCTTGCCATAGGCCGAGTTGTGATAGATCAGCGCGATCTTCTTGTCGCTGATGTCGCCGCCTTCCTGATCGAGAATGTACTTGATCGCGATCGAGGCCCCGTTCCAGTAGTTGGTCGGGTAGTTGAAGATCCATTCGAAGACCTTGCCGTTCGAGGCCGAGGTGCGGCCGTAGCCCATCGAGTGGACCGGGATGCCGTCGGCGCTGGCCTTGGGGATCAACTGATAGGTGATGCCGGTGGACAGCGGTTGATAGAGCAGCGCGCCGGTTCCGACATCCTTGGTCGATTCATAGCACTCGACGCCCTTCTCGGTGTTGTAGCCGGTTTCGCATTCGGGCATCGCGATCTTGATTCCGCCGATGCCGCCGTCCCGCTCGTTGATGAGGGTGAAATAGTCGGCATAGCCATCTGCGAAGGGGATGCCGTTCGGCGCATAGGGCCCGGTGCGATAACTGAGCGACGGGAATACCAGGTCGGCCAGGGCCGGTCCGGCAGCCAGGGCGCCGACCAGCGCCAGTGTTGCAAGTTTCAGCTTCTTCATTGTTTTCCTCCCTAAGTGGTCGTCGTCGGTGGCCGCCCGTCTAGTGCGGGAACGGCCAGAGTCTCAGTTTCTCCTTCGTGACCCGCCACAGGGCGGCAATTCCGTGCGGTTCCAGGATCAGGAACATGATGATCATCGCCCCGACGATCATGACTTCCAGGTGAGTCGCGACATCGGTGGGCCAGCCGAGGTGGAGCACCAGCACGTTCTTCAGGAACACCGGCAGCAGGACCATGAAGGCCGCGCCGGCCAGCGAGCCGAAGATCGAGCCGAGCCCACCGATGATGATCATGAAGAGGACCAGGAAGCTCTTGTTGATGCCGAAGGCCTCGCCGACCTCGACCGCGCCGAGATAGACCGAGAAGAACAGCGCCCCGGCGACCCCGACGAAGAAGGACGAGACGGCAAAGGCGGTCAGCTTTGCGGCCAGCGGGTTCACCCCGATGATCTCGGCGGCGATGTCCATGTCGCGGATCGCCATCCATTTGCGCCCCGAGGCGCCGCGCGTCAGGTTGCGGGCCAGCCAGCCCAGGACCAGCAGGAAGCTCAGGCAGGTGAGGTATTTCGCCGGAGCCGAGGTCAGGGGCCCCGAGACGATGATGCCGAAGACCGAGCGTTCCGGAACCGTGATCTGACCGGAGGCGGAATAGTTGTAGAACCAGGGCATCTTGTTGAACAGCCAGACCAGGAAGAACTGTGCCGCCAGGGTCGCCACCGCCAGGTAGAAGCCCTTGATCCGCAGCGAGGGCAGGCCGAAGAGAACGCCGACCGCCGCCGTCACCAGCCCGGCCAGGATCACCGCGATGGGCAACGGCAGCCAGGGCATCGCGGTCAGCAGCTTGTAGCTGGCATAGGCGCCCACGGCCATGAAGCCGCCGGTGCCCAGGCTGACCTGGCCGCAGTAGCCGGTCAGGATGTTCAGACCCAGGGCCGCGATGGCATAGATCAGGAACGGCACCAGCGCCGCATTGGCCCAGTAGTCGTTGACGATGAAGGGCACCACCCCGAAGGCCACGACCAGCAGCGCCCAGTAGCCGATCCGGTCCAGCTTCAGCGGGAAGGTCTGGCCGTCCTCGACATAGGTCGTCTTGAAGTCGCCGGCCTCGCGGTAGAGCATCAGGTGTTTTCCTTCACCAGCTGCGCCAGAAGCAGCAGCATGACCCCGACGCCCAGGGCGATGCCGGCGATCAGCATGGTCTCGCCATGCAGCAACACGAAATCCACCGCCTGGCGCAGCTCGTCGCTGCCCAGCATGTCCCGGAAGGCCGGGCTGGCCGGGTCCAGATTGGCGAAGGGCCAGGCGATGACCGCGATTCCGGCCAGGAACAGCACCAGTCCCAGAAGGCGTCCGATGAAGATCATGATCCGTCTCCGATGCCGCATGCCGTGGCGGGGCCGGGGCGCTGCGGTCTGGTCATGCGCCGGGACATCACAGGTCGCCCCTGGCCAGTTTCATGTAGGCGAAGCTGCCGCTGATGAAGCCTGCCGCGGCCAGCAGCCCGGCAATGACCGCCTGCCGGTTGTCGGAAACCCCGGCGGACAGCGCCAGATAGCCGAAGGCCCAGAACCCGGCCCAGGCCACCACGCAGATCAGGGCGACAAGTTTGCGCATCTCTAGTTCCTTTCGTCGTCACACTCTCTCGATGATCCGTTCGCCGAACAGGCCCTGCGGCCGGAAGACCAGGAACAGCAGTGCCAGCACATAGGCGAACCAGTTTTCGGTTGCGCCGCCGACCATCGGGCCGATGAAGAATTCGAACAGTTTCTCGCCGACGCCGATGATCAGCCCGCCGACGATGGCGCCGGGGATCGAGGTGAAGCCGCCCAGCATCAGCACCGGCAGCGCCTTCAGCGCGATCAGCGACAGGGAGAACTGGACCCCGGACTTGGCGCCCCACATGATGCCCGCGACCAGCGCCACGAAACCGGCGATCGACCAGACCAGCACCCAGATGAAGCGCAGCGAGATGCCGACCGAGAGCGCCGCCTGGTGGTCGTCGGCCACCGCCCGCATGGCCCGGCCCTGCTTGGTGTATTGCGAGAACAGCACCAGCACGGTGACCAGCAGCGCCGCCACGACGGTGGCGGTGATGTCGAGCTTGTCGATGAAGAACCCATAGCCGAACCAGCCGAAGGTCGTCGTGTCGATCACGTCCGAGATCCCCTGTGGCAGGCCGACATCGAGCTTCTTGATGTCCGAGCCCCACATCAGGTCGCCGAAGCCTTCCATGAAATAGGCCAGGCCGATGGTCGCCATGAACAGGATGATGTCGGGCTGGTTGACCAGATGCTTGAGGATCAGCTTCTCGATCAGGATCGCCAGCACCACCATGACGCCCATGGTCAGCAGGATCCCGACGACCGAGGGCAGGGTCCAGCCGAAGGTCGTCAGCTCGGTGCCGAAGATGACGTTCAGCAGATGGCCGAAGGGAACCTGGCCCTCCATGATCCCGACCAGCGTCAGCGCCGCGAACAGCGCCATGACCCCCTGGGCATAGTTGAATACCCCGGACGCCTTGAAGATCAGCACGAAACCGAGCGCTACCAGCGCATAGAGCACCCCGGCCATCAGCCCGTTCAGGGTGACTTCTATGGCGAAGAGAAGCGTGTCGGGCATCAGTTGTCCCTCCGGACGGGCTGCGGGGCGGGACGGAAGGCCTGGCGGTGCTCAGTCATGGGCCACCCCCAGATAGGCGTCGATCACGTCCTGGTTGGCGCGCACCTCGTCCGGCGTGCCGTCGCCGATCTTCTTGCCGTAGTCCATCACCACCACCCGGTCCGAGATGTCCATCACCACGCCCATGTCGTGCTCGATCAGCGCGATGGTGGTGCCGAATTCGTCGTTCACGTCGAGGATGAAGCGGCTCATGTCCTCCTTCTCCTCGACATTCATCCCGGCCATGGGTTCGTCGAGCAGCAGCAGGCTGGGTTCCGCCGCCAGCGCGCGGGCCAGTTCGACGCGCTTCTTCAGCCCGTAGGGCAGCCGCGCCACCGGGGTCTTGCGGATGTTCTGGATTTCGAGAAAGTCGATGATCCGTTCGACCTTGGCGCGGTTCTCGACCTCTTCGGCCTGGGCATGGCCCCACCAGAGCGCTTGGCCGAACAGGCCCGAGGACATATGCGTCAGCCGCCCGGTCATCACGTTGTCGAGCACCGACATGCCGTCGAACAGGGCGATGTTCTGGAAGGTCCGGGCGATGCCCAGCTTGGCGACCTGGAAGGGCTTCATCGGCGGGCGTTTGACCCCGCGAAACCAGACCTCGCCTTCCTGCGGGACATAGAAGCCCGAGATGATGTTGAGCATCGACGACTTGCCGGCGCCGTTCGGGCCGATGATCGCCCGGATTTCGCCCTCGCGGATGTCGAAGGAGATGTCCTTGATCGCCTCGACCCCGCCGAAGCGCAGGGTGATGTGCTTCATCTCCATCAGCACGCCACCGATGGTGCGGCCGTCCGGCGTGGTCGTCACCGCAGTGTCATTCATTCCGCCGCCACCTTCTGTGCCGTGGGCGCGGCGACTTCGGCCCGGGCGATCTTCAGCGTTGCGCTGATCTTGCCCTTGCGGCCGTCCTCGTAGGTCACTTCGGTTTCGGTATAGATGCTCTCGGACCCGTCATAGAGCGCGGTCAGCAGGTCGGCGTATTTCTCCTCGATGATCCTTCGCCGGACCTTGCGGGTGCGGGTCAGTTCGCCATCGTCGGCATCCAGCTCCTTGTGCAGGATCAGGAAGCGATGCACCTGGCAGCCCGACAGGATCGGGTCGTCGGCCAGGGTCCGGTTCACCTCGGCGACATGTTCGGAGATCATCGCATAGACGCGGGGGTTGCCGGCCAGTTCCTGATAGCTGGCATAGGCCAGGTTCGAGCGTTCGGCCCAGTTGCCGACCGCCTGCAGGTCGATGTTGATGAAGGCGGTGCAGTCGGGCCGGTCGGCGCCGAAGACCACGGCCTCCAGGATGTTGGGATAGAACTTCAGCTTGTTCTCGACGTATTTCGGCGCGAACAGGCGGCCATCGGCCAGCTTGCCCACGTCCTTGGCACGGTCGATGATCCTGAGATGGCCGGTGTCTTCCTCGATGAAACCGGCATCGCCGGTGGCGACCCAGCCTTCGTCATCCTTGGTTCCGGCGGTGCTTTCCGGGTTCTTGTAGTATTCGACGAAGACTCCCGGCGAGCGATAGAAGACCTCGCCCGACTCGGCGACTTTCAGTTCCACCCCCGGCGAGGCGATGCCGACGGTATCCGAGCGCACCTGGCCGTCCGGCTGCTGGGTGATGAAGACCGAGGCTTCGGTCTGGCCGTAGAGCTGTTTGAGGTTGATCCCCAGCGAGCGGTAGAATTCGAATATCTCCGGCCCGATCGCCTCGCCCGCCGTATAGCCGACCCGGATTCGGCCAAGGCCGAGCGCGTCCTTCAGCGGCCCGTAGATCAGCCGCCCGTTCAGCCAGTAGCGGAACCGGTCCCAGGCGCCGACGCTCTGCCCGTCCAGCAGCCGCGGGCCGACCCGGCGGGCCAGTTTCATCGCCCGGGCGAAGAGCCAGCGCTTCAGCCGGCTGGCGTCCTCCATCCGGATCGTGACGTCGGTCAGAAGCTGTTCGAAGACCCGCGGCGGGGCGAAGTAATAGGTCGGCCCGATCTCGCGCAGGCAGGTCTGCACGGTGCTTTCGCTTTCCGGGCAATTGACGCAGAAGCCGGTCCAGTAGGCCTGCCCGATCGAGAAGATGAAATCCCCGACCCAGGCCATCGGCAGATAGGCCAGCACCTCGTCCCCGGCGCGCAGGCGATCGAACTCGCTGGAGTTCTTCGAGGTCTCGATGATGTTGCGGTTCGACAGCACCACGCCTTTCGGCCGTCCGGTGGTGCCCGAGGTATAGAGCATCACGCAGGTGGAATCGTAGGTGACTTCGGCCTCGCGGGCCTTCAGCTCGGGTTCCAGCCGTTCATGCGCGGCGCGACCCTCGGCGGCGACATCGGCCAGGGCATGCAGGTGGGAATGGTCGTATTTGCGCAGGCCGCGCGGGTCGAGATAGAGGATATGCTCGACCGACTTGGCGCGGTCGCCGACTTCCAGCACCTTGTCGACCTGCTCCTGATCGCCGGCGATGACGAAACGGGCGCCGCAGTGGTCCAGCACATAGGCCATCTCGTCGGCCACGGCGTCCTGGTAGAGCGGCACCGGAATCGCGCCGACCTTCTGCGTGGCGACCATCGACCAGTACAGCGCCGGGCGGTTGCGGCCGATGATCGCGACATAGTCGCCGCGGTTGATCCCGAGCGCCAGAAGTCCCAGGGCCAGGCTTCGGACTTCCTCGGCGGTTGCCAGCCAGGTCCAGGTCTGCCAGACGCCGAACTCCTTTTCGCGATAGGCGGCATTGGCGCCATAGCGCCGGGCATTGCGTTCCAGCAATGCCGGAATCGATTGCGGGTCATGCTCCGCCATCATCCGGTTCTCCTCCCATGTGCCGGAAGTATCCGGCGGCCTTCGCCCGCTTTGCACGGATCCCGGCCCCTCGGGCCTGCGCCCTCGGTAATATGACCATTGCCGGTTGGCTTTCGTTTGTAAACAGTAAGCTACCCGAACGCGGGGGCAGGCTGCGGAGCTGTTTGCGCTAAACTGCCACAAAGCGCCTCCATGCCGCGGTTTCCATTCGTCGGGATCGGCGCCGACAGGGTTGCGGCCCTGGCCCGCGCGGGTCTTCCATTGCCCCGCATTCCGACCTAAAGCGGCGCAAACGGAGGCCGGACGATGACCCATATCTGGATGCGCACCGAGAGCCGCGAGAACGAGGCGCGGGCGCCGCTGACCCCGGAGGGGGCGGCGCAGCTGCTGGCCGCCGGGATCGCGGTGACGGTCGAGGAGAGCCGCCAGCGCGCCCTGCCGCTGGCCGCCTATCGCGATGCGGGTTGCGCCGTGGCGCCCGAGGGCAGCTGGCCGGAAGCGCCGGCAGGGGCCTTTGTGCTGGGGCTGAAGGAACTGCCCGAGGACGGTTCCCCCTTGCGGCACCGGCACATCATGTTCGGCCATGCCTTCAAGGGACAGCCGGCGGGCCGGGTGCTGCTGGAGCGGTTCCGGGCCGGGGGCGGCACCTTGCTGGACCTCGAATATCTGGTCGACGAGACCGGTCGCCGGGTGGCGGCCTTCGGTTATTGGGCCGGGTTTGCCGGCGCCGCGGTGACGCTGCTGGACTGGGCGGCGCAGGCACGGGGTGGGCGCTGCGGCCCGGTGGGCGCCTATGCCTCGGCCGAGGCGATGGTGGCTGCGGTCAAGGCGGAGATGGAGGGGCTCGCCCCGAACCCGCGGGCGCTGGTGATCGGCGCCCTGGGGCGGGTCGGCACCGGGGCAACGGATTTCTGCGGCCGGGTCGGGGTGCCGGTGACCGGCTGGGACATGGCCGAGACCGCCGGCGGCGGGCCGTTCCCCGAGGTTCTGGAGCACGAGCTGTTCTTCAACTGCATCCTGGCGCGGCCCGGTTGCCCGGTCTTCGTTCCGGCCGAGGCGGTGAACGCGCCGCGCGCGCTTCGGGTGATCGGCGATATTGCCTGCGATCCGACGTCCGATTTCTCGCCGGTCAAGGTCTATGACCGCTCCACCACCTGGGAAGAACCGGTGCTGCGGGTGGCCGAGTCGCCGGTGCTGGACGTGATGGCGATCGACAATCTGCCGTCGATGCTGCCGGCCGAAAGCTCGCAGGATTTCGCGGCCCAGCTGCTGCCTTCGCTGCTGGTGCTGGACGCGCCGGACGAGACCGTCTGGACCCGTGCCGAGGCGACGTTTCGCAAGCATCTCTGATCGGGCGGGGCGGCGGCGCTGGTCGCCGCCCGCCGCGGGCTCAGTTCAGCAGCCCGGCGTGGACCATGGCGGCGCGGATGGCCTGCCGGGTCTGGTCGCTGACGCCCAGAAGCGGCAACCGCACCTCGTCCGAACAGCGACCCAGCATCGCCAGCCCGGCCTTGGCGCCGCAGA
Source organism: Frigidibacter sp. ROC022 (assembly GCF_024723735.1). Lineage (GTDB taxonomy): Bacteria > Pseudomonadota > Alphaproteobacteria > Rhodobacterales > Rhodobacteraceae > SLM-1. The sequence goes on from NZ_JANQDU010000002.1 coordinate 891,103, forward strand.
GGCCGGGTTCCAGGAAGATCGCCTCGTGCAGCGGCATCAGCCGGTCCTGGATGCCCAGGGCGGTCTTGAAATCGCCGGCCAGCGTGGCGGCCTGCATCTCGGCGCAGAGCCGCGGCGCGACATTGGCAGTGACCGAGATGCAGCCGACCCCGCCATTGGCGTTGAAGGCCAGCGCGGTGGCATCCTCGCCCGACAGCTGGATGAAATCGGGGCCGCAGGCGGCGCGCTGCTGGCTGACCCGGTCGAGCTTGGCGGTGGCGTCCTTGACGCCGACGATCCGCGGCAGTTTCGCCAGTTCGGCCATCGTCGCCGGAGTCATGTCGATCACCGAGCGCGGCGGGATGTTGTAGATGATGATCGGCAGGCCGCAGGCGTCATGGACTGCGGTGAAATGGGCGATCAGCCCGGCCTGGGTTGGCTTGTTGTAATAGGGTGTTACCACCAGCACCGCATTGGCGCCCGAGGCTTCGGCATGCTGGGCCAGGCGGATCGATTCGGCCGTGCTGTTCGAGCCGGCCCCGGCCACCACCGGCACCCGGCCCGCGGCGTATTCGACCACCGCGGCGACCACCGCGTCATGCTCCTCGTGGCTGAGCGTCGGGCTTTCCCCGGTCGTTCCGACCGGCACCAGCCCGCTGGAGCCTTCGGCAATCTGCCAGTCGACCAGCCGTTTCAGCGCATCGAAATCCACCGCGCCGTCCTTGAACGGCGTGACCAGGGCAGGCATTGATCCCCTCAACATGACACGCTCTCCTTGGCTGTTCGGGGCCGATCGGCCCCCCGTCAAAAGTCGGCGGACCCTAGCCCTTCGTCGCGGCATTGCCAAGTTCGTGAGTTGCGGGCGACAGGGGCCGCGCTAGGGTAGCCGGATGAGATCCTTCCGCGCACCGAAACTGTTCCGGTTGTTCTTCATTGTCCTGATGCTGCTGGCACTCGGGCGGCTGGCCCGTGCCGATACGCCCGAGCAGCTGGCAGAGGCAATGCAGCTCATGCGGCAGGGCGATTACGACGAGGCGCTGGAGACGGCGGGGCCCGAGGGATCGGTCGCGCGGGACATCATCGAATGGCACCGGCTGCGGGCCGGGAAGGGCAGTTTTGCCGACTATCGCGACTTTCTGGCCCGGCGCGGCGACTGGCCCGGCCTGCCCTATCTAATGAGGTTTGGCGAAAAGACCACCGAGGGCGCCGATCCGGCGGCGGTGGTGGCCTATTACGAGCTGGAGCCACCGCAGACCGGCAAGGGGGTGATCGCCGCGATTCGGGCCTATCAGGCGTTGGGCCAGACCGGCGATGCCGAGGCGCTGGCGGTGCTGGCCTGGCGCAGCATGTCGCTGGACGCGGATCAGGAAGCGGAGCTGTTGCGCCAGTTCCCCCGGCTGCTGGCGGCGCATCATGTCGCCCGGCTGGACATGGTACTGTGGCAGGGCTGGAAGGCCGAAGCGGAACGGGCGATGGCGCGGGTCCCGGACGGCTGGAAGGCGCTGGCGGCGGCGCGGATGGCCCTGCATGACGGCGCCGACGGGGTCGATGCGCTGATCGCCAAGGTGCCCGCGGAACTCGCCGGTGATGCCGGGCTGGCCTATGAGCGCTATCGCTGGCGCAAGCGCAAGGGCCGCGACGCCGATGCGCTGGCGATGATGGAGGAACGTTCGACCTCGGCCCGGGCGCTTGGCTATCCCGAGCGCTGGTCCCGCGACCGGAGGGTGATCGCCCGCGACCTGATGCGGGCTGGCAAGGGCGCCGAGGCCTATCGCGTCGCGAGCCGGCATTTCCTGCTTCCGGATGACCGGGACTATCCCGATCTGGAATGGCTGTCGGGCTATCTGGCGCTGCGGTTCCTGAAGGACCCGGCGCTGGCGCTGGACCATTTCACCCGGTTCCGGATGGCGGTCGATACCCCGATCTCGCTGGGCCGGGCCGGCTATTGGGAGGGCCGGGCGCTGGAGGCGATGGGCGCCCCGGTCGATGCCCAGGCGGCCTACGAGTTCGGGGCCGAGTTCCAGACCTCGTTCTACGGGCTGCTGGCGGCCGAGAAGGCCGGGCTGCCGATGGACCCGGCGCTGCTGGGGACCGAGACCTATCCCGACTGGCACAAGGCGGACTTCCTGGACTCCTCGGTCATGCAGGCGGCGCTGCTGCTGCTGAAGGCGGGCGAACAGGATCTGGCCGAGCGCTTCATGCGGCATCTCTGCGAAAGTCTCGACGCGACCGAGATCGGCCAGATGGCGGACATGGCGCTGGACCTGGACGAGCCGCATATTGCGCTGAGCCTGGCCAAGTTCGCCGCCGCTCGGGGCATCGTGCTGAACCGGCCCTATTATCCGCTGTCCGATCTGGCCGAGGCCGAGCTGCCGGTGCCGACCGAACTTGCGCTGTCGATCGCCCGGCGCGAGAGCGAGTTCAATCCCACCGTCGTCAGCCCGGCCGGGGCGCGCGGGCTGATGCAGTTGATGCCGGGCACCGCCAAGGAGATGGCCGGCACCCTGGGACTGGACTACGAGCTGGAGCGGCTGACCACCGATCCCGATTACAACGCCACCCTGGGCAGCGCCTATCTGGCCAAGCTGGTCGAGGAATTCGGATCGAACTGGATGCTGGTCGCCGCTGCCTACAATGCCGGGCCCAGCCGGCCGCGGCGCTGGATCGTCGACTACGGCGACCCGCGCCTGCCCGAGGTCGATGCGATCGACTGGATCGAGTCGATCCCCTTCGACGAGACCCGCAACTATGTCATGCGGGTCACCGAATCGATCCCGGTCTACCGCGCCCGGCTGCATGGCAAGGTCGAGCCGATCGCGCTGTCGGCGGCGCTGGAGGCGAAATAGCCGCCGCCGGCGCGGGCTGCGGCGGCAGGAGCCTCCGGCGGGGATATTTGAAAGATGAAGCAGGCCCGGCGACGCCGGGTTCCGCGTGACTTGTCCGCCGGTTCTTGCTGAACTGGCGGCCGGAGGACCCTGCATGACCGACTACCCGCATCTGCTGAAACCGCTCGACCTGGGCCATGTCACCCTGCCCAACCGGGTGCTGATGGGCTCGATGCACACCAATCTGGAAGAGACCGGCGACTGGGACCGGGTTGCGGCCTTCTATGCGCGGCGGGCGGCCGGCGGGGTGGGGCTGATGGTGACCGGCGGCATGGCGCCGAACCGCGAAGGCGGGGTCTTCCCCGGCGCCTCGGGCCTGTTCGGTGCCGCCGATATCGCCAATCACCGGAGCGTCACCGAAAGGATCCATGCCGAAGGCGGGCGGATCGCGATGCAGATCCTGCATGCCGGGCGCTATGCCTATGGCAAGGACTGCGTCTCGGCCTCGGCGGTGAAATCGCCGATCTCCCCCTTCGTGCCGCGCGCCCTGGACGCGGCCGGGATCGAGAAGCAGATCGCCGACATCGCCACCGCCGCCGCCCGGGCCCGCGAGGCGGGCTATGACGGCGTCGAGGTGATGGGGTCTGAAGGCTACTTCCTGAACCAGTTCCTGGTCACCCATGTCAACAAGCGCGAGGACGAGTGGGGCGGCAGCTACGAGAACCGGATGCGGCTGCCGGTCGAGGTAGTGCGCCGGGTGCGGCAGGCGGTCGGGGCCGATTTCATCGTGATCTACCGGATTTCGCTGATCGACCTGGTGCCCGAGGGGCAGAGCTGGGCCGAGGTGCTGCAACTGGCCCGGGCGATCGAGGCCGCGGGGGCCAGCATCCTCAACACCGGGATCGGCTGGCACGAGGCCAGGGTGCCGACCATCGCCACCTCGGTGCCGCGCCGCGCCTTTGCCTGGGTGACGAAGAAGCTGATGGGAGAGGTGTCGATCCCGATCGTCACCTCGAACCGGATCAACACGCCCGAAGTGGCCGAGGCGGTGCTGGCCGAGGGCTGCGCCGACATGGTCAGCATGGCGCGGCCGTTCCTGGCCGACCCGGATTTCGTCGCCAAGGCCGCGGCGGGGCAGCGCGCGCGGATCGCGCCCTGCATCGCCTGCAACCAGGCCTGCCTGGACCACACCTTTCAGGGCAGGACCGCGACCTGCCTGGTCAACCCGCAGGCCTGTTTCGAGACCGAGCTGCTGCTGGAACCAGCCCCGCAGGCGCGCCGGATCGCAGTGGTCGGGGCCGGGCCGGCGGGGCTTTCGGCGGCAATCACCGCGGCACGACGCGGGCATCGCGTGACGCTGTTCGAGCGCGAGTCCGAGATCGGCGGGCAGTTGAACATGGCGCGGGTGATTCCCGGCAAGGAAGAGTTCAACGGGCTGGTCGATTGGTTCCGGACCATGCTGGACGAGACCGGGGTGGAGCAGCAACTGGGCCGGGCGGCCGGGGTGCAGGAGCTTGGCGGTTTCGACGAGGTGGTCCTGGCCACCGGGGTGCGGCCGCGCGATCCGGGGATCGCCGGGCAGGATGGCGGCAATGTGCTGAGCTATGTCGATGTCCTGAAACATGGCGCCGAGGTCGGCCCGCGGGTGGCGGTGATCGGCGCCGGGGGGATCGGGTTCGACGTGGCCGAGTTCCTGACCGAGACCGGACATCCGACCGAGGATCTGGCTGCATGGCTGGCGGAATGGGGCGTGGCCGATCCGGAACAGGCGCCGGGCGGTCTGGCGCCCGAGGGGCCGCGGCCCTCGGCCCCGGCCCGGCAGGTGACGCTCCTGCAGCGCAAACCCGGCAAGCCGGGGCGCGGGCTGGGCAAGACGACCGGCTGGATCCACCGCGCAACGCTGGCCGCGAAAGGGGTGAAGATGATGGGGGGCGTGACCTATCGCCGCATCGGGCCGGAGGGGCTGCATCTGGGCATCGGGACCAAACCGGATGCGACGGAACTGCTGGCGGTCGATACGGTGGTGCTCTGCGCCGGACAGGAGCCGGAACGCGGGCTGGCCGAGGCGCTCGAGGCCGCGGGGATCGGCCATCACCTGATCGGCGGCGCCGAGAGGGCGGCAGAGCTGGATGCGCGGCGGGCGATCGACCAGGGCGTGCGGCTGGCGGCACGGCTGTGACGGCGACGATCGGCGAAAATGGCAACGATTGTGGCCAGGGTGCATCTGTCGCGATCGGCGGAATATTGCCGGTCCGACCTGGCCGGGGCAGGGCAACCCGTTGCCCTTGAAGTGTTTTTTTGATCCTGTCGCGACGGGGGCGGGTCCGGATTCGATGATTTCGGGTCACGGGGCCCGGCGCCCTGACGTTTCCCCTGACGCGACGATGCCCCAGTAAACCGCGATATTGTCGGTCTTGTTCCGCATTCCTGCCCGATTTGGACGCGATAACCGTCGCCGAGGGGCCAGCGAAGATAGGTTGCGGGTTAATGGACCGACTGACAGAAATGGAAGCGTTTGCCACCGTGGTGGATCAAGGCGGATTCACCGACGCGGCGCGCAAGATGGGGATTTCCAAGTCCGCCGTCTCAAAGCATGTGTCAGCCCTCGAGGCACGCCTTGGGGCCCGGCTTCTGAACCGGACCACGCGGCGGGTCAGCCCGACGGAAATCGGCCTGGCCTATTACGACCGCGCCCGGCGGGTGCTGACCGATGCCGGCGAGGCCGATGCGATGGTCTCGTCGATGCAATCGGCACCCTCGGGCCTGCTGCGGATTTCGGTGGCGACCGATTTCGGCGTCAATCACCTGAGCCCGGTTCTGGGCGAGTTCCTGCAGGAATTTCCCGACATCACCGTCAACATGGTGCTGAACAACCGTTATGTGGAGCTGATCTCGGAAGGCTTCGACATGGCGATCCGGATCGGCGAGCTGGAAGACAGCACGCTGCGCGCCCGCAAGCTGACCGAAACCACCCAGCGGATGGTCGGCGCTCCGAGCTATTTCGCGAAATACGGCCACCCCGCCAAGATCGACGACCTGAACGAGCACAAGCTGCTGCACTACTCGAACAACTCGGCCGGCAATGTCTGGAAGCTGACGGCGCCCTCGGGCGAGAAGCGCCAGGTGCGCACGGCGGGCTGGCTGACGGTCAATGACGGGCAGTCGCTGCTGAATGCCGCGATCTCCGGGCTGGGCATCGCCTATCTGCCGTCGTTCCTCTATGCCGAGGCGATGAAGGCGGGGCAGGTGATCGAGGCGATTCCGGACCTGCCGATCGACACCCAGGGCATCTATGCGGTCTATCCGCCGGGCCGCTTCACGCAACCCAAGGTGCGGGCCTTCATCGACTTCCTGGTCGGCGCTTTCGCCGAGAAAGGGCCGGACAACTGGTAAGCCCGGCGACCGGACCAGACTGGACAGGGCCGCGCGATGCGCGGCCTTTGTCGTTCGGCGAAACGCCGGGCGCGGGGGTCACTCGGTCGAGATCAGCACCGCTTCGACGCGGCGGTTCGCGGTGCGTCCGGCCTCGGTCAGGTTCGAGGCGCGCGGCGCCAGATAGCCCACGGCCTCGGCGCTGATCTGGTTTCGCGGCACGCCATAGCTCGTGGCCAGCCGCTCCACCACCGAGGCGGCGCGGCGCCGCGACACGGCGATGTTGATGTCGAGCCCGCCGGTGGAATCGGTATGGCCGACCAGGATCACCTTGCGGTCGGCATGGGCGTTCAGATAGGCGGCCAGCTCGGCCAGCGAGGCATAGGGGCCGGGGCCGAGCTCGGTCGATCCGGTGCCGAATGTCAGATCGTCCAGAACCACGAAACCGTTGGCTTCCAGCAGCTTCGCCAGATTGCCGGGCTGATAGTCGATGCCGTCCGGTACCGGGCCCTTTCCGTCGCCCTGTCCCGGGGTGATGGTGATCGCCTGACCGTTGTCGGCACCCTGCGCGGCGGCGCCGGTCTCGACCACCTGCACCTGCAGAAAGGCCGCCGTGGCGCTGCGACTGACCAGAAGGCTGATCGCCTCGGTCCCGTCTTCCCCGGGCTTTTCGGCGGCGAGATAGCGGAAATCGCCCAGATCGACATGCATCGCCGGTTCCGGCATCACGTCGATGGCAAAGCGGAAGTCGAAGCCGCCGCAGGTGATGGTGTCGCAATCGACCAGCAGGGTGAACCCCTGGGCGATCAGCTGCGCGCGCAGCGGATCGAGCAGCTGATAGCTGGTCAGATCGCCCGGCACCTCCCAGGCCTGGCGCGAGACCTGGCCGGCGAATTCCCGGGTCGGCACCTGGCCCTCTGCAAAGACCCCGACCGGCAGCCGCAGCCCCCCGGTTTCGGTCGTCGCGGCGGTGACATTCGCGGCGCCGGGCAGCTCCAGCGTCACCGCCAGGGCCGGCGTGGCCGACAGCAACAGCGCCAGAGCCGCGCGGATCATCGCGCCTGCGCGTGGTATTCGGGGTTCGGCTCCATCCCGCTGGCCGAGGCGACCCGGTTCGTCATGTTGAAGAACCCGGCGACCGAGGCGATGTCGAAGATGTCGCGGTCCGAGAACCCCGCGTCGCGCAGCACCTGGCGGTCGGATTCGGTGACGGTGGCGCTGGCGCGGGTCAGCAGCACGGCGAAATCGAGCATCGCGCGTTGCCGCGGGCTGAGCGGCGCGACCCGGTAGTTCATCACCATGGCCTCGCCCAGGGCCGGATCGCCCGACAGCGCCCGCACCGCGGCGCCATGCGCGACCTGGCAATACCAGCAGCGGTTCTCGGAGCTGACCACCACCGCGATCATCTCGCGCTCCAGCTTGCTCAGCCCCGAGGGCGCCAGCATCAGGTCGTTGTACATCGCCGTGAAGGCGTTCAGCTTGTCGATATCGAAGGCATAGGCGCGCAGGACATTCGGCACGATGCCCAGCTTCTCCTCGCAGAGCGCGAAGTAATCGGCGGTTTCCTTCGGCAAGGGATCGACCGGCGGCAGGTCCAATGCGGTGGGTTTCTCGGTCATCGGTCTGGTGCTATCCCCCTTGTCCCGCATCGGGCGGGATGCGGTAGTGATACTTTTCCACGATCTCCATGCCGAGGGAAGCATAGAGCCCGTTGGCGGCGGCATTCTGTCGCGTCACGGCCAGCGCCAGCCAGCGGGCGCCCAGCCTGTCGGCCCAGCCGGCCGCGGCGCGCATCAGGTTGCGGGCGGCGCCCTGGCGGCGGCTTTCGGGCAGGATGTGCAGCGCATGGACCATGGCGATGTCGTCGTCGAGAGCGACAAAGCCGACCCCGGCGGGCCGGTCCCCGGCCCGCGCCAGCAGCGCCATCTTCGGGCCGCCGACACGTTCCATCACCGCCAGCCGCGCCGGGCCGATTCCGCCCTCGGCCCAGAGGTCGCGCATGATCGCCAGCGGCGGCCAGAGCGCGAAGGCCGAGACCCGGGGCGGGGGCTCGGCGGCCAGGACCGGCACCGGGGCGAGGTAGAGTACCACCGGATCGTTGATCCGCCAGCCGCGTGCCTCAAGCGCCTGGTCCAGCGCCCGGGCCGCGGCGCCCGCTCCGATCTGGAAGATCGGCTCCGGCATCGCGGCAATGGTGCTGTCCAGCTCGGCCGGGGTGAACGCCGACTCGACCGTGGCGGCACTGACGCGCTGGCCGCCGCCCTGACCGTCGCGCAGGGTGAAGGGCCCCGTCCGCCAGCGCCGCGCCGGGGGCCAGGTCGCCTCCATCGCCGCAAAGAGCCGCGCCCCCGAGGGCCTGCCGTCGGCAGCGGGCGGGGCGCCCCGGCTCACCGGGTCTCGCCGGGGAACACGGAGGCCAGCCGTGCCATGGCGGCCTCGATCTCGGCCGCGTCGGTGCCGCGAAAGACGATGTTCGCGCCATAGCGGCCCTGCTGGATGAAGGGATAGGAGCCGATCGACAGCGCCGGGTAGTCGCTGGCGATCTCGGCCAGCGGGCCGGCGATGTCGCCCTCGGGCCGCTCGACCCTGAGCCCGCGCGAGATCAGCGGCGTGCCGCCGGTCAGCCCCGGCAGGACGCTGGCGACCATGGCCTGGAACACCGCCGGCACCCCGGCCATGACATGGACATTGCCGAGCGTGAAGCCCGGCGCGCCGGAGACCGGATTCTCGATCAGCGTGGCGCCGTCCGGAATCCGGGCCATCCGCAGCCGGGCCTCGTTCAGCTCGGTGCCCATCTTCTCGTAGCGGGCCGCCAGGATGGCGCGGGCATCGTCGCGGACCCCGATCCCGACCCCGAAGGCCCGGGCGATGGCATCGGCGGTGATGTCGTCATGCGTCGGACCGATCCCGCCCGAGGTGAAGACCGTCTGCCAGCGGCTGCGCAGGGCGTTCACCGCGGCGACGATCGCCTCTTCGTCATCGGCGACGATCCGCACCTCGCGCAGGTCGATCCCGGCCCGGGCCAGCTCCTGGGCCAGATGGTGCATGTTGGCGTCACGGGTGCGGCCCGAGAGGATCTCGTCACCGATCACAAGCATTGCTGCGGTTGGGTTGGGCATGGGGGCCTCGGCTGCCGTTTCTGCCCATGCTATAGCCGGGGGCGACGATGTTTCAAACCCTGCCGCTCTGGCAATTCCATGAGGCTTGACCTATCTTTGCGCCGAAAGTCACAGAAGGATCGGCCCGTTGGAGGATCGCACACACAGCCGTCTGACAAGGGACGGTATCCGGATCTACGAAGCCGCCGATTTCGACGGAATGCACAAGGCCGGCAAGCTGGCGGCGCAGATACTGGATGACGTCACCGCCCTGGTGCAGCCCGGCGCCACCACCGGCGCGATCGACGCCTGGATCACCGAGACGGTGGAGAACTCCGGCGCCACCTCGGCCACCATCGGCTACAAGGGCTACAAGCACGCCTCCTGCATCAGCGTGAACCATGTCGTCTGCCACGGGATTCCCGGCGACAAGGTGCTGAAGGAAGGCGATATCCTGAACATCGACGTCACCGTGATCGTTGACGGTTGGTTCGGCGATTCCAGCCGGATGTATGTGGCGGGCCGCCCGAACCGCAAGGCCGAGCGGCTGATACAGACCACCCATGACGCGCTGATGCTGGGGATCGAGGCGGTGAAGCCCGGCAACACCTTCGGCGACATTGGCGCGGCGATCCAGAGCTATGTCGAGGCGCAGCGGATGAGCGTGGTGCGCGACTTCTGCGGCCATGGCCTGGGCCGGGTGTTCCACGCCCCGCCGAACGTGCTGCATTACGGCCGTCCGGGCACCGGCGCCCGGCTCGAGGAAGGCATGTTCTTCACCATCGAGCCGATGGTGAACCTGGGCCGCCCCGAGACCAAGATCCTCGCCGACGACTGGACCGCCGTGACCCGCGACAAGTCGCTGTCGGCGCAGTTCGAGCATTCGGTGGGTGTCACTTCCGATGGCTGCGACATTTTCACGCTGTCGCCGGCCGGCAAGTTCCACCCGACCTGGGGCTGAAGGCCCGCCGGGCTGACCCGGCCGCCCCGATCCCCGTTGCGCCGGGCGACCCGCCCTAGAGCCCCAGCAGCCCGGGCAGGTCGCTCATCCGGTGGAACACCTCGGCCCCGATCTCGCGCAGCCGGGCGCCGTCGTCATGTTCGGCGAAGCCCAGCGTCCGCATTCCCGCCCGGACCCCCGCGGTGCAGCCCGAGGGGCTGTCATCGACCACCACGCAGTCGCCCGGCGCCACGCCCAGCCCCTCGGCTGCCAGCAGATAAAGTCCCGGGTCGGGCTTGGCCGTGCCATGGTCATGCGCCGACCACAGCCGCCCCTCGACCCGCCGCATCACCTCCGGATGCTGGCCAAGGGTGATCGCCATCTTCTGCCGGGTGCCGTTCGAGCCGACCGCATAGGGGATCGCCGCCGCGTCCAGCCTTTCGAGCACCGGCAGGATGCCCTCGATCAGCGCAACGCCTTCGGCCAGCCGGGCATAGAGCTCGGCATAGATGTCCGAGACCCAGTGCTCGGGCAGGGTGGCGCCCTGGTCGCGGGCGCGGGCGGCCACATTGGCCATGGTGCCGCCGATATAGCTGCTCGACACCTCCTCGACGCTGATCGGCAGGCCATGGCGGCTCAGGCTCTCGGCGATAAGCTCATGCGCCACCGGTTCGCTGTCCACCAGCACGCCGTCACAGTCGAAGATCACCGCCCTCGGGCGCGGGTTCGGGGTCATGTCGCCTCGCAGATCGTTACCAGCGTCTCGCCATAGCGGCGTTGGTCGCGCTGGACCAGCCCGGGCGGCGGCAGGGGCGGCCGGCTTTCCTCCCAGACCACCACCGCGCCGGGGGCGATCCAGCCGCCCGCCAGCGCCGACTCCAGTGCCGCCTCGCCCAGACCGGCGCCATAGGGCGGGTCGAGAAACACCAGATCGAAGCCGGCGCCGTCGCAGGGGCCCAGCCGGCGGGCATCGCGTTTCAGATGCCGGGCCTCGGCCCCGGCCCGGGCCAGGGAGAGGTTGCGCCCGATCAGCGCCGCCGCCGCGCGCCCGTCATCGACCAGCACCGCTTCCGCGGCGCCGCGCGACAGCGCCTCCAGCGCCAGCGCTCCGCTGCCGGCGAAGAGATCCAGCACCCGGGCGCCCTGCACCACATCGCCCATCCGGCCGTTGACCAGCAGGTTGAACATCGCCTCGCGGACCCGGTCCGGGGTCGGGCGCAGATGCGCGGCAGGGTCTCCGGCACCGAGTTCGGCCAGTTTCAGGCCGCGCATCCTGCCGCCGACGATTCTCACCCTAGGCTTTCAGCAGCGGTTTCAGATCGGCTTCCGGATCGGCAATCACCGCCGGATCGGGCGAGCGCCCGGCCTCGATCAGCCGCTTGCCGATCATGTAGGCGCGCGAGTCGTTCATCGCGTCCACCGCGATCAGCCGGTCGCCGGCATAGTACCAGTGCGACCGGCCCGGCGGCGTGTCGCGGATCACGATCCGGTCATAGCCGGTCGAGAGACCGGCGATCTGCAACTTGATGTCGAACTGATCCGACCAGAACCAGGGCGCCGGAACATAGTCCTGCGGCCGTCCGGCCATGTTGGCGGCGGCGCATTCGGCCATGTCGATCGCATTGCCGACGCTTTCCAGCCGAAGCCGCCCGGCCGGGCCGGGGAACGAGGCGCAATCCCCGGCCGCCCAGATCGACGGGTCCGAGGTCCGGCAGTGGCTGTCGGTGCGGATCCCGTTGTCGATCTCCAGCCCAGCCGCTTCGGCCAGGGCGGTATCGGGCGTGATCCCCACCCCGACGACCACGAAATCGACCTCCAGCGTCGAGCCGTCGCTCAACCGGGCGCTGCCGACCCGGCCTTCGCCCAGCAGCGCCTCGAGACCGCAGTTCTCGCGGATATCCACCCCTTCGGCGGCATGGGCGGCGCGGAAATAGTCGCTGGTCTCGGGCGCCGCCACCCGCTGCAATATCCGCGGCGCCGCTTCCAGCACCGTCACCTGCAGGCCGCGCCGCGCCGCCACCGCCGCCGCTTCCAGCCCGATATAGCCGCCGCCGACCACCAGCAGGCGCCGTCCCGCCGCGAATTCCGGGGCCATCGCATCGACATCGGCGAGGCTCCGCACCGTGTAGACGCCGTCCAGCTCGCCGCCGATCGCCGCCGGCAGGCGCCGCGGTACCGCGCCGGTGGCCAGCGCCAGACCGTCATAGGGCAGCACGTCCTCGCCCAGCGTCACCGTCTTCGCGCCCCGGTCCAGGGCCCGCACCGGCCGACCCAGCCGCAGCGCGATCCGGTTCTCGTCGTACCAGCTCTCCGGCCGCAGATAGAGCCGTTCGACCGCCATTTCGCCCAGCAGGTATTTCTTCGACAGCGGCGGGCGCTGATAGGGCGGCACCGGTTCTTCCCCGATCAGGGTGATCGCGCAGTCGTCATCCAGCGCCCGCAGCTTTCCGGCCAGCGCCTGCCCGGCCTGTCCCGCCCCCACGATCAGGAAATGCTTCGTCACATGCGCCCCCTCTGGCCTTGTCCGCGCCGGACCCTATATCCAGCTGCCGATGTAACGCAATTCAGGAGCGCGCGAAAATGACCATAGCCCAGGGAGACCGGCTGCCCGAGGCCACATTCCGCAGGATCGGTCCCGAGGGACCGGAAGAGGTCGCGCTGTCGGCGCTGACCCGGGGCCGCAGGATCGCCCTCTTCGCGGTGCCCGGCGCCTTCACCCCGACCTGCCATTCGGCGCATCTGCCCGGCTTCATCCGGTCCAGGCCCGGTTTCGATGCCAAGGGCGTGGACGAGATCGTCTGCATCTCGGTCAACGACGCCCATGTGATGCGGATGTGGGGCGAGGTCACCGGCGCCACCGAGGCCGGGATCACCCTGCTGGCCGATGCCGATGGCAGCTTCACCAGGGCCCTGGGAATGAGCTTCGACGCCCCGGCGGCGGGCCTCTATGGCCGCTCGAAACGCTATGCGATGTATGTCGTCGATGGCGTGGTTCAGGTCTTCGCGCCGGAAACCGGCCGCGGCTGCGAGGTCTCGGGCGCCGAGGCGCTGCTGGCCGCGATCTGAGCCCGGCACCCGCATCTTTGGGTCCGAAATACTCCCGCCGGAGGCGTCTGACGGCGCCGCCGGCGCGGCGGCGGGGCCTATTCGGCCGGCATCACCCGGGCCTCGGGCGGTTCCGGGCGGTCCGGCCAGACCAGGGTGCGGGTCGGGAAAGGAATGTCGATTCCCTCGGCGTCGAACCGGTCCTTGATGGCGCGGGTCAGGTCGCATTTCGTGTCCCACCAGTCGGCCCGCCGGACCCAGACCCGGACCGCGAAATCGACCGAGCTGTCGCCCAGGTTGGCGACCTTGATGAAGGGCGCCGGATCGGCCAGGGCGCGCGGCTCCTCGGCCACGATCGCGGCCAGCACCCGATCCACCTGCTTGAGATCCGCGCCATAGCCGACGCCGACCGTCAGGTCGATCCGGCGGGTCTCGTTGACCGAGTAATTGGTGATCGCCGAGGCCCAGATGTCGCCGTTCGGCACAATGATCTGCACATTGGCCGGCGTTGCCAGTTCGGTGAAGAACAGGTTGATCGTCTTCACCGTGCCGGCCGTTCCGGCGCCCTCGATATAGTCGCCGACCCGGAACGGCCGGAAGATCACCAGCATCACCCCGGCGGCAAGATTCGACAGGGTGCCCTGCAGGGCCAGGCCGATCGCCAGCCCGGCGGCACCGATCAGCGCCACCAGCGAGGTGGTCTGGATCCCGAACCGGCCCAGGATGAACACCCCGGCGAAGGCCAGCACCGCATATTGCGCCAGCGAACCCAGGAACGAGAACAGGGTGACATCGACCTTGGGATAGCGCGTCGCGATGCCCTGCACCCGGCGCTTGACCCAGCCCGAGAGATAGAGCGCCGCGAGCAGGATCAAGACCGCGTAAAGCAGGTTCAGCCCGATGGCGATCACTGCCGTGACCCTGTCGTCGTTCAGCCAGTCCATATCCGTTTCCTCGTGTGATCAGTGGGTCGCAAAGGCATCCATGGCGGTGGCCATCTCGACATCCAGCGCCGTCAGCCCGCCGGCCGAATGGGTGCTCAGCCGCACTTCGACCCTTTTGTAGACATTCGTCCACTCGGGGTGGTGGTCGATCTTCTCGGCCAGCAGCGCCACCCGGGTCATCCAGCTGAAGGCCTCGGAGAAATTGTGAAAGGTGAAGGTCTTGGTCAGGGCCGTGCCGGCCTCGGTCTCGATCCAGCCATCGGCCAGCAGCGGGTCCAGCACCGCGGCGCGGGTTTCCCCCGTCAGCAGCTCAGTCATTCGGCTTCCTCCCTCTCGTCGCGGCGGAACGGACCATAGGCGGTCAGCACCTCGATCTCGTTGTCCACCGCCTGTGCTTCCGCCTCCAGATAGTCCGCGACCGCGCGACGGAAACCCGGATCGGCAATCCAGTGCAGCGAATGGGTCTCGACCGGCAGATAGCCGCGGGCCAGCTTGTGCTCTCCCTGCGCCCCTGCCTCGACCCTCAGACCATGCGCGATGGCATAGTCGATGGCCTGATAATAGCAGAGTTCGAAATGCAGGAACGGATGATGTTCGGTGCAGCCCCAGTAGCGGCCGAACAGGGTCTTGCGGCCGATGAAGTTCAGCGCCCCGGCGACCGGTTCGCCGTCGCGCTCGGCCAGGACCAGCAGCACGTCGTCGCGCATGTCGCGCTGGATCAGGTCGAAGAACGGCCGGGTCAGATAGGGCGAGCCCCATTTGCGGCTGCCGGTGTCCTGATAGAAACGCCAGAAGGCGTCCCAGTGCTCGGGCCGCAGCCGGTCGCCGGTATAGCTGTTGATCTCGCCGCCGAATCCTTGCGCCTCGGCGCGTTCCTTGCGGATGTTCTTGCGCTTGCGGCTGCTCAGCGCGGCCAGGAAATCGTCGAAGCCCGCATAGCCCCGGTTCTCCCAGTGGAATTGCTGAGAGACCCGGTGCAGCAGGCCCATGGCCTTGCCCGCTTCGGCCTCTTCGGCGGTGCAGAAGGTGGCGTGAACCGAGGACAGGCCGTTGTCCGAGGCGATCCGCACCGCGCCTTCGACCAGCGCCGCGCGGCCGGTCTCCTCCCAGCCCGGCCGGGTCAGGAACCGCCGCCCGGTGGCCGGTGTGAAGGGCACGGCCAGTTGCAGCTTGGGGTAATAGCGCCCGCCGGCATTCTCCAGCGCATTGGCCCAGGCGAAATCGAAGATGTACTCGCCCTGGCTGTGCGATTTGAGATAGCTCGGCGCCACCGCCACCACCTGGCCCCCGGCACGGACCGTCAGCAGCCGCGGCATCCAGCCGGTGCCCTCTCCGACCGAGCGGCTTTCCTCCAGCGCCGCGAGGAACCGGTAGGTGGTGAACGGGTCGTCGGGGCGCCCGCCGTCCCCGGCCTCGGGGCAGGCGCAGGCGTCCCAGTCGTCACGGCCGATCGCCTCGATCGAGCCGTGCAGGGTCACTTCAAGCGTTTCGCTGGCCATGGCCCTAACCTCGGCGCTGCGGCGCCGGGGTCAAGGGACGACTTGCCCCGGGATCGCTGCTGCATAGCCTTCGAAGGTCACATTGTCGGCAATCCTGCGCGCTTCCGCCTCGACCACGGGCGAACGGATGGTCCAGCACAGCACCGCCGCGCCCTCGGCCTTCAGTTCGGCCACCCGGGGCCGCGCCAGGTCGCTGGCCTCGTGGCTGATGAAGCTGGCGCCGGTCGGGCCGTAATCGGGGATGCCGCGCAGGCGCAGGCGTTCTTCCTCGGGCATCCTGTTCCACCAGCTCTCGGCATAGCCGCAGGTGGTCAGGCCGCGCGGAATGTCCGGCGCCAGCCGCGCCAGATGCGCCACCGAATAGGGGTTGAAGGACATCAGCGCCACCGGCCCGGAATAGCCTGCCAGGGTCTCGGCCACCGTTTCCTCAAGCCTTCCATCCACCGGTTTCAGCGCATGGCTCTGGTCCTTGACCTCGATCAGCAGCGGCACCCGGCCCGCGACCTCGTCCAGAACCTGTGCCAGGGTCGGCACCCGTTCCTCGGAGCCGAGGATCTTCAGCTGGCCCAGGGTCGCCGCGTCCAGCCCGGTCACCGGGCCCTTGCGGCCGGTCAGCCGTTCCAGGTCGTTGTCATGGAAGACCATCGCCACGCCGTCCGACGAGGGTTGCACGTCGATTTCGATGCCATAGCCCGCCGCGATCGCGGCCCGCACGGCAGCAAGGGAGTTCTCGGGCCGTCCGGCCTCGGGGTCGTGATAGGCCCGATGCGCGATCGGCGGTCCCAGGAATGCAGGGTCGAGCTGTGTCATTCGATTTCAAAGATCCCTTCGATCTCGACCGCGACGCCCAGCGGCAGGGCGGCCACGCCGACGGCCGAGCGGGCATGGCGCCCGGCATCGCCCAGCACCTCGACCATGAAATCCGAGGCGCCGTTGACGACCTTGGGCTGGTCGGTGAAATCGGGGCTGGAATTGACGAAGCCGGTCAGCTTGACCACCCGCTTCAGCCGGTCCAGATCGCCGCCGCAGGCGGCCCGGACCTGGGCCAGCAACTGGACCGCGCAGGTCTTTGCCGCTGCGGCGCCGGCCTCGACGCTCACCTGGTCGCCGAGCCGCCCGGTGATCGGCCCCTCGGGCCCCCGCGACACCTGCCCGGAGATGTAGAGCAGGCCGCCCGCCTCGACCGCCGGCACGTAATTCGCCACCGGGGCGGCGGCGTCGGGCAGGCTCACCCCAAGCTCCGCCAGTCGTGCTTCGATCCGTCCAGCCATCGTCTTCTCCTCTTCGTTCATCCTGAATTCGGCTTGTTCCTACCGCGCGTCGTAGCCGGTGTCAGCTTTCCCGGAAGGCGCGGTTGAAGTAGTCGGCCAGCGGCTTGACCAGATATTCCAGCGGTGTCCGGCTGCCGGTGCGGATATAGGCCTCGGCCGGCATCCCAGGCACCAGGACAAGCCCGCTGGGCAGCCGCGAGGCCTCTCCGTCCTTCAGCCGGACCTTGGCGCGGTAATACTGGCCGCTGCGCTCGTCGGTGAAGGCGTCGGCCGAGATCTGCATCACCTCGCCTTCCAGTTCCGGCGTCGTCCGGCTGTCGAAGGCCGGGAACCGCAGCATCACGCTCTGGCCGACATGCAGAAGGTCGATGTGCAGGGTCGAAACCTGCAGGGCAATGACCAGCGGCCGGTCCTGCGGCACAAGGAACATCACCGGCTCGGCGGGCTTGATGACCGAGCGCGGGGTGAAGACCTGCATCGCGTAGACCACGCCCGAGACCGGCGCCCGGATGTCCAGCCGTCCGATCTGATCGACAAGGGCGCGGCGCCGCTCGGACAGCTCGATCTGCGAATAGCCGAGGTCGCGTAGCGTGGTGATCGCCTCTTCCTGGCGCTTGGTGTGCAGCTTCTGGATCTGGATCTCGATTTCTGTGATCCGCTCTCCGGCCTGGGCGCGGCTGGCGACCAGCTCGCCCTTGCGGCCCTCCAGGCTGGCCTGCTCGCGCTGCAGCGCCAGAACCCGGGTGGCCTGTGCCAGACCCTTGGCCAGCAGTTCCTCCTGGCTTGCCAGTTCCTGCCCGATCAGGTCGATCTGGGTCGAAAGCGCCGCGATCTGGGCGTCGATGCCATCGACCTGGCTGGCGATCTGTTCGCGTTGCTGGTCCAGTTGATCGGCCTCGCGGGCCATCGAGTTGGTCCGGGCCGCGAACAACCGCTGCTGGCCTTCGATCAGCTTGGCATAGGTCGGATTGGTCTTGCTGGCGGCGATCAACTCGGGATCGAAGGTGATGGTCGCGGCACCGTCGCGTTCGGCCTCCAGCCGCCCGATGCGCGCCAGGATTTCATAGAGCTGCCCCTCGACCACCGATAGCTCGGATTTGAGCTGGGTGCCGTCAAGCTGCAGGAGAAGCTGGTCGCGGCTGACCACGTCGCCCTCATGCACCAGGATCTCCGACACCACGCCGCCGTCCGGATGCTGCACCACCTGCCGGTTCTGCTCGACCTCGATCCGACCTGCGGCGACCACCGCCCCGGAGATTTCCGAGACCGCGGCCCAATAGCCGAACCCGCCCAGCAGGGTCAGCAGCGCCAGAACCCCGAGCATCACCGGGCCGCGGACGCCGAAGCGGCGCCGTGCCGTTTGGTCGGGCGGGGCGCCGCCGGGCCGGGTCTGGGTCTTCCTGCTCAACGGATGCCCCCTGTCGTGCCGCGGGCGATCTGCTTGTGGTTCAGCACCGTCTCGCTCAACACCTCGTCCCTTTTTCCGAAGGCCTTGCGCATTCCGTTCTCCAGCACCAGCAGCATGTCGCATTCCTGGATCGCCGCCGGCCGGTGCGCCATAATGATCACCGAGCGTCCTTCGGATTTCATCTGCCGGATCGCCAGGTTCAGCGCCTGCGAGCCCTCGTTGTCGAGGTTCGAGTTCGGCTCGTCCAGCACCAGCAGAACCGGATCGCCATACATGGCGCGGGCCAGGCCGATGCGCTGCATCTGGCCGCCCGACAGCCGGCCGCCCCCCGCGCTGACCCTCGTGTCGTAGCCCTCCGGCAGATCGACGATGATGTCATGCGCACCGGATTTCTGCGCCGCCGCGACAACCGCTTCGGAATTCGGCGTCAGGCTGAGCCCGGCGATGTTCTCGGCGATCGTGCCGTCGAACAGCTGCACCCGCTGCGGCAGATAGCCGATATGGCGGCCCAGCACCGCCGGGTCGAATTGTTCCAGCGTCGCGCCGCCCAGCCGGATCAGCCCGCCCGCCGGGCGCCAGACCCCGGTGATGGTCCGGGCCAGGGTCGATTTTCCCGATCCCGAAGGCCCGATGATGCCCAGGGCCTCGCCGGGGCGCACCTCGGCATTGATCATCCGCAGGCTGGCCTGCTGCTGGCCCGGCGGCACCACGGTGAGGTTCTGGACGATCAGATGCGCCTTCGGCCGCGGCAGGGCGGTGCGGGGTGGGTCCACCGGCATTTCGCCCAGCGTCGTGGCCAGCGTGCCCCAGCCCTTCCAGGCCCGTTGCACCACCTGCCACTGGCCGACCAGCATATCCACCGGCGCCAGCGCCCGGCCCAGCAGGATCGACGCGGCGATCATCACCCCCGCCGTCACCTCGACCCGCAGCACCAGCAGGGCCGCAAGGCCAAGCATCGCCGATTGCAGGAACATCCTGAAGGTCTTGGACAGGCTGGTGTAGCCCGCCGCGACATCGGCGGCCCGGATGCTGGTTTCGAGGCTCTCGGCGCGGGCCTGGTTCCAGCGGTCGTAGGCATTGTCCAGCATCCCCAGAGAGCGCACCATCTCGGCCTCGACCTGGATCTGAGACGCCATCCGCTCGGCCCGGATCATCGCTGCATTGGCCTTGTTCAGCGCCGGGGCCGAGGTCATCTGATTCAGGATCGCCACCAGCACCAGAAAGCCGCCGCCGCACAGCGCCAGTATCCCCAGCCAGGGATGGAAGATCGCGATGCCGGCCAGGAACAGCGGCACGAAGGGCAGGTCGAAGAGCGCCAGGAAGACCGGCGACGAGAACATCCGCTGGATCGCCTCGAGATCGCGCAGGTTGTTCACCGTCTCGCCCTGCCTTGTGCCAAGCGCGGCGCGGCGCATCACCGCCGAGAACACCCGCCGGTCGAGCTGTGCCTGAAACCGGGCGCCGACGCGGGCCATGATGCGGTTCCGGGCAAAGTCCAGGATCCCCATCATCGTGAACAGGAATCCCATCAGGATCACCAGCGCCAGAAGCGTCTCCTCCGAGCGGCTTCCCAGTACCCGGTCATAGACCTGCAGCATGAAGATCGGGCCGGTCAGCATCAGCAGATTGACGAACAGGCTGAACAGGCCGACGGTCCAGAACAGCGCCCGGCTCTGCTTGCGGATTTCGCGAAGTTCGGCCCGACCTGTCTCGGCTGGGGTCATAGGATGACCTCTTTGCTTCCTTCGGCGGGTTCACGCCGTCCCATATCACCCGAACGTCACGGCCGTGGGGCAAACTGTCCCGGGCCGAGGGGTCAGCTCGGCTTTACACCCAACTGTCTTGACGCAACAATGAGCATTCTCGGAAATCTGTCGATTGCAGGTGCTGAATTTCTATGTCTGAAGCTGGTTCTTCGTCCATTTTGCCACGGGTACAACGCATGGCACTGGCCCTGACGCTGGCCGTCTCGGGCTGCGGGCCTGCGGCGATACCGGATGGAATCCAGGACCCCTACGAGGCCCAGAACCGGCGGGTCCATGCCGAGAACACCTCGCTGGACCAGGTGCTAATAAAGCCGCTTTCGGGCGGCTATGGCGGCTCGACCCCGCGGCCGCTGCGCCAGGGGATCAGCCATTTCGCCGACAACGTCGATACGCCGCGCATGGTGGTGAACGCGATCCTGCAGGGCCGCGGCGAGGATGCGATCCACAACACCTTCCGCTTCATCCTGAACTCGACCATCGGGCTGGCCGGTCTGTTCGATCCGGCGACCAGCATCGGGCTGGAACGGCGCAGCACCGATTTCGGCGAGACCCTGCATGTCTGGGGCGTGAAGGAGGGCAACTATGTCGAGCTGCCGGTGCTGGGCCCCTCGACCGAGCGCGACAGCGTCGGCAAGGTGGTGGACAGTTTCCTGAACCCGCTCGGTTATGTGCTGCCCTCGCCCGAGAAATACGTTACCACCGTGTCGGGCGGCCTATCAAAGATTGGTGATCGCTATACCTATGGCTCGACGGTCGACTCTATCTTGTACGACAGCGCCGACAGCTACGCCCAGGCGCGGATACTCTATCTGCAGAACCGGCGCCACGATTTGCTGCGGTTCGGAACCGAAGGCGCCAGCGGCAAGGAATGCCGTGACGACCCCGACGCCTGTGAGCCCGACTATTACGACCCATACGAGGACCAGTGATGACCCTGACCAGCCGCCGCCAGTTCCTGACCGCAACCTCCGCTGCCGTTCTGGTCGCCGCCGTGCCGCTTCGGGCGATGGCGCTGACCACCCAGGGGGCCGCCGATCTGGTCGGCCGCGTGGTCGCCGACATCAATGCGGTGATCAACTCGGGCAAGTCCGAGCGCCAGATGTATGGCGACTTCGCGCGGATATTCAACAAATACGCCGATGTGTCGATCATCGCCAGTTCGGTGCTGGGCGCTTCCGGCCGCACCGCGAGCGCCGCGCAGAAATCGGCCTTTACCAAGGCGTTCATCGGCTACATTTCCCGCAAATACGGCAAGCGGTTCCGTGAGTTCATCGGCGGCAAGGTCGTGGTGAAATCGGCGCGACCGATCAAGTCGAATTTCGAGGTCAAGACGACCGCGATCCTGAAGGGCGAGGCCCCGTTCGAGGTGATCTTCCTGGTCTCGAACAAGTCCGGCAGGGACCTGTTCTACGACATGCTGATCGAAGGCGTCTCGCTGCTGCGATCGGAGCGCACCGAGATCGGCGCGATGATCGACCGGCGCGGCGGCAATCTGGATGCGATGATCAAGGATCTCGCCAAGGCCGGCTAGGTCGGGGCGCCCCGGCGTCCCGGCTGCGGCCCGCGGCGTCCGGTTCCGCGCGCCGCTGTCTTCTAGTTCCCGTTCACGATATTGCCGATCACGTCCAGCAGGATCCGGTCGGCCTCGTCGTCCACCGGCGGCGGTGCGATCTGATCGTCGGGCGTCTCGCGCGGCGCGTCGGCGGGCGAGGGAACCAGCATGGGCAGCGGCCGGGCCGGCAGGCCCTCGTGCACCCGGGTCATGGTCTCGCGCCAGATTTCCGCCGGCAGGCCCGAGCCGGTGACCCCGGTCAGCGGCCGGTTGTCGTCATATCCCATCCAGACCCCGGCGACGTAATCGGCGGTGAAACCCATGAACCAGGCATCGCGCGCCGCCTGGGTGGTCCCGGTCTTGCCCGCCGCCTGCCGGTCGTCCAGCTTGGCGCGCCGTCCGGTGCCGTGCTCGATCACCTGGTTCATCATGTAGATCAGCTGCTGCGCGGCCTTCTCGGTGATCACCCGTTCGCCCAAGCCGCCCTCCTGGCCCATCAGCGCCACGTCGTCGCCCTTTATCTTCAGCTCGATCAGCCCGAAGGGCTTCACGCTGGACCCGCCGTTGAGGATGCCGGCATAGGCCCCGGTCATCTCGATCAAGGTCGACTCCGACACGCCCAGGGCCAGCGCCGGCCCCGACGCCAGGTCACTTTGGATGCCGAAATCCGACGCGATCTTGCGGACATTCTCCAGCCCGACCTCGCGCGCGATCTTGATCGCCGGGATGTTCTCGGAATGCATCAGCGCCTCGGTCAGGGTCATCGGCCCCTTGAAGCAATGGCAGTAGTTCTGCGGCGACCAGGGGCCCGAGCCCTTGATGTCGATCGTCAGCGGTTCGTCCACCACGATGTCATTCGGCGAATAACCCTGATCCAGCGCCGCCGCATAGACGAAGGGCTTGAAGCTCGACCCGGTCTGCCGCTTGGCCTGGATGGCGCGGTTGAACTGGCCCGCCACGCCCTTCAGCTTGCGTCCGCCGACCATCGCCCGCACCGCGCCGTCCGCCGACATCACCACGATCGCGGCCTGCGCTTCCGAACCCTTCTTGACCTTGTTGTCGAACACCCAGGTCAGCGCCTCTTCGGCGGCCTGCTGAATCCGCGGATCGAAGGTCGTGTAGAGTTCGACATCCTCGGTCGTGTCGCGGGTCAGGAACGAGGGGGCGGTGTCCATCACCCAATCGGCGAAATAGCCCCCGGCGCGGGCCTCGGCGGCCGGCGAAAGCTCTGCCGGATGGGCGCGCGCCTCGTCGGCCTCGGCCTTGGTCAGATAGCCCTGTTCTTCCATCAGCCCGACAATCACCTTGGCGCGGTTCTGGCTGCGCTGCAGGTTGTTGGTCGGGGCAAAGCGTGACGGCGCGGTCAGCAGGCCGGCCAGCATTGCCGCCTCGGCCGGGTTCACCTGCGAGGCGGGCTTGCCGAAATAGCGTTCCGAGGCCGCCTCGAAGCCCCGCGACCCGGCGCCAAGATAGGCGCGGTTCAGGTAGATCGTCAGGATCTCGTCCTTGGAATACTTCGCCTCCATCGCCAGGGCATAGACGGCCTCCTTCATCTTCCGCCACAGGCTGCTCTCGCGGCAGTCGGCCTCGTAGGCGGCTTCGTTCTTCCATTTCTTCGGATCGTATTCGACGCCGATGCACAGGAGTTTCGCCACCTGCTGGGTGATGGTCGAGCCGCCGTTGCCCGACAGCGGCCCGCGGCCTTCGCGCAGGTTGATCCGGATCGCGCTGGCAATGCCGCGCGGGGACACGCCGAAATGCTTGTAGAAGCGCCGGTCCTCGGTCGCGATCACCGCGTTCTTGAGGTATTTCGACACCGAATCGGCGCTGACCGTGCCGCCATACTGATCGCCGCGCCAGGCAAAGACCTTGCCGTCACGGTCCAGCAGCGTGACCGAGCCGCGCACCCGCGCATCCAGCAGCGAGGAGGCCGGCGGCAGGGTCGAATAGAAATAGAACACCGCCAGACCGACAATCATCGCCACCACGACGGTCGAGCGCCAGGCGATTTTCCAGATCAGCCCGAACACCCAGCGAAACAGGGCCGCGAACAGCCCCAGGATGCCGCCGCTCCGCTTGCGCGGGGCGGGCCTGCGCCGCCGCCGGGCGGGCGCGGCCTTCTTCGGCGGCGCCTTCTTGGCTGCAGCCGGTTTCGTGTATCGCTTGTCCGCCACCAACCGGCCGCGGCCCTTGCCATTCGTGCTCATCTGCTCTGATCCCGACGGCCCAGCCGTTCTTTGTTTCGGCCGACCATACGGGGAAATGCCCGTCTTGTGGAGACCGAGAAATTCCCGCGACAGGTCTCATGTGTGCCTAAAAAGTATGCGGAAAGTCCTGTTTGTGCAAAAAATGTGCAACTTCTCCCGAATGAGCGCCCGAATCCGGCCCCCGAAGATTTGAATCCGGCCCCCGGCCCGTAGGTTCGGTTCCGAACTGCCCGAAGGCCGTTTGCACCACTCGAAGGGGACAGATGTGAAACTCATCATAGCAGCAATCAAGCCCTACAAGCTTGACGAAGTGCGCGAAGCGCTGACCGCGATCGGCGTCCGGGGAATGATGGTCGCCGAGGTGAAGGGCTTCGGCTCTCAGTCAGGCCATACCGAAATCTATCGTGGCGCCGAATACGCCGTGAATTTCGTGCCGAAAATGAAGCTGGAGATCGTCGTGACCGACGCGCTGGCCGACAGCGTGGTCGAGACGATCACCAAGACGGCCAAGACCGACAAGATCGGCGACGGCAAGATTTTCGTGCTCGACGTCGAAAGCGCCGTGCGGGTCCGCACCGGCGAAATGAACGAAGACGCGCTGTGACCGCGCCGGAGCTGAGGGAAACCAATACAATGAAGAACCTGACGAAAATATCCGGTGTCGCGGCCGCGCTGACGGCGCTGACCTCGGTCGCCGCCTGGGCGCAAGAGGCTGCCGAACCGGTGGCCGAAGCGGCCGAAGAGGCCGTGGTCGCGGTCATGGACAAGGGCGATGTCGCCTGGATGATGACCTCGACCGTGCTGGTCATGATGATGCTCATTCCGGGCCTGGCGCTGTTCTACGGCGGCCTGGTGCGGACCAAGAACATGCTCTCGGTGCTGATGCAGTGCACGCTGATCGGCGCCGTGGTGATGGTGATCTGGGTGGTCTACGGCTACTCCTTCGCCTTCGGTGGCGGCACTTCTCCCTTCTGGGGCGGCACCGGCAAGCTGTTCCTGGCGGGCGTGAGCGCCGACAGCATGGCGGCGACCTTCTCGGACGAATTCGTGATTCCCGAATTCGTGTTCATCTCGTTCCAGATGACCTTCGCGGCGCTGACACCGGCGCTGTTCATCGGTGCCTTCGCCGAGCGGATGAAATTCTCGGCCGTTCTGCTGTTCACCGTGCTCTGGGTGACCTTCGTCTACTTCCCGGTGGCGCATATGGTCTGGGACGGCGCCGGCCTGATCTTCAACATGGGCGCACTGGACTTTGCCGGTGGCACCGTGGTGCATATCAACGCCGGGATCGCGGCCCTGGTGGCCTGCCTGATGATCGGTCCGCGGATCGGCCTGGGCAAGGACATGATGGCCCCGCATTCGATGACCCTGACGCTGGTCGGCGCGGCCCTGCTCTGGGTCGGCTGGTTCGGCTTCAACGTCGGCTCGAACCTGGAAGCCAACGGCGGTGCCGGCCTGGCGATGATCAACACCTTCGTCGCAACGGCGGGCGCGATCGTGGCCTGGAGCGTGATCGAGGGGCTGACCCGCGGCAAGGCCTCGATGCTGGGCGCAGCCTCGGGCATGATCGCCGGCCTGGTCGCGGTGACCCCGGCCTGCGGTTCGATCGGCCCGGTCGGCGCCATCGTTCTGGGTGCCCTGGCCTCGGCGGTCTGCTACTTCTTCGTGGCGGTGGTGAAGAACAAGTTCGGCTATGACGATAGCCTGGACGTGTTCGGCATCCACGGCATCGGCGGGATCATCGGTGCGGTCGGCACCGGCATCTTCACCGCGCCGAGCCTGGGTGGCGCCGGTGGCGAAGACTTCGTGATGGCGGCGCAGACCTGGATCCAGATCAAGGCGGTGATCATCACCATCCTGTGGTCCGGCATCGGCTCGTTCATCCTGCTCTCGATCACCAAGATGGTCACCGGCCTGCGTGTCACGCCGGAAGACGAGCGGCAGGGCCTGGACCTCTCCTCGCACGGAGAGAGCGCCTACCACTACTGACAGCTTCGGGTGGTCGCCCCCAGGGTGGCCGCCCGAGACGACCTCGGACTGGCGTCCTTCCTGTCAGTCAGAGACAAACTCCCCGGGCCTTCGCGCCCGGGTTTTTTGTTGCATGGGCAGTGTTGCGCGCCGCGACTCCGGCCTGGGGTGCGCGCCTGCACGCACAGGCCGTGCCGCCGGATCAGACGCCGACGGCGACCATGGCCTTGGCCAGCAGCGGCACCGTCTGGGCGTTCAGCCCGGCGATGTTGATCCGGCTGTCACCGACGATGTAGATCCCGAACTTCTCCCGGATCTCGGCCACCTGCTCGGGCGTCGCGCCGAGCCGGCTGAACATCCCGCGGTGCCGGGCGATGAAATCGAAGCGGTCCGAATTGGTCAGCCGCCGCAGCTCGTCGGCCAGCTGGGTCCGCAGCGCCAGCATCCCCTCGCGGGTCGCTTCCAGCTCTTCCATCCAGCTGTCACGCAGGGCCTCGTCTTCCAGGATCATCGTCACCAGCCGGGCGCCGTGATCGGGCGGGAACGAGAAGTTCAGCCGGTTCAGCGAGGCCAGGTTCTGCTGCGTCACCGCGGTTTCCCCGGCCTCGGCCGAGATCGCGATCAGGATGCCGGTGCGCTCGCGGTAGATGCCGAAGTTCTTCGAGCAGGAGGCCGCGATCAGCACTTCCGGCAGGCTTCGGGCGATCAGCCGGGTGGCATAGGCATCAGCGTCCAGCCCGTCGCCGAACCCCTGATAGGCCAGATCGACCAGAACCGTCGCGCCGCTGGCGCCGACCGTCTCGACGATCCGCTGCCATTCGGTCTGGGTCGGGTTCGCGCCGGTCGGGTTGTGGCAGCAGCCATGCAGCAGCACCAGATCGCCGGGCTTGGCGCGGGCCAGGTCTTCCAGCATCCCCTCGATATCGACGCCGCAGGTCGCCGGGTCGAAGTAACGGTATTCCGCCGTCGCCAGCCCCAGGAAGCCGGCGATCGCCGGATGGTTTGGCCAGGTCGGCGCCGAGAGCCAGATGGTCGCCTCGGGCGAGGCCCGCTTCACCAGTTCCAGCGCCTGCCGGATCGCGCCGGTGCCGCCCGGCGTCGCCACCGAGGCGATCCGGTCGTCGGCGACGCTGCCGGCCAGGATCAGCTTGCGCATCGCCTGGTTGTAGGCGGGATCGCCGGCGATGCCGGTGTAGGTCTTGGTGGTTTCGGATTGCCAGAGCTTCTGCTCGGCACTCTTCACCGCGCGCATCACCGGGGTCACCCCCGAAGCATCCTTGTAGACCCCGACGCCGAGGTCGATCTTGCCCTCGCGCGGGTCCTCGCGGAATTGCTGCATCAGCGCCAGGATCTTGTCGGCCGGTTGCGGCTTCAGTCTGTCCAGCATCGCATTTGTCCTCGTTCTGGCGGTTCGGCTTCAGGGTGTCGGTTCAGGGGCCGGTTTCGACCTTCAGGTCGTCATACATGCCCCATTCGGCCCAGGAACCGTCATAGAGCGCATGGTTGCGATGTCCGACCCGTTCCAGCGCCAGGCTGATGATCGCGGCGGTGACGCCGGACCCGCAGGAGGTGATCGCCGGTTTGTTCAGATCGACGCCGGCGCCGGCAAAGACGGCGCGCAGTTCCTCCGGGGTCTTCATCGTGCCGTCGGGCGCGATCAGCAGGCTGAACGGCAGGTTCTTCGAGCCCGGAATATGGCCGCTGCGCAGGCCCGGTCGCGGCTCGGCCGCCTCGCCCCGGAACCGCGGCGCCGAGCGGGCATCGAGAATCTCGTGGTCGCCCAGCTTGGCCGCCGCCGCCACCTGTGTCACGTCGCGGACCAGATCGGCACGGCGCTGCACCGTCATGTGCCGGTCGCGGATCACCGGCGGCGCGTCGTCCAGCGCCCGGCCCTCGGCCCGCCATTTCGGCAGCCCGCCGTCCAGCACCGCCACATCCGTCTTGCCCATCAGCCGGAACAGCCACCAGACCCGCGCCGCCGAGAACAGCCCGGCGCCGTCATAGACCACCACCTGATGCCCGTCGCCGACCCCCATGGCGCGTAGCCGCGACATGAACTTCTCCACCGGCGGCGCCATATGCGGCAGGGACGAGCGATGGTCGCTGAGGTCGTCGATGTCGAAGAAGCGGGCACCGGGAATATGCGCGGCGGCATATTCGGCCTTCGCGTCGCGCTGCATGTCCGGCAGATACCACGAC
The DNA here is from genome assembly GCF_024723735.1 of Frigidibacter sp. ROC022. GTDB lineage: Bacteria > Pseudomonadota > Alphaproteobacteria > Rhodobacterales > Rhodobacteraceae > SLM-1. Next base: position 919,176 of record NZ_JANQDU010000002.1, read on the forward strand.
CCGTCCAGGATTCGCAGGTCCGGGTCCTTCAGATGTCGGGCCAGCCAGTCGGTGGAAACCAGGGTCTTGGGATCGTCGGTCATCGGAACGCCTTCTGGGACGCCCGTTGCTACCCAGCCCGGCCCGACTTGGCAAGGGTGGCGGACGCCCGGCAACGGGGGCCGGGCGTCCGGCCTGCCCTATTCCTTCGAGCCGCCCTTGAGCATGCCCAGAATGCCGGTCAGCACGCCACCACCGACGCCGCCAGCCAGCACGTTGGTGATCAGGCTGGCAAAGTCGAAGCCCGGCGCCGCACCATCGGCCACCGCCGCGCCGCCGCCGACCACCATCCCGGCGAGCTGCCCGCCGCCGATGCCGCCGATCGCGCCGACCACCAGCTTGAGCACCGGGTCGATCGCCTTGCCCATGTTCGTCCGTCCGACCACGGTTCCGCCGACGGCGCCCGAGACCAGCTGGACGATCATTCCGATCCAATCCATGTCGAAGTCCTTCCTGAAGCGGGCCGATTGTTATTGTTCTGCCAGGCCCCGGCCCTCGCACTGACGGGGCAAAGCCTGACCGATGCGCGAATCAGCGGCAAGCGGATTTGCGCCAAACGGCCAAGTTCCCTTCCGTCAGTTCTGTTTTAGCAATCGTTGCTTTTGCCGGTTCCAGTCGCGTTTCGCCTCCGAGGCGCGCTTGTCCTGGTTCTTCTTGCCCTTGCCGATGGCGATCTTGATCTTGGCCATGCCGCGATGGTTGAAATACAGAACCAGCGGCACAAGCGTCATGCCTTCGCGCGCGATCGCCTGCTGCATCCGGGCGATGTCGCGCTTCGAAGCCAGCAGCTTGCGCCGCCGTCGTTCCTCATGCGGGAACATCGCCTGCTGGTAGGGCGCGATATAGCCGTTGATCAGCCAGAGCTCGCCGCCCTCGACGCTGGCATAGCTGTCGGCGATGTTCGAGCCCTTGCCCTGGCGCAGCGACTTCACCTCGGACCCGGTCAGCACGATGCCGCATTCGAGATCGCTCTCGATCGTGTAATCGTAGCGCGCCCGCCGGTTCTCGGCGATGACCTTGTAATTCTTGTCTACCGGTGTCTTGGCCATGATCGGCCCGAGATAGGGGCGACAGCCGCCGCTGTCCAGTTCCGGCGTGGCAATATGGCGGATTTGCACGCGTCGGCAGCATGGTATCTGCTGGCACAGGGAAAGACGGGAGGCGCAGATGTTGGTGCAGATCGCACTGGGCTCGGGGCTGATCATCACCAACGTGATGCTGGCCGGCCTGATGGCCTGGGCGCTGGAAAGCCTGCTGGCCTCGGGTCAGCGCTGGCTTCTGGCGCCGCCGCACCGGCCCAAGCTGGCCGCGGTGCTGACCATGACGGTGCTCTGGTCGCTGGCGGTGATGACCATCGGGGTCTGGATCTGGGCCGTGGTGCTGCGGCTTCTGGACCTTTTCACGACGCTGGAGGCATCGCTCTACTTCTCGCTTGTGGCCTTCACGACGCTGGGCTTCGGCGACATCCTGTTGCCGATCGGCTGGCGGCTTTTGGGCGGGATGGCGGCGGCCAACGGGCTGATCTCGATCGGGCTGCTGACCGCGATGCTGGTCGAGGTGCTGCGCCACGTCCGGCTCAGCCAGCTGGCGGCGCGGGCCGGGGACAGCTGACCGGCCCCCGGCGCCCGATGCTCACTTCAGGTGGTCGATCCGCAGATAGACTTCCGACAGCTTGTCCACCTCGGCCAGCCATTTCGCCACCAGCGCCGGATCATGCGGCGCGGCGGTGACGCCGGCCGGGATCTGTTTCGCCGACACCGCCTCGATCGCCAGCGCCACCGGGGTCGAGACCAGCCGCGCCATGGCCGAGCCCCGCGCATCACCGCTGGCGTCCAGCACGAAGCTCTGGTGCCAGACCGGGGTGCCGTCGCGCTCGGCCTTCAGCTCGACCACCAGGATCACCCGGTCCGGCTCTCCCGGCTCATAGGCATGGTCGCGCCAGAACTGATCCGACATCTCGCGCAGCCGCGCCTCGCCCTCGGGACCGGTCAGCTCCTCGACCTCGGCAAAGACCGGCGCCCAGGCCTCGGCCCAGCCGTTCAGCCGCAGGGTGCCACGGACGAAATCCTTGACCTTCCAGGACGGGTCGAACCGGTATTGCTGGATGAAAGGCAGCGAATCGCGGTTCGGATAGACCTCGAAGACCTCGGGCTGCGGCAAGGGCGCCGTATAGCTGCCGATCGCGTCCCAGGGCCGCGCCACGTCCAGAACCGACCAGTGCCGGATCGACCGCGACGGGCTGCGCAGCGCCTTCAGCACGCCCAGCGGCGACCACGAGAACTTGTAGCGGAAGGCATTCGGAATCTTCGGCACGCCACCGCAATAGCTCAGGAAACTCAGCGCATTCTCGGGGTCGCAGGCCGGCGAACGGCGGTAATCCTCGACCAGCGCATGCGCCATCAGGTGGTCGATTCCGGGGTCGAGCCCGACCTCGTTGACGAAGCGCAGCCCCTTGTCGAGCGCCGCGTCGTTCAGTGCCCGCATCTCGGGCGAGATATAGGAGGACGAAACGAAATGCGCGTCCTTCTCCAGGCACATCTGCGCCAGCGGCACATGCATGTCGCCGGGCAGCATCGAGACCACGATATCGCCGGGCGCGACCCTGGCGGCCAGCGCCTCGGGGGTGAAGGTCTCGATCCGGTCGGTCAGATCGCCGACCGCCTTCCGTGCCTTGTCGGGCGACCGGTTCCATACCGTCACCTCGCGCCCCGACTCGATCAGCCGCCGCAGGCCGGGGATTGCCGACAGGCCGGTGCCGCACCAATGGATTGTCATGCTGAACCTCGCGTTTTGGCTGAGGTCTCAAATATTCGGAGCCGAGGCAAGCCGCTTCGGCGCTATTCGGCCGCCGGTTCCATCGGCAGCGTCGGTGTCGCGGCTTCGGGCGTGATCTCCTCGAAGTCGAAATTGTCCAGTCGTGCCGCCCGCTTGCCGGCCCGTTCGGCGGCGGTCGAGATGCCTTCCAGATCGCCCCGCGCCTGGTTGAAATGCGTGTTCAGCTTGCCGACCCGCTCGACCACCAGTTCGACGTCGCGGTGCAATTGCCGCAGCGTGGTGCGGATCGCCCCGGCCTGCTCGCGCATCCTTGCATCCTTCAGGATCGCCCGCATCGTCGTCAGCGTCGCCATGCAGGTGGTGGGCGAGACGATCCAGACCCGTGCCGCAAAGCCTTCCCGCACCAGTTCCGGGAAATTGGCGTGAAGCTCGGCATAGACCGCTTCCGAGGGCAGAAACAGGATCGCCCCGTCGGCGGTCTCGCCCTCGTTGATGTATTTCTCGGAAATCGCCTTGATATGCGCCCGGACCGAGACCTTCAGCGCCCGCGACGCCTCGGTCAGCGCCTGCTGGGTCTCGGCCCGGCGCAGCGCTTCATATGCCTCCAGCGGGAACTTGGCATCCACGACGATCGGTCCCGGCGGGTTCGGCAGATGGATCAGGCAATCGGCCCGCTTGCCGTTGCTCAGCGTCGCCTGCAGGGTGAAACTGTCACTGGGCAGCGCCTTGCTGACGATATCGGTCAGCTGGATCTCTCCGAACGCCCCCCGGGTCTGCTTGTTCGACAGGATGTCCTGCAGGCTCAGCACGTCGCCCGAGAGCTTTTCGATATTGGCCTGCGCCTTGTCGATGGTCTGCAGGCGTTCCTGCAACTCGCCCAGGGATTTCGCCGTCCGCTGGGCGCTGCCCTGCAGGTTCTCGGTCATCGCCTGGGTGACGTTCGCCAGCCGTGTCTCCATCAGCTGCAGCATCTGCGCCTGCGCCTTGGCCTGCGCTTCTGAGACATGGGTCAGCCCGCCGGTCAGCTGCTGCTGCCCGTCCGAGAGATATTGCACCCGCTGGCCCAGCTGGGTCAGCGAATAGGCCAGCGGTTCCAGGGCCCGCGCCGAGCGGCCGGAGCGCAGCACCACCAGGATCAGCAGCGCGAACAGCAGCAACAGCGCCGCGCCGCCGACCAGCACCGCGACGACCAGCGGGTCGCCGAATCCATAGCTCTGGTCGCCGATCTGGATCATGTCCGCCCGAACAGCCGCTCGATATCGCTGAGCTTCAGCTCCACATAGGTCGGCCGCCCGTGGTTGCACTGACCCGAAAGCGGCGTCGCCTCCATCTCGCGCAGCAGCGCGTTCATCTCGTCGGCCCGCATCTGCCGGCCGGAACGGATCGAGCCGTGGCAGGCCATCCGCGACAGGATCGCGTCGATCCGGCTTTGCAGCGCCGCGCTTTCGCCCTGATCCTCCAGCTCGTCCAGGATGTCCGAGAGCAGCGCCTTGCAATCCACCTGGCCCAGGATCGCCGGGGTCGCCTGCACCGCCACCGCGCCGCCGCCGAAGGCCTCCAGGCTCAGCCCGTAGCGTTCTAGCTCGGGCGCGGCGGCCAGCAGCCGGGCGGCGGCCTGCGGTCCGATCTCGACGATCTCGGGGATCAGCAGTGCCTGCGCCGCGATCCCGTGCCCGGCCATCTGCCGCTTCAGCCGCTCGTAGACCAGCCGTTCATGCGCCGCGTGCTGATCGACGATCACCAGCCCGGTCTCGGTCTGGGCGATGATGTAGTTCTCGTGCACCTGCGCCCGCGCCGCGCCCAGCGGCAGATGCACCGCGTCGGGGGAACTGTTCGGCTCGACCCGGGCCGAGACCCCGGCCGCGGGCTCGGCAAGGCCCGCCATGCCCGGGTCGGGCGCCTGCGCCTCATACGCGCGCGACAGCGCGACCGGCGCGGGCCGCGAGGCGAAATCCATCTGGTAGACCCGCGGCGGCGCGGTTTCGGGCCGCAGCGCGTTCAGAGTCGCGTCGGCCACGGTGGTCGAGGCGCGGTGCCCGGCCCCGGCCAGCGCCTGCCGCAGTGCCGAGACGATCAGCCCCCGCGCCGCTGCCGGATCGCGGAACCGGACCTCGGCCTTGGCCGGATGCACGTTCACGTCAACCAGCTGCGGATCGCAGTCCAGGAACAGCACCGCCGCCGGGTAGCGGCCGCGCGGCAGCACGTCGGAATAGGCTGCCTGCAGGGCCCCGAACAGCAGTTTGTCGCGCACCGGACGGCCGTTGACATAGAGGAACTGCGCCACCGTCGCGCCGCGCGAATAGGTCGGAAGGGCGGCAAAGCCGGTCAGGGTCAGCGGCTCGCGCGTCACCTCGATCTTCAGCGCATTGTCGATGAAGTCGCGGCCCAGAACCGCCCGCAGCCGCGCGTGCAGCGCGTCGAACAGGTCGCCGCTGCCGGCCTCGGCCCGGAACAGCTCGCGCCCCTCGCCGCCCGAGACATCGCGCAGCTCGAAGCTGACGAAGGGTTCGGCCAGCGCCAGCCGCCGGATCACCTCGGTCACCGCCTGGGTCTCGGCCCGGTCGCTGCGCAGGAATTTCAGCCGCGCCGGGGTCGCGTAGAACAGGTCGCGCAATTCCACGACGGTGCCGCCGCGCAGGGCCGCGGGCACGACCGGGGTCGGCCGTCCGCCTTCCACCTTCAGCCTGGCGGCGTCATGGCCGGCGGCGCGCGAGGTCAGCGTCAGCCGGCCCACCGCGCCCAGCGAGGGCAGCGCCTCGCCGCGAAAGCCGAAGGAATGGATGTCCAGCAGATCACTGCCGTCGATCTTCGAGGTGGCATGTCGGGCCAGCGCCAGCGGCAGTTCCTCGGCGCTCATCCCGCAGCCGTCATCGGTGACCCGGATCAGCACCTTGCCGCCATTGGCGATCTCGACCACCACCCGTTTCGCCCCGGCGTCCAGCGCGTTCTCGACCAGTTCCTTGACCGCCGAGGCCGGGCGCTCCACCACCTCGCCGGCCGCGATCCGGTTGATCGCCGCCTCGTCCAGCTGCCGGATCACCGGGCGTGACGGGGCAAGGGCTGTGGATATGTTGGGGTCGATTGCGGGCATGGCCCAAGACCTAGCATGTGGCCGGGCGATTCGGCCAGTGGCAGAGCGGGGCGCGGGGTCGGATCATGCCGACCCGGGATGCCCGCCGGGCGGTCGGGCGCTGCCCGGCGGCGCCCCGCGCCTTGAGACCGGGCCGGGGCTGGCCCCGATGCGGCGCGCCCCTAATGGTCGCTTTCCACCCCCTCGGGCTTCCCGACCACCACGAAGGCCAGGTCCTCGGGCCGATAGAGCCGCTTCGCCACCCGCTTGATATCCTCCATCGTCACCGCCTCGATCTTGTCGTTGCGGGTCGCGGCATAATCGATCGGGAAGCCGGCCATCTGCATCCCGACGATGATGCCGGCGATCGTGCCGTTGCCGTCGAAGCGCAGCGGATAGGCGCCGGTGAGATAGGTCTTTGCATCGGCCAGCTCGGTCTCGGTCAGCCCCTCTTCGGCGACCCTGGTCCAGACCGAGCGCACCACGTCCAGCGCCTCGGCCATCTTGCCGTTGGCGCTGGCGAACTGTCCGACGATCAGCTCGCCCAGGTCCATCGGCGCCAGATAGCTGCCGATGCCATAGGTCAGGCCGCGCTTCTCGCGCACCTCGTCCATCAGCCGGGACGAGAAATTGCCGCCGCCGACCGCCTCGTTCAGCACATAGGCGGCGAAATAGTCCGGGTCTTCCAGCTTGATCCCCTCATGCCCGAAGATCGCGATGCTTTGCGGGCTGTCCCAAGGCACCACGGTGACGCCGGGCTTCAGCTGATAGGTCGCGCGTTCCGGCATCGGCGCGCCGGTGGCGGGCAGGGCGCCCAGCAGGTGGTCCAGCAGCGGCCCCAGCTCTTCGGCAGTGATGTCGCCGACCACCCCGACATAGAGCCGGTCGCGCGCCATCACCCGGTTCTTGGCGGCGACGAGATCGTCGCGGGTCAGCGCTGCCACGCTCTCGGGCGTGCCGTTCAGGTCGGTGCCATAGGGATGGTCGCCCCAGGCCAGGTGGTTGAAGGTCGTGCTGGCGATCTTGCCGGGGTCCGAGGCGTTCGACTTGATGATCGACAGCACCTGCGCCCGCACCCGCTCGATCGCGTCGGGGTCGAAGCGCGGCTCGATCAGCGCCTTGCGCAGCAGTTCCACCGCCTCGTCGCGGTTCTCGGTCAGGAACTTGGCCGAGATCATCATCGAATCGTCATGCACGTCGAAACGGAAGCTCGCCGCCAGCGATTCGCGGGCCTCGGCAAAGGCCCGGGCATCCATGTCGGCGGCGCCTTCCTCGATCAGCCCGGTCATCAGGTTGATCGCGCCGCGCTTGCCCGGCGCGTCCAGCGCCGCGCCGCCGCGAAACCGCAGTTCCAGCGCCACGAAGGGGATCGAATGCTCTTCGACCAGCCAGGCGGTGATCCCGCCTTCGGATTTCACCTCCTGAATGTCCACCGCCGCAAGGGCCGGCAGCGCGACAAGGGTGCAGAGTGCAAGAAAAAGCCCGCGGGCCAGGGTGCCGATCATTGAACCGCGTCCTTCTGTTCGGTGGGAGATAGCCAGCCGGTGACCGAATGGCGCCGGTCCAGCAGGTCGCGCGCGGCGGCCATGACCTCGTCCTTGGTGACCGATTGCAGGATGTCCGGCCAGGCCTGGACATCCTCGATCGTCAGCCCCGAGGTCAGGGCCGAGCCATAGGTCCGCGCCTGGCTGCCGATATCGTCATCGGCATAGACCTGCGAGGCCCGCAGCTGGAACCGGATACGCTCCCACTGGGCATCGTCGATGCCTTCCGCCAGGAACTCGTCCACCGCCTTGTCCAGCGCCGCCTCGGCCTCGGCCAGGCTGACGCCCTCCGAAGGCACGACAACATAGCCGAAGGTCGTGTCGTCATAGCTGACGCCCGAGTAATAGGCCGAGGCATAGACCGCGACATGGCTGTCGAACTGCAGCTTCTGCCCCAGCACCGAGGTCGCCGCATTGCCGCCCAGCAGCTCGGCCAGCATGGTCAGCGCCGCGGCGGTTCTCTGGTCGTCATGGTCGCGTTCCGGCACCACATAGTTGCGGACCAGATAGGGCTGCGCGACCCGCGGATCGACCATCTTCAGCCGCCGCTCGGCCAACTGCGGCGGTTCCTGCGGCCGGGTCCGTTCGCCCAGGCCCGGCGTCGGTTCCAGCGGGCCGTAATAGGTCTTGGCCAGCTTCAGCACCTCTTCCGGCTGCACGTCGCCCGCGACGATCAGGATCGCATTGTTGGGCGCATAGTATTTCTTGTAGAAATCATAGGCATCCTGCCGGGTCAGCGCCTCCATCTCGTGGCGCCAGCCGATCACCGGGATCTGGTAGGGAGAGTTCAGATACAGCGCCGCCCGCATCTGCTCGTTGAACAGGGCGCCGGGATCGCTGTCGATGCGCTGGTTGCGCTCTTCCAGGATCACCTGCCGCTCGGTCCGCACATCGTCCTCGGTCAGCTTCAGGTTCCGCATCCGGTCGGATTCCATCCGCATCATCAGCTCCAGCCGGTCCGCCGCGACGCGCTGGAAATAGGCGGTCTGGTCCCAGCTGGTGAAGGCATTGTCGCTGCCGCCGTTGCGGCTGACGGTCTGCGACAGCTCGCCCGCCGCCATGTTCTCGGTGCCCTGGAACAGCAGGTGCTCCAGGAAATGCGCGATGCCGGAATGGCCCGGAGGCTCATCCGCCGCGCCGATCTTGTAATAGACCATCTGGACCACGACCGGCGCCCGGTGATCTTCCAGCACCAGCACCTGCAATCCGTTGTCGAGCGTGTAGCTCGTCGGATCGGCCGCCTGGGCGGGCACCGCGGTCAGGGGCGCCAGGGCCAGGGCCGCCAGCCCGAGAATTCTTCGCATAGTCATACCACTCCGCCGCGCAAATGTCGCGCCACCCTAGCGACCGGGTACCCCGGGGCCAAGCCGGGTTGACGGGGAAGTGAGAGCCCGTGCGGTGGTCGGGGCCGGGTCCGGACGGGCCCGCGCCTCAGCGTGCCGGATCGGGCGGCGCCGCCGGGGTCTTGAGCCCCAGCCGCCGCAGCCGCGCCAGCTCGGCATACTGGTCCAGCTCATAGGGCCGATAGGCCTTGAAATATACGTTCACGTTGAACAGCCGCTCCAGCAGCCTGCCGTCGTTCTTGCGCCGGTATTCCAGATCGGCGGCGGCCAGCTCGTCGCGGATGCCGGCCTGGATGCCGTAGCGTCCGGCGTGATTCAGCAGCCCGGTGTCCGCCGCCGGGATGCCGGAGCGGGTCAGGACCGAAGGATTGCCGCCCAGGGCAGCCACCGCATCCTGATCCGGAGTCGGGTCGGTCAGGTTGCTGCCGCCCGGCGTCGGTTCGGGCAGGGTGGCGAAATCGGGCGGCGCCTGCAGCGGCTTGCCGGGAAGGATCGAGAACTCGTCCGGCCCCTGGGTTGACTTGATGTTGAGAAGCCGCGGCTCCTTGTCGCCAGAACAAGCGCTGACGGTCAGGACCGCAGCCAGCAGCAGCGCCAAGCTTCGCCCGCCCTCAACCCGCATTCCCATAGCTCCTGCCTGTGCCTCAGCCCGTCTTTGACATGTGTTTAGCCTAGCTTTCGGGGCGCGTCACGGGGTCTTTGCCCGGTCGGTCCACAGGATCAGCCCCGCGGCACCCGCAAAAATCGCGATATCGGCCACATTGAACGCATATGGATTGTCGATCCCGCAACAGGACATGTTCAGAAAATCGGCCACCGCGCCATAGATCAGCCGGTCGATCACGTTGCCGAGCGCCCCGCCGATCAGCAGCCCGGCGGCGATCTGGGCCCGCCGGTTGTCCGGTTCGCGCCGCACCCAGATCAGCACCCAGGCCGAAATCGCCAGCGCTACCCCGATCAGCAGCCAGCGCGTCAGATCCGAGTTGCTGGACAGCAGCCCGAAGTTCACGCCCTCGTTCCAGGCCATCCGGAAGGTCAGATAGGGCGGCCAGAGCTCGATCACCCCGGACCGGTGCAGGCCCAGAAGATGCACCACCAGCACCTTGCTGGCCTGATCCAGCGCAATCACGACCAGTGCCGTCTGCCACAGCGCCCGGGAAGGCAGGATGGGGGATGCCCGGCGGCCCATCAGTGACGGAAATGCCGCATGCCGGTAAACACCATCGCCAGCCCGGCTTCGTCCGCCGCCTCGATCACCGCGTCGTCCCGCATTGAGCCGCCCGGCTGGATCACCGCCGTCGCCCCGGCCTCGGCCGCGGCCAGCAGCCCGTCCGGGAAGGGGAAGAACGCGTCCGAAGCGACGACCGAGCCGACCGCAGGCGGCTGCGCCAGCCCCAGGGCCTCGGCCATGTCCTGCGATTTGCGGGCGGCGATTCGGCTGCTGTCGACCCGGCTCATCTGCCCGGCGCCGACGCCCACCGTGGCGCCGTCCTTCACATAGACGATGGCATTGGACTTCACATGCTTGGCCACCTTCCAGGCGAACAGCAGATCGTCCATCTGGGCTTCGGTCGGCGCCTTTCTGGTCACCACCTTCAGATCGGCGCGGGTCAGCCGGCCGTTGTCCTTGTCCTGCACCAGGAACCCGCCCGCGACCTGCCGGAAGGTCAGCATGGGCGCCGAGGGGTCGGGCAGCGAGTCGGTCAGCAGCAGCCGCAGGTTCTTCTTCTTGGCGAACAGCTCCACCGCCTCGGGCGCGGCGTCGGGGGCGATGACCACCTCGGTGAAGATCTCGCAGATCGCCGCGGCGGTCTCGGCATCCAGGGTCCGGTTCAGCGCCACGATGCCGCCGAAGGCCGAGGTGCGGTCGCAGTCATAGGCCCGGGCATAGGCTTCGGCCAGGGTTGGGGCGCTGGCGACGCCGCAGGGGTTGGCGTGCTTGATGATCGCGCAGGCCGGGGTCTCGCGGTCGAATTCGGCGACCAGCTCGAAGGCCGCGTCAGTGTCGTTGATGTTGTTGTAGGACAGCTCCTTGCCCTGCAGCTGCCGCGCCGTGGCGACGCCGGGCCGGGCCGAACCGTCGGTATAGAAGGCCGCTGCCTGATGCGGGTTCTCGCCATAGCGCAGGGTCTGCGCCAGGGTGCCGGCAAAGGCGCGCCGCTTCGGGGTCCTGACGTCGATCGCCGCCGCCATCCAGGTCGAGACCGCCGCATCATAGGCCGCGGTCCGGGCATAGGCCACCTGCGCCAGCCGCTGCCGGAATGCCCGCGTCGTCGCGCCTTCATGCGCCGCCATCTCGTCCAGCAGGGGCCCGTAATCCTCGACATCGACGACGACATTCACGAAGCCATGGTTCTTGGCCGCCGCCCGGATCATCGCCGGGCCGCCGATGTCGATGTTCTCGATGCAGGTGTCGTAGTCCGCGCCCTTGGCGACGGTTGCCTCGAACGGATAGAGGTTGACCACCAGCAGGTCGATCGGCCCGATGCCATGCGCCTCCATCGCCGCCAGGTGCTCGGGATTGTCGCGCAGCGCCAGCAGCCCGCCATGCACCGCCGGATGCAGGGTCTTCACCCGGCCATCCATCATCTCGGGAAAGCCGGTCACATCGGCCACGTCGCGCACCGTCAGCCCGGCCTCGCGCAGCATTGCCGCGCTGCCGCCGGTCGAGAGCAGTTCCACCCCCATTCCGGCCAGAGCCTTTGCCAGGTCCAGAAGCCCGGTCTTGTCGCTGACCGACAGCAGGGCGCGGCGGATGGGGTGCAGGTCGGACATGGAGTTCCTTTCAGGTCGGTGGCGGCCGGACGTTCAGTCCAGCCAGGGCGTATCGTCGCGTTCCAGGTCGCGGATCGCCAGCGGCACTTCCTGCGCCTTGGCCAGCGACCAGCGGACGCGGCTCGCATAATCTATCGCGGCGGCGCTGAGAACCACCTGTTTCGTCGCACGCGGTCGCAGCCGTCCCCGCTCCAGGTAGACGCTGGGTTCCAGCGACAGATCGGCGACCCCGTCGTGCCGGAACACCCAGACCTCGCCCGAGCGCAGCACCATCGACACCGCGGTGCCGCCCATGTCGAGCTCGGCATCGACCTCGGGATGCAGATGAAACCGCAGGGCAAAGCGGATTCCCTGCAGCGCCACCCGGTCCAGCGCCCGGTCGAACGTGGCGCGATGCGCGTCGTTGACCGCCGCCAGAGTGTCCTCGCCGCCCAGGCTGCGCCCGTCCTGGGCGAATTCCAGCCGCCGCATATGGGTCAGACCGTGGGTCCGGACATAGCCGTCATGCGCGGCGATGATCTCGGTCCCGTCCTCGCCGGTCGCCTGCTGCACCCGCACGTCCTCGGGCACCTCGACCAGGTAGTCCCGGGTCCGGTCGGCGCCGAAGCGCAGCGGCCCGAAGCGCGACGAGCTGTAGCCGACGATCTCCAGCGTCGAATGCGAGGCCGTTGCCCGCCCCGCCATCCGCCAGGCCGCCCCGAAGGACCGGCCCGAGCCGCAATTGACCAGCAGCGGCCGCCGCCCCGAGGTGACCTCGATCGCCAGCGTCGAGGCATGGCCGTTGCGCGAAGCGGCGCCCTTGGGCGGCGAGGCGGCATCCATGATCAGCGAGGTCCGGCCATAGGTGGCGCGGGCATAGCCCATGTGCAGCCCGGGCAGCGGCAGGCTGCGCACCCCCGAGGCCGCCAGCGCCGTGTCCAGCCGCCCGTCCGGGCCGCGCCCGCCGCCGTGGAACCGCGCCAGCCCGCCGTCGGAATGGCGCAGCGCCCGCAGGCTGGGCGCCATCCGCTCCAGCGCCGCCAGATGCGCCGGCCCGGCCATCATCCCGGCCTCGGACAGCGCCGCCGAGGCCCAGTTCAGCAGGGTGAAGATATCCAGCAGCTCTTCCGGGTTGCGGGTCGGGATCCCGCCGTCCAGGTCGATCGTCCTTTCGCATTCGGCGGCCAGCGACCGCAACGCCGGCTGCACGAAACGGCTCATCCCGTCCAGCGACAGCCCGGCGACGATCAGCCCGGTCAGCGCCTCGAAGCGCGGCAACCCGGGCGAGGCCGCCTGCCAGCGCCGGCCCAGGAACAGCGTCTGCTGCGCCAGCGAGCGGTAGAAGCCGTCCTGCAACGGCTTGTCGGCGCCCATCATCAGGAACAGCGCATGGTTGATCCAGCGGATCAGCCGCCGCCCGGTCAGGTCCGGAGTCCATCCCGGCCCATGGCCCCGGGCGCAGATCTCCAGCCACTCGGCCAGCCAGCGCTGCGCCAGCTTGCGCGCCGCGGTGTCGCCCACTGCCGCCAGGTCGTCGAGCCAGGCAAAGCCCTGCGCCTCGGCGGCAAAGGTCGGATCGGGATCGGGCAGCGAGAACAGCGGCGTCCCCGGCTCGGCCTGTACCAGGATTCCCGCGAACATGTAGTTTCCGGCCAGAAGCTGCCGGCCCCGGGCGAAACTGCCGATCGTGCGCGGCTCGGGCTGCGACACGAATCCGGTGGCCGCCCGGGCAAAGCCCGCCAGCCTGGCATGCAGCCGGTTCATCACCCTGACCCGCCGCGCAGGTCCGCCTGCCGTCTCGACCACCCCGAGCCTGCTCATCCGTTGTTTTGCGGCAGTTTACCGCCCGCAGTCGCGGGAGTCATGTCCGTTCGGCCGGTCATGCCCCGGCCTTGCGGAAAGCCGCTATGTGAAATCCGTCCATGCCGCCCCGCTCGGCCCAGAAATCCGGCCGCAGCCGCAGCTGCCCGGGCGCCGGAGACCATTCGGGTGCAAGGTCCAGCGCCGCAATCGCCGCCGGATCGGGCCGCAGGTCGGGATGCCGGCCCGGCAGCGCCTCGGCCTGGGCCTCGCCCTCTTCGGGCAGAAGCGAGCAGGTGCAGATCACCAGCCGCCCGCCGGGCCGCAGCAGCGCCGCCGCCCGGTCGGCCAGCGCCGTCTGCAACGCGGTCAGCGGCGCCAGGTCGATCTCGGGCCGGACCCGCGGCAGGTCGGGATGCCGGCGCAGCGTGCCGGTGGCCGAACAGGGCGCGTCCAGCAGGATCGCATCATAGGGCCCGCCCTCGAAATGCAGCGCATCGGCGGTCACGCAACGCGCGCTCAGCCCGGTGCGGGCCAGGTTCTCGGCGACCCGCTGCATCCGCGGCCCCGAGATATCCAGCGCCGTGACATCGGCCCCGGCGGCGGCCAGCTGCATGGTCTTGCCGCCCGGCGCCGCGCAGAGGTCCAGCACCGTCTCGCCCGGCCGTGCCGCCAGCACCCGCGCCGGCAGCGCCGCGGCGGCGTCCTGCACCCAGAAGCCGCCGGTGCCATAGCCGGGCAGGGTCGAGACCTGCACCGGGCCGATGATCCGCACCGATCCGGTCGGCAGGGCCGCGCCGCCGGTGGCCTCGGCCAGCGCCGCGGCATTGCCGTCGCGCGGCGTCAGGTCCAGCGGCGGGGCACTGGCAAAGACCGCTTCCATCGCCGCAACGGTTTCCTTGCCCCAGGCGGCGACCAGCCGCTTGCGCAGCGGCTTGGGCAGTTGCGGTGGCGTCATGCTTGCGAAATCGGGCGGCTGCACGGCGATCTTGCGCAGCACCGCATTGACCAGACCCGAAAGCCGGGCGGTCTCGGCATCCTCCTTGGCCAGCTGCACGGCGGCATGGACAACCCCATGTGCCGCCCCGCCCTGTGCCAGTTCGACGATTCCCAGCCGCAGCAGGTTCAGGATCGGCTCCGGCGGCCGCTGCCGCAGGAAGGGCCCCAGCAGCTTGTCGGTGCGGCCGATCTGGCGCAGGGTCTCGGTCGCCAGCCGTCCGGTGCGGGCGGCATCGCCGGGGGAAAGGTCTTTCGTCACTTCGGGCAGGGCCTCGGAAAGCATCTTCTGCCCGGCGGTCACCAGGGTCAGCAGCTTGACCGCCTGGCGACGCGGATCGCCGCCGCCTCGTGGCCTGTCGCCCGTTCCTGCCGATGCCCGCGCCATGTGTCGCCCTTGCCCACTGCCTGCGCGGGCTATATCAGCCCAAGGGTCAGAGACAAGGAGCCCTGCCCATGGCTGACGAGACAACAGACCGCCCCGATCTGCCCCCCGCCGCCCGCCGCGCCCTGGCCGAAGCCGCCGAGCGCCGCAAGAAGGCCGACGCCGCGCCGCCGCTGCCGGTGGAGCTGGGCGGCCGCGACGGACCCGAGCCGGTGCGCTACGGCGATTACGAGAAAAAGGGCCTCGCGGTCGATTTCTGACCGGGCCCCGGAAGGCCGGCCATCCGGCGGCCAGTCGCCCGCCGGTCTCGCCGCGACCACGACCCGCCCGGGATCAGGCTGCGGGGCCGCCCGCCGCGCCAACGGTCAAGACTGAATTAACCATAACAGCCGTCCCCAGAGAAAACCCTTTCAGATCAAGGGTATGACCCCCCGTCCCCATGGGGACGCTCAGCCCCAGAGGTCGGGATCGGCCGGATGGGCGCCCTGATCGTCATATCGGATCGGCGTGGCCCGGTCTTCGGCCAGCAGCAGCGGTCCGTCCAGATCGGTCCATTCGGCGCCCTGGGCCAGCAGGATCGCCGGGGCCATCGCCAGGCTCGACCCGACCATGCAGCCGACCATGATCCGGTAGCCCTGCTTGCGGGCCTCGTCCCGCAGCGCCAGCGCCTCGGTCAGCCCGCCGGTCTTGTCCAGCTTGATGTTGATGACGTCGTATTTTCCCTTCAACGCCGCCAGCGTCGCCCGGTCATGACAGCTCTCGTCGGCGCAGACCGGCAGCGGCCGCTCGATCTCGGCCAGCAGGTCGTCCTGCCCGGCGGGCAGCGGCTGCTCGACCAGTTCGACTCCCAGCCGGACCAGATGCGGCGCGAGATCGGAATAGACCTCGGCGGTCCAGCCCTCGTTGGCGTCGATGATGATCCTGGTGTTCGGCGCACCGCGGCGCACCGCCTCCAGCCGTGCCATGTCCTCGGGCGTGCCCAGCTTGATCTTCAGCAGCGGCCGCGCCGCATGCCGCGCCGCCGCCGCCTGCATCTTCTCGGGCGTGTCGAGCGACAGGGTGAAGGCGGTCACCACCGGCACCGGCGCCGACAGCCCGGCCAGTTCCCAGGCCCGGCGGTTCTCGGCCTTCGCCTGGTGGTCCCACAGGGCACAGTCCAGCGCGTTGCGGGCCGCGCCGGCCGGCAGCCGCGATTGCAGCGCCGCCCGGTCGCTCTCTCCCTGGACCGAGAGGATTTCCCCGGTCACCGAGTCGAGCGATTCGCCATAGCGCGCATAGGGCACGCATTCGCCGATTCCCTCGCCGCGGTCATCCGAGACCCGGACGGTCAGCACTTTCGCCTCGGTCCGGGAGCCGCGCGAGATGGTGAAGGTCTCGGCCAGCTTGAAACTGTCGGGGGTGACGGTGATCTGCATCAGATCGCTCCCAGTGCATCGACCAGCCGCCCGGCGCCGTGACGATAGGGATCGACGGTGGGCAGACCCATCCGGGCCTCGGTCTCGGCACAGTAGTCCAGCGCCTCCTGATCGCTCATCGCCTGGGTGTTGATCGCGATGCCGACCGCCTGGCAGGCCGGGTTGGCGACCCGGGCCAGCGTCAGGGCGGTGTCGCGGAGCTGTTCCAGCGTCGGCAGCTTGTAGCCGGGCAGTCCGCGCATGTGGCTGCGGGTCGGCTCGTGGCAGAGGATCAGCGCGTCGGGCTGGCCGCCGTGGATCAGCGCCATGGTGACGCCGGAATAGGAAACATGGAACAGGCTGCCCTGACCCTCGATCAGGTCCCAGTGGTCCGGGTCGTTGTCGGGCGTCAGCCACTCGATGGAGCCCGCCATGAAGTCGGCCACCACGGCATCCAGCGGCACCCCGTCGCCGGTGATCAGGATTCCGGTCTGGCCGGTGGCGCGGAAGCTGCAATCCATGCCCCGGTTGCGCATCTCGCGGTCGATGCAGAGCGCGGTATACATCTTGCCGATCGAGCAATCGGTGCCGACCGCCAGCAGCCGCTTGCCGCTGCGCTTCACCCCGTTGGCGATCGGGTATTTCACCTCGGGCACCCGGACGTCATGCAGTTGCCGGCCATGCCGTGTCGCGGTGGCGACCAGGTCGGCTTCGTCCTGCAGCAGGTTGTGCAGGCCCGAGGCAAGGTCGAAGCCCTGCTCCAGCGCCGTGTGCAGCACCGCCTTCCAGGCCTCGGAGATCACCCCGCCCCGGTTGGCGACGCCGATCACCAGGGTCTTGGCGCCGGCCGCATGGGCCTCGGCCAGGTCCATGTCGGGCAGCTTCATGTCGGCCTTGCAGCCCGGCATCCGGTACTGACCGACGGCATTCTCGGGGCGCCAGTCGCGGATGCCCTGCGCGACCTTGGCGGCCAGCGGGTCCGGCGCGTCGCCGAGGAACAGGAGGTAAGGGGTTTCGATCATCGCAGGCACTCCGAGGGGCGTTTCAGGCGAGCGTAACTCTATTCAGATGCGGCGGGAATGGGTCACAATTCTTGACCCGTCTGGCAGAAAATGCGGGAGAATTTTGCGCGATGCGTCGAAATGGAAGAAGGAATGTGCAACCTGTCGGATAGGGACGCAATTTATGCCGCGTTGCAGAGCGATTCTGCGGCCGCGAAGAGAGCTTGCGGAGGGCGGCGCAATATTCTAACGAACAGCAGTAAAGTTGCGCAACAAAATGAGCCTGCCATGAGCTTCCGCCCCCAGCCTGCCGTCCCGTCCCGCCTCAACCGCTGCCAGTTGTTCGGCCCCGGATCGCGGCCGGCGATCTTCGAGAAGATGGCGGCCTCCGCGGCCGACGTGATCAATCTCGACCTCGAGGATTCGGTGGCACCGGACGACAAGGCCCAGGCGCGGGCCAATATCATTCAGGCGGTGGGCGACATCGACTGGGGCGACAAGTGGCTGAGCGTCCGGATCAACGGGCTGGATACGCCGTGGTGGCATCATGACGTGATCGATCTGGTCGAGAAGGCCGGTGCCCGGCTGAACCAGATCATGATCCCCAAGGTGGGCTGCGCGGCGGATGTCTATGCCGTGGATGCGGTGGTGACGGCGGCCGAGAAAGTGGCCGGGCGGAGCACGCCGCTGGCGCTGGAAGTCATCATCGAGACCGCCGCCGGGATTTCCCATGTCGAGGAGATCGCCGCGGCCAGCCCCCGGCTTCAGGCGATGAGCCTGGGGGCCGCCGATTTCGCCGCCAGCATGGGGATGCAGACCACCGGGATCGGCGGCACGCAGGAGAACTACTACATGCTGCGCGAGGGCGCCCGCTATTGGTCGGACCCCTGGCACTGGGCGCAGACCGCGATTGTCGCCGCCTGCCGCACCCATGGTGTCCTGCCGGTGGACGGGCCTTTCGGCGATTTCTCGGACGAGGAGGGGTTCCTGGCGCAGGCGCGGCGCTCGGCGACGCTGGGCATGGTCGGGAAATGGGCGATCCACCCCAAACAGGTGGCGCTGGCCAATGCGGTGTTCTCGCCTTCGGAGGCGCAGGTGACAGAAGCACGGGAGATTCTCGCGGCGATGGCGCAGGCGCAGAAGGATGGTTCGGGCGCGACGGTCTACAAGGGACGGCTGGTCGATCTGGCCTCGATCCGGCAGGCCGAGGTGATCGTGCGGCAGGCGGAGATGATCGGGGGATAGGGGCGCGGGGCTATTCGTCCCGATCCTTCTGTTCCTTCACGGCCGGCCGCTGGCCTTGTCACTGTCGGCGCGCTGGCCGGTCAGGCCGCGACCGCCCCGCGTGGCCGCGAGCGTTGCAGGATCAGCAGCATGATCCCGATGTTCAGCACGTTCCAGCCGATGCCGTTCAGCACCGCCATCTGATAGCTGCCGGTCAGGTCGAAGATGTAGCCCGACATCCAGCCGCCCAGGGCCATGCCCAGGATCGTCGTCGAGATGACCAGCCCGACATGTTTCCCGGCCTCGCGGGCGGGCAGGTATTCGCGGACGATGACCGCATAGCTGGGCACGATGCCGCCCTGGCTGAGGCCGAAGACCAGCGAGACGACGTTCAGCGTCGCCAGCCCGTCGAAGGGCAGGTAGAGGAACAGCGCCATGCCCTGCAGGCCGGAGCCGATCAGCAGGGTGCGGATGCCGCCCAGCCGGTCGGCCAGAAAGCCCGAGGCCAGCCGCGAGACGACGCCGCCGAACAGCATCAGCGACAGCATGTTGGCCCCGGCGGCGGCGCCGTAGCCGAGATCGACGCAGAGCGCCACGATATGGACCTGCGGCATCGACATCGCCACGCAACAGCCGATCCCGGCAAGGCACAGAAGCAGGATCAGCACCGGCGTCGGCAGGCCGGTGGCCATGGCCGGGCGGCTGGCGGCGGCATGGGCGGCGCCTTCCTCGGTCATCCGGCGGGTCAGCAGGAAGGACAGCGGGACCAGCGACACGACCACCACGCCCGCCAGCCCCAGATAGGCCTGGCGCCAGTCCCAGGCCGCCAGCACCGGCGACAGGATCAGCGGCCAGAGCGCTCCGGACAGGTAATTTCCCGAGGCGGCGACCGCCACCGCGATGCCGCGCCGCTTCAGGAACCAGTGCGAGACATCGGCGATCAGCGGTCCGAAGGCGGCGCCGGAGCCGAAACCGATCAGCAGCTGGACCAGTGCCAGAACCGCCACCGAGGGCGCCAGCGCGGCCAGCGAGAACCCCCCGCCCAGGATCAGCGCGGCGCCGATCAGCGAGGCGGTCATGCCCCAGCGATCGACCGCCCGCCCGATCAGCAGGTTGCCGAGCGCGAACCCGATCATGGTCAGCGTATAGGGCAGCGAGGCGGTGCCGCGGTCGACGGCGAACTCGGCCTGCACGTCGGGCAGGATCAGGACGATCGACCACATCCCCACATTGCCGATCAGTCCGATCAGCAGCGAGGCGGCCAGCCGGAACCAGGAATAGCGGCTGTCATGAAGGGGATGGTCCATCCGCGGACGCTAGGACCGCCCCGCGGCATTGTAAATCGCCCCCCGGCTTTGCGCGCCGCCCGGCCAGAGCCGGTAGGTCAGGGCGTGGCGGATCAGCGACGAGAGCGGGCCGGGGCGGATTTCGTCCACCCGGTCGAACAGCACCGCGCGGGTGCCGTCGAGCCGGAACCCGGCGCCGGGGCCGTCGCGGAAGGCCGGAATGACCCGGCTCTGGCAATGGGCGAACAGCGCGAAGCTGGCCGCCCTGTGCGTGCCGAGCCGAAGCGCGGTGCCCTTCGGCGCCAGATAGGCCGGCTGGCCCCAGCGGAGGGTCTCGGTCAGCGGCTCTGCGCCGGGCGTCTCGGCGGCGACAGAGAGGATCAGCGCCCGCAGCGTCCGCAGCCCGGGCCGGGCGCTAGCGGGGGCGGCCTCGAACGCCGCCCGCACCGGATCGGGCGGGGTCATTTCAGCGGCAGGCATATGTCGGTCAGCAGGTCGTCGGGGGCCGTGTCCATCGGGGAGTTCACATAGATCTCCATCGCCGGGGCGTCGCGCGGCTCTTCGCCCGAGCCGTTCAGCCAGTCGCCGTAAAGACACTCGTAAGCCTTGTGCAGACCCGAATAATGGCCCTTGAACCGCAGCACGGCGAACCTGCCGCCGGGCAGGTCGATCTGCTCCAGCCCTTCGGGCGGCGCGGCGCCGTCGGCCAGGACGAAGGTGGCGTGCGAGCGCAGTTCCTCGGGCGCGACCACGGAAGGATCGTCGTGATAGAGGCCGATCATCTCGCGGACCTGGCCCATCATCCCCCGCGCCGCGAGGATGCCGGTCAGCGTCTCGAAGCTGCTGCCGACGGTGATGTAGGGGCCGCGATGGGCGAGGCCGACGACATGGCGGGGCGGGGCGGTCTGGATCGTGACGTCAAACATCCGTGATCTTCCTTTGCTTTTCGGGGCCAGGGGCGCGGTCATCGCGCCCCTTCTGCGGAAGGCGGCGGGCGTGCAGCCGAAGGCCTCGGCGAAGATCCGGGCGAAGCTGCGGGTGTTGGGATGGCCGACGCGGGCGGCGATCCTGGCGATCGGCCAGTCTTCGTTCACCAGCCAGTGCGCGGCCCGGTTCATCCGGATCCGCCGCACGGTCTCGGCCACGGTTTCGCCAGTCATCGCGTGGAATATCCGGTGAAAATGGAACCGGCTCAGCGCCGCCACCTCGGCCAGGGCGTCCAGCGACAGGTCGCGTGACGGGTCGTCATGGATATGTGCGATCACCCGCAACAGGCGCTGTTCGTAGGGGCCCTGCATCCGTCTCCCTTTCTCGTCTTCCGGCCCCCTGATGCCCCAGGCCGGGGTCACAAGTCTTGCTGACCTGCGCTTGCCGGCCATGCTGCCGCAAAGGGGTGCGCAGGCATAGCCCGGCGGCGCGGCGGAGGCGACGGCGGCATCGGTTGCGCCGGACCTGCGGGGCCGCCATATAGAGGGCAGAGTCTGACGGAGCCCGACGCATGACCAATTACCTCGAGTTCGAGAAGCCGCTTGCCGAAATCGAAGGCAAGGCCGAGGAACTGCGCGCCCTGGCGCGGTCGAACAAGGAAATGGATGTCGAGAAAGAGGCCAGCCAGCTCGACAAGAAGGCCGAGACCCTGCTGAAGGATCTCTACAAGGGGTTGAGCGCCTGGCAGAAATGCCAGGTGGCGCGGCATCCGGACCGGCCGCATTGCAAGGACTACATCGAGCAGCTGTTCACCGAATACACGCCGCTGGCCGGGGACCGGAACTTTGCCGACGATCACGCGATCATGGGCGGGCTGGCGCGGTTCAACGACCGGCCGGTGATCGTGATCGGGCAGGAGAAGGGCCATGACACCAAGACCCGGATCGAGCGCAATTTCGGCATGGCGCGGCCCGAAGGCTATCGCAAGACGATCCGGCTGATGGATCTGGCAGATCGTTTCGGCCTGCCGGTGGTGAGCCTGGTCGATACGCCCGGCGCCTATCCCGGCAAGGGCGCCGAGGAGCGCGGCCAGTCCGAGGCGATCGCCCGGACCACCGAGAAGAGCCTGGCGCTGAAGGTGCCGGTGGTCTCGGTCATCATCGGCGAGGGCGGCTCGGGCGGGGCGGTGGCCTTTGCCACCGCGAACCGGGTCGCGATGCTGGAACACTCGATCTATTCGGTGATCTCGCCCGAAGGCTGCGCCTCGATCCTGTGGAAGGATGCCGAGAAGATGCGCGAGGCCGCCGATGCGCTGCGGCTGACGGCGCAGGACCTGCTGAAGCTGGGGGTGATCGACCGGATCATCGGCGAGCCGACCGGCGGCGCCCAGCGTGACGGCAAGGCGGCGGTGGAGGCGGTCGGCAAGGCGATCGAGGCGATGCTGAAGGAACTGGCCAGGAAGAAGCCCGAGGCGCTGGTCCGGGACCGGCGGCAGAAATTCCTCGACATGGGCACCAAGGGGCTGGCGGCCTGACCCGCGAGGGCATGGCGCGGCCGCGCCGCAAGGCAGACACGTAGCAAGGAGGGCTGTCTGCCCTCCTCTTGGCCTGACGGCCAATTCACCTACCGAGGATATTTGCAAGGTAAAGCCTTTGCAGCCCCGCGGGGCTTGCGCTTGGCTCGCGGTCGCGGCACTGACGGCGGGAACAGCCGCAGACGGGGCCGCGCCATGGACCATTTCCAGTATCATCAGGGCCAGTTGCAGGCCGAAGAGGTGCCGATCGCCGAGATCGCCGCCGCGGTCGGGACGCCCTTCTATGTCTATTCGACGGCGACCCTGACCCGGCATTACAGGCTGTTCGACGAGGCGCTGGCGGGGATGGATCACCTGGTCTGCTACGCGATGAAGGCCTGCGGCAACCTGGCGGTGGTGGCGCTGATGGCGCGGCTGGGCGCCGGGGTCGATGTGGTGAGCATGGGCGAATACCTGAAGGCCCGGGCGGCCGGGATGCCGGGCGAGCGGATCGTGTTTTCCGGCGTCGGCAAGACCCGCGAGGAGATGCGGGTGGCGCTGGAAGGCGGCATCCGGCAGTTCAATGTCGAGAGCGAGCCCGAGATGCGGGCGCTGAGCGAGGTCGCCAGCGCCATGGGCAGGGTGGCGCCGATCACCATAAGGGTGAATCCGGACGTGGATGCCAGGACGCATGAGAAGATCGCCACCGGCAAGAAGGAGAACAAGTTCGGCATCCCGATCGGCCGGGCCCGGGAGGTCTATGCCGAGGCGGCGGCGCTGCCGGGGCTGGAGGTGGTCGGGATCGACGTCCATATCGGCAGCCAGCTGACCGAGCTGGCGCCTTTCGGGGCCGCCTATGCCAAGGTGGCCGAACTGACCGGGCTTCTGCGCGCCGATGGCCATGACATCCGGCGGCTGGACCTTGGCGGCGGGCTGGGGATTCCCTACGAACGCTCGAACAGTGCCCCGCCGCAGCCGGTCGAATACGGCGAGGTGATCCGCCGCAGCGTCGGGCATCTGGGCTGCGAGATCGAGATCGAGCCGGGGCGGCTGATCGCCGGCAATGCCGGGCTGCTGGTCAGCCGGGTGATCTATGTGAAGGAGGGCGAGGACCGGCGGTTCCTGATCCTCGACGCGGCGATGAACGACCTGATCCGGCCGGCGATGTATGCGGCGCATCACGACGTGGTGCCGGTGATCGAACCGGCGGCGGGGGTGGAGCAGCTGCCCGCCGATCTGGTCGGGCCGGTCTGCGAGACCGGCGATACCTTTGCCCGGCAGCGCCCGATGCCGCCGCTGGCCGAGGGCGATCTGGTCGCCTTCCGCTCGGCCGGGGCCTATGGCGCGGTGATGGCGTCGGAGTACAATGCGCGGCCGCTGATCCCGGAAGTTCTGGTCGATGGGCATCAATTCGCCGTCATTCGGGCGAGACCAAGCTATGACGAGATGGTGAACCGCGATACTCTGCCGCCATGGATGTGACGGCGCCTGCCGTCGCGGACTGCGCGAATCGAACTGGAAGGACCGGATGACCGGACTGCCCGACCTGCCCGAGACTGCTGCGCGACCGCTGAGGCGGGCGCTGCTGCTGACTCGTCTGGGCATGGTCTCGGAGCGGCTGGTGCGCGGTTTCTGGCCGGCGGTGGCGATCGTGATGGCGGTGCTGGCCTGCCTGATGTTCGGCTTGCAGGACGTGCTGCCGCTGGAGGCGTTCTGGGCCGGGTCGGTGCTGGCGGTGCTGGGCCTTGGCTGGACGCTCTGGCGTGGAGTCCGCGGGTTCCGCTGGCCGAGCCGGGCCGAGGCCCTGGGCCGGCTCGACGCAACGCTGCCGGGGCGGCCGATCCAGGCGATCACCGACCGGCAGGCGATTGGCGCCGGGGATGCGGCTTCGGAAGCGGTCTGGGCGGCGCATGTGGCGCGGATGGCCGAGCGGGCCGGGGCCGCGCGGGCCCGGGCGCCCGACCTGAAGATCGCGCGGCGCGATCCCTTCGCCCTGCGGTATGTGGCGCTGGTGGCCTTTGTCATGGCGGTGCTCTTCGGCTCGATCCTGCGGGTGGCCTCGGTCAGCCAGATGGGACCGGGCGTCGACGCGGCGGCCGAGACCGCGGCCTGGGAGGGCTGGGTCGAGCCGCCGGCTTATACCGGCAAGCCGTCGCTCTACCTGGCCGACATTCCCGCCGGGCCGCTGTCGGTGCCGAAGGGCAGCCGGCTGACGCTGCGGCTCTACGGCGAGGTCGGTCAGCTGATCGTGGACGAGACCGTCTCGGGCCGGGTCGGCGAGGTCGAGGGCGCTTCGGAACCGGCGCAGAGCTTCCAGGTGGTCCGGGACGGCAAGCTGGCCATCGACGGGCCCGGCGGCCGGGAATGGGCGATCTCGGTCGTGGATGACAAGCCACCGACGATCGAGCCGGTGGGCGAGGCGACCCGCACCGTCAAGGGCGAGATGCGGCAGGATTTCCACGCCAGCGACGACTACGGCGTGGTGGCCGGCCATGCGACGATCCGGCTCGACATGTCGCGGCTGGACCGCCGCTACGGGCTGGCGATCGACCCGGAACCGCGTGACCCGATCGAGATCGACCTGCCGCTGCCGGTGACCGGCGACCGCAGCGATTTCACCGAGACGATCACCGAGGACTTCACCCAGCATCCCTGGGCGATGTTGCCGGTGACGATCACGCTCTATGCCGAGGACGCGGCGGGCCAGGAGGGCGCCTCGGGCCCTGCCGAGATCATCCTGCCGGGGCGGCGGTTCTTTGACGTCATGGCGAAGGCGCTGGTCGAGAACCGGCGCGACATCCTGTGGAACCGGGCCAATGCGCCGCGCGTCGCGCAGGTGCTGCGGGCGGTGTCCTGGCATCCCGACGATGCGTTCCGGCAGCCGGGCGTCTACCTGAAGCTGCGCACCGTGATCCGGCGGCTGGAATCCGAGCTGGAGAAGGGGCCGCTGAGCGACGAGGTGCGCGACGAGATTGCCGATGTGCTGTGGTCGCTGGCGCTGGAGATCGAGGACGGCAACCTGGCCGATGCGCTCGAGCGGCTGCGCCAGGCGCAGGAGCGGCTGGCCGAGGCGATCCGCAACGGCGCCACCCAGGACGAGATCGCCAAGCTGATGGACGAGCTGCGCGAGGCGATGGACGACTATATCGCCAAGCTGGCCGAGGCGGCGCCGGAACAGGGCACCGATCAGCCGAATCCGGGCGACGATCCGGGCAACATGATGACCGCCAACCAGCTCGACGAGATGCTGAAGCAGTTGCAGCAACTGATGGAAGAGGGCCGCACCGCCGAGGCGCAGGCGCTTCTGGAGCAGTTGAACCAGCTGATGGAGAACATGCAGGTCACCAGGGCGCCGGGTCAGGGCGGTCCGGGCCAGGAGGCGATGAAGGGGCTGAGCGAAACCCTGCGCGAGCAGCAGGAACTGTCGGACGACACTTTCGGCGATCTGCAGGAACAGTTCGGTCAGGGCCAGCAACCCGGGCAGCAGCCGGGCGCCGAGGGCCGCGACGGCCGGCAGGATGGCGCCCAGGGCCAGGGGCGGCGCGGGGTCCGCCCGGGGCAGCGCGGCCAGGGGCAGGGCGTCGGACCCGACGAAGGCGAGGGTGGCGACGGTCAGGGCCAGGGGCAGGGCGATGGCCAGGAGCCGGGCGCAGGCCAGGGCAGCGGCAGCGGCGGCACGCCGGATACGCGCAGCCCGGGCGAGCAGCTGGCCGACCGCCAGGACGCCCTGCGGGATCTGCTTCGGGAACAGGAACGCGGAATGCCGGGCGCCGGCACGGTCGAGGGCGATGCGGCGCGCGAGGCACTGGACCGCGCCGGCGAGGCGATGGACCGGGCCGAGGAGGCGCTGCGCGAAGGCGATCTGGCCGGGGCGCTGGACCGTCAGGCCGAGGCGATGGAGGCGCTCCGCGAAGGGATGCGCAATCTCGGCGAGATGATGGCCCAGCAACAGCAGCCCGGCCAGGACGGCAACGGGCAGAACCTGGGCCAGAACGGTCAGCCGCCGGGGCTGCGCGACCCGCTGGGCCGCGATCCCGGCAACAACGGACGGGTCGGCACCGACGAGCAGCTGTTGCAGGGCGAGGACGTCTATCGGCGGGCCCGCGAGATTCTCGACGAGCTGCGCAGGCGTTCGGCCGATCAGGAACGGCCCGAGGCCGAACGCGATTACCTGAAGAGACTGCTGGACCGGTTCTAGGGGCCCGGGCCGGTCAGCCGACCGGCGGTCTGCCCCGGGTTTCGAGCGCCTAGGCGGTGATCCGCTTGACCCAGTCCTGCGCCACGCCGTCGATCCAGCTGCGCATCCGGTCGGCCCAATCGACATAGGCGGTCAGCGCCGGTTCGGCGGCCGGCACGAGGCGGGCAATCGAATCGGCAAAGACATAGACCGCTATGCCGATCGCGGCGAGCAGCAGCACCAGCGTGAAGCCGAGCCGGAAGCCACTGCGCTTGCGCTCGGGCTCGTCGATCTCGATGGCGTCCTGGTCGCGTTCCTCGGCGGAGCGCAGCGAAGAGTTGATCTCTTCGATATCCGGCAGCAGGTCGCGGCGCGATCCGGCGCCGGTGGCCGCGGCCACCGCGGCGGCGGCGCTTTCGGCACGGTCGTCCACATCCAGCCCGCGCAGCCGGGCCATGCGCTCGCGCACGCCGGACTGCTCCTGCGCGGCGGCTTCCAGCCCGAGGTCGCCCTGGGTCTCGATGCCGGACTCGGCGCGGCGGGCCTTGGTCTCGCGGGCGGCCTCTTCGACGAGGATGCCGCGGATCGTGTCGTCCATGATCGGGGCGGCGGGTGCGGGCGTGGTATCGTCCGGCTCGTCACCGTCTTCGTCGCCGGCGTCCACGGCTTCGCTTTCGGGGCCCGCGTCGGGCCCTGTCCCGGCATCCCCGGCTGGCGGCGGCGGGGCCATTTCGGACGGGCTGTCGGCCTGGGTCGGCGCGGCGCTGGCCTCGGGGTCTTCGACGAGGCGGTCGCTGCCGGATGCGGGCTCGGGCGAGGGGGCTTCGGGCAGTTCCGTGCCCAGCTCATCGGCCAATTCCTGGTCGAGATGCGCCGGCCGCTGAAACCAGGCGTGTCCGCAGTTCGAGCATTGCACATCGCGCCCAAGCTCGGGCACAAGGCTGTCGTCAACCTCGTATTGCGCTCCGCAATTGGGGCAAATCAGCCGCATTCGTATCCACCACTCTGCCGTCAGGCACACGCTTTGTTTCGCGCATTTCCACAGAACTAGCAATTTTGCCGCGAATATCCAAGCCATTGCACCCCGGGGCGATTGAATAGGGACGGCGCCTGAGGCAAAACTGTCGCGGGCAGTGGCGAATGACAGGGTCTGAATGCCCGACAGGGTCGAAGGGGACCCAAGGGGACAAGGTGATCGCATTCTCGGACGTGTCCTACAGCTATGGCGGCGATAATTTGCTGTCGAATGTGTCTTTGGAGCTTCCGCAGGGTTCGTTCCATTTCCTGACCGGGCCATCGGGCGCCGGGAAGACGACATTCCTGCGGCTCTGTTATGCCGATCTGATTGCGGCCTCGGGGCGGGTCGATGTCTTCGGCCAGGATGTCCGGGGGCTGAGCCGCGATGCGATTGCGCATCTGCGCCGGCGGGTCGGGGTGGTGCATCAGGATTGCCAGTTTCTCGACCACCTGCCGCTGCGCGAGAACGTGGCGCTGCCGATCACCGTCGCCGGCGGCAATCCCGAGGAGGAGGCCCGCGACCTTGACGAGCTTCTGGAATGGGTGGGGTTGAGCGGCCACCGCGATGCCCTGCCGCCGCAGCTGTCGGGCGGTGAGCGGCAGCGGGCGGCGCTGGCCCGGGCCGTGGTGATGGCGCCCGACATGGTGATCGCGGACGAGCCGACGGGCAATCTCGACTGGGAGATGTCGCTGCGCCTGCTGCGTCTGCTGACCGAGTTGAACCGGATGGGCAAGACGGTGCTGATCGCCACCCATGACCTGAACCTGATCCGGGCGGCCAAGCAGCAGACCCAGGCGCGGGTGTTGCGGATCCGGGACCGCCAGGTGCAACCGGCGGGGGCCGATCTGTGAGCGGGAGAAGCGCCGCTCCGACAGGCGCCGCGCCGCGCAGGTCCCGGGTGGCGGGCCTGCCGCGCGGCATCGCTGCGCGCGACCGGGTGGTGCCGCCGACCGGCTTCACCGTCCGGCTAACGGTCTTTGCCGCCGCCGCGATGGCCTTTCTGGCGGTCTTTGCCCTGGCCCTCTCGATGGCCAGCGACCGGCTGGCCGAGCGCTGGTCGCAGGCACTGGCGCGTTCGGCCACGGTGCGGATCTCGGCACCCGAGGGACAGGTCGAGGCGCAGACCGAGGCGGTGCTGAAGGTGCTGGCCGAAACCCCGGGTGTGGCCAGCTTTCGACGGCTGAGCCGCGAGGATCAGGCGGCGCTGCTGGCGCCCTGGCTGGGGCCGGACCTGCCGCTGGACGCGCTGCCCCTGCCCGAACTGGTGGAACTGACCGAGGCCGATCCCGGCTATGACAGCGAAGGGCTGCGTCTGCGGCTGGCCGCCGAGGCGCCCGGTGCGGTGCTCGACGATCACGCCCGCTGGCGCCGGCCCCTGGTCGAGGCGGCGGCGCGGCTGCAATGGCTGGGGCTGATCTCGGTGCTGCTGATCGGCGCCACGCTGGCGGCGATGGTGACTCTGGCGGCACAGGCGGCGCTTGCGGCGAACGGCCAGGTGATCCGCACCCTGCGGCTGGTCGGGGCCACCGATGCCTTCATCGCCCGCGCCTTCGTGCGCCGCTTCACCGTCCGCGCCGCCTGGGGCGCGCTGATGGGCACCGGGGCCGGCCTGCTGGCCGTGGCGCTGATGCCGCGCAGCTCGGTCGAAGGCGGGTTCCTGACCGGGCTTGGCTTTACAGGGGCGGGCTGGATGGTGCCTCTGGCGGTGCCGGCGCTGGCCGCCGTGGCCGCTTTCCTGGCCACCCGGCTGGCGGCGTTCCGGATGCTGAGGAGGCTGACCTGATGGCCCATGCGCTGCAATGGTTGCGATCGCTGATCTTCATCGTGCTGATGTATCTGGGGATGCTGGTCATGGGGCTGGCCTATCTGCCCTTTGCCATCGCCTCGCGCCGATATGCCTACAAGGCGACCCATGCCTATACCCGCTATGTCCGCTGGCTGGCGACACATCTGGTCGGCCTGCGCTCGGAAATCCGGGGCGAGGTGCCGCAGGACGAGGTCGTGGTCGCCGCCAAGCACCAGAGCTTCTTCGACATCCTGATGATCTTCAGCGTGCTGCCGAAGCCCAAGTTCATCATGAAATCCGAACTTCGCTGGGCGCCGATACTGGGCTTCTACGCGCTGCGGATCGGTTGCGTGCCGGTCAACCGTGGCAAGCGGGCGCAGGCGATCTCGAAGATGAAGGCGGCGGTGAGGGCCGGACAGGCCGAGCCGGGGCAGCTGGTGATCTATCCGCAGGGCACCAGGGTCGCGCCGGGGGTCAAGGCGCCCTACAAGGTCGGGGCCGGAATCCTCTATGACCAGCTGGGCCAGGACTGCGTCCCGGTGGCGGCCAATGTCGGCCTGTTCTGGCCGAAGCGCGGCATCTACCGCAAGCCCGGCGTCGCGGTGGTCGAGTTCCTGCCGCGGATTCCGGCGGGGCTGAGCGTCGCCGAGGTCACCAAGCGGCTGGAAGAGGTGATCGAGACCCATTCGGACAGGCTGATGGCGGAGGCTGGCCATGGCAACGGCAGCCGCGAGGGCTGACTTCCTGCGGCAGCGGATGGCCGGGGCGGCGGCGACGATCCGCGCCGGTCGGGAGGCTTTGCGAATGCCGAAGTCCGGAACATAGGGGGCAGGGATGGAGTTCATCGAGACGGTCGAGGCGCTGCAAGCGCAATATGGCACGCCGGGGCCGACCGCGTTGCAGAAGGTGGCCGACCGGATCACCCCGGCCTATCGGCGCTGGATCGCGTCGGCGCGGTTTCTGGTGCTGACGACGGTCGGGCCGGAAGGCACCGACGGCAGCCCGCGCGGCGATGACGGGCCGGTGGTGCTGGAACTGGACGACCGGCATCTGGCGCTGCCCGACTGGCGCGGCAACCAGCGGATCGACAGCCTGCGCAACATCGTCCGCGACGGCCGGGTCAGCCTGATGTTCATGGTGCCGGGATCGACGAATGTGGTGCGGGTCAACGGTACCGCGCGGCTGACCGCCGATGCCGGGCTTCGTGCGCGGTTCGAGAAGAAGGGCCTGCAGCCCCGGACCGTGATCGTGATCGAGATCGGCGAGGTCTATTTCCAGTGCTCGCGGGCGATCATGCGGTCGGGGCTCTGGAGTTCGGGCGATCTCGGGGACGCATTGCCGACGGCGGGCGAGATCCTGGCCGAGGTCAGCGACGGCGCCGAGGGCGGCGCCGGCTATGACGCCGAATGGGCCGGGCGCGCGGCGAAGACGATGTGGTGAGGCGGGCCGGGCGGTGAACGCCGGGCGTCATGGCCCCGGGGCGGCGGGCCGCGGCCGGGGGTGCCTCCGGCGGGAGTATTTCCGGACCCGAAGATGGGCCGGCGGGTCAGAGCCGGCCGCCGATCCCGATCGTGGCGGTACCGCTGACCGAAAGCCCCGACCGGGTCGGGGTCTCGGGTTCGCCATCGGCGCCGCAGGCGGCGAGGATCAGCAGGCAGCCGAGGGCAGAGAGAATGCGGGTCATCCGAGACGTTCCTTCCAGCGGGCGATCTGGGCGCGGACCTGGGCCGGCGCGGTGCCGCCGTAGGAGGTCCGCGAGGCGACCGAATTCTCGACGCCGAGCACGGCATAGACATCCTCGGTGATGTCGGGATGGCCGGTCCGCAGTTCGGCCAGGCTCAGATCGGCCAGGTCGCAGCCCTTCTTCTCGGCCAGGGCCACGAGCGCGCCGGTGGCGTGGTGGGCCTCGCGGAACGGCAGGTTCAGGGTCCGGACCAGCCAGTCGGCCAGGTCGGTGGCGGTCGAGAAGCCGGCCCCGGCGGCGGCCTTCAGCGCGTCGCGGTTGGCGGTCATGTCGCTGACCATGCCGGTCATCGCCGCCAGCGCCAGCATCAGCGCGTCGGCAGCGTCGAAGACCTGTTCCTTGTCTTCCTGCATGTCCTTGGAATAGGCCAAGGGCAGGCCCTTCATGATGGTGAAGAGCGCCACGGTGGAGCCGAGAATCCGGCCGATCTTGGCGCGGATCAGCTCTGCAGCATCGGGGTTCTTCTTCTGCGGCATGATCGAGGAGCCGGTCGAGAAACGGTCGGAGAGGGTGACGAAGCGGAACTGGGCCGAGGACCAGATCACCAGCTCTTCCGCCATCCGCGACAGATGCATCGCGCAGATCGTCGCGGCCGAGAGGAATTCCAGCGCGAAGTCGCGGTCGCTGACGGCGTCCAGCGAATTGGCCATCGGGCGGTCGAAGCCGAGCGCCCTGGCGGTGGCCTCGCGATCCAGCGGGAAGGAGGTTCCGGCCAGCGCGGCCGCGCCCAGCGGGCTTTCGTTGAGCCGCGCCCGTGCATCGCGCAGCCGGCCCTGGTCGCGGGCGAACATCTCGACATAGGCCATCATGTGATGGCCCCAGGTCACCGGCTGGGCGGTCTGCAGATGGGTGAAGCCGGGCATCACCCAGTCGGCCCCGGCCTCGGCCTGGGCCAGCAGCGCCCGGATCAGCGCGGTCAGCCCGGTATCGGCGGCGTCGATCTGGTCGCGGACCCAGAGCCGGAAATCGGTGGCCACCTGGTCGTTTCGGCTGCGCCCGGTGTGCAGCCGGCCGGCGGGTTCGCCGATCAGCTCCTTCAACCGGCTCTCGATATTCATGTGAATATCCTCCAGCGCGGTCGAATACCGGAAGGTTCCGGCCTCTATCTCTGACAAGACCGTGAGCAGGCCTTCCCGGATCGCCTCGGCATCGCTAGTGCTGAGGATGCCCTGCGCCGCCAACATGGCGGCATGGGCCCGCGAGCCCGCGATGTCCTGCGCCGCGAGCCGCCGGTCGTAGGAGATCGAGGCGTTGATCGCCTCCATGATCGCATCCGGCCCGGCGGCGAAGCGTCCGCCCCACATCGCGTTCTGCGCGGTCTTTGTCTTGTCGGTCATCGGAGGGCCCATGCCTCGTATTTTCATGCTGCTGCTCGTGCTCTACACGGGCCTTCTTGCCGGTGCAAACCCGGCCCGCGCAGATGTCGCCGCGGCAGAGGCGTTGCGCGACGGCTCGCTGAAGCGATTGCTGTTCGCCGATCCGGTGGCGGTCGGGGACGGCGCCTTTACCGACCCGGCCGGGGATGAGCATCGGCTGGCCGATTATCAGGGCAAATGGCTGTTGGTGAACTTCTGGGCCACCTGGTGCGCGCCCTGCCGCAAGGAAATGCCGGGGCTGAATGCCCTGCAGGCCGAGTTCGGCGGCGACCGGTTCCAGGTGCTGACCATCGCCACCGGCCCCAATCCGCTGCCCGCGGTGCAGCGCTTCATGAAAGAGGTCGAGGCGGACGAACTGCCGATCCTGCTCGACCCCAATCAGGCGCTGGCCCGGCAGATGGGGGTTCTTGGGCTGCCGCTGACCGTGCTGGTCGATCCCGAGGGGCGCGAGGTGGCGCGGCTGATCGGCGATGCCGACTGGTCGGGCGAGAGCGCCCGGGCGATCGTCGCGGAACTGCTGGCCGACTAGCCCGCAGGGCGGCCTAGGGATCGGCCTTGGTCGCGGTTTGGGTCAACGCCACGATCTGCCGCGCCAGGGCCAGGATGCCGTCCAGCTGGACTGCGCCCCGGGAATGGAACCGGTCCAGCGTGGCGATGATGGCCTGCAATCCCTCGCTGTCCTCGGGCAGCCGCCCGGCCTCGACCCGGCACAGCACCCGGATCGAATCGAGCCCCAGCATCTGGCGCTTGAGGTCCTGGCAGCGGGCCGCCAGATGCACCGCGGCGCGTGCCACGGTGCCCAGACAGGTCACCGCCCGGGCCCGGAAGGCCCGGTCCAGCCCGTCGAGCAGGGCGGTCTCGGTCGCTGAATCGATGCCGGGCGCCGCGGGATCGGTCCGCCAGCTGTCCCGGGCCTCGGTGAAGAGCAGCGTCGCGCCGGTCAGAAACAGCCCCTCGGCGACGGTCATCTGCAGCCGGTCGCAGGGCGCGGTGCGGCTGTCCGGTCCGGTCAGTTCTTCCAACCGCCGGGTCACCTCGGACGACATCAGCCGGTAGTTCTCGGCGATGGTCGAGACCGGGCCGCCATAGGATTCGAGCCGCGAGGCGACGATATGCAGGTTGGTCGGGACCAAACGGATTTCGTCAAAGGCGCCGAGCAGCGCCTGCTT
Organism: Frigidibacter sp. ROC022; assembly: GCF_024723735.1. GTDB lineage: Bacteria > Pseudomonadota > Alphaproteobacteria > Rhodobacterales > Rhodobacteraceae > SLM-1. Next base: position 952,497 of record NZ_JANQDU010000002.1, read on the forward strand.
CCGGTGCAGCGCCTCGCGCAGCAGGCCGTGCAGCTCGGCAATCAGGGTCAGGCGTTCCGGGGGCCGTTTGCCGACCGCCGCGCAGCGGGCCCGGATCTCGCTGAACAGCGCCACGCCCATGAATTCCTCGTAGCCGGCGAAACCGTCCCGGCAGAGCTCCCCGAGCATCGCCTCGGCCGAGGCCCGCGGGTCGAGCCCGGCGGTCTCGCGTGCCAGGGCCTGCCGGTAGATGTCGCGGCAGCGCCCGAAAACCCCGGATGCCGGCCTGATCCGGACCGAAACCTCGCTGTTCCCGACCGGCGCTACCAGGGCAAAGACCCAGTAGACCCGGCCGTTCCGGGTGCGGTTCTTGATGTAGACGCCGGTCGGCAGACCCTGCCGGATCCGGTCCCACAGCAGCCAGAACATCGCCCTGGGCATGTCGGGATGGCGAAGAATCCGGTGCGGCGCGCCCAGCAGCCTGTCCCAGCCGTATTCGACCACCCGACCGAAGGCCTCGTTCCCGGCCTGCAGCATGCCGTGCCGGTCGGTCCGCGTATAGAACAGGTCGTCGAAGCGGAGCGTTGCCTCGTCAACACCGGGATCGGGATGCGCGAGGGGTTCGGCCTGGATCATGCATGGGTCTCCGGCTGCGGCAGCGACGGTGTCGCACGGAAAACCGGAATAAAGGCTTAACCGGGCTGCGGCGGCCGGGCCAGGGCCTCGACCCGGGCCCGGGCCGGGCAGGTCAGGTAATGGTCGTTGATCAACCCGGTGGCCTGCATGAAGGCATAGGTGATGACCGGTCCGCAGAACTTGAAGCCCGCGGCCTTCAGCGCCCGGGACAGGGCCCGCGATTCGGGCGACTCGGTGGGGACCTCGTGGCGGTTGGCGGGGCGGTTCTGACGTGGTGCGCCATCGACGAAATCCCAGACGAAGGGCGCAAAGCCCTGCCGCGACTCGATCTCCAGATAGGCCCGGGCATTGCCGATCGTGGCGGCGATCTTGGCGCGGGAGCGGACGATGCCCGGGTCGTTCATCAGCCGGGCGATGTCATCCTCGCCCCATTCGGCGATCACCGCGGGGTCGAACCCCTGGAAGGCGGCACGGAAATTGTCACGCTTCTTCAGTATGGTGATCCAGCTCAGCCCGGCCTGGAACCCATCGAGCACCAGCTTTTCCCACAGGGCCCGGCCGTCCCATTCGGGCACGCCCCATTCGTCGTCGTGATAGGCCACGTAGATCGGATCGTTGCCGCACCAGTCGCATCTCTCGTTCATTCCGGTCTCCGTCTTCCGACCCGCCGCGCCGGGAATTCCGGGCCGGGGTTTACCGCGCATTAGGTTTTCGAGGGCTATCATGACGGCAGTTGCGAGGGGAGTGGTGTCGAATGATTGCGCAGACTGCATCCGGGTCGGAGATCGACCCATCCATGGCCAGCCCGTTGAATTTCGCGGTCAGCCAGCGCGACGGCGCCACGCTGAAGATGGTGGCCGAGGCGGTCCGCAACAAGCGGGCCATGCTGGCCTTCCAGCCGGTGATGCAGGCCCGGCGCGCCGACAAGCCGGCCTTCTGGGAAGGGCTGATCCGGGTGCAGGACGGCACCGGCCGGACAATTCCCGCCAAGGATTTCATGTCCGCCGTGGAAACCCATGAACTGGGGCGCGAACTGGATTGCCTGGCGCTGGAGATGGGCCTGAACGAACTGGCCTCGGAACCCGCGCTGCGCCTTGCGATCAACATGTCGGCCCGCTCGATCGGTTATCCGCGCTGGATGGCGGTGCTGAACCGCGGCCTGGCCCTGGACCCGACGGCGGCGGAGCGGCTGATTCTGGAGATCACCGAATGTTCGGCCATGCTGATGCCCGACATCGTGCGGGTGTTCATGGACGATCTGCACATGCGCGGGGTCTGCTTTGCCCTGGACGATTTCGGCGCCGGCTATACGGCCTTTCGCTATTTCCGGGATTTCGATTTCGACATCCTGAAGATCGACGGCCAGTTCATCCAGGGCGTCGCCGACAGTCCCGACGATCAGGTGCTGGTCCGGGCGCTGATCTCGATCGCCGAACATTTCGAGATGTTCACGGTGGCCGAGTTCGTCGAGACCGTGGAAGACGGCGAATGGCTGACCGCCAATGGAATCGATTGCATGCAGGGCTATTGCTTCGGAGCACCGACCCTGCGTCCCTGGTGGCATCAGCAGCGCGAAAGTGCCCGGCGGCGCGCCGGCTAGACGATTATCACCGACGGGAGATTTGGCCTTCGGGGCAATGCGGGCGGCGCCTTTCGGCGCCGTTCTGCCGTTCGGTTCAACCCCGCCGCAGCCTGCGACCTTTGAGGTCGTTGCATCGCTTGGACCGGCACCCTAGGGTCCGCCGCATCACGCGAGTGGATTGGGCTGTCGCCGCGTCCTTGGCGCCGCTAGTCTGGTCCCAGTTCATTTTGATGACTGGAGCACTGTCATGACCAATGTCGTAATCGCCTCTGCCGCCCGCACCGCTGTCGGCTCGTTCGGCGGTGCCTTCAACACCACCCCTGCCCACGCCCTGGGCGCCGCGGTGCTGCAGGAACTCGTTGCCCGCGCCGGCATCGACAAGGGTGAGGTCTCGGAAACCATCCTGGGTCAGGTTCTGACCGCGGCGCAGGGTCAGAACCCGGCCCGCCAGGCGCATATCAACGCCGGTCTGCCGCAGGAAAGCGCCGCCTGGACCATCAACCAGGTCTGCGGTTCCGGCCTGCGGGCGGTGGCCCTGGGCGCGCAGCACATCATGCTGGGCGATGCCGAGATCGTGGCCGCCGGCGGTCAGGAGAACATGTCGATGTCGGTCCACGCGCAGAACCTGCGCAATGGCCACAAGATGGGCGACCTCAGCTTCATCGACACGATGATCCGGGACGGTCTTTGGGATGCGTTCAACGGCTATCACATGGGTCAGACGGCCGAGAATGTTGCCGAGAAATGGCAGATCAGCCGCGAGCAGCAGGACCAGTTTGCGCTGGAAAGCCAGAACAAGGCCGAGGCGGCGCAGAAGGCCGGCAAGTTCGCCGACGAAATCGTCGCCTTCACGGTCAAGACCCGCAAGGGTGAAACCGTCGTCGATCAGGACGAATACATCCGCCACGGTGCCACCATCGAGGCGATGCAGAAGCTGCGCCCGGCCTTCGTCAAGGACGGCACCGTCACCGCCGGCAATGCCAGCGGCATCAACGACGGCGCGGCGGGCGTGATCCTGATGTCGGACAAGGAAGCCGAGAAGCGGGGAATCACGCCGCTAGCGCGGATCGCCGGCTATGCGACCGCCGGCGTCGATCCGTCGATCATGGGTGTCGGTCCGATCCATGCCAGCCGCAAGGCGCTGGCCAAGGCCGGCTGGAAGGTGGAGGATCTCGATCTGATCGAAGCCAACGAGGCCTTTGCCGCCCAGGCCTGCGCGGTCAACAAGGACATGGGTTGGGACCCGGCGATCGTCAACGTCAATGGCGGGGCAATCGCCATCGGCCACCCGATCGGGGCCAGCGGCGCCCGGATTCTGAACACCCTGCTGTTCGAAATGCAGCGCCGCGACGCCAAGAAGGGCCTGGCGACGCTCTGCATCGGCGGTGGCATGGGCGTGGCGCTCTGCGTCGAGCGCTGACATCGGAAAGCCTGGGCTGAGCGCGCAATAATATTGCGCACTCGCTCTGTATTAGGTAATCAAGTTACATAGTGTCGAAGCACCAGGAGGACGACATGGCAAGAACTGCGCTCGTGACGGGGGGAACCAGGGGAATCGGCGCGGCGATCAGCGTTGCGCTGAAAGCCGCTGGCTATCAGGTTGCAGCGAATTACGCCGGCAATGATGAAGCCGCCGCCCAATTCACCGCCGAGACCGGGATCAAGTGCTACAAGTGGTCGGTGGCGGATTATGATGCCTGCGTCGCCGGAATCGCGAAGGTCGAGGCCGAGCTGGGCCCGGTCGAGGTGCTGGTGAACAACGCCGGGATCACCCGCGACGCGATGTTCCACAAGATGCGCCCCGAACAATGGCGCGAGGTGATCGACACGAATCTGTCGGGCGTGTTCAACATGACCCATCCGATCTGGCCGGGGATGCGTGACCGCAAGTTCGGCCGGGTCATCACGATCTCGTCGATCAACGGCCAGAAGGGCCAGGCCGGGCAGGCGAATTACTCGGCCTCGAAGGCGGGTGATCTGGGGCTGACCAAGGCGCTGGCGCAAGAGGGCGCGCGGGCCGGGATCACCGTCAACGCGATCTGCCCGGGTTACATCGGCACCGAGATGGTGCGGGCGATCGACGAGAAGGTGCTGAACGAGCGAATCATTCCGCAGATCCCGGTGGGCCGCCTGGGCGAGCCCGAGGAAATCGCCCGCTGCGTTGTATTCCTGGCTTCGGACGAGGCCGGTTTCATCACCGGATCGACGATCTCGGCCAATGGCGGGCAGTATTTCGTCTAGCCTTTTCAAGGCCGGACCAGCGCGATAGAGCGGGCGGCATGATGTGCCGCCCGTTTTCATGAACCGCAGAACCGCCACATATCTGGGCTTTGGCGCGGTGCTGCTGTGGGCATTGCTGGCACTGTTCACGGTGGCGACGCGGCCGGTGCCGCCATTCCAGCTGAACGCGATGAGCTTTGCCGTGGCCGGTCTGGCCGGTCTGGTCTGGTGCTGGGCGCGTGGCCGTCTGGGCGTGCTGCGCCGGGTGCCCCTGCGGGTGCTGGGCTTCGGCACGCTGGGGTTGTTTGCCTATCACGCGCTCTATTTCTCGGCCCTGCGCCTGGCGCCGCCCGCCGAGGCCAGTCTGATCGCCTATCTCTGGCCGCTGTTCATCGTTCTGTTCTCGGGGCTGCTGTTGAAGGAACCGCTGCGCCTCGGACATCTGGTCGGTGCCGTCATGGGGCTCGCCGGGGCCGGGCTGGTCATGTCGGGCGGGGTCGGGTTTTCCAGCGCCCATCTGCCCGGCTACGGTCTGGCCTTCCTCTGCGCGCTGACCTGGAGCCTCTATTCCGTGCTGTCGCGCCGTCTGGGGGCGGTGCCGACCGAGGCGGTGACGCTGTTCTGCATCGCCACCGCAATCCTGTCGGTGCCGCTGCATCTGGCAATGGAAGAGACCGCATGGCCGACCATGGCGACGGGCTGGCTGGGTGTCGCCGGGCTGGGCCTTGGGCCGGTCGGCCTGGCCTTCTTCCTGTGGGACCTCGGCGTGAAACGCGGCGATATCAGACTGCTTGGAACGGCAAGCTACGCCGCCCCCGTGTTGAGCACGCTGATCCTTGTGGCAACGGGTTTCACGCCCGCTTCGCCGCGGATTCTGATCTCGGTCCTGCTGATTACCGGAGGGGCACTGGTCGCGATCCGCGCCAGCGCCGCCGAGGCATCAGACGGGTCAGTTTGAGAGACGCTCGATCTCTTCCTTGATCTTCAGTTTCTGCTTCTTGAGATTGGTGATTGCCAGGTCGTCAAATGCCGGGCTGCGTACCGCTTTTTCGACCTCATCCGAGAGCGCAAGGTGCTTTTTGCGAAGTTCCAGCAGATGTGCGTTGAGGCTCATCATTCAGTCTCCCTTCGTCAGTTGCAGTCACACTCCAACACATAATCCCTGTTGAGTCATTAACAAGAATGCAACCGAGACGATCGGTCCGATTTCGCGCAAGATATCGCGAAACCCCTAGAAACCGGCCGGAAATGGCGCCGCGTTGCGAAGACAGTCGCGCGCCCAGGGGCTGAAATCGTCGCAGTCGCCGGGATGCGCCGGGTTTTCGTGGAGAATCAACCCAGAGCTGAGTCGGAATTCGGCACGGCTTCCCTTGCGATACCGAAGCAGGACCCGTTCGGGTGTGCGACCCGGGCGCGGAAGCAGCGGAATCACGGTGATGCCGGTGTCGGGCAGCGCCCGAAGGATGGCCGGAAGCCGGGTCGCCGCCTGAATCATCACCAGCCAGCCGCCCGGCCGCAGCCGCTTGACCCCGGCGCTGACCCATTCGGCCAGCGGCAGTTCCTCGGCGATCGCGGTCTCGCGCCCCGGATCGTTGGCGGGCACCCGGCTGCGGGCCGGGTAATAGGGCGGGTTGGCCAGCACATGATCGAAGCTCCGCGCCTTCAGGTCGGCCGGCAGGCGGGTGAGGTCGGCCTCGACCACCTGCAGCGGCAGCCGGTTCTCGGCGGCATTGCGGCGCGCCAGTTCGGCATAGGCGGGTTGCAGTTCGACCCCGGTCAGCGCCAGCCCCGGCACCCTGGCCCCCAGGCAGAGGCTGGCGACCCCGGCGCCCAGCCCGAGTTCCAGCACCGATTGCCCGGCGCTGGCCGGGACCGCGGCGGCCAGCAGCACCGGGTCGATGCCGGCCCGATAGCCCTGCCGCGGCTGCCAGATCGCCAACCTGCCGCCCAGAAAGGCCGAACGGTCCAGATCCGGGAGGTCGAACATCACTCAGGCTCGATCCCGTTGTCGCGGATCACCCGCGACGCGGCGGCATGATCCTCGTCGCGCACCATCAGGCGGCGTGGCAATATGCCCATCGAGCCGTCGAGCACGCTCATGTGGACGTCGAGATCGAAGGCCCGTATACCTTCGCCGTCCAACAGGGCGGTCGCGAAGGCGATGACGGTGGGGTCGGTGGTCCGAAGAAGTTCTTTCATGGCGCCGAGAGTGAGTGCCCGACGGGCAATTGTCGAGACATGGACGGCAGGGTGATGGGGCTGGACGAACAAGCACGCAAACCGCAGGACGCGCTGGCGGCGATCCTGGCCGAGGATATGGCCGCCGTGAACACGCTGATCCGGACCCGGATGGCGTCGGAACACGCGCCGCGCATTCCCGAGGTGACGGCGCATCTGGTCGAGGCCGGGGGCAAGCGGCTGCGGCCGATGCTGACCCTGGCGGCGGCGCGGCTCTGTGGCTACGACGGGCCCTTCCATGTCCATCTGGCCGCGACGGTCGAGTTCATCCACACCGCAACCCTGCTGCATGACGACGTGGTCGACGAAAGCGCCCAGAGGCGGGGGCGGCCGACGGCGAACCTGCTCTGGGACAACAAGTCCTCGGTCCTGACCGGCGACTACCTGTTTGCCCGTTCGTTCCAGCTGATGGTCGAGACCGGCAGCCTGCAGGTGCTGGACATCCTGGCCAACGCCTCGGCGACCATTGCCGAAGGCGAGGTGCTGCAACTGACCGCGGCGCAAAGCCTGCGCACCGACGAGACGGTCTATCTTCAGGTGATCCGCGGCAAGACGGCGGCGCTGTTTGCGGCGGCCTGCGAGGTCGGCGGGGTGATCGCCGGGGCGGCGCCCGAGGTCGTGACGGCGCTGCGCTCTTATGGTGATGCGCTGGGCGTGGCCTTCCAGATGGCTGACGATCTGCTCGACTATGGCGGATCGGACGCGCTGGGCAAGAACCGCGGCGACGATTTCCGCGAGCGCAAGGTGACGCTGCCGGTGATCCGCGCGGCGGCGGCGGGAGAGCGCGACTTCTGGGTCCGGGTCATCGAGAAGGGCGACCAGCGCGACGACGATCTGGAACAGGCCCTGGCGCTGATGCAGCGGCACGGCGCGCTGGCGAGCAGCTCCGCCACGGCGCGGGACTGGGCGGCGAAGGCGCGTGCGGCGCTGGCGCCCCTGCCCGAAGTGCCGCTGAAAGCCGTCTTGTCGGAACTCGCCGATTATGTGGTCAGCCGGATCAACTAGGCCGCCCCTCAGCGCAAGACTGTCTCTTTCACCCACCACCCGGGATGCAGCCCGGCCAGTGCCAGCGCCGTGCGATGTGCTGCCTCGGGCGTTTCGCAGAGCCCAAAGCAGGTCGCGCCCGAGCCGGACATGCGCGCCAGCCGCACTTCGGGCTGCCGCGACAGGGCCGCCAGCACTGCGTCGATCGCCGGTTCCAGCCCGATCGCGGCCGGTTCCAGATCGTTGCGCTGCGCGGCCAGGAACAGGATCGCGTCTTCTGCGGTCAGGAGCGGCGGCAGGGGGTCGGGCATCGGCGGCATATCCGCGCGGGCGAGGGCTGCAAAGACGGCGGGCGTGGCGACGGCCCGGCGCGGGTTGACCAGAACCGCCGGCAGCGGCGCAAGCGCGACACGGGTCACCACCTCTCCGATTCCCTGCATCCGCGCCGCGCTCGGGGTCAGGCAGACCGGGACATCGGCGCCCAGCCGCTCGGGCCGGTCCGGCAGGGCGGTGCCGGTCAGCTTCCGGATCGCCCGCAGCGCTGCCGCGGCGTCCGAAGAGCCGCCGCCGATTCCCGCCGCCGAAGGCAGCTGCTTGTCGAGATGGACCACGACCTGCGCGCCCATCAGCGCCGCGGCGCGCAGGATCGAGTTCGCGTCATCGGTGGGAACGCCCTGCGCCTCCGGCCCCGCGACATGCAGCACCGAGGCCGGGCCGAGTTCGACCGTCAGCCGGTCCCCGTCATCGGCGAAGGCGACCAGGGAATCGAGCAGGTGATAGCCGTCGGCGCGGCGGCCGGTGACATGCAGCGCCAGATTGATCTTGGCGGGGGCGGTTTCGCGGACCGGGCCGCCGACCGGCGCCTCAGCCTTCCTTGGCAAGGGCAAGCGGGGCCGCGCCTTCTTCCTTGAGCACCTCGTCCAGACCGACCTCGAGCTTGCGCCGGATCCGCTTGGCATCGGCTTCCTCGGGGTCGAAGGACAGGGCCCGCGACCACTGGAACTCGGCCTCGCGCTTGCGGCCCACGGCCCAGTAGACATCGCCCAGGTGGTCGTTGATCACCGGATCGACCGGCACCAGCTCGGCGGCCTTCTCCATCTGGACGACGGCTTCGTCGTAGCGGCCCAGGCGGTAGTAGACCCAGCCCAGCGAGTCGGTGATGTAGCCGTCGTCAGGGCGGGCGGCGACGGCGCGTTGGATCATGTCCAGCGCCTCGTCCATGTTCCGCTGCATCTCGACATAGGAATAGCCGAGATAGTTCAGAACCTGCGGCTGATCGGGGCGCAGTTTCAGCGCGGTACGGAAGTCGGCTTCGGCGCGATCCCAGTTCTTCTCGCGCTCTTCGGCGATGCCGCGCGAGAAATAGACCACCCAATGCGACTCCTGCGGCGGGCCGTAGAGCGCGATGGCCCGGTCATAGGCGGTGGCGGCCTCGGCATAGCGCTCGCTCTTGCGCAGCGCATCGCCCAAGGTCACGAAGATCGCCGGGATCGAGTCATGCGTTTCGGACAGGCGCTGCAGCACCGCGATGGATTCCTCGACCTGCCCGTCGCGGCGCAGGGCATCGGCGCGGCCCAACTCGGCAACATGGAAATAGGGGCTGGAGGCCGGAATCCTGTCATAGGTGGCGATCGCCAGGTCATAGCGGTGCAGCCGTTCCAGAAGGCTGGCCGACAGCAGGATGGCATCGACATGGTTCGGTTGCAGGGCTTCGGCGGTCCGGGTGAAGCCCAGGACAAAGCCGTCCGGCGTGTCGCCGTTCAGCGCGGTCGCGACCGAGAAGAAGACCTCGGCCAGCCCGTCGCGGGGATCGGTGATCACCGTCATCGGCAGCGGCTCACCGGCATCGAGCCGTGCTTTCAGCTCGGCCAGGGCCGGGTCCAGATCGGTGCCGAAGGTATCGGTCAGCAGCTTTGCCGCATCGGCATTGCGTTCGAGCTGGCTGAGGATCTCGGCCCGGGCGATGACTCCGCGCCGGGTCAGGGTCAGCCGGTCGCTTCCGGTGCCGGCAAGGATCGCCTCGGCGCCCTCGTAGTCGCCGACCAGCGCCAGGGCCAATGCCTTGTGATACAGACCGAAGGCCCGGGTCGCGGCCTTTTCGGCCACCGCATCCATCTCGGCCAGCGCCTCTGTCGAGCGCCCGGCCCCCAGTTCGGCCCAGGCCCGGATCAGACCATCGACCAGCGGCGCGACATGGGCCGAGCCATTGTCCAGCAGGTCCAGAACGCCCTGATAGTCCTCGGCGGCGGCCAGCTGTTCGAGCCGCACGATGGCCCCGATCTGGCTGTCGGTTCCGGTGGCGGCCAGCCGCTCGGCCAGCGGCAGGGCCAGGTCGAAGCGCCCGAGCCCGACATAGGCCGCAACCGCCTCTTCCATCATCTCGGTATTGTCGGGGTCGCCGACGAGGGCGCGGGTGAAATACTCGGCAGCCTTGGCAAAGTCGCTTTCCGATGCGGCATGCATCGCGGCCAGATAGGCGCCGGCCGCCACTCCGGCAACGCCCGGGCCGCTGCCCAGGCCGGCCAGGCCGAGCGACAGGGCGAAAAGACTGCTCTTCAGGGAAATCGTCATGGCCGGGGTCCGCCTCGTATCGGGTCTGGCGGCAAAGTTAGCGATCAATGCGCAAAGGCGCAATGAATCCGGCCCCGCGGAAGGCGGTGATGACAGAGCTGTGACAGCGGAGACCCGCCCGCACAGGTCGGGCGGCCCGGGCTACATGTTCGGGTAGTTCGGTCCGTCGCCGCCCTGCGGAACCGTCCAGACGATGTTCTGGCTGGGGTCCTTGATATCGCAGGTCTTGCAATGGACGCAGTTCTGGAAGTTGATCACGAAGCGCGGCTCGCTGCCGGCCTCTTCGACCACCTCGTAGACCCCCGCCGGGCAGTAACGCTGCGCCGGTTCGGCGAATTTCGGCAGATTGACTGCGATCGGAACCGTCGGGTCCTTCAGCTTCAGATGCGGCGGCTGGCCCTCGGCGTGGTTGGTGAAGGAGAAGGCCACGTTCGTCAGCCGGTCGAAGGACAGTTTGCCGTCGGGCTTCGGATAGTCGATCGGCTTGAAGTCCGAGGCCTTGCCGGTGGCGGCGGCATCGGTCTTGCCGTGTTTCAGGGTGCCGAACAGCGACAGGCCGAACAGGTTGTTGGTCCACATGTCGAAGCCGCCCAGTGCCAGGCTGGCCAACAGGCCCCAGCGGCTCCACATCGGTTTGACGTTGCGGACCCGTTTCAGGTCCTTGCCCACCGGCCCCTCGCGCAGGGCGCGGTCATACTCTGTCAGCGTGTCGCCGGCGCGGCCGGCACGGATCGCCGCGTCGGCGGCCTCGGCGGCGGCGATGCCGGAAAGCACCGCATTGTGGCTGCCCTTGATCCGCGGCACGTTGACCAGCCCCGCCGAACAGCCGATCAGCGCCCCGCCGGGGAAGGCGGTGTCGGGGATCGACTGCCAGCCGCCCTCGGTGATCGCCCTGGCGCCATAGGCGACCCGCTTGCCGCCTTCCAGCAGTTCGGCCACCAACGGGTGATGCTTGAAGCGCTGGAACTCCATATAGGGGAACAGATAGGGGTTCTCGTAGTTCAGATGGACGACGAAGCCGACCACCACCTGGTTGTTGTCGAGGTGGTAGATGAAAGAGCCGCCCCCCGCATTGCTGCCCAGCGGCCAGCCCATCGTATGGGTGACGCTGCCGGGGCGGTGCTTGTCGGGCGAGACCTCCCAGATTTCCTTCATCCCCAGCCCGTATTTCTGCGGCTGATGGCCCTGGGCCAGGTCGTATTTCTCGATGGCCTGTTTCGAGAGCGAGCCGCGCACGCCTTCGCCCAGCAGCACGTATTTGCCGTGCAGTTCCATGCCGGGTTCGTAATTCGGGCCCGGCGTGCCATCGGCCGCCTTGCCGAACTCGCCCGCGACCACGCCCTTGACGCTGCCATCCTCGGCAAAGACCAGTTCCGAGCAGGACATGCCGGGGAAGATCTCGACACCCAGCCCCTCGGCCTGTTCGGCCAGCCAGCGGCAGAGATTTCCCAGCGAGGCGATATAGGTGCCGTGGTTCGACATCATCGGCGGCATCAGGAAATTCGGGATCCGCAACGCCCCGCTTTCGCCCAGCACAAGGAAACGGTCCTTCGTCACCGGCACGTTGAGCGGTGCGCCCTTTTCCTTCCAGTCGGGGATCAGCGCCGTCAGCCCCGAAGGGTCGATCACCGCGCCGGACAGGATATGGGCGCCGACCTCGGAGCCCTTTTCGAGCACCACCACCGAGCGTTCGGGGTCAAGCTGCTTCAGGCGGATCGCCGCCGACAGTCCGGCCGGCCCGGCCCCGACGATTACCACGTCATAGGCCATCGCTTCGCGTGTGATCCCGTCCATGCCCTGATCCATTCCCTTCACTGCTCCGGTTTGGCGATAACCCGGCCTGCTTCCGGGGCAAAGCCGCGCCATTTTGCCCGGTTCCCTAGCGTGAAGCCCGCGCGGGGGTCAACCGCGACGCCGGGTCTGCCGGGGGTTTGCCTCTTGCAATCTGAACCACACTTGGTTCACTAGGCCGGAATTGCAACCTGCGCGGGGCGGGGACGGGCCAACCGGCCCAGGTTCCCCCGGGCTGGAAAAGCCGCCGGAAGGACTGATGGAAAAGATACCTCTGACGCGCGCGGGGTTCACCGCGCTGCAAGACGAATTGAAGCATCTGAAGACGGTCGAACGGCCGGCGATCATCGCGGCCATTGCCGAAGCGCGGGCGCTTGGCGACCTGTCGGAGAATGCCGAGTATCACTCGGCCCGCGAAAAGCAGAGCTTTATCGAGGGCCGGATCAAGGAACTCGAGGGAATCATCGCGCGCGCCGAAGTGATCGACGTCCCGACCCTGTCGGGCCCGATCAAGTTCGGCGCCACCGTCAAGGTCGTCGATGAGGACACCGAGGAAGAGCGCGTCTTCAAGATCGTCGGCGAACCCGAGGCCGATCTCGAGCGCGGCCTGCTGAACATCCGCTCGCCGCTGGCGCGGGCGCTGATCGGAAAGGAACCCGGCGATTCGATCGAAGTGCGTACTCCGGGCGGCGGCAAGAGCTACGAGGTGCTGAGCGTCGAATATGTCTGAAGAACCGCAGGTCGGTCCGCAGTCTGACGGAACGGGCAAGGTCGGGGCGCCTGCGGTCCGGACAACATCGGCGGCTGATCGCAGCGATCTGTTGCTGAGGGCGGCGCCGCCGGGCCGTTCGGCGCACCGGACACAATTCACCTTTACCGAAGTCCTGGCCGCCGTCCTGTCGCTGGCCTGGATGGCCGGGGTGACGCTGGTCATCGTGTTCTCGCGCAGCGATCAGGGGCTGGGGCAGATCGACACGTTGCGATTCGTCGTGACCCTGATGGCGGTGTTCCTGCCGGTTGCGGTGATCTGGGTCGGCGCATCCGCCGCCCGCTCGTCGCGGGTGATGCGGGAAGAATCGCAACGGCTTCAGGCCTCGATCGACGCGATCCGGCACAGCTATCTCAGCCAGGTTCAGGGCGCCGGGCCGGTCGTGCGTCCGACATTCGAGCGCAAGCTGGACGAGATTGCCCAGGCGCAGAAGAAGACCGAAGCGGCGATTGCCACCTTCGCCTCGATCCGCTCTCCGGGGCTGAACGAATCGCGCCGGCCGGTCTCGCTTCCGCCGCCCCCGGCAGCGCCGGCGGATCAGCAGAGCCTCGAACTGGGCGGGCCGTCCGAACCGACCTCGCAGCCGCCCAGCACCGAGGATTTCATCCAGGCGCTGAACTTCCCCGAGAATGCCGAGGATGCCGACGGGTTCCGCGCCCTGCGCCGGGCCCTGCAGGACCGCCAGACGGCGCAGCTGATCCAGGCCAGCCAGGATGTGCTGACGCTGCTCAGCCAGGACGGCATCTACATGGACGACCTCAAGCCCGAACGGGCCAAGCCCGATGTCTGGCGCCGATTCGCGCAGGGCGAGCGGGGGCGGACGATCTCGGCCCTTGGCGGCATCCGCGACCGGTCCGGCTTGGCGCTGGCCTCGGGCCGGATGCGGTCGGACACGATCTTCCGGGATGCAGTGCATCACTTTCTGCGGAAATTCGACCAGATGCTGGCGGGTTTCGAGAAGAATGCCAGCGACGCCGAGATCGCCGCCCTGGCCGATACCCGCACGGCCCGCGCCTTCATGTTGCTGGGCCGGGTGACGGGCACCTTCGACTGAGACCGGCGCGCGCCACGCCCGAGGTTTCATCCGCACAGCCCGGTCCACCGGCCTCCGGCCCCTGACCCTCGGCGTTCACAGCATGGCTTCGGCCCGGGCCAGGTCCTCGGCCGTGTTGATGTTCAGGAACGGGTCGAAGGGCTGGTCCGGGAAGGATGCGGTGGCGGCGCCATGCGCGGCGGCGAAATCGGACAGGCGGCGGTGGCCCGCCGCGAGCCTGTCGCGCAGCGCCCCGGCCAGGGTGACGGGCCAGAGGGCGAAGGTCGGGTGCAGCCCGCCCGGCGTTGCGGCCAGCGCCGGGCCACCATCCCCGGCCAGAAGCAGGCGCGGCACCAGATCGGGCGGCAGGAAGGGCGTGTCGGTCGCCACGGTGACCAGGGTCTCGGCCCCGGCGCCCGCCGCCCAATCGAGCCCGGCGAGGAGGCCCGCCAGCGGCCCGGGAAAGCCCGGGACCGGGTCGGGCAGGACCGGCAGCCCGAAACCCGAGAACCGCGCCGGATCGCCATTCGCCGACAGCGCCAGCCGGTCGACCTGCGGCGCGAAACGGTCGATGACGCGGGCCAGAAGGCTGCTCCCGCCCAGGGTCAGAAACGCCTTGTCGGCGCCCCCCATACGGCTGCCGCGCCCCCCGGCCAGGATCAGTCCGAAGGGCTGTCTCATCGCGGAACCACCACGGAGGCCCGGGCGGGCAAGGTGGCAGGGGATGGGGCTCGACAGCGCATTTGCACCTCTGCTGTCCGCCATGTATCGAGCGCGGGAACCGGGGGATCCTAGGGCAGCAACGTGACAAGCTCCACCGACAAAACGGCATTCTGGCGCGGCTTCCGGGACGGGATGCCCTTCATTCTGGCGGCCGGGCCCTTCGGGCTGGTCTTCGGGCTGGTGGCGACCGAGGCCGGGATGAAGCTGTACGAGACCATGGCGATGACCATTCTGGTGATCGGCGGCGCCTCGCAATTCGCCGCCCTGGCCCAGATGCAGCAGCAAGCGCCGCTGGTGCTGGTGATCGCGGCGGGGCTGCTGGTGAACATGCGGATGGCGATCTACTCGGCCGCGCTGGCGCCCCATCTGGGGCCGGCGCCGTTCTGGAAACGGGCCTTCGCGGCCTATATGCTGGTCGACAACGTCTATATCACCGCCATCGCCGACTATACCAAGCGACCCGATGCGCCGATCAGCGCCAGGATGCGCTATTTCTTCGGCACCGCGCTGCCGGCCTGCACCGCCTGGTATCTGTCGACCCTGATCGGTGCCATGGCCGGGCGGGCAATCCCCGAGAGCTGGCAGCTCGACTTCATCGTGCCGATCGCCTTCATCGCCCTGCTGGCGCCGATGCTGCGGACACTGGCGCATCTGACGGCGGTGATGACTTCGGTCGTCGTGGCGTTGCTGCTGGCCTGGATGCCCTACAACACGGAACTGCTGGTGGCGGCTCTGGCCGCGATGGCCGCGGGCGCCGAGGTCGAACGCAGGAGAGGCGCGCAATGAACTATTCCGCGGCAGAGATCTGGACCGTCATCCTGGCGATGGCGGTCGGCACCTATCTAATCCGGTTCTCGTTCCTGGGGCTGATCGGCGGGCGCAGGATGCCCGATTGGCTGCTGCGGCATCTGCGCTATGCGCCGCACGCGGTGCTGCCGGCCATGGTGGCGCCGATGGTGCTGAGCCCGGTGGCCGAGGGCGGCAGCGCCGATCCGGCACGGATCATCGCGGCGCTCGGTTGCGGGCTGCTGGGCTGGGCCACGAAGAACACGCTGCTGGCGATCCTTGGCGGGCTGATCATCTTTGCGCTGGCGACGCTGATCCTGCGATAGCGCCGCCGCGGTGGAGGCCCCGCCTAGCTGGCCTCTTCCGGCTGCACATACAGCACATAGCGGTTGTCGTCGGCGTCGTCGTCATGGACGATCCGCTCGGTCACGCCGGGCAACTTGCGGAATTCCTTCATCAGCTTGATCGGGGACATGGTCGAGCGGATCGACTCGAACCCCGGCACGCCGGCCAGGATATGCGACACCGAATTGGCGCAGAAGGCCTTGGGTGCGGCCCCTTCCGCCTTGGCGCGCTCAAACACCAGCTCGGCAATCTGGGGCGAGACCTGCACGGTCTGGATCACCACGTCATAGGTCACTCTGGCATGGTAATCGATATAGACCGCCAGCCTGGTGTCGGTCAGGCCGTAGTGCAGGTCGTTCCGCTCCGGCATGGCGGGATGTTTGAACGTCCCGGCGGGGTCGTACATGACCCTCTGCGACGCGTCGATGATCAGGCCGCTGTGGGCGCCGGAACCGCTGCGGGTCGAGACGACCGTCATCAGCGAGATCTGGGTGGGCCCGGTATTCGGCACCACGGCGCGTTGCACCACGTCATCCGGTGCCCAGACCGGTTCGGCGCCACAGGCCGCCAGCAGCAGCGGCAGCGCAAGGGCGATCAGGAATTTGCGCATCAGGATGTCCAGCGGCCTAGCCGTTGTACATGGCTAGGAGAAGCAGGAAGACCACGACGCAGCCCGAGAACCAGGCGGCGATATGCACGAATCCTTCAAAGGTCTTTTCCTGAACATGGATGTCCATGTCGCCGTGCTTGGGGTGATCGGAGTCGGCCATTTCCATAGTCCTCGCAGTTCCAGCATTGAATGTGCCTTAGCCCATTCCTGCGGCCCTGTCACGGCCCCGCGACCGCCGCGGGCGGCAGAAACTCTGCAGGCTGGCAGGATGGCAATGCCCGCGCGGCGCGGCTCAGATGGCGCGCCACAGCCAGGCGCCGTCGGCGCGGGCGGTGCGGCTGGCGCGGCCGGTGAGATAGAGATGGTTGAGATGGGCGATGGTCTCGGCCAGGGCAAAGCCGAAGACCTCGGGCGTGACCTCGCGCTTGAACAGCGGGCCGAAGCAATCGACCGCGACCCTGGGCGTGGCCAGATGCGCATGCAGCCGTTCCAGCGCGTGGTGATGGTTTTCGGCCTTCTGGCGCAGCCGCAGCGGCAGGCCGGTGAAGGGCAGCTTGTGCCCGGGCAGGACCAGTTGCGCTTCGGTCGCATGGGCGGCCAGCCGGTTGCAGCTTTCCAGCCATTCCGCGATCGGGTCGGCCAGGGGTTCCGAGGCATAGACCCCGAGATTGGGCGAGATCGAGGGCAGGAGCTGGTCGCCGCCCAGAACCAGCGTGCCGTCCTCGCTCCACAGCGTCGCATGTTCGGGCGCATGGCCGTCGCCGCAGCGAACCAGCCAGCGCCGCCCGCCGACGGTCAGCCAGTCGCCTTCGGCAATCCGGCGAAAGCTCGGCGGCGGCAGCCCCACCACATCGATGAAGTTGAAGGGCCGTTCGGCGGCCTTTCTGGCCAGCATCTCGGGCGCCATTCCGGAAGCGCGCCAGAAATCGATCGTGTGCTCCGAGTGCTTTTCCTCGACATTCAGAACCAGCATCCGCGCCGAGAGCCAGGTGGTGCGGGTGCACCAGAGTTCCGCCCCCTTGCCGGCCATCCAGGCGGTCAGGCCGATGTGGTCGGGATGCATGTGGGTGACGATCTGCCGATGGACCGGGCGGCCGCCCAGCGGTCCGGCCAGCAGCTGTTCCCAGAGTTCGCGGGCCTTCGGCGTGTCCATGCCGGTGTCGATCACCGTCCAGCCTGCGGCGCCGTCGTCCAGCGCATAGACATTCACATGGTCGAGTGCGGTCGGCAGCGGCAGCCGCATCCAGAGCACGCCGGGGGCGATTTCCAGCGCCTCGCCGGGGCCCGGCGGGGCCTCGACCGGATAGCGGATCTCGCCCTTGCAGCCGTCCATCATCCGGCCAGATCCTCGGCCGTGAGCGCATCGACGCAGCCGGGTCCGGACCGGACTTCCACCAGCAGCCCGCCCAACTCGCTGAGCAGGCGCTGGACATAGAAACAGGCCAGGCGGTTGCGCGGCCCCGGCTGGCCGGTTTCCGCGAACTCGGCATTGGCGGCGCAGAGATGGACATGGCCGCCCAGAACCCGGGCGAAGGCGCGAAGATAGGCGGTCGCGACGGCACCGCGGTCGGCCAGCGGCTGTTGCGCCAGCCATTCGGTGACCTCGCGCAGCGATTCCGACCCGCTCCAGACCGCCTTGGCCTGAACCGGCAGTTGCGCGCGCGCCGCTTCGGCGACCTGCTCGATCTCGTCCAGCAGGCGATGCGCGGCCTCGCCGCCATCGGCCAGCTTGCGCCCGACGAGGTCGAGCGCCTGAATGCCGTTGGTGCCTTCGTAGATCGACGTCACCCGCACATCGCGATAGATCTGCGCCGCGCCGGTCTCTTCGATGAAGCCCATGCCGCCGTGGACCTGCATCCCCAGCTCGGCAGTGCGCACCCCTGTGTCGGTGCCGAAGGCCTTGGTGATCGGGGTCAGGAAGGCGGCGCGAGCCTGCCAGTCGGCGCTGCCGGTGGCGTGCGCCATGTCGGTGGCCACTGCATTCATCAGCGCGATGCCCCGGGCGGCAAAGGTATCGGCCCGCATCTGGCCCAGCATCCGCCGCACATCGGGGTGGCCGATGATCGTCTCTGCGCCGCTGGCGGTCCTGCCCTGCTTGCGGGTCAGGGCGTGTTCCAGCGCCAGCTGGCAGGCCGCCTCGGCCTGGCCGATGCCCTGCACGCCGACACCCAGCCGGGCGTTGTTCATCATGGTGAACATCGCCTTCATGCCCTGATGCGGTTCTCCGACCAGCCAGCCGGTGGCGCCGTCATACTGCATCACCGCCGTGGGCGAGCCATGCAGCCCCATCTTGTGTTCCAGCGAGACGACCTGAAGGCTGTTGGGCTGTCCGGGCTCTCCGGCCGCGTCGGGCAGGAACTTGGGCACCAGGAACAGGCTGATCCCCTTGGTTCCCGGTCCGCCGCCCGGCAGCCGTGCCAGCACCAGATGGCAGATATTCGGGGTGAAGTCGTTGTCGCCCCAGGAAATGTAGATCTTCTGCCCGGTCACCGCATAGGTGCCGTCGCCGTTGTCGCTGGCCTTGCTGGTCAGCGCGCCGACATCCGAACCGGCATGCGGCTCGGTCAGGTTCATCGTGCCCGACCATTCGCCCGAGATCAGCCTCGGCAGGTAGAGCGCCTTGAGTGCGTCGTCGGCATGATGTTCCAGCGCCTCGATCTGGCCCTGGGTCATCAGCGGGTTGAGCTGCAGCGCCAGGCAGGCGCCCGACATCATCTCGTTGACGCAGGTCGCCAGAGTCTGCGGCAGGGCCAGGCCGCCGAAGGCGGCCGGTGCGGAAATGCCGACCCAGCCGCCGTCGCGGATCGCGGCATAGCCTTCGGCGAACCCGGGCGAGCAGCGCACGACACCGTTCTCGATTCGGGCGGGATGCAGATCGCCGGCACGTTGCAGGGGGGCCAGCACCTCGTCGCAAAGCTTGGCGGCCTCGTTCAGGATCGCGTCGGTGGTATCGTCGGTGGCCTCGGCAAAGCGCTCGGTCTGCTGAACTTCGGGGAAGCCAACGACATGCGAGAGCAGGAAGCGGAAGTCGGAGGTCGGCGCACGATATGGCATCGGGCTTCCTTCAATCTTGGGTGCTGTGCACCGGCATAGAGGTGGCGAAAACCTATCGCAAGCCCGGCACAAGGATGCAGGCGCCCGGGATGGTCCGGACGCGACGTCAAAACCTTGCGGCGGCGCCGAGGCCCGGGCTTTCCGCAGCCGCGGGGTTGCACTAGAGAGACCCGCATGACCGAGCGTCTTGCCACTGACCCCGAAGGAATCGCGCGCGCCGCGGCGCTGTTGCGGCAGGGCGCCCTGGTCGGGTTTCCGACCGAAACGGTCTATGGTCTGGGCGCCGATGCCACCGATGACCGGGCGGTGGCGCGGATTTATCAGGCCAAGGGGCGGCCACAATTCAACCCGCTGATCGTGCATCTGCCCGATATCGACTCGGCCGGGGCGGTGGCGCGGCTGGAGGGTGACGCGCTGCGCCTGGCCGGGGCGTTCTGGCCCGGGCCGCTGACGCTGGTGCTGCCGGTGCGCGATGCCGGCCTGTCGCCACTGCTGCGTGCCGGTCTTCCGACGGTGGCGCTGCGGGTGCCCGATCTGCCGTTGGCGCGCGATCTGCTGCGCCGGGTCGCGCGGCCGGTGGCGGCGCCTTCGGCCAATCCCTCGGGCCGGATCAGCCCGACCCGTGCCGAACATGTGCTGGACGGGCTGGCGGGCCGGATCGAAGCGGTTCTGGATGGCGGTCCCTGCGTCGTCGGCGTCGAATCGACGATCGTGGGGTTCGGTCCCGAGGGTCCGCAGCTGCTGCGTCCCGGCGGGTTGCCGGCCGAGGCGCTGGAAGGGGCGCTCGGCCGACCGCTGGCCGCCGCGCCGCAGGGCGCGAAACCGAATGCGCCGGGGCAGCTGTCATCGCATTACGCGCCGGCGGCGCCGGTCCGGCTGGATGTGACGGCACCCGGGCCGGGCGAGGTGATGCTGGGCTTCGGCCCGGTGCCCGGCGATCTCAGCCTGTCCGAAAGCGGCGATCTGGTCGAGGCGGCGGCCAATCTGTTCCACATGCTGCGGGCGCTGGATGTGCGCGGCGCGGCGGGCATCGCGGTGGCCCCGATCCCCGATCACGGGCTGGGAAGGGCGATCCGCGACCGGCTGGCCCGCGCTGCCGCCCCGCGCTGAGCGTCCGGCTCAGGCCCGTCCGGCGGCGGCCGAGAGAAACAGCGGGTCGATACCCAGCACCGCCAGCGCGGCTTCCCATTTCTCGATATCCGGCAGATCGAAGACGATGCGCGGATGCGCGGCGGCGGTCAGCCAGCCGTTCTGGCTCAACTCCGCTTCCAGCTGTCCCGGCCCCCAGCCGGCATAACCGAGTGCCAGGATCGCCTGCCCCGGCCCGCCGCCTTCGGCCATGACCCGCAGCACGTCCAGGGTGCCGGTCATCGAGATACTGTCATCGACCGACAGCGTGCCTTCCTCGGCGCTCCAGTCGGCGCTGTGCAGGACGAATCCCCGGCCCCGCTCGACCGGGCCGCCATAGCGCACGACCTTGTGAAGATGCTCGGGAACCGGCGCGATGGAGAGCTGCTCCAGCAACTCGGTCAGGGTGGTGCCTCGCGCCGGCTTGTTGATGATCAGGCCCATGGCGCCTTCGGCGGAATGGGCACAGACATAGACCACCGCGCGTTCGAAACGCGGATCGCCCATGCCGGGCATGGCGATCAGGAACTTGCCGGTGAGGTCAGGGGAATCGAAATCGGCCATATCCGTTGCAGCGTCGGCCAGAGTGTCGGCGCTTGCAAGGGTGCTGCCCGTTCTCGGCCAAGTGTCGCAGGGAACGCACACGGATGTGTCGCCTGTTTGTGATTTCCTATTGTGGCGTCAATCGCTAGCGTCGCGCCCATGATGCTGTCCCGTCTGTCCGCCGCCGTGACCCTGTTGGCCCTGCTGTTTCCCGTCGCCGCACGGGCCGGAACCTATGGCACCACGCCCACCGAGCAGGTGGCGCAGGTCGAGGTTCTGCCCGGCTGGCGCGAGGGGGCGGTGCATATCGCCGCACTTCGGATTCGGCTGGCGCCGGGCTGGAAGACCTATTGGCGGGCGCCGGGCGATGCGGGGATCCCGCCCAGCTTTTCCTGGAAGGGCTCCCGCAATCTGGCCGGCCTGCGCTTTCACTGGCCGGTGCCGCATGTCTTCTCGGTCAACGGGATGCGCTCGATCGGCTACAAGGGCGAGGTGATCCTGCCGATCTATCTGGATGCGGCAAGACCCGATCAACCGATCGCCCTGCGCGGCGAACTCGACATGGGTGTCTGCCTGGATATCTGCGTGCCGGTGCAGGTGCGGATTTCGGCCGACATTCCGGCGCAGGGCACACATGACCCGCGGATCGCCGCGGCCCTGGCCGATCGCGCCCAGACGGCCGCCGAGGCCGGACTGAAAGGCGCAAGCTGCGCGGTCGAGCCGATCAGCGACGGGCTGCGGCTGACCGCCCGGATCACCCTGCCGAAACAGGGCGGGTCCGAGGTGGTGGTGGTCGAGACCCCGACCCCCGGCGTCTGGGTTTCGGATGCCGCCAGCCTGCGCAAGGGCGGCGTCCTGCAGGCCGTGGCCGACCTCGTGCCGCCCGAGGCACAACCCTTCGCGCTCGACCGGTCGTCGCTGCGCTTCACCGTGATCGGGGCCGGCCGGGCGGTGGATATTCAAGGCTGCACCGGCGACTGAACTGCGGCCACGACAGCGGGGCGCAACAGAGAAGGCACCCCGGATCGTTCCGCCGAGGTGCCTTCCTGTGGCAATCACCCTGCGCCGGTGACAACGGGTGGCGCCAGTGACAAGGGGTGCAAGCAACGCCCGTGCTTCGCCGGGCCAGCCCAGCTTGCGCCTGATTCGGCTAACGAATTGTTAAGGTCGCTGGCCCGGCGTCAGGCCCCCTCGAAGGCGCAGAGCGCGTGGACCTCGTAGCCCAGCTTCTCCAGGAGCGCCCGGCCGCCCAGTTCGGGCAGATCGACGATGAAGGCGCAGCCGACGATGACGCCGCCCAGCCGTTCGATCAGCTTGATTCCGGCCTCGGCGGTGCCGCCGGTGGCCAGCAGGTCATCGACCAGCAGGACCCTTTCGCCGGGCTGGATGGCGTCGTCATGCACCTCCATCACGGCCTCGCCGTATTCCAGCGTGTATTCCTGGCTGATCACCGCGCCGGGCAGCTTGCCCTTCTTGCGGATCGGCACGAAGCCCAGCGTGAGCTGATGCGCGATGGCGCCGCCCAGGATGAAGCCGCGCGCTTCCAGCCCCACCACCTTGTCGATCTGCATCCCGGCATAGGGGTCCAGCATCTGATCGACGCAAATCCGGAATCCCCGCGGATCGGCGAACAACGTGGTGACATCGCGGAACAGGATGCCTTCGTGCGGGAAATCGACGATGGTCCGGATATAGTCGCGGACCGACTTCGTCTCGGCCTTCTGCGGGCTGGTCCTGGCCATCAGGAGACCGGGCGCAATGCGGTCGTGGCGGCAGCGGGGGCCGGCCGGCGGGTCGAAGTCATGGGTGTCTCCCGATCCTGGGTTGGGATTATGCGGCGCAAACAAGCCCCAAGCGGCAGGGTGCTGTCAAGCAGGGGCTGGCGGGCGGCGGGAAGGGCTGCCCGACACCGCGTTCCCGTCCCGGAAGGCGCCCGTCGCCCTGTCCCGCGTCGGTGTCAGTCCTGTGGGGGGAAGGATGTCAGGATTTCGTTCAGCGGCTTCTTCTTCTTGGCGACCGCCGGAACCGTGGCATCCGGGGCCGGGTGGCCGACCACGAGGATCATCACCGGCTTTTCCGATTCGGGACGCCCGCAGAGGCCGTTGAGGAATTTCATCGGATTCGGCGTATGGGTCAGGGTGGTCAGCCCGGCAAGATGCAGCGCCGTGATCAGAAAGCCCGTGGCGATGCCGGTGCTTTCGGGCACATAGTAGTTTTTGAACCGGGTGCCGTCCGGGCGCAGCCCGTAGCGCTGCTGAAACACGACGATCAGCCAGGGCGCGGTTGTCAGATGCGGTTTCTTCTCGTCGGTGCCGATCGGCTCCAGCGCCTTCAGCCATTCGTCGCCGCCGCCGCCGGCATAGAAGGCGCGTTCCTCTTCCTCGGCCGCGGCGCGAATCTTCGCCTTCATCGCGGGATCGCCGATGGCGACGAAATACCAGGGCTGGTGATTGGCCCCGGAAGGCGCCAGCCCGGCCGCCGAGATCGCGGTCTCGATGACTTCCTGCGGCACCGGATCGGGCAGGAAGTCGCGGACCGAATGGCGCCGGGCCATGGTGGCGCGGAAGGTTTCGGCGGCGGCAAGCGCCTCGGCGTCGGGCAGGCGGATGCGGTCGGGCAACGGCAGAGCCTGATAGGCGGGTTTGTCCATGGGGCCTCCTCGCCCCGGTTCTAGCCGAAGCCCGCAACCGGGAAAATCCCTAGCCGCCGCCGATCAGAACCCCCGCCGCAAATACCAGCGCACCGCCCAGCACGACCTGGAACGAGGCCCGCAGGAAGGGCGTGTCCATGAAGCGGTTCTGGATCCAGGCAATGGCCCAGAGTTCGATGAAGACCACGATCATCGCGGTGATCGTCGCGGTCCAGAAATGCGGGATCAGATAGGGCAGGGCATGGCCCAGCCCGCCGAGCGTCGTCATCACCCCGGCGGCCAGGCCGCGCTTGTAGGGAGAGCCGCGCCCCGACAGCTGGCCATCGTCCGAGGCCGCTTCGGTGAACCCCATCGAAATTCCGGCCCCGACGCTGGCGGCCAGGCCGACCAGAAAGGTCGTATGGGTGTTCTGCGTCGCGAAGGCGGTGGCGAAGATCGGCGCCAGTGTCGAAACCGATCCGTCCATCAGCCCGGCCAGTCCCGGCTGCACCCAGGTCAGCACGAATTGCCGGTGCGCGGCACGGTCTTCCTCGTCGCGCTTGTCCTCGCCGACCAGCTTGTCTTCCAGCCGGTTCGCCTGTTCCGAATGTCCGGCCTCGGCGGCGGCCAGATCGCCCAGCAGCTTGCGGGTATCGGCATCCGGGGTCTGCGCGGCGGCGGCGCGGTAGAAGGCCTCGGCCTGCCGCTCCATCGCCTCGGCCTCGGAGCGCATCGTGTCCAGCGAGAGGTTTTCGACCAGCCAGACCGGGCGCCGGGCATAATAGCCCGAGACATGTTCGCGCCGGATCAGCGGGATCACGTCGCCGAAACGGGCCTTGTGCAGGTCGATCAGGCGTTGGCGATGATCGTCTTCCTCGACCGCCATGGCATCGAAGACCTTGGCCGAGTCCGGATAGTCCGCGCGCAGTTTCTGCGCATATTGACGGTAAATCCGTGCGTCGTCTTCTTCCGACGAAATCGCCAGCGCAAGAATTTCCTGCTCACTCAGGTCCTTGAACCGCCGTCGCCCGCCAAATCCCGGAATCATCGCCCGCTTCCCCTTCTTAGAATCATTCTAAACTACCCGGCCCGGGCGCGGGATCAAGGGGGCGGCTCCGCTTTCGGCGCGGCTATTCGCCGAAAAGGTTCAGCAGGAAGTCCGACAGCACTTCGGGCTGGTCCACCGCGATGGCATGCGAGGCGCCGGGCGCCACGGTGCGCGGAATCGGATGCGCCTCCAGCCAGGCAATGCTCTCGGCGGGCAGGTTGTCGGGGTTGTAGAGGTAGTGGACATGGCCGATCGCCTGCAGGATGTTCCCCGGCTCGGTCTGCTCGGAAAACGCCTTCGCGTCGCAGCCGAGTTCCCACAGCGCCTTGGGATCGGCCCGGGCCACCGCGTCGCGGTAGCGGGCGGCGTGGGGATCGGTCTCGGCGCGGGCGTCGAGACGGGCCAGGAAGGCCGTGCGGAACTCTTCCGGCGTCGCGTGGTCGGCCGCGGTGCCCGAGTAATAGGCGTCGGCGGCGGTCAGGTTGCCTTCCAGCGAGACGATCGCCTTCAGCGGGCTGCCCGGAAATCCGACGGCCATCGAACCGATGACCGACGACAGCGAGTGCGCCACGACATATTCGACGCCGATCTTCCGGGCTTCCCCGGCGACGAAGAAGCCCAGCGATGCCAGCGTGGTCGGCCCGGCCAGGGGCGGGGCGCCGAAGCCGGGAAGGTTCAGCAATTGCAGATCGACGATCTCGGCCAACCGGGTGTTCTGCAGCCCGGCGAACTGCGAATTGTCGTCGCCGAAGCCGGCCAGGAACAGGAGTTTCGGCTTGTCTTCCCCGGTCTCGCTCATGCCAGGTCCCTTACCATCAGATGATTGCCCGAACCCTGGACGACCTCGAACCGGCCGGTCTTCTTCAGCAGGTCGGACAGCTTGGCCGAACCATAGGTCCGTGTGTCGAAGTCCGGGTTGGCCTGGGTGATGTACTGGCCGATCTGCGGCAGCGTGTACCAGTCCTCGTCGCCGCCGATGGCCCGCATCGCCGCGACGATGATCGGGATCGCGTTCTTGGCCGGTTCCTTCTTGATCGCCGTTTCCGGGACCGGCGTCGGGTCGGGATGGGATTCGGACTGCGAGCCGTTGCTGCTGTCCTGCCGCGCGGTGCCGCGCCCTGCAGGCTCGTCCCCGGCGATCAGGTTTTCGATGTAGATGAACCGCTTGCAGGCGTTGCGGAAGCTCTCGGGGGTCTTCTTCTGGCCGATGCCGTAGACATCCAGCCCCTGTTCGCGAATCCGGCTGGCGAGCCGGGTGAAGTCGCTGTCGGAGGAGACGATGACAAAGCCGTCGAAACGTCCCGTGTGCAGGATGTCCATCGCGTCGATGGCCAGCGAGATGTCGGACGAGTTCTTGCCGACCGTATTGGCGGGCGAATGGTGCGGGACCAGCGCCAGCGGTGCCAGCTTGGCCTGCCAACCCTTGAGATGGGGCGAGGCGAAGTCACCGTAGATGCGGCGGACCGAGGCTTCGCCGAGGGCGGCGATTTCCTCGAAAATGGCCTTGGCCCATTGGGCCGATGTGTTGTCTGCGTCGATCAGAACAGCCAACAGGGGGGTTGTGCGTTGCATGGTTTTGCCTTTCCGGGCCGTAGAGGGCCTCAAGTGCTGAAGGGCGATGAGAAATCCTCGCAATCGCTGTCGCTTATCCGGCGGGCGAGGTCGGCCACTTCCTGCGCCGTGAAGGCGCCGGAAATCCGGATCGTGCCGCCTTCGATCCGCTCCATCACCCGGGGCGCAATGGCCACGGCGCCACAGATACGAACCTCGACCACCTCGCCGATGTTGCGGGCCGTGAGGTCCGCGAACCGGGCAGCCAGGTCAGCATCGAGCGACAGGGTGACGATATGCTGGCCCGGAGGATCCTCGCCGGCAATGGCCTCGACGGCGCCGGGCGGAACCTCGATCACGTCCGGTCCGGCGACAAAGGCCAGCGCCGCGTCCTGGGCCAGGGCCGGCGCAGCGACGCCCAGCATCAGGGCCAGGGATGCGGCGCGGGCGATCACTTCAACTCGTCCATCGAATGGATGACCTTGCCGAGCAGCCCGTATTTCTTGGCCTCGGTCGTGTTCAGCCAGAAGTCGCGGGCGGTGTCCTCGGCGATCTTGGCGGGGGTCTGGCCGGTTGCCTCGGCGAAGAGTGCGTGGAACCGTTCGCGCATGATCCTGATCTGTTCGGCCTGGATCCAGATGTCGCTTGCCGTGCCGCCGACGCCGCCCGAAGGCTCGTGCAGCAGGAAGCGGGTGTTGGGCAGGCAGTAGCGATCGGCCTTGTCGGCGCCGACAAAGATCAGCGCTCCGGCGCTGGCCACCCAGCCCGAGCCGATGGTGCGGACCTTGGGTTTGATGAACTTGATCATGTCATGCACCATGTCGCCGCTTTCGACATGGCCGCCGGGGGACGAGATGAACAGGTTGATCGGATCGTCATTGTCCTGCGCCAGCGCCAGCAACTGAGTCACCACGCGGTTGGCCAGCTTGTCGTCGATCCCGCCGGTGATGATGACATTGCGGCTCTTGAAGAAAAGCTCGGCCACCGGGCGCGAGGTTTCTTCGTCGGATTTCTTGTTGTCGTCGTCCTTGTCCTCAAGACGGTAGGTCATCGGTCTTCTCCGGTTCGGGCGGCGCTGCGGGGCACCGCTATTTTTGTCTTGCTACACGTTTCCGGCAGGCTCTGCACGTCCTGCGGATGTCCGATAGGCCATCAATTGGGCCTGAAGGTCGGGACCGGCGGCGATCACCCCCGGCGTCACCGGATGGGCGTTGTTGAAGCGCAGTTCCGTGCCGTCGCGATCGGTGATCCGGGCGCCCGCCCGTTCGGCGATCAGGCAGCCCGCGGCGATGTCCCATTCCCAGGTGTCGCCCAGCGTCAGCATGGCGTCGAACCGGCCCTCGGCCACCAGCGCCAGCCGCCAGGCCAGGGAGGGGCGGAAGTGCCGCTCGACCGGCGGCGCGCCGCCGGGCCAGAGATCGGGCTTCAGGAACCGGGCGGCCGACAGGGTCCGGGCGCCGGACACGCCGCGGGCCGGCGAAACCCGGATCGGGCTGCCGTTCAGCACCGCCGCGCCGGCCTCGGTCGCGGTATAGAGCAGATCGGCGGCGGGGAGATAGACCACGCCCGCCACAACCTTGCCGTCGCGGGCCAGGGCCAGGGAATGCGCCCAGGAGGTCTCGCCGGCAATGAAGGCCCGGGTGCCGTCGATCGGATCGACGATGAAGACCTCGCGGGCCTGCAGCCGTGCCGGGTCGTCTTCGGTCTCTTCCGACAACCAGCCGGTGCCGGGCCGGGCCGCCGTCAGGGTCTCGCGCAGCATGCTGTCGACCGCATAATCCGCCGCGGTGACCGGGCCGGCGTTGTCCGGCTTGTCCCATTTCTCGGGCGCGTTGCGGAAATAGCCCATCGCGATGCTGCCCGCCGAACGGGCCGCATCGACCAGCAGGGCCAGATCGTCCTCAGGCGCCGGCAAGGGTCAGACCTTCGACGATCAACGAGGGGACGACATGACCGAGGAAGGTCTTGGCGTCATTGGCCGGGATCAGGGTCTTGAGCATCTGCCGCAGGTTGCCCGCGATGGTGACGCCCGAGACCGGATAGGTGATCTCGCCGTTCTCGACCCAGAATCCGGACGCCCCGCGCGAATAGTCCCCGGTGGTCGGGTTGATCGACGAGCCGATCATCGAGGTCACCAGAAACCCGGTGCCGATCTGGGCCAGCAGCCCGGCGCGGTCGGTCGTTCCCTGGGTCAGCGCGATGTTCGACACGCCGGGCGAGGGCGGCGCCGACGGCCCCCGCTGTGCGCTGCCGGTGCTCTGCATCCCCAGTTTCCGGGCCGAGGCGAGGTCCAGCGTCCAGCCGGTCAGCACGCCCTTGTCCACGATCGCCCGTTGCCGGGTCGGCAGGCCCTCGGCATCGAAGGGGCGCGAGCCGCCGATCCGCACCCGATGCGGGTCTTCGATCACCGACAGACCTTCGGGCAGAACGGCCTCGCCCAGGGCATCGCGCAGCCAGGTCGCGCCACGCGCCACCGCGGCACCGTTGGCCGCCGACAGCAGATGCCCGATCAGCGAGCTGGAAATCCGTTCGTCGAACACCACCGGAAAGGCGCCTGTCCTGGCCTGGCGGGCGCCGGCGCGGGCCAGCGTGCGCTCGGCGGCGCGGGTGCCGATGCTTTCCGGGTCGGGCATGTCGGCGCCGTAGACCCGGCTTTCATGCGCCCAGTCGCGCTCCATCGTCGTGCCGCTGCCGGTGATCGCGACGCAGGAGATCGAATGGCTCGACCGCGCGTAACCGCCGGAAAACCCGTTCGACGCGGCCAGGTGGATACGCTGCCGGCCAAAGCCTGCCGAGGCGCTGTCAACCATCGAGATGCCGTCCTTCGCCAGCGCTGCCGCCTCGGCCCGGCGGGCGAGGTCTTCCAGCGTCGCGGCGGCCGGATCGGGCGCGGGATCGCAAAGCTCCAGTCCCTCGGCATCGCGGGTCGGGCTGAGCGCGTTGCTCTCGGCCAGGCCGATCCAGCGGTCTTCCGGCGCCAGCCGGGCCATGATCACCGCGCGTTCGGCCATGTCGCGGATCGTCTCGGGTCTTGTGTCCGAAGCCGAAACGCAGGCCTGGCGCTGCCCGATCAGCACCCTGAGCCCGATCTCGGTGCCCTCGGACCGTTCGGCCTGTTCCAGCTTGCCCTGCCGCACATCGACCGACAGGGACAGCCCATCCACGGCCAGCGCATCGGCGGACTCGGCCCCGGCCTTGCGGGCGGCGTCGAGAAGGGCTTGGGTCAGGTCGGGAAGTTCGGTCTGGGTCATTGCAGGTCTCTCTGGCCGGGATCGCCCCGGCCGGGGCGTCAGGGGCGCGACCATGGCGATCACGCCAACCCGAGGTAGTCCGCCACTGGCCGGGCCGCAAGGGTCCGGACCGCCGCCCCGAATACCGGCGGCCCGCAAAAGCGAACGCCCGGGACCTGCCCGGGCGCTGCTCCTGTTCAGGTGGCGCGGCCTATTTCAGCTGCTGACCATTGGCAAAGACCGATCCGTCGGCCTTGACCTCGATCTTCGAGGTCATGGTGTCCGGCCCGTCGCCCGGCTTGGCGAACATGCCCATCATCATCTTGCCGCCCATCGCCTGGTCCTGCGGCAGCAGGCCCATGCCGACCAGCTTGTCGATCAGGCCGTTGACGCCCATCAGCGAGACGTCGATCGCGCCCTCCGGCGCGGGCATTCCGCCCCAGGTCATCAGGTCGTTGTTGTCGAAGGTGAAGCCGCCGTTGGCCGTCACCGAGGCGCCGGCGATCGACAGTTCCAGCTCGTTCAGGTCGAGCGTGTGCAGCTGGCCCGGCATTCCGCCCGACATCATCTGCTGCTCGGCATCCGGCGCCATGATATCGACCAGCCAGTTGGCGGTTCCCGTCGCGTCGAAGATGATCGTCGCCGGGTCGTGCGGCAGGCCGCCGGCCGGATCGATCATGCCCCAGATGTCCTCGGGCACCGCCAGATCGACCACCTTCAGCAGCAGCCCGACGTTCTGCGGCGCATCGCTCTTGGTGATCGGCATGGTCAGGCCGAAGGCCGATTCCGCCATCTTCAGGTTGATCTGCGGCAGCGGAATCTCGGATCCGGACAGGGTGAGGTCCAGCCCCGCCGACTTGGTGTTATAGCTCATCCCCTCCGGCGACATGTCGAAGGAGATCCCGCCCGACGCCATGGTGGCGGCGACTTTCATGGCCTCGTAGCCGTCCTTGAAGTCGAAGTCATAGGTCGTGGCGCCGAAATCGAGCCCGCCCGAGACGGCAAAACCGGCGGCCATGGCCGCGGCCATGTCGTTGTAGTCGATGCCGGACGGGATCTGGCCATCCGAGGTGCCCTTGATGTCGGACGCCTTGAAGTTGAAGGTCAGCGCGCCGTCCTCTTCCGGGGCCTGGATGTCGAGGTCGATGGTCATCGACGCGGCTTCGAAGGTCGAGGAGAAGGGCTGAACGTCACCGGCGCCGAAGGTATAGGTTCCGGCAAATCCGGCCAGTCGCAGCCCGCCGGCAAAATCAACGCCCTCGGCATCCGGTACCTCGATCGAGTCCAGCATCACGGCGATCTCCTGCCCGGCATAGGCATAGGAAATCTCGCCGGGATTGCCCGAGGCGGTCATCGACATTCCGGTCTGCCGGACCGAGAGATTGACCTTGCCGGCGTCTTCCCCCGGCGGGTGGATATCCAGCACCATCGGATAGCTGTCGGGCATTCCGATCGTGACCGTGCCGTCACCGTTCTCCTTGAAGGTCAGCGAGGACATGCTGACCGAGAACCCGGCTTCCGGGGTTTCCATCCGGGTCTTCAGATCCGAGATCGTCAGCGTGTCGCCGACCATGGATTCCGAGCCTACGGTGAGGGTCTGGCCGGAATTTTCCATCTGGGTCTTCCATTGTCCCCAGACATCGGCCGCGCTGACATCGGCAAAAGCCGCGGGCGCCGAGACCGCAAGGGCCAGCGCGGAGGGCCCGAAAACACGTTTCATGTAGGACATAATGGATTTCCTCAGTTGAATTTCAAATACAACAATCCCGCGCGGGGACGCGGGCGTCAAGGGATGGTCAATGTCTGGGCCAGAAGCCCCATGTGCCGCTATCCTGCCCAGAAACCGCAAGGGGATCAAATGATTCGGATCGAGGATGAGGGGGCACTGCGGAGGATCACCATCGCACGTCCCGACAAGGCCAACAGCCTGACCGGCACCATGCTGGGCCGCCTGGCCCAGTCGGTCGAGGACTGGAGCGGCTCGGCGCTGGTGCTCTCGGGCGAGGGCCGGGTATTTTCCGCAGGTGCCGATCTGGACGAGGTGCAGGCCGGCACCCTGGCGACCCATCCGGGTTGGGAGCGGCTGTCGGGTGCCATCGCGGCCTTTCCCGGCCTTTCGGTGGCCGCGCTGAACGGCACCGCCGCCGGTGGTGCCCTGGGCATGATCCTGGCCTGCGATCTGCGCCTGGCGGTGCCGGGCGCGGCGATCTTCTACCCGGTGATGAAGATGGGCGTGCTGCCGCAGCCGTCGGACCCGGCCCGGCTGGCGGCGCTGGTCGGTCCGTCGCGGGCGGCGCTGCTGCTGATGGCCGGGGTGAGGGTCGAGGCCGCCGAGGCGCTGGCCTGGGGGCTGATCGACCGGATCGTCGAACCCGAGGCGCTGGACGAGACCGCCGTCGCGCTCTGCGCCCCGTCCCTGAAGGCCGGCGCGACGCGGGTCGCCGAGATCCGGTCGATGATCCGCGACTGACGCTGCCCGCCGCGACATGGCGCTTGCACCGGGAAGCCGATTTTGACAGGAGCCGGGGATGGACAGCACCGAGGTTCTTCCCGCACTGGTCATCGGCGCCGGCCCTGCCGGGCTGATGGCGGCCGAAACCCTGTCCGCGGCGGGCCATGCCGTGACGCTGGTCGAAGCCAAGCCCTCGGTCGGGCGCAAGTTCCTGATGGCGGGCAAGTCGGGGCTGAACCTGACCAAGGACGAACCGGCCGATGTCTTTGCCGCGCAGATCGCCCCGGCCGCGCCGATGGCGCCGATCCTGG
Organism: Frigidibacter sp. ROC022; assembly: GCF_024723735.1. Classification (GTDB taxonomy): domain Bacteria; phylum Pseudomonadota; class Alphaproteobacteria; order Rhodobacterales; family Rhodobacteraceae; genus SLM-1. The sequence continues at coordinate 984,710 of NZ_JANQDU010000002.1, forward strand.
CCGCCTTCGGGCCGTCCGAGGCGCAGGACTGGGCTCGCGGGCTGGGCCAGGAGCTGTTCACCGGCTCGACCGGGCGGGTCTTTCCCCGGTCCATGAAGGCCTCGCCCCTGCTGCGGGCGTGGCTGGCGCGGCTGGCGGCGCAGGGCGTCGCGTTTCGGACCCGCTGGCGCTGGACCGGCTGGGACGCGGCGCGGGACTGGCGTTTCGACACGCCCGAGGGCGCGCGCAGCCTGCGGCCCCGGGTCACGGTGCTGGCGCTCGGCGGCGCCTCCTGGGCGCGGCTCGGGTCGGACGGGGCCTGGGCGGCGCAGCTGCTGGCGCGCGGCGTGCCGGTGGCGCCGTTCCGCCCCGCCAATGCCGGCCTGACGCTGAACCTGACGCCGCATATGGACCGGTTCCACGGCGCCGCGCTGAAGAACATCGCCCTGCTCTGCGGCGACAGGCGGTTGCGCGGAGAGCTGGTGCTGGTGGCGTCGGGGCTGGAAGGCGGGGCGCTCTATGCGCTGACGCCGCAGCTCCGCGACGGGGCCACCCTGGCGCTGGACCTGATGCCGGACCTGCGCGCCGAGGCCCTCGCCGCACGCCTGGGACAACCGGGAAAGACCAGCCTGCCCAACCGGTTGCGCAAGGCCGGGCTGGACCCTCTGCGGATCGCCCTGGCGCAGGAATTCGCCCGGCCGCTGCCGACCGATGGCGCCGTGCTGGCCGCCCTGCTGAAGGCGCTGCCGGTGCCGCATCAGGGGCCGCGCCCGATGGATCAGGCGATCTCCACCGCCGGCGGAATCGCCTGGGAGGGAATGACCGGGGCGCTGGAACTCAAGGCCCTGCCCGGCACTTTCGCGGCCGGGGAAATGCTGGACTGGGAGGCTCCGACCGGCGGTTATCTGATCACCGGATGTCTCGCCACGGGCCTCTGGGCCGGCCGCGCCGCCGCCGCCCGCCTCGGCTGACCCGGCCCGAATCGGCGCCGCGGCCTTTCCATCTTTGGGTCCGCAAATACTCCCGCCGGAGGCTCCCGGACCCGCAACCCGCGCAAGGCCCGATCTGGCGCCTACCGCCGCCGCTGCGCCAGCATAGCCAGGCGGATCAGCGCCCGCTCCAGCATCGCCATCTGCGGCGCCTTGGAGGATGAGCGCAGGGTCAGGTCGGTATCGGTCAGCAGGCCCAGGGCGGCCTCCAGATCGGCCCGGGCCCAGCGACCGGCCTGCCGTTCCAGCCGGTCGCGGCGGGGGCCGTAGACCGGTGGCCGCAGCCGCCCGATCCCGGCGCCGCCGGGGTCCGAGGCCACCGCCAGCAGGGTGCGGAAATGCCGGGTTGCCGCCATGCACAGGCTCACCGGGTTCACGCCCTGGCCGGTGATCCGCTGCATCACAGGGCCGATCTCGGCGACCCGGCCCTCGGCGACGATCCGGATCACCTCGTCCACCTCGGCCTCGATCGTCGCCGGGCTGACCGCCGCGACATCCTCGGGGCCGACCGGGCTGTCGTCGGAACATTTGTAAAGCGCCAGCTTCTCGACGGTCTGGCGGAAATCGCCGGGATCGAGCGCCCGCGACAGCGCCATCAGCGCCGCCAGCCCGTCGCCGGACACCTGCGTCAGCCCGCCCTGTTTCAGCAGCGCCTCGACCTCTTCGCGCGACGGCGGATCGTCATAGAGCCCGATTGCATAGGCGTTGACATGGGTCTCGAACAGCTTGCGCAGGCCCGAGGACTTGCCCAGGGCGCCGGCGGTGACGATCACCACGGCATCGCCCGGCTGCCAGTCCTCCAGCGCCGCGCCGACCGCGCCGCGCACCGTTTCCGTCGCATCCTCGACCAGCGCCACCCGGTTGCCGGGAAAGAAGGAAATCGCCTTCACCGCGTCGATCAGCAGGGTCGCATCCTTGCGCAGATCGGCGCCGGCGATCCGGGTCAGACGCATCTCGGCCTCGCCCTCGGGGCCGATCAGCGCCGCCACGACCTCTTGCCGCCGCAGCGCCACCCGCATCGCATCGCCGCCATAGATCAGCAGTCCGGCGCGTTTCGGATCGGGGCGGGCGAAATAGCCCGGCGCCTCTCGGGGGCTGAGTTTCATTCCTGCCCCTTCGTCATGCCGGGGCCGGGGTCACTGCCGCCAGTCGGCGGCGGTGGCGGTCAGGCGGGTGACGATCTGGTCGGCCATCAGCGTGGTCAGGCGGCGATGCGCGTCCTCCTGCGCGGTCAGACTCGAAACCGCCGAGCCGGTGGCGGCATAGGAGGAAAAGCTCTCGAACCCGCCCGAGGTCGCCACCGATCCGGTGGCCAGGTCGGTCAGAGTCCAGTCGATCCGCCCGATGACATTGTAGCGGGTGGTTTCCTGATTCGGGGTGATGCCCACCGCCACCTCGTCGACCTTCAACGTGTAGTCGAGCATGTAGCCGGCGCGTTTCGCCTGGCCCAGCCGCCGCTCCAGCGCCTCGACGAGCGTGTACTCGTCCTCCTCGACGGGCGCCCGCACCGCGATCTCGCCCGATTTCAGCCCGGCGGCGGCACCGTCGGGGCTGTTGACTGGCTCGTAGCCGCAGGCGGCAAGGGCGCCGATGCCCAGCAGAAGCGCACGCCGGCCGAATGACCACTCAGATGACGACATTGACGATCCTCCCCGGAACCACGATCAGTTTCTTCAGCGGCCCGGCTTCCAGCGAGCGTTTCACCCAGTCGTCCTGCATGACCAGCGCTTCGATCTGGTCCTTGGACATGTCCTTGGGCACGGTGATTTCCGAGCGCCGCTTGCCGTTGATCTGGATCGGCAGGGTCACGCTGTCCTCGACCAGCATCGCCGGATCGGCCTCGGGCCATTCGGCCTCGGCCACCAGCCCCTTGCCGCCCAGCATCGCCCAGACCTCTTCGGCCAGATGCGGCACCATCGGCGACATCAGCTGCGCCAGGGTCTGCATCGCTTCGCGCTTGGCGCCGCGCCCGGCCTTGGACTTGGCCAGGGTATTGGTGAAGGCATAGAGCTTGGCGACCGAGACATTGAAGGCAAAGCCCTCGATCCCCTGCGTCACCTCGTGGATGCATTTGTGCATCGCCCGCATCAGCTCTTCGTCGCCGCTGCCACGTTCCGGAGCGTTGTTGATCTCGGAGGCCATGCGCCAGACCCGCGCCAGGTGCCGATTCGCGGCATCGGCGCCCGAGGCGGTCCATTCCACGTCGCGCTCGGGCGGGCTGTCGGACATCACGAACCAGCGCGCGGTATCGGCCCCGTAGGCCGAGACGATCTCGACCGGATCGACGACGTTCTTCTTCGACTTCGACATCTTGGCCGAGGGAATCACCTCGATCGGCTCGCCGGTCGCCTTGACGATCTTCGCCACCGGATCGACGTCTTCGGGCAGGTGATAGACCGGCCGGCCGCTGGCGTCGCGGGTCTGGTAGATCTCGTGCGTCACCATGCCCTGGGTGAACAGCGCATCGAACGGTTCGATGGCCGAGGCCGGCAGATGCCCGCATTGATGCATCGCGCGGGCGAAGAAGCGCGAATAGAGCAGGTGCAGGATCGCATGCTCGATGCCGCCGATATACTGATCGACATTCATCCAGTAGGCGGCTTCCTCGGGATCCGTCGGGGCCTTGGCATGGGGTGCGGTGAAGCGGGCGAAATACCAGGACGAATCGACGAAAGTGTCCATCGTGTCGGTTTCGCGCTGCGCCGGGGCGCCGCATTTGGGGCAGGGCACGTCGCGCCAGGTCGGGTGCCAGTCGAGCGGGTTGCCGGGCCGGTCGAAGGTCACGTCATCGGGAAGGCGGATCGGCAGGTTCTCTTTCTTCTCGGGGACCACCCCGCAGGTCGGGCAATGCACCACCGGAATCGGCGCGCCCCAGAAGCGCTGCCGCGACAGCCCCCAGTCACGCAGCCGGAACCGGACCTGGCCGGTGCCCAGCCCCCTGGCCTCCATCCAGTCGATGGTCTTCTCGATGCCCTCTTCCGAGGTCGCCCGGGTCAGCCCGGCGAAATGGTCTATGTAGTCCACCGGCTCGGATTTCAGCGGCACAAGGGCCTCGTCCCCGACCGGCTCGGTCTGTCCGGGCATGAAAAAGGCGTTTTCGACCGGCAGGCCATATTTCCGTGCGAAATCAAGGTCGCGCTGGTCATGCGCCGGGCAGCCGAAGACCGCGCCGGTGCCGTAATCCATCAGGACAAAGTTGCCGATCCAGACCGGCAGAAGCTTGTCCGGCCAGACCGGGTGCCGGACCTTCAGCCCGGTATCCAGGCCGCGTTTCTCGGCCTTTTCCAGCGCCTCTTCCGAGGTGCCGGTCTTGCGGCATTCGGCATTGAACTCGGCCACCGCCGGGTCGCTTTCCAGCGCCTTGGCCAGCGGGTGATCCGGCGAGATCGCCAGGAACGAGGCACCGCGCAGCGTGTCGGGGCGGGTCGAGTAGCAGGCCACCGCGTCAAAGCCATGCGCGGGGGCCGACAGGGCGAAGGGAATCTCGATCCCGCGCGACTTGCCGATCCAGTTGCGCTGCATCAGCTTGACCTTCTCGGGCCAGTGATCCAGCCCGTCGATGGCGTCCAGCAGGTCGCCGGCCTGGGCCGAGATGCGGAAGAACCATTGCGTCAGCTCGCGCCGCTCGACTGGCGCGCCCGAGCGCCAGCCCTTGCCGTCGATCACCTGCTCGTTGGCCAGGACCGTCAGGTCCACCGGGTCCCAGTTCACCACCGCGTTCTTGCGGTAGACCAGGCCCTTTTCGAGGAAGTCGAGGAACAGCGCCTGCTGCTGGCCGTAATACTCCGGATCGCAGGTGGCGAATTCGCGGCTCCAGTCGATCGAGAAGCCCAGCGGCTTCATCTGGTCCTTCATCGCGGCGATGTTGGCGTAGGTCCAGTCTTTCGGATGGATGCCGCCGGCGATGGCGGCATTCTCGGCCGGCAGTCCGAATGCGTCCCAGCCCATCGGGTGCAGGACCGCATGGCCGGTCGAGCGCTTGTAGCGCGCCACCACGTCGCCCATCGTGTAGTTCCGCACATGGCCGATGTGAATCCGTCCCGAGGGATAGGGAAACATCTCGAGCACATAGTATTTCGGCTTCGACGGGTCGTGCCGGGCCTTGAAGAGCCCGGCTTCTTCCCAGGCCTTCTGCCATTTCGGCTCGGTCGTGGCGGGGTCGTAACGCGACATAGGGTGTATCCGGATATTCAGTGCTGCGGCGCAGGGTTACACCCGCGCGGGGGGCGGGGTCCAGCGGCGGGGCACGCGATGCGGCGGATCAGAGCTTGCCGTCGCGAATCCGCAGTTGCCGGGCCCGGGTCAGGATCGCGTCCTCGACGGCTCGCACGGTCTCGGGGCTGGCCGGGCCGCTACGGGTCATCAGCGCCAGTTTCAGCGACCGCGCGTCCAGCGCCGGATCCTGGATCAGCACCGTCGCCTTGTAGGCGCGGCCGCCGCCGGGCGGGGTGCCGTAGCCGGTGACGATGACGCCCGAGAACGGGTCCACCGATTCGATCGGCAGGAAGTTCAGGATGTCGAGCGTGGCGCTCCAGATATACTTATTGACCTCGACGGTGGTGTTGGGGTCATCGGCATTGGTGAAGAGGTCGAGCAGCGAGGAGGTCCGCTTCCTTTCGGCCGCGATCTCGTTCGCCGTGGCATAGGGATCTTCCGAGGCGCGCTTGGCCTTGGCATTGAACAGGCCGCTGCCGCTGCCTCCACCACACGCCGTAAGGCCTACCAGCGCCAGAGCTGCGATCCCGCAGCCTACCCATCGCTTGTTGCCCATGCACCCGCCCTCAGCTTTTTTGCCTGTTTAGCTTAGGCATTTCACCCTCACAAGGGTTTTTGCCCGGGCTCTGCCCAAGGGAGTCGCATCGGGGCGCCCGCCCGGGCCCGGGCACCGGTCCCCACCATTGATATAGCAGGCCGGACAGCGGTCCGGGCGGCAGCGCGGATACAGGGTGTGGCAAAGCTGCACCAATCGTGGCCATGGTGTGCGGACAGTCAGGCGATTTCTTGCATTTGGCGAGGCGCGGAGAGAGATAGGGGCATACTCAGTTCGGATTCCCCTGAATTGAGGCGCACCTTTGATCAACGAGGGAAAACGAAATGAAAAAGATTCTCCTGGCTTCTGCTGCTCTGGTCTCGCTGACTGGCGCTGCCATGGCCGAAGTGGCCGTCAGCGGTGATGGCCGCATGGGTATCATCTACGACGGTACCGACTGGGACTTCACCAGCCGTATCCGCATCACCTTCACCGCGACCGGTGAAACCGATGGCGGTCTGGCCTTCGGTGGCTCGGTTCGTGCCGACAACGCCGGTGTTACCGGCTGCACCGACTTCGTGGCCGGTGACTGTGGTTCGCTCACCAAGGGCGGTGTCGCCGGTGCCGGTGGCAGCGTCTACATCTCGGGTGCCTTCGGCAAACTGTCGATGGGCGACGTCGACTCGGCCGCCGAAGCGGCTATCGGCCAGGTTTCGGGCGTCGGCCTGACCGGTCTCGGCGACATGAACGAAATCGGTTACCTCGGTGCCGGTGCTTCGGACTCCGACCCGGTTCTGCTGTACACCTACTCGAGCGGTGACTTCACGGTCTACGCCTCGCTGTCGGACGGCAACCCGAACGAGTCCTATGGCGTCGCCTTCAAATATGCCCCGGGCAACTACTCGGTGTCGTTGGGCTATGAAGACAACACCACCGACAGCCAGATCGTTGTCGGCGGGTCGGCGACCTTCGGCGATGCGACCATTTCGGCCGTCTATTCGTCGCATGATCTTGCGAACATGGACGAATACGCCCTGTCGCTGGACTATGTCTTCGGCGCGGCCACTGTGACGGCCTTCTATCATGGCGTCGACAACGCCGCGAACGACAACTTCTACGGTCTCGGCGCGTCCTATGATCTGGGCGGTGGTGCCTCGATCGTCGGTGGCGTCGTTTCGGGCGACAACATGGCCGACCCGATCATGGACTTCGGTATCTCGATGACGTTCTGATCTGCCCAACAGCAGATTATCGGGAAGGGCGGGCCAATCGGTCCGCCCTTTTCCTTTGCGCCGGGCCGTGCTCAAACCGGGACACGACGCAGGACGGAGGCACCATGGGACTGGCAGAAATCGAATCGCGGGTTGCGGCGGCGACATCCAGGGCCGGGCGGCGGCGCGAGGACGTGCGGCTGATCGCGGTGTCGAAAGTGCAGCCGCTGGACCGGGTGGAATCGGTCCTGGAAGCCGGGCACCGGCTGTTCGGAGAAAACCGGGTGCAGGAGGCGGCCGGCAAATGGCCCGCCCTGCGCGAGAGATTCGGCGATATCGAACTGCACCTGATCGGCCCCTTGCAGACGAACAAGGCGCGGCAGGCCTTCGGCCTGTTCCAGGCGATCCATTCGCTCGACCGGGACAAGCTGGCCACCACCTGCGCCAGGCTGGCCGACGAGACCGGCGCCTGCCCGGAACTCTTCATCCAGGTCAACACCGGGGAGGAGCCGCAGAAGGCGGGAATCGCCGCCTCGGAGGTCGACGGATTCGTCGAACGGGTGCGCAAGCTGGGCCTGCCGCTGGTCGGGCTGATGTGCATCCCGCCGGTGGGAGAGGATTCGGCACCCCATTTCGGCCTGCTGGCCGCGCTCGCCGCACGCAACGGGCTGTCGGGCCTGTCGATGGGGATGAGTGGCGATTTCGAGGCCGCCATCGCCGCCGGGGCCACCCATATCCGGGTCGGCTCGGCGATCTTCGGCGAACGGGTGCCGACCTAGCTCAGCCGCGGGCCAGGGCCTCGGGCACGATCAGCCTTGTCCCGGGCCCGATTCGCCGGCTGATCCACAGCAGGTTCTCCGCGCTCATCGCCACGCATCCGGCCGTCGGCGCCCCGGGACGGCGCCAGCGGTGCAGGAAGATCGCCGAACCGCGCCGCTCCCTGGCGTCGGGCCAGTTCCAGTCGGTCGTCAGAACCAGGTCATACATCGGATCGGCGCGGCGCAGCGCCTCATGCGAGAAGCGGTGCGGGGCGCGGACCAGATGGTTGTATTCCGGGTCGCGCGGGTCGTCGGACCAGAGGTCCATGGGGCCGATCGCATCCGCCCAGGCCACCGGCCGGGCGATTCGGTCGGGCCGGTAGAGGCAGCCGATGATGTGATGCAGCCCCGATGGGGTGGCATTGTCGCCCTCGCGCTTGGCCTCGCGGCGAATGACGCCGCTCCGGCCCAGGCTGCAGGGAAATACCCGGCCGGCAAAGCGCAGCCCCGTCGGGGTCAGGACAAGATCGCGCCAGCTCATGCCGCTGCCGCCGCTGTGCAAAGGGATCGGGCAGGAGCCTCCGGCGGGGATATTTGCAAGATGAAGCAGGGCAGGGCGGTCACAGCAGGTGCCCGGATTTCTTCGCCTTGGTTGCCAGATAGGCGCGATTCAGCGGCCCGTGCCCGGCCTTGAGCGGCACCCTCTCGACCACCTCTATCCCGCAATCTTCCAGCATCGCCACCTTGGCCGGGTTGTTGGTCAGCAGCCGGACGCGGGAGAAGCCCAGCTTGCGCAGCAGCTCGGCGCCGATCCGGAAGTCGCGCTCGTCATCCTCGAATCCCAGCCGGTGGTTGGCCTCGACCGTGTCGAAGCCCTGATCCTGCAGCGAATAGGCGCGCAGCTTGTTGGTCAGACCGATGCCGCGCCCCTCCTGGCTGAGATAGAGCAGCACGCCGGCGCCTTCTGCCGCCATCCGCTCCAGCGCGGCGTGCAGCTGCGGGCCGCAATCGCATTTCAGCGAGCCGAGCACGTCGCCGGTGAAACAGGCCGAATGCAGCCGCACCAGCGGGGCGCCGTCGCGGTCGGGGCGACCGATCTCCACCGCCGAATGCTCCTCGCTGCCATCCGCGGGGCGGAAGACATGCAGGCGCCCGGCCTGCGAGACCGCCATCGGCAGCCGGGCCGAGGCCAGTTCCGACATCACCGGCGCCAGATCGCCCTCTGCGGCGACATCGGCGGCATCCAGCCATGTAAGCTCGGGGTAGCGGGCATCGGCGGGCGGCGTGACGGCGACCACGGCGGGCAGCAGCCGGGCCGATTTCGCCAGCCGAATCGCGGCGCGGTGCAGGCTGGCGTCGGTGCCGCGTTCTTCGTTGAACGGGCCTTTCATCGGGTGGCTGAGATCGCGGGCCGGATCCGCCAGCGCCGCGACCAGCGCCTCGCTGGCATCCGCAGGCAGCCGCAACCGGGCCAGGTCGCCGTCATAGGCGCGCGCCTTCAGCGTTTCCGCCCGCCGCGCCGTCACCGCCACCACCGCCGGCCCCAGAGCCATCAACCCGGAAAGCCTTTCGGCCGAGACGCTCTCGGCCGAGGCCGCCAGCAGCCGGGTTCCGGCGCCGCGCAGTTCGACCGGCAGACCGATCCGCAGATCGGCCCGGGCACGGGCCAGCCGTTCGAAGGGGGTGGGCAGCAAGCTCATCGGTGTCCTTTGGGCCCTGATCTAGCCGCGATCTGTAGGAAAGTGAAACATTTGCCGCCCCGGTGACACGTCCGCGTGACGAAAGTGAAGCAAATCTTGTCGAGACTGCCGTCGCGCCACATGTCACGGGTAGGTGAACAGGCAAGGAGGGACCCGAATGGCCAATCTCAAGAAAATCCTGCTGGTCGATGACGATGACGATCTGCGCGAGGCTCTCAGCGAACAGCTGGTGCTGACCGAGGACTTCGACGTGTTCGAAGCCGCCAACGGCGCCGAGACGCTGGAGCGGGTCAAGGAACAGATCTACGACCTGGTGATTCTCGATGTCGGCCTGCCCGATACCGACGGGCGCGAACTCTGCAAGCGGCTGCGCAAGCACGGGGTCAAATGCCCGGTGCTGATGCTGACCGGCCATGACAGCGATGCCGACACGATCCTGGGACTCGACGCCGGGGCGAACGACTATATCACCAAGCCGTTCAAGTTTCCGGTCCTGCTGGCCCGGATTCGGGCCCAGCTGCGCCAGCACGAACAGTCCGAGGACGCCGTCTTCACCCTGGGACCCTACACCTTCAAGCCCGCGATGAAGATGCTGATCGACGAGCGCGACCGGAAGATCCGGCTGACCGAGAAAGAGACCAACATCCTCAAGTTCCTCTACCGGGCCACCGAAGGCGTGGTGCCGCGGGATGTGCTGCTGCACGAGGTCTGGGGCTACAACGCCGGCGTTACCACACATACGCTTGAAACCCATATCTACCGGCTGCGGCAGAAGATCGAACCCGATCCGTCGAATGCCCGGCTGCTGGTGACCGAATCGGGCGGCTACCGGCTGGTGGCCTGAGAGCGCTGGAGACCGGCCCGCAGCCCGGGCCGGTCACCGCCGCGCGGAATTCATTTGACCCCGGGGCAAAGCGCCCACAGCATCGCGGCAGTTCCTGCTGGAGAGAGTGATCATGCGAAATGCCCTGGTATCCGCTGCCCTGACCCTTGCCCTGACGGGGGCGGCGGCCTCGGCCGAGACCTCGATGGGCGTGCTGGCCCCGCAGCTGCCGATGGAGTCGCAGGATGGCGCCTGGGTCGCCTCGGAGTCCGGCGGCGCCTATACGCTTCTCAACCGGACCGAGCCCTCGGCGCTACGCTACTATTACGTCGTTCCCGGCGATCCGGTCGATGCGACGGTGGGGGTCGATGTCGTGCTGGGGCCTGACCCGGACCCGCAGGCCTTCGCCGGGATCATCTTCGGCTTCCACCCCGATACCCGTTTCTACCACATCTTCGCGCTCGGCGCCGATGGCAGCCTGCTGGTCTTCAACCGTGACGGCGGCGGGCTGAGCCTGATGATGAAATCCACCAGTGACGCGGTGAAGCCGGGCGGGTGGAACCGGCTTCAGATCGTCGAGCAGGGCGACGAGGTCAGCTTCACCGTGAACGGCACCGAGATCGGCGCGCTCGGGTCCGAGGGCATGGGGCAGGGCGGCTTCGGGATCGCCGTTGCGGGCCTCGTGCAGGCCAGCTTTGCCAATTTCACCGCCCGGGATGCCAAGGGGCCGATCGGCGCCCCGAAGTGATTTCAGGAAAGTCGCACGCGGCCCGGAACCATTCCGCAGGTCGCGCGTTGGTTGTGCAAGCGGGGTCGCGATGTCCCGTCCCGACCTGCTTGCCTCGTGATCAACTTGGCCGGGCCCTGTGCCCGGCCCTTCTTTTCCGGCCCGGACACATCGGGCCCCGCGCCCCCCGCAGGGACGGCCGCCATGCCGGCACCATCGCACCACGAGTCCTGCCCCGAGTCTCTTTTCCGGAGGATGGTCATCAAACCCGTGGTGGGACGCATCGTCGCAGCGCCATGGCGGCATCCGGCCGGGGTCGGGCGATCTGGGCCGCCCCGGCAGGCCCGCATCACTGGAGAGATCGCGCGATACGGCCGCCATCCACGCCGAAAATCCTTTGCGGGCCAGGATTTGAGCCCCGTGGCAGAGACCCGGATTGCCACCGGCGATGGCGCGCAACAGCGCCGGAACAGGCCACGGCCCGGGTTCGCCTGCCGGTTGACCCGAGGTCGGGTATCCCTGACTTTCAAACGGTTGTTTTTCGCGCTATTGTCAGACCAACAGCAGTGCTGTCCCACTGCTGGTCTTCATCCCGCCGCTGCATCCGGGTAATGATGCGGTACCTCCCTGTTGGACTGGCCCGGGCTTCGTGCCCGGGCTTTTTTTGGACCGCCGGCCGCCTGGGCAGGCTTTCGCGGCGTGACGGTCCATGCATCCGCGCCGGCATCGCATTCGGAGCGCTGGCCCTGCCAGGGGCGGGCGGCGCTGGACATGCCGGTCGCCGGGCTTTAGCCCTGCCGGGATCGCAGCCTGAGGAGACGCGGATGCCCTTCACCCTTGCCACCTGGAACATCAACTCGATCCGCCTGCGCGAAGGGCTTGTGGCCAGGCTGATGACGGAGGAGGCGCCGGACGTGATCTGCCTGCAGGAATGCAAGTCGCCGGTCGAGCTGATCCCGCTGGAGCAGTTTCGGTCCCTGGGCTATGGCCATATCGTGGCCCGTGGCCAGAAGGGCTACAACGGCGTGGCGATCCTGTCGAAACTGCCGCTGGAGGACATGGGCGACCGGGATTTCGCGCAGATGGGGCATGCCCGCCATGTCGCGGCGCGGCTGCCGAACGGGGTGACGATCCACAATTGCTATGTGCCGGCGGGCGGCGATGTGCCGGACCGGGCGGTGAACGAGAAATTCGGCCAGAAGCTCGACTGGGTCAGCGAGCTGCGCGACTGGGGCCGCGAGGAGCAGCCGAAGAAGTCGATCCTGGTCGGCGATCTGAACATCGCGCCGCGGGAAGACGATGTCTGGAACCACAAGCAGCTTCTGAAGATCGTCAGTCACACCCCGGTGGAGACCGAGCTGCTGCTGTCGGCGCAGGAGGCCGGGAACTGGGTCGACATCACCCGGCAGGACATCCCCGAGGGGCAGCTCTATTCCTGGTGGTCCTACCGCGCCGCCGACTGGGACGCGGCGGACAAGGGCCGGCGGCTGGACCATGTCTGGGCGACGCCGGACATCTCGGGCGCGGCCCATTCCAGCCGGGTCCTGCGCGCCGCGCGGGGCTGGGAAAAGCCCTCGGACCACGCCCCGGTCTTCGCCACCTTCGATCTCTGATCCGGCGGAGCCGACTGCGTCGGCACGCCTTTCCCGTGCCGCCTTCGGCGGCGGCCTCCGGCGGGAGTATTTCCCAGCCAAAGACGGTGGCGGTGAGTCGCCGGGGCAACAGCTGGCGGCGGCCTGTCCGTCCGGACGCCGGAAGCGACGTAACGTCACCCGGCTCCGGTTATGGAATACCTGACTGTCGGTGCGGCGTGCTTGCGTGATTGGCTGCGTGCCGGAAGGTCAGGGGACGAGGACGGGATGCCGGGACGGGACGCAGGGGCGCAGGCATGGGACTGACACGAAGAGCCCTGCTTCTGGGCGGCGGCGCCCTGGCCGGCGGTGCCGCGACGCGCTGGATCGGCGGCCGCAACCCGTCGCTGGCCGGAACGGCACTGCTGCAACCGAAGGGCGGCGCCGGCGTGCTGAACGATGCCTCGCTGCTCTCGGAAACCCCGATCCACAGGCATCTTACCCTGACCGAGGCGCCCGGCGATGCCCTGGTCGCGGCGCTTCGCAAGGAACTGCGCGAGGCCGCCGCTGCGGGCCGTCCGGTGACGATCGGCGCCGCCCGGCATTCGATGGGCGGCCAGGCGATCCCGCGCGACGGCCATGCGATCACCTTCGACAACGGTCTGGTCGAGCCGGACCGCGCCAACGGGACCTACCGGGTCCATGCCGGCGCGCGCTGGAGCCAGGTCATCGCGGCGCTGGACCCGATCGGGTTCTCGCCCAAGGTCATGCAGTCGAACAACGATTTCGGGGTCGCTTCCACCTTCAGCGTCAACGCGCATGGCTGGCCGGTGGCGATGGGGCCGATGGGATCGACGGTGCGCGAGATCCGGATGCTGCTGCCGGACGGAGATCTGGTGACCGCCTCGCGCAGCGAGAATGCCGATCTGTTCCGGCTGGCAATGGGCGGCTACGGGTTGATCGGCCTGATCGTCGATCTGGTGGTCGAGATGGTGCCGAACCGGATGCTGACCCCAAGCTTCGCGCGGATGCCGGCGGCGGAGTTCGCCGCCCGTTTCGTCGCCGAGCTTCGTCAGCCCGAAGTCTCGATGTGCTATGGCCGGCTGAATGTCGAACGCGGCGATTTCTTCAGCGAGGCGCTGCTGGTCAGCTATCGGGACGCCGCCGAGCAGTCCGACCTGCCGCCGGCGGCGGGATCGGGCTGGATGGCGCGGCGGGCGCGCGACATCTTCCGGGCCCAGCTGGGCAGCGACCCGGTGAAATCGGCGCGCTGGTGGACCGAGGCCTGGCTGGGGCCGCGGCTGGCCGGGGACGCGACCCGCAATTCGCTGATCAACGAGCCGGTGGCGACGCTGGACGACCGCGACCCGACCCGGACCGACATACTGCACGAATATTTCGTGGCGCCGGAACGCTTTGCGGAATTCGTGGAGCTTTGCCGCGCGGTGATCCCGTCGAGCTATCAGGAGATGCTGAATGTCACCCTGCGCCATGTCGAGACCGATCCGGACAGCGTCCTGGCCTATGCGACCGGGCCACGGATCGCGGCGGTGATGCTGTTTTCGCAGGAAATGACCGCACGGGCCGAGGCCGACATGACCCGGATGACCCGGGCACTGATCGACGGCACGATCTCCATCGGCGGCAGCTACTACCTGCCCTATCGGCCCCATGCGACGGTGGCGCAGCTGCATGCCGCCTATCCCCGCGCCGCCGAGTTCAGCGCCGCCAAGCGGGCACTGGACCCGAAGCTGGTGCTGCGCAACAATCAGTGGGACAGCTACCTGGGGGTCGAGGCATGAGCCGTCTGCGCCTGCTGACTCTGGCCTATTTCGTGGCGCTCCTGGGGGCCGCGGCGCTGAACTACATCCCCGGCCTGACCGATGATCAGGGCCGCGCCTTCGGCATCTTCGCGCTGGATATCTTCGACGATTCCCTGCATCTCGCCTCGGCGCTCTGGGCCCTGGCGGCGGCGCTGATCTCGCGGCAAGCGGCGCGGACCTTCCTGATCCTGTTCGGTGCGCTCTATCTGGGTGACGGGGTGCTGGGCTGTTTCACCGGCTCGGGCTATCTCGATTTCGGCATCTTCCAGAACGGCGTGCTCGACATCTCGACCCGGCTCAAGGTGCTCTCCAGCCTGCCGCATGTCCTTCTCGGAGGCGTTGCCCTGCACGCCGGCCTGTTGCTGGAGCGCAGGTGATGCGGCTCTGGCGCTGGCTCAGGCGTCTGGCCCTGGCGCTGGTGCTGCTGATCCTCGGCCTGCTGTCGCCGGTGGCCTATGTCGAACTGGCCTGCCGCGGCGCGCCGGTCGAGGACGGCTATGCGCCGCTGATCGCCGACCCGGCCTGGCAGCGCAACGAAAGCCGGACCTACACCACCTATCCGGAATGGCACATCGTCTATGCCTACGAGGATTATGCCGAGGTGCTGAAACGCGGCGACCCGCAGGATTTCGGCTATCTCCGGGCGATCACCGGCTTCTGGTCGGCGGCCTGCCCGCTGGCCCGGACGGCGGCGGCGCATGGCGGCTTCGACACCCGCTCGAAACAGTCGATCTACACGATCGGCGTGTCCTTCACGCTCGAGATGCTGATGAAGGCGGCCTATGAGGAAACCTTGGGCCGGGGGGCGACCTGGATTCGCGGGCCCGAGCGATCGGCGCTGGACCATGTTTCCGCGCGTCAGGCGGGTCTCTACAGTCGGTTCCTGCATCAGGTGCCCTGGTACAAATGGGATTTCCGGAACTCGGCCAGGGAGTTGACGGCGACGCCGGCCAGGGGCTTCCGCGACCATGAGCGGCGCCTGGCCCTCGGGCTCGAATACCGGGCCAAGGCGGTCTATGCCGGGCTCATCGAGCGGGCCGTGCAGGAGGTCGGCGCCGACCAGCTGCGGATGCGCTCGATCGTCGCCGGACTGCCGCCCGAGACCCTGGCCGCCCTGCCGCAGGTCGCGGTGATCGCCGAGCGGCCCGAAGGGGTCGAGATCGAGACCCCGCGCTACGAGGCGTTCAACAGGCTGGCGATCCGGATTGCCGATGCGGGCGGAGACTTCGTCGAGATCGCCGGCAACGACCAGATCATGGTGACGGTGCTGGGCAGCGGTGCGGCGCCTGTCGGGCGGCTGATCCACAGTGCCCGGCGCCAGGGGTTCGGCGACAGCCGCCAACTGCTGGAACTGCCGGTGCCCGAACTGGCGGGTGCGATCCGGACCCTGGCTTCGGGCCCGCTGCGGCTGGAGCATGTCTATGACTATTGAGCCGCGCATCGCCCCGGTGCGCCGATGATCCGCCGCCTGCTTCTGGCACTGCCGCTGGTCCTGCTGGGCTGGATCGGGGTCATGGCCGGGGTGATGCTGGTCTCGGATGCCGCCCCCGGCGCGGTGGTCCTGTTCCCTTCGCCGCATCTGCTGGAACGGATGCCGGACGCCGCGGTGCTGGGCCGGGGCCGGTTCTGGATCGCGCTGCAAAGCCCGCAGGAAGACTTCGGCCGGGCGCTCTATGGCGCCGGCGCCCTGCTGGTCCTGCCGGCCGGGCTGACCGGCTGCCTGCCCCTGCCGGCCGGGGCCGGGGGCGGCTGAAACCTCCGTCCGATGCGACCCGCCGCCGCGCCGACCTTGCAACAGGCGGCCGTTTGCCCCATCTAACGACCGACCCCGGAGGACTATCATGCTGGAACTTGGCACCCAATCCAAAGCCCCCGCCGACGCCGACCTGATCAAGGACGGCTCTGAAGCCACATTCATGGCCGACGTCATCGAAACCTCGAAGACGGTGCCTGTGATCGTCGATTTCTGGGCGCCCTGGTGCGGCCCGTGCAAGACCCTCGGCCCGGCGCTCGAGGCCGCCGTCAAGGCGGCCAACGGCAAGGTCCGGATGGTCAAGATCGACGTCGATAAGGCACCGCAGATTTCCGCCCAGCTGCGGATCCAGTCGATCCCCACCGTCTACGGCTTCTGGCAGGGCCAGCCGGTTGACGGCTTTCAGGGCGCGGTCCCGGCCTCGCAGATCAACGAGTTCATCGCCAAGCTGTCCGCCCTGGCGGGCGATGGCGGCCTGGGCGAGGCGGTCGAGGCGGCCGAACAGATGCTGGCCGAAGGCGCCGCCGTCGATGCGGCGCAGACCTTCGCGGCGATCCTGGAGGAAGACCCGAAGAACGCCGCGGCCTATGCCGGGATGGTCCGCGCCCATATCGCGATGAACGACCTGGAGAATGCCGAGGCGATCCTGAACGGCGCCCCGGCCGAGATTTCCCACGCCCCGGAACTGGAAGCCGCCCACGCGCAGCTCGAACTGAAGAAACAGGCGGCGGATGCCGGCCCGGTGACCGACCTTCTGGCCGCGGTCGAGGCCGATCCGGACAACCATCAGGCGCGTTTCGATCTGGCCAAGGCGCTGCATGCCTCGGGCAAGGTGCAAGAGGCGGTGGACCAGCTGCTGGAACTGTTCCGCCGCGACCGCGAGTGGAACGACGGTGCCGCCAAGGCGCAGCTCTTCACCATTTTCGAGGCGCTGAAACCGCAGGACCCGATCGCCCTGGCCGGCCGGCGGCGGTTGTCGTCGATGATATTTGCCTGATCCGCGGCCCGCGCTAGATCAGCCTCATGTCGCGCCCCGCCGATCTGCCGGAGATCATCCCGCTGTTTCCCCTGCCGGGGGTTCTGCTGCTGCCGCGCGCGCGCCTGCCGCTGCATGTCTTCGAGCCGCGTTACCTGGCGATGGTGGACGATTGTCTCAAGACGCCTGACCGTCTGATCGGCATGGTGCAGCCGCGCCAGCCGGCGCCGGGCACCGATCCCGGCAACGGTCTGCAATCCATCGGCTGCGCCGGGCGGCTGACCGGGTTTTCCGAGACCGAGGACGGCCGCTACATGATCTCGCTCACCGGCGTGTCGCGATTCCGGATTCGCGGGCTGGTCGATGGCTTCACTCCCTATCTGCGGGCCGAGGTCTCCTGGGACGGGTTCGAACGCGACCGCGGCAAGTCCGAGACCGATCCGGGCTTCGACCGCGAGGCCTTCCTGTCGCTGCTGGGCCGCTTCTTCGCCCGGCACGAGCTGGGCACCGACTGGGATTCGCTGCGGCAGGCGGATGACGAGCTGCTGATCAACTCGCTGTCGATGCTGGCGCCGTTCGAGGTCGAGGACCGGCAGGCGCTGCTGGAAGCGCCCAGCCTGACCACGCGGCGCGAGACCCTGGTGGCGCTGATCGAATTCGCGCTGCATTCCGATGGCCATTCCGAGGAGACCCGCCAGTGAGCGATGACCCGACCACCCCCGAGGCGCCCGAAGCCGGCCCGACCGGCGCCCTGTTCGACCGGCGGATGCTCGAGGCGCTGGTCTGCCCCGAAACCCAGGGTCCGTTGACATGGGATGCCGAGCGGCAGGAACTGATCTCGAAAGCCGCCGGGCTGGCCTATCCGGTCCGCGGCGGGATTCCGATCATGCTGGTGGACGAGGCCCGCCGACTCGACCCCTAGGCAGAACGCGGGGAAGGTCGGCTAGATCGGCAGGCCGCGGTTCAGCCGCGGCACCTCTCCGGTCAGTCCCGCGGCCTCGCGGATCAGGTTGCGGCGCAGCGGCGCCAGCCGGTTCACTAGCCCCAGGCCCAGATCACGCCCTGCGCGCAAGACGCTGGAATCGTTCGAGAACAGTCGCACGGTCGCATCCATGGCCAGTGCCAGCGTCACCACGTCGAAGCGCCGCCAGGACTGGTAGCGACGCAGCACGTCGATGCGTCCGATATCCTCGCCCCGGCGCCGGGCCCGGACCAGAACCTCGGTCAGCGCGCCGACATCCTTCAGCCCGGCGTTCAGCCCCTGTCCCGCCACCGGATGCACCGCATGGGCGGCATCGCCCAGCAATGCCACGCGGTCGCGGACATAGTCATGGGCGACGCTCATGCTCAGCGGATAGCAGAACCGGGCGCCGGCCAGCGCGATCTCGCCCAGATACGAGCCGAACCGGGGCCGCAGCTCTTCCAGAAAGGCTTCGTCCGGCAGCGCCGAAATGCGCGCGGCCTCGGCGGTGGTCTCGGTCCAGACGATGGACGAGCGATTGCCCGGCAGCGGCAGGATCGCCAGCGGGCCGGGCGGCATGAAGAATTGTTGCGCAGTGCCGTGATGCGGCAATTCGTGCTCGACCGCACAGACCAGCGACGACTGGCCATATTCCCAGCCCCAACGGTTGATCCCGGCCCGCTGCGCGGTGGCCGAACGCTTGCCGTCGCAGCCGACCAGCAGCGCTGCCGTCAGTTCGGAGCCGTCCGAGAGGCTGACCGTCACCGCGCCCGGCCCGGCCGCATGTCCGGTGACCGAGGCGCCCGCGATCTGCCGGATCGCCCCGGTTTCGGCCACCATCGCCATCAGCGCCGGCCGCAGATGCCGGTCTTCCAGCATATAGCCCATCGGGCCTTCTTCGATCTCGGCATGGTCGAATTCCAACACGAGCGGCGAGGGCCCTTCGCCGGCGCGCCCGTCCGAGACCTTGATGTTCAGGATCGGCTGGACCTGCGCCGTCACCCGCTCCCAGATTCCGATCGCCGCCAGCAGCCGCTGCGAGGAAATCGACAGCGCATAGCCGCGCCCGTCGAACCCGGCATCGGCCCGTGTCGCGGCGGCCAGCGGATCGACCAGGATCACCCGCAGCCCGGCCTGCGCCAGGGCCAGCGCCAGGGCGGTGCCGTTCAGCCCGCCGCCCGCAATCAGAACATCCGTATCCATGGCCCGATTTACGGCGCTGCGGGCGGGATTGTCCATGCGGCCCGGCGCCGCTAGCCTGCGCCCGACCACAGGGAGAGGCTGCGATGAGCGTGGATTGGCTGAAGATGACCGCCGCCGAACAGGGGCGCGAGATCGGCGCCGGGCGGATCGACCCGGTGGCGCTGACCGAGGCGCATCTCGATGCCATCGCGGCGCATCCCTTCGGACCCCGGATCTACGCCCGCACCACCCCCGACCGGGCAAGGGCCGAGGCGCAGGCCGCCGCCCAGCGGGCCCGGCAGGGCCTGCGTCGGGGGCCGCTGGACGGGGTGCCGATCAGCTGGAAGGATCTCTACGACACCGCCGGGGTCGAGACCTGCTCGGGCTCCGACCTTCTGGCGGGCCGGGTGCCCCTTGCCGATGCCGAAGTGCTGAAGAACGCGACCCTGCAAGGGCTGGTCTGCCTGGGCAAGACCCATCAGACCGAACTGGCGTTCTCGGGGCTGGGGCTGAACCCGGTGACCGAAAGCCCGCCCTGCGTGAACGACACCGAATCCGTGGCCGGTGGCTCGTCCTCGGGCGCCGCGACCTCGGTCGCCTTCGGGCTGGCGGCGGCGGCGGTCGGCTCGGACACCGGCGGCTCGGTGCGGATTCCGGCGGCATGGAACGATCTCGTCGGCCTGAAGACCACGGCGGGCCTTCTGTCGCTGAAAGGCGTGGTGCCGCTGGCGGCGCGTTTCGACACCGTCGGGCCGCTCTGCCGCTCGGTCGAGGATGCGGCGCTGATGCTCGCGGCCCTTGGTGGTGGCGCGGCGCCCGATCTCGAGGGCGCCAGCCTGGCGGGCAAGCGGCTGATGCTGCTGGAAACCATCGTGATGGATGACCTGCGCGAGGCGCCCCGGCGCGGTTTCGGCCAGGCGGTGGAGCGGCTTCAGGCGGCGGGGGCGCTGGTCGAGCGGCGGGAACTGCCCTGGCTGGAGGAAACCTTCCCGATCATCGGCCCCCTGTTCGCGGGTGAGGCCTGGGGCACCTGGAAAGCTGCCATCGAGGCCGCGCCCGACAAGATGTTCCCACCGATCCGCGAACGCTTTCAGGGCGGCGCGGCGTTTTCGGCCGCCGATTTCGTGCAGGCCTGGCAGAAGCTGGACCAGCTGCGCGCCCGCTGGTCCGCCGCGGTCGCCGGATATGATGCCGTCATCCTGCCCTGTTCCGCGATCCAGCCGCCGAATGCGGCCCGGCTCCTGGCCGATCCGGACTTCTTCACCACCGAGAACCTGCTGGCGCTGCGCAACACCCGGCTCGGCAACATGATGGGCGTCTCGGCCCTGACCCTTCCGACCGGCGTGCCATCGGCCGGGATCATGTTCTTTGCGCCGCCCTTCGCCGAATCCGCGCTCCTGCGACTCGGCCAGGCGGCGGAACGGGCGCTGTCGGCGGGCTGAAACCGGCCCGAGCCGGGCCGTCTCGGCCAAAAACCGGCGACCTGGGCAGCACATCGGCCGGCACTGGCGCAAATGCCACAGCACTGCCGCGCAACCGACGAAATTCGCTGCGATTTTCTGGACCTGGGCCGGCGCCCCGGCTATCGTCGGGGCGAACGGGGCGCCATGACTCCGGATGATATGAGGCAGTAGCAGGGTCAGATGACCTTTCCCAAGCGGTTCCAGGACCTGCCAGATTACGCGTTTCCGCGTCTGCGGAAGCTGCTCGACGCGCATGCGCCGGGCGGCGAGGTCATTCACATGACCATCGGCGAGCCGCGCCACCCGTTCCCGGACTGGGTCGGTCAGGTGCTGGCCGAGTCGCTCGACGGGTTCTCGGTCTACCCGCCCGGCAACGGCACGCCGGAACTGCTCGAAGCGATCTCGGGCTGGATCGGGCGCCGCTACGGCGCGGTGGTCGAACCCGACCGGCTGATGGCGCTGAACGGGTCGCGCGAAGGGCTCTTCGACACCGCGGTGGCGCTCTGCCCGGAAGAAAAGGCCGGGGCCCGGCCGATCGTGCTGATCCCGAACCCCTTCTATCAGGTCTATGCCGTCGCGGCCCTGGCCGTATCGGCCGAGCCCTGCTATGTCGCCGCCACCGCGGCAAACGGTTTTCTGCCCGATTTTGCCGGCCTGCCGAAAGCGGTGCTGCAACGGACCGCCATCGCCTATCTCTGCTCGCCCGCCAACCCGCAGGGCGCGGTCGCCGGCCGGGACTATCTGCGCGACCTCCTGGCGCTGGCCGAGACCTACGACTTCAAGATCTTTCTCGACGAATGCTATTCCGAGATCTACCGCGATGCGCCGCCGCTCGGCGGGCTGGAACTGGCGGCCGAGATCGGCGCCGACCCCGAGCGGCTGGTGGTCTTCAACTCGCTGTCGAAACGTTCGAACATGCCCGGCCTGCGTTCGGGCTTCGTCGCCGCCGGCCCGCAGAGCATGGCGCAGATCCGCCGCTTGCGGGCCTATTTCGGGGCGCCGCTGCCGCTGCCACTGCAACGGGTCTCGGAACGGCTCTGGTCCGATGAGGACCATGTGGTGGCGAACCGGGCGCTCTATGCCGAGAAATTCGACATGGTCGAGCAGATATTCGCCGGCCATCAGGGCTGCAAGGTGCCCGAGGGAGGGTTCTTCCTCTGGCTGCCCGTGGAGGATGGAGAGGCCGCAGCGCTGAAGCTGTGGAAGGAAACCGGCGTCCGGGTTCTGCCCGGCGCCTATCTGAGCCGCGAGACCGGGGGGCACAACCCCGGCAAGGGCTATGTGCGCGTCGCTCTGGTGGCGCCCAAGGACGAACTGCAGCGCGGGCTGACCCGGCTCCGCGACTGTCTGATGTGAGGTAGAAGATGGCTTATCAGGTTCGGCAGCGCGATCCCCTGTTCGATCGGACCACGCAAGCGGTGATCGAGCGTCGTGGCAAGGAATTGCTGGGCGTCGGCCTGCTGATCGTGGCGGTTCTGGCGGCGATGATCCTGGGCTCCTACACGCAGGATGATCCCTCCTGGCTGTCGGCCACCGATGAACCCGCGGCCAATCTTCTGGGCCGCTTCGGCGCCTCTCTTGCGCAACCGACCTTCATCATCGTCGGCTGGGGCGGCTGGGCGCTGCCGCTGGCGGCGCTGGTCTGGGGGCTGCGCTTCGTGCTGCACAGGGGCGAGGAGCGGGCCCTGGGCCGGGCGATCTTCACCCCGATGCTGGTGGCGCTGGCCTCGGTCTATTCCGCGACCCATGTGCCGAGCGCGGCCTGGACCCACAGCTTCGGCATGGGCGGGCTGTTCGGAGACACGGTGCTGGGCGCGATCCTGAACATCCTGCCCTTCAGCGCCGGGTTCGGGCTCAAGATGATGGCGCTGCTGATCGGGGTCGGGCTGCTGGCCTTCGCCCTCTTCGTGCTGGGCTTCACGCCGCCGGAACTGCGCCAGATCGGACGTTTCCTGATGGTCGGGATCATCATGACTTATGCCGCGATCCTGCGGCTGCTGCGGGTCTCGGGAGCGCTCGCGCTGGCCGGAAGCCGCGCCGTCGCCGGGCGCACCGCCGACTGGACCCGGCAGCGGCTTGCAGACCGGGCCGAGGCCCGCGCCCGGGCCCGCGCCGAAGCGGAAGCCGAAGCCAGCGTGCCGGCGCCGCAGGCCCGAGGGCGCAGCGCCGAAATCCACTACCCGTCCCATGTCCAGACGCATGGCGCTGCCGCCGCACCGCATCCGGCCGCCGAAGCCGGTCATGGCCGCCGCCCGCTGGTGGCCCCGTCGCGCTATGCCGAACCGTCGCCCCTGACGGCCGGCGAGGGCGACTCCCCCTTGCACCAGCCGTCACCGAAACCCTCGCTGCTGTCCCGCGTGCCCTCGTTCCTCAAGCGCCACGCGGCTGCCGAGGCCGAGGTCGAGGACTGGAACGACGAACAGCTGGCCGAGGCCGCGCAGGACGAGACCCTGGGCGACGACCGGATCCGCGCCAAGATCGCCAGTGTCATCAACGCCCGCGCCCGGGCCAAGCCGACCCTGACCCTGGGCCGTGCCGAGCCGCCGGTGCAACGGCCGCGCGGGCCGCAGCCGATCCTGTTCGACAAGACCAAATATCCCAACGGCGGCCCGCCTTCGGGGCGCATTCCCCCGGCCCCGCCGATGCATGCCGAACCCGAAACCCTCGTCTATGACGATCCGGTCCAGCCCGGCACCGGGGCCGCCGCTCTGGGCCATGAGCCGCTGATCGCCGAACCCCTGTTCGAGACCGAGGAAAAGCCGCAGGGCTATCGCCCCTCCTACGGCGCGCCGATCCCGGACGCCAAGAAGGTCGTGCAGCACCCGCCGAAGAAGACGGTCAAGCCCTCGCGCCAGGCCCGGGCCGAGGCGCAACCGCGGCTGGCCTTCGACGACTCGGCCTCGGACTATGAGATGCCGCCCCTGTCGCTGCTCGCCTCGCCCGAGGTGATCCAGCGCCACCACCTCTCCGAGGAATCGCTGGAAGAAAACGCAAGGATGCTGGAAGCGGTGCTCGACGACTATGGCGTGAAGGGCGAGATCGTCGCCGTGCGCCCCGGTCCGGTGGTCACCATGTATGAACTGGAACCGGCGCCGGGCCTGAAGGCCAGCCGGGTGATCGGCCTTGCCGACGACATCGCGCGCAGCATGTCGGCCCTGTCGGCCCGGGTCTCGACGGTGCCGGGCCGTTCGGTGATCGGCATCGAGCTTCCGAATGCGCAGCGCGAAAAGGTGCTGCTGCGGGAAATCCTCTCGGCCCGCGACTTCGGCGATGCCAACATGCGGCTGCCGCTGGCACTGGGCAAGGATATCGGCGGCGACCCGATCGTCGCGAATCTGGCCAAGATGCCGCACCTGCTGATCGCCGGGACCACCGGCTCGGGCAAGTCGGTGGCGATCAACACGATGATCCTGTCGCTGCTCTACAAGCTGACGCCCGAGGAATGCCGGCTGATCATGATCGACCCGAAGATGCTGGAACTCTCCGTCTACGACGGCATTCCGCACCTGCTCTCGCCGGTCGTGACCGACCCGAAAAAGGCGGTCGTCGCCCTGAAATGGGTCGTCGGCGAGATGGAAGAACGCTACCGCAAGATGTCCAAGATGGGTGTTCGGAACATCGAGGGCTTCAACGGCCGCGTGCGCGAGGCGCTGGCCAAGGGCGAGACCTTCAAGCGCACGGTGCAGACCGGCTTCGACGACGAGACCGGCGATCCGGTGTTCGAGACCGATGAATTCACCCCCGAGACCCTCCCCTATATCGTCGTGATCGTCGACGAGATGGCCGACCTGATGATGGTCGCGGGCAAGGAGATCGAGGCCTGCATCCAGCGTCTGGCGCAGATGGCGCGGGCCAGCGGCATTCACCTGATCATGGCCACGCAGCGGCCTTCGGTCGATGTCATCACCGGCACGATCAAGGCCAACTTCCCGACCCGGATTTCCTTCCAGGTCACCTCCAAGATCGACAGCCGCACGATCCTCGGGGAAATGGGCGCCGAACAGCTGCTGGGCATGGGCGACATGCTCTACATGGCCGGCGGCGCCAAGATCACCCGGGTTCACGGCCCCTTCGTGTCGGACGAGGAAGTCGAGGAAATCGTCAACCATCTGAAGAGCTTCGGCCCGCCGGAGTATTTCGCGGGGGTCATCGAAGGCCCCTCGGACGACGACCGCGAGACCTCGATCGACGAGGTGCTGGGTCTGGGCACGGGCGCCGAGGGCGACGCCGCGCTCTACGACATGGCGGTGGCCATCGTCGCCAAGGACCGCAAATGCTCGACCTCCTACATTCAGCGCAAGCTGGCAATCGGCTACAACAAGGCGGCGCGGCTGGTCGAGACGATGGAAGAGAACGGCGTGGTCTCCGCGGCCAACCATGTCGGCAAGCGCGAAATCCTGGTGCCGGAGCACTGAGAGGCGGGCCGCAGGCGCGGGCAGGCGGCCGGCCTGCCGCCCCCGCCGGCGCCTTTTCGCGGGTCACGATGCACTGACGCGCTCGTGACGCGAATTCGGGTGCAAGACGGCATGCGCCGGGCTATTTTGGACCCATGATGATGACCCGTCTTCTGCTCGCGCCCCTGCTGGTGCTGACCCTCGCATTCCCGGCCGCGGCCGAGAAACTGTCGCTGGATGCCATTTCGGCCTATCTGAACGGCCTGAAGACCGCCCAGGCAAGCTTCACCCAGCTCAACGACGACGGATCGATCTCGACCGGCACGATTTATATCAAGCGCCCTGGCCGGGTGCGCTTCGAATACGATCCGCCCGAGCAGGCGCTGGTGCTGGCCGGCGGCGGCCAGGTGGCGATCTTCGACGCCAAGTCGAATGCCCCGCCCGAGCAGTATCCGCTGAAGCGCACGCCGCTGAACCTGATCCTGGAAGCCAATGTCGATCTGGCCCGGCGCAACATGGTTGTCGGCCATAGCTCGGACGGCAAGACCACCACGGTGACGGCGCAGGACCCCGAAAACCCGGAATACGGAACCATCCAGCTGGTCTTCACCGGCAATCCGGTCGAGCTGCGGCAATGGGTGATCACCGACGGCACCGGCACCCAGACCACCGTGGTTCTTGGCGCGCTGACCAGGGGCGGAGACTTTCCGCCGTCGCTGTTCAACGTGACGGTCGAGAGCCAGAAGCGCGGGCTCTGAAACCCGGGCCGGGCGCTACCGCGCCTTCCGGCAGTTGGCCAGTTGCGCGGCATAGATCTCGGCGCGCTCGCCCACCTCGCCGGCGACCCGGACCAGCCATGACTTCGCCTTGTAGGAGCCGCGGGAATAGCCGGTGTGGCCCTCGTGATAGGCCAGGTACTGGTTCCGTGCGTCGGTCTTTGCGATGCCCAGCTTCTGGCTGGACTTGTCCATGTACCAGCCCATGAAATCGGTGGCGTCCGAGATGCGGTCGCGCCGCGCCCCGCGATGCCCGGTGGCGCGCTTGTATTCCTCCCAGGTCGCGTCCAGCGCCTGGCTGTAGCCATAGGCCGAGGACTGGCGGCCCATCGGGATCACCCCCAGCACATATTGATGCGGGGTCCGGGCGTTGCCGATGAATTTCGATTCTTGGTAGATCGTCGCCATCTGGACATGGACCGGCACGCCCCAACGGCGCTCGGTCACCCGCATGGCGCGCAGATACTTCGGCCGCTCGGAAACGATCGCGCAGGCATCGTCCAACTGGCGCGGAGCCGAGAAATTGCCGCTGCCGCAGCTTGCGACCAGAACCAACATTGCCATGGCGCGCAGAGTTCTGCTCATCTGCCCTCGATGCCTCGTGTCGCTTCTTGTTTGTCGTTTCTTCTTGGCCCCAGTATTACCGGAAATCGGCCCGGGGGGGAACGCGAAAAACCCGGCTTCCGCCTCACGTTCCGGCCAGCCGTCGGGCGCGACTGTCGGACTGTGTTCCACAGACTGTTTCTGCGGATCTGGTTCCTGACGGATTTACTTTCCGACCGGTTCGACGCTAGGAGTTGTCCCGGGGGACGATCACATATGCTCAAGACCAGAGCGAAGTACCATCTGGGCCAGGTTGTCAGGCATCGAAAGCATCCGTTTCGCGGAGTGATCTTCGATGTCGATGCGATATTCTCCAATACCGAGGAATGGTATCGCTCGATTCCCGAGGAAAGCCGCCCGTCCCGGGATCAGCCGTTCTACCACCTTCTGGCCGAGAACGGGCAGTCGCATTACGTCGCCTATGTCTCGGAACAGAACCTGATCCCCGACTATTCGGGCGAACCCGTGGACCATCCCGATCTCGAGGATCTGTTCGGCGAGTTCGAAGACGGCCAGTATCCGCTGCACTTCCAGATGAACTAGGCGGATTTGCGCCGGTCAGCCCTGCTCGACCGGCAAACCCGCGGCTTTCCAGGCCGCGAAGCCGCCTTCCATCTCGGCCACCTTCTCCACCCCCATGTCCATCAGCGCCGCCGCCGACAGGGCCGAACGCAACGCCCCGGCGCAGAACAGCACCAGCTTGCGGCCATCGGCCAGCGCCGGCTTGTGATAGGGGCTGGCCGGATCGACCCAGAACTCCAGCATTCCGCGCGGGGCGCGGAAGGCGCCGGGAATCCGGCCGTCGCGTTCCAGTTCGCGCGGGTCGCGGATATCGACCAGCAGATAGGCGCCGGCCTCGGCGCCGCGGCGGGCCTCTTCCAGCGACAGGGTCTCGATCCGCGCCTTGGCGGCGGCAACCATGTCGAGAACGGGGGTGATGGGCATGGGCTCTCCGATGTCTGGTGTCGTCAATATCCGATGGCGCAGCCATCCTTGCGCGGGTCCGAGCCGCCGACCAACACGCCGTTGCCATGGTCGATGCGGATCGCCTGACCGCCACCGATGGGCGAAGGCGCCTCGGCGATCCTGTGTCCCATCCCGGCCAGCGTCTTGAGCACCCCGGGGGCATAGCCGCGCTCGACCGAAAGCGTGCCGGCGTCGGCAAAACAGCGCGGGCCGTCCAGCGCCTCCTGCGGGTCCAGCCCATAGTCGATGATGTTGCTGACCACGCGGGCATGGCCGCAGGGCTGATAGGCACCGCCCATGACCCCGAAAGGCATCACCACCCGGCCGGCTTCCTTCAGCATCCCGGGAATGATCGTGTGCATCGGCCGCTTGCCGCCCGCCGCCTCGTTCGGATGCCCCTCGGCCAGGGTAAAGCCGGCGCCGCGGTTCTGGAACAGCACGCCGAACTTGCTGCTGGCCAGGCCCGAGCCGAAGGCGTGATAGATCGAATATATCAGCGATACCGCCATCCGGTCGCGATCGACCACGGTCAGATAGACCGTGTCGCGATGCACCGCCTCGGCCAGCGGTTCCGGCGCAGCCATGGCCCGGTCCGGCTCGATCAGCGCCGCCAGCCGCGCCGCCGTGCGATCCGATATCATGTGCTCCAGCCGCGTCGTCCGGTCCGGATCGGCAATGAAGCGGTTGCGCGCGTCATAGGCCAGCTTGGTCGCCTCGGCTTCCAGATGCGCCCGCTCGGCGCCGAAGGGATCGAGTGTTTCCAGGTCGAAATGCGACAGGATCTTCAGCATCAGGATCGCCGTTGCGCCCTGGCCGTTCGGCGGATGCTCGACCAGTTCGACATCCTTGTAGCGGCCCGCGATCGGATCGACCCAGTCGCAGGCGGTGGCGGCGAAATCCTCCAGCGTATGGCTGCCGCCCAAGGCGCGGAGCGAGCTGACCATGTCCTCGGCCACCTCGCCCTCATAAAAGGCGGCGCGGCCGTCGCGGGCGACGCGGCGCAGGATTTCCGCCTGCATCGGCGCCCGGAAGGTCTGGCCCATCACCGGCACCCGGCCGTCCAGAAGATAGAAGTCGCGCGCCGCCCCGCTCAGCGTGGCCTGATGGCCGGCCCAGTCCCAGCCGGTCCGGGCGCCGACCGGCACGCCTTCCTCGGCATAGTGGATCGCCGGCGCCAGCGAGTCGGCCAGCCCCTTGCGGCCCCAGTCCGCCGACAGCCGGCAGAAGGCGTCGATGGCCCCGGGAACCGTGACCGCCTCGGGGCGGTTCAGCGGCACCGTCGTCAGCCCCTCGGCCCGCAGCGCCGCCGCATCCAGCCCGGCCGGGGCGCGGCCCGAGCCGTTCAGCGCCAGGATCCGCTCTTCCCCCGGCGGCTTCAGCAGCACGAAGCAGTCGCCGCCGATACCGGTCGAGGCCGGCTCGCAAATCCCCAACAGGACCGCCCCGGCGATGGCGGCATCGACGGCATTGCCGCCGTCCTTCAGGATTTGCAGCGCGGCCTCGGCGGCGATGCCATGCGAGGTCGCGACCATGCCGTTGGCGGCCACCACGGGCGAGCGGCCGGGAAGCTGGAAATCGCGCATCTGTCATCCCCCTGATCGTGCGGCCCCATCCTAGGCCGGATCGGGGGCGAGGCAAGCCGAAGTCAGGCCCGCCGCCGGGCCGTCAGCCGGAACCGAAGCCGATTGCAGCCCGGCGTCCGGCAATAGCCGAGATCGCGGGTCAGCCGGTGGATCAGCGGCCAGCCAAAACCGCCCTCGGGCAGGTCCTGCGGATCATGGCCGCCGGAGCACGGCCCCGGCAGCTCGCCTTCCGGCAGTGGCCGGCCATGGTCGGTCACCTGGCAGGTCAGCGCCTCGGCGTCCAGCGACAGCGCCAGCTCGATCATCCCCGTCGCATGGCCGGCATAGGCATGTTCGACGACATTGTTCAGGACCTCGGCCAGCACCAGCTCGGCCATCGCGCGGTCATCCTCCAGCACCCGCGCACCGCTCAGCACCGCATGGACCCGGCGCAGGGCCCGGCGCACCGCCCGCGGATCGGCGCCGAAGGAAAGCCGGACCACCATGTCCGGCTCCGCAGGTTCGACCGGCAGCTGGATCATTCCGCCCGGTTCCGCCGCCCGGCCGTCATGGCATCTGCGCGGCATCGCTGCAGGCCGCCGCGACCGAATCATGGATGCGGAAGACATCGTCCATCCGGGTCAGCCGAAACACCTTGGCCACCGCGGGGGTCAGCCCGGCCAGTTCCAGCCGGCGCCCGGGGCCGAGCTGCTTCATCACCGCCACGATGGCGCCAAGACCACTCGAATCGATGAAACCGACCTGGCCGAGGTCCAGCACCACCCGGCCGCTCTCGGACCCGGTCAGCGCCTTCATCCCGTCCTTGAAGTCGATCGCCCCCGCCGCGTCGATCCGCGCGCCCTCGAACCGCACCGCAAGGCCGCCGTCGAAAGGGTCTGCCACCAGGGTCATCGCCACACTCCATCCGGTTTGGCTTGCAGCCTAGCGCCCAATCCCTAACATCCCGTCACCCCGCGCCGGGGCCGGAGACCATGCCGATGCGGGCCGATTACCCCAGCCTCTCGAAGACCATCGCCAGCCTGACCGAGGGCGAAGAGGACACGATCGCGCTGATGGCGACCCTGGCCTGCGAGCTGCACCATGCCGACGACCGTTTCGACTGGACCGGCTTCTACCGGGTGGTGGCGCCCGACCTGCTCAAGATCGGCCCCTATCAGGGCGGGCACGGCTGCCTGGTGATCCCCTTCTCGCGCGGGGTCTGCGGCGCCGCGGCGCGCAGCGGCGAGGTGCAGCTGGTCGCCGATGTCGATGCCTTCCCCGGCCATATCGCCTGCGCCAGCTCGACACGGTCCGAGATCGTGCTGCCGGTGAAGGATGCCGCGGGCCGGGTGCTCGCGGTGCTCGACATCGACAGCAACCGGCCCGACGCCTTCGACGCCGAGGATGCAAGGGCGCTGACGGAGATCCTGACGGCGGTGTTCGCGCGGAGGTGAGGCGCGCCGCCGCGCCCGGCGCGACCGCGATGGAATGGCGCGCGCGCATAGGCACCGACAGGGCCGTGGTCGGGTGCCGGATGCCACGCGGCATCGCGCCGACCGTCGGGCCATCGCCTCCGCCGAACAAATGTCGGTGCCGCCCCGCCTGCCGCCCTGTCCGGCTCTGGACCCCGCTTCCGCCGCCGCGCTAATCTGGCCGCGACCGGCGCAGACCCGCGCCCGAAGGACACCGATGGATCTGCATGGCTGGAGCGTTTTCGCGCTGTTCTGGGTGGTTTTCGTCACCACGCCGGGACCGAATGCGGTCAATTGCATGCAGAACGGCATGGCCTACGGGCTGCGCCGGTCGCTCTGGGGCGTGGCGGCGATCCTGACCCAGGCCAGCCTGTTCCTCTGCCTCTCGGCGCTCGGCGTCGCGGCGCTGATCGCCACCTCGCCGCAGGTCTTCTTCTGGGCCAAGATGCTGGGCGCCGGCGTGCTGGTCTGGCTCGGCCTGCGCGGGCTCTGGGCGGTGCGCCGGCCGATCCGCGATGTGCCGCGCTCGGGCCGCTCGATCTATCTGCGGGCGCTGCTGATCGCCACGGTGAACGCCAAGAGCCTGGCCGGCTACCTCGCCGCCTTCACCCAGTTCGTCCAGCCCGACGTGCCGATCGGCCGGCAGATGTGGGCCATCGTGCCGACCGCCCTGACCATCACCGCCACCAGCTATGTCAGCTATACCGCGCTCGGCGCCGGTCTGGGCCGGATCGCCCTGGGGGCGGTGCTGAACCGCTGGTTCCGCGGCGCCATGGCGCTGTGCTTCATCGTCTACGGGCTGCTGCTCGGCGGCTCGGCCTGGCAGGGGCGTGTGACATGAGCGCTCCGGCCGCCGGGCCGATGCTGGGCGCCTCCTGCCTCTGCGGCGGCGTCCGGTTCCGCCTGCCGCAGCCCGATGGCCCGGTGACCGCCTGCCATTGCCGGCAGTGCCGCAAGACCTCGGGCCATTATTCCGCCTCCTTCGACCTGCCGGAAGCGGCGCTGATCTGGGACAGCCGCGAGACCCTGGCCGAATATGCCACCCCGGGCGGAGCGACGCGGGGCTTCTGCCGGCGCTGCGGGTCCAGCCTCTGGTTCCGTGCCGCGGACGGCGGCTTCTGCGTCGAGGCCGGCGCGGTGGAAGGCCCGACCGGGCTGCGGCTGGCGGCGCATATCTGGACCGGGGCCAGGGGCGACTACTACCGGATTTCCGACGCGCTGCCGCAACACGAGGGGCCGGGTGATGCTTGAGCTCCTGCCGGCGATCCCGGCCGCCACCTGGTTCACCTTTCTCGCCGCCTCGATCGCGCTGAACCTGACGCCCGGGTCGGACGTGATGTTCATCTCGGCCTCGGCGGCCGCCGGCGGGCCGCGCGCCGGGGTGGCGGCGGCGCTGGGCATCTCGGCCGGCAGCCTGCTGCATGTGGCGCTGGCGGTGCTGGGCGTGGCGGCGCTGATCCAGAGCTCGCAGGCGGCCTGGCTGATCCTGCGCTGGGGCGGCGCGGCCTATCTGCTGTGGCTGGCCTGGGGGTTGTGGCGCGCACCGCCGCCGGGTCGGACCACCGGCGGCAACCGCCGGGCCTGGCGGGCGTTCCGGCGCGGCGCGGCGAACTGCGCCCTGAACCCCAAGGTCTCGGTCTTCGTGCTGGCCTTCCTGCCGCAGTTCGCCGATCCGGCGCTCGGCCCGCTCTGGGTCCAGATCGCGCTCTTCGGCCTGGTCTTCGCGCTCGGCTCGGTGCCGGTGAACATCGGCTGGGCGCTGGCCGCCTCGGCCCTCGGCGCCCCGATCCGCCGCGCCGGACGGATGATGAACCGCCTCGCCGCCGGGGTCTTCGCCCTGCTGGCGGCGCGGCTGGTCTGGGAGTAGATGGCGTCCGAAACGGGCTGCGGCCCCTCGGCATTGGAGTTGCGCTATGGCAGATGTGATTCTTCTGGACGGCGGCATGGGGCAGGAGCTCGTCCACCGCTCCGGCGAAGAGCCGACCCCGCTCTGGGCGACGCGGGTGATGCTGGACCACCCGGGCATGGTGCAGGCGATCCATGCCGATTACTTCGCCGCCGGGGCGACGCTGGCGACGGTGAATTCCTATGCGATCCACCGCGACCGGCTGGTCGGCCATGGCGTCGAGGACCTTTTCGAAAGCCTGCTGGCCCGGGCGCTGGACGAGGCGCGGGCGGCAAGGGCGGCGCATGGCAGTGGCCGGATTGCCGGCTCTCTCGGCCCGCTGGCCGCCTCCTACCGGCCCGAACTGCATCCGCCGCACGACCGCGCCGTCGCGCTCTATGCCGAGGTCGCCCGCCTGCTGGCCCCCGGCGTCGATCTGCTGCTCTGCGAAACCGTCGCCTCGCTGGCCCATGCCCGCGCGGTGCTGGAAGGCGCCCTGAGCACCGGCCTGCCGGTCTGGCTCTCGGCCACCGTGGATGACGAGGACGGGCGCCGCCTGCGCTCGGGCGAGCCGGTCTCGGAATTCGCCGCCCTGGCCCGCGACGGCGCCGCGGCGGTGCTGGCCAATTGCTCGGCCCCCGAGGCGATGCCGGCGGCGCTGGAGGCGCTCGCCGCGGCGGACCTGCCCTTCGGCGCCTATGCCAACGGCTTTCACGAGATCACCAAGGATTTCCTCAGGGATTCCCCGACCGTGTCGAGCCTCGGCGCCCGCACCGATCTCTCGCCCGAAGGCTATGCCCGCAGCGTGCTCGGCTGGGTCGAGCAGGGCGCCGGCATCGTCGGCGGCTGCTGCGAGATCGGCCCGGCGCATATCGCCGAACTGGCGCGGCAGCTGCGGGCCGCCGGGCACCGGATCGTCTGAGCGCCGGACCGGCTTCACCTTGCAAATATCCCCGCCGGAGGCGCCCGGCCCCGCCGCCCGCGCCGGCCGCCTGGGGCCGGGGCGCGCCGGCACCCTTCCACCGACGCGCGAAAGCGCCTATCCCGACCCGATGAGCCTGCCTGCCGATAGCTACGACCCGCCGCAGACCCCGCTCGAGGTGCTGCACAGCGACGACCATCTCCTGCTGCTGAACAAGCCCGCCGGCCTGCTCTCGGTGCCGGGCAAGGGGCCGCATCTGGCCGATTGCCTGCTCGCCCGCGCCCAGGCCGAATTCCCCGAGGCGCTGCTGGTCCACCGGCTCGACCGCGACACTTCGGGGATCATGATCTTCGCCCGCACCGCCCGGGCGCAGCGCCACCTCGGCCTGCAGTTCGAGAAACGCCAGCTCTCGAAATTCTATGTCGCCCGGGTCTGGGGCGAGATGGCCGAGGACGCCGGCACCGTCGATCTGCCGATCATCGTCGACTGGCCGAACCGGCCCCGGCAGAAGATCGACCATGAGACCGGCCGCAGGGCGGTCACCGACTGGAAGGCGGTGCGCCGCGCCGATGGCGAGACCCGGGTGCATCTGTTCCCGAAGACCGGCCGCAGCCACCAGCTGCGCCTGCACATGCGCGAACTGGGGCATCCGATCCTCGGCGACCCCTTCTATGCCAGCGGCCCGGCCCGCGACTTTCCCCGGCTGATGCTGCATGCCGAGGGGCTGAAGCTGCGCCACCCCGAAGGCGGCGCGGTGATGAAATTCTCCTCGCCCTGTCCGTTCTAGGGGCGCGGCGGTTTCGGATCGCTGCGCGATCCGACCGGGGGGGGGGGGGGGGGGGGGGGGGGGGGGGGGGGGGGGGG